>NZ_JAGTTN010000001.1 GCF_020682705.1 Microbacterium allomyrinae
CCGAAGCTAGCCACGAGGTTTTTTGGCATTTGACAAGTGCACGCTGTTGAGTTCTCAAGGATCGGACGCACCCACCAACCCAGCCTCTCAGCCAGACCCGCAGGGCAACTTCACTATCTTATCCATCTCGCCCCGTCTGTCAAATCAGCGCGCCAGCACCCGAAGGCAACCCAGCAACGATCGACGACCGCGGTTCCGAGAGGAAGACTCCCAGTCTAGACCCGAAGGTCAGCCACCTCAATGAGGTGATAAGAAAAGGGAGGTTGTTCTCCGCTTGAGGGGGGTAAGGCTCTCAGCCTCTCCGACTCCCTGTGGGGCGAACAAGTAATAAGTTACGCGGGAACCACCATCCCGTCCAATCCACACCACACCCCGGGCGTGTCGCACCCACTCCAGACCACTCGCCACGCTCGAGAACCCCAGGTCACGGCAGATTCGCGTGTCGCGGCATCCGCTGATCCGGCGTCACCCGGGCCGAAGAGACACCACGCCCCGCGAGACGACGTCGCAGCGCTAGCGTTGACGGCATGACCGAAGAACGATGGGTGTGGGGCGTCGGCCTCGCGACACTGGCAGATGACGGAACCGTGCTGGACAGCTGGTTCCCCTCCCCCGCTCACGGGCGCATCCCGCTGGGGTTCGATCCCCAGGTGGCGGCCGATGAGCTCGACCACCTCGCTGTCGCCGACCCGCGTCGCGCCGTCACCGTCGAAATCGTCGCGACCGAGGTCGATCTCGACGCTCCGCCCGCGTCTACCCCGGACGCGTACCTGCGCCTGCACGCCCTTTCGCACCGCATCGTCGCACCCAACGAGCTGAACCTCGATGGGATCTTCGGCCACCTGCCGAATGTCGCGTGGACGAGCGCCGGCCCGATGCATCCGGATGCTGTCACCCGGCTGCGCCCGTTCCTCGCGCGTGAAGGCATCCAGGTGCAGGGGCTGGACAAGTTCCCCCGCCTGCTGGACTACGTCACGCCGCCGGGAGTTCGGATCGCGGATGCCTCGCGCGTGCGCCTCGGGGCGTACCTCTCCCCCGGAACGACCGTCATGCACGAGGGCTTCGTGAACTTCAACGCCGGAACTCTCGGGCAGAGCATGGTCGAGGGTCGCGTCTCACAGGGCGTCGTCGTCGGCGACGGCAGCGACATCGGCGGCGGCGCATCGATCATGGGCACCCTCTCCGGCGGGGGCACGCACAAGGTGTCGGTCGGAGCACGGACGCTTCTGGGCGCGAACGCCGGGATCGGCATCTCGCTCGGAGACGACTGCGTCGTCGAAGCGGGACTCTACGTCACCGCGGGCACGAAGATCGTCCTCGCCGACGAGGCTCCGCTCGCCGACGGGCGCCGCCCGGTCGTCAAGGGCGGCGAGCTGTCGGGCCGCGACGGACTCCTGTTGCGGCGCAACTCGCTGACGGGCGCCGTCGAGGCGGTCCGCCGCGCCGGCGTCGGCGTCACGCTCAACGACGCACTGCACGCCTGAGGAAAATGCGAACGGCCCGGATCGATGATCGATCCGGGCCGTTTCCACGTCCTTGGCCTAGGACGCCGATCGCCGGAGGCGTCGCGCGGCGAGGTCTGGGCTCGCGCGTCAAACGCCGGGATACTGGCGTTCGGGTGAGCCGACGTACAGCTGCTGGGGGCGGCCGATCTTGGTCTGCGGGTCGCTCCCCGCCTCGCGCCACTGCGCGAGCCAGCCGGGAAGGCGGCCGATCGCGAACAGCACCGTGAACATGCGCGTGGGGAAACCCATCGCTTTGTAGATCACGCCCGTGTAGAAGTCGACGTTCGGGTAGAGGCGACGGTCCTGGAAGTATGCGTCGTTAAGCGCGATCTCTTCGAGTTCCTTGGCGAGATCGAGCAGCGGATCGCTGACGCCGAGCGCGGTGAGCACCTCGTCGGCGGACTCTTTTACGAGCTTGGCGCGCGGGTCGTAGTTCTTGTAGACCCGATGCCCGAAGCCCATGAGCTTCACGCCGTCTTCTTTGTTCTTGACGCGCTCGACGAAGCGCTGAACGCTCTCGCCCGAGTCGCGGATGCGCGCCAGCATGTCGAGCACGGCCTCGTTGGCGCCCCCGTGCAGCGGTCCGTAGAGGGCGTTGATGCCCGCCGAGATCGACGAGAACTGGTTCGCCCCCGTCGATCCGACCAGCCGCACGGTCGACGTCGAGGCGTTCTGCTCATGATCCTCGTGCAGGATCAGCAGGCGCTCGAGCGCACGGGACATCACGGGGTTGACCTCGTAGACCTCGGACAGCACCCCGAAGTTGAGCTTCAGGAAGTTGTCGACGAAGCCGAGCGAGTTGTCGGGGTACAGGAACGCCTGACCGATGCTCTTCTTGTGCGCGTAGGCGGCGATCACGGGGAGCTTCGCGAGCATCCGGATCGTGTTCAGCTCGACGTGCTCGGGATTGTTCGGGTCTGACTGGTGCTCGTAATAGGTCGACAGCGCCGAGACGGCCGATGAGAGAACCGACATTGGGTGCGCCGTGTGAGGGAGCGCGGAGAAGAAGCGCTTGAGATCCTCGTGCAGCAGCGTGTGCCTGCGGATCTTGTCGTCGAACTCGGCGAGCTCATCGGCACTCGGCAGCTCGCCGTAGATGAGCAGCCACGCGACCTCGAGGTAGGTGCTGTTCGTCGCCAGCTGCTCGATCGGGTACCCGCGATAGCGCAGAATGCCCTGATCCCCATCGATGTAGGTGACCGCGGACTTGGTCGCGGCCGTATTGACGAAACCGTAGTCGAGCGCCGTGTGACCTGTCTGCCGCGTGAAACTCGAGATGTCCACGCTCGGCGATCCGTCGGTGCCCCGCAACAGCGGGAACTCGGCGGTCCTGTCACCGATCGTGAGGGTGGCCTTCTCCTGCTGGGTGCCCGCGTCGCTCACGGCGCCTCCTCGCGATTTCTGGTCGTGCCGGGGGTGTCGTCCCGCTCTGGCGATGCCGTGAAGGCGCCGATTCGAACGAGGAGCGGGGACGGATGATGCCGTACCGCCGCGTCCTACAGCCTAGTGTGCGGCCACGCCTACTGCTGACACGGCCAAAGGGATGCCGCATCCGATGGAGGAATCCTCACGAGGCGAGCGTGTTACTCGCGCGCAGTCGAGCCGCCGCCGCAGCGATGCGTTCATCCGTCGCCGTGAGCGACAGCCGCACGTGCTGCGGGAAGTGCGTGCCGTAGAAGTGGCCGGGGCCGGCGAGGATCCCGAGATCGGCGAGTCTGCCGATGCTCTCCCACGCGTCACGCCCCTCTGTCGCCCACAGGTAGAGCCCGGCCTCGCTCCTCTCGATGCGGAATCCGGCGGCCTCGACCGCAGGCTTCAGCACCTCGCGGCGCCGGTGGTAGAGCTCTCTCTGCCTGGCGACATGGGCGTCGTCGCCGAGAGCGGCGACCATCGCCGACTGCACAGGAAGCGGAAGCATGAGGCCCAGATGCTTGCGCGCGGTGAGAAGCCGGGCGACCAGTGCAGGATCGCCGGCGAGGAATGCCGCACGGTAGCCCGCGAGGTTCGACTGCTTGCTCAGCGAGTACACCGACAGGATGCCGCGCAGGTCACCCGCGGTGATGCGGGGATCCAGCGCCGAAGGCACGGGATCAGCGTCCCACGGGGCGTCCCATCCGAGCTCGGCGTAGCACTCGTCCGAGGCGAGAACCGCACCCAGCTGCCGCGCCCGCGCGAGCGCCGTGCCCAGCGCGTCGATGTCGAGGACTCGGCCATCGGGATTGCCCGGCGAGTTCACCCAGACGAGCTTCGTTCCTTCGGGCCAGTCGGCGGGGTCGTCGGCGGCGACAGGGGTGGCGCCGACCAGCCGCGCCCCCACCTCGTAGGTCGGGTACGCCGCGCGAGGATGGACGACGATGTCGCCGGGACCGAGTCCGAGCAGCAGGGGAAGAAGCGCGACCAGTTCTTTCGAACCGACGGTGGGCAGCACGTGGTCGGGGGTCAGTCCAGGGACGCCGCGACGACGGTCGTACCACTCGGCGATAGCCGCCCGCAGCGCCGGGGTTCCCACCGTCTGCGGGTAGGCATGCGCGTCTGTCGCTGCGCGCAGCGCATCGGCGACGACGGACGGGGTGGGATCGACCGGCGAGCCGATCGACAGATCTACCAGACCGTCTGCATGGGCTCGAGCTCTCGCGGCATAGGGCGCGACCGCGTCCCAGGGATAGTCGGCGAGGTCAGCGACCCCCACGTCAGTGTTCCTGGGGCGGGAGTTCGGCGATGATCGGGTGATCCTTGTGGATCACGCCGACCTTTGCGGCACCGCCGGGCGAGCCCACATCGTCGAAGAACTCGACGTTGGCCTTGTAGTAGTCCTGCCACTCGTCGGGCAGGTCGTCCTCGTAGTAGATCGCCTCGACCGGGCACACCGGCTCGCATGCCCCGCAGTCGACGCACTCGTCGGGGTGGATGTACAACGAGCGGTCGCCCTCGTAGATGCAGTCCACGGGGCACTCGTCGATGCAGGCGCGGTCCTTCACGTCCACACAGGGAAGGGCGATCACATACGTCACGAGCCCAGTCTAGTTGCGCGCCGGAACGGGCGTCGCCCGGAGGACGCTCAGGCGGCCGGACGCAGGCGCTCGGGCCAGGCGACCGCCACGGCGACCAGGATCGGCACCGCGAACGTCCAAACGACCGCGAGTCCGGTCTGGGGGACGATGACCGACCCGCCGGGTCCGCTGCCCGAGAAGACCAGTGTCGTCAGCATCAGGCCGAGACCGGTGGCGAGTGTCGCCCAGCGGTCGGAGGTGAGCAGCCGAACGGCCATCAGCAGCGCCGCGCACCCGACGACCGCGAGGACGAGGCCGAGCGGGAACCATCCGATCGAGTACGCGTGGGCGATGGTCGCCGCAAGACCATAGACCAGCCCCACGAGCAGCGCGATGAGCCAGGTGCCGATGCGGGCGGGAACGGAGGAGCGCACCCCTCGACTCTACTCGCGGCCACTCGCCGCTGCCCCGGCGCGGGGACCCGTGCCTCGCGTCCCTCGCGTGTCCGCTTGTCGAGCGTCAGTACGCCCAGCCCCACAACCGCAGCAGCGCCGCCACGAGAGCCGCGGCCACGACCACCACGAGGAAGGGCGCACGCAGCAGCAGCAGGCCCGCCGCGACGAGGACAGCCGGCACCCGCGCGTCGACGACGACCGCCTGCCCCGCGCCGAGCGTCTGAACGGCGACGAGGGCTGCCAGCAGCGCCACCGTCAGCAGGTCGGCGATCCGCATAGGCCGCGGGGCCTCGACCCACTTCGGCGGGATCAGATACCCCACCGTCTTCAGCGCCACGCAGATGATGGACGCCACGAGCACCGCCGTCCACATGGTCACGGCATCCCCTCCCGTTCCGGGACGTCGTCGGGCTCCCCCGGCTCGCCCACTCCCTGAGCGGGGCGGCCGGCGCCGAACCAGTTGAACCAACCCACGACCACGGCCACCACGGCGGCGATGATCACCGGGAGACCCGGCATGAGCACCGGAGTCAGGATGGTCGCCACGACCGCCGCGGCGACGCCCACGACGATCGGCTGGCGCGCACGCAGTCGCGGCCACAGCAGCGCGAGGAATGCGGCCGCCGCGGCGGCATCGAGACCGTACGCGCGCGGGTCGCCGAGCACGTCGCCCAGAAGGGCTCCCGCGAGTGTCGACAGATTCCAGCCCACATAGATGCCGATGCCCGTCACCCAGAATCCGAGAGTGCGCGCGTGGCGCGTCCGCTGGGCGAGCGATACCGCGGTCGATTCGTCGATCGTGAACTGGGCCGCGGCGGCCCTGCGCCAGAATCCCGCGCCGATCACGGGCGACATGCGCATGCCGTAGGCGACGTTGCGTACCCCGAGCAGCCCTGCCGAGGCGATCGCCGACCCCGCGGCCGCCAGCCCGCCTGCGCCCACGACCCCGACGAACGCGAACTGCGAGCCGCCGGTGAACATGAGGAGGCTCATCACGCAGGTCTGCCAGACGTCGAGACCGGATGCCACGGCGAGTGCCCCGAAAGAGATGCCGTAGGCGCTGGTCGCGAGCGCCACGCCCAGCCCCTCGCGCGTCGCCCTGCGACCCTCGCCCGCCGCATGCGCGTCATCGAAGTGCGGATCCAGGCTCACCTGCTCGATGCTACCGAGCGACTACGCTGCGGGCCGCCGTCCGATACGCCATGGGTGGCCCGATCCCTGCCATCTGGGCGTTGCGGGCGCGGGAACTCCTCCCGCCGTCGAGAGCGGGTGGGAGATGAAACACGGATGCCGCGACCCGCGCCAGGAAAGGCGCCGGGTCACGGCATCCGATCGTCTTCGTTACGCGTTGGCGTCCTGGCGCTTCAGCCGCGCGGTCGCGCGAGCGCGCTCGGTGGCGTCGAGGTTCACCTTGCGGATGCGAACGACCTCGGGAGTGACCTCGACGCATTCGTCGTCGCGGGCGAACTCGAGGCTCTCTTCGAGCGAGAGCTGACGCGGGGGCGTCATCGACTCGAAGGTGTCGGAGCTCGCCGCACGCATGTTGGTGAGCTTCTTCTCCTTGGTGATGTTCACGTCCATGTCGTCGGCGCGCGAGTTCTCGCCGATGACCATGCCCTCGTAGACCTCCTGAGTCGGCTGGACGAAGAACGACATGCGCTCCTGGAGGGCGATGATCGCGAAGGGGGTGACCACACCGGTGCGGTCGGCGACGATCGAGCCGTTCTGACGAGTCACGATGTGACCGGCCCAGGGCTCGTAGCCGTGGGAGATCGCATTCGCGATACCGGTGCCGCGGGTGGTGGTGAGGAACTCGGTGCGGAATCCGATGAGGCCGCGCGACGGAACGACGAACTCCATGCGCACCCAGCCGGTGCCGTGGTTGCTCATGTTGTCCATGCGTCCCTTGCGGGCGGCGAGCAGCTGCGTGATCGCGCCGAGGTATTCCTCGGGGGCATCGATCGTGAGGTGCTCGAACGGCTCGTACGTCTTGCCGTCGACCTTCTTCGTGACCACCTGCGGCTTGCCGACGGTGAGCTCGAAGCCCTCGCGACGCATGTTCTCGACGAGGATGGCCAGAGCAAGCTCGCCGCGGCCCTGCACCTCCCACGCGTCGGGACGCCCGATGTCGACCACGTTGAGCGAGACGTTGCCGATCAGCTCGCGGTCGAGGCGGTCCTTGACCATGCGCGCGGTGAGCTTGTGCCCCTTGACCTTGCCGACCAGCGGGCTCGTGTTGGTGCCGATGGTCATCGAGATCGCCGGGTCGTCGACCTTGATCGCCTTCAACGGGCGCACGTCGTTGGGGTCGGCGATGGTCTCGCCGATCGTGATGTCCTCGAAGCCCGCGATGGCGACGATGTCGCCGGGGCCGGCGCTCTCCGCGGGGTAGCGGTCGAGAGCGCGGGTCTTGAGCAGCTCGGTGACACGCGCGTTGCTGGTGGTGCCATCGGCACGCACCCACGCCACGGTCTGGCCCTTCTTGAGCGTGCCGTTGAAGATGCGCAGCAGCGCGAGACGGCCGAGGAACGGGCTGGAGTCGAGGTTCGTGACCCACGCCTGCAGCGGAGCCTCGTCGTCGTACGCCGGCGCGGGCACGTGCTTGAGGATCGCGTCGAACAGCGGCTCGAGATCGTCGTTGTCGGGCAGCGAACCGTTCTCGGGGCGGTTGGCGGACGCGGCGCCGGCGCGGCCGGACGCATAGACCACGGGCACATCGAGCAGCGCGTCGACGTCGAGATCGGGCACATCGTCGACGAGATCGGACGCGAGTCCGAGCAGAAGGTCGTGCGCTTCTTCTTCGACCTCAGCGATACGCGCGTCGGGGCGATCGGTCTTGTTGACCAGCAGGATGACCGGAAGCTTCGCCTCGAGCGCCTTGCGCAGCACGAAGCGGGTCTGCGGCAGCGGACCCTCGCTGGCATCGACGAGAAGCACGACACCGTCGACCATCGACAGGCCGCGCTCGACCTCGCCGCCGAAGTCGGCGTGGCCGGGGGTGTCGATGACGTTGATCGTCACGGGAACATCGCTGTGCACACCGCTGTAGGTGATCGCGGTGTTCTTGGCGAGGATCGTGATGCCCTTCTCGCGCTCGAGATCGTTCGAGTCCATGGCTCGTTCTTCCATGTGCTCGTGCGAGCCGAAAGAGCCGGTCTGACGGAGCATGGCATCCACGAGGGTGGTCTTGCCATGGTCGACGTGGGCGACGATCGCGACGTTGCGCAGGTCGGAGCGGAAGGCGTGCGCCATGGAAATGTCCTTGCGAAAGAGGGAGGGAGCCGGGATGCCGGCCGCCCCAGTCTACCGGGAGACCCTGAGCATCCTCCCTCATGCACGTGTGCCGCCCGGGAGAACCCGGACGGCACACGGTTGCGGAGGGTGCGGATCAGCTCTCGGCGCGGGCTCCGGTGCTCTGCAGCAGGGCCGCGCGGGCCTCGCGGCGGACCTTCTGCTCTTCCGGATTGGGCACCGGGACCGCGGCGATCAGGCGCTGCGTGTACGGGTCCTTCGCACCGCGCAGGATCTGGTCGCGGGTGCCGGTCTCCACGAGCTTTCCGTGGTGCATCACCGCGATGCGATGGGCGAGGATGTCGACCACCGCGAGGTCGTGGCTGATGAACAGGCACGCGAACTGCAGCTGCTGCTGAAGCTCCTGCAGCAGGTCGAGGAAGCGTGCCTGCACCGACACGTCGAGCGCGGACGTCGGCTCGTCGGCGACGAGGAGCTCGGGCGCGAGCGCGAGCGCTCGCGCGATTCCGACGCGCTGGCGCTGACCGCCCGACAGCTCGTGCGGGAAGCGGTTGCGGTACGACGACGGCAGCTCCACCTGGCGGAGCAGCTCCTCGACCCGCTTGTCGAGGTTCTTGCCCTTGGCGATCCCGGCGAGCAGGATCGGCTCGCCGATCGACTGGCCGATGGGCATGCGCGGGTTGAGCGACGACGCCGGATCCTGGAACACGATGCCGGTCCTGCGGCGAATCGCGAACAGCTCTTTCTGGGTGGCGTTGGAGATGTCGGTGCCGACAGCGGTCAGCTTGCCCTCGGCGATCGGAAGCAGGCCGATGGCCGAACGACCGAGGGTCGTCTTGCCCGATCCCGACTCGCCCACGAGACCGACGATCTCGCCGGGGTAGATGGCGAGATCGATATGCTCGGCCGCCCGGAACGCCGGGATCCGCCCGCGCTTGGGGTACTCGATCGAGACGTCCTCGAAGCTGAGAACCGGTGTGCGCGTCTCGATGATCTCGTCCGCCGCCTCGGTCGCGCGCTCGCGGATCGCAGACACCGCAGGAACGGTCGAGGTCTCGGTGACGACCTCGGCCGCGACGTCCTCCGCCGTCTCGAGCACGCCCAGACCGAGGTGCGGCACGGACGCGAGCAGCTGCTGCGTATACGGATGCTTCGGGTCGTGGAAGATCGTCTCCACCGACCCGGATTCGACCACGATGCCGTTCTTCATCACCATGATGCGATCGGCCAGGTCTGCGACCACGCCCATGTCGTGAGTGATGAGGATGATCGCCGAATCGAGGCGTTTGTGGAGGTTGCGCAGCAGATCGAGGACTTCGGCCTGCACCGTGACGTCGAGTGCCGTCGTGGGTTCGTCGGCGATGAGCAGCAACGGGTCGCACGAGATCGACTGGGCGATCATCGCGCGCTGACGCTGGCCGCCCGAGAGCTGGTGCGGGTACTTGAGGAAGGACTGCTCAGGGGTCGGCATCTCGACCATCGTGAGCAGCTCGATCGCACGCGCCTTGGCCTGGCTCGGCGAAAGCGATCGATCGTGCGAGCGCAGCGACTCCATGATCTGGAAGCCGATGGTGTACACCGGGTTGAGCGCCGTCATCGGTTCCTGGAAGATCACCGCGATCTCATTGCCTCGCAGCGAACGCAGCGTCGCGTCGTCGGCACCACGCAACTCGCGGCCGAGGAGCTTGATCGATCCGGTGACGCGCGCGTTCTCCGGCAGGAGCCCCAGCAGCGCCATCGAGCTCGTGCTCTTGCCCGAGCCCGACTCGCCCACGATCGCGAGGACCTCGCCGCGGCGGACCTCGTAATTCATGTCGATCGCCGCGGGGTAGAACTCCCCGTCGACCCAGAACTCGACTCCGAGGGTGTCGACCTCGAGGATCATCTCCGGAAGGGATTCATGCGCCGCCGAGATCTCGGCGGCGATGCCCGTCGTGTCAGTCATTTCGTGGTGTCCCATCTGCGAAGCTTGAAGTCATGTCGTTCCAGGAGGTCCTCTACCGGCCGGCCTTCGGCCGCACCCTCGCTGTCGTGACCGTCGTGGTGTGCGCGCTCGGCGTGGTCGCCCTCATCTGGTCGGACCCGCTCTCGGCGCTGCGCTACGTCTGGCCGATCCTGCTCGCCGCGGTGGTGGTGTGGGCACTCTTCTGGCGTCCGAGCCTGCGTGTGCAGGAACACGGCATCACCGTCGAGAACGTCCTGCGCACCCACTTCGTGCCCTGGCCGTCGATCGTCTCGATCGACACCCGCTACTCGCTCACGCTGCACACGGCGCAGGGCCGCGTGTCGGCGTGGGCGGCGCCGGCGCCCAGCAGGCACCGCATCCTGGGCCTCGCTCCCAAAGATTTCGACGGCATCGGCGAAACGGCCCGAGGCAGTTCCGGGGAGCTCCGCCCCGCCGATGCCATCAGCACTCCCACCGGCAATCTGGCCCAGCTCATCCGAGGCCGCTGGGAGCAGCTGCGCGATGCCGGAGCATTCGCGAGCGGAGTGGATCCAGAGGCGGCGACCGTGACGTGGCACTGGGCCACGATCGCTGCGATCGTGGTGCTCGCCGCGGCGACGGCGATCGGCCTGCTGGTCTAGCAGCACGATCATCGCTCCGGATCGAGAGGCTTGTGCTGCACGTCGCCGGGCTCTTCGGGACGCGGGTCGTTGAAGTTCACGACATCGCCCGTGTAGGCCGTCTGCATTCCCACCGTCACACTCGGTGCGTCGGTGGACGGCGTCGTGTCGATGACCGGAGCCATCGGCCCCTTCGCACGCCCGGCGCGAGCCATCGCCCGCTCGCTCGGCATCTTCTTCTGACGCGGGTCGAAAGCGTCGCGCAGTCCATCGCCGATGAAGTTCACGCACAGCGCGATCGCGATGATGAAGATGCCGGGCCACCAGAAGATCCACGGCCGCGTCGAGAAGGCGGCCTGGTTCTCCGAGATGATCTTCCCGAGCGACGTATCGGGTGACTGCACGCCGAATCCGAGGAAGCTCAGCGACGACTCCAGCAGGATCGCTCCGGCCATCAGCAGCGTCGCGTTCACGACGATGACGCCGACCGAGTTCGGAAGGATGTGCCGGAAGATGATGCGGCGATCACGCGCTCCCGAAACGCGAGCAGCATCGACGAACTCCCGCTCGCGGAGCGTGAGGAACTCGCCGCGCACGAGCCGCGCCATCGTCGTCCACGCGAAGAGGCCGATCACGACGCCCAGCACGGCTGCGCCGAGGCTGCCGAACGTATTGCCGAGAACCGAGCCGATCACGATGAGCGGGATCGTGATGATGATGTCGGTGAAGCGCATCAGCACCGAGTCGGTGACCTTGCCGTAGAAGCCCGCGACGGCGCCGATCACGACACCGAAGATCGTGGCCACCACGCCCGCGATCACCATGACCATGATCGACTGCTGCGCTCCGCGCATCACGACCGCGAAGATGTCGCGGCCGACCTCGTCCTGACCGAACGGGTGGTCGCCGAACTGCAGCGGCCACAGACTCATCGTCGGCACGCCGTTGTTGACCTTCGGGGGAATCTCGTCCCACGAGTACTGCCACCAGCCGGGGATCCGCAACCCCCACAGGTTCACACCCACCGAGGTGAACGCGAGGATGACGATGAAGGCCAGCACGATGATCGAGATGAGCGCGGCCCGGTGGCGGAAGAACCGGCGACGGACGATCTGGCCCTGGCTGAGCCCCTCGGTCTCTTTCTGCTCGATCGAGACCTCGGCCTTCGCCTCGGTCTCGCGGGCGTCGGATTCGTTGACAGTTGAGGCGTTCATGTCAGCCCACCTTGATTCTCGGGTCGAGGGCCGCGTAGACGAGGTCCGCGATGAGGTTGAACAGGACCGCCAGTGTTCCGGTCACGACGAAGAACGCCATCACCGGGTTGGGGTCGTGGGCGTCCAGCGCTGTGACGAACAGTCGCCCCATGCCTGTCCAGCCGAAGACGGTCTCGGTCACGACGGCGCCGCCGATGATGGCGCCCACGTCGAACGCGATGATCGTGGTGATCGGGATGAGTGCGTTTCGGAACGCGTGTCGCACGATGACCGTTCGCTGGGTGAGGCCCTTTGCACGAGCGGTGCGGATGTAGTCCTGGTTCATCACCTCGAGCAGGCTCGCACGCGAATAACGCGTGTAGCTGGCGAACGAGATCAGGATGATCGCGATGGTCGGCAGGAGCAGGTGCGTGTAGAGGTCGATGCCCTGGACCCAGAAGTTGCCGCCGAGGCCGGGTGTCGAGGCGCCCACCGTCGCGATGGGACGACCTCGGACGCGACTGGAGTTCGAGTAGACCTCCCAGTAGGACATGTACTTGTCCAGAGCGATGAGCGCCGCGACGAGGAAGCCGACGATGGCCGTCGTGCGCACGACGGGGCCACGATCCGGCGAGCCCATGAACCAGCCGATGGCGCCGCTCACCACCACGGCGATCGCCGCGAGCAGGAGGAAGAACCACAGCGTCATCCCGTTGAGGATGTTGTTGATCATCGGGAAGTACAGTGCGATGCCGATCACGGCGACGATGAGCGCCGCGTAGAGCGCCTTTCGGTTGCGGAGCCCCGTCGAGATGGCGGTGACCCCGACGGCGATGCCGAGCGCCAGGAACGAGTACACCACGATGCCGATACTCGGATCGGCGAACCACTGGGTGACGGACAGGTAGGTGAACACCGCGCCCGTGGCGACGGCCGAGACCGCGAAGACGGTGAGTCTGCGGCGCCACTTTCCGCCGAGCAGAGACATCCAGATCAGCCCCGTGACGACCGCTATCCCGAGGATGACGGGCACGGATATCGTCGGATTCGCCAGCCAGTTGTTCATCTGGATCGCGCCGTACTGCTTCAGCAGCACGGCGACCCAGAAGATCGGAAGCGAGAAGAAGAGGAACGACAGCAGCGTGACGCCGTAGTCGAAGCCGGTGTACTGACGCAGCGCCGAGATGATGCCGACGCTGATGCCGAGGACGATGGCGACGACCGTGGCGGTGGTGACCAGCGTCAGCGTCGACGCGATCGCGTTGCCCAGCAGAGCGTTGACCTGCTGATTCTGGATGCTGATGCCGAAGTCGCCGCGGAACAGAGCGCCGAGCCACAGGAAGTAGCGCAGCGGCGGGGGGACGTCGAGGTTGAGAAGCTTTGTGCGAGCTTCGATGAGCTCGGCTTTGTTCGGTGCATTGCTCTGCCGCAGGTCTTCGAGGGGGTCTCCCGAGAAGGACACGAGCAGATACATCAGGAACGTCGCGGCGAAGAGCACGAAGATCGACGCGATCAACCGCCGGATGATGAATGAAGCCATGTTGTGGCCGCCTGCCAATCGATGAATCAGCGCAGGAGCCGAGGCCGGCGACACGCCGGGCCCCGTGCTCCGCCGCTGAGAGGAGTCTAACGCGGTGGGGTGCAGGTCCCCTCGGGGACCTGCACCCCACCTCGGTCACTCACCGAGCGCGAGCTCGGCGCGAGCCGTTTCGGCGATTTACTCCTCCGAGTCGCCGGTGACCTCCCAGTCCCAGGCGTTCCAGAACACCGTGGGAGCGAGGATCGAGGACTCGACGTTCGTCACGCGGTCGCTGATCGCGGTGACCTCGGGGAACTGGAAGATGGTGACTCCGTAGAAGTCCGACCAGAGCGCCGTGTCCATCTCGACCTGGAGGTCGATCTTCGCCTGCTCGTCGAACTCGACGTTCAGCTGCGCGATGATGTCATCGACCTCTGCGTTCGAGTAGAAGTTCAGGTTGTTGATGCCACCGGTCTCGAACGTCGGGAGCGAGTTCGTCACCCCGAGGCTCGTGGACTGCCAGCCGAACAGCGATGCGTCGTACGCACCGGGCGTGCCGAGCAGGCCGCCCCACTCCTCCGAGCCGCAGTCCGTGACGTTGAAGCCGGCCTGGGCGGCCGAAGCCTGGATCAGGGCGAACTCGTTGACACGACGCGGGTTGTTGGACGCGTACAGGATGCAGACCGAGGTGTCGGTGATACCCGACTCGGCGAGCAGGGCCTTGGCGCCCTCGATGTCGACGTCGGCGTATGCGTCCGAGCCGTTCGCGGCGACGGACTCGTCATAGCCCTCGGCACCGGGCACGAAGATCTGCGAGTTACGCACGATGGCGCTGTCGCCGATGATCGGCTTGATGAGGGTGTCGACGATCTCCTGGCGCGGGATGACCTTCATGAACGCCTCACGAGCCTGCGCGTTCGAGAAGATGTTCTCCGGGTTCTTGCCCTGGTCGAACTGCAGGTCGACGTGCTCGTAGGTGCCACCGAGGCTGGTGTCGACCGTGATGCCCTCGATGCCCTCGAGCGCCGTGGTGATGTCGGCGGTCGCCTGCGGCTGGATGATGTCGACCTCCCCGTTCTCCAGCGCCTGAACCGCGGCGAGCGGGTCGGGGATGAAGCGGATCGTGATCTCTTCGATGTTCGCCGAGTTGTCCCCCGTGTACTCCGGGTTCGCGGTGAGCGTGACGTACTGGTCGGCGACGTAGTCGCTGATCATGTACGGCCCGCTGGCGACGACCAGGTCGGCGTCCTCGGGCATCTCGGTGAAGTTGAAGCCACCGTTCCAGAACGCCGAGATCGGCGCGAGGTCGGCCGCGTCGTTGCCCTCGATCGCGTCGAGGACGGCCTGCTTGGCCTCGTCGTTGTCTTCGATGCCGAGCGCCTTCTTGCCGACGATGTGCGCGGGGAGCATCTCGCCCATGGTGGCGAAGGTGAGCTCCCAGTCCACGAACGGCTGGTCGTACGTGATGGTGACCGAGCGGTTGTCGTCGCTGATCTCCGGCTGCTCGGTCACGAGACCGAGGCCCGAGGTCGGGGTGGCACCGGAGTCGAAGTAGACGACATCGGTGGGGAACGCTTCGGTGAACTCGCCCGTGTCGGGGTCGGTGAAGTCGGCCGGGTCGAAGTCCGGGGTGTCGAGCGCACGGGACTCTGCAGCCCAGTAGAGCAGGAGGTCGGCTGCGTCCACAGCGGTGCCGTCGGACCACTTCTTGTCTTCGGCGACGGTGTACTTGACGGTCAGCGGGTCTTCGCTGACGAGCTCGTACGAGCCGAACGAGGTGTTCTGGACGAGCTCGGGAGTGTTGTTGTAGTAGTTGAAGCCGTCGAGCACCAAGTAGTTGATGTTGTTGTTCGCGGTCGCGTTGCCGAACGACGTGTTGCCGTTCATCGAATAGAACGCCTGGTTCCACGCTGCGGTGATCGACGAGCCTTCGACGAGACCGGAGTCATCGCCGCTGTCATCGCCGCCACCGGCAGCGCAGCCTGAGATCGCCAGGGCGCCGACTGCGGTGAGTGCCACCGCGGCCGAGATGCGCTTCATTCTCACTGTTCCTCCTGTGCAGGGTTTATGCGCACACGTCAGCCATGGCCGAACGTGGCGCGGATGGGAAAACCCTAAGCATCGGTGGTGAGATGGTCAAAACGATCGGCCAAAACGTTACAGAGCCTTAACTCAATCGAAGCGAAGTGTGACAATCTGACAAGATGACCTCGCTCAACCGGCTCGAGGACCGGAGGGTTCCCACGACCCCCTCACCGCTCGGTCGCTACGAGCGCCAGCGCTTGACGTGGGAGATCTGCCTCGTCCTCGCGGTGTCGGTGGGGCAATCTGCGCTCTACTCGTCGCTCTCACTCGTGCGCCGACTCCTCGCGCCGATTCCGCTCGGCGCGCAGCAGACGCAGGTCAACCCCTCCCAAGACGCGCAGGCGCTCTGGGATATCGTTTACCAACTGCTGTCCGTCTTCTTCGCCCTGGCTGTCGTGGCGCTCGTGATCTATCTGCTGTGGGAGCCCGGGAACAGCGCCCTACGGCGGATCGGACTCGACTTCTCGCGCTTCGGCGGAGACCTGGGTCGCGGCATCCTGCTCGCGGCGATGATCGGGATTCCCGGGCTCGCGCTCTATGCCGCAGGTCGCGCGCTGGGCATCACGGTCGCCGTCGTCGCGTCGCCCCTGGACGCGGCATGGTGGACGATCCCGCTGCTCGTGCTGTCCGCCCTCCGCGCCGGCCTCACCGAGGAGGTCATCTTCATCGCCTACCTGTTCGATCGGCTTCGCCGGCTCGGCTGGAACTGGTGGGCGATCATCCTGTCGACGGCGGCCCTGCGCGGCGCCTATCACGCGTACCAGGGCATCGGCGCGATCGTCGGCAACTTCGCAATGGGCGTCGTGTTCGGCTGGTGCTATAAGCGGTGGGGGCGCGTGATGCCGCTCGTGATCGCGCACACTCTGCTCGACATCGTCGCGTTCGTCGGATACCCGGTCGCCGCGGCGCTGTGGCCGGGGGTCTTCGCCCCGCCCACGACCCCGACGCCGAGTCCGACGCCCACCCCCTGAGCCTGTCGGCGCACGCGAGCCCGGCGACTACTTCGCTGCTTCATCCGCCGGCATCAGCCTCCCCACCATTCGCGAGAATCACTCCAGCGCGCCAGAATCGCCGCCATCCTCGCGCGCTGCGGCGATTCTCGACGGGGAGAGGGGGTCCAGTGACGAGCGCGCTGCGGGGCTCCTCCCGAGGGGGAGCGTCGCGGTGCGATGTCCACAGAACGTGCGAACGCGCGGGAGACCGAGCGGGCGGGCGGCGACGATGTGCGGATGCCTCAACCTCTCGCCCTGCGCGGCTCGCCTCTCGAGTTGATCGTGACCGACGAGCGCGCGCCGATCGCGCGGCCGCGCGAGATTCCCGGACTCGTCCGCGTGCGCCACGGTGTCTACGCGGTGCGTTCCGCGTGGCACGACCTCAAGCCGTGGGATCGCTACCTCGCTCGCGTGCACGCTCTCGCGCTCCGACGACCGGGGACGACGTTCTGCCTGGAGTCGGCCGCAGCGCTTCACGGCGCTCCGATCTTCGGGGAGCCGCGCCATCTGCATGTCTTCGACACGAGATGGCCGACATCCCATCGTCAGAGTGACGTGGTGCTCCATACGAGCGTGGACCCGCGCGCGACGATCAGGATCGGCGACATCACGCTGACCGACGCGGTCTCGACCGCCGTGGATCTGGTGCGCGCGATTCCGCCCGCGTTCGCCCTCGCCGTCGCGGATGCCTTCATCTCGCCGAGGCAGCTCGGGCTCACAGAGGTGCCGGAGCTCCGCGCTCTCGCGCGCGGTCAGCGCAACCCTCGCAACAGACGCCGCCTGGAGTGGGCGTGGAAGAACGCGGACGCACGCTCGGAGTCGACAGGCGAGTCGGTAAGCCGCGCCGTGATCGACTGGCTGGGCTACGACCGCCCGGAGCTGCAAACAAGGTTCCGATGGGAGGGCGCGGACGATCGGGTCGACTTCTTCTGGCCCTCGTCCGAGATCGTCGGCGAATCCGACGGCTTCGGAAAGTACGGCGCTGCCGATCCCGAAGAGGTGGCGTGGCGCCTGCTCGCGGAGAAGCGGCGGGAAGACCGAATCCGCCGACATGTCCGTGGATTCGCCCGGTGGGAGTGGGCCGATGTGATGCGCGTGCACGCGCTGGACGAGAAGCTGCGTATGGCGGGAGTTCCGCGGGTCGCGGCCACGCAACCCGCCATGCTCGCGACTCTCCGGACCAATCCACGCGCTCTCCCATCCCGGTCGCCGAAGCCCGGGTACCGGAGTCCGATCGAGCCCCGGACGCTCATCGCTGAGTCCCCCTTCGAGAATCGCCAGAGCGCGCGAGGCTTGGGGTGATTCTGGCGCGCCGTTGCGATTCTCGGCAAAAGGGCGGTGCGCGCGCCGGACAGCGACGGGATGCCGGGGCACCGGCATCCCGTCGCTCACCGGACGATCAGGCGAAGGCCTCGGGCGGTGGGCAGGCGCAGACCAGGTTCCGATCGCCATAGGCCTGATCGATGCGGCGCACCGGGGGCCAGTACTTGGTCCGGATCTGCGCGTGCACGGGGTACACGGCCTTCTCGCGGGAGTAGGGGTGCGTCCACTCGCCCACGACCACCGACTCCGCGGTATGCGGGGCTCCCACGAGGGGGTTGTCGCCCGCAGGCCACTCCCCCGCTGCGACGCTTTCCGCTTCGGCCTTGATCGCGATCATCGCCTCGATGAAGCGTTCGATCTCGGTGAGGTCCTCGGACTCGGTCGGCTCGACCATGAGCGTCCCGGCGACCGGGAACGACATCGTCGGGGCGTGGAACCCATAGTCGATGAGCCGCTTCGCGACGTCGTCGACGGTCACGCCGGTCCTCTCGCGAAGCGGCCGGAGATCGAGGATGCACTCGTGGGCCACGAGGCCGTCGTCACCGGTGTAGAGCACCGGGTAGTGCTCCCGCAGGCGCACCGCGATGTAGTTCGCCGCGAGCACG
This sequence comes from Microbacterium allomyrinae, assembly GCF_020682705.1. Taxonomy (GTDB): domain Bacteria; phylum Actinomycetota; class Actinomycetes; order Actinomycetales; family Microbacteriaceae; genus Microbacterium; species Microbacterium allomyrinae. The sequence goes on from NZ_JAGTTN010000001.1 coordinate 18,485, forward strand.
GCCGCGGCCGTGGCATCGCGCAGTCCCTCGGCGCCCATCATCCGCACGTACGCCCACGAGATCGGAAGGATGCCCGCAGAGCCGTGCGGGGCGGCGGAGATCGGGCCGCCGTCGAAGACGCCGCCCGCGTGGTCCTTGCGCTGCGAGAACGGGTGGCTCGGAAGATGCGGTGCGAGATGCGCCTTGGCCGCGACCGGACCGACGCCCGGTCCGCCTCCGCCGTGCGGGATCGCGAAGGTCTTGTGGAGGTTCAGGTGCGACACATCGCCGCCGAGGTCGCCGAATCGCGCATAGCCGAGGAGCGCGTTGAGATTCGCGCCGTCGACGTAGACCTGACCGCCCGCGTCGTGGACCGCCTGCGTGATGTCGAGCACATCGTGCTCGTACACGCCGTGCGTCGAGGGGTAGGTGATCATCAGCGCCGACAGCACGCTGGCGTGATCTGCGATCTTGGCGCGGAGATCGTCCAGGTCGACGTTTCCGGCCTCGTCGCAGGCGACGACCACGACCTTCATCCCGGCCAGCACCGCCGATGCGGCGTTCGTGCCGTGCGCCGACGACGGGATGAGGCACACCGTGCGCTCCGACTCGCCGTTGGCGCGGTGATATCCGCGGATGGCCATGAGACCCGCGAGCTCGCCCTGCGAGCCGGCGTTGGGCTGAAGGGACACGGCGTCGTACCCGGTGACCTCCGCCAGCCACACCTCGAGCTGCTCGATCATCGCGAGGTATCCGTGCACGTCGGCCTCGGGCGCGAACGGGTGCACGCGCGAGAACTCCGGCCACGACACCGCGGCCATCTCGGTCGCCGCGTTGAGCTTCATCGTGCACGAGCCCAGCGGGATCATGCCGCGATCCAGCGCGTAGTCGCGATCCGACAGCTGCTTCAGGTAGCGCATCATCGCGGTCTCGGAGCGATGCGTGTTGAACACCGGGTGCGTGAGGTACTCCTCGACCCGGTGAAGGCTTGACGGCACAGCGGCGAGGGGCGCGGCATCCGCGAATGCAATCGTCCGCTCACCCTGATCGCCCGCGCCGAGGAACTCCCCCTCGGGAAGCCCGAAAGCCCACGCGACGGCGGCGAGGTCCTCGGCGGTCGTCGTCTCGTCGACCGAGATCCCCACGGTGGCGTCGTCGGCCCAGAACAGCTGGAATCCGCGCGTGCGGGCACGGTCGACCACGTGGCGCGAGGGCCCCGGGGTCACAACGCGGATCGTGTCGAAGAACGAGTCCGATACGAGCGACAGTCCGTACGAGCGCAGTCGGGCAGCGAGAGCCTCGGCCTTCCTGGCGACCTGCGTCGCGATGCCGCGGAGCCCATCGGGGCCGTGGTAGACCGCGTACATCGCCGCCATCACGGCCAGCAGCACCTGGGACGTGCAGATGTTCGACGTGGCCTTCTCGCGGCGGATGTGCTGCTCGCGGGTCTGCAGAGCGAGGCGGTAGGCGGGGTGGCCGACGGCATCCTGCGACACGCCCACCAGGCGGCCCGGAAGCTGACGCTCCAAGCCTGCGCGCACCGCCATATAGCCGGCGTGGGGGCCGCCGAAGCCGAGCGGAACGCCGAAGCGCTGCGTGGTGCCGACGGCGACATCGGCGCCGAGAGAGCCGGGCGAGCGCAGCAGCGTGAGCGCCAGCAGATCGGCGGCGACGACGACGAGCCCGCCCTGCGCGTGCACCGCCTCGACGACGGCGGACGGATCCCAGATGCGCCCGGATGCGCCGGGGTACTGCACGAAGGCGCCGAAAGCCTCGACGGGGCCGGTGACCGACGTCGATGACGGGACGGCGGATGCCGCGAAGTCGGTCTCGTGCACCTCGATGCCGAGCGCGGCCGCCCGGTGCGCGAGCAGCGCCCTGGTCTGCGGCAAGGCGTCGGCGTCGACGAGGAACACGTTCGACGCGGACTTCGACGCACGCCGCGCGACCAGCATGCCCTCGACGACGGCGGTGGCCTCGTCGAGCATCGAGGCGTTGGCCGTGGCGAGCCCGGTGAGGTCGGTCACCATCGTCTGGAAGTTGATCAGGGCCTCGAGGCGGCCCTGGGAGATCTCGGGCTGATACGGCGTGTACGCCGTGTACCACGACGGGTTCTCGAGCACGTTGCGTGCGATCACCGACGGCGTGAAGGTGTCGTAGTACCCGAGTCCGATCATCGGGCGCGCGGTGCGGTTCTGCGATGCCAGGGCGCGCAGTTCGGCGAGCGCCTCGGCCTCGGTGGCCGCGGGCGGGATGTCGCTCGTGGCGTGAGGCTTGACCTGGATGGAGGCCGGGACCGCTGCCCGGACGAGATCGTCCACCGAGTCATAGCCGAGCGCGTCGAGCATCGTGCGCTGGGCGGCGGCATCCGTTCCGATGTGCCGCGCCGCGAAACCGCCGGCAGATCCGGTGAGCGGGCCCGTCATTCCGCGCCTCCCGTAAGCGCCACGTAGCCATCGCGGTCGAGGAGCTCGGCCACCGCCGCGGCGTCCACCCTGAGCTTGATGAGCCAGCCCGCGCCGAACGGGTCGGAGTTGACCAGAGCGGGATCGTCGACCACGGCGTCGTTCGCCTCGACGACCTCACCCGTGAGCGGTGCGTAGAGCTCGCCGACCGATTTCGTCGACTCGATCTCGCCGACGACGGTGGCGGCGATGACCGCCGAGCCCGCGTCCGGCAGCTCGACGAAGACCACGTCGCCGAGCTTGTCGGCGGCGTAGTCGGTGATGCCGACCGTGGCGATGTCGCCCTCGAGGGCGACCCACTCGTGCTCGGCGGTGTACTTGAGTGCGTTGAGATCGGTCACGGGGTCTCCTCCGGGGTTCGGTCGTGGGTCACTGGGCGCGACGATAGAAGGGCAGGGTGGTCACGGTGGCGGGGATGCGGGTCCCCCGCACGTCCACGAAAAGCGGGGTGCCGGGCTCGCTGAGGGTGGGCGAGACGAACGCCATCGCGATCGGATGTCCCAGGGTGGGACTGAGCGCCCCGCTCGTGATCTCGCCGACCGGCAGCGCGGCGTCGGCCGAGTCGTACACCGCGTATCCGGCGCGGCCTGCGCGCCTGCCCTCGGAGGCGAGCCCGACGAGCACCGGCGCGTCGGCCGCCACCACGGCGGAGAGCCCCGCCTTGCCGACGAACTCGTCCTTGTCGGCGGCCACCACCCGTGCGAGACCGGCCTGCGCAGGCACGATGTCGAGCGACAGCTCGTGGCCGTAGAGCGGCATGCCCGCTTCCAGGCGCAGCGTGTCGCGGGCGGCGAGCCCGGCGGGCACCAGCCCGTGAGGCTCTCCGGCCGCCAGGAGCGCATCCCACAGCGCGGGGGCGACCGCGGTCGGCACGAGCAGCTCGAAGCCGTCCTCGCCCGTGTACCCCGTGCGTCCGACGAACAGTGGCACGCCGTCGAACTCGCCCGCCGCCCACGAGTAATAGCCGAGGTCGGCAAGCTCCGGGGTCACGCCGGAGATCCCCGGTGTCGCCTCGACGACGGCCCGGGCCCGCGGTCCCTGCACGGCGACGAGGGCGTAAGCGTCGGTCGCGTCCTCCACGAGGGCGCGCGGCGCACCCGCGACGAACGCGAAGTCGCCTGCGGGGATCTCGGTCGGCGATTGCGGGCTGCGGAACCCGTCCGAGCGCTGCGCGAAGGCTTCGGAGACGGCATCACGGTTTCCCGCGTTCGCGATCACGAGAAAGCGGGCGTCGGCGATCCGGTACACGATCACGTCGTCGACGATGCCGCCCGACTCGGCGAGAACGAGCGAGTACTTCGCCTTCCCTACGCGCATCGTGCTGATCCTGCCCGCAACTGCAAAGTCGAGGAACGCCGCGGCATCCGGCCCCGTGACGAGGAACTCGGCCATGTGCGAGATGTCGAACAGACCGGCGGCCGCGCGCACGGCATGGTGCTCGGCGAGATCCGAGCTGTAGCGCACCGGCATGAGCCAGCCGCCGAAATCGGTGAAGGATGCTCCGAGGGCCGAATGCCGATCGTGCAGCGTCGTCACTCTGAGGGGATCCGCCACACTCTCGTGCGGCGCGGTGGCTTCGGTCATGAGTTCTCCCGGGTCGCGGGCGGGCAGACGCCGGACGGCGCCTGTGAACTCCCCCTCTGTCAATGGGCCTGAGAGTTTCGCCGGATGCGGGGCACCCGGGTTTCACCGTCGGCGGATCGCGAGCATCCGGAAGCCCGGCAACGAGAGATGGAGACACGTAGCGGTCGGGTCACCCGGGAGGTTTCGATGCGGCGCTGGAGCGCCTTACTCAACCCGATTTCTTGCTGCGCTCGAAATCGCTTTCCAGAGTCGGCCTCACCCGAACGGTACGAGTACCTGAGAGATTGGCGGGGAGGCTTGCTCCTTCGGTGCCCGACGATCGTGCTGTCGAGGCTCTCCCGCCCGGGTCATTGGCCGGTATTGACTTGCGCTGCCAGCATAGCGGGCACCGGCTCAGCCGACGCAGCGTCCCGACGACACCGCGGTGCTGAGCGACGGCGCCTGGGCGGCCACCGGGGTGAGTTCGGCCATCGTCATCGCGTACCCCCGCTCCGGGTCGTTCTCGGCACGCGCGAAGACCACGCCGGCGACGGCGCCGTCCTCGGTGAGCAGCGGACCGCCCGAGTTGCCGGGACGCACCTCCGCCTGCAGCGAATAGATCTCGCGCGGGCTCCACGCTTCGTCGTAGATGTCGGGCACCGTCGCCGTGCCACTGGACAGCACGGCCGCGGAGACCATCGTGAACGGCCCGCCATGCGGATAGCCCTGGACGACGGCCGCGGTGCCGGCGGCGAGCGTCGCGGAGAACGCCAGCGGCTGCGCGCCCAGATCGTCGACCGCGATCACCGCGAGGTCGTCCACCGGATCGAAGTACACGATCCGGCCCTCGCGGGCGGCGACACCCGGCAGTTCCACCACCGGGGTCTCGACGCCGGCGACCACGTGCGCGTTGGTGACGACGCGGTCGGCCGCGATGACGAAGCCGCTTCCCGTCGACGACCGGCCGCACGCGTAGGCAGTGCCCGACACGCGGGCGACGGATGCCGCGGCCCGCGCGAGCTCCGGATCGTCGAGGGCGATCGGAGGTGCGGGATCGACCGTCGCGGGGCCGAGCAGTTCGCCGAGCTGCGGCAGGCCGTCGTCGAGCACCGCTCCGCGGAGCTCTGCCAGTGCGGCGTCGATGGGCGCGGGGGTGACCGCATCGATCACCCGCAAGACAGATGACGAGCCGACGGCCGCCGAAAGGATCGGGACACCGGCGACGGCGATCGCGGGCGACACGAGCGCCAGCGCGAAGACCGCGGCGGCGAGAGAGGCGACACCGCCGAGGAACCGTTCGATACCGCGCAGCTTCAGCTTGTCGGCACCCGAGCGCAGCACCGCTCCCGCCGCGGCGCCCAGCGCGCCACCGATGAACAGCAGACCGACCGCTGTGCCGACCACGGCGACGCCGCGCCATTCGGGGGTGGGCACCCAGGCGCTCACGTGCGGCATCAGCCAGTACGCGGCGAAGGCGCCGACGGCGAGTCCGACGAGCGTCCCGATGCTGGCGAAGAAGCCGCGACGGATGCCGGCGATCACCGCCGCGACCAGAAGGAGCACGATGAGCACGTCGACGACGATCATCCGCACTCCCTCCGGCTCGTCCGGCCAGGGTACGCACCCCGCCTGTGAGAGGCCCGCGATTCTCCGCCTGCCGCCGTGGTCGTCCAGGTGCGACATGGCGTGGCGGTCGCCCATGACGGCCGCGGTTTGGCTTCTGGTCACGATGACACTATGATCGAATCCGAGGTTAGGGTCACTATGACAAGAACAGCGGTCGACGACCACGTGAGCGCCGCCGTCGATGCGACGAACGCCACGCGTATCGCCGTGTCGACGGTGATCTTCACGCTACGCCGCCTTCCCGGCGGCGACACACCCGTCGTCGCCCTGCCTCTGGTTCGTCGCACGCGCGATCCCCACGAGGGCCAGTGGTCGCTTCCCGGGGGCTGGCTCGATGTGGCCGAAGGCCTGGATGCCGCGGCGTCCCGCACTCTCGCCGAGACGACCGGCCTCGCACCGAGCTACCTCGAACAGCTCTACGCGTTCGGAGCCGTCGACCGCTCCCCCACCCGCGTCGTGTCGATCGTGTACTGGGCGCTCATCCGCCCCGAGATCGCATCGAGCGGCGTCGGTCGGAGCGGGGCCGATGCGCTCGAGAACGTCCAGTGGTTCGATGCCGCCTCCCTCCCCCGCCTCGCGTTCGACCACAACGAGATCGTGGAGTACGCGCTCTGGCGCCTGCGCAACAAGGTCGGCTACAGCCGCATCGCGCACGGGCTCCTCGCCGACATGTTCACCCTCGCCGAGCTGCGCGAGGTGTACGAGTCGATCCTCGGGCGGCGCCTGGACCCCGCCAACTTCCGCCGTCAGGTCGAGAACTCCGGAAACCTGATCCCGACCGAACTCTTCCGCACCGGCAGCCACCGCCCCGCGCGGCTCTATCGGTACAACCAGGACGTCGAGCTGGCCGATCGCGGCCCCCTCGACGCTCGCGACTGACCACCCGAACGGAGCACCCGACATGCCTGCCGTGAACATCGCCCTCCAGCCCCGGCCCGACACCGATGCATCCGTCGACCACGCGATCCAGGCGATCGTCGCCGGCGCCGGGGCCGGCGAGACGTGCAACACCGATCTCGCGGCCGGTCCGTGGGACTTCGACACGCGCCCCGGCTACGGTCCCGGCTCGTCCATGGGCGACGTCATCCCGACCGGTTCGCCCCGACAGGGCGAGCTTCCCCAGGAGTACCGCGAGGCCTCCGAAGAGGACCTCGACCGGCGCATCCGCGCCGCGAAGGCGACCCTCGGCGAGCGCGTCGTGGTGCTGGGCCACTTCTACCAGCGCGAAGAGGTCGTGCTGCACGCGGACTATGTCGGCGACTCGTTCCAGCTGGCCAACGCCGCTCTAGAGCATCCGGATGCCGACGCCATCGTCTTCTGCGGTGTGCACTTCATGGCCGAGACCGCTGACCTCCTGTCACGCCCCGAGCAGGCGGTCATCCTCCCGAATCTCGCGGCGGGATGCTCGATGGCCGACATGGCCGACATCGATCAGGTCGAGGAATGCTGGGAGCAGCTCGCCGAGATCTACGGCGACATGGATCAGGCGGATGGCGACGGCCTGGTTCCGGTGATCCCCGTCACGTACATGAACTCGTCCGCGGCCATCAAGGGCTTCGTGGGGCGCCACGGCGGGATCGTCTGCACCTCCTCCAACGCGCGCACGGTGCTCGAGTGGGCGTTCGAGCGCGGGCGCCGCGTGCTGTTCTTCCCCGACCAGCACCTGGGCCGCAACACGGCCAAGGCGATGGGCGTGCCGCTCGAGCAGATGCCGATGTGGAATCCGCGCAAGGCGTACGGCGGGGCATCCGTCGATCAGCTCGCCGATGCGCGCGTGATCCTCTGGCACGGCTTCTGCTCGGTGCACCGCCGCTTCAGCGTCGACCAGATCGATCAGGCGCGCGCCGAACACCCCGGAGTGCGGGTCATCGTGCACCCGGAGTGTCCGATGGAGGTCGTCGACGCCGCCGACGAGGCGGGTTCGACCGACTACATCCGCAAGGCGATCGAGGCGGCGGACGAGCCGACCACGTTCGCGATCGGCACCGAGGTGAACCTCGTGCAGCGTCTGGCCGCGCAGCACCCGCAGCACGAGATCTTCTGCCTCGACCCGGTCGTCTGCCCATGCTCGACGATGTACCGCATCCACCCGGGCTACCTCGCCTGGGTTCTCGAGGGGCTCGTCGCGGGTGAGGTGCTCAACCGCATCACCGTTCCGCAGGATGTCGCCGACCCCGCGCGCCTCGCCCTCGAGCGCATGCTCGCGGCGAAGCCTCCCGGGGCCCCGGTCGTGGCCGGAAGCCCGTCATGACTCCCGGTGCGCCCGGTGCTGTCCGCCCCGTCACGCCCGTGTCCCGAAAGACACCATTCCCGGCCGCGGTGGCCCGCGAAATCGGGACATCAGCGCACGAAAGCGGGACGCGCATGAGTAAAGCGGGGACGCATGAGTGATGTGAGGGCGATCGTGGTCGGTTCGGGCATCGCCGGCCTGCTGACGGCGCTGCATGCGGTCGAGCACGGCTGCCGCGTCACGCTCGTCACGAAAGACGTGCTCGAGCACGCCAATACGCGCTACGCGCAGGGCGGCATCGCCGGTGTCATGTTCGACGACGATCGGGCCGAGGACCACCTCCGCGACACTCTCGTCGCAGGCGCCGGGCTGAGCGACCCGGCCGCGGTGCGCGTTCTGGTAGACGAGGGCCCCGACCGCATCCGCGAACTCGTCGCACTCGGGGTCGCATTCGACCGCGACGGTGCGGGCGCCTACGTCAAGGGTCTCGAGGCGGCGCACTCGTACCCGCGTATTCTTCACGCTGGCGGCGATGCCACCGGCACGGCGATCGAGAAGGCGCTCGTCGCTCGGCTGCGCGCGAGCGACGTCACCGTCATCGAGCACGCGTTCCTCGTCGATCTCGTGCTGACGGAGGGCCGCGTGACGGGCGTCGAGCTTCTGGTCGGCGAGCAGACTGGTCCGGGTCCTCTCGGCACGGCCACCGCTCCCATGATGCCGGGGCGCCACGACGTCATCTCGGCCGATGCCGTAGTGCTCGCGACCGGCGGCGCAGGCGAGCTGTACGCCCACTCCACCAACCCGCCCGTCGCGACCGGCGACGGGATCGCGGCCGCCATCCGGGCGGGCGCCGCCGTCGCCGACCTGGAGTTCTTCCAATTCCACCCCACTGTGCTCGAAGGCAAGGCGGGCGCAGCCGGTTCGGCGACGAGCGAATCGTTCCTGGTATCGGAGGCCGTGCGCGGAGAGGGTGCGACCCTCATCGACGAACACGGTCGCCGATTCGCGTTCGACGCTCACCCCGATGGCGAACTCGCCCCTCGCGACGTCGTCGCGCGGGCCATCGCGCGCCAGATGGAGCTCCAGGACGGTCGTCCGGTGCTCCTGGACGCCACGCACCTCCATTCCACGGATGCCGCCTCTCGAGCCGTCTTCCTCGCCCGGCGCTTCCCCACCATCGACCGCGCCGTGCGCGACCGCGGCCTCGACTGGGCCCGAGAGCCGATCCCGGTGACCCCCGCGGCGCATTACCTCATGGGCGGCATCACGACCGACCTCGAGGGACGCACCTCCCTGCCGGGGCTGTACGCCGTGGGAGAGGTGGCCCGCACAGGTGTCCACGGCGCGAACCGGCTGGCGTCGAACTCACTGCTCGAAGGCGCCGTGTTCGGCGCCCGCGCGGGAGACTCCCTCGCCGCGGACGCGGCATCCGGGAGTTGGCCCGCGAAGGACGGGGCAACCGCGCGGACGTCGAGTGTCGCGCCGCAGCCTCGGATCGACGCCGCAGCAGCCCGGTCGTTGCGCGAGCGAGGCGCGACCGAGGCGAAACGTCCCGCACCGCCATTCTCCCGCCCTGCGCTGCAGGAACTCCTCTGGGCGAACGCGGGACTCGTGCGCGATGACGAGGAGCTCGGGAACGCGGCGTCCATCATCGCCCGCTGGCGCGCCGTGGCTCGCGCGCCGCGCACCGAATACGAGTACGAGAACGAGAACCTGCTCCTCGTCGCCGAGCACCTCGTCACGGCCGCCCGTGCGCGGCGCGAGTCGGTCGGCGCACACTTCCGGTCCGACGCCCCCGCGGCCGCAGCTCCTCAAGATCCGAGCGTCCCGGCGATCGAGGCCGCTCCCCTTGCCGCGGTCGCCCCGAATCCGAGGAGTTCCGCCCACTCGACAGCCGCGTCCTCGACACCGCCCTTCTCCGACGCGCGAAGCTCCGTCCACCCCACAGCCCTGGAAGAGGTCGTCGCATGCTGACGCACGCCATCATCGACCGCGTCGTCGCGGCCGCCCTCGAAGAGGATGCACCATGGGGCGACGTGACGAGTGAGTACCTCATTCCCGAGAACGCATCGGCGCGCGCCGACCTCGTCGCACGCGAGCGCGGCGTGTTCAGCGGCGGCGAAGTCTTCGAGGCGGCGTTCCGCCTGACCGACCCGCGCATCGAGGTGCAGCTCGTCGTCGAGGACGGCGAATGGTTCGAGCCCGGCGCGGTGCTCGCGGTGGTGACCGGTCCCGCGCGCGGCGTGCTCACCGCCGAGCGCATCGGCCTCAACTTCGTCCAGCGGATGTCGGGAATCGCGACGCTCACGGGGACCTACGTCGCCGAGGTCGCCCACACGAAAGCCCGCATCGCGGACACCCGCAAGACGACTCCCGGACTTCGCGCCTTCGAGCGCAAGGCGGTGCGCGACGGTGGTGGCCGCAACCATCGTCATTCGCTCTCGGACGCCGTCATGGCCAAGGACAACCACCTCGCGGTCCTGGCGCAGAAAGGTGCGTCGATCACGGATGCACTCGTCGCCGCGAAGGACCGACTCCCCCACACGACGCATCTCGAGGTGGAGGTGGACCGGATCGATCAGATCGAGCCGGTGCTCGCCGCGGGCATCGGCACGATCATGCTCGACAACTTCACGCTCGAGCACCTGCGCGCCGGCGTCGCACAGGTGGCGGGACGCGCTGCCGTCGAGGCGTCCGGGGGCGTCTCGCTCGAGACCGTCCGCGCGATCGCAGAAGCGGGCGTGGATGTCATCTCGGTCGGCGCTCTCACCCACTCCGCGCGCGCACTCGACCTCGGGCTCGACGTGCGCATCGACGCACCCTGACGGCGCAAACCGCGAAGCGAACGCCATGAGCATGCTCTACCTCGACAACGCGGCCACGACACCCGTGCGCCCCGAAGTGCTCGACGCCATGATGCCGTTCCTCACGCGGTGGTTCGGCAACCCGTCGAGCCATCACACCGTGGGCGAGGCGGCCGCCGACGCCCTGGCCGATGCGCGGGCGCGCGTCGCGCGCATTCTCGGCCTGCGTTCGGGCGACATCGTGTTCACGTCCGGCGGCACGGAGGCGAACAACCTCGCGGTCAAAGGCATCGGGATCGCCGCTGCGACTGCGCGCGCCGCCGCGCATGTGGTGACGACCCCGATCGAGCACGAATCGGTCCTCGAATCGGTCGAGTACCTCGAGCGCATCCACGGCTTCGCCGCGACCTACGTCCCCGTGGATTCCTCCGCACGTGTGGCCGCCGATACGGTCGCAGGCGCCTTGCGACCCGACACCGCGCTCGTGAGCATCGGGTATGCGAACAACGAGGTCGGAACGATTCAAGATGCCGCAGCGATCGCCTCGGTCGCGCGCGAGCACGGCGTGCCCGTGCATCTGGACGGCGTCCAGGCGGCCGGGTGGCTCCCGCTCTCGGCGGTCGACCTGGGCTACGACGCCATCTCGCTGGCCGGCCACAAGCTGGGCGCGCCGAAGGGGACGGGCGTCTTGGGCGTGCGCGGACGCGTCCCACTCGAACCGCTGTTTCACGGTGGCGGTCAGGAGCGCGGCCGCCGCAGCGGCACCGAAGACGTCGCCGGCGCCGTCGGGTTCGCGACCGCGCTCGACCTCGCCGAAGCAGAGCGGGCAGCAACATCCGCCCGCGTCGCCGCACTGCGCGATCGGTTCATCGAACGCGTGCTCGCCGCGGTTCCCGCCGCCGCACTCACCGGCGATCCGGTGCACCGGCTGCCAGGGACGGCGAGCTTCACGTTCGCCGGCACGAGCGGTGAGGCAGTGCTTCTCGAACTCGAACGACGCGGGGTCGTATCATCGAGCGGATCGGCGTGCGCGGCGGGCAGCGACGAGCCCTCGCACGTCCTCGTCGCGATGGGCGTGCCGCCCGCCGTGGCGCAGACCGCGGTGCGGTTCACGTTCGCCCACACGCTCGCAGAGCCCTTGGATGCGGTTGCCGACGCCGTCGCGGCATCGGTCGCCGCCGTCGCCGATCCCGGTCGCTGATCTCGGCCCGAGCGGATCCGGGCCCGAGCGGATCCCGGCCCGAGCGGATCCGGGCCCGAGCGGATCCGTGCCCGAGCGGATCCCGGCCCGAGCGGATCCCGCCCGCCGCACGAGATCGCGCCCGCGAGGTCATCAGGGGGTCCTCCGCGAACCCTTCGACCGAGTGTCGATCATCCACCCGGCGAACCGAGCCGACGCAGGCGCGACCCGCGTGCCGAGAGCGCCCATAGGATCGTGATGTGCCTGCCATCGTGACCGTGATCGTGCCGGGATACGATGTCGCGGAGTACGCGCGCGAGGCCCTCGATTCGCTCCGATCGCAGACGCTCCGTGACTGGGTCGCGGTGCTGATCGATGATGCGTCGGGCGACGAGACCGGCGCGATCTTCGATGCGGCCGCCGTGGAAGACGCGCGTTTCCGTGTCGTGCATCATCCGGAGCGACGCGGATTGGGAGCGGCGCGCAACACCGGGCTGGACCTGGTGAGTACGCCCTTCGTCGCCTTCCTCGACGCGGACGACCGCATGACGCCGCGCGCGCTCGAACTGCTCGTCGACACGGTCGTCGCGAGCGGCAGCGATTTCGCTCTCGGCGCGTACGTACGACTGCGGCCCGACTCCGCCGGCGGGTACACCGCGGGCGAAGTGCAGCCGTGGGTCGCGGCGGCCACTGTCCCGGCGCGCTCCCGAGCGACGCTCGAGGATCACCCCGAGGCAACAGGCAACATCGTGGCGTGGTCGAAGGTCAGCCGTGCCGACCTCTGGCAGCGTGACGGACTACGCTTTCCGGTCGGCAAGGTCTACGAGGACCAGATCGTCGCACAGCAGATGTACACGCGCGCCCGCTCGTTCGACGTCATTCCGGATGTCGTCGTCGAGTGGCGCGAACGGGCGGACGGATCATCGATCACGCAGCACAAGAGCGAGCTGCCCGTGCTGCGCGATTACCTCGAAGCGCTCGCCGGCGGCATCGCGGTGCTCGATACCGCCGGCCACCTGCGGGCTGCGGCATCCCGGGTGCGTCTGATCCTGGCGATGGATCTCCCGCCACTCGTCGAGCTGGCGCGAGATCATCCCGACGATGCCTACCGACGCGCTGTCGGCGAATTCGCCCGTGAGCTGTGGGCACGCATCGACGCCTCGGCTTTCGAGGACGGTCTTCGCGACGAGCCAGGCGACGACGGACCCGACCATCGGGTGACCACCCTGACGGCCGCCCGGCTCTGGTAGCGAGGGACGCCCCGACGAACGACGCGGACTGCAGCCACCCGGACGACACCGCCGCGCTGCCGGCCACCGGTGCTGCCGAATCGACCGTCTAGATCTCGGGAGCGCCGCCGCGCACCCATGCCGGCGGGTCGGCGAGGGCGGAGTGGCGGTCGGCGGCGGTACGGACACGGTTCGCCGCGGCGCCGCTGTCCTCCGACGGAGGTCGATCGGCTCGTCGGTCCGGATGATCCGCCGGCAGGTCGGCCGTTTCGACCTCGAGGATGCGCGACGATGCGAGCTGCTCTGCAGCGAGCTCGGTGTAGAGGCCTCCGGCCGCGAGCAGCGAGGAATGCGTGCCCGATTCGACGATGCGGCCGGCCTCCACGACGTGGATGACGTCGGCGGCGATCACGGTCGACAGCCGATGCGCGATCGAGAGCGTCGTGCGCCCCCGGGCCGCGGCATCCAGAGCCTCCTGCACCACGCGTTCGGACACGGTGTCCAGAGCCGAGGTCGCTTCGTCGAGGAGCAGGACGGGCGGGTCCTTCAGCAGCACCCGCGCGATGGCGATGCGCTGCTTCTCGCCGCCCGAAAGCCGGTAGCCGCGCTCCCCGACGACGGTGTCGTACCCGTGCTCGAAACCCGCGATCACGTGATGGATGTTCGCCGCGCGACACGCCGCTTCGATCTCATCCTGGGTGGCACCGGGCTTGGCGTAACGCAGGTTGTCGCCGATCGTGGCGTGGAAGAGATAGGTCTCCTGCGACACGATCCCGACGTGGTCGATGATCGACTCCTGGGTGAGCCGGCGGACGTCCTCACCGGCGAACAGCACGGACCCCTCGGATGCCTCGTACAGGCGCGGCGTGAGGTACAGCACCGTGGTCTTCCCCGCGCCGGAGGGCCCGACGAACGCGACGTGCTGGCCGGGCTCAGCCGTGAACGAGACGGACTGGAGGGTCGGTCGAGCGTCGGGCGCGGCATCCGGATAGCGAAACACCACGTCGCGGAACTCGATCCGGCCGAGCGGGCCGGGCGCCTGCTCGACCGAGATCGCGTCGGGGGCCTCGCCTATCGCGGGCACCAGATCGAGGTACTCGAAGATGCGCGCGAAGAGCGCAGAGGACGTCTGAAGGTCGAGCGAGACGCGCATGAGGCCCATCAGCGGCATCAGCAGCCGCGCCTGGACGGTGGTGAACGCGACGACGGTGCCCGCGGTGATCGCGTCGGTGCCGCCGGTGATGAAGTAGCCCGACACCAGGTAGATGACGGCCGGGACGCTCGCCATGAGCACCTGCACGACCGCGAAGAAGCCCTGCCCGCTCATCGCCCGGCGCACCTGCAGCCGAACCTGATTGCGGTTCTCGTCGGCGTAGCGTGCCGACTCGGTTCGCTGCCGGTTGAAGGACTTCGACAGCAGGATCCCCGAGACGCTCAGCGTCTCCTGGGTGATGGTGGTGAGCTCCGAGAGCGACTCCTGCGTCTCTCCGGCGATGCGCGCCCGCACCTGACCCACCCGCCGCTGCACGATCACGAGGACCGGCATGATGACGACGGCGATGAGCGTGAGCCGCCAGTCGATGAGGATCATCGCGATGAGCGAGGCGACCACGGTCACGGTGTTGCCGAGGATGCTCGTGACCGTGTTGGTCAGCACCCCCGACACCCCTCCCACGTCGTTCTGCAGACGGGATTGGATGACGCCGGTCTTGGTGCGTGTGAAGAAGCCGAGCTCCATCGCCTGAAGGTGATCGAAGAGCTTGATGCGCAGATCGCCCGTGACCCGGTTGCCTACGGTGGATGTGAGCCAGGTCTGCACCACGCCGACCGCCGCCGACATCAGGAACAGCGCCACCATGATCGCCACAAGTCGCCACAGCAGCGGGATGTCGGGCGGGGACCCGTCGACCGGGAACAGCGCATCGTCGAAGATGCGCTGCACGATGAGCGGCGGGATCACCGCGATGGCAGCGCCCGCGACCACCAGGGCCCCGGTGACCACGATCGACCACCGGTAGGGGCGGAACAGCGCGATGACGCGCGTTCCGAGATCCGGAATCGTCGGAGCCGCGGCATTCTCCCGCCGCTGCGCGGCGGTATCGACGGGGCGGAAGCCGGGATGGCCGCCGCCGCCTCTGCCGCCTCCGCCACCACGCATGCTCACCCCGCCAGCCTAGCCAGCCCGGCCGACGCCGGGATGAGGCGTCTACTCGGACGCGCTCCTGTGAGACGCACGCCGCGGCGCTAGGCTGACGGCATGACCTCGACGCCCGACGCCCCTGAACACGACGGCAGCGATCTCGCAGCCCTGCGCGAAGAGATCGATGCCCTCCAGGCGATCCCTCACGAGGAGATCGTCAACCCGCTGCCGAAGGATATCGAGGACCGCGAGCCCGCACCGCACGCGACCGACGCCATCGGCTCGGAGAAGTGGGACCGTCCCGCCGACGAAGAGTCGCTCGAGGGCTGACCCCTCGCGTCCTCGCGCACCGCTGACTCACGTGCGCCGAGCCGGGATCAGCGACTCGCATCGCTGATCCCGGTTGTATTTTCTCGCGGGAACGGGAATTCGGTGTCGGAAGCCACCGTTATTGTGAAGGCTTGCCATCCCCGGGTGGCATTTCTGCTGTTCCGACCCGAGGAGACGACCCATGGCCGCCATCGACACCACCCCCGGCACCGGCAGCATCCCGTCTGCCGCTCCGAGCCTTCCGACGCTGCGCCCCGAAGAGAGCCGGGTCATCTGGCTGCTGCTCGGCGCCGCGTTCGTCGCGATCCTCAACGAGACGACGATGGGGGTGGCGATCCCGCACCTCATCACGGATCTCGGCATCACCGCACTCGCGGCCCAGTGGCTGACGACGGCGTTCATGCTCACCATGGCCGTGGTGATCCCGATCACCGGGTTCCTGCTGCGCCGCTTCACCACGCGCGCGATGTTCATCGCGGCGATGGGACTGTTCTCGATCGGCACCCTGCTCGCGTTCCTGTCCCCCGGCTTCCCGATGCTGCTTGTCGCCCGAGTCGTACAGGCGTCGGGAACCGCGATCATGATGCCGCTGCTCATGACCACGATCATGACCGTCGTACCGGCCGCCATCCGCGGGCGCATGATGGGGCGCGTCAGCATCGTGATCTCCCTCGCGCCGGCGATCGGCCCGACACTCGCGGGCGCGCTGCTCGACACGGTCGGCTGGCGCTGGATCTTCGGCATCGTGCTTCCGATCGCCCTCGTGGCGCTTGCCGTGGGCGCACGCTGGATCCACAACCTCGGCGAGACCACCCACGCCCCCATCGACGTCCTCTCCGTGATCCTGTCGGCCTTGGGCTTCGGCGGCCTGGTCTACGGACTCAGCCAGCTGGGTGGCGGCGGGCACGGGACCGGAGCGGATGCCGCCGCCGCCGACGCTCTGTCGACCGTCTCGCTGGTCGTCTCGCTCTCGGTAGGCGTGATCGCTCTCGGCCTGTTCGCGTGGCGTCAGATCCTGCTCCAGCGCAAGGATGACGCGCTCCTGGACCTGCGCGTGTTCCGTTCGGCGAACTTCTCCCTGTCGATCGGCCAGATGGCCATCATGTCCATGGCGTTCTTCGGCGCGATCACCGTGTTGCCGCTGTACCTGCAGCGCGTAGCGGGGCTCTCCCCTCTCGACACCGGACTGATCGTGCTGCCCGGCGCACTCGCGATGGGACTCGCCGGTCCCCTCATCGGCCGCATCTATGACCGCTGGGGAACCCAGGTGCTGCTGGTGCCCGGCGCGATCATCACGAGCGCGATGCTGTGGTTCTATACGACGTACACTCCGACGACGCCGGTGTGGATCATCGCCGTCGCCCACACGCTGCTGTCGATCGGCCTCGCGCTGTCGTTCACGCCGCTGTTCACCGCGTCGCTCGCGTCGCTCCAGCCGAAGTTCTACTCGTACGGCTCGGCCGTCGTCGGGACGGTGCAGCAGGTCGCCGGCGCCGCCGGCATCGCCGTGATGTTCGGCGTCATGTCGTCGGTCTCTGCCGCCGCCACAGAGTCGGGTGCCGACACGCTCGCAGCCGAGGCGGCGGGCACCCAGGCCGCCTTCCTCATCGCG
The DNA here is from genome assembly GCF_020682705.1 of Microbacterium allomyrinae. Lineage (GTDB taxonomy): Bacteria > Actinomycetota > Actinomycetes > Actinomycetales > Microbacteriaceae > Microbacterium > Microbacterium allomyrinae. Next base: position 35,643 of record NZ_JAGTTN010000001.1, read on the forward strand.
GCGATCCTATCGCTGCCGCTGCTGATCGGCGCCTTCCTCATCCGTAAGCCGGTCGACCAGCCCGAGGGTGCGTTCGCCGGACACTGATCGGCGCACGAACGACGGATGCCTCACCCCGCGGGGTGAGGCATCCGTCGTTTGCATGATCGACCCGTTCGCGAACGAGCGCCTCCGCGAACGCGTTCAGTGGTGGATGAACGCCTTGAGCAGAATCAGGACACCGCCGAACGCCGCTGTGACGAGCGCGCTCAGCAGGCGCGGAATCCAGTGAGTGCTCCATCTCGCGACGGCGATCCAGCCGAGCACACCGAGCAGGACCGTATTGACGATCAGCGCCGCCCACATCGCGCTCGTGTCGTCGATGAGATTGGTGGTGCCGAGCAGCAGGATGAAGAGCGGAACGATCGAGACGGCGATCATTCCGAACGAATGGCGCGCCGACGCGACGAGGCTTGCCCGCAGACCCGCCTTGCCGTCTGTGGCGGCGAGGCGTCCCAGCGTGCCGGCATAGACGTGGGCGATGTAGAAGACGAACACGGTCACGCCGACGGTGACCAGGGCGCTGGCCGAAGTGCTGTCGAGCGAGCGACTGACGACGATCATGCCCGAGACGAGGATGAGGCCGTAGACCGCTTCCTCGGACACCAGGATGCGCGCGACGCGCGGGGTGATCTTGAGCTGCTCGTCGGTCATCGTGACCTCGGCATCCCGCTCACGAATTTGTGCGCTCAGTCGGTGCTGCAGCTGCCGCCACCGCAGCACGATCCGGCGGACTCGACCACGGTGAGGAGGTTCTTGTCGTCCGCGACGGGTGCGAGGGCGGTCGGGGTCTGGAGCTGCGAGGTCGTCATGGTGCCCATGCTACCTGCGCTGCGAGGTGCACGGCCGCCGGCCATCTGATCGTCGCGTCTTCACAGCACGGCGCCGTCCGTCTGGCAGGTCGGGCAGTACTGCGCCGAGGTGCTCGAGAATGTGAAATCGCGGATGGTGTCGCCGCACGTGACGCACGTCTCGCCGCCGCGCCTGTGCACGCGCATGGACGCGACCTTCGCGGCCTTCAGCCCGTCGATCGGGATGCCGCGGCGCGCCTCGATGGCGCCGCGCACCGTGGTGAGCGTGGCGTCGAAGAGCCGGTCGGTCTCGTCGCTGCGTAACGCGGCTGCATGGGCGACCGGTGAGACCTGCGCGAGGTGCAGGATCTCGTCGGAGTAGGCGTTGCCGATCCCGCCGATCGACTCCTGCTCCTGCAGGATCGCCTTGATCTGCTTGCGTCGGCCCCCGAGCGCTGTGTCGAACTGTGCGCGCGTGAAGGACGGGTCGGCGGGATCGGGACCGAGCTTCGCGATCGCGGGCACCTCGGCCGGATCGCCGACGACGAAGAGCCCGAGCGAGACCCAGGTTCCGGCATCGGTCACCTCCAGAGTGGTGTCGTCGCCGAGATCGAATGCGGCGAGCGCCGGTGGAGCGACGGACGTCTCGGCCGACGAGTGCTCGTGGCGCGGTTCGCCGCTGTGCCAACGCGCCCAGCCGTGGCGACCGAGCGAGACGACGAGGTTCGCGTCGCCGACCGCGAGTGCGACGTGTTTGCCGTAGCGGCGTGCACCAGAGATCGTTCGCCCCACGAGGGCCGCAGGCGGTGTGGCCCTGGTCTTGACGGTGCGGAACTCGAGCACGTCGACGGCGACGATCTCACGCCCGGATGCCTCGTCGTCGAGGAATCGCGTGAGGGCCTCGACCTCGGGGGACTCTGGCATGCGCCCATCCTGCCACCGGCGTCCGACACGCGCGCCGGTCGTCGATGAGGACGCGAGCGTGGCTCCGGAGCGGTGGTGACGGTGACTGTGGCAGTCGGCTCGCCGTCGGCGAGGTGGTGATCGCTGGCGTCACGCGGCAGCCGCCTCGTTCGTGCTGAGGGGAAAGAGGATGAGGACGACCATGAATCCGAGTGCCGCTCCCACGAACTGCGCCGCGACGAACGGGAGCACCGAACCCGGCGCGATGCCGGCGAACGTATCGGTGAACATGCGCCCGATCGTGACGGCCGGGTTGGCGAAGCTCGTCGACGAGGTGAAGAAGTACGCGGCGCCGATGTACGCCCCGACCACCGGGCCGGCCAGCTGAGAGCGGCCGGTCCGCACCAGGGCGAATATCACCACAATGAGACCCGCGGTCGCCACCACCTCGGCGAGCAGAAGCGGCCAGGCGGAGCGATCCGTCGCACTCCAGGCCACGGCCGGGACGGCGAACATGACGTTCGCGAGGATGGCTCCCGCGATGCAGCCGACCACCTGCGCCGGCAGGTAGATCGCTGCGGTGGACCAGTGGCGACGATGCAGGGCGATGTCGACGAGGGTGACGACCGGGTTGAAGTGCGCTCCCGACACCCCGGCGAGAACGAGGATGAGCACCGCCAGTCCGAGCGCCGTCGCGAACGCGTTCTCGAACAGCTGCAGTCCGACATCCGTCGGTGAAAGGCGCTGCGCGGCGATGCCGGAGCCGACCACGACCGCGGCGAGACCTGCGCTGCCGAGGAATTCACCCACGGCAGCGCGCACGGTGCGCCTCACGATGCGACGAGAAACCGCGAGACCCGGTCGAGCGCGCCGGGAACCAGCGTGTAATACGCCCACGTTCCGCGCTTGCTGCGGGTGAGGAAGCCCGCGGTCGTCAGGATCTTCAGGTGGTGCGAGACCGTTGGCTGGCTCAGGCCGACCGGTTCGATCAGATCGCAGACACAGGCCTCGGCCTGGTCGGAGGCCGCGACGATCGACAGCAGTCGAAGCCGTGTAGGGTCCGCCAGCGCCTTCATCGTCGTGGCGAGCTGCTCCGCTTCCGCAGCCGTCAGCGGTTCACGCACGAGGGGCGTGCAGCACACGCCAGCGGTGACATCCGTCACGTCGAGCATCGTCGTCATGCATCGACAGTAGTCGATATTGACGAGCGTCGATGCAATACTCCACAATCAAGTATCGACGTTCATCAATATCCGTGGAGGCCGCCGTGACCCTGCTCGACCTGACACCTCGTGTGCCGACGACCGATCGATTGTCGACGCCCCCCGTCGCGATCATCGGCGCAGGTCCGATCGGACTGGCCGCCGCCGCGAATCTGGCCGAACGAGGCATCGACTTCGTCATCCTCGAAGCCGGCGACGAGATCGCGGCGGACGTGCGGGCGTGGGGACACACGCGCCTCTTCTCGCCGTGGAAGCACGTCGTCGATCCTGCATCCCGGCGCCTGCTCGAAGCGCGCGGATGGGAAGCACCCGAACCGGAGCGCGCGCCGACCGGCCGCGAGCTCGTGGAGAAGTACCTCGCGCCCCTCGGAGAGATCGAGGAGCTCGCGCCGCGGATTCGGCTGAATGCACAGGTGATCGCCGTCGCGCGGCAGGGCATGGACCGAACCCGCACGTCGGCGCGCGCGGCGAGACCGTTCACGGTGCGGATCCGCACCTCCGACGGATCAGCGGAGGATGTTCCCGCACGCGCTGTGATCGACGCGTCCGGGACATACCGCTCCCCCAATCCGCTGTCGTCGAACGGGCTCGAGCTGCTCGGCATGGCAGAGATCGCCGACGCCGTCACCCCCGCGCTCCCCGACGTGCTCGGCCGCGATCGGGCGAGGTTCGCCGGTCGGAGAGCGACGGTGGTGGGGGGAGGCCACTCGGCCGCCAACACACTGATCGGGCTCGTGGAACTCGCTCGGCAAGAGCCGGGAACCTCCGTCACGTGGCTGATCCGCAACACGAGCGCCGAGCGCGCCTCCTCGTCGGAGGACGACGAGCTGGTCGACCGCGCCCGCCTCGGCAGTCGTGCCGGCCGGGCCGTCGCCGACGGCCGCATCACCGTTCTCGACGAATTCGAGATCGTTCGGGGCCGCCGCACTCGCGACGGCGTGGAACTCGTCGGACATCGCCACGGTGAGGTCGTCGCGCACACAACCGACGTCGTCGTGAACGCGACCGGTTTCCGCCCGAACCTCGAGATCCTTCGCGAGATCCGCCTCGATCTCGATGACGTCGTGGAGGCACCGAAACGCCTGGCCCCACTCATCGACCCGAACGTGCATTCGTGCGGCACAGTGGAGCCCCACGGCTTCCGCGAGCTCATGCATCCCGAGAGCGGGTTCTTCATCGTCGGGATGAAGTCCTACGGCCGCGCCCCTACCTTTCTCCTCGCCACCGGGTACGAGCAGGTGCGCTCCGTCACGGCTTGGCTTGCGGGCGACGCTGCATCGGCGTCGACGGTCTCGCTGACGCTGCCCACGACCGGCGTGTGCTCCGCCGCCGCGGGTGAGGGAGACGGCTGCTGCTCGTGACGCTTCCGTCCCGGCTCAGCAGATAGACTCCCGTCTATGAGTCAGGCGGCGGACAGCGAGGCCCTCGCCACGCTCGCCGATCCCACGCGAGCGCGGATCATGCGCCTGATCCGAGACTCCGATGACGGCCGCGCGCTCGTCGGCCGGCTCGCCGAAGCGCTCGAGCTGCGCCAGCCGACCGTCAGCCACCACATGAAGGCCCTTCACGACGACGGCCTCGTCACGCGGGAGCCGGAGGGTCGGCGCGTCTGGTATTCGATCGCCGCGGGGCACGTCGACCGCGTCGACGCACTTCTCGGCGACACTCAGCGCGTGTCGGGGAATCCCGACTTGGACCGGATCGCGAACGATCTCGCCGTCCGGTTTCGGGGCGTTTTCAGCCCCGAAACCGTCCGCGCCAGCGTCGTAGAAAGCTACGCCCTGCTGGCGAGCGGCTCGCAATCGCCGATGCTGGCGAGCCGGACCGCCGCGTTCGCCGCAGCCAGACTCGACGCACTGAGCCGTGCAGCCTCGCCCTTCGAGGGGGCGCCGACCGTGCTGTTCGTGTGCGTGCAGAATGCCGGACGGTCCCAGATCGCCGCCGGGATCCTCCGGCAGCTCGCCGGAGAGCGGGTCGTCGTTCGGACGGCCGGGTCGGAGCCGGCGACGGATGTCCGCCGAACGGTGATCACCGCTCTCGACGAGATCGGCGTCCCCCTGGGCGGCGAGTTCCCGAAGCCGCTCACCGACGAAGCCGTACGCGCGGCCGATGTCGTGATCACGATGGGCTGCGGCGATGCCTGCCCGATCTATCCCGGCCGTCGCTATCTCGACTGGGACCTCGAAGATCCCGCCGGAAAGCCTTTGGAGCACGTTCGCGCGATTCGCGACGACATCGAGGTGCGAGTGCGCGGGCTTCTCGACGACCTCCTGCCGCAGCATCCGCTCGCCTCCTCATATCCATAGACAGTGGTCTATTCTTTTCGAGAGAGAAAGCGAGACCTCATGACCTCCCAGCCCACCGTTCTCTTCGTCTGTGTTCACAATGCCGGCCGCTCGCAGATGGCCGCGGGATTCCTGCGCTCCCTCGGCGGTGACGACATCGAGGTGCTCTCGGCCGGTTCCGCCCCGAAAGACGCCATCAACCCGGTCGCCGTCGCGGCGATGGCCGAACTGGGCATCGACATCAGCGAGCACATCCCACAGATCCTGACGGTGGACGCAGTCCGCGAATCGGATGTCGTGATCACAATGGGCTGCGGCGATGCCTGCCCGATCTTCCCCGGCAAGCGTTATGAGGACTGGGAGCTCGATGATCCCGCCGGTCAGGGCATCGAGGCGGTCCGCCTGATCCGCGACGAGATCCGCGCCCGCATCGATGCACTCCTGGCCGACCTCCGCTCGACGACGACGAGTCTTCGTCAGGCCTGATCGGGGCGTTCCACCTCGGTCGCGAGCGCGCCTTGAGCCGCGGCCGAGCCGCTGCGCCCTCCCCCATACCCGCGGAGCACGAATGCGAGGCCGACTGCCAGCACCGCGCCGACGACGGGTCCGGCGACGTAGACCCAGTACTGGCTGAAGTCGAGCGAGATCAGGTCAGGCCCGAATGTGCGCGCCGGATTCATCGAGGTGCCCGAGATGGGGCTCGCCCAGAGGCCGGCGAGGGCGATGTAGCCGCCGACGCCGATGGCACCGATGATGCCGATGTTCTGGGCGCCGGATGCCGTGCCGAGGATCACGCTCACCAGCCCGAGCGTGAGCGCGACTTCCATCCAGAACGCTTGGAGGCCGGTGTACCCCGCGGCAGGGTAGTTCGAGCCGTACGACGCGGACACCCCGATGACCGCGTGCAGGAACCAGGCGGCGAGCGTCGCTCCGGCGAGTTGAACGATGATGTAGCCCGGCACGCGTCTCCACGGGAAGTCTCCCCGCAACGAGAAGGCGAGCGTCACCGCCGGATTGAGATGTGCGCCCGAGATCCTGCCCATGAAGAGGATGATCCCCATGACCATCAGCCCTGGCGCGACCACTGCCGCCTCGCGGGAGATCGTGTCGGGGAACGCCTGGCCCATCATGCCGCCGCCGGCGGCAACGAGGACCAGAAGAAATGTGCCGAAGAGCTCCGACACCAGGCGCCGCCACTCCTGCCGGGGGTTTCGGAAGTCGTTCATCGGATCGATGACCTCGAGCTCGAACCACCTCTCGAACCGACCTCGAGTCGAATCCTGAGACACCTGCGCCATGGTCACTCCCTGCTCGTGTGGAGTGCAGGCGCCACGCGGCGTCCGCTGGATCGCAGGCTAGTCCCGCGCCGTCCGCGCAAGGAAGGGTGAGATCGAGAAATCACCCTGCCCGCTGAGCGACTCGGCCCCCGGGCTGCGGCTCAGCGCAGGGCGCGCAGGTAGCGCCGTCGCGCGATCACCTGGGCGACGCGAAGCAGGGGGTACAGCGCCCGCCACGGCTGCTGCTCGGCAGGCGCGGTGAGCGAGCGCACCGTCACGAAGACGTCGTCGCCGCGCCGGTGCACGATGAACGCTTCCTCACCGGACACCGGATGCCCGGGAAGAGTCCGGTACGAGAAGCCCGCCCGTGCGGCGGTGACCACGACCGACGCCACCTCGACGGGTTCACGGACCGTGACCCCGAGCACTCGCGCCGTGATGGCGAGCCGCTGCCCTTTCGACACGGGTCGCGAGGCGTCGACCGTGAACCCGCTCCGGGTCTTCACCGCCCACCGCAGGACGTCGGCCGACGCCCGCTCCCAGACGGCCTCGCCGGTGCCGATGAGCGCCGATACCTGCGACCGGCGAAAGCCGGGGGCCTCCGCCGTCCACTCATCAAGCTCGGGGCTCGTCATGCGACGCCCGGCGGTGAGGGCCGCGCATCCACCGCGTCCATCGCCGCGCGTGCCGCGCGACGCCCCTCCTCGACCAGCCGTGGGACATCGGCCATCGACCACTGCGCGAGCCCCTCCATCTCGGGCTGGATGAGGATCACCGAGCGATCCTCTTCGAGCTCGGCCGCGCTGGCGGCGACCCGCATCATGCGGACGTTCTCCCACTTGGCATGCAGGCGCACCACGATCACTCTCGCCGCGCCCAGCCGGCGAGCGGCCTCGAGCGGCACGTTGTCGACCATGCCGCCGTCCATGAGCACCTGACGACCGCGACGGACGGGCGGCAGCAGTCCGGGCACGGCGATCGTGGCGCGCAGCGCGACGTTGAGCGGGCCGGCGTCGAGCACCACGGCCTGCCGGGTCCGCAGGTCGGTCGCCACTGCCGCGAATCGCCGCGGGAGCTGCTCGATGAGCGGGTCGTCACCGAGCACCCGATGAATGGCGTCGGTCAGCGCGCCGGAGTCCAGGAGCCCCAGCCGCGGGGTGAGCGACATCCGGGCGATCGAGCTCCAGCGGAACGCGAGCGCCGCGTGCTCGATCGCCTCCAGCGGAACGTCAGCCGCGTACGCCGCCGCCACCAGGGCTCCGGAGCTCGTGCCTGCCACGATGCCGGGACGGATGCCACGCTCGCGCAGTTCCTGCAGGACGCCGACGTGCGCGGCGCCGTAGGCGCCGCCTCCGCTGAGCGCGAGCCCCAGTGTGCTGTCGTCCGTGGACACCATCGACGTCTCGCCTCCGCTTGTCGAGTCAGTCGAACTCGACGGGATCGCCGGGAAGGCAGCGGCCGAAATCCGTGAGATCACCCAGCGCGGTCGTACCCATGTGACGACCCTAGGCCACGGACGCGGCCGGCGAGCGGCGGCCGTGCCGAGCGCGGCGCGGACTCTTGCGAACCCGCTCGCCTATTCTGAACACGGAGGCGCGGAGACTCGGCGACAGCCTCCCGCGACACTCGGGCTCTCGGTGCTGCACCTCACAGCGAATTCCGCGGACGACCCTACGAAAGGCCCCCGTGAACATCACGCTCCTTCAACGGTTCATCGCCGTTGTGGCCGCAGACCTGCACGTCCCGCGTGCCGCAGATGCACTCGGCATCCCGCTCGCCTCGCTGAATTCGTCGCTCGACAAGCTCGAGGCCGAGGTCGGGCATCCGCTCTTCGTCCGTGCCAGATCCGGGTGGACGCTGACCGAGGCGGGCGCACTCCTGCTCGACGAGGCGCAGCGACAGATCGCCGAGGCGCCCACCCCCACGGCGAAGCCCAAGACTCCGGCAGGAGGCAAGGCCAAAGCGTCCAAGGGCAAGGGTCGAGCCCCGGCGGTGAAGGGCCAGCCGAAGCCCTTCAAGAAGCGCCAGGGCCGGTAGGCGCTGCCGCCCCGCCCGCAGCGCGGCGGCACGCGTGGCGCGGCGGTTCACGCCGTCCCGGCCCATTGACGCGCATCACCGGTGCTGCTGTGATGAGCCCATGGAGACGATCGTCGACGTCGACTACCTGGTCGTCGGCGCGGGGGCGATGGGGATGGCGTTCGTCGACGCGGTCACGTCTGCCGCAGATGTATCGGTCGCCATCGTCGATCGCCGCCACGGCGCCGGAGGGCACTGGCTCGACGCCTACGGGTTCGTGCGTCTGCATCAGGCATCGGCGTTCTACGGCGTCGCCTCGACCCTCCTCGGCGCCGGACGCCGGCAGGTCGACGGACCCGAACGAGGGCTGCACGAGCGAGCGCGTGCCGCGGAGGTGTGCGAGTACTACGCCCGCGTGCTGGATCGGCTCACGGCGACGGGTCGCGTCGTCTTCCACGGCCGCAGCGAGTACCGGGGCGAGGCCCGATTCGAGTCGCTGCTGAGCGGCATCCGCTTCCACGCGCCGCGCGCACGGCTCGTCGATGCGCGATATCTGTCACCCGACATCCCCGCCCTCACTCCCCCGCCGTTCGCCATCGGCGACGGCGCGCACGTCATCGCCGTCAACGAGCTGGTGCACCTCTCGCGGGCACCCGAGCGCTACGTCATCGTGGGCGCCGGCAAGACGGCGACCGACACCTGCGTGTGGCTGCTGCGCAGCGGCGTCTCACCGAACGCGATCACCTGGGTGCGCCCGCGCGACCCCTGGCTGCTCAACCGCGCCGTCGTGCAGCCGGACCCGGCCGTCTTCCTCGGCATGGCCGCCGACACGATGGCCGCGGCTGCCGGATCGACCAGCGCCGAGGATGCTTTCCTGCGGATGGAGGATGCCGGAATCATGCTCCGCATCGACCCCGCCGTTACACCGACCATGGCCAAGACGCCCACACTCGCGACGTGGGAGCTGGATCTCGTCCGCACGATCGACGACGTGATCCGCCGAGGACACCTCCGCGGGGTCGCCTCGGGGCGCCTGATCTTCGCGGACGGCGATGTGCGCGTCCCCGCCGACACGCTCGTCGTGCACTGCGCCGCCGAAGGGCTGAAGTACCCGGGGCTGCGGCCCATCTGGACCTCGGAGGCGATCACCCCGCAACCGGTTCGCGTGGGCTTCCCGTGCTTCGGGGCGGCCCTCGTCGGCTATGTGGAGGCCACGCGCGACGACGACGCCGACAAGAACCGCGTCTGCCGACCGTCGCCCTACTCGAACACCCCGGCGGATTGGGCGGCCATGCAGACGATCGGCGGCGATGCGTCCCTCGCGATGGCGCAGGAGCCCGATCTGCGCGCATGGTCGAACACCACCACGCTCAATCCGGTGCGCATCCCCGCGGACCGCGTCGAGGATCCGGCGGTGCGTGCGGCCACCGCGCGACTCAAAGAGCACATCGGCCCGGGCCGTGCCCGGCTCGCCGAGTTCGCAGGCCACGTGTGACCGTGACCGCGACTCGGGCAGCGAGGCGCTCAGCTCGACGAGTCGTGGACGACCCGGTACCGCTCGTAGACCACGCGATCCGCGAAAGTCCTGGTTTCGAGGAGTTTCAGCTCGATGGGTCGGGCGATCGGCGGCAGGAAGGGCGTGCCGCCGCCGACGGCCACCGGATTGCGGAACATCCGCAGCTCATCGACCAGACCGAGCTCGATTGCCGTCGCGGCGAGACCCGCGCCGCCGATCTCGACATGCTTGTCGGTCGCGGCAACTGCGGCCGCCACTTCCTCGGGAACGGATGCATCGGCGAGGCGGGCATTCCCCTCGACGCGGTCGAGGGTGCGGCTGAAGACGACCTTCGGGATCGCACTCCACTGGTCGGCGAACGCGATCGCCGGCTCGCCGTCGCGCAAGGAGGCATCCGTCTCCCAGGGCAGCATGGTCTCGTACAGCTTTCGACCGCACAGGATTCCGCCGAGCTCACGGACCTCGGCGACGTGAAAGAGGAACTGCTCGTCGCTCGGGACACTCCAGTCGAATCCACCGTCGCGATCGGCGATGAATCCGTCGACCGAAACGCTCATCGAGTAGATCAGCATGCCCGCTTCGCGCTCTCCACACGATCACCCTGCCACGATCACGGCGCAACGGGAACCGGAGTGCGCGCTGCCCTGAGCGCGATGCCTACAACTCGGCAACCCGCCCGGCTTCGACCCGCCAGTGCCGGTCGGTCTGCACTGCGGACAGCATCCGCCGGTCGTGGGTGACGAGCAGCAGAGCACCGTCGTAGGACTCGAGGGCCTGTTCGAGCTGCTCGATCGCGGGCAGATCGAGGTGGTTGGTCGGTTCGTCGAGCACGAGCACGTTCACGCCACGCGCCTGCAAGAGCGCGAGACCTGCGCGCGTGCGCTCTCCTGGCGAAAGTTCATCGACGGGGCGACTCACATGATCGGCCTTCAGCCCGAACTTCGCGAGCAGCGTGCGCACCTCGGCAGAAGCCATCGACGGAACAAGATCCTCGAACGCCTCGGCGAGCGCCCGCGACCCTGCAAGCACCGCGCGCGCCTGGTCGATCTCGCCGATCTGAACGTTCGCCCCCACGCCGGCGGTTCCCTCGTCCGGCAGCTGTCTGCCCAGGAGCGCGCGAAGCAGCGTCGTCTTGCCCGCGCCGTTGGGCCCCGTGATGCCGATGCGCTCCCCCGCGTTCACCTGCAGCGACACCGGGCCCAGAGTGAACGACCCCTGGCGGTAGACCGCGCCGCTCAGCGTCGAGACCACCGAGCTGGAGCGCGGCGCCGACCCGATCGTGAACTCGAGCTTCCACTCCTTGCGGGGCTCCTCGACCTCATCGAGTCGAGCGATCCGGCTCTCCATCTGACGCACCTTCTGCGCCTGCTTCTCGCTCGACTCGGTCGCGGCCTTTCGCCTCATCTTGTCGTTGTCGGGCGACTTCTTCATCGCGTTGCGCACGCCCTGGCTCGTCCACTCCCGCTGCGTGCGTGCCCGCGCGACGAGGTCCGCCTTCTTGTCGGCGAAATCGTCGTACTTCTCCCGCGCGTGCCGGCGGACGGTCGCACGCTCCTCGAGGTACGAATCGTAACCACCGCCGAACACGCGGTTCGAGGCCTGCGCCAGATCGAGTTCGAGAACGCGGGTCACGCAGCGCGCGAGGAACTCGCGATCATGACTCACCAGCACAACTCCACCCCGGATGCCGCGCACGAAGGCCTCGAGCCGCTCGAGGCCGTCGAGATCGAGATCGTTGGTGGGTTCGTCGAGGAGGAGGATGTCGAACCGTGAGAGGAGCAGCGCAGCCAACCCCACGCGTGCCGCCTGACCGCCCGACAGGGAGGTCATCGTGGCCTGATCAGCAGGCGTCCCGCCGAGGTCCAGGCCCAGATCGGCGAGAACCACCGGCACGCGCTCGTCGAGGTCGGCGGCACCGCTCGCCAACCAGCGGTCGAGGGCAGTCGAGTAGGCGTCGGCCGGGTCGAGGCCGCTCCCGTCCTGCAGTGACGGATCGGCGAGCGCGGCGGCGGCGGCATCCAGGTCTCTCGTCGCCTCGGTGCAGCCGGTACGCCGGGCGATGTACTCGGCGATCGTCTCGCCCACGAGGCGCTCGTGCTCCTGCGGCAGCCAGCCCACGAACGCATCGGCCGGCGCGAGCGCGACGGTGCCGGCCTGCGGCTCGTCGATGCCCGCGAGCAGTCGGAGCAGTGTGGACTTTCCGGCTCCGTTGGCGCCCACGACTCCGACCACGTCGCCCGGGGCGACGGTCAGATCGAGTTCGTCGAAGAGGGTGCGATGGCCGTACCCGCCGGCGAGGCCCTGGGCCACGAGTGCTGCAGTCATGTTCGTCCTGTCGCCGCGCGATGGCACGGAGGTTCTGGGCGTCTCGTCTCTCGCGGAGACCCCTCGTTGAGCGAGCGCCGGCGGGTCGAAGCGTCGATCAACGACCGGACGGGGTCAGTCCCAGTCGAGGTACTCCTCGATGACGACGGCCGTCTCGACGGCGTGCGTCATGGGAAACAGGTGGCCTGCTCCGCCGATGGTCTTGATGCTCGCGCGATCGGGCGCGGTGGCCTGCAGGCGCTCACCGATCGCTGGCGGCGTGATGTCGTCATCGGTTCCCTGGACGATCAGCACCGGGATCGCCGGCGCGAGGGCGGTCTGGGCATCCTCGACCCCGAGCAGCAGCAGCCCGTTCGCCCGATCGGCGTGCGCTGCGACGACCGCGCGCGCCACGGTGCCGCCGGCGCCGTGGCCGCCGATCCACGCGTGGTCGAGCCCGAGCAGGTCCATCACGGCGACGACATCCTCCACCCGCTCGTCCATCGCCGCGGCTTCGGAGCCGCTCGGCGCTGACGTCGTGCGAGAACCGATCCGGACGATATGGAATCCGGCCTCCTCGGCGAGGTAGTGCGCGACGACTCCCAGCGCGTCGCCCTCCAGCCCGCGCTCGGGGATCAGCACGAGCGCGACGGGACCGTCACCCTCTTCGGCATAGGAAACGGCACGACCGGCCGGTTCGAAGACGCTGCTCTCGGTCACTTCCATCAGTCCTCTCGTGGGGATCGGCGTTTCGCCTCGCGGCGCTTGTCGTCTTGCACAGCTCGCTGGGCTATCAGGGTGAGTCAGACGTTGAACCGGAATTCGACGACGTCGCCGTCCTGCATGACATAGTCCTTGCCCTCGAGGCGAGCCCTGCCCTTCGAGCGGGCCTCGACGACCGACCCGGTCTCGACCATGTCGTCGAACGAGATGACCTCGGCCTTGATGAAGCCCTTCTCGAAGTCCGTGTGGATCACCCCGGCTGCCTGCGGAGCCTTCCAGCCCTTGCCGATCGTCCACGCGCGCGCTTCTTTGGGACCGGCCGTGAGGTAGGTCTGCAGCCCGAGCGTGTCGAAGCCGATGCGGGCGAGCTGGTCGAGACCCGACTCGTCCTGGCCGGTCGACGCGAGCAGCTCCGCGGCATCCTCCGGATCGAGGTCGATGAGCTCCGACTCGATCTTCGCGTCGAGGAACACCGCCTTGGCCGGAGCGACCAGTGCCTCCAGGGCGGCTTTGCGGGCGGGATCCGTCAGCACCGCCTCGTCGACGTTGAAGACGAAGATGAAGGGCTTCGCGGTCAGCAGGCCCAGCTCTCGGATCGGCTCCAGATCGATCTTGGATGCCGACAGCAGTTCACCGCGCTGCAGGGCATCGCGAGCCGCGATCGCCGTCTCGAGGACAGAGGGGTCGAGCTTCTTGCCCTTGACCTCCTTCTCGTACCGCGTGATCGCCTTCTCGAGCGTCTCGAGGTCGGCGAGCTGCAGTTCCGCGTTGATGGTCTCCATGTCGTTCTGCGGGTTCACCGCACCTTCGACGTGCACGACGTCGTCGTCGGCGAAGCCGCGCACGACCTGCGCGATCGCGTCGGCCTCGCGGATGTTCGCGAGGAACTTGTTGCCGAGCCCCTCGCCCTCGCTCGCACCGCGCACGATGCCCGCGATGTCGACGAACGACACCGCGGCGGGCAGAATGCGCTCCGAGTGGAAGATCTCGGCGAGCTTCTCGAGTCGCGGATCAGGCAGGTTCACCACGCCGATATTCGGCTCGATCGTCGCGAACGGGTAGTTCGCCGCGAGAACCTGGTTCTTGGTGAGTGCGTTGAAGAGGGTGGACTTGCCGACATTGGGCAGTCCGACGATGGCTATCGATAACTGTGACATGACGACATCGAGCCTACCGGGCGCCCCATCGGACGCCCGCGTCCATGGGCGCGGGGGCGGCGCGCTCCTGGGTACGATGATCTGATGCGCGCCCTCGCCGTCGCCGTCATACTGGTCATCGTCCTGGCCGCATGCACGACACCCTCCACAGCCGCGCCGCCAACCACCGTCGCCGAACCTCAGTCACGCCTCGACGCCGCGCTCGATCAGGGCTCCCCAATCACCCTCTATGCGCTCGGATCATCCGTGGGCGTCGGCGCAGCAACTCCCGACCCGGAACGCCAGTCACCGCCCGCACGTCTGGCGCAGCACCTCGAGGCGCTCGGCGCCGGAGCAGTGACGCTGCACAACCTCTCGGTGAACGGCAGCGTCGCGTGGGGTGGAGTAAGCATCTGGCGCGACGCGATCGAACCGGCAAACCCAACCGCTCTCCTGCTCACGTACGGCATGAACGACGGCGCCCCGGCCAGCTTCAACAGTGGCGAGACTCTCCCCGGCGCGATCGACTCAATGCGGACCATCGTTACCGAAGCACAGGCCCTCGGCGTCACAGTCTTCCTCGCGACCACCCCGAGCCCAAACACTGAACTGACCGACTTCTCGTTGCCGCCCGGCAACCCCGTCATCTACCCGGAGATCGGCGGTGCCCCTCTCCCGGCCGACCCCGTGACCAACGTAGGGGGCGCACCATTCAGCGCCAGACACGCAATCTTCAACGAAGAGACCCGCGCCCTCGGCGCCGCACTGCATGCCACCATCCTCGACGTCGAACCGTCGTGGACATTCTGGGTCGCCAATTTCGGCGAGGCGTCGGTCTACGACGGCGGCGAATACGTGCACCCGAACCTACTCGGCCATGAGGTTTCCTACGGCGCGGCGATCCGCGCACTCACGCGGCCCATCAACACAAAAGGCGCCCCGCCCCGCTGACCGAAGTCAACGAGGCGGGGCGGCATATCGCGCGGGCTCAGTAGCGGTATTCCCAGTCGAGGACACTGGTCGAGCCGGATGCGAACGTGGTCACGCTGACATCGAGCGATGCCCCGGTCGTGGTGAATCCGGTGATCAGTTGATTCTGGGCGGCGTTCGCTTTCGCGTTCGCCATGTCGGCCACGCCGACACTGTCGACGTCGCTCACCACCAGACAGCGACGCACCGACTGATACCCACCGCCAGCGGTGCCGTACACGGTGAGTTCCCCTCGGGTGCCCTCAGGGATGGAGATCACCCCGGAAGCGCCGGAAGCGAGCACCAGTTGACCGCGCAGCACGCCCGGCTCCCCCGACTGCAAGCGGGCATTGCGGAAGGCTCGCGCGAGGGAGCGGTAGCCGGCGCCGTACGATGCGTCGATCGCCGCGGTGTTCGGGTGCACGTACTCCGCCCCCGAGTACAAGGCGTCATACCCGGTCGGCGCGGTCGCCGCGGCGATGAGGAACAGCATCCCCGCATCGACACAGATCGCGCCCTTCTCGGCCGCGACGGCACGGATGCCGTCATTGCCCTGGTTGAACCGGGCCAGCGTCTGCACCGTCTGCCCCGTGGGGAGCGTGATCGTCGGTGTCTCCGTGGCCGGGTACCCCGGCCACTGGTAGACGTTCGTCGCCGGGTAGATGATGCCCGACACCCGATCCGCCACCGCCAGCCCGCCACTGTTCGGGATCCGTCCCGGGTGCGGGTGCGGGGTCGTCGCGGTCACGACGAGCGCGCGCAGACTGTTGCAGTAGTCGAACAGCCGGCGCGACTCTGCCAGGAATCCGTACACCGGAGGAGCCACGTCGTACGACTGGCCTTTGTGCCACGCGGCGCCCTGGAAGTCGTTCATCCCGGGAATGTGCAGAAGGACGTCGGGGGCGCCGTTCGTGCCCACGTGCGCTTTCAGTGGCGCAAGCCACTGGTTCGCGACGGACCCGTCGATGCAGAGGTTCGCCGACGTCCAGTCACACGTACCCATCGGGTCGAGTGCGGCCTTCATCGCCGCGATGAACAGCGGCAGCGGCGCCTCGGTCGCCGGGTTCGTCACGCCACCAGCGAGGCCGACCGATGACCCGATGGAATAGACCCTGATCGTGGGGCGTGAGTTCGGCTTCGCCTCCGCGATCTTCGACCGCACCTTCCGCAGCCCCGGCAGGCCCGCGATGCCGTCCGCGAAACCGTCACGGACTGCGGTCGCGACGGCCTGCGCGCGGGCGCCGGTCTGCGCGGCCGACCCTGATGTGCCGAGCCATCCGCCAACCGCAGCGTCCCCCGGTACTGCGTTCACGCCCGGCAGTCCGATCGGCCCCTGGATCCCCTGCTTGCCGCGCAGCTGCGCGATCACCTGATACTCGGTCATCCGGTCACTCTCCTCAGTTCGCCCGTCCCAGAAACGGCCTCGTTGTCAGGGTCACCAGGACCGGAATGCAGCCACCATCCGCGATACCCGACTGGCGGGTCGGCGATCGAGACGAGCACGGTGTACATCGTGAGATCCGTTGCGAGCAGTTGCGAGATCGGCCCACCGATCGGGCCGGGGAACAGCACCAACGATCGCCACTCCTCGAACGACCGCCCGTCCGGGTCGTCGGGATTGATAAGCCAATCCATGACCGGCGTATAGAAGACCCCCGGCGAGTTGTCCAGCCACACCGTGAATGCGCCTGTGCCGGCGTCGAGCGCAGCCTGCGCCCACGTGGATACCAGCAACGCGTCACCGAGGTTCGGCCCGTTTGGGCGGAACCACAGCCGCGGCGCCCGCCCGGACAGCGCAGTGTGCGTGTGGTCATAAACATTCCCGGTAACCGATACCAGAGACATCGAGACTTCCTTTCTTGATAATGTATATACGTTCGTATTACGCTCTCCATATGGGAAGAGAGCCGATGCCAGTCCGCGCGGTCCGATGCGGACCTATCTGGGACGAAGCGAAAACCGTCGCCGATGAGAACGGCGACATCCTCAGCGAGATCATCCGAGAAGAGCTCGAGCGCTACGTCGCCCGGAAAGGCAAGAAGAAATGAAGCGCGGAGCACTCATCGGCACGATCGCCGCAGCCGTCCTCGTCCTCGGTGGCGCCGGAGTCGGCGCAGCCATCGCCGCCACACAGGCACCCGACGCTGCACCGACACCGATCGTCACCACCGCAGAGACTCCCGCCTCAAGCGAGCCCGCGTCTCCTCCCGCGCCCACGGACACCACTGGGCCGCTCGTCGCCGAAGAGCCGAGCGAAGGACGCGACGAGGCCGCGTTCCTCGCATTCGTCCGTCTGCGCCAGGCGACCTATCCGACTCAGATCCCGAACGCGACCGACGAGGATCTGATCGCGACGGGGGACATTGCTTGCGCCCGCCTCTCCGATGGACTGGCGGAAGGCAAGACCGACGCGCAGATTGTAGACGGGCTGTCCGTAATCGAGGGTGAGGCGAAGTCTGATGCAGGTTACTTCTCAGACAGCGGCGTGATCATCGCGAGTGCGCAGATGAACCTGTGCCCGGAGACGATCGGCTAGACCACCCGGAAGACGTTGTTCGACGTGTCGGCCCACAGGCACCCGACCGGCGCGCCGTTCGAGGATGCGGAGGTTCGCGTCGGGATGCCGGAAAGCTGAATCCCCGTGCTGGTGACGCGTACCGATCGGGTGCCGAAGTTCAGGCGGGCTCCCGAGCTATCAATCTCGATCCACCCACCGGAACCGGTGGAGTAGAGGCCCAGCATCCCGGCCGTCGCGTACACCTCTGGTCCGCCTGCGAACTTCACGGAACCGCCGTTGCTCGACGGATCCAGCACCATCGTCCCGACGTAGACCTTCCCGTCCTCTATCCGCACGTCGCCGGCTTCGATGCGCCCGCCGTCGACCTTGATGTAGCCGCCCGACTTGACGAGCAGGTTCCCGAAGAGCTCGATGAGTCCGTGCACGGTGAGGATGCCGAGGCCCTCAAGGATGATCCGCCCCACGGTGCGCAACACCCCGGTGATGAACGCGGACCCCTGAACGATCAGCCCGTCCTCGGATGCCACCCGCAACGCCCCGCGGGTGATCGACGTATACCCCACGGGCGAGGTCGTCTCCAGATCGTGGATCCGTCGTTTCAGATCCCGGAGTGCCGCGTCGT
The DNA here is from genome assembly GCF_020682705.1 of Microbacterium allomyrinae. GTDB lineage: Bacteria > Actinomycetota > Actinomycetes > Actinomycetales > Microbacteriaceae > Microbacterium > Microbacterium allomyrinae. The sequence goes on from NZ_JAGTTN010000001.1 coordinate 53,965, forward strand.
AGTCGTCTAGATCAAGAACCTTTGCCATTACTGCATCCCTACTTTCAGCTTGCGTGTCATGTCCCCGGAAAGCCCGACGACCTTCGCGACCGTTGTCGCGTCCTCCATGAACTCGTCGCCCTGCACCAGCAGACGCAACGTCGACCCGACGCGCACATTCGGGAACGCTTCCTCGACGGGCAGCGTGTCGGCCTTCACCTGAGCGACGGGGGCCTTTGCTACCTGCAACTCCCCCATCGACAGGGTGTCGAGAGTGCCCTGATCATCGACCGACTTGAATGATCGGGTGGCTTCCAGTCGGACGGGGAAGACCCCGAGTCCGCCCGCGATCCCCAGCCGCATATCCTCGTCGGATCCCATGCCCAACCCGAATACTCCGGTCAGAGTGCCGAGCGCGTCCGTCTTCTGCTTGACCCCGCCGACCGGGGAATCTTCCGCCGTCACCACCCACTCCGATGACGGGCCGGTCAGCCGCGGCGTGCCGATCTCGAGCACCCATTCCAGCCGGCCAGCGGGCGACCAACGCGGACGGAAGTACACGTCTGGCCCGCCGTCCGAGTCCTGAATCTCGGTCAGCATCTTCTCGGCCGATGCGAGCGACGAGAAGTGCCATCGCCGCGTCTCGCCGCCCGCCTCGTCGGCCGGGAGCACGATGGGGAAGTGATACCCATCCCCCGGCGTCGAGAGCGTCGCACGCGCCACCACAGCCCGCACCAGCCCGCGGAGCGACTTACCCGAAACCTCGAAGAACCCGCCCGGTGTGTACGTCTCTTGCGCCGTCACGAGCCGCCGATCGAGCACCAGGCGGAACTCATCATGCGTGACGGTCAGCTTCCCGCTGTCACGATCCCACTCGTGGCCGGTCACCAGACCGGCGTACACCGGTTCCCCGTCCCAGCACACGACCAGAGCCCGCGACCACGGCGACACCAGACCCCGCCAAATGTCCCCCGCGGGCGCATCCGCCTCCCGCAAGCTGAACGTATGCGACCCCGAACCGATCGTGCCATTCACTCCGGTCGACCAGTTCCCCGCGGTCGGCTCGACCGTCAGAAGCTGACTGCCTGTCGAGGAGTTACAGAATACGAACGACCACATGGCGCCTCCTCTCAGATGAATGTGTCAACGACCTTCACCGCCAGCGAGCCCGTCCCGGAAACCGGGACGAGCGTGTGCGCAACCTGCAACCCGGGAGGGATCGCCCATGTCTCCGCGCGCCCCACTGCGCCCACCTGTAGAGCCCCGTCGAGGTACACCCGTCCGGTGCGCATCTCGACCCGGTGAACATGCCCCGCCGCCAGCGGCTGCGTCACATCGAAATGCCGCCCCGCGGGGCCGGTGATCGTGTACCCGTCCGGCATGTTCGTGAGTGCGACGACGTCGATCGTCGGGGATGCGCGGAACGTCCCGTAGTGAAACGCCGTCTGCCCCGGTCCGTACGTGTGGGACTCGCCATACCGGCGCGGATCCGGCGACCACAGCAGAAGCTGAAACGTCGCCAGCCGTCCGTACGCCTCGACCGTCGTATCGGGCTTGTCGTGTCGGCCGACGACCGCTTTCAGTGACGACGACGCCTCATCGACCACCGCCGTCGCGAAGGAACCGTCAGCGAGCACCCCGGCCAGCCGCCGTAGCTGTCGTTCCTGGTCGACCGGCCCATCGGATATCAGTTCACCGTCGACCGTGATCACCCGGCCCGACAGATACCCGGGCGCCGAGAACGCGCCGTGACCGGTCGCACGCGCTTCCTGCTCACGACGCATCCCCGGACTATCCGTCCAGCCCGTCAGATCCACCAGCCCGAACGGCGAAGATCCCCCGTCCCCCTCGATCAACAGCCCGCCAACGCGAACACGGATCACCGTTACCTCCTCAGTCCACGGCTCGACCGCGCCGCAGCGATATCGGCAAGCTCGAGCTCATCCATGCCCGGACTCGGGTGAATGTTCTGCACGAGCGTGATGTCCGAACCGCCCGAGCTATCGCGGGTAGCCGCGCCCGCCGAGTACGCGGTGCGCAGTTCGGCCTGATACGAGTCGTACGGCGCGATGACCTCACGACCGCCCGGGTTGTCGCCCACGATCGCGAGCATCGGCCCATTGGTCACGGTGCCCGTCGCCAGTCGTGGGATCGCGACGTTCGGTATCAGACCGATGTTGATCCCGACGACACCGCCGACATCGTTCACGGCGCCGATCATCGAGTTGATGAGATCGATGGCACCGTTCACGCCGCCCTCGATCCAGCCGAGCACGCCATTCCAGATGTCGCGGACGACGAGGCCCAGCCCGGTCCACGTGTTGGACCAGGTGTCGGAGATCAGTTGGAGCCCGACGACGATGATCGAGTTCAGCCAGTTGACGGCGTTCGTCACGGGCGTGACGATCCAGTTCGTCCAGGCTTCGGAGATCACCCGTCCGACCTCGCCCCAGAATCCGTTCCACCAGCCGAGGAACCCCGTCAGCACGCCATTCATCCAGCCCAAGAATCCGGACCACGCTGCGCCGATCCAGGCGATGACGGCATCCCAGTTCTGAGCGAGCCAGATCCCGGCGAGCACCAGCAGCCCGATCGCGACGATGATCGCGAGGATGATCCACGTAATGGGCGACGCGAGCCAGGCCGCGTTCTGCGCCCACTGCACGGCGGTCTGTATTGCCTGCGCCGCGGCGATCACCTTCATGGCGCCCGCGGCGAGAATGATCCCTGTCGCGATCACCCCGACGACACCCGCGAGGACCATGATCACGTCGGTGTTCTGCGACGCCCAATCAGCGAAACCACCGAGGCCACCCAGTAGCTCGGTGATCATCGGTAGCAGTGTGGTTCCGATGCTCGCCGCAGTGAGCTCGAACGAACGCTGGATCTCTACCCACGACGTCGCAGCGTTTCCGCCCGCCGTGTCGGCCATGGCCTGCGTCGCGCCCGACACATCGCCCAGCCCCCCGCTGATGTCGGCGAGCGAGTCGAGGAACCCCGGAATCTCGTTGGTGCCCAGATCCTCCAGAGGGGTGCCGAACAGGGCGATCGCGGCGTTCGCCTGAGCGACGGGATCCTGGATGCCGAGCAGACCGTCAACGATCTGTAGAAAGCCCTGCTTGCCCTGCTCGCCGCCCGCGAGGAGCTTGGCCGACATCTCCTCCGCAGACAGCCCCGCGGCCTCGTACGCGGCGACAGACGCCGTGCTCATGTCCGTGCCACGGATCGACAGCTCCTTGACCGCGTCACCGGTCTTATCGATCCCGTACATTCCCTTCTCGGATGCCGCGACGAGCGCGCTCATCGCGGCCTCGCCGTCCATCCCGATGCCGGCGAAGAATGGACCGTACTCGTCCACCGCGTCGAGGATGTCGCCACGCACCGCAGCGGGCACCTTCTGCAGCGTCGCGGTGAGAAGGTCGAGCCCTTCCTGCGCGGAGCCCGCCAGACCGGTCGAGATCATCTGACCGACGACCTGAGAGATACGGTCCGCCTCGAGTTCGAACCCGCCCGAGATCGTCAGCACGCCCTCGGTGATGCCCTGCAACTCGTCCACGGATGCGTCACGCATCCCCTGAATCGAGGTGATGACACCGGCCGTCGCGGACTGCACCTCCTCGAGCGAGCCGCCGAACGCGTTGCCGTACGCGTTCGCCGCGGACTCGCCGGCTACCGCCGCCTGCTCCTGCGTCAGACCGAGGCTCGCCGCGAGTTGATCGCTGGATGCCTCGAGCCCGACCGCAGCACCGCTGACCCCGACCGCTGCGGCGCCGAGCAGGGCGAGCGCGCCCGCCGACCCGGCTGCCGCAGCGTCGAGCCCGTCGCTCCACTTCTCAAACCGCGCCTTCGACCGGTCCACCTTGTCGAGCTCGCTGTCATCGACCAGCAGCCGTGTGATGAGATCCGTCCCAGATCCGGCCATGCGATCACCCCCGATTCCTGCTCATGCGCTTGATCTCTTCGACGTCGGCCGCACGCTGCGCGGCGATCGCATCGCACGCCACGGCGAGCCGCGCCCACATCGCGTAGGGCAACTCCCACAGCCGATCCGGTGTGAGGCTGGGCCAGTAGTCGTTCCGGCAGATCAGCAGCGCCCGCGCCGTCACTTGGTCTTCCAGCCACCGCTCGCGCTCGTTGAGCGCGTCGACATCCGGATCGGTCTTGTCCGCTACCCGGCGACGGCCGCGACGGGTGTTGCGGATCCCTGAGGGTCCGGCTCCTGCTCACCCTCGGATTCCTGCTCGGCCCGGGCGATGTCACCGGGCTGCGCGACGATGCGCTGGATCAGGTCGGTGCGTTCCATGATCGACAGGAACGGAACCGGGGAGCCCGCGCGACGCATCGACGCGAAGATCGAGAACGCTGTCTGCACGTTCGCCGACTTCATCATCTCGGCGTACTTCTTGCGGTCCCACCCCGTCTCACGTTCAACCTCAACCCCGTCCCACAGGGTCGGACTCACTACGGGAATCGTGCGCCCGTCCGCCAAAACCAGCTTTGCCATGTCGCTCTCCTATGTCTGATCGGCGGCGCGATTGAGGATCTCCTCAGTGCGTCGCAACAGGTCGTCGCGGCCGTCCATGATCGGCCGGCGATAGTACGGCTGGCCCTTCTGGTCAGCCCACTTCTCTTTGTTCCCGAACACCGGGTGGCGGAAGCGTCGTTTGTTCCAGACCTTCGCCTGGTTGAACCCGTCCACCTTCGGGCCGGTGGTCTTGATCTCGATCCCTTGCCGGGTCTTCCCGGTGACGACGCGCGTCCGCAGACCGGCTTTGATTCCGTCGCGCATCCCGGTGGATCGTCCACCGTCTCTCACCGCGGCGTCGCTGTAGGTATTCACCTTCACCAGGTAGAACTTCCCGGTCCCCTTGCCGCGTGATTTCTTCTCGACGCGCTTGTGCCGCCAGCCCGTTTTCGCGGTCCCGCTCGGTAACGGCCCCGAGAGGATCGCGCGCTGCTCGGCGATCACCTCGTCACCGACTGCGCGGAGTTCCCGCCGAACGCCCGTCCGGACCTTCGGCGGGAACTCACGCAGCGATTTCAGTCGGTCACGCAGGCTCTCCGGATCCGGAACCGCCCCCGTGACCTTGCTCACGGGAGCGTGTCCAGCGAGCGGTAGATGATCCAGATCGGCTGAGTCGCGGCGCCGTTATCGAACGCCTCCCAGTCGATCGACTGCGTGATCGCTTCCCCACCGTTCGACGTGGGCACTTCGCCCTTGAGCCGGATCGCGGGGAGCACGATCTGCAACGTCGGCTTGTGCACGCCCGACACGGCAACGTTGTGCACGAACGTCAGCACCAGCGGCAGAGCCGTCTGGGCGATGTACGCATCCCGCAGCGTGTTGTCGGTGTACTCCGCGGTGAGCTTGCCGCTGATCTCGGGCTTCCCGTACACCGGGGGCCGGGAGCGAAGCCCCGCACCGCCGAGGTTCCAGCCGTTCGAGTCCAGGTTTCGCTTCACCGTCAGATCGAAATCCGCGATGTTGGCCGCGGGCGAACCCGACAGCGAGGCGATCGTCGTCGTCGTCGGCTCGGTCAGCGTCCCCGCCAAACCGATCGCGCCGTGGATGAACGTGAACAGTGCATCATCGGCCGGGTACGACGCCGCGGAGGCTGCGAACGCGGTCTGGAGTTCACGGGCCGTCAGCGACAGCTTCGCCGTGATCGGCGCGCCCTCTTTCGCCGACAGATCGAGCGAGTCGAACACGCACCCGGTGAACGTGTGCGGGTGCGAATTGACCCCGCCCAGCGTCGGCAGGATCTCCTGCACCGTGTACGAACCCACCGGATCGGACGCCGGGGCGAGCACATGATTCTGCTGATAGACCGCAGGCGCCGACGCCGGCACGAGCGTATTGACGACCTGGCCGAGCACCGCATTCAGCAGGTAGCCGAACCCGCGCGTCGGGATCCCGTCGAGCTCGATGTCGCCGGATCCTTCGAACCGTGAGATCACGTTCCGATTGAGGCGGTTGACGTTCTTACCCGGACGCAGCCCCTTGCTCTGCACGGTCTTCACGTCGTACTTGAGCTTGGCTTCGGACTCCACGAATCGAGTCGGCGCGACCGGCGTACCGTAGACCGTCTCCTTCGTCATGCCGATCGAGAAATCAAGCTGCGTCGCCATCGGCGTCTCCCTCCGTGTCGGCGCCCTCAGCGGGCGCGGCGATCTTCGCGGCGATCTTCTTGGCCTTCGCGTCGACCGGCTCGTAGTTCGACGCCTGCGCGGCGATCGCCTCGGCGATGTCGTCGCGCACCTCGAACACCTCCTCGGGCTCCACGACCCGGCCCAGCGCCGGCACGTCGAGCGCGCCGAGCGGGCTCACGTTCTTGAACTTGGGCATGCTGCCTTCTCCTCTCTTAGGTCCGCACCCTGTGCGAACAGATGAATGTCGCGGCGATCTCCACCTGAAAGCCGCCGCTGTACGCGTCGCCGTCCGCATCGAACGACCCGGGCAAGCACCACAGGACGGCGTCGCCGAGCGTCGTGTTATCGCCGGTCCGGACGTACCGCTGAATCAGATCGAGCAGCGCGAAGGCGCGGTCCCACGCAGCGCGCGCTGTGTCGTCGTCGTTGCCGGCGACCCAGGCGCCGACGTTCACGGCGAGCGTTATCCGCTCGTCAAGCTGACGTCGTGAGGAGACGTTCGCCGGGTCTATGTCGGCGTTCGCTTCGCCGAGCGCTACCCAGTCGGTCGTCTCGGGTACGCCCAGGAACCCGGCGTAGATGTCGACCGCCTCGCCGTCGAGTGCGGCACGGATCGCCGCCTCGAGCCCGATGCGGGCGGCGAGGACGCCTGTCGACGGCGACACCCCGCTCATGCGCCGAATCCCGGTCGCGGCGGATACGGCTCGAGCAACGACACCACGGCATGCGGCCACGCGAACCCTTGCGGCGCGTCGTCCTCACCCGGAGTCGGCCGCGCGTTCTGCCCCTTGCGGTCTTGCTGCCACAGGTGTTTGGCCAGTTTCTTGCCCGCCAGGATGAATGCGAGCGGCACCCGCCCGTCGATCTCGTGCCGCTCCGGGTCGACGTGACGGCCCGTGCTCTTGTCGACCTCTTCGGACGCGACCGCCGCGTAGAACTCGAGATCCTCGGTGTCCTCCTGAGTCGGTCCGTACTGCAACGCGTTCCGCAAATCGACTGCGGTCAGCGGCCAGTTGCTCGCCATGTGCTCTCCCCTTCGGGTCTGGCATGGGGGCCGCGCAGTGGCGCGGCCCCCATGGGATCCGGACTACTCGGCGCGGACGTAGCCCGCGGCGATGTACGCCTCGGCCTCGGCGGCGGGAAGCGTGATGCTCTTCCCCACGCCCGGCCACTCCACCCCGTCACGCAGACCCGAGATCCCCACCGTCACGACCACGTCGACCGTGTCGACATCGGGCTCGGGCGTGGGCTCGGGCGTCGGCTCGGGCGTGGGCGTGGGCGTGGGCGTGGGCTCGGGCGTTGGCTCGGGCTCCGCGGCGAGCTCGTCGGGTGCGGATGCCTCGACGCGGGCCGCGGCACCCGTCTTGCGCGCCGCCACTAGGACGCCGCCCCGATGTAGTGCTTCACCGCGGACGCGTCCATGAGGCGGCCGTCCGCGCGCAGCACCGCGCGGAACGCGGTCTGGTCGGAGCCGAACAGCGCCTGGTCGGACCGCTCGATGCGGGTTTCGCCGACGACGCGCACCCAGTAGCGGGAGAAGTCGCCGTAGAACAGCGACTTTGCGCCGACGCCCTGCGCTGCGACGAACGGGTCCCGGAACAGCGGAGCGCCGAGCAGGGTCGACGCCTGGCCGGCCTGTCCGTTCGGCTCCCACAGGTACCGGCCCGAGGTGTCCTTCAGCTTGCGGATCCCGCCGACTGCGGAGTTCGACGCGACCCAGGCCGAGTTCGGCTGGTACGGCGCGAGCACCGATTCCTGCAGATCGATCAGGTTGTCCCACGACGGCGCACCGCCGACGCCGGTCGCGCCCGTGACGCCGAGCGTCGAGGCGGTCGCGATGCCCTGCGGTGCGGCCACGCCCGACCCCGTGATGAGATCCTGCCCGAGCGCGATGCCGATGTTCTCGCCCATGAGGCGGATGATCAGACCCTCGATGTCGAAGAGCGCATCCTGGATGAGCTCGTTCGACGCGCCGCGGTAGTCGCCGTACTTCTTGGTGCCGAACGTGACCTGGTTGAACGACGGATCGGTACCGCCGATCTGCACGGCTTCCGTCGCCGCCGCCGCGGCACCGAACGATGCCAGACGCGGGAGGGTGATCGACTCACCCTTCGACGTCGTGAGCACGTACGCGCCCGCGGCGTAGACGCCTGAGAACTGCCGCAGCGGTTCGATCAGTTGCGCGAGGAAGGTCTGTCCGACCGTGTTGCCACCGGCCGACGCGGTGCCGACCGACAGTGCACGCATGAGCACCGCGGCGCCCTCGCGGGTCGAGATCGCTCGCGACTCGTTGAGGTTCGACACGTAGTCGAGCGGGGTCCGCGAGTCCGACAGCGCCGCGCGGACCTGATCCGCGAACTTCCGCACATCGGCCGCGTGGCCGAACGCGCCCGGGTTGTCGAGCAGATCGGCCGCGAATGACACGGCGCGCGCCTCGAGATCGCGCTGCTGCACGAGCAGGGCGATCCGGTCATCGAACGAATCGAATGCGCGGGTGAGCGCCTCGAACTTGGTGTGCTCGTCGGCCGTCAGCGCGCGCTCGGCGGCGATGTCCGCCAGCGGCTTGCCTTCGACTTCCCACGCCTTGCGCTGCTCGTCGGCGAGGGACTTGATGCGTTCCTGAATGCTGGTCATCAGCACTCTCCTTTCTCAGATCCCGCGCTTGCGGGGTCGCGTCACGAGCGCGGGATGCGTCTCGCGTGTCATGAATGCGGCACGGCGTGCCACGTCGAGCTCTCGGTCGCCGGGGGCGGCGGGAGACGGGGTGAGGGATGCGCGCACGGTGTCGAGATCGAACGCGCGCTGCATTTCGGTTGTCGCGCCCCAGTAGGCGGGATCCGCGACGGGGGCGACGTCGTGCACGACGGCACGCATGATGCGGCGGATCAGTCGCCCGTCGCGGTCCTCGCGCCACTCGGCGTCCTCATAGGTGCGCAGGTTGAACGCGAACGAGGAGTGCCGGTAGTCGCCACGCTCGGCGAGCACGGCGACGTCACGGCCGGCGTTCGTGTCGGGTAGGTCGTCCTCGTATCGCAGGCCGACATCGTCCACGAAACAGCGCAGCGTGCCGGCATCCGTGGTGCCCAGCAGCAGCTTGTTGGAGTGCTCCGCACGGCACAGCACCCGCGTGTGCAGCGACAGGTCGAGATCGCCCACAGGGCCGAACGCGCCCGGGTCGATCTCCTCGAACCATCCGCCGAGATCGCGCGAGACGAAATCGAAAACGGCCCCGTATCCAGTGAGGATGCCGGGGCCGCTGCCGCCCTCCACGGCGGCTCGGAATTCGACGGGTCGATCGACCACCCGCCGCTCGATGACGTGTGTCATGGTGCCTCCTTCGTGATTGACGTCGCGATCGACTCGGCGAGCGATTCGGACTCGCTCTTGGTCGTCGCGTACCACTGCTGCCACTGCTCGAGTTCGGTCGTGTTGAGCCCGCGGCGCCCAAGCTCGCGGCGCGCCTCCGAGAGCGTCAGGGTTCCGTTGCGCAGTTGCTCGGTGATCGTGCGAGCGAACTCGAGGATCCCGGGCCGCTCGAGACGTGACAGGTCGTAGACCACCTGCAGGCCGTCCCGCAGCACGTCCGGGAATGCGGCCTCCGCTCGCCCGCTCACACCGCCCAGGGTCTTGATGCGGAACAGCGCCTGATCCATCTCGCGATTCGAGTAGGTGCGCGACGAGCCGGCCTTGCCGCCCACCTCTTCCGGTGGCACACCGTAGATGATCGCGATCTCGGTTGCCGAGGCCTCGATCGTCTGGAGGAACTGAGCCTCTTCGGGCGTGATCGTGATCTTGCGGTAGTCCCACTCACCCGGGAGCGCGACCGGCTTTCCCTCTTTCGCAGCCTCCACGAATTCGTCCCGCGCCTCGCGCAGCTTGTCGGCGTCCAGCCGACTCCCCTTCGCCTGCAGGATCGCGGGCGGCATTGACGAGTTCTTCAGATACCGGCGCCCGTACTGACGCGCGAGGTCGCTCCACTCGAACGAGGCCGCGAACTGCTGGATCGGCGACATGCCCTCGACGCCGCCCGCGTCGACCATCTCGCGAATGTGCAGCAGGTTCCCGCCGCGCTTCACGAGATCAATCGGCCGACCGAGCAACCGGTACACCGGCTTGAACGGATTCGTACTATCGACCGTGACGTAACCGTCCGGGAGCCACTGGCAGTAGCGGCGCGAGTCGTCCACGATCGAGTAGGCGTTGCCGCGGTTCTTGAGCTCCGTTGTCATGATCACCCGGGAATCCCAGACGGACAGGATCGGTGACGGGTCGGCAAGGATCGGTGGCGTTGCGACCGGCTCGCGCTGATCGCCGCGAAGCTCGGTCACGGTGATCGCGGACTGCGCCCACTGATCAGCGATGTACCGAACGGCCGCGTATGCCGCGGCCTGCCGCATCGCGCCACCGCGGCCGAGCGACTGCCACGACGGCCCGAAGGCGTCTTCGGCCGTCAGGTCGCGCGTCTCGGGCCGGGTGAACAGGCTCACTTGAACCACCCCGGAACCTTGATCGGGTGCGCGATGAACCACACCGCGACGCCTGCCACGATGAGCGCGAGCGCCACAGACCACAGTGCGACGCCCGACACCACGAGCACCGCCGCCGCAACCTCCAGCGCGTCCTCGACTCGGACGGGAGTCCACCATTTCGCGATGGCTTGCAGCCGTTCGCGCACCCTCAACTTCGTCATGCGTCCTCCGTTCAGTCCGAGCGATTCGCGCGCCTGAGCGCGTCGGCCGGGTCGTATGCGAGTTCGGGGAGCAGCGTCGCGAGCATCTGCCGCGCGTACGTCACGGCCACGAGCGCCGAGATCGGGCGCATCGACTTGCCGCGCATCCACTTCCACCCGCCCTCAGGTGTGGACTTCGTCGCCGCCGACTTCAGCGCCTCGGTCAGTTCCTCTTGCCCCAGGTGCACGACGTCGCGATTCAGCACCGCGTCGAGCAGGCCGGGGCCAGCAGCCGAGATGTGTGCCGACGTCATCAGTTCGACCTCGAGACTCACGTCGAGATCCGGGTCTGTCAGCTTCGGCAACAGGAACCCTGCCGCCTTGTGCTCGAGGTAGATCGGGCCGGGCACCTCGGCTACGAGATCGAGGATGCCCGGGAGTCCGTCGCGGTCTGGGTCGCCGTCGATGATCCAGTCCGTGCCCGGGCCGTCTGCCAGAACCTCGATGTGGATCTTGCCGTCTGAGCGGACACCCGCGACGGCGATCGATGCCCATGCGGATTCCGGGGCAACGTCGATGACGTATACGACCTCGGGACGGGTGGACTCTGACCCCGGGTCGGCGCCGGCTTCCCATCGATCCTTCGGGATCTTCCACTCGACCTCGAGGTCATCGCTCCACCAGTTCAGGAACGGACGCAGGAACGTGCTGCCCATCGACTCGCGAAACGCGGCGATCTTCGTCACGTTCGTCGTGAAGCCCAGCGCCGGCATGCACGACCACCAGGTGAGCGGGTCATCCGGGTCAGCCTTCTCGTGCGCCGAGTACTCGACGTAGAGCGTGCGCATCCGCTGCGCGTTGAGCAGCGACGGATCGGCGCGGAGCAGTTCGACACGGGCGCGCCCGGCCTCCGCTTTCTTCCACATGAACGGCGACTTGGTCTTCGACTCACCCGCCGTTGAGATCCACAGCGACTGAGAGTCATCGACGGCCGTCGTCGCCGGCATCAGCGCCGCCTCGAGGCGGTCATCCTTCTGCGCGAAGATCTCGTCACCGACCGTCAGGCCGAGCGTCCCGCCGTGCCCGGCGTTCTCGGTCGGCGCGTCGATCGACCACTTCGAGCCATTGAGGAACTTCATGTGCTCACCGCCGTTGGTGAGATTCAGCGTGTTCCCGGTGCGGTTGCGTTGCAGCAGATCCCGGAAAGCCGACGCCGCGATGCGGTGGTGCTGTTCCTCTTGCAGCTTCTCCAGCGCCTTCTCGCGGGTCTGTGCGATGTAGAGGAGGTACTGCCGCTCGGGCCACATGATCATCCGATGCACGCCCCACGGCAGTACCAGCGACGTCTTGCCCGACTGGCGCGGCACGATGATGACGATCTCCGAATACCAGAGCAGCCCCGTCGCCGGATCGATCTCGAACGCGACCTCGAGAATGTCGCGCTGCCACGGCATCGCAAGCCACCCGAGCAGCTTCATGATCTTGATGACCTCGTGCGCTATCGTGCGCCGGGCCGGGTTACGCGGAGTTGACCACCTCGGGATCGTCTCCACTCCGCTCGGGAGCCCGGATCTCGTCCACGAGGAGCTTGAAGACATGCGCCGCTCCCCCGTCCGCACCCTTGAGGTCGGCGAGCACGGCGCGCATTGCCTCGATCGTTGACTTGTAGTTACGTCCCGCGTCGGGGTCATCGAGCACCTGGGCACCGCGCAGCACCATCTCGTGCCGCATCGCAGCCGAGTCATCCACCGGCTCGCCGAGCGCCTTCACCGTCGCCCGCGTCACCGCACCCACGACCACCCGATACCCCGCCGCGCGAATCGCGTCGGCCGCGATCACGGATGCCGTGCCCTGGTCGCCCTTCGCATCCCACAGCGCGGACTCGATGATCTGTGCGAGCTCGTCATCCGACGACGGGCGACGCACGCTCGGCTGCTCCGAATCTGTAGGGCGCTCCGAGAATGTAGGGCGCGCCCTTTTCGGCGCCCTCTTCGACGGTTTCGACTCGCCGCTGCGCGCACGATACTTCGCCGTGTCATCGGCTTTCCACTTGCGACACTTCACGCACGGTCGACCGCCAACGCCGTCCTTGCATCCCGCTCGGTACATGGCGCGGGTGCCGTGCGCAGCACTCTTGCCAGCCATCGACACGACCTCCGCTCTGCGCCGATCTGAGCGCTCCGATTCCGACCACACACACCGACCCACACCCCGACCGAGTCAGGTCGCCCACGGTGCCCCTGCGCCCTACACCGCCCTACACGAACCAAAACGAATCGGGGAGAGGGAGTTTTGGGCGGGGGTGCGGAAGGGGGTGGGGGGTGGAAAAAATCGAACGTAGCTCCGGGTGGGGCCGGGCGGCGGGCGGGTCGGTGCGTGCTCGTGCTGCGTTCGCGTTCGTCAGCGTTCAGCGTTTACGTTGTCCTGCCTTCGCCCACCTGGATGACCGGGCGCCCCGGGGGACGGCGGGTGCCCGGTCCCTCCTGGCCGCGTTGCATCCCATGTGTGCGGGCCTCAGGTTCCACAGGTCCCATGTCCCACCCTTCGACGCAGGCACAACGTGATCGAGGGAAGGGCCGAGAGAGTGACGTGGTCGGAGGTCGAACCGGATAGGCCCACGCTCTCCACGGCATAGCCAGCATGTAGACCCAGGAGGGCACACGATGGCGAGGAGACGGGCATACTCCGTCGCGCTCAGCTTTGGAGCGTGATGAGGCATGCCCGCCTCCTCGGTCAATCACTGTTTCAATTGGTGGACTACGCGTCGAGCGGCACGTCCCACAGGGCCGACAGGTAGAGCATCATTGCGGTGATCTGCTCGGCGGTGTGCTTGCCCGAGTAGGCGTAGACAGCGCTGATCCGCGCGTCGTAGCCGGTGGTGCCGCCACCGAACTGGCCGAGCCCAATGCCGTCGAGTGTTGCCGTCGCGGTCGTTACTGCCACCGAGACGGGCGATCCGATGACGTTCTGGTGGATCGTGCCGAAGTTGCTGTCGAACGTCACCGCAGTGATCTGCCAGCCGGTGTCGCCGCCGTTGGGCTGACCCGCTGGGGTGGCGAGCGCCGACGTAGCGGTCAGGTACGCCCCGGTGGACGACTGGTGCCCATAGGCCACAGCCGTGCCCGTCGCGCCGCCACGGAAGACATCCTGACGGCCCGCGCCGAGCGACACCATGCGGTGCACCATGTAGAACGTCAGCGGCGTGCCGGCTGCGGTCGCGGTGGCCCAGTCGGGCGCGTCGAGCCGGTCCGCTTGGAACCGGATCGACGCGTGCCCGTGCGAGTCTGCCGCGACCTTCACCGGCTGCAGGCTGCCGGTGGCCTGCACCAGTGCCTCAACCCGTGACCCTCGGGGCGGGGTGAGCGACGTGACCGCTGCCCCATCCGCCAGCGCCGAGATCGCCGCGACGGTGATCTCCGCGAGCAGGTTCGTCAGGATGATGTCCGTCAGGAACTCGGCCAGGATCGTGACCGTGACCGCGGTCGACGTGCTCGGCTTGTACGAGTACGAGTCGGCCGGGACGAACCTCGCGGTCAGCGAGTGCGTGCCGAGAGCGAGCGCGTCGGTGGTGAACGTGGCTTCGCCGGCGACAGCGGTCGCCGTGCCGATGACCGCACCATTGGAACGGAACTGGACGGTGCCGGCGACCGCGGGGCTGAGCGTCGCCGTGAGCACGACATCCTCGCCCTGCTCCTGGTAGCCGGTAGGTGTCGCCTCGAGGGTGATTCCCACGGAATCCTGGCGGATGCTGGCAAGCGCCTGCCCGACCTCGTTCACGTCGATCTGTGCGTACATCGCGGCGGCGATCGCCTGGTGGCTGGCGAAGCTCGGGTGAATGCCGTCGGAGATCAGGCCCATGTTCGATCCTTGGATGTCCCGGTATGGTCTGCCGTTCGCAATCGCCGCGTCACGCACTGCCGCGGACACGGCCGAGAACGAGATCAGCGGCGACGAGAACGTGTAGACCAGCGGCACGTCCGCCAATACCGCGAGCCCTGGGAGCGCCGCGGTGTACACGTCATTCGCGTTGTCGTCGTTGCGGGAGGCCGGGATGCACATCATGTGCGGGTGCGCGGCCGCGGCGAACGGGAAGCGCTGCGTGAAGTTGTTCGCTTCGTCCGGATCCCAGCCGCTGCCTGCGATCGACACATTGATGAACCGATCGGCGCCGAGCAGATGCGCGACGAAGTTCGGTGCCGTCTCCAGTCTCGACGTGGTGTCGGCCGCGACGCCGGCACCGTCCCCGAAGGAGTCCCACACGAACGTGAGCGCAAACCGGATCGGCTGCTGCGGACGCGTGACTGCCTGACCGGCTGGCACGATGACGCCGCCGAACTTCCCGACCCCGAGGAGCTCGACCCGGATGAACCGGGCCTTTCCGGTCGGGAACGTGACGTGCACGTACTGTGTGGTCGCGCTCGTCACCGTGAACCGGTCGAGGTCGAGCGAGTGCCAGCGGCCGTCGATCACGAGGCGGATGCCGAGCGTGGTCGAGGACGACTCCACCTTGATCCAGAACTCGGTGTTGCCACGGTCGGTGACGAACTCCGGGTGCAGCAGATAGGAGGCGCCCGCCTCGGGTGCGGCGGGGCCGACCCAGTTCGCGTCGATCACGGTCACGCGCGGTCCGCCGTTGTACCGGTACGCGACATCCGCGTCACCGTCGCTCGGTGCAGTGAGCGTCCCGGTCGGCAACGAAGTCCCGACCGTGATGGTCGGAATGTCCCCCGCAGCAGGCGAAGCAAACGCCTGCTCCCACGTGCGGCGACCACCACCGGACGCCGCGATCGCTCCATCAATGGTGCCGCCGAGCTGGACGGCGAATGCTGACGCCGGGGTTGCTGCGGTCGCTGTCAGGATCGCGTCCGTAGGCGTCAAAGCGCCCTCGATAGCGCCTGCAACCGCCACAGCGGTCGCCGTGACCTCCACGGCCGTCGAGGCGGCACCCACCGCCACATCACGAGCGGACTCCGCACGATCAGCGATCACCGTCGAGACTGCGTCGCCATCCTCGCCCTTGTCGCCGCGGCCCATCGTTGCCACGATGACCAGTCGCTCGCGCTCCGGTGTCGACTTCGGCGCCGAGAACGTGACAGAACCCGTCGTGAACGTCGACACCGTGCCGTCAGGCGATGTCCCGCGAAGGATGAACCGATCGCCCGCGACGGCCGCGGCCGTGACCTCAGGCGACGCCGTCACCTGGATCTCGCCCCGCACGGCACCCGACGAATCGACGTCGAGCTCTGCATCGCCGAGCGTCGCGACGAGCACCCAGCCCGACAGGTCCTTCGGTGCACCGTTGCCCGACGCGACACGCACCAGGCGCGCCCACGAGTCCCCCGGGAACACGTGCGCCGGCCGGTCGACCGGATACTCGACCATGTCCTGAATAGTCATCGCGGACCCCTCTCAGTAGTGCGTGCGTGCAGGCCGGATCTCGCGCTCTGCACGCGACACAGCCCGCTCGGGCGGGTCAGCATGGAACGACACGAGCGCTTCGATCGACGGCGGCACGTGCGGCGTCTGCGCCACGACGCTGAACGTCGCCGTCTCCGTGAAGCCGCCGCCGAACATCAGCCGACGTACCGGAGACGGTCACCGAAATCGGCAACCGAGAAGATCAGCGCCGGATCGACCGCCTCGAGCAGCGCACGCGTGAACTGCGCCGTCGACAACACCACGTCGACCGAAACCCCGTTGAACTCCTCGAGGCTATGAATCCGCACGATCGAGAGGACTTGTGCGGGCGCGAGCAGTTCGCGAATGTCGCTATCCGTTGGTGCGGTGACGATCGACGTCGGCAGGATAGTCGGCGAGAACACGGCCACCCGAAGGCCCGAGAACGGCGCCGTCCACTCGGGGTCGCGTTCCTTCGCGAAAGTCGACGGATGCGCCTCAAAGGCCCGTGCAGCGCCAGCCTCCCGGGCGGCGCGATCCGAAGCGATCGCGGCCAGCACGTCATCCCGAGTCGAGGCGATCACACCGACCGGATCCAGCGTGTGCGCGTTCACGACCTGCACGAACGCCGTAAGGATCGACACGAGCACGGTCGCGACGGCCACGATCTGAGCGGCCGTCTCATCGCCCCACACGTTGAAGATGATCCCCACGGCACCGAGAGCCGCCGCAAGGCTGTAGATCGCGGCACGACCGGCTGTGTTGAACCACGTGTACCACTCCGACGAGCGGAGGAGCACGAGGCCAATCACACCCTGCGCGGCGATCAGCACCGATGCGGCGAGCGTCGCCAGCGCGGTCGACTGATCGGCCGAGACTTGACCGAGCACGACGAGCAGCGTCAGAGCGCTCGTGATGAGCGCCTGGATCGCGGCACGTCGACTGTCGGAGAACCAGCCCGCGGCGCGGGCGAGAAGAGCCTTCATGATGTCCCCTTTCGTCACGCAGCAAGTAGCTGCGGAACCTTCTGCCCACGGACCGGCACCCAGCCGGACTCGAGCAGCGAGTAGTAGTGATCGGCGAGCGACTGATCGAACGCCTCACGGTGGTCACGCGCCCAGGTCTGGGCGAGGTTGCATGCCCAGCAGACGCGGTAGCCATCGCGGAATTTCTTGGGCTGGACGTTGAACGGCGCGAGCCGATGCCCGTTGCCGCACGCGTCGCGCCGAGACATGTGGTGAGTTCCGTGCTTCACGCTGTCGAGCACATTCGAGCGCTGCGTGTCCCACCGGAGGTTCCTGACTTCGTTGTTGCCGGGGTCGCCGTCACGATGACACCCCACCAAGCCGATCGGGCGCGGCCCGACGAATGCCGCGAGAACGAGAAGGTGCACCTTCCGCGTCTTGGCGACGCCGTCGCGCCGAAGTGAGACGTGCCGATACCCCTCTTTGTGCGTCGCCGGGCGTAGCATCTGGCCGCGCCTCCGCCGCCCGCGACTGTCGAGTCGATTGAGCGAGCGCACGCGGCCGTGGTCGCTCACCTCGTAGACACCCTCGTAGCCGACGACCGCTCGCCACTCCTCAGCGGTCACGGGATGTACCCCGCGGGCGGCTCGGGCGGTGGTGGGGGCTTCCTCTGCCAGATGTGATCGGTGAGTGCGCCTACGTGGTTCCGCGAGGCTGCTTTGTCTGCCCAGAACCGATCGGCCTGAGCGTTGAACGCCTCCACGCTGACTTCCGCGCGCCTGTCGGCCGCGTCACGCTCCTCCTGGATCTGGTTGAACCAGGCCTGCCGGTCATCCCACGCACCCTTGCGCAGCAACGCCCACGCGGCGATGAACGCCGCCGCCGCTGACCCGGTCCCCGTGAGGAGGATCTGCATCCACTCCGGCATCGATGCCCCCTCTCGGGTCAGAGCGCCGCACCACCCGCGAACACGGCGAGCAGCACGGCAAACCCTCGAGCGACGTCGAGAGCGAATAGGACGGCCGCGGTCAGCCCCACCGCGAGTGCGGCGAGGCCGACCACCTGAACGGAACGGATCACAGGCCGAGGCGTGCGAGCGTCTTCGGTCCTGCGATGCCGTCGACCGTGAGGCCGGCGCGGCGCTGGAACTCACGCACCGCGGCATCCGTCTTCGAGCCGAATTCGCCGTCGACCACCAGGCGCGACGCGTACAGCGGATAGTCACGCTTCAGGCGTGCCTGCACTGCCGACACGAGCGCACCCTTGTCGCCCTTGCGGACGCTGCGGACCGCCGCGGGAGCAGGCGCGGGGGCGGGGGTCGGCGCGGGCTTCGGAGCGGGCGCGGTCAGTCGACCTGCGGCGACGCTGCGGATCTCGCCGAGCGGGTCGAGGAACCCGCCGCCGACACGCTGCTGCTCGATGTGCACGCACGAGCCCGACGTCGCACCCGAGTTGCCCTCGTGCAGGATGATCTTGCCCTGCGGAATCTCTTCGCCGATCGCCTGCTGCGAGGCCCAGGGACCGTGCGCGTAGCGGAAATCGAACTCCATGCCGTCGAGCACGGAACGGATCACGATCGAGTACCCGAAACCGTGCGTCGGGCCGGGAACCGTCTTCGAGATCACGCGGCCGGCGTGCAGCGCGGGAACGGCGACCGTGCCCGGCTTGGACGAGTGCGAGATGTCCTGCCCGCGATGACGACGCGTCGGCGTCCGGTACGCGCCGAACTGCCCGCCGTTGAGGTTGACCCCGGACCCGTAGAAGTCCGTCACCGCGCTCACGCGGTCACCTCCGGGTCATCGTTGCGCGTCGGCTCTTCGGCGTCGCCGAGCGAGTCATCGCCCTCGAGCTCCCACGCGGAATCGGCCGGATCGATCTCGGCCGGGGTTGTCTGGTCGACCATGATTGGTGCCCCTTTCAAACGACGAAAGCCCCCGGCGTGATCGCCGAGGGCCGAAGTTGTTGCACGGAACGGGCGCCACCCTCCCCCGAAGGTGGCGCCCGCTCCCCCGTTCATTCGCGCCGGGTCACGCGCCGCGCATTGTCACAGCATCCGCGGTTGCTGTCTCCCATCCCAAGGAGGTCAGAACGCCTCCCACGCGCGCGCGTGGGGGCGAAGAGTCGCGCGCCCGCCGAAACCATCGACCGCCCAGGATCCAGGTGTGTGGCGTGTGGTCAGCGGGGCGCGAGCATGAGGGCGGAAACGACGAATGCCCCGGCCGATCGGCCAGGGCATTCAGTCAGGAATCAACTTTCCCGCATGCGTAGCTTAACACGCGCGGCGGAAGGGTTGGAAACGTATGCGTCGCGTGTCGTATCAGGCGGCGAATACGTCCCATGCGCGCTGCACACCGCCCGACCCGGGGAATACGTCAGTGAACTCGTCCTGCGGTTCCGCGCCGAGAAGATCGAACACCCACCTGCAGAATTCAGCCGGCTTCGCGCCGACTACCCGCCCAGGCTCGGTCGTGCGAGCCCCTGGCCGGTAGGTCAGCACGTCAACGCGTCGCGCGGATCCGCGCGACGCGTCGTCAGCGGCCGTTCCCGACGCGTCCGCGGCCGCGTGGCGCGACGTGTCGCCAAGGTCCTCCGCGACGCGTCTACCTGGTGCGCGCGACGTGTCGCTCGATTCGCCCGCGACGTGTCGCTCCACGCCGGTGAGACGCGACACCTTCTCGCCCGCCGTGGTGGAACGCGACGCGTCCCGGCGACCGCCCCAATAGATGACCGGCTCCCACGCGTTCAGCGGCCCTGCGCTTCGGGTTGGTCGCTCACCACGCACCCATGCGGCAACCCGGGATCCGGGAGGGCAGAGCGCAAGCACGTCCTTCAGCGCACGCGCCGACGTTGACAATGCCCACCCGTCGTATCCGTCGAGCTGCTCCACGAGACGCCTATGGTCGACCTCGCCCGCATAGTCGGGATGGTCCCCGTAATACCGCTTCGACAGGCCCGGGTATGGCGGGTCCGCGTAGGCGAGACGCAAGACGTCGTGACCGCCGGCGGGCGCGACGCCTACGCCCGAGGCGAAGCGGTGCCGCGCCTGTCGACACCGCTTCGAGCAGCACACCGCGTCAGCACGCAAGGTCGCGGGGATCGGGCCGCGACACCACGCGCATAGCCGCTCGCCGCCACCCTCTGAGCGCCCGACCTTCGCCCGCATCCGCTTGTCGGCCACGATCAGATCCGACTCGCGGAATCGCTTCAGGGTGGGCTTGATCTCGTCGGCCGCGACCCAGTTCCGCAGCGTGCGCTCGGTCCGTCCGACGCGCTTCGCGGCATCCGAGAGGGTCAGCCACCGATCGGGGGTCGGCATCATCCCCTGTCCACCACCTTGTACCGGTAGCCGCGACGAACCATGCGCCGTGCGTGCCGCCGCGCTACCCACCGCCAGTTCGTCTTCCGGACGCATCGCCACCCGGTGTCCATCTTCTCCGCGACCCAGTAGCGGTACTGAGGCTCATACTCGGTCATGCCGCCGCCCTCATCTCGACGGCCGGCGCGGGGCGCGCGTCGATCATCCGCGCCCACTTCACGGCGACGGCCGCGACCTGGACCAACTCAGCCCGAAGCCGCCCCCGGTCAGACTCGGCGAACGCCTCGAACACTTCCTCGAGCAGAATGTGCGCCCACGTCAGACGACCCTCACGCGATGCCGTGTCGGTCGATCGCTTCGCAGTCTCGGCCAGATCCTCCGCTCCGACATGGGACAGCCAATCGCCCGTGACGTCGAGCAGCCCGAGCGGCCGGGACTGCGGCCCGGTCCCGTCCATCCGATCGCTCGGCGGTCCCCACTTCGCATCCTGACGGGCACGCTCCGCGACGACATCGCCGAGCACGGTCGCATCCGCGAGTTCGTCGCCATCCTCACCCGAGACGGCTGCATAGACAGTCCCGAGCAGATCGTGAGCGACGTTCGCCCACTGGTCGACGCTCGAGTGAGTCCAGCGTGCTTTCGCGTACGCGTCGAGCGCGGTCGCGATGTCACCGCGGACCGCCAGCACACGAGCGACCGCGTCGGCGCCCGCGAGCTCGTACCCGTGCCGCAGACCTTCCTCGAACCCCTCGGTATAGGCCCGCATCGGAACCGGGCACGTGATGTCCCCCACGACCGTCAACCGGTCATCGATTGGGAGGTCGAACGGCACCCGCTTGCAGCACGCCGTGAGGTTCGACCCGGGCTCGGGTGCGCGGTGCACGATCTCTGTCTCTGCCATGTCCTCTAGTCCTCTCGTCATGCCGCCGCGTCGACCGCGTCGGCCCCGTTCGTCTCGTGAGCGCGCATCACTCCGGGGAGCTCCCAGAGATTGACCGGCTCCCAGTA
This sequence comes from Microbacterium allomyrinae, assembly GCF_020682705.1. Classification (GTDB taxonomy): domain Bacteria; phylum Actinomycetota; class Actinomycetes; order Actinomycetales; family Microbacteriaceae; genus Microbacterium; species Microbacterium allomyrinae. The sequence continues at coordinate 75,449 of NZ_JAGTTN010000001.1, forward strand.
GTTGCCGCAGTCGCCCTCGCAGGCCGTGCACGCAGTGCCGTACTTCGTCGCCTCGCACAGCCGCTCGCCCTCCCAGGACTCAGGGTGCTCGCCTGCCCATTCCTCGAACAGCGGATGCTCGTCGTCCACGTGCGAGGCGTGCCCGAGCGCGACGCACCCGGGGGAACCCGCAAGCTCGGCGAAGTATCCGCGGTCGTCGTGGTCGCCATGTCTGCGCTCGTAGTTCGCTTCCGCGATCTCATCGAACGCGGCCGTCAGCCATTCCTCGAAGTCGTCAGCGAGCGGTAGATCCCGCTCGATCTGGGCGATAGTGGGCACGTCATCCCATGCGCTCATCGGTTCCCTCTCTCATGCCGCCGCGTCGACCGCGGCGCCCTCTGTGTCCATCGCTGCGAGCAGCCGGTCAACGCCGAGCGCACCAGCCCTCGCCTGCACGTCTTCACGCCAATACCGGCCTTCCGCGCTACGTCGCACCGAACCCTGATCAGCCCACCCGTGCACCCTCGATCCGGTGACCCCGGCGAGCTTCGCGGCATCGGCGAGCGTCATCCACCGCGGATCGTGCGCCGTCGTGCGATCCTTGTCGCCGAGCGGGATATCGCGTGCGTGCACCTCGTCGGCGAAAATCTCAGCCCACAACCCCGAGTCGTCCCGATCCGACCGCTCCCAGTCGCACGTCGTGCACCGGAACCGGGCCGGGGACTTGACGCCGCGCGGCGGCTTGATCCGCACCGTCTTGCAGTCGCACTCCGGGCACGGGGTCGCCGTCCACCGCTCGCGATCCTCGAGCGGCCACTTCGCCGCAGCCGCCGCGACGGTCCACTGCCCCGGCGCACCCTCGATCTCCATGTCACACAGGAACGCGACCAGATGCCCGATCACACGCGAGTCGTTCGCGAGCCGGTCGAACCCGTCAAGGATCACCAGCGCGCACCCGTTCGCATCCTCGTACGCATCCTCAGACGAGATCCCCGCCTCGAGCGGTTCAGCACGCCACGGATGCCCGACACCGAACTGCACCAGCAGAGCCCACGCACGCAGCCCGCGCACGAGATCATTCGGCGCGTCGATATAGTCCGAGGCGACCGGCGCCGGCATGTCCACCCGCGACGACGTCACCGACAGCCGATCGAAGTTCCACCCCGACTTCATCGGATCCGCCTTCGACCGAATCGACCCGACAAGATCGGCGACGTCCTCGAGGTGCCGCGTCGCGCCCCGGTAGCAGCGTTCGCAGATGTAGGCGCCTTCACGAGCACCCACCGGGACGCACCCTGAGCACTCGCCGGGACCGTCGTCGCCGAAGTCGTCACATACCGCGAAATGCATGTCGGGCACCCGACAGCGAACGCACCCCCGATCATCCATGACCGTCATCGCTTCCTTCCTCCCTGAGCAATGACGCTCATCCGCGCGAGGGCATGTGCCTGGAGTCGCGCTGCCTCTCGGTATTCGGCTTGGATCTCTCTCGCCTCGCTGATCGATCGCACTGGAAATCCGGCGTTCTGCATCGCGGTCAGCGCCTTGGCCTCGGCCTGGTCGAACCGCAGGATCGCACCGTCGAGCACTGCGAGACGATCACGGTCAGAGCGATTCATCCGGAGTCCCCCGGTTCTCCTGCTCCCAGACCTTGGCGGCGTTGCGAGCGGTCCCGCAGTGGCGACAGTCGTTGGTCGTTCCGTGCGGGTGATGGACCTTGCAGAACGGGGACGGCGGGAATCCAGCGAGCCGCGCGCCGGGGCTCTCGCCCTCGCTCGCCCACTCCCCCTCTCCCTCTCTCTCCCATGCCGAGCGGCCCGCCAGCGGGTCGCCAGCGGCCCGCTGGAAGAGGTCGGGCGGCGGGGCGGGATGCTTCGACCGGAGCGGATGCGACACGGAAGGCCACTCCCGAACTTGGTAGTACGTGCGCCCGCCCTCGGCGTAGATGCCGATGTACCCGGCCGCGTCGAGGATCAGCAGATGCTCGGTCAGGTCGTCCTCGGTCAGCGACGCTCCCGGCCAGATCGACGGGCGCAGCTTCCAATCCGTGCACGTCTCCCGACCGTGATCGTCCGCGTGCATCCTCAGCCCGAGCGCCGTCCACTTCACCTCGAGCGGGAGCGAGATCAGGTCCTCGTCGGTCCACAGGTCGGGCGGCGTCGGCCGCAGCTTGCCAATCGTCATGCCGATTCATTCCTCGCAGAACAGCCCGCAACGCGGGCAGTAGATCATCGGGTGCAACCCGGAAGCACTCAGTGAACCCGCGGCCACCGGGCAGGATCACGCGACCCTCGGACTCCGACGCGAACGCGCGCGGGTAATGCTCGGCGACGGCGTCGAGCACGAACCGCTCAGTCGTCGGCGCGTGATCCCGAGACAGGATGAACACCTCGCCACCGGTCCGGGTCAGGCCGATCATTCGGAGCACGGGCGACGTCGTGCGCCCGACCTTCAGCACGCCTGCCGCGCGCCAGTACACGGCGTAAATCGTGACCGGCTTCATCGGTTCGCCGCCTTCTCATCAGCGCGCGCCGCGGCCCGGTCGTCCTGGTGCGGCTGCGACACCTTCGAGCACAGCCCGAAACGGTCGAGCTTGATCACCCGCTGACCACACAACCCGCACACCGGATAGCCGGTATGGGTCCGATCAATGCGGGCCATCGCCTCCGCGTTCACCTTGCGGACATGCTCAGCCTGCGACGGGTCGAGCTTCCAGCCCTTCTCATCCGTCGACCAGCCGCCGTCGACCACCTTCGCGGGCGTCACGCGGCGATCCCGTCGAAAACCTGATCCCACAGAGACATCTCGGTCGAGAGCTCGACGGGCGCGAGCGTCGGCACGATAGCCGCCGCCGCAGGCCGCACCAATTCGCTGATGATCGCGTGAGCCAGCAACGGCGGCACCGCGTTGCCGATCTGCAGGAACTGCTTGCCTCGGCCACCCTGGAAAGGGAACGGCGCCGGGTAGGACTGCAACGCCGCGGCCTGCGCCTCAGTGAGCTTCATCGAGCCCGGGCGATTCTGCCGAGACACACCACCCTTGACGTACTCCGAACGGCCCGGCCCGCCAAGCCGAGGGTCTGCAACGACTGTTGTGGCCGGTCGCTCGAATGCCCACGCCGGGAACGTCTGAAGGATCGCCGCTTCCTCAACGGTGAAGTTGACGGCGTCGGGCTCGTAGCGATCGGATAGCGACACGTAGTCGTCGCGTTGCTCGCCCGGCTTGCGCGCCGACTCGAGCGAGTACGGCGGGCGAGGCAGGAACGTGCCCGCCTCGAGACCAGCGACGATCGCTTCCTTCTGCCCGGACGGGCCGCGCGTGAGTAGACCGTGACCGTGCACCGTCATGGCGGGCCGCTCCGTGAAGCCCCATCCGCGCGGGTAGGTCTGAATGGTCGCGGCCTCGCCGCTCGAGAGGCGCAATACACCGCCATCGTTGTCGGCGTCGCCGGACGACTCCCACCGCCCTGCCGCACGCTCGGCGTAGACCGTGCGTCGGGCGCCGGATCCGCCGAGCGCTGCCGGATCAGTGCCACCGTTCTCCGTGCCGGTCGCGATCGTTGGATATGGCCGGTCCGTCATGCCCCAACCCAGCGCCTCAGCCATCGTCACCCACCGCTTTACGCCGGGATCCAGCTTTCCGGGGGTCCGCGAGTAGTACCGCGAGTGAGTCGGGACGGGGGGGGCGAGCGGGGACGCCGTCAGCGCGGGCGATGAGGATCGCACGCTTCCTGGTCTGCGGCACTCCGTACTGCTCGGCCTGCATGTTCCCCACCCAGACTGAGTAGCCGAGCCCGCGCAGCACGTCGGCGATCGCTTCCCATACCGGGAGCACGGTCGGCACCTGCTCGAGCGCGATCAGTTCGGGGCGATGCGCCCAGATGTGCGCGAGCGGGGTCAGGACGAGCGCGGTCCGCTCGTCGCCGAGGTCGCCGCCAGCGGCGAGCAGCCGCGCGGGGTCCTTCCACGCGCCGGACGCGACAAGCGCGAGCACCTGTTCAAGCGCCTTCCGGCCCTCACCGCGACCAGCGACGCTGAACGTCTGACATGGCGGGGATGCGATGTAGAGGCGATGCAGCGGCACGAGCCACGGGTGAAACAGACCTGACCACACGTCGCGATAGATCGTCCGGAACCCAGCGCGCGTGCGCGTGCGGATCGCCTCGTGCATCTTCTCCACGCCGTACTCAAGGATGCCGAGCCAATGGCAGGCGACACCCCATCCGGTCCCCGCGAAGTGGTCGACGGCGACTATGCGCGGCGTCATGCGGCGATCGCTTCCTCTTCGGGCGCCTCGGCCGGCTCCCAATCGCCGTCATCCGTGAGGGTCACCCATCCGTGCAGCGCGTGACGGATCGGCATCTCGGCCGGGCGGCGGACGCCAGGCCGGACGGCGAACCCGAGATCGAACGCGCGACGTCGGTCCTTCGTCTCAGCGCGGCCGTGGCATCCCGTGACACCGGTCCCGCACATGACGGCACCGTTCGATGCGAGCACCAGCCACGGGCGCGCGTTCTTGCGCACCGCGCCCTTGCTCGTGCCGCCTGCTCCGCGTGCCTCACGGTGCTGTATCGACCAGCCGCCGAACGCCTCGCCGCGACGCTCACGAACCTGCGGCATCCCGCAGTCGACGCACGCCCCGCCGTCACGGATCCAGATCAGTTCCACGACGTCGGGTGAGAACTCCCCCGGCTTGGTCACGATGCGACCGCCGCAGGTAGGGGCATGACGGGCGCCGCGAGTTCGGCGCGCGCAGTGCTCAGCCGAGACACCCGCGCGTCATAGCTCTTCCGCGCCAGCACCGCTTCCTTGCGAGCAAAGACGTACGCCGCAGAGAAGAACCCGTCGCCGCGCTCCTCGTGCCGGGCGACCTCGGCGTCATACTCACGCATCGCCGTCTCCAAGCGCTCGCCCCCCCTCGCGACGAGCGCTTCAGCCTTCGCGACGGCGTCGGCCTTTCGCTTCCGGAACGCCTCTTCGGGCATGAGCTCGCTCATCGCGTCTCCCGGTCCACGGTCTTGCCGACGTTCATGAGTCCGTAGTGGCGACGGTTCACGGATGCCTGCGTGCGCTTCGCGTAGTCAACGATCACGTCGGCTTGCTCTGCCGCGCGGCGGTCCTCTCGCGTCTCGTACGTGGCGCGGTCGCGCGCACGCGCGAGGGTCAACCCCTTTTCCTGCGCCTCATCGATCAGTCGTGCTCGACGTGCGTCCGCATCCACGCGGAGGTCGGCGGCGCGCGTTGCGAGATCCGCGATCGTCTTGTTCATCTCCCGGCTGAGCATCGACAGGTGGTGCAGAACGCGCGCGATCGTCAACGGGTCCTCGGCGGACTGATCGACCAGCGATTCGGCACGGTCCCGCTGCTCGGCGAACCTCTCCTGTACATCGCTCACGAGGTCACCGTCCGGTGCTCGCGGACCTGGTCAATCGCGATGCGATCCGTCCACGAGTACGGCGTTGCCACCGTGACGGACTTCGCGTTGACCCGCACGACCTTGCGCCAGGTGGTCGACGTGCGCACGTGCGTCACGCCCTTCAGATCGGCGGCAGTGAACCGCACTCGCTCGTGCCCAGCGATGCGTCGCTCGAGCGAGCGGATCCGGTACTTCCACTTCTCGATCCGCTCGTCGGCATCCTTGTGAGCGGCATCCGCGCGACCGTACGCACCGCGCATCTGTCGCGCTGCGCGTTGGTTCCCGGATCCGCCGAACCCGGGGATCGCGCCGCCCATCTCGCGCGCCGACGCCGACAGCGTCTCGGCGTGCGCCTTCGCCTCGTTCGCAGCCTCGAGCCGCCTTCGGGAGTACGCGAGCTTTGCGCGCATCTCATCGACGGTCACGACCGGCCCCCGTGACGCTTGCCCGTGTCCCGCTGAGCGCGAGACTGACCCTTGCGGGTGACGGGCTTACCGGCATCGGTGAGCTTTGGGACATGCGGAGCGGGCGGGCGCGGCGTCGGTAGATTCGCGGCGCGCGAGATTCGGAGCGGCTGCGGATCTGCCGGCTCGATCACCAGCGCGTCCGCGATTCGATGCGCGGCGTGCGCCTTCCGGAATGCCGTCTCGAGAGTCGGCGTCATCGCGCCCGCCTTCTGTGCGGCGGTGAACAGTACGTCAACCTCGACGGCAGATTCAGTGCCCCGCAACTCCTTGGCGAAGTCGCGCGGCGCGGGTGCCTTCACGGGCGGCGCGACCTCGTCCGGCTCGCGGCGGTCGCCGATGACGTCACGGAAGGCGCGGCGGATCGCGTCTCGGCGCACGTACGCGCCGAACAGTGGCATCGGCCGCTGCTCCCACAGTGCCCGCCATGCGTCGTCGGCAGGGAGCGCGTCGCGCCAGAGGCGGACGACGGTCGTTGCCGCGCCGTCGCGGGTCACCACGGCGCGAGCGGCGACGGGTGGCGTCTCAGGCAACCAGGCCTGCGACCATATGCCGTCAGCCGCGGCGAACTCGGGCGCGCCGAACCCAACACGGGCGCCCGTTCCGATCGCCAGTCGTTCGTACTCGGCGAGCGCCTGCGCGACGTCGTCGGTTGTCGGATCGTTCGTCATGCTGCCTTCGGCTCCTTGTTCGCTGCGACCCGCACGGGTCCGTACTTGATTCGAGTGATCGGGAAACGCTCAACCGCCTCGGCTTCCAACTGCTCGGCACGCGCTCGCGCGTCCGATGCCTGTTGCAGCGCCTCGACGTACTCGGCGAAGTGCTCGGGGTCGCCGAGTTCCCACGCGGCGGCGTTGGCGTCGGTGAAGTCCTCGGCGGTTCGGGTGAGGGATGCACGGGTGCCGCCGACGCGCACGGTCGACTCTTTGCCGTGCTCGTCCAGGTAGGCGTCGATCGTCGGGCGGGCATCCTTCCGGCGTCGCTTCGCGGCCGACTCGATCGCCGCGGCGGCGGCATCCACTGCGAGCGCGTCGTCAAGTTCGTTCGGGATCTCGTCAAGGTCAGGCGCCCCGGCGTCGAGCCATGCGAGATACGCGTCGGCCTCGCGCACGAGACGCGCGATCCGCACGTCATCGCGTCGCACCCACAGGTGCTTCGGATCCTGGAGCGTCGGACGGCCGTCCTCGCCCATGACCTCCCACACGTACAGCCACCGGTCGAACCCGGTCACCCACATGCCGAACTGCATCTGATCCATGTGGTCGGCGGGGATCTCGTCGGTTGCCCAGTTCGCGTCGTGCGACTTCGCCTCCACTCCGAACGACTCGCCCGGGGTCGATCCGAACCCGAACCCGTCCGGGGTCGCCATGTGCCGAGGGTTGCCCGGGTGCGCGAACACCAGCGGCGACGGCGTGCACGGGGTGACGAACACGGACGCCCACTCGAGCAGGAACGGCTCACGCTCGTTACCGCGTGCCGTGTGTGCGTTCCCCCTGAAGGCGGGGCCGTCCTCGATCTCGGTCGCGATCCGCTTCCACGTGGCACGGCCACCGTGTGCGACCTCGTGCGCGCGGGATGCCGTGACGCCGGTCGCGCGGATCGCGTGCCATTCCTCGCGGGTCGTATCGGGTGTGGTCACGGCGCGGAGCAGATGCCGCGGCATGGTCGCCGCGTCGATCGCCTGCTTGACGGTGATGCTCATGCTTGCCCTTCGATCAGGTGCGCGAACGCGCGGAGTGTGGTGATGGATACCGACAGGCGCCGCGACCACTCGAGGGCACGATCGGCGGGAAGATCAGCGGTCGACAGGTCGACGGTTCGCGATACGACGCGCTCGACGTCGGAGATCGCCCGTTCGATGACGTCGGCCGGCTCGGCTCGCTGCGGGTCGATCACGGTTCGCGTCGTCGTGGTCGTGACGACGGGAACGTCGGAGAGTTCGCCCGACGCAGGATTGAGCACGGTCACCGTTGACCGGGTCGGGGTTGTGGTGCGCTCGCGCCCGTCCGCGCCCCGCGTCTTGTCCAACTGGTCAACCTGTCCAGTCGCCACGAGATCCGCGCGGACCGCCGCGACCGTGACGTGACTCGCGCCCGTGATGCGTGCGTGCTCCCGGTTCGAAGCGGACGGGTCCGCCTTCAGCGATGCCGCGATGATGTCGCGCTTCTGGTCGCGGGTGAGTTGACGGCGATCCAGGTTCAGCGAGATCGATAGGGCGACCTTCTCGGCCTCGGTCAGCCCGGCGCGGATCTGCGTAGGCACGTCGAGCCCGAGGCGTTCGGCGATCGCCTTGCGGTGATGCCCATCGATGAGCACGCCTTGCTCGTCCACGAGCACCGCGACCTGGATCCCGTGCGCAACGATCGACCGCTCGAGCGCTTCGAGCTCGTCATCGGCGAGCGGCGGCATCGTCTGGTAGCGGATCTCGGCCGCGACGACGGGCGCAGCGATCGCGTCCAGGTCGGGCGCAGACGCCTCGGGCATCGGCATGGCGACACGTGCGCGCATCAGCCGTTCCTCTCATCAGATGTGTAAGTGCAGCGGACGCAACCGAACCGGCGCGTCAGCGTGTCGTAGACCCGTTCCGGCCACCCGCACGACGGGCAGTCCGCGTCGACCGCGATCCGCACCCCGTCGCCCCCGAGAGTCGGGTCACCGACAATGGGGAGCAGTGCGAGGCTCACGCCGCGTCCTGGATCTGCTCGGCCTCGTCGTGGCACGAGCACCCGGCGCAGTCACCGGACGCCTTGCATGCGGCGTGCTGGCCGTCGCGGCAGTCGAGCGACAGCCGGGGCCGCGCGACCGGGCGGGGGAACGGGACGCGCATCAGTCCCGCCCCACAGGGCAGATGTCGGCGTGGTCGATCACGTCACGGTCGAACCCGTCGCGCTCCTCCGGGTTGTGACCCTCGAACAGATCCGAGCGGAGCCCGCACGGGCACGAGAACGACGCGACGACCCGCGGTGCCGAAGGCGGAATGACCGCCGACGCGTGCGACAGCAACGCACACGCGAGAGCGAGCGCCTCATGCGGGAGCAGAGGCATATCGCCCTCCTCCGGCGACTCGAGCGTGACCACGCGGTGGCCGTTGAACATGGACGTGCTGACCACATACGCACCGCCCGAGAAGCGAGCGTCGACAACCTCTTCGCCGCCGATGGAAGCCGGGGCCTGGTCAATGGAAACCGTCATGAGAGTCCTTCTATGGGATGGAGGGGGATGCTGCGTGGGGGGTCAGGCGGCGAGGGGAAGGGCCGCTGCTTGACTCGATTCGGACATCGCGGCCAGATCCTCGACGGCGTCGCGAAGGATGATCGCCGCAGCGACTAGGCGCTCTTGTGGAGTCATCTCGCTCACGCCGCGTCGCGCCGCGCGTCAAGCGCCTCGGCCCCCACGCGGTACAGCTCATCGAGATCGACGTCGAAAGCGTCAGCAATGGCGAAGAGATCGTCGGCATCGAGCGACCCCGGATCACCCAGCTTTCGATAGAGCGACGTCTTCGAGAGATTCGATCGCTCGGCGAGCCACTTCCGGTCGCGGCGCCCCTTGGAGTGGTCCGCAAGGAGGCAGTCGATACCAGCGGCCAAACGTTGCACGCCGATGTGAAGCTTGGTGTCAGGGGAAAGAATCTTGGTCACGGGAACAAGTTAGCAACGACTTGGTCCCCGGAGCGGCATATCTTGGTCCTGATGCAAAGATTGTGGAAACCTCTAACAAGACTGTTGCCTCTCGACAACGGCTCGTTATTTGGTAAATCCGGGCCTATAGTTGGCCCCATGACCAAGATTGACGATCCACGAGCACAGGCAATGGCGGATCAACTCCGCGCCGAGATCGCCGGCAGTCAGTGGCGCAACATTGCGCCATTCGTACGCGCGCTCAATGAAGCGGGCACCCCGACCGACTACACAACGTTCTACAACCGAGCGCGAGGAAAGGCAGAACTGCCTATGAGCGTGCTATTCCCCGCACTAGACCTACTCGGGATCACGTTCGATCAGTTCGCCCGCGATGCAATGAAGCGGGCAAGTTCGTGAGTCAGCTGATCTCGTCCAGGTACTCGACCGCGGTAGGGCAGATTCGCCCCTCCCGCGCGACCGGGCATACCGCCTCACATGCGCGCCCCGTACCGCACACTGTGCGCTCCGAACCAAGCTTCAACACCGACAACACATCCATGACTTCCCCAACCGGCCCGCGAGGCGTGGGGCCTCGAGATTCACCGGATGCTAGTTCACTCGAACTAGCAATCCAAACCAAGCCGACTTCGACACCCGGGGAACTACGGTCAGCGCGTGAGAACCCCGGCGACAATCAGTCAGGCTGTCGCCGAGATTCTTCGAGAGCACGCCGAGCAGACGTTCATGACGCAGACCGAATTGGCGCGCCGCACCGGCATCTCGCAGTCTCAGATATCCAAGTTCTTCCGCGCGGAACGACAGATGACGATCGCGCAACTTGTATCGCTCTGCGACGAGCTTCAACTCTCCGTCGTCGCCGTCATTGCCGAGGCGGCAGGACCGAGCGACTGAATCCTGCGGCGCGGTGCGACTCATGAAGCCAACCAGCCCCGCAGTCCGACTCGCAGCCGTGCCGGCCCGCCGCCGCGGCATAGGCGCGATCCGCGTTTCGAAAGAGCGCGACGGGATGACGTCTCCCGAAAACCAACGCTACGCAATCGAGCAGTTCGCCGAACGCGAGAACATCGAGATTGTGGAGTGGATCGAGGGCATAGACGAATCCGGATCACGCAACAAGTCCGCATGGTGGGCGCGCCTCAGCTATGGCTGCGACCGCATCGAGGCGAAAGCCGCCGACACTCTCGTCGTGTGGCGCATCGACCGGACCGCCCGCCACCGCCTCAAGTGGGCAATCACGCAGGATCGCATCGAGAGCGCAGGCGGGCTGATCCTGTCAGCCACCGAGCCCAACGACCAATCGCCCGCGGGCAGGTACGGCCGCGGAATGATGATCGAGCATGCGGTCTACGTCGCCGAATCGATCGGCGCGACCTGGAAGGAAACGCTTGAGCGGCGCGTCCGCCACGGCCTCACGCCGAACGGCCAGCGTCACTTCGGCTACGCCTACACACGAGAGCGCGGCTATGAGATCGACCCGATTGAGGGCCCGATCCTCGCCAGCATGTACCGCGACTACACGGCCGGCGACTCCGCGTTACAGATCGCCGAGCGCCTCAGCGGCCCGGTCGCCCGCCCCGCTGAGGGAGAGCAATACGCGCGCTATGCGCGATGGAACACGCCCGCAATCCTCCGACTGCTCGACTCGGGATTCGGTGCCGGGCTCATCCTCTTTCGCGGCGATCTCCACGATGGCGCGCACGAGCCAGTGATCGACGCTGATGAGTGGGCGCGATATCGCGCCGCACGCGATGCACGCCGACGCCGACCGCGCGCAGAGCGATCGCCGTACACCTATTCGGGGATACTCTTCTGCCACTGCGGTAGTCGAATGTCAGGCCGCACGGACCACGGTCGCCCTCGGTACGCGTGCATTGAGTCCGCGACATACCGAGTTCACGCCGATGCCTCGCTCGCCGCTCACGTCATCGATGCCGAAGTTCTGAAATGGCTCAACAAGATCCGTGATCGATTGAACAAGGCTGCGCAGGACGCGCCGCGCCGGCCCGTACTCGTCGCCAACCCCACAAGGGACATCTCGCAGAAGATCGCAGCCGAGCGGGAGCGACTCGACAACGCGACCGCCCGCTACTTCGACAACCCGGAGGTTGTGTCAGAAGATGCGTACCAGCGTTACCGTGCCGCCAGCGAGGCGAAGATTGCCGCCTGGGATGCCGAGCTCACGCGCGCCTCGGCACAGGCTACAGTGCGCCCTCTCGCGTTCGTCGGCGACCTAGTGGAACGATGGCCGGATCTACCTATCGAGCGCCGCCGCGAGGCGCTGAGGCTGCTTGTGGACCGGATCACGATCAACCCGCCCAATACGATTCCGCGTGTCGTAGTGGACTCGCCCCTTACGCGTACTTAGACGCAGGCATCGGACGATTCCGATGGTGAGAGCCACGGGCATCCAGTCTACGTGGGGGCGGGGGCCGCGCCTTCCGCCGGATCGGCCGGTCGGCGAGCAACCGGTGTCGGGCCCGCCTCGGCACGGGCGCGTTGCCGCGAATCGTCGCATCCCGGCGAAGAGACGACAAGAGGGGGCAATCGCGCGGGGGCAGGTCGGGCCCGCGCTCCGGGCGCGTGCTACGAGCGGATGCCGCGGTACGCCGTCGTGCGGTACGGCACGTCCACGACCTCGGCGCCCGTGTCATCCACCCGCCGGTTCTGGTCGAACAGCGCATCGACGGCGGAGAGGATCCGCGCGCGATCGACCTCGCTCGCCGTGATCACGTAACTGCGCGATGCGACCATGTCGAGCAAGGCCCGGCGTCCGAGCGTCCGCGACCACGACCAGGTGCGGTCCTCGAGCTGCCCGATCGGCGGCGCCACCCGGACGCCGTCGCCCGACAGCATCTGCTCGGCGTGACTGCCGTGCATCGCCTCGGTGAGCTGCGCGATCCATGGCACCGAGTCATCGCGGATGTTCCACACCAGACCGAGCACCCCGCCCGAGCGGACCGCGCGCCCGATCTCGAGGGAGCCTGCGACCGGATCGACCCAGTGCCACGCCTGACCGAGCAGCACCGCATCGACGGATGCATCGGGCAGCGGCATCCGCTCAGCGGTACCCACGAAGGTCGGAACGCCGTGGACATGCTCTCGAAGGGCGGCGAGCATGCCGGGATCGGGGTCGATCGCGACGACCTCCGCTCCGGTCTCGACGATGGTGCGGGTCAGCTTTCCCGTCCCGGCACCCACGTCGGCCACGCGCAGCGCCCGCCCGTCGTGCTGCACGGGCGCGAGCATCCAATCGACGGCTTCCCGCGGATAGTCGGGGCGACCCGACTCGTAGGCGCCGGCTGCGGCGCCGAACGACATGGACATCTCTTCGCGACTGGCCATGTCCCGAGCCTACGACTCGATGCCCGACCTCTCCGGCGCGCCTGCCGTCGTCCGCCGATGCGCCGGGTGATTCTGAGCACGTGCCCCTGGACTTCACCGCGATCGACTTCGAGACGGCGAACTCCAGCAATGCGTCGGCGTGCGCCGTCGGCCTCGTGCGTGTGCGAGGCGGCGAGATCGTCGACCAGACCGGCTGGCTGATCCGGCCCCCCGCAGGCCACGACGTGTTCTTCGAACTGAACACGCGTATCCACGGCATCCGTGCCGAAGACGTTCTCGACGCCGACACCTGGTCTCAGCAACTCGGCCGACTGAACGACTTCGCCGGCGGCGACGTGCTCGTCGCGCACAACGCCGGCTTCGACATGGCGGTCCTCAAGCGCGCGAGCGAGGCCACGGGCGACGAGTGCCCGGCGTATCGGTACGCGTGCAGCCTGCAGGTCGCGCGCAAGGTCTACTCGCTCGAGTCGTACCGGCTGCCGTTCGTCGCGGCCGAAGCCGGTTTCGCCGAGTTCGCACACCACAACGCCACCGCCGACGCCCTCGCCTGCGCGCACGTCATGATCGATGCCGCCCGCCGTCTCGGTGCCGGCGACATCGAGACGCTTGCGGCCTCGGCAGGTGTGCGCGTCTCGCAGATCACGGTCGCCGAGGCTCCGACGGTCTCCTTCGCCACCACCTGAGCGAGCGGATGCCGCGCCCGCGGTGCGGACGCGCGCGCCCGCCTCGGCAGCGATGTCGGCGGCTCCGGGCACGATGGCGACATGGATGCATTCGTGATCGCGGTCGTCGCGCTGGTGACCCTTCTGCTCGGCGCACTGGCCGGCTGGGCGGCGGGCCTCGCTCGAGGCGCCGCGCGCGCGGCGCACGAGCAGGCAGACCTCCGTGCGCGACTCGCGGGCGCGGATGCCGCACGGCAGGGCATTCAGGCCCAGCTCGACCACCAGCAGCTGCTGTACCGCGAGCTGTCATCGCAGGCGCGCCACGACCAGGCGTCGCGCGAGGAGCGCGAGCGACGCGAGCAGTCCGTGTTGCGCGCTCTCGCCCCCGTGCAAGAGACGCTGACCGCGATGCACGCCAAGGTCGATGAACTCGAGCGCGACCGACACACGCAGTTCGGCTCACTGGCCGAGCAGCTGCGGCGCGCTCAGGAGTCCGATGAGGCGCTGCGTGCGACCACCGAATCGCTGGCGAGCGCACTGCGCTCGGGCACGACCCGCGGAGTGTGGGGCGAGACTCAGCTGCGACGTGTCGTCGAGGCCGCCGGGCTCACACGGCATGTCGATTTCGATGTGCAGGCGTCGATCACTTCGGATGCCGGTGCCGGACGCCCCGACATGGTCATCCGCCTGCCCGGAGACAAGGCCATCGCGGTCGACGCCAAAGTGCCGCTCGACGCGTATCTCGAAGCGAGCGCGATCCCTCTCACGGCGCAGGGCGCTGAGGCGGCGCGGCGCAAGACTCTGCTCGACAAGCATGTGAAGGCCGTTCGCGCCCACGTCGACGCCCTCGCACGCAAGACGTACTGGGCGGGTCTCGCCTCCAGTCCCGAGTTCGTGATCTGCTTCGTGCCGAGCGAGTCGCTGCTCGCCGTCGCCCTGGAGGAGGATCCGACCCTGCTCGACTACGCGTTCGGCAAGCGCGTCGCGCTGGCTTCGCCCGTCAACCTCTGGGCGGTGCTGAAGACCGTCGCGTATACGTGGACGCAGCAGGACGTGTCGCAAGAGGCTCGTGCGCTGTTCGAGCTCGGCAACCAGCTGTACGAGCGACTCGGTTCGCTCGCCTCGCACGCGGACGATCTGCGCCGCGCGATCGAGCGCACGGTCGACAGTTACAACCGGTTCGCCGGCTCGCTCGAGACGCGAGTGCTGGTGAGCGCCCGCAAGTTCCCGGGCATCGATGCCACAAAGCTGGATGCCGTCGGCGAACCCGCGACGATCGAGAAGTCGCCTCGCCGTCTCACCGCACCCGAACTGCTCGACGGGACTCTCGAGCAGAATGCGGATGCCGGGATCGCACGGGCCGAACTCGGTGACGTGCGCTCGCGCATCACGGCCTCGAACGACTGAGGGGCGCCTCGCCCGGAAGGGCGCGGGAGTCCGATGAGGTCACGCACCGCCGGGAACGAAACTCAGCAGCACGATGACCGCTGCCGAGACGCCGACGAATGCGCCGATCATCCACCAGACACTCACCTCGTGTCCCTCTTCGCGTCGGACGCGCAAGAGAACGTCAGGCCTGCGCGCGGGGTCTGCCGCGTTCGCGATCACCGCGTTCGCGACCACTGCGTGGGCCCCTGTCTGGGGCGATGACGAATCACCGGTCTGCGCAGACATCGTCACACTCCTCGCGTTGGAAACACAGCCATGTCCCCATCGACACCACCCTGATTCTGCCAGAGTTCGCGTTCGAGACGGGTCACGAAACCGTCACAGCAGGATCATCTGTCACTTCAGTCACACGAATCACTTCATGCACATGAGGGTTTCGCGAGGTCAGAGCCACTTCGAGACGAGGTGCTCCGACGAGATGCGGCGCAGCGTCCCGGAGGCCCCGCGCAGCACGACGCTCTCCGTATAGAGGTATTCCCCCTCACGGCGTACGCCGTCGACGAGCTGACCGTCGGTGACGCCGGTCGCAACGAAGATGGTGTTGCTGCCCTTGACCAACTCGTCGGCCTCGTAGACGTAGCCGTCGAGCTTGAGGCCCGTGTCCAGGCCCTTCTGCTTCTCGTTGTCGTCGCGCGGCCAGAGGCGTCCCTGGATGTGACCGCCGAGCGCCTTGATCGCGCACGCGGTCACGATGCCCTCGGGGCTGCCGCCGATACCCACGCACATGTCGGTGCGAGCGTTGTGCCGCGCGGCATTGATGCCGCCGGCGACGTCTCCGTCGCTCATGAGTCGCGTGCCGGCTCCGGCTTCACGGATCTCTTCGATGAGCTGTTCGTGGCGCGGCCTGTGCAGTACCGACACGACGATCTCATCGACGGGCTTGCCGAGTGCTCTCGCCAGCAGCCGGATGTTCTCCCCGATGGGAAGACGGATGTCGACGATGCCGACGCCGGCAGGGCCGGTGACGAGCTTGTCCATGTAGAAGACGCTCGAAGCGTCGAGCATCGTGCCGTGATCCGACACCGCGATCACCGAGAGCGCGTTGTTGCGGCCGGCTGCCGTGAGCGAGGTGCCGTCGATCGGATCAACCGCGACATCGGCCTGCGGGCCCCGCCCGTTGCCGACGCGCTCGCCGTTGAAGAGCATGGGCGCTTCGTCCTTCTCGCCCTCGCCGATCACGATCGTGCCGTCGAAGTTCACGGTGGTGAAGAACGCTCGCATGGCGTCGACGGCCGCACCGTCGGCCGCCTCTTTGGCCCCGCGGCCGATGAACGGCACGGCGCGGATCGCGGCGGCCTCGGTCGCACGTACGAGCTCGAGTGCGAGATTTCGGTCGGGATGCAGTGGACTCATGTCCGCGGTCAGGCTCACCATGAGGTCAGCATAGCCAGCATGACGCGCATCTCCTCTGAATTTCACGCGTTCTCGAACGAAGGAACCGTGAATCTTTCATGCATGACAGATCCCCTCATTCCGCACATCATCGACCGAGAAGAGGCATCCGTTCCTCCACGCACAGCTTCGCTAGGCTTTGAACCGAACCCCGCGTCGATCGCGACTCCCAGCCTGCGCACCACGCGCGGCCTCGAGCCCTGACAGCAATCAAGGAGCACCCATGCCCGTCGCCACCCCGGAGCAGTACGCCGAAATGCTGGACCGCGCGAAGGCCGGCGGCTTCGCGTATCCGGCCATCAACGCCGCAAGCTCGCAGTCCGTCAACGCCGTTCTCCAGGGCCTCACCGAGGCCGGGTCCGACGGCATCCTGCAGGTCACCACGGGCGGCGCCGACTACTTCGCCGGACACACCGTCAAGGCCCGTGCCACCGGTGCGCTCGCCTTCGCCGCATACGTGCACGAGGTCGCCAAGAGCTACCCGATCACGGTCGCCCTGCACACCGACCACTGCCCTAAGCCCGCCCTCGAGGACTTCGTCCTGCCGCTCATCACGGCTTCCGAGAAGGTCGTCGCCGATGGCGGGAACCCCATCTTCCAGTCGCACATGTGGGACGGCTCGGCCGTGCCTCTGGGAGAGAACATCGACATCGCCAAAGAACTCCTCCCCCGGCTGAAGGCCATCAACGCGATCCTCGAGGTCGAGATCGGCGTCGTCGGCGGCGAAGAGGACGGCGTGCAGCACGAGGGCTCGAACGACGCTCTCTACACGACGACCGCCGACGTCTCGCAGGTCGTCGAAGCGCTCGGCCTCGGCGACCAGGGCCGCTGGATCGCCGCCCTCACGTTCGGCAACGTGCACGGCGTCTACAAGCCGGGCAACGTCAAGCTCCGCCCCGAGCTCCTCGGCGAGATCCAGGAGGGCATCGCCGCCCAGTTCGGCACCAGCGCCAAGCCCCTCGACCTCGTCTTCCACGGCGGCAGCGGTTCGACCGACGAGGAGATCGCCCTGGCGGTCGCCAACGGCGTGGTGAAGATGAACATCGACACCGATACCCAGTACGCCTTCACGCGCTCTGTCGCCGGGTTCATGTTCTCGAACTACGACGGCGTCCTGAAGGTCGACGGCGAGGTGGGCAACAAGAAGGCGTACGACCCGCGCGCCTGGGGCAAGGTCGCCGAGTCCGCGATGGCCGCTCGCGTGGTCGAGGCGACCAAGCAGCTCGGCTCGGCCGGCCAGTCGAAGAGCTGACCCGATTCACGAAACGGATGCCTCGACCGCAGGGTCGGGGCATCCGTCGTTTCTGGTGGTCTGAGCCGCGTCAGGGGGCTCGGTAGACATCGAGGATCGTCGGCGCCCCCTCGGGCCGGTGCACGACGACGATCTCATCGCCCGCTTGCACCCGGCCCGGCGTGACGACGCGCAGGTACGGGCCGAGGCGCCGCTCGTCCGAGAAGCGGCGGACCCAACCGCGCTCGTCGTCGCCGCCGACCCAGCGGGCGAACGTCTGGCACGGAGTGCGCGGCATCGTGACCTCGACCTCGACGCGATCGCCGATCCGCCACCGCTCGCCGATGAGAGCCGCGTTGACGTCGATGCCTTCGGTACGAAAGTTCTCGCCGAAGAAGCCCGGTGGTAGCGGCCGCCCCAGTTCCCGCTCCCAGAACGCGGCGTCCTCGGCGGCGTACGCGTAGAGCGCCTTGTCGAGCCCGCCGTGATGCTTGCGGTCCGCCTGCACGTCCGCGTAGACGCCGTAGGCACCGATCTTGACGGCCCCCGCGACGGCGCCCTTGTCGATGGCGGTGATTCCCACGGTGCCGGCGTCCGGCCGCAGGATGCGCACGGCGCACACGGCGAGCAGGCGAGGCATCCCGTCATCCTACGCACGAACCGGTGAGGTCAGCCTTCACCGGTCTGTCAGCTCGCCGCGCATCAGCACACGATCGTCGGCGACCGCACGGATCTCGATCGTGGCGATGTCGTCGGCGTCCAGCGCCGTCGCGGCGTCGAGCCGGGCCGTCGATCCCGGGAGCGCCCGCCACGTCGACAGTTCACTGGTGGTGCCGTCGACGGACGTCACGACGAGGACATAGGGCCAGCCGCCTCCCGGAGTGTCGCCGTCCGCCTCACCCGTATAACGGCAGATCATCTCGATCCGCGTGCCCCATGCAGCATCCGAGAGCTCGACGGTCGCCGTCCACGGCACATCTGCGACGGGTTCGAGTGCGACGACCTCGACCGACTTCAGGGCGGGGGCGATCACCGTCGTCACCGCGATCGTCACGGCGATCACGACCGCAGCGGCAGAGGCGAGTCCTGCCGCCCACCACCGAGTGCGCCTGATCCGGGCGGCGCGCTCGCCGATAGCGATGACCTGCGCGCGTCGCGCCGGATCGGGCCCGCCTTCCGCCGCAGGCGGCTCGAGCATCGAGCTCGCCCGTTCCGGCGCGACCCGCGCCAGAAGCCCGATCGCGGGTGCGAGTTCGGTGATGGCCGTGCGACACGCACGACACTCCTCCATGTGCGTTTCGAACCGGCGGCGGTCGGCGGGGCTCAGCGCGCCCAGCACGAACGCCGCGTCCCAGTCCGCGAAGTCGACGTGATCCGGTCTCATCGCGTCACTCCTCTCTCCTGCAGGGCGAGCCGCAGCGCGCGCAGTCCGTAGTGCAGCCGTGACTTCACGGTGCCTTCGGGAATGTCGAGATCCTCGGCCATCTCGGAGACCGTGAGCCCGCCGAAGTAGGCGCGCACGACGACGGCGCGGTGGTCGATCGACAGTGCGCCCAGCGCCTCCTCGATCAGGATCGCCTCGAACAGCGCGTCGGTCGCGTCGCCCTCGGCGGTCTCGGGCACCTCTGCGACACCGATCTCTCGGCGTCGGCGGGCGCTGCGGACGTCATCGATCACGAGGTGCCGGGCGACGGTGAACATCCACGAGCGTGTCGACGCCGGGTCCTGCTCCAGGATCCGGGGCGTGCGCCATGCCCGCAGCAGCGTCTCCTGCACCACATCGTCCGCTCCCGCACGATCACCGGTGAGATGAACGACATAACGCCAGACGGGTGCCGCGTGCGCGTCGTAGAGCGCGGCCAGGCGCTCGGCGTCGCGTCCTACGACACGGCCTCGTCCTCGCGCATCGCCCGATGGCATCCGTCACCTCCCGCAGGAGACACGAGGCCCGGACCGCACCGGTTCACCCGAATCGGATGCGCGCGGGCCCCTCTTCCCGAGTATGGACCGCCTGGTCGCCGACGGCACCCTCGAGGTCGCCGGGCTTCGCTTCCTCGCCTGATCGCGGAGGAAGAGGGGCTCGCTCGGTGTTCAGCAGGTGGCGCTCGGCGACTCCGAACGGTGCATGCGGGTCAGGGCAGGGTGCCGACGAGCGCTTCCCACGCGGCAGGGTCGTTCATGAGGGGCACGACCATGAGAGTTCCTGCCACGAGCGTGAACACGATGCCACCCACGAGCGGGATCCACCAGGAAAGGCGCCCGCGCCGGACGCTCCACCAGGAGAACGCCGCGGTCACGAGCCATCCGATCGCGAGCACCAGCGCCGCAGCGATGCCCCAGGGACGTCCGGCGGCGGGATCGGCGAGTTCGACGTCGACGCCGAGCAGCGCGAACATCGTGTCGGCATAGAGCGAGTAGTCCAGGAACGTCGGAAACGACGAGACGACGTTGACGAGTCCGTAGGCGAGGAGGGCGAACGTCACGATGCGGTCGACCATGCGCGGGCGAGGAGGGGCGGCGGCCGTGACCGATGTCTCGCGCGCAGGGTGCGAGGGTGCGGCATGCGCGAGGTGCGCATTCGCCTCGCCGAAGGCCGGAGCGGCGACCGGCTGCTCGGTCGCGGACGCGCCGGTGTCGAGTGCGCGAGTCACGTCGGGCTGGCGGATGCGCGCGCGCTGCTCTTCGGGGGTGGCGTACTCGCCGTACTGGGGCCGGCTCGGCCGGGCGGCATCGTCTGCGCGAGCAGCCTCGGCGTCAGTGCTCTCGGCGCGCGTGGTGTCGTCGCTCATGCCCGGCTCCGTCCGCCGAGGGCGCGCTCGTCCCGCATGCCCGCGGCATCCGTGCGCAGTTCCTTGGGCAGCGAGAACTGCAGATCCTCCTCGGCGGTGCGCACCTCTTCGACATCGAGGAATCCGGCGGCGGCGAGATCTCCCAGCACCTGCTGCACGAGCACGTCGGGCACCGAGGCGCCGCTGGTGACGCCGACGGTCTCGACCCCGTCGAGCCAGGCCTGCTCGACCTCGTCGGCATAGTCGACGCGATACGCGGCCTTCGCTCCGTACTCCAGCGCGACTTCGACCAGGCGCACGCTGTTCGAGGAGTTCGCCGAGCCGACGACGATCACCAGATCGGCATCCTTCGCGACCTTCTTGATCGCGACCTGACGGTTCTGGGTGGCGTAGCAGATGTCATCCGACGGCGGATCCTGCAGCTCGGGGAAGCGCAGGCGCAGCCGCCGCACGGTCTCCATCGTCTCGTCGACCGAGAGCGTCGTCTGCGACAGCCACACCACCTTCGAGGGGTCGCGCACCTCGATACGGTCGGCTTCGTCGGGAGAGTTCACGATCGTCACGTGGTCGGGCGCCTCGCCGGCCGTGCCCTCGACCTCTTCGTGCCCCTCGTGGCCGATGAGCAGGATCTCGAAGTCGTCGCGGGCGAAGCGCACCGCCTCGCGGTGCACCTTCGTGACCAGCGGGCACGTCGCATCGATGGCGAGCAGGCCCCGGTCGGATGCCGCGTTCACGACAGCGGGCGAAACCCCGTGCGCACTGAAGACGACGTGGGCGCCTTCGGGCACCTCGTCGACCTCTTCGACGAAGATCGCACCCTTCGCCTCGAGCTCGGTGACCACATGGATGTTGTGCACGATCTGCTTGCGCACGTAGACCGGGGCACCGAATCGCTCGAGCGCCTTCTCTACGGCGATGACGGCCCGATCGACTCCCGCGCAGTACCCGCGAGGGGACGCCAGAAGCACCTTCTTATGTCCTCGACCCGGGATATCCTGGAGCGGTTCGCGCCGCCGCGGGACTCGCGGAACGGGCATGCTCACAGGGCCCTTGCCCACGGTGCTGGTGCTCACTCCTCGATTCTACGGTCGGCCCCCTGGACATCGGCCCGGCGCGGGTACGACACAGGCCCGGGAGCAAGCCCGCACATGGCGGCGCAGCGCGCCGACGCCCGGTACGAGAGGACCGCATGACGACCTTCCAGCCGGCTGCCATCCCCGGTGAGGCGCCGCCTCCCGATTCGGTGCGGCCGCGCGATTCGACCTCGCAGGCTCCGACCTCGGTCGCCCGGCTCAACGACACGATCCGCGGATTCGTGGGCACGTGGGGCTCGGTGTGGGTCGAAGGCGAGGTCACGGGCTGGAATCTTCGCGGCGGCAACGTGTTCGGCCGGCTGAAGGACCTGGGCACCGACGCGACCGTCTCGTTCCGCATCTGGTCGTCGACCCGTGAGCGCCTGCCCGACGATCTCAGAGTCGGCGACCACGTCATCGCGTGTGTCAAAGCCGACTATTTCGTCAAGACGGGCGACTTCAGCTTCGGCGTGTCGGCCATGCGCCATGTCGGCCTCGGCGATCAGCTCGAGCGCCTGGAGCGCCTGCGCTCTCAGCTGCGCGGCGAGGGCCTGTTCGATCCGAGTCGCAAGCGCCCGCTTCCGTTCCTGCCTCAGGTCATCGGGCTCATCACCGGCGAGAAGTCGGATGCCGAGAAGGACGTGCACCGCAATGCCGAGCTGCGCTGGCCCCAAGTGCGGTTCCGCACGAAGTACGCCGCCGTCCAGGGCGACCGCTGCGTGCCCGAGACGATCGCGGCGCTCAAGGCCCTCGACGCCGACCCCGACGTCGACGTGATCGTGATCGCCCGCGGCGGCGGAGACCCGCAGACCCTGCTCGGATTCAGCGACGAGCGGCTGCTGCGTGCGGTGGCGGCGGCATCCACTCCCGTCGTGAGCGCCATCGGTCACGAGAACGACCGCCCCCTTCTCGACGACGTCGCAGATCTGCGTGCATCGACACCCACAGATGCCGCCAAGCGGGTCGTTCCGGATGTCGCGGAGCAGCGTGCGATCGTCGCACAGCTGCGGTCCCGCTCGACCTCGCGCCTGACGCAGCGGCTCAGCCATGACATCGCACAGCTCGAGCAGCTGCGCTCGCGGCCCGTGCTGCGTACGCCCGAATCCCTGCTGACGACACGCGCGCACGAGGTCGAACTGCTCGCCGCGCGGGGGCGCGATCGCGTCGAGCGCGCGCTGGCGACGCACACGCGCCGCTCGGCGGAGCTTCGCGCGACGCTTCGCGCGCTCTCACCCGCCTCGACCCTGGCGCGCGGCTATGCGATCGCACACCTCGCAGACGGCGTGATCGTGCGCGACGCGGCTCAGGCTCCCGCCGCAACGTCCGTCGTCGTCACGGTGGCGCGCGGATCGTTCGCGGCCCGGTCGGAGGGCGAGGTGCCGGAGACTCTCGAGCCCACGCAGCGTCCGGTCGAGTCCGAGGACGGCTTCGCACCGACCCCGGCGGAGCGCGACACCGACTCTGCACCGAATCGGACGGCGCGCGGGGCGGCGCCGACGGCGAACTAGAATCGAGTCATGACCGAGTCGAGCGGCGCCGTGACCGACGTGGCGTCATTGTCGTTCGAGCAGGCACGCGACGAGCTCGTGCGCGTCGTCGCCGAGCTCGAGCAGGGAGCGCCGACCCTCGAGCACTCTCTCGCCCTGTGGGAGCGCGGCGAAGCCCTCGCGGCACGCTGCGAGGACTGGCTGCTCGGCGCGAAGCGCCGCCTCGAAGCCGCCCGCGCCTCGACCGAACGTGGTGGCGACAACCGAAGCGGCGAAGGGGCATGATGGCGCAGAATCCGCGCATCGTGGCCGAACTCGGCCGCCCCGAGACACCGGACGAGACCGCCGCCCGCAAGGCGGAGTCCTCGCGCATCTATCGCTCGAGTCAGAACACGCGAAACCTCGTCGCAGCGCTGCTGGCGACCCTCGCCGTCGTCGTCGTGATCATCTTCGCGGTCCCGCGCGGCACCCCGCCCGAGCGGGAGCCGATCGACGTCGCCGCGGTCGCTGCGGGCATCGCCGGCGCGGAGGGTCGCACCGTGATCGCGCCCGAGATGCCGGAGAAGGACTGGCTCGTCAATCGGGCCGGCATCGAGGGCGACGGATCCGTTCGGGCATGGACGATCGTCTATGCGGCCGCGGATGAGGACGAGCGCAGCTTCCTGCGCGTGGCGCAAGGATTCGACGCCGATCCGGCGTGGGCCGCGCGCATGCTGTCGGGCGCCTCCGCCGAAGACACCGTGACCGTGGACGGCATCGTGTGGGACCGCTACGAGCTGGACGCGTCGCGCACCGCCAACATCACCGCCGCGCTCGTGACCACTGCGGGGCCCGACACGATCCTGATCTACGGCGCCGCCGATATCCCGACGCTGACGGAGACCGCATCGACGGTCACCGATCAGGTCATCGCGCTGCGGGAGGAATCCGAGTGACCGACGAGCCGACCACCACCGAACCGAGTCCCGGAAAGGTGTGGGAAGAGATGCGGCGGGGAAACGCGCGCTTCGTCGCGGGCGAGCCCGGCCACCCCCGTCAGGACGTCGATCGACGCCACGAGCTCGCGGCAGGACAGCGCCCTCGCGCCGCCCTGTTCGGCTGCTCCGACTCGCGCCTGGCGGCCGAGATCATCTTCGACAAGGGCCTCGGCGACCTCTTCGTCGTGCGAAACGCCGGTCAGGTCATCTCGGACTCCGTCGTGGGCAGTCTCGAGTACGCCGTCGCCGTGCTGGGCGTCCCGCTGATCGTCGTACTCGGCCATGACGAGTGCGGGGCCGTGCGCGCCGCGATCGACAGCACCAGTCCCGACGCCCCGCCCCTGCCGCCGCACATCTGGCGACTGATCTCCCCGATCGTCCCCGCCGTGCGTCGCGTGCAGCGCGCGGGTACCGCCGACGGCATCCCGCCGGCCGCCGTCGACGCCGAAGAGGTGGGCCGTGAGCACCTGCGAGACACCGTGGGCGAACTGCTGCACGCCTCCGAGCTCATCAGCGAGGCCGTGGCCGCGGGCCGCCTCGCGATCGTAGGTGCCAACTACCGACTTGCCGAAGGCACCGCTGTCCCCGACGTCGTCGTCGGGATCGCGGGCCACGACTGATCCGACCCCGTACAGAAGACGAAGGAACAAAGACGTGACCGACATCGAGTACCGCATCGAGCACGACACCATGGGCGAGGTGCGTGTCCCGAAGGATGCCCTCTACGCCGCGCAGACGCAGCGCGCGGTGGAGAACTTCCCCATCTCGGGCGACCCGCTCGAGCCCGCGCAGATCGTCGCGCTGGCTCGGATCAAGAGGGCCGCCGCGCTCGCCAACAAAGAGCTCGGCACCCTCGACGGGGCCATCGCAGATGCCATCGCCGGAGCCGCCGACCGCATCATCGCCGGCGAGTTCTCCGACCAGTTCCCGATCGACGTCTACCAGACCGGCAGCGGCACGTCCTCGAACATGAACATGAACGAGGTGCTGGCCACGCTCGCGACGCAGTCGCTGGGCGCGACCGTGCACCCCAACGATCACGTCAACGCCTCGCAGTCCTCGAACGACGTCTTCCCGACCTCGGTCCACATCGCTGTCACACAGGAACTCATCGACGACCTCATCCCCGCGCTGGACCACCTCGCCGTCGCCCTCGAGGCCAAGGCCGAGGAGTGGAAGAGCGTCGTGAAGTCCGGTCGTACGCACCTGATGGACGCCACGCCCGTGACCCTCGGCCAGGAGTTCGGCGGCTATGCCCGCCAGATGCGCCTCGGCATCGAGCGCGTTCAGGCGGTACTCCCCCGCGTCGCCGAAGTGCCGCTCGGCGGCACCGCCGTCGGCACCGGCATCAACACCCCGCCCGGGTTCCCGCAGCGTGTCATCGAGTTGATCGTCAGTGACACCGAGCTGCCGATCACCGAAGCGAAGGACCACTTCGAAGCGCAGGCGAACCGCGACGGCCTGGTCGAGGCGTCCGGGGCCCTGCGCACCATCGCCGTGTCGCTCACGAAGATCAACAACGA
Source organism: Microbacterium allomyrinae (assembly GCF_020682705.1). Taxonomy (GTDB): domain Bacteria; phylum Actinomycetota; class Actinomycetes; order Actinomycetales; family Microbacteriaceae; genus Microbacterium; species Microbacterium allomyrinae. The sequence goes on from NZ_JAGTTN010000001.1 coordinate 100,873, forward strand.
CCTGCGGTGGATGGGCTCCGGTCCCAACACCGGGCTCGGCGAGATCCACATCCCCGACCTGCAGCCGGGTTCGTCGATCATGCCCGGCAAGGTCAACCCGGTCGTGCCCGAGGCGACGCTCATGGTGTGCGCCCGGGTGATCGGCAATGACGCCACCGTCGCCTGGGCCGGGGCGTCGGGATCGTTCGAGCTGAACGTCGCGATCCCGGTCATGGGCACCGCGGTGCTCGAGTCGATCAGCCTGCTCGCGAACGCCTCGCGCCTGCTCGCCGACAAGACCATCGACGGTCTCGAGGCCGATGTCGAGCGCGCCGCCGCCTACGCGGGCATGTCGCCATCGATCGTGACCCCGCTGAACAAGCTCATCGGCTACGAGGCAGCCGCGAAGATCGCCAAGCACTCGGTGGCCAAGGGGATCACCGTGCGCGAGGCCGTCATCGACCTCGGCTTCGTCGAGCGCGGTGAAGTCACCCTCGCACAACTGGACGAGAAGCTCGACCTGCTGTCGATGACCCACCCGGGCTGATCCGGCGTCGGTGCCGAAAGAAGCACGTCAGGCGGATAATCAAGGGGTGGCCCGCACACCCCGCCCCATTCCCGCGCGCGTCAGGATCCTCGCGGCGATCCTGGCCGTCGCGTGCGTGGGCCTGGCTATCGTGGGCAGCGTCACCTTCCTCGTTCAGCGCGAGCGCGTCCTGGCCGAGGTCGATGCCCGTCTGACCGCGCAGATCGAGCGCCTCGAGACGGTCGCGGGAACCACGGGCGACCCCGTCACGACAGATGACGGCGCCGAGACCGCGAGCGAGAATGTGGAGCTGACCGACTACAGCTCGGTCGACACGTATCTGTATGCGGCCGTCGCCCGGCTCGTGCCCGCGCGCAACGAGGCATCCGTCGCGATCATCGACGGAACGCCGCGCTACAAGCCGGCGACGCTGTCGGGGTTCGACATCTCGGATGACACCACCCTCATCGAACGCGTCGTCGAGGAGACGTCGGACGGGCTGACGAAGACCGGGACGGCGGTGACGGAGCAGGGCTCCCTCCGCTACATCGCGATCCCCGTCGTGATGCCCGACGATCCGCAGCAGGGGCTCTACGTGCGCGCGATCGACCTCGGCGCCGAGCTCGAATCGGTCACCGTCGCGATGACGACGTACGTCCTGGCCGCGCTCGCCGTGCTCGGCGCGATCGGTGTGGTGGGCTGGTTCGTCACCGGGCGGCTGCTGTCCCCCATCCGTCACCTGCGCGAGACGGCGGATGCCATCTCTTTCACCGACCTCTCGCGACGCCTGTCGCCGCAGGGGAACGACGACATCTCCGACCTCTCGCGCACCGTGAACTCGATGCTCGACCGGATCGAGGACTCGGTCGATGTGCAGCGCCAGCTGCTCGACGACGTGCGCCACGAGCTCAAGACCCCGATCACCATCGTGCGCGGACACCTCGAACTCATGGACCCGCGCGACGCGGCCGACGTCGCGTCGGCGCGCGACATCGGGATCGCCGAACTCGATCGCCTCGCGCGTCTCGTCGAGGACATCGACCAGCTCGCCACCGCCGAGGGAGACGCTTACGCGATGACCGACGTCGACCTGGATGCGCTGACATCCCGGGTCGGTGAACTCGTCGCCGTCATCCCCGACCACTCCTGGAGCGTCGAGGCACGAGCCGAAGGCACGACGACCGGCGATCAGGATCGCCTTCTGCAGGCCTGGCTGCAGCTCGCGGACAACGCGGCGAAGTACACGCCGGCCGGCTCGTCCATCGAGATCGGGAGTTCGAGCGACCGTGAAGGCACACGCCTGTGGGTGCGCGACCACGGGCCCGGCATCCCGCCCGCGGCGCGCGACCGGATCTTCCGGCGCTTCGACCGTGCCCACGTCAAACGCGCGGTGGGCGGATCGGGCCTGGGCCTTGCGATCGTCGATGCGATCACGAAGGTGCACGGCGGCCGCTGCGTCGTGACCGACACTCCGGGCGGCGGAGCGACCTTCACCATCCACCTGCCACCGACCGAGGACCAGCTGCCGCAGCCGGTCCGCGCCGGCGACGTCGTCCTGCAGCGAGAGGCATCAGTATGACCAGGATCCTCATCGTGGAGGACGAACCGCGCATCGCCTCGTTCGTGAGCCGGGGGCTCGAAGCGGCGGGATACGAAACCCTGGTCTTCGACGACGGTCCCGAAGCGCTGGCGGCCGTGCTCCGCGGCGACGGCGACCTCGTCCTGCTGGATGTCGGGCTCCCCACGATGGACGGGTTCGAAGTGCTCCGCGAGCTGCGCGCGCGCGGATCGAGCATCCCGGTGATCATGCTCACCGCGCGTTCGAGCACCCGCGACACCGTCGAAGGACTCGACGCGGGCGCCAACGACTACGTGCCCAAGCCCTTCGTCTTCGAGGAGCTGCTGGCGCGGGTGCGCTCGCGGCTGCGCGAGACCGTTCCGCAGACGGGCGTGTCGGTCTCGCACGGTGAGGTCCTGCTCGACATCCTCGCTCGCCGTGCTACCGTCGCCGGTCGCGAGGTCGATCTGTCGGCCCGCGAATTCGCTCTCGCCGAGCAGTTCCTGCGCAACCCCGGCCGCGTGCTCAGCCGTGAGATGCTGCTCAGCCGTGTGTGGGGCCTGGATTTCGACCCCGGATCGAACGTCGTCGACGTCTACGTCCGCTACCTTCGCGGCAAGCTCGGCCCCGACCACATCGTGACCGTCCGCGGGGCCGGCTACCGCTGGGAGTGAGAGAGCAAGTCGGGCTCGCGCGTCGGCCAACCGATCACGACGGCCGATCGGCTTCCTTCGCCGGTGCGAAGAAGCCCCCGGTGCTGGGGGACACCGGGGGCTGGGAAAGGTCGGACTTGGGGAAATCCGACCGATTATCGATCGCGACTGTCTGGGGAGTCGCGCGATCGATCCTTTTTCGCACCGGTGCCGGACGTGTTCGTCGACTTCTCGGCGTGCGAACCCGCTTGCGCGGGACGTGATGAGCCCGCGGGCGCGGGACGTGAGCGGGAGGTGTCGACGGGAGCCTGCGACGACGCGGGACTGTGCTGCGCGAGCGACCGATCGGCATCCGCCGTGGCCTTGTCGGCTTCGGCATTCGACTTCTCGAGAGCCTCGCGCCCGGAATCGTCGGATGCCCGATCGGCGTCGCGCAGTCGCGAGATCCATGAGTGGATGCGTTCGCTCGACCAGCCGCGCGCAGTCGCCCACTCGTGCACGCGGTCCCACGCGCCTGACGAGACGGCTGCGTCGATCGCCTCTTCGGCGCCGGAGGGCACGACGGGTGCGGCGGGAGCCACAGACGCAGCCGGTGCGGCCGGCCGCGGCGCTGCCGAGTGCTGCTCGACGACGACGGGTGCCGGCGCCTCGACGACCTCGGCTGCGTCGATCAGCGCAGATGCCGCGATCTCGGGAGCTGCCGCGGCGACGGGGGCCTTCGTAGGTGAGGGGGCCGCGGGAACGAGCACACGCCCGGAGGCGAAGGTCGTGCCCGGCGAATCCGCGAGGGCGACCGCGTTCGTGAGGGCGACGACGCAGATGACAGCGACGCTCGCGGCGACCGTGGAGAGTCCACCGATCACCAGCCCCGCGCGTCCGTCCACGACCATTCGTCCCTCCGTCCGGGCGCCGAATGGCGCCCTCATCAATGGTGACAGACGACGACGGCCCGGAGCTTTGCCTGCGATGAGACTCTTCTCATGCTCAAAGGCTGCATTCAGGGTCCGCCGAAGACGCACGAAGGGGCCGGGATGCCGCATCCCGGCCCCTTCGTGACAGCTCAGGCGAGCTCGCTCGCCTCCAGCAATTCGGTGACGAGAGCGGCGATCGCTGACCGCTCGGAGCGCATCAGGGTGACGTGGCCGAACAATCCGTGACCCTTGAGCGTCTCGATCACCGACGCAACGCCGTCGTGGCGGCCGACCCGCAGGTTGTCGCGCTGCCCGACGTCATGCGTCAGCACCACCCGCGAGTTCTGCCCGATGCGACTCAGCACCGTGAGCAGCACATTCCGCTCGAGCGACTGCGCCTCGTCGACGATCACGAACGCGTCGTGCAGCGAGCGTCCGCGGATGTGGGTCAACGGCAGGACCTCGAGCAGGCCGCGTTCGACGACCTCATCGAGGACGTTGCCCGACACGACCGACCCGAGGGTGTCGAAGACCGCCTGTCCCCACGGGTTCATCTTCTCCTGCGCGTCGCCGGGGAGGTAGCCGAGTTCCTGGCCTCCGACCGCGAAGAGCGGACGGAAGACGATGATCTTCCGCTGCTGCTGGCGCTCCAGCACCGCTTCGAGCGCGGCGCACAGGGCGAGAGCCGACTTCCCGGTTCCGGCACGGCCGCCGAGTGACACGATTCCGACCTCGGGGTCCAGAAGCAGGTCGATCGCGATGCGCTGCTCGGCCGAACGCCCGTGCAGGCCGAAGACGTCGCGGTCGCCGCGGACGAGACGGTACTCGCCGTCGCCGACCACGCGGCCGAGGGCGGAGCCCCGCTCGGAGTGGATGATCAGCCCGGTGTTGACCGGCAGCCCGCGCACGTCGTCGCTGGAGGCGACCTCGCTCTCATACAAGTCGCTGATGTCGTCGCCCGAGACATCGAGGTCGGCGATGCCGGTCCAGCCGGAATCCACCGCCTGCTCGGCGAGGTATTCCTCAGCGGAGACACCCAGCGATGCCGCTTTCACGCGCATCGGGAGGTCTTTCGACACGACGGTGACTTCCTGTCCCTCCTGGGAGAGGTGCATCGCGATGGCGAGGATGCGGCTGTCGTTGTCGCCGAGTCGCATGCCCGAGGGCAGAACGCCGGCGTCGGTGTTGTTGAGCTCGACGCGCAGGGTTCCCCCCGTTCCCACCGGAACCGGGAAGTCGAGGCGGCCGTGCTCGACGCGCAGCTCGTCCAGGTGTCGCAGCGCCTGCCGGGCGAAGTACCCGATCTCGGGGTCGTGGCGCTTGCCCTCGAGCTCGGTGATCACCACGACCGGGATCACGACGTTGTGCTCGGCGAATCGGAAGAACGCCCGCGGATCGCTCAGCAGCACTGACGTGTCGAGCACGTAGGTGCGGAGATCCTGATCGGTCGCGTCGACCTGCTCGACGACCTGACTGTGCTGCTCGTGTGGTGCTCGTGTGGTCACAACCCACTCCCGCCCCGGGTGAAGAACCCGGCAGTCACGAGTCGACCAGGGGTCACGAGTCGCGATCCGTCAGGCCGACTCGAACGGGTGCCTTACCCGTTGAGATGAAGGTACGACTCTGCTGTGTCGCAGGGTGACGTCGACACGCGGAACAGTGTTACGTGTTGGTGAATTCCGGATGCCGCAGCCTCGGCATCCGTGCACGTCACCAGACGCGAGTGGACGAGAATGCCGCCAGCGCGTCGCCGAACAGCCGCAGAGTGTCGGCTCCGGTACCCATGTGGGGAGCGACGCGGATGCGGCCCGAGCGCACCGTGACGGTGAGTCCGTGGTTGGAGAGCGACGCCGCGAGCGGTGCCGCGTCCTGCGGTGCCGGCGCGAGGGTCACGATGCCCGCCCGTCGCTCCGGCTCACGCGGCGTGAGCACCGGCACCTCGTAGCGATCGGCGAAGAAGATGACGTCGCCGGTGCGAGCGGCCAGTTCGCTCTCGATCGTCGCGACGCCGGCGGCGACGACCTCGCGCAGTGCGGTCGCGAGACGTGCGGCAGCCAGCGTGTCGGGACCGGCAACCGTGAACGCCTGGGCGGACGGAGCGGGGGCGGGAACGTCGTCGACGGGCAGATCGCCCTCCACGCCCCGGAATCCCGAGAGCACGGGGGCGATCCGCTCCAGTGCGCGGTCTCCGAACCATGCGAACCCGGTGCCGCGGCCGGCGCGAAGCCATTTATACCCGTGCGCGCAGACCACGTCGGCCGCGGCGTAGTCGGCGTCGATCATGCCGAAGGCCTGCGTCGCGTCGACGATCAGCAGGCGGTCGCCGATCACCTCGCGCAACGCCGTCAGGTCGGTGCGGTACCCCGTTCGGAAGTCGACGAGGCTGACGACGAGGGCCCGGGTGTCGTCGGAGATCTCGTCGCGCACGAGATCGGGCGTGATGTGGCCGTCGACGGGCTCCAGCCACTGGAGCTGGATCGATCCGAGAGCGTCCGACGCGCGCGTGGCCGCCACCGTGAGGCTCGGGAACTCGCCGCGACCGAGCATCAGGCCGCCGGCCAGACCGTAGATCGCGTGCATGAGCCCGTACGTGGTCGAGGGCTGCAGGACCACCTGCGCGGCATCCACCCGCATGAGCTGGGCGACGAGCTCGCGCGCTTCTCGTACATGGTCGGCGACGAGGTCGATGCTCGATCGGCGGCCGGTCCCGAGAAGCTCGGTATCGGCCTGAGCCTCAGCGCGCACGGCGGGAGAGAGCGGGCCGAACGCAGCCCAGTCGAGATACCCCGGCTCCCCATCGAACGACGCCAGATACGAATCCAGATCCGTCACCCCGTCATTCTGACAGAGAGGGCCCTGCGTCGCAGACCTCGTCCGTGCGCCCCTCAGCTGCCGTAACGGCGATCCCGCGACCCGAAGTCGCGGATCGCACGGAGGAAATCCACCTCACGCAGATCCGGGCCGAGCGCCTCGACGAAGGAGAACTCCCAGCGAGCACGAGGCGTGCGCCCCTCAGCTGCCGTAACGGCGATCCCGCGACCCGAAGTCGCGGATCGCACGGAGGAAATCCACCTCACGCAGATCCGGGCCGAGCGCCTCGACGAAATAGAACTCCGAGTGCGCGCTCTGCCACAGCAGGAAGTCACTCAGGCGCTGCTCACCAGAGGTGCGGATGACGAGGTCGGGATCGGGCTGACCGCCGGTGTAGAGGTGCTCGCCGATCTGCTCGGGGGTGAGACTTGCGGCGAGCTCTTCGAGCGACCCGCCCTCTCTGTCGTGCTGCGCGATGATGCTTCGCACGGCGTCGACGATCTCGCCGCGCCCGCCGTAGCCGACGGCGAGGTTGACATGCAGTCCCGGATGCTCCTTCGTGCGCTGCTCGACGTCGGTCAGCACACGCGCGAGGTCGGCGGGCAGAGCGTCGGCGCGCCCGACGTGCTTGACCTTCCAGTCGCGCTCGTGGGAGAGCTCATCAGCGAGTTCGGCGATGATCTCGATCAGATCGGCCAGCTCCCGCGAGTCGCGCTTTCGAAGATTGTCGTTGGACAGCAGGTACAGAGACACCACGCGGATGCCGACGTCGTCGCACCAGCGCAGGAACTCGCGCATCTTCGCGGCGCCGGCGCGATGCCCGTGCGCAGCCGAGTCGAATCCGAGCTGCTTCGCCCATCGCCGGTTGCCGTCGATCATCATCGCGACATGTCTCGGCACCGCGGCGGAGTCGAGTCGGCGGCGGAGTCGGTTTATGTAGAGGCGGTAGAGCGGTCCCCTACCCTCGTTCGACGAAGCGCGCGCCACATGCCTACGCTACCGCGCCCGCGACCCCACTCCCTAGCCGAGGGACCCGTGCCGTCATCCGTGGAACCGCCATGTTCCATCGGGGGAATGCGCGGAGCCCTACTCTGGGAGCATGAGCCGGCGCACACGACTTTCCAAGGCCCCCGAGGTCCCCGTGCTGCCCCTGATGGACGCGGCCGACGTCGACGCCGCCACTCCCGAGATCAAACCCTCCTGGCGCGGGTGGATCCACGCCGGGACGTTTCCCGTCGCGATCGCAGCCGGCATCGTGCTCATCGTGCTGGCTCAGGGCGCGCCCGCGAAGTGGGCGTGCGCGGTGTTCATGACCAGCTCGCTCCTGCTGTTCGGCAACTCCGCGCTGTACCACCGCTTCAACTGGAAGCCGAGGACGAAGTCGATCCTCAAGCGGATCGATCACGCGAACATCCTGCTTCTCATCGCCGGAACCTACACTCCGCTCGCGACGCTCGCACTCCCGCCGGAGCAGGGCGTGCTTCTGCTCGTACTGGTGTGGTCCGGCGCGCTGCTCGGCATCCTGTTCCGGGTCTTCTGGATCAACGCTCCGCGCTGGCTGTATGTCGCGCTCTACCTGGCGCTCGGCTGGGCGGCGGTCATGTACCTCGGCGACCTCTTCCGCGCCAATGCCGCGATGATGGTGCTGGTGATCGTGGGCGGGCTGCTCTACACCGGCGGCGCCATCGTCTACGCGATCAAGAAGCCCAATCCGTGGCCCGGCCACTTCGGGTTCCACGAGATCTTCCATGTGTGCACGGTGCTGGCCTTCCTCTGCCACTGGACAGCGTGCCTGCTCATCGCCCTGAACCCGCTGTCGCCGTCGCTCGGCCTCCCCGGCTGACCCGACTCGCCGGCCTCCGACGGCGAATGCGCGTACGGATTCAGCCCTTCGCCGGGGTGTCGTCCTCGTCGGTGACGTCCGCGGCGGGGTCGATGTTCTCGTCGTCGGTCTCTGTCGCCGCCGCGGCACGCGCGGCCTGCTCCTCGGCTTCGAGCTCGTCGTCGATGTCGGCCCGAACACGCCCGCGACGGATGCGGCGCATCATGTCCCAGATCAGGAGGATCACCGCGATCGCGATGAGGGCGATCACGATGAAGCCCACCGGACCCGGTGTCACCAGGTCGGGATCGACCTGCAGCGTCGGAGTCGGAGTCGGAGTCGCCGCGGCGCTGACCAGTGCGGCGAACACTTCGTGCATGGGAATCCTCGTTCTGCCCGCGGGAGGGGCGGTCCGGGTGTCGTCGGCGCCGCGCGGAAGCGCATAGCCTGGAGGTCCAGCCTAATCTTCCGACGGATGCGCCATGACGACACAGGACATGCTCGATGAGCGCTACGGTCGTCGCCGCACGCCCGCCCGGCGCTGGGCGATGGGCTCGGGCATCGCCGTCGCCGCGCTCGCGGTCGGCGCGTTCGGCTGGTTCACGATCCAGGGGGCAATGGACGACGTCGACGCCGACACGACCGCGTTCGAAGTCGTCGACGAGCACTCCGTGATGATCGGATTCCAGGTCACCGCCCCCCCGGGCCGCGCCGTCGCATGCGCCATCGAGGCGCAGGACGAGGAGCACGGCGTCGTGGGCTGGCGGGTCGTCGAGTACGAGGCATCCGATCTGCACGCACGGGCTTTCCGCGAAGCGATCCCCACGACGGCGCTCGCCACGACGGGTTTCGTGAACTCCTGCTGGGTCGTGTCTTCCCCGACGCTGTGACATCTCCCGTCCGGCGTGCGCGATCGGCCCGGTGAGGGCACGACCAGGTGGTCATAGACCACCAGCGACTTTGTCTCACGCCGCCCTGTGACGTAGTCTGGCCGCACTGCAGTCGACACGCCCTGGCCGGGAGCCGGGGCGTTTGACTTATCCACCGTCTCCCGCAGAACGAAGGAGTCAGCCGTGACCACCGACGCCCCCGCGACCTTCCTCACCCAGGACGCGTACGACCGCCTCGTCGCCGAACTCGAGCACCTCTCGACCACCGGCCGTGAAGAGATCGCAAAGCGCATCGAGTCCGCACGCGAAGAGGGCGACCTCAAGGAGAACGGCGGCTACCACGCCGCCAAGGACGAGCAGGGCAAGCAGGAGGCGCGGATCCGCACGCTCCAGCACCTCCTCAAGACCGCGACCGTGAGCGAAGCGCCCGAGAGCAACGGCGTCGTCGAGTCCGGCACCGTCGTCACCGCCATCGTCGCGGGCGGCGAAGAGGTCTTCCTCCTCGGCAACCGCGAGATCGCCGTCGGCTCCGAACTCGACGTCTACAGCGAGGCCTCACCGCTGGGCGTGGCGATCCTCGGTCGCAAAGAGGGCGAGAAGACCTCTTACATCGCTCCGAACGGTCGCGAGATCGCCGTCGAGATCGTGAAGGTCGATACCTACAACGGCCAGTGAGCGGGGCGGCCTGCGCCGGCCCCCGCTCGCGGTGATGCCGAGAGGAAGACTGCTCAGTCCGCGACGACGCTCGGGCCGTAGCCTGCCTGCTCGAGCACTGAGATGACGTGTGCACGGTGCTCTTCGCCGCGTGTCTCGACGCTGAGCTGAAGGATCACCTCGCTGATCTGCAGGCCTTGTCCGTGCCGGGTGTGCAGCACTTCGATGACGTTCGCGCCCGCGAGCGCGAGCAGCTCCGACACGCGGGCGAGCTGGCCGGGGCGATCGGGCAGGGGGATCCGCAGCGACATGTAGCGACCGGATGCCGCGAGCCCGTGAGCCACGACGCGCTGCAGCAGCAGCGGGTCGATGTTGCCGCCCGAGAGCACGGTGACCGTGGGACCGGTCGCGACGATCTTGCCGGCGAGGATCGCGGCGACGCCCACGGCACCTGCCGGCTCCACCACCTGCTTGGCGCGTTCGAGAAGCACCAGCAGCGCACGTGCGATGTCGTCTTCGCTCACGGTCACGACCTCGTCCACGAGATCGCGGATGATCTCGAAGGGAAGGTCACCGGGCCGCGACACCGCGATGCCGTCGGCGATCGTCGGCTTCGGCGTGATGTCGAGAGGATGCCCCGCCACCAGCGACGGCGGGTACGCCGCGGAATTCTCGGCCTGTACGCCGATCACCCGGATGGTGCGACCTTCGACAGCGGCCCGTGCCTTGATGGCGGCGGCGACACCGGCGACCAATCCGCCGCCGCCGATGCCGAGGACGACCGTGTCGAGGTCCGGCAGGTCGTCGAGGAGCTCCAGGCCGAGCGTGCCCTGACCGGCTATCACGTCCGGGTGGTCGAACGGGTGGATGAAGACGGCCCCCGTGCGCTCGGCGAACTCCGCGGCCAGTCGCAGCGGGGTCTCGACGGTCGCGCCTTCGAGCACGACGTCCGCCCCGTATCCGCGCGTCGCGAGGAGCTTGGGAACCGGCACGCCCAAGGGCATGAAGATCGTCGCCGGGATGCCGAGGGCCTTGGCAGCCCGGGCGACGCCCTGTGCGTGATTGCCCGCCGACGCGGCGACCACTCCGCGCGCACGCTCCTCGGCCGTGAGCCGCGAGAGCCGGTACGTCGCGCCGCGGATCTTGAAGGATCCGGTGCGCTGAAGGTTTTCGAGTTTGAGGTGCACGGGCACGCCCATGATGTCGGACAGATGCTGCGACTCGTCGAGGGGCGTGTGCGCGATCACTCCCTCGAGGACGGCGGCGGCATCCTCGAAGTCGGCGAGCGTGGGCATGGCGGCGCTGTGCGGCGTGGTCGTGGTCACTTGGGGCTTCTCCTCGTCCGGGGGACGGTGTTCCATATGAGATCTCCGGTCGGTCTCGCGCCGGTCTCCCACGCGCGTTCGCCGAGATAGACGGCGACCACGTTGACGAAGGCGGCGAGCGGCACCGCGAACAGGGCGCCGGGGATACCGGCGATCATGGCACCGCCCGCCACGACGAGGACGACGGCCAGCGGGTGGACCTTGACGGCGGACCCCATGAGCAGCGGCTGCAGCACGTGGCCCTCGAGCTGCTGGACTCCGAGAACCACGACGAGCATCCACAGCGCGATCCACGGGCCGTTGTAGACCAGCGCCAGGAACACGGCGACGGCCCCCGTCACGACGGCACCGACGATCGGCACGAACGCACCGAGGAAGACGAGGACCGCAACCGGGATCGCCAAGGGAACGCCGAGCAGAAAGGCGCCGAGACCGATGCCGACGGCGTCGATCGTGGCCACGAGCAGCTGCGTTCGCGCGTAGTTCACGACGGTCACCCAGCCCGCGCGCCCCGCACCGTCGGCGGCCGGGCGCGCCTTCTTCGGGAACAGCCGCAGCGTCCACCGCCAGATGCCCGCGCCGTCCGCGAGAAGGCAGAGAAGGATGAAGAGCGACAGCACCGCGCCGGTTGCGACGTGGCCGAGCGTCGTGCCGATCGCGAGCGCTCCCGACCACAGCAGGCCCGCCTGCTCCTGCAGGAAGCCCCAGCCCTGGGTGAGGAGGCCGTCGATCTGCTGCTCGCTGAGATGCAGCGGCCCCTCGATCAGATACTGCCGGAAGCGGTCGACGGCCTCGACCGTGCTCGCCTGGACCGAGGACCACTGCCGCGTGATCTGCCAGACGGCGAGCCAGAGCAGCCCTGTGACGATCGCGAGCGTGCCGACCACCGAGATCACGATCGCGAGCCAGCGGGGCACACGGCGACGGAGCATCCACGCGAACGCGGGCCAGAGCAGGGCCGTGATGAGGATCGCGATGAGCAGGGGGATGACCAGCAGCTTCAGCTGGATCACGAGCCAGACCGCCACGCCGACGGCTGCCGCCACGACCAGGAGTCGCCACGAGTACGCAGTCGCGACGCGGAGCCCGGGCGGGATCGAGCCCGAGAGGTCCGTGGAGACGATCCGGCTGCGATCGCGGATGGCGTCGAACAGCGAACCGCGAGGCTTTTCGTCGGAGCCGCTCATCCCGCCAGTCTAGGTGCGTCGCATGCCGCGGCGGCCATGTACCAGCGGCATCCCGGGACCGCCGTGCGATGTCCGCACCGCTGGCTAGGCTGGCGCGCGTGAAGTCGTCACTGAGTTCCGCCGAGGCGCGGCGCGTCGCTCTGACCGCTCAGGGTTTCGCGCGACCGCGCCCCGAAACGGCCGGCACGCGCCAGCTCAATGCCGCTCTGGGGCGCATGTCCACGCTGCAGATCGACTCGGTCAACGTGTTCGCGCGGTCGCACTACATGCCGTTGTTCTCGCGCGTCGGCTCGTACGACACCGCGGCGCTCGATCGTCTGCTCTTCGCGCGCCGTGCCCCGTACGTCGAGTACTGGGCCCACGTCGCCGCATTCATCCCCGCAGCGGACTGGGGGCTGTTCGGCTTCCGGATGGACGACATGCGCGCCAAGTACGGCTCGAAGCCCGGCGGCTGGTTCGACACGCACCGAGACATCGTCGACTGGGTGCGCGCAGAACTGCGCGATCGAGGACCACTGCGCCCCGCGCAGATCGAGCACGACGCGAAGAAGGTCGACCGCGGTCCCTGGTGGGATTGGGACGTCGTCAAGCACGCTCTGGAGTATCTGTGGCTGTTCGGCGAGGTCGCGATCGCCGGGCGCCGCGGGTTCGAGCGCCGATACGCCCTCGCCGAACAGGTGATCCCGGCCGCGGCGCTGGACGAGGAGATCTCGCGTCCCGACGCGATCCGCGAGCTGGTGCGCCGCGCGGCGCGTGCCTACGGAGTCTCGACCGCGGCAGATCTCGCCGACTACTGGCGCCTCGCCGACCGCGCAGCGGTGATGGCGGCAGTCGCCGATCTGACCGACGCGGGAGAACTGCACCCCGTCACCGTCGAGGGCTGGACGAACGCGGGCAAGCCGACCAAGGCGTGGCTGCACCGTGACGCCGCGCTCCCCCGGCGTGTCGAGACCGCCGCCCTTCTCACGCCGTTCGATCCCGTGGTGTGGTTCCGCGACCGGGCCGAGCGCCTGTTCGACTTCGAATACCGCATCGAGATCTACACGCCCTCCGCGAAGCGCCGCTTCGGGTACTACTCCCTGCCGGTGCTGATCGGCGACGACCTCGTCGGGCGCGTCGATCTCAAAGCCGACCGGGCCGCGTCGACACTGCTCGTGCAGTCCGCATGGTGGGAGCACGCAAGACCCGCGGATGCCGCGCCCCGGCTCGCCGAGCAGCTCCGGCTCGCGGCGGCCTGGCAGGGCCTCGAGCCCATATCGATCTCCGGCTGGGGCGATGCGGTCCGCGACCTCGCCGACGTCATGCCCGAGGCGCGGCGGCACGAGGCCGGACCGCCTGAGCCGATCGCGCTCGCCGCCGATGAGCTCGCGAGCTAGCGTAGAGAGGTGAAGCGCGCAGCCGTCGTCGGAGTCGTCGTCGGTTCCATCGTGGTGACGGCTGGTGCCGCCGCCGCGATCTGGTCTCTGACCCGACCGCCGTCGATCCACACCGCCGCCGAGACGTACCTCAACGCCCTTTCGACCGGTGATTTCGATGCCATCGAGCCGATGCTCCCCGAAGGGACCACCCAGGTCGGCACGCTCGAGGCGGCATTCGCTGGCGCGAGCGCGCGCATCGCCGATATCTCGTTCGAGACGCGCGCCGACGGCTCGGTGACAGCGGACGCCACCCTCGCCGGCGAGCACGCGACCATCGGTTTCGCGCTGACGCAGCACGACGGGCGCTGGGTGCTCGGCAGCGACGCGCTCGCGCATCTCGAAGTCTCCACGACCATGGGCGACTCGGTGCGGATCGGCGGCGCACTCGTGCCTGCCGGAATCGTTCGGCTGCTTCCGGCGGAGTACCCGGTCTCCGCCGCACCGGCCGGAATCGTCCGGGGCGAGGCGACGGCAGCGGTCACGGGCGAGAGTTCCGCGGCTGTCGCGCTCGAGGCATCCCTCTCCTCCGGTGCGACCGCACTCGCACAGGAGCAGATAGAGGCCTACGCCGGCGTCTGCGCAGAGCCGGCCACGACCGTGCCCGACCACTGCGGGATCGTCGTACCGTGGGCGGCCGACCTCTCGGCCCTCGACGCGGTCGCGTTCCGCATCGACCGACTGCCGTCCGTGATGATCGCCGCGGACGGAGCGACGTTCGACGCGACCGGAGGAGTGCTCATCGCCACCGCTCGCGGAACCGCCCTCGACGGCACTGCCGCCTCGTTCACCTACCGAGCCGAAGACTGGTCCCTGCGCGGGAGCATCCGATTCGACGGCGACGAGATGGTGCTCGCCGTCCGCTGACCGCCGTTCTTCTGCTCACGCGGCTGCCCCACCCTGCACGTCGAGCCCGAGCCAGGTCGCGAGCTCGCTGATCTCACGAGCCACCGCGTCGCCGGTCTGGGGTGTGAAGGGCTCGTCCTCGTGCACGGCGTGCACGCGAAGCACCCCCGCCCGACGGTCGGCCTTGGCGTCGAGCTTGCCGACGAACCGGTCTCCGTGAAGGATCGGCAGCGCGAAGTAGCCCCAGCGGCGCTTCGCGGCCGGTTTGTATATCTCGAGCAGATACTCGAATCCGAACAGTTCCGCCAGTCGACGCCGATCCGACACGAGCCGGTCGAACGGCGAAAGCAGCGCGGTGCGCGGCGTGAACGCGTCGAGACTATCCAGCGCCGCCGGATCGACGCGCCAGCGCCCGTCGACGCCTTCCACCACCGCCTCCTCCCCCATCTCGCCCACGTCGATCGGCTCGAACGGCTGGGCGATTCCCCGGGCGCGCGCGAGCCCGAATGCGCTCAGGCGCCGCTCGGCGCGCTCGCGTGCGGCATCTTCGGGCGACATCTCCGGCAGGTCGCGCGGGTAAACCCGCTCCGCATCGATCGTCTCGACGATGCCTGCCGGGCGTTCGGCCGTCAGCAACTGAGCGCGCACCGCGATGCGTCGCGCCTGCTCACGCGTCAGCCGATGGAGCATGCCCCGACGCTACCGCCGGGAGCGGACAGCGGTGGAGGGGTTCGACCCGCTCGTTCCTCGCTACACGTCCCCGACTCGCACCGCGTCAAACGCTCGTGCCTCGCATCGAACGGGAGACTCAGAACTGCACTCTCGGCGGCTCGGAGATCGCCGCACCGTCGATGACCTCGAAGAACTCCCGCTCGTGGAAGCCCAGGTTGCGGGCGAACATATTGTTCGGGAACACCTTGATCTTGGTGTTGAGCTCGCGCACTCCGCCGTTGTAGAAGCGGCGCGACGCCTGGATCTTGTCTTCGGTGTCGACGATCGATTGCTGGAGCTGCAGGAAGTTCTGGCTCGCCTGCAGCTGAGGGTAGGCCTCGGCGACGGCGAACAGCGACTTCAGCGCCTGCTGCAGATGCCCCTCGGCGATACCCGCCTCGGCTGGTCCGCCGGCGGACAGAGTCTCGGCACGGGCCCGGGTCACATTCTCGAACACGGCCTTCTCATGCGCCGCGTAGCCCTTCACGGCCTCGATGAGATTCGGCAGCAGATCGGCACGTCTCTTGAGCTGGACTGTGATGTCACTCCACGCCTCATCCACCCGCACGTTCAACTGCACGAGCGAGTTGTACGTCGCCCAGAGATAGATGCCCGCGATGACGACGAGCGCCACCACGATGATGACAGCGATCAGCCACTCCATAGCCGAGACTCCGTTCCAGGTGTGCCCTCATCCTAGCCACGAGCACACCGCACGCAGGAGCCGGAGCGGGCTACTCCCAGCCGTTACCCACCGAGGACGCGTTCGAGGTACGGGTTCTGGAACAGCCGCTCCGGATCGAGGGTGTCGCGAAGGGCGACGAAGTCGTCGAAACGCGGATACCGTTCGCGAAGCGTCTCGGCCCCGAGCGTGTGCAGCTTGCCCCAGTGCGGGCGTCCGCCGTAACTGAGCATGATCTCTTCCACGGCGCCGAAGTACTCGGTCGGATCGTCGCGCCAGTAGCGGTGAACGGCGATGTAGCCGGTCGCGCGCCCGTGCGCCGTGGAGAGCCAGAGATCGTCGGCGGCGGCGAAGCGCACTTCTACCGGGAACGAGATCCGCCAGCCGCGATCGGAAACAAGCGCGCGCAACTGTGCGAACGCGGCCCGCACGTTCTCGGCCGGCAGAGCGTATTCCATCTCACGAAAGCGCACCGACCTGGCCGTCGCGAACACGCGGGCCGAGGCATCCGTGAATTCGCGATCGCCCCAGAGCCGCACCGCGGTGCGGTTGATGGCCGGAATCGCAGCCGGGACCGCCTTCGCCACGCTGCACGCGATCTGATGCAGTCCGGTGCCGACGACCGCATCGTCGACCCACTTGCCGATGGGTGAGAGCGGATGCCGCGGCGCATCGTCGGGAAGCCGGGTGTTGGTCTTCGTCATCGCGCGATCGGTGTGGGGGAACCAGTACAACTCGAAGTGATCCGCCGCCGCCACGCGCTCATCCAGCGCCACGAGCACCTCTTCGAGGCCCTCGGGCTGTTCGACGGCATGCAGCACGAACGCCGGGACGCACTGCAGTGTCACCTCTACGAGGATGCCGAGGGCTCCCAGGCCCAGCGCAACCGCCGGCAGCATCTCGGTGTTCTCGTGCTCGTCGATACGCAGGAGATCGCCGGATGCCATCACCAGCGTCGCGCCCACGACCTGCGTCGAGATACCTCCGAAGCGCGCCCCGGTGCCGTGGGTGCCGGTGGAGATCGCGCCCGCCACGGACTGCTGATCGATGTCGCCCAGATTCTCCATCGCGAGACCGTGCGGCGCGAGGAGCGCCGGGATCTGGTGCAGCCGCGTGCCGGCGAGGAGCGTGACGCGCGCCCGGTCCGCATCGACCGAGACGATCCCGGTGAGATCGCGCAGTTCGAGAAGCACACCGGGTGCGACCGCGATGCCGGTGAAACTGTGCCCCGCGCCGACCGCCTTCACGGGCATCCGCCGCGCCGCGGCCGCGCTCACTGCGCGCTGGACGGCTTCGATCGTGCGGGGGAACTCGATCCGCT
Source organism: Microbacterium allomyrinae (assembly GCF_020682705.1). Taxonomy (GTDB): domain Bacteria; phylum Actinomycetota; class Actinomycetes; order Actinomycetales; family Microbacteriaceae; genus Microbacterium; species Microbacterium allomyrinae. Next base: position 118,164 of record NZ_JAGTTN010000001.1, read on the forward strand.
GCGGCCGCACCGACTCGGAACGCGCCCAGTTCTGCCAGCTTCCGCCGGGACGCGTCACAGGAACGCCTTCCCCTCGCCGCGGTAGGTGTCGATCGTGCCCGCGAGGACTGCACCCTCGACCACGTGGTAGTGATCGACCCGCTCGGCGAGCTCACCGCTCTTGGCGTGACGGAACCAGACACGGTCGCCGACGTGGAGGTCGCGTGCGGCGTCTCCGCGCAGAGGCGTCTGCACCTCTCCGGCGCCCTCACGCGGTGCGGTGCGAAGCCCTCCCGGCCACACCGGAGCCGGCTGGCGCGATTCGACGGCGGGGCCCGAGGCGATCCACCCTCCGCCGAGGACGGTCGCCACATCGGGGAGCGGCTTGCGCACCACGTCGAGCGCGAACGCGGCCGCGGGCGCGGGATCGAATGCCCGGTAGCCGTCGAACAGGCGCCCCGCGAGCAGGCCGCTGCCGGCGGTGAGCTCGGTGACCGCGAGATCGGATGCCGTCAGCTCGAGCGAGCCGGTTCCTCCGCCGTTGACGAACTCCAACGGAGCGATGTCACGCAGAGCCGCGACGATGGCCGCGCGCCGGTCGAGCAGCTCGGCGGCGGAGCGGCGCTGCATCCACCGCACGACCACGTCGCCGGACCCGGTGGCATCGCCCTGGCCAGCGATCTGAGCCTCGTACATCATGAGACCCACGAGGCGGAAGCCGACGCGCGCGGCGATCGAGCGGGCGAGCGCCGCGACCTCGGCAGGATCGTGCACCGGCGAGCGGAGTACGCCGATATGCCCGAGTCCCGGAGCGCGCCACGATGCGTCGGCGTCGATCGCGACCCGGATCTCGGCGCGCGTGCCCGGGGCCGCGACCGCGTCGATCAGATCGAGCTGCGCAAGGTCGTCGACCATCAGGGTGATGCGGCTCGCCGCGGCTTCGTCGGCGGCCAGCGCGGCGATCGCCGCGCGGTCGGCGGTCGGATAGCCCAGCACGATGTCGTCGTTCGACGGCGCCCCTCCGCGACTCTCGGCGAGCCACAGCGCCTCGGGGAGGGTGAACGCGAGGATGCCCTGATAGCCCGGCAGCGCGAGGACGGCATCCAGCACCTCCCGCACGCGAACGGATTTGCTCGCCACACGGATCGGCACTCCGGCGGAGCGCACCACGAGATCGAGCGCGTTGTACCGCAGCGCTTCGAGGTTGAGCGCCGCGACCGGCCCGCTCACCCCCGCGAGGGCATGGGTCATCGCGCCCCAGTAGGACGCGGGGTCCTCCCAGGGCTTCGTCGCCGGGGCGGTGGACAGGAGATCAAGGCTCATACGGCCCGCTTCGGGTGCGCGCGCATGCCGTACAGCATATGTCCCGCGTGAGGGCCCGCCGTACGCGCCCGGACCCCGCGGTCGGTGCACCTGAGGCTTCGCGGGCTGCACTCATTCCCGCGTCGGCATAGTGCGCGCAGGAACGCGCGTGGGAGTACCCCCGGTGGGACTCGAACCCACACTCTGGCGATTTTAAGTCGCCTGCCTCTGCCGATTGGGCTACGGGGGCGCGAACCCCACGATAGCCGCCGACGTCAGTTGATCGCCGTGGCGCCGCCCGTGCCGCACACAGAACGGCCGGGAGCGACGATGCCGCTCCCGGCCGTTCAGACTCGTGCGAACGCACGGCGAGGCATCAGCTCGACGCAGCGACCTTCTCGGGTGCCTTCTTGCGCGGTGCCGCCGGCGCCTTGACAGGCTCGGCCTCGACCGGCTGCGGCGGACGCGGACGCGCGGCGAACTCTTCGAACACGTAGCGGGGGCTCTGCACGGTCGAGAGGTTCACCAGGTCGCGGCGGAGCCAGAAGTTGTTCCACCAGCCCCACAGCACGCGGAACTTGCGCTCCCACGACGGCATCGCAAGACCGTGGTAGCCGCGGTGGGCGAACCACGCGATCAGGCCCTTCAGCGCGATGTTTCCGGACTGGAACACGCCGTTGTACAGGCCCAGGCCCGCGACCGCGCCCATGTTCTTGTGGAAGTACTCACGCGGAAGCTCACCACGCAGGACCGCGACGAGGTTCTTCGCGAGAAGCTTCGCCTGCCGCACGGCGTGCTGCGCGTTGGGCACGCAGTAGCCGCCGACGCCACCGCCGGACAGGTCGGGCACCGCCGAGACGTCGCCGGCCGCCCAGGCGCCTTCGACGACCTCGTCCTCGCTGCCGACGCGCAGGTCGGCGCGGGTCCGGATGCGACCGCGCTCTTCGACGGGAAGGTCGCCGCCGCGCACGACCGTCGGGTTCGCCATGACGCCGGCGGTCCAGATGATGAGGTCGGTGGGGATGCTCTCGCCCGTCGACAGTTCGACGATGCCGTCGATCGCGCCGGTGAGCTGCGTGTCGAGGTGCACGTTGGCACCGCGCTTGGCGAGGTCCTTGAGGACCCACTCGCTCGTCTTGAGCGACACCTCGGGCATGATGCGCCCCATCGCCTCGATGAGGTGGAAGTGCGTGTCGTCGAACGTGAGCTGCGGGTAGCTCTTGACGAGCGATGAGGCGAGCGACCGGAGTTCGGCGAACACCTCGATGCCGGCGAAGCCGCCACCGACGACGACCACCGTGAGGAGGCGATCACGATCGGGTCCCGGGGGGAGCACCGACGCCTTGTCGAAGTTCGACATGAGGCGATCGCGGATCGCGACGGCCTCTTCGATCGTCTTGAGGCCGATGGCGTTGTCGGCGATCCCCGGGATGGGGAACGTGCGCGACACGGCGCCTGCCGTCACGACGATCTGGTCGTAGGCGAACTCGTACGGCTCACCGGCGATGGGCGTGATCGTCGCCACCTTGTTCGCGTGGTTGATGCCGGTGACCTTGGCGGCCACGACATTCGTGCGCTTGAGGTGGCGGCGGAGCGCGACCACCGAGTGGCGGGCCTCGATCGAACCGGCAGCGACCTCGGGAAGGAACGGCTGGTACGTCATGTAAGGCAGCGGATCGACGATCGTCACCTCCGCCTCGTTCTTGCGCAGATGCTTCTCGAGCTTCCAGGCCGTGTAGAAGCCTGCGTATCCGCCACCGACGATGAGGATCTTGGGCACGGTGTTGGTCACGGTTTGGAGTACTCCTCCTGTGTCAGCGGCTCGGCGCGCGGGACGCCAATCGGATGCGTCGGACAGCTGCGGTGACGCCGAGCGCCACCAGTATAGCTGTCGCGGTGACCATCGTGAGCGGCAGGGTCCCGTAGAGCAGGGTGTTGCGATCCGGCAGGAGGGGGGATGCCGCGCGCTCCGGCATCTCGGCGGACGGCAGCGGCGGCACCTCGGCCACCTGCTCCGGTTCAGGTGGCAGCGGCACGCTCTGCGCGCGGCGGTAGAGGCGCACCCATTCCTCGAGGCTGCCCATCGGGTTGGCGCTCACCGACGGCACGGTGGCCGAGACGGCGGCCGCGGCATCCACCAGTCCGTAGCCGTACAGCGGATCGGGGCGTTCCGTCGCCGCCGCCGCAGGCCGTGCGGTCTTGACGATGCGGTTGATGACGTCGTCGGCGTCGAGATCGGGATGCGCGGAGCGCACGAGAGCGGCGATGCCCGCGACGATGGGCGCGGCTCCGCTCGTGCCGTCCCACTGCACGAGGCGACCATCGGCCGAGACGCCGATCAGATCCTCGCTCGGCGCGGCGACGCCGATGGTGATGCCCTGCGTCGACGCGTTGACGCTCGCCTTCCCCTGCGGATCGACCCCTGCCACCGTGAGGACTCCGGGGATCGTGGCCGGGGCGCCCACCCGTGTCGTGCCGCTGCCGCGGTTTCCGGCGGCGACGACCACGACCACATCGTGGTCGAAGGCGTAGAGGAACGCGTCATCCCAGCTCTCGGGCCAGTCGGGCAGGTTCGTGGTGAGCGACATGTTGATCACATCGGCGCCGTTGTCGACCGACCAGCGGATGGCGTCGGCGATCTGGTCGGCGAAGGAACGCGTCGCCGAGGAGCCGAAGCCGACGGAGACCGACAGCAGCTCGGCCTCGGGTGCGACGCCGATCATGCCGGTGCCGGGTCCGGTCCCCCGCCCTGCGGCGAGCGAGGCCACCCAGCTGCCGTGGTCGGCATCGACGGCGCCCACCGGCGTGCGCCCGTCCGACGCGCCGACCCCCGACACGTCGGTGCCCCCGGCGACCGCGCCGTCGAACTCCACCGGGCCTTTGCCGATCCCGGTGTCGATGATCGCGATCGTCGTCCCCGCGCCGCGCGTCGTCTCCCAGGCCTTCTCGATGCCGTAGTCCGCCAGCCAGTACTCCGCGGCGCGGATGGGGTCTTCGTCGGCCGTATCGGATGCGAGCGCCGAAGCAGGCGCGGCGGCGACCAGTGTCAGCGCGACGGCCGCAGCAGCGACCACCGCCGGCAGACGCCGCCCGATCCGTCTGCGCCGGGCCGTCATCCGTCGGTTCCGGCCTCGGCCGCGCCCGGCCGGGCTCCGCCCGTCCCCGGCTGAGTGCACACGCAGCGCGTGGGCGACCACGTCGACATCGCGATGGCGCGATCGCCGATGGGGTTGACGCCCGGACCCGCCGCCAGGGCATGACCCGCGAGCGCGTGCAGGCACTTCACGCGCGTGGGCATTCCCCCGGCCGAGATGCCCTCGATCTCGTCGACCTCGCCGTAGACGGCGCGGTCGCGCAGGAACGCCTCGTGCGCCCGGGCGTAGCCAGCGGCCAGCTCTTCGTCCTCGGCGAGCTCGTCGTTCATGCCCCGCATGACGTGATCCGCCTCGAGCACCGACATCGCGGCGGTCGCGGCCGGGTGGGTGAGGTAGTAGAACGTGGGGAACGGCGTGCCGTCGGGCAACCGCGGCGTGGTCGCGACGACGGTGGGGTTTCCGCACACGCAACGCGCGGCGATCCCGACGACGCCGCGGGCGGGGCGCCCGAGCTGCTCGCGCAGGACGGCCAGGTCGGCGTCGCTGACAGGGGGGAATGGCGGGGTCGTCACGGGATTCTCCTAGGTCGAGTGCCAGGGTACCGGCCACGCCTGGGACGCTGCTGGAGAGAGCCGGGCACGTGCGGGCCCCGCAGAACGGATGCTGCTCCCCGCCGCCGGCTCAAGGAGCCGGCGTGGCAGTGGGCTCAGGGTCGGGCACACCCACCGTCACGGGCGCGACGGTGCGGGCGAGCCCCGCCTCGGTGACCGAACGGACCAGCTGGGCCATCCAATCCGTGCGCGTCTGCTCGACGTCCTCGCTCACCGGCTCGCGCTCCTGCGGTGCGAGCTCGGGCGGCAGATCGTCGTCCACGAGGTAGACGACCTCGCCGGGCTTGACGTAATAGAGCCGTTCGCGCGCCTGCGTCGTGATGTAGGCCGGATCGCTCCAGCGGTCGCGCTGGGACTCCAGCTCGGCGACCTCGTCGCGGCTGACCTGCACTGCGGCCTCGATCGCCGCGATCTGCTGACGCTGATCGACGTACGTGCCGATCGTGGGAACGAGCACGAACGCCGCCAGCACCACGAGGCCGAGCATGATGACCATGAAGCCGGACAGACGGATGCCGCCCAGCCATTCACGCACGTCGATCGGGCGCCGCGGCGGACGGGAGGAACGAGGAGAGGGAGCCGTCTTCTTCGCCACGGCTCCCCCTCTCGTCTCTGCGTCGTGCGCGTCAGGCCTTGAAGCGCGGGAAGGCCGCACGGCCGATGAACGTCGCCGCGTCGCCCAGCTCTTCCTCGATGCGCAGAAGCTGATTGTATTTCGCCACGCGCTCGCTGCGAGCGGGCGCGCCGCTCTTGATCTGACCCGCTCCGGTCGCGACAGCGAGGTCGGCGATGGTGGTGTCTTCGGTCTCTCCCGAGCGGTGCGAGAGCATCGCCGTGTAGCCCGCTCGGTGCGCCATGTCGACCGCATCCAGCGTCTCGGACAGCGTGCCGATCTGGTTCACCTTGACCAGCAGCGAGTTCGCGACTCCGCGGGCGATGCCGTCCGCGAGGCGCGTCGGGTTCGTGACGAACAGGTCGTCGCCGACGAGCTGGATCTTCTTGCCGAGCTTCTCGGTGAGGTGCTTCCAGGCATCCCAGTCGTCCTCGGCGAGGGCGTCCTCGATCGTGACGATCGGGTAGGCGTCCACCAGATCGACGTAGTAGTCGGTGAGCTGCTCGGCCGTCCAGTTCTTGCCCTCGAAGACGTACGCGCCGTCTTTGAAGAACTCGGTGGCGGCGACATCCATGCCCAGTGCGATCTCGGTGCCCGGCGTGAAGCCGGCCTTCTCGATCGCCTTGATGAGGAAGTCGAGTCCCTCGCGGTTGCTCTTGAGGTCGGGGGCGAACCCGCCCTCGTCGCCGAGGCCCGTGGCGTAGCCTGCGCTCAGCAGCTCGCCCTTGAGGACGTGGTAGACCTCGGTGCCCCAGCGCAGCGACTCGGCGAACGTCTCGGCTCCGATGGGCGCGAGGAAGAACTCCTGCATGTCGATGCCGTTGTCGGCGTGCGAGCCGCCGTTGATGACGTTGAAGAGCGGGACGGGCAGCACGTGCGCGTTGGGTCCGCCCAGGTAGCGGAACAGCGGAAGGTCGGCAGAATCCGCCGCAGCCTTGGCGACGGCGAGCGAGACGCCGAGGATGGCGTTCGCGCCGACGCGCGACTTGTTGTCGGTGCCGTCGGTCTCGATGAGGATCTCGTCGATGATGCGCTGCTCGCTCGCCTCGACGCCCTCGATTGCCGGGCCGAGCTCGTCGATGACAGCGGCGACGGCCTTCAGGACGCCCTTTCCGCCGTAGCGGCTCTTGTCGCCGTCACGCAGCTCGTATGCCTCGAATGCGCCGGTCGACGCGCCGGAGGGGACGGCCGCGCGCTGGACGATTCCGTCGTCGAGCAGCACCTCCACCTCTACGGTCGGGTTTCCGCGCGAGTCGAGGATCTCGCGCGCGCCTACAGCCTCGATCAGTGCCACAGGGTGACTCCTTGCTTGTGGAGGGTGGTTCGTCGGAGCGTCGTCGGTCCGCCCCTACCCTATCGATGGGAGCGACCCTTTATCGACGCGATGGCCCGTCTGGACGAGGCGTCGCGGCATCCGTCGTCACACGACGATCGCGATCGCGATGCCGTCGTAGCCCTTCGCATCGAGGGTCTGCAGGGCTGTCGCATCGAATCGGGGATCCCGCCCGAGCATCTCGAGACCGCGCTGGACGCCGATGATCTGCGGGTTCTCGGTCGCCGGGTTGGCGACCTCGCCGCCGCGGACCGTGTTGTCGACGACCACCACCGTCCCCGGCCTGCCGAGCCTCGCCGCCCAGTCGAGGTAGATCGTGTTGGACTCCTTGTCGGCGTCGATGAAGACGAGGTCGAACGGTGCCGCACTGCCGTCGAGGATCGGACCGGCGAGCGTGGGCAGCACGTCGGCGCCGCGGCCCAGCATGATCTCCACCCGCCCTCCGACCCCGGCGCGCTCGAGGTTCGCCCGCGCGATGTCGGCGGTCCGCGGCTCCGCCTCGATCGTGACCACCCGGCCGTCGTCGGGCAGACCCCTCGCGAGCCAGATCGTCGAGTACGCGCCGAGGGTGCCGATCTCGAGCACGCGGCGGGCGCCGGAGATCCGCGCGAGGAGGTGCAGAAGTTTGCCGTTCACCGGCGCCACCTCGATGGCGGGAAGCCCCGCCGCGTTCTGGTCGACCACGGCGCGCTCGAGTCCGGGATCGTGACCGACGAGCGTCTCGGTGAGGTATGCGTCGACGCGCTCCCACGTCGCAGGAGTGGGCAGGGTATCGGGGATGGGCTCGGCCATGGCGTCCAGCCAATCGCCCGGCCCGCCGGGCGTCAAGGCCTCGAGGGATCGCGGGCGACGAGCGCCTCGAGCAGTGCCGCACCCGTCAGCGCGTCGTCCACGGTGACCACGAACCGCTTGCCGTCGATCCGGGTCACCTCCAGCGCCTCGCCCGTGCGCAGGATCACCCCGAAGCGGCGGCCCGTGCTCAGACGCAGCCCCCAGCCGCCGAACTCGCCCATCGGGTTCACGTCCACGCGCGCGGCCGAGGCGACATCGTCGAGCGGCACACGCAACCGCGGGATACCGAGGGCGGAGTCGACGTGCAGGCCCGAGTCGTCCACGCGCACGTGGAACGCGACGGTGGTCGCGGCGAAGCCCAGGAGCACGACGGCGACCCCGGTGAGCAGCCACGCGACGGCGGCATCCGCGCCCGTCACCCAGGCGACCACGGCTCCCGCCGCGACCGAGAGGACGGCGAGCGCGATCGCCAGAGCGGCACCGGGAGTCATCGTGGCGGTGCGGATCCACAGGGCACGCTCGCGCTCTCCGAGGGGGAGCGCCGCCGCCGCCGGCGCGGCAGCGCCCGACGGCGACTCCTCGCGCGGCTGGGCGAACCACGCGGCGACGCCGACGAGGATGCCCGCCGCGAACGACGCGATGAGGCTCCCCCACACGGTCGGCGCATCCACCGGGGTAGCGAGGCCCGCCTGCATCGCGAACGTCCAGGTGAACGCGACGGTGACGAGTGCCGACGTGCCGGCGGCGACCGCGCCCATGAGGCCGTAGGTGGGGCCCCGGTCGCCGCGGCGAAGGCCCGGCAGCGTCATCAGGGCGATGAGGGCCGGGATCCCGAGTCCGAATGCGATCGTCGCGAGCGGCTGCGTCCACGCCGGTGCGAACCCGTTCGCCTCACCGGCGGCGTTCCAGTGGACGGCGATCGTCGCCGGCACCTGGGGCATCAGAACGAGCTGGATCGCCACACCGACCGCGACGAACACGGCCGGCGCCCACAGGGCGACGAGGGTGAACCTTCGGCGGGCGAGGTCGGGGCGGGTGTTGTCAGTGGTCACGGGCGATCTCCTTGACGAGGGCGGCGAGCGCGTCGGGGTGCAGCCCCGTCGCGCGCGCTCGGGCGACGAGGTCCTGGATGTCGTGGTGCAGGGCGGCGAGCGCCGATGCCTGTTCGGTGACGACGGCTCCCCGGCCGCGACGCAGCTCGACGAGGCCCTCGTCGCGCAGGTCCTGGTAGGCGTGCAGCACGGTGTGGACGTTGATCCCGAGCGCTCCGGCGATATCGCGTGCGGCCGGCAGGCGGTCCCCCGCACGCACCCGGCCCGCGGCGGCGTCGGCGCGCACGGAGTCGGCGACCTGCGCGAACAGCGGTGCGTCGCTCTCCGGATCGATTCTCACGAGCATGCATTAATTCTATTACAGCTAGAACAACTAAAACAAGCGAGCGCGCCGCCGACGGCGCCGAGGTGCTCGAATGGTTCGAGACGACGATCCCGGATGCTTCGGACGACGTCGTCGCACGGGTGCGCCGCGAGGTCTACGTGCGAGAGAAGAACCGGGTGACGCTGGGCGCAGGCTGAACGGTGGCGCTCAGACGCCCGACCGGTACTCCGACGCGGTGAGCCCGAGCACCGTGCGGAAGTCGTTCGCGAGGTGCGCCTGATCGGCGTAGCCGAGCTCCGCGGCGATCGCGGCCAGCGAGGCATCCGGATCGTCCCGCACCCGCTGCGCGGCCTCCTGCAGCCGGCGCCGGCGGATCATGGCCGCGGGCGACAGCCCTACCGAGCGGTGCGCGAGGCGCTGCAGCGTACGCACCGAGACGCGCAGGCGCTCGGCAGCGTCCTCGACGCGCAGGATGCCGGCATCCGTCATCAGCAGGTCGGCCATCGCGTTCGCGAGCCGTCCCTCGTGCGTCGGCCCGCCGACCCGCTCCACGAGCCAGGCGGATGCCGCGGCCACCGCGGCATCTACATCGGGCATCGCCTCGCTGACCGCCGCGCGCAGAGTTTCCGCGGTCGACTCGCCCGACTCCGGCGCGCCCGTCTCCGGTCCGCCCAGCGTGACCCATCCGTCGACGAGATCGCCCGGCGAGTCCGCGAGACGCGCGAACGCGGCGGGCCGCAGCAGCGCTCCCACTGCCCACCCGCTCCCCCGCAGCACACGCTCCGACGCGCGAGTGGTCGCACCCCACAGCGTGACTCCGCTCGTCACGGTGGGCGTCTCGCCGTCGGCGGCGGCGAGATCGACCTCCACGGCCAGGTTCGCGGCCGGGTACCCGAGGATCGGCTGGCGCGACTCGACGCCGGTCGGCAGATCCCACTGCGGAATCCAGAACCACGAGACGAGCTCTGCGGCGGACTCCCGCGGCGGGAGCCGCGTGAAGGTGGGCAGGCGATCCGGGTAGAGCACGCCGCGCGTGGGGTCGGTCACGTGAGCCAGGCTAACCGGCGCCGACGACAGGCTCAGGGGTGTCGCGAATCTCCAATCCCGCGGCATCCGACTCGCGCCACGCTGGTCTCATGACCACGAACAAGACAGCGCCCGGTGCGACCGGTGCGCACACGACAGACGGACGCCCCCACACGGCGACCTCCCTCACGCCTTTCCTCGCGATTGTCGGGGCGCGGGCGGCGCTCGACTTCTATCGCGACGTCTTCGGCGCACGTGTCACCGACGTGACCGAGTTCGACGGGCTCGTCGTGCATGCGGGTCTGGACTTCGGTGCCGGACTGCTCCAGATCGGCGAGCCGAGCCCCGCCTACGGCCTCGTGCCTGCACCCGAAGGCGAGAGCGACTGCTACTCGCTCGGGATCTACGTCCCCGATGTGGATGCCGTGACCGCCCGTGCGGTCGCGGCCGGCGCGACCGTGCGCGAAGAGCCGTCGACCTTCGTCTCGGGCGACCGGTTCGCGAGCGTGCGAGACCCCTTCGGCGTCCGCTGGTCGATCATGACCCGCGTCGAGGATCTCTCGGAGGAGGAGAGCGCAGCGCGCGTCGCCGAGTGGGCGGCCTCGATCAGCGCGGGGTGACTCCGGAGGGCTCTGTCCCCTGGCCGGTGGCGAGCCTCTCGCCGGCAAGCGTCTCGAGCACGGCAGGCAGCAGCGCCTCGGCGGTTCGGCGATACCCGAGTGCGCTCGGGTGGAACCGGTCGAGACTGAACATCTCGTCGGGCTGGGTCACGAAGAACGGTCCCACCGCGCGGCGCAGCGACACCGCTCTCGCAACGAGGCGCATCGCCGCCTCGGCCTGCGCGTCGGCCAGCTGGCGGGACAGCCGCGAGCCGAGTGCGCGTAGGGGTTGAGGCACGGGCCGGAGCGCTCCGAGGTCAGGACACGTGCCGACGACCACTCCCGCTCCGCGCGCCTGCAGACGCTCGATCGCCTCCTCGAGGTGTCCGATCGACACCGCGACCGGCACGCGATGCGTGATGTCGTTGCCGCCGACGATCACCACCGCGACATCAGGCCGATACCCGTCGGGCAGGCCGTCGAGTTGTGCGGCGAGCATCGAGGACTCCGCCCCGACGATCGCGGCCGTCCGCAGCCGTACGGGGCGACCGGTCCGCTTCGCGAGACTCTTGGCGAGCCGAGCGCCCAGCGTGTCCTTGCGGCGCTCGGCGCCGAGCCCCGCCGCGATCGAGTCGCCCAGCATGACGAGTTCGATCGGCACTCCCTCGTGGCGGCGGCGCCAGAGCCGGTCGGCATCCAGAGCGTCCTCGCCCAGCGGCTTGCCGATGCGCCGCCGGGCGATGGCGGCCTGTCGGCGCAGCGTCGCTCGAGCGATGAGCACGGCCGCCCCGAGACCGACGGCTGAGCCGGCCGCACCGATCACGACCGAGCGGGGCAGGCGGTCGCGCTCACGGGGCATCGCACCATCCCACCCCTCCCGGATGAACGGATGCCGTCACTGCGGTGACGACTCGACGAACCGATGGCCCCGCACTCGCCCAGTGGTCCTCACGATGGGCGCCTGTTTCCTGCGAGAGCGCCACAGAACTGTGGCGCTCTCGCAGGAAAGTGGCGCCGTCGGCGTCGCAGTCGGCAGTTCCGGCGGCTCCGTCGCCGGTTCGGGTCAGTCGAGCGACGAGCGCAGGCCGTCCACAGTCGTGGCGATCCGTCGTATGCGCGTCTCGGGCCGCTTTGCTTCGACCACAGCCCTGGCGAGTTCCTTGCGCCGCGTGTACGTCAGCGCGTCGAACGCTGCACGAACGCGCGCATCCGCGTCGAGCGCCGACGCCAGGTCATCGGGCACCGTCACCTCGCGCTCCGCGGTATCGAGATCGATCGTCGCGTCGACCGCATCGCCGTACTCGACTCCGAGCTGCATCCGGGCGGCCTGGGACAGCCCGATGAGATTGCGTCCACCCATCACGGCGAGTCGCAGCCGCGCCGTGCGCTCTCCGATGCCGACCACGACGGCGGCGCGCCTGCCGCCTCCCAGTTCGTCGACCTGCGCGTCGGTCAACTCGATCGCCGTGGCTGGGCCCGACTGCGTGAGCACGGCATGGATGCGGAGGGTCATACGACGATCATCGCCGGGTTCCGCACGCGCGCGCGTCACCTCGCCGCGCTATCGTTCGCGCGTGACCACGCCTTCGCTCCCGCGCCGCCTGGGGCTCGCCGACGCGGTGTTCATCGGCCTCGGCTCGATGATCGGCGCCGGCGTCTTCGTGGTGTGGGCGCCCGCGGCGGAGGTCGCCGGAGCCGGTTTGCTCATCGGCCTCGCGCTCGCGGCCGTGGTCGCCTTCGGCAACGCGACGTCGTCCGCGCAACTGGCGGCGGCCCACCCGACGTCGGGCGGCACCTACGCGTACGGCCGAGCGGAACTCGGCGCATGGTGGGGCTTCGTCGCGGGCTGGGGATTCGTGATCGGCAAGACCGCGAGCTGCGCCGTCATGGCTCTCGCGTTCGCCGCATATGCCGCGCCCCCCGGGTGGGAGCGCCCCGTCGCGATTGCCGCGGTCATCGCCCTCACGGCCGTCAACGCGTTCGGTGTCACCCGCACGGCCATCGTGGCGCGGGTGATCGTCGTGGTGGCGCTTCTCGCGCTCACGGTCGCGGTTTCGGCCGCGTTCACCGGCGCCGATGCGCAGGGATGGGCAGAAGCCGATTCGCTGTGGAGCGCCGGTGGCTACGGCATCCTGCAATCCGCCGGGCTGCTGTTCTTCGCTTTCGCCGGGTACGCGCGCATCGCGACGATGGGCGAAGAGGTCCGCGACCCTGCACGCGTCATCCCGCGCGCGATCATCATCGCGTTCGCGATCGCCCTGACTGTCTACGCCGTGGTGGCGGTCGCCGTCCTCAGCGCGTTGGGCGCCGATGGCGTGGCCGCATCGAGCGACGCGGTGGCGGACGCCGCGGCCACGTCGGGCTGGGCCTGGGTGCAGCCGATCGTGCGGCTGGGTGCCGCCACGGGGTCACTCGGCGCCCTGCTCGCACTCATCGCGGGAGTGAGCCGGACGATGTTCGCGATGGCACGCGAGCAGGACCTGCCGCGCCGGCTTGCGGTGATCCAGCCCCGCTGGCAGGTGCCGCGCCGCGCGGAGTTCGTGGTGGGTGGGCTCGTCGTGGTCCTCGTGGCGGTGACCGATCTCCGCGGGGCGATCGGCTTCTCATCGTTCGGGGTGCTGCTGTACTACTTCATCGCCAACGTCGCCGCGCTCCGTCAGCGGACGCCGTCGCGCCGGTATCCGCGGGCGCTGCAGGTCGTCGGTGCAGTCGGATGCCTCGTGCTCGCGCTGGCTCTTCCCTGGCAGTCCGTCGTGGCCGGCGCGGCTGTGGTCGTGATCGGCGTGGTCTATCGCGCGCTGAGACTGCGCCTCGCGTCGAGGTGACGGCTGCGCGCCCGCGGGCGGCGAGCGGCGCACGCCAGCGCGTCAGCCCAGCGGCTTGACCTCGAGGGAATCGACCGCGGCCCCTGCGGCGAGCGTCGCAAACGCCGTGTAGCCGTCGGATGCCGACCGCTCGAGGAGCGCCTTGAGGTTCTTGGTGCGCTGCTCCAGCCGCACGCGCGATCCCTGAGCAATGAGCGCCGCCTTGACGGCGAGCAGCTCCGCCTCGGGCACATCGCGGTCGTGGACGAGCACGATCGCCGGGGAAGCGGCATCCGCTCGCTCGTCGATCAGGTCGACGATGCGCTCGAAGCCGATCGAGAAGCCCACCGCCGGGACATCCTGCCCGAGAAAGCGCCCGATCATGCCGTCGTAGCGGCCGCCGCCGCCGAGCGAGTAGTCGACGGACGGGTGTGCCAGCTCGAAGATGGTGCCGGTGTAGTACCCCATGCCCCGCACCAGGAAGGGGTCGAACACGAGGGGGATGTCTCGCTCGAGCCCTGCGACGGCCGAGTCGCCCTCCCCGCTCGCAGACTCCGCTCCCCCGGGCGCCGAGCCCGTCGAAGGGCGTGCCGCCGCGACCGCCGCGCCGATTCCGACGAGGTGCGCGACGATCTCGTCGGGTGCGCCGGCAGGCAGAAGCTTGCGGATCTGCCGCTCGCCGTACGGGTTGTACTCGAGCGTCATCGGGCGGTTCAGGAACGCCTCGAACCCGTCGACGGCCGTCGCCGTCGCGCCTCGCTCGCGGAGCTCTGCGACCACTCCGGCCGGCCCGATCTTGTCGAGCTTGTCGATCGTGATGAGAACGCCCGGGCGCTCGTCGGCTGCGAAACCGAAGCTCTCCAGCATCCAGTCAAGCACCCGCCGATCGTTGATCCGCACGCTGCCGCCCGCCAGACCCAGCGCATCGAGGGTGTCGAGGGTGTCGAGGGTCGCGACGATCAGCTCGGACTCGGCACGCGCCGACGCATCGCCGATGATGTCGATGTCGCACTGCACGAACTGGCGGTAACGGCCCTTCTGCGGGCGCTCCGCCCGCCACACGGGTGCGATCTGGATCGAACGGAACACCGCGGGCAGCTGCGCGCGATTCGTTGCGTAGAAGCGCGCGAGGGGAACGGTCAGGTCGTAGCGAAGACCGAGGTCGGTGAGCGCCGAGGGATCGTCGGCGGCGGCCCGGATGGCGTCCTCGTCGAGGCCGCGCTTGAGGACGTTGTAGGCCAGCTTCTCGTTGTCGCCGCCGATGCCGGCGTGCAGGCGACCGTGCTCCTCCATGACCGGGGTCTCGATCTCGTCGAAGCCGTGGACGCGGTAGCGCTCGCGGATGACGGCGAGCACGCGCTCGCGACGGGCCTTGTCGGCGGGGAGGAAATCGCGCATGCCGCGCGGCGGATTGACGGATGCCACGGAGCCATCTTTCCAGGTCGGCCGCCGCACACCGGAACTCACCGGCTCGGATCAGTCGCCCGGCGCCGTCTCTGCACCGCGGATCTCGGCCTGCAGTGCACGCAGCCGCTCGCGCAGCGCGCGCTCGGCGTCCCAGCCCTTCGCCCGCGCCGCCGCCACGAGCACCAGCAGCGCGTCTCCGAGCTCGGCCTCGGTCGCCGGCGCTCCCTCGCTCATCGGCCGGACATCTTGCCGAGACCGGGGATCCGCGTCGAGACCGGGGACCTCGCCCTCGGTCTCGGCGGGAATCCCCTGGCTCGACGATCGCGCAGGCACGATGACGCCGACCTGCGCCGCTTTCGACAGGAGCTTCTGGGCGAGGGCGAGCGACGGCATCCGCTCGCTCACCCCGTCGAGCACGCTGGTGCGCGAGCTCTTCTCGGCGGCCTTGGCCGCGTTCCAGTGGACGAGGACCTCTTCGGGCGTGGTCGCGACCGCATCACCGAAGACATGCGGATGCCGCCGCACCATCTTGTCGGTCAGTCCGCGTGCCACGTCGTCGATGTCGAAGGGATCGGCCTCGTCGCGCGAGGCGATCTCGGCATGGAACAGCACCTGCCAGAGCAGGTCGCCGAGCTCTTCGCGAAGTTCGTCCCGGTCGTCCTCCTCGACGGCGTCGATGAGTTCGGCGCTCTCCTCCACCAGATACGGCACCAGCGCGCGATGGTCGATCTGCTGGGTCCAGACGCATCGATCGCGCACCGCGCGCATGACCTCCGCCGCCTCACGGAGCGGGTCGGCCTGCGGATCGGGTCCGCTCACGCCGTTCGCGCCTCGGTCGTGGCGTCCCGGACCTTGCTTCTGTGGTGCCATGCCCGCCACGATACGAGTCCCCCGGCCAGGATGAGCGAGATGACGGATCCTGCGAGCACACCGAGCGTGGCCTGATCGCGCAGTGCGGGGGCATCCGCGAACGCGAGCTCCGACAGCAGCAGCGAGACGGTGAAGCCGATTCCGCCCAGCGCGCCCGCGGCGAGGAGGTCGCCGAAGGCCAGCTCCGGTGGGGCGCCGCGGCTTCCGAGCCGCAGCGACAGCCAGCCGAACACGGTGATGCCGACGATCTTGCCCACCGGCAGAGCGACCAGCACTCCCCAGAACGCGGGCGACAGCTCGGACGGCGCAACAGCCGGGATCACGACGAGCGCGGCCGAGAACGCGAAGACGGGCAGCACGATGCCGTTGACCCACGGCTCGAGAGCATGCCGTGTGCGCAGCGCCGGCTGCTGCGCCATCGCGAGTCCGAGCACGACCCCGGCGATCGTGGCGTGCACGCCCGACAGGAGCACCAGCACCCAGGTCGCGATGGCGAGCCCGATCAGAACGATCGAGATCGCGACGTGTCCGCGCCCGCCGAGCTGGCGGCTGAGCACTCCGAATGCCACCACCGCGACCGCGGCGCCGGCGAGCATCCAGACGTTGACGTCGGCGGTGAAGAGCACCGCGATGAAGACGATGCCGACGATGTCGTCGAGGATCGCGAGTGCCAGCAGGAACACGCGCAGCGCCGACGGCAGCCCCTTGCCGAACACGGCGAGCACGCCGAGGGCGAAGGCGATGTCGGTCGCGGTCGGGATCGGCCACCCGTTCGTGGCGTCCGAGCCCCACGCCACGGCGACATAGATCGCGATCGGCACCAGCACGCCGCCGGCGGCGGCGATCGCGGGCTGCAGCGCCTTGCGTGCCGAGTTGAGCTGGCCGTTGGTGAGCTCGAACTGCAGCTCGACCGCCACCACGAAGAAGAAGACCGCGAGAAGGCCGTCCTTGATCCAATGCGACAGGCTGAGCTCGAACACGCCCGGGATTCCGAGATACGCGTGCATCACGTCATCGACAGCGGGGCCGATCGCGGAGTTCGCCACGATGAGCCCGAGGCTCGCGGCGAGGAGCAGGACGATGGCGGGGAAGCGGGCGGAGCGAAGAAGAGACATGCGGCCTTCCGGGAGTCGGCGTGGGGCGGTGCGGGTCGACGAAGTCGCGCCGACCAGACTTCCCGGCTCTCCGCGCGCCAGTCTAGCGAGAGGCCTCCACGCCACCCGCGAGCGCAGCGCAGGCTGCGCGTCGCGTCGCGTCGCGTCGTCACACAACGTCGGGCGTGACATCGACGAAACACCACGCCGATACCCTGGAAAGATGCGCGAACTCACCCAGACCGAAGCGATCGACCTCGTGGGGCGATTCGAGGCGGAGCAGGAGATTCCCGAGCAGATGCGCGCCGACGTGCGCATGCTCGGCACGCTTCTGGGCCGTGTCCTCCGCGAAAGCGGCTCCCCGGGGCTCTTCGACGACGTCGAGCGGCTGCGCATCGCGACGATCCACGCGTACACCGACGAGACGCCCGAGGCGTTCGCGAGGGCGGCGGCGATCGCCGATTCCTTCACCGTCGAGCGCGCCGACGAAGTCGCGCGCGCGTTCACCGCGTACTTCCACCTCGTGAACCTCGCCGAAGAGCACCAGCGCGTGCGCATCCTCCGCGAACGCGACGGGCGCCCCGACAAGGAGCGGGCGACCGACTCGGTCGCGGCGGCGTTCGTCCGACTCTCGGCCGAGGTCGGCGATGAGACGGCGCTGGCGCACCTGCAGGCCATGCGTTTCCACCCGGTCTTCACGGCGCACCCCACCGAGGCGCGCCGTCGTGCGGTCTCGTCGAGCATCCGCCGGCTCGCGGGGCTGCTGGACGAGCACGAGGCGTCGCGTCGCAACGGCGCCGACGAGCGCCGGGCCGAGCGGCGCATGCTCGAAGAGGTCGACACGCTGTGGCGCACGGCGCCGCTGCGCCCCGAGAAGCCGTCGCCCACCGACGAGGTGCGCGCGGTCATGGCCGTGTTCGACGAGACCCTCTACACCGCCGTGCCTCACGTCTACCGTCGCGTGGACGACGCGTTGCAGGGGCCGGCCGCCGGCGGCCGCGCCCCGGTCGTGCGCCCCTTCGTGCGCGTCGGATCGTGGGTCGGCGGCGACCGCGACGGAAATCCGTTCGTGACGGCATCCGTCACCCGCAAAGCCGCGAAGATCGCCAGCGAGCACGTCCTGCTGGGCCTGGAGCGCACGACCAGCCGCGTCGGACGCAACCTCACCCTCGATGCCGCCACGACCCCTCCGAGCGACGCGCTGATCTCGCTCTGGCAGCGGCTGAAGGCCGCCGACGAGGACGCCGCGAACGACATCGCGAAGCGCTCTCCTGATGAGCCGCACCGCCGCATCCTGCTGCTGATCGCGCGTCGCATCGAGGCGACCCGCGAGCGCAACGCCGACCTCGCCTACCGTGACCCCGAGCATTTGCTGGCGGACCTGCGCGTGGTGCAGGACTCCCTCGTGCAGGCGGGCGCGGCACGCCAGGCCTACGGACACCTGCAGCAGCTGGTGTGGCAGGTCGAGACGTACGGCTTCCACCTCACCGAACTCGAGGTGCGCCAGCATTCGGCCGTCCATGCGAAGGTGCTCGCCGAGCTGGATGCCGCGGCTCCGGGTGCGGCACGCAGCGAGCTCGCCGAAGAGGTGCTGGACGTGATCCGCACCGTCGTCTTCCTGCAGGAGCGCTACGGCCCGCGCGCGGCCGGCCGCTACATCGTCTCGTTCACGCGTTCCGCCGAAGACCTCGCGAACGTGCACCGCCTCGCGCGTTACGCGGTCGGGCCGGACGGGACTCCCCCAGTGCTCGACGTCGTGCCGCTGTTCGAGACGTTCGCAGACCTGCAGGCGGCCCCGGGCATCCTCGCCGAGATCGTCGAGCACCCCGAGTTCGCCGCACGGCTGGACGCCACGGACCGTCGTCTCGAGGTCATGCTCGGCTACTCCGACTCGTCGAAGGACGTCGGCCCGGTTGCGGCGAACCTCGCCCTGTACGAGGCACAGGCCGAGATCGCCGCGTGGGCGCGCGCGAGCCGCATCGAGCTGACGCTGTTCCACGGCCGCGGCGGCGCGCTCGGTCGCGGAGGCGGACCCGCCAACTCGGCGATCCTCGCCCAGCCGCCGCACTCCGTCGACGGCCGTTTCAAGCTCACCGAGCAGGGCGAGGTCATCTTCGCCCGCTACGGCGATCCCGCCATCGCGATGCGTCACATCGACCAGGTCGCCGCGGCGATCCTGCTGGCATCCGCCCCGTCGAACGAGGAGCGCAACCTCGCCGCCGCCGAGCGCTACGCCGACGTCGCGGCCACGATGGATGCCGCATCCCGCGAGCGGTTCTTCTCGCTCGTGAAGGCCCCCGGCTTCGCGCCCTGGTTCGCCCGGGTGACGCCGATGGAGGAGATCGGCCGCCTCGCGCTCGGCTCGCGTCCCGCGCGGCGCGGGCTGTCGGTGGAATCGCTCGAAGACCTCCGGGCGATCCCGTGGGTGTTCGCGTGGACCCAGGCCCGCATCAACCTCGCCGGCTGGTTCGGTCTGGGCACGGCACTCGAGACGGTCGGCGACGAGGCGCTCCTGCAGCGCGCATACGGTGATTGGCCGCTGTTTCGCACCATGATCGACAACGTCGCGATGAGCCTCGCCAAGGCCGATGACCGCATCGCGCGCCACTATCTCGAACTCGGCGACCGGGAGGACCTCGCCGCGCTCGTCCGCGACGAGATGGCTCTCACGCGCTCCTGGGTGATCCGCGTCACCGGAGGCACGGAGCTCCTCGGCAACAAGCCGGTCCTCCAGCGCGCCGTCAAGATGCGCAGCCCCTACGTCGACGCGCTGTCGCTTCTGCAGCTGCGTGCGCTGCGCTCGCTGCGAGAAGCACCCGAAGGCGCCCCGGTCGACCCCGAGCAGCAGCGCCTGCTGCTGTTGTCGGTCTCGGGCGTCGCGGCGGGCCTGCAGAACACCGGATGAGCTGACACGCGAAGAGAAGCGGATGCCGCCGGCCGCGGCATCCGCTTCTCTTCTGCGTGTGCGCGCGTCAGTCGATGCGCGTGTCGTCGGCGTGACGGGCCAGACCTCGGCCGTACCGCTCGGTGAGCTGCACCATCAGATCGGGGGTTTCGCGGTCGAGGCCGAAGACATAGCCGGGAAAGTCGAGCTCGCGCTGGGCCGCCCAGATCTCCTCGTGCCGGTCCGGTGACAGGATCTGGACGGGATGGCCCACGGCGACCCAGCCGATCGGCACGACCGACTCGGGCGGGAGCGTCGTGCGCAGATGCACGACCCCGTTGATGCGCACCTCGCTCCGCGCACCGATGTGCGCGCCGTTGAACACGCGAGTGCCTGTCGCGAGGAAGACCTCCTCGTCGATCACGGCCCCCGAGATGCTCGCCATCGGCCCCACGAGAACGTGGTCCGCGATATGGACCGGATTCGTCGCGGTCGCGCGGATGAGCGCGTTCTCCATCACGATGACGTTGCCGCCGAGCGTGATCGGGCCGCCTTCGGCCGTGATCACCGCGCCGTGCAGCACCTGGCAGTCGGCGCCGATCTCGACGTCGCCGCTGATCACGGCGGTGTGGGCCACGACAGCGTCGGGATGGATGCGGGGCTGTGCCCCGAGGTGCTCGAACCGCATGCGTCCTCCTCGATCGGTGCCAGCGTAGCGGGGCGAAGGGCGGCGGCGTCATACGGATCAGCAGGGGCCTCGCGCGTGGCTAGGCTGAAACGGCGTCCGCCAGTCGTCGGACCGCTCCGCCCATCCGGAAAGCTCCACGATGCCCGCTGCCATCCTCACCTCCCCCGCGCCCGTACAGATCGTCCTCGACACGGTCCACGCCCGCAACCCGCACGAGCCCGAGTTCCTGCAGGCCGTTCACGAGGTCGTCGAGTCGATCGTCCCGGTCCTCGACGCCCACCCGCAGTTCGTCGATGGCGGAATCCTCGAACGTCTCGTCGAGCCGGAGCGGCAGATCGTGTTCCGGGTGCCGTGGGTCGACGACGGCGGCCGGCTGCAGGTGAACCGCGGGTTCCGCGTACAGTTCTCGTCGGTGCTCGGCCCTTACAAGGGCGGTCTGCGGTTCCACCCGAGCGTGAACCTGTCGATCGTGAAGTTCCTCGGGTTCGAGCAGATCTTCAAGAACGCGCTCACCGCGCAGGGCATCGGCGGCGCCAAGGGCGGCAGCGATTTCGACCCGCACGGGCGATCGGATGCCGAGATCATGCGCTTCTGCCAGTCATTCATGAATGAGCTCTACCGCCACCTCGGCGAGCACACCGACGTTCCCGCCGGCGACATCGGTGTCGGCGCCCGCGAAATCGGCTACCTCTTCGGCCAATACCGCAAAGTCACGAACCGCCACGAGTCCGGCATGTTCACCGGCAAGGGCGTCCAGTGGGGCGGCGCCGAGGTCCGCACCGAGGCGACCGGCTACGGCGCGGTGTTCTTCGTGGACGAGATGCTCGGCGTGCACGGCGACACGCTGGCAGGCAAGCGGGTCGGAGTCTCCGGTTCGGGAAACGTCGCGATCTACGCGATCGACAAGGCACGGCAGCTCGGCGCCACCGCGGTCACCGCATCGGATTCGTCGGGCTACGTCGTCGACGACGCCGGGATCGATCTGGGCCTGCTCCGTCAGGTGAAGGAGATCGAGCGGGCGCGCATTTCGGAGTACGCCGCTCGCCGCCCGGGCGCCCGGTTCGTCGAGGGGGCGCGCCCGTGGGAGGTGCCCGTCGACATCGCGATCCCGTCGGCGACGCAGAACGAGCTCGACGGCATCGACGCCGAGACGCTCATCGCGAACGGCGTGCGCGCCGTGGCAGAGGGCGCGAACATGCCCTCGACCCCCGAGGCGATCCATGCCTTCCAGCAGGCGGGCGTGCTGTTCGGGCCCGGCAAGGCGGCGAACGCCGGCGGCGTGGCGACGTCCGCTCTCGAGATGAGCCAGAACGCGGCGCGGCAGCGGTGGAGCTTCACCGACAGCGAGGCCAAGCTCCGCGCGATCATGGCCGGGGTGCACGACGCGGCTTTCGCGGCAGCCGAGCGCTACGGACGCCCGGGCGACTACGTCGTCGGCGCGAACTGCGCCGGATTCGAGCGCGTCGCCCACGCGATGCTCGCCCAGGGCGTCATCTGACGGCGGCGTCCTTCACATCGCGGGCGGCGCTCACATCGAGCCCTCAGCCGGTCGCGACCGCCGTGACAGCGGCATCCTTCTTCGGCGGCCACAGCTGCTCGATCAGCTGGCCGACCCACGCGATGAGCGCGGCATCGGTCACCCGCTCGCCCTCCACCGTCGGCAACGGCACCACGACCGCCTCGCCGCCCTGGAGGACCTTCGCCTTCGGATGCAGTCGCTGCAACCGCACCCGCATCGAGTCCGGCAGGTCGGCAGGTGCGAGGCGCAGATTCGGTCCCATCGCGACGACATCCGACAGGCCGGCCTGCCCGGCGCGGCGGCGCAGACGCGCGACCGCGAGGAGGCCTTCCACATCGGCGGGAGGCTCGCCATAGCGGTCGGTGAGCTCTTCGATCACGAGATCGATCGCGTCGGTGCCGTCGGTGGTCACGGCGGTGACGGATGCTGCGGCCGAGAGCTTCTGGTAGGCCTCGAGACGCAGCCGCTCGCTGTCGATGTACGACTCGGGAATGCGGGCCTGTACGGGCAGCTCGAGCCGCAGCTCGGTCGGCCCCTCGGTCTCTTCGCCGCGGAATGTAGCGACCGCCTCGCCGATCATGCGCAAGTAGAGGTCGAACCCGACCCCGGCGATGTGGCCCGCCTGCTCGGCGCCCAGCAGGTTGCCGGCACCTCGCAGCTCGAGGTCCTTCAGCGCGACCTGCATGCCGCTGCCGAGATCGTTGTTGACGGCGATGGTCTCGAGTCGGTCTGCGGCAGTCTCGCTGAGCGGCTTCATCTCGTCGTAGAGGAAGTATGCGTAGGCGCGTTCGCGCGCGCGCCCCACCCGGCCTCGCAGCTGGTGCAGCTGCGACAGCCCGTACTTGTCGGCGCGATCGATGATGATCGTGTTCGCGTTCGAGATGTCGAGCCCGGTCTCGACGATCGTGGTGCAGACGAGCACGTCGCTCCTGCGCTCCCAGAACGCGTCGACGACCTCTTCGAGCGCGTGCTCCCCCATCTGCCCGTGGGCGACGGCGATGCGCGCCTCGGGCACGAGTTCGGCGAGCTCTGCGGCCACGCGCTGGATCGACTGCACGCGATTGTGAACGAAGAACACCTGCCCCTCGCGCAGCAGCTCGCGACGGATGGCCGCTCCGATCTGCTTGTCGTTGCGGGGCCCGACATAGGACAGGATCGGATGCCGGTCCTCAGGAGGCGTCTGCAGTGTCGACATCTCGCGGATGCCGGTCACCGCCATTTCGAGGGTGCGCGGGATCGGGGTGGCGCTCATCGCCAGGATGTCGACGTTCGTCTTCAGCTTCTTGAGCGCGTCCTTGTGCTCGACACCGAAGCGCTGCTCCTCGTCGATGATCATGAGACCGAGGTCCTTGAAGAGGACCTTCTCGGTGAGGATGCGGTGCGTGCCGATCACCATGTCGACGGTGCCGTCGGTGATCCCCGCCAGGGTCTCACGCGCTTCTTTGTCGGTCTGGAAACGAGAGAGCGCCTTGACCTTGACAGGGAAGCCGGCGAAGCGCTCGGTGAACGTCTCGAGGTGCTGCTTGACGAGCAGCGTCGTCGGTACGAGCATCGCGACCTGCTTGCCGTCCTGGATCGCCTTGAAGGCGGCACGCACCGCGACCTCGGTCTTGCCGAAGCCGACATCCCCCGACAGCAGCCGATCCATCGGGATGGCCTTCTCCATGTCGGCCTTGATCTCGTCGATCGTCTGCAGCTGGTCGGGTGTCTCGGCGAACGGGAACGCTTCCTCGAGCTCGCGCTGCCATGGGGTGTCGGGGCCGAACGCGTGCCCCTTGGACGCCATGCGCGCGGAGTACAGCTTCACCAGCTCGACGGCGATGTCGCGCACGGCGCGGCGCGCCTTGCTCTTGGCCTGCGCCCAGTCGCTGCCACCCATCTTCGACAGGGTCGGTGCCTCGCCGCCGACGTACCGCGACAGCAGGTCGAGCTGGTCGGTGGGAACGAACAGCTTGTCGCCCGGGTAGCCCCGCTTGGACGGCGCGTACTCCAGCACCAGGTACTCGCGCACGCTTTTGACCGCGTTGCGGCCGCCGCTGGACACCTCGCGCTGGGTCAGCTCGACGAACTTGCCGATGCCGTGCGTCGCGTGAACGACATAGTCGCCCGTCTTCAGCTGCAGCGGATCGACGACCGCCTTTCGGCGCGAGGCGAGCTTCTTCACGACCCGCTGGTCGCCGCCGATGGTGCGGCCGTAGAACTCGCTCTCGGTGAGGATGGCGAGTTTCGCATCGGGCTGCTCGAAGCCGCGCTCCAGCACGCTCAGCACGACGTGCGCCACCCCCGGTTCGGGCGGTGCGAGCACATCGTCGACCTTGCGTGCGGCGATCCCGCGTTCGGCGAGCACGTCGCGCGCACGCTCCACGAGGCCCATTCCGGATGCCGAGACCACGACGCTCCAGCCGTCCGCGAGGAGTTCGCCGACGTGGACGGTCGCTCCCTCGACGTTGCCCTGGAATGACGGCACGGCAGTGCCGGGCACACGGATCATCGCGGCCGACTCGAGGGCGACATCGATGTCGATGAGTCCCTCGGCGACAGCATCTGCGGCTCCCGAGTCGAACGCGCTCAACGTCCACCAGACGCCGTGACGTGCTCTGGCCGCCTCGCGAAGCTCGGAAAGGGTCAGGAAATCGCCCGCGCCGAGATCGACCGGGGTCGAGGCACCGGCGGTCGCGGCGCTCCACGCCGCGTCGAGGAACTCGCGATTCGTCTCGCCGAGCGTGATCGCGCGGGTCACCGCGCGCTCGGGGTCGAGGAGGGCGACCGCGGATCCTTCGGGGAGATAGTCCACGAGCGTCACCAGCCCGTCGACCACGGCGGGCATGAGCGATTCCATGCCCTCGACCGGGATGCCTTCGGCCATCTTCTCGAGCATGCCCACGAGCCCGGGGAACTCGTCCTTCAGCTGGCGGGCACGGCCCCGGACGGCATCCGTCAGCAGCAGCTCGCGCGCGGCGACGAGCGATACGGCATCGACGGCTCCCGGCAGCGATCGCTGGTCGGCGACGGAGAACGCGCGGATCTGATCGACTTCGTCACCGAAGAACTCGACGCGGAACGGGTGGGGAGCCGTCGGCGGGAAGACGTCGAGGATTCCGCCGCGCACCGCGAATTCGCCGCGGCGCGCCACCATGTCGACGCGGTGGTACGCGAACTCCACCAAGCGCGCCGTGACGTCTCCGAGTTCGCGGCCGCGAGCGCCCGCGACGAGCGCGATCGGGGGCGCATCGGCCAGACCCGCCGCAAGCGGCTGGATCGCGCCGCGCACCGACGAGGTGATCACGAGCGGAGTCTCGGCATTCCACTGCGCGATGCGGGCGAGGATCTCCAGGCGCGTGCCCACTGTCTCGGTGCTCGGGCTCAGACGCTCGTGCGGCAGTGTCTCCCACGCGGGGAAGTGCAGAACCTCGGCGCCCGGCAGCAGCGCGCCCAATGCCGGCCCGAGCGATTCGGCCCGACGCCCCGTCGGCGCGACGAGCAGCAGAACGGGCGGTCTTCCCGCCTCGCGTCTGCGCTCGATCAGCGCGGCCAGCAGGGGCGCATCGAGGCCCTCGACGAGCGAGAAGTCGGCGTCGACGGATGCCGCAGCCACCGCATCTCGGAAGGGTTCAGCCCGTTCGAGGGCGCGCACGATCCCGGGAACTGTCACCGCACGAGTCTACGACGCGGCACCGACACCGAACTCCGCGGCGGGGGGATCAACGCGCTCACCCGCGGGGAGGATCGGCGAGCCCGGCCGCGGGGCGGTCCACGAACCCTCCTGCCCGGCCGTGATCGCCCGAACCGGCACTGCGCACCCTCCTAGGATGAGACTCGTGAGCGATCCCACCGAGCCCGCGGCGCCGTCCGAGCCCGCTCCGCCCGCCGTACCCGCGGCCCCTCACGGCGGCTGGACGGCTCCGGCCGCGCCACCCTTCGGCGCCCCTGCCGGGCCTGCGCCCGCCCCCGGTGCACCCGTGCCGCCGACGTACGGCCGGCCCGCCGGCGCCTACGCCCCGCCCGCGGGGTACGCCGTGCCGCCCGCGGCGATACCCCCTGCCTACGGTGCAGCACCGCATGCCGTTGCACCGTACGGTGCCGCTCCGTCCAGCGGCGGCGTGTCCGGCACCGGCCCGGAGCCCGGAGCACCGCGCAGGGCCACCCTCGGCTGGGTGGCATTCGCGCTCTCGCTCGTCGCCACCGTCGGCGCGAGCATCGTCGGGGCGATCTCGGCTTTCGCGATCGGCCAGGGCACCGGGCGCGAGATCGCCCTGCGCCCGCTCGAGGCCGACTTCGACTGGTCCATCCTCACGCCGGTGCGCGATTCGGTGCTGGTCGGCGAGATCTCGTTCTGGGCGGGCACCGCGATCGGTGTCTGGGCCCTCGTGCAGGGCATCATCGCGATCGTGACGGGGCGCGGACGCGGCCCGGGCATCGCCGCCGTGATCATCGCGGCGATCGGTCCGATCGCCTTCGCGGTCGGTGTTCAGATCTTCCTCGCGGCCGGCCTCGCCGCCGGAAGCGGCATCGGCGGCTGACGTCCCTCGCCCGAAGCACCTCGGGCGCGCTCGTTCCGAAGACAGGTCGCGCACAGGTGTCCCGCGCTGCGATCGGCGTCAGCCGGTCACTCCCCTGCGAGCAGCAGGACAGCGATCAGGCGCGAGGGGCGTGGTGCGTCTGCTGCGCGGCGAGCAGACCGTCCGCGACGAGCTGCTCGACGGCATCCGCCGCATCGCCGAGAAGGATCGGGAGGTTCTTGCGCTCGGCCGCACCGAACGGGTCGAGCACCCAGTCGGCAGGATCCTGGCGCCCATCGGGCCGACCGATGCCGACGCGCACACGCGCGAACTCGGCGGAGTCCAGTGCTTTCGCGACATCGCGAACGCCGTTGTGACCGCCGTGCCCGCCACCGGACTTGAGCTTTATGGTGTCGAACGGGATGTCGAGCTCGTCGTGCACGATGACGACGCGCTCAGGATCGACGCCGTAGAACTTCGCAAGACCGGCGACCGGACCCCCCGACACGTTCATGAACGTGTTCGGCTTGGCGAGGATGAGCTTCGGGCCGCCGGGGCGCAGCCACGTCTCGGCCACCCGCGCATTCGCCTTGTGCGCGCGCAGAGTCTCGCCGCGTCGCCGCGCCAGTTCGTCGATCACCATCTGGCCGACGTTGTGCCGGGTGAGCTCGTACCGGGGTCCCGGATTGCCGAGCCCGACGATCAGCCACGCCTCTGCCATGTCATCCATCCTGCCCGAAGCGGAAACCGCTCGGCGCGTCCACCGCGCGCCGAAAAGAAAAGCGAGGAGGCGCGGCATCCGCACCCCCTCGCTTCGCAGATGGCTTACTCGGCCGACTCGCCTGCGGCGGACTCGCCCGCCTCGGCGCCCTCGTCGTCGGCCGCGAGGGTCGACGACGGAACCGAGATGGCGACGACGAGCATGTCGGGCTCGGCGATGAGGGCCGCACCCTGGGGCAGCTTGAGGTCGGCGGCGGTGATGTGCGCGCCCTCTTCGAGGCCCTCGACGTCGACCTCGACCTGCTGGG
This sequence comes from Microbacterium allomyrinae, assembly GCF_020682705.1. GTDB lineage: Bacteria > Actinomycetota > Actinomycetes > Actinomycetales > Microbacteriaceae > Microbacterium > Microbacterium allomyrinae. The sequence continues at coordinate 145,684 of NZ_JAGTTN010000001.1, forward strand.
GGATGTGGGTCGCCTCGACCTCGAGCGACACGCTGACGGCGTCGAGGTTCGCGATGGTGCCGGGAGCGGACTCGCCGACGAGGACGAGGGGGATGTCGACCTGGACCTTCTCGCCCTTCTTCACGACGAGCAGGTCGATGTGCTCGATGATCTGGTGCACGGGGTCCTTCTGGACGTCCTTGACCAGCGTGAGCTGCTGCTTGCCGTCGACGTCGAGCTCGAGCACGGCGTTGGCGCGGCGGATGAGCAGGCTCACCTGGTGGCCCGGAAGAGCGACGTGCATGGGCTCGGTGCCGTGGCCGTAGATGACGGCGGGGATCTTGCCGGCGGCGCGCAGGCGGCGGGCGAAGCCCTTGCCGAAGCTCTCGCGGACCTCTGCGTGGACCTTGTTGTCGGACTCAGTCGACATGATTTCTCCTTGCGGGCCGTGGCCCGTTCTGATTGCGGGCCGACGCGGTGGCGGGCCCAGGTATTTGGGGTGTGTTTCGACTCGAACGCGCGTGCGTGAGGAAAGCCAAGGGGCCTGCATCACCGCGTCGATCACGGATGCCGCACCCCGCCGTGACCGGTGGGCACGAGGCATCCCTCGCCGAAGTTCGACACGAGTCTACCAGCGCCGCCGGTACGATGAAGAACGCACTCGTTTCGCCGAACCGGCATCACACGGAGGATCCCATGGACTACGGCTTCTGGTCTCACGCGCTGCTGTGGCTGATCGGCGGGATGGCCGCGCTCGGCGCACTCGGTACCGTTCTCGCGTTCTGGGGTCTCGGACGCCAGGCCTACCGCAAGGACTGAGCCCGGTCCAGGGTCGCGCAGATCTCGTCGACGACCTCGGCGGGTGGACGATCGTTGAGCACGACGAAGCCCGACTCATCCGATTCGAGATGCTCGAGGGCCTCGAGCTGTGAAAGCAGCAGCGCAGGCGGCATGAAGTGCTCGCGGGCGTTCATGCGCCGTGCGAGCTCATCCGGCGACACCTGCAACTCGACGATCAGCGCATCGGGAGCCCCCGCTCGGATGCGATCGCGATAGCGACGCGCGAGCGCCGAGCAGGCGATGACCGCTCCCCCGCCGGCACCGCTCGTCGTGCCGGCACCCTGCAGCGACGCGGCGACGATGTCGAGCCACGGCATCCGGTCGTCGTCGTCCAGCGGGATGCCCGCGGTCATCTTCTCGACGTTCGCCTCGGGATGCAGGTCGTCCGCGTCGATGAACGGCAGATCCAGGCGAGCGGCGAGCACGGCGCCCACCACCGACTTGCCCGAGCCGCTGGGGCCCATCACGACGATCCGCGGAGCGGCTTGCGGATTCGACTCTGTCACGACGCCACGCTACCGGTGCCGTCGTTCTTCGCCGACGCGAGATCGGTCGCCGCGTCGTCGAATGCCAGCAGCACCTTCGACGACGCCGCGGCATCACCGGCGATCCTGAACGCCTCGAGGGCGCTCGTCGCTGGGACGATGTGGGTCACGATGCCGTCGACGACGAGTGAGCCGTCTGCCAGCGCAGCGATGACGTCATCGAATTCCGCACCGAAGCGGAAGGATCCGACCAGCGACAGCTCACGCGTGATCGCGGTCGCGAGCGGCACGGCGACTTCGCCGTGGCGCTGCAGTCCCAGGAGCACCACCGTCCCGCCGCGTGCGGCGGCGGAGATCGCCGCCGACAGGCCCGGCACCGTACCGCTGGATTCCACCACGACATCGGCGTGCAGGGCGGCGATCGCGTCAGCGTCGCGCGCGTCGACGGCGCGTGCGCCGAGCGAGGCGGCCAGATCCTTCGGGAGAGGTTCGAGATCGGTGGCGATCACTTCGGCGGCACCGTGGTGGCGGGCGACCGCCACGACGAGCAGCCCGATCGGACCGGAGCCGATCACGACGACGCGCTTGCCGCGTACATCGCCCGCCCGCTCCACGGCGTGCCAGGCGACCGCAGCCGGCTCGGCGAGCGCCGCACGCTCGAGGGTGAGGTCGTCGGGGATCGCGTGCAGCATGCGCGCCGGCAGCGCGACGCGGCGCGCGAAGGCGCCCTGCGTGTGCGGCAGCCGCAGCGCTGAGCCGAGATAGGTCGACCCGGGCGCGAGGTTGGGCCGGTCCACAGGCCACGGGATCTCGCCCTCGGCGTGCGGGGTGAGCGGGTGCACGGCGATGCGGGTGCCGGCGCCGGGCCCGCTGCCATCGGCGGCGGCGGTCAGGACGACGCCCGAGACCTCGTGCCCGAGCAGCATCGGCTCGCGCAGCACCGAGAGCCCGGCAGCGCCGTGGCGCCAGTAATGCAGGTCCGAACCGCACACCCCGCCGTAGGCGATCTCGACGACCGCCTCGTCGGGTGCGGCTGCAGGCTCACCCAGATCCGCGATGCGCAGATCCTGGGCGGCGTGGGCGACGACTCCGATATTCGACATGGGGTCCTTTCGTGCTCCGCCGCGCGCGTCGCGTCCGCGGTGCGCGGGCGGCTGTGATGGGTCGCGACTCAGCGGGTGGGCGTGACGAGCGTCACGCTCCCCACCTGCACCTCGACGACGGCGCCGGGCTCGATCGCGACGTTGGTGAACGGTGCGCCCGTCATGACGACGTCGCCCGGACCGAGCGGCGCCCACGAGGCGATGTAGGCGAGACTGTCGCGGATCGACACAGGCAGCGATGCGGCATCCGTCTCGGCGATCACCGTGCCGTCGATCCGCAGGGTCATCTCGACCGTGTCGATGTCGGCCTCGGTGTCGATCCACGGACCGAGCGGGGTGTACCCGGCACCGGCCTTGGATTCGAAGTTGCGCGGGTCGATCAGGGCGCGATCGGGGCTGGACAGGTCGTCGACCGCGGTCACGCCGAGCACGTACTCGTGCGCGGTGGCAGCGGTGAGGCCGGTCGTGTCGCGTCCGATGACGATGGCGATCTCGCCTTCGGCGACGGTGACTCCGGCATCCCTGCGAAGGGCCACCGTCACGCCGCTCGCAACGATCCCGCGCGGCGACTTGAGCCACGCCTGCACCGGCGACGGGTGCGAGGGTCCGTTCTGCGCGACTCCCACCACCAGGGTCGGCGCGCTGGGCGCAAGCAGCTGCCCGGTGTCGATCGGTTCGAGGTCCCGCGGAGCGCGCCCGGCGGCGAACGCCTCGTAGGGGTCCTCGATCGCGATCCAGCCGGTGCCGTGCTGTCGCACGTGGACCGGACCGCCGGGGGTCCTCGCTCGCCCGATGCGCATCAGACCACCGCCGTCATTCCGCCGTCGACGTAGATCGTCTGGCCGTTCACGAAGTCGCTCGCCGAGCTCGCGAGGAACACCAGTGCACCCACGAGATCCTTCGTGTCGCCCCAGCGCCCCGCCGGTGTGCGCCCGCGCACCCAGGCCGAGAACTGCTCGTCGTTCACGAGCGGCTGGGTCAGCTCGGTCGCGAAGTACCCGGGCGCGACGGCATTGGCCTGGATGCCGTGCGGTGCGAGATCGGCGCACAGTCCTTTCGTAAGCATCACGATCGCGCCCTTCGTCGCCGCGTACGGCGCGATGCCGGGGCGCGCCAGCTGTGACTGCACGCTTCCGATCTGCACGATCTTGCCGCTGCCGCGCGCCACCATCCCCCGCGAGACCCGGCGCGACAGGTAGAACGCGCTCGAGAGGTTCGTGCGTACGATGTCGTCCCAGTCCTCGTCCGAGAACTCGGTGATCGGCGCGCGGCGCTGGATGCCGGCGTTGTTCACCAGAATGTCGACGACGCCGTGCGAGGCCTCGATCGCCGTGACTCCCGCATCCACGGCAGCGGGATCGGTCACATCGAACACCGCGCTGAAGACAGGGCGAGCGGATACCGCGGCGATCTCCTCAGCGGTGCGCGCCGCCTTCGCGGCATCGCGGCCGTGCACGATCACCGTGGCGCCGGCGTGTGCGAGCCCTTCGGCGAGGGTGCGGCCGATGCCCTGGCTGGAGCCGGTCACGAGCGCCGTCCGACCGGTGAGGTCGAACGCCGCCGTGCCCGTCACCATCCGACGGTCCGGATCGTGACGGTCGTCGCGCTGACGTCGTCGCCGACCTCGTCGCGCGACACCTTCACGGCGTCGTCGAGGCGGGTGAGGTCGCGGCGCAGCGTCTCGGGCACGAGGAACGTCGATGCCGTGGTGATGAGGGCGAGCGTCGCCATGTAGATGGCAAGGAGCAGCCAGTTGCCGCCGCTCACCGCGATGATGTAGGCACCGAGGACACCGGCCAGACCACCGGCGAGGACGGCGGACAGCTCACGCGCCATCGCGACGCCGAGGTAGCGGTGACGATTGCCGAACAGCTCGGGGAGCATGGCGCACTGCGGTCCGAGCATCGAGTTGACGGCGATGCCGATGCCGATGCCGATGACGGCGATGGAGACGACGTAGTTGCCGAGCGAGAGCAGCCACCATGCGGGGAACGCGTAGACGAGCATGAAGACCGCACCGAAGCGGTACACGGTGCGACGTCCGAAGCGATCCGAGATCGCCCCTGTGATCGGCACCGAGAAGATGCCGATGAGCGAGCCGAGCGTGACGCCCCACGTGAGCAGGCTGCGGTCGGCCTCCTGCCCGACCACCGAGACGAAGAACGCCAGGGCGAGGGTGTTGAACATGTACGAGCCGCCGTTCTCGGCCATGCGCAGGCCGATTCCGACGACGACGCCCGGAAGGCCGCGCGTGAAGATCTCGCGGATCGGGTGCTCGGCGATCTGGTCGTGCTTCTCGAGTTCGATGAAGGTCGGGGTCTCGCGCAGCCGCACCCGGATGAACAGCGCGACCAGGATCAGGAAGAACGAGGCGAGGAACGGCACGCGCCAGCCCCACGACAGCAGCGCCTCTTCGGGCAGCAGCGTGATCAGGCTGAACACGATCGCGGCCAGGAGCGTGCCGGCCTGGATGCCGATGAAGGGCAGCGCCGAGAAGAATCCGCGGCGACGCACGGGAGCGTACTCGGCCATCAGCACCGTCGCGCCCGCCTGCTCGGCACCGGCGCCGAAGCCCTGCAGCAGCCGCATCGTGACCAGCAGGACCGGAGCCCAGATGCCGATCGCCTCGTAGGTGGGGAGCAGGCCGATCGCCGTGGACGCGCCACCCATCAGCAGGATCGTGATGACGAGCACCCACTTGCGGCCGAGCCGGTCGCCCAGCACACCGAAGAAGAGCCCGCCGAACGGACGAGCGAGGAAGCCGACGCCGTAGGTGGCGAACGCGGCGACGGTCGCCATCGCCGGGTCCTCCTGCGAGAAGAACAGCACGTTGAAGATCAGGGCCGTCGACAGGCCGTACAGGGCGAAGTCGAAGTACTCGAGCGCGCTGCCGACACTGGACGCGAGAGTGGCGCGACGCAGATTCGCGGCGTACTCCGGGTCGGCGGTCGGGTCCGCGGCCTGCTCTGTGGTCGGGGTGCTCATGCCATCTCCTTCGATCGGCTTACCGTGTGGCGACCCCCAGAGTACCAACCCGTTGTACTGAGTTCAACCTGTTGAACACATTTCTTTCGCGCAAGGTTCCCGTGCGATGCGCGATCACCGGCTCATCTGGTTCGGGGACCGCGCTTAGCGGCGTCGCTGAACGGATTCGTGAGCTGCGCCGCGGCCTCCTTCAAGGCCGTCGCCACTCGCTCGATGCGCGCGGTCTCGGTGCCCGCCGCGGCCATGCCGACCCCCAGTGCGAGCTGCGGGTCACCAGGGGCCCACGGCTCGAGCGGAACCGCGACGCCGACGATGCCCGGATAGGACTCCTCGGAGTCCAGAGCCCATCCGCGCTCGCGCGCGTCCGCGAGACGTTCCAGCAGCGACGACAGGTCGGTCGGCGAGTTGTCGGTGAGCTTCGGGAACGGCACCCGATCGGCCAGCAGCTCGCCCACTCGCGCGTCGTCGTAGGCCATCAGGAGCGCACGGCCCGTGGCTGACAGCGCCGCCGGCAGCCGGGAGCCGAGCGGCGTGCCCAGGCGCACGCGCGCGTTGCCCTCGTGGCGGGCGAGATACAACGCATCGGCGCCGTCGAGCATCGCGACCTGCACGAGCTCGTGACGCAGCACCGGAGATGCGTCGCAGACCGCGTAGAACTCACGCACCTGCTGGAACTGCGCCGCGTATGCGCCGCCCAGCTCGGCCGTGCGGCGTCCCAGCCGGTACCCCTGCGCGACGCGCTCGACCATGTCGGCCGCCTCGAGCGCGAGGCACAGGTTCGCCGTCGAGGACTTCGCCAGACTCAGCCCCCCGGCGAGCTCGGTGAGCGTCATCGTCCCGCGCTGGGCCAGAAGATCGAGCAGACGGATGCTCCGCGTCACGGCCGGCGCGGGATCTCGCCCGGTGCGGTCGTCCTGGTCCTCGGTCATCGGCATCCCTTCCTCGGGAGGCGCGCCTCCCCGTCAGTAGAACTCGACCGTATCGACCACGGAGTGCAGCGCGCGACCGTCAAGGAACCGTGTCGCGTCGGCGGCGAACCGTCGGGCGATGCGCTCCTCCTCCTTCTCGCTGAGCGCAGCCGTGTGCGGACTGACCAGCACACGCGGATGCGCCCACAGCGGCGAGGACGCCGGCAACGGCTCGACCTCGAACACGTCGAGGGCGGCGAACGACACACGGCCATCGTCGAGGGCCCCGAGGAGCGCGGCCTCGTCGACCACGGTGCCGCGCCCGACGCTCGCGATGATCGCGCCCGGTCTGATCGCGGCGAAGACCTTCTCGCCTACCAGGTGGTGGGTCTGCGCCGTGCCCGGCAGCGTGACGACGATCGCGTCCACCTCGGCGACGACTCTCTCGAGCTCGTCGAGCGGGACGAGCCGCTCCACGCCCTCGACCGGCTCACCCGATCGCGACGTGCCCCAGACCCGCGCGCCGAGGGCGGCGAAGCGGCGCGCGCACGCCGAGCCGATGCCGCCGAGCCCCACCACCAATACGGTCATCTCGTCGATCTGGCGCATCTCCCAGCGCTCCGGCCAGACGCCTTCGCGCTGGTCCGCCTGCAGGCGCGGCAGATCCTTGGCGCCCGCGAGGACGCCGAAGACCGCGAACTCGGCGAGAGTGCCGCCGTGTACGCCCGCGCTCGTCGTGAAGAGGATGCGGTCGAGATCCGGGCGCTCCAGACCCGCGGCCTTGACCTGGCTTCCGCCGCCGGCGGCGGTCGTCATCACCCAGCGCAGCCCCGGGTTGGCGGCCACCGTTCGCGCGAGGGCGCCCGCGTCGACGTCGGGGATGCCGAAGAGCGCATCCGCCGAGTCGACGAGGGCGTCGAACGACGCCTGCTCGGCGGGCGTGCGCACGTGCTCCGGGTCGCCCGACCAGTCGGCGGGTCCGCGCATCGGGTGCACGAGGGTATGGTCGCGTACGAGATCGATACGCGGTTCCAGGTCTTCGATCAGTCGGCACAGCTCTTCGGCGAGCGGTACGGCCACGACGACGCGGAGCGCGGCATCCGAATCGGTCGTCCTCTGTAGGTCGGTCATCCGGGGTCCCTTCCTCGGGTCGGCGGCACCGGCGACGGCGCCATCACCGAGTCTAGCGCGAGTTCAACCTGTTGAACATAGTTCGACTGGTTGAATCTGCGGTAACCTCCTGGCATGAGCATCATCGACGATGACGACACGACCATCGATCCCGCCCGTTCGCTCGGCTGCATCGGACTCGGCGCCATGGGCGAGCCCATGGCGAAGAGGCTCCTCGCCGCGCACGGCAGCCTCGTGATCACCGGCCGCCGGCGCCGGCCCGCGCTCGAAGCCGCCGGCGCGACCTGGGTCGCGAACCCGCGCGAGCTCGCCGCGCACGCCGATGCGGTGCTCGTGATGCTTCCCGACCTTCCCGAGCTCGAAGAGCTGCTGCATGGACCGGACGGGCTGCTGGCCGGAGGAGGCGACCTGCTCGTCATGATCGGCTCGACCTCGTCCGCCACGGCGGTGCGCGAGCTGGCCGACCGCCTGCACACCGAGACCGCGGGACGGGTACGCGTCGTCGATTGCCCGGTGTCGGGCGGAGTCGACGGCGCGATGGCGGGCACGCTGTCGATCATGCTCGGCGGAGACCCCGACGACACCGCGCGGGCGGCAGCGATTCTCGAGCCCTGCGGCACGCCGGTGCAGCTGGGGCCGCTGGGCGCGGGTGAGGTCGCGAAGGCGTGCAACCAGCTCGTCGTCGCCGCGACCATCCTGGCGCTCGGCGAAGCCACCGTGCTGGCCGAGCGATCCGGGATCGACCCGCGCGCGCTCTGGGATCTGCTCGGCGGTGGCTACGCGGGCTCGAACCTGCTGGCCAGCCGCAAGGAGAAGCTCGTCACCGGAGACGACGCCCCCAGCGGCATCGCCCGCTACATGCTCAAGGACCTGCGCTTCGCCGCCGACGTGGCGGCGGCGACCGGCACGCATCCGGCTCTGCTTCCCGCGCTGCGCGAGGCCTTCGACGAGATCGTCGACGCCGGGCTCGGCGACCGCGACATCGCGGTGACCCGACGGTTCATCGCCGAGCGCGCCGCGTCCGACCCGCAGGCCGCGACGTGACCGTTGCCCGACTAGGCTCGTTGCGTCAGCCTCGAGCCGCGACGCGCCCTCTCCCCATTGACCGCGCCCCGCGCGGACGTCTCCTCACACCGGCGCACCGCGCACCGTGAGCACACGGCCACGCTGTGTAACACGCGCAGGCCAGACTCTAGGCTGAAGAACGAACGACGACAGGAGCTCGAGTGACCGAGGCAGTAGCGAACATCGGCGTGGTCGGTCTTGCGGTGATGGGGTCCAACCTCGCCCGCAACCTGGCCAGCCGCGAAGGAAACACGGTGGCGATCTACAATCGCAGCCGCTCCAAGACCGACGAATTGGTCGAGAACCACCCCGAGGCGGGATTCGTGCCCGCGTTCGCGTACGAAGAATTCGCGGCGTCGCTGGCGAAGCCGCGCACCGCGATCATCATGGTCAAGGCCGGCGCGGGAACGGACGCCGTCATCGACGCGCTCGTCGAGGTCTTCGAGCCCGGTGACATCATCGTCGACGGCGGCAATGCCCTGTTCACCGACACCATCCGCCGCGAGAAGGCCGTCCGCGAGACCGGCATCAACTTCGTCGGCGCCGGTATCTCCGGCGGCGAAGAGGGCGCACTGCTCGGACCCTCGATCATGCCCGGCGGATCCGACGAGTCGTGGGTCACGCTCGGCCCGATCCTCAAGTCCATCGCCGCAGTCGCCGAGGGCGAGCCGTGCGTCACGCACGTCGGCCACGACGGCGCCGGCCACTTCGTCAAGATGGTGCACAACGGCATCGAGTACGCCGACATGCAGCTCATCGCCGAGGCATACGACCTCATCCGCCGCGGCACCGGCAAGACCCCCGCCGAGATCGCCGACGTGTTCGCCGAGTGGAACACCGGCGAGCTCGAGTCGTACCTGATCGAAATCACCGCCGAGGTGCTGCGCCAGGTCGACGCCTCCACCGGCAAGCCCCTCGTCGACGTGATCCTCGACCAGGCCGGCGCCAAGGGCACCGGCGCCTGGACCGTGCAGACCGCGCTCTCGCTCGGCGTGCCGGTGTCGGGCATCGCCGAGGCCACGTTCGCCCGTTCGCTGTCGAGCCACCCCGAGCAGCGCGCCGTGTCGGGCGACCTGCCCGGTCCCGAGGAGGGCCTCGAGGTCGAGGACGTCGATGCCTTCATCGAGGACGTCCGCCTCGCGCTGTACGCGTCGAAGATCGTCGCCTACAGCCAGGGCTTCGACGAGATCCGCGCGGGTGCAGCCGAGTACGACTGGAACATCGACCTCGGCGCCGTGTCGAAGATCTGGCGTGCCGGCTGCATCATCCGCGCGCAGTTCCTGAACCGCATCGCCGACGCGTACGCCGAGGCCCCCGAGCTTCCCGTGCTGCTCGCCGCCCCGTACTTCGTCGAGGCGCTCGGCCGCGCGCAGGGCTCGTGGCGCCGCATCGTCTCGACGGCCTCGGCCGCCGGCATCCCGGCCCCGGCGTTCTCGTCGTCACTGTCGTACTACGACGGACTGCGCGCCGAGCGCCTGCCCGCGGCCCTCGTCCAGGGTCAGCGCGACTTCTTCGGCGCGCACACGTACAAGCGCATCGACAAGCCGGGCACGTTCCACACGCTGTGGTCGGGCGACCGCACCGAGATCGAGGCCGAAGACACCCACTGACGCCTTCGGCGCCGCTCTGACAGAAGCGGGGACTCCTCACGGGGTCCCCGCTTCTGTCGCGTCAGGCCATCCGCGTCACGCGGGAGTCACGTTGTGGTTGCGGCAGAAGACGTTGCCCGGGTCCCACTCGCGCTTGACGGCCGCCAGCCGGGTCAGCGTCGCCGGCGGGTACATGCGCGCCACCCAGCCGCTGTCGGTCGACATGGTGAAGTTCCCGTAGACGCCGCCACCGCGCGACTCGATGGCGTCCCACGCGGCAACCACCTCTGCACGCCGGGCGTCGTCGAGCATGCCCGGGATGTCGAATGCGCCGGCCATCGCGAACCATGTCGCATCGCGCGCCGGAAACGCGGTCGCCTCCTGCGCGACGTCGCCGTACGCGCCGCCGAGCGACCGCAGGAACGCGACCGACGCCGGGTTCTGTTCGCGGAACGTCACGATGCGTTCGATCGACTCGTCGTCGAGCTCGCGCAGCAGCGTGTTGCCGCCCACGAACCCCGGCATCGGGTTGTCGGGATCGAACTCGGGCGTCTCCAGGAGGATGTCGGGGTATGCCCGCACCCCGAACTCGCGCTCGGTCACGCCGGGCGCCGCGAGCAGCGGAGCGAGGGCCGCACGAGCGGCAGCCTCGTCGGTGCCCAGCCACACCGCGGTGATCGACGCACCGGCCGGTGCGCTCGGATCCATCGCGGGGACGTCCATATACGTGACGGTGAGCTCGCGCGGTGCGTCGACCAGGACGTCTCGCAGCACCGTGAGCACGGGCCGCGCGTCGCCCTCGATTCCGAGGATCGCCGCCACGACGCCGTCGAGCGGGTGTGCGCGGAAGTCGAACCGCGTCACGACGCCGAAATTGCCGCCGCCTCCGCGCAGCGCCCACAGCAGCTCGGGATGCGCCGCCGCGGTCACCTCGACCACGTCGCCGCGCGCGGTCACGAGCTGCGCCCCGACCAGCTGATCGGAGGCAAGGCCCCACGCTCGCACCATCCAGCCGATGCCGCCGCCGAGGGTGAGCCCGCCGACTCCGACCGACGCCGTGTCGCCGGAGCTGATGCCGAGACGATGATCGGCGAGTGCGCGGGCGACGTCGCCCCAGCGCGCACCACCCCCGATGCTCACCAGCGTCCCGTCGACCGAGAGGTCGTCGAGGGCGGAGATGTCGATCGTGATTCCCCCCGGCACCTGCCCCCACGCGCTGTGCCCGCCGCCGCGGACCATGACATCGAGGCGTTCGGCGACCGCATAGCGCAGTGCGCCGCGCACGTCGTCGACCGAGGAGGCACGGATCACGGCGGCGGGCTCGCCGATGCCCGAGTGGAAGCGGCGGGCGTCGTCCCATTGCGGGTCGCCCGGACGGATGACGGTGCCGGCGATGCCGGCGTTGAGCTCGTCGAGAGTCATGCGCGACACGATAGACCTCCGTACCGACACCACAACAGCGCGCGTAGGCTCGAAGCCGTGGCGAGCATCCTCTACATCGGTGGCACCGGCACCATCAGCGCGGCGTGCGTGCGACGCTCCGTCGCTCTCGGGCACTACGTGACCGTACTCAATCGCGGCACCGCCCGCCGAACGCTGCCCGAAGAGGTGCGCGTGGTGCAGGCCGATGTCCGTGACAGCAGCGCGGTGAGAGACGCCGTGAACGGCCGGGAGTTCGACGTCGTCGCGGACTTCCTCGCCTTCACGCCGGATCATGTCGAGTCGGATCTCGAGCTCTTCGAGGGGCGCATCGGCCACTACGTGTTCATCAGCTCGGCATCGGCGTACGAGAAGCCGCCCCGCCGCCTTCCGGTGACCGAATCGACGCCGTTGCGCAATCCGTTCTGGCAGTACTCGCGCGACAAGATCGCGTGCGAGGACGTCCTGGTGGCCGCCCACCGCGAGCGCGGGCTGCCCGCCACGATCGTGCGACCCTCCCATACGTACGACGAGCGTCTGCTGCCCACTCTCGGCGGCTGGACCGATATCGCGCGCATGCGCGCCGGCATGCCGGTCATCGTGCACGGCGACGGCACGAGCCAGTGGACCATCACGCACAGCGACGATTTCGCGGTCGCGTTCACGGGACTGCTCGCCAATCCCGCGGCGATCGGCGAGGCGTTCACGATCACCGGATCGCACGCGCCGACCTGGAATCAGATCTACGGCTGGCTGGCACAGGCCGCCGGCGTCGGCGAGCCCGACCTCGTGCACGTCGCATCCGACACGATCGCGGCGTTCGCGCCCGACCTCGGACCGACGCTCATCGGCGACAAGGCGCACTCCATGGTGTTCGACACCTCGAAGGTGACGGCGCTCGTACCGGACTTCCGCACGACCATCACGTTCGACGAGGGCGCTCGCAGGATCATCGCGTACTACGACGCGCATCCCGGCGAGCAGCGCATCGACGAGGGCCGCGACGCGGTGTTCGATCGCATCGCCGCCCATGCCCGCTCGGCGGGCTGATCGTCAGCGGGTGATGGTTCTGCCCCGAGAACACGAAGCCGATCTCCTGCGCCGGAGTGCGGACTGCTACACCGTCACTCGCGACGAGACCAGCGGCCCGAGTCTCATCGCGGGCTTTTCGACGAGTCGCCACGAAGCCCACGCGATCGGGACGGTCAACACGAACGCGAGAAGGGCCGTGCCCCACGGGCCGAGCCACGAAAGGCCTGCGACGATGATCAGCTGCTGCACGGGGAACGCCCAGATGTAGACGCCATAGGAGATGTCGTTGCGGACGCCGATGCGGACGGGGAGGATCGCTCCGATCCAGATGATGAGGAACGCGAACGGGAGCTGACCGAACAACTCCGCCTGACCAATGAAGACGAGCACGAGGAAGACGGCGAGCGCCGCCGGGACCAGCCACGTGCGCAGCGCGATTCGATCGCGTACGAAATAGAGGAACATGCCCGCCACGAAGAACGCGCCGAGACGGGCCCCGCTCAGATAGATCCCCGTCGTCACCTCCAGGGGGCCGTAGGCGAGCGGTTGAAACACCACGATGAGCACGAAGAGAACCGCCGAGCTCAGCGCGCCGTGTCTGCGCAGGAGCGGAACGGACAGAATCACGCCGGCGAACACATACGCACCGAACTCGAAGAAGAGCGTCCACAGCGGCGAATTCCACACGCCCGCGAGCGGCACATCGAGCAGAGTGTCATCGATGCCCCATTGATTGATGCTCAAGGCTGCATTGCGCACGACATAGCCGACGCCGCTCTCGAGGCGATACGTCTCGCCGATCACCGCCGCCGTGACGGGCGCGATCACTGCCGCCGTCACGATGAGGCACACCCAGAACGCGGGCAGGATGCGAAGCGCCCGACGCCAGAGATACGGCAGGAACGCGTTTCGCATCCTCGACCCGGCGATGAGGTAACCCGAGAGGACGAAGAAGCCGTCGACCGCCCAGCCTCCGAGCCCGACGACCGGAGAATCGCCGAAGCCGCCGACGGGCCATGCGTGACTGACGATGACGGTGGCCGCGAGCGCGAGGCGAACGAAGTTCAACGCGTTGTCGCGCGACGACAGACGGTCCCCGATGGTCACTCGGTCAGAGTAGCGGTATGACGGATGCCGCTCCGCACGGCTCATACCAGAGACCGACTGGGCTCATTCCGGTCATAGCCCGCGATCGCGGCGGACTCGACGGTGAGCGCGACGAGCTTCTCCCCCACCGGGCGCGGTACGACGGCGATGAGCCGGTCGACGAACGAGGCGACTCGCTGCACTCTCGCTTCGTCCGCCCGCCACGCGAGCGCCCGCACCGCACCGCCCCACACCCCGCCCGGTCGGTTCAGCGGCCCTGCCGCATCGACGCCGTGAAGACGTTCGAACGTCCGGCGGGCCGAGCCCGACAGGTAGGCGCGCCTGCTCCGGATCGCGGCGGACACGGACGGCGAGTGATGGATGGACTCGGCGCTGGGGAGCATGCGCACGGGAACCGACGCCGCGTGGAGCCGATATCCCCAATCGACGTCCTCCCAGCCGTACGAGCGGTAGGCGCTGCTGTACGGACCGATCAGAGCGAACGTCTCCCGCGTCACCGACGCGTTGCCCGCCCAATACCGCCACGTGCGCTCCGCGGGCGTCGCGTACGCCTCCTCGGCGAACAGCAGGTCGGCCTTGCGCCCGTAGGCACGCGCATATGGGCTGTCCGGATAGACATTGCGATAGAGCCCGATCACACCCACCGACTCGCCGGCATGTGCAGCGACATGTGCAGCGACCCACTCCGGCGCGGGCTCCAGGTCGTCATCGCATCGAATCAGCACATCGCCCGTCGCTGCGGCGAAGCCCGCGTTCAGAGCGGCCGACCGCCCCTTGTTCTCGGTGAAGACGACCCGCCGAACGGTGATCGGCGATCGCTCGAGGACGGTCTCAGACCCGTCGATGTCGCCGTCGACCACGACGATGATCTCCACGTCGGGATGCGTCTGCGCGCCGAGGGCGGCCAGCAATCGAGGAAGCCGCTGGGCCCCGCCGCGGCTCGGCACGATCACGCTGGCTCGGGTCACGCGACAACTCTAGCGATCTGCCCCACTCGGGCAGACGCGCCCGGCGGATCGCATCGGCCGGCTCGCTCGCGATCCCCGCATCGCCCGAGCCGCACGCCCGCTATGCTCGGGCGGTGCCCGAATTGCGCGTGCTCGGTCTCTTCGACCACCACGGCGTCAGACGCCATCAGCATCGTCTTCCGGCAGACCAGCAGGTCTCTGGTCCGTACTGCGTGCACCTGCTCATGGACGAGGGCATCGATCTGATGCCCGTGCGTCCCGCGGAGGGGCGCGTGCACCGCAAGGTGCGAGACGTCATCGAGCACCGATCCGGCGTACGCGTCGATCTCGCCGTCCGAGGCGCCACCAGCGCATCGCGCTCGGATGTCGTGCTCGCGCTGCTCGAGGGGATGGCAGTGCTTCCCTCGATGCTGAAGCAGAGGGGCCTGCCGCCCTATGCGAATCGCCCGCTCGCGGCCGTCTCGTGCTGGTGGGCCGAAGAGATCGTCAGCGGCACCGATGCGGATCGCCTTCGGATCGCTCACGCGCTGGCCGGCATCGACCGCGTCTTCGTCTTCTCCCGCAACCAAGTGGAGATATTCGCGAGCATCGGCGCGGGAGACAAGATCGTACCGGTGCTGTTCGGCGTCGACCCTGACTGGTACTGCCCCGATCCTGCAGTGTCGCGCCGATTCCAGGTGCTGAGCGTCGGCATCGATCGCGGACGCGACTTCGACACGCTCCTCGATGCGGCCCGTCTCCTTCCCGACGCGCTGTTCCACATCGTCACGAGCAGCGGTCGTATCGATCCCGCTGACATCCCGGCGAACGTCACCGTCGCGGGGATGGTGTCGATGGCCGAGCACCGGGACAACCTCCGCGCCGCCGACCTGGTGGTCGTGCCGACCCACGATCTCGCGTACCCGACGGGGCAGAGCGTGCTCCTCGAAGCGATGGCGTGCGGCCGGTGCGTCGCGGTGACGGCGACGGAGGCCATGCGGGACTACATCGACGATGGGGTGACGAATCTCGCCATCCCGCTGCACGATGCGCGCGGTACCGCCCAGGTGATCGGCGCCATCCTGGCCGACGACCCCAGGCGTGAACGCATCGCCGCCGCCGCGCGAACGGCGGCCGTCGAGCGATTCTCTTTCCAGCGCACGTGGCATGAGATCGCGCTCGCGCTCGATGCGATGGCACGAAGGGCGCCACGGAGCGGCACGTACACCACCTACTAGTCTGGATGGCGTTCGGCCGCGGATCCATCGACGTGGAAGCAGCGTGACGGCGATCACGGGAGATGGACGGGAAGACGATGACCAGTAGCGGTACCTTTCAGCACCGCGCGAAGGTTGCGTTGCGCGGGAGTCTCCTCACACCGATAGGCAAGGTCCTCGGAGCGCCCACCGTCCACATCAGTTCTCCGATCACGCGCGGCGGCAACTACCTCTATTACTGGATGTGGGCGTACACCCGCGACACCGAACGCCGACCGGTGCGCGTTCTTCATCACGAGGTCATCGACGACTGGCTCGACGAGTTTCCTCTCGTGAACCATCTCTCCATCCGCCGCGGCGAAGCATCCACCCTTTTCAGCGAGTGGATCGGCGAACACCGGCACTACTTCGGTCAGTCGTTCAGCCGCTCCGAGCTGGAGGGATTCTGCACGGCTCTCGTGGAGTCATCGCCGTCGTTTCGCGCACGGCTCGACGCTGCCCGCGCCTGGATCGGGCCGGACACCTGCGTGCTGAATGTTCGACGCGGCGATTACTACGTCTACCCCGAGTTGACGGCCATGTACGGACTCGACATCGAACAGCACGTGACCCGTTCCATAGACATCCTGCGTCGCCACGGGCGTGCTGTCGACGATGTCGTGATCGTGTCGGACGACGTCGCGTGGTGCCTCGAGCACATCGCACCGCTTCTGCCCGGGCGGATGCGGGTCGTGCAGGATCGCACGTCGATGTTCGATGACCTGGCCGTCCTCGCGTCGGCGCGCACCATGATCCTGGCGAACTCGACCTTCTCGTTCTGGGGCGGCTATCTGGCTTCCGTGATTCAGACCGACCATCTGGCCGTCGCGCCCGAGTACCACTTCATAGACGAGAGCGGGCAGCGGCATCGCGATCCCTACGATCCTCGCTGGGTGATCGCCGAGGCCTGAGCCCGCCGTCATCGTCTATCGCGAGGCCAGTATCCCCAGAAGATGCTCGATTCGGCGATCGAACTCAGCGTCGAAGTGGTGCTCCTGCATGAATCGTCCGCCTCGCTCGCCGCGACGGGCGATCTCGCCGGGATCGGCCACGACGCTCTGCACGATGTCAGCCAACGAATCCACGTCGCGCAACGGCCCCACCCATCCGAGGTCGAATCTCGACACCAGATTGCGCAGCGCCGTGTTGTCGAATCCGAGTACGGGCACCCCCAGACCGCTCGCCTCCAGGTACGTTCCCGAGGGGTCGCCCTGAATGTGCGGAAGAACCATCACATCCACACTCTCGCGCACCCACCGAACCCATTCGGTATCGAAATCCATCGGCGCCAGGAACTGTACGTCGTCGCCCGCCTTGGCACGCAGTGCCGGTTCCAGCACGCCGTCGCCGACCAGCGTGAGGGTGTGCGCGATCCCGCGATCCCGCAGCGCTTCGTGGAGCCGCACAGCGTACATCGGCCCCTTGCCGGTGACGTATCGACCAGAGAATGCCAGGCGGATCTGCCCGTCCGGGAGGAGCGTTCTGTCGTCGCGGCTCGCCGCATCGACCTGCTCACGCGTCAGCCGCGTGTCGTAGAAGAGCAGGGGGTCCGGCGAGAACCGGGAGTATGCCTCCCATGCGCTCCAGCCGTTGCACTGCAGTCCGGCCGCGCGCTTCGCCATGCCGCGCAGCTGCCACTCGTACCGAACCGCTCCGGCCACGATCCTCGCCCGCACCGATGCCGCGGGCCCCTCTTCGAGCGGCGGGATCGCGGCGTCCCGGGCCGGGATCTCACTCGTCAGAGCCGCGGGCATCGACATGTCGAGCACCGCACGGAAGTTCGGATGATGCGGCGCCAGGATGATGTCTGCGCGAGCCGCGGCCAGCGCCTCGGCAAGATCGGTCGCGACGTGCACCCGGAAGGGCAGATCGTCCGAGGGCAGCCACTCAGCGCCGAGACCCACGTTGCCGTCTTCGCCCCCATCGATGCCCACCATGACGACCTCGCCCGGCCAGCGCTCCTGATAGGCGGCCATCCCGGTCAAGGTCTTGCGGGCGATCTTGACGCGGCCGCCACTCGTTCTCGGCTGTCTCCCGGGGATGACAACCGCGAGTCGGGGGGTCCGTGTCATACGTCATGTCTACACGCCAACTCGCCCCGCCCCAGCGGCACGACGCGGTTTCGACGCGTTCCCCGGTCGGCGGGCCTCCACGGCGGCTACTACTCTGTGATGGTGGCTCCGAGAACCCGCACCGCGAGATGGGCGATGCCTGACCGCGCGCATCGCGCGAGGGGCGCATAGATGCCGCAAGCTGGACACGCCGAGCTCGGACGCAGTCGCCTGCGCATCGCACTGGTGACGCCGTGGCGGCTCGATGACCCCCACGCGTGGTCGGGGATGATCCCTCGCATCGTCTCTGCGCTCGGCCGCGTCGCCGAGGTCGTTCCGATCTCGACCGCCGAGCAGCGGACCTCGCTGCCTGACCGCGGCGCCGCGCGGCTGCTCGGTGCGGTGAGCAGGCGCGGCTACCTGTGGGACTTCGGCGTTGCGACAGCGATCACGCGTGGTCGCGCGGCCCGTCGCCGCATCCGCGCCGTCGCACCCGATGTGGTCATCGGCGTCGTCGCGTCGACGGATCTCGCGTTCCTCGGCGATGTCGGGGCGCCGCTCGTGCAGGTGTCGGATGCGACTTTCGAGGCGATCCGGGAGTTCTACCCGATATTCAGCAATCTGCATCCCGTTTCGTCCGCGCAAGCCGAGCTCATCGCCGAGCGCTCGACACGGGCGACAGATGTCTTCGTCGTCTCGTCGCAGTGGGCGATCGACTCGCTGGTGCGCGACTACGCCGTCGGAACGCACCAGTGCATACTCGCCCCGACGGGTCCGGGCATCGAACCGACCGTCGTCCCGACGGGGCGAGAATCTTCGTCGCAGACGCTTCACGCACTGCTGGTCTCGAGCGACTGGCACCGCAAGGGCGGCGACGTGGCGGTCGAGGCCGTGCGACGGGCGCGCGCACGCGGAACGGAGGTCGTGCTGACCGTCGTCGGAGATGCCCCGTCCGGGCTGCCGGAATGGGCCCGGTCGAGGGGACGGCTCGACGCGGCCGCGCTCAGCACCGAGTACGCCCGTGCCGACGTGCTGCTCGAGCTCGCGAGCGCGAATGCCGCGGGCGTGACGCTCACCGATGCCGCCGCCCATGGACTGCCGGTCATCGCAGCGAACGTGGGCGGCGTCGCGAGCATCGTCCGCGACGGCGAGACGGGAGTGCTGGTCACCGCCGACCAGCCGCTCTCCGTCGACGATCTCGCCGAGGGGGCTGCCGATGCGCTCACCCGGTTCGGCGATCCCGCTTTTCGGTCGCGTCTGGGCGAAGCGGCACGAGCCCGCTGGGCGAGCGACCTGAACTGGGACGAGTGGGCGCGCCGCACATTATCCGCGTGCGTCCAGGCATGGCAAGAGCGAGAGGCGATGCGGCGATGAGACTATCGAAGCTCTTGGAGAACTTGCGGGTCGCAATGTCTCTCCTCCCCGGGCGTCACCGCGGCTGGCTCGTGGGCGCAGTCCTCGGCTCGGTCCTGCTCGCAGCCCTCGACATGCTCGGCGTCGCGTTGATGCTGCCCTTGCTCGATCTGCTGACCAACGGCACGTCCGCGACCTACGGAGGATGGCTCGCGGACTTCTTCGGCACCGAGGATCTGCAGACGCTGATCATCTGGTGCGGATCGCTCATCGCCATCGCGTTCATCCTCAAGAGCGTCGTATCGATCGGCTTTCGCTGGTGGCTGCTCGGGCGAATCAATCAACTCGCCGCAGACACGGCGAGCGAACTGCTGCGCGCCTACCTGCTCTCCCCGTATTCGACACACCGCATGCGTTCCCTGCCGGACATCTACCGCAATCTCGGCATGTCCATCGACGAGACCTTCGGTCGCGTGCTGACCGGTCTGGTCACGCTGGTTTCCAGCCTCATCACCGTGCTCGGCATCACCGCGGTGCTCCTCATCGTCTCACCGCTCGCGACGGTCGTCGCGATCACCGTGTTCGCCTCGGCGACCATCGGCATCCAGGCGCTGCTCAAGTCGCGACAACTGGCGATCGGGGAGCGCGTCGCTGCCGCAGATGTCGCGGCGTGGCGTGTGGTGACCCCCAGCCTGGAGGGTTTCCGCGACACCCGCGTCGCCGCTCTCGCGGGTCCTTACGTCGAGCGATACCGGGCGGCGAGGATCGCCCGCGCACACGCGGCCCGCAGCTTCACGCTCATGAGCGAGATGCCCCGCTACGCGCTCGAGATCGTCTTCATCCTGACGATCATCCTGCTCACGGTGCTTCTGTTCGCGACATCGTCGAGTGCGACCGCATTGTCGGTGCTCGGTCTGTTCGCGGTCGCCTCCGTGCGCCTGCTCCCGACGATGAACCAGGTCTCGGGCATGATGACGAGTATTCGAGCGGGCGAGACGGGCATGAAGCTTCTCGTCGCCGAGATCGAGGAGTTCGCCCTCCACACGCCGCACCTCGAGGAGCGGATGTCGATCGAGCCGCATCGCGGCGACATCGTCATCGACGATGTCGTATTCAACTACCCCGACTCCGACGAGCCGATCCTGCGCGGCGTGTCGACGATCGTCCGCTCGGGCGAGATGACGGCGTTCGTCGGATCGAGCGGCGCAGGCAAGAGCACGCTTCTCGATCTCGTGCTCGGGCTGCTCACTCCCTCGTCCGGGCAGATCCTCAGTGGCGGCCGTTCCATCTACGACGACCCGCAGGCGTGGTTCGACTCCTTGGGGATGGTGTCGCAAGATGTCTTCCTCTTCGACGGGACGCTCCGACAGAACATCGCCTTCGGCGTGCCGGACGACGAGATCGACGAAGAGGCCATCCAGCAGGCCCTGGCATCGGCACAGCTCACGTCCTTCATCACCTCGCTCGAGCACGGCCTCGACACCAGGGTCGGCGAGCGCGGCGCGCGCCTGTCGGGTGGCCAGCGGCAGCGCATCGGCATCGCCCGAGCGCTGTACCGGAAGCCTGCCGTGCTCGTGCTCGACGAGGCGACCTCCGCCCTCGACAACGCCACCGAGGCGCAGATCGCGGAGACGATCGATGCACTCAAGGGCCATATGACGATCCTCGTCGTGGCTCACCGGCTCTCCACCGTCAAGAACGCGGATCGAATCGTCTTCATGTCGGCGGGGCGCATCGCCGCAGAAGGCGACATGGCGAGCCTCAGCGAGCGCAACGCGGAGTTCCGTCATCTCGTGGAGCTGGGACGACTGACGTGAGAATCGTCTTCGTCTCACCGATGCTGCCGAATCCCAAGCCCGACAATGCCGGTGAACGATACCTGCTGCAGTTGTACAGCGCGTTGGACACTGCCGAGACCCTGGTCATCGCCCCGGAGACCCCCCGCAGCGTCGCGGCTGTACAGCCCGGAGCGGCTGCCCATCTCCTGATCCCCTTCGATGACCGCTCGCGACGCTTCATGCCTCGCCGACTCCACAACGCCTGGCGGCATGCGTTCTCGGTCAGTCCGCACGCCGGCTTCGCACGTGCGCTGCGACAGCATCCGGCGGCGCGTCGGGCGCTCGCGCGCGCAGACATCGTCGATGTGCAGTGGGAGAGTTCGCAGCTTCTGCTCCCGCTGCTGCGGCGCCTCGCTCCGAAGGCGCGCATCGTGCTCACTTTTCACGATGTGGCGAGCCAGCAGAAGACGAGAGAACTCGCGGCAGCGCGCAGTCTGGGCGCCCGCATCAAGGCCGCGGTCGGCCTCGCGCAGGCGCGGTGGCTGGAGCGACGAGCACATGAGTGGGCCGATGAGCTCGTGGTACTGAGCGAGAAGGACCGCTCGATCCTGCCTCGCCCAGATCGCGCCACCGTCGTCTACCCGCCGATCGCCGCGGACGTCGTCGCGCACGAGCCGAGCGGTGCCGGTGCGAACGGCGGCGACCCTCGCGTCCTGTTCATCGGTCCCCTGTGGCGCGAACCCAACCGCGAAGCGGTGCAGTGGCTCGTCGATGCGGTGTGGCCGATCGTCAGACGTGCCGTGCCGAATGCGCAGCTCCACGTCGCCGGCTCGCTGCCCGAGAGCATCGCCCCGCTCGTCCCCCGAGCTCCGGGCGTCACCTACGCCGGATTCGTCGACGACCTCGACGGTCTCTACGCGAGCTCGGCAGTGCTGGCCGCTCCGCTCCAGCAGGGCGCCGGAGTCAAGTTCAAGGTCCTCGAGGCGATCGCGCGGGGGGTTCCCACGGCGCTGACCTCCATCGCGGCAGAGGGCATCGGCGACGCGGTGTTCACGCCGCACAGCGACGACTCGGCCGAAGGCTTCGCCGCACAGCTGATCGATGCGCTCCGCAATCCCGACACCGCCCGGATCCGTGCGATGAGGGGTTCCGAGTGGGCGAGCCGTCGCTACGGCTGGGCTCAGTTCGTGCGGCGCGTCGAGGCGGTCTACGGGCCCGCCGCCGGCAACCACGACCCGGTGAGCACCGATGACCGCCGACCTGCTCCTGCGATCACCGTCGTGATCCCCTCGCGCAACGGTGCGGCGACGCTGCCCGATCAACTCGATGCCGCCGCGGCGGAACCGGAGGCCGGCGATCTGGAGATCGTCGTGTCGGACAACGGCTCGCAGGATCGCACGGTCGCCGTCGCGCGTGCCTATGCCGGGGCGTTCGGCTCGCTCCGCGTCGTCGACTCGAGCGCCGCACAGGGCGTTTCGCATGCTCGTAACGTCGGTGCGCGCGCGGCCCGTGCGGACCGCGTCGTCTTCATCGACGCCGACGACGAGATCCGTCCCGGCTTCGTCGCCGCGATTCGCCAGGCCCTCGACGACGCCGACGCCGCCGGCGGCCTCCCCGTGACAGGCAGGCTCGGTCCCCCCGACCCAGCAGGAGCAGAAGCCGCGACGGCGCTGCGACGCGCCCCGTTCGGAACCATGGACTACGGTGTGGGCTGCGCGCTCGGTGTACGCACCGATGTTCTGCTCGGTCTCGGCGGCTTCGACGAGTCTTTCCGCGAAGGGCACGAAGAGGTCGAGTTCTGCTGGCGTCTTCAGCTCGCCGGGGGCACTCTGGTCGGCGTGCCGGGGGCCGTCGTCGACTACCGGCAGCGTCCGACGCCGCGCTCGTCATTCCGGCAACTGCGCCGGTACTCGCGTTCGGCCGAACAGCTGCGAAGCCGATATGTGCTCAGCCTCGGCCTCCCACCCGCATCCGTGGAGCGCGCGGCGAAGGCTCTCACGCGAGCGGTGCTGTTCGCCGCGCGCGATCTGCGACGGCAGGGCGCGATCGAGGTCGCACGGCGGCTCGGCTGGACCCTGGGCGGGCTCGAAGGGACGATCAAGTACCGCCGGCCGGCCCGCCCGGCGCAAGAGCACAGCACGGATGCCGCGAAGCCGTCACCGGCGCCGTGAACGTCCGTCACGCCGTGACGTCGCCACCTCATCGATGAGCGCCGCCCATCGGCGCGCCATATGGACGTGCGTGAACTCTCGGTCGAAGGCCTCTGCATTGCGCTGACCCCATGACGCGGAAGCGCGCTTCAACGAGATCGCCATCCGCACCGCCTCGGCCACCGTGCCCGGCGTGCTCCCCACCGAATCCGGCAGGTGCTGGAGCTGATCGATGTTGCCGCCGACGTGCGTGAGCACGAGCCCGCGGCCCAACGCGGCCGCTTCGAGAGGCAGCAGGTCGAAGTACGCGATCCTGTTCGGCACCACGACGATGTCGGCCTGCGCGATCATCGCGTGCGGCGCATCGTGCCATCCCAGGTCGGTCACCTCGTCCGAGTGCCGCTTCAAGGGCCCGTCGCCGAGTGTCCAGAATGACGCATCCACACCGTCGCGGGCGAGCTGTTCGGCGGCCTCCAGGAACAAGTCGTACCCCTTGTGCGGCACATAGCGCCCCACGAAGAGAACGCTGGTCGTTCCTCCCGAGAAGACCTCATTTCGGCTCGCCGCGTCGCTGTCGGGCGCTTCAGGCGGCTCGACTCCGGAGAGGACGTATGCGATGTGGCGCGATGCGAGTGCGTTCCCGAATGCCCGTTCGTACGGGTCGGCGGCGTGCTCGGTGGGAAACACCACCACCTCAGCCGCGGCGAAGAGCTCACGCTCGTTGGCGTGCATCTCCCGGTATTCGCGATCGCCGAGTGGTGTCGCCGCGCCGGGCAGTGCCCGCATCATGCGCGCCTCGTCGGCGAAGGTCGAGGGCGTGTGCGGCATATAGACCACGGTCTTCCCGCAGCGCCGCGCCCAGCGCGCCTCCCCCGCCGGCTGATACCCCTGGAACACGACGATGTCGGCGCCGGCGATGGTCCGCCATCGCTTGACGATCTTTCGAGTCCGGCGCAGCGCCGCCCGCGCGTTCAGCATGCGCAGGGCGACCCGTGCGCGCGCGGCGATGCGCCCGACGCCGGACAGGGTCGAGGCCTGGTGCGAGCTCACCGGCGCCGTACCGGTCGCACGATTCCTGTTGTCCAGGTCGATACCGAGGAAGCGAATACCACGCACCGTCGAGCCGAGCAGCGGATCATCGGCGAGTTCCGCGAGACCAGCCCGCAGATTGTAGGTGTAGCCGGGCGGCCCGCCTCCGGGACAGATCGTCGGGCAGATGACCAGCGTTCGCACCGCAGCCGGGTTCAGCCCGGAGCCGGCACCTCGTTCGTCTCTCACTCGGAGAACCCCTTCGTCGTCACGCCTGATAGGCGGCGCTCGTGCGCTCGACCATGACCGCGATGCTGTCGACCTCGTTCGGTTCGGCGAGTTCGGTCGAGCGGACGGCGGTCAGCAACCCGGCTACGACGGCAGGATCGCCCGGATCGCTCACCAGCGCGCTCGCCGGGACGATCTCTGCGTTACCCCCGACATCCGATGCCACGACACGGATTCCTCGCGCCACGGCGTCGAGCAGGGTGTACGAGCAGTTCTCCCACACCGAGAGCTGCGCCACGACGTCGGCCGCGGCCATCGCCTCTTCGGGGTCGACGTATCCGGGAAAGCCCACCGCGTCAGACAGCCCCCAGCGTGCAGCCTGTGCACGCAGCGGCTCCTCGAGCGGCCCCGTGCCCGCGATCGTGAGGGTCGCATCGGGGTTCTCGGCATGAACGAGCGCGAAGGCGTCGATCAGCACATCGATGCGCTTCTCGGGAGCAAGACGCGAGAGCGAGAGCACGCGCAACGCGTTCGACTGCTCTCGACCATCGGCCCCGAGGACAGGCGTACGCGGCACGATGCCGTCCGGCAGATCGACGCCGTTGCGGATGACCGTGACACGCTGTCGTGGCCGCCACTTCGCGATCATCGCACGTCGCGTTGCGGCCGATACGGCGATCACCCCATCGAAGCGGCGAAGCCTGACGCGGTGCACCGCCCCCATGATCCGGGACGTGAGCGCGGACCCGTGGTAAACGGCATCGTCACCCGCGATTCCGTGCTCGGTCGTGAACCGGCGCGTGCGGCGCGGCAACGGCGTCGCTGCGACCACGATGTCGGCGTAGGCGAGATGGGAGTGCACGACGGCGGGGCGAAGTGCACGAGCGACCTTTCGCAGCGTCTGCACCGAGGCGAGCAGTCCGGCCTCGGGTCCGAGTGCACCGGTCGTCACGGCGGCCCCCCGCGCCCGGAGCGCTTCGGCGAGCGGCCCCTCGGGGCAGAGCACCACCAACCGCCAGCCGGGCAATCCGGCCCTCGCGCTGTCGAGAACGTGGCGTGCGACACCACCCAGATCAGACACGGGCACTACCCACAATGCGATCGGATCGATCGTCACAGCCATTGCTCGAGCCGATCGAGCGCGGTCCAGAAGCCGGCACCGCTATCGACGTGGCCCTGCCAGATCTCGGGAATGAAGGAAACTCCGGGAGCGAGTTCGTCCAGCGCCGCGGCGAGCTGCGGCCAGTCGACCTCTCCCTCGCCCACCTGCACGCCCTCGCCGTCGATCCCGGTGGCATCGACGAGATGCAGGTGCGTCGTCAGCGGAGCGAGCGCTGCGACAACCTCGGAGAACGCGATACCGAGGAAGTTCGCCGCGAGCTTGGAGTGCGAGACGTCGAAGCAGAGCCCGGTTCCCGTCGTCAATGCGAACTCGGCCGTATCACGCGGGTCCACGAACAGATTGTGGAACGCCTGCCCGCCCATCAGCCACGGGTGAGGCGGCAGCGTCTGTGCGGCGATGCGCACACCGGTCGTGTCCAGGCGGGCGAGCGCGTCGGCGACGCGCGCGTACATCGCGGGCCGCTCGGCGGGGTCGAGGTGGCGGTCCTTCGTGAAGCCACCCATCGTGACGACCATGATCGGCTCTGTCTCGCGCGGGAACCACTGCTTGAGCGAGCGCGTGACATCGATGGTGCGCTGCACCTCAGCGATCGAGCGTTCCCAGACCTCGTCGTCCCGCGAGGCGAGGTCGACGAGAAAATCGCCAGGGAACAGATCGGGCAGATGCGTCGTGAAGCCCATATCCAACGGCCGGTCGAAGACGGTGGCCGGGTCGAGCTCGAGATCTTTGTACGAGAAGTGGAACTCGAGAAAGTCCGGCGTGCAATCCGCGATCAGTGCGGCGAAGTCGTGGTACCGCACCGGCAGTCCCCACGGGCGGCGGAATTCGAACTGTCGGCCTACCGATACCGTATCGGTCAGGTCTCCGGCGAAGAAGAAGTCCCCCGCCGCCAGATCGCGGCGGAGCGTTCGTCCGAGCAGCTGCGACAGCGCATTGGGCTGCAGGCCGCGGCCAGGACTCTTCACCGCGACGTCGGCCTCATGGATCACCTCGCCCACCGCGAGAGGACGAGCGGCTACCAGCGATTTGGCGAGGTTGACCCGGTTCATCTGCTCGCCCGTCGACACGACCCGTGGGCTCGCGTCTCCCATGGCCGATTCCACTTCGCGGATCTGCTGGACCATCGTGGCGAACTCGCCGGGCAGCAACGAGACCGTGTGGTCGTTGCCCTCCATCGTCCGATCGACCGTGAAGTGCTTCTCGATGATCCGTGCGCCACGTGCCACAGCCGCGACGGGCACGTGCCAGCCGCGCTCGTGACCCGAGTAGCCGACGATGCAGTCGCCGATCTCGGCGAGGCGCTCGAGGTAGGCGAGGTTGACGTCCTTGAACGGCGCCGGGTAGGTCGACTGACAGTGCAGCAGCGCAAATCCCGTACCGAGCGTCCGCAGCAGCGCGGTCGTCTCGAGGATCTCCTCCTCGCGCGACATGCCGGTACTCAGCACCAACGGCACCTGCCGCGACCCCGCGTCGCGGAGAAGCTCGTGATTCGTCAGATCGGCCGAGGCGATCTTGAGCGCCGGAATACCGTAGTCGACGAGAGCCTGCACGCTCGGCGCATCCCACGGGGTGCACATCACGGCGATGCCCCGCTCGCGTGCATGATCGAACACACGGAACAGGCTCTCTGCGGGCAGCGAGTACTTCGCGAGCAGGTCGAGCGTGTATTGCACGCCCAGGTCTTCTCCCCCGCTCGCTCCTCCGCCCTGCCGATAGAGCGCTTCGAGGTCGCGCAGTTGGAACTTCACGGCGTCGGCGCCGGCCTCGACAGCGAGATCGACGAGGTGCTTCGCGAGATCGATCGAGCCGTTGTGGTTGTTGCCGACCTCCGCGATCACGAAGGCGGGATGCCCCTCCCCGATCTCACGGTCGCTGATGCGCAGCACATCGTCGCGATCGATCGCGATTCCGACGAGGTGTCCTCGATCGTCGACGAGCGGGATGTGGGAGATTCCCCCGCGCCCGAAGAGTGGAGCCAACTCTGCCGGGTTCGTGCTCGCCGCGGCCGAGCGCACGGTGGCGTTGGCCACCTCTCCGGATGAGATCTCGAGCGAGGAGGTGGGGTTGGCGATGATCCAGCGACGGAAGTCGCCGTCCGAGAGCGACCCGCGCAGGATTCCGTGCTCGTCCACACAGAACACGATGCGCTCACGATTGGCGCTGATCTTCTGCAGGCCCACGAGCACCGGGTCCTGCGCGAACACGATGTAGGGGGCGAGATTGCGTTCGATGATCACTGTGCGGTCTCCTCTGATGCGGACGCTGTCGTCGGGTCGTCGTCCACTGTCGAAATCCGCTGCAGCTCGTGCGCCGCGAGGCTCAGGTCGAGTTCGGTGTCGATGTCGATTCCCTCGATCTCGTCCATCACGAACAGTCCCACATCGCCGCCGAGGCGATTGTGCCGATCCTCGTAGATCTCGGTGCGGGTGAGATAGAGCGAGCCGGTCTCGCGGTAGAACAGCCCGCCGGCGTCGAGCTCTTGTCGTCGCGGTCGCGCATCGATGTCGTAGTGGGCGAACGCCGGTTCACCCAGACGCCACAGGAAGGGCGTCTGCGGCACCACCCCCACCAGAGAGTCGACGCCCGTCTCGCAGAACTGCGCGACGGCCCGATCGATGGTGCCCGGCAGCCGCAGCGGAGATGTCGCCTGCAGCAGCATGACCGCATCGGGGCGTCGGCCTTCGGAGGTGCGGTGCGCGATCGCGTGCAGAATCACGGGTTCGGTGGCCGTCTCGTCGCGCGCGAGCTCGTCAGGACGCAGGAACGGCACGTCGGCCCCCGCTTCACGCGCGATACGGGCGAGCTGTGGGTCGTCCGTCGAGACGAGCACGTCGAGAGCCGGTCTCGCCGCGCGTGCCTGCTCGATCGTCCACACGACGAGCGGCTTTCCTGCCACGAGGCGCCGGTTCTTGCCCGGGACGCCCTTCGATCCGCCGCGCACCGGGATGACGCACAAGATTGTCGGGTTCTCTGCGCTCATCGACCTTCTCCTGCCATCAGCCGACCCAGACCGGCCGCGACGGCCCTCGCCGGCTCCAGGTCGGGAACGTTCGGGGAAGGAGTCGGGGCACCGCCCCATTCCGACATGTCGTATCGCTCCCAGCAGTCGACGACCCACGCAGGCGGCCGCACGGCACTCACCCAGGCAGGGATGCCGGCAGCCGCGGCCTCGAGCACGCCCGTCGAGAAGATGGAGGCGACCGGACGGCGGTTCTCGCTCAGCGCTATGCCCGACGTGTCGAACTCGATGCCCTGCCTGCGCCACTGCGCGTGCTGCAGGCGCGACAGACGGTCGGTCTCTGAGGGGTGGGGGCGATAGGTCGCCCCGGTGGATTCGCAGAAATGTCGTGCGGAGCGCGCCGAAGCCTGCCGGGGCAGTTCTGCTCCGTGCAGCTGCCCGAGGAAGATCGGCCGGGCCGCCGAATCCGGTGTGAGTTCTCGCTGTCGTGCCCGCCAGAACAGCTGCGATCCGACGACCTCGTGGGTGAGGTCGGTGCGGCCGGACGCCCAGTAGCGCGCATCGGCGTCGGAGAACGCCAGCAGATGCGCCTCCGCAGGCAGCGGTGGTGCCCACGTCGTCAGCAATCCGTGCTGCGCCACGACGAAACGCGCCCCGAGCGTGCGCGCCCACGCGTGAGCGGTGACGCCCGCCGGCAGGAAGTGCCCGGCGGCGAACACCGTCCTCACCGCGCCGAGCTCATGAGGAAGCTCGAGGCCGTCCAGAGCGCGAGCGGTCCACTCCCCCGGCAGGTGTGCGCTGACGTCGGCGAGGGCCAGCACCGCGACAGGAGCGTCGGCCAGATGGCGCAGCGGTTCGGTGAACGCGGCAACGGAGCTCGGTGTCGTCGAGTCCACGACGACGAGCAGCGCAGGCTCCGGCCCGTTGCTTGCCAGCCAGAGCGTCGGCGGGGCGGGCCGGCGCACGAGGTCGCGCGCGCGCCGCAGCCTGTTGCGGCTGTTCTGCCAACGGCGCCACGCGTCGAGATCGGACGGGAATGTCAACGCCACCGTGCCACCACCGTGCCCATGCGATGCACGAGCGTGTGCTCGGCGAGGGTCCGCGCCTTGCCCGCTTCACGAATGGCGTTCGCCCACCGTGGTTCTTTTCGCGCCCGGGCGACGTGGTCGACGAGTTCCTCGGGAGACGTGAACACCAGCGTCTCGGTGCCCACGTCGTAGTAGCGATCGACGTCCGCACGGTCGACGAGATGGAGACCGCCGACTCCGGGAGCCTCGAAGGTGCGCATCGTGAACCCGTCGTGGTCGTCGCCATGAATGTTCAGTGCTGCGAGCGACCCTGCCATGACGCCGTAGTAGTCGCTGCGAGGTAGGTCCGGACCGGTCGGGATGCCGGGGTTCGTGAACTGTCGCGTACGGGCGATGTCCCACGGGTGTCGCGACCACTCCCGGCCAAACGCCTTCACCGGTATTCCGGCATCGGCGAGCTTTCGCATGAGGCGCTCCCGCACCGGGTAGCGCGCTCCGACGAAGGTGGCGGCCGGAGTCGGTCGAGGCACGAAACCGGCGAGCGAGTCGAACCCGTCGGGCAGATAGGTCGCGTCGATCCCTTCCGCCTGCAGTCGTGCGACGTCGCGCGGGCTGTAGCTCACGATCGAGTCGATCTCGCGCAGCGTCTCCAGCGAGTAGTCGATACGCGCCAACTCGTCGTAGAGCCAGAGCACGGTGGGAACGCGCGCATCTGCCACCGCCTGCCACCAGCGTTCACCCAGCAGATCGGCCTTCACGACCAGAAGCGCATCGGGGCGAGAGTCCCGCAAGGCGGCAAGGGCACGGTCGCAGATCTCGCGCTGCGCCGACCGCGCCGGCGCAGTGCCGGGAATCTCGTGCACCACCTTGTTCTGCACGCGCTGACGCAGGTTCGCAGATGCGTCGTAGCAGTGGACGACGACCGTATGGCCGCGCGCTTGGAGAGCATCCCGGATAGCGCGCCAGTAGCCGTGAAAGACGGGCGTGACGAGAAGGATGCGCCGTGTGCGTTCGGGAGGCCTCACCCGGCACCTCGCAACAAGCCCAACTCGTCGCGGAGAATCTGCCGTGCCTCGATCGGGCGGCGAGCCAGCTGCCGGATGCCGTTGACGACGAAGTTCACGAGCGAGGCGCCGGTGAGCATCAGTCGCTGGCGACGCGGGTGGGCGCCCCACTTGCGGGCATACCGCAACCGCGATTGCACCAGCCAGCGGCGCCGCCTCGCCGGATCGGTGGAGCCGCCGCCTTCGTGCACGGCCGTGACCGTTCCGGCGAACACCGACGGCACACCGCGCATCCGCAGTCGACGCTGCAGATCGACCTCTTCACAGTTCATGTGAAAACCCTCATCGAACCCTCCCACAGCGCGAAACTCGGCGAGCGGGAGCATCATCGCTGCACCGACGACCCAGTCCACCGGCACGACCGCTCCCGAGAGGCAACGGGTATCGTGCCCGACCGCCTCGTGCAGCTCGCGTCGATGACGAAAACGCGCGAGCGGAGTCAGCCACTCCACCACGTAATGACGCGTACGGGGGAAGTGGCGGCCGACCCACTCCGATTCTCCCGAGGGCCGCACGATCTGCGGACTCACGACCGCGGGCTGCCACGGGATCGCGGCTTCGAGCAGGTCGTGCACGAATGTCGCGCCGATTCCGAGATCGCTGTTGAGGACCGCCAATAGATCGCCTGTCGCGATCTGGGCGCCGGCATTCACCGCGGCACCGAAGCCGCCATTGCGTTCTCGACGGATGACGTTCACCCCGGGGCGATCCGGAAACGGGATCGGCGAGGCGTCATCGACGACGATGATCTCCAGCGCACGCGGCTCGGATTGGGCCTGCAGCGCACGCACGAGCACGGACGTCGTCTCTGGATCGCCGTAGTGCGGAATGATGACCGAAACGCCGGGCACGCCCTCGAACCCGCGCAGGTCGGTCCCTGGCATCAGAGAAGTGCTCCCGGTGGCGCGCCGTGCAGCATCCGTTCGCCTCTGGATCCTGCAGCGCTCGGTGTCGCACCGACTGCGGCGAGGATGACTTCGAGCAGTTCCGTGATCTCGGCCACCGCGCTCTCGGCGGCGGCCGGGCCGTGTCCGTACGGATCGGCGAAGTCGTCCGCGTCGACGTACGGGGCGTCGTCGACAGCGAGGAAGCTCAGCGGCTCCGCTCGCCGCGGGAGCCCCTGAAGCGCGCGCGCCGCGCGACGGATCGTGAACGTCGAACGAACCGACGCCGGCGACTCCTTGAGGACCCATGCCCGCTGCCGGGCCTCGAAGGCGAGTACGAGGTCGGCGCTCGAGAGCAGAGCGAGGTCTACCTGGCGCGCGGTGTGTGCCGAGGCGTCGATGCCGCGTCGGTGCAGGGCGCCCGCGAGCTCGGAGTCGACGCCGTGACCCACGAGCGCGCTGACACCCGCACTGGCGACCTGCCATGCCCCGCCGGTGCCGAGGAGGTGGCGTGCGATCAGCTCAGCGGAAGCCGATCGGGCGATGTTCGCCTGACAGACAAACAGCAAGGATGGCATTCAGGCTCCTCGACGCGCGCTGCGGCGCGACCCCGCCGCCTCCGCGCTCGATTCACCGGTCGGCTCCCACGTCACCGGTGTCGGAAGCGTCGCCCCGTCGCTCGAGCGCTCGGCTGCTGCGGAGGGCATGTAGTACTTCGAGTTCCGCTTGTACTCGTGGCCCTCGCCGGCATCGCGCCCCGAGACCTTGTTGAGCACGGTTCCGAGGAGCCGGGAGTGCACCTGATCCAACATCTGTCGGGCCAGTACGACATCCTCCTTGCGCGTCTTTCCGACCGTTGCCAGCAGGATGGTGCCGTCGGCGACCATGCTGAGCAGCACGGCATCCGTAACGGGGAGGACGGGCGGCGCGTCGATCACGACGAAGTGGCGATCTGACAAGGTCGCCACGAGGGACCTCATCGCCTGCGAACCGAGCATCTCGGACGGGTTCGGGGGAACGTGGCCGGCAGGCAGCACCAGAAGCCCCGGGGTGTCTGTCGTGCGCAGCACGTCTTCGAAGCGGACCTGCCCGCTCAGCACCTCGCTCAGGCCGATGCTTCCGTCCACGCCGGCCAGGCCCGCGACGGACGGTCGGCGAAGGTCGGCGTCGATCAGCACGGTCGGTTGGCCGGAACGCGCCAGAACCCTCGCCAGCATGACCGATACCGTCGACTTGCCTTCGCCGACGTTGGCGCTGGTCACGACGACGCTGTGAACCTCGCCGTCGACGCTCGAGAAGCGAAGGTTCGTTCGCAGCCGCCGGAAGGCTTCGGCGGCATGCGCATCGACATCTGCGACAGCGCGATTCTTTCCGGCGAGCTGTTCCGACTTGGGGATCCGGCCGAGCGTGCCGGCGCCGCCGGCCGCCGTCGACAGGTCGGCGGCTGTGCGCACGCGAACATCAGCGGCCTTCCGCAGGAAGACGAAGAGATATGCCGCAACGAGACCGATGACCCCGCCCAGGAGCAGATTGACGCGCAGATCCGGGCTCACCGGCTGGGTCGGCACGACCGCGTTCTCGAGCGGAACGACGAGGATGGACGAACTCTCTGCGCCCACCTCGCTTTCGATGTGCTCGACCACGGCTGCAACCGCTTCCAGTGCGCCATCGGCGAGCGCGGCCGCCGCTTCCGGAGAGGATGCCGTCGCAGACACCTCGAGAAGCGTGCTTCCTTCGGCCACCGAGGCTGATAGCCGCCCGCTGAGCGACTCCCCGCCGAGATCGAGTGTCGGGTCGGAGGCGATCTGGTCGAACACCGCACCGCTCGTGATCAGCGGGATGAAGGAGCGTGCCTTGGTCGCGGCGGCTTCCGTGCCGCTCATCGCGTCCATGAACCCGGCGCTGCCGCCCGCAACCACATATCCGGCCGAGCTTGCCGTATATACCCGCGGCTGCAACAGCGTGTAACCGAACATCACGAGCACTCCGGCGATGACGCCAACGAGGAGAACGACCCAGTTCTTGCGCGTCAGACGAAGGAAGTCGAGTACCGTCATGGCGCGGTCGGGACCTCTCTGGAACAGGACGCTCGCGGGAGCGCGCACTAGGGGTGATTCAAGCTGAATTGCACCTTACCAGCACCGGTGGAGCACCCCCTTGCCCGCCTGGACCCACGCCCCCTCACACGCCGGAGGAGACTCTCCCAGTAGACTCGCCACCGTTGCCGCTCGTCCGTTCCGCCTCGGGAGGTGTCTCGACATGCCACATGCATCATCGGCCTCCGAGACCGCAGCTCGCGGCGGCGGCGCCTCCGTCTCCGATCACCAGCCGTTCCGCCTGCTGGAGGCCCTGCTCGCCGGGCTGTTCGTGTTCAGAATCGAGATTCCGGGGCCCGCGCAGCTGCCGCTGTCGGACCTCGCCGCGCTGGCGCTGATCGCCCTCGCCGCGTTCCGCAGGCCCCGGCGCTCGCTCCGCCCGGTCAACTGGTACGTCTACATCGTCGTCTTCCTGCTCGCGTACCTCGCCGTCGTCGCCCTCGTGAACGACGTCGACCCGGTCAGACGGCTGGTCAGATTCGCGATCCTCATGGTGCTGGCCGGCTTCATCGCCAGCGCACGGATCGATATCCGATCCGTGATGATCGGAGTCGGAGCCGGCCTCATCGCCAACACCGCGCTGTTCTACGCGGGCCTTGCTCCTGACAACTACGGCGGGCTGCTCACGGGCTTCTTGGAGGACAAGAACAGGGCGGGCTTGTATTTCGCCGTCCTGCCTCTGCTGATGATCGCCTTCGTCCGGCCGACATGGGCCAAGATCGTGATCCTCGTCGCCGGCGCCGCGGGACTCGTCCTGACCGACTCTCGCACCTCGATGGCCGCGTTCGCCGCGGCAGTCGTATGGATCCTCCTGAGCACCCGGATCGGAGCCGCGCTGCGCGTCGTGCTCGCGCTCGCGATCTTTCTCGCCTTCAGCTGGGTGGAGGACAACCTCGCGGAAGTCGGGCAATACGCCGCGCGCGCCGGCTCCGATGCGCTGCGATCGCGTATCGACAGCGCCGCGCTGATCAAGGTGTCTCACGCGCCGTGGTACGGGCTCGGCGTGGGCGAAGGCGAGGTCACCGTCGCGGGCGGTCAATGGTTCTTCCACAACTCGTATCTGGTGCTGCTCGTCGAAGGCGGCTGGATCATGCTGCTCTGCGTCGTCGCTCTTTTCGTCATCGTGGGGTTTCGCGTCGGTGCGCGGTCGCCCCGGGGTGCCGATGACGTCGCGGTCGAGGCGGCGACCGTGGCGATCCTTCTCTGCGCCACGCGCCTGGGCGAGGTCTTCTTCACGCTCCCGGCGTTTCTGCTGCTCGGAGTCGGACTGGCCATACGAGTACGTGATGCGCCGTCGAACAGCAACAGCTTCCCGGGAACGCCGTTCACGGCATCCGGCTAGCGCACCGCCGCCTGCGTCCTGCCCATTCCTGTCAGGAGTTGCCGGGTGCGGTTCACACCGGCCTCCGGCGAGTACTCCTTCTCCCACCGATCCCATCCCGAGCGCACGGATGCGGAGGTGTCGATGACGCCATCGGCACGGTCCAGGATCGCGGCTGCCAAGGCATCCACATCACCGGCGGGGACGATGACGGACTCGTCTCGGCCGACGACCTCGGGCAGCGCGCCCGCGTCGCTCACGAGCAACGGGGTGCGCGTCGCCATCGCCTCGGCGGCGACCAGTCCGAACGGCTCCGGCCACACCGACGGGCAGACGATCAGATCGACGCGGGCGAAGAACTCCCCCGGAGCGATCCAGCCGGTGCGTTCGACGAGCCCCTCGACGGACACAAGCGCGTCTTCGACCGCACGCTGGTCGCGCTCAGGCACGAAGCGGGGGTCGCCTGCCAGCAGCAGCCGGAATCGGCCGGGGTGCGACTGCTCCAGTCGCCCCAGTGCGGCCGCCAGAATCGGCACGCCCTTGTCGACCGAGACACGGCCGAGAAACCCCAGCACGAAGGTTCCATCGCCGCGGCGCTCGCGTTCGCGACGCTCGATGGGCAGCACCCAGTTGGGAAAGACATCTGCTCCGCGCACATCTCGACGCATGGATGCCGAGGGCACGAGTGTCGCAAGCGCACCGCGGCGCGCGATCGACAGCATGGCTCGCCGCGCAGGGGGCACGGTCGAATGAACGTGCACGATCCGGCCCGGGTGCCCCGCCGTCGCCAACGACGGCACGAGGCCGTTGCACCAGAGCAGACCCCCGCGCTGCGTGCGGTCCCATCGGCGCAGCGACCGCATCCACTCCTTGCGGCCATTCGCCTCGAGCACCACCGTGCGATGCCCGGCGTCGCGCGCCGCATCGACCAGATCCGAAGGATGCGACGGGCCGACCACGGCGGTATCGACTCCGAGCTCTTCACAGGCGCGGGCGATGTTCAGCAGCATCACCTCGCCACCCGCGATGTCACCGTTGTTAGCGGCGATCGTGACGGGCTCAGAGCCGCTCGTGGGCAGTGTCATGCTTCGTCCTCGGTGTGCGGGACACGATGTCGGTCATCGCCGGCGCCGCCGTGCCGGACCCACCCTACTGGCCCTGTGAAGGCAGGGGCGAAGCTCGACGGCCGGAGCGGCGAGGATAGATTGGTCGGGTTGCAACGTGAGGGGATTCGGATGCCTGAGGGCCCTGTGCCTGCGGTCGAGCACCTCCGGCTCGACGACGCGGTCGCGCTGGCGACCGCTCTTTCGCAGCACGTCGCGCACGGGGCGGGCATCCGAACCCTCGTACTCAAGGGATCGTTCGCCTCGCTCCAGGGGCTGCGCGAGCCGAGGCCGTCGCACGATGTCGACCTGCTCGTGGAGCCCGACCGGTTCGACGACCTTCTCGCTGCATTCGCGCGGTACGGATGGACAGCCCGGCCTGCGCCGGATTTTCCCCTCCTCCTGGATCTGCACTCTCGCACCCTCGTGCACTCCGGCTGGAACTGCGATATCGACGTACACCACTATTGGCCGGGATTCATCGGCGATGCGGCCGAGACGTTCGACCACCTGTGGCAGCGGCGGCAGTCCTGTGCTGCTGCCGGCGTGCAGGTGGACACGACGGGAGAGGCGGATACAGCGCTCGTGCTCGCCCTGCACTCCTTGCGAGAGGCCGGGCACGTGTCGGCGGAGAGCCGCAAGATGCGGGAGTACCGGTATCTTCTGCACCGCGTCAGCAGCGACGAAAGGCTCGCGAATGCCGTGCTCGCCTCCGCGCACGACGCCGGCGCGCTGCAGACGGCGCGACCGTTCCTGCGCGCGCTCGGCTTCGATATTCCCGAGGAGCAGAACCCCTCGGAGCAGCTGCGCCGCTGGCAGCTGAACGTGCATGCGCGACACCGCATGACCGCCTGGCTGCTCGAGCTCCGCCAGGCGTCCTTCACGCGCAAGCTGCACGTGATCCGGCGAGCGGTCTTCCCCTCGGCCGACGAGCTGCGAGCCATCGATCCCTACGTCGGCGCAGGTGCGCGTGCGGTGGCCAAAGGCTGGTGGCGGCGCTTCGCCCGCGGAATACGCTCAGCTCTTCAGGCGACCCAGGACATCAGGGCGCATTACCGGTCACGGTGAGCCGAACTGCTCGCGCTCGATCAGCCCGGTGCGCCGCATCGTGTCGAGGCAGGCGAGCACGTCACGCCGCACGGTGCCGAAATCGGCATCGAAGCGCTCCACGAGGGCCTCGATGATGGCATCGGCGCTGCGTTCCCCATCGATCTCGCGCCACAGCGCGATGGCGGTGCCTCGCAGCACGTGAGGCTCGCATCGTTCGTCGTCGAGGCGGAGCACCACCAGGCGATCGTCGGAGTCGACGATCGCGAGCGCGGCCGCGCGACGGACCGGGACGGCGGGCTCGCCGTGGTGAACAGGAAGGACCTCGGCGGTCATGGTCATCCCGAAACACGTGGCGCGCGGAAGCCGCTCCACGCGGAGGTGATGATCTCGCGGAGGCCGAACTTCGCCGACCAGCCGAGTTCCGCGTGGATCAGCGAGGAGTCGGCCACGAGCGCTGCAGGATCGCCGATACGGCGCGGCTCGATCGCCGGTGTCGTCGCGTGACCCGTCACGTCGCGAATCATCTCCAGCACCTCGAGGACCGAGCGACCCACCCCGGTGCCGACGTTCAGTTCGGCGGGCATCGCTCGGCCGGCGGAGAGCGCATCGAGAACCGCAACGTGCGCATCGGCAAGATCGACGACGTGCACGTAGTCGCGGACACACGTGCCATCGGGGGTCGGATAGTCATCACCGAAGACCCTCGGCGCCTCCCCTGCGATCAGCCGCTCGAACACGATCGGGACGAGATTTGTCGCGAACCGATCCGCACTCAGATCGTTTCCGGCGCCGGCGACATTGAAGTAGCGCAAGGAGACCGCGCGAAGCCACCCGGCACGCACGGCGTCGCGCACCATCCATTCGCCGGCGAGCTTCGTCCTGCCATACGGATTGATCGGGTCTGCGGCGTCGCTCTCGCGCGCCGGCACACCCGTGCCGTTCCCGTACACCGCCGCCGACGACGAGAACACCAGGTTCGAGACCCGAGCGGACTCCATCGCCAAGAGCAGATTGGCGAGTCCACCGACATTCTCCCGGTAGTACCACGCGGGTCGCTGTGCGGATTCTCCGACCTGCTTCTTCGCCGCGAGGTGCACGACGGCACGAACGTCATGCTCTCGCAGGATCGCCTCGACCTGTGCGGGTGCGTCATCGGACGCGAGGTCGCACACACTGAACACGAGCCCTGCGACGCGCTCGGGCACCCCGGTGCTGAGGTCGTCGATCACGACGACCGATTCGCCGCGCGACGTCAGGCCGGCCACGACATGGCCGCCGATGTACCCGGCACCACCGGTCACGAGAACGCTCACGCGTCTCACGATAGTCGGCCGATCATCTCACCCCGCCCGTCCGCTCAGCGTTCGGGCGTCGCGTTTGCTTCGAGAGGACTCATGTGGAAGCGTTTGCACAAACGGGTGGTAGAGTCTGCTTCAGATCACCCGTGGACCCGAAATTCGCGGGCGTATCGTCAACGATGAGTCGGCCCGCTCGGCAGATTGACGATGTGGATGTCATCACAGTCTCTGGGGGGGATCGTGGCAACGACGGTGCTTGAGCGCGTGCAACTATGTGAGCATTTCGGCGAGCGATCGGCGGTTGCCGGCTCAACACCCGCGGGGAAAGACAGCAGCTCGCTCTCGCTATGACCTCTTCGGCCGCACCGCAGACTGTCGTAGCGCACGATTACTTCACCCAGCGTGGCGGTGCAGAGCGGGTAGCGCTCGAGATCGCGCGTCAGATGGGCGCGAAGGAGATCATCACTTCCGTCTACGACCCCGATCGCACATTTCCTGAGTTCGCGGACTTCACGATCACGCAGAGCGCTTCGCGTGCGGTCCGCTCGATGCGCCACGACATGCGACGAGCTCTGCCGCTGCTGGCAACCGCCTGGTCGCGGATGCCACCCGTCGATGCCGAACTGCTGGTGTGCAGTTCTTCCGGATGGTCGCACGGGCTGCGGGCGACCGACCGGACGATGAAGGTGGTGTACTGCCACAACCCCGCGCGCTGGCTGTATCAGCGGGCGGATTACGTCCGGGATCAGCCACTTCCCGTCCGTGCCGCACTCAGCGCCCTCTCGCCGCGACTGCGATCATGGGATCAGCGCGCCGCCCACACGGCCCAGTTGTACATCGCGAACTCGGAGTCTGTGGCAGTGCGCATCCGGCACGTCTACGGCATCCGCGCCGAAGTCCTCCACCCGCCGCTGTCGATCGATGTGACTGGCCCGCAGGTGGCGGTTCCCGACGTTCCGGCCGAATATTTCCTCGCCGTCTCACGCACACGGGGCTACAAGGGAACGTCGCTGCTCATCGACGCGTTCGCGCGAATGCCCAACCGAACGCTCGTGATCGTCGGCTTGCCCGACTCGACGACCCTCCCGCGCAACGTCATCGCCCTCGGCCATGTGTCTGAAGCGCAACTGCGGTGGCTCTACGCGAATACCCGCGCCCTCATGTCGATGTCGCACGAGGACTTCGGGCTGACCCCGGTCGAGGCGAACGCGTTCGGGCGGCCGGCTCTGGTCCTGCGAGCCGGCGGCTTTCTCGATTCGACCCTCGAAGGCGTGTCGGGGATGTTCATCGACGACGAGAGTGTGGAGGGTGTGATCCGCGGCGTGCGCGGCTTTCCCTCCGAGTGGGATAGCGATCCCATCCGTGCGAGCGCGGAGCGCTTCTCGCCCGCCTCTTTCGCGCAGAACCTCCGCGATGTGATCGCAGGGTCGCGCACCCTGACATCGTCGCCGGCGAGATGACTCTTCCGCGAGAGTCGGAGTCGACTCCCGACCGGGCCGCCGCCGCGGTCCGGTAGCCTCGACACGTGACCGCCGCGACCGACCAGCCGGCCCGTTGGCGGCGGATCACGCGCTCCGTCTGGTTCCATCTCGCACTGGCATTCACCGTCGTGGCGCTGGTTCTGAGCTTCATCGCTAAGCCCTATGTCGTGCCCTCGGGTTCGATGGAGCAGTCCCTGCAGGTCGGAGATCGCGTTCTGGTCAACCGGCTCGCCTACCTCGCCTCACAGCCCACGACAGGCGATGTGGTCGTCTTCGACGCAGGTGAAGCCTGGGATGGCGGCGCAGCGACGGGCGAAGATCCGATCCGTTCGGCGTTGCGCTGGGTGGGTGAAATGACCGGTTTCGGCCCGTCAGGGCGGCACACGCTGGTCAAGCGGGTGATCGCCGGGCCGGGCCAGGTCGCCGCGTGCTGCACGGATGGCGGCGCGGTCACCGTCGACGGCGTGCCGCTCGTCGAGCCGTACGTGTTCGAGGATCTCCCCTTCGAGCCGGGCGCTCTGGACTGCACGTCGAACCCACGGTCGTTGCGCTGCTTCGACAGCGTCACCGTTCCTGCGGAGTCTTACCTGATGCTGGGAGACCACCGTTCGGCGTCATCCGACTCGGCCGCTCTGTGCCGCGTCGCGGACGCTGATCAGGGCTGCTGGCGGTGGGCGAGCCGCGACGGAATCGTCGGGAGAGCGGTCGTCATCCTCTGGCCGATCACGCGGTGGAATCTGCTCTGACGCGACATGCGACGCCGCACGGCCGGAGGCGGGGGCTGGGCTTTGAGAACGTCGTCGCCCCGGGCCGGGCTTCCGCACCCGCGTGAGAACACGCAAATGAGGGGACACACCGCATCGCGGCGTGTCCCCTCATTTGCTGTCGAACTCGCCTCAGCGACTCGCGATGAGCCGAGGCGTGTCAAGCGGTCCCGTAGGCAGGGTAGATTCCGCCGCCGCCATCGTAGGCAAACGGGCCGCCGCCGTTGAAGTACCAGATGCCATCCGTCCAGCCGCCCACCGGGGTCACGTACGTGCCCAGATTGACGTTGCTCGACGTGGTGGCCGTGATCGAGACCGGCGATCGCCAGTAGATCCGCCAGCTGTTGGGAAAATACACCGGAGGGGGACCGGCGCTCCCGATCCAGCTGAACGGAATCGCCGCGTTGAGGGCGAACCGAACGGTACCACCGGGAGGAAGGACCACGTTGGTGAGCGTGAAGTACGCCGGATCCATCCGAAGCCATACAGCTGTCCAGGCGTTGGTGCCCGTGTTCTGCGTGTACGCGGCCGCGGTGGTGACCGTCCAGGAGCTCTTGCCCCCGATCGACCCGCCATTCGACCCGCCCAGATCGACGGTGCTGTAGTTCTGGAACGCGTCGGTGTTGGAACCTGTCCCCTGGTTCCACATCCGGGGGAAGGTGAAGTCGATCCGCAGCGTGCCCGAGAAGGTGCCTTCACCCACGTTCGTCACCGAGAACGCCCGACGGAAGTCCGTGTTCGGAGAAACAACGCCGTTGGTGAAGTTAGATCCTGTCGTATACCGCCCCTCGGCGCCGCCGAGAGCGGCCACTTGAAGGTCGCTCGTCGGGTCGAACGGTCCACTCGCAACCGCGGCCGGTGTCGCCGCGGCCATCGCGATGACCGGCACCGCCCAGGCGGCAGCGGTCAGAGTACCCCGTCTGCTGACCTCGGCTTTCCAGAGCGTCTCGTCCCGCCGAGTGAGTTCGGAATTCGGAATGGCTGATGATTCGGGATCTCGGTCGTTCACGTTTCTCCATCCATCGTGCGTATCGTGATTACCCCAGGCATCACGCGCTCGGCCACGCTGCAAGCGTTTCCAGTCTGGCGCCAGACTATTGGGCTCATAGTACTTCGCGCAACGCGACGCGATGCGCCGCTCGACTTCATTCTTCCCTATCGCCGTTTCGCGCGGCTACGCCGCCGCTCCGTCGACACGATCAGTCCTGTCCCCGCACCACCACGCCGTGCGCGCTGAGCTCGGCGATCGCCGCCGCGACGGCGGACGCGGCATCCGATTCCGCCGGCTCGCCGTGCGCCCGCACGACGACCGATACCAGCTCCTCGTCCGAACGACCCGTGGCTTCGCTCCACAACGCCGGCCCGATGCCGCTGATCACCCGCAGGATCGCCCCCTCGTCGGTGTCCGGCTGCAGCAATGCCACCCGACGGGGGTGGTCCAGGACGAGGGCATCGAGATACGCCCCCCGATAGAGACCCGTTGTCGCTGTGCGCGTCGACGTTCGTTCCCCGCCCGCGCGCTGCGGCTCACCGACCTCGCTCACGTCGCGGACCATCGCCCCGGGATCGCGAAAGAGCGGGGCGAACCCGTCGACGAGGCCATCCGCCTCACGGTAGACGACGCGGCGAATCCCTCCCACGGCCGCCACGAGCGCCGAAATCGTCTGGAGCGGGTTGGGCAGATCTGCGAGGTAGCTGGTCTGCTCCACGAGCTCGCCGAGCACGTCGCCCAGCTCGCACTCCTCGAGCATCGGCACGTCGGGCCCGTCGGGGCGTCGATCCAGCAGGACGAGCGCAGCCACTCGCAGCTGCGGCGCCGGCAGAGCGCCCAGGCCGAGCTCGCCCGGCGGACGCTGCGATTTGACGGCCACCGCGCCTTCGATGATCGACAGCGGCTTGCGGTACGGCTGCACGCGTCCGGATCCATCGATGGCTATCGTCTCGTCGGTGACGTAGCCGTAGCGTTGCGCCAGCGCCCGCACCGCCGTCGTCTTTCCGCGACCCGATGGCCCGATGACGACGACGACATGTCCTCGCTCGTCGGCGATGCCCGCTGCGTGCAGCATCCACGCCTCGCCGCGCCTGGCCTCGATCGCGGCGAGCGTGACGCGCTTGGAGAGCGAGGACAGCAGGCGTTCGATCGGCACTCCTGCGGGCGCCACCACGGTGACGTCGACGGGGATCGACCCGTCGGACGAGGATGGCGCGGCGTCGGCCCACACCCGCGCGACCTCAGCGGCCCCGGCCGCATCGAGCGCCGACACATCGATGCGGATGACCGCGCCGAGGGCGCTGATCAACGGGTCATGTGGCACACCGGCTACTGTACTGAACCGCCCACCGATACCCCGTCCGCGTGCGACATCGACCCCCTCGCCCGACCGGACGTCGTCGACGGCGAGAAGCAGGGCGCGCCGCGGTCGGCGATGCGCCCTGCTCCCCGGTTGAAGGTGGTCGTGGCGATAGGGAGAGTCCTCGGAGTTCTCCTTCGTCAGCGCGTGATGTCTCGCACGGTTCCCTTGTCGAGCCGGAGCCGGCGGTGCGCGCGGCGTGCGACGGCCGAATCATGCGTCACGACGATGAGGGTGAGCCCCTCGGCGCACAGCCCCTCGAGCACGGCGAGGATCTCGTCGCGCATGCTCTCGTCGAGGTTTCCGGTCGGCTCGTCGGCCAGGAGCACCCGCGGACGCTTCACGATCGCGCGGGCGATCGCGACACGCTGCTGCTGACCGCCCGACAGCTCGGTGGGCTTGTGGTCGGTGCGGTCGGCCAGTCCGACGTGCGCGAGCGCCTCGGCGACTCGCGTCGCACGCTCCGCCTTCGGTAGGCCGAGCGGCTCGAGGGCCATGTCGACGTTCTCGGCCGCGGTCAGCGTCGGGATCAGGTTGAATCCCTGGAACACGAATCCGATCTCACGCGCGCGGACGCGCCCGAGCTCGGCATCCGAGGCCTTCGCAAGATCCGTACCGGCGAGCACCACCGAGCCAGAGGAGGGTCGATCGAGGGCGCCGAGCAGCTGCAGCAGCGTGGACTTGCCGCCACCGGTCGGCCCCTGGATCGTGACGAACTCGCCGGCGCCGATCTCGAGCCCGACACCGGTCAGCGCCTTGATCACGCGCTGCTTCTGCCGATAGGTGCGTGTCACATCGGTCAGTCGGTAGAGCGCCGCGGTCGGGGCATCCCCCACTGCTGCCGGGTCGGTGTCGATCATCGTCATGTCTTCGTCTCCTGTCGTGGTGGGGCTCGTGAGCGGCTTCTTGGTGAGAGCGGGCGGGGCGATCTCGGTCATCGCCGCGTCACCCGACCGATCGCAGCGCTTCGGCGGGGCTGAGGCGGGCCGCGCGCCATCCGCCGAACGCACCGGCGACGAGTCCGCCGAGCACCGCGATGCCCACGGCTGCCACGATCACCCACAGGGTGACGGGTGCCTGCAGGACGATGTCGGTGGAACCCTGCTGAATGACCGCGTTGCCGAATGCG
This sequence comes from Microbacterium allomyrinae, assembly GCF_020682705.1. Lineage (GTDB taxonomy): Bacteria > Actinomycetota > Actinomycetes > Actinomycetales > Microbacteriaceae > Microbacterium > Microbacterium allomyrinae. Next base: position 189,770 of record NZ_JAGTTN010000001.1, read on the forward strand.
CCGCCGCCGGGACCGCCGCCCGTGCCGCCGGGGCCGCCCTGGGCCGCCGTGTCGGCCGCGGCCGCCGTCGAGATGGTCGGCGAGATGAGGTTGATCGCCACGATGCCGGCGAAGCCGAGCACCAGACCCACGACGCCGCCGAGGAGTCCCTGCACCGCGGATTCGCCCGCGACCTGTCCGACGACACGTCCGTTGGACCAGCCGATCGCCTTGAGCGTGCCGAACTCGCGAGTGCGGCGCGAGACGCCCGAGATGGTGAACAGCACGGCCAGCACGAGCGCGACGGCGAGCACGATCACCGACAACCAGGTGCCGAGGTTCGTGATGAGCGAGGAGGCGCTGGAGAGCGAGCCGGAGACGGTCGAGGCGAGGTCGGCCTGCGAGCTCACCGTGGTGTCGGGCAGTGCCTCTTCGAGATCGGCCTGCACGGCCGCGATCGCGTCGGACGATTCGGCCTGCACGTACACGGTCGAAACGACCGCGCCCACGCCCGAGAGCGTCTGAGCGACATCCAGCGGGATGTACACGTTGGACGCCGTGTCTGCCTCATCCGAGGTCGATGCCACGAGTCCGACGACCTCGAAGTCCTCGCCGCCGATGTCGATGGTGTCGCCCACGACGACCTCGGCCGTCGAGGCATAGGTCGCGTCCAGCACGGCGACGTTCCCGCCCTCGTCGCTGCTCTCGAGCGCGCGGCCGTCGCTGATCTCGACAGCCGACAGGGGCCCGACAGCGGTCGAGGTGGGGTCGATGCCGAGCACCGTGAACGAGTCGACGCCGAACGAGCCGCCTCCGAAGCCGCCGCCTCCGCCGCCGCCTCCCTCACCCTGCGGCGGCGTTCCCTGCGTGCCGCCTTCGGTCGTCGTGGTGTCGTCGGGGGCCGCAGGCAGCTCACCCGAGAATGTCATGTTGGTGAGGCTGAGTGTGGCGGATGCCGCCGACACGCCATCGACGGCGATCACGGTGTCGAGAGTGCTCGCGTCGAGCGTGGCGCGCATCGGCTCCGAGACGAGCTGCGACTGGCTGAGCTCGGTCGTGCCGTCCTCGCCCGTCGCACCGCCGTCCTCGCCGAAGTCGAACCGCTGGCCGCCGCCCTCCCCGGGCTCGGCCATGGCACCGGTCACCGTCAGGTCGGTGCCGACGCCGTAGACCGACTCGAGAGCCTGCGCCTGCGCGTCGCGCACGCCTGCCGCGAGCGAGTTCACGATCATCACGAGTGCGATGGCGATCGCGAGGCCGGCGGCCACGATGATCGTCTGCTTCTTGCGGCCGACGAGTTCTCGCCGCAGATACGTTCCGTACATGGGTCTCCTCCCGGCGCGCCTTCTGCGGCCGTCGGGGTGAACCTACGGAGCGCTCCGATGGGGATTTCCAGTGCGAGCTATGAACTGGTTATGCGCGCGCCTCGCCTGCCCCGCGAGAATCGGCGGGACGCGTGGGAATCGCCAGGAGTCTCGCGCGCTGCGGCGATTCTCGCGTGCCCGTGCAGCGCCGGAACTCCCAGCCGACGCATAGCCCCTCCCATAGGAAGCCCATAGGAAGGCGGTCACAATGGAGCCATGACCAGCCCCTCCCCCGCACTCCAACGCCCCGACGGATCGGCCCTGCGCGTCCTCGTGGTCGACGACGAGCAGATGCTCACCGACCTGCTGTCGATGGCGCTGCGGATGGAAGGGTGGGAGGTGCGCACAGCCGCCTCGGGCTACGAGGCGCTGCAGGCGGCCCGGGACTTCGGTCCCGACGCCATGGTGCTCGACATCATGATGCCGGATCTCGACGGCATGGCCGTGCTGCAGCGGCTGCGCCAGTCCGGTGACGAGGTGCCGGTGCTGTTCCTGACCGCGAAGGACGCCGTGAGCGACCGGGTCGCCGGCCTCACCGCGGGCGGCGACGACTACGTCACGAAGCCCTTCAGCCTCGAAGAGGTCGTCGCGCGCCTTCGCGGCCTCATGCGCCGCGCCGGCACGGCCCACGCCTCGACCGCGGAGCCGATCCTGCGTGTAGGCGATCTCACCCTCAACGAGGACAGCCACGAGGTGGACCGCTCGGGAGACGAGATCGAGCTTACCGCGACCGAGTTCGAGCTGCTGCGCTACCTCATGCGCAACCAGCGCCGTGTCGTGTCGAAGGCGCAGATCCTCGACCGCGTGTGGAACTACGACTTCGGCGGGCGCTCGAGCGTGGTCGAGCTGTACATCTCGTACCTCCGCAAGAAGATCGACCAGGGCCGCGAGCCGCTCATCCACACCGTCCGCGGCGTCGGGTACATGATCAAGGCCCCGCAGTGACGAGCGAATTTCCCGGTGAGGCGCCCCAGGGCGCCGCGAACGACACGACGGATGCCGCGGCACCCACAGGTGCGGAGGCATCCGTCGCCGCGGTGAAGCCGCCTCGCGACAAGGCCGTCCGCAAGCGCGCCCCGTGGTCGCTGCAGCGGAAGCTGATCGTGACGGTCGTGGGGATCACGTCGTTCATCATGGTGCTCGTCGGCGTGGCCACGAGCGCGATCCTCGGGAACGTGCTCGAGGCTGGCCTCAGTGAGCAGCTGAAGTCGCAGGTCGACCGTACTGCGAGCATGACACGGCAGTTCATCGCCCAGGGAATGTCGGCGGAGCAGATCCTCGAGCAGATGCCGATGCAGGCCGGCACGCTGTTCGCGGTCCAGACTCTGCCCAACATGCCGACGGCGGCCGTGACATTGGACGACGGGACCGTACTCGCGCTCACCGATGAGCAGATCGGACAACTGACCGAAGACATCCCCGAGCAAGGACCGATCGTTGTCTCGATCGACGACATCGGGACCTACCGCATCGAAGGGCAGCCCGTAAGCGGGCAGTCGATCGTGGTCGTCGGGCTGTCCCGCGACGATGTCGCCACCACGATCACCAGGATGCTCACCACGATCGCGCTCCTCACCGCGGGCGGGCTCATCCTGCTCGCGGCTGCGACCGCGTGGACCATCCGGGCCGGACTCGCGCCGCTGCGCGCCGTGGCCGACACCGCCGAGCGCGTGTCTCGCATGCCCCTCGACCAGGGGGAGGTGTCGATCTCCGAGCGGGTGCCCGCGCGCCAGGCCGATCCGCGCACCGAGGTCGGCCGCGTGGGAGAAGCGCTCAACACCCTCCTCGACCACGTCGGCGTCTCGCTCGCCGCCCGCCAGCGCAACGAGGAGCGCATGCGCGCGTTCGTGGCCGACGCGAGTCACGAGCTGAGAACCCCGCTGGCGTCGATCCGCGGATACTCCGAGCTGTCGCTGAAGGCCCTCGACCGGGACCACGGACCGTCGACGATGCAGACGACCGAAGCATCGCTCGAGCGCATCCAGGCGCAGTCGCTGCGCATGACCTCGCTCGTCGAGGACCTGCTGCTGCTCGCGCGCCTGGACGAGGGGCAGGAGCTGGTTTACGGCACGGTGGATCTCACGCGCCTCGCGATCGATGCTGTGGCCGATGCCCGGCCGACCGGCCCGGATCACACCTGGGTGATCGACGTCGACGATGAGCCGGTGCTGATCGCCGGTGACGCCGGGCGGCTGTACCAGATCGCGGCGAACCTCCTCGCGAACGCACGCACCCACACCCCCGCCGGCACCACCGTGACGATCGGCGTGACCCGCGATGACGGCAACGCCGTGCTGCGGGTGCACGACGACGGCCCCGGCATCGATCCGGCGATCAAGGACGAGCTGTTCGAGCGCTTCTCTCGGGCCGATCGCTCACGCGCCCGGCAGACCGGCGGGACAGGCCTCGGGCTGTCGATCGTCCGCGCGATCGTCGATGCTCACGGCGGCGCGATCACGGTCGACAGCGCCCCGGGCGACACGACGTTCGAAGTGCGGTTGCCCGCCCGGCCCGCGGACCCGGCTGCCTGAACCGCTCCACTCCCTCACGCGCTCGCTCACCGCGGCGGCCGTTCCACGTACCGAACCACCGCTCGCCACCCGTCCACGCCGGCGTCCCCACCCTCCGAAACACCGCTCGCGCGCCTGTCAATACCGGCCACCCGACCGCGGCACCCGACCGCCGAAACGCGACCGCGAGAGCACAGCTGCTCAGAATGCGCGGGTCCGGCCCGCTCTCAGTAGCCGCTGAAGGCGTCGGTCGTGATCGAGCGGGCACGCTCGAGGGCGGGAGCAAGTTCCGCGATGAGTCCGGCCGGACCCGAGATGTAGGCATGGCGCGAAGAGATGTCGGGCACGACCTGCACCAGTCCGTCCGCGTCGAGGCGAACGCCGCGCGCCCATTGCCAGTGGGCGGGCAGGTCGGCTGGCCGGTCGCGCGTGAACACGACGACACGGGCACCGGAAGCCTCGATGTCGTCGCGGTACGCCAGTTCCGCGGCATCCGACGCCACGTAGACGAGCACGATGTCGCGCTCGTCGCCGGACCGGCGCAACTGGGCGAGCTGCGAGACGAACGGCGTCACGCCGATGCCCGCGGCCACCATCAGGATCGGCGCGGCAGCACGCTTGGGCAGCAGGAAGTCGCCCCACACACCCGTGATCGCCAGCTCTCCCCCGACCCCGACCTCGGCGAGCGCCTTCTTGTACGAGCTCTGCGGCTTCGTGCTCGATCCCTCTTTGAACGCCACCTTCAGCAAGGGCAGATCGGCCGGTGCCGACGCGATGCTGAACTCGCGTCGCGTGCCGCGGGCATCGGGATGGCGATGCGGCACTTCGAGTTCGAGGTACTGCCCCGGAACGAACGAGAGGCGGTCGTGCACGCGGAAGGTCAGCTCGCGCACCGACGGCGTGGGGTCGCCGCGCGAGATGAGCGTGAGGCGCACCGCCGTGCGCACCGCGAAGGCGAAGGCGACGAGGTTGCCGATGAGCAGCGCGCGCTCCTGACCGAGGGTGATCTCGCCGATCGGGATCGGCCATCCGGCGAGCACGCCCACGACTGCGGCCACCAGGAACTGCTGCCAGCGGCGGGGCGGGAGAGTGAGCGGCTCCGACAGCATGAAGGCGCCGAGGAAGAGGAACGGCGAGGACCACAGCACCTGCCAGAACACCTCGAGGCCGTCGATCTCCACCCCCGCCGCCTGGTACTGCGCGGCCACTCGGATCACCGCGACGGCCACCGCCACCACGAGGAACACCGCGACGACCCGCACCTTCTCGGTGCGCAGCAGCACCGCGAGCCCGAACAGGATCACGGGGGCTGCGAGCGCTGGAGTGCCCACCCACCACGACGACGCGCCGAGCGCCGGCCACACCAGGCTCAGCAGCGTCAGCACTGTGGCGCCGACGGCCGCCGGATTGAAGATATGGCGTCCGCGCCACGCCAGGGCGTACTTGGACAGCGACGCGACGGCCGCGGCGAGCGCGATCCCGGCCAGACCCACGAGGTCGATCGTCGGACGCAGCACGAACAGCAGGATGTGCGCCGTGATCAGCGATGATTCCAGACGCCAGGGCAGGTTCAGCACGCGCTGGGCCGCGGCATCCACCCCCACGCACACGGCCGACAGCACCGCGAGCGTCGCCACCAACGGGAACGGATCGGGACCGACGAGGTCGAAGAACGACAGCAGAAGCGCGACGACGGCGAGCGCCGCCAGCGCCAGGTAGACGAGGCGATACATCGACACGCGGCCGAGCACCGCGAAGACACGGTTCCAGAGTGCGGTGAGGGAGCCGATCACGTCACACCGCCTCGCGCGTCGGGAGGCTGAAGCGGTGCGCGTCGCCGCGATCGACGGCGACGACCTGTCCGGAGGGAGGCGAGTCGGTCACCGTTCCACGCTATCCCGTCCGGTGAGGCGCTCGGCGCTCACCGCAGCAGTTGCGCGGGGCATCCCGGCGACCATTCCACGCGGCCGTCGGTGGTCATCCGCACCCAGTCCACGCCACGCTCGAATGCGAATCGGGGGCCGCCCTCGAAGAACAGCGCCGTCGACACGGCATCCGCTGTCATCGCGTCGGGCGCCACCGCCCACGTCGCGGCGATCGTGCGGATCGGCACGCCCGTGCGCGCATCCAGCACGTGGTGAAGGCCCTCGCCGCCCGCCGACTGCCAGGCACGCCGGTTGGTCGCGGACGCGCAGAGTGCGGCGTCCGTCACTTCCCACACCCCGATTGCGCGGCGCGGATCGAACGGATGCTCCAGCCCGATGCGCTGAGCGGCGCCGCGCAGGGCGATATCGCCGCCCGCATCCACCACCGCGTCACCCGGCAGCGCACCGGTGACGATGTCGAGCACGAGATCGACGAGGCGCCCTTTGCCCAGGGCTCCGACATCGATCGTGGCCGGCGTACGAAGATCGAGCACGCCCCCACTCCACGTGAGAACGTCCTGCCACGACTCGGGCGCGGCCACCGGATCACCGCCGCGAAGCGAATAGTCGGCGTCGTACCCGAGGCTCTCGAGCGACGCGCCGACGAGCGGATTGATCGCGCCCGCGGTCGCGGAGGACAGCGCCGCGTACATGTCCAGCATCGGCTCGGCATCGGCCGGGGCGGGAACCGGCCGCGGATGCGCCGCGAGCCAGCGCACGGTCGAGTCCGCGCGGAAGCGCGACCAGGTGCGGTCGAAGGCGTCGATCGCCGAGGTCACGTCCGCGCGCACAGTGGCGGGCAGCGCCGTCGCGGTGACGATCTCCCACGCCGTCCCGATCGCGTCGAAGCGCCACGTGCGGGCGTCCGCGGTGTCTGCGGCAGAGCCGGTGCGAACCGCCGCGGCAGTCATGGCCTACGCCGCCGCCTCGGCCTTGATGGCATCGATCGCGTCGTTGAACCCGCCGCTCGTGAGCGAGGATCCCGCGACCCGGCTGACCTGGATGTCGTCGATGTCTTCTCCGACGACGACATCGGCGATCCCGCCGATGAACTCGCCCTGGTACTGCTCGGACTCCCGCGCCTGCGGATCGCCGGTCACCTCGACGGCCGTGATGACGTCCCCCTCGAGGGTGACGGTGACGCTGATCGTCTCGACCGTCTCGGGCGTCGAGTACGACCCTTCCGCCGTGTAGGTGCCGTCGACGTAGGTGCCGGAACCGCCCGACGTCGTCGAGTCGGTCGCGTCGGTCGAATCGGTCGAAGTCGACGAGGAATCGGTGGCCGTGTCTTCGGCGTCGGCTGTTCCGGGCGTGCAGCCCGCGAGGAGGGCGATTCCGGCGACGGCGGCGAATGCGGCGCCGGCGCGGGCTCGGGGGGCGAGTGCGGTGCGGATCATGACGGTCCTCCTGGCTCGTGGTGGCTGACGCCGTCCGGCGCCCTGTGCTGAAGCGATCCTCGCAACCGCCCCTATGAGGTTGCTTTGAGCGCCCCGGCAGGAGCCGATGAGGATGCCCGCGCGCGCATGACGGCCTTGAGCGCCTCGACGGCCAGGAAGATCCCGATCGAGAGCACGATCGGCAGCGCCCAGGCCGTTGCAGACAGCGGGCGCGACTCGAAGAGCACGTTCATGAACGGCACGTATGTGTAGATCACCTGCAGCACGATCAGCGCGAGCGCCGACCACCACACGACGCGGTTTCCTCGCAGGACGTCGAAGGTCAGGCTCGAGCGCGACATGAACCGGCAGTTGAACAGGTACGCGAGCTGTCCGAGCGCCAGCATCAGGACCGCCTCGGTGCGGGCGATCTCGACATCGACGCCGGTCGCGACGACGCCGTAGAACACGCCCATCGTGGCGCCTCCGATCAGCAGCGAGACGATCACGACGAAGCCGAGTTCGCGCCGATCGATGATCGGGCCTCCGCTCCCCCTCGGCGGGCGCTTCATGATCCCCCGTTCGGCGGGCTCGTACGCCAGCGCGAGCGACAGCGTCACGGCGGTAACCATGTTGACCCACAGCACCTGCACCGATGTGATCGGCAGCGTGAGCCCGAACACGACGGCGATCAGGATGACGAGCGACTGCGCGCCGTTGGTGGGCAGCAGGAAGACGATCGATTTGCGGAGATTGTCGTAGATGCGACGACCCTCGGCGATGGCGCTGCGGATCGTGGCGAAGTTGTCGTCGGCGAGAACGAACTCCGCCGCCTCCTTGGTCGCCTCGGTCCCCTTGATGCCCATCGCGATCCCGACGTCTGCGCGGGTGAGCGCGGGCGCGTCGTTGACGCCGTCACCGGTCATCGCGACGACTTCACCGTGGGACTGCAGCGCACGCACGATGCGGATCTTGTGCTCGGGACTCGTGCGGGCATAGACGTCGACGTCGCGTACGACGTCCTTGAGCTGCTCCTGGCTGAGCGCCTCCAGCTCGGCGCCGGTCAGCACCTCGGCATCGGCACCGGCGAGACCCATCTCGTGCGCGATCGCCAGCGCGGTTCCGGCGTGGTCTCCGGTGATCATCTTCACGCGGATGCCGGCGGTATGGCAGTCCGCGATGGCGTCGATCGCCTCGGGCCGGGGCGGGTCGACGATGCCCCACAGCCCCAGGAACTCGAGGTCGGCGAGGTCGTCCAGCGTGATCGTGCCGGTGCCCGCGCGGACGGGGCGGCGTGCTGCGGCGAGGACCCGCAGACCCTGCGAGCTGAGCTCGGCGATCGCGGCATCCCACTTCGCCACGTCGAGCGGCTCGGCGCCGTCGGCTCCTCGCTGGGTGAGCGAGCGCTCGAGCAGCCGGTCGGGCGCCCCCTTGACGAGGATCGCGCGGGATCCTTCGGTCGCCTCGTTGAGGGTCGCCATGAGCTTGTTCGCGGAGTCGAACGGGAGCACGCCGACCCGCCGGCTTCCGCTGCCGCCGATGCTGCCCTTCATCGCCGCGACCTTCAAGGCGCCTTCGGTGGGCTCGCCGACGAGGCTCCATGCCCCGTCGTCGCCGCGGACGACATGCGCGTCGTTGCAGAGCGTCGCGACGGCGAGCACGACGGCGAGGTCGCCGCCGACCGGGCCGCCGCGTTCCCCGCTCCTCGGCTCACCGCCATGGCCGCGCAGCGGAATGATCTCGCCGTCCGGCGTGTATCCGAGCCCTGTCACCTCGTACTCGGCCACGGGCGTCACGATGCGCCGCACGGTCATCTCGTTCTTAGTCAGCGTGCCGGTCTTGTCGGAGCACACCGTCGTCACCGACCCGAGCGCCTCGACCGCGGGAAGCTTGCGGGTGATGGCGTTGTGCTTGGCCATCTGCTGCACGCCGATCGCGAGCGTGATGGTCACCAGCGCCGGCAGCCCCTCGGGGATGGCCGCCACCGCGAATCCGATGGCCGCCGAGATCAACTCGTCGAACGGCATCCCGTGCAGGAACCTGCCGATCATCAGCATGACCGCCGCCATCCCGAGGATGACGACCGTGAGCACGCGGCCGAAGCCGTCGAGCTGGCGGGTGAGAGGGGTCGCCAGCGCGCCGGCCTCGTCGGAGAGGCTCTGGATGCGTCCGATCTCGGTCAGCGTGCCGGTGCCGGTCACGACGCCACGGCCCTGCCCGGCGCTCACGATCGTGCCCGAGAAGGCCATCGAGCCGCGATCGCCCACCCCCGCGTCCGCGTCGGCGGGATCGGTCGTCTTCGATGACGGCACCGACTCGCCGGTCAGGGCCGCCTCGTCGATGCGGAGCTGGAACGCCTGCAGCAGCCGCAGATCTGCCGGAACCTTGTCGCCCGGCATGAGGCGCACCACATCGCCGGGCACCAGGTCGGCGGCCGCCACGGTGACCCAGCCGCCGTCCCGCCGCGCACTGGCGTCGGCCGACAGCATCCCCCGGATCCCCGCCAGCGCCTTCTCAGCGCGCCCCTCCTGGATATAGCCGATGACGGCGTTGATGATGGCGACCGCCATGATCACCCAGAAGTCGAGCCAGTCCCCCATGAGCGCCTTGATGACCGCGGCGCCCAGCAGGATGTAGATCAGGGTGTCGTTGAAATGCGAGAGGAACCGCACGATCGCGGGCTTGCGCACCGGCTCGGGAAGGCGGTTCGGTCCGACCAGACCCAGCCGCTTCTCGGCGTCGCCGGTGCTCAGTCCGGTCGCCTGCGTCTCGAGGTGTGCGAGCACCTCATCGGCGGAAAGCGCCCAAGGGCGCGCGACAGTGAGTCGGGCTTCGGTCAGCGGCTGCATCATGGATGTTCTCCGTACCTTCCTCGCGGAAGCCCTGTCTCTGTCGTATGCGTCAGGCGGCCCCGTCGAACATGCTCGTGACCGAGCCGTCCTCGAACACTTCGTGGATCGCTCGCGCGAGCAACGGGGCGATCGGCAGGATCGTGAGCGTCGGGAAATGCTTCTCGTCGGGGATCGGGACCGTGTCGGTCACCACGACCTCGTCGATCGCCTCGCTGCGCAGTCGCTGCACCGCGGGATCGCTGAAGATCGCGTGCGTGGCCGCGACGATGACCTTGATCGCGCCATTCGCCTTGAGTGCCTCGGCCGCCTTCACGATCGTCCCACCGGTGTCGATCATGTCGTCCACGAGCAGGCACACGCGCCCGTGGACGTCGCCGACGATCTCGTTGACGGTCACCTGGTTCGCGACGTTCGGATCGCGACGCTTGTGGATGATCGCGAGCGGCGCTCCGAGGCTGTCGGACCACTGGTCGGCGACACGCACCCGACCGGTGTCGGGCGACACGACGGTGAGCCTTGCACGGTCTTCGGTGCTGAGCGTGTTCTGGAAGTACTCCAGCAGCACGGGCTTGGCGAAGAGATGATCGACCGGGCCGTCGAAGAAGCCCTGGATCTGGGCCGCGTGCAGATCGACGCTCATCACCCGATCCGCTCCGGCCGTCTTCATCAGGTCGGCGACGAGGCGGGCGCTGATGGGTTCGCGACCGCGACCCTTCTTGTCCTGCCGGGAGTACGGGTAGTACGGCGCGACGACGGTGATCCGCTTCGCCGACGCGCGCTTGGCCGCGTCGAGCATGATGAGCGTCTCCATGAGCCACTCGTTCACGGGCGGGCCGAAGCTCTGGATCAGGAAGAAGTCGCAGCCGCGGATCGAGACCTCGAACCGGGTCAGGATCTCGCCCGACGCGAACGTCCGGTACTCGGTGGGCACCAGCTCCGTGCCGAGGTCGGCCGCGACGTCGATCGCCAGCTGCGGGTGGGAACTCCCCCGCGCGATGACGAGTCGCTTCTTGGTCTTTGCGACGAGGCCGGGTGCGATGTCGTTCTCGCGGTCGAGCTCAACGGTCTTCTTCTTGCGCCCCATCGTCCGCTTTCTGTGCGGACCGAGCCTTGGCCGCGACATCCGCGGCACCGGTTCCCGGTCTGTTCTTCTCGACCCACCCCTCGACATTGCGCTGAGGGGCGACACTGAGAGCGAGGGCACCGGCGGGAACATCCTTGCGGATGACCGCCCCGGCCCCGGTCTTCGCGCCGTCTCCGATCCTAACGGGCGCCACGAAGACGTTGTGCGACCCGGCGTGCACCTCGTCGCCGATCTCGGTGCGGTGCTTCGTCACATCGTCGTAGTTCGCGGTGATCGCACCGGCGCCGAGGTTGACTCCGGTGCCGATCGTGGTGTCGCCGATGTACGAGAGATGCGGCACTTTGCTGCGCTCGCCGATCGTGGAATTCTTCGTCTCGACGAAAGTGCCGATCTTGCCCTTGTCGCCCAGGTAGGTGCCCGGTCGCAGGTAGGCGAACGGCCCGACCGTGGCGCCGGCGCCGATGACGGCGAGCGTCGCATCTGTGCGCGTGACGACGGCATCCTCGCCCACCTCGCAGTCGACGAGACTCGTGTCGGGGCCGACGGTCGCGCGGGTGGCGATCGCCGTCGCACGCAGGATGTGCGTGTTGGGCAGCACGGTTACATCCGCGGCGAGGCTCGCCGTCACGTCGATCCACGTCGTGGCAGGGTCCAGGATCGAGACCCCCTCGAGCTGCCAGCGCCGCACCGTGCGGGCATTGAGCACCCGCGCGGCCTCGGACAGCTGCACCCGGTCGTTCACGCCCAGGGCCGTCGCGGCATCCGGAGCGGCGGACGCCGCCACCACGAGCCGAGAGGCGCGCAGCAGCGCCACCACGTCGGTGAGGTACTTCTCGCCCTGCGCGTTCGCGGTGCCCACGAGCGCGAGATGCGTGCGCAGCGCGGGGACCTGGAAGACATAGACCCCCGCGTTGATCTCGGACACGGATGCCTCGTCCGCCGTCGCGTCCTTCTGCTCGACGATGCGAGACACGGCGCCGTCGGCGTCTCGGATGACACGGCCGTAGCCCGTCGCGTCGTCGACGACCGCGCTCAGCACGGTCGCCGCGGCGGCACCGGCGCGGTGCGCGCTCACCAGGGCCGCCAGCGTGTCGATCTCGAGGAGGGGCACATCGCCGCTGAGCACCAGCACATCGCCGGCGAAGTCATCGAGGGCGTCCAGGGCCACCTCGACGGCGCGCCCGGTGCCGGGGATCTCGTCCTGATCGACCACCACGACGCCCGGGGCGGCGCCCCGCACGGCGTCGGCGACCAGGTCGCGCTCGTGCCGCACGACCACCACGACGCGCTCGGGCTCCAGGCCCAGGGCGGTGTCGAGCACGTGCCCGACCAGCGGGCGACCGCCGATGCGATGCAGCACCTTGGGAGTCGAGGACTTCATGCGCGTGCCTTGGCCCGCGGCCAGGACGATGACGGCGAGACCGGTATCGGCGAACGTATCTGTCATGCTCCGCCGCCAGGACTCGAACCTGGACCTAACAGCTCCAAAGGCTGTCGTGCTGCCATTACACTACGGCGGACCGCGGCCGATCCGGGGTGCCGGCAGCCGCCCGACAAGTCTGCCATGCGCCCGCGCCGGGGCGAGTCTGCCGGCGCCCGCGCCGCCCCCCACCCACACCCACGCCACCCACCCCCACACCCCAGCGCGCGAGACCGGGGATCTGCGTCGAGACCGGGGGCGAGGTCCTAGGTCTCGGCGAGGACGCCCGGTCTCGGCGGAAGAAGTCGGGATCGAGGCGGCACGGGGGCATCGCACGCTGCGACGCGGCATCCGCTCGCGATAATGGGGGAATGTCCCACCAGACCGACGAGGTCGATCGCATCGTCGAGGCATGGATCGCGCAGCGCCCTGACCTCGACTTCTCTCCGCTCGGCGTGCTGTCCCGCGTGGACCGGCTCTCGCGCCACCTCGATCGCGCACGCCGCGACGCGTTCCGCCGCAGCGACCTGGAGCCCTGGGAGTGGGACGTGCTGTCGGCGCTTCGCCGCGCGGGCGAGCCGTTCCAGCTCAGTCCCAAGCAGCTGCTGCAGCAGACCCTCGTCTCGAGCGGGACGATGACCAACCGCATCGACCGTCTCGTCGGGCGCCGCCTCGTGCGTCGCGAAGCCGATCCCGGTGATGGGCGCGGCATCCTGGTCACGATGACCGACGAGGGCAAGACCCGGGTGGATGCCGCGATCACGCGTCTCGTGGACGCCGAGGCGCTGCTGCTGGGAACGCTGTCACGCTCCGACCGCGACCGTCTCGCCGCGCTCCTGCGAAAGCTCAGCCTCGGCTTCGACGTCGGAACCTGACCCGAGCCCGGAAACACCCGAACCCCCGGAAACACCCGACCCCCGCGATGCGCCCGGATGCCGAGAACGCCCCCACGAGGATCTCGCGGCGTCAGCCGAGCTGCTCGGTGAGCTCGAACCAGCGCGCCTCCACGTCGTCGCGCTCCTTCTCGAGGTCGCCGATGCGCGCCATCTCGGCGCCGAGGCCCACGTAGTCGGACTGGTCGTGGTCCGCCAGCGAGGTGCGCGCGGTGCCGATCTGCGCTTCGAGCTTCTCGAGCCGCCGCTCGAGCGCTGCGACCTCCTTCTGCGCGGATCGCAGCTCGGCCCCGGCCAGAGCCGGGGTCGCTGACGCCGTGGACGACGCGGATGCGGCGGCCGCGGCCTCCGACGCCTTCGACGTGGTCGCGGCGGCTGTGCGCTCGCGCTCGCGCAGCCTCAGATACTCGTCGACGCCGCCCGGGAGATGACGCAGGTGCCCGCTGAGGATCGCGTACTGCTGATCCGTGACTCGCTCGATGAAATAGCGATCGTGCGAGACCACCAGGAGCGTCCCCGGCCAGGAGTCGAGCAGGTCCTCGATCGCGGACAGGATGTCGGTGTCGAGATCGTTCGTCGGCTCGTCGAGGATCAGCACGTTCGGCTGCTCGAGCAGGATCAGCAGCAGCTGCAGGCGCCGCTTCTGCCCGCCTGAGAGATCCTTCACCGGTGTCGAGAGCTGGGCGCTGGCGAATCCCATGCGCTCCAGGAGCTGGCCGGGAGTGAGTTCCTGCGCCTTCGACCCGGCGCCGAACGTGTAAGTCGTGCGAAGACGCTCGATCACGACGCGCACCGGGCTCTCGAGGTGGTCCTCCAGCTCGTCGAGGCGCTGCGTGAGGGTCGCCACGTTGACGGTCTTACCGCGCTTGACCCGTCCCGCGGTGGGTTCGACGTCACCCGACACGAGCCCGAGCAGCGTGGACTTGCCCGCGCCGTTCACGCCGAGGATGCCGGTGCGCTCGCCGGGCGCGATGCGCCACTCGACGGGGTGCAGCACCTCGCGCGGCTCGCCCGTCGCGGGATCGGGGTACGACACGGCGGCGTCGAGCAGGTCGACCACATCTTTGCCGAGCCGTGAGACCGCGAGGGACTGCAGCTCGGTCTTGTCACGGATCTCGGGCACATCGGCGATGAGCTCGTTGGCCGCGTCGATGCGGAACTTGGGCTTGGACGTACGCGCCGGCGCACCGCGGCGCAGCCACGCGAGCTCTTTGCGTGCGAGATTCTGGCGGCGCGCCTCGATCGCCGCCGATTGACGGTCGCGCTCGACGCGCTGCAGGATGTAGGCCGCATAGCCGCCCTCGAAGGGCTCGACGATCTGGTCGTGCACCTCCCACGTGGCCGTGCAGACCTCGTCGAGGAACCATCGGTCGTGCGTGACGACCAACAGCCCGCCCTGGCCTGCCGGCCAGCGACGCTTGATGTGCCCGGCGAGCCAGGCGATCGCCTCGACGTCGAGGTGGTTGGTCGGCTCGTCGAGGAAGATCACGTCGTCGTCACGCGTTAACAGGGCCGCCAGGGCGACCCGGCGGCGCTGACCGCCGGAGAGCCCCACGACGGGGCCGTCCCACGGGATGCCGCCGAGCAGTCCGGCGATGACATCGCGGGCTCGGGGGTCACCGGCCCACTCGTGCTCGGGGCGGTCGCCGACGACGGCCTCGGCGACGGTGTGCGCATCGTCGAGGGTGTCGGCCTGATCGAGCACGCCGACGCGAACACCGCCGCGTACGGTGACGCGCCCCGAATCGGGCTCGAGCCGTCCGGCGAGCATCGCAAGGAGGCTCGACTTGCCGTCGCCGTTGCGGCCGACGACGCCGATGCGGTCGCCCTCGTCGATTCCCAGCGAGATGCCGTCGAAGACGACCTTGGTCGGGAATTCCAGGTGCAGGGCCTCGGCCCCGAGAAGATGTGCCATGTCCCCTCCAGGCTAGGCGAGCGGGGCGCCCGCCCGGTCCACCCTCGGGAGGGCGCTCGTGTCAGTACCAGATGCTGAGGCTCGGCGCGGTGTGCCAGCCGAACACGCGGGCGGCGGCGGCGCTGTCGGTCGTCTCCACCCGTCCCGCGCGAGCGAGCGTCGCGAGCGAAACCCCGCCGAGGTAGGCGGCCGACAGCTCGGCGATGCCGAGGGCGACCTCGACAGCTCCGGCCGGTGCCTCGTCGGACACCCATGCCGAGACGCGGCCGCGGCCCTCGGCATCGACCTCGAGCAGGAACCGGCCGCCGGTGATCGCCAGGGGATCCGACACGTCCAGTGCGATCAGCCCCGACGCTCCGAACGCGCGCGCCTCGAGTGCACGCGGCACATCCAGGATGCGCACGTACTGGTGATCGCGCACCGTCACGGTCGCCGCGCGCTGATCGGCGATCATCCAGAGAAGCGGCTCGTCCACCGAGAGCTCACTCGCGTGCACCTCGGCCACGAGGTCCAGCTCGAGCAGGAACCGCCACAGGGCGGCATATGCGTCGTCGGTCTCGGCGAGCAGGTAGTGCAGGGTCACGGTCGCCTTGGTGAAGTCGTCGTGGTTCTCGCGGACGGCGTAGACCGCGAGCCCTCGCACCTCGCCCGCCGCGTCGGTGTACTGGACCGCGCGCTTGCTCGTGGCGTGCTCATCGCCCGGCCAGGTGCCCGCGAGCCTGTCCCAGAATCCCCCTTCGACGGCGATCTCACCCACGATATGCCGCCGCAGACGCTCATGCAGAGGTGCCATCAGCTCGCGCACGCGGGAGCGGGAGATGAAGTCCACCCTCCCCTCGGGACGCGGCCCGATCCACACCGCACGCCTGGCCTCGATGCGCCACGACGCGCTCGCCGCGGCCGGTGCGAAGCCGTACCGGCCGTACAGCGGCGACTCGCTGACGGTGAGCATCGCCATCGGAGCCCCCGCGCCGTGCGCGGCACGCAGTTCGCCCTCGAGCATCGCGCGCGCGATGCCGCGACGGCGGTGTGTGGGCGACACCGTTACGGCGGAGATCGCCGCTGACGGCAGGTCGGCGCCACCGGGTACCGTCAGATCCGCGATCCACGAGGCGATCGTCGCGACGGGCGAATCGGCCATCGGCGCGGACGGATCGTAGACGCCGGTGTTGCGGCGATAGCGGCTGCGCTCCCGTGTCGCCTCGATCTGCGCGTCCGTGCGCTCGGCATCCTGGAATCCGCGCGTCACCACCTGCAGCCAGGCCGGGAACGCGGCGTCGTCGGCAGGTACCAGCCGGTACCGCAGCCCGGACTCGCCGAGCCGCTCGTCGGACGCCGGATCCACTGGCGCCGCGCGGAACTCGGATCGGAAGCCGGCACGCGGATCGGCCGCCTCCGGATTCACCGCATCGGCATCGCCCGCGGCATTTTCGGGGGCATCCGTCGGAACGTTCATCGTCGGGTCTCCTTCTTCCGTCTTTCGGGGCACATGTCGTGCGGGATCGTCATCGCCTCAGCGGGATTTCACGCGCCCACCACCCGCGCACCGGCGACGGGCCCGTGCACGTGGAGCGCCTCGAACCCGGCGGCCGAGAGCGTTATCTGCAGTTCGAGCGCCGACTCGGGGTCTGCGGTCAGGAAGGCCAGCGTAGGGCCGGACCCCGACACGAGGCCCGCGAGTGCGCCGGACCCCTCTCCCAGCTCCAGCGCGTCGCGCAGCTCGGGCCGAAGCGACAGCGCCGCGATCTGGAGATCATTGCTGGTGTGCTCGGCGAGCGCGACCGGGTCGCCCGCTCGCAAGGCGTGCAGCACGGCGGGAGCGACCTCGGGCACGCTCGGCGCCGCCACGATGTCGGGACGACCGCGCAACTCGTCGAGGTGCGCGTAGACCTCCGGCGTCGACAGGCCGTCGTCGGAGGGCAGCACCACCCAGTCGAAGCGCCCCTTGGCGAGGGCAGGGTTCAGCTGATCCCCGCGGCCCGTCCCGATCGCGGTGCCGCCCATGAGTGCGAAGGGCACGTCGGCCCCGAGCCGCGCGGCGAGCTTGTGCAGCTCGGCACCGCCCAGATCCGCGCCCCACAGCGCATCGCACGCGACCAGCGCGGCCGCGGCATCCGCTGATCCCCCGCCCATCCCGCCGGCGACGGGAACGTGCTTGACGATGTCGAGGTGCACGCCGCCGCTGTAGCCGATGCGCTGTGCGAGCAGCCGCGCCGCGCGCACCGCGAGGTTGCGGTCGTCGGCGGGCACGCCCGACACCTCGACCGTGCCCGAGATCGACACCGAGAACTCGTCGGAGTGCGTCGCCCACACATCCTCGAACAGCGACACCGCCTGATAGGCCGAGGCGACGTCGTGATAGCCGTCCTCCTGCACGCCGCCCACCTCGAAGAACAGGTTGAGCTTCCCGGGCGCCCGCACGTGGACGCCGCCGGGCGCGAGGGCCTGACTCACCGGTTCGCCGATTCCGCCCAGAGGTCGACGTCGATGCCATCCGACAGGGCGTCGATGCGCTCGATCTCCTCGGTGCTGAACGCCGGGCCCTCGAGCGCCCGCAGGTTCTCATCGATCTGAGCCGGACGCGAGGCGCCGATGAGCGCCGAGGCGACCACCGGATCCCGCAGGACCCACTGGATCGCCATCTGCGCGAGCGACTGCCCGCGCTCCTTGGCGATCACGTCGAGACTGCGCAGCTTCGCCAGGCCCGTCTCCGACAGCGAGCGATCCGGGACCGACGAGCGCTTCTGCGCACGCTCGGCGGGACCCCCGCCGAGGTACTTGTCGGTGAGCAGCCCCTGCGCGAGCGGGGTGAACGCGATCGCACCCATGCCCTCCTGCTTCAGGACGCCGGTCAGGCCGTCCTCCACCCAGCGGTTCAGGATCGAGTAGGCCGGCTGGTGGATGACGAGCGGCGTGCCGAGCGAGCGGGCGACGGATGCCGCCACCGCCGTGCGCTCGGCGCTGTACGACGAGATGCCGACGTAGAGCGCCTTGCCCTGACGCACGAGCGTGTCGAGCGCGCCTACCGTCTCTTCGACGGGGACATCGGCGTCGACGCGGTGCGAATAGAAGATGTCGACATAGTCGACGCTCATGCGCGTGAGCGACTGCTCGGCGCTCGCCAGGATGTACTTGCGCGATCCGCCGTCGCCGTAGGGGCCGTCCCACATGTCGTAGCCGGCCTTGGAGGAGAGGATGAGCTCGTCGCGGTACGGCGCGAAGTCCTCGCGCATCATGCGGCCGAAATTCGTCTCGGCCGAGCCGTACGGCGGGCCGTAGTTGTTTGCCAGATCGAAGTGCGTGATCCCCCGGTCGAACGCGTGGCGCAGCAGCGCGCGCTGGTTGTCGAAGGGGATGTTGTCGCCGAAGTTCCACCACAGCCCGAGTGAGACGGGGGGAAGGGTCAGTCCCGACGTGCCGACACGACGGTACTGCGTGATGTCGTAGCGGTCGTCGGCGGCGGTGTAGGGACGGTGGAGGTCTCCACCGCGGGAGCGGTAGCGCTGGTCATCGGTCACCGCTCCAGGCTATCGGCGTCGCGCCCGGCTCGCAGGGTGGCCGTGCATGCGCGCATTCCAGAAGTCAAGGGTCTCCCCTCGGGCGTGCGCCGTGCGGAAACCTCGTTGTAATGGACGCCACCTAGGGTGGGCAACAGGCCCTGAACGCGCGATCCGCGTCGGGGCTGAACAGAAGGAGGACACCGTGACCCGATTGTCTGCTCTCCCCCGAGCCGCCGACCCCTGGACGAATCTGCTCGAACGCGCCGATGTCGTCGTGGATCGCGGCATCCTGCATGTCGTCCACGATGAGGTCGCGCCGCACGCCGCACGCGAGGCCGACCTGCTGCTGGTCGCCGACGCGCTGGCCGATGCGGGGATCCAGACGACGCTCATCCGCCACGATCGCATGGTGCCCGCGCTGGTCGTCGATGTCGCGGAACGCCAGGCGGCGCTGAACGCCCTCGCCGCGGTCTGCACCGGCGAACCGCTGTACCTCAAGGCGAAGGGCCGCGCTCCGGTGCTGGCCTGCGACGCCGAGCCGATCGCCGCGTCGCCGTCGACCGTGCGGCTCTACCGTCCTCGCGTCACCACTTCGGGAACGCTCCGCTACGGTCCCGCCCTCGGCGTCCACCTCGAGTTCTGGCGGTTCGACCCCGAGACGATCGAGGCGCCTCGGGACAACGCGCTCACCCGGCGCAGCACCCCGGCGTCCGACATCTCCTTCACCGATGTGGACCGCTACGGACGGCGCTGGCGCACGATCGCCGGCATGTTCGACCCGCACCCGCTCGAGGTCACGGACGACATCGACATCGTCTTCTCGTGGGTGGACGGATCCTCCAGCGAGTTCCAGCGGCAGCGCGCCGCGCAGCTCGCCGAGTACGTCGTCGGCGGCGACGACGGCGGCGCGGTGCGCTACCGTCACGTCGATGAACTGCGCTACGCCCTGCGCAGCGTGCACATGTACGCGCCGTGGGTGCGACGCATCTTCATCGCCACGGACTCCCCCGCCCCGGAATGGCTGCTCGAGCACCCGAAGGTGACGATCGTGCGCAGCGAGGAGTTCTTCGCCGATCCCTCTGTGCTGCCCACCCACAACTCGCACGCAGTCGAGGCGCAGCTGCACCGCATCCCGGGCCTCGCCGAGCATTTCCTCTACTCGAACGACGACATGTTCTTCGGCCGCCTGGTCGAGCCGGAGCTGTTCTTCACGCCCGGCGGCGTCACCAAGTTCGTCGAATGCGAGGTGCGCATCGGTGCGGGCGAGCCCGCCCTGCATCGCAGCGGCCACGACAACGGGCTGCGGGTCAACCGGTCGCTGCTGCACGAGCGGTTCGGCCGCAC
The DNA here is from genome assembly GCF_020682705.1 of Microbacterium allomyrinae. Lineage (GTDB taxonomy): Bacteria > Actinomycetota > Actinomycetes > Actinomycetales > Microbacteriaceae > Microbacterium > Microbacterium allomyrinae. The sequence continues at coordinate 209,932 of NZ_JAGTTN010000001.1, forward strand.
GATCGTGCGCGACCTGGACCACTGCGCGACGCCGCTGCGCCGCAGCGTCATGGCAGAGCTCGAAGAGTCGTTTCCCGACGACTTCGCGCGGACCGCGGCATCCCGCTTCCGCTCCGCGACCGACATCTCGGTGACCAACAGCCTGTACCACTACTACGCGCTGCTCACCGGCCGGGCCGTCACCACACGCGTGCCGCGGGTCCGCTACGCGCAGACGACGATGGTCGCGGGTCTGCGCCAGATGGAGCGGCTCGCAGAGAATCGCGACGCCGATATGTTCTGCCTCAACGACGGCGGCAATGCAGAAGTGCCCGAGGACGTGCGCGTGCGCGCGCTGCGCGGCGCCCTGGAGCGAATGTTCCCGGTGCGTGCGCCCTGGGAGCGGGACGAGCTCAGCGCAGCACGGGAATCGGCTCGGTCGGCGCATCCCTCGGCGGGGCGCTGAGCGGAGCAACGCCGGCTGCGCGAAGGCGACGCTGAGCCTCGTCGGGGTCGATGTACTCGAGCGCGCGCGGTGCGTCGATCGGGACGACCGAGTGCACCACGGTGTCGTCGTAGACGTGCACGAGATTGAACGACTGTGCACCGTCCTGCGGCCGGGTGCCACCGACCGGAACGGTGAGGTCCTGCGCGTAGCAGGTGGACGACGCGACCGACACCGGGATGCCGGCGAACGTCGCGAACGTCGAGTAGTGCAGATGCCCGGCGATGATGGTGCGCACGTCGCTGCCGCGCAGGACGGCCGCCAGCCGGGATTGGTCGCGCAGCTCGACGCTGGCCGCCAGTGGCAGGACGGCCGGGACCGGCGGATGGTGCAGCGCCAGGATCGTGCCCAGCGGTGCGGGCGTGGAGAGCACCTCGGTCAGCCACTCCAGCTGCGCGTCGCTCAGCTCGCCGTGGTGGTGGCCCGGAACCGACGTGTCGAGCGTGACGACGCGCAGGCCGTCCAACTCGTCGACGCGGTCGACAGGACGCAGATCGGCTGCCTCGTCCAGGAGCCCTACGCGGAACGCGCGACGGTCGTCGTGGTTGCCCATCACCCACAGCACCTGCGCGCCGAGGCGCTGCGCGAACGGCTCGACGAGAGCACGAAGGTCGGCGTAGGCGCCCGCCTCGCCGAGGTCTGTGAGGTCACCGGTGAACACCACCGCGTCGGGCCGGACGCCGCTCGCCTCGATGACGCCGAGCGTGCGCGACAGCAGCGCGGCACCGTCTACGGCATCGAACAGCCGAGGCGTGGCCGCCGCACGCAGGTGCGTGTCGCTGATGTGCAGGAGAATGCGTTCGGGGGCCGGATATTCGGCGGGGCGCATGTCGGATCGCATGGCGAGTCACTCCGGTCCGCCGCGAGGCGAGCTGCCCGTGGAACGGGACGGCGGACCATCGAATGTTACCGGCATGTTTCGTACTTTCCGGCCGCCACACGGTGAACGGTCACGAAACGTCATCCGTCGATCGAGGATCGGGCCGTCGTCACGCCGGGTGTCAGAGCGTGCGGGCGATCCGGACGAAGTCGTCGATCGAGAGCTCTTCACCGCGCGCGGTCGGTGCGACGCCTGCCCGCTCCAGCACGGCGGATGCCTCGGCCGCCGTTCCCCCGAGAACCGCCGCCAGCGCCTGCCGGAGCATCTTTCGGCGCTGCTGGAAGGCGGCATCCACGATCCGGAATGTGCGCCGGCGCTCGTCCTCGTCGCCCCGCGACTCGGCGTCCCGGCGGAAGCCGACCAGCACGCTGTCGACGTTCGGAACCGGCCAGAAGACCTGCCGCGACACCGTCCCGGCCAGGCGCCACCTCCCGTACCACGCGGCCTTGACGCTCGGTGCCCCGTAGATCTTCGATCCGGGGGCGGCCGCGAGACGCTCGCCCACCTCGGCCTGAACCATCACCACGCCGCTCTCGAGGAGCGGGAACGTCTCGAGGAAGTGCAGCAGGACCGGCACCGACACGTTGTACGGCAGGTTGGCGACGAGGATCGTGGGATCGCCGGGCAGTTCGGTGATCCGCAGCGCGTCGGCGTCTACGACGGTGAGCGCGTCCGGCGTGACGCCGTGCGCGGCGGCGGTCGCGGGCAGCCGCTCGGCGAGGCGGTGGTCGATCTCGACCGCGGTGACGGATGCCCCGGCCTCGAGGATCGCGAGGGTCAGTGAGCCGAGTCCCGGCCCGACCTCGACGACGCGATCGCCGGGAGCGACACCCGCGACGTGCACGATCTTTCGGACGCTGTTCGCGTCGACGACGAAGTTCTGCCCCAGCTTCTTGGTGGGAGTGACGTCGAGTTCGGCGGCGAGCGCGCGGATCTCGGACGCGCCGAGGAGAGTCACGGGCATGCGTTCACTGTACCCACTGCGCTCCTGCGCCCCGTCCGCGAGTGCTCTCGCTCCCGTGCCGATCGACCGATAGCGTGACCAGCATGAATACGACCGGATCGATCCCCTCCGACGCATTCTCGCCGCGTAGCCCCTTCGGGCGTCGCGCGATCGGCCTCTCGGTCGCCGCCGCAGTCGGTGGGTTCCTCTTCGGTTTCGACTCGTCGGTGATCAACGGCGCCGTCGACTCCATCTCGCAGGACTTCGCGCTCAACGACGTCATCACCGGCTTCGTGGTCGCCATCGCGCTCCTGGGCTGTGCGGTCGGCGCGATCATCGCCGGCAACCTGTCGGACCGGTGGGGGCGCCTGCGGGTCATGTTCCTGGGCGCGATCATGTTCTTCGCCAGCTCGATCGGTGCCGCACTCGCGTTCTCGGCGTGGGATCTGGCGCTCTGGCGCGTCGTGGGCGGTCTCGGGATCGGCATCGCGTCGGTCATCGCTCCCGCGTACATCGCCGAGATCGCACCGCGGCAGATCCGCGGCGGCCTCGCATCCCTGCAGCAGCTCGCCATCACCCTCGGCATCTTCGCCGCGCTCCTGTCCGATGCCCTGCTCGCCAACACCGCCGGCGGCGCCGACAACGTCCTGTGGCTCGGACTCGAGGCCTGGCGGTGGATGTTCCTGATCGGCGTCATCCCGTCCGCCGTGTACGGCATCCTCTCGTTCACCCTCCCCGAGTCGCCCCGGTATCTCATCTCCAAGGGCCGCTACGACGAGGCGCGCACGATCTTCGCGCGCCTCGTGCCGCCGGCAGACCTCGACCACACCATCCGGGACCTGCAGACGGCGATCGAGACCGATCGCAAGAACGAGGGCGTGTCGCTGCGGGGGCCGGTGCTGGGCCTCCAGCGGATCGTCTGGGTCGGCATCATCCTGTCGGTGTTCCAGCAGTTCGTCGGCATCAACGTGATCTTCTACTACTCGACGAGTCTGTGGCAGTCCGTCGGCTTCGATGAGAGCGACTCGTTCACGATCAGCGTCGCCACCTCCATCACCAACGTGCTGGTCACCCTCATCGCGATCTTCCTCGTCGACAGGGTGGGGCGAAAGCCGATCCTGCTCACCGGCTCGGTCATGATGGCACTCTCGCTCGGGCTGATGGCGATCTCGTTCGTGTTCTCCCAGACCGACGCCGAGGGCGCGGTCACGCTGCCGGCCCCCTGGGGACCGATCGCACTGGTCGCCGCGAACGTGTTCGTCGTCGGGTTCGGGGCGTCGTGGGGACCCCTGGTGTGGGTGCTTCTGGGCGAGATCTTCCCGAGTCGCATCCGTGGCAAGGCGCTCGGCGTCGCCGCCGGCGCCCAGTGGATCGCCAACTTCCTCATCACGATCTCGTTCCCGGCGATGTCGTCGTGGTCGCTTCCGCTCACGTACGGCATGTACGCCGCGTTCGCCGCACTGTCGTTCTTCTACGTCCTGTTCCGCATCCCCGAGACCAAGGGCATGGACATCGAGCAGACCGAGACCCTGTTCGTCCACAAGGACACCAAGACCGCCGGCTGACGCGCCTCGCGGGGTGTCGGCTCCGCCTCCTAGGATTGACGGATGCCCTCCCTCGGCGATCTGATCGCTCCCCGCCGACTGGGAACCGACTTCCGGTGGCTGCTCGCGTCGTCGTGGACGAGCAACCTCGGCGACGGCATCGCACTTGCCGCCGCGCCCCTGCTGATCGCGTCGCTGACCTCTTCGCCGTTGCTCGTCGCCGCCGGCGCGATGATGCAGTTCCTGCCGTGGCTGCTGTTCGGCCTGCTCGCCGGTGCCGTCGCCGACCATCACGACCGCCGCCGGCTCGTCATGCTCGCCAACGGCCTGCGAGCGGTGATCGTGCTCGCACTGGTCGTCTTCCTCGTCAGCGGCCAGGCGACGGTGTGGCTGGTTCTCGCGACGGCGTTCCTCTACGGCACGGCAGAGGTGTTCGCCGACTCCGCGGGCAGCACGCTGCTGCCGATGCTGGTGAAGCCCGCCGACCTCGGGATCGGCAATGCGCGCATGCAGGCCGGCTACCTCGTGGCCAACCAGCTCGCCGGTCCGCCGCTGGGCGCCTTCCTGTTCGCCGTCGGATCGTTCTGGCCCTTCGTGCTGCAGGCGGTCTGCGTGTCGCTCGCCGTGCTGCTCATCTCTCGGATCGCCCGCACCCCGGTACCGGAGCATCCGGGCGCCGTCCCGGGCACGAAGGCGCACGCGATCCGGGAGGGTCTGCAGTGGCTGCGCCACAACGCGCCGGTGCGCACCCTCGTGATCATCATCCTGGTGTTCAACATCACGTGGGCGGCCCCGTGGGGCGTCCTCGTGCTCTACGCGACCGAGCACCTCGGGATGGGCGCCGTCGGCTATGGCGCGCTCACCGCGGCGTCCGCGCTCGGCGGCCTCGTGGGGATCGGGAGCTTCGGCTGGCTCGAGAAGCACGTGTCGTTTGCGACGCTCATGCGCGTGTGTCTCTCGCTCGAGGTGCTCATGCACCTGGGCTTCGCGCTCACCACCGCCCCGGCGGTCGCGTTCGTCATCATGTTCGGCTTCGGCGTGTACGCGTTCGTGTGGGGCACGATCTCGACCACCGTTCGCCAGCGGCTGGTGCCGATGGAGCTCCAGGGCCGCATCGCCTCGGTCAACATGGTGGGCGTGTTCGGCGGGCTCGTGATCGGACAGTTCATCGGGGGCGTGCTGGCCCAGCTGTTCGGGCTCACCGCGCCGTGGTGGTTCGCCTTCGCGGGGTCGGCGATCACGCTGCTCCTGGTGTGGCGCTCGATCTCGCATATCGCCGCCGCGAAGCCTGTCATCGGGAACGACGCGGGCGAGGCGGGCGATCGGCCCAGCGAGCCCGGCGAGGGCGGCACGCCGCTGTTCGACTGACGGCCTCGCCTGACGCTCGGGCTGCGAGGCATCGCTCGTCCTCGAGCGCTTGTCAGTCCTCGAACGCCCCGTAGACCTCGAGCGTGTTGGCGGCGAGCTGCGCGCACAGCTCGTCGACGTCGACGCCGAGCTGGGCGGCCATGTATCGCACGGTCACCGGGATCAGATACGGCGCGTTGGGTCGCCCGCGGTGCGGCGCCGGAGTGAGGAACGGAGCATCCGTCTCCACGAGGATGCGCTCGCGCGGGATCACCGCGAGCGCGTCGCGGAGGTTCTGAGCGTTGTTGAAGGTGACGTTTCCGGCGAAAGAAAGCCAGTATCCCCGCTCGCCCGCGATACGCGCCATGTCGGCGTCGCCCGAGAAGCAGTGGAACACGGTGCGTTCGGGCGCTCCCACCCGCTCGAGCGTGTCGAGCACGGCGTCGTGCGCGTCGCGGTCGTGGATCTGCATCGCGATGCCGTGCTTCTTCGCGAGGGCGATGTGCGCTTCGAAGCTCTCGAACTGGGCAGGTCGGCCCTCCTCGCCCGTGCGGAAGAAGTCGAGCCCGGTCTCGCCAATCGCGCGCACCCTGGGCTGGGCGGCGAGCTCGTCGATGGCCGCGATGGCCTCGTCGAGCCGGCCGGCCTCCGCATAGGCGGGCGCCTCGTTCGGGTGGATGGCGACGGCTGCGAGCACACGGGGGTGGGATGCCGCCGCCCATGCCGACCACCGGCTCGAGTCGATGTCGCCGCCCGCCTGCACGACACCCACCACGCCGACGTCGCCCGCGCGGTCGAGCTGCTCGTCGAGCGAGAGGCCGATGCCGTCCTCGATCTCGAGGTGCGCATGGTTGTCGTACACCGGCACCGCAAGCGGTTCGGGCGCTACGGGGTACGTGACGTCACGCGATCCCTTCTCGCGGGTGCGCACGTACTGCGACGGGTCGGTTCCCTCGGACGCGTACGGGACGGCGGGGTCAGTCATTCTCGTTCCCCTTCTGCTCGGCGCGGCCCGGAGGTGTCCCTATTTCGGTCGCGAGGCGGCACTCCCGCGGATGTTCCGGGGACATGAAGGCGAGAAATCGGGACACGGTACGCACGGTCGAGGGCAGGGCGATCGGCGAGGCGGGTCAGACCGTCTGCTCTACGCGCGGGAACAGCGGCGCGAGCCCGTTCACCGACGAGCCGGGCTTCAGCACGCCCCAGGCTCCCGCTTCGCGGATCGGCTGGTCCACGAGGCGCCCGATCGACTCGGCGGCGCCGAGCGCGATCCAGAGCTTCTCGGTCGCGACTGGCATCACCGGCGACAGCAGCACCGCGAGCGCCCGCAAGCCCTCCGCGGCGGTGTAGAGCACGGTGCCGAGACGCTCGCGCTGGGTGTCGTCCTTGGCGAGCGCCCACGGCTCGTTCTCGGTGATGTACAGGTTGAGCGCGTCGACGATCGTCCAGATCGAGCTGATCGCCTCGTCGATGCGGAACCGCTCGATCGCCTCGTCCGCTGCGGTCGCGGCATTTGCCACCGTCTGTTGGATGGCGAGGTCCCCCGGAAGGTAGTCGCCGGCAGGCGGAACGATCCCCTCGAAGTAGCGCTCGAGCATGGCCGTCGTGCGCGAGGCCAGGTTGCCGAAGCCGTTGGCGAGCTCGGCCTGGTAGCGGGCCGAGAGGTCTTCCCACGAGAACGAGCCGTCCTGGCCGAAGGCGATCGCCGACAGGAAGTAGAACCGGTAGGCGTCCGAGCCGAACACGTCGGTGATCTCGGTCGGCGCGATGCCGGTGAGCTTGGACTTCGACATCTTCTCGCCGCCGACGAGCAGCCAGCCGTGCGCGAAGACCCCCTTGGGCACCTCGACCCCGGCAGCCATGAGCATGGCGGGCCAGATGACGGCGTGGAAGCGCAGGATGTCTTTTCCGACCACGTGATATGCGGGCCAGCGGCGCGCGAACTCCCCCTGCCCGGAGTTCGACGAAGGGCTGGCACCGTCGACGAGTTCAGCGCCATAGCCGACGGCCGTGGCGTAGTTGAGCAGCGCGTCGACCCAGACGTAGATGACGTGCGACTCGTCCCACGGCAGCGGGATGCCCCAGTCGAACGTCGAGCGCGAGATCGACAGGTCCTTGAGTCCGTTCTTGACGAACGAGACGACCTCGTTGCGCGCGGACTCGGGGCGGACGAAGTCGGGCACGCTCGAGTACAGCTCGAGCAGCTTGTCCTGGAACTCGCTGAGCTTGAAGAAGTAGTTCTTCTCCTGCAGCAGCTCGAGCGGCTTCGAGTGGATCGCACAGACCTTGAGACCCTCGAACGGCCCTTCGCCGTCGACGATCTCGGACTCGGTCTTGAACTCCTCGCAGCCCACGCAGTACAGCGCCTCGAACTCGCCGGCGTAGATGTAGCCGCGGTCGTAGATGGCCTGCACGAACGCCTGCACGCGCTTTTCGTGGCGAGGCTGCGTGGTGCGGATGAAGTCGTCGTTGGCGACGTCGAGCGTCTTCAGCAGCGGGAACCACGACTCGCCGACGAGCCGGTCCACCCACTCCTGCGGGGTCGCCCCGTTCGCCGACGCAGCGCGCATCATCTTCTGGCCGTGCTCGTCGGTGCCCGTGAGCATCCACGTGTCGTCGCCCGCCTGGCGGTGCCAGCGCGCGAGAGTGTCGACGGCCACGGTCGTGTAGCCGTGGCCGATGTGGGGAACGTCGCTCGGATAGTAGATCGGCGTCGTGATGTAGAAGGACGAGGGGCCGGAAGTCACTCGACGAGTCTAGCCAGCGCGGATGCCGCGGCCGCCGCTATGACGGATCGCCCGGTCCCGGCGGCCCGATCGGGCCCCGCCGTAATACGCGGGCGGCCTCCTCGCGCCTCGATCCGTCGCCGGCGGTCGCTCGCTCGCCGGCCGGGCATCGCCGGGCGATCCGAGCCGGTCGGAGCGCGTCAGGCGCTCGCGCGCACCACGAGCGTCGTCGGCAGGGTGATCGGCTTCGGGTCGGCTCCCGCGATCACCTCGAGCAGGAGAGCCACCATCTCGTCGCTCAGGCGGTCCCAGGGCTGGCGCATCGTGGTGAGGGGCGGCTCGTGCGTCGCGGCGAGGCCGGAGTCGTCGAAGCCTGCCACGGCGATGTCGTCGGGAACGCGCAGTCCCGCCTTGCGGATCGCGGCGATCGCGCCGGCCGCCATGAGGTCGCTGGCGGCGAAGACGGCGTCGATACGGCCGGAGCGCTCCAGCAGTCGTGTCATTGCCGCAGCTCCCGACTCCTGGCTGTAGTCGCCCTCCTCGACGAGCGCCTGGTCGAAGTGCTCGCCCATCTCGTCGCGGAAGCCGACCAGGCGGTACCGCCCGCCGGGAGTGTCGTGAGGGCCGGCGATCATCGCGATGCGCCGGTGGCCGCGCCCGAGCAGATAACGGGTCATCTCCCGCGCGGAGCCCTCTTCGTCGACGGACACCGTCGGCACCTGGGCGTCGTGACCGAGCGGGATGCCGCAGCACACGGTGGGCACGCCCGCTTCGAGCAGCGCTTCGACCAGCGGATCGGCTTCGTGCGACGAGATCAGCAGCACGCCGTCGACGTGTCCGGCGCTGACGAAGTGCGCGACGTTGGCGCGCTCGGCCGGTGTGCCGGCGACGAGCAGGACGAGGGTCATCGATCGCTGTGCCAGGGCACCGGCTGCTCCGCGCAGCAGGAGCGCGAAGGTCGGATCGTCGAACAGGAGATGCTGAGGCTCGGTCAGGAGGAAGGCGAGCGAGCCTGCGCGCCCGGTGGCCAGGCTCCTCGCGGCGTGGTTGGCCGTGTACCCCGTGCGCCGGATCGCGTCGTCCACCGCCGCGCGCGCGTCGGGCGACACCCAATGCCCGCCGTTGATGACGCGCGAAACGGTGCCGCGCGACACTCCGGCCGCTGCGGCCACGTCACGGATGGTCGGCTTGCGCCGCACAGACGTCGTCTCCTCCACAACGGGCGACTCTACCCCTCGCCAGGGACGACTGCGCGGCGACACGACCAAAGACTGTGACCGGTCACAGTTGAGTAACGGTTCGACAACAGCCCCTGCGCCGAGGCATCCGCTCGGGTAGAACTGTGACCGGTCCCAGTCTTCGTCGGCGCGGGGCCGAGAACTGATTCCGACCCGATGGAGCGTCCCATGACTTCGCCGAACCCCTGGCCCGCGATGCGGGGTATCGCCTATGGCGGCGACTACACCCCCGAGCAGTGGCCGCGGGAGGTGTGGCGCGAGGACGTCGCCCTCATGCGCGAAGCCGGCGTCAACCTGGTGAGCGTCGGCATCTTCTCGTGGGCGCTGCTGGAGACGAGCGAGGGCGTCTTCGACTTCGCCTGGCTCGACGAACTGCTCGATCTGCTGCACGAGAACGGCGTCTCGGTCGACCTCGGCACGCCCACCGCCTCTCCCCCGGCGTGGTTCTTCGCCGACCACCCCGACGCGCACATCACGACCCGCGAGGGCACCGTGATGGGCTTCGGGGCACGCGGCATGGCCTCGCACTCCTCCCTCGCCTACCGCGAAGCCATCGTCCGCATCGCCTCGGCCCTCGCCGAGCGCTACGGCGCGCACCCCGCGGTCGTGCTGTGGCACGTGCACAACGAGTACGGCGTGCCCGTGGGCGAGGACTACTCCCCCCAGTCGGTGCGCGCCTTCCGCGAGTGGCTGCGGACGAAGTACGGCACGCTCGACGCGCTCAACGCCGCGTGGGGCACGACGTTCTGGGGTCAGCGCTACGGCGAGTGGGATCACGTCGGCGCGCCGGCTGCGGCGCCCTCGGTGGTCAATCCCGCGCAGCGCCTGGACTTCGCGCGCTTCACCGATCACCAACTGCGCGCCTGCTTCATCGCCGAGCGCGACGCCATCCGCGCGCACGCCTCGCAGCCGATCACCACGAACTTCATGGCGAATCAGAGCTGGACGACCGACATGTGGGCATGGGCACGCGAGGTCGACATCGTCTCGGACGACCACTACCTGTGGGCCGCCGACCCCGAGGGCGAGATCGGACTCGCGATCGCGGCCGATCTGTCGCGCTCGGTGGGCGGCGGTGCGCCGTGGATCCTCATGGAGCACTCGACCTCGGCGGTCAACTGGCAGCCCCGCAACATCGCCAAGCGACCCGGCGAGATGGCACGCAACTCGCTCACCCACCTCGCCCGCGGCGCCGATGCCATCCTCTTCTTCCAGTGGCGCGCCTCGCGGTCGGGGGCGGAGAAGTTCCACTCCGCGATGATCCCCCACGCCGGCACGACGTCGCGGGTGTGGCGCGAGGTCGTCGAACTCGGCGGAACACTCGGCCGCCTCGACGAGATCCGCGGGTCGCGCGTGCAGGCAGAGGTCGCGATCCTGTGGGACTTCGAGTCGTTCTGGGCACAGGACCTCGAATGGCGCCCGTCGGTCGACGTCTCGCACACCGAGCAGATCCGCGCGTACTACGAGCGGCTGTGGCGCGACGGCGTCACCGTCGATTTCGCTCTGCCCGGCCAGGACCTCTCGGCCTACAAGCTGGTGATCGCTCCCGCCCAGTACCTGCTGAGCGCCGCGGACGCCGCGAACCTGACCCGGTACGTCCAGGCGGGCGGCACGCTCGTGGTGTCGTTCTTCTCGGCCGTCGTCGACGAGAACGACGCCGTGCACCCCGGCGGCTTCCTGGCGCCCCTGCGCGATGCGCTCGGACTCGTCGTCGAGGAGTTCCTACCTGTCCGCGAAGGCGTCGAGACGACCATCGACTGGCAGGGCGGATCGCCCGCACGCCTGGTGGCCACGGCCTGGCACGAGGACCTCGTGCTTGAGGGCGCCGACGCCGTGGCGGCCTACGTCGACGGACCCGGCGCCGGAAAGCCCGCGATCACGCGACACGGTCACGACGGCGGCGGCGTGGGATGGTACGTCAGTACCAAGCTGGATGCCGCGGGCCTGTCGCACCTGATGGCGGCCGTCTACCTCGATGCCGGCGTCGTCCCGCCGGGACACCCGGAGGGGCTGGAGGTCGTCGTCCGCGACGGCGACGACGCCCGATACGTGATCGCCGTGAACCACCGCGACACTCCCGCGCAACTCGCAGGCTCCGGCATCGAGCTGGTCAGCGGCGTGGCCGTGAGCCGATCGATGACGGTGGAACCCGGCGGCGTCGCCGTCCTTCGCACATCGCTTCCGCTCCCCCCGGGAGGTGATCGCGCCTAGAGCGGCAACCACTGGTCTCGCCCTCGGCCCCGGGGTACCGTCTGAGCGAGATCGTCGACAGCACAGCATCACGATTCCCGGGCACCAACACCAACCGGTCGCGACGGCGCGACCTGCGAGAGCAGCGCCGCCTCGACCACTTCCTGGAAGGAATATCATGCGCAAGCACATCGGCACCGGAATCGCCGTCCTGGCGACCGCGGCACTCCTGGCGGGTTGCAGCTCGGGCAGCGGCGACACCGACACCACCGAGCCTGCGATCGACGGCGAAGGGCAGACGCTCACCGTCTGGGTCGACGAGAACCGTCAGCCGGCCGTCGAGGCGGCGGCCGCGGCATTCGAGGAGGAGACCGGCGCGACCGTCGAGCTCGTCCAGAAGAACTTCGACGACATCCGCAACGACTTCATCGCCCAGGTCCCCACCGGGGATGGCCCCGACATCACGGTGGGCGCACACGACTGGCTGGGCGCGCTGGTCGCGGCCGGAGTCGTCAACACCATCGATCTCGGCGACAAGTCGAGCGAGTTCGAGCAGGTCGCCCTCGACGCCATGACCTACGACGGCCAGCTCTACGCCCTGCCGTACTCGCTCGAGACGATCGCTCTGATCCAGAACATCGGCATGGTCGGCGAGGAAGCCCCCGCCACCTGGGACGACATGATCCAGGCCGGGCTCGACTCGGGCGCCGAGCGCCCGTTCGTGATCAACACGGCCGGCCAGACCGGCGACGCGTACACGATGTACGGCTTCCAGACCTCGTTCGGCGCTCCGGTCTTCGTGCAGGACTCGTCCGGCTCGTACACCACCGAGGTCGGCATGGGCGGCGAGGCCGGTGACGCGTTCGCGGCATGGCTCGGTGCGAATGGCGAGGCCGGGACCGGATACATCTCGACCACGATCGACTACGCGATCAACAACGAGCTCTTCGCCTCCGGCGCAGCGCCGTTCACCGTCCAGGGGCCCTGGGCGATCGCAGATCTCACCGCGCAGGGCGTCGAGGTCGCGGTGAACCCGATTCCGTCGGCCGGTGGCGAGCCCGCGGCACCGTTCGTCGGCGTCCAGGGCTTCTACCTGAGCTCGCAGAGCGCGAACACTCTTCTGGCCAACGAGTTCCTCGTGAACTACATCGGCACCGAAGACGCTCAGCGCGCACTGTACGAGGCCGATCCGCGCATCCCGGCATGGTCGACCCTCGCCGACGAGGTCGCCGAAGACCCGATCATCGCTGGTTTCCTCGCGTCGTCGCAGTCCGGCGTGCCGATGCCGTCGATCCCTGAGATGGGCTCGGTCTGGGACTACTGGAACGCCGCTCAGGTGCAGATCATCACCGGTCAGGACCCGGCGACGACCTGGAACACGATGATCACCGAGTTGACGACCGCCCTCGAGGGCTGACGCTCACCGCGGTCCCGGGGCGCCTCGGCGCCCCGGGACCGCACCCCCACCTCGTGGTCGAACAGGAGAACACATGTCTGTGAAGCAAGCGGACGGCCGGGTCTCGCCCCCGAGCGACGACGACGCCCCGCGACGATCGAGCGAGTCGCACGCCCGGGGCTGGCGGGGAGTGGGATGGGGCTTCATCGTCAAGCTCATCCTGGTCGCGCTGATCAACGCGTTCGGCGTGATGGTCGTGATATCGGCGTTCCGCGTCGAGTCGTGGATCATCCTCGGAGCGATGGTCGTGCTCGTCGCCGCGGTCGACGTGGTCTACTTCTCGCGGCGCGCACTGCCGTTGAAGTATCTGCTGCCCGGTCTCATCTTCCTGTTCACCTTCCAGGTGTTCATCTTCGGCTACACGGCGTACATCGCCTTCACGAACTACGGCACCGGGCACGCCGGCACACAGGAGCAGGCCGTCCAGGCCGCCCTGATCCAGGGTGAGCGACGGGTCGAGGGCAGCCCCACGTACCCCCTCACGGTCGTCGAGCGCGGACTCGGGGAACTCGGCTTCGCGATCAACGACGACGGCACGGTGCTCGTCGGGTCGGAACTGGAGCCCCTCGCCGAGGTGGGCGAGATGGGCGCCGGCGCCCCCACCGACGTCCCCGGCTGGACGATCGTCGAACGAAGCCGGCTGCTGTCGGATCAGGCGCTGCAGCAGACGGTCATCGATCTGCGCGTGCCCGTCTCGGAGGATCCGAACGACGGCTCGATCCGCTCGCGCGACGGCTCCAGCGGCGCCGTGTACGAATCCACACTCGTATGGGACGAACAGGCCCAGACGATCACCGACACCACCACCGGCACCGTCTACCACGCGTCCGATCGCGGCAGCTTCGTCGCCGATGACGGTTCGAGCCTGCCCGCCGGCTGGTTCGTCGGAGTCGGCTTCGACAACTTCGTGAAGATCTTCACCGACCCGCGCCTCGCCGAGCCTCTCCTGCTGGTGACCGCGTGGACCTTCGCGTTCGCGATCCTGTCGGTCCTCGTGCCGTTCGCTCTGGGACTCCTGTTCGCCCTCGTCTTCAACGACCCGCGCGTGCGGGGTCGCAAGGTACTGCGGACGCTGTTCATCCTCCCGTATGCATTCCCGGTGTTCCTGTCGGCTCTGGTCTTCCGGGGCATGTTCAACGCGGAGTTCGGCGTCATCAACGACCTCTTCTTCTTCGGCGCGAACATCAATTGGCTGGGCGATCCGTGGCTCGCCCGATTCGCCGTGCTGTTCGTGAACGTCTGGCTGAGCTTCCCCTACTGGTTCCTGGTGTGCACCGGCGCCCTGCAGGCGATCCCCACCGACGCGCTCGAGGCTGCCGAGATCGATGGCGCGAGCCGGCCGCGGCGCTTCTGGTCGATCATCCTGCCGCTGCTGCTCGTGTCGACCGCCCCGCTGGCGATCGCATCCTTCGCCGTCGGCTTCAACAACTTCACGGTGATCTACCTCTTCAACAACGGCGGTCCCTCGATCCCCGGCGCGCCATACGCGCTCGGCTACACCGACATCCTCATCTCGGCGATCTACGACATCTCGGGAGTCTCGGGCGGCGCTGCCGACTTCGGCCTCGCCAGCGCGCTCGCGATCGTCGTGTTCATCGTCGTCGGCGCCATCGCCGCCATCTCGTTCCGTCAGACCCGTCGCCTGGAGGAGTTCCAATGATGTCCAGCCAGACCGCGACCACCTCGGCGCCGACGCGCACCGACGGCTCTCCCGACCGCACCCGCGCACGGGCACGGCGGCGGCGCTGGTTCGTCGAGGTGGGATGGAAGTACCTCTTCGCCGCGCTCATCATCGTCTACGCGGCATTCCCGCTCGTGTACACGCTGTCGGCCGCCCTCAACCCGCGCGGCACGCTCTCTGCGGCATCCGGGCTGTTCAGCAGCTTCAGCCTCGAGAACTTCACCGCGCTCGCCGACACGCGGTATTGGACCTGGATGAGCAACTCGCTGATCATCGCGAGCGTGACCGCTGTCGGGTCGGTGCTGATGGGAGCCGCGGGCGCCTACGCATTCTCACGGTTCCGCTTCTCGGGGCGGCGCGCGAGCCTGTCCGGCCTGCTCATCATCCAGATGTTCCCGCAGGCGCTGGCGTTCATCGCGATCTTCCTCATGCTGCTGGCGCTGGGCGAGGTCGTGCCGGCACTCGGGTTCAACTCGAAGATCGCGATCATCTGCATCTACTTCGGCGGCGTCCTGGGCGCCAACACGTTCCTTCTGTACGGGTTCTTCAACACCGTGCCCATCGAGATCGACGAATCGGCGAAGATCGACGGCGCGACCCATGCGCAGATCTTCTGGCGCCTGATCTTCCCCCTGGTCACGCCGATCCTCGCCGTGGTCGCCCTGCTGTCGTTCATCGCCACGTACTCCGAGTTCCTGATCTCGCGAATCGTGCTGACGACCGAGGACAACTGGACGCTCGCGGTCGGGATGTACGGCTGGGTGTCGGACCAGCTCACCGCGAACTGGGGTCTGTTCACCGCCGGTGCGGTGCTGGGCGCGATCCCGATCCTCGTCCTCACGCTTCTGCTGCAGCGCTACATCGTCGGCGGCCTCACCTCGGGTGCCGTCAAGGGCTGACGCCGCCCCTCCCTCCCTCCCTCCCTCAACGACGAACGGAGATACAGATGGTTCGAACTTCCGCAAGACTGGGACCGGTCACAGTCCTGACCACGGCCCTCGTCGCGACGGCACTGGTCGCAGCACCCCCGGCCTCGGCCGCCGAAGGTCCGGTCGAGGCCGGCATCGTCGTGGAAAAGGTGGAGAACCTGCCGGCCGACTTCATCAGCGGCGTCGACGTGTCGTCGGCGATCGCGCTGGAGCAGTCGGGCGTCGTCTTCCGCGACGCCGCCGGCCAGCCCGCAGACCTGTTCGACGTGCTCGCCGACGCCGGCATCACCGACGTACGCGTGCGCGTGTGGAACGACCCGTTCGACGCCGCCGGCAACGGGTACGGCGGCGGCGACAACGACGTGGCGCACGCCGTCGAGATCGGGCAGCGCGCGACGGATGCCGGACTCGGCGTGCTCGTCGACTTCCACTACTCCGATTTCTGGGCCGACCCCGCCAAGCAGCAGGCGCCGAAGGCCTGGGCCTCGCTCACGGTCGCTGAGAAGGCGGTGGCGGTCGAGGACTTCACCGCGGATGCCCTCGCGCAGTTCGCCGCAGCGGACGTCGACGTGCAGATGGTGCAGGTCGGCAACGAGACCAACAACGCCGTCGCGGGCGTGAGCGGCTGGGACGGCATGGCCCAGATCTTCGCCGCCGGCTCCGCGGCGGTGCGCGCGGCGTTCCCCGACGCACTCGTGGCCGTGCACTTCACGAACCCCGAGACCAGCGGCCGCTACGCCGGGTATGCACAGAACCTCGCAGCGCGCGGCGTCGACTACGACGTGTTCGCATCGAGCTACTACCCGTTCTGGCACGGGACGCTGACCAACCTCACCTCGGTGCTCTCTAACGTCGCGAGCACATACGGCAAGAAGGTGATGGTCGCAGAGACATCGTGGGCCTACACGCTGGAGGACGGCGACGGGCACGGCAACGTGATCGATCTGGCGTCCGAGGCGACGCAGTATCCGGTCAGCGTTCAGGGCCAGGCGACCGCGATCCGCGACGTGATCCAGGCGGTGGCGAACGTCGGCGCGGCGGGGATCGGCGTCTTCTACTGGGAGCCGGCGTGGCTCCCAGTCGGTCCGCCCTCCGCCCTCGATGCCAACAAGCTGCTGTGGGAGCGCGACGGCTCGGGCTGGGCGTCGAGCTTCGCCGGCGAATACGATCCCGACGACGCCGGCGTGTGGTTCGGCGGCTCCGCCTGGGACAACCAGGCGCTCTTCGGCCACGACGGCACGCCGCTGGAATCGCTCAACGTCTTCTCCTACGCCCGCACGGGCGCCATCGCGCCACGCGAGGTGACCGCGGTCGAGTCGGTCGCCCTCTCGGTGACCGAGGGCTCGCCCGTCGTCCTCCCGGACACCGTCACCGTGTCCTACAACGACGGCTCGACCCAGGCCGAGTCGGTGACCTGGTCGGCGGCCGCCGAATGGATCGCCGGGCCCGGCACCTACGCGATCAGCGGGGTGACGGCATCCGGACACGACGCTTCGGCGACCGTCACCGTGAGCCAGGTGAATCTCCTGCGCAGCCCCGGCTTCGAATCCGACACGGCCGCCTGGACCACCACCGGCACGGCGCTCACAGTGGGCGCCGCCGACGATCCTCGCACCGGCGCACGCTCGACGCACTTCTACTCGGGCGCGGCATACGCGTTCACCCTGTCGCAACGGGTCGATGACGTGCCCGGCGGCAGCTACGTCGCGAGGGCCGCGCTGCAGGGCGATGGGGAGGATGCCGACTCCGACGTGCATCTGAATCTCGAGAGCGGGTCGGGCTCGGCATCCGTCCCCTTCGTGATCGCGGGCTGGCGCAACTGGTCGGTGCCCGCGACAGGTGCGGTGACCGTGGCCGATGGCGCAAGTGCGACCGTCACGATCTCGGCGACGCTTCCGGCGGGAGCATGGGGCACCATCGACGATGTCGAAGTGGTGCGCGAACTGCCCGCGGGCGCCGACACGACGGCGCTCCGAGCGCTCGTGGACCGCGCGGCCGCCCTCGATCGCAGCATCTTCAGTGCCGCATCGCTCGCGACGCTGGACGACGGCGTCGAGATCGCGAAGGTCGTGATGGGCGCACTGTCGCCGACCGCCGACGCGGTCGCCGAGGCATCGGAGCTTCTCGACGCCGCGTTCGAGGGCCTGGTCCTCATCGGCGAGCCGCCCGCACCGGTCGTCGCGCCTACCGCGCTCACCGTCCTCGACGGCGAGCCGATCGAGCTCCCGGAGGTCGTCGCGGTGACCCGGTACGACGGGACCACGATCGAGGAAGCCGTTCTCTGGTCCGATGCGGCGCAATGGATTCCCGGCACCGGTGTCTACGACATCGTCGGTACGACCGCGAGCGGACTCCGCGCGACCGCGACGGTGACGGTCACCGAGCGCGACTGGCTCCGCAACGGCGGGTTCGAAGCCGCCGACGTCTCGATGTGGGTCCTGGGCGGCGCCGGCGCCCGCATCGCCGAGAGCGCGGATGCCGCTGAAGGCACCCGCGCCGTCGACTTCTGGTCGGACTCTGCGTACTCCTTCACGGTGTCGCAGGATGTCACGGGCCTTCCCGAGGGCGACTACGTCCTGTCGTCGACCACGCAGGGCGGCGGCTCCGGCGCCGACGACGCGCTCACGCTCTCGGCCCGCTCCGACGCCACCCACGCAGACGCCGCGCTCGAGCTCGCCGGATGGCGGGAGTTCCGCACCGCGCAGACTCCCGCGATCGCGGTCGGCGCGGACGGCGCGCTCACCGTCTCGGCATCGCTCGCGCTCACCGCCGGCGCGTGGGGCACGATCGACGACTTCCGCCTCGTGCGCCACGGCGGGAATGTCGACGGCGCACCGCTGGCCGCCGATCTCGCAGCGGCCGAGGGGATCGACCTCGCGGGGTACATGCCCGACACGGGAGCGGTCCTCCTCGCCGCGATCGAGCGGGCGCGCGTCGTGCTCGCCGCGGATGCTCCCCCGCAATCCGCGGTCGACGGGGCTCGCACCGCTCTGAGCGCGGCCGTCGAAGGGCTGCTCGTGCTCGACGCGGCGCGCACGGCGCCGGGACGCGGCATCCTCTCCCACGACAACGGCTGGGACACGGGCCTGAAGGACGGCGAGTACACCGTTCGGATGAACCTGTGGTGGGGCGAGAACGCAATCAAGCTGCGTGTGTTCGAGAACGATGTGCTCATCGCGACCGTGCCCCTCTCCTACGGGGGTGTCAGCGCGCAGAGCGCCACGATCGCGGTCGCCGGAAAGTCCAACGGCACCTACGTCTACACCGGCGAGCTCATCAACTCGCGAGGCACGACCGCCGTGCAGCCGATCACCGTGAAGGTGACCGACGCCAACCCGGCGATGCCGGTGCTCAGCCATGACAACCACGACGGGGATGGCCGGTACACCGTCACCGCGAACCTGTGGTGGGGCACGAACGCGACCTCGTACCGGTTCTACGAGGACGGCGTCCTCATCGGGGAGGGCGTACTCACCGCGGCGACACCGGCCGCGCAGCGCGCGACGCTCTCGGTGGCGGGTGCCGCCAAGGGCACGCACATCTACCGCGTCGAGTTCTCCAACTCGGCCGGCTCCACCTCGAGTGCGGACCTGCGTGTGGCGGTGCGCAAGTAGTCCGGCGTCCGTCCCGGCAGGACGCGTCCCGGCACGGTCGCTCGGACGAGTGCCGGACTCAGCTCCGAGCGGCGAGCGCGGCCTGGTACAGCTCGCGGCTGGGGTGACCGGTGAGTGCAGCGACCTCGGTCGAGGCGTCTTTCAGGCGGACGCCTGCGCGCACCAGCTCCCCCACCTGGGTCACCGCATCGGGGAAGGCCACCTCGCGGGCGGGAGCGCCCGCGACGACGATGACGAGCTCGCCCCGGACGCCGCCCTCGGCCCAGACCACGAGCTCGGCGAGCGTGCCGCGCGCGACCTCTTCGTGCAGCTTGGTGAGCTCTCGGCAGACTGCCGCGCGTCGGTCGGCGCCGAAGCCCGCGGCCATGTCGGCGAGCGTCGCGGCCACTCGGGACGGGGCGTCGAAGAACACCATCGTGCGCGGTTCGGCCGCCAGGGCGCGAAATGCGGCGGACCGCTCGCCGTGCTTGCGCGCGACGAACCCCTCGAACGTGAAGCGGTCGGTGGGAAGCCCCGACACCGCAAGAGCGGTGACGACCGCGCTCGGGCCGGGGATGGCGGTCACCGTCACGCCCGCTGCCGCCGCGGCGGCCACCACGCCGTACCCCGGGTCGCTGACGGTGGGCATGCCGGCGTCGCTGAGCAGCAGCACATCCTGGTCGCGGGCCAGCTCGACGAGCTCGGGCGCACGGTCCTTCTCGTTGTGGTCGTGAAGTGCGATCAGCCGGGGGCGATTGACGATGCCGAGCGCGCTGAGGAGGCGGATCGTGGTGCGGGTGTCCTCGGAGGCGACGACGGCGGTCTGCTCGAGCGCTTCGACGAGGCGACGGGACGCGTCCCCGAGGTTTCCGATCGGGGTCGCCGCGAGGATGATCACAGCCCCAGCCTAGATACCTCGACGAGCGCGGACACCATCGGCATGCAACCGGGCATCTGATTCGCGCCCAGTAGACTCTGCCGGGTGACGGACGCCCCCCGGCTGCAGGCCGACCCGCCCGCCGCACCGCTCCTCGCCCCCGCACGCCCGAGCCTGTACGACCGGTTCGCAGCGCGGCTGACGGTCGACGAACGGGCGCGGCGTCTGTACGCGTGGCTCGCCCCCACGATCGTCGTCCTCCTGGCCGCCGTGCTGCGGCTGTGGAATCTCGGCGCTGCGCACGACCTCATGAATCAGTTCGACGAGACGTACTACGTCAAGGACGCCTGGTCGATGTCGCGGCTGGGCTACGAGGGCGCGTGGCCCGAGGGGGCGAACGAGCTGTTCCTCTCCGGCGACGTGAACACCTTCCTCACGGATCCTGCCTTCGTCGTTCATCCCCCGCTGGGCAAGTGGATCATCGCGCTCGGGATGATGGTGCTCGGGCCGGAATCCGGCTGGGGGTGGCGCATCACGACAGCCCTGCTGGGCACGGCGGCGGTGCTCCTGCTCATGCTGATCGCGAAGCGCCTGACGCGCTCCACGACCTTCGCCGTCGTCGCGGGTCTACTCATGGCCGTGGACGGCCTGGCGATCTCGATGAGCCGGGTCGCGCTGCTGGACACGCCCCTGACGTTCTTCGTCCTGCTGGCGTTCCTCTTCGTCCTCCTCGACCGTGAACGCACGATGACCAGGATCGCCGAGACGGTCGCCGCCCGGTTCGAGGGCGACGTCCCGCCGTCGTGGGGACCGCTCCTGTGGAACCGTCCGTGGATCGTCGCGGCCGGAGCAGCGCTCGGCGCGGCATCCGCGGTCAAATGGTCGGGCGTGTGGGTGCTGGCAGGCCTCGGGATCTATCTCGTCGTCACCGACGCATTGGCCCGTCGACGGGCGGGCGTGGTGCTCTGGCCCCACGACGCCGTCCGGCAGGGCCTGGCGACATTCGTCCTGCTCGTGCCTGTCGCGTTCGTGGTGTACCTCGCGTCGTGGACGGGATGGCTCGTGACCGAAGGGGGCTACGACCGGCACTCGGCCGACGCGGCACCGGCGACGGGTCTGTGGGAGTGGGTGCCGCTCCCGTTGCAGAGCCTGTGGATCGATCACGTCACGATGTACAACGCTGCGGCGCAGATCACGTCGGGGCACACATACTCGAGCCCCGCGTGGCAGTGGCCACTGCTGCTGCGCCCGACCGGGATGTACTACCACCACGATGCGCTCGGTGTCGATGGCTGTGCCGCTGCGAACGGCTGCTCGCAGGTGGTCTCGAGCATCCCCAATCCGCTCGTCTGGTACGCCGGCGTCGCCGCCGTGCTGTATCTCGTCTACCGTTTCGTCGTGACCCGCGATTGGCGCTTCGCGCTGGTGCTCACCGGAATCGTCATCACCTACGTGCCCTGGCTCTTCTTCCCCGAGCGCACCGTCTTCCAGTTCTATACGGTGCTGATGCTCCCGTTCATGCTGATCGCGCTGACCTTCGCCCTGCAGGC
This sequence comes from Microbacterium allomyrinae, assembly GCF_020682705.1. GTDB lineage: Bacteria > Actinomycetota > Actinomycetes > Actinomycetales > Microbacteriaceae > Microbacterium > Microbacterium allomyrinae. The sequence goes on from NZ_JAGTTN010000001.1 coordinate 231,370, forward strand.
GATCGCCGGGCCGCCGGGTGCGGACGTGTATCGCCGGCATACCGGTCAGCGGCTGGTGATCGTGTTCCTCGCCGTCGCGCTGGCGCTGGCGGCCTTCTGGTACCCGGTGATCTCGGCGATGAGCGTGCCCTTCGAGTTCTGGCAGCTGCACAACTGGATGCAGGGCTGGATCTAGCGACGCGGAGCCCCTCGGAGGTTCACTCCATCGAGGCGCTCAGGGTGAGAGGTCGGCCGGATCCGTCACCGGCAGCAGGCACGCGAAGTCGCGGCAGTCGTAGACGGTCGCCTCGCCGCCGCGCAGCGACTTCTCGGCGAGCAGCGTGAATCCCGCTTCGGTCCACCGCACGGCCTGCTCCGGCGAGGCGATGACGGTGACGTCGGAGCGGATGCCGCGGGCCGCGGCCGCGAGCGGCGTGCGCGTGTCGGTGGTCACGACGACGATCTGACGCGGCGGTCCTGCGAGCAACGCGGCGACCCGCAGCAGCGCCCCATGCGCGAGCGGCTGGGCCAGTGCCGTCGCGGCGTGCGCGGCCACCAGCCGCGCGGCGAGAGCACGGTAGCTCTCGCTCGCCCCGAGGAGCCACAGTGCGGCGGATGCGCCGGCCACGGCCGCGACTCCGGACGGCTCGTCGGCGTCGGAAGCGGCATCCGGTGCTCCGATGCCCTGCGCTGCCAGCACCGGGTCTCCGCCGCTCGGTGCGTCGAGCCCGCCCCCCGGCGAGACGCACGCGTCGACGAGCTCACGCGCACGCACGGCGTACGCCGGATCTCCCGTGGCCACCGCGAGCGAGACGAGTCCGGAGGCGAGCTGGCCGTAATCGGCGAGTCCGGCGACCGCGCGCGAGGGGATCTCGTCCAGCGAGGCGCGCACGAGCGTGCCGTCCGACGAGAGGTTCGTCTCGAGGACCGCGTCGGCGGCCCAGCGCGCCGCCTCGATCCAGCGCGGCTCGTCCCATCGGGCGCCGGCTCGGGCGAGTGCGCCGATCGCGAGGCCGTTCCAGCCGGTCACGACCTTGCCGTCTACGGCGGGAGGATCCAGCCGTGCGCGGGCGACGGCATCCCTCGCGTAGTACCCGCCCTCGCTGCGTGCGTCGTCGATCCAAGACTCGGAGTCCTGTGCGGCTCCGAAGCCGCCCGCGGGCTGCTGCAGCACGTCGAGCAGGAACCCGGCGACGCCGTCGGAGATCGCCCGGTGGTCCGGCCCGGTCTCGAGTGCGTCGTCGAGTGGGATCTCGAAGCTCGAATCGGTTGCGACATCGAGCAACTGCGCGTTGTCGGTCAGCATGCGCTCGTAATGCGGCACCGACCAGTCGGGCCGCGTCGCGTACCGGAAGAATCCGCCTTCGACGGGGTCGCGAAGCGGCGACGCGGCCATCGCGGCGAGCGCGCGGTCGGCGACGACGGATGCTTCCCCCGCCCCCTCGCGCACCCGTCGCGTCTGAAGGAACCGCAGTGCGGTCGCGACGGGAAACTTGGGGGCCCCGGCGCCCGGGTCACCGAACCCGCCGTAGCGCGGATCCTCGCGGGCGGCGAGTTCGCGCGCTGCCGCGAGGATCTGCTCGCCCGTCGGCGGCGTGTCGCCGTGCGTTGCCCGATCGGCGATCGAAGCACCCGAGCGGACCTCTGCGAGGGCGTCGGCGACGGCGTCCGCGGTGCCGTCGATCTGATCGCGGCGTTCGGTCCACGCCTCGCGCACCGCGGCGAGCACCTGGCGGAAAGCGGGAAGCCCTCCGCGCGGAGTCGGCGGAAAGTACGTGCCGGCGTAGAACGGCCTGCCGTCGGGCGTGGCGAAGACGGTGAGCGGCCAGCCGAGGCTCGGCGTGAACGCCGCCGCAGCGGCCATATAGGTCGCGTCGACCTCGGGATGCTCCTCGCGGTCGACCTTGATCGAGACGAAGCCCGCGGCGAGATCCGCCGCGGCCGCCGGATCTTCGAACGACTCCCGCGCCATCACATGACACCAGTGGCACGTCGAGTAGCCGATCGACACCATCACGGGAACGTCCCGCGCGCGGGCCTCGGCGAACGCCTCCTCGCCCCACGGGAACCACGCCACCGGATTGCCCGCGTGGGCTCTCAGGTAGGGGCTCGTCGCTGCCGCGAGGCGAGGATTCATGGCTTCGTCTCCGTCGCCCCGCCGGGCGTCAGTTGACCTCGTCCGGGTGCGCGCTCACGCGACCCGAGCCGTCGCCCGGGTCGATCGCGTCGATGGCCGCGATCTCTTCGGCGGTGAGGTCGAAGTCGAACACGTCGAGGTTCTCTTCGAGACGCTCGCGGCGCACGGACTTCGGGAAGACGACGTAGCCCTTCTGAAGGTGCCAGCGCAGCACCGTCTGCGCGGGGGTCTTGCCGTGCGCGGCTGCGGCGGCGGCGACGGGGGCCGCTCCGAACAGGTCGTACTTGCCCTGCCCGAGCGGACCCCACGACTCGATCTTCACGTCGTGCGATGCTGCCCACTCGGTGATCTCGCGCTGCTGGTACGCGGGGTGCAGCTCGATCTGGTTGACGGCGGGAACGACGCCGGTCGCCTCGACGATGCGCTCCAGGTGCGGCACGAGGTGGTTCGAGACGCCGATGCTGCGGGCAAGACCCGCCGCACGCAGTTCGATGACCTTCTCCCACGCGTGGACGTAGTCGTCCTTCGCGGGCGTCGGCCAGTGCACGAGGTACAGGTCGACCTGCTCGAGACCGAGCTTGCCGAGGCTCTCGCCGATCGCCGCGCGCGGTTCGTCGTCGTGGTGGCGGTCGTTCCAGAGCTTGGTCGTGATGAAGAGCTCATCGCGCGGGATGCCGCTGGCCGCGATCGCCGCGCCGACTCCCTCTTCGTTGCCGTAGATCGCCGCCGTGTCGATGTGGCGGTACCCGACCTCGAACGCTTCGGCGACGGCACGCTCGGTGTCGGTCGGGGGCACCTTGAAGACGCCGTAGCCGAGCTGCGGGATCAGGTGGCCGTCGTTGAGGGTGAGGGTGGGAATGCGTGGGGTGTTCGCCATGCCATCCAGCCTAAGCACGTCAGCGGTATCGGCGGCCCTCGTCTCGGCGGAACAGCACGAGCGAGGCCGCCAGCATCACGACGGTCCACACCACGATGCCGACCCACACCCACCACTCCAGCGTTCCGCCCTGCGTCGCCCAGATCACGAACTCGCGCGCCTGACGGGACGGGGTGAACGTGGAGATCGTGTCGAGCCAGTCCGCGAACAGGATCGGAGGCAGGAACAATCCGCCGAGGAACGCGAGGGCGAACATCACGATCTGGATGACCGCGATGGCGGCCTTGAACGGCAGCGCGTAGCCGATCGCGGTGCCGATGAGCATGAACGGCAGGGCCGAGACGCCGAGGGCGACGACGCCTGCCAGGATCCGCAGCGGCGGTGCTTCGGCAGCGGTGAACAGCCCGCCCACGACGATGACCGGGAGGATCGCGACCAGGCCGAGCATTCCGGTGGAAAGGATCTGGGCGAATACCCGCGAGATGCCCGGTGCCGGCAGGGTCCGCAGGTACGGGTCCCACGGCTTCTCACGACTCTCCGAGATGGTGAGCCCGAAGCTGAAGAGTGCGTTCGACATGACGGCGAACACCGACAGCGAGATCACCGCCTGCGTCGCGAACTCGGGGTTCTCGGCGACCGCGCGCTGCGGGACGACGAAGAACAGCAGCGCGAGCGCGGGAAAGACGATCGTGCCGATGACCGCGATGGGCACGCGCAAGGTCTCGATGAGGCCGTACTTCGCGTGCAGGAGCGTGATCCGCGCGACGGACGGCGCCGGGGTGCTCGACGGTGCGGCGTTCGAGATGGCGTTCACGACGCGGCCTCCTCTCGGACGGATGCGAGCGTCGCCCCCGCGAGCCCGGCGTCGGTCAGCGCGAGGAACGCCTCCTCGAGCGTCGCGCCGCGCACGGTGAGGTCACGGAAGTCCGTGCCCGTGTGCACGAGTTCGCGGACGAACGCGTCGGCGTCCTCGACCGTGAGAACTTCGATCTCGCCCACGCGGTCGTGATGCACGAGACCGGGAAGAGCTCCGAGCCTCACCGGATCGTCGGTCCTGAGGCGCACCTGGCTGACGCCCACCCGGGCGAGCACGCGCGCGACGGTGTCGTCGGCGAGCACGCGACCCCGACCGAGCACGACGACCCGCTCGGCGAGCGCCTCGATCTCTTCGAGATAGTGGCTGGTGACGACGACGGTGGCACCCGAGTCGTGCTGGCGGCGGATGGCGGCCCAGAGGGTCCTGCGCGCGTCGACGTCGAGGCCGGTCGTCGGTTCGTCCAGCAGCACCAGGCGGGGACGCCCGACGAAGGCGAGCGCCACGGCGAGGCGGCGCTTCTGGCCGCCGGAGAGCGATCCGCACTGGCGGCGGAGCATCTCGGTGAGCCCGAACTCGGCAGCGAGGTCGGCGGTGGGGATGCGATCGCCGAAATGCCCTCCGACGTAGTCGATGACTTCGCCGACGCGCAGGGTCTCGGGCAGGGCGGTCTCCTGCGGAGTGGTGCCGAGCGACTGGCGGCGGCGTGCATCGCCGGGGTCGCCCCCGAACAGCGTCACCGTGCCGCTCGTCGGGCGGCGAAGCCCCTGCAGCAGCGACAGCAGCGTGGTCTTGCCGGCCCCGTTGGGACCGAGCAGCCCCACGATGGCCCCTTCGTCGATGTGGAGGGTGACATCGTCGACGGCGACGAGGTCGCCGTAGCGGCGGGTCACGTGATCGAAGTGCGCGAGTGTCATGGACGTTCTCCTAGAACGGATCGCAAGGTCTCGGTGTAGTCCTCGAAGGCGCGTCGTCCCTGCCGAGTCAGGGCGAGGTAGGTCACCGGCGTGCGCCCCCGGTGGGTCTTCTCGACGGCGACGTAACCGGCATCCTCGAGCTTGCGGACATGTGTGGAGAGGTTGCCGGCCGTCATGTCGAGCAATTCCTGCAGCCGCGGGAACGCGATGCTCTCCCCCGTGTCGAGGGTCGCCAGCGCCGCGGTGATGCGCAGCCGCGCGGCGGCATGGATGATCGGGTCGAGTTCGGTCATCGGCGCACCCACAGCCACACGACCAGCGCCCCGACCAGGAACCCTCCGCCGCCGCCGATGGCGAACACCAGGTAGTGCGTGGGATAGCCGAAGTAGGGGGCGACGAGAGCCACCGCGACGATCCAGAGCCCCATCCACAGTGTCGGCCGTGCCTGCCAGATCGCTGCGGCGAGGATGTACATGATGCCGACGAACAGCACCGAACCGGTCGGGTAGAAGATGTTGGCGAGCTCGCGCGGCATGCCGTTGACGATGAGCGCCGTCCCGAACGCCACGAGCGCGAGGAAGCCGATCATCCACGTCAGCCCGAACACCGTTCCGGTGAACGCCGATTCGGGCGATGTCCGGATGCCGCGCTGGCTGCGGGCGCCGAGGACGGCCGACGCGAGGATGGCCGCGATCATGAGCGCGATGAACACGACCACCGCCACGGGCAGCGGGATCGATATCGCGGGCTTCGCTCCATCGATCAGCCACAGCATCCCGAACCCCACCGACCACGCGAGCCCCCACGCCAGCAGGATCCACGGCACGTAGCGCGCCAGACTCCGCGTGACGCGGTCCTGCTGGCTCTGGATCAGTTCGAGCATCTCGGCGGCATCCCGCGGCGCCTCCTCGTCGCCGACTCGGGTCTCAGGGGTCATGGTGCTCCGATCGGGAGGAAGGCCAGCGCGAGCGCCGGCAGTGAGGTGAAGAGGTCGATCGTGCCGTGGGCGGGGCTCCCCCGCCACCTCGCCTGCGCGATCAGTTCATCGGTCACGCGGACTTTGTATCGCAAAGTGCTTTGCATGTCAATGGAGTTTGCCGCGGAGCCGGTCGTCATCGTCGTCACCGGCCGCGCGGTGATCTCGGCCGTCATACGATGGAGGGCTATGTCCGCGCCCGCGCCCGTCCCCGTGATCTCCTACCCGCCCGAGCTGCCCGTCAGCGCCGCGCGGGAAGAGATCGCGCGCGCACTGCGTGATCACCAGGTCGTGATCGTCGCGGGGGCGACGGGTTCCGGCAAGACGACGCAGCTGCCGAAGATCGCGCTCGAGCTCGGCCGCACGCGCATCGCGCACACCCAGCCTCGACGCATCGCCGCCCGCACGATCGCGGAGCGCATCGCCGAAGAGCTCCAGGTTCCCCTCGGCGGGGCGGTCGGCTACAAGGTGCGCTTCACCGACAAGGTCTCGGACGACACCCGCATCGCCCTGATGACCGACGGCATCCTCCTCAACGAGATCCACCGCGATCGGCTGCTGCGCCGCTACGACACGATCATCGTCGACGAGGCGCACGAGCGCTCCCTGAACGTCGACTTCCTGATCGGCTATCTCCGGCGGATCCTCCCGCAGCGACCCGACCTCAAGGTCGTCGTGACCAGCGCGACCATCGACCCCGAGAGCTTCGCGAAGCACTTCGCCGATCAGCAGGGCAACCCCGCTCCGATCATCGAGGTGTCGGGGCGCACCTATCCCGTAGAGGTGCGCTATCGCCCGGCTGCGAGCTCGGGTACCGGTGCGACCGGCGACGAGGGCGCCGAGACCGACGACGTCGACGGCATCACCCGCGCGCTGCGGGAGCTGGACCGGGAGGCCTCCGGCGACGTGCTGGTGTTCCTTCCGGGTGAGGCCGAGATCCGCGATGCGACGGATGCCGTTCGCGGCATGTACGCGAAGGACGCCTCCCCGACCGAGGTCCTCCCGCTGTACGGCCGGCTGAGCGCCGCCGAGCAGCACCGGGTGTTCGAGCGGTCCGCGGTCCCGGGCGTGCGGCGACGCGTGATCCTGGCGACGAACGTCGCCGAGACGAGTCTCACCGTCCCCGGCATCCGCTATGTCGTCGATACGGGTACGGCGCGCATCTCGCGCTACAGCACCCGCAGCAAGATCCAGCGACTGCCCATCGAGCCCGTCTCGCAGGCGTCGGCGCAGCAGCGCTCGGGCCGCGCCGGGCGCACGAGCCCGGGCATCGCGATCAGGCTGTACTCCGAGGAGGACTTCCAGAGCCGGGACGAGTTCACCGAGCCCGAGATCCTCCGCACGAGCCTGGCCGCCGTCATCCTGCAGATGCTGTCGCTCGGGTTCGGCGACATCTCGTCCTTCCCCTTCCTCACCCCGCCCGACTCGCGCGGGGTCAAGGCCGCACTGGAGCTGTTGCTGGAGCTGGGCGCGGTCGTCGCCCCCTCGACGAGTTCGGCGACCGCCAAGGGCGACGGCCAGACGAAGCTCACCGACCTCGGCCGCGAGATCGCCCGGCTGCCGATCGATCCGCGGTTCGCGCGCATGCTCGTCGAGGCTCGCCGCACCGGAGTGCTCCCCGACATGCTGGCGATCGTGTCGGGACTGTCGATCCAGGATGTCCGCGAGCGCCCGTCCGTCGATGCGGGAGCCGGCCGCCGTGAAGAGGCCGAGCGCCTGCACGCCCGCTTCACCGACCCGACGAGCGACTTCCTCAGCCTTCTGAATTTGTGGAACCATCTGCAGGAGAAACAGGCAGAACTGGGCTCGAGCGCGTTCCGGCGCCTGTGCCGCACCGAGCATCTGAATTACGTGCGCGTGCGGGAGTGGTCCGACGTGCACCGGCAGCTGAGCGCGCTCTTGAAAGCGCCGCGCACGGCCGACTCCTCGACGTCGGACCCCGATGTACTGCACAAGGCGATCCTTTCGGGCCTGCTCTCGCACATCGGCATGCTCGATGAGAGAAGTGCCGCGAAAGCTCCGCAGCGGGGTCGGTCCGGGGCGGGTGCGGGCGACCGCGCCGACCAGCGCCGCGCCGCGGAGTACCTCGGTTCCCGCGGCACCCGTTTCGCGGTGTTCCCGGGGTCGGGACTGCGTAAGAAGCGCCCGCAGGCGCTGATGGCGGCCGAGATCGTCGAGACGAGTCGGCTGTTCGCGCGGACGGTGGCGGCGATCGACCCGGCGTGGGCCGAGCCCCTCGCGGGCGACCTCGCCAAGCGCCAGCTCAGCGAGCCGCACTGGTCCAAGGACGCCGGCGCGGCATCCGCATACGAGAAGGTGACCCTCTTCGGTGTCGAGATCGTGCCGCGCCGCCGCGTGCAGCTCTCGCGCTTCGACCGTCCCTTCGCACGCGAGCTGTTTCTGCGCCACGCGCTCGTGGAAGGCGAGTGGGATGCGTCGGTGCTCGACAAGCGCCTCACGGCGTTCGAGCGGCGCAACCTCGAACTGCGTCGCAGGCTGGAGAAGGTCGAGGAGCGTGAGCGGCGCCGCGACATCCTTGTCGGCGACGAGGCGGTATACCGCTTCTACGACGCCCGGATCCCCCGCGACGTCTTCGACGTGCGCTCCTTCGAAGCGTGGTGGCGGGATGCGTCGAACCGCACGCCCCGGCTGCTCGACATGACCGAGGCCGACCTCATCGACGAGGCCTCCCGCGGCGACGAGCGCGACTTCCCCGCGCGATGGACCCAGGGCGATCAGGTGCTCTCGCTCGCCTACCGATTCGAGCCGGGTACCGCGGACGACGGTGTGACGGTGGTCGTACCGCTCGCGCTCCTCGCACAGCTGCGCCCGGACGGCTTCGACTGGCAGGTGCCGGGCATGCGCGACGAACTCATCACCGCCCTCCTGCGCTCGCTTCCCAAGGCGATCCGCCGCCACGTCGTGCCCGCTGCGGACTGGGCGGCGACGTTCTCGGCCGAGATCGCCGGCCAGGGCCCGGAATCGCACGACGGCCTGCCCACGGTCGGCCTGCGCGAGGCCCTGGCCGCACGCATCCAGCGTGTCGCGGGCCAGCCGGTGTCCGCCGCCGATTTCGAGCTGGAGCGCGTACCCGAGCACCTGCGCATGTCCTTCCGCGCCGTCGACGAGCGCGGACGCGCGGTCGGGTCGGACCGCGACCTGACCGCACTGCAGGAGCGACTGGCGGGACGCGCCCGCGAATCCGTCGCCCGCGTCTCGTCTCGGGCCGCGACGGATGCTCCGCGCAGGCCCGGCGAGTCTCGAGGCGAGACGAGGCGGCCCGGCCCGACTCCACCGACGGGAGCCGCGTTCGCGGAGCGCACCGGACTCACCGACTGGACGTTCGGCGACCTCCCCGATGTCGTCGACACGAAGGTCGCGGGCGGCGTGGTGCGGGGATACCCGGCGATCATCGACGAGGGCTCGACGGTCGCCGTGCGCATCGAGGCGACACCCGAGTCCGCGGCGCGTGCGACGCACGCCGGCGTGCGGCGCCTCGTGCTGCTGGCGGTCGCCTCCCCCGCGCCGTACGTGCTCGAGCATCTGACCTCGGCCGAGAAGCTTGCGCTCGCGGCGTCACCGTATCCATCCGCGAAGGCGCTCATCGAGGACTGCCGGGTGGCGGTGGCGGATGCCGTCATCGCACGCACCGCTCCCGCCGATGCTGTGCGCACGCGCGCGCAGTTCGAGACCGTGCGCGACGCCCTGTCGGCGACCGTCGTGGACGAGCTGTTCCAGACGGTGTCGCTCGCCGCACGCATCCTGACGGCCGCACGGGAGGTGGAGCGCGCGATGCGCGATCAGAACTCCCTCACGCTCCTGGGCGCGCTCGCCGACGTCAAGGGCCAGTTGGCCGGACTCGTGTTCCCCGGATTCGCCGCTCGGATCGGCACCACCCGCCTCGCCCACCTGCCTCGCTACCTGCGGGGCGCCCTCGATCGGGTGCGCACCCTCTCCGACAACCCCGGGCGCGACCGCCAGCGCATGACCGAATTCGAGCGTGCCGCAGCGCTCTATGCCGACGCGGGCGGCGTCATCCCGCTCCCGGCCGGCGCGCCGGCGGCGCTGGAACGCACGCGGTGGCTGCTCGAGGAGTATCGCGTCAGCCTGTTCGCACAATCGCTCAGGACGGCGGAGCCGGTGTCGCTGCAGCGGATCCAGAAGTCCTTGCGGGAGTAGCGCGGCACGGTCTTCGTGCTCGACGTACACGGTCGCTGGGCGCGTTGCAGCCGCTCGACCCATGCCAGCCGCTCGACACATTGCGCGACGCGGGAATAGCCCCGCGCGCCTTGTCTGTTGCGCTGGTCATGAGCCTTGCCATCGCGTACACGCAGTTCGGCGGACCCGAGGTCCTCCACGAGATCGAGATCCCCGCACCGGCACCCCGCGCCGGTCAGGTGGCGATCCGGGTGGAGGCCGCCGGCGTCAATCCCATCGACTGGAAGATCCGCAAGGGCGTCCGCCCGTCGGGCGAGATCACCACGCCCCGCCGCGTCGGCTCGGACGGCGCCGGCATCGTGACCGCGCTCGGCGAAGGGGTCGACGGATTCCGCGTCGGCGAGCCCGTGGTCTTCTCGGGCGCGTCGGGGGCGTACGCCAGCGACATCGCCGTCGCCGCCGAGGGAGTCCACCCGCGTCCTGCCGCGGTGAGCGCTGTCGAGGGCGCCGCAATCGGCGTTCCGGTGGGCACGGCGTACCAGACGCTCCGCTCGTTGGCGGTCGGGCCGGGTGACACCCTGCTGGTGCACGGCGGCTCGGGATCGGTGGGCCAGGCTCTCATCCAGTACGCGGTGCTCTGGGGCGCGACGGTGATCGCCACCTCGTCGCCACGCCGATTCGAGCGAGTGCGCGCCCTCGGCGCGATCCCGATCGCCTACGGCGAGGGCCTCGCCAACCGGGTGCGCGACGCGGCACCGGACGGCGTGACCGTCGCGATCGACGCCGCCGGCACCGACGAGGCCTTGCAGACCTCGATCGACCTGGTGCCCGATCTCGCGCGCGTCGCCACTCTCGTGCGCGGACGGGATGCCGCGGCCCTCGGCATCCGCGCGTTCTCCGGCGGCTCGCCCGTGCCGTTGACCGCCCAGCAGCAGGCGTGGCGCGTCGAGGCCGTGCCCGTGACGCTCGCGCTGCTGGCCGCCGGTCGATTCTCCCTCGAACTCGGACCGTCCTTCACGCTGGACGACGCCGCCGACGCACACCGTGTCGTCGAGTCGGGCGTGGACGGCAAGGTCACGCTCGTCCCCTGACCAGGTGAGCCCGTGCCGGTGCGCTCGGTGGTCGCGGGAGTCGGCGGTCGCGGGAAAACTGCGGATGCCGGGGATACCGACTCTCGCCGCCGCGAGATCCGTCGCCGGTCGGGCGCGAGCGTGCCGCCGGAAGGCGGCGTCGTCAGATCATTGCGGTGACGTCGGAGAGCGCGGGCCCCGTCGCGACGGGACGGCCCGGGGTGTTGGACCACTGGCTCCACGATCCGGGGAAGATGCGCAGCTCGAGGCCCGCGAGCTCGGCGGCGAAGACCGCCTGCGCGGCGGTGACGCCCGAGCCGCAGTACGCCGCGGCCTCGGTCCCGGGCACGATCCCCACCCCGGCGAACAGCTCGCGCAGGGTCGCGGCATCCCGGAATCGCTCACCGTCCATGTAGTGCGTCGTGGGCAGGTTGACCGCACCCGGAATGTGTCCCGCCACCGGATCGACCGGGTCGACCTCGCCCCGGTAGCGCTCCGCCGCCCGCACGTCGACGAGCACACCCGATGCGGCCAGGGCATCGGCCTCATCGATTCCGAGGACGGTCTCGGCGAGCGGGTGCAGCGTCACATCGCCCGCGGTCGCGGCGACGTCGCCGCTCTCGAGCGGCAGGCCGGCCGCCACCCAGGCGGAGAGCCCGCCGTCGAGCACCCGCACGTCGGCGACGCCGCTGCGGGTGAGCAGCCACCACGCGCGCGAGGCGCCGAGCGAGCGCGCGTCGTCGTAGACCACGACGGTGTCGCCGTCATTCAGTCCCCAGCTGCGCGCGGCGGCCTGCAGCGCCTCGAGCGACGGGAGCGGATGCCGCCCCTCATCGGCGCGGCCATGACGCGACAGCTCGGACTCCAGGTCGACGTAGACCGCCCCCGGCACATGGCCGTCGAGGTGGTCGGGCCGCCCGTCGGGGCGATCGAGCCGGTACCGCACATCCAGCACGCGGACAGCGCCGGAGGTGGGCGTCGAGCCACCGGAGCGGTCGGCACGCAGCAGGACGTCGAGTTCTACGGGGGTGAGGAGAAGCGCCACCCGACCATTGTCTCGCGGTCGTCGCGCCTCGATCGCTGCAACACTTCGACACACGGGGAATGGCGTGGCGCCCCGCGCCACGACAATGGATCGCATGTCCGAAACTCCTCGTCCGACGGCCCCGCGCTCATTCGCGACGGCGCAGGTGCAGGCGGGTTACGACGCCGGCATCGCCGAGAACACCGCCGTTCCCACCATCCACCAGTCGAACGCCTTCGAGTTCCGCTCGCTGAGCGACGCCCGCGACCTGTTCGCGCTGCGCCGCGACGGCAACATCTACAGCCGTGCCGCCAACCCCACGGTCCTCGTCTTCGAGAAGCGGGTCGCCGAGCTCGAGGGCGGCATCGGCGCCGCAGGCGTCGCATCGGGGCAGGCCGCCGTGGCCGTCGCGCTGCTGGCGCTGGCCAAGCACGGCGAGCACATCGTGGCGGCCCGCCAGCTGTACGGCGGCACCGTCGATCTGCTGCAGGACACCTTCGCCGACTGGGGCATCGAGGTCACCTTCGTCGATCAGGACGATCCGCAGGCGTGGGCCGCCGCTGTCCGGCCCACCACGCGGGCGCTCTTCGCCGAGTCGATCTCGAACCCGATCGCACAGGTGCTCGACCTCGGCGCGGTCGCGGCCGTCGCCCGGCGCGCGGGTGTGCCGCTCGTGATCGACAACACCGTCGCGACGCCCTACCTGCAGCGCGCGAAGGACTTCGGCGCCGACATCGTGGTGCACTCCGCCACCAAGTTCCTCGGTGGCCACGGCACTTCTCTCGGCGGCGTCGTGGTCGACCTCGGCACCTTCGACTTCACGGCCGAGCCCGAGCGCTGGCCCCAGCTCACCCAGACCTACAAGCGCGTTCCCGACGGCAGCCTCGTCGAGCGGTTCGGAGCGAACGGCTCGCCGTACATCGCCCTGGTGAAGACCAAGTACGTGCACGACCTCGGCCCGTCGCTGTCGGCGTTCAACGCGTTCCAGCTGCTGCAGGGCATCGAGACGCTCGACCTGCGCGTGGCGCGTCACACGGCGAACGCCCTCGAGGTGGCCCGCTTCCTCGCCGAGCACCCCGCGGTCGCACGCGTGCACCACCCGGGCCTCGAGACGAGCCCGTGGCACGCCAACGCCCAGCAGTACCTGCCGCTCGGCGTCAGCGCCGTCTTCGCGTTCGACCTGTACCCGACGGGCGATGCCGCAGCGGACTTCGAGCTGGTGGAGTCGTTCATCGCGCGCCTGCAGGTGGTCAAGCTCGTCGCGAACATCGGCGACGCCCGCAGCCTCGTCGCACACCCGGCCTCGATGACGCACAGCCATCTGTCGCCCTCGCAGCTCGCCGAGGCGCACATCAGCTCGACGACGGTGCGTCTGTCGATCGGCCTCGAGGATCCGCGCGATGTGATCGACGACCTCGCACGTGCGCTCGAGCCGGTCCTCGCCCAGCAGTCGCCCGCGCCTGCGGCCGAGCAGGCGGATGAGCCTCAGCTGGCCGACAGCAGCTCGCGATAGAACCCGATCCCCCGCAGCCACACGTCGACGCGGATGCGCTCGTCGTGCGAGTGCAGCGCGTCGCGCTCGGCGCGCGTGAGGTGAAACGGCGTGAAGCGATACACGTGGTCGCTCACGGCGGTGAACCAGCGGCTGTCGCTCGCACCCAGCTGCAGGTAGGGCGTCGTCACGACCTCGTCGCCGAGGGACACCCGCACGGCGTTCGCGATGCGCCGCCACGCCTCGCCGCGCCAGGGCGACACCGGCGACGGGTCGGAGCCGTGCCGCACCTCGATCTCGACCACGGGGTCGGCGATGACGCGGCGCACGCGTTCGGTCGCGCCCTCTACCGTGTCGCCCGTCAGAAGCCGGATGTTGAGGGATGCCCGCGCGGAGGTGGCGAGGACGTTCTCGCCGGGTGCGCCGCTCAGCTGCGTCGCGACGGCGGTGGTGCGCACGATCGCGTTCATCTCGGGGCCGGATCGGGCGAAGACGGCGGCCACGAGCGGGCCGGTCGCGCCGAGGGTGCGCAGCAGCGTCCGCAGCGGCTGCGGCGCGTGGGGGGCGATCGTGGCGAGCATGGCGTGCACCGGCGGGACGAGACGAGTGGGGAACGGATGCCGGTGCACCCGGTCGATCGCCCGTGCCAGGCGCGCCGTGGCGGGGAACGCGGGCGGGGTCGACGCGTGGCCACCGGTCTCGCGCGCGGTGAGCAACAGCGTCATCACACCGCGCTCCGCCACGCCCACCATCGCGGTGCGCACCGTCACCCCGGGGATCACTCCTTCGACGACCGCGCCGCCTTCGTCCAGGACGAGAGCCGGGCGGATGCCGCGCGCCTGCAGTACCTCGACCATCGCACGCGCCCCGCCGCCGGCCGTCTCCTCGTTGTGGCCGAACGCCAGGTACACGTCATGGGCGGGCGTGAATCCGCCGGCGACGAGACCTTCCACCGCCTCGAGGATCGCGACGAGCGAGCCCTTGTCGTCGATGGCGCCGCGCGCGTGGATCGCGGCATCCGCGCCCTCTCCGACGATCTCGGCGCCGAACGGATCGGAGTGCCATTCCTCATCGACAACCGGGACCACATCGATGTGCGCCATGAGCAGGAGCGGGTCGGAGCCGTCGGCTCCCCGCCACCGGTACAGCAGCGAGTGGCCGTCCACGACTTCGCGCGCGAGGGCGCCGTGGAGGGCGGGATAGAGCCGCTGAACGGCCTCATGGAATGCGTCGAAGGCCGCCCAGTCGATCAGCGATTCCTCGGCGTGGGACACGGTCGGCAGGCGCAGCAGCTCGCGGAAGCGCTCGACGGGTGAGGTCACCCGTCGAGCTTACGCAGGCGCATGGGCAGTAACCTCGGTGTCATGACCACTCCGCCCGTCCCCGGTCTGCGCTGGGGCATCCTCGGTCCCGGCGGCATCGCCCGTGCCTTCACCAGCGACCTGCGTACCGCCGGCCTCGATGTCGCCGCCGTCGGATCCCGTCGCCAGGCCGCCGCCGCCGCATTCGCGGAAGACTTCGCCATCCCCCGTGCCCACGGCTCGTACGAGGAACTCGTGGCCGACCCCGGGGTCGACATCGTCTACATCGCCACTCCGCACCCGTTCCACGCCGCGCAGGCGATCCTCGCGCTCGAGCACGGCAAGCATGTGCTCATCGAGAAGCCGTTCACACTCAACGCCGTCGAGGCCGCAGCCGTCCGCGACGTCGCCGCCGAGAGGGGCCTGCTCGCCATGGAGGCGATGTGGACGCGCTACCTCCCGCACATGATCCGCATCCGGGAGATCGTCGCCGCCGGCGTGCTGGGCGACGTTCGCGCCGTGACGGCGGATCACACGCAGATGATCACGAGCGATCCGGCGCACCGTCTCAACGCTCTCGAGCTCGGCGGCGGCGCGCTGCTGGACCTCGGAATCTATCCCGTCTCGTTCGCATGGGACATGCTGGGTGAGCCCCTGTCGATCGCCGCATCGGCGCGCCTGGGCGACACCGGCGCCGACACCGAGGTGGCCACGATCATGGCGCACGCCTCGGGAGCCCTGTCGACCACGCTCTCGGCGTCGCGTTCCGCCGGCCCCAACACGGCGTCGGTGATCGGCACCGACGCCCGCATCGACATCGACCGGGTCTGGTACACGCCCACGTCGTTCCGCGTCGTGGGTCCCGACGGCACGGTCCACGAGGATTTCGTGTCGGATGTCGCGGGCCGCGGCATGCAGTACCAGGCGCTCGCAGCGGAGCGGTTCCTCGCCGAGGGCAGGACCGACTCCGACGTGCTGCCGATCGACGAGACGGTCGCGATCATGGCGACGCTCGACGAAGTGCGCGAACTCGTCGGCGTCATCTATCCCGGAGAGCACGGAGAGGCCTGACATGCCCGATCTGCAGGACTCCCGCGTCGCGGTCTACCTCGACTTCGACAACATCGTGATGAGCTGGTACGACCGTGTCCACGGCAAGAACTCGTATCAGCGCGACCGGCAGAAGATCTCGGCGAACGCAAGCGACCCCGAGATCGCGGAGCGTCTCACCGCGGCGACGATCGACGTCGGCGCGATCATCGACTTCGCGGCATCCTTCGGCACTCTGGTGCTGACCCGCGCGTACGCCGACTGGTCGTCTCCCGTCAACGCGATCTATCGTTCGCAGCTGGTCGCCCGCGCGGTGGATCTGGTGCAGCTCTTCCCCGCCGCGGCCTACGCGAAGAACGGCGCGGACATCCGCCTTGCGGTGGACGCCGTCGAGGACATGTTCCGGCTGCCCGACCTCACACACGTCGTGATCGTCGCCGGCGACTCGGACTACGTCCCGCTCGCTCAGCGCTGCAAACGGCTCGGCCGCTACGTGGTCGGTGTCGGCGTGGCCGGATCGACGGCCAAGTCGCTGGCCGCCGCGTGCGACGAGTTCGAGGCGTACGACTCGCTGCCGGGGGTTCCCCGCGTTTCCGGTGCGGCCAAGGCGCCCGACCGGGCACCGCAGAAGGCGGAAGAGAAGGCGCCCTCGAAGGCCGCCTCGTCGGCTCGTTCGACGAAGGCGACCGCAACCGCGGGCGGCGAGGGTGCCAGCGGCTCTGCTTCGCGATCGGGTAGCCGTCGCGGCTCAGCGAAGTCCGCGGCGACACCGGATGCTGCCGTCGGCGACGCAGCGGACGGCTCGGTCGAGATCGCTGAACCTCGTTCCACTGCCGAGGTCGAAGCCGCGCTCAACGACGCGCTCGAGACGACGGCGGCGCCGAAGCGCACGAATCGCCGCGCAACGTCGAAGACCGTGACGGCGGCCACCGATGCTCCCCCTCCCGAGGCGCTGCCGCCGGTCGAAGAGCCTGTCGAGGATCCACAGGACACCGCGAGCCGCCTCTTGGAGCGGGCGCTGCGACTCGGCCACGACAAGAACGACGACTCCGAATGGCTCCACAGCTCGGCGGTCAAGACGCACATGCGGCGCATGGACCCGTCGTTCAGCGAGAAGGCGCTGGGGTACCGCTCGTTCAATGATTTCGTGAAGGCCCGCGAGTCGATCGCCGAGCTCGAAGAGACCGGGCACGAGCGACTGGTGCGCCTGCGCGAGTAGTGGCGCGAACCCTCAGCCGATCTGGGAAAACGGCAGTCCGGTACAGTGTCACTGTGGCACGCCGAAATGCCCCGCCGGGCTCCCAGACCTCGCTGCGCGAGGCCAATCGCGCGCGCGTCGTCGAGACGCTGAAGCGGCACGGCCGGCTCACGCAGATCGAGCTCGCCGGCAGCACCGGCCTGTCGCCGGCCACGGTGTCGAACATCGTCAAAGAGCTGACGGCATCCGGCCTGCTGCATACGTCGTTCACCTCTCGGAGCGGCCGCCGCGCCACGCTCGTCTCGCTCGCTCGCCAGCTCGGCCTCGTGGCCGGTGTGCACTACAGCTCGCGCCATCTCCACATCGCGATCGCCGATACCGCGCGCACGATCGTGACCCAGACTTCGCTCCCGCTCCCCCTCGACCACCGGCTCGACGCCGAACTGGACCGCCTCTCGCTGCTGCTGGGCGACATGATGGAGACGCTCGGCGGATCCCTGTCCGACCTCGTCGCCGTGGGCATGGCGCTGCCGGCCCCCATCGACCCGCGCACCGGCATGGTCTCGACCCCGGGCCTCTTGCGCGGATGGGAGGGCGTCGACGTCGCCGAGAGCCTCTCGGCCCGTATCGGACGCCAGGTCCATGTCGACAGCGAGGCGAACCTCGGCGGCCTCGCCGAGGCGCGCGAGGGCAACGGCCGGACAGCCTCGTCGTCCGTGTTCATCCGCGTCGGGCACACCATCAGCGCAGGTCTCATCGTCGGCGGCGATCTGTTCCGCGGCGTCAACGGCAAGGCCGGCCAGATCGGTCATGTGACGCTCGACGAGAACGGCCCGATCTGCCGGTGCAGCAATCGCGGCTGCCTCGAGACCTACGCCGGCGGGCCGGCGCTGCTGTCGCTGTTCCCGCCGAGCGAGGGGATGCACCGACTCGGCGACCTGCTGCACGCCGCCGAAGCGGGTGACGGGAGCGCGCGCCGCGTCATCGCCGATGCCGGCCGCCACATCGGCATCGCCGCGGCGAGCCTGTGCAACCTCTTCGACCCCGAGCTCATCATCGTGGGCGGCGAGCTCGGCCAGGCGGGCGAGATCCTCATGGCACCGATGCGCCACTCGCTCGAGCGCACCGCGCTGCCGTCCGGGGCGGGCCTTCCCGAGATCGTGGGCGCCTCGTTCGGAGAATGGGCCGAGACCCGCGGGGCGATCGCGATCGCCCTCGATCATGTGACGGTCGACGCCCAGACCTTGCCCACCACCACGTCGATCGCCACGACACCGCCGCTCCCGTACTCGGCATAGGCTCCTCCGATGCCGACAACGGGAAGAGGGCTTCCGAGCCTCCGCCGCGCGGTGGCGGCTCTCGCTGTGCGGCGGCGCCCTTCGGCCATCCCTCCGGTGCGCCGTGCGGGAGCTGCGGTCTCGGTCATCGCGCTCGCCGCCCTGTCGCTCGCCGCGTGCACCGGTGCTCCCGACACCGGCTCCGCCACCGGCGCGGCGGGCAAGATCGCCCTGCTCCTGCCTGACGCCAAGACGGCGCGGTACGAGACGTTCGACCGACCCCTGTTCGAAGCGAAGGTGGCCGAGCTGGGCGAGTACGACGTGCTCTATTCCAACGCCGATCAAGATGCCGCCAAGCAGCAGCAGCAGGCCGAGTCCGCGCTCGCGGCCGGCACCGGAGTGCTCGTGCTCGATCCCGTCGACGCGAACGCGGCGGTCAGCATCGTCGCCTCGGCGAATGCGAAGGGCGTGCCCGTCATCTCGTACGACCGGCTCGTGGCCGGCGGCGACCTCGCGTACTACATCTCGTTCGACAATCAGAAGGTCGGCCAGCTGCAGGCGGCGGCGTTCGTCGATGGCGTCCTCGAAGACGGCGGCGCGTCGAGCGACGGCATCCTGATGGTGAACGGCTCGCCCACCGACAGCAATGCGGCGCTCTTCAAGCGCGGCGCGCACGACATCATCGACGAGAGCGGACTGCGCGTACTCGCCGAGTACGACACGCCCGGATGGAGCCCCGAGAAGGCGCAGGAGTGGGTGGCGGGTCAGATCGCCCAGCACGGCGACGCCATCGTCGGCGTCTACGCCGCGAACGATGCCACCGCCGGCGGCGCGATCGCCGCCCTGCGCGTCGCCAACATCGACCCCCTGCCGATCGTCACCGGCCAGGATGCCGAGCTCTCAGCCATCCAGCGCATCATCACGGGCGACCAGTACATGACGGTCTACAAGGCGATCAAGCCACAGGCGGAGCTCGCGGCGCAGGTCGCGGTCGCTCTGCTGAACGGCGAAGAGGTCACGGCCCCCATGGAGATCGATGGCACGCCGACGACACTTCTGGACCCCGTGGCGGTACGGATCGACGACATCATGGACACGGTCGTCGCAGACGGCTTCTGGAGCGTCGAAGACATCTGCACGCCCGTATACGCCGATGCATGCGAAGCCGCCGGCATCGGGTAGGGTCCTGAGCCTGATGGGCGATGGGGATCGCGTTCGGGAGGCTCCGATGAGGATCGACGATAGATATATCGCATGAAGGCAGGACGAAGATGTCGATGACGCACCCGCGGACGGCCCGTCCGCGCGAACGCGTGCTCACGATGCGCGGAATCGGCAAGCGGTTCGGGGCCGTCAAAGCCCTCACTGACGTGGATTTCTGGGTGAGCGAAGGCGAGGTGGTCGCCCTCGTCGGCGACAACGGCGCCGGCAAGTCGACACTGGTGAAGGTGCTGGCGGGGGTGCACGCTCCCGATGCGGGCACGATCGAATTCGACGGCGACGACGTCCACATCGACTCGCCCGCCGACGCGCAGGAACTCGGAATCGAGACGATCTTCCAGGACCTCGCGCTGTGCGACAACCTCGACGTGGTGGCCAACCTCTGGCTCGGCCGAGAGCTGGTCGACGGTGCGACTCTCGACGAGGTCGACATGGAGCAGCGCACGTGGGCGCTGCTGCGCGAGCTGTCGGCGAAGATCCCATCGGTGCGCGTGCCCGTCGCCTCCCTCTCGGGCGGCCAGCGACAGACCGTCGCGATCGCCCGGTCGCTCATCGGCGACCCTCGCATCGTGATCCTGGACGAGCCGACGGCGGCGCTCGGCGTCGCTCAGACCGCCGAAGTGCTGAATCTCATCGAGCGGCTGCGCGAACGCGGGCACGGCGTCATCCTGATCAGCCACAACATGGCCGATGTGATGGCGGTGGCCGACCGCGTCGTGGTGCTGCGGCTGGGCCGCAACAACGGCGTCTACAACGTCGCCGAAGTCACCAGCGAGACCCTGATCGCCGCCATCACCGGTGCGGCCGACAACTCGGTGACGCGCCGTGCCGTCGGTCGACCGGTCTTGCCCCCGCCCCGCGAAGAACCCGAGCCGCCGGGACCGTCCGCCGACCACGGCGCCGACCCCGACGACGAGCTGCCCGAGACCACGCAGGGCGGAACGGTGATCAGGATGCCTCCGGCCGGCTCACGACGCTCCCCCGACGCGCGCGGGGGCGGGCGCCGATGAGCGTGGGCGGCGAGGAACGCACCATCCGTGATGCCGGCGACGACAGCCTGCTGAGCCGGGCCGGCATCGGCGACAGGTTCTCGATGTTCCTCGCGCGCATCCGCGGCGGCGATCTGGGCGCCGTGCCGGTCGTGCTCGGCATCGTGGTGATCTGGACCGTCTTCCAGATCCTCAACCCCGTGTTCCTCTCGAGCGAGAATCTCGTGAACCTCACGATGCAGTGCGCGGCCATCGGCACAATCGCGCTCGGCGTGGTGCTGGTGCTGCTCCTCGGCGAGATCGATCTGTCGGTCGGCTCGGTCTCGGGGCTTGCCGCAGCGGTGCTCGCGGTCACGTTCGTGCAGATGCAGTGGCACCTCGCGATCGCCCTGGTGGCGGCCATCGCGATCGGATGCCTGGTGGGGCTGCTCTACGGATTCCTGTTCACGAGGTTCGGACTGCCGAGCTTCGTGATCACTCTCGCGGGGCTTCTCGGGTTCGCCGGGCTGCAGCTGTGGGTGCTGGGTGAGACCGGATCGATCGCGATCCCGTTCGACTCGTGGATCGTGGAGTTCGCCCAGCAGATGTTCCTGCCGGCATGGGCGTCGTACGTCGTCGCCGTGCTCTCCGTCGGCGCATATGCCTGGTCGCTCGTACGTCGCGCCCGCCGCCGCGCCGCCGCGGCCCTGGACAGTCAGAGCTACCTCCAGATCGCCCTGCGCAGCGCCGCGCTTCTCGCCTTCCTCCTCGTCGCGACCTGGTATCTCAACCTCTATCGCGGGGTGGGCGTGATGTTCCTGTTCTTCCTCGCGCTGGTCGTGATGATGAACACGGTCCTCACGCGCACGCGCTGGGGCCGCGCGGTGTACGCCGTGGGCGGGTCGGTAGAGGCCGCCCGCCGTGCGGGGATCCGGGTGAACCGGATCTACCTCTCGGTCTTCGCGCTGTGCTCGACCTTCGCGGCCGTCGGCGGGATCCTCGCCGCGGCCAGGCTCGCTTCTGCGAATCAGAGTTCGGGCACCGGCGACGTCAACCTGAACGCCATCGCGGCGGCCGTGATCGGCGGCACCAGCCTGTTCGGCGGTCGTGGATCGGCCTTCTCCGCGCTGATCGGGATCGTCGTCATCCAATCGATCTCGTCGGGGCTGACGCTTCTCAATCTGGACTCGTCGGTGCAGTTCATGGTGACCGGCGTCGTGCTCGTGCTCGCGGTGATCGTCGATTCGATCTCGCGGCGCACACGCGCGGCGTCCGGACGAGCGTGAGTCTCACTGACTTCACTTGACGAACGCTCCACCCGCGCTCGCCGAGAACGATCGATACCGGGGTGCGCACTTTGCGCCCTAGATGAACCATTTCAGGGCATTGTGCACGGAAAGCGCTTGCTCACTCCGTCACCGCCCGGACGATCACGTCGATGTGCCCGGCCGTTGCCAAAGCGTTACGTTCAAGTCTTGACGCCAAGAACGGTTGCCGAAAGGATCTCATCAGCGACGTGCACAGGAACGAATGATCCTGGCGCCCGCACCCTTCAACGACGAAAGGCAAGAGATGAAGAAGTCTTCCCTCGCCGCAGTGGTGGCCCTCACCGGCGCCGCAGCGGTAATGCTCGCCGGCTGTGCCGGCGGCTCCACGCCGAGCGACACCGGCGATGGCGGCGGCGACGCTGCCGGACGCGCGTGCGTGATCCTTCCCGACGCGGCGTCCTCGCCGCGCTGGGAGAACTTCGACCGCACGTACCTCCAGGAGGGTCTGGAGGCCGCAGGGTTCGAGGTCGACATCCAGAACGCACAGGGTGATGTCGCGAAGTTCGCGACGATCGCCGACCAGCAGCTCACCCAGGGCTGCGGCGTCATGCTGCTCGTGGACTACCAGGGCGCCGCCGAAGCCGTGGCCGCCAAGGCCAAGGCCGAGGGCATCCCGGTCATCGCGTACGACCGTCCCTTCACGGGCGCCGACTACTACGTGTCGTTCGACAACGTCGAGGTCGGTCGCCTGCAGGGCCAGACGGTGCTGAACGGTCTCGAGGCCGCCGGTGTCGCGCCGGCCGACGCGACGGTCGTCTACATCGGTGGAGACCCCACCGATGGCAACGCCGCGATGTTCCACGACGGTGCCGACGAGGTCCTCTCCGAAGCGGGCGTCGTTCCGGCGGCAGAGCCGCCGGGGGCCTGGGACCAGGCCAAGTCGCAGACCAACTTCGAGCAGGCCCTCACCAGCCTGAGCGGCGCGGTCGACGGCGTGTGGGCTGCCAACGACACCAACGCCGCGGGCGTCATCAAGGTGCTGCAGGACAACAACCTGCAGGGTGTCGCGGTCTCCGGTCAGGACGCCAACGTCGCCGGCCTGCAGAACATCCTGCTCGGATGGCAGACGGCCACCGTCTACAAGCCCGTCGCCGACGAGGCTGCCGCAGCCGTCGAGGTCGCCATCGCGCTCCTCAGCGGTGAGACCGTCGACGCCGACGCCGAGCTGGACGACGGCACGCCGTACATCCAGGTCACGCCGGTCCTCGTGGGCCCGAACGAGGTCAAGGACGTGATCGCCGCGGGCGACGCCTCGTTCGACGATGTCTGCACCCCGGACGTCGAAGCCGCCTGTGCCGAGTTCGGAGTCACCGAGTAGATCTCGGTCCACCGCCGCGAGGGCGTCGCGTCGTCGAAAGGCGCGGCGCCCTCACGGCGCCCTTGCATCCCGAACGGGGATGCATCCGGCACCGACATCGCAGGGAAGCGAGCATGTCAGACACGATCATTGCAACCGAGCCGATCATCCAGCTGATCGGCGTGAAGAAGTCCTTCGGCCCGGTCAGCGTCCTCAAGGGCGTCGACCTCAAAGTCCACCCCGGCAAGGTGACCGCCCTCGTCGGCGACAACGGCGCCGGAAAGTCCACACTCATCAAGGGCCTCGCGGGCGTTCAGCCCTACGACGAAGGCGAAGTCCTCATCGACGGCGTGCACCGCGACCTGCACGCGCCGCGGGACTCCTCGAGCCTGGGCATCGAAGTGGTGTACCAGGACCTCGCCCTGTGCGACAACCTCGACATCGTCCAGAACATGTTCCTCGGCCGCGAAGAGATCTCGTTCGGCACGTTCGACGAGGGTCGCATGGAGAAGGACGCGTCCGACACGCTGCGCTCGCTGTCGGTGCGCACCGTGAAGTCGGTGCGCCAGAAGGTCTCGAGCCTGTCGGGCGGACAGCGCCAGACCGTCGCGATCGCCCGCGCCGTGCTGAAGAAGGCACGCGTGGTGATCCTCGACGAGCCGACCGCCGCGCTGGGCGTCGCCCAGACCGAGCAGGTGCTCAATCTCGTCCAGCGGCTCTCCGAGCAGGGCGTCGCCGTCGTGCTCATCAGCCACAACCTGGTCGACGTCTTCCAGGTCGCCGACGACATCGCCGTGCTCTACCTCGGCCAGATGGTCGCGCAGATCCCGACCAGCGAGACCACCCGCGACGACGTCGTGGGCTACATCACCGGCACCAAGACCCTCGGCGGCGTCCAGATCGTCAACACCGAGACGATCCGCACTGAAGGAGGCACCGAATGAGCAGCAACGCGACCCGGACCCAAGCCGCGCCCGACCCCGTCGCCAGCGACCTCATCGGCAGTGGTGTCGAAGGCGGACTCGGCGACCAGGTGCGAGCCTGGTGGCAGCGTGTCCGTGGCGGCGACATGGGAGCCCTGCCGGCCGTCGGCGGCCTCGTCGTTCTCGGCATCCTGTTCTCGACCCTCAGCCCGTTCTTCCTCACCGAGCGCAACTTCGCCAATCTGCTCAATCAGGCCGCCACCCTCGTCGTTCTCGGGATGGCGCTGGTGTTCGTGCTGCTGCTCGGCGAGATCGACCTGTCCGCCGGCGTCACCGGCGGCGTCGGCATGGCGCTGTTCGTCGTGATGGCGTCGCAGGGCGTCCCATGGCCGCTCGCGCTGCTGATCGGCTTCGGGTTCGGATTCCTCATCGGCGCCCTCATAGGCTTCTTCGTCGCGAGGGTCGGCATCCCCTCGTTCGTCGTGACACTGGGTCTGTTCCTCGGCCTGCAGGGACTCGCCCTCGTGGTCATCGGACCCGGCGGCCTGTTCCGCATCGAGGTTCCTGAGCTCATCGCACTGCAGAACGGCAACCTGCCCGTGTGGGCCGGGTGGGCGATGCTCGTGATCATGCTCGCGATCTCGGCCGGAACGGCGTTCTTCGACCGCGCCCGGCGCACCCGTGCGGGCGTGCCCAACCGGGCGATCTCGCTGGTGTTCATCAAACTCGCCGCGATCGCCGTCATCGGGGGGATCGTCGTGTTCGTCCTCAACCAGAACCGCGGCCAGTCCGTGGTCGAGGTCGCGGGTGTCCCGAACGTCGTGCCGATCGTGCTGGTGATCCTCTGGATCGGCACGTTCGTGCTGGACCGCACCAAGTTCGGCCGCTACCTCTATGCGATCGGCGGCAACGCCGAGGCCGCGCGTCGCTCCGGCGTGAAGGTGCGCTGGATCAAGTGGTGGGCGTTCGTGATCTGCTCGAGCCTCGCGGTCTTCGCCGCGCTGCTCAGCGTCTCGCGTGTCGGCTCGGTCGACGCCACCGTGGGCCGTGACATCGTCCTGTCGGGCGTCGCGGCAGCCGTGGTCGGCGGTGTCAGCCTCTTCGGCGGACGCGGCCGGCTCGTCCACGCCGCGATCGGCGCCCTGGTGATCGCGGTGATCACCAACGGCCTCGGACTGCTCAACCTGCCGGCGGGCGTCAACCTGCTCGTGACCGGCGGCGTGCTGATCCTCGCCGCGACCGTCGACGCGCTCTCGCGTCTGCGCTCGGGTGGCGGCAGAACGTAACACGATCGATGAATGCGACAGCGCCGGGTGGACTTATCCACCCGGCGCTGTCGCGTTCGGTGGTGAGCACGCACGTGCTCAGCGCGTCGAGAGGCCTCGCAGGATCTCATCGACCCACGCGGGCACGAGGTCGCTCGCGCGTCCCGCGCGCGCGTCGTCGAACGGCACCACGGCGTCGCTCGGCTCGAGATTGAGTTCGACGGTGCGGGCGCCGAACGCGGCGGCGAGAGCGACGTACCCCGCCGCGGGGTACACCGCGCCGGATGTTCCGATCGAGACGAACACATCGCACGCCACGATCGCCTGCTCGATGCGGTCCAGCTCGTAGGGCATCTCGCCGAACCACACGACGTCGGGGCGCAGCATCCGCTCGCCGCACTCATGGCATGCCGGCCGGTCGAGGAGGTCTCGATCCTCGCGCGGTCGCGCACCGCACGAGGTGCACAGCGCCCGGCGCAGTTCGCCGTGCATGTGCGCGAGCCTGCGACTGCCTGCCCGCTCGTGCAGATCGTCGACGTTCTGGGTGACCACGAGCAGGTCGGATCCGATCGCCCCCTCCAGCCGGGCGAGCGCCCGGTGAGCAGGATTGGGGATGACCGAGGCCACCGCGCGACGTCGGGCGTCGTAGAACCGCAGCACCGTGTCGGGGTCGCGCTCGAAGCCCTCGGGGGTGGCGACGTCTTCGACACGGTGCCCCTCCCAGAGCCCGCCCGCATCGCGGAAGGTGGGCACTCCGCTCTCGGCCGAGATGCCGGCGCCGGTCAGCACGACGATGCGCATGCGACCAGTCTGTCGCATGCGCATCGCGGCGCTCCGGCCGGCGGGCGCCGGCGGGCCGTGCGGCTAGGCCATGAACGGGATGGCGCCCACCAGGACTCCGACGGCGAGCATCGAGAGCGAGACGACGCCGGCGCGCCAGAGCACCTTCTTGTGGTGATCGCCGAGGTTCACGCTCGCCAGCGACACGAGCAGCAGAATGGCGGGCACGAGCGGACTCTGCAGATGCACCGGCTGGCCGGTGATCGAGGCGCGAGCCATTTCGACCGGTTCGATCCCGAAGTGCGCTGCGCTCTGGGCGAGCACCGGCAGGATGCCGTAGTAGAACGCGTCGTTCGACATGAAGAACGTGAACGGGATCGACAGGATGCCGGTGATCACGGCCAGGAACGGCCCGAGCGACGCCGGGATCACGGTGGTGATCCAGCCGGCCATCGCATCGACCATGCCGGTGCCGTTGAGCACCCCCACGAGCACGCCGGCGGCGAGGACCATCGAGACCACGCCGACGATGCTGGGAGCGTGCGCGACGATCTCGTCGGCCTGGCCCTTCAGCTTCGGGAAGTTGACGAGCAGCGCGACGCCGGCTCCGACCATGAAGACGTAGGCGAGCGGGAACAGGTCCAGCACCAGGAGCACCATGACCGCGGCAGTGAGGACGAGGTTGAACCAGATGAGCTTGGGCCGCAGCGTCGCCCTGTTCGGGTCGAGGATCGTGTCGGCCATCGCGGTGTCTTCGCGGTCGATCAGGGCCGTGGCGGCCGGAGCACCGCCGTGGCCGCCGGCGACCGTCACGATGTTTCCGGTGCGCAGCGTCGCACGGGCGCCCGGCTTGGCGCCTGCGTCGCGGAAGATCTTCGCAGCGCCCGGCCCTCCCCCGCCGTCGAGGCGTGTCGAGTCGATCTGGCCGATGCGCTTGCGTTCGCCGAGTCCCAGGAACCATGCGAACGTCAGCGCGATCACGACGCCGGCGGCCAGCGACGGGAGCATCGGGACGAACACGTCGGTGGGCTGCAGTCCGAGCGCGGTCGCGGCGCGCACCGTCGGACCACCCCACGGCACGATGTTGAGCGTGCCGTTCATGAGCCCGGCGACGCAGGTGAGCACGACCGGGCTCATGCCCAGGCGCAGATAGATCGGCAGCATGGCCGACGTCGTGATGATGAACGTCGTCGAACCGTCGCCGTCGAGCGAGACTGCTCCGGCGAGGAGCGCCGTGCCGAGGACGACCTTGGCGGGGTCGTCGCCGAGCAGCCGCGTGATGAAGCGGATGAGCGGGTCGAACAGACCGACGTCGATCATGATTCCGAAGTACATGATCGCGAACATCAGCAGCGCGGCCGTAGGCGCCATCGTGCCGATCGCGTCGATGATCATCTCGCCGAGTCCGAGTCCGGCACCCGCGAAGAGCCCGAAGACGGTCGGCACCAGGATCAGCGCCACCATCGGCGTGAGGCGCCGCGTCATGATGAGTGCCATGAACACCAGCACCATGGTGAAGCCGAGCGCCACGAGCACCCCGTCGGGGGGAAGGAACGCCGTATCGTAGGCCTCGGCCTCGGCGGCCATGATCGTCAGGGGCGCTGCGATGTTCATTTCGACTCCTTCGTCGTGTGCGGCATCGGGTGCTGCGTCTCGTGCTGCGTCGCGCGTCGCACCGGAAGGTGCGCTCCCGCGACAGTAGGCGCCGATGCGCGCGCGGTGCGCGCTATCTCGCATTGCCGCGCGTTGTGCGCGTAGCGTGTGTTCTGCGCATTCTGCTCGGGTGCGCCCGATCGACGCGGGAGGTGACGTGCGCTTCGCGACCCGCCTGCTGCTCGTGCAGCTGGCGACGGTCACCGCCGTCGTCGTGGTCTGCACGGTCGTGTTCGGCTGGCTCGCGGTGCGCCAGCTGCGCGCCGAATCCGAGGCATCCGCCCTCAACATCGCCCGCACCGTCGCCGAGGATCCCGACGTGAAAACGCTGGTCTCCGCGTTCTCGGCCGACCCGGGCACTCCGGATGCCGCGGATCTGCGCGGTGGCACGCTGCAGCTCCTCGCGACCGACGTGGCCGAACGCACCGACGCACTGTTCGTCGTGATCACCGATGATCACGGCATCCGTCTCGCCCACCCGAACGAGGATCTTCTCGGGCAGGTCGTCTCGACGCCATTCGAAGAGGTGCTCGAGGGCAACGAGATCGTCGACTGGGAGGTGGGAACCCTCGGCGAGTCCGCGCGCGCGAAGGTCCCGGTCCTTCCGGACGACGGCGGCGCCCCGGT
Organism: Microbacterium allomyrinae; assembly: GCF_020682705.1. Classification (GTDB taxonomy): domain Bacteria; phylum Actinomycetota; class Actinomycetes; order Actinomycetales; family Microbacteriaceae; genus Microbacterium; species Microbacterium allomyrinae. The sequence continues at coordinate 259,702 of NZ_JAGTTN010000001.1, forward strand.
GGGCGAGGTGAGTGTGGGGTTCGAGCGTGCGAGCGTGTTCGACGACCTGCCGGCGCTCGCCCTGTCGATCGCCGTCGTCGCCGTCGGCGCCCTCGCTCTCGCGACCCTGACCACCCTGCTGCTGCGCCGCAGGTTCGAGCGCCTGACGCTCGGGGTGCAGCCCGAGGAACTCGTCGCGCTCGTGCAGAATCAAACGGCGGTGCTCGACGGCGTCGGCGACGGGGTGATAGCGCTCGACGTCGACGGCACGGTCCGCGTGTGCAACACCGCAGCCGAGCGGATGCTGGGCCTCGACGACCCGATCGGGCGCTCGTTCCATGATCTCGCGCTCGCGCCCGATGCCGTCGACGACATCCGTTCCGGGCGGGCGCGGGGCGGGGTCGTCATCGGCGACAGGGTGCTCTACGTGGACTCCCGCCCCGTCACGCGGGGTGCGCAGTCGCTCGGCGACGTCATCGTGGTGCGCGACCGCACCGATGTCGAGGCGCTCGCGACCCGGCTCGAGTCGGTGCGCGCCATGACCGAGGCGCTGCGCGTGCAGCGCCACGAGTTCGCCAATCGGCTGCATGTCGCGGCGGGGCTCCTCGACGCCGAGCGGGTTCCCGACGCCCGCGCGTTCCTCGGCGATCTGCTCGCCCGCGGATCCGTCGACTTCGCGGTGCCGGGCATCGAGCGGGTGCCCGACCCGTTCCTGCAGTCGCTGCTCGGCGCGAAGGCGCTCACCGCCCGGGAGCGCGGGGTGAGCGTGCGCGTGTCGGAGGACACCCTGCTGCTCGGAACGCTCGATGCGGTCGAGGACGTCGCCGCGATCCTCGGCAATCTGCTCGACAATGCCCTCGCGGCGTCGGTCCGCGCGGCCGTCGGCCGGGTGGACGGGACCCGTGCCGGGGTTCCCGCTCCCGCCGCCGGCGACTCATCCGCGTGGGTCGAGGTCGCACTGCTGGGCGACCGGGAAGAGCTCGTGCTCACCGTCGCGGACTCCGGCGACGGCATCCCGCCCGGCATCGACCCGTTCGTGCGCCGCACCGACGATCGTGCGCGTGCACAGGCGAGGCCCGCACCCGAGCACCGCGATCCGGATGCCGTCCACGGGCGCGGCTTCGGCCTTCCGCTGTCGCGCGACCTGGCCCGGCGGCTGGGCGGCGAGGTCTGGGTGATCGACCCGGGCGGCGAGGGGCGTGGAGCCGTCTTCGGCGCGCGCATTCCGGGCGTGCTGCGCCCCACCGACGAGGAGAGCTCATGACCGACCCCATCCGCGTGCTCGTGGTCGATGACGACTTCCGTGTCGCGGGCCTGCACCGCGACGTCGTGGCTGCGAGGCCGGGCTTCTCTGCCCTCGACCCCGTGCACTCTCTCGGCGCCGCGCGTCAGGCGGTGCGGGGTCAGAGGCCCGATCTGCTTCTCGTCGACGCGTTCCTCCCCGACGGCGACGGCATCGAGTTCGTGGCCGGCGCCGACGTCGACGCGTTCGTGCTGTCGGCCGCGACGGATGCCGCCACCGTCCGCCGAGCCCTGCGCGCCGGGGCGTTCGCCTACCTGGCGAAGCCGTTCGAGGCACGGGTGCTCGCGGACCGTCTCGACCGCTACGCGCGTATGCGCAATCTTCTGCAGTCCGATCGTCCGCTCGAACAGGACCAGCTCGACCGTGCGATGTCGATCCTGCACGGCGGCGCAGAGCCTGCGAGCGTCTCGCGTTCGGCCACCGAGCAGCTGATCCTCGAAGGCCTCGGCGACGAGGAGGCCTCGGCGGCCGAGATCGCCGACCGCGTCGGCATCTCGCGGGCGACCGCACAGCGCCACCTCGCCGCGCTCGCGACCCGCGGCCAGGTCGAGGTGCGATTGCGGTACGGCTCGACCGGGCGTCCGGAGCACCGGTACGGCGTCGCCCGACCGTGAGGAGCAGGATTCCCCCGCGCCCGCGCGGAGGAGATTCAGCCGCGAAGCAGTGCCCGCAGCGTCTGGATCGTGTCGGCCTCGTCGGGCCGTTTGTCGGGGCGATACCCCTTGACCCGCGCGAACCGCAGGGCGACGCCGCCCGGATAGCGCGTCGAGCGCTGCACACCGTCGATCGCGATCTCGACGACGGTCTCGGGCCGCACGTGCACGGCGTACGACGAGCGGTGCGTCTCGATGGTCGGAAAGTGCGCAGTCTGCCAGCGCAGCAGCTCATCGGTGAGGCCTTTGAAGGTCTTGCCGACCATGACGAAGCCGCCGGGTTCGCCGAACTCGCCCTCGGGATCGATCGCGCCCAGATGCAGATTCGACAGCAGCCCGGTGCGGCGGCCGGAGCCCCACTCCACGGCGAGCACCACCAGGTCGTACGTGAGTACGGGCTTCACCTTGACCCAGCTCTTGCCGCGGCGCCCCGCCGCGTAAGGCGAGTCGACGGCCTTGATCATGACGCCCTCGTGCCCGGCTTCGAGGGCCTCGCGCGAGAACTCCTCGGCTCGTGCGGAGTCGGCCGTCACGATTCCGGGGATTCGCGCAGGTCCCGCGATCCGCTCGAGCAGGTCCAGCCGCGTCGCCAGCGGCTCGTCGATGAGGTCGCGCCCGTCCAGATGCAGGATGTCGAAGAACCATGGCCGAAGCAGGGTCGCCGCGGCGCCGTCCGTTCCGAACCGCGCCATCGTGTCCTGGAACGGCCGCGGCCCGCCGTCCTCATCGAGTGAGAGGGTCTCGCCGTCGAGGATCACACGCCGGGCGGGCAGCGCCTGCACAGCCGCGACGATCTCGGGGACCCGGTGGGTGATGTCGGCGAGGTTGCGTGTGTAGACGCGGATGTCGTCGCCGTCGCGGTGCACCTGGATGCGCGCACCGTCGAGCTTGTACTCGACGGATGCCTCTCCTCCGACGACGTCGAGAGCCTCGCTCACCGTCGCCGCCGTCGAGGCCAGCATCGGCTGCACGGGGCGCCCGACCTCGAGGCCGACCGCGGCGAGGTCGTCGGCGCTGCCGGTGAGTGCCAGGCGCGCGGTCTCGCCGAGATCGCCCGAGAGCATCGCCGCGCGGCGCACGGTCGCCGCCTCCCGCCCTGCCGCCTTCGCGATCGCGTCCAGCAGCACGCCCTCCAGTGCGCCGGTGCGCAGCTCTCCGCGGATGACCCGCGAGACGAAGTCCCACTCGTCGGCGGTGGCCCTCCCGGCGAGGACGTCGAGCTCTCCCTTTCGCGCGGCGACGGATCCCGGTCCGTCCGAACGGGCGAGCCGCTCGAGGGCCGTGTCGACGTCGAGCACGGTCAGCGAGGGCTCGGCCGCGTGTGCGACGTCGAGGTTGGCGAGGCCCCGCCACCCGACTCCGATGCGCCCCTGTCGGGGTCGGGCGACGAGGAAGCCGATCGCCGGAGCGATCTCGTCGGCATCGAGGTCGCTCAGCGCTCCGGCGAGGGCGGCGATCTTGGCCCGTCGCGATGACGTCGAGGCCACGGCATCCGTCGCGCTCACCAGCTCGTGCAGCAGCATTCCCGCATTGTCGCACCGGGCGGCGACACTCGTCACGTCGCGGCGCGCAGGAGAAGGGTTACGAGATCAGGCAGACTCTGCCCGCGGGTGCACCACGGCGCGCAGAGCCCCGTCGAGGTCGGAGTGTGCGAAGCCGTATCCGGCAGAGGTCAGCACGCCGGGCAGCACCCAGCGACTCTTGACGATCAGCTCGGGCTCGGTGCGCAGCACCCACATCGCCGGCTCGAGCATGAACCGCCAGGCGGGAAGGCCGACCGGTGCGCCGACGATCCGGCGCAGCGTGGCCATCAGGGTGCGGTTGTCGCTCGCCATCGGGGCGGCGAGGTTCACGGGACCGGTGATCGCGGGTCGATCGCGGATGAAGCGAACGGCACCCACGACATCGTCGATGTGGATCCAGCTGAATCGCTGCCGGCCGCGAGAGCGATGCCACGGCGGCCGTTCTCCACCGGTCGGGTGCGCGCCGATGCCCCGGTACCGTCGATGCGGGAACCACCAGCCGTCGTACTGCGTGCCGCCGAGCCCCAGGCGTGCGAGGCGCACCAGGGTCTCGGTCGCCGGTCCGTCGCCGAGCACGATCGCCATCCGCAATGCGACCCGGCGCGTCTCTGGCAGCTCCCCCGCGAAGAGCTCGTCTTCCCAGGCGCGGGCGACGTCGACCGAGAAGCCCTCGCCGAACTCACCTTCGGCCTCGGTCTGCGGACGGTCCAGGGCGTAACGGTAGATCGTGGCGGTGCTGGCGTTGAGCCACAGCGCGGGCGGGGCCGCCGCATCCGCGATCGCATCCCGCAGCAGCCGCGTCGTCTCGACACGCGAGCGCAGGATCTCGTCTCGGTTCGGGTCGGTGTAACGGCAGTTCACCGATTTGCCCGCCAGGTTGACGACGAGATCGGCACCGTCCACGACACGACGGATGCCGTCGCCATCGTCCCAGCGGACGTCGGCCCGCGCGCGGCCGATCGTCCGCACCTCGTACCCGTCGTCGGCGAGGGCCCGCGTCAGCGCTGTGCCGACGAAGCCCGAGGCGCCGGCGATAACCGCGATCGGGGGACTCACCGCGCGGAGCCTCGGCCGCCGCGGCCTTCACGAGTGCTCCACAGCGCCCAGAGCACGAGGACCGGCTGCAGCAGCAGGCGCACGAAGCGGGCGCGATCGGTGCGCAGCATCGGAGCAGGACGTCCCGTGCGCCACTGATGGACGTTTCCGGGGAACACGGCTACGAAGAACGCCGCGACGATCCATCCGATGCGCGTGCGATCCGCGGGAAGCACGACGAGGGCGCCGGCGAGCGCGACCTCTACGGCACCCGAGGCGACCACGATCATGTCCTTGTCGGTGCGCAGCAGCCGTGTCGCCCAGTCGGGGACGACGATGCGATACCCGCGCCGTCCCCACGTGAGGTGCGAGAGGCCGGCGACGAGCAGCAGTACTCCGAGCACCCAGCGAGCGACATCTCGTGTGACCCGGACGGCGGAGGTCGACGCAGAGCGGCGGGCGGCGCGTGATCGGCTCATTGCGCCCCTTCCACGAGACGCGCGACCTCTCCCGTCGCAGCGTAGAACTCGATCAGGTCGACGCGCGAGGAAGGAAGCAGGACGACCTCATCGACGCCGGCGTCGAAGAACGCCCGCGCGCCCGCCGCGACCTGCGCCGGATCTCCCCAGAGCGCGCGTTCGGCCGGATCCGGGCGGTCGCCCACGTCTGCGATCGCTCGCGCCTCGGCATCCTTTCCGAAGGCCGTCACCACGTATGCCACGTGATCGTGCGCGCCGGAGCGACCCGCCGCAGACCGCCCCTCCGCGATCTGCGCCACCGCAGCGGCGTACTCGGCCGCCGTATGTCCGCTGTCGAGCACGGTGCCGTCGGCGACCTCGCCGCTGAGCACCAGGGTCTTGGGGCCTTCGGCGGCGGCGTACACGCGCGGCGGCGTCGCCGGCGGATAGTCGAGCCGTACGCCGTCGAGGGTGACGTAGCGGCCGGCGACGTCGAGCTGGTCGCCTGCCAGCAGACCGCGCAGCGCGGGGACGTATTCGCGCATCAGAGTGAGCGGCGACGCGACGCGCGCGCCGACCTGCGCCATCCACGGCAGCACGCCGTGCCCGACTCCGGGCAGCAGTCGTCCCGGGAACAGCCGCTCGATCGTCGCGATCTCCATCGCGGTGGCCGCGACGTTGCGCAACGGCATCGGCGAGATCCCGACCCCGATCCTCAGGCGCTCGGTCCACGCGAGCGCGGCGCCGACCGTGGCGAACGCCGACTGCCGGAAGCAGTCCTCCCACACCCACAGCTCCGGCACGCCGGCCTCTTCGGCAGCGAGCACGGCTGCGCGGAACTCATCAGGGGAATGGGTGTACGGATTGAAGATCGCGCCGATGCGGGTCATACGTCCACTGTGCCAGGGATGGTCCCCTCGACCGAACAGCGGCTCGGACCGTCCGTGACGGGGGCGGTCCGGGCGCGAACGGGTCCCGGCCATGGGCGCCGGAGCCTCGAGCCCGGCGGGCTCAGGCGGCGGGCAGGCGCGGCACCGCCGACAGCAGTCGCGTCGTATAGGGATGCTCGGGGTGCGCGAGCACGCGCGGGGTCGGCCCCTGCTCGACGATGCGTCCGCCCTCCAGCACCGCCATCCGCGCGCACAGCGCCGACACGATCGTGAGATCGTGCGAGACCAGCACCATCGCGATGCCGCGCTCGCGGGCGAGGCGCTGGAAGAGCTCGATCACCGTCATCCTCACCGAGGTGTCGAGGGCGCTCACCGGCTCGTCGGCCAGCAGCACGCGCGGTTCGGGGGCGAGGGCACGCGCGATCGCGATGCGCTGGCGCTGCCCGCCCGAGAAGGCATCGGGAAAGCGGGATGCCGCATCCGTCGGCAGATCGACCGACCGCAGCAGCTCGGCGACCCGCGCGGACCGCTCGTCGCGAGTGAGCCCCAGCCCGAGCGAGCGGATCGGCTCGGCGATCGAGTCGCCGACACGCACGCGCGGATCCAGCGACGAGAACGGGTCCTGGTACACCGGCTGCACCGCTCGGCGGAACGCACGCATCCCCGTGCGATCGCGTCGGTCCAGCGGCTCTGCGTCGAAGAGCACGCGACCGGCGGTCGGTGCGGCGAGGCCGAGCAGGATCCGCAGCAGGGTGGTCTTTCCCGCGCCGGACTCGCCCACCAGCCCCAGGCTCTCCCCCGGTGCCACCTCGAGCGAGACGCCGTGAAGCACGGGCGCGTCGTCCCGATAGCGGAATTCCACGCGGTCGGCGCGGAGCACCGCGGCGCGTGGCTGGGCCGGGGTCCAGGCATCCGTCATGATGCTCCTTCGATCGTCGGCAGGAACGCATCCAGCTGACGGGATGCCGCCACCAGCGTCTGCGTGTACGTCGCTGCCGGCGCAGTGAGCAGGGTCGTGGTGTCGGCCAGCTCGATCTGCCGCCCACCCCGCAGCACCAGTACGCGATCGGTGATCCCGGCGACCACGGGCAGGTCGTGGCTCACGAAGATCAGCGTCATGCCGCGCTCCTCGACCTCGCGCTGCAGCAGTTCGAGGACGCCGGCCTGCACGGTGACGTCGAGAGCGGTCGTGGGCTCGTCGGCGATGAGCAGGCGCGGCTCTGCCGCCAGCGCGAGCGCGATGGCCACGCGCTGGCGCTGGCCGCCCGAGATCTCGTGGATGTACGAGCGGGCGATGCGCTCGGGGTTCGTCAACTGCACGTCCACGAGCGCGTCGAGCACCGCGCGGCGCAGCGCGTCGCCGCGCAGCCCACGATGGTGCGAGAGCGGCCACGCCAGCTGCTTGCCGATCCGCATGAGCGGATCGAGTGAGGCCAGGGGCTCCTGGAAGACGGCGCTGACCACCGAACCGCGCACGCCGTCGAGGCGGCGCTGCGACGCGGTGACGACGTCGACCTCGCCGCTCGGAGTGGTCAGCAGAGCGTGTCCGTGCGCCACGAGCGGGTGCGCCAGCAGGCCGAGGATCGCAAGGGCGGTCAGCGACTTGCCCGATCCGGACTCGCCGATGATCCCCAGCCGCTCGCCCGGCTGCAGGGCGAATGAGACCGACTCGACGAGGTCGCTGTGCGCGGCGCCATCCGCGCTCTGGAAGCGCACACCGAGGTGGTCGAGTGTCAGCAGCGCGGTCATCGGATGCTCCTCGAAGCGGGGTCGGCGACATCGCGCAGGCCGTCGGCGAGCAGGTTCATGCCGATGATCGTCGCGACGAGCAGGATGCCGGGAAGGATCGCGGCGGTCGGCGCCACGAGCACCGTGCCCTGGGCTTCTTGGAGCATCCGTCCCCACGACGCGTTGGGTGGCGGCGAGCCGAGCCCCAGATACGACAGGGATGCCTCGGCCACGACCGCGCCGCCGAACTGCAGTGCGAGCGGCACCACGAGCGTCGGCCAGACGTTCGGGAGCACGTGGAGCCCGATCAGGCGCCAGGGTCCCGTGCCGGAGGTGCGGGAGGCGGTGATGAAGTCCTGCGCGAGCACGCGCGTCGTGGTGACGCGCGTGAGACGCGCGATGATCGCCGCTCCGGCGAACCCGATCGCGAGGATGGCCGACTCGGTCGACGCCCCGCGCCACGCGACGATCAGCATCGCGAGCAGGAGGGTCGGGAACGCGATCGCGATGTCGAGGAGGCTCGAGATGGCATCGTCCAGCCAGCGGTTGGCGACGGCCGCGACAAGACCCAGGGTGATCCCGACGACGGCCGCTATGAGGACCGAGCCGAAGCCGACGACCAGCGCGAGCCGGGCGCCGACCATCAGCTGCGAGAACAGATCGTGCCCGAGACGGTCGGTGCCCGCCCAGTACTCCGGCGACGGCGCGACGAGGCGTCCGCCGGTCGTGTCGTCGAGCGCGTAGGGGGTCCAGAACAGCGACACCACGGCGATCACGACGATCACGCCGAACAGGATGCCGCCCACGGCGAGGTTGACCGACCGGCGCGTGCGCGACCGGCCCCGCGGTGATGCGGGTGCCGCCGCCGGATCCGGCGGCGGACCCGCCACGGACTCGGTGGGGATGGTGACAGTCATGCGGACGCCCCCGTGGACGGCGCCGGCGCCGGGCTCGCCGGCACCGTCGCGGCGGGAGCCGGAGCCGTGCGACGGTTGCCGGATAGCGAGTCGCGCAGGCGCGGGTCGATGAGCCGCTGGATGATGTCGGCCGCGAACCCGAGGAGCAGCACGAGAGCGGTCGAGAACAGCAGCACGCCCTGCACGCTCGGGAAGTCCTGCTCCTTGATCCCGACCAGGAGCATGTCGCCGAGGCCGGGCAGGGCGTACACCCGTTCGATCACGACCGCGCCGACGAATGTCGTCGACAGCATGATCGCCAGGATCGAGATCACCGGGACGACGGCGTTGCGCACGCCGTGGCGGCGCAGCGCCGTGCCGAAGCTCTGTCCGGTGGCGCGCGCGGCACGCATGTACTGCTGCCCCAGGATGTCGAGCGTGGCGCTGCGGACATACCGTGCCAGGTCGCTGCCCGCGACCAGCGCGATGGTGACGACGGGGAGCACGAGCGAATACAGCGCGGCGCCCGGGTCCGCCCAGTCCGTGCGCGGGAATCCACCGGCCGGGAACACCCGCCAGCCCAGCGAGAGCACGGCCACGAGCAGGATGCCGACCCAGAAGACCGGCACCGCTCCCCCGACCTGCGACAGGGTGGAGAAGGTCGCGCCGTACCAGGTGCGCGACTTCCACGCCGCGAAGAATCCGACCGGCACGGCGATCAGCACGGCGAGCAGGAAGGACAGCAGAGTGAGTGGAAGGGTCACGTTCAGGCGACGCATGATCTCGTCGCCGACCGACAGGCGGTTGGTGAAGGACTGCCCGAGGTCGAGGGTGACGAGCTGGCGGAGATACTCGAAGTACTGCTCCCAGATCGGCCGGTCCACGCCCAGACGGGCCGCTGCGGCCGCGATGTCGGCATCCGTCGCCCCGACCGAGATGAGGGCGAACACCGGATTGCCGAGCACGCGCAGCACGACGAACAGGATCGTCGCCGCCAGCGCGAACGCCAGCAGCAGCAATCCTGTTCGTCGGAGCAGGTATCGGCCTATGATGCCGCCTTCTCGATGTCGTACACGTAGAACAGGGAGTTCAGGCCATTCTGCGGCACCCCGCTGATGCCCTCGGCCGCGATGCGCAGCTGCGGGTTGAGGTAGAGCCAGACGCTCGCGGCGTCATCCGAGATCTGCTGGTTCGCCTTCTTCACGAGCTCGGTCTGCTCGTCGGCGGATGCCGCGGCCTCCGAGTCCGCCAGCCACGTCTGCACGTCGGCGTTGTCGTAGCCCCAGTAGAAGTCGGGGTTGCCGTAGAAGTTGATGTCGCGGTCGTTGACGTGGCCCTGCAGGGTCGCCTCGAACGACTTATCGGTGTACACCTTCTGGTACCACTCGTCGTCGGTGATGACGTTGATCTCGACCGTGACGCCGATCTTCGCCAGCTCGGACTTCACGAACTCGGCCACCGTCGAGTGCACGCCCGAGTCGGGGGTGTCGAGCGTGAAGGTGAAGCCGTCGGCGTAGCCCGCGTCGGTGAGCAGCTCCTCGGCGAGGTCGACGTCGTACGGGTTGTTGTCGGCGAGGTCGATGTACCACGGCTCCGAGGGCGGGACCATCGAGCCGATGAGCTGGCCGCGGCCGTCCCAGATCGCGTCGAGCAGCTTCTCACGGTCGATCGCGGAGTAGATGGCCTTGCGCACCTCGACGTTGCTGAACGGCTCGACGCGGTCGTTGAACGCGAGGAGCTCCTTCGTGGTGGACGTGCCCTCGATGATCTCGAAGCCGGCCGACTCGAACTCGGCGAGGCTGTCGGGGTTCGACTGGCTCGTGACGAGGTCGACCGCTCCGGTGAGCAGCGCATTGTTCAGCGCGGTCGGGTCGGCGTAGTACTGGTAGACGACGGCGCCGTTGGCGGGCGCCTCGCCCCAGTAGCCCTCGGCCAGCTCGAGCGAGATCGAGTCGCCCTTGCGGTAGTCCGCGAGCTGGTACGGGCCGCTGCCGTCCTCGCTCGCGGTGAGGTCTCCGGCAACGGGGTTGACGATCCACACGTAGCCGAGGTTGTAGGTGAAGCTGATCGACGGCTGCTTCAGCGTCACCGCGACCGTCTGCTCGTCGACGACGTCGACATGGTCGATGACGCTCAGCTGGCGCTTGCGCGCCGCGATCGACTCTTCGCTCACGAAGCGCTCGAGGCTGTATTTCACAGCCTCGGCATCGACGGGGTCACCCGAGTGGAAGGTCGCGCCGTCCTGCAGCGTGAAGGTGTAGACGAGGCCGTCCTCCGACACCTCGGTCTCGGCCGCGAGGAGCGGCTCGACCGACGCGTCGTCGGTGATCTTGAACAGGCCTTCGTAGACGTTGCCGGTGAACACCTCGGTGACGCCCGAGCTGCCGCCGAAGATCTGGTCGAGGTTGGTCGGCTCGTTCTGCGAGCCCACCACGATCTCGGCGGTGGGGTCGGCGGCGGCGGAAGCCGACGACTCGGCAGTCGTGCCCGAGGCGCATCCGGCGAGGACGAGGAGTCCGGCGGCTGCGGCGGCGATGGCCACGGGAATGCGGCGGCGATGGCGTGCGATCACGTCAGGGTCCTTCACTGTGGGGAGAGAACGGGTGGTGCGTGCGGGTCGTGCGGGATGCTGGTGCGTGCGGGATGCTGGTGCGTGCGGGTCGTGCGGGATGCAAGTGCGTGCGGGCCGTCCAGGTCGTACTGGTTCGGGCGCCGTGCCCGCGACCTCAGAGACGGAAGCCGTCGGCGAACCGCACGCGCTTCTCACCGGCGCGAAGCGGGAACGGAAGTCGGTTCTGCAGCGGCGGCAGCGGGCAGTTCATCTGGTTCGAGAACCCGCACGGCGGCACCGTCGCACGGTTGAAGTCGATCGTGATCGGGATGCTGTCACCCGGCGCGAGCTCCCGGTCCGTGCCGGGGGCATCGAAAGCGGGGTGGTCCAGGAACAGGAAGCGCCCGGCCCCGTAGCTCTCCACGCCGTTGGTGCGGTCGCCGAAGACGAGCTGCAGCTTCGAGCTGCCGCCGTAGTTCGTGTCGAATGCGTTGAGCCGGTACTCGGTGCCCTCGACCTCGAACACCAGGTCGCCCGACACGGGCAAGCCGCGGGTGGCGCCGTCGTCCTTGATGTGCTCGAACGGCACGACGCGCTCATCGTCGACCAGCTCGAACCGACCGGGGAGAACCCAGGCCGGGTCGTGATCGTAGTACTCGATCTCGTGGAAGGCCTGCTGCGCGGGAGAGTCCTGCCGCCAGATGCGATACCCCTCCTGCGTGGCGCCCGTCTCGATATCGGCCCGCTGCAGGCGGGTGAGTACGGCGTCGGCCGGCTGGCCTTCTCGCGCGGTCACGTCGTCGACGGGCGGGTCGCCCGCGGGCGACCAGTGCGTCAGAACCAGCGAGAGGGCACCGTCGAGGGCGGTCACCTTCTTGCGGCGCGCGTCGATCCAGAGGTCGTGCTCGGCCAATGCTGTAGAACTCACCATCACAGGAGAACAAATCGCAAGCACTGTTCGGAAATTCCGTTTCAGAGTGTTTCGCTCCGCCCGGGCGTGTCGCCCAATCTGCGCATAGGCGGGAACGCGCAACGAGAGGCCGGGCCTTGATGGACCCGGCCTCTCGTTCTTGTTCCCGCTCGCCTCGACCCGTCCGGCGACGAGCCGGTGAAGCATCCCTCGACTGCCTTGCCGGCCGGCACGTGACTTACGAGCCCGCCCCGCCCGCCGAAGCGGATGAACGGCGCCGTGACCCCCGCTATGCGGCGACGGTGAGCGAGGACGCCGAGTGCACCGTCAGCGCGTCGCCCGCGGCATCCACCGTCACTGCACCGCCGCCGTCGAGCGCGCCCGTGACGAACGCGTCGGCGATGCGGTCATCGACCTCGCGCTGGATCAGCCGGCGAAGCGGCCGGGCGCCGTACTCGGGCTCGTACCCGTGCTCGGCGATCCAGTCGATCGCGGCATCCGTGACCACGAGCGAGACCTCGCGCTTGGCCAGCCGCGCCTTGGACGACCCGAGCAGCAGGCGCACGATGCTCCGCAGCTGGGGCTTCTCGAGCTTGCGGAAGAGCACGATCTCGTCGATGCGGTTGAGGAACTCGGGCCGCATCGCCTCGCGGAGCTTGCCGAAGACCCGATCGCGCAGGTCCTTCTCCGAGCCGAAGCCCGTCGTCCCGCCGCCATCGGCGAGGAACCCGATGCCGCCGCCGCGCGATGCCAGGAACTCCGAGCCGAGGTTGGAGGTCATCACGACCACGGTGTTGCGGAAGTCCACCGTGCGCCCTTGACCGTCGGTCAGGCGCCCGTCGTCGAGCACCTGCAGCAGCAGGTTGAACACATCGGGGTGGGCCTTCTCGATCTCGTCGAACAGCACGATCGAATAGGGGTTGCGCCGTACGCGCTCGGTCAGCTGCCCGGCTTCGTCGTATCCGACGTATCCCGGAGGGGCGCCGACCAGACGCGACACCGTGTGCCGCTCGCCGAACTCGCTCATATCGAAGCGGATCACCGCGGTGTCGTCGTCGAAGAGCGACCCCGCGAGCGCCTTGGCGAGTTCCGTCTTGCCGACACCCGTCGGCCCGAGGAACAGGAACGAGCCCACCGGCCGGTGCGCGTCGCCCATGCCCGTGCGGTTGCGACGCACGGCCTTGGCGACGGCGGCGACCGCGTCGTCCTGACCGATCACGCGGTCGTGCAGCTCGCTCTCGAGGGTCGCCAGACGCTCGCGCTCGGTCTCGGTGAGGCGGTTGACCGGGATGCCGGTGGCCCGGCTGATCACGGCGGCGATCTCGGGCTCGCCCACGACACGGGACTCGCCGAACATCGCGTCACCGTTCTCGCGCCGAGACCGGGGATCTGCGTCGAAACCTGGGGCGTCGCCCCCGGTCTGAACGGAATTCCCCTGGTTCGGGCGCATCGCCACGTCGATCTTCGCCTGGACCGCGGCGATCCGGTCGCGGATGCGAGACGCCTCTTCGTAGTGCTCGGCCGAGACGGCGGCGTTCTTGTCGGCCTCCAGCATCGCGAGCTGCTCGAGGAGCCCGCTCACGTCGATCTGCGCGCCGAGGCGCAGCCTCAGCCGCGCACCCGCCTGGTCGATCAGGTCGATCGCCTTGTCGGGCAGCACCCGCTCGGTCAGGTACCGGTCGCTCAGCTCGACGGCGGCGCGGATCGCGTCGTCGGTGTAGACGATGCCATGGTGCTCCTCGTACGCGGGCTTCAGGCCGTGCAGGATCAGCACGGCGTCCTCCACGGACGGCTCGCCGACCTTGACCGGCTGGAACCGGCGCTCGAGCGCGGGGTCCTTCTCGATGACGCGGTACTCCTTGAGCGTCGTCGCGCCCACCAGGTGCAGGTCACCGCGCGCGAGACGAGGCTTCAGGATGTTGCCCGCGTCCATACCGCCGTCTCCCGCGCCGCCGGCGCCGACCACGGTGTGCACCTCATCGATGAAGACGATCAGCTCGCCCTTGTGGGCTGAGATCTCGTCCATCGTCTTGGTGAGGCGCTCCTCGAAGTCGCCGCGATAACGCGTTCCCGCGAGCATCGCCGGAAGATCGAGAGCGACCACCCGCCTGCCGAGCAGCTGCTCGGGCACCGCCCCATCGACGATCGCCTGGGCGAGCCCCTCCACGATCGCGGTCTTGCCGACACCGGCTTCGCCGACGAGCACCGGGTTGTTCTTGGTGCGCCGGCTGAGGATCTCGATCGTCTGCTCGATCTCGTCCTCGCGACCGATGACCGGATCCAGCTCTCCGGCCGCTGCGCGGTCCGTCAGGTCGGTGCCGAAGGTGTCGAGCATCGGGGTGTCGGATGCCGCGGCATCCGACTGCGAGTCCGTCGCGGTGACGCCCGCACCGCCGGGACCGCCTGTCTCGCGCAAGGCCTCCGTCAACGCCTCGGCGGTGACGCCGGCACGGGCCAGCACCTGGCCGGCCGGGGTGTCCTGCGCGAGCACGAGGGCGAAGAAGAGGTGCTCGGGGTCGACGTAGGTCGAGCCCGACGAACGCGCCACTTGGAACGCGTGGAACAGCGCGCGCTGCACGGACGGCGTGATGACGGCGCCGTCGATGTCGGCGGCCGACGAGGCGGCGGGCAGGCGCTCCTCGGTGGCGCGGACGATCGCGCGCGGGTCGGCGCCGACGCGCTCGATCGCTTCTGAGGCCGGAGCCTCGTCGGCGAGCACGCGCAGGACGTGCAGTGCGTCGAGCTCGCGCTGACCACGCCCGAGGGCGTACGCCCCGGCTCGCTGCAGCAGCTCCTGCGTGCGCGCTCCGAGGAAGCGGCTCAGGTCGATCGACCGCTCCGCGCGGGCGCGCTCGCCGGCCAGATAACGCGCGAGGAACTCGTCGAACGAGCTGCCGGCGTCGTCGGATCCGGTCGAGGAAGTGAAGTCTTCGGGCATTCCGTCTCTCCTGATACGTGAGGGAAAGAGTGTCAAGTTCGCAAACTTGAGCACAGTCGTATCAAGTTAAACGGGGAGGTATCGTCGGTATTCCCGGATCGCGTGAAACGGTCTCCGTCAGTCGCGGCCACCGGGCGGACCTGCGATCAGCAGTACCGCGAACAGCACGATCACTGCGAGCGCGATCAGCAGACCCAGCACCCACGGCCGCCCGAGGAACCATCTCATCAGCCGGTCGTGCCAGGCCGCGTCGCGCGGATCGTCGGTCGGGTGCAGACGCCACCCTCCGGCGAGACGGCCGGTGCGGTGCAGCCACACCTCGGTCGGGATCGTCGCATACGGGACGATCGCGCTGCCGATGGCGACGATCGTCGGCCATGCGCCCCATCGTTGGTTCTTCGCGACGAGGATCGCCGTGGCGCCGTAGGCGAGGAACACGAAACCATGGATGCCGCCGCCGATCGTCACCGCGATCGCGAGGTCTGCCGTAGCCCGCAGGAGCAGTCCCCCGATCAGCAGCGTCCATGAGATCGCCTCCGCGATCGCCAGGGTGCGGAACAGATTCAATGGCGCGCGGAACACAGATCTCCTCGGGTGAGCGGTTCTTCGAGCCTAGGTTCGATCCACCGCCGGTCCGAGCCGGCATGCGCCGATCCGGGTCGAGCGCGGAGGCGAGGGCGACTAGCGTGGAGCAGTGACGTTCGACCTCGAGGTGCTGCGCCGCTGGCCCGATGTCGAGGGTCCGGGTCTGGTGGCGATGGATGCCGCGGACCGGCTGATCCTCGACGAGTCGGATGCCGCGCGACGCGGCGCCGCCGACGGTGAAGTCGCGGTGATCGGCGACACGCACGGTGCACTGGCCCTGGGCGCAGCGGCGGACGGTGCACGCCGCATCCGCGTGCATCAGGATGCCCTCACCGGCGAGCGAGCACTCGCGGCGAACGCACGCCGATTCGATGACGAAGAGCTCGCGACCGCCTTCACCTCGTTGCCGCTCACGGCCGACGTGGTGCGCGGGGCGCGTGTGGTGCTGCTGCGGCTCCCCCGGGCACTCGACGCACTCCGCGATGTCGCCGGGCTCATCGCTGCGCACGCGGCCGCCGACGTGGTGGTGTTCGCCGGTGGACGCATCAAACACATGTCGCTGACGATGACGGACGTGCTGCGCACGCACTTCGACCGGGTGGACGTCACTCATGCGCGGCAGAAATCGCGGGTGCTCGTGGCACGCGGCCCGCACGACGGCCGGAATCTCGAACCGCGCCGCGAGATGCACGACGGTCTCATCGTCTGCGCTTTCGGCGGCGCCTTCGCCGGGACGTCCATCGACATCGGCACCCGGCTGCTGCTGCAGCATCTTCCGGACGTGATCCCCGGCGTCGGAACCGATGCCGCGATCGACCTCGCGTGCGGCACCGGTGTCGTCGCGGCGACGCTGGCGCTGCGGCATCCCGTCCTGCGCGTGTACGCGTGCGACGAGTCGGCCGCCGCGGTCGCATCGGCGCGCGCGACGGCCCAGGCGAACGGCGTTGCGACGCGCGTCGAGGTCGTCCAGGACGACATGCTGTCGATGCGGACCGACGCGAGCGCCTCATTCATCGCGTTGAATCCGCCGTTTCATTCGGGCAGCGCCGTGAACGAGGGTCTCGCACCGCGCATGTTCGCCGACGCTGCGCGCGTGCTCCGCCCCGGCGGCGAGCTGTGGACGGTGTGGAATTCCGCCGCTCAGTACCGGCCGGCCCTCGAACGGCTGGTCGGGCCGACACGGCAGGTCGCCCGCAACGCCAAGTTCACCGTCGCCGCGTCGACGAGGCGCTGAAGCTCCGAGGCGCTCCGGCGCGCAAGCCCAGGTGCTCAAGCCCTGAGGCCCTGAGCCGCCCCGGCTCCTCAGCCCCCGGCACCTTCAGCCGCCCCACACCGTCAGCCTCGAGGCGGCCGCGTCGCCCAGAGGGCCCACGCCACGAGCAGCGGCTGGAAGAACAGCCGCGTCAGCCGCTTCGCGTCGGTGTCGAGCCCGAAGCCGTCGCGTCGTTTGACGTACTGCTCGATGTTGCCGGGGAAGACCGCGACGAAGAAGGCCGCCAGGACGGCTCCGAGGGTTCGGCGGGATCCGGGCAGAACGACCAGCGATGCCCCCAACATGATCTCCGCGACCCCCGACGCCACGACCACCGCGTCCTTGTCCATGACCTTCGCCGCGACATCCGGAACCTGCGCCTGGAACTCCCTGCGCGCCCAGAATAGGTGGCTGAGACCGGCGAACACCATGGCGCCGGAGAGCAGCCACCGCGCCGCCGCCCTCACGCCGCACTCCGTGCCGACGCGTGCGATTCGTCGTGCATCCGCGATACCGGCAACCGCGCGCCGGACTCGTTCATCGTCGTCTGGGTCATTGCTCCTCGTCGGGGTCTGGGAACCCTCCACGGTGGCACAGGGGTGCCTGCGCGTCCAAGGGTTGACAGTCGGCGCATCGTGGATGCGAGGACTGCCGATCCCGCCACCCGTCACGCCCGCGCGACTCCCGGAGCCCTCTCATACCGGTCGGGGACGATTTCGAGCGCAGCCTGTCCGCCGGTGAGGGAGCGCAGATCGAGCACATAGCGGGCGAGTTCCGCATCGGGCACGACGGCGCTGATGCGCGCGCTCCCGTCATCGCCGGTCTCGGTCGCCCCCACTCGTCCGCGCCGACCCGAGAGGTCGGTGAGCACCGGACCCTGCATCGCGGCAGGCACGGTGACGGTGACGTTCGACACCGGTTCGAGAAGGACCGTGCCCGCCTGCGCGAGCGCGGCCTTGACACCGAGGGACGCTGCCGTGCGGAACGCCATCTCCGACGAGTCGACCGAGTGCGCCTTGCCGTCGTATAGCTCCACCCGCACGTCGACGACAGGATGCCCCTGCGGCCCGCCCGTGGCGAGAGCGTCGCGGGCGCCCTTCTCGACGGCGGCGATGTACGAGCGCGGCACGGCGCCGCCCACCACCGAATCGACGAACTCGAACCCGCCGCCGGCCCCCAGTGGCGACACGCGCAGCTGGACGACCGCGAACTGCCCGTGACCGCCGGACTGCTTCTTGAGCTTGCCTTCGGCCGCGGCGCGGCCGGCGATCGTCTCCCGGTACGCCACCGGGGCGGGCGACGTCTCGACGTGCACGCCCAGGACTCGGGCGAGCCGTTCCACGGCCACGGCGATGTGCGCGTCACCGAGCCCGCGAAGAACCGTGTGGCCGCCCGCGCGGTCCACCACGAGCGTCTCGTCGTCGGCGACGAGCCGTGCGAGCGCCGTCGACAGCTTGACGTCGTCGGACTGCGACACGGGTGCGAGGCTCACGGCATAGACGGCGTGCCGCTCCGGGAGGGCGACCGGGCGCGCACCGGTGGCGGGTCTCGTCCACAGCAGCGATCCCGATGGCGTTCCGACGAGCTTCGCGACGGCGCCGATGTCGCCTGCGCGCAGAGCGTCGGCGGGCAGATGCTCCGATCCGCGCAGCCGGAACAGGGCAGGCATCCGCTCTTCGACGCCGGTCGTGGCGTTGCGCAGGCGGTCGCCCGGGCGGAGGACTCCCGACAGCACCTTGAGCATGGCGATCTGACCGACGAACGGATCGGCGAGAGTGCGGAAGACGTGAACGAGCGTCTCTCCGGTGGGGTCGATGGAGACGGAGTGCTCGGTGCCGCCGCTCCCGCTGTGCGCGCGGTCTGCGCCGTCGTCCACGTGTACGCCGATCCGGATGATGCCGTCACGGCTTCCCGGCGCCGGCGCCAGTTCGCAGACGAGGTCTGCCACCCGGTCCACCCCGGTGCCCGTCGCCGCGGAGCACAGCAGCACCGGGATCGCCTCGCCCTCGGCGACCTCCTTCGCGAGGGTGCGCTCCAGCTCTCGCGGAGTCGGCTCGACCCCGTCGAGGTAGGCCTCCAGCTGGGCGTCGTCGTGCGAGACGATCTCCTCCGTCGCATCCTGGTGGAGGCGGTGCTCCTCGTCCGCGAGGTCCGCGGGCACGGGCTCCTCGTGGTGCCGGCCGTCGGCGTCGTAGATGAGTGCGTGCTCGCCGATCACGTCCGCGATTCCGCGGAAGTCGTGCTCCTCCCCCATGGGCAGCTCGAGGGGCAGGAGCTTCGGGCCGAACGCCGCGCGCAGATCCGCCAGCACACGGCGAAAATCGGCCCGTGCGCGATCTTCCTGTGTCACCACGATGAGGCACGGCACCCCGGCGGCGGCTGTGGCGGCCCAGGCGGCCTTCGTGCCCGCGGTCACGCCGTCGACCGCGCTCACCACGAGGAGAGCGACATCTGCGACGGAGAGCGCCGTGTCGAGCGACCCGATGAAGTCCGGGTGGCCCGGGGTGTCGACCAGGGTCACTGCGCTCGTCGTGCCGTCGCTCTGGTTCCACGTGAGGTAGGCGAGTGACAGCCCTAGCGAGATGCCTCGCGCGATCTCCTCCGGCTCGTCGTCGCACACCGTGGTGCCCTGCTCGACGCTGCCCATCCGGGGGATCGCGCCGGCTCGATGCAGCAGCGCCTCGACGAGGGTGGTCTTTCCCGCGCCACTGCTTCCGACGAGCGCGACGGTGCGATGTGTGACGGGCGTTGAAGCATCCACGCAGACCTCCCGCGACGGTGCGGATTCCTAGCTCCATCGTGTCGGGGATGCCGCGATTGCACCAGTGCGAACATCCGGCGGAGTGAATGCCCGCCGGGGTGAATGCCCGACGGGGTGAATGCCCGACGGGGTGAATGCCCGACGGGGTGAATGCCCGGCCGGGCGGCTGCGCGCGCCTGCGCTCAGCCCTCGGCGGTCGGCTCCGGCTCCGGCTCCGGCTCCACCGGGCCGAAGAGCACCCAGGCACCGGCATCGCACTCGAAGAACGCGAGCTGATCGGTGTCGATGTACACGTCGCCGTCGGTCGTGCAGGTGTCGTCAACGGGCGCGCCGATACCGAGCGACAACTGAGTGCCGGGGGCACCGGGAGCGCCGCTCGGCCCTTGCGCGCCCTCGCCGCCCTGTGCTCCCTGCTCGCCCTGGGCGCCGGTCTCGCCGCTCGCGCCCGTCTCGCCCGTGAGATTCTCAGCGGCCGACTCGCGGATGTTGCCCACGAGCGTCCAGTCGTCCTGGAAGAGGTACACGTCGGCCGTGAGGATGTCGATGTAGACGTCGCCTTCGTATCCCTTGCCGGATTCGGGAACGCCGGATCCTGCACGAACGGCGGATCCTGCCGGCAGGATCTCCTCGATCGCCGCGGCGTAGTCCGGGCTGATCGATGCGACCGGTGTGGGAGAAGACGCCGGCGGCGCGGCGGTGTCGACGGAGCGCGCGAGCCACGACCCGAGGAACGCCGCGAAGAACGACAGCAGCACGAAGCCGAGTCCGAACCAGACGAGGGTCGATCGTGTGACCGCCGCAGCGGCGGGGGCTGCGGCTGCCGGCGACGGGGAGGGGGGTGCGGGCACCCCGTTCTCGGTGGAGCGATCGGCCACGGCCCGTCCCCTTTCTAGCGCGTGCGTCATCGCGCACGACCCCCACAGCCGTGCCACGTGTGACAACTGTAGGGAGCCGGCGCCTCCGTGTCACCATCGGCGGCCGAATTCGTAGGCGGAAGCGCACGGGACTTCGCTTCCGTCACCCGACTCCGCTCGAGACGTCACTCGATGCCCGCTCGGTATGGGGATTCCGCCAATTAGATGAGAGGGCTCTCATTCTGCTAGCTTGTCCCCCAATTGGGGGACGCTGGGGGCGCGAGGTAGCGCAACGTCCCTCCCGCCTGGGGGCGACATGACCGACCTTGCGTCGACCGATATCGGTCTGCCGAGCCTTGCGCCGAGCATCGATGGCCAGAGCCCGATCTGTGAGGAGTGCGAACATCCCTCGATCATCCAACCCCGCCGCCCCTCACGCCTGCGGGCGGCGCTTGGCATCAAGCCTCGTCCCGCTGAATGCCAGGTTCGGGTCGAGGATGTCTCGGGGCTGGGCACACTGCCATGCGGATGCCGCGCCGCGTCGCACGGATCGTAGCGGCGGTCCCCGTCGAGTCGCTGGCGGCTGTTCACGTTGGCGGAGCCGGTGACCAATGGTTTCGAGGCAGTTACGTTGAAGAAACCTGTTCGCTCTAGCCTGGGGTGATGCCTGCCGGTCCAGTGAAGAGTGTCCATGGCACGTTCTCGATCCCGTCTCTGGACGGAATACGCTGCCTCGCGGTGCTGGCTGTTTTCGTCGGTCACTCTCAGTTCGGAGTCGGTCTGCCGTACTGGCCGGGGTTCGTGGGCGTGACCGTGTTCTTCTTCCTCAGCGGGTATCTCATCACGACTCTGCTGCGCAGGGAGCACGAGACGACCGGTCAGATCTCACTCGGCCGGTTCTACCTGCGCCGTGCGCTGCGCATCCTGCCGCCTGCGTGGCTGGCTATCGCAGCGGCGGTCATCGTCGGCGCATTGGGGTGGGTCGCCTCCGACACGACGGTCTGGGGTGTGCTCGCCGAAACGCTGAACTATACGAACTACTACATCGTCTTCCACGGTCGCGAAGGATTGCCCCCGGATACGACACAGTTCTGGTCGCTCGCCGTCGAGGAGCACTACTACCTCGTGATTCCGGTCGCGCTGCTGATTCTCTGGAAGCTCCGGGCGAGCCGCAAAGCAATCGGCTGGACGATGTTCGCGATCGCGATGCTCGTCCCGCTGTGGCGGATCTACCTCGGCATGAACGGCGCGAGTTTCGACCGGCTGTACGTGTCGACCGATACTCGATTCGACGCGATGCTGCTCGGCACCGCCCTCGCGCTGCTGGCCAATCCGGCGCTGGGCGACGCACTCCCGCGGTGGGTGTCCAAACATCTCGGTCTCATCGCGTCGATCGGTCTCGTCGTGTTCGTCGCGTGCGCAGCGACGCCGGTACTCGCGTTCCGATTGAGCATCGCCGACACGATCGAGTGCCTCGCTCTCGTCCCCATCTTCTGGTTCATAACCACGCGGCCGAGCGGCGCCGTCGGCCGGTTCCTGAATTCGAGAGTGGTGGTGCGCCTGGGCGTGCTGTCGTTCTCGATCTATCTCTTCCATCGACTGGCGCTTTCCCTCGGCGCGAATCTTTTCGGGGATTCGATTCTCGCCGATGTGATCGGCCTGGTCCTGACTCTCGCCGTCGCCGAAGCGGTGTACCTGCTCGTTGAAAAGCCCTGTGGGCGGCTCCGACGACGGCTCGAGACCGCAGCGAAGAACCGTGAGAGCGTGAAGATCGGAGCGTGAAGATCGGAGCGTGATGACCGCCGATCGAGCGATTCCGTTGCGGGCGACGTCGCGTCCGTGACGACGTGGAGCTCGGCGCGGGGGTTCCTGGCACTGCTGGCGACTCCGCGGTGCCGATGACATGCCGAAGGGCGCCGACCTTGAGAAGAGGGTCGCGGTTGTCCCGTACGCCCGCGGGAGCGCGCCGTGAGCCACGCGGAGATCAGCGTAGCCTTGCGAGCATGGAGCGTGCGGACATCTACACCGCCCAGTTCGACGACGTGAGCGTCGGCGGCCGCCAACGGGTCACCGTCGGCGTGGAGGGACGCGACCGGGAATCCGACGGCTCGATCCCTCCGCGCGCGTGGTTTCGGAGCGAGGAGTACACGCTCGACGTGGAAAACGACGGAGGGATCGCGATCTACGTGAGGCGGCGGTGATGGATCTGGCTCACGGGCTTGCGGACGCCCGGCCTTCCGCCGGCCAAGTCGACGACGAGCTCGGCAAGACCGCCGTCGCGAAGGCGATGCATCGCCAGCCGCCCCGTCCCGAGGAAGCGCAGGCAAGTACACATCGGCAAGGCCCCCGGGTCGAGCACCCGTGAGGGTGATCGGCCGGGGGCCTTGTCCTTGCGTCGACCCCACGAAAACCGCGGAATCACGTGGGATTCAGAAGTCCCAGTTCTCACCGGCTGACCATTCCAGGCCTGAAACTCGCGGGTTCTGGGCCACTGCCGTTGACTCGTGCCCTCTGCGTGCCACTCGGCGCGGCAACTGCTTCAAGCCCTTCCGCCGCCGCGGTTCGAGTGGCAAGTGCAACAAGGTTAATCGACGCGAGCTCTGGATCCTAGGTGCTCGGTGAGACCAGACTCGAACTAAGAGATGACGTCCCACCGGTTGGTGAAGTTTGTCGACACACCGGGCGGGTCAGCTGTTCTGATTATGCCGCGGTCAGTTCGGGGCTGCTCACCTCCTCCGCCTTAGCGAGCCGCAGCGCCATGGAGTGCTCGCTGAAGTAGCGGCGGTCAGCGCCGTCTCACTCGTCGTGTTGTCCGATGCGGACGTGCCCTGCCAGGCGCAGCAGCGCAGCCGGGTTCGGGAAGGTGCCCACGTAGGTGCGGCGCTCGATCTCCTTGTTCACTCGCTCCAGCGGGTGCGTGGACCAGATCTGACGCCAATGCTGGAACGGGAACTGACAGAACGCGAGAAGGTCGTCTTTGGCGTCTTCGAGCATGTCAGCGACCTCCGGGTGCGACCGGCCGAGCATCCGGGTGACCTCGTGGAACTGGGTGAACACGTGCTCCGTGTCGGGTTGGACGAAGATCGTGCGGATGATCGACGCGACCATCGGGCCAGCCCCCTTGGGGACGGTGGTGAGCACGTTGCGCATGAAATGCACCCGACTCCGTTGACAAAGCCGGCCGGCGATCAAGGTCCTATCCAGTTGGTGTGTCCGGCCATGCACATGGCTCTTGGGTGAACTCGCCGTCACCGGTGACCCATGTTCCCTCCGGGAGTGACTGAAGGTCGACGTCATTGAAGGCGGATCGGAAATTTGGGCCCGGACCATCGTTTGACAGTGTCCCGACGTAGATGCTCGATCCGTCCGCAATCGGAATCGTTCCCCGAGCCGAGTATTCTGGCCCATCCGGAGGCGATTCGGCGGTGAACGTCTGACCGCGTGATAGCCGATACTCACCAACCCCCTCCGTCGTCACGGAGGAAAAGTCGCGATCTTGCCGGTTCTCGATCCAGAATGAGTCGAACTGTGCATCATCTCCGCACCACATGAAGGTCACGGTGCTGTCCTGGACGGTGAGAACCATCACCTTCGGATCAGGGCGCTGCCCCTGGAGTACGTCGCAGCCCGTCGTGCTGGCAATTGCGGCCAAGCCGATCGCGACAGCCGCGATCACTCGACGTCTAGTTGAGGCAGCCACCATAGCCTCCACCCACCAATCCCGCGTCCCACTCATAAAAGTTCGCGCATCCGTAGGTGCCGGTGACAAGTTGAGAGTAGCCCGAACTCATTCCGTACCCGGCGGCCATCGGAATCGCTCCCTGGGCAGCCCATTGTCTTGAGTGCGCCGTTTCATGCTTCATCAATTGCTCGTCCTCGATAGTCTTCCTCAGGTCTCCCGCAGTGATGAAGGTGCTCCCGTACGTTGTGCCCCCGCCGTAGTTCCATTGCTTGACTTGACACACGAGCATCATGCTTGGCCCCACTCCGCAACGGCCGCCGTTAGCCAGCGCGTATGCACCAGCTACAGCGCTGACCGGCGCATTTGCAATCGTTCGGTACCAGTCCAGTTTCGCGAGTTCGTCAGTGATAACGGTGTACGGCAGGATAGCGTTCGTGAGCTTTCGCCCGATCGCCACCACCCATGACTGGTCGGTGTCCGGCTTGGCAGGGGAACTCTTCGGCTTTGCCGCCGGAGTTGTGGGGCTCGACGCCGCCGCTACAGGATTCTTCGCTTGGTTGGCTGCGCGCCACCTCTTGGTTTCGGAGTCGTCCTTCGCCACGCCCTTCCCGCCCGCACAATTTGTTGACAATGTCAACGAGTCCGTCTTGTAGTTGTAGCAATCGCCGCTGGGGTCCGAGAAGGTCGTCGGATTGTTGCCAGAGTACCCGTAGCCGATGTTCTGCTGCGGATTATCGGAGGCCACCACGGCATCGACACTGGTGAACTTGCCGAGGATGGGGTCGTAGGTACGAGCGCCGATTGACGTGAGCCCGGTGCTGGTCGTGACAGGCTTGCTCAGGAACCCGGACCCATCGGGCCACGCGCCGGTGGCACCACCGATTGGCACGCCGAAGGGATCGCGATACTGCCGGGTCGTCACCCCAGAGGATGCGACGGTGCGGGTATCGACAGTGCCGTGCAGATCCGTGAACAACCAAGACACTGTGCTCCCGGAGGTCCCGGTCTTCGCGGTGCGCTGGGCGACCGGAATACCCTCAGCCCCGGCGTATGTCCGCGCTCCCGACACCGTACTCGAGCCAGCCGCCTGGGTGAGCACCGTGTCGCCGAGGAACAATGACGCCCCCTCAATCGAGTTCACGCGTAGCAACAGCATCGCCGAGGCGTCGTACACGTTTGACTGCGTCGCCGCGCCCGCCGTGATGGTCGCTACCTTGCCGATCTCGTTGTACGTCACTGTCTGACCTGGGCGGGACGTCATGTTTCCTGCCGAGTCGTAGCCGTATCCACCGGCACCAAGCGTGGGGTCTCCGGTCACCCCTGTCGGGGCGTGCGGACGGACCGCACCCGCGGCGGGGTAAGACAGGGTGGCGGACTTCGCAGCCCCAGCGGGTCCCCGCGTCGTCATCGACAGTCGATTTCCGGACTGGGTGTCGTACCCGTACTCGTTCCAGAACGGTGCGATGCCGGTCAGGCCCGCTTGCGAAGGCGCCACTGTGCAGGCCGTCGCGGCCGCCGGCGTCCACGCCTGGGTCAGCTGCCGCAGGGCGTCATACGAGTAGCAGGTCTTCTGGGTCCCGACTGTCGGCAGCACGGAGCTGATGGTCGAAGAGGTCACGTTTCCGGCATCATCACGGGTGTACACCCGGTCGGCGACGTAGTGGCCGGAGCCATCGAAGACCGCATTGTCCTTAATGCTGAGGAGGGCGCCGGTGACCGAGTCGTAGCCGAAGCTCGAGTACGCCTCGGCCCCAAGGTTCAGCCGGTTGAACTGTGCGAGCTGCCCAGTCGGTGAATAGATGGTGCTGTTGAGGATGCCGCCGTTGCCTCTCACGTTGCCGAGCCGGCCCCACGCATCGTAAGAGTAGAGGATCTGCTCGGAGGGCAAGCCTCCGATGGCGGGCACGTTCCGCACCGAGAGCGTCGAGTCGGGATAGTACCCGGCGGTGGTCGTGTAGGTGGTTCCGCCGAATGCTGGCGCGGATGACGGGATCGACACAGTGGACCTAGTGACGTTTCCTCCAGCGTCGTAACTGACCACAGTGTTCGAGTATTTCGCCCCAGGGGTGCCGGGCACCGACCCGACATAGGACGAGCTCGCAGTGATCATGCCCTTCTTGACGGTGTCGTACGTCCATGATGCGAGCATCGGGCCGCTGGTTGATCCGGCGTAGGACGCGGTGCGCCGGTTGAACTCATCGAAGGTGCTGGCGACGGTTCAGCTTTCAGATGGGTCGGGCGGAGGTGCCGGACACGCCGATCGTCAACCTGCCGCCGCGAGCACCACTGCGGCACCAGATGCGATCCCAGCCAGACCGGCAACCGCCAACAGCCCGCCAGCCATGATGAGCCCGCGGCGTCGTTTGGCGGCGGCACGAATCGCGATGATCGATCCGGCAACGATCATCGCTGGCCCAGTGAAGACCAACGTCGCAGCTCCGAGTCCCGAAGCTCCCGTCTGATTCGTGGCACCAACGATCTGTGGCACGACATTCAACATGATGATGGCGGTGATGAAGATGGACGCAATCGAGAAGAGCACGATCTGCCCTGGCGACATGTTCTTCGCGGCGGCCGTTCGGCCCATAGGAGGCAGCGCAGGATCGGATTCCAGGCGGCGCTGGAACCACGCGGCTACGGGGGCAGTAAAGGGCAAGAAGCCCACCGCGAGCCAGAACATCAACGCCGCGACGAGGAAGCCGAACAACGGACCGGCCACGTTGGGGTCACCGCCATGACTGTTCATAGATCAACCATCCACTCACTCCGGCTCGGACACCGGTAGCAAAGTTCACGCTGCCAGCGGCGACAGGCGTCGGGCCGTTGGTTACGCCGACTTCACCGGTCACTCCAACTCCCCCGACGACTCCGGTCGCGGAGCCGCGAACTGACCAGCCGTCTGGCGTATTTGGGCCACCACCGATGGACACGGTAACACCCACGTCCGGTCCGAGTCCGCCGCCTGCGCTCCACCCACTGGTTCCAACACCTCCCTGGAAACACATATACGCGCAAATCGCGACCGTCACTCCAGCCTCCGCGACTTCGCCGACCTGTCGCCACCCGGCGGCCTGAGGCGTGTCGGTGAATCTCTCCCATGAGCGACCAACCTGCGTGGGGATCCCAGCCATCGAGCGGTGGACGTTACCGGGAGCAGCCGCCCAGGCGTCGTTCCATCGCTTGCCGAACCCGCCCCAGGACTCGTTCCAACGCTGGCCGAACCCGCCCCAGGACTCGTTCCAACGCTCCACGGGGGTCTGCGGCTTTCGCTGGACGGACGACTGCGGCTGGGACGCGGCCGCGCTGCCGGCCGCTGCGCGCACGATCGAGGAGTACTTCTTTGCAGTGGCGACGCCGCACGCGCCGCGTCCACAACCATCGGAGAGCATCATCCCTGGCGCCAGCCCTGATGGGTCAGGCGATGTAAGCGGGTTGTTCCAGCCGTATGCATAGCCGGTGTTCTGTTGCGGGTTCTTCGGGTCGGTGATGGGGTCGACGGAGAGGAACTTGCCAAGCAGCGAGCTGTACGTGCGGCTTGTCGTCCTCCGTGCGTGCCGTATAGGTCTCGCCGTCCGGCGCGGGATAGCGGGCCTGCCAGCGGCCGGAGGGCAGCTTCCGAAGGCTCCCCCATCCCTCCCGCTTCACGGCCGTCCTGGTGAAACTCATCGTGCTCTCCTGTGACCCTGAGTGAACTCACGTGGGCAGTCGTGCCACTCCGTGCGACTGGGAGCACCTAACGGGTGGAATGTTGCTCTCGTCAGGTCTTTTGCATCCCGGAAGACGCGTCCTGTGGCACGCAGTGGCACAACGCCAGTGGCACGCCGATACCGAACTCCGGCCGGTGGACCACCCCGCTTCACCAAGAGAGGTGCGCGCGTGCCACCCGCGTGCCATATCGAACGGCAGTTCCTGTCCACCTGAGTCCTCCCCTGTCTGTCGAGAGAAGGCACGAAAGAGGCCCGGACCCGCAGAATCCTGCGGGTCCGGGCCTCTCAGCAGCCCTTTACGGGCCGGGCGTGATCCGGGACTCTAGAAGTCCCAGTCGTCGTCCTCGGTGGCCTCGGCCTTGCCGATGACGTACGACGAGCCCGACCCTGAGAAGAAGTCGTGGTTCTCGTCGGCGTTGGGCGACAGAGCTGACAGGATCGCGGGGTTCACGTTCGTGACCGTCGCCGGGAACATCGCCTCGTAGCCCAGATTCATGAGGGCTTTGTTGGCGTTGTAGTGCAGGAACTTCTTGACGTCCTCGGTGAGACCGACACCGTCGTAGAGGTCCTGCGTGTACTGGATCTCGTTGTCGTAGAGCTCGTACAGGAGCGAGAACGTGTAGTCCTTGATCTCCGCACGCTCTGCCTCGGTGACCCGCTCGAGACCCTTCTGGAACTTGTAGCCGATGTAGTACCCGTGCACGGCCTCGTCACGGATGATGAGGCGGATGAGGTCGGCGGTGTTCGTGAGCTTCGCCCGCGACGACCAGTGCATCGGCAGATAGAACCCCGAGTAGAACAGGAAGCTCTCCAGCAGGGTCGAGGCGACCTTGCGCTTGAGCGGGCTGTCGCCCTGGTAGTACTCCATGACGATCTGAGCCTTCTTCTGAAGGTTCGGGTTCTCGACCGACCAGCGGAAGGCTTCGTCGATCTCCTTCGTCGAGCACAGCGTCGAGAAGATCGACGAGTAGCTCTTCGCGTGCACCGACTCCATGAACGCGATGTTCGTGTACACCGCCTCTTCGTGGGGCGTGATCGCGTCGGGGATGAGCGAGACCGCACCCACGGTGCCCTGGATCGTGTCGAGGAGCGTGAGACCGGTGAATACGCGCATCGTCAGCGTCTGCTCGTCGGGCGTCAGCGTGTTCCACGACTGGATGTCGTTGGACAGCGGAACCTTCTCCGGCAGCCAGAAGTTGTTGACGAGGCGGTTCCACACCTCGAGGTCCTTGTCGTCCTCGATGCGGTTCCAGTTGATCGCCTGCACGTGCGAGAGCAGTTTGATCGGATCGGGGGTCATTTCTCTTCTTCTTTCGGTCCCTGAACTCGTCGAGGGGCTACAGCGTGCACGAGACGCACATGTCCAGCTCGGTCCCCTCGAGGGCCATCTGGCGGAGGCGAATGTAGTAGATGGTCTTGATGCCCTTCTTCCACGCGTAGATCTGGGCCTTGTTGATGTCGCGGGTGGTCACGGTGTCCTTGAAGAACAGCGTGAGCGACAGTCCCTGATCCACGTGCTGCGTGGCCGCCGCGTACGTGTCGATGACCTTCTCGTAGCCGATCTCGTACGCGTCTTCGTAGTACTCGAGGTTCTCGTTCGACATGAACGGCGCGGGGTAGTAGACGCGGCCGAGCTTGCCTTCCTTGCGGATCTCGATCTTCGACGCGATCGGGTGGATCGACGACGTCGAGTTGTTGATGTACGAGATCGAGCCGGTCGGCGGGACGGCCTGCAGGTTCTGGTTGTAGATGCCGTGCTGCTGGATGCTGGCCTTCAGTGCCTTCCAGTCGTCCTGGGTCGGGATCGGCATGCCGGCGAACAGCTCCGCGACCTTCTCGGTCTGCGGCTCCCACACCTGATCGGTGTACTTGTCGAAGAACTCCCCCGACGCGTACGTGGAGTCCCAGAACCCGTCGAACACCTGTCCGCGTTCGATCGCGATCAGGTTGGACGCGCGCAGCGCGTGGAAGACGACGGTGTAGAAGTAGATGTTGGTGAAGTCCAGGCCCACTTCCGAGCCGTAGTGCACATGCTCGCGCGCCAGGTACCCGTGCAGGTTCATCTGGCCCAGACCGATCGCGTGCGAGCGGTCGTTGCCGTCTTCGATCGAGCGCACCGATGTGATGTGACTCTGGTCGCTGACCGCGGTGAGTGCGCGGATCGCGGTCTCGACGCTGCGACCGAGGTCACGCCCATCCATCGCGAGCGCGATGTTCAGCGAGCCCAGATTGCACGAGATGTCTTTGCCGATCTCGTTGTACGAGAGGTCCTCGTTGTACGTGGTCGGCGTGTTCACCTGAAGGATCTCGCTGCAGAGATTCGACATGTTGATCCGGCCCTTGATCGGGTTGGCCTTGTTCACCGTGTCTTCGAACATGATGTACGGGTAGCCCGACTCGAACTGGATCTCGGCGAGGGTCTGGAAGAACTCGCGCGCGTTGATCTTGGTCTTCTTGATCCGCGCGTCATCGACCATCTCGCGATACTTCTCGGTGACCGAGATGTCTCCGAACGGCACTCCGTAGACGCGCTCGACGTCGTAGGGCGAGAAGAGGTACATGTCCTCGCCGTTCTTGGCGAGCTCGAACGTGATGTCGGGGATCACCACACCGAGCGACAGCGTCTTGATGCGGATCTTCTCGTCGGCGTTCTCACGCTTGGTGTCGAGGAAGCGCAGGATGTCGGGGTGGTGGGCGTTGAGGTACACCGCGCCGGCGCCCTGGCGCGCTCCGAGCTGGTTCGCGTACGAGAACGAGTCCTCGAGCAGCTTCATCACCGGGATGATGCCGCTGGACTGGTTCTCGATCTGCTTGATCGGCGCACCCGACTCGCGGATGTTCGACAGCAGCAGCGCGACACCGCCGCCGCGCTTGGACAGTTGCAGCGAGGAGTTGATGCCGCGGGAGATCGACTCCATGTTGTCTTCGATGCGCAGGAGGAAGCACGACACGAGCTCGCCGCGCTGCGCCTTGCCCGTGTTGAGGAACGTCGGCGTGGCCGGCTGGAAGCGGCCCGAGATGATCTCGTCCACGAGCTCGAGCGCGAGCTTCTGGTCGCCGTCGGCGAGGCCGAGCGCCGTCATCACGACGCGGTCCTCGAAGCGCTCGAGGTAGCGCTTGCCGTCGAACGTCTTGAGCGTGTAGCTCGTGTAGTACTTGAACGCGCCGAGGAACGTCTCGAAGCGGAACTTCTTGCCGTAGGCGAAGTCGTTGATCTGCTGGATGAACTCGAACGGGTACTTCTCCAGCACCGCCGGCTCGTAGTACTCCTTCTCGACCAAGTAGTCGAGGCGCTCCTTGAGCGAGTGGAAGAACACCGTGTTCTGGTTCACGTGCTGCAGGAAGTACTCCCGCGCGGCGCGCTTGTCGGCGTCGAACTGAATCTTGCCGTCGGCGTCGTACAGATTCAGCATCGCATTGAGGGCGTGGTAGTCCATGCCCTCGAACAGTGCATTCATCTTGAAGCCGGTCTCCGTGAGTGTCGTCACCATCGTTCCAATCCCGCTTTCACGCGTTCTACGTCTTCAGGCGTGCCGAATACCTCGAGCCGGTACAAGTGCGGCACGTTGCACTTGCGGCTGATGATGTCGCCGGCGATGCAGAAGTGCTCGCCGAAGTTGGTGTTGCCCGCGGAGATCACTCCGCGGATGAGGCTGCGGTTTCGCTCATCGTTGAGGAACCGGATCACCTGCCGGGGGACGGCGCCCTTCTCTTCACCGCGTCCTTGGCCTCCGCCATAGGTCGGGGTGACGAGGATGTAGGGCTCGTCCACGTGTAGAGGGAGATCGCCCGCGCGCTCAGACGAGTGCAGCGGAATCCGCACCGCCCGTGCGCCGAGCTTCTCCACGAAGCGCGCGGTGTTTCCCGAGACGCTGGAGAAATAGACGAGGAGGGGTGTCGCGGTCGCCCGCCCGGCAACCGCGTCTCGCTGTGCGATCGCGGTTGCCATAGCGTCACGCGAGCCGAGAGGCCAGTTCGTCGATCTTGTCGGGACGAAAGCCCGACCAGTGGTCCTCATCGGTGATGACGACCGGCGCCTGGAGGTACCCCAGCGCCTTGACCTGCTCGAGGGCCGACGGGTCCTCCGACAGGTCCAGGATTTCGTATTCGATTCCCTTCGAGTCCAACGCTCGATAGGTTGCCGTGCACTGCACGCACGCGGGCTTCGTGTAGACCGTGATCGCCATAAGAATCCGTCTCTCCCCTCACACTCGGTTCGTTCTCCGGTAGACCCCCCACCGGGAGTCCAATACTACATATGGGTACCGACATTCGAAAGCACCACAAGGGCTAGTAGTTACATCGGTGTGATTCTCCACCGTTCTCCCCATGTACAACACAGGTTCTCCACCGTTTCATCCACAGTCGGGCGAATCGGAAAAGGCCAGGAACACGGGCGTTTCGGACGCCGCGGCCGCATCCATCCACAGATCCGAGGTTAGGAAGGGGCCCCGACATCCGATCCGCCTGTGGAGAGCGGTGACGGCGTGTCGCGGCGTGTCGCGGCATCGCGTCCTGGTCGACGCCCCGCACCCGGTCTCAGCGGCGGCGCACACCTGCTCAGCACACCAAGTACCGTTGATCCGTGGCTGGATACCGGGACCTTCTTCGCATCCCCGGCGTCGGCCGCATGCTTTCGGCGCAGCTGGTCGCACGCTTCCCGAACGGCATGATCAGCCTCGTGATCCTCCTTCACATCGAGGGGATCACCGGTTCCTACGGGGCCGCAGGCCTCGTGCTCGCAGCGGTGTCGATCGGTCAGGCGATCGCGGGACCCGTAACGAGCCGGTGGATGGGCCGCTGGGGCATGCGACGCGTCCTCACGCTCACCACGGCGGTCTCGGCGACGTCCCTCCTCGCGATCGCCTTGCTCACCTCGCCGCTGCCGGTCTACATCGTCTTGGGATTCATCGCCGGCATGTCGACACCGCCGATCGTGTCGGCGGTGAGGACGATCTACCCGAAGCTCGTCAATTCGACGCAGCTGACGGCGCTGTACTCGCTGGACGCATCGCTGCAGGAGCTCATCTGGATCCTCGCACCGGTGCTCATCACCTTCGTCGCCATCCAGGCGGGCACCGTCACCGGCCTCGTCCTCATCGTGGTGATCCTGGTCTGCGGCTGCACGTGGTTCATCCTCTCCCCCCAGGTCGGGCGGGTCCGCATTCCGCGCAGCAAGCGCGCCTTCGGCACGGTGCTCACCCGCCCGCCGATCCTGCTGGCGACGGTCATCGGGTTCCTGCTCGTCGGCTCGTTCGCAGCCGTCGAGGCGAGCGTCGTGGCGACTTTCAGCCACGGCGGCATCGAGGCGGGTCTGGTGCTCGCGGTCTTCTCACTCGGCAGCTTGGCGGGGGGCCTCGCCTTCGGCCATCTGCCGATGGGCCCGTGGGCTCTGGCACGCCGGCTCGCCGTGGTCGCGTTCGGTCTCGCTCTCACGTCGCTGTGGATCAACATGTGGTGGATCGGCGCCACACTGGTGGTCGCCGGCATCGGTATCGCCCCGGCCCTCGCCGTGCTGTCGGCGGTGACCACGGCGAGCGTCAAGTTCAGCGACACCGCCGAGGCCTTCGGCTGGGTCGGCACCGGTCAGCTCATCGGCGCGGCCGTCGGCTCGGCGGTCGCCGGGTTCCTCATCGACGGCCCCGGCGGAGTGGCGGCCTCCTACGGCGCGGCCGCCGGATTCTGCGCCCTCGCCCTTGTGGTCGCGGTCGTCTTCGTCCGCGGACTCCCCGATCTGCGGGTCCGCGGCGCGAGCCCCATCCCGGACACCGAGCCGGTGCAGACGATCGGCTGATCGCACGCCGGCCGTCGCGACCGTGGTCGCGACGGCCCAGCACTCTCACGAGAACTGACCAAGACCTTCACCGGCACTCAAACAAGACGAGCACCCGAGCACCCTCACGGGAGCTGCACCAGCCGACAACCGGCACCGAACACGACCAGCACCCTCACGACCGTGTGCTCACGACGAGCGGCGCAGCAGCTCGAGCAGGGCGAGCGCGTAGGCGTCAGCGGGCTCGGGATGCTCGAACACACGTACCTCTTCGAGTGCGCCGGGCCGGGCCGACCCACCGACCGGCCGCAGGGCGATCTCGACCTCGTGCGTGTCGGGCAGTCGCCGGAGCGCACGGAACGTGCCACGCAGCAGCTCGCGCAGCTGATGCTCGTGCGGCAGCCATAGCGCATCGTCGAGCGCGACGGAGTCCAGCGCCCACTCGGTCGTGCCGTTGAAGGCGAGGATGCGCCCGGTCGGGTACTCCCGCGGCTCGATGGTCATCTCGCTCACCGTGAAGACATCGGCCTCGAACTCGGGCTCGTCGAGCTGGAACCGATCGCCCGAGCGCGGATGCCACACCAGGCCCGCGTCCCGCAGCGCGACTGCCAATTCCGTCGAGATCATGCCAAACCTCCTCTGCCCATCTTCCTCTGCGCGGGGGCGCCTCCGGCGCGCTCCTAGGCTGGACGCATGCCCGCACCCGTACTGCTTCCCCGCCTGTCGTGGGGTGCGCCCGACGCCGAACGCCGCGCCCTCCTGGTGCATGGGCTCGGGTCCAACGGTGCGCTCATGTGGCGCTATGGCGCGGCACTCGCCGATGCCGGGTGGCGAGCGGATGCCGTGGACCTGCGCGGTCACGGCACGGCGCCGCGTGTCCTCGACTACACGATCGCCGCATACGCGGCAGACATCGGGGCGACGCGCCCCGACGGCGGCACCTGGGACCTGGTGATCGGCCACTCGCTCGGTGGTGCGGCATCCGTCGTCGCGGTCGCCGGCGATCCGTCGTGGACACGGCGACTCGTGCTCGTCGACCCCGCGATCGCGCTCACCGACCACGACCGCGACGTCGTTCGCGACAGCCAGACACGGTCGTTCGACGACCCGTCCCCCGCTGCTGTGCGCGCCGAGCATCCCCATTGGCACGAGCAGGACGTCGAGTTGAAAGCGCTCTCGGCGCAGCAGGCCAGTCGCTGGGCGGTCGCACAGACCAGCGCGCAGAACCCCCTCTGGGACGTGCGCGACGCGGCGCTGCACGTCGCGATCCCGACGCACGTGATCGCCTCCGACCCGGACGTGTACTCGATCTTCCGCGGCAAGCCGGCCGAGTCCGTCGTCGAGGCCAACCCGCTGTTCTCCCTGTCGGTCATCACAGGCGCCGGCCACTCCCCGCATCGCGACGATCCTGCAGCGACGATCGCCGCGCTGATGGCCGCGCTCCAGGACTGACGGCGAAGCCTTACCGCCTCGATGCGCCGGGGCGTCGCCGGGCTCCGCACCAGTCCATCCAACGACCTCACCGCACGACGATCTCCACACCCTGCCCGACGTCCACCAGCACGCCGACGTAGCTCGGCAGCTGCGTCGAGAGCGACTCCTGCAGTTCGTCGACGGTCGGCACTGTTCCGTCGTCGGTCGTGACCGAGACGGTCGCCGTCGCACCGCTCCACTGCACCCCGTAGACGCGCGCGCCGTGCTCCTCCTGCAGCCACTGGCCCGTGGCATCCTGGATCGCCACCGACCACCGTGCCAGCGCGACCGCGGCGATCGAGTTGACCGCGAGGGGCACCGCGATCACGACAGCCAGCACCGTCACCACGGTGTAGGCGCGACGACGGTTCGCCACCCGCGACGAGCCCGGCTCGCGCGCGTAGCCGGCGACGGTGAAGACGATGCTCCCCGCGATCACGAGCGCCACGACGTTGGAGAGGAACAGCACGAGCGCGCCGGCGGCATCGGCCCACTGCCCCTGCCCTGCGCACACCCCGACGACGCCGAGCGGCGGCACGAGCGAGATCGCGATCGCCACGCCCGGCAGCACGGCGCTGAGGTCCTTGCGGCACATCGCGAAGCCGCCGGCGAATCCCGTGGCGAGTGCGGCGATGAGGTCCATGAGGCTGGGCGACGTGCGTCCGACCACCTGCGAATTGGTGGCGAGACTCTCGGGAGTCGAGACGAACACCGAGAAGAGCAGCCCCAGCGCGACGACGATCACCAGGCCGCTCAACACCCACAGCATCGAGCGGATGACGAGACTGATGTGGCCCGTCACGAGCCCGAGCGCGATGCCGAGGATCGGCGTGCCGAGCGGCGCGATGATCATGGCGCCGATGACGGTCGCCGTCGAGTCCGTCAGCACACCGGCGATCGCGATGACACCCGCCAGCGTCAGCATGATGAGGAAGCCGCTGCGCTTTCCCACCGTGTCGCCGTGACCGAGGTCCAGCGCATCGTTGAGCGCGTCGACCGGCTGACGCTGGGACGGCGGGATGAGGGAGTTCAGCACGGAGGCCATGCGCACATCATCGCGCACGACGAGAATGGCGTGGTGACTGCTCTGGATGCCGAACCGTTCGACCCCGCCGCGATCCTGCCCGATGAGCTGCTCGAGCGATTTCGAGTCCGCGCTGCCGACACCGACCGCGCGAATGCCTTCCCCGACGCCGACCTCGCGGAGCTGAAGAAGATCGGATACCTCGCCATCCTCGTTCCGGAGGATCTCGGCGGCTCGGGGTGGGGACTTGCCGAGGCGTCGGTGCTGCAGCAGAGGCTCGCGGGTGCCGCGCCCGCCACAGCCCTCGCGATCAACATGCACCTCGTGTGGACAGGAGTCGCGAAGGTGCTCGCCGACCGCGGCATCGACGCGCTGCGGTTCGTGCAGGAGGGCGCTGCGGCCGGCGAGGTCTTCGCCTTCGGCATCAGCGAGGCGGGCAACGACCTCGTGCTGTTCGGGAGCGGGACGGATGCCGTGCCCCACCCCGACGGTGGCTACGCATTCACCGGCACGAAGATCTTCACATCACTCGGCCCGGTCTGGAACCATCTGGGCCTGCACGGGCTCGACACCTCGTCGCCGGATGCGCCGCAGATGGTCTACGCGTTCGTGCCGCGGTCGGAGGTGCAGACCGGACGCGTGGTGGTGCGCGACGACTGGGACACGCTCGGCATGCGCGGGACGCAGTCGCGCACGACCGAACTGCACGGTGCCCTCGCTCCGACCGACCGCATCGTGAGACGGATCGCCCCCGGGCCCAACCCCGACCCGCTCGTGTTCGGCATCTTCAGCGTCTTCGAGCTGCTGCTCGCCTCGGTGTACACCGGAATCGCGCGCCGGGCACTCGATCTGGCGGTGACCGCTGCGCAGAAGCGGACGTCGAAGCGCACCGGAAGGGCATACAGCCAGGACCCCGACATCCGTTGGCGGATCGCCGAGATGGCACTCGCCTACGACGCGCTGCTGCCGCAGCTCGAGACGCTGTGTCGCGACGTGGACGAGCGCGCCGACCACGGCGCCCGGTGGTTCTCTCTGCTCGCCGGGGTGAAGCACCGCGCCGTCACGGCCGCGAAGTCGATCGTCGACGAGGCGATCCTGGTCGCCGGAGGATCGTCCTACTTCTCGGCGAGCGAGCTCAGCCGCCTGTACCGCGACGTGCTCGCGGGCCTGTTCCACCCGTCCGATCCCGAGTCCGCCCACGCGACGGTCGCCACGGCATGGCTCGGTGCGCCCGAGGAGTGACTCTCGCACGTCGAGCGCATCGCCCGACATCGATCCTCGAGCGGCAGAGCGCAGGGCGACCGGGCGGGGACCTCACGGCCCAGCCGCCGGTGCGCGTGCGAGGATGACCCCATGTCGCGCACCCCGACCCACCCGGTCGCCGAGCCCGTCGAGACGGACTCCGCAGATCAGACGAAGCGGCGGGCCCCGCTGAGCCCCGCGGACCAGGAGCGGCGCCGCGCGCTGCGGTTCATGAAAGGCGTGGCACTCGGCGGCCTGGTGTTCATGGCCGTGCTGTTCGCGTTCTCCTTCGCGTTCCAGCAGCAGGTGCCCGCGCTCGCGTACGTGCGGGCGTTCGCGGAGGGCGGCATGGTCGGAGCCCTGGCAGACTGGTTCGCGGTGACGGCGCTGTTCCGCCATCCCCTCGGCATCCCGATCCCCCATACCGCGATCATTCCGAGCCGCAAGGACGAGATCGGCCGCACGCTCGGCGAGTTCGTCGAGACCGAGTTCCTGCGCAGCGACGTGGTGCGCACCAAGCTCGAAGACACCGCGATCGCCACGCGCCTGGGCGAGTGGCTGCAGGTGCCGGAGCACGCCGAACGGGTGGCGGCCGAGGGATCCGTCATGGCCGCGAGCATTCTCCGGGCGCTCAGCGACGATGACGTCCAGGACGTCATCGAAGACCTCGCCCGCGAGCACCTGATCGCGCCGGAGTGGGGACCGCCGCTCGGCGAATGGCTCGGCCGCATCGTGGAGTCCGGCGCGCACCATGGCGCCGTCGATATGGGCCTGGACAGCATCGCCGCCTGGCTCGATGCCAACCATGCCGCGTTCACGGGGCTCGTATCGCGGCGGCTGCCCTCGTGGGTGCCCTCGGTGGCGCACCGCCTCGTCGACGACACGGTCTACAACGAGGCGGTCAAATTCGTCGCCGCGGTGCAGGCCGATCCCGAGCATCCGGCCCGTCATGCAATCGACGGCTACCTCGACCGCCTCGCCGAGAACCTGCAGCACGATCCCGCCACGATCGGCCGGCTCGAGGATGCCAAGCACAAGGTGTTCGACAGCCCGCGCGTGCGGGAGCTCGCCGCAGAGGCATGGAACACCGCCAAGGCGGGCCTGCTGCGCTCGCTCGGCGACCCCGAGAGCGGTCTGCGACGACGCGCCGCGCAGGCGCTCGCCGAGATCGGCGGCCGATTGACGACGGATGCCGCGCTCCAGCGCCGCGTGGACGCGTGGGTCACCGACGCCGCCGTCTTCCTCGTCGACCGCTACCGCCACGACATCGCGTCGATCATCACCGACACGGTCGAGCGATGGGACCCCGCCGAAACCACGGAGAAGATCGAACTGATGGTCGGACGCGACCTGCAGTACATCAGGCTCAACGGCACGATCGTCGGGGCGCTGGCGGGGCTTGCGATCTTCTCGATCGCCCATGCGTTCCTCGGGTGACGCTGCATTCACGACCTGCGCTCACGACCCGCGCTCATGACCTGTGCTGGCGCCCTGCGCTCACGACCCGCGCTCACGACCCGTGCTGCGCCCTGCGCTCAGAACCCGCGTTCACGACCTGTGCTGACGCTGTGTGTTAACACTGGATGACAGCACCGGGACCCCGCCGCCCCCGCGGGCTACCCTGATCCCGTGGCCACGAACCAGTCCACCGAACTCCTCTTCAGCTACGGGACGCTCCAGCATCCCGAAGTGCAGCTCGACACGTTCGGGCGCCTCCTGGAGGGCGACGATGACGTCCTCCCCGGATACACCGTGGACTACGCCGAGATCTCGGATCGCCGGGTGGTGGATCTGTCGGGGACTTCGGTGCACCCGATCGTGCGGGCGACCGGCAATCCGCTCGACAAGGTCGTGGGCAAGGCGCTGCGCGTCAGCGAAGACGAGCTCGACGCCTCGGACGAGTACGAGGTCGTGCTGTACCGGCGCACGTCGGCCGTCCTCGCGAGCGGCCGGAGCGCGTGGGTCTACGTCTCGGCCTGACCGGGACTTCCCCCACGCAGCCAGGGAGATCCCTCAGCCCGACCCGAGACCTCCGCACCGCCGGGCACACCCACCCCGCACCCCGCAGCCCGACGCGAGACCTCCGCACCGCCAAGCACACCCACCCCGCACCCCGCAGCCCGACGCGAGACCTCCGCACCGCCAAGCACACCCACCCCGCACCCCGCAGCCCGACCCGAGACTCCCACGCCTCGCAAGGCACACCCCTCCTCGTGCCACCCCTCGCCCTCGCACGCGGAGTAGTTTCGAGTCGTGACGCTCGCCCATGATCCCCTGTGGCCGCGCGCCGGCGCGTGGCCGAGCCCGGCCGGCACCGGCTGGGATGCCGTCCTCCTCGGGGTCCCGGCGTTTCGCACGGCACTCACGCCGACGGGCGCGCACGCCACCCCTGCGGCCGTCCGCGCGGCACTGCAGCGCTACAGCCCGACCGTTCTCGGTCCGCCGGCCGTCGATCTCGACGAGGCTCTGCAGATCGCCGATGCGGGTGACATCGACGAGCCCGACGGGCAGGTGGGCGAGGCATCCGTCCGCACCGCCGTCGCGGCGCTCCGCGAACGCGCGGCACTGGTCGTCGCCCTCGGCGGAGACAACTCGATCACGTATGCCGTCGCGCAGGGCGCGGCGGCGACAGGTCTCATCACGATCGATGCGCACTTCGACCTGCGCGACGGCGTATCCAACGGCTCACCCGTGCGCCGGCTCGTCGCAGACGGGCTCGACCCGCGCCGGATCGTGCAGCTCGGCATCGCCGACTTCGCGAACTCGGCGGCATACGCGCGCCGCGCAGCCGACCTGGGCATCACGGTGATCTCGATGGACGACGTGCGGCGCCGAGGAGCGGATGCCGTCGCCGAGGCGCTCGAGATCGCCGGCGGTGGCGATGACGGTGGCGGTGGGGCGATCCATCTCGACATCGATGTCGATGTGTGCGACCGCTCGGTCGCGCCGGGATGCCCCGCCTCGGTGCCCGGCGGCCTGCAGGCGTGGGAGCTGCGCGCACTGGTGCGGGCAGCGGCATCCGATCCGCGGGTTCGCAGCGCCGACATCGTCGAGGTCGACGCGACCGCCGACGCCCCCGACGCACGCACGGTGCGCCTCGCAGCCCTCTGCGTGATGGAACTGCTCGCAGGAAAGGCGATCGCCCGATGACCAGACAGAGACCGTGTGAACGGGACACCCTCGCCGTGCGAGACATCACAACCGGAGAGGAGACGACGCGATGATCAGCCTCGTATTGGTGCGGCACGCGAAGTCGGACTGGGGCGACGCGTCGCTCGACGATCACGACCGACCGCTCAACGAGCGTGGCCGGCGCGACGCTCCGGTCATGGCCGCTCGGCTCGCGGCCACGGGTTTCCGCCCGGAGGCGATCGTCTCGAGCACGGCGCTGCGCGCCCGGTCCACGGCAGGGGCGTTCGGCGCCGAGTTCGACGCCGAGGTGTCACTCGATCCCGAGCTGTACGGGGCCTCGCCGCGTACGCTTCTGGCTGCCGCGGCCGCGAGCGGTGCGTCGTCGGTCATCGTGGTCGCGCACGATCCCGGCATGACTGTGCTCGCCGATCGACTGTCGGACGGCGGGATCGCCCATATGCCCACGTGCGCGGTCGCCACCTTCACGTGGAACGAGCAGGACTGGGACGTCGCGAGCGCGCTCGAACCCGACGCCTGGACGATCGACACACCGCGCTGACCCCGTCGGTACGCGACGCCCGTCCGTGCGTGCCTGCGCCACGTCACACCTCCTCGAGCGATCCTTACGACGCGCGATTCAGGAGTTGTGGCACGCGCTGACCCCGTCGGTACGCGACGCCCGTCCGTGCGTGCCTGCGCCGCGTCACACCTCCTCGAGCGATCCTTACGACGCGCGATTCGGGAGTTGTGGCACGCGCGTCTACTCGACGACCGGCGCACATCGTCCGCGTGCGTGCCGCGTCACGACTTCGCGAGCGACAGCCGCGCCGCCCGCGAAGCGCCGGATCCGCGCGGAAACCGGCCACGCCCTGAGGAGTTGCAGCGCACTCGTCGCCTCGATCAGCGGCGCCCACCCCTCGCGAAGACCCCCCGATGAGGGGCACACGCGTCGCCTCGATC
This sequence comes from Microbacterium allomyrinae, assembly GCF_020682705.1. Taxonomy (GTDB): domain Bacteria; phylum Actinomycetota; class Actinomycetes; order Actinomycetales; family Microbacteriaceae; genus Microbacterium; species Microbacterium allomyrinae. The sequence goes on from NZ_JAGTTN010000001.1 coordinate 301,011, forward strand.
AGCGGCGCGCATCCCCCGCGAAGACTCCCCTGATGAGGGGCACGCCCGGCCGATAGGCGAGATGCACACGGGTCGGGGCGTCGAGCATCACGAGGTCGGCCCGCATGCCGGGGGCGATCGCGCCGACGTCGGCGCGACGGAGGGCTCGCGCACCGCCGAGGGTGGCCGCCCATACGGCCTCGGCCGGAGTCATCCCCATCTCGCGCACAGCCAGGGCGATCATGAGCGGCATCGAGCTGGTGAAGCTCGAGCCGGGATTGCAGTCGCTCGCGAGCGCCACCGTGACACCCGCATCGATCAGGCGACGCGCATCGGGGTACGGCTGGCGCGTCGAGAACTCGACGCCGGGCAGCAGCGTCGCCACGGTCGAGCTCGACGCGAGCGCGGCGACGTCGGCGTCACTCAGATAGGTGCAGTGATCGACGGATGCCGCTCCCATCGCGACCGCGAGGCTCACGCCCTCCCCGGGCCCCAGCTGGTTGCCGTGCACCCGCGCCTCGAGACCGTGAGCGATCCCGGCAGCGAGGATCTGCCGGGCTTCGTCGGGCGTGAATGCGCCGCGCTCGCAGAACACATCGATCCAGCGGCTGTGCGGTGCGCACGCTTGCAGCATCGGCCCCGTGACGAGCTCGACGTACTCGCCGCGCCGCTCGGCATACTCTGTCGGCACGACGTGGGCGCCGAGGAACGTCACCTCGGCCGTCACCTCGGCTGCCAGGCGTGCGAGCCGGGCCTCGTCGTGCACGGTGAGGCCGTATCCGGTCTTGATCTCGAACGTCGTCGTTCCCTGAGCATGCAGTTCGGCGACGAGTCGCGCGAGGCGCGTCCGCAGTTCCTCGTCGCTCGCGCCGCGGGTCGCCTCGACCGTCCGCCGTATGCCACCGGCCGCATACGGCGTCCCCGTCATGCGCGCCTCGAACTCGTCGGCGCGGTCTCCGCCGAACACGAGATGCGTGTGGCTGTCGACGAAGCCCGGGATGACGGCGCGACCCTCGGCGTCGACGACCTCGAGGCCGTGATGTCTGATCTCGGGACCACCCGCATAGCCCCGGGGCCGATCGTGCACGTCGGGGCGTGATTTCCCCGCCCCGACGTGATGAATCCACCCCGGGGCGGCGCTGGCTGCGGCGCTGGCTGCGGCGACGGCCGAGGCATCCGCCGCAGCACCCACCCACATGATGCGCGATCCCTCGATCAGCACGGCGGCGTCGCGCAGCGTGCCGAGCCGGTCGCCGCGCTGCGGGACGTTGGTCGTCAACTCGCCGATGTTGGTCAGCAGCGTAGTGCCCACGGCATCGCTCCCTTCGTGTCCCGCATTCTCGCCTCCATGTCCCGAGATCCGCCACTCAGCCGGTCCGGAACGGAGGAACTCGGAACATGGATGATGTGATCACCCGTCCAGCATCGGAATGTTGAGGCCGCGCTCGCGCGCGACCTCCTTCGCCCGTTCGTATCCGGCGTCGACGTGGCGCATGACTCCGCTCCCCGGGTCATTCGTGAGCACGCGCTCGATCTTCTCGGCCGCGAGAGTGGTGCCGTCGGCGACCGTGACCTGACCGGCATGGATGCTGCGGCCGATGCCGACACCTCCGCCGTGGTGGATCGACACCCACGATGCGCCGCTCGAGGTGTTGAGCAGCGCGTTCAGCAGCGGCCAGTCGGCGATCGCGTCCGACCCGTCCGCCATGGCCTCGGTCTCGCGGTACGGACTCGCCACCGAGCCCGCGTCGAGATGGTCGCGGCCGATGACGATGGGACCGGCGAGCTCGCCCGACGCGACCATCTCATTGAACCTGAGGCCCGCGAGATGCCGCTCCTTGTAGCCCAGCCAGCAGATGCGTGCCGGAAGCCCCTCGAAATGGACGGTGTCACCCGCCTTGTCGAGCCACCGCACCAGCCCCGCGTTTTCGGGGAAGAGCTCTCTGACGGCCTGGTCGGTCTTGGCGATGTCTGCGGGGTCGCCTGACAGCGCCACCCACCGGAACGGTCCTCGTCCTTCTGCGAACTGCGGGCGGATGTAGGCCGGCACGAATCCGGGGAACGCGAAGGCCCGCTCGAAACCGCCGAGCTCCGCCTCTCGCCGGATCGAATTGCCGTAGTCGAAGACCTCGGCTCCGGCATCCTGGAATCCGACCATCGCGGCCACGTGCGCGGCCATCGATTCGCGCGCGCGTCGCGTGAACTCTTCAGGATCGGCGGATGCCTCGACCTTCCAGTCCGCGAACGCGACGCCGACGGGCAGATACGCCAGCGGATCGTGTGCGCTGGTCTGATCCGTCACGATGTCGATCGGGACGCCCCGCCGCAGCAGCTCGGGGAAGATGTCGGCGGCGTTGCCGACGACTCCGACGCTGAGCGCCGCGCCGGCTCTCTTCGCGGCGACGACCCAGTCGACTGCCGCGTCGAGGTTGGTCGTGTACTCGTCGAGGTAGCCGTGCTCGACACGTCGCGCGAGGCGCGACTCGTCGACATCGACGATCAGCACCACGCCGCCGTTGAGCGTCACGGCGAGCGGCTGCGCACCGCCCATCCCTCCGCATCCCGCGGTGAGCGTCAGGGTGCCGGCGAGGTCGGCGTTCGACTCGTCCGCGCCCGTGCGTGCGGCGAGCGACCGGGCGACGGCGGCGAACGTCTCGTACGTCCCTTGCAGGATGCCCTGCGTGCCGATGTAGATCCACGACCCGGCGGTCATCTGGCCGTACATCGTCAGGCCCAGGGCTTCGAGCCTGCGGAACTCCGGCCAGGTCGCCCAGTCCCCCACGAGGTTGGAGTTGGCGATGAGCACGCGCGGCGCCCATTCGTGCGTGCGGAACACGCCCACGGGCTTACCCGACTGCACGAGCAGCGTCTCGTCGGGTTCGAGCTCGTCGAGCGTGCGCACGATGGCATCGAACGCCTCCCAGCTGCGCGCCGCTTTGCCGGTGCCGCCGTAGACGACGAGGTCTTCCGGATGCTCGGCGACCTCGGGGTCGAGGTTGTTCATCAGCATGCGCTTGGCGGCCTCGGCGCCCCAGCTCTTGGCAGTGCGCACCGGCCCCCTCGGCGCGCGAACCGTGCGCGGGGCGTTCGCAGCGGCCCCGCTGCGCGCGACACCCTCGGCGCTCCCGGCACCCCCAGCGACCCCCGCACTCCCAGCGCCCGCTGTGCCCGCTGCGCCCGTTGTGCCCGCTGTGCCCGCGCTGCTCTTAGCATCCCCGGTGCTGGAGACATCCCCGATTCTGGATACATCCCCGGTGCTCTCGGCATCCCCGGTGCGGGAGACATCCTCGGTATTGGCCTCCCCGGTGCCCCCGGTACGGGAATCCGGAACTGCCGAGGCCGAGCCTGCTCCGGTCGCTGAGCCAGTCGAAATGGTCATCGTCACTCCTTCGTGGACGGGTCGAGTGCGGCGGAAGCGACGGCGCCCGATGCGACGAGCGAGGTCACCGCCTCCATGTCGGGTGAGAGGAATCGGTCGGCGCCGGGGCCGGCGGCCACCGTGCGCACCAGGTCGCGCACGGCACCGGTCACAGGTCCGGGCTGCAGCGGAGCACGCAGGTCGAGCGCGCGGGCACCGGTGAGCACCTCGATCGCGAGCACCCGCGAGAGCCCGTCGATGGCGCGGCGGAGCTTGCGAGCGGCCGCCCATCCCATCGACACGTGGTCCTCCTGCATGGCCGACGAAGGGATCGAGTCGACGGATGCCGGCACCGCGAGGCGCTTGAGCTCCGAGACGATCCCCGCCGCCGCGTACTGCGCGATCATGAGGCCCGAGTCGACGCCGACTTCATGCGCGAGGAACGGCGGAAGCCCGTTGCTGCGGGCCGGGTCGAGTGCGCGGTCAGTGCGGCGCTCCGATATCGAAGCGACGTCGGCCACAGCGATGGCGAGGAAGTCGAGCACGTACGCGATGGGCGCACCGTGGAAGTTGCCGTTCGATTCCACGCGGCCGTCGTCCGTGATCACCGGATTGTCGACGGCGGACGCAAGCTCACGGGCGGCGATGAGGCGGGCGTGCTCGACGGTGTCGCGGGCGGCGCCATGGACCTGCGGCGAGCACCGCAGCGAGTAGGCGTCCTGCACCCGCGTACAGACGGCGGGATCCCGGTGCGAGGCGACGATCGGCGAGCCGGCGAGCGCCGTCCGCAGGTTCGCCGCCGACGCGGCCTGGCCGACGTGGGGGCGGAGAGCCTGCAGGTCGGCCGCGAACACGGCGTCGGTGCCGAGTTGCGACTCCACCGACATCGCGGCGGCGACGTCGGCCGTGTCGAGCAGCATCGACAGATCGTGGATCGCGAGCAGCAGCATCCCGAGCATCCCGTCGGTGCCGTTGATCAGGGCGAGGCCCTCCTTCTCGCGCAGGACGAGTGGGGCGATTCCCCCCACGCTCTCCCCCGGCGCAGCACCCACGCCCCCACCAGACGCAGCAGCCCCCACGCCCTCCCCAGGCGCAACTCCCACGTCCTCGCCAGGCGCAGGCCCCACGCTCTCCCCGGGCGCAACCCCCACGCCGTCCCCCGGTGTCGCTGGCGTGTCGCCCGCAGCCTCGGGGTGCGTGGGCCGAGCGGCGGCGAGCGCCTCGAGGGCATCGCGTTCGTTCCCCTCCGCGTCGCGCACGCGACCCTCGCCCATCGCGGCGAGCGCGACGTGCGAGAGCGGGGCGAGATCGCCCGAGCAGCCGAGCGAACCAAACTCCCGCACGATCGGGGTGATTCCCGCATTCAGCATCGCTGCGTAGGTGTCGACGACGACCGGCCGCACGCCGGTGTGCCCGGTGGCGAGGGTCTGGAGCCGCAGCACCATGAGCGCGCGGATGACTTCGCGCTCGACCTCCGCTCCGGTGCCGGCGGCATGCGAGCGGATCAGGCTCGCCTGCAGCTGCAGACGTCGCTCGGGAGCGATGAAGGTGGTGGCCAGGGCGCCGAATCCCGTCGAGATGCCATAGTGCGGCTCGGGGTCGTCGGCGAGACTCTCGACCAGTCCTCGGGTCGCTGCGACCCGTGCGCGGGCCGCCGGCGCGATGTCGACGCGAGCGCCGTGCCGCGCGACGGCGACGACCTCTTCTGGGCGCAGGGGGGCGGCGCCGACCGTGACGACATCGCCGGGCGTATCGACCGCGAGGTGTGCGGCAAGGTGTGTCATGCTCCGATTCCACACCGCCGGGGTGTCGCGCGACAGGCGGTCATGGCATCCTGTGTCTGTCATGCCAGACAGTTCCGGATCGGTGCCGCCGCGCCACGCGTCCTCTCCGACGTCCGATGAGACGCTGCGGCCCCAGGTGCCGGCAGCGGATCAGACGTTGCGCATTCTGACCTTCCTGGCGCGCCAGCGCGGACCTGTTCCCGCCCGGACGATCGCCACGTCACTCGGGCTCGCACGGTCGAGCCTCTACCACCTGCTCGCGACGCTCGAGGAGCACCAGTTCGTCGTGCACCTGCCCGAAGAGCGGCGCTGGGGCCTGGGTATCTCCGCGTTCGAGCTCGCCGGCGGTTACGCCCGGCAAGAGCCCCTCGCCCGGCTCGGCCGACCCGTGCTCGCCGATCTCGTCGACCGCGGCCACGAGAGCGCCCACCTCGCCGTGATGCACGGCCGTGATGTGCTCTACATCGTCGAGGAGCGCGCCGCCCACCGTCCCGCACTGGTCACCGACGTCGGCGTCCGTCTCCCCGCACATCTGACTGCGACGGGCCGGGCCATGCTCGCCGCCCTGCCGCGCGAGCAGGTGCGAGCGCTCTTTCCGGATGCCGGAGCGTTCGCCGACCGAACGGGTCGCGGTCCTCGACGCCCAGGGGAACTGCGCGATCTGCTGCGTGAAGCCCGCGCGCGGGGGTTCGCGGTCGAGGACGGCGAGGTGACACTCGGTCTGCGATCGATCGGGACGGTGGTGCGCGACCACACCGGATGGCCGGCCGCCGCGATCGCGCTCACCTGGCCCGCCGACACAGAACGTGATGCGGCGGAAATGGCGTCGCTGACGGCGTCGGCCGCGCGCGAGCTCGAGCGGCGGATCGGCCGGTCGCGCGGCTGAGCATCAGGCGAGAGCGCGATCCCGCGAGCTCGCCCAACCAGGACGCGACCGCCGCGATGGTCCGCTGTTGGCAGCGCGCGCTCAGTCAGTAGGCGCTCAGTCGGCGCTCAATCCTGGGCGCTCCGTCGGTCCGCGCTCCGTCAGTCCGCGCTCAGCTTCCGCGCTCGGTCGGTCCGCGGTCAGTCGACCTTCGCGACCGTCCCGCCGGTGAGGCGCACGAGTTCGTCGAACGTCAGCGGGAACACCGTGTGCGGAGTCCCGCCGGCGGCCCAGATCTCGTCGTATGTCGCGAGATCCTCGTCCACGATGGTCGTGAGCGGCGCAGGATGCCCCGTCGGTGCGACCCCGCCGATGGCCTGACCCGTCGCCTCCCGTACCTGCTCGACGCTCGCCCGCTGAATCCTCCCGCGACCGAGACGGTCGGCCAGGGCTGCGGTGTCCACGCGGTGCGCACCGCTCGTCATGACGAGGAGTGGCTCGTCGTCGCACCAGAAGACGAGGCTGTTCGCGATCGCACCGACCTCGATGTCGAGGGCCGCGGCCGCCAGCACGGCGGTGGACGCGGCATCCGGGAGCACGACGATGTCGCCGGCGATCCCCGCGGTGCGGAGGGACTCATGGACGAGGCGGCTGCGGGTGGGAAGGTGCGCGGTCACCCGGACAGCCTACTTATCGGTGCCGCCGTACCCGACGCGCGTGCAGCGGCCCGGAGCAAAGGCGCTGCGATCGCTATGCGGGGGAATCGTCGGCTGTGCCACGCGCGAGAATCTCGGCGTGCGGCATGAGCAGCCAGCCGTCTTCCGATGCCGCCCACTCGTTCCAGCCGGACGCCATGCGCTCGAGCGCCGCGCGATCCGCGAACCCGAGATCGACGGCATGACGGGCGAAGTCGGATGAGACGGCGCGCTCGGCCCAGGCCCCGCCCCACCACGCCCGGTCCTCGGGCGACTCGAAGAGCCAGGTCGACACGCTCGAGGTGACGTCGGCGAATCCCGCTGCGCGCGCCCATGCCTTCAGTCGCCGGCCTGCGGCGGGATCGCCGCTGACTGCCCGATGCACGCGAAGGTAGACATCGCGCCACTCGTCCAGCCCAGGCACGAGCGGGTACCAGATGACGCCCTCGTAGTCGACATCGCGTGCCGCCACGATGCCGTCTGGCCGAACCACCCGCCGGAACTCGCGCAGCGCGTCGACCGGCCGATCGAGATGCTGCAGCACCTGATGCGCATGGACCACGTCGTACGTATCGTCGACGGCATCCAACGCGTACGCGTCGTCGACGACGAAATCGACGTTGCCGATCCCTCGCTCCCGCGCGGCGGACGCGGCCTGTTCGACGATCGCGGGCGACGCGTCGATGCCGGTGACGAGACCCGGGGCCACGAGGCCGGCAAGATCGATGGTGATGGTTCCCGGTCCCGATCCGACGTCGAGCACGCGCATGCCCTGCTTGAGATGCGGGAGCAGATAGCCCGCCGAATTCTCGGCGGTACGCCAGCGGTGCGACCGCAGAACGCTCTCGTGATGACCATGGGTATAGGCGCCGGACACCCTGCGACTGTACCGCGGCCGCGACACCCGCGTTCGCGCCCCGTACGGCCACGCAGCGCAGTCTGCCATGCATCATCGCGGATCTGCTGCGAGGACCACGCACTCTGCGCAGCTGCCTTCGACCCGGTTGAACAATCCGTCGCGGCGGTGTGCAATAGGAACGGATGCCGCAACGCAGCGGCATCCGTAGCGCACTGCCCACGAGGCCGCCGAAGGAAGAATGCGATGACGCACACCCCGCCCGCCACACCCGCAACGCATACGCAGAGTGACGAAAGCGCACAGAGCGTGCAGAGCCCTCGGCCCGAACCCTCCGAATCACCTGCGATGACGAACGCCCCGCCCGCCACACCCGCAACGCAGACGCAGACGCAGACGCAGAGCGACGAGAGCACACACGGCACACGGCCCGAACACTCCGAATCACCGGCGATCGTCGCGCCGCCCGCTCCGGCCCGACCGCGATCCGCAGCCGCGGCACCCGCACTGCGCCTGCCCGAATTCACCCATGAGCGCGTAGAGGTGCTCACCGGACGACGCAGCGGCCTGTTCCTCGCGGTCGCGCTGCATTCCTCGGCACTCGGCTCGGCACTGGGCGGTGCGCGCATGTGGACGTATCCGCACTGGAGCGATGCCCTCGGCGACGCCCTGCGCCTGTCGGCCGCCATGACTCTCAAGAATGCCGCGGCGGGTCTCGACGCGGGCGGCGGCAAAGCCGTCATCGCGGTCCCGCCGGGCACGGTGCTCGACACCGAACGGCGCCGCGCCGCGTTCCTCGATCTGGGCGACGCCGTCGAGTCGCTTCACGGTCTGTACCGCACGGCCGAAGACGTCGGCTCGACCTCGAACGACATGCTCATCGTGAGCGAACGCACCGAGCACGTGGTCGGACTCCCCGACGCCGTCGGCGGATCGGGCGAGCCCGCCGGACCCACCAGCCTCGGGGTCTATGAGTCGCTGCGCACCACCCTCGAGCGGGTCACCGGCTCGGCCGACGTCCACGGCCGTCACATCACGATCTCGGGCCTCGGCCAGGTCGGCAGCCGCCTGGCGGTGCGGCTGTCCGCCGAAGGCGCGGTGCTGACGGTGACCGATGTCAACCCCGCCAAGCGCGATCTCGCCCTCGACCTCGGCGCCGTGTGGAGCATGCCGGGCGAGGAGCACCTCGTCCCGGCGGATGTCTTCGTTCCCGCGGGTATCGGCGGGCTTCTCACCGACGACGTCATCGACGCACTGGATGCCCGGGCGGTATGCGGTCCCGCGAACAACCCGCTCGCCGAGCGAGCGGGCGCCGAGCGCCTCGCCGCACGCGGCATCCTGTATGCGCCCGACTTCGTGGTCAACGCCGGCGGAGTGATCTACCTCGACCTCGAGGCGAAGAAGCTGGGCACTCGCGCCGAGATCATGGAGCGCGTCGCGCGCATCGGTGACACGGTGCGCCGCGTCTTCGACGAGTCGGAGGCGCGCAGCGTCACGCCTCTCGAGGCCGCGGAGGGACTCGCCGCCGAAAGACTCGCGAGCGCCGGGCGTCAGCCCGCTCTCGCGCACTGACCGGTTCCCCGGGGCGCCGGTCAGGGTGCGTCCCGGGGGCCGACCTCGGTCGGCCTCGTCCGATCCGACGCTGGGACTGCGTCCCATGCTCTCTGGCATCGCGTGCCACATTTCGAGGTTGCGATGGCATGATGGGGCTCGGCGCAGTGTCGCGTCCCACGATCGAAGGAGATCCGGTGTTCACCAGTCCCCACCCCGATGTCGAGATCCCCGAAGTCAGCATCTACGACTACCTGTTCTCGAGCCTGACCGACGACGATCTCGGCCGCGTCGCGCTCATCGATCCGGCCACCGGCGCCGAGACCTCGTACGGAGCGCTGCGCGCCCAGATCGATGCGTTCGCGGGCGCCCTCGCCGCGCGCGACGTCACGGTCGGCACGGTACTGGGCCTGCTCTGCCCCAACGTCCCCGCATTCGCGACCGTCTTCCACGGGATCCTGCGCGCGGGCGCCACGGTGACGACGATCAATTCTTTGTACACCGCCGGCGAGATCGAGAAGCAGCTGCGGGATGCCGGAGCCACATGGCTCGTGACCGTGAGTCCGCTTCTGCCCCAGGCGTCCACTGCGGCCGAGGCCGTCGGCATCCCCCACGATCGCGTGATCGTGCTGGACGGCGCGCCCGGGCACGCCAATCTGAGAGAACTGCTCACCGAGGGCTCACCCGCGCCCGATGTCTCGTTCGATCCGGCAACGCATGTCGCCGTACTCCCGTACTCGTCGGGCACGACGGGCATCCCGAAGGGCGTGATGCTGTCACACCGCAACCTGGTGGCTAACGTCGAGCAGTGCGGGCCGATCCTCGATCTGCGCACGACGGACCGCGTGCTGGCGGTACTGCCGTTCTTCCACATCTACGGCATGACCGTGCTGCTCAACCTGGCCCTGCACCAGCGCGCGAGCCTGGTCACGATGCCGAAGTTCGATCTTGTCGAGTTCCTCACGAATATCCAGAAGTACCAGTGCACGTATCTCTACATCGCGCCGCCGATCGCGGTCGCCCTCGCGAAGCATCCGGTCGTCGACCAGTTCGACATCTCGAGTGTGCACACCGTGTTCTCGGGCGCCGCTCCCCTTGATGGAGAGACCGCCGAGCTGGCGGGCCGGCGCATCAACGCGCGCATGATGCAGGGTTACGGCATGAGCGAGCTCAGCCCGGTCTCGCACGCGATGCCGCATCAGCGCCACGACGTGCCGGTGAGCTCGGTGGGCACCATGCTGCCGAACACGCTCAACAAGCTCGTCGACACCGAGACAGGTGAAGAGATCACCGAGGTGGGGCCGAATGGGGTGACCCGACCCGGCGAGCTGTGGGTCAAGGGGCCGAACGTCATGCTCGGCTACCTGAACAAGCCAGAGGCGACCGCCGAGACCCTCGACGCCGAGGGCTTCCTCCACACCGGCGACGTCGCGGTGTTCCACGAGGGAGGCTACTTCTCGATCGTCGACCGGGTGAAGGAGCTGATCAAGTACAAGGGTTACCAGATCGCTCCGGCAGAGCTCGAGGCGCTGCTGCTCAGCCATCCGAAGGTGATGGATGCCGCAGTCATCGGCGTGCTCGACGACGACAAGCAAGAGATCCCCAAGGCCTTCATCGTCACCGCGCCCGACAGCGGACTCACCGAGGACGAGGTCATGATCTTCGTCGCCGAGCAGGTCGCGCCGCACAAGAAGGTGCGGCGCGTGGAGTTCATCGACGCGATCCCGAAATCCACCGCCGGCAAGATCCTGCGAAAGGACCTACGCGCCCGCGAAACCGCGAAGGTCTGACGCACGCTGCTCACGCCCTGCTCACGCCCTGCTCGCACCCCGCTCGCACCCCGCTCGCCCTGCCCGCACCCCGCTAGCACCCCGCTAGCACCCCGCTCGCCCTGCTCGCCCCCGCTCGCCCCTGCTCGCACTGCTCGCACCCCGCTCATGTGCCGGCGGGCGCGGCACGATGGGGAGCGGCACACGGCATGTGATCGGGCACGACGCCACGTGTTCCCGTTCCAGCTCCAGCTCCCGTTCCCGTTCTCGTTCCCGTTCCGGTTGGGGCGCACCGGCGGTTCCGGCGGCCACGCGCCTCGGACTCCGGCACCCACGCACCGCCGTGCGAGTCGAATCCGGTGGTCCGCGACGCGTTTCGACTCGCAACGCCTGCCCGACGGCCGCGGACGGTGTCTGCCGCTAAGTTGACCGCATGGAGGGATTGTGGCTCGCGGCGCTGAGCGGCCTGATCGGGGGCGGCACACTGCTCGTCGGTGCCGCCGTCGCGTGGTTCATCGATATTCCGCAACGGGTCGTCGCGGGGATCATGGCGCTCGGCGCCGGCGTGCTCATCTCGACGCTGGCGTTCGAACTCGTCGAAGCGGCCGCCGACGTCGGCGGACTCGTTCCGACCAGCGTGGGGTTCCTGACCGGCGCCGTGCTGTACATCGTGGCGGACTGGCTGGTCACGCGCCCGCAGGCGAAGCCGGCAGCGGTGCCCGCCAACATCGTCGCGCGCCGCGCCCATTCACGGCTCGCCGGAGGTGCGGGCGCGGCGATCGCGATCGGCGCACTGATCGACGGCATTCCCGAGTCGATCGTGATGGGCCTGTCGGTGCTGCAGGGCGGAATCAGCATCCCTATCGTCGCGGCGATCGCGATCAGCAACTTCCCTGAAGGACTGGGCTCGACCGCGGCACTGAAGCGCAGCGGTTCGAGCGCGCGCTCTGTGGCGCTGCTGTGGGGCGGGATCGCATTCATCACCGTCGCGGCATCGGTGCTCGGATACGTGGCGTTCCAGTCGGCGTCGCCGAACCTCGTGGCCCTCATCACGACGATCGCCGCGGGCGGGCTTCTCGCGATGGTGTGCAACACCATGATTCCCGAAGCGTTCGACGAGCAGCGCGCGCTGACGGGCCTCTGGGCGACGATCGGGTTCTTGGGCGCATTCCTGCTGCACGAGCTTGCGGGATGACGGGACCAGCGCAGATCGGACCCTTGGGCGCGCTCCAGCTGCACGAACTTACGGCAGGACAAGACCCGAGCAGATCGGATTCCGGGCGCATTCCTGCTGCACGAACTTACGGCAGGACCGGAGACGAGCCTGAGCGGGTCGCGTTCAGAACGGTGCGTCTCGCGCGGCGGCAGGCCGGAATACCGGAACTCGCCTCTCGGGCTCGACGCGATAACGCCGCCCGGATGGGGACGTCCACTCCAGGGCACCCCCGCTGCCGTCGACCTGTCTCACCGTCCACCCGCCGTGGTGCTTCACGATGTGATGGCCCTTGCAGATCGGTGCGAGGTTGAGGAGAGACGTCGTTCCGCCGACTTCCCACGCGATCGTGTGGTCGATCTCGCATCGCGAGGCAGGCATCCCGCACCCCGGAGCCATGCACCGATCGGCCCGCCACTTGACGAGTCTGCGCAGTCCCGGTGGCGGCCGATACTGGTCGCGCCCCACCGAGAGCACCATGCCGGTCTCAGGGTGCGTGAGGACCCGCATCCATCCGTCTGCTCCGCCGCACAATTCGCGCGCCCTTGCGATGGGGATCGGCCCCATACCTTCGACCGTCGCCGGCTCGGCCCCCGGAACGGCATCGTCGAGCAGTGCGAGCGCGGGGACCGTCACGGCCACCGTCGCTCGAATACCTCGCACGTCGGCCGACTGAGCAGTCGCCTCACCCTCGATGAGCAGATCGGCGATCACATCGGCTCGGATCTGATCGAGCGTGCGAGTTTCACCCTCGCGCGCCGCGATGACTTTGGCCATCGCGGTCGCACGCGCCTGGATCGCACACGCCTCGACAGCGGGAAGGTAGACCATCAGCCACGCCATGGCGTCGTCACCGAACTCCACGCGCACACGGCGCTGATCGAGCGCGACCTCGTGACGCTCCAGCAGGGTCTGTGTACGCTCAGCCTCGATCAGCTTCCGCAGCGATCTGCGGAATGTTCCGACGGACTCGACTTCGGCCAGCTCGATTGCAGCCTCAACGATGCGGTCGTGGAACTCGGGTTCGACGCTCATCATCGCGTCGACGAGGATCTCGGCATGCCGCTCTGTCGTACGTCCGCGGCTCAAAGCATCGAGCATGCGCGGGAAGCGATGGACGAGCGCCTCCGCCCGCGTGATGAGTTCGCCTGCGGCACGCTCGGTCACGCGCAGCGCGGCAGCCAACTCGAGTCGAATGCCCCGCTCGATGACTTCGCGCACGCCGATACCGCGACCGGATGCCTCGGCGAGCAGCTCACGACGCATCGCGTCGACGTGTTCGAACTGGTAGGCAGCGAAGACTGACAGCATGGCGGCAGCCTCGAGCACGAAGTCCATTGCGTCCGGCACCTCGAACCACCCGTCGGCCCCGTCGAGACTCGGGCCTGCGGGAAGACCGTCGAGGTGGTCATCGAGGCTCATGCCTCCAGTTTAGAACATATGTTCGATGGCCACAAGGGTCGAACGTCTGCCCATCGACTGCTTCACGCCAGACGGAGCACGCGCGTATTCACCACGCAGCCCCGAAGAATCGACTACCTAGAATCGCCCCACTTCGAATCAGCCACCTCGCGCCGAGCCGGCCAGCCAGCCAGCCAGGTGACACCGGATCCACGCGTCACACCGCATCCACTCCGTCACGCCCGACGAACGTCGCGCCGGACCGAGTGCGTCAGGCCGAGGCGGTCCAGTCGTCGGCTTCGGCGCCGCCGGCGGCGGATTCGTCGTCGATCGCGAGTCCGTGCAGCAGTTCCAGTGCGGCGCGGGCGTCGTCGATGCGCCCTTCGACGGCGAGTTCACGGATGCGCACCGACGGTTTGTGCAGGAGCACTCCGGCGAGATGGCGCAGGGCGGCCTCGACGTCATCGCCGGCGCCGCGCGAACGGGCACGGGCGATCTCGTCGTCGACGACCTTGAGCACATCCTGGCGGAGCGCGGTGATCGCGGGGCCGGCTTCGCGGTCGGCGGCGAACTCGGTCGCGGCATCGCCGACGATCGCGCGGGCGTCGGCGTGTGCGCTGAACTCCGCGAGCGGCGCGTGCAGGCGGATCGTCTCGAGATCGAGCAGCTCGACGCCCTCGACGCGGCCCACCGCGGGGTCGACGTTGCGCGGCAGCCCGAGGTCGATCACGAGCACGCGGTGCGCCGGCGCGAACATGTCGGCGTGCACGACGGCATCCGCCGTGCACGTGATGACGACGTCAGCGTCCGCCACGGCGGCGCGGAAGTCCGATACGGCGACGAGCCCGTGCTTCACCGCGAATGCGGCCGCGCGCCCGGAAGGGGAGAACACGTGGATGTCACCGGCACCCCGCGCACGCAGCGCGTCGACGGTGCGGGAGGCGTAGCGTCCGGTACCGACGACCACGACGCGGGACGCACTCCAGTCCGCCACGCGGCTGGAGGCGAGTTCGAGCGCGAGACGGACGAGTGAACGGTGGGCGCCGCGCAGCTGGGTGCGGTTGCGCACACCGCGGCTGGTGTGGGTGGCCTTCTGGAAGAGACGTTCCAGCTCGCTGCTGCTCATACCCTCGGCTCGTGCGGTGTCGAGAGCGCGGCGCACCTGGCCCGAGATCTCGTCCTCGCCGACGACCATGGATTCCAGGCCGCTCGTCACGGCGAACAGGTGGGCTGCGGCATCCGCTCCCTGGTGCACTGCCACCGACGAGCGCAGCAGATCGGTGGAGACACCGGATGCTGCCGCCATCGCTTCGACGACGGATTCGAGAGCGACCGCCTCGCCGCCGGTGAGCGGTTCGTCGATGTCGAGGTAGGCCTCGAACCGGTTGCACGTGGCCAGAACCACCGCGCCGGAGACGAAGATCTCGCCGTCCACGAGGGCGCGCGTCGCAGAAGGCGCGCCCACGGAGAGACGCTCCAGGATGTCGAGGCTCGCGTTCCGATGGTTCGCGGTCAGACAGAGGAGCACCCCTCCATGGTAGAGCACCCTCGGAGACCGGGCCGTAGGGGTGACCCCCGGAAGGGGAGCCTAAAGTTGAGGGCGTGCCGCTTCATCCCACACATCCCACCCTGGCCGACGGGTACAGTCCTCCCGCTCTCATCCGCGCGTATCGCGGAGAACGGCCGGCGACGACCCCGGTGTGGTTCATGCGGCAGGCGGGTCGATCCCTGCCCGAATACCGGGCGCTCCGGGTGGGCACCGACATGCTCGACTCGTGCCTGAACCCCGAGCTCGCGAGCGAGATCACCCTGCAGCCCGTGCGCCGTCACGGCGTCGATGCGGGCATCTTCTTCAGCGACATCGTGATTCCGGTCCGCCTGGCCGGCGTCGACGTGCGCATCGTCGCGGGGCGTGGTCCGGTGCTCGAGAATCCGGTGCGCAGCGCTGCAGACGTCCGCGGGCTCCCGCCGCTCGACCCCGCCGCGCTCTCCCCGATCCGTGAGGCGGTCGCGGCCACGGTGGCGCAGCTCGGCCCCACTCCCCTCATCGGTTTCGCCGGGGCTCCGTACACGCTCGCGTCGTATCTCGTCGAGGGCGGGCCTTCGAAGGAGCAGCTCAAGACCCGGGCGCTCATGCATTCCGATCCCGAGACGTGGGCTGCCCTGCTGATCTGGTGCGCCGACATCACGGGCGCCTTCCTCACCGCGCAGATCGAGGCGGGCGCTTCGGCCGGCCAGTTGTTCGACTCGTGGGCCGGCTCGCTGAGTCTCGCCGACTACACCGCGCACGTCGCGCCGTTCTCGGCCCGCGCGCTCGAACCGGTGCGCGAGCTCGGCGTGCCGCTCGTGCACTTCGGCGTCGGCACGGGCGAGCTGCTCGGGGCGATGCGCGACATCGAGGTGGACGCGCTCGGCGTCGACTGGCGCCTGCCGCTCGATGAGGCCGTGCGACGCGTCGGCCCCGACGTGACGCTGCAGGGAAACATCGACCCCGCGCTGCTGCAGGCGCCGTGGCCGGTGCTCGAAGCCCACATCCTCGATGTGCTCGCTCGGGGCCGCGCGGCCCGCGCGCACGTCGTCAATCTCGGTCACGGCGTGCCGCCCGACACCGACCCGGGCGTCCTCACCCGCATCGTGGAGTTCGTCCACTCCCGTGACTGACTTCTCCGTCGTCGGCGGTGGCGTCGCGGGGCTCGTCGTAGCCCGGCGGCTCGCCCTCTCGGGTGCAGAGGTCGTGCTGTTCGAGGCATCCGATCGCCTCGGCGGCACCGTCGCCCGTCACGAGGTCGCGGGAATCGGACTGGATGCCGGCGCCGAGAGCTTCGCCGTACGCGGCGGCGCCGTGGCGTCGCTGCTGGCCGAGTTGGGCATGGCGGGCGATATCGTCGAGCCGCGCCCGGGGCCGGCGTGGCTGCAGCCCGCGCGCGGAGCGGCCGTGCCTTTGCCGGCGACCGCGCTCCTCGGAATTCCGGCGGATCCCCTCGCAGACGACGTTGTGCGCGTGGTCGGACGCGAGGCCGCCCTGCGCGCGGCGTCGCTCGATGCCCTCCCCCTCGGACCGACGCCGACGTCGCTGGGTGCGCTCGTGCGCGAACGCCTCGGCGAGCACATGCTCGACCGACTCGTCGCGCCTGTCGTGCACGGCGTGCACTCCCAGCATCCCGACGATCTTCCGATCGAGCGTGCACATCCTGGGCTTCCCGCGGCCCTGATCGAGGCGGGATCGCTCACCGGGGCCGTCGCGCGCCTGCGGGCGGCTGCGCCTCCGGGATCAGCCGTGGCAGGCATCCGCGGCGGAATCAACCGGCTCGTGCCCGCGCTCGGCGACGACCTCGAGCGTCACGGCGGAAAGGTCCGTCTCGGCATCCGCGTCGAAGACCCCGCCGCGCTGGACGGCACCGTCGTGATCGCCGCCTCCGACCTCGCTGCTGCGCCCCGCCTCGGTCGGCGGATCGACCTCGTCACGCTCGTCGTCGAACAGGACGAATTGGATGCCGCCCCCCGCGGCAGCGGTCTGCTCGTCGCCGCCGGAGCGCCCGTCGCCGCGCGCGCCCTCACACATGCGACGGCGAAATGGGCGTGGCTGCGCGAAGCCGCGGACGGACGCCACGTGCTGCGGCTGTCGTACGACGCCGTGCCCGCCGACCCGATCGCCGCGGCCCGCGCGGACGCGGAGGTGCTGCTCGCAGTGGCGCTGCCCGTCGTCGTCGGATCCGCTCACGTTGCGTGGATCCGGCCGGCGCCCGCCTCCTCGTCGGGCGCGATCGTCGTCGGCGAGACCGTCGCGGGGTCGGGCCTTGCGGGCATCGTCGCGCATGCCGAGCGAACCGCCATCGATCTCCTTGCTCGCTGACCGCGCCCCCGCACCTCTTTCCCCACAATCCGGCCGTCGTGTCCCACAATCGGTCAGCGCCGCCGGATCGACCGAAATCGGGACATCGACAGCGACGCGGCGCTCGAGTCCCGCACGGAGCGGGAGGGAAACGGCGAACCCCGGGGAACACCGCCTTTGGGAGTGAAAGGATGGATGGCATGACGGATGCTCCGGCCACCAGCTCCACTGACACCCTCGGCTTCACCCTCTGGGCCGTGTTCCGCCGCGACCCGAACCGGCCCGCTTCGGCCGGCGATCTGACGTCCGCGGTCGCGGAGGTCGAGGCATCCGGGGTCACCGTCCGCGGGTTCTACGACGTGTCGGGCCTGCGCGCCGACGCCGACCTCATGATCTGGCTGACCGGCGGATCTCCCGATCTGCAGCAGGCGGCGCTGCGAACCCTCCGCCGTGCCGAGCCGCTCGCGTCGCTCCTGCCGGTGTGGAACGCGATGGGCGTGCACCGCGATGCGGAGTTCACCTCGAGCCACCTGCCGGCGTTCATGCGCGGCAAAGAGCCCGAGGCGTGGCTCACGGTCTACCCGTTCGTGCGGTCGTACGACTGGTACATCCTCCCCGACGACGAGCGCCGCCAGATGCTCGCCGACCACGGCCGCAAGGGCTCGCAGCACCGCACCGTGCTCAGCAACACGGTCGCGTCCTTCGCGCTCGGCGACTACGAGTGGATCCTCGCTCTCGAGGCCCCCGAACTCGTCGAGCTCGTCGACCTGATGCGCGACCTCCGCCAGACCGAGGCGCGCCGGCACGTCCGCGAAGAGGTGCCGTTCTACACCGGCCGCCGCATCGGACTCGATGAGATCGCCGAGGTCGTGCGGTGACCGCGTCATCCAAGAGCACTCTGCGCATCGGAACGCGTGGCAGCACGCTCGCCCTCACCCAGACCGGGATGGTCGCGGACGACCTCGCCGATGCGACCGGGGTCACGACGGAGCTCGTGACGATCACCACCGACGGCGACCGTTCGAACGAGCCGCTTTCCCGCGCGGGCGGCACCGGCCTGTTCACGGGCGCGCTGCGCGACGCCCTGCTGGCGGGCGAGTGCGACGTCATCGTCCACTCGCTGAAGGACCTGCCGACGGCGCCGCACGATCAGCTCGTCGTGGCGGCGATGCCCGCACGTGAAGATCCGCGCGATGCGCTCTGCGCGCGCGACGGGCTCACCCTCGAGACTCTCCCCGCGGGAGCCCGCGTGGGCACGGGCTCACCGCGTCGCATGGCGCAGCTGCGTGCTCAGCGCCCCGATCTCGATGTGGTCGACATCCGCGGCAACGTCGAGACGCGCCTCGGCCGCGTGACGGAGGGCGATCTGGATGCCGTGGTCCTCGCCGCCGCCGGACTGAAACGCATCGGCCGCACAGACGTCGTCACCGAATACCTCGACATCGACTCCTGGCCCACCGCGCCCGGGCAGGGCGCCTTGGCGATCGAAGTGCGCCGGGGCGAGGAGCGCCTGGTCCGTGCGCTCGACCACGCCGAGACGCGCACCACCGTCGAGGCGGAGCGTCACGTGCTCGCGCTTCTCGAAGCGGGCTGCTCGGCCCCCGTCGGCGCACATGCCGTGGTCGATGCCGGGCTGCTCCTGCTGTCGGCGAGCGTCTACAGCCTCGACGGCGCGACGATCCTGACGTCGTCGCACGGCGCCGTCTGGCCCGACGACGGCGACCCCGCTCGCGATGTCGCCGAGGCGGTCGCGCGCGAACTGATCGACGCCGGCGCGGCCGGCCTGACCGGAGCCCGTCCATGAACTCTGCACACTCCGACGGGGCGGGCAGCATCAGCCCCCGCTCCGCCGCGAACGCTCCCCGCCCGATCGACCGCCCTCGCCGCCTGCGCGCGACGCCCGCGATGCGCCGGCTCGTCTCCGAGACCCGCCTGCACCCCGCCGACCTCGTGCTGCCGATGTTCGTGCGCGAAGGTGCCGGCGCCCCGATGCCGATCTCGTCCATGCCGGGGGTCGTGCAGCACACGACCGAGTCTTTGAAGTCGGCGATCGCAGAGGCCGCGTCCGCCGGTATCGGCGGCGTGATGCTCTTCGGCGTGCCCGAGCACAAGGACGCGGTCGGCTCCGGCGCGACCGATCCCGACGGCATCCTGAACGTAGCGACACGCATCGCCGTCGCCGAAGCGGGTGATGCGCTCGTGGTGCAGACCGATCTGTGCCTGGACGAGTTCACCGACCACGGCCACTGCGGGGTGCTCGACGAGCGCGGCTACGTCGACAACGACGCCAGCCTGCAGCGCTACCGCGACATGGCGATCGCACAGGTCGAGGCGGGCTCGCAGCTGCTGGGTCTCAGCGGCATGATGGACGGCCAGGTCGCCTCGGTCCGCGATGCGCTCGATGAAGCGGGGCACACCGGCACACCGATCCTCGGCTACGCCGCGAAGTACGCATCGGCCTTCTACGGTCCGTTCCGCGAGGCGGTGCAGTCCTCGCTCGAGGGCGACCGCCGCACCTACCAGCTCGATCCCGCGAACCGCCGCGAGGGCGCCCGCGAGATCGAATTCGACGTGGCCGAGGGCGCGGACATCGTGATGGTCAAGCCCGCGATGAGCTACCTGGATGTGCTGGCCGATGCCGCGGCATCGAGCCCCGTGCCCGTGTGGGCGTATCAGGTGTCGGGCGAGTACGCCATGATCGAGGCCGCCGCCGCGCACGGATGGATCGACCGGCGCCGCGCGATCGAGGAGTCGGTGGTCGGCATCCGTCGCGCCGGCGCCGATGCGGTGCTGACGTACTGGGCTGTGGAACTGGCGGGGTGGATCCGATGAGCGGGCAGACGACGAACGAGCAGGAGTTCGCACGCGCACGCGGTGCGATGCCGGGTGGCGTCAACTCGCCGGTGCGGGCCTTCGGCTCGGTACAGGAGACACCGCGCTTCTTCGTGTCGGCGTCCGGTCCGTACGTCACCGACGTCGAGGGCAGGGAGTACGTCGACCTCGTCGGCTCGTGGGGTCCCGCGATCCTGGGACACGCGCATCCGGCGGTCGTGAAGGCCGTTCAGGATGCCGCGGCCCACGGTCTCGGGTTCGGGGCGAGCACTCCGGGCGAGACGGAGCTCGCCGAGCTGATCGCCGCACGGGTGCGCCGTCCGAACGCGATCGCCGGGCCCGTCGAGCGCGTGCGGCTCGTCTCCACCGGAACCGAGGCGACGATGACCGCGATCCGCCTCGCACGCGGAGCGACCGGGCGCGACCTGATCGTGAAGTTCGCCGGCCACTACCACGGCCATTCCGATGGCCTGCTGGCCGAAGCGGGATCGGGGGTCGCGACCCTCGCGATGCCGGGTTCGGCGGGGGTGCCTGCGCCCATCGCCGCGCAGACGCTCGTGATCGCGTACAACGACCTCGATGCGGTGCGCGAGGTGTTCGCGGCGCGGGGCGGCGACATCGCGGCGATCATCGTCGAGGCGGCGCCGGCCAACATGGGCATCGTCCCGCCGTCGCGCGGCTTCAATGCCGCGATCGCGGACATCGCGCATGCGCACGGCGCGCTCCTGATCCTCGACGAGGTGCTCACGGGCTTCCGCGTCGGCCCGGCCGGCTGGTACGGCATCGACCCCGTGCCGTTCCGCCCCGACCTGATCACCTTCGGCAAGGTCGTCGGCGGCGGACTTCCCCTGGCCGCGCTCGGCGGCCCGGCAGCGCTCATGGAGCTGCTCGCGCCCCTCGGTCCGGTGTATCAGGCGGGCACGTTGAGCGGCAATCCGCTCGCCGTCGCGGCCGGGCGCGCGACGCTGGACCACCTCGACGACGCCGCCTACGCGCGTATCGATGCGGCCGCGGCGACGATCGCGGATGCCGCGGCATCCGCCCTGTCCGAAGCCGGGGTGACGCACGTCGTACAGCGCTCGGGGAGTCTCTTCTCGATCCAGTTCGCGGCCACGCCGCCCGTCGACTACGACACGGTGAAGGCGCAGGAGGCGTTCCGCTATCCCCCGTTCTTCCGGTCGATGCTGCAGCAGGGCGTCTCGCTGCCGCCGTCGGTGTTCGAGGCCTGGTTCGTCTCGGCCTCGCACGACGACGACGCGGTGGCACGGATCCTCGAGGCCTTGCCCGCCGCGGCTCGGGCAGCTGCCGAGGCCTCACCGGGCTGACGTCCGGCAGACGCTCTGCCGACGGCCCTGCCCTCTGAAACCCGGAGTGTGCAGAATGGGCACGTGAGCAGACTCGTCGCCGTCCACGGAGACATCACCGCCGAGACAACGGATGCGATCGTCAACGCCGCAAACACCGCGATGCGCGGAGGGGGCGGGGTGGACGGCGCGATCCACCGCACCGGCGGCCCCGAGATCCTGCGCGACTGCATCGCGCGTTTTCCGCACGGGCTGGCGACAGGCGATGCCGGCTGGACCACGGGCGGCGCGCTCGCCGCGCGGTGGGTGATCCACACCGTCGGACCGAACTACGGCGCCGGGCAGCGCGATCGCGCTCTGCTCGAGTCCTGCTACCGGCGCTCGCTCGAGGTCGCCGACGAACTGGGCGCGCAGAGCATCGCCTTCCCGCTCATCAGCGCCGGGGCGTACGCCTGGCCGCTCGACGACGCCATCAGCGTGGCGATCGACACGCTGACCACGACTCCGACCACCCTGGAGGACATCCGGCTCGTCGCCTTCGATCCGGCGATCCACCGACAGATCAGCGCGTTGCTGTGAAGGCAGCCGGCGGGACATGCCGGGGCGAAAGAAGAGGGCCTCCGCTATGCGGAGACCCTCGTCACGGTGGACCTGAGGGGATTTGAACCCCTGACCTCCTCGATGCGAACGAGGCGCGCTACCAACTGCGCCACAGGCCCGTGAACCTCGTAAACACTATCACGCCGTCTCGGCGCCCTCGAATCGCCGGACACCCCTGAGGCCCTCCCTCGGGAGAGGATGGATGCATGCTCCACACCGCTTTCCCCCGCCTCTCCACCGTCCGCAACGTGCGCCTCGAGGCAGGCGGGCGCGACGGTGCCGCGTACGACATCGGCATCGGCGAGTCCGGCACCCGGCGGGCCCGGGCGAGATCGACGGGCGCGGCCTCCTGGCACTGTCCGGGATCGTCAACACCCATGCCCACGTCGACAAGTCGTGGATCGGCCACTCGTGGCAGTCGTACGGCGGCGAGGGCGGCACCGACGGCCGGATCCGTCACGAGCGCGCCCGGCGCGATGAGCTCGGCATCCCCGGTCTCGACATCACCCGCCGCGTCCTCGCGGAGTTCGTGCGCTTCGGCACGACGGCGCTGCGCACCCACGTAGACGTCGACCTCGGGCTGGGCCTGCGCGGCATCGAGATCGTGCGACAGGCGGTCGACGAGTACGACGGGGCGATCCTGGCCGAGATCGTCGCATTCCCGCAGGACGGCGTGCTGCGGCGCCCGGGCGTGCTCGAACTGCTGCGCGCCGCCGTCGAGGCAGGCGCCCAGCACATCGGCGGGCTCGACCCGGCGAGCATCGACCGCGATCCGGTCGGGCAGCTCGACGCGATCTTCGCCCTCGCCGCCGACACCGGCGCAGGCATCGACATCCACCTCCACGACCCGGCCGAGCTGGGTGCCTTCCAGTTCGACCTCATCCTGGATCGCACCGAGGCGCTGGGTCTGTCGGGCAAGGTCAATATCGCGCACGGCTTCGCGGTGGCACAGGTCGACGCGGTGCGCCGTCGCGACCTGCTCCAGCGCATGGGCGATCTCGATGTGACGATGACGACGGTGGCGCCGCTGCGGCTGCCCCAGCTCCCCCTTCACGAACTGGATGCCGCGGGCGTGCGATTCGGGTTCGGCACCGACGGCATCCGGGACCTGTGGAGCCCCTACGGCACCGGCGACACCCTGGGGATCGCGTGGCAGTATGCGCGCGCGTCGAGTCTGGTCCGCGACGAGGACCTCCGCCGGGTCATCGAACTCGCCACGACCGGCGGGGCGCCGTTCGCGGGGATCGCCGGGCACGGCCTGAATCCCGGCGATCGCGCGGACCTCGTGCTGCTGGACGCCGAGAACGAGATGGATGCCCTCGTCCGCACTCCGCCGCGCGACCTGGTCGTAGGCGGCGGACGGGTGCTCTACGAGCGGTAGGGAAACCGCCGACCCGCAGCGGTGGTCCGGAAACGGCACGCCGCGGCCGGGTGCTTCTCGAACGGTCGCAGTCCCCGCGTGCTACTGGCCGACCGCGCGACGCGCGAGCAGTCCGCGCACGTGCGCCTCGATCTCGGCGTCATCGATGTAGCCCATGCGCGAGTAGTCGGCACTCGTCGCCTGTCCCGCCGCGGTGCCGGGAGTGCGCGCGACGCGTGCGGTGTCGATTGAGGGGGGCCGCTGCGCCTCGGCGCGGGCCCGCATCGCCTCTTCGAGCGCCGCCTGCCGCAGCGCCGCGCGCGCCTCTTCGGCATCGAGCACCGCGGCCGCACGCGAACCCGCCGACGCCGTGAGCGGCCGGGGAAGACCGCGCGGCGCCCACTCGCGCTGCTCCGGCTCGAGTTCGACGTCCTGCACGATCGGTGCACGACGAGGTGCGGCATCCGTCGCCCGCAGCTCTGCCCGAGCGCTCACGCGGGACATGCGGCGAAGGACGAGAGCGGATGCCGCGGCCACCGCGACGCCACTCCACAACAGCAGCTGCGCCCCGCCGGTGACGGCTTCGTACACGCCCCATCCGACCAGTGCGAGTCCTGCGAGGCCGACGAGGGTCGCGGTCAACCGGAAGCGACGCCGCGTGCGCGCCTGGCGTGCCGCGGGAACGGCCCGGGCGGCCGCGAGCTCGCGCCGGGCCGAGGCCTCGGCGGCGGCGCGGTCGGCACGTGCACGTTCGATGTCGACGCGAGCGGCGGATTCTGCCGCAGCGCGCTCGGTGCGGGCGTTCTCGAGGTCGAGCCTGGCGCCTTCGAGCGCCGCCTGCTCGCGCTCGGCCATCGCGCGCTTCGCGAGGCGCTGCTGCGCGGCGGCGGTGCGGGCGTTGAGTTCGAGGCGCACCTCGTGGGGTGTCTCACTCGTCTCGGCCAGCACACGCAGCGCCTGATTGAGACGAACGGCGTTGCGCTCGGCGGCGTCGTACTGCCGTCTGCTGTTCCAGGTCGGCAGCAGGTAGACCAGCCACAGGAGCACGGCGACGAGAACGATCACTCCCCCGCCCAGCACCTGCCCACCCATGAAGTCCACGGTAGGGGACGGGATGCCCCTGCCCCCGCACCTGACCGCGTGTCGGCGAGGTGCGCGGCGGCGGATCGTCGGGAATCGCGCTACGCGTGCAGGCGATCCGCCGGGGGCACGGTGGCGGCGTCCTGTGGAGCACGCCCCGACACCCAGCGCTCGAGCACACCCTCGGGGGCGTCCTCGCGGACGAGGGCGAATGCGTAGTGGTCGCGCCAGTCGCCGTCGATGTGGATGAATCGGCGCCGGAGCCCCTCATAACGGAACCCGAGCTTCTCGACCACGCGAAGACTCGCGCGGTTCTCGGGCCGGATGCAGATCTCCATGCGGTGCAGACGCAGTTCCGAGAAGCAGACGTCGGTCGCGAGCGCCACCGCCACCGGCGTGATCCCCCGGCCGGCGAAGCGCTTGCTCACCCAGTAGCCGATCGTGGCCGACGCGAGCGAGCCCCGCGCGATGCCCCAGACGTTGAGCTGACCGGCGACCTGGCCCTCGTGCTCCATGACGAACGGGATGCCGGTGCCGTCGCGATACTGCTGCAGCAGTCGCCGCACACCGACGCGCATGTCGAAGGAGACGGGTCCGTCCGGACTCGTGGCCTCCCACGGCCGCAGCCATTCGCGGTTGGACAGCAATTCGTTCTGCAGCACGCGCGCGTCGCGCTGCCGGACGAGCCGGATCGATACCGGTCCATGCCTGCGGGGAGCCGTCAGGTCCACATGACCCCCTCGAACGGGCGGCTTCAGAGAGTGGCCGCGAACTCCTTGAACCAGGGACGCAGCTCGGGGCCGAGATCGTCGCGGTCGGCGGCGAGCTGCACGATGGCCTTGATGTAGTCCACCCTATCGCCGGTGTCGTACCGACGACCACGGAAGACCACGCCGTACACGCCGGGGCCGTTCGGGTCCGCCGCGAGCTCTTGGAGCGCATCGGTCAGCTGGATCTCGCCGCCCTTGCCGGGCGGGGTGCGCTCGAGCACCTCGAAGACATCCGGCGAGAGCACGTATCGGCCGATCACGGCGTAGTTGGACGGTGCATCCTCCTTGGCGGGCTTCTCGACCAGGCCGGTGACCTTCACGACCCCGTCGACGTCGGTCGCCTCGACGGCGGCGGCGCCGTAGAGGTGGATCGAGTCCGCCGGCACCTCCAGCAGCGCGATGATCGCAGCGCCGGTGCGCTCGTACTCGGCCAGCATCGTCGTGAGCAGCGGATCGCGCTCGTCGATGAGGTCATCGCCCAGCAGCACGGCGAAGGGGTGGTCGCCCACGTGGGACTTCGCACGCAGAACGGCGTGGCCGAGGCCGCGGGGCTCGCCCTGGCGGACGAAGTGGATGTCGGCGAGCTCGCTCGAACGCTGCACCTTGGCGAGCTTGTCCTGGTCGCCCTTCTTGAGCAGATTGCTCTCGAGCTCGGGCACGGAGTCGAAGTGGTTGGAGAGGTTGTTCTTGTTGCGTCCGATGATGATCAGGATGTCTTCGATCCCGGCCTGCGTGGCCTCTTCGACGACGTACTGGATCGCGGGCTTGTCGACGACCGGGAGCATCTCCTTCGGCATCGCCTTCGTCGCGGGGAGGAAGCGGGTTCCGAGGCCGGCCGCGGGGATGACTGCTTTGAAGGACTTATGGGTCATGCAGGCAACTCTATCCAGGGTCATGCGACTCGAAGATGTCGTGCACGTTACCGGCCGACTCTTGAGCCGGACATACGACTTACAATCGAGGTCATGACCGACGCGATCGCCGATGCGAAGCGGGCGATGCGCGCAGAGCTGAGAGAGCGCCGTCACCTGCTGTCCGATCACGCGCGCGAAACCGCCGAGGCAGGCATCCAGGCCCAGCTCGACGCGTTGATCGCGGAGCGGGACGTGCGATCGATGTCGTGCTTCCTGTCGACCACCACCGAGCCCGGAACCCGGAAGTTCGTGACGGATGCCGTGGCCCGCGGCATCCGGGTGCTCCTTCCCGTGACGCGCAACGACGGGCTGCTCGACTGGGCTGTCGCCACGACCGACGGCGACATCTCCGAAGGGCTGTTCGGTCTTCCCGAGCCTGTCGGCGAACTGCTCGGCCCGATCGCCGTGAACGACGTCGATCTGCTCGTCATCCCCGCCGCCGCAGTGGACGCCAGCGGCATGCGGCTCGGCTGGGGCCGGGGCTTCTTCGACAAGACGCTCGGATCGATGGAGCGGTGCCCGCCCGTCTACGCGGTCGTCTACGACTCCGAGGTCGTGGATGAGGTTCCCCGCGAAGTCCACGACCAGCGCGTGACCGGAGTCGTCACTCCCACGCGCACCCTCACCCTCGCGCCCACCCGGCGCTGAACTCCGCTGCACCGACCGATCCGCCGAGAGAGACATGCCCACTTACGCCTACGCCTGCAAGAATTGCGGACACCGCTTCGACGCGGTCCAGTCCTTCGCCGACCCCACCCTCACCGAGTGCCCCGAATGCGGTGGCGCGCTGCGGAAGGAGTACGGATCGATCGGCGTGACGTTCAACGGGTCCGGCTTCTACCGGACGGACTCCCGCGCGGCGAGCGCATCGAGCGGCGGCTCGGACTCGTCGGCTGGCGCCCCGGCGTCGACTTCGACATCATCGAAGACTGAGGCGAAGGCCTCACCCGCATCGTCGGGAGCCTGACCGGCGCGAGCCGGAGAACGAAGGAGAGACCGTGATCAAGGGCTTCAAAGAGTTCATCCTGCGCGGCAACGTCATCGATCTGGCCGTCGCGGTCGTCATCGGCGCAGCCTTCACCGCGGTCGTCAACGCGATCGTCTCGAGCATCATCAACCCGATCATCGCGCTCTTCTGGAAACCGGACGAGAACGGCGCGATCGGCATCACGGTGAACGGCCTGTGGGGTCCGGTGACGTTCCCCATCAGCGACCTCATCAACGCGATCATCGCCTTCCTCGCCGTCGCGATCGTCGTCTACTTCGTCTTCGTGCACCCGATGAACGTCATGAAGGAGCGCGCCGCTGCCAAGCAGGGCCTTCCCGAAGAGCCCGAGGCTCTTCCGAGCGAAGCCGAGCTTCTCGTCCAGATCCGCGACCTCCTCGAGAAGCAGCAGACGCCGCCCCTCAAGTAGGAGGCGGGATCTTGAAGCGAGCCGCATCAACGCGGGCTTCGCTCGCATTGATCCGGCTCGCTTCAATAGTGCGGGGGGACGTCGCGGCGGAGGCGCTCGTCGTTCGGACCTGACTGATCGGATGCCGTGCCCCCGGTGCTCGCCGGCGGTGCGGCATCCGTCGTCTCGTCGCCGGGCACGGGCTCGGCGGTCGTTCCCGGCGCAGGGGTGAGTTTCGCGCGGCGCGAGCCCGGGACCCGCTCGATGCGCTGACGCCTATTCGACGACATCGATCGGCTGCGTCTCGCTGTCGACGCGCGGAGCGTCCGGCGGAACGCCGAGCATCGCCGCGATGCGCTGAGCGACGTCCGCGGGGTCGCGGTACAGGTCGAACGAGTGCACGCGCACGTAGTGCCATCCCAGACGCCGCAGGATCTGCGGGCGCAGCCGCAGCGACTCGCGCAGCGACTCCCCGATCGTCTCGGGGTCGCTCTCGACGACGACGGCCTTGCCGCCGTATTGCGCGACGAGCGGCAGGAGTCCGCGGTAGTCCACGTCCACGGACAGCCCTGCGCGGCGCAGCTCGCGGGCGAGCGCCAAGGTCAGCGGATCGGCCAGGTCTTCGAGGCGCGCTTCACGCGAGCGCGCCGCGAGCCCGCCGAGGATCGACATGAGCGTCGCCGCGCCGTACTCGAGACGGCCGTCGTCGAATGCCGAGGGCCGAATGGACGAGACGATCACCATCGAGCGTCGCGCGCGCGTCATTCCGACCGTGAGCAGTCGTTCGCCGTCGGGCGTCGACAGGTCGCCGAAGTCGCTGAGCACGCGGCCGTGCTTGGTGAGGCCGAACCCGAGCGAGAAGACGACACGGTCGCGACTCTCGGCGACGGACTCCTCGAGAGTCAGCACCGCGAACGGCTCGGCCGTGTCGCGCGAGACGAAGTCGGCGACGTCGGCGCGGCCTGAGAAGGCGGCCTCGACGGCCGCGCGGATGCGCTCGGCGTGGCGCGTACTCGCCGTCACCACCATCAGCGACTCGCTGCCGCGGTTGATGGCGTGCTCGACCACCAGGGTCACGACGCGGGCGACCTCGGCATCCGGGCTCTCGACCGCGCCGGTCACCGGGTCGGGCGCGCCGTGCCCGCCCTCGACGTAGTCGACGGCGAGGCTGCCGCGGCCGAGGTAGGAACCCGCCCAGGGCAGCGAGACGAGCTCTCCGCCGTAGAACGCGTCGTTGACGAGTTCGGCGAGGTCCTCGCCGCCTGCGCGATAGCTGCGAGTCAACGTCTCGACCGGAAGCAGCTCCGCCAGGCGCTCGAACACGCTCGTCCCGTCGAAGGGGAACTCCTCGTCGTCGGCCAGGTCGATCGAGTGCGCCGAATGCGCGGACGCGACGTGGAACGGCGTCGGCTTCTGGGTCACGGGATCGCCGAACGCCACGACCTGCACACCGCGGCGAAGCGCGGGCGCGGCCTCGGCGAGGCAGAGGGCCCCGGCATCCGCCAGCACCACGACGTCGAACGCGGCGGATTCGGGGATTCGGGGAACGTCGTAGGGAGAGGCGAGCCAGACCGGCGCGAGCGTGCGCGAAAGCGTGGGCGCGACGGCGGCGAGCTCGGCTGCGGTGATCGCCCCGTTCTTGAGCGAGCGCTTGAGCGCGGCCGCCTCGTCGGCGTGGTCGACGATCCCGATGCGCCACTGGGTCGCCAGTTGGGCCGCCAGCAGCGGGCCGGATGCCCCGGCGTGCGCTTCGTCGACGAGCCGGAAGTCGCGCTCGAGCCGGTCCACCACCGCGGTGTTGGCGCCCAGGACCGCACGATCGGTGCGAAGCAGCAGCTCCAGCGCCGACTGCCACCAGGCGAACTCGAGTTCGTCGGCCACCTGCTCTTCGGGCACGTGCCGCACCGACAGCTCGATGAGCAGCGGCTCGAGGCCGAGCGCGGCGAGGTCGCTGCGCAGCGTCGCGCGCTCCTTGAGGTTCGCGAAGACGTCGGAGTCCGCCGCCAGCCCCGCGAGCGTGCGCACGAGGTGCTTCACCGGAAGGGTCGACAGCCGATCGGGACCGGTGCGACCGAGCACCTGGTCGACTTCGGCCAGTTCGGCGTCGACCCGCTGCCAGGCCACGTGCACGTCGCCCAGACCGAGCGGCACCTCCGGGGTCACACCGGCATCGACGTAGTGCTGCCACTCTGTGCGCTGCTGCTGGATGCGCACGAGCGCCTCGTACATGTCGGGCACGTGCACTCCGGGCCGGACGTACTCCCGCGACAGCCGTCGCAGTCGTCGGCGGTTCGCGCCCGTCATGTTCGGGGCATCCCGTCTCGGGGCGTGCGCGAGGATCAGCTCGGCGAGCGGACGATCGTACACCGTCAGGCTGAAGCGGTCGAGCGAATCGCGGATGCCGAGCAGCAGTCGCAGATACGTCCCCAGCTCGGCGATGGTCTGGAACGGACGCATGCGGGTCTGCGCGATGAGCTCGTATCCCCGCTCGAGCAGGGTGGGAACGTCGCTGCGGTGGAGCTTGCCTGCGAGCGCGTGCGATCCGCGCGCCTCTTCGACCGTTGCGAACGACACTCCGTACCAGGGCGAGTCGTCGGGGCCGAAGCGGAACTCGCCCAGGCGCGCCGCGGCGGCGAGCTTGGCCGCGGCATCCCCCCGCGTGTCGGCCAGGCGCGCCAGTGCTGCCGCGTCGAAGCGCGCGGCCGTGGTGGGCGCGCCGCCGTTCTCGGCCAGTCGCGCGAGGGCGCGCAGGATGTCGAGCACCGACACGCCGAGCGACGGATGCCGTGCCGTCACGGCCGAACGATAGTCGCGCAGTACGCCCCGCAGCCGGACGAGTGCGTCGTCGATGTCGGCCACCTTGGGCGGCTGCGCCTTCTCGTTGCGGCCGATGGCGCGGATGAGATCGCGCTGCAGCCGGTCGGGCGAGACCGCGAGACCCGGCAGGCCGATGCCGGTGAGCCGGTGACGCACCCCGTCGAGAGTCGAACGGCGAGCGCTCACCACCAGCACGCGCTTGCCGTCGCGCACCAGGGCGCCGACGGCGTTGATCACCGTCTGCGTGCCGCCGGTGCCCGGCAGGGTGTGGACGACGAGCGACTGACCGGCGGCAATGCGCGCGAGCACCCTCTCCTGCTCGGAGTCGGCGTCGAGCAGGAGCATGTCGGACGCGGGCGGGCGCTCGTCGGGGCTCGTCATCGCGGGCGTGTCGCGGCGGATGGCGAGCGACTCGCGATCCGCGGCGTGGCCGGCGAGGGCGTTGAGGATGGCGTGGTCGAGGTCCGCCGCATCGGCGGCCATCGGTCCGCCGACGTCGGCGAAGCTGGAGACCAGCAGGCGGGGCTTGACGACGAAGGGCTCGATCGCGGAGGTGAGGGCCCGCAGGTGGTCGATGACGGGCTGCGGCTTGAAGACGCCGCCCTCGTAGGCGAGCGCGGCGAGACCGCCGGGGTCGACGATGATGCCGAAGTGCGTGCGCAGCGCCTGCACCAGCTCGGGGTTCACGGAGAAGGTGCCGTGGAGCTTGAGCTCGAAGTCGCCGTGGTGGCGGCGGATCGCGGTGGGGCGCAGCAGGATCGGCGCGGTGCACAGGAGTCCGCCGATGCGCCAGGTCGCAAGGCCCACGGCCAGACGCACGGAGTCCAGGCCTCGGGCCGTGCGCAGCTCGAGGTTCTTGGCGGTGATGCGCTCGGCCGCCAGGCGCGCGCCGCGCATTGCGACCTCGTCGCGGAACAGATTGGACAGCAGGGTCGAACGCCCCGTGATGAACTGGGGCAGGCTGCCGGGGTGGGCCTTGGTGATCTCGATCGCGGCATCTGCGGCATCCGTGAAGTGCAGCAGGGTGGATCGGCCGCCCAGCGCCGCGGACTGCAGTCGTAGCCGGTCGCGCTCGGACTCGGCGATGTGGACCACGGTGACGTCGGGGTCGGCCAGGCCGAGGTCGCCGGGGGTCACTTCGTACCCGGGCACGGCGCCCTCTGCGCCTACCACGGCGCTGCGTTCTCCTCGCCACACACGAGCCACCCTAAGCGCGACGCGCCCGCGGTACTTGCAATGGACCTGAGTTTCGCGGTATTGGCAGGGCGCGGTCGCCCGTTCCTCCCCAGGCGAGGGTCGAATCGCGCTTCCCACACCTCCCCCGGCCTCGCCGCTGCGCCTCCGCCTCGCGGGCCAGGATGGGGGCATGACCTCCGAGCACCCGCCTTCGTACCGCGTGCATCCGTCGCCGATCGGCGACATCCTCATCGTGACGACCGACGACGGGATCGTGACGCTTCATCCCTTCGACGGACCGCTCCGCAGCGAGATCGAGCGCGTGGCGCTGGCGCTGCGAGCGGTCCCAATGCCCGAGGACGGGCCGAACGCCGCGGCCGACGCCGCGGTGAGCCAACTCGACGAGTACTTCGAAGGCGAGCGCCGCGAGTTCGACCTCACTTTCGACTGGCGACTCGTGCGCGGCTTCACGCGCGCGGCGCTCGAAGCGGTGCGCGACATCCCCTACGGCGAGACCGCGGGCTACGGCGAGGTCGCGATCTCGGCGGGCAGCCCGGGCGCCGCTCGCGCTGTCGGCACGGCCTGCGCGAGCACCCCGTTCTCGATCGTCGTACCGGTGCACCGCGTGGTGCGGGCGGACGGCTCGCTCGGCGAGTACGGCGGCCGGCCCGACCTCAAGCGCTACCTCATCGACCTCGAGCAGGCGTCGGGCGTGTAGGCCGCCCGCACGCCGCGCGGCCCGGGCGGATCGCTCCGCCCGGGCCGCGCCCCTTCGCGCAGGCGCCCCCTGCCCCTTCCGGTCGCGTCGCGGGTGTATGGTCGACGCTACGAAAGTCGGCGAAGCAGCCGTCACCCGGAAGTAGGTAGTTGTGGGCGCGCCATCTCGTGATCGCGCACGGGCCCGGGACCGCACACCCTCTGGCACTGTGCCGAGCGACAGCGCGCCGACCGACACCGAGATCCTCGAGCACGCCGTCGCCGAGCTCGTGCGCCGCACCCGGTTCCCCGTCGCCTTCGGCGGCCTCGCGCGTGGCGATTCCATCCACGTCTCCTCGATCGTGGGCGCGCGCACACGCAGCCTCGACGGCCTCGTGGTGGAGGCTTCGCGCGGTCTGGGCGGCCGGGCGCTCGTGGAGAAGCGGCCGCGACTGGCGCTGGACTACCGGTCGGCGCGCAGCATCACGCACGACTACGACCGCGCGGTGCTGGGCGAGGGGATCTCCACGCTGTTCGCGATCCCGGTGCTCGTCGCCGGGCGCACCCGCGGTGTCATCTACTGCGGATCGTGGGCGGAGGCGCCGGTCGGCGACGTCGTGGCACGGCCCGCGTTCGCCGTGGCCGACGAGCTGTCGAGCGAGCTGCGCATCCGCGACGAGGTGCAGCGCCGCCTCACCCGAACGCCCCCTCCGGCCGAGGCGGTCACCATGGCGCCGGCCGCCCGAGAGGAGCTGCGTCAGACGTATGCCGAGCTGCGCAGCATCGCCGCCGTCATCGACGACCCCGCCCTGCGCGATCGGCTCGCACGCCTCGAGCGTCGGCTCGCCGCGCTCTCGCAGGACGCGAGCGAACCTCCCGTCGGCCTCGATGTGCACCTCTCACCGCGCGAGATCGATGTGCTGGCGTGCGCGGCGCTGGGTCTCACCAACGGCGAGATCGCCGCGACCCTGGACCTGCGCGAAGGAACGGTGAAGTCGTACCTGCAGTCCGCGATGGCGAAGCTGGATGCCTCGACCCGCCATGCCGCCGTCGCCACCGCACGTCGGGCGGGGCTGCTGCCTTGAGCACCTCCGGAATTCGGCTATTCGCACCGGATTCGTACTGCTCGTGACTTTTCCTCCGAATTCGGCGCCATTCTCCGAATATCGGGTTGATTGCGAATTCGCGTCGCGATAGTGCTCGGCGACAATCGCGCCTAATGTGACACCTATGGCCCGCAGAATCGTGCATCAGCTCGTCGACGACCTCGACGGCACCCTCCTCGAAGTCGGCGAAGGCGAGACCGTGCTGTTCTCGCTCGACGGCGTCGCGTACGAGATCGACCTCACCGACGGCAATGCCGCGGCGCTGCGCGCGGCGCTCGAGCCGTTCACCCAGGCGGCGCGCAGCATCTCTTCCGGTCGCGCCCCGACCAGCGCGTCGGCCGCAGCCCGCAAGCGTCGGCGCTCGGGCCAGCAGGACTTCAGTGACGTCCGTGAGTGGGCCAGGAAGAACGGCTACACGGTGTCGGATCGTGGCCGGGTTCCGGCATCCGTTCTCGACGCGTACGAGGCGGCGCACTGACGCACGCCGCCTCGCCGGCCCTCATGTCCGCGAGAGCTGGAAGAGGATCTCCTCGACCTTGTCCTTCGCGTCGCCGAACAGCATCTGGGCATTCTCGCGATAGAACAGCGGGTTCTGCACTCCCGCATATCCCGATGCCATCGAGCGCTTGAAGACGATCACGTTCTCGGCCTCCCACGCCCGGATCACCGGCATGCCCGCGATCGGGCTGCTCGGGTCCTCGGCGGCCGCAGGATTGACGGTGTCGTTGGCGCCGATCACCAGCACGACGTCCACCCGCGCCAGGTCGTCGTTGATCTCATCCATCTCGAGCACAATGTCGTAGGGCACCTTCGCCTCAGCGAGAAGGACGTTCATGTGCCCGGGCAGGCGGCCCGCGACGGGATGGATGCCGAAGCGCACGTCCACGCCGCGCTCGCGGAGCTTCTGCACGAGGTCGGCGACGCCGTGCTGCGCCTGCGCGACGGCCATGCCGTACCCGGGAGTGATGACGACGCTCGAGGCGTTCGCCAGCATGTCGGCGGCGCCCTCCGCATCGATCTCGCGGTACTCGCCCTGCTCCTGGTCGGTGGACTTCGGAGCCTCGATGCCGAAGCCGCCCGCGATCACCGAGAGGAACGAACGGTTCATCGCCTTGCACATGATGTAGCTGAGGTACGCACCGGATGAGCCGACGAGCGCGCCCGTGACGATGAGCAGATCGTTGTTCAGCAGGAATCCCGCTGCCGCAGCCGCCCAGCCCGAATAGCTGTTGAGCATCGACACGACCACCGGCATGTCGCCGCCGCCGATCGAGGCGACGAGGTGCCAGCCGAGCGCGAGCGCGAGCACCGTGACGACGACCAGGAGCCACAGGTCGGGCGTGATGACGTACCAGACCGTCAACGCGACGAATGCGACGAGAGCGCCGACGTTGAGCACGTTCTTGCCGGGGAGCACGAGCGGCTTCGACGACATCCGCCCCGAGAGCTTCAGGAACGCGACGATCGAGCCGGTGAAGGTCACGGCGCCGATGAAGACGCCGATGAAGACCTCGGCGTGGTGGATGTCGGCGAGCGCGCCTTCGAGTCCGGCGTCGTAGAGCGCGCCGTTCCAGCCGACGAGGACCGCGGCGAGACCGACGAACGAATGCAGCAGGGCGATGAGCTCCGGCATCCCCGTCATCTCGACGATCCGCGCACGCCAGAGCCCGATCGCACCGCCCACGAGCACCGCGACGACCAGCAGCACCAGTCCGAGCATCGCCTGCGGCTCGCCCCACGCGCCGGCCGCGGTGAGCCACAGCGTCGCGACGAGCGCGATCGCCATGCCGACGATGCCGTACGCGACGCCGCGGCGGCTGGTCTCGTGCTTGCTGAGCCCCGCGAGGCTCAGGATGAAAAGCAGCGCCGCGACGATATATGCGGCGCCTGCCACCTGCCCGGCCACCGCGATCATCGCTCGTCACCCTTCTGGAACATCGCGAGCATGCGCCGCGTGACGGCGAAGCCGCCGAAGATGTTGATGCTGGCCAGCAGCACGGCGACCGCGGCGAGGATCTGCACCGTGAGGTCGGGGGCGGTGATCTGCACCATGGCGCCGACGACGATGATGCCCGAGATGGCGTTGGTGACGCTCATGAGCGGGGTGTGCAGCGCGTGGGCGACGTGGCCGATCACGTAGAAGCCGACGACGACGGCGAGTGTCAGCACGAGGAAGTGCTGTGGCAAGGGCGGCGGGGCGAACGCGCAGATCGCGAACAGCACGGCGATGCCGGCGGCGATGAGGCCCGTCTTCGCCCCGGCCGACATCGGCTTCTTCGGCGCGACGACAGGTGCAGCGGCCGCCGGCTTCGCCGCGGGTGCCGCGGATACCTGCACGGGGGGCGGCGGCCAGGTGACCGCGCCGTCTCGCACGACCGTCACGGCTCGCTGGACGACGTCGTCGAAGTCCAGGCCGAGCACACCGTCCTTGCCCGGGGTGAGGAGCTTCAGCAGATTGACGAGATTCGTCGCGAACAGTTGCGACGCCTGCTGCGGAAGGCGGCCGGGAAGGTCGGTGTAGCCGAGGATGACGACGCCGTTCTCGGTGACGATCTTCTCGCCCGCGACGGATCCCTCGACGTTGCCGCCCTGCCCGGCCGCCATGTCGACGATCACGCTTCCCGGACGCATGGACGCCACATCCGCGGCGGTGATGAGCCGCGGCGCCGGACGGCCCGGGATGAGGGCGGTCGTGATGATGATGTCGACGTCGGCCGCCTGCTCGGAGTAGACCTCGGCGGCACGCCGGTCGTAGGCCTGGCTCGTCGCCTTCGCGTAGCCGTCGGCCGAGACCTCCTTCGCCTCTTCGGGCACGACGACCTCGAGATACGCGCCGCCGATCGAGGCGACCTGGTCGGCCACCTCGGGGCGCGGATCGGTGGCCCGCACGATCGCGCCCATGCTCGACGCGGCACCGATCGCGGCGAGCCCCGCAACGCCGGCACCGGCGACGAGAACCTTCGCGGGTGGGACCTTGCCGGCCGCCGTCACCTGGCCGGTGAAGAATCGCCCGAACTCGTGCGCCGCCTCGACGACGGCGCGATAGCCGGCGATGTTGGCCATCGAGCTCAGCACGTCCATCGACTGCGCGCGCGAGATCCGCGGCACGGCGTCCAGCGCGACCGCCGTGATGCCGCGGGTCGCCAGCGCCTCAACCAGGTCCGGCCGCAGGGCGGGGCTCAGTGTGGCCACGATCGTCGCACCATCGGCGAGCCGGTCGATCTCTGGATCGGTCGGCGCGTTGACCTTGAGCACGATCGGCGACGCCCACGCGGTGGCGGAGTCGACGACCGTCGCACCCGCCGCCGCGTACGCGGGATCGGGGAAGGACGATGCCGCGCCTGCGCCGGCTTCGACGACGACGTCGTAGCCGAGGGCGATGAGCTTTGGGACGGTGGTCGGGGTCGCGGCCACCCGGTTCTCTCCGGGCGCTTCGGCGACGATGCCAATGCGTGTCATGCGTTCCTCTGGATCTGATGCGACATCGAATCTGCGAGCGCGTGCGGCACTCGCGATGACGCCTCCACCTTCTCAGACAGGAACACGAAGGAGTCGTGTGTTGCACTCGACACGATGACAAGATTCGCGAAATCTTCTCGAACTGCGCGGTATCGACGGTTCTTCGATCCCGGGATGCCGGCGCCCTCGCGACCGCTTCGCATCGCCGCTTCATAGCGCACGGCGATGGGCGTCGTAGGTCGGCCGCGTACCCATGAGGAATGACCAGGAAGAGACGAACCCGCAACATCGTCATCGCCTCCGGCCTCGTCGTCGCCCTCTCGGGCGGGGGCGCAGCCGCGTGGGCCGCCGACCGATTCCTCATCGAGCACGTCGAGATCGCCGATGTGTCGGCCTATGAGGCCGAGAACTCCACCGCCGACTCCGCAGACACCACGGAATCGACCGACAGCGCCGAAAGCACCGCCGAGTCGGTCATGACCGACACGTCCTACTCCGACGGCTCGACGTCGGTCACGATCACGACCGTCACCGAGGGCACCGGCGACGACACCGTCACGTACTACGTCGCCGACGTCGTGCTGTCGGATGCGACGGCGCTGCGCAGCGCCTTCGCAAAGGACCAGTTCGGCGAGAACATCACCGAGCTCACCAGCGCCATCGCCGCCGACAACGACGCGGTCTTCGCCATCAACGGCGACTACTACGGTTTCCGCGACACCGGCATCGTGATCCGCAACGGCGTCGTCTACCGCGACGACGGCGCGCGCGACGGACTGGTGTTCTACACCGACGGCACGGTAGCGGTCTACGACGAGACGACCACGACCGCCGAGGAGCTCCTCGCAGACGGTGCATGGAACACGCTCAGCTTCGGTCCCGCGATCGTCGAGTCCGGTGCCGTCGTGGAGGGCATCGAGGACGTCGAGATCGACACGAACATCGGCAATCACTCGATCCAGGGCGATGAGCCGCGCACCGCGGTCGGCGTGATCGATGAGAACCACTTGGTGTTCGTCGTCGTGGATGGCCGGCAGGAGGGCTACAGCGCGGGCGTCACCCTGACGGAGCTCGCCGACATCATGGTCGATCTCGGGGCGACGACGGCGTACAACCTCGACGGCGGCGGCTCCTCGACGATGTACTTCAACGGCGAGGTCGTGAATCAGCCTTCGAACGGCGGCGAGCGCGCGACCAGCGACATCCTGTACGTCGCCTCCCGCCTCGAGACGGCGCAGTGATCCCATGATCGTCCTGATTCCCGCGTACGAGCCCGCCGCGAGCCTCGAGACGGTCGTCGACGGCATCTTCGCGGCCGACCCGGATGTCGAGGTGATCGTCGTCGACGACGGCGGCGGCCCGGCGTACGCTGCGACCTTCGCCCGGATCGCGGCGCACGGCGCGACCGTGCTTCGCCACGAACGCAACCGGGGCAAGGGCGCGGCGCTGAAGACCGGCCTCGATCATGTCCTGGCGGTCCACCCCGGCGATGACGTGGTGACCGCCGACGCGGATGGGCAGCACACCGTGGGCGACATCCTCCGGGTCGCCGAGGGTCTCCGCGAGGATGCCGCGGCCGGCACCTCGACACTGATCCTCGGGTGCCGCGCCTTCAGCGGGAAGGTGCCGGTGCGAAGCCGCGCCGGCAACGCGATGGCTCGCGCGGTGTTCCGGCTGGCGGCGGGCTGGCGCCTGTCCGACACGCAGACGGGGCTGCGCGGCATCCCCGCCGAGCACATCGAGTTCATGCTCGATCAGCAGGGTGATCGCTTCGAATACGAACAGAACGTGCTGCTGCGCTGCCGGAGCGCCGGCGTCCAGACGCGCGAGATCCCGATCGAGACGGTCTATCTCGAGGGCAACGCGTCGAGCCACTTCCGTCCCCTCGCCGACTCGGCGCGCATCGCCCTGCCGCTTCTGCTGTTCGCGGGGTCCTCCCTCATCGCGTTCCTGGTCGACACCATCGCGCTGCTGCTGCTCACGGCGGCGACGGGTGCGCTCGTCCCCTCGATCGTGGCGGCACGGCTGCTGAGCGCGTCGGTCAACTTCGCCGTGAACCGCCGGGTGGTCTTCCGCGGTGCGACGCGCGCATCGACCGGCGGGGGCGGGATGCCGGGACAAGCGCTGCGCTATGCGGTCCTGGCGGTCGCGCTCCTGGCGTCGAACGTCGTGTGGCTCGAGGCGCTCACGGGATTCGGCGTGCCGCTGCTCGTGGCGAAGATCGCCACCGAGGCCGTCCTGTTCGTGACGAGTTACGGCGTGCAGCGCAGTTTCGTCTTCCGCACCCCGGCCACCGCCGCACCGCTCGCCGAACTCGGATCGGGCGCAGGCGCCCGTCATAGAAACCCCATAGCGCCGACGGCTCGAATGGATTCAGACAAATACACCTTCGGGAGGAACACATGACCACCAGCGCTCTGATCCTGATGGGGATCGACCTGGCCGCCGCCCTCGTCCTCAGCTTCGGCATCTATTACCGGCGCCACCACCGCCGGGATCTCGTCGTCGCCTTCCTCGGGGTGAACGTCGGCGTGATGGCGGTGGCCATGGTGCTGGGCACCGCCGAGGTCGCGCTCGGCCTCGGGCTGGGGCTCTTCGGCGTACTCTCCATCATCCGCCTGCGCTCTTCCGAGATCTCGCAGCGCGAGGTCGCGTACTACTTCGCGGCACTCGCGATCGGGCTGCTGTCGGGACTCCCCCAGACCGACCCGTGGCCGGTCGCCGCACTCATCGCCCTCATTCTGGGCGTGCTGTGGGCCGCCGACCACCCCGCGCTGCTCTCACGCAGCCGGCACCAGGTGGTGCGCCTGGACCGTGCGATCGCCGACGAGGAGGTGCTGCGGGCCGAGCTCGACGAGCGCCTCGGCGCCACGGTCACCTCGATGACGGTGCAGGAGCTCGATCTCGTCAACGACACGACGCTCGTCGACGTCCGCTATCGGGTGGCCGGATCCCGGGGGCGCGGCGCACGCCGCACGGCCGCCGCGACCGCCGGTGCTCTCGACGGGCGAGCACTGGAAGGAGCAGTGCGATGAGGGCGCTGGACCGCTTCGACGCCGTCACCCTCGACGATCTCGTGTCCGAGGCCTCGCTGCTCACCCGCGTCGATCGGAAGTACGTCGTTCCCCGCGCCGCTCTCGAGCCGGTGCTGGCCGCTCTCGACGAGCGCACCCGCGTGCTCGAGATCGACGGGGCCCGCGACTTCGCCTACGAGTCGGTGTACTTCGACACCCCCGATCTGCTGAGCTTCCGCATGGCCGCCCAGCCCCGCCGCCGGCGCTTCAAGCTGCGCACTCGCAGCTACCTCGACACGGGCTCGGCGTATCTCGAGATCAAGACGCGCGGGGCTCGTGGCACGACCGTGAAGGACCGCGACGAGTACGACCCCGACCGTAGCGGCGAACTCACCGCGGCCGCCCGTGAAGACGTCGCCGACGCCTTCACCGCGATCGGGGTCGCGTCGGAGCGGGCACACGATCTGGATGCGACGCTCATGACCCGCTACCGCCGCGCCACGCTGCTGCTGCCCGATGACGCCGGACGCGCCACCGTCGACACCGGACTCGAATGGGTCGAGCCCGATGGGCACGGCTTCACGCTCCCCGAGCTCACGATCGTCGAGACCAAGTCGGGGTCGAGCGCCTCCGCCGTAGACCGGCTGCTGTGGCGGGCTGGGCACCGCCCCGCGACCGTGAGCAAATACGCCACGGGCCTCGCGGCCCTGCGCCCCGATCTTCCGCGCAACCGCTGGGCCAGGCTGCTCCGCGGCCCGTTCGCGGCCACGGGGGCGCCTTCCGCCGGCTCGACACTGAATCGCCCCGACCCCAGCCGCACGACACCCACCCGCACGACCCGCACCCGAATGGAGGACCCCTCATGCTTCGTCGCCGCCTGATCCTGGCCGCAGCCCCCCTCACCCTCACCGCGCTCGTCCTCGCGGGATGCGCGACGCAGGCCACGGTCTCGTCCTCATCGTCGTCGAGTGCGACCGACTCCACCTCGACCGTCGAGACGACCGCCGCCATCGACTCGGATCTCGATGCCGACGCCGTGCTCGCCGCGAACGCGGACGTCACCGTGGTCGAGGACGACGAGTGGTCCGAGGCGGATGCCGTCGACGTCACCCTCAGCGGGTCGACGGCATCGTCCGACTCGTCCGCCGTGACCGTCGACGGCTCCACGGTGACGATCACCGAAGCGGGCGTCTTCCGCCTCTCGGGCTCGCTCGACGGCCAGGTCGTCGTCGCCGCACCGGAGGACGCGCAGGTCGTGCTCATCCTCGACGACGCCGAGATCTCGGCATCCGACTCCCCCGCCATCACCGTGACCAGCGCAGACGACGTCGCCATCGCACTCGCCGCGGGAACGACCAACACGGTCTCGGATGCCTCGACGTACGCCGACGACGCCACCGCGAACGCCGCGATCTACAGTGACGCCGACCTGACGATCACCGGCTCCGGCTCGCTGGAGGTCTCGGGCAACGGCAACGACGGCATCACCAGCACGGACGACCTCGTCATCCTCTCGGGCGACATCACCGTCGACGCGGTCGACGACGCGCTTCGCGGCAAGGACTCCCTCACCGTCGCCGGGGGCGCGATCGTGCTCGACGCCGGCGGCGACGCGCTCAAGAGCGACCAGGACGAGGACGCCACCCAGGGCTTCATCGTCGTGACGGGCGGCTCGGTCACCGCGACGAGCGGTGACGACGGCTTCGCCGCGGTCACCGATGTCGTGATCACGGGCGGCACGGTCGACGTGACGGCGGGATCGGATGCCTCGGCCGCAGATGCCTCGCCGAAGGGCGTGTCGGCGGGCGTCGTGGTCGCCCTCGACGGTGGAGACATCACCATCGACGCGGCCGACGACGGGGTGCACTCCGACGGCTCGGTCGGCATCGGCGGCGCGACGCTCGTCGTGACGGCCGGCGACGACGGCGTCCACGCCGAGCAGACGCTCGAGATCCGCGACGGCGACGTGACCGTCGCCG
Source organism: Microbacterium allomyrinae (assembly GCF_020682705.1). GTDB lineage: Bacteria > Actinomycetota > Actinomycetes > Actinomycetales > Microbacteriaceae > Microbacterium > Microbacterium allomyrinae. The sequence goes on from NZ_JAGTTN010000001.1 coordinate 342,815, forward strand.
ACTCCGTCGAGGGACTCGAGGGCGCCGCGATCGCGATCTCGGGCGGCACGGTCGATGTGACCTCGAGCGACGACGGCGTGAACGCTGCGAGCGGCTCGACATCGACCGGGCAGGGCGGCGGGGGCGGCGGCGAGTCCGACACCGGCGAGACCCTCGTGATCTCGGGCGGCACCGTGCGGATCGCGGCGGTCGGCGACGGACTCGACTCGAACGGCTCGATCTCCCTCACCGGCGGCACGACCGTGGTGTCGGGGCCGAGCTCGTCCGGCGGTCAGGGCGCGGTCGACTCCAACGGCGCCATCACGATCGACGGCGGTGAGCTGCTCGTGGCCGGGAGCGTGCTGGTGGCACCCGCCGGCGGGCAGCAATGGGTCGCCGCGACCGTGAGCGGCTCTGCGGGCGACACGATCGAGGTGACGGATGCCGCGGGCACCGTGATCGCCACGTTCGAGGCCGACCAGTCCTTCGCCGCGGTCTTCTACAGCGGCCCGGCGGTCACCGACGGCGGCAGCTACACGGTCACGGTGAACGGGGCCTCGGCCGCGACGGTCACCGAGGGCACGAACGTGTCGTCCGGCATGGGCGGCGGCGCGGGAGGAGGCGGCGGCCGGCGCCCCTGAGTGCGACCTCGGCGAACGTGGGAATCCCCTCCGAATGGTCGTCGAGCCTTGCATCCCGCCGAGGATCTCGGAATCGTGGCCGGTCCGGAACCGCAAACGGAAAGGAAACAGCATGCTCACGCTGACCCATACCGCCGCCGAGGCCGTCAAGGACATCGTCGCCCGCGTCCCGCAGGCCGAGGACGGAGGTGTACGCATCCGCGATACGGGAACGCCCTCCGGCTTCGAGCTGAGCGTCGCGCCCGACCCGGAGCCCCGCGACACGATCGTCGTCACCGACGGAGCACGCGTGTTCCTCGATGAGACCACGGCCGTCGTTCTGGAGGACCGTGTTCTGGATGCCGAGCTCGCGCAGGACGGCTCGGTGCGGTTCGCCCTCAGCAGTCACGGCTGATCCTCGCGACGACGGCGACCCCGGTGCGATGCACCGGGGTCGCCGTCGTTTCGTCTGGGGTCGGACCGCGCCGACAGATATGCGAGCCCCTCGGTCCGTCATCAGCGACGAAGGGTCCTAGCTGCCCGTCGCCCGCGCGACTGGGCCCTCAGTCGCCCGATTCGACCCAGTTCACCGGAAGGAAGGGGCTGTAGACGTAGACGATCTTGTTGCCCTTGTGGTCGATCTCGATCGTTCCCTTGCCGGCGTTCATGGCACCGATGATCTGAGATCGGACGCCTTCCCACACGACGGGATCGCTGAAGCGGAACTTCGCGTTGTACGGTGCGAGGCCGATGTAGAGGGTGACGTCCGTAGCCATGTGACGCACTCTACCGAGGGGTCTGCGATCCTTCCCGAGGAGCGCTACCTCGACGCGAAGTTTCCGGCCGAATACCGCGACTATCGTGCGCGGGTTCGCCGGTGGCTCTGACCGGCACCGAACCCGTCATCTAGGCACGATGAGGGCGTTTCCGCCGTCGATCGCTATCGTGGGCGTGTGATTACCGGATCGGCTCTCTGCCATGCACGGGTTGGCAAACCGGTAGTTCTCTGAGGTTCGGTCGGTCGCCGCGACCGTCGCGCCCGTTCTCCTCGCTCGAGCACATGTCTCGCCGCTCGCGAGCACCGCCCCCTCTGGCGCGCCGTTCGCATGCCTACGCATTTGCGGCGCATCCCGCGCACGCCAGCCAAGACAGAGACAGGAGAACTCCCATTCCCGCAACCTTCAACCACACCATCATCGCCTCGAAGAACCGCGACGAGTCCGCCGCGTTCTATCGGAATCTGATCGAGGCATCCGAGGCCCCGTCCTGGGGCCCCTTCCGCAACATCCTCCTCGAGGGTGGCGTGATGCTGCAGTTCGCGGAGCCGCCCGTCGAGATCCAGATGCAGCACTACGCATTCCTGGTCGACGATGAGCTCTTCGACCGCGCCTACGCACGTCTCGTCGAGTGGGATGTGACCCACTGGGCCGACCCGCAGATGACCCGCCCCGGCGAGACGAACACCGAGCACGGTGGACGAGGAGTGTATTTCAAGGACCCGGCCGGTCACGCGATCGAGCTCATCACCCAGCCGTACCTCTCATAGCGGGGTTCGGAGAGGACCGCGGAACGCTCGCCGGGCCGGCGCCCGGTGAGCGTTCCGTCTTCGGATGCGCCGAGCGCTCCCTCCCCTGTCTGCCTGTCGGCTCGCCTCGGTAGCATGCACGTCATGGCCATCAAACTGGAGAATGTCGGCATCGCCGTCCGCGACCTCGAGGCAACGATCGCCTTCTTCACCGACCTCGGTCTCACTGTCGTCGGCCGTGACACCGTCAGCGGCGAGTGGACCGACACCGCCGTCGGCCTCGACGGCAATCACGCCAACATCGCGATGCTGCAGACCCCCGACGGGCATGGCGTGCTCGAGCTCTTCGAGTACATCCACCCCGAAGCGATCGAGACCGAACCCACCCTCCCCAACGAGATCGGCATGCACCGCGTCGCATTCTCGGTCGACGACATCGACGAAGCCCTCGCGATCGCCGCGAGACACGGTTGCCATCCGCTTCGCGGCGTCGCCACCTATGAAGACGTCTACAAGCTCACCTATGTGCGCGGCCCGAGCGGCATCCTCGTGATGTTCGCCGAGGCGTTGAGGAAGGACTGAGGGCCCTCCGGCTCCGAGGCCGGATCAGCGGAAGAGCACGAAGGATCTCAGCGGCTCGGGCGCGAAGTCATGCGCCTCGACAAGTCCCCGCGACTCGTAGAAGGCACGTTGCGTCTGCTCGGCATCCGTCAATAGGACCAGCTGCCTGATGTCCTGCGTCTGCGCGATCACCTCGTCGAGCAGCGCTCCCCCGACGCCGTGACGCTGATGTTCGGGCGACACGAGAATGTCCTGGATGTACGCGACGGTGAGCCCATCCGAGACCGTCCGCACCAGTCCGATCAGCTCGCCCGCTTCGCTTCGCGCAGTGACCACGCGGTACGAGGCGCTCACGGCGTCGACGAGTCGTTGCGGATCATCCGTATAGGCGGTCCACCCCGCCGACCGATACAACTCGACGAGTTCGGCGGCGGCAGGAATCTCGGCTGCGATCACGAACGTCACTCGACCCATCCTGGCACCGGATCGATCGTCGAGCGGATGCCGCAGCCTACGACGCCAGTCGCTCGCGGACGCCGGGGTGAGAGCCTGCATCGTCGGCGCGTTCGGGCGGGCTGACCTCGGTCCACACGGCGTCGAGCGAGAGGCCGAGGACGCCCGCGATCGCAGCGATCGTCGAGAAGGCGGGAGTCGCCACTCGGCCCGTCTCGATCTTGCGCAGCGTTTCGGGAGAGACGTGTGCGTCGAGCGCGACGTCGAGCATCGAGCGCTCTCCGCGGGCTCGGCGCAACAGTGCGCCGAGGCGTCGACCGCGTTCGAGCTCTTCCGGAGTGTGAGGCAGTCTGACCATGCCCCGATTGTAGTACCGGCATAATATGGCCGGTATAGTTATTGTTTTCGTCGAACGGAGACAGCTCATGATCGAGATATTGAACCCCGCCGAAGTCGCACGCGCCAGGGTCTCAGGGTCCGTGGTCGCTAACATCCTGCAGGCTCTCAAGCGCCGCACGACCGTCGGCACGAATCTGCTCGACATCGACCGCTGGGCGCAGGCGATGATCGTCGAGGCCGGTGCGCAGTCGTGTTACGTCGACTACGCCCCCTCGTTCGGAAACGGACCGTTCGGCCACTACATCTGCACGGCCGTGAACGATGCCGTCCTGCACGGCATGCCGCACGACCACGCGCTCGCCGACGGGGATCTGCTGACGCTCGATCTCGCCGTCATCACCGGCGGTGTCGCCGCAGATGCCGCGATCAGCTTCATCGTGGGCGACTCGAAGCCGGCCGAGAGCGTCGCGATGATCGATGCCACCGAGCGCGCCCTTGCCGCAGGAATCGCGGCCGCAAGGCCCGGGGCGCGCATCGGTGACATCTCGCACGCCATCGGCACGGTGCTCGCAAAGGCCGGATACTCGATCAACACCGAGTTCGGCGGCCACGGCATCGGGTCATCCATGCACCAGGATCCGCACGTGTCGAACACAGGACGACCCGGTCGCGGCTACAAACTGCGCCCCGGACTGCAGCTCGCGCTCGAACCGTGGGTCATGGCAGACACCGCGACCCTGATCACCGATCCCGACGGCTGGACCCTCCGCAGCGAAACAGGATGCCGCACCGCCCACAGCGAGCACACGATCGTGATCACTGAGGGCGATGCTGAGGTTCTTACGTTGGCCGACTAGGACAGGTGTGCAGGTATGCGGATTCTGGCGGCGGCCGATCGGCATCCGGAGGGCGCGAATCTAGTAGTGGTAGCGAGCCTGCAGAACGGTGACGTAGTGCTCGTCGGCTATGTAGACAAGACGGTTGGCTTCATCGATCCGCCGTGACCACACTCCGGCGAGGGCGTGCCTGAGGGGTTCAGGTTTGCCGATCCCCTCGAAAGGGTCATCTCGCAGGCAGTCGGCGATGAGCGTGTCGATCCGCTTGAGGGTCTTGCGATCCTCACTCTGCCAGTACAGGCAGTCTTCCCAGCCCTCGACCGTCCATGCGAGCTTCCGCTCGCTCAAGGGTCCTGTAGATCCCGCTCGGTGATCTCACCGGATCGCGCTTGCTCCATGGCACTCAGCAGCCGTCTCGCGTTCTCCGGGGAACGCAGGAGGTAGCTCGTCTCCACGAGAGAGTCGAACTCGTCCTTCGACATCAGAACAGCAGAACCTCGATGGGCAAGGGCGAGCAGTTGAAGCAACAGCGGCCCAGCACCGGATGGGCGGCCATACGCCCGAGCCGCCGTCGCCTAGCGAAGCCAACCGGTCCGGGCGACTCTCGCACGTTCCGCCCGGCTCAGCCTCCGTGCGGGGAGGGACGCGATGGCCAGGCGCGCGGCAAGAAGTTCGTCAGCGGCGCCTCGAAGCGCCTCTTGATGCACCTCTCGTTCGTTCTGCAAGGCCATCAGTGCATCGCGATTCGACGCGGCGAGCAACTGCATCGCCGACTCCAGTTTCGCGATTCGTTCGACTGCGGTCGGCCCGCCAGTCGCCCCGACAGCATCGCCGATGTCGTTCACGCTCTTCACTGCGGAACGTTGCCAGAACCTTGCCCGTCGCTCAGTCGCCGCGGCGTCGTTGTTCACGATGAAGCTCAGAGCAATCGGGATGAGAAGCAACCCGAGCGCGAGGGCTACTGACCCGATTCCCGACATGCCGTCAGCCGGGTTGAGTGAGAGCGCCATCCCCGCGACCGTGAGGTAGATACCGAGTCCATAGGAGACGAGGATGACAGCCCACACACCGACGGAACGCCATCTGTCACTCGCAGTCCTCGGCTCGACGCCGTAGCCGCCGTCATGTTTGTGGAGGGTCATGGATTCGCCCGTCGTCAAGAATCTGTTCCGATAACTACCCGCTCACCGTAGCGGGGACACTCACTCGCCTTGCGCCGCAGCGAGAGCCATACCGCGCCGCGGTTGCCTCGCGTGCGAAGCATCAATCGGGTCCGCCGACGATTCAATCCCGACGAGAACACGTGCCCGTGGGGTGGGAGATCGACGCCTGCACTCGTTCGCACACAAATACCTGATCAAGCAACATAAAACGGGAGGTGGCCCCTAGAGGGACTCGAACACGTTTTGAGCATTTTGCATTGCAGCATCAAACGACAGATTCCGCGTAATTACGCGGGTTTTCGAGGTTCTGCCGTCACCCAACGACGTCCGAAAACAGCCATCGACAAAAAGGATGCGGGCAAAAAGCGGGCAAAAACGGCCCGTTCTGCCGTGCTATCAGCGGCCTCCGGAGATGGACGTCATTCAGCAACATGTGAGAGCAAATTCCAACCTGGCCATTTTGAGCATATTGCTCAATAGGCTAGGCCGAAAGTTCCGCGTATGGAGCAGTGTGCTAAGCACAGCTGAGCCTTCATTCTTGGGGGTCGGACGGCCGGGGGGACGGGCAGGAGGCTCCTGAACCTCAGCAAGACCGCCGTCATCGAGAGGGCGGTCTTGGGCTGTGCCGCGTGTGCTACAGCGCGCTACATTGACTCCCATGGAGACCGTGACACATCGCGAGATGCGCAACCGCAGTGGCGAGATCCTGCGCAGGGTTGAGGCTGGGGAATCGGTGCTGGTCAGCAACAACGGCCGCCTGGCCGCCCTCATCGTGCCCGTGGGAGGCGATCCGCTCGACGGGCTGATCGCGCGAGGCGAGGCAAGGCCGGCCCGCACCGGTAGTGATGCCCTGGCAGACATCACACGGGCGGTTTCGCCAGTGAGTACCCGGGAGCTGATCGATGACAGTCGAGGCCGCTGGTAACGGTGGCCTACCTGGGCACCTCGGCCGCGATGAAACTGGTGATCGAGGAGACCGAGTCCGAAGCGCTCGTCGCAGCCCTCACTGATTCCTCTCGACGCCTTGCGGCGTCCTGGCTTCTTCACACCGAGTTGCATTGCGCCGCGGGCCGGCATCCGGCGATCATCGCTATCGATGCGATCACGGCAGTGCTCGATGCGGTGAGTCTGGTCGACGTGACGCGCGGGGATCTGCTCGCTGCCGGCACTCACGCTCCGCTGCGTTCGAACGACGCGATACACCTTGCGACCGCATTGAGGATCGGTGCCGACGAGATCGTCACCTACGATGACGAGCTCGCCCGAGCCGCCGCGACGGCCGGCATCCGGGTGGTCGCCCCGGCGTGAGGGCGCGGTGGCCGCCCACGATGGCCCGGTTCGCCTGCCAGGATCCACGCGATCCTTACCCACTTGACGGCAGGAGACCGTGGAACAACGATGAGGAACTTCCGGATTTCCTGGAATCATGGTTTCATATAAACCTGGAACCACTGTTACAGGAAAACCCGAATGGAGGCGGGCTGGCATGAAGGGGAACGAGCTTGTGTGGCGCGTTCTGGCCGATCGAGCCATCGAGGGCAAACGCACCTGGGCCAACGTCGCTGACCTCGCTTTCGAAGCAGGCGTACCGAGCACGACGGCATACCTTGCGCTCGATCGCCTCGAGAGCAACGGGACCGTCGATCGATACAAACGCGGCGGGCTTGCGGTGGTGAGCGTTGACAAAGTGCTGACGATGCTCTGCGCCTGGCGAAACCTCGCACGCGACACCGTCGCCTGGACGACGAGAGACGCAATCAGCCCCTTCCTCGATTCGAGCCGAGGGCCGTACGCCCTCGGCGGTCCCGACGCGGCAAATGCTCATCTGGGTGGCCGCGCCGTCGCAGACTTCCGGGAACACCTCGTTTACCTGCCGCCGACGGTCGACCTGAACGGGCTGCCTCAGTCCGACGAGGTGCGGGTGCTCGCAATGGACAAGCGCGCGATGAAGACTTGGGACGGATACTCGAGCGTGGCGCAGACCTACGCCGATCTCTTCGCGACACCCGGGTGGCAGGCATCCGAGTTCCGGGCCGCACTTCGGGAACGCTTCGTTCCCGCGCGCGAGTGGAATGAGGCAGGTGATCAGCAGTGACCATCCTTAGTGCGGCCGATGACGGCAAGCTTCGAGCCGTGCTGGACTCGCTCGGGTACGACTTGGAGCCATCCATCCTCATCGGCGGATGGGCGACCAACGCCCGCGTAGGCGGCGAGATCAGCCACGACATCGACCTCATCATCACCGATCAGAATCTGAGGCAGAAGCTGCCGCAACGCCTGACGGAGTACAGCGAGAATCAGTTGCACAGCGGAGGCCGAAAGGCGCGCGGCAATGCAGATGGGGTCCACGTCGACGCCTACTTCCCTTACGAATCCAAACTCGGATCCAAGCTGCTCCTCGACGTCGGCGTGCTCACCCGCTTCATCGATCCTGACCTCAAGGTCGAGGGGTGGCTCATGCTCACCCTCGACGCACACATCGCGACGAAGATTGCGGCGCTCATCGACCGCCAAGCAACGGAGAAGGGCAGAAAGGATGCTCGGGAGCTCGTCGCACTCATCGACACGGGCGCGGATGCCGCGCGCGTGGCCGAAGTGCTCCTCGCCTCGACGGGGGGACCGAAGAGCGACGTCCCGGGATACGTGAAGACGATGTTCGAGTTGCTGCCGAAGCTCGCAGCACTCAATCAGCGGGATCGCCGCCGATACGCCGCCCTGGCTCGCGAATGGATCGAAGAGGCCGAATTGCAGCTCCGCGCCAGTTCGAACGCGAAGCGCGAGCCGAGCCTCTAGCGCGCAGTCCGGTCGTGATTCACCTCGAATCGCAGGTACCTGAGCGCCAGCGCGTGGCCGGACGGCGCCCGCACGGCACTCGTCATAGACCGATCGACGGCCCTCCGGGCTGAGACGGCCCGGCGTGCGGCGCCGAAGGGTCGTACCGCCTGCCCGGGTTGTACGGGTCAAAGGCCGGCGCACGCCGAGGCTCCTGGATCCGCACTTCCGGCGCGAGACCCGCATCGCGGGCGCTCTTCATGAGGCGGGTCGCGGTGCTCTGGCTGATCTGGAGAGTATCGGCGACGAGCTTGAGCGGGGGGAAGCTGATCGCCGTCGCAACGCGATAGACGGCGATCGCGGCGTGCAGGGACTCCAAGGGTTCGCGCTCCCGCGCCGCCAGCATGCGGCCGAGAAACTCTTGCACCGGGATGCGGTCAAGGCCGCCCTCACCCTCCGCGCTGACGTCGACCGTGACGACCTCGATCGCCGACCTCGCCATGATCCAATGCGTGCGCACCTCGCGGAGCATCTGGCTGGTGATGTCGACGCCTTCCCCTTCGCGCTCAAGGGCGGCGAACACGACGGCAGTGCGGCCGAGCGCAGCATCCCACTCCACGCGAACGGTGATCGTGCCGGGCACGTCCTGCTCACCCGACACGCGCGCATGCCAGGACTTCGGCAGCGTTACGCGGCTGCCGAGATCGATGCGTTCGTCGCTGATGTCATATGCCTCGACGTCTGCCATAGAGCCCACTATTCCAGGTCGCCGCCGATTCGCGAAGAAGACTGTCGATCTTGGCTCACCGATGTGGTACCTTGCGACGAAGGGAGACTGACACTGCTGGCTCAAGGAAGGGAAGGGTTATGAACCACTCACCGGAGCACCTCGCTCTGACGATGAAGGATGCCGCCAAGCTCGTCGGCGTCGACTACCGCACGATCAAGCTCGGCATCGAGAGCGGGACGATCCCCACGGTCCAACTTGGCCCGCGCCGGATGATCCCGCGCGTCCCGCTGCTGCGCGCCTTCGGCGTCGACGCCTGATAGCGGCGCGAAGGGCGGTGCTGCCGGCTTGGGTTGCGATAGCGTCGCAGAAATGGGTGAGCGGGCGTCGAGGTTGGGGTTTATAATTGACTAAAGTCGAGCGGCCGCTGTTCGCTGACGGCGAGACGCATGAGATGCGTCATGCCATGTGCGCTGACAGCACCTGCCCTTCACTGGTTGCGCTTACCGAGATGCAACGCGGGCAGTGGGAAGAAGATCCGGATCTCGAGGGAGTCCCCGATGATGTGCAGATCAAGCAAGCGGACAAGCTCGTTGTCGGAATGGAGTTTTTCGCGGACTACGGCTATCCCAACAACAGCTACTGCACGATCAACGACTTGGACGAGGGAGTGTGGGAGTTCAAGTTGGGCGCCGTTCGCTTTTCGTTCTACGACACAGACGGGCAGGGAGCGTTCACGCCGAAGCTTCGCGTTCGCGATAGGCGAGACGCCGAGTTCGAAGGTGATTTTTGGTGGCTGCCGGGGTTCGATGAGTTTGTTCGGGTTGGCCACTGTTTCGGTAAGAACAGCCAGCAGACGCCACCCGAGGACATCGAAATGACGAAGCAAGTACGGAGAGAGGATCTCAACCATGACCGAGCTTGATGACGTTCGTCTCGCCGGACCTCGCCTGGCGATTAGGGTCGCGGAGCTTATCCGTCGAGCAGTTGCGCAGTCCGGACTGCAGCAGCGAGAGATCGCTGAACGGATGGGGATCAGCGAGTCGCGCCTCTCCCAGATCGTTAACGGCGACGGCAACTTTCACACCGCGACTGTGGCGCGCCTGTTTGCAGCTGCGGACTGCGCGGTTGACCTGCGTGTCTTCGACCGTGACGCGCACGAGGTAGAAATCCAACGCCGCAGGCACCGGGCGGGGCGGGCGCAGACAGCGGTGTATATCCACCCAGTCGAGACCGAGGACGGCTCTATTCACCCCGTGGTCTCGTACGCGCATAACAGCGTCGAAGGAACTCCTCGAGATCTTCCTATTCGCGTGAAGTCGGCAACCGACGCCAGGAGACTCAACGAGTCATTTGATTCCATCGAGTTCGCCCTCGAGGTTGAGAGCATCCGTGCCTAGGGTCGTAGCAGTCCGACTGAGCGAATGTGTGCTGACCGGGGAAGTTCAGCCGGACTCCGACTTCGAGGCGTCTCCGAAGCAGCGTGTGGGCATCGAAACCGAAGTGCCAGCCGAGCACGGGGATGAGGTGACTGTCCGGTGCACTTACTCCCGCGAGAGTGATGATGATCAGATCGGCTACCGCATCGGCTTCTACGTCGGCCTGGCCGAACTCGACGGCATGCCTTCGGACCAGCAGGTAGCCGCTGAGGCGATTAGAGTGGCTCACCCATACGTGCGACAGCTGCTGATGCAACTCGGACTGTTGATGGATAACTCGACGCTAACGCTCCCGCCAGCTGCGCCAGAATTCCATCCGGCAAACATCTCTGAGGTTGCCGCAGCCGGTAGCTAGACGAACAACAATCAGCGACTTATCTGTTCGCCGGTAGTGCCCTCATAGCGCGAGTCCATCGGCATCTGTGGAGCTGGCTCGTATGCATCGGCGACTCGCTCGCCCACGAATTCGGGACCGTGTGATGTCGCCGACCAGTGGCGGGTCGTCTCACGGGCGGGAGACCGAGCGCGCACGCTCGCGCCGGGTCAGCTACTCGGAGCGTGTCATAGACGAGCAGCCTCGTGTAGCGGGCAGGTCGGGCACGCGCCGCAGTTAGTCGTATTCGCTTGCATCCATCGGCATCGGAATCTCATTCGGATCGGGCTCGTAATCGACCGGGCTGTAATCCATCTGGCCGGTGGTTACCCACCTGCGCACTCGCCCCGTAATCGTCCAGACGAGCGTTGAATGGTCCCTCTCCCTTTCTGAGTCCGTCGGTCCGTCTCCAACGAACGACCGCACGAGACTCCTGTCGAACAACTCATCCTCAACCGTGACGATCCAGCGCGCGACGGCCGTCGCGCCCGCGCCAGCCGTAGCCGCGCTGGTGAACAGACGATTGTCCGCTCCGAACACCGGATCGCGTCGTCGGTGTGCGTCGTCGAGGCGAGGATCCAGATAGTCACCCACCGCAACCGCGAACGCGGCACGCCGATTGCGTTCGCGGTCGTTGCGATCGAGGCGCGCCAGTCGCCACGTCACGTAGATGGCGGCGACGGCAACGGCGAACGAACCGATGGCACCCAGCATCGGAATGCCGGCATCTATCCACCATTCAGCTGTCCACAACTCGGGAGCGGGATCGATGAGGTACACGGGCACAGGCGTCGGATCGGCAAACGGAAGCACTTCGCCACAGTATCGACGAACGGGGGCGCAGCTGGGCTTCGAGTTCCGAAGCAACTCGAGAATTGGGCCTCGCGCATCAGCGAAGTACGTCTTGTAGTTGCCGCTCCGGTCCTTTTGCCTGGTCAAAGGCTCCCAGTTCGGCCAGCGTGGGGGACTGCGCCCTCACTGTTATGGTCAAATATCGTCGAGTGAACGCTCCACGTAGTCGCCGACGAGCGACCACCAGCTGGAGTATCGGTCTGCGCTGGAAAGCCCCAGCACCAGAGAGCCCGGCGGCATGTCCGACTGGTCGGCAGGGATAGACGCGACCTCAATGAACGGGATGTCCACCTGGCTCATGCTGAGTTCCGGCTCGTCCGCCAACCATCCTTGATGGTCATGGCGGGGCGGCCTGAGGACGTCCAGGATCGCCGGGAGAGTCTCGCGCACGAGGTTGTCCAGGTCCTTAGAGTGACCGGGCTTATCGAACAGGATCATCGAGACACCGCTTCGCGCCCGGAGGGGCAGCAGGCCTGGGAAGCGGTCTCTACGGTCCTCGAGAATCCTTCGAAGCCGCCGTTCGAACTCTCGGGTCTCGCCCCGTTCAGGAAGCGTCCCCAGATCAAAGATGTACGGGCAGTAGGCCAGGCGCGAGCGCGCAGCCTTCCACACGCCGAACCGGTCCACAGGTAGTTCGGTGAACAACGAGGAGAACACGAGGTCGACGTGCTGCTGTTGCTGGGCTTGATCGCGATAGTCGATCTGGTTCGCTATCTGACGGAATCGTGCCCCCTCCTCTTGGTCGTTGGGGTCAAACAGCGCCTGATAGTCCAGCAGCTGATCTCGTTCGAAGTCGGCATAGAACCTGGAACGCCGACTTTCGCCGTAGACCGCTTTGTGAGAGTCCCACGCTTCTTCGAGATTGTTCGCCACGCGCAGATCGTGCAGCACGCTGGACCGTGGCTGCGCGGTGATGGAGATGCTCGCGCCGCAAGGATCAACCGCATTCGTCACGGGCGGTGCAATCTCACCCCAGAACGCAAGGGACGCGGGATCGCTGGGCGGGCGCCCGATCCGGGCGAACAGCAGCTTCACCTGCTTGTCGTCTCGATACACAAGGCCGGTGAGTTCGTCCAGCAGCCACTTGCACGCACTGTCGATGCGTGCCCCGTTGCGGGAGGCACTGTTCACAAAGATGTCGAGCGCTATGTCCGCCCGCGGCTTAGGCCAATTTGTCTGCTCGCGCGCGTAGCGGGCGAGCGTGTCCGTCTCGAACGCGAGTCGCAGCGCTTGCCGCGCCTTCTCTTGTGACCCCTTCCGCATCTTCTTCGTTGGGGCCTCGGTGTTCAACGTCACACGCAGCGACGCCATCCGTCTGCGATACAGCCGGATGTGTTCGCCGGCATCGCTCTGCCAGAAGGTAGTCACGAACCGATTGTGAACTACCCCGTCGACACCGCCCACGCCAGAGTCTGTTAGCCGACCTCTACTGGGAGCTCAGTCGTTTGTACCCAGCGGAGGACTGGCGTGCGACGAGACGTTGTCGCAACAGGCAAGGACAGGCGGTCGACGAGCTTCCCGAGCATTACTGGAACGCAGCCCACGGGCCCGACTATCGGCCCGCGCGCAGCACGAAAGCGGCGCCGCGATCGGGCATGCTCCGGTCTTGCCTGCGGCGATGCATCCACGTATTCGGTCTGCGCGACAATATCTTTCAAGCATGCCGCCGTACGTCACCGATTGGATCTCGAGCATCGCCTCTCTCGTTGGCGGGTTGGCCGGCGTCGGCGCGCTCATCGTGTCGTTCCTGAGCTATCGCAAGTCGAACCAGGCCCTTGCCTCCGAAAAGGACACCCTCGACTCGGTGAGCGCCACGCTCGACGCGGTGGAGGCCCTGGGAGCGCTCGACAGCGAAACGCGGGCCGAGCGTCAGGGGGTCGCCGTCGACGGTGCGGGGATCACCGAGAAACCGCATGCTGACACGGCGGGTAAGGAAGGCTTCGAGGCTGCTCTTGAGGATGCGCAGGAGAAGCTCGCTACTGCCAGAAGTCGCATATTCCGCGTCACCTGCCCATACTGCGGGACCAAACTTGGCCCCTTCTCGCGGATCTCGAGCGGTCTTCTCAAGTGTGGAAATTGTGGGCGACCGTTCAACGTCCGGGTCTAGGGGCAGTGAAGCCTGTTCCGCGATGTGCTCAACAAGCCCGCGCCGGCTACCTCGCCATCGGTAGCTCCCGATCGCAGGCTTTCGAGCTGTCGGATCGCGTTTTGACACGTCGCAACCCGACATCCGGCACGGAGACTTCAACGGAACCGACACATGGGTTTGCTACAGCGACGATTGAGTTGGAACGTGCCAGCGAGCGGCGTTCGGCGCCGAGCGATTCTCTCGACATCCTCTGCGGGCTAATCCGGCGGGGTGTTCGAGAGAACCGAGATGAACTCCGTCGGATCTCTTGTATAGAGCGTTAGCGGTCGTGGTGAGTGAATATGATCCGGTCATGGTTCAAGCCGCGGCTATCGATGTCATCAACTACGTCGAGTCATACTGGGACGAGACACTCACCCGCGCACTTGTCAGCCGGATCACGGCTTGGGATGATTCGGAACTCGATCGGTTCTACTCGGGCTGGCCCGCCCAAGCTTCGGAACCGAGTGGACTCTGGGCTGACCTGCCGGAATTGCGGAGGGGTCAAGTCCGCCCTATCGTCGGTGCCGCCACGTCGCCGAGCACCGAGCTCGAGTTGGCGCCGCTCCTTCTCCTGTATGTCGAGAGCGTGCTGGTGGACGCCGGGCCGTTGCTGCCGACCTGGACGCTATCTTCGACACGGCGACACCCTGTCAAAGACCGCTGGGAGATCCTCCACAACCTCGGTTGGCTCGCCGCGATGCGTCCTCTCGTCATAGATGGCTCGGTGCTGTTCACCAATAAGGTTGTCGGACTGCACCCGTCCGCCTTTGTTCCCTTGATGCGAACGATTGACGCAACCAAGAAGGCCGATTGGAAGGGAACGGAGTTCGAGGGGGTGAGCAAATCCGCTCGCCGGGATCAGGCGTACATGTTGGCGAGTGCATTTGCCGCCAACGTTGAATCGGCGCGTCGGCGTCACGGGACGCTCTTGGCACTCGAGGCGGTCGAGGAGCGTCTGTATCGACTCTCGTTCGGCAATCGAGAGTCGGTCAGCGCGCGCGCTTCGCGACTCGCGCAACTTGGCCGGTGGTCCGTTCCAGCGTTCCGAGGCGACGCATCTGACTTGGTGGCCATCCGTAACTCTGACAGATTCGCCGAATGGCGATCAGCGCTCTCGCGCGGGCTCGACGAGATTTCGAAGCTCAGTGACGAAGTAGACGGCGACACAGAGTCTCGCGGCATCTTGGCCGAAGAACTCGCAGCATCGTTTCGCGGGCTCGAGCATGAGACGGCCAGATCACCGGTTCTGCGCTCCTTGAACGTTGGCTGGAAGGGCCTCGCCGTCGGTGGCGTGCTGGGAGCCGCCGAAGGAACGCTGACGGGCAATGCAATGGGGGGGCTTGTGACCGGGGCGGCGGCGCTCGCAGGCGGTGTGATCGACGGTTACCTCCAAGCCGCGCAGAAGCGTGCCGACGCGAAGGCTGTCTGGGATGTTGTGATGTCGTTTCGGGACTGGGGTGGGTTCACTCCTCCAGCAATGAGAGCCAGGTCCCGCCCCGAGTGAGTACGTTCACGCGCCGGCGTAGTGCGGTTTCTCCAGCTCGCTTTCGGAGCGGGGGCAATTCGCGTCTGCAGACCGATGGGCCAGCGCTCGAATGCCGGTCCTCCATCAGAACAGGCGAAGAGATGTCGCCAAGGCGCTGATGCCTCATCCGACCCCCACCGGGATAACCGGCACGAAAGCTTGCCCGCTGAGCGCCCCGCCGATCGAACGCCGCTACATCCCGATCCCACGCCCCGCACTCGGCGCCCCAACAACCGGACCCGTCGCCATCGCCGCCAAGTCCCGCGCCCGCGCCGCGCGCCGCAACTCCGCCTGAGCCGCGCGCACAGCATCCTGCATCGTCAGTTCCGGTGTGCCGCGCTGCATCGACTCGGCGAGAGACTCGCGGGTGGCGGCATCCGTCCGCGCGACCACGATCGCGATGTTGTGCACCCGCCCGCGAGTGAGGCCTACGTACAGTCCCGCCGCGTCCACATCCGGCCCGACCACCGACGCATCGGCTGTGTCGCCCTGCACGCCATGCACCGTCGACGCGTAGGCAAGTTGCAGGTGCTCCCGCGCATACTCGGCAGACACTCGCCGCAACTCGCCGCTGTCGGCAACCGACACAAGATCGACGAAGTCCTCGCGGATGCCGCGCACGATCCACTGCGCACGATTCTCGACACCGGTGAGCCGATCGTTGCGGCGGGTTTGGACGGTGTCGCCGACGAGGATGCGCTGCTCCTCCATCCCCGCCGCGACCACGCCGGGATCCAGCTCGCCGTGATCGACTCGCCGCTGCTGGATCGCGTCGTTGATGGCATCCGCCTCAGCGTTGGTACCGGAAACCAACGTCACCCGCTTGCCACGCCCGTGCCACTCGAAGTAGGCGTCGATCATCCGCTCACGCGCCGCATCGTGATGATCGACCCGCTCGACGTGACCGCGTTCCGCAAGCTCACCGGCAACCGCCAATGCATGCTCGCGATCACTCGCGTCTCGCAGCCGGAGCGTGAGCGCCGCGTACTCGGGATCGCGGAACCGATGCACCGTATCGAGCTCAACCGCGGCATTCGCGTGCCGAATCGCCGAACCCATCGCACCGGAATGTCCGACCGGCAACGCCTGGTGCGGGTCACCGACGAACGCAAGCCCGACCCCCTGCTCGATCGCGAGGTCGACGAGGACGTTCGCAGTCTGCAGATCGACCATGCCCGCTTCATCGACCACGATCCGATCGCGAGAACGCAACACGTACTGCGTCGGCCCGCCATATGTGGCACCCGTGCTGGGATCGACCTCCCCGACACGCAATCGTGTCCACACCTTCGCACCGGCCTCATCGGCACCCCACCGGTAGCCGTGGTCTGCGAGCAGTGCATGAATACTGGATGCCGCAGCCCCGACCTCGCGAGACGCCACCGACGCCGCTTTCCGGGTCGGAGCGACGACGAGCATCCGCCGCCGTTGCGCCCCGAGCGCGGCGAACGCAACGCGCAGCATCGTCGTCTTGCCTGTCCCGGCGGGGCCGGTGACCGTGACGAGCCCGTCGGTCCCGGCGATCGCGCACGCGGCGACGCTTTGCGAAGCATCCAGTGTCGAGAAGTCCTCGTTCGACGCGAAGCGATGCAACTCGTTCGGCAGAAGTGAGCGCCCCGGCTGGGCGAGCACGTCAAGGCGTCCGGCGAGGCGCACCTTGGCCCGCACCGTCTCGGTGGCCATGAAGGCCTTCACGGGCGCGGGCGGAACCTCCGCAACGAGCCGATAGACGGCCTTCGCGGCGCGCGTCGTGATCTCGACGATCACGCCGTCGAGCTGATCGCGCGGCGCAACGATGCCGGTGCGTGAGAGCGCGCGTGTTGCGCCGGCGCGAATGTCGAAGGTGCTGAACCGCCCGCCACATGATGTGGAGCGTTCGTCCGCATCCACGATCGCCGCAGCAGCGAGCAGATCCAGATCGAGGGCGTGCAGGTCCGTCGAAGCGACTGCAATCGGTGCACGCGCGGTGATCAGGCTCGGATCGATCGCCGCGATCTCGTCACGGACGCGCGACTCCCACGACATCTCGTCGAGGTCGGCCGGCTTGTTCGGTCGCGCTACCGCCCACGCGCGCCGGTCAATCTGATGCAGCGCCTCCACGCTCGGCCCCGATCCAGAGTGGCCCGCCGACCACTCCGCGATCAGGCGGGCTCGGTTCGCCTCGATCTGCGCCGACCGACGCGAGAGCGGGCGGACGGCGCCGGCGAGTTCGGCGATCTCGCCCGAGTCGTCGAGTCTGTACCCGTGACGCGCAAGGGCGGCGATCCACGCGGGATCTGCGCGGGCGGCGAGCTCACCTTCCGCGTTAACGACGGTATGCAGCTTCATCGCAACGCGCGAGTCGAGGTTCGACCATTTGCCGTCCGCGCCGAGCACTTTGATGTTCAGCCAGAGGTGGCGGTGGATGTGCGGGTCGAGCGCCCGGGATCGGCGGTGCTGCAGCTCGACGACCTCGATACGCGTGATGTCCTCGCGGACGAGCCCACCATGCCCGCGCCGCGCGTTGAGCTCGGTCTGCCACGTGAGAAGGATGCGTTCACGCAGCCGGTCTTGCAACGCCTCGAACTCGCCCGCGAGCTCGGGATGCAGCAGCGCCGCGATGCTGAACGACTTCGGGTGATTGAGCGTTCCGTCGAGCACCAGGTCGGCATCAGGGCTCAGCCGCTGGTGGCCTCGCTCCTCCCCCGTGACCGGGTCGTGCCCGGTGAGCCAGACACGAAGGCCCCCGGCGGTGAGTTCGTCTTTGCCGATCCTGCCGCTCGCGACGATGAATCGGGTGACGGTGGAATCGGATGCTGCGCCATACGCCTCGAGCGCTTCGGCGCCCGCCGAGTAGGGCATGTGGGCGTCGCACGTGCCCTCGAGAGCGTACGAGATCGCCTGCCGGACCCCGCGGGAATCGGCACCCCTCTTCCATCGCTCCAGACCTCCGCGCATGGCGCCAGAGTAGGCTAGGTTTTGCTGGTTATCCAGGGATTTTTCTGCGATGCAGGTAACTGTAGCAAAGCGGTTTCAAAGGGCGTCGTCCACCGTGGGTGCCTGCGTGCATTGTTGTTCTAGCGTCCTGTCGACGTCGGCGTGATTCGCGGAGTTCAGTTCGCTCGCTGGCCTGGCTCGATCTCTCGAATGGCATCAGTTGGATTCCACGCTGCGCGCCGTTCTCGGTGGTCGTGGGCAGGCTCGATAACGTAGCGTTCACGAGAGGCAGACCGGCTTGGGGGCAATGAGTGGCTGATTCGACAACGACGTGGGAGCCAGACCCCGCGCTCATTCTCGAGATTGAAGACCAATTCGACCGAGCCATCGGATCGTACAAAGCTGATCCCAAACTGGTGATTGAGCACGCCAATCTTGAAGAGTCCATCCGGGTCGGAGGATACGCAAACCGGACATTGCTGGAACTGGTTCAGAACGCTGCCGATGCGATGGCGGGGACGGCGCCCGGCGAAGACAAGCTCGGCCGGGTCGAGATCGTTCTCGACCCGGCGACGAAGACCCTCTACTGCGCCAACTCTGGCCGACCTTTTTCTAAGTCCGGGCTCGAGGCGATGTCGCACGCGTATCTGAGCGCGAAGCGCGGCGATGAGATCGGTCGCTTCGGGTTGGGATTCAAGTCAGTCCTCGCGCTCACCGACTTTCCGCAGGTCCTCAGTCGGAGCGTGTCATTCGAGTACAACTCCCCTACTGCGACGGATGCGATTCGAGCCGTTGGATCGGCCGCACGCCGCCTTCCCATCTTGCGTACAGCGACGCCCCTGGACGCGCAAAGTGTGATTTCCGATGAGCCGCTCTTGAGGTCACTCGCCGGATGGGCCACGACCATCGTCCGGCTCCCGGGGGTGAGAAGCATCGAACGCTTGGAAGCTGAGATGAGGTCGTTTGCTTCGGAGTTCTTACTCTTCGTGAGCGCTGTGCGTGAGGTGCATCTCCGTGTGCTCGGCGATGAGGGCTTCGAAACTAGCCACATCTCGCGCGATCTCGGCGACGGACTGTTCAAGATCGAGCGTCCGGATGGAAGCGGCGACGAGTGGATAGTCGGCGAACGGATGCACGCGCCTTCGCCTGCAGCTCGACGTGAGGTTGGCGAAGCGGTTTCACGCGACGAGATCAAGGTGAGCGTCGCAATACCGCTGAAACCTCGCCGCTCGGGCACCCGAGACAAGGATGACCGGGGTACACAGATCGGTCAGTTTTGGAGCTACTTCCCTCTCCAGGACAACACGTCGGCGACTGGCTTCTTTAACGCCCCTTGGAGCGTCAACGACGACCGCACGACTTTGCTTCGCAACGGGTATAACCGAGAAATCCTGTCGACGATGGCTGACCTATTCATCGAACTCGTGCCTCGCGTGAGCACGGAGGACGATCGCGCCGCTCACCTCGACTATCTTCCCGCCCGCGGTCGAGAGGAGCGGTCCTACGGTGACTCCATCTTGTGCACCGACGTGCCACGCCTCGCTGGGTCCACCGCCATCGTGCCTGATAGCACTGGAGCGCTCCGCTTCGCCTCGGAGTTGGTCCCCCTCGACTTCGGCGCGAGCGACGACCTAAAGGTCGATGAAGCTGCTCACAAGGCTTGGATCGAGTCCCCGAATACAGGCGCGGACGTGCCTCATTGGAAGTGCTACACGTCAAACCAAAGGACTAGCCGGCTTAGTGAGGTGTTCGCTGCCACCGCTGATCCCGAACTGTTCTTCGAGGAGGCCGGGCCTCGCGCCCGTCGCATTGAGAACGCCCTGAAGTCTCTGCCCAAACGGGGGATACTTTCGTGGCTCTTGGAGTGGGCTGACGGGTCCCACATTGTGTCATCGGCCAACGCATTCCGTTTCACTTTCGACCGACGTACCCACCCGACTCTCTCAGACGCCCGCGTCATTCCGACATCCGGCGGTTTCAAGGGCCTGAGGGACAAAGACACGGTCTTCCTCCGGCGAGCGGAGGACCTGGAAATCGAGGGCGCTCAATTCGTCGAAGCCGAATTCCTGGCGCATGGCGAGATGGAGAGGAGCCTGCGCGAATGTGGATTCCGCGATCTCGACCCGGTAGCAATTCTCAATGCGAGAATCACGAAGCTGACGCCGACCGCAGATACTGCCCTCCAAAGCAAGTTCTGGGATGCGGTGGTTGGCGTAAGCACGCGGGAAGCGATGGACGTGATCGCGGCCCACCCGCTGGCCGTCGTTCTCGTCCCCACCCGTGATGGGGGGTGGGCTTGGCCGCAGCAGGTCGTCGACCTAGATGAAGCGCTGCCCGCCGCCGATGGAAGGCTGCTCCTGGAACGGGACCATTGCCTACCAGTGATCGCCCACGCCCTGGGAGTTGTGCGTGCACCGCGAGAGAACTTCCCATTTGAGGACGAATTCGCGGCTGAGGCGTATCAAGAAGCGGTTATTGCGGAACTGAACTCCCGCTTGAGTCAAGGCGATCGGCCGATCGAACGTATCGCGTTGTACCCTCGAAAGGCTACCTCACCAGGCCCATTTTCCGTTCTGCTCCTCCTTGCCGAGTCCGCCGCTAGCGAATCAGTCCGAGAGCAATGGACGCGCGGTCTCTTGGAGTTCGGTGATGACCCTTGGGACTGTGAAGATAGCGACACCGGAGCAAGTTACTCGGTTAGTTCACCCGTTAGGTGGGCTGTGGACAATGTTGGGATGCTTAAGTCGAGCCGAGGCTACCGCCGACCGGGAGCCATCGTGTCGGGATCTCTCATCAAGTTCGACGGCCTCCTGCCGCTCTTTCGTGGACCTCGACAGGTCGAGGATGCACTGGGCCTGCCTGATGAGCTTGATTCGGTGCCGGCGGACGTGCTGCAAGAGGCACTCGAACACGAACTGTATCCTCCTGCACTCAAGGATGATGTCCTTGCCGAATTCACGTTGCACGCTTCGCGAATCGCCTATCCCACCTCCCGGCCTCAACGCATACCGGCGAGGGTGCACCGCGCGATTGAATCTCGGCCGCCAAACTCTGTGTATCTCGCGAGCACTGACGAGCAGGAAGTCTTTCTTCAGTCCAGACAACGTCCGTACCTTCGCGTTACCCCCGACGACGTGGACGAGTTCGTCGAGAGCCTTGGATGCAGACGGTTCGAGGACAGCTTCTCGTTCTCGATGGTCGTCGAGGGCCAGCAGGAACCGCAACGCATTCTCGACACCTACACGGGCCTCCGCAGTGAGTTCGGCTCCAAACTGGGTGCCGCCAGGTGCGCTCGCGCGCTCCAGATCGCAAAGCGAGTAACCACAGAGGAGGGCGTCGAGGACCAAGCACTTGACTGGCACCTAGACGGTTCCGACTTAGTCGTCCGCAGTGACGCCGACGAACGTCAGACGCTTGCATTCGTGAGCGATGCGTTCGACCTCAGACTCAACAACGCTCAGCTCAGCCAGGTCCTCAAAGCAGGGCTGGATCACCGACTCGAACTGCTCAGGAAGCAAGCTCAATCGATCGAGTCGGATGCCGAGCGGCTGGATCACTACATCGGACCAGACGATCTGAAAGATGCGCTGCCAACAGGGCTTTGGTCTGCTCTGCAGGCGCAGGAACTAGTGGATGACGAAACGTCCGTCGCAGAACTCTTCTTGACGGTCTACGGTTCGGATTCTCTGAGGATTCTGTCGGACCGATTTCGGGAGGAGGGGTACTCCGACGTTCCAACGGCATGGGCAGGAACATCTGCAGCCATCTCATGGGTGCGGAAGATGGGATTCGGGCCATCCTTCGCAGGGCAGAGAAACTATCCCCGGCCAGAGGAATTCGTCGTTGCGGGCGCTGTCCGTCTGAACAAGCTGCACAGCTACCAAAAGAAGATCAGCGAGGACCTGCGGACCGTTCTGACCCAGCCGTCCGCGGCGGGCCCCGCGCAGAAGGGCATGGTCGAGTTGCCGACCGGCGCCGGCAAGACACGCGTCGCTACCGAGACCGTGCTCAGGCTCTTTGCCGACGAAGTGCTGCGCGGGACGGTTCTCTGGATCGCACAGTCTGCGGAGCTTTGCGAGCAAGCGGTGCAAACCTTCCAGGCAGTTTGGCGGTATCTCGGTGATGAGCGGCCGTTGACGATCGGCCGTTTGTGGGACACGAACACTGTCCACGAGCCTGACACCGAGCTCTCTGTCGTCGTCGCGACAGACGCGAAGATCGAAGCGATCATGAATAGAGCGGACTACGAGTGGCTGAAGCGACCGACCGCGGTATTCATCGACGAGGCCCACCGTGCAGGAGGATCCACCCGGTACACGACGATTCTCCGCTGGCTTGGCGTGGACGGTCGCAGCTGGGAGCGCCCACTTGTAGGTCTTTCCGCGACACCGTTCAAGGGCAGTGCCAGCGAGACAAGCGGGACCAAGGAACTTGTCGCGAGATTCGGCTCGAACCGTCTCGCCGCGTTCAAGTCGGACTCCTATCGCCAACTTGTGAATCTCGGAGTCCTCGCGAACGTCCGACATGAGGTGCTGGACACGGGGGTCGACGTCCAGCTCAGCACCGCGGAACGGACCACGCTCCAGTCGACACGCCTGATCGACCGCAATCTTTACGAGAGGATCGGGCGCAACGAGCATCGGATGCGCGTCCTTGTAGAGCACATCCTCCAGCAGGACCCGACGTGGCCGATTCTGGTCTTCACCCCGAGCGTACTGTCCGCTCAGGTGCTCGCTGCATCGCTGAACTACCGTCGGCGCGGCGTGAGAGCCGCCTCGGTCAGCGGGCAAACGGGACGCCAGGAACGCCGCAATGTCATCGAGCGGTTCCAGGCGGGCGAAATTCAGGTGCTGGCGAACTGCGACCTACTGGTACAGGGTTTTGATGCGCCCGGCGTCCGTGCTCTGTACATCGCACGACCCACGTTCAGCCCTGGAGCGTACATCCAGATGGCCGGACGTGGTCTGCGGGGCAAGGAGAACGGCGGCAAAGAAGAGTGCCTGATCGTCGACGTTGCTGACAACTGGGGCGCGATGAATGACTTTCTTGGATACCACGACTACGAAGACCTCTGGCAGGAGCAAGGCCAATGA
The DNA here is from genome assembly GCF_020682705.1 of Microbacterium allomyrinae. Classification (GTDB taxonomy): domain Bacteria; phylum Actinomycetota; class Actinomycetes; order Actinomycetales; family Microbacteriaceae; genus Microbacterium; species Microbacterium allomyrinae. The sequence goes on from NZ_JAGTTN010000001.1 coordinate 366,119, forward strand.
TTCTTGTCCCGGACCTCGCCGACGTCGAGCGATACGCCACCAGCGATGCAGAGCGTCGCCTAGCTCGCCTACTCCGAAGCGTGGACTCCGACTTGGAGGCCGTCGCATTTCATTCGGTGAAACTGCGTTCCCATGCTTACAAGCAACAGGCCGAGGCCGACTTCGTCATTCTCTACAAAGGCGTCGTGGTCGTCGTCGAGGTCAAGGGTGGCGGCGTGAGAAAACACGACGGTGTCTGGTACTCCATTGACCGCAGGAGCGATTGGCACAGACTTGGCGGCTCGCCGATGGAGCAGGCAAGGTCTGCATCATTCGCCCTTCGGGATATCCTCCGGGAAGAAGGAATAGGCTGGTTCCCTCATGAATCCATAGTGGTGACGCCAGATATCGACTCGCCCCCGCACTCTGTTGAGTGGCACGCGAGTCACTGGCTCGCCAAGGATGAAATGAACGTCGCTCGACTCGCCAGCGCATTAAATGCAGTGGTTGCGAATGCGAGACACGCTCCCGCGAATCAGAAGATCGCTCGGCCGAGTGACCTCCGCACGCGACTGTTCGGAGAGTTCACCCGCGTTCCAGTTATCGACGCCCAGCGCGGTGCAGTGCTCGAAGAACAGAACCGTGCGACCGAAGGTCAGGCGCGGGTTCTCGCGGCACTCGCGAGAAATCCTCGCGTCTTGGTATACGGAGGAGCCGGCACCGGCAAATCGCTGGTCCTCGCTGAGGGGGCCAAGCAAGAGGCGGATCAAGGTCGCAGCGTGCTGATAACTTTCGGCTCGCCCGGACTCGTTGATTTCTTCGCGCCGCGGATCGCGGGGAGGGCGATCGACCTCGTACCGTTCGGCGCGCTGAACGCCACAAAGAAGTATGACGCGGTGTTCGTTGATGAGGCCCAAGACTTGATGACAGCAGAGGGGATGGATCTTCTCGACACCGTTATTTACGGAGGACGCGCGAGCGGCCGGTGGCGAATGTTCCTCGATCCCAACAACCAGGCCCACGTCGACGGTGAGTTTGATGCCGACGTGCTTGCACTTGTCGCCGACGAAGCAACCACGCTCGACCTGGACCTAAATGTCAGGAACACGCAGGCGATAGTGCATGTAGTGCAGGAGTACCTGGGAGCGGATGTTGGGGATCCTGGAATCGTCCATGGTGAAAAGGTCCAATGGCACACGCCATCCGACGCAGCGGACGTCGAAGCTGCCGAAGCGATCGCCGCAGACCTCGTGTCATCTGGCGTGAGGCGATCGGAGATTTGGATTGTCCGAACTGATTCAGTTGAGCAAACGACCACTACGACCAACGGATTCACCGTCATCACGCCGCGGTACGCGAAGGGGCTAGAGGCCGAGCACGTGGTCGTCTGCTGCCTCCCAACGGAATTCGACCTTGCCGGGACCGCGGCGTTCTACGTCGCGGTGACCCGAGCGCGTGTGTCGCTGCACATCGTCGCATCCAAGGCCGACAAGAGAACCCTTCAACTACTCGTCAAGAAACAACTGGCACAAGCATGATCCTCAGTAGGGCGCAAGCTCTCGCGCTCAGGCACCTCCGTTCTGCCTACGTAGGACCCGACGGCGGTGCGGACGAAGTCGTGATGAACCCGCCCAATCGCCAGTACGCGGTTGGCATGCTGTTCCCCTCCGAGTCCATCGACCCCCCGGTGGAAGGATCGAGCGATGTCGAGGCCGATGTGCCAGAAGGAGATGTTGACGAAGAAGGAGCCACCGGCCCGCTCGCAGAGGATTGGCGTCCATCATCGGTTGCGATCTCCTTCGTCACCGACCGTCCTGAGGTTCGTTGCAGCGTCACCGGCGGCACCTACAAGCGCGTAGAGGACGACGGCCCACCGAGATGGGCTAGAACTGAGTTCTCATTCAGCGACCTCGAGCTGTCTACTTCACAGAAGATGCATCAGCTCCTCGTTGGAGAGCTACCGCTTGAAATTGGCTCCCGTTGGCGGCACTACGGGTCTGGGTTCCTAGTCACTGTGCATGTTCGGTTGCGCACGAAGAGCACGGGCGACGACCGACTCGACGTTCCCCTGATGGTCTTCCAACAGGGACTGAGCGTCGCCCCAGCTGTCGGAGGCTCGATCCTGGAGTACGACACGACACGAGCATTCGATGTCGATTCGGAGTCGGCTGAGATCCGCCTCAGATACCGCAACCGCAAGGTGTACGCCGTTGGCCATGGCATGGCGGCTGACTGGGATACCTCTGGCGACACGGTCAACAGAATCTTCCTGGACCCGGTCCCGGCTTTCGTCGTTCCTGGGATCGAGACCATCGGGTTTGTCCCGAGCGCCCCTGAGTCAGATGCCCTGCGGTTGATCGAGCTTGCGCGGATCGACACCGACACAGACCGTGTTCTCGCGACCCTGGATGCCTTTGTTGCCGCGTTCTCAGATTGGGTTACCAACCAGGAATCCCGCGTCCCCGGGTTTGGGCCTGAATCCGCTGTGGCGGCGAGGATCGTCAGCAGATCGCGAACCGCCGTCGACCGCATGAGTGAAGGTGTGGATCTATTGCGAGATTCTGGGCAAGGCCAGCTGCGCACTGCCTTTGCACTTGGTATGGCCGCCATGCGCCTTCAGATGCGACAGCCGTTCATCCAAAGGGGAACTAGCCCCGAATCAGCGCCAGAGCCACAGTGGCGCCCATTCCAGCTGGGTTTCATCCTCGTATCGCTTGCCTCGACCATCGATGAGCAGCACGCGGATCGTCAGTTGGTGGACCTGATTTGGTTCCCCACTGGCGGCGGAAAGACCGAGGCGTATCTGGGGCTCGCGGCGATAGAGATATTCCACCGACGCTTGGTTCACGGTGTATCAGGCGGCGGAACCGCCGTTATCACTCGGTATACGCTTCGCCTTCTTACCTCCCAGCAGTTCCAGCGCGCAGCGTCCCTGATCTGCGCAATGGAACTCATGCGACGCACCGACCGCCTCGCTGATCCACGAGTGAATCGGATGGCTCCGTTCTCGATTGGGCTGTGGGTCGGAAACGAAGTCACTCCGCGTGATCGCCGCGAAGCCAAGGCGGCTCTTGAGCGCCTCCACAAGGCGGCCAGACCCGAAGAAGCGAACCAGTTCCAAATTGAGAGTTGCCCGTGGTGCAGGGCTCCATTGGTTCCCGAGGGCAAGACCAACGATGCAGGCAGATACGGCTTTCGGCTCTCCGGCAACGACGTCGTCATTCACTGCACCGACAAGAGTTGTGAATTCGCCGACGCATTGCCCGTCGCGGTGGTCGACGAGGAACTATACGCGGACCCGCCCACAATATTGCTCGCAACGGTCGATAAGTTTGCAAGGCTCCAGTTTCGTCCCGACGCTGGCACGCTGCTCGGGCTGAACACCATCTACCGACAGCCGTCGCTAATCATTCAGGACGAGTTGCACCTACTGTCAGGCCCCCTCGGAACCACCGTCGCTGTTTTCGACGCTGTAATCCAATTACTACTCAGTCGGGGAGGAAGTTCGCCAAAGATCGTTGCCTCAACGGCAACGATCCGAGCCTCGGATGAGCAGGTCCGCGGTCTATACGGTCGTCTCGTAGCGCTTTATCCGCCAGCAGGACTCGACGACGACCGCACATTCTTCTCGCGGCCTGACGTTTCCGGCGAGGGACGCGTGTACATCGGGGTCATGCCGCAATCGCTTTCCCAAGTTTCTGCCGTAGTCGCCGCAGCATCACCACTGCTTGAGATTCCCGAGGTTCTCGCAGCTCAGCCTGGAAGCGGAGCAACTCGCGACTCATATTGGACCGCTGTCATGTATCACAACAGCTTGAGGGAACTCGGTCGCACCGGAACCTTGGTCGTGGATGACATCAACGGGCGGCTCGAGTCTCGTTCAGAACGACTCCGTCTCCCGCTCCGCAGAGTGCGCGCTGACAAAGTTCTGGAACTAACGAGCCGACGTGGCCCCGAAGAGCTTCCCAATGACCTTCGCGACCTGGCACGCAGTATTGAGACGTCAGATCAAGCCATCGACGTAGTGCTGTCCTCAAACATGCTCTCCGTTGGAATAGATATCCCGCGACTTGCCCTGATGCTCATGGTTGGGCAGCCGAAGACCACAGCCGAGTACATTCAGGCGACAAGTCGCGTGGGCCGAGGAGAGAACCTTGGCATCGTCACCACTCTTTTCCGATCAAACCGCGCCAGAGACCGGTCTCACTTCGAGACTTTTCGCAGCTACCACGATGCCCTATACCGAAGTGTCGAGCCGACGAGCGTCACACCTTGGTCAATTGCATCGCGGGATCGCTCGCTCGCGGGATCGCTTGTAGCCCTCCTCAGACACTCAATTTCGGCGCTTGCGGACAACGATTCAGCGGGCGCGCTCGACCTCGACAACGCGCAGATGCGATCCAAAATCGAGCACTTGACGGCCGAGTTGGTCGAGGTCGTCGGCCGTTCCGAGGTGATTGAGGCGGACGAGACCGCGGAGTCATTGTGGATACTCCTACGAGAGTGGGACCGTCGCGCCAGAATTGCGCGACACGCAGGGGAACCTCTTCGTTATGACCGCAGTAAGTCCGACCAGGAATCGCTTTTGAAGCGATTTGGCCAGACGGGTGAGGGATTCCTTGTCGCGGATTCGATGCGGTCAGTCGAACCCAACGTCGCCGTCGAAGTCGTCGAGCCCAAGGAGGTGGTGACCAGTGGAGCGAATCAAGCATGACCTCCGTCTGTCAGAGACAGTATCGCCGTTCGGCGTCGGCGCGATCGTGGATGTGCGCGGACAGTCACTCATTGCGGCAGACACGTCGTGGTGGGACAAGAGGTATTCACCCGAGATCCATTGCGACAGGTTGATTCAAAGGATCGGAGCGGGTGAACTCCGAGAACCACCCACCCATTCCGGCCGACCGGCAAAGGAGACTCCGGGTCTCCTCTACTGGAGATTCCCTGAGTCGAGATTCTGCGAGCGTTGTACCAAGCTCTCCATCTTCACGGGAAAGGCCAAGGGGAAGTGGACGAACACTTGCGCCTGCGGAGGGATGCTCGTCCCGATGCGCTACGTGGCGATCTGCGAAAAAGGCAGTCACATCCAGGACATACCTTGGTTCAAGTGGGCGCACCGAGGTACTGACGCCGAGGTCGACGACAATGTCAGGTTTTGCCGTGCCTATAAGGAGCTGCGGTTTGTACGAGCGGCGAAGTACGGTGAGGGCCTGAAGTCGCTGAGAGTCGAGTGCGGCGCGTGCAAACGATCACGACCGCTGTCTGACCTGGTCATGAAATCGTCCTTGCAGCGCGACGGCATCAAGTGTGAAGGACGACAGCCGTGGCAGGACCTACAGACGGACTCTGCATGTGAGCATCCGCTTGTCGCGGTCCAACGGGGGGCGACTGGCAACTATCTCGCCGACAGATTGTCTGCGCTCGACATCCCCGAGGAGCGCCCTCAGTCTGTGGAGCTCGCGGACAAGATCCGGGGTCACGTCTACTTCGACAAAATTCTTGCCGACAACGGCGGGCCTCAGGCGGACATGGTGTCGGAGTGGATCGCATCCGATCTTGGAACCTCGAAGGACGTTGTTCTCGAGGTTGCTGCTGGCCATGGCGCTGATAGTGACGCCCCATTGCTTGACCTGAAAGACGGCGAGTGGGCTGCATTCCTCAAGAAGCTCTCTGTAGACGGACGAGACCTCGGCGTCGATGACTTTGTCGTCGATAGCTGGAATGTGGCTCCGCGCGACGGGTGGCCCGCCGCCCTAACCAGCAGGATTGGCGCGGTGGGCCAAGTTCGACGAGTACGCGAGGTTCGAGCACTACTTGGGTTCCAACGACACAACGCGGGCGCCGACTTCATCAAGGCCGATCTTGGACCAGACGCACGACGCAAGCCCGTCTACCCCGCGATTGAGATGTTCGGCGAGGGCATATTCATCAGATTTGACGAGCCGTTCCTCTCCGAATGGGAGAGCAGACCGGAGGTGCGCGCGAGAGCAGACATCTTGGTCGCTCGGCGGAATGCGAGCGAATGGGCCCACAAACTCGATCCTCCCGAACCGCGGTTCATCGCTCTCCACACAATCGCTCACCTACTGATTCGCCGGTTGGCGTACGCGAGTGGCTACTCATCTGCCTCCTTGCAGGAGCGAATCTACGCGAACTCATCGAGGAGTGACCGCACAGCAGGGATCTTGATCTACACGGCTGCAGGCGACGCTCAGGGAACGCTTGGGGGACTTGTGCGACTGGGAGCGCCCGACAGGTTGGTACCGCTGCTGATCGCGGCGCTCGACGACGCGGACGTCTGCTCGAACGACCCCGTTTGCATAGAAAGCGATCGGCAAGGCTCGTCCAGCCTCAACCTTTCGGCGTGCCATGGATGTTCGCTCGTCAGCGAGACGTCGTGCGAGACTGCCAATCGGCTGCTCGACCGTCAGCTGGTACTCGGGGGAAGCAATATCCCAGGGCTACTCGAGGGGGTTCTAGAGGAAGTGCGGAATCAGGCTGCCTAGCGTGACAAAGAGGAGTTTGCTCAGCGCGTCGCGCAACACAGGCGGATTTTGCACCGAATGACCTAGCGCGCAGTGTCGAACATGGTGATCGCGTGCGCGCGACGGTTTGGCTACGCATACTCGGCGACCTGTGGAGAAGCTCTCCACAGGTCGCCGTAGGGTCAGGGTACCGAGGAGCGAATCGCCGCGGCGATGCTTACAGCCACGAGTGAAGCATCGGCGCGAACCTCGTGCTCCCAGAATCGGAGCGGTGTCCAGCCCGCGGCGGACAGAGCTGAATCTGTCTCGGCATCTCGCTCGCCGTTGCGCTTCCGCTTCGCCAGCCAGAAGTCACCGTTCCGCACCGGTGCTTGATAATGCTCCGGACAGCCGTGCCAGAAGCATCCGTCGATAAAGACCGCAATGCGCGCTCGAGTGAAGACGATGTCCGCGGTTCGACGTAGATTCGGCACCGGACGCACCGACACCCGATAGCGGAGGCCCATCGCATGCAGACGACGTCGGACGGCCAGTTCGGGCGCCGTATCCCGGCCGCGGTTCGACTGCATCGACGCGCGCGAGCCCGGCGTGCTCGCCCAGGATTCGGCCCGGGGAGGCACGGCCTTCGACTCGCTGTCCGGCATCCGCTGAACCTCCTCCCCTCCACAGTAGATTTGACCCGATGACTCTGCAGGCGCCAACGCACGTCGATACCCCGACGATTGACTCGAGCGCGAACCGCACCATCTCCATGCTCGACCTTTTCGCCGGCGCCGGTGGCCTCACCGCTGGATTCCATGCCGCCTCGGATCGCTACCGCGTGAAGCGCGCCGTCGAGCTCGACACCGCCGCTGCCGCGACGTTCGCCGCCACTTTCGGACCCGATCTCGTCTATCGCGGCGGGATCGAGACGTGGCTGAAGGAGGAGGACGTCCCGCAGGTCGACGTCATCGTCGGCGGACCGCCGTGCCAGGGCTTCTCTATGCTCGGCAAGCGTGACACCGGCGATCAGCGCAACTACCTGTGGCAGGAGTACGCGGCGACGATTCTTCGAGCGCAGCCCAAGTACTTCGTCGTCGAGAATGTGGCGGCGTTCGCGAAGTCGCAGCAGTTCCGCGACTTCAGCGAGTCGACCCAGCCCGACGGTCTGCTGAGCGACTACACCTTCGAGTGGGGCATCCTCAACGCTGCGGATTACGGTGCGTTCCAGGCGCGCAAGCGCGCGATCCTGATCGGCCGCCACCGCGATCTGCCCGCGATCGGGATGCCGGAGCCGACTCATAGGGGCAGCCACCGGACCGTGTCCGAGGCGTTCAAGAACATTCCTCGCAAAGTGACCGAAACACGACTCGCGCCCCGGACCAAGGAGTTCTTCGGAATCGACTTACCCGGTGTGTACCGACCGTTCGAGCTTCATGTCGGGCGTGACTATTCGGACCTTTCGATGGAGCGGTTCGCCGAGATTCCCGCCGGTGGCAACCGGTTCAATCTGCCCGACCGCCTGCTCGCGCCCTGCTGGCGTGGACACACAAGCGGATCCGGTGACGTGATGGGTCGGCTCCACTGGAACAAGCCCTCTGTGACGATCCGCACCGAGTTCTTCAAGCCCGAGAAGGGCCGCTACCTGCACCCCATCGAGGATCGCGCGATTACCCACTATGAGGCGGCCGTGCTGCAGGGGTTTCCCGACACGCACAGGTTCGTGGGATCCAAGACGGCAATCGCGCGGCAGATCGGGAACGCTGTTCCCATTCCCCTTGGCAGGGCGATCGGCGAACTATTGCTGCGGGCACTGTGAAGGTTTGTAAGTGAGCTGGGCAAACCGTTATGCGAGCCCTCTTCACTCAGCTCGGACACCCGACCACGTACCGGCTGCAACGGTCTTGCCGCCATCGGCATAGCGTGGCGTCACTAAGTGTGCGACGCGGTGAGGCACATCCGCATCGAGGACCTGCACCGCAGGTGCGAGGGCTATTGATCGATACCCGGGCGCAGCACCGTGGAGAAATAGTCGCGTAGATCCGGATCGCACACGTACACGTAGGTCCCCAGGATTCCTCGCGTGAGTAGCACGCCGTAGATGTTCTGAATCAGCGTCAGGAGGTCCTCGTCAGTCGTCTGTCGTCGCAGCTTCTTGAGATTCTCCTTGCCCTTCTTGTCGCGATACGCGGCGCGGTCGACCACTACCTGCCGCGTCAGCTCGTCGTATCGGAGGTCCCCGCCGACGATCACGCCGGCGTAATTGAGGTCGTATCCCTGGACCGTGTGAATTGAGCCGATCTCATCGATCGATCCCGGCGAGTTGATCCAGTCCTTGTCTGTGCGGTTCCAGACGAACTCGGCACCCTCGAGTTCGAAGTCGAAGCCGGGTTTGTTGCCGCGGGTTCTCCAGTCCCAGGCATAGCCGGCGACAAGCCGGGCGAGCCCGACCTCGCGGTCGCGCTCGCGGATCGCGTCCTGCATGTCGACGACGCTTCCAAAGAATCGCAGGTCATACTCGCCGAAGTCCGGGAGGTCCCCTGCGCGAAGGTCGCCTCGAAGAAGCTGGCGAATGAATCCCACGTAGTCTGCGTCCGCCCGCACCCGCATCTGCCTCGCCAACGGAAACCACCGATGCGATCGCTTTGCATCAGCGATCTCAGCGGCGAGCGTCTCGCCCGAGAGGTCTGCAGGTCGCACGCCTTGCTGCTCGTCAATGAGCAGGATCTGGTGCGTGCTCCGGGTGCGGATCCAGTCGAGCTGGGTCCTGCTGAGGTCATCAGATCCGAAGAGTCGTTCGTTGATGTCCGCGAAGTCGCGGTTGCGCATGCCCGACGACTGGTTTGCGCGGCGATTGAGCCGGTGCGTCTCGTCGACAATGAGCAGGTCGAACGACGTCGAAGACTTTCCGACGTCGAACGGGTTCAGGACAAGATCCTCGCTGACTTTCGGCGTCTTCCTGAATACCTTCTTGATGGAGTCTCGGAGCGACTGCTGAGGAACAACCAGACCAACGCGAACGCTCTTCAGAAGCTTTCGGTTCTCAGGGACGAAGAACTCCGAGAAGAGTGAGTCCTGCTCGATCTCGTCCGCGTCTTCGTAGTCCCGGATGTCGGCCAGCAGCTTAATCAGAAAGATCGCGACGATTGTCTTCCCAGTACCCGGGTTGCCCAGGATGACACTAGTCGACGGTGTGCCGGTCGCAAGATCCTCGAGAAGCGCCTCAACGATTTGCTCTACCGCAATCGCCTGTTCCCGGGTGAGGACCTTGAACGGCGAGAGCTTAAACAGATCGCTGTTCTCGATCTCGGGGATGCTGCGCTGAAAGATCCCCTCCAACCGCAGCTGCTCGAAGATTTCGCGGAAACTCTCGCGGTATTGCTCCCGCTCGTAGTAGCGCGCATCGATGATGCCCTCGTTGCCGTTCAGTACTGTGAAGTGCCCGTCGCCGGCGAGCCAGCGGATCAGGTGCGACTCCAGATCGAGGCACGCTGACTTGTTGAAGGTCTCGTCTATGACGACTCGCACACGACGGAACCCTGCCTTCGACGGGTTCTGGAGGTGCTGACGCATCCGCGACACAGCGCTGACCGTCTCACCGACGTAGACAGACGGCACACCCGCCGAGTCTGCACTGTCGAGGACGTAAACGACGGGCCAGTTCGTGCGTCGTTCATCACCGGACGCCCAAACGGAGATCGCGGGTGTTGTGAAGTCAAGCCGATCGATCTCAAAGGACGTCATACTTCGTGCTCCGCCCTCTCGATCTATCCGCGGGGTACTTCGCGCTCGTCACAGCCAACTTCTGCAGGACGATCTCGTCCAGGTCGAGCCCCAGCCGCGCGGCGAGCAGCGTGCAGTAAGTGACGACGTCGGCGAGCTCCTCGCGTACGCGCGCTTCGTCTGCGTCGTCGTTCCATTGGAAACACTCGAGGAGTTCCCCCGCCTCGATCGAAATGCTCTTGGCGAGGTTCGCGGGCGTGTGGAACTGAGCCCAGTCGCGCTCGCGAACGAACTCCGACAATGCTTCACGAACACGCTCACTCGTCACGATGTGACGGTATCGTATGGCCGCCGGCGCTCCGACATTCAGCCATCCAAGCGCTCGGGCGCGGCGCAGTGCTCGTCGTCGAACGGCTGCTAAGTGACGCGCGCCAGCGCGGAGTCTGCAAGGAGTGAGCGGCGAGAACGGAGACGCAACCGATCGCTACACTCTCGGCGTCGGAGGGGAGCGCCCCTTCACCCCAACGCAGTTGACGACGTCTTCCGTCATCTATCCACATCTGTCGTCGGCCGCGTTGACGGCGTCCCACCAGTGTCCGACACTAGGCCGATACTGACTGTCTAGCCGGCATGAGCGGAGGTCGAGATGGGCACCATCACCCCGTACGAAACGGCGAAGGGCCGCCGCTACCGCGTGCGCTACCGCAAGCCTGATCGCACCGAAACGCAGAAGCGCGGCTTCACGACGATGCGCGAGGCGAAGCTCTACCTGTCCATGGTCACCGTGTCCAAGTCGAAGGGCGAGTACATCGATCCCGTGGCGTCGCGGGTGCCGGTCCGGATGTTCGCCGACAGCTGGCTGCGGTCGAAGCAGCCACCGATGTCGAAGCCTTCGTACTACATGACGCTCGAGCGGGCGTGGAAGAACCACGTCGCTCCCGTCTGGGCAGACAGGGAGATCTGGTCGATCCGGCGGTCTGAAGTACAGGACTGGGTGTCAGAGCTCGCGACGGAGAAGTCGCGCACGGTCGTGCTTCGCGCCCTGGGAGTCCTCGCAGGCATCCTCGATGTCGCCATCGATGATCGTCGCCTTGCGAACAATCCGGCGCGACACATCCGCAATCTCCCTCGGAGCGGACCAGGCAAGCGCCGCGTCTATCTCACGCACGACCAGGTGGCGACGTTGGCGGCATGCTCGGCGCAGCCGACAATGGTTCTGACCTTGGCCTACACCGGTCTGCGGTGGGGCGAGGCGACGGGGCTGCGGGTGCGCAGCGTGAACCGGCTGCGTCGGCGCTTCGTGATCGAGGAGAACGCGGTGATGATCGCGTACGAGATCCACGTCGGCACGCCCAAGACGCACGAAAAGCGCTCGGTGCCTTACCCCGCGCGGCTCGCTCCGATGATCGAGCAGGCGTGCGCCGGCAAGGGTCCGGAAGGGCTGCTGTTCGGCGACGGCGTCAACCACATGCGCAACTCAGGCGCACAGGGATGGTTCGCGAACGCGGTCCGCCGCGCGCAGGCTGTGGACCCGTCGATGCCGCGGCTGACGCCTCACGACCTCCGCCACACCGCCGCATCGCTCGCGATCAGCTCCGGCGCCAACGTGAAGGCCGTGCAGCGGATGCTGGGGCACGCGTCGGCGGCCATGACGCTCGACACCTACGCCGACCTCTTCGACGACGACTTGGATGCCGTCGCAACGCGCCTCAACGATGCGATGCCGCTGGTAGCACTGCCGTCAGGTCCGCAGACCCGCTACCGCCAGCCGAAATGATCGCAACGCACGTCAGTATGCGATAGCCAGCTGACTACTGATGGCGAGAGCTGGCTCCGCGACGTCGGCTTCCAAGTCTTCGATGGATCAGTTCTATAGCGCCGAGAGAGAGCTTCTCGGACGAGTACATGCACGGGAGTGTCGCCCAGATCGAACGGCGCGACGACGACGCCGAGCCGGGCGGCGAGGACTGATATCCGACGCCGCTTTTCTGGCATCGGCGAGTCCACGGCTTCGATACTCGGGGCCGTCGTGGTCGCTCGATAAAGTGCGCTCGTGACTCCTGGGGAATCCGCCGCGCTCACCGTTTCCATAATCGCGCTGGTCATAGCGCTCGTCGCGGCGGGATTCAGTGGGTGGCAGGCGATCACGGAACATCTCGCGCGCACGCAACCACGCCCGGCCATGTGGACTATCGCGTTGCCCGCGCTGTACGACACGTTCGGCAAGTCCTGGAGTCTGCACAACGTCGGCGGCTCGATCGCAACCGATGTGACGTTGCGACTCGGATTCCCGATCAAGAAGGTCGGCAATCCGTGGAAGGACTTCTCGATCGGGCAGGCCGTCGGGCCCGGCCAGTCGGTCGTGATCCCCAACACCGACCGGCTAGCGGACCCGCGCGTGAAGATGTATCCGAAGCAGACGCCGGAAACCCCCAATGGGTGGGCGACCCTGAAGCCGGGCGAAGAGCGGGACGACGCGATATACGTGAACGATCAGTACGTCACGATCCACTGGCGGGACCACAAGGGCAGGGAGAGGCGCGGGCGCATCCCGGTTCGCTAAGCCGGGCGCGCGCTAAGGCAGCGTTATAACCTCATCGAGCGTCTCGCCGTTTGGCCGCGTCCACTCGATCGTCACGTCGAGATTGAGCGGCGAATCGTATGTCTGGCCCCAGAGCACCGAGATAGCCTGCCCGGGTCGCATCGGCCCCGCGACGGGCAGGCCTCTCACGTCCAGTTCTTGCGCGTTGGCCTCGTCGGTCTTTAGGACGACGCGGTCGAGCGTCTCGTTACCCCCGAGCCGGAACTCACCTTTCACGCCCCAGTCGTGTTTCTCGCGCGTGATCCGCCACGGGCTCTCGTAGCGCTCGCGTTCGGCGCGGATCATGGCGGTCTGCTCTTCTAGCGCCTGCGCGGTGCGTTCCGCCGCCGTGACGGCGCGTGCCTCATGTTGCTTCGCCTCGTCGGCAGCGGCCTGGGCGAGTCGGCGTGCGCGTCGTGCCTCCCAGGCCTGCCACACAGCGGCGAGAGCCGCTATGACGGCCACGACGACGGCTATCCACTCCACGCGCATGAACCTACCTCCAGAAATCGTCGGCGAGCGGAATGCCTTTTCGCTTCGCGTAGACCGTCTCGCCGGTCGCCAACTTGACGAAGGCCCGAAGATCGCGCGGCGACAATCCGGGCCGGTCGCGGAGTCCACGCCCGACGAACTCGGCGGGCACGAAGAACTGGGCGTTCGTCCCTCCATCGAGCATGTGCGGCAGGACGGTCGATTGCGACATGGGGTTCGTCACGACCATCCCACCCCCGTCCGGCAGTTCGAATCCCCAGGTTGTCACTCTCACCGCCGAAGCCCCCTTGTTGATCGCTTCGACGCAGAGCATCACGCCGTCGGGGCTTCCGTAGCCCACGAGAACGGCGTTCGTGACGTTGACCGTTACGCGGTGCGCGCCGCGGGTTCTCGTGATGATCTGCCAGACCAGGGCAACGATGCCAGTGAGAGCGCCGATGACGGCGACGACGAGGCTGATGATCGACAGGATGAACGCCGGGAGCGCGAAGGGATCGGGTTGCACAGGTGCAACCTATCGACGCGCTCCGACACCGAGTTTCGTGACACACAACCCACCGAACCGCTGATAGACAGGTCGGACCGGCATCGAGCGACCTGGGGGCAGTTTTGAGTGAGGCGGAAGTCTGGCGACCGCTCGGCGTGGACTCGGACGACGACATAGCCGAGTACGACGCGCTACATGACGGCTTGCCGAAATGGATGGTCTCGGCCTACTGGGCGTGGGTCCGTAGCGGCATCACATCGTGGCGACGCTATCCGGACGGTAGCGGCTCCGTCGCCCACCTTCGTGAGTCTGATACCGAACAGATGGCACAAACCCTACGCATCCCAATGCCGATCTCTCGCCACCGAGGTCGTGCGGACTACACAATCGGACAGGGGCACCTCTCTGCAGCCATGACCGCACTGCAGAAGCACAGCAATGCTCTTCAGATCGCGGACTATATGCTCGCGCACTTCGAGGGCGTGCTGCTCGATGAACTCGATGCGCTTCTAGAACGGAGCAAGTCGGCGTGGCGTGTCGGTACACGCGCGGGCAAACCAGGCATTGTCCGTCGTGTCCCCGAAGGCGTCCAGGTCGGCGGCGATCTGGTCATGGCCCGGTCGGGACGTGCCGGGGTCCGGCTGGCGCGAGCGTGGGAAGAACTCTACGGACAGAACCCGAACCCGAGCGAGGCATACCGGCTAGCGATCCTCGCTGTCGAGGATGCCGCCGTTCCCATCGTCGCCTCGAACGACGCGTCGGCGACGTTAGGCAAGGTTCTAAACCAAGTCGATAACGGCGGCTGGCGGCTGCCGATGAACCGTGAGCACGAGAAAGCCACGTCTCACGACGTCCTTGTGGGCATGATCCGACTTCTGTGGCACGGTCAGCACGACCGCCACGGCGGTCAACCTTCCGGCCCCGGCAACGTCAGCATGGAAGAGGCGACCGTGGCTGTCGGCCTCGCGACGACGCTCGTCCAGTTCTTCGACGCCGGGCTCGTCCGCCGAGAGACCTCGGCGTAGTCGAGGGGATGCCCGCCGCTTTCCGTCGGGCCTGAGACCGGCCAAGGGTCTACGACCGCCGTAGCCGCGTGGCGTCGTCGCCGCCGACGGGCATCCCGGTCTAGATCGCCACGCCGCCGCGCTCTCGCGTTCATGATCAGCGCGACGGCGGCGGCTTCATCGGCCAGGGCCAGCCGACGTCGGTCGGCGAGCTCGTTGCGGCGATAGGCGGGGGCGAGGTCGGAGCGATCGGTCCACGTCTGTCGATGTACGCCGTTAGCCGGTCATCCCAACTCCACGGTTCATCGAGGCCCGCCCGGTCGGCGGCGCCACTCGCGGCGAACAGGCGGAAGGTAGGCGGGCCTCGACGCCCAGCGGCACCGGCCAGCCGGTCGCGGCCTCTATGCCGATGCGCGCTCACGGGTCATCCGCGCCGCAGCGCGCGTACACGGTTCGGTGTGAGTCTTCGTGGTCGTTCTCATGGTTCCCTCCTTGTTGTCGACTGTCGGACTAGATGCGACCGGCCAGCAGGGCGGCGTTGCCCGCTGCCACCCGGGCCCCGCAGACGCCCCGCGCGGACGGACCCCCTCGGCGGCGTGGATGCAGGCGACAGCGGGCGCGCCGGGCACGACCGCTTCACGGTCCCACCGGGCCCTGACCTGCTCGGGCGTCATCCCGCTCGGCTCGTTGCCGACCGACGCCGGGGCAGGGCCCTTCTTCACAGGCGGCTTCTCACGCCCGCCGTAGTACCAGCGCTCGTCGCGATACTCGCCCTGTGCAATCGCGCGGTACGCGTTCTCGGTAGCCCTCACCTGCGCGTCCTCGTGCGTCTGGTGGGCGATACGGATGTGATCCTTATCTTGCTCGCGGGTGCGGTGCGACATCTTCGACTCCTCTATCTCGGTAAGGACTCTTGGCGGCGGCGGCTGCGTGCGGCGACGATCAGCGTCCGCGTTCCATTGTTAATGTCGGTCGAATGGCAGAGACCTTCGCGCAGATGCGCGCTATGACCGACGAGGAACTCGTCAAGCAACACGACGAGTCCGCTCGGAACACGACTGTTGGGCTCGCGCATTACGAAGACGAACTTCGTCATCGTGATCTGACGCGTTCGGCTGCGGCGTCCACTCGGCTCGCAGAAGAGTCGCACCGGCTCGCGAGGCAGTCCCACAAACTGACGATCGCCAACACGGTCTTGTCCGTCGTCGCGGTCATCGTGGCGATCGTGGCGCTGTTCGTGCGGTGAGTAGCCCGTCATGACCGGCCGCCCTTCATACACGCCCGGAATGTGGCCGACGACGTGACGACACCGGCGAGAAGTTCTCCCCGAGCGCCTCGCTCCGATGATTGAACTGTCCTGCGCCTGCAAGGGTCCCGAAGGGCTGCTGTTCGGCGACGGCGTCAACCACATGCGCAACTCAGGCGCACAGGGATGGTTCGCGCACGCGGTCCGCCGCGCGCAGGCTGTGGACCCGTCGATGCCGCGGCTGACGCCTCATGACCTCCGCCACACCGCCGCATCGCTCGCGATCAGCTCCGGCGCCAACGTGAAGGCCGTGCAGCGGATGCTGGGGCACGCGTCGGCGGCCATGACGCTCGACACCTACGCCGACCTCTTCGACGACGACTTGGATGCCGTCGCAACGCGCCTCAACGATGCGATGCCGCTGGTAGCACTGCCGTCAGGTCCGCAGACCCGCTACGCCCGACCGACGTAACGCCGGAGAGCAGACTGCTCAATTTTCGACGAGGCACAGGACGCCAGAAATGCTCGATTTCGTCGTTCTGAGACGTCGAACGACGCTCCGTGAAGGGCGTCAAATCTGCGTCGGTTTCGGCTCACAGCTTTCTCAAATGCGGCCAAAAAGCGGCCAAGAACGCAATTTGAGTGGTCTGACCTCAGAAGAAATCCCTGGTCAGAGCTAAAAAAAGACTGTGCCCCTGGAGGGACTCGAACCCCCAACCCTCTCCTTAGGACGGAGCAGCTCTTCCATTGAGCTACAGAGGCTTGCGCCATCCATTCTAGAGCGGGTCGAGCACCCAATCCGATTCTCCCTCAATACATGACAACCAAGCGTGCCGCTCCTTTCGGGCCGCCGAACCGCATTCGGGCCGCCGAAGTCGGCATGATGTTCGGGGCCTTCCCGCGCCCGAGAGAGGTTCCCGTGTCGATCTTCAACCTGCTCGTCGTCGCCGTCGGTGTCTCTGCCGATGCGTTTGCGGTGTCGCTCGCGCAGGGTGTGCGCATCCGACGTCACCTGCACCGCGACGCGCTGCTCGTCGCACTGACCTTCGGCTTGTTCCAGGCGCTCATGCCGCTGCTCGGATGGCTGCTCGGCGCACAGTTCAGCAGCTTCATCGCCCCGATCGACCACTGGGTCGCGTTCACGCTGCTGCTGCTCATCGGCGGCAAGATGCTGTGGGAGGCCTTCCGCGCCGATCACAGCGAGCAGACGAACGGCCGGGTGCGACCGCGCGAGCTGCTCCTCCTCGCGGTCGCGACGAGCATCGACGCACTCGCGGTCGGCCTCAGCTTCGCGTTCCTGCACGTCGACATCGTGCCGGCCGTGATCGTGATCGGAGTGATCACCGCCGCGCTCACCTACCTCGGCGTCGTGCTGGGCCACCGCGTCGGCACTCGCTTCCAGGCACCCGCCGAAGTGGTGGGAGGGCTGGTGCTCATCGGCATCGGCGTCAAGATCCTCGTCGAGCACCTGACCGCCTGACCCGAGAGGGCAGTCCTACTGCAGGCAGAACTCGTTCCCCTCGGGATCTTGCATCTGGAAGTACAGCTCGGGCCACGGACCCCAGGTCTGATCCACCAGCCGCACGACCTCGGCGCCGAGTGCGACCAGCCGGTCCTTCTCCGCGTCGAGCTCTTCGCGGGTCGGTCGGCGGCCCGGCGTCGCGCTGATGTCGAGATGCAGGCGGTTGCGACCACTCTTGGGCTCGGGCGCGTGATGGAAGAAGAACCGCGGCCCGATACCGTCGGGGTCCTCTGCCATGCCTCGGTGCGCGAGATCCGTCTCGGTCACCCCCGACGCGAGCAGCTCGCTCTTGAGCGGCTCCTCCCACGTCGCTTCGGGATACCCGAAGACCGCGCCCCAGAATCGCGCGAGCGCGGGGGGATCGACGGCGTAGAACGTGATGTTTCCGAGCTTCGAACTCATGGCATCTCCTTCTCATCGGAGAGCTTGGCGACCACGCTAGACCACCCCGCAGACACCCGCGGAACTCCCCCGCGACGAACTCAGGACGCCGGGCGCTGATGCCACGTGTCCCACAGGCGGCGGTACGCACCGTCCGCGTTGAGGAGTTCTTCGTGAGTGCCCTCTTCGACGATCCTGCCGGCATCCAGAACGATGATGGTGTCGGCCGTCGCCGCCTGATCGAGCCGGTGCGCGATCGTGATCGTGGTGTGACGTGCGGCCAACGCGGTCGCCGCGTGACCCAGCTCGCCGTCGCCGTTCGCTCCCGCCTCGGACGCGGCCTCGTCCAGGATGAGGACGTCGGGCGCGAACAGCTCCACCCTCGCCAGGGCGAGCTGCTGCCGACGCGTCTCGGTGAGAACCGCCCCACCGTCGCCGATTCTGGTGTCGAGCCCGGCGGCGAGATCTTCGACCCACGACGCACCGACGACAGCGAGCGCCCGGTGCAGCTCGTCGTCGCCGGCATCCGGCTTCGCGATCCTCAGATCGTCCCGGATGGAACCTGCGAACATGTGGTTCTCCTGGCTGACGAGCGCGACGCGCGAGGAGTGCGTGCCGAACCCGATCGCCCCGCCAGAGGGCGCGAGTTCCCCATTGACCAGCGAGGCGATGGTGCTCTTTCCGGCTCCGCTCGCACCGACGATCGCGAGATGCCCGCCGTGGGGAAGGTCGAAAGTGATACCCGAGAGCACATCGCGTGTGCCGTAGGCGAAGGTCACATCCTGCAGCGACACCGCGGCGCCCGTCGATGCCTGCGCCTGCGGACGAGCGCGCTCCTCGGCGGCCGGCTCATCGAGGATGCCGACGAGGCGGGCAAGACTCGCCGCCGCACGCTGCAGATCGTCGAAGCTCGCAAGAACCGTGCCGATCGGGCCGAAGAGCTGCATGAAGAGGAGCGCGGCCGCCGTCGCGGCGCCCACCGTGCCGGCACCGGTGGAGACGAGAAGCCACCCGACCGCCAGGATCGCAGCCAGCCCGATGAACTCTGCGATGTTGAGCCGCCCCCAGAACCGGGCACCCACGCGCGTCGCCGCGAGCACGAGGTCGGCCTCCCGTCGCGCCGCGTCGTCGATGCGCCCCTCGAACTCGGGGCCGGACCCGAACGCGGTGACCGTGGCGTGGCCATCCAGCGCCTCCAGCGTGAGCTGGGATCGGGCACCCGCGGCCGCACGCGACGCTCGGTACAGCGGCTGCGACCGCTTCAGATACAGGCGAACGGCCATCACCTGAAGCGGCACGGCCAGAAGTGCGGCGAGCGTCAGGCGCGGGTCGATGAAGGCCAGTCCGACCGCCGAGGTCGCCACGAGGAATGCCGCCGACGCGGCGCCCGGCAGAATCGACGACACCGTGTCGCCGACCACGGCGACATCGGCGGTCACACGCGAGATCACCTCGCCGCGGCCGGCCGCTTCGATGCGTCGCTCGGGAAGGCGCATCACGTGCACGAAGACGTCCAGGCGAAGCTTCGCCAGCATCCGCTCCCCCAGCCGCGCCACCGCGACGCGGGACCAGACCGCGAAGACGGCCAGCAGCACGGCGAGGACGGCAAGCGCGACGAGGAGCGGGACGAGCCGTCGGTGATCCGCCTCGTCGCCGACCGCGGCATCCACGATCTCGCCCAGCAGCAGCGGCGTCGCAACCCCGGCGATCGCACCGGCGAGCAAAGCCACCAGCGCCCGCACGAAGCCCGGCACGTGTCCTGTCACGAGGTCGCGCATCGCACGCCGCGTTCGCACCGGCGTCGCAATCGGAAGCGGAAGACTCATGCTCGGGTCCTGCCTTCGCTCGGTGCCGCATCCACGACGGCCGCTTCCTCGCCCGACGCATCCACGAGCACGTCGCACATGCTCAGCAGCGCGGGGCTGGTGGTGAAGAGCAGCGTGGTCCGGCCGGCACGGTGCCGGCGGATCCCTTCGGCGATCCCCGCCTGGGTGACGGCGTCGACGGATGTCGCAGGCTCGCGCAGCACGAGCACCGCAGGATCCGCGGCGAGCGCACGCGCGAGCGCGACGCGTTGACGCTGGCCGCCGGAGAGCAGCCGCCCCCGCTCTCCGATCTCACGACCCCACCCCTCGACGAGGAGGATGTCCGAGAGCGCCGCCGCCTCGGCGGCCGCTCTGACGTGGGCATCGTCCAGCGCCGATCCACGCGGAACGACGTTGTCGCCCACCGTGCCGGTGAACAGCGCCGGCTCGTGCGGCGGAGCTATCAGCCCCGGCCGCGCACCGGCCGCGGGCGGCCCGACCAGCGGCACGCCGTCGATGTGGACGTGTCCGTCGTCCGATCGACCGAGACCGGCGAGGCGATCGTGCGCGGCGATGGCGTCCTCCTCGTCGAGCACCAGCCCGACCATGCTCCCGGCGGGCACGTCGAGGGTGAGCTCGCCTCCGGACGGCAGGCGCAGTCCACGAATCCTCACGTCCCCCGGGCCGTGCTCGATCTGGCTTCCCGGCCCGGAGACAGTTCCGGCGAGAACGTCCATCCGCCCGGCCGACGCACGCACACGGGCCATCTGGGCTCCGACGAGACCGAGTCCGGCGATGGGCCACTGCAGGAACTGCGCGAGGCCGACGACGGTCACGAGCTGACCCGGCGTGAGATCGCCCGCGACGACAGCGGCCGAGGCGATGGCGGCGAGCAGCACGAGGTAGGCGCCCGAGATCAACGAGCTGACGCCGGTGAAGGCACCCTCCGCGTACGACGCGCGCAGCGCCGCTCGGAGCGAGCGCTCGTTGACGTGGCGGAAGCGGCGGATCGCCTCATCCTCGGCACCGAGCCCCTTCACCGAACGAAGGCCCGACAGCAGATCGCCGGCCAGGGCGGACGACGCGGCGAGCGCTTCCTGCTCGGCGCTGCTGCGTCGCTCGAGCGGCCTCGTGCAGAAGTGCAGCACGACCATCACGACCGGGGTGCCGACGAGCACGAGCGCGGCAAGAGGCGGCGAGATCACCAGAAGGGCGATGGATGCCGTGAGGACGGCAGCGCCGGAAGCTATGGCCCGCGAGATGGTCCAGACGACGGTGGCCGCCTCGTCGACATCCGACGAGAGCGTGGACAGCATCTGCCCGGCGGGGCCGGGGAAGGACACCCTCGGCGCGAGCAGCCGGGCGATCAGGCCGCGCCGATCGCCGTACGTGGTCTCCACGTAGGCACGCGTGGCCGCGAGCTCTCCCATGCGCCACACCGACAGCAGCGTGAGGAACACGACAGCGAGCACCGCAAGCGTTCCCAGCAGCAGCCACGGATCCGACGGGGCGATCGCGACATCGATCGCGATCCCGACGACGATCGGCACGAGTGCTTCGCACGATTGATGGAGCGAGAACCCCAGCGATGCGAGCGCGACGCGTCCGCGCTGACCACGCCGGATGAGTGTCGCAGGCACCACGGCGGGCACAGAATCAACAAGGGGCACGAAGTGGTAGCTTAGGTTCGCCTTACTCGTGGCGACAAGACGACAGGCGGACAGATCATGTCGTGGAGCAGACAGGACCCCGAGCCGGATCCGTGGCGCGTCGACACCGTCGACATCGCTGTGGCCGAACGGGTCGAGTGGGACCGCCACGCGCACGAAGACATGCACGAACTTCTCTGGGGCACTCGCGGCACCTTGACGGTCGAGACGGACGACGGATGGTTCGCCGTGCCGAGCGCTCTCGGAATCTGGATACCCGCGGGAGTGATGCACCGGGTCGTCGCCGCCCCCAGAACCACGTTCCGCTGCACGTACTTCGATCCGGCGCTCGGATCCCCGGGCGACAAGACCACCGCGGTCGCGATGCCGGAACTGAACCAGGCGCTGCTCACCCGGCTCGCGGACGAATCCCGTCTCCCCGTGAATGCGCGCCGGCATGCCGAGCAACTCGTCACCTGGCTCCTCCAACCGGTGATGCTCACGACGGTGGATCTTCCGCTTCCTTCCGATGACAGAACGCGCCGGGTGGCCGAGATGCTGCTCGACGACCCCGCCGACGCGCGATCCCTCGACGAGTGGGGACGCGAAGTGGGAGCCAGTGCACGCAACCTCTCGCGGCTGTTCGTCGCCGAGACGGGTCTCAGCTTCGCGGAATGGCGCACTCGTGCCCGCATCCGGCGCGCCATCGAATGGCTTGCTGCCGACCACTCCGTCGTGTCGGTCAGCGCACGGGTCGGCTATGCCACGCCGAGCGCGTTCGTGCAGGCGTTCCGGCGCGAGATCGGGCACACACCGGGCGAGTTCGCCGGTGCCAGATCCGGAATCGGGCAGAGGTTGTCCTGACCGCGACACGTTCTGGCGCCCGGACGACATCTCGGGGTGAATACTTGGGCGAGGTTAGGTAACCCTTGGCTAACTCCCTCCCCTGATGAAAGGCCGCGTCATGCGCGCTCACTCACTCGCGACCGTCGCCCTGCTCGGCGCCTCGGCGCTGCTCCTCACCTCGTGCGCTTCGAGCGCAGGCAGCGCCACCACGACCGACACGACCTCCGTCGACACTCCGGCCGGCGTCACCATCGAGATGCCGAACGACCCGCAGGCGGCGCTCGGCTTCTACACGACCGACGTCGACATGCTCATCACCCTCGGCATCCCGCTCGCCGGCACGCAGCCGGTGCGCGACGACTTCACCGCCTTCCCCGACTTCTTCCCGCAGGAGGAGCTCGAGGGGCTCGCGGTATTCGGCAACTTCCCCGAGTTCAACCTGGAGAAGGTCCTCGAGGCCGAGCCCGACTTCATCCTCAACGGGCTCGGATACGAAGAGGACCTCGACGCGGACCTGCAGAAGATCGCCCCGACCTACACCTACAACGCGTTCGACGGCGCGGACTGGCGCGACTCGTTCCACCAGGCCGCCATCGACCTGGGTCGCGAAGCGCAGTGGCAGGCCTGGACCGACGACTACGAGGCCCGCGTCGCCGAGATCCGCGCCGAGCTCGATGCCGCCGGCATCGACCCGGTCGTGGCCGACGTGTCGTTCTACGAGGGCGAGGCGGGAACCAGCACATACGGTGTGCCCGCGCTCGTGTTCACCGACCTCGGTCTGCAGGTGTCGCCGATGATGATGGCGGATGAGAACGGCCTGCCCGCCGGCGACGGCACGAAGTTCAGCATGGAGCAGCTCGGCCAGCTCGACGCGATCGACGTGATCTTCACCCCGGTCAACGAAGACGGCTCCGGCCTCATCAGCGAGGAGGAGGCTCTCACCAGCAACGCGCTGTGGAACCAGCTCGGCTTCGTGCAGAACGGCGAGATCTACGGCTACAACTACGAGATGATCTACGGCTCGCCCAGCGGTCAGCGCGCCTTCCTCGAGACCGTCGCGACGGCGCTGCTCGGATGAGCGCCAACCGGATCCACCGGCTCGAAGTGCTCCGCGTGGAGCGGCTCACTCCGGGGATGATGCGCGTCGTGTTCGGCGGCGAAGGGCTCGAGGGCTTCGAATCCACCGGGGTCGGCGACGAGTACTTCCGCATCTTCTTCCCGTTCGAGCAGCGTGCCGAGCCGACCCTGCCGTTCGCCACGGAGGACGGCTACTGGGACTACCCGGAGGGCGTCGAGCCTGCTCCGCTGCGCACCTACACCGTGCGCAAGTGGGATGGGGCGCAGCGCGAGCTCACGATCGACTTCGTCGTGCACGAGGGCGGCATCGCCGCAGCATGGGCGCTCGCCGCGCAGCCGGGCGACGTCGTGGGCGTGAACACGCCGCGCGGTCTGTACGACCCGCCCGCCGACATCACGTGGCAGCTGCTGGTCGCGGATGCGACGGGACTGCCCGCCGCGCTCCGACTCGCGGAGACCGCACCGGGCGGCGTGCGGACCCGCGTGGTCATCGAGGTCTCGTCCGCCGAACACGAGCAGAACGTGGTGCTGCCGCCCAACGTCGAGCTGCACTGGGTGCACGGCGGGAACGGGCACGGCCCGACCCGCATCGAAGAGATCGTGCGTTCCGCCGAGCTGCCTTCGGGGCCGGGCTACGTCTGGGTGGCCGGCGAGACCAAGGCGACCCGCGGCATCCGTCGCCTGCTCCGCCACGAGCTCAAACTCGCCGCCGCCGCCTACAAGATCGTCGGATACTGGACCGAGAACGCCGAGCAGTGGCGGGAGAAGTACGACAACCTGCCCGAGACGGACCGCACCCGCCTGGCGGCGATGTGGGACGACGATGAGCGCGACGGCGAAGAGATCGAGGACGAGTACGAGGCGGAACTCGAGAAACTGGGCCTCTGACGCATGAGCGCCTCAGTCCTCGAGAAGCCGGCGACGGCCGCTCCCCCACGCCGGGCGCTGGCCGTGACGCTGCTCGCGGTCGCGCTGGTCCTGGCCTGCATCGCGAGCATCTTCCTGGGGTCCCAGCGCCTCAGCCCGCTCGAGGTGTGGGAGGGGCTCCTCGGAACCGATCCGCAGTCGGCGCTCATCGTGCGCGACATGCGGATACCCCGCACCGTCATCGCGCTCGGCGTCGGGGCGGCCCTGGGCATCGCCGGGGCGCTCATCCAGGGATTCAGCCGCAACCCGCTCGCAGACCCGGGGATCCTCGGCGTCAACGCGGGTGCGGGCGCGGGCATCGTCGCGGGAGTCGCGTTCGCCGGCGCCAGCGGTGCGCTGGAGTACATCTGGTTCGCGTTCACGGGCGCGGCCCTGGCGACGCTGCTGGTCTTCGTGATCGGATCCGCCGGTCGTGGCGGTGCCGACCCGCTGCGCATGACGCTGGCGGGCGTCGCGCTCGGCGCTGTGCTCGCGGGGATCACCGGGGGAATCTCGCTCCTTCGCCCCCAGGTGTTCAACGAGATGCGCACGTGGGCCGCCGGCTCGCTCCAGGCGCTCACCTCCGACGTCAACACGGTGCTCCCCTTCATCGTCGTCGGTCTCGCCATCGCCTTCGCCCTCGGCCCGAGCATGAACGCGCTCGCCCTCGGCGACGACCTCGCCACGGCACTGGGCTCGCACGTGATGCGCACACGCATCCTGTCGATCGTGGCCGTCACGCTGCTGTGCGGCGCCGCCACCGCAGCGGCGGGACCGATCGGCTTCATCGGCCTGATGGTTCCCCATGCGGTGCGCTGGCTCGTCGGTCCGCACCAGGTGTGGATCCTCGTCGGCACCGTGCTGGGTGCACCGCTGCTGCTGATCGTCTCCGACATCGTCGCCCGGCTCATCCTGCCCACCGGCGAACTCTCCGTCGGACTCGTCACCGCCTTCATCGGCGCTCCCGTCCTCATCGCACTCGTGCGCCGACGAAAGGCCAGCGGGCTGTGACCGCCACGATCCACGGCCCGCGCGTGTTCGCGATCGAACGCGGCCCGTTCACCCGCCGGATCCGGCTGCGGGGAGTCGTGGCCACCGTGGCGATCGTGCTGCTGGCGCTGTGTCTCGGCATCCTGGCGCTGTGCCTCGGCGACTTCTTCGTCGCTCCCTCGGATGTGATCGCCGCGCTCGTCGGCGTCGGCACACCGAAGAACACCCTCGTCGTCGTGGAGTGGCGGCTGCCCCGCGTGCTGCTCGCGCTCGTCTTCGGTGCGGCGCTCGGCGCCGCCGGCGCCATCTTCCAATCGCTGACCCGCAACCCGCTCGGCAGCCCCGACATCATCGGATTCGACGCCGGGGCCTACACCGGCGCGCTGCTGATCATGACCGCCGGAGCCTCCGGCTTCGTGAGCACGGCGATCGGCTCGTTCCTCGGCGGGCTCGCGGCCGCCGTGATCGTCTACCTCCTGGCATGGCGAGGCGGGTTCCAAGGCTTCCGGCTCATCATCGTGGGCATCGGCGTCAGCGCGATGCTCGCCTCGGTCAACACCTGGCTCATCCTCAATGCCGACCTCTACGTCGCCATGATGGCCTCCGCGTGGGGCATGGGATCCCTCAACGGACTGGGCTGGGAGCAGGTCGGCCCGTCGCTGCTCTTCCTCGCGCCACTCGCCGTGGCGTGTGCCGTGCTCGCCGACAGGATGCATCTGCTCGAACTCGGCGACGACACGGCCACGGCGCTCGGTGTGCGCACCGGAGTGGTCCGCATCCTGCTGGTCCTCGTCGGCGTCGGGCTCACCGCCGTCGTCATCGCGCTCTGCGGACCGATCGCCTTCATCGCCCTGGCAGCCCCGCAGATCGGCCGTCGCATCACCGGCAGCGCCGGTGTCACGCTCACCGGGTCCGCCGCCGTCGGCGCCGCACTCCTCGTCGGCAGCGACGTGATCGCACAACGCCTGTTCGCGCCCACTCAGCTGCCGGTGGGTCTGGTGACCGTCGCCCTCGGCGGCGGCTACCTCGTCTGGCTCCTGATCCACGAAGCGAGAAAAGCATGACCGATACGACGACGCACCATGCCACGACGGATGCCGACAACACGACACTCGCCGCGCGCAATGTCACCCTCGCCTACGACAAGGCGGTGATCGCCGAGAACCTGAGCGTCGAGATCGAGGCGGGATCGTTCACGGCCATCGTCGGACCGAACGCCTGCGGCAAGTCGACGCTGCTGCGCGCGATGGCGCGACTGCTCAAGCCGGTCGAGGGCACCATGATCCTCGACGGCAGGGCGATCAGCGACTATCCGTCGAAAGAGGTGGCGCGCCGGCTCGGTCTGCTTCCGCAGACGTCGATCGCGCCCGACGGCATCCGCGTCACCGACCTGGTCGGTCGGGGCCGGCATCCGCATCAGACGCTCCTGCGGCAGTGGTCGCGAACCGATCGCGACGCGGTCGACGCCGCGCTCGAGGCCACGGGCACGCAGGAGCTCGCGAGTCGCCTCGTCGACGAACTGTCCGGCGGCCAGCGGCAGCGCGTGTGGATCGCGATGCTGTTGGCGCAGGAGAGCCCGATCATGCTGCTCGACGAGCCCACGACCTTTCTCGACATCTCGCACCAGTACGACCTGCTGAAGCTGTTCCGCGCCCTCAGGGACGAGGGGCGCACGGTCGTGACCGTGCTCCACGACCTCAACCAGGCGGCACGATTCGCTGACCGGATCGTCATGATGCGGGACGGCCACGTCGTGGCGTCGGGAGCACCGGCCGACATCGTCACGGCCGAGAGCGTAGAGAGCGTGTTCGGGCTGTCGTGCTCGGTGATTCCCGACCCGCACTTCGGCACTCCGATGATCGTGCCGTACTGACGGGTCTCCCGTGTGGTCCGGCCGGCCCTTCGGCAGGCGCATGATCGTGCCGTACTGAGCCGGTCCCACGTGGTCCGGCCGGGCAGCGACGCGATCGCCGGAGCGGTGACCCGCCGCGCCGAGCGGTGCGATCAGCCCGGGCGCACCTCGACCACGACTTTGCCGAGGGCGCGGCCCTCGCCATGGTGCTCGAGCGCGGCGGCCACCTCGTCGAGCGCGAACCGGCTGTCGATGTGGATCTTCACGTCGCCGGCGATGATCCGCTCGGTCAGCGGCGAGAAGTGCTCCGGTCCCTCGTGGATCACGAGAAGCTGCAGGCGCCGGCCCGACAGCGGGCCGATGACGGAGCCGACCGTGAGCAGCCGCAGGATCGTCCGCGCCGTTCCCCCGACCATGAAGTAGCGGCCACCGGGCGAGAGCGCCCGACGATATGCGAACACCGAACGGTGCGCGACGAAGTCGATGATGAGGTCGTAGGGCCCTGTGCGTGTGAAGTCCTGCGTGCGGTAGTCGAGCACCTCGTCGGCGCCGAGCTCGCGCAGAAAGCCGAGCTTGCCGGCATTGTCGACCGCCGTCACATGAAGGCCCGCCGCTTTGGCGAGCTGCAGCGTGAACATGCCCGAGCCTCCGCCGGCGCCGTTGATCAGCATCCGCTCGCCTGCTCGCCCGCGCGCGAGGGCCTGCAGCGCGATCGCACCCGCCTGCGGGATCGTGGATGCCTCGGCGAAGGTGATGCCGCCAGGTTTGACGGCGAGCGCCGACTCGGGAGCGACGGCGAACTCGGCGAACCCGCCCTTGAGCAGGAGGTTGTCGCCGTACACCTCGTCGCCCACGCGCAAGCGCTCGACTCCCCCGCCCACTGCCGCGACTCGTCCGGCGATATCGGAGCCGAGAGTGTGGCGGCGCGGGCGACGCAGGCCGCCGCTGGCGCGGGCGTACGCGGGGGTGCCGCGCAGGGCTTCCCAATCGCTCAGATTGACGGATGTCGCCACCACCTCGACGAGCACCTCGCCCGGCCTCGGTGCCGGCACGGGGACGTCTTCGATCCGCAGCTGGTCGGTCGAGCCATATCTGTCGTACACGACGGCTCTCATCGGACCAGTGTGGAGCATCCGATCCCCCGCGTCGATCACCGAAGGCATTCGGCCGGCGGTGCGGCAGATGGTGGGGTCTTCTCGTCGGGGACTATGCCGAGACCGAAAGCGAATCACTCCCTGCGGGTGATGCCGCACCGCCCCGCGAGGCGCCATCCTCAGTCAGGCGGAAGATGCTCTTGCGCCTGACGAACGACGAGGACAGACCAGATGAATGAGCATGAACTCTCCGAGTTGGGGCCAGTCGACTTCCTGGTGATCGAGTTTCCCGCGGGGCAGCAGAACTTCAGCGGCGAGATCGTTGAGGAGCTGATCCGCCTTGTGGATGCGGGGACGATCCGGGTGATCGACGCGATCATTCTGACCAAGGACGACGACGGGGTCATCGACGCTGCCGAACTCTCGGACACGACTGATCTCGGGGCTCTTGTCGAGATCGAGGCGGAACTCGCCGAGTTGCTCGCGGCCGACGATGTCGCGCAGCTTGCGAACGCGATGGATCCGGGAAGCGTCGCCGGTGTCCTCGTCTACGAGAATCTCTGGGCGGCACCGTTCGCCTCCGCTGCGCGGCGAGCAGGCGGTCAGCTGATCGCCAACGGTCGCATTCCCATCCAAGCGATCGTCGCGTCACTCGCGGCGGACGCCGAACTCGAAACCACAGGAGCCTGAGATGCCGCTGAGACCAGCACGAATCGGACGAGTCGGCGTCATCGGGGCGCCGGTCGCGAAGGCCGCCGTCGTCGCCTCGGCCGTCGGCCCCGGCCCCTCCCCCGTTGCCAAGGCGGCCGTCGTGGGCGCCGTGGTCACTCCCGGCAGGCGCCGTCGAATCTAGCGGCCTCGGCCTCGGCCTCCGCGTCCTCCGTGTCGGCGTCGATCACCGGAAATCCCTCGCCCGGTGCTCCACGCCCACGCGGAGGTCCTCGAAGCGATCGGCGATGAGGTTGGTGACGCCCTCGATCGAGCGCTCCAGCATCCCCCTCACGATCAGCGCCGGACTGTCGCGCACGACGCGGCGATAGCGGTTCCACACCCCCACCGAGCAGACGACGTTCACCAGACCGTGCTCGTCCTCGAGGTTGAGGAAGGTGACCCCGGATGCCGTGGCCGGCCGCTGCCGGTGAGTCACGAGCCCTGCGACCTCGATGCGGCGTCCGATCTCGTGGGTGCGCAGCTCGCTCGAAGTGAGGACGCCGCGTGCATCGAGTCCGGAGCGGTAGTGCGTCATGGGGTGATCGTCGGTCGAGACCCCGGTGGCCCACAGGTCGGCGGCGAGCACCTCGTAGCTGGTGGGGTCGGTGAACAGCGGCGGCTGCACCGCGATGAGGGAGTCCGGCAGGAACTCCGGCCGGTCCTGCGCGGCCGAGCCGGCCAGCCAGATCGCCTCACGTCGGCTGTGCCCGAGACTCTCGAACGCCCCCGCCGTCGCGAGGGATTCGAGCTGCGCGGCGGTGATGCTCGTTCGCCGCACGAGATCGCGAAGGCTCTGGAAGGGTCCCTCGGCCTCACGTGCGGCGACGATGCGCTGCGCGACAGCCGCACCGACCCCTTTGACTCCGGCAAGGCCGAGCCGCACCGAGAAGCCTCCGTCGCGGCGATGGTCGGCGGACTCGTCGGGCGCATCGATGTCGAACGTCCCCACCGGCGGCTGGATGCGGTGGGTGCAGGAGTCCATACCGGTGGGCCCGGGGCCATCGACCGGCTCGAGCACCGCCTCCACCCCTGACAGATGCAGGTCGGGGCGGTGCACCTCGACGCCGTGGCGGCGGGCGTCCGCCACGAGGGTCGCGGGCGAGTAGAAGCCCATCGGCTGCGCGCGCAGCAGCCCCGCGAGGAACGCGGCCGGATAGTGCAGCTTGATCCACGAGCTCGCGTACACGAGCAGCGCGAACGACAGCGAATGCGACTCGGCGAACCCGAAGTTCGCGAACGCCTGGATCTTCGCGTAGATCGCGTCGGCGTCTTCTCCCACGAGATCGTTCGACGCCATCCCCGCGTAGAGCTTCTCCTTCAGCGACTCGATGCGCTCGATGCCACGCTTGGATCCCATCGCCCGGCGCAGCAGATCGGCGTCCTCGCCGCTGAGTCCGCCGACGGCCATGCCCATCTGCATGAGCTGCTCCTGGAACACCGGGATGCCGAGAGTGCGCTCGAGCACCGGCTTCAGCTTGGGATGCGGGTAGGTCACCGTCTCTTTCCCGAGCTTGCGCCGCACGAACGGGTGCACCGCTCCTCCCTGGATGGGACCGGGCCGGATGAGGGCGATCTCGACCACGAGGTCGTAGTACTCGCGCGGCCGCAGGCGCGGCAGCAGCCCCATCTGCGCACGCGACTCCACCTGGAACACGCCGATCGCATCTGCACGGCACAGCATGTCGTAGACCGCCTTCTCCTCCTTCGGGATCGTCGACAGCTCCCACTCCTCCCCGGTGGCTGCCCGCACCATGTCGAAGCTGTACTGCAGGGCGGCCAGCATCCCGAGTCCCAGCAGATCGAACTTGACGAGCCCCATCCATGCGGCGTCGTCCTTGTCCCACTGGATCACCGTGCGGTTCTCCATGCGCGCGTGCTCGATCGGCACGACCTCGCCCACGGGCCGGTCGGTCAGCACCATCCCGCCGGAGTGGATGCCGAGATGCCGCGGCGCTTTCAGCAGCTCGGACGCGAACTCGAGCACCTGATCGGGGATGTCGTGACCGGCCCCCGTCTCGAGGAGCGCCCCCCACCCCTCCACCTGCTTCGACCACGCATCCTGCTGACCCGGAGAGTACCCGAGCGCCTTCGCCATGTCGCGGATCGCGTTCTTGGGGCGGTACTGGATGACGTTCGCCACCTGGGCCGCCCGCTCGCGCCCGTACTCCCCGTAGACCCACTGGATGATCTCTTCGCGCCGGTCGGAGTCGAAGTCCACGTCGATGTCGGGCTCTTCGTCGCGCATGCTCGACAGGAACCTCTCGAAGGGCAGGTTGTATCTGATCGCGTCGACCGCGGTGATCCCCAGCAGATAGCAGACCGCACTGCTGGCCGCCGACCCACGCCCTTGGCACAGGATGCCGCGGCGCCGCGCCTCTTGCACGATGCCGTGCACGATCAGGAAGTAGCCCGGAAAGTCCTTCGCCTCGATGACCCCGAGTTCTTTCTCGATGCGATCGCGGTCGTTCTGCGTCAGATCGGGATACCTGTGGGGCACCGCCTCCCACACCAGCTGCCGCAGCCACGACATCGGCGTGTGTCCCTCGGGCACCTTCTGCTTCGGCAGCGCGGGCTTCGCGCGCCGCAGCGGAAAGGCGAGCTGGTCCGCCAGCGCGACGGTGCGGGCCACGGCATCGGGATACCGCACGAATCTCTCCGCCATCTCGGCGCCCGACCGCAGGTGCGCGCCGGCGTGCGACGGCAGCCATCCGTCGAGTTCGTCCAGACCCCGGTTCGCGCGCACCGCGGCGACCGCCGCCGCGAGCAGCTGCCGCTCGGGCACCGCATAGTGCACGTTGTTCGTGGCGAGAAGAGGCAGCCGCCGCTCGCGCGCGAGCTCTGCCAGCACCGCGTTGTCGCGGGTGTCGAGAGGGTTGCCGTGGTCGATGAGCTCGACGTGCACGGCGTCTCGCCCGAACAGCGCGACCAGCCGGTCGAGCTCTCGGGCCGCGGCATCCGCCCCCGCCGTTCCCGGCGCAGACGCGAGCGCCCGGCGCACCGCGCCCTTGCGGCACCCGGTGAGGATCGCCCATTCGCCCCCGGCCTGGGCCGCGAGCTCGTCGAGATCGTAGGCCGGACGCCCCTTCTCGGCGCCCTGCAGCTGCGCGTGCGTGATGGCGCCCGCGAGCCGGTGGTACCCCTCTTCGCCGCGCGCGAGGACGAGCAGGTGCGCTCCGACAGGATCGGGCTCGCCGTTCTGCGGTTTGGGCAGCTCGAGCGACAGCTCGGCACCGAACACCGTCTTCAGAGCGAGCGTCTCGGCGGCCTCGGCGAAGTGCACGATGCCGTAGAAGCCGTCGTGATCGGTGATGGCCAGCGCGTGCAGCCCCAGCCGCTCCGCCTCTTCGGCGAGCTCTTCGGGAGAGGAGGCGCCGTCGAGGAACGAGAACGACGAGTGCGCGTGCAGCTCGGCGTACGGGATCGCCTCGGCCGGGCGCTCGATCTGCGGCGGCACGTAGGGTCCGCGCTTGTGCGACCAGGCCGGGCTGTCGCCGCCGTCGGCGCCCACGGGTGGCCCGCCCGGGCGGCGACGGCCGCTCAGCACGCGCTCCATCTCGGACCACGGCACCGAAGGGTTGTCGAAGCCCATCAGCGATCACCCCCCGCTGCGGACAGCACCTCAGTCATAGGTCGCCTCCGCCGTCCAGGTGTCGCCCTCGCACACCAGCAGCCACGCGCCGCCATCGGCATCGACGACCTGGAACCGGTGCGCACGACGCGTGCGCGCGGCATCCCATCCTCTCTCGACCACGGGCCACGGCCCCGCCCACGCCTCGATCGCGCGCCGCCGACCGTTCTCGTTCAGGAACGCGGGAACCGCCGAGACGCTCCCCCGCTCGTCGACGTCGATCAGCTCGCCGCCGAGCGCGCGCACGTCGACGGGGACGGGTTCGGCGAACACCGTCGTCGGCAGCGGATCGGGCAGGCTCCCCGGCCATGGCCTCGCGCGTTGCGCGGCGAGGCTGTCGGCGCTCTTCGCGTGTCGGTCGCGCTCGTGCCGGTCCCCCCACGGCACCAGCACTTGTCGTTCGGCCAGCCACCGCCCCCCGCCGATCGCCGGGGTGAGCACGCCGCGGTGGCCGAGCATCGCCTGCACGCGCGAGAGGGCGTGGTGCACGCGCTCCTCGGGTCCGCCGCCGAAGATCGCGGGGGCGTGATGGGATGCCGCATCCACCGACTCGGGAGAGATCCGCACGAGCGCGACCCCGCTGCGCAGCCCCCCATCGCCGAGACCCGCGCCGTCGGCGCCGACGTCTTCGGCGAGCTGCCACCGCACCCGGTCCACGACCGCCGCCGCGTCGAACGATCCCGGATGCAGCCACACCCGGTCACTGCGCTCGCCCCGGTCGCCCACGAGCTCGACGCGCAGCTCGGTGCAGACGAGATCCACCGCGCCCAGTCCCGTGATGAAGTCGTCGGCGGTCAGTCGCATCGCGAACGCGACCTGGTCGGCGATCTCGAGCGGAGGCTCGAACGCGATCTCGCGCTGCAGCTCGGGCGGCGGCGTGCGCGGCTGCACCGGCTGCGAATCCTGCCCCGCGGCCAGCGCGTGCAGACGGATGCCCCGCTCGCCGAACCGTTCGCGCACGCGATCGGGATCCATCACCGCGAACCCGCCGAGCGTCTGCACGCCGAGCCGCGCGAGCAGGCCCACGAGGTCACCGGCATCCCACCCCGCCGACGACGACGCCTGCAGCGTCGCCACCGACAGCGGTGCCAGAAAGCCCGCCGCACCGCCGGCGGGCACGACGAACACCGGGTCCCCGGCGCTCGTGCCGCCTTTGGCCGCCTGCTCGGCCGTGAACGGCCCGTCGGCCACTCCCACCCGGACCTCGTCGATGCCCGCCCCGCGGAGCACCTCGATCAGCATGCGCGCCGCCTCGGCCTCACCGCCGTAGTAGCGTGCGGGGCCCCGGGCGCGCAGCGCGCACAGTCCCGGCCGCACCAGCTGCACCCCCGGCGCCCGCTCTTCGATCAGAGACACGATCGGTGCGAACGCGCGCTGATCGCGCACGGCATCCGCCGCCACCACCGTCAGCCCCGAGCATCGGGCTTGCGCATCGCGGCGACGCTGGTCGCGGCGCACTCCTTCGGCGCGAGCTGCCGCCGAGCACGCGACGACGAGGTTTCGCTCGACGACGGCGATCGCACGCCCGGGATCCAGCGGTGCGGAACCGTCACGGGCCAACGCCGTCACCGGCCAGTCGGGAAACCACATCACGAGGCTTCGCACGGGAGACTGCAGAGCCATGTCAGCCGACCGCCCTCGCCGCGAGCCGGTCGAAGCGCCCGACATCCGCCCCGACGGCGATCGGGCGCAGCGGCTCGGCCGCACGCACCGGAGCACCCGGACGCCCGGCCGCCACCGCGATGTGCCCCGCGGCATCGGGCAGCATCACGCGCGCGCGCCGCGGGTGCGGCCACCTCCTGCTCGAGG
This sequence comes from Microbacterium allomyrinae, assembly GCF_020682705.1. GTDB lineage: Bacteria > Actinomycetota > Actinomycetes > Actinomycetales > Microbacteriaceae > Microbacterium > Microbacterium allomyrinae. Next base: position 400,362 of record NZ_JAGTTN010000001.1, read on the forward strand.
CGGTGAGCGTCACCTCGCGGCCCGACAGGTAGCCGTGCCCGCGCCCGACACCCTCCCACGCCGGATCGGCGACCTCGATCACGGCCTCGGCCTGCGGCCACGGCCCCTGCACCAGCAGCACGGCGCCCCGGTCGCGCAGTCGCCCGGCCAGCCGTGCGACATCGCCGTCGGCCGCACGCCCGGACGGCCGGACGGCCACCACCGGCAGCACCTCGGCGATGGTCGCGGTCACCGCGAGCCAGCGTGCACCGGGATCGGGGATGAGCACGAGCCGCGAGAGATCGACCCCCAGTCCCTCAGCCGCCTCGGCGCCGAGCCGCGGCATTCCGATCGCTGCGCACCAGGATCCGGACTGCGAGGGCTGCGCGAGCAGCGCTAGCAGCACCGACATCGAGCGCGGGAGCGAATACGCACTGCCCGGGCGCAGACCGCCACCGGGAAGAAGCGATGCGAGAGCGGGGTGCACCGGCAGCACCGGGGCGTCGAGCCGGCGACCCTGCACCCGCTCGAGCTGGGCCCGCAACTGCGCCACGGTGTTCGTCGGCCCCGCGTTCAGGGAGGCCGCGCTCGCCAGGCCCGGACGCATCGACTCCGGGCCGACCGCCTCTTGCACGTGCGATGACGCGAGCTGCACGACCGCCCTCATTTCCCTAGAATAGAACAGATGTTCTATTCACTCAACCGCAGGGAATGAGATTACCGCCGAGTTCCGACAGTTATGTTCGAGACTGCGCTGCCGGGCGGCCCGTGGAGATCATGCCGACTGCCTCAGCGCGCCACCCTCAGGCTGCCAGCGCCAGGTACGGCTCCCACCGGGGGTCGGTGCGCTCGGTGCCCCGAACGGTCCACTGCCCCCCGCGAGGCGGGTGCGGAGTGAAACGCAGCTCCCAGTTCATCTCCTGAGGCGTGCGGTCGCTCTTGATGTTGTTGCAGCGCAGGCAGCAGGCGACGAGGTTCTCCCAGGAGTCCGCGCCGCCGCGCGAACGCGGCAGCACGTGGTCGATGGTCGACGCGGTCTTGCCGCAGTACCCGCATCGGTGATTGTCGCGACGGAGCACACCGCGCCGCGTCACCGGCACGCGGCGCCCTCCGGGCACCCGCACGTACCGAGTGAGAATGATCACCGCCGGGCGATCGTAGGACCGTCTCGTGCCCCAGACCGGATCGGTCTCGGTGTGTTCCACCACGGTGGCCTTCTCGTTCATCACGAGCACGAGAGCCCGCTTGAACGACACGACGGCGAGGGGCTCATAGCCCGCGTTCAGCACCAGAGTGCGCATTGATCATCCTCTCGAACGGCCGGGACGGCTTCCCGGTGATTCGACTTGCGCGACGATCAAGGGCGCAGGGGCATGAAAAAAGGCGCTGTCTTATAGACAGCGCCTTGGAACCGCGGCAATGCCGCGGCATCCACTCGTGCAATGCCGAAGGACGAGGCGTCCGAGCGCATCCATGGTTCGGATGCGTGGTGTGATGCCCATCGTTCAGCTCCCTCCGCTCTCTCAGCGTCGGGTTTCAGGCTAACGCACCCGACGCGAGCGAGGGCCGCGGCATGTATGAACGACACATGGCGTGTCGCCGAACGGCCCCCATGCCCGCTCTACGCAGCGCTGACGCGCCGCGCGGAGCATCCGCGGGCGTGGAGGGCCAGCCACGGCTCTCGCCGCGCAGGAGATTCCAGGTCAGCCGGCGTTGGTCTGCAGCCAGGCCCACGGGTCGACGACCGACCCGTTGATGTGGACCTCGAAGTGCAGGTGATTCGCCGTGGAGCTTCCGGTGCTGCCGACCAGGCCGATCAGCTGTCCTGCTTCGACCGTCTGGCCGACGGCGACCTGACGGCTGCCGTAGGTCATGTGTCCGTAAAGCGTGTTGACCCGCTGACCGCCGATGACGTGGTCGATCGAGATGCCGACGCCATAGCCGCCGTAACTCTCTTGCGAGACCTTCACGACTCCGGCCGCGGCGGCGTAGATCGGCGTTCCGCCGGCTGCGAGAAGATCGACGCCCTGGTGATAGCCCGAGTCGCCGAGGCCGCGGCCCTTGGTGAAGTTGAGGAGCGGCCAGCGCACCTCACCGGTACCGGGCGAGACGAGCGCGATGTTGATCGGGACCGACGACGAAGACGAAGACGCGAGACGAGCGACCTGCTTCGCGCGCTCGGCCGCAGCCTCTTCGGCCTTCTTCTTCTCGATCTCCTCGGCGGTGGTGGCCGAGTAGCTTTCGCGCGAGAGCTCGGTCGAGACGGCATCGGATGCCGCGACGAACGACTGCGCGTCGTCGACGGCGATCTGCTGGATGGTGACGGCGTCTTCCGTGGGAAGCGCCCCGGCGAAGGCCGGGATCGCGACGGTGGCGACCATTCCGCCGACCATGCTCAGCACGACGAGGCTGCGCAGCGGCTTGGTGATGCGCTTCGCACCCGATGGCACGGTCGCCTTCGCAGGCGCTGCCTTTGCAGTCCCTGCCGTAGCAGGCGCCACAGCGGCAGACGTCGCACGAGATCCGCGCACAGACGCGGCACGGCGGTTACGCACGCGACGGGTCAGACTCGTCGCGTCGCTCTCGGGATCAGTCGCATTCGAATCGGTATGTTCAGCCAAGCTTGTCCTCCGGCGCCTCTGCGCCGGGGCGCCTGGCTCGTCAGCACTCGGTGTCGGGGCACGATATGCGGGCTTCACCACGTGGACGACGAGCCGGAGAGGCAATCCACGCGGGGTCCGGTCGGCGGGCTTCTCGCCGGGGTGGACTTTTCGAGGCTACCCGAAGGTAACGAATCTGTCACGCTCCACGCGCGGCAGATCCCGATACACGCCTTCGTCGCACGTGATGCGCGGCGTTCTCCCAGGCTCGCACACGGCCTTCGCTCGATCCGGCAGAGCACCGGACGGCGTCGCTCCGCCCCCAAAAGACGGCAGCATTACGGATGCCGGAGCCCCGGCATCCGTCGAACGTCAGCGCGATTCGTCGACGAGGAAGATGTGCGACGCGATCTCGACGGGAAGCTCGAGGCCCTCGTCGTTGCCGTTCATCTGCACGAGGACGTAGCCCTCGTTGTAGCGGTAGTCGCCGGTCGCACCGGGGACGACGCCCGCGCTCTTGAGCTGCTGCAGCAGTTCGGGGTCGACCTGCGCGGGCTCGGCGAGGCGGCGCACGGTGCCCGTGATGGGCTCGCCCGCGTCGTTGAGGCGTCGCACGAGGCCCACGACGCCCTGCTCGAAGCCCTTGGCCGGCGAGTCGCCGAGCTGGTCGAGACCCGGAATCGGGTTGCCGTACGGGGATTCGGTGGGGTGCCCCAGAAGCTCGACGAGGCGGCGCTCGACCTGCTCGCTCATGACGTGCTCCCAGCGGCATGCCTCTTCGTGGACGTATGCCCAGTCGAGGCCGATCACGTCGGAGAGGAGGCGTTCGGCGAGGCGATGCTTGCGCATGACGTCGACGGCCTTCTGACGTCCCGCGCCGGTGAGCTCGAGCGAGCGATCCTCCGACACGATGACGAGTCCGTCGCGCTCCATGCGTCCGATGGTCTGCGACACCGTCGGGCCGGAGTGGCCGAGGCGTTCCGAGATGCGCGCGCGCAGCGGAACGATGTTCTCCTCTTCGAGCTCGAGGATCGTGCGGAGATACATCTCGGTCGTGTCGATCAGATCGGTCATGTCGCGGCGTCCTTGGGGGTCTAAAGGGGCAAGGCAAGCCTATCTTCTGCCGCCGACGTCGCGGCCGCCCCGCGACGGCTCATCCGCAGAGCAGTGCACAGGAGCCCGGCGCGCGGCGCCAGCACCCCACGCCCAGCTCCTCCGAACTCGCGCTCGCACGTCACCTCGCGTCACGGCGGCGGGAGGCGTGCGTGCGGCTCTCTAGAATCGAGGCATGTCCCACATCGTGCTGCCCCGTGAGATCCTGCCCGCCGACGGACGCTTCGGGTGCGGCCCGTCGAAGGTCATCCCCGCGCATCTCGACGCGCTCGCCGGCCGCGGCGCGTCGCTGCTGGGCACCTCGCACCGCCAGGCGCCCGTGAAGGACCTCGTCGGGCACGTCCGGGCGGGCCTTCGCGAGCTCTTCCGCGTTCCCGAGGGGTACGAGGTCATCCTCGGCAACGGCGGCTCGACGGCATTCTGGGATGCCGCAGCCTTCGGTCTCATCGACAAGCGCAGCCAGCACCTCGTCTTCGGCGAGTTCGGCGGCAAGTTCGCCGCCGCTGCCAAGGCGCCGTGGCTCGAGGCCCCGGATGTCCGCGACGTGCCGGCCGGCACCCGCACGGTCGCCGAAGCCGTGGAAGGGGTCGACGTCTATGCGTGGCCCCACAACGAAACCTCCACCGGTGTCGCGGCTCCGGTGGCCCGCGTGAACGGCGACGAGGGCGCGCTGACCGTGATCGACGCGACCAGCGCCGCGGCCGGCATCGACTTCTCGGTCCACGAAGCCGACGTCTACTACTTCGCACCGCAGAAGAACCTCGGTTCGGACGGCGGGCTGTGGTTCGCGCTCGCCTCGCCCGCCGCCATCGAGCGCATCGAGCGCATCGCCGCGTCGGGTCGCTACATCCCCGAGTTCCTGAGCCTGAAGAACGCGGTCGACAACTCGCGACTGAACCAGACACTCAACACCCCCGCGCTCGCCACCCTGTTCCTGCTCAACGAGCAGTTGTCGTGGATCAACGCGAGCGGCGGACTGCAGTGGGCCGACGCCCGCACGCACGAGTCGTCGCAGGCGCTGTACGACTGGGCCGAGGCATCCGCTTTCGCGACTCCGTTCGTGGCAGACCCCGCCGACCGCTCCCCCGTGGTCGTGACGATCGACTTCGACGACACGGTGGATGCCGCGGCCGTCGCGAAGAGCCTGCGCGCCAACGGCATCGTCGACACCGAGCCCTACCGCAAGCTCGGCCGCAACCAGCTTCGTGTCGCGACCTTCGTGTCGATCGACCCGGAGGACGTGCGTCAGCTGATCCGGAGCATCGACTACACGGTCGAGCGCCTGGGCTGATCGCGGCCGTTCGAGCTCTTCGCAGCCCTCACCCGCTCACACGAGCGGTGAGGGCTGCGGTGCGAGCACTGCCGTCACGATCGCCTCGATCGCGAACTCGGAGGCCCTCCCGAGATCCACGGCATCGGGATCGAGCAGCCACTGCACCTGCAGTCCGTCCATCACGGCCAGGATGCTCGCCGACGCGAGACTGACCGTGGCGGGCGCTGTGATGCCGCGCTCGGCGCACACCACGGCGAAGGCGTGCGCGACTTCACCGCGCAGCGTGTTGTAGCGCTTCTGGAAGAACTCGCGGCCGGGGTGGTCGTCGGTGACCGATTCGGCGGACAGCACGACGTACGCCTGCACGATCCCCGCCCGGTGGGCGTTGATGAAGGCGGTCCGCACGAGGTGGTGGAAGAGCGGCATGCCGTCGGGGATGTGCTGCTCTTCGAGGTCGGCGACGTCGGTCTCGTCGCGATGGTTCAGAACTTCGATCAGCAGGTCGTGCTTCGACCCGAAGTGATGCAGGATGCCGGCGTGGGTCATGCCCACCTGATCCGCGATCTCTTGCAGCGTGCCGCCGGCGAAGCCCTTGCTTCCGAAGATATCCACGGCCGCGTCGAGGATGTCGCGACGACGCGCCAATGTCTCGGGTCGCGACCGCGGCTGGCGTCGTTGAGTCGCCATCATCCGGCCTCCTTCATCGACTGTCGCGGCGTCGTTCCCGCTGGAACAGAGAGTCTACGCACGCCCGTCCGGCGACCTCGTCTCCGCCGCGCTTGCATTAGTTACTTACTTGATTGTAAGTTGATTTCGCAATCACCGCCCGACGCTGTCGTCCCCCTGGGAACACATCGCCGTGCATCCATCACGAAGGAGAAGCAATGAGGCTCAGAACCTCCCTCGTCGCCGTGGGTCTCGCCGCGGCGATCGCCCTCACCGGCTGCGCCGGCGGCGGCTCGTCCAGCGACCCCGAAGCCGGTGCCGCCCTCACGATCGCCAAGCCCGACGGCGCCATCGCCGCCGAGAGCAACAACCCCTGGATCGGCGACTCATCGGCGCTCAAGCTCGGATACGCCAACACGATCTTCGAGCCGCTCGCGTTCGTCAACGTGATCGCCGACGCACCCGTCACCCCGTGGCTGGCATCCGAGATCGAGTGGGCCGACGACTACCGGTCGGTGACCGTCACCGCGCGCGAAGGCGTCACCTGGAACGACGGTGAGCCCTTCACCGCCGACGACATCAAGTTCACGTTCGAGCTCCTGCGCGACAACCCCGCGATCGAGCCCGCCGCACTGGGAATCACCGACGTGACCGTCGACGGTGACGCCGTGACGATCAACTTCGAGAACTCGGTGTTCGTCAAGCAGGACAAGGTGCTCGAGAAGTTCATCGTCCCCGAGCACATCTGGAAGGACGTCGAGGACCCCAGCGACGAGACCAACCCCGAGCCCGTCGGCACCGGTCCGTACACGCTGACCAGCTGGACGTCGCAGAGCGTGCAGCTCGACCAGCGCGACGACTACTGGGGCGGCGAGCTCGCCGTGCCGACGCTCTACTTCGTCTCGTACAACGACAACACCGCGCTGACCACCGCACTCGCCAACGGCGACGCGGACTGGGCGCAGGGCTTCATCCCGAACATCGACGACGCGTACCTGTCGAAGGACGAGCACAACCAGTACTGGGCGCCCGCGGGCCTCGGTGTGGATGCGCTGTGGTTCAACACCGAGACCAAGCCGTTCGACGACAAGGCGCTGCGCCAGGCGCTGAACCTCATCGTCGACCGCGACCAGCACCGCGAGGTCGCCCGCGAGGGCAACGTCCCCGCCCTCACCTCGGTGACGGGACTGCCGACGCCCGCCGGCGACCCGTTCATCATCGACGAGTTCCAAGGACAGGAGTACACGGTGGATGTCGAGGGCGCCAAGGCGATCCTCGAAGAGGCCGGCTACACGTGGGATGCCGATGAGAAGCTCATCGACCCGGATGGCACGCCCGTCACCTTCACGATCCAGGTGCCCCAGGGATGGAGCGACTACGTCACCGGCATCACCCTGATCGCCGAGGACGTGAAGCAGATCGGCATCGACGCCACCGTCGACACCCCCGACGTCGACACGTGGTGGGCCAACAAGGGCACGGGCGAGTTCCAGGCGATCCTGCACTGGACCGACACCGGACTCACCCCGTGGGACATCTACTCCAACGTCATGGACGGTGCACGCTACCTGCCGATCGGCGAGCAGTCGGAGCAGTACAACTTCGGTCGCTTCAACGACCCGGAGATCACCGCTGCGCTGGCCGAGTACGCGAACGCCGCCGACGAGGCGACCCGCGACGCCGCCCTCGCGAGCATCCAGACCTCGTTCATCGACGAGGCCGTGGCGCTCCCGATCGGAACGCGACCGTTCATCGGCGAGTTCAACACCCGCAACTACGTGGGCTGGCCGTCGGATGACGACCCCTACGCGGTGCCCGAGCCCACGCGACCGCAGATGCTCCTGGTGCTGACGAGGCTGCAGGCGGCGGAGTAACCCCGGCGGCACGACCCGGTGGGTGCCCCCGTCCGCGGGGGCACCCACCTCCATGAAGCCCTCTCCCCGAATCGCCTCCCCCGAAGCCCTCCCTGCCGAGCTCCCGAACAGACAGAGGACCCCCGTGACAGACCGACCACTGCTGACGATCGACGACATCCACGTCGTGTACGACGTCGAGCCCCCCGTGCACGCCGTGCGCGGCGTCTCGCTGACGCTGGAGCGCGGTGAGATCCTCGGACTCGCCGGCGAGTCCGGCTGCGGCAAGACGACGCTCGCCTACGGCATCCAGCGTCTGCTCAAACCCCCGGCCGTCATCAGCGCGGGCGGTGTCGTGTTCCACGACGCGTCGGGCGAGGATGTCGACATCACGCGTCTCGACAGCGATGCGCTGCGCCGGTTCCGCTGGGACAAGATCTCGATGGTCTTCCAGGGGGCGATGAACGCACTGAACCCGGTGAAGAACATCGGAAGCCAGCTGGACGACGTGTTCCGCACGCATCGCCCCGGCATGACCGCCTCGCAGCGGCGCGAAGAGTCGGCCGAGCTGCTCGAGCTGGTCCGCGTCGGACGCGACCGGCTCCGCTCCTTCCCCCACGAGCTCTCGGGCGGCATGCGCCAGCGCGTGATGATCGCGATGGCCCTCGCACTCAAGCCTCAGCTGATGATCATGGACGAGCCGACCACGGCGCTCGACGTGCTCATCCAGCGCGAGATCCTCCAGCAGATCTCGGAGCTGCGCCGTCAGTTCGGCTTCTCGGTGATCTTCATCACCCACGATCTCCCGCTGCTGCTCGAGATCAGCGATCGGATCGCGGTCATGCGCGCCGGCGAGATCGTCGAGCTCGACACCCCCGCGAACATCTACCACGGCGCCCGCCACGACTACACGCGCACTCTCCTCGGCTCGTTCCCCAGCCTCACCGGCGAGCGCGGCGGGTTCGTCCGCGGCGCACAGGAGCCCGCTGCGGCCCCGCAGGCCTCCACGGACGGAGACCCCCGATGACCACGCTCGAATTCACGAACGTCAGCCGGCGCTACAAGATCCGCGGAGCCGGCGACATGTACGCCCTCGACGACGTCAGCTTCACACTGACCTCGGGCCGCACGATCGCCCTGGTCGGTCAGAGCGGCAGCGGCAAGTCGACGATCGCGAAGATCCTCACGCAGCTCGAGTTGCCATCCTCGGGCGAGATCCTCCTCGACGGCCGGCCCATCCCGCGCCGCGGTCGTGGCCTGCGCGCCTATCGGCAGCAGGTGCGCATGGTCTTCCAGGACCCCTACGCGTCGCTGAATCCGTACCACACCATCCGGCACCACCTCGAGCGTCCACTGCGCCTTCACCATGTCGTTGCCCGCACAGAAGTCGACGCGGAGGTCGCGCGCCTGCTCGAGAAGGTAAGGCTGCAGCCCGACATGGCCGACCGTCACCCCCACGAGCTGTCGGGCGGCCAGCGGCAGCGCGTGGCGATCGCACGCGCTCTCGCGTCGCGTCCGAGCCTGCTCATCGCCGATGAGCCGGTGTCGATGCTCGACGTGTCGATCCGTCTCGGGGTGCTGAACCTCCTCGCCGATCTGCAGCGCGACGCGAACCTCGGCGTGCTCTACATCACGCACGACCTGGCAACCGCTCGGCACTTCAGTGACGAGATCATGGTGCTCAACCGCGGCGTCGTGGTGGAGTCGGGTCCGGCCGACCGGGTGATCCTCGATCCGCAGAACGAGTACACGCGGCGTCTGCGCGACGCCTCCCCCAACCCCGACCTCCTGTTCGGCGCACGCTCCACCGGCACCGAGGAGGCCGGCGAATGAGATTCTTCCTGCAACGCGCGGCGTTCTACCTGTTCACCCTGTGGGCCGCGATCACCATCAACTTCTTCCTGCCCCGAATGATGAAGGGCGACCCGATCACCGCGTACCTCGCGCGCAACCAGGGCAAGGTGAGCCCCGAGGCGGTCGAGTCGCTGAAGATCCTCTTCGGCCTCGAGCAGGATCGGTCGCTGTGGGATCAGTACGTCCAGTACTGGGCGCTGCTGCTGCAGGGCGACCTCGGCCGGTCGCTGTCGAAGGGCCTGGTCCCGGTGACGGAGGTCATCGCCGATGCCCTCCCGTGGACGCTGGGCCTGGTCGGCATCGCCACGATCATCAGCTTCTTCGTCGGCACGGTGGTCGGCACCTATATCGGGTGGCGGCGCGGCAGCAAGGCGGAGGGCGTGATACCGGCGGCGACATTCCTGTCGACCGTTCCGTACTTCTGGCTCGGCCTGATCATGATCGCGGTGTTCTCCACGACTCTCGGATGGTTCCCCGCGTCGCACGCCTATGACAAGACTCTCCAGCCCGGCTGGGATTGGGAGTTCATCGGCAGCGTCATCTATCACGGGACGCTCCCCGCCCTCACGATCGTGATCACCTCGCTCGGCGGCTGGATCCTCGGCATGCGCAACATGATGATCACCGTGCTCGACGAGGACTACGTCACCGTCGCGCAGGCGAAGGGCCTGCCTCCCCGCCAGGTGGTGACGCAGTACGCTGCGCGCAACGCCGTGCTCCCCCAGTTGTCGAGCTTCGCTCTCGCCCTCGGCTTCATCGTCGGCGGCACTCTCATCCTGGAGATGATCTTCTCCTACCCGGGGCTGGGCCTGCGGCTGTTCGAGGCGACTCTCGCCAAGGACTACCCGCTCATGCAGGGCATCTTCCTCGTCATCACCCTCTCGGTCCTCGTCGCGAACATCATCGCCGACATCGCCTATGCGGCGATGGACCCCCGCACCCGTCAGGAGGAGGCGCAGTGACCGCCGCAACCGGAACGATCGAAGAGGTCACCCCTCCGCCCCGATCCCAGCGTCTGAGCGACAACTTCTCGATGCTTCGCAACCCGAAGGCCGTCGTCGGGCTCTGCATCCTGGGATTCTTCACGCTGCTCGCGATCTTCGGCCCGTGGATCGCTCCGTACGATCCGAACGCGATCGATCTCGAGGCACGCAACTCGCCGCCGAGCCCTGAGCACTGGCTCGGCACGACCCACATGGGTCAGGACGTGCTCAGCCAGATCATCATCGGCAGCCGTGACGTCATGTTCGTCGGCTTCCTCGCCGGCTTCCTCGGCACGCTGCTGGCGGTGCTCATCGGCGTGAGCGCGGGATACCTGCGCGGCGCGGGGAGCGAGTCGCTGTCGGCACTGTCGAACGTGTTCCTCGTCATTCCGGGACTGCCGCTGATCATCATCATCACGTCCCAGTTCGACGACCCGAGCATGGCGCTGATCGCCTTCGTCCTCGCCCTCACGGGCTGGGCGTGGGGCGCCCGGGTGCTGCGTGCCCAGACGATGTCTCTGCGCAGCCGCGACTTCGTGCTGGCGGCGCGGGCGAACGGCGAGCCGCTGTGGCGCATCATCGCCGTCGAGATGATGCCGAACCTCATGGCGGTCATCGCGTCGAGCTTCGTCGGCACCGTGACCGCGGCGATCCTCACCCAGACGACCCTCGCCTTCGTCGGGATCACGCCGATCGACCGGTGGAACTGGGGAACGATCCTCTTCTGGGCGCAGAGCCAGAACGCCTTCCCCGATCGCTGGTGGTGGTATCTGCCGGCGGGCCTGTGCATCGCGCTGGTGGGCATGGCCCTCGCGCTGCTGAACTTCGGCATCGACGAGTACGTCAACCCGCGGCTGCGGAGCGCCGGAAAGCGCGCCCGGGATCTCAAGAAGAAGGGGATGTCGGTGGCCAGCGACGTGACGACCGTCCGCCCCCTCGACCCGGGTCCACCACCCGCCTCGTCCGCTTAGAAGAAGGGCGGGCGCGGCATCCGCTCGACGCGCCCTTCCCTGTTCGCGCACCCACCACTTTTGGAGTCCCTGTGACCACGCTCGCCTACCTCGATCCCACGCTGCCCGTCGGCGAACGCATCGCCGACCTGCTCGCCCGCATGACGATCGAGGAGAAGATCGGGCAGATGCTGCAACTCGACGCACGAGAGGATCTCGAGGACGAGGTCGTTCGGATGCACGCGGGCTCGATCCTGCATGCGTCGCCCGAGAAGGTGCTGCGGGCGCGGGAGCTCACGCTGCAGACGCGACTGGGCATCCCGCTGCTGGTGGGCGAGGACTGCATCCACGGGCACTCCTTCTGGGAAGGCGCGACGATCTTCCCGACGCAGCTGGGCATGGCGTCCTCGTGGGACCCTGAGCTCGTCGAGCGGGTCGCCCGCGCGACGGCCGTCGAGGTGTCGGCCACCGGCATCCACTGGACGTTCTCCCCCGTGCTGTGCATCGCCCGCGACCTGCGGTGGGGGCGGATCGACGAGACGTTCGGCGAGGATCCGTTCCTCATCGGCGAGCTGGCGTCGGCGATGGTGCGCGGGTACCAGGGCGAGGGGCTGGATGATCCGACCGCGATCCTCGCCACCGCGAAGCACTTCGCCGGATACTCCGAGACGCAGGGCGGCCGCGACGCGAGCGAGGCCGACATCTCGCGGCGCAAGCTCCGCTCGTGGTTCCTGCCGCCCTTCGAACGCGTCGCACGCGAGGGATGCCGCACCTTCATGATCGGATACCAGTCCACCGACGGCGTGCCGATCACGGTCAACGACTGGCTGCTCAACGACGTGCTGCGGGGCGAGTGGGGCTACACCGGCACCCTCATCACGGACTGGGACAACGTCGGACGCATGGTGTGGGAGCAGCGGGTGCAGCCCGACTACGCGCATGCCTCGGCCGCCGCCGTGCGTGCGGGCAACGACATGGTGATGACGACGCCGGGCTTCTTCCAGGGTGCGCTGGACGCCGTCGAGCGGGGCCTGCTCACCGAGACCGAACTCGACCGGGCCGTCTCGCGCATCCTGCTGCTCAAGTTCGAGTTCGGACTGTTCGAAGACCCCCGCCTGCCCGATGCGGCCCGGATCCGCGAGCAGATCGCGACCACCGAGCACATTCGCCTCAACGTCGAGGTCGCCCGCCGCTCACTGGTGCTGCTGCGCAACGACGGCGTGCTGCCCCTCGCCGGTGGCCTCACCGCGGATGCCGCGGGGCGCGCGCTGCCGCTGCCGACCGGGGGGCGCCGCGTCGCGCTCATCGGCCCGCTCGCCGACGATGCCCAGACGCAGCTCGGCGACTGGGCAGGCTCCTCCGGCCAGGTCGACTGGCTGCCCGACGGGCATCCCCGCGAGATGATCTCGACCGTGCTCGACGGGCTGCGCGCACACGCACCCTCGGACTGGACGATCGAGCACGCCCGGGGCGCCGACATCCTGACCCTCGTCGAAGACCCGGCCGGCGCGTTCTTCCCCGACGGTCAGCCCCGTCCGCAGATCGTCGTGCCGAGCCCGGCCGATCATGCGCTCCTCGCCGAAGCGGTCGAGGCCGCCGAGCGGGCAGACTACGCCGTCGTGGTCGTCGGCGACCGCATCGAACTGGTCGGCGAAGGCCGCTCGACCGCGACCCTCGAGCTCGTCGGCGCGCAGCTCGCGCTGCTGGAGGCGGTCGCGGCGACCGGCACGCCCCTGATCGTCGTGCTCCTCGCGTCGAAACCGCACGTGCTGCCGGCGACGGTGACGGATGCCGCGGCTCTCGTCTGGGCGGCGAGCCCCGGCATGCGCGGCGGTCAGGCGATCGCCGAACTGCTGCTCGGGCTGATCGAGCCCAGCGGACGTCTGCCGATCTCGTTCGCCCGCCACGCCGGCCAGCTGCCGATCTTCTACAACCAGATCCGCGGGCAGCACGGCGACCGGTACGCCGATCTCACCCAGAGCCCCGCGTTCGCGTTCGGCGAAGGACTCTCGTATTCGGGCGTCGAGTACTCCGGCGCACGCATCCTCGATGCCGACCTGCAGATGAGTGACGTGGTGCGCGCCGAGGTCGTCGTGCGCAACACCGGAGACCGGCCCGTCCACGAGGTGGTGCAGGTCTACGTCCGCGACAGCGTGACCTCGGTCAGCTGGGCCGACAAGGAGCTCAAGGCGTACCGCCACGTCGACCTGCTCCCCGGTGACGCGGCGACCGTCGAGATCACCCTGCCTGTCGCGGAATGCACGATCGTGGATGCCGCGGGCATGCGTGCCGTGGAGCCTGGCGACTTCGAACTGCTCATCGGGTCATCCTCGCGCGACGAGGACCTTCACATCGTGCGGTTCCACGTGGCCGAGGACAGCCGGGAGCGCGCGCAGCTCAGCACGTCGGGAGCCCGGCGCCTCTGAGACCGATGGCGCCGCGACTCACGACTCAGTCGTCGGCGCCGTCATCGTCGTGGTCGTCGGAGTCGTCCTCGTCCGAGTCGTCGGAATCGTCGTCCTCGTCCGAGTCGTCGTCGGAGTCGTCGTAGTCGTCTTCCGAGGCCTCATCGTCGTCCGAATCGTCGTCGTCCGAGTCCTCGTCGTCGTCGTCCTCATCCTCGTCCTCGTCCGAGTCGTCCTCGTCGGAGTCGTCGTCCTCGTCGTCCGAGTCGTCCTCGTCGGAGTCGGACTCGTCGTCGTCGGTCTCGAAGTCGGCGGGGTCGGCGTCCGCGAACTCGTCGATGTCGACGCCGTCGACATCACCGGCATGCAGGATCGACGAGCCGTCGTCGTCGAAGTCGGCGGCGTCGAGGTCATCCACGTCCTCGAGATCGTCGTCGTCCGCGTCCGTATCGGAGTCGTCGGAGTCGTCGGCATGCGCGGCCTCTGCGATCGCGGCCTGCGCGGCGTGGTAGTCGGCGAGCCGCTCGGCCCACGGCACCCAGTCCGGCGCGAGCAGGGCACCGTCACCGGGGAGCAGTTCGACCTCGAGAACGGTGGGCTCGGCGCCCTCCACGCGTGCGAGGCTCACGGTCCAGAACCAGCCGGGGTAGCCGGCGAGACGGTTCGTGAACCGCAGCGACACCACTCCATCGGGCTCGGCTCGATAGCCCGCGGGCTCGCCGATCGAGGACTCCGGAGTGATCTCGCGCAGGGCGTCGAGAGCGAGCTCGAGCGACTCCAGGAGAGTCTGGTCGGGATCGACCGGTGCGATCTCGACGTCCACCGATGCCACGACGGCGTCAGACGACTCACCGGACTCCGCCTCGTCCGAGTTCTCGGGCGCGGCATCCGTCACCGTCGTGTCGGCCCCGGGCGCGGCATCCGTCACGTCCGCTTCTTCGAGCGTCGTGGCCTCTTCCACGGGCGCTGCGGCACCCGCGTCGCCTTCAGGCGAGACGGTGCCGTCAGCGGCGTCGTGCTCAGGCGTCGAGTTCATCCGCCACCTTGCGCAGCACGGCTGCGACCTTCTTCGCGTGTGCGCCGCTCGGGTACCGACCGTGACGCAGGTCGCCACCGATGCCGTCGAGCAGCTTCACGAGATCTTCGATGATGATCGCCATGTCGTCGGCGGGCTTGCGCGAACGCTTCGACAAGCTGACGGGAGCTTCGAGCACGCGCACCGAAAGCGCTTGCAGACCGCGCTTGCCGTCGGCGACGCCGAACTCGAGCCGGCTGCCGGCCTTCGGCGCGGGCGATCCCGCGGGAAGAGCCGAGGCGTGCAGGAAGACGTCCTGGCCGTCATCGGTGACGATGAAGCCGAACCCCTTCTCCTCGTCGTAGAACCTGACCTTGCCGGTGGGCATTCGAGACCTCGCTGATAAGGCGCCCTCGCAGAACGCGGGCGGAACAGTGCATGACAATGCGAGGGCCTGCCGGCCCCCACCTGCCCAGCCTAAGGCACGGGCCCCTCACCGGAGCCGCTGCCCTGCGGCGGCGGGCGGGGATATCGGGGACGGCCCGGACGGGTAGGCTGAGGCCGATGAGCACGAACACTCCTGGCGACGACCTTCCGGTCCGCCGCATCGACCGCATCCTGGCATTCATGTCGCTGGGTCTGCTCGTGCTGTCCATCCTGAGCTTCTTCGCGATCATGATCGCCTCGTCGGCAGGTGCCGACATGTCCGTCGGCATCTGGCCCATGATCGGAGTCCTCGTCTACATCGCGCCGATCATCGCCTTCGCGCTGCTGATGACGGTCCTCATCATGAGCTTCGTGCGGAGGGCCCGGGCCAACCGAGGCGGCTAGTGGTCTCCGATGCGCGCGCTCTCGCGACGTGGCTCGCCCTTCGCGACGATGCTGCGCTCGCCTCGACGCTCGCCGCGCGCGGCGTCTCTCCGACGGTCAACTGGCACGACTTCTTCGACGCCGCAGAGGGCCTCCTCGAACAGGGCTCGCTCGATCGAGCACTGACGCGCCTCGCTCGACCCGAGCTGCTCGCGGTCGCGGCGGCGGCATCGCCGTCCGAACCGCCGGCAACGGACGGAGTCGGCTCGCGCCTCGCTCTGATCGACGACACCGGCCGCCCCTTCGGCCCCGTCGCCGACCGGCTCGCGGCGACGCGCTCCGCCCACCCCGACGCCTTCGCTCCGATTCCCGTCCCCTCGCCTCCCGGCCCGGCCGACGCGCGCTCCGCCGCGGCTGCCGCCGAGCAGGCGTTCACGTCCGCCGGCTCACTCGCCGATGTGCTCCTGGCTTGTCTGCACTCCGCGATCACCCGCACCGGCGCCGGCCCCGTCAGCGCCGCGGACCGCAAACGGCTGACGGATGCCGGAGCCATCACGCACGCCGACGACCTCGAGGATCTGCTCGCCTCGGCAGCCGCATCGGGCCTTGCCATCGCCCACGATCGCGAATGGGTCGTGACGACCGCCGGGGAGCAGTGGCTCGAGACGTCGACCGCCGGCCGATGGGCGACGGTCGTCGAAGGCTTCCGGGCGAGCCTGCCCGAGGGACTCCGCACGCCCGACGGCGGGTTCCTGGCCCCGGGAGTGTGGGCCGACGCGTATCCGCTCGATGCGGATTGGTCCGAGCGTGCCCGCCGACTGCGGCGCCTCGGGGTGCTGTGGGGGCTCTTCGGGGCATCCTCCGACGCCGAGTTCCCCTGGACGGTCGCGCTGCGGACGGGCGCACCCGCGGATGCCGGGACCATGACGCCTCACCTGCCGACCGAGATCGATCGCGTGTACCTGCAGGCCGACCTGACGGCGATCGCGCCCGGTCCTCTCGCGCCCGCGCTCGATCTGCGGCTGCGTTCCATCGCGCTGCGCGAATCGCGGGCACAGGCATCCACCTACCGCTTCACGCCGGAGTCGCTCGGCGCCGGCATGACCGAGGGCGAGACCGCGGGATCGGTGCGCTCGTTCCTCTCGCAGCTCTCGCTCACCGGCATCCCGCAGCCTCTCGACTACCTGATCGAGAGCACCGCCCTCCGCCACGGTCTCGTGCGGGTGCGCAGCGAAGAGTCCTCGGGGCGCACACGCGTCGAGAGCGCCGATGCGGGACTGCTCGACACCATCGCGATCGACCAGTCGCTGCGACCACTCGGACTCGTCGACGACAACGGCGCACTCAGCTCGCGCGTCGCGAGGGACGCGGTGTACTGGACGCTCGCGGACGCCCGCTATCCGGTCGTCGCGCTGGATGACAACGGCACCCCCGAGTCCGTTCATCGGCGTACGGCCACGACGCAGTCCGAACCCTCTCCGACGCCTACGCGCACGTATTCCCGCCTCATCCAGACGCTGCGCAGCGGCCACGGCACGGGCGGCGAAGAGGGCTGGCTCGGGCGCGAGCTCGAACAAGCCGTGCGCGCGCGATCCGAGATCATCGTCGTCGTGAAGATGCCCGACGGCACCGAGCGCTCGCTCACCCTCGAGGCCGCAGGCCTCGGCGGCGGAAGACTGCGCGGTCGCGACCGCGCAGCCGACATCGAGCGCACGCTCCCGGTGTCGAGCATCGTGAGCGTCCGCCCCGCCTGATGCGAGCCGAGAGCGCCGCGACCGGCCCCTGCGGCGCCTTCGGTGGTCGGCGCCCCGGTAGACTGGCACGTTATGGCTGACGGCCCCCTCATCGTCCAGAGCGATCGCACCGTACTGCTCGAGGTTGCACACCCCGACGCGGAGAGTGCGCGACACGAACTCGCGATCTTCGCTGAGCTCGAACGCGCCCCCGAGCACATCCACACGTACCGGATCACGCGGCTCGGACTGTGGAATGCGCGCGCCGCGGGCCACGACTCCGCCGACATGCTCGCGACCCTCGATCGCTGGTCGCGCTTCCCTGTGCCGCCGTCGGTATCGATCGACATCGCCGAGACCGTGGGCCGCTACGGCCGTCTCGTCATCGAGCGCGACGACGAGGGCCAGCTGGTCCTCCGATCGACGGATCCCGCGGTCCTCGCCGAGGTGTCGAAGAACAAGCGCATCCAGCCGCTGCTCATCGGCCACCCCTCGCCCGACGCGTTCCTCGTGGATGCCTGGGCTCGCGGTCACATCAAGCAGGAGCTTCTCAAGATCGGCTGGCCGGCAGAGGACCTCGCCGGCTACACGCCCGGCACACCGCACCCGATCGATCTCGCGGAGAACGGATGGACCCTGCGCCCCTATCAGCGCAAAGCGGTCGACATCTTCACCGAGGGCGGATCGGGCGTGGTCGTGCTTCCCTGCGGCGCAGGAAAGACGCTGGTCGGAGCCGCCGCGATGGCCGATACCAAGACGACGACGCTCATTCTCGTGACCAACACGGTGAGCGCACGGCAGTGGCGCGACGAGCTGCTCAAGCGGACGTCGCTCACCGCCGAGGAGATCGGCGAGTACTCCGGCCAGGTCAAAGAGGTCAAGCCGGTGACGATCGCGACGTACCAGATCCTCACCGCGAAGCGGAAGGGCGAATATGCCCACCTGGCGCTGCTCGACGCCCTCGATTGGGGCCTCATCGTCTACGACGAGGTGCACCTGCTGCCGGCGCCCGTCTTCAAGCTGACCGCCGATCTGCAGGCGCGCCGGCGCCTCGGCCTCACGGCCACGCTCGTTCGCGAGGACGGCCGCGAGGGCGATGTGTTCAGCCTCATCGGCCCCAAGCGATTCGATGCCCCGTGGAAGGAGATCGAAGCGCAGGGCTTCATCTCGCCCGCCGTCTGCTACGAGGTACGCGTGGATCTGCCCGCGGGCGATCGCCTCGAGTACGCCGCGTCTGCTGACGACGAGAGGTACCGGCTCGCAGCGACTGCGCCGGCAAAGATAGGCGTCGTGCGCCGACTGGTCGAGCGGCACAAGGGCGAGCGCATCCTGATCATCGGTCAGTATCTCGATCAGATCGACATGCTCGCAGACGCCTTGAACGCACCGAAGATCACGGGTCAGACTCCGATCGACGAGCGCGAACAGCTGTACCAGGCGTTCCGCGTCGGCGAGATCTCGCTGCTCGTGGTGTCGAAGGTCGCGAACTTCTCGATCGATCTGCCCGAGGCATCCGTCGCCATCCAGGTCTCGGGCTCCTTCGGCTCGCGGCAGGAGGAGGCCCAGCGCCTCGGCCGGCTCCTGCGTCCCAAGGAGTCGGGCAACACGGCGAGCTTCTACACGCTCATCGCCCGCGACACGGTCGACCAGGACTTCGCACAGAATCGTCAGCGCTTCCTCGCCGAACAGGGCTACGCGTACACGATTCTCGACGCGTCTTCGCTCGCCGCCTGACAGCCGACCCGAGAGCTCCTGGCGCGACGTCGGAGGCGTCCCCGCGTCCGCTCCGCTCCGAGACCGCCTCAGGCGGGCGTGCGCGCGTAGCGCAGGAGCACGAACCCCTCATCGTCGGTGACGACTCCGGCGAGCGCGAAGCGGCGGTCGGCCTCGGATGCTCCCCGCACGATCCGCCCGGCATCTCCCCCGACGAATCGGGGAGCGATCGTGACGCACACCTCGTCGACCAGGTCCGCCTCCAGCAGCGCGCCGAACAGGTGCGGCCCACCCTCGCACAACACCTGGGTCCAGCCGCGGTCGGCGAAAGCGGTGAGCATCGCCGGCAGATCGATGGTTTCCGCCTCGCCGCACGCGAGCACGTCGGCCGCGGATTCGAAGAGACCTCCCCGACGGCGGTATGCGGCATCCGTCGTCACGATCACCGGGCGCCGCACCGCGCGCGTGAAGACGTCGTCGTCGGGATCCAGCTGCAGTCCACCGCTCGCGATCGCCAGCGGCGGCTGTGCATCGAGCCCGGCGGCGACACGCCATCGCGCGTCCTCGCCCTCGACGCGCAGTCCCCCGTAGCCTTCGGCACGCACCGTGCCCGCGCCGACGACCACGACATCGGCCATCGCCCGCAGCACCTGCATCACCGATCGGTCGGTCGCTCCGCCGAGCGGGCCGCTGCGTCCGCCGAGGGAGACGGCGCCATCTGCGCTCTCGACGAAGTTCATGCGCACCCGAGGCTGTGCGCGATCCGCCAGGGCATAGGCGTCGAAGAGCTCGGCACGGGTCGGCATCATTCGTTCCCTCCGGGCTGCGTGTTGTGAAGCTCGAGCACGGGCTCTCGCCAGCCGAGGATCGCCTCGACCATGCGCATGGCGTCCACGGTCTCTCGCACATTGTGGACCCGCACGATCCGTGCACCGTGCAGCGCGCAGTAGACAGCGGCGGCGAGCGAGCCCGACAGGCGCTCGCCACGAGCACGATCGAGAGCCTCGCCGACGAAGTCCTTGTTCGACAAGGCGACGAGCAGCGGCGCGCCGAGGGCGGTCAGTTCGCCGAGGCGGCGGGTGAGCTCCAGCGTCTGCCGGGTGTTCTTATTGAGGTCATGGCCGGGATCCAGCACGATGCGAGACGCCGGAACACCGCGCTCGAGCGCGACATCGCGGCGACGAGAGAGGAAGGCCGCCACGTCGCCGACGACGTCTCCATACTGCGGGAGCGGATGCTGAGTCCGCGGCGCCGCGAGGCTGTGCGCGATGACGACCCCGGCGCCGCCCGCGGCGATCTCGTCGGCCATGCGCGGATCGCGCAGGCCGGTGGTGTCGTTCACGATCGCCGCGCCCGCCTCGATCGCGGCACGCGCCACCTCTGGGTGGAACGTATCGACGCTGACGTGCGCGATGGATGAGAGCTCGCGCACGACGGGGACGACGCGCGCGATCTCCTCGTCGATCGGAACGGGCGGCCCCGGCGCGAACTTCACTCCACCGACATCCACGATGTCGGCGCCCGCCTCGACTGCGGCGACTCCTGCGCTGACGGCCGCGTCGAGGGCGTCGGTCGCTCCGCGGTCGTAGAACGAATCCGGCGTGCGGTTCACGATCGCCATGACGGCGATATGGCGAGAGAGGTCGAGTTCGCCTCCGGGCAGGTCGAGGCGCGTCACGGCCGCCGTCACGACAGGATGTCCTCGATCGGCATCTGCGTGTCGCGCAGCCGGTCGGCGCCGACGCGTTCACCCGACCGGATCAGCGCCTGCACCGTCTCGTTGACGTCCCACACATTGACGTTCATGCCGGCGACGACACGTCCTGCGTCCACCCAGAACGCGACGAACTCCCGGGCCTCGAGATCTCCGCGGACGACCAGTTCGGCATCCCTCATCAGCGGCGCGTAGCCGGACAGTTCCATGCCCAGATCGTATTGGTCGGTGTAGAAGTACGGGATGTCGTCCAGCGAGGCCGGAACCCCCTGCATCGATCGTGCCGCCACCTCGCCCGCGGCGAGGGCGTTCGCCCAGTGCTCGCTGCGCAGGTGCCGTTGCAGCACCGGGTGGAAGGCGTTCGCGACGTCTCCGGCGGCATACACGTCGGGAGCGCTGGTGCGCAGCGCAGAGTCTGTGAGCACGCCGTTGAGGATCCGCAGTCCGGCCTGTTCGGCAAGAGCTGTGTCGGGCACGGCGCCGACGCCGATGAGCACGAGATCGGCCTCGACCGTCTCGCCGTCCACGACGACGCCTTCGGCGCGCCGGGTCCCGGTGATTCGCTCGATGTCGACCGAGGTGCGCACGTCCACGCCGTGGTCGAGGTGCAGGGCGCGGAAGACCTCGCCCATCTCCGGCCCGAGAGCGGCCGCCAGCGGTACCGGGTCGCGCTCGAGGATCGTGACCTCGTTGCCGAACCCGCGCGCCGTCGCAGCCACCTCCATGCCGATCCAGCCGGCACCGACGACCACCAGCCGCCGCCTTCCGCCGCGCAGCTGCGCAGCCAGCTCGTCGGAGTCGTCGAGGCGCCGCAGCGTCATGACCCCCGCCAGATCGCACCCCGGCAGCGGCAGCATCCGCGGCACTGCTCCGGTGGCGAGCAGCACGGCGTCGTAGGCGAGTTCGTTCCCGTCGGCGAGCCCGACGATGTGCGCCGCCGGATCGAGCGTGGACGCCGCGACATTCGTGATCAGGCGGATGCCGCGCTCGGCGTACCAGTCGGCGGGATGCAGGATGACGGCATCGATTCCCTCATCGCCTGCCAGGTACCCCTTCGACAGCGGCGGCCTCTGGTAGGGCGGATGCGGCTCTGCGGCGACCACGGTGATGTCGCCCCCGAAGCCCTCGTCACGGAGCGACTCGGCCGCGGTGCCCCCCGCGAGCCCTCCTCCGATGATCAGCATGTGCGTCATGACGACTCCTCTCGACGTAGTCAGCTTCGCAGTGATGACGCCTCGGGACGAGATGCCGGCCTCATGACGGTGGAGTACGTGCGGCGCTCCGGCCGATCGGGACCCCCGCCCGGCGACACGCGCACATCCGTTCTCGCACCGCGAGCGGGCCGCTGCTGCGTCGAGGTCCAGGCGGGGAACTCCTGACGATTTCCGTTCGGAATGGCCGATATCCAGCGACGGCATCGGTTCCGCCGACATAATGAGGGCATGACCGCACCGCGCATCCTCGTCGTGGACGACGAGCCGAACATCCGCGACCTGCTCATCACGAGCCTGCGATTCGCCGGGTTCCAGGTCCGCGCCGTCTCCAACGGCGCTCAGACGATCTCCGCCGTCCTCGAGGAGGAACCCGACCTCATCATCCTGGACGTCATGCTGCCCGACATGAACGGGTTCAGCGTGACCAAGCGCCTGCGCGGCGCCGGGTACACCGCGCCGATCCTCTTCCTCACCGCGAAGGATGAGACCGAAGACAAGATCACCGGCCTCAATGCCGGGGGCGACGACTACGTCACCAAGCCGTTCAGCCTCGACGAGATCGTGGCCCGCATCCAGGCGATCCTGCGCCGCACGATGCAGGCCGACGAGGAGTCGGTGATCCGCGCGGGTGAGCTCACGATGGATCAGGACACCCACGACGTCCAGGTCGGCGATGCCAGCATCGATCTGAGCCCCACCGAGTTCAAGCTGCTGCGCTATCTCATGCTCAACCCGAACCGCGTGCTCTCGAAGGCCCAGATCCTCGACCATGTGTGGGAGTACGACTTCAACGGCGATGCCGGCATCGTCGAGAGTTACATCTCGTACCTGCGCCGCAAGATCGATCCCCACTCCTCCGAGCCGCTCATCCAGACCAAGCGCGGCTTCGGCTACATGCTGAAGGCCGGCAAGCCCGCCTAGAGCGGAAGAAGCAAGGGGACGACCTGGCGCACAAGCCCGACGCGGTCACCCGGTGGTGGCGCGGGACGAGCCTGCGCGCGAAGGTCACCGGGGTCACTGTCGTGCTCCTGGCGGTCGGACTCCTCGTCGCGGGATTCGGGACGGCTGTGTTCCTGCGCACCGCTCTTGTCGCGGGCGTCGATACACAAGTCGAAGCCCTGGCCAGCACCGAAGCCGCAGCGCCTCTGCTCGACTTCTCGGTCTCGGACGGCAGACTGATCGTCCGCCCGAAGGAGGACGCCCCGTCGGTCGACTACTTCGTCGCGGTGTACGACCCCCTTGACGGCGCGCTCCTTGCGCTCGCCGGCGGCCGCGGAGGCCCCACGCCGGTGGTGCCCGATATCTATCCTCTCGACAAGGGCCAGGCCGATGAGCTCAAACCCGTCACTCTCGCCTCGAACGACGGCGAGGATGAGTTCCGGGCGACCGTCGCCGTTCAGGAGTTCGCCGATGCGGGCATCCTGTACACCCAGCTGGTAGCGGTGCCGCTCGCGTCAGTCAATCGCACCATCGCCAACTACATCGGCATCTACAGCATCCTCGCGATCCTGATCCTCCTGCTCGGAGCGATCGCAACCCGAGGGCTCGTCACGCTCACCTTCCGCAGCCTCGGCCAGGTGGAGTCCACGGCCGACGCGATCGCGTCGGGCGACTTCGGTCTGAGAATGACCGACATCGAGCCGACGACGACCGAGGTCGGGCGGCTCAAGACCGCGATCAACGCGATGCTCGGACGCGTGGATGCCGCCATCTCTCAGCGCGACGCCACGGTGCGCCAGATGCGGCGCTTCATCGGCGACGCCAGCCATGAGCTGCGCACCCCATTGGTGACCGTGCGCGGGTACGCGGAGCTGTACCGCATGGGCGCGATCCGCGGCGAAGACGATGTCGCGCAGTCGATGGAGCGCATCGAGAAGGAAGCCATCCGGATGGGGCTCCTCGTCGAGGATCTCCTGGCGCTCGCTCGTCTCGACGAACGGCGAGATGTGGTCATCACGGCCGTCGACCTTCGTCCGGTGGCGAGGGATGCCGCGCTCGACGTCCGCGCCGCATCACCGCAGCGCCCGGTGACCGTCATCGACACCACGAGCGAACCGACCGACCAGCCTCCGCCGGTGGATGAGGACGAGACGTCCGTCGATCCCGATCCGAAGCGGCGCGGCAACGGACCCTCGGCCATCTCTCGGGCCGGGGCGACGCTGTCATTGCTGCGTCGCCGCCCGAAGCCGCTGCCGGCGATGACCGCGACAGGCACCGGCGACGCCGAGCTTCCTCCGATCCTCCCGACGCCCGATCCGGTACCTGCCGGCGATGCGCCGCTGCCGATCGTGCTGGGTGACGAGAACCGCATCCGCCAGGTCGTCACCAACCTCCTCGGCAACGCGCGCCGGTTCACCGCCGAGGACTCTCCGATCGAGCTTCGCGTCGGCGTCGACAGCGCGGCGCGAACCGGTTGGATCGAAGTCATCGACCACGGCGAAGGCGTTCCCGATCAGATCAAGGAGAAGATCTTCCAGCGCTTCTGGCGCGCCGACAACTCCCGCACGCGCGAGACCGGCGGGTCGGGACTCGGACTCTCGATCGTCGCCTCCATCGTCGAGGCACTGCACGGATCCGTTTCGGTGCGCGACTCCGACGGCGGCGGCGCGACATTCCGCGTCGCGTTCCCTCTTGCGGAGGGACTGGATGCCGCGGAGCACCTCGACATCCAGACACAGCCGCTCGCGCGCCCCCGGCCGTCGGACACACTGTAGGCACGAGGCCGGGGCCTGTGTCCTGGCTCCTCCCCAACGGTGCTCCGCGCGGCGATCTCCACTGGTTCGCCCGGCCGCCTGCGCCAGACATGCGAGCGCTTCTAGCGTGATCGGTGAAGGGGCGCGGCGACCGGCCGACCCCTCGAAGGGAGCAAAATGGCAGTCTTCTCCGTCGACAGCGACGCGGTCCTCGCCAGCACCGCGGCAGTGCGCGGCACGATCGACCGGTTGCAGGCCGAGTCCACCTCGATGCTGGCGCAGCTGACTCAGCTGCAGTCGTCATGGACCGGCTCGGCATCGATCGCGTTCCACGGCGTCGTCGATCAGTGGCGCGTGACGCAGCGACAGGTCGAGGAATCGCTCGCGGGCATCAACGCCGCGCTGAGCGCCGCCGGCCGCCAGTACGCCGACACCGAACTGGCCACCGCGAGCCTGTTCCGCTGATCCCCTCGGAACGCAGAACGGCCCCTCCCGAAGGAGGGGCCGTTCTGTGAACGCGTTACGCGGTCGTGGAATTCTGGATCAGAAGTCCATGCCACCGGTCGGGTCGCCGGCGGGAGCCGACGCCTTCTCCGGCTTCTCGGCCACAACGGCCTCGGTGGTGAGGAAGAGACCGGCGATCGACGCGGCGTTCTGCAGCGCCGAGCGGGTCACCTTGGCCGGGTCGATGATGCCCTGTGCGAACAGGTCGCCGTACTCGCCGGTCGCGGCGTTGAGGCCGTGTCCTGCGGGCAGCTCCGACACCTTGTTCGCCACGACACCGGGCTCGAGACCGGCGTTGAGTGCGATCTGCTTCAGCGGAGCCTCGATGGCGACGCGCACGATGTTCGCACCGGTCGCCTCGTCACCCGTGAGCTCGAGAGCGTCGAGGGCCTTGCGACCCGACTGGATGAGCGCGACGCCACCACCGGGGACGATGCCCTCCTCGACGGCCGCCTTCGCGTTGCGAACGGCGTCCTCGATGCGGTGCTTGCGCTCCTTGAGCTCGACCTCGGTCGCCGCACCCGCCTTGATGACGGCCACGCCGCCCGCGAGCTTGGCGAGGCGCTCCTGCAGCTTCTCGCGGTCGTAGTCACTGTCGGTGTTGTCGATCTCGCGACGGATCTGCGTGACGCGACCCTCGAGCTGTGCGGGGTCGCCGGCACCCTCGATGATCGTGGTCTCGTCCTTGGTGACGATGACCTTGCGCGCACGGCCGAGCAGGTCGAGGGTGGCGTTCTCGAGCTTGAGTCCGACCTCCTCAGTGACGACCTGGCCACCCGTGAGGATCGCGATGTCCTGCAGCTGAGCCTTGCGGCGGTCGCCGAACCCGGGAGCCTTGACGGCGACCGACTTGAAGATGCCGCGGATCTTGTTGAGCACGAGAGTCGCGAGAGCCTCGCCCTCGACGTCCTCGGCGATGATGACGAGCTCCTTGCCGTCCTGGATCACCTTGTCGACGATGGGCAGAAGATCCTTGATGTTCGAGATCTTCTGGTTCGCGATGAGGATGTATGCGTCCTCGAAGACCGCCTCCTGGCGCTCCGGGTCCGTCACGAAGTACGGGTTGATGTACCCCTTGTCGAAGCGCATGCCCTCGGTGAGCTCGAGCTCGGTGCCGAAGGTCTGCGACTCCTCGACGGTGACGACACCCTCCTTGCCGACCTTGTCGATCGCCTCGGCGATGAGCTGGCCGATCTCGGGGTCTGCAGCCGAGATCGAAGCGGTCGCGGCGATCTGGTCCTTGGACTCGACCGGCTTTGCGCTCGCCAGCAGTTCGGCGGTGATGGCCGTGACGGCCTTCTCGATGCCCTTCTTGAGGCTGATGGGGTCGGCGCCGGCCGCGACGTTGCGCAGGCCCTCACGCACGAGCGCCTGAGCGAGAACGGTGGCGGTGGTCGTACCGTCGCCCGCGACGTCGTCGGTCTTCTTGGCGACCTCCTTGACGAGCTCCGCGCCGATCTTCTCGTACGGGTCGTCCAGCTCGATCTCCTTGGCGATCGAAACGCCGTCATTGGTGATCGTGGGGGCGCCCCACTTCTTTTCGAGCACGACGTTGCGACCGCGGGGGCCGAGCGTCACCTTGACAGCGTCAGCCAGGATGTTGAGGCCGCGCTCGAGGCCGCGACGGGCCTCTTCGTCGAAAGCGATGATCTTTGCCATGTGTGTGTCGTCCCTCCGGAACGTTGGCTTCTGGGTATTAGCACTCAACGAAGGTGAGTGCTAATACATTCTGGCACTCGCCCCTATCGAGTGCAAGCCACGGGGAAGGTTGCTGAAACGAACGGAAACGGGATGCCGACGCGGCATCCCGTTTCCCGATTCGATCCGACGCTCTACGTCGGGCGCGATCCCCTGCTGTCAGACGACGCGCACCGACTCCGCCTGCGGGCCCTTCTGGCCCGAACCGACCGTGAACTCCACGGTCTGGCCCTCTTCGAGGACGCGGAACCCGTTCATGTCGATGTTGGAGTAGTGAACGAAGACATCTTGGCCGTCGGTGACGGTGATGAAACCGAAACCCTTCTCGGCGTTGAACCACTTCACGGTGCCCTGAGTCATGCAGAATCTCCTGTTGCCTGGCGGTACTGGGCTTCATCGTATTCACGGCAGAACCGGCCGATCGCGCGGTTCGTCACTTGTTGACACGCTTGCACTCAAGTGTTTACCGGCGTGAAACACACCCCTGTGGGCAGGCGTCAGGGAGTGGGCGCAGGGGTCTGGCCGGCCGCGGTGCGATCGAGGCCGATGACCACCGTCAGTTGCGAAGACTCCGGATCTGCCGACGGATAGGCGTCGCTCTGCTCGGTCGCCGCTCCGCCGATGACCTGCGCAAGGCCGGCCGCGGCCGCCTCGTCCTCGGCGTTCACGTAGAACACCGTCGTCTCGGCGAAGTCCTGCGAACCCGCCTCGCCTGCCTGGACGTCGTCGGCGAGCCATCCCGCACCCACCACCACGTCCTTCATCTGCGTCGCGAGTCCCTGCTCGGGCGTCGCGTTGAGGATGAGGACGTCGAAGGTCGTGTCGACCACCGGAGTGACCTCGGGAATCGGCTCGACGGTCGGCGTCGGCTCAGGGAAGAGGTCGATGCGACCGGCCGCGAGCAGGGTGCCGAAGATGCCGACGGCGATGAGGACGATGGTGGCCAGCGCAGCCCACAGCAGCACGACCCAGCCCCGCATGCGGGGGTTCTCGGCTCGATGGGCGCCGACGCGGTCCGTGTCAGGAAGCTCGTCGAAGCGATCCCGGGGGAAGGTCGTTCGGGGCACCCGATGATGTTACCGGGCGAACTCCTGAGGAACCTGCGTGCGGCGGCGGGTCGGCGATGTCGGCGGGCACCCGCCCATCGATGGCGGCATCAGCCGCCGTCAGTGTGCGTCTGCGGTGCGGCTGGAGCGGGCCGCCGTGCGCGCGTCCCGCAGGCGGCGCAGCCGCTTGACCAGCATCGGATCGTGCTGCTGCGCATCGGTCGTGTCGATGAGCCGACCGAGCAGCTGGTAGTACCTGGCGGGCGACAGCCCGAGCTCGGCGCGGATCGCCTCCTCCTTGACCCCCGCGTGCCTGCGCCACTCGGCCTCGAAGTCGAGGAGGGCGCGGTCGCGGTCACTGAGGGGCACGATTCCACGCTAGCCCGCGGCATCCGTCCTGCCCGCACGCCACTCCACGAACGCGCCCAACGGGTCGACGGCGGCGAGGGGGTCGCCGTTTCGACCGAGGACGAAGCCGCTCCACGCGGCCGGATCGATCGGAGGATTCCAGGTTCCGTACGGTCCGAGAGCGCCGTGCAGACCCGGCGGATCGATCGAGATCCACACCGCCTCGAGCGTGCGCAACGTCTGGATGAGCCGATCTCGACCCGCCCGCGGGATGTGCGGGAGAACTCCGGGCGTCGTCACGACGAGCGTCGCGCCCGCAGGTGCTCCAGACGCGATCTTCCGCAGGACCGCGGGTTCGGAGGCGTCGCCGGCATGCAGCAGCGGCGGCTCGGCGGCCGCGATGTCGAGCGCGGCCTCGATCCTCGCTTCGCGTCCCCGCTCCCCCGGCCATACGAGGCTGGTGAGGAATCGCCGGTCACCCGGGTCTGCGGCATCCAGGGGGGCAAGATCGATCCCCGCACGCCACACCACTTCGGGCATCCGCAGGGGCGGATCTCCCGCAACCTCGCATTCCAGCACGACGGACGAGACCCCCGTCGCCGGATCGAGCGCGGTCACCCGTGCGCCGGCACGATCGCGGAACCGGTACGAGTAGCGGTCGGGGTACAGGCAGAGCCCGGCGCTCGCGCCGATCTCGAGCAGCGCGAGCGGCCCTTCGATCTCGGCGAGCGCCGGAAGAAGCGCGGCGCACCGGAGCGGCTCATTCGTCTGGAGACTGCGGCGGGATGCCTCCGCCACGACATCGTCGGCGTGTTCACGGACCCATTCGCGCCACGTGGCGTAGTCCGCCTCGGGGGCTCCGAGCAGGCGGGTCACGGCGAACACGAGAGGAGGCTGACGCCGAGTCTCGGGAATGCGGCCGAGGATCTCTGCCACGCTCGGATCGGCGGCCACTCCTGCCGCCCATTCGGCGTACAGGGCGGACCGCCCCGCCGCCTCGTCACGCGCGAACCTCGCGTACCGGTCGGCGGCGGACGCCGTCGCGACCCCGCGCCCCGAGGCTCCGTGCGGCGCGCCGGCGGCGGGAGGAGCGGGAGCGGGGACATTTCCCATCCGGTCATCTTTGCGCATCGACCGCTCTCACGGGCAACGTGCAGGCGCGAGGGCGCGGGCACGCCCCGGCTGGGGTTGAATGGAGGTGAGCGGTCTCGTCGCGCCGGATGGACGGGTGCCTCCGGAGCATCCGCTCGTCCGTGCAGAGGAGAATCCCATGACGTACGCGGTTGACAAGTCGGATGCGCAATGGCGCGACGAGCTGAGCCCGGAGCAGTACGCGGTGCTGCGCGAAGCGGGCACCGAGCGCGCGTGGACCGGCGAACTGCTCGACGAACACCGCGCCGGCCTCTACACGTGCGCCGCATGCGGCGCGGAGCTGTTCCAGAGCGGTACCAAGTTCGACTCGCACTGTGGCTGGCCGAGCTTCTACGAATCGATCCGCCCCGAAGCGGTCGAGTTGATCGACGACACCAGCCACGGGATGGTCCGCACCGAGGTGCGCTGCGCCGCATGCGGCTCGCACCTGGGCCACGTCTTCCCCGACGGCTTCGGCACGCCGACCGGCGACCGCTACTGCATGAACTCGCTCTCGCTGGAGTTCACGGCGGAAGGCGAGTGATGTCGAGCGCACTGGAGGCGATGCAGGAGCGCCGCTCGTGGTCCAAGGTCACCGATGACGCCCCCACGCACGCGGAGCTGCTCGAGCTGGTCGCGGCGGCCGGCCGGGTCGCCGACCATTCGTCGATGCACCCGTGGCGCCTCATCGAGCTGCGCGGCGCAGATCGAGTGCGTCTCGCGCGCGCGATCGGCAAGGCGGAAGGCGACAAGGGACCGTCGTCGAAGCCGCTGCGTGCGCCGCTGCTGATTGCGATCGTGGCGACCTTCCGCAAGAGTGACAAAGTGCCGCGGTGGGAGCAGGAGGCCGTTGCCTCGGGCGTCGCGCATGCCCTCAGCCTGCTGCTGGACGAAGCAGGCTGGGGCGTGTTCTGGCGCACCGGGCACTACACCCGGGCCAAGGCCGTCGCGAAGGCGCATGGCCTGGCGAAGAACGAAGAACTGCTGGGCTGGCTCTACGTGGGCGGCAAACCGTCCCGCAGCCGTGCGGGACGCCGCAAGACGATCGAGGCGCGCAAGTACGTCTCACGGATGCCGAAGCCCTCGAAGGACTGACTCAGCGGGTGCGTCGGCGGCGCCAGGGCACGGCGGCGACCACGACCGATGCCAGGGCCACCGTCACCATGACGACCTGCTGCGCGAGCGCCGGGCTGGCCGGCGCAGGCCACAGCAGGTCGAGCAGCAGCGACGTGAGCAACTGGCCGACGACTGCTCCGAGCCCCAGCAGCAGCACGCCCGTGTACTGCACCACCGCTGCTCCGAGCGCGATGTAGACGACACCGAGCGCGCCGCCGACGTAGAGCCACGGATCGGAGGGGAGAGATGCGGGCGGACCGGCGACGATGAGGTGGATGGCCGCCGCGATCACGAGCAGCACCGTGCCGCCCGCGAAATTCACGAACGTCGCCGTCAGCGGCGTCCGCACGCGCTGACGCAGGCGCCCATTGGTCGCCTGCTGCCACGCGATCCCCATGCCGGCGAAGAACGGCAACGCGATCATCCACAGCGGCACATCCGACAGACCGCCGCCGCCCAGCGCGATCGCGACGGCGACGAGCGCCAGGACGCCGCCCATCAGCCGCGGCACGGTCACTGCGACCGTACCGGCCGGTCCGTAGCCGATACGGTCCAGCACGAGTCCGTTCACGGTCTGACCCGCCACGACACCGACGGTGAACAGCGAGACCCCGATGAGCCCGACCGCCAGGCCCTGCGTCGCCACCGTGAGCGCGCCGGCCGCTCCGCCGGCGAGCATCCACCACGGAATGCTCCGCGTGCGCACTCCGGTCACCAGAAGAGAGAAGCCCGCGCGGCCCGACGGAAGAACGGCCGACAGCACGATGAGGATCACGAGACCCGACCCGAACGACACCACCGCCGCCGCGAACCCGTCTTCGAGGCGCACACCGAGCTCCCCGTTGACGCGGGCCTGTGCTGCGGTCATGACCCCGATCGCCACGGCCGCGCCGAGCGCGATCCAGGTGGGCATGCGTCGCTCGGTCACTCGTCCCATCTTGCCCTGCGCGTGCGCGCCCCGCCGACCGTCCGCGGCGGGCAGCGGACGCTGCGGTTACCCTGGAGCGTGGCCGTCTCCGCTCGCACTCGCAGGCTCCTCACGTGGCTGCCTGCCGCCATCCTGGTGCTCGTCATCGCCGGGGTGGTGTTCGCGTCCTTCGCGATCCAGGAGTCGTGGTGGACGCAGGAGAACCCCGCCGCCTCGGTCGACCAGAAGGCCTCGGACGGCTCCAGCATGCTCACCGACGCGGGATTCGATTACGCCAACGTCGAGGGTGTCGTCCGCGTGCGCGTCGGCGAAGGCGGGCTCTCGGCCACCGAACTGGGACTGCCCATCGACGGCGAGAAGACCGCCGACTTCCGCCGGCCGCTACGCGCCGTGATCGCGAGCGGCGACGCGGTGCATGTGCTCGACGACATCGCCGGCCTCACCGCGACCTCGCAGGGCGACGAGCTCGTCGAGGTGTCGCTGCGCCCCGACGTCGTGCAGGGCTGGTCGGGCGCGATCGGGTACCTGCAGGCGCTCGCTCGCGATTTCGGATGGGATGCCGCGCAGCTCGACTCGCTCGAGACCGAGATCTCCGAGTTCAATCGTGCAGGCGAGGGTGAAACCTTCACGGCGACGATCGGGCCCGGCACGACCGGCGACGCGACGGTGACCGCCACCCTCGTGTTCGACCGTGCGAGCGGAGCGACCCCCGTGCTGATCACGTTCGCTCCTGCAGGCTGACCGCGCGCGTTCGCGAGCGGGGAGCGCTGGCTCGGATCAATTCACTCGAGCCGGCAGCATGCGCGACAGCGAGGATGCGAGGTCGTTGAACTCCTGATCGCTGATCGGGCGACGGAACAGGGAGTCTGCGCTCACGGGCACGAAGCCGACGCACGCCATTTCACCCTGCTGGATCCATCGGACCCAGATACGGGGGAACAAGCGATCGCTGTCGACTCGAACGTCCACGCCCGGCGTCCCCCGGTCGATCCTCTTTGCGCGAGACAGCATCGCGTCGAATTTCAGCGGGCGACCACCGATCGGTCTCTTGAGTTCCCAGAACTCCACCGCGTCGTCCGTGACCCGCATCCCGACGAACGAATGGGGCGACTCGCTGCCGAAGCGCAACTGAGTGAAAATCCCTTCGGGAGCGAACGTGCCGCCCGCGAGTAAGCCGACCACACAAATCCCCTGCGAGCTAGCCGACGTCATCGCTGACCGCAGCCGGATGCGCCATCGGCGGGCTTGCAGCGTAAGCGGCGCGACGATCACGATCGCGAAGAGCACACCGAGTCCGGCAGCGGCGACTCCGGCGATCTCCATTGTGCTGGCTCCCTACCCGCGGTCGCGACTCCGCGGTTCGAGAGTCCGGCGGACACCTCACGATAGCCGTGGAGGTTCCGCGCGTGAACCGCGGAAAGCGAATATCTGGGCGAGGCTTGGGGCTGTCGGAGAAGAACCAGACCAGACCATGCCGATTCTGGAGCCGACTGCGGGACTCGAACCCGCAACCCCCTAATTACAAGTTAGGTGCGCTACCAATTGCGCCAAGCCGGCAAGGCGCCCAGTCTACCGGCGCTCGTCCCCCTGCTCGTGTCAGGGAGTCGGGGTGGCGGTCGGAGTCGGCGTCGCCTTGTAGTACGAGTCGCTCGAGACCGTGAGCACGAACTGGGCGAACTCCTTGGGGTCGTCCAGGGCGCCGACGTACTGCGTGCCGTTGACGAGCACCATCGGAGTGCTGGTGAGCGCGACGCCGTCGGTGCCGGGCAGTTCCTTCAGCGCACGCTCGGTGGCCGTCTTCGCCCACGAGGCGTACGACTGCTCCTCGATGCACGAGCGCACGACCTTGGGGCCGTCCAGGCCCACGCCGATCGCGAGAGCGGCGAGCTCACTGTCGGTGAGGCCGTCCGAGTCGACGTCAGGCTGCTCGACGAGCAGGGCGTTGTTGAACGCGAAGAAATAGTCGGGCGAGTGCTGGGCAACGCACGCGGCGGCGTTGGCCGCGCGGAGCGAGTACTTCGTGCCGTTGGACTTCGCGGTGAGCATCGCGACCGGATAGTACGTGAGAGTCGCGGCGTCCTCGGCGACCCATTTCGACAACTGCTGCACATTCGCGATCTGGAAATCGCGCGAACCGGTCGAGAGGTAGTCCACATACACGCGGATGTCCACGGCCGGCACCTCGGTGGCGGTGGCGGTGGCGGTGGGCGTCGGCTCGGTCGCCTCTGCCGCCACATCACCCTCGGGTGAAGGAGTCGCCGCCTCGCCGCCCAGGATCGAGCCGTTCGCACCGGTCTGCTCGGACGTGACCCCGGCACCGGTGACGCCGGTGATCATGAAGCCGTAGTCCACGCCGTTGGCCGGGCTCATCGTCGGCTTCGATGCGCTGGACGAGACCGTCCACGTCACCACGACAGCGATCACGGCCACGACGGCCACGATCGCGACCGCCAGCGTCGAGCGCAGGATCAGGCGATCGCGGGACTGGCGCGCCTGCACCTGCTGCGCCTTCTCACGCACCGCGTCGCGGCGCTCGCTGGACGCGGCGTTCGGTGACTCGTCGCTCGACATGGAACCTCTCGGACGGATTTGGGCCGGTGGATCGGCGGGGGCCGCACGGGAAAGCGGCCGTCCACGATGCTAGCCAGCCACCCTGGGAAATGCCCAGACGCAACCTCCAGGCACGCCGTGTCATACTGTTTTCTGCGCCCGATGAAGGGCGTGCGGGCAAGCCCCCGCTCATTCCATCACTACGGATCGTCCGGCACGTACCTGCCGGTGAAGGAGAAGAAAACATGGCGTCAGTCACGTTCGACAACGCAACCCGTCTGTACCCCGGCGGCACCCGCCCCGCGGTCGACAAGCTGAACCTCGAAGTCGCCGACGGCGAATTCCTCGTTCTCGTCGGCCCCTCCGGCTGTGGCAAGTCCACGTCGCTGCGCATGCTGGCCGGCCTCGAAGAGGTCAACGCCGGCCGCATCCTCATCGGAGATCGCGACGTCACCGACGTCCCGCCGAAGGACCGCGACATCGCGATGGTCTTCCAGAACTACGCGCTGTACCCGCACATGACGGTCGCCGAGAACATGGGCTTCGCGCTCAAGATCGCCGGCGTCGGCAAGGACGAGCGCGCCACGCGCGTTCTCGAGGCGGCCAAGCTCCTCGACCTCGAGGACTACCTGACCCGCAAGCCGAAGGCGCTCTCCGGTGGCCAGCGTCAGCGCGTCGCGATGGGCCGCGCGATCGTCCGCCAGCCGCAGGTGTTCCTCATGGACGAGCCGCTGTCGAACCTCGACGCCAAGCTCCGTGTGCAGACCCGCACCCAGATCGCTTCGCTGCAGCGGCGCCTCGGCGTCACCACGGTCTACGTCACGCACGACCAGACCGAGGCGCTCACCATGGGCGACCGCATCGCCGTGCTCAAGGACGGTCTGCTGCAGCAGGTCGGCACCCCGCGCGACCTGTACGAGACCCCGAACAACGTGTTCGTCGCTGGCTTCATCGGCTCGCCCGCGATGAACCTGTTCCCGGCGCACCTCGCCGAGGGCGGGGTTCAGTTCGGGGACACGGTCGTGGGCATCGAGGCCGACACGCTCGGCAAGGCGCACGGCAGCGATGTCACCATCGGCGTCCGTCCCGAGGACATCATCGTGGCTCCCGAGAACGGCAAGGGCCTCTCGGTCATCGTCGACCTCGTCGAAGAGCTCGGCGCCGACGGCTACCTGTACGGCCACGCCGATGTGAACGGCAAGCGCACCGACATCGTCGCCCGCGTCGACGGTCGTCGTCACCCGAACGCCGGCGACAGCGTCGTGCTCGCACCGGTCCCCGGTCACGTGCACGTGTTCGACGTCGAGTCGGGCGAGCGCCTCACCGACAAGGCCATCGCCGCGGCGTAAGCGGTAAGTCGCGACGGCGCGGGTGGGAATCCTCCCCCCGCGCCGTCGCGCTTTTCTGTCCGGCCCTGAACAACACCGTCGCGCAACGTGAGGAAGTGACCGTGCCAGACGCACTGAGCATCACCGCGAGCAGTGTCGATCCGGGTCTGCTGACCCTGCCGTGGTCCACACCGCTCGCCGACTGGCCGTCGAGCAGCATCGTCTATCTGCCCAAGGGCATCTCACGGCACCTGGTGCGTTTCGCGAACCTGTCCGGCCGAGTCGTGGCGGTCAAAGAGACGACCGAGGCCATGGCACGCCGCGAGTACGACATGCTCGGCAACCTGGATCGCCTGGACGTGCCGTGCGTGCAGCGCGTGGCGGTGATCGCCGGGCGCAAGGATGCCGACGGCGACCCGCTTCCGGCAGTGCTGGTGACCGCGCACCTGAAGTTCTCCCTGCCGTACCGAGCGCTGTTCACGCAGGTGCTGCGACCCGACACGGCCACGCGCCTCGTCGATGCGCTCGCGGCTCTCCTGGTGCGTCTGCACAACGTGGGCTTCTTCTGGGGCGACGTGTCGCTGTCGAACACGCTCTTCCGCCGCGACGCCGGCGCCTTCGCTGCATACCTCGTCGATGCCGAGACGGGCGAGCTGCACGAGAGCGGTCTGACGCCTGGCCAGCGCGCTCACGACCTGGATGTCGCCCGCACCAACATCGCCGGCGAGATCATGGATCTCGAAGCCGGCGGCCGGCTCGAAGGCGGCGTGGACGCGGTCGCGATCGCCGACGGCATCGTGTCGTCGTACCACTCGCTGTGGGCCGCGCTCACCGATACCGAGACGTTCCGCGCCGATGAGGCATGGCGCCTCACGAAGCGCGTGCAGCGGCTGAACGAGCTCGGATTCGACATCGGCGAGATGTCGATCCAGACGACGGCCGACGGCACGAAGGTGTCGATCCAGCCGAAGGTCGTCGATGCCGGACACCATCAGCGGCGCCTGTTGCGGCTGACGGGCCTGGATGTCGAAGAGAACCAGGCGAGGCGCCTGCTCAACGATCTCGACGAGTTCCGCGCCCGCATCTCCCGGCTCGGCGACGACGAGGAGATGGTCGCGCACGAGTGGGTGACGCGCGTGTTCGAACCGGTGGTGAAGGCGATCCCGTGGGATCTGCGCGCGAAGCTCGAGCCCGCCGAGGTCTTCCACCAGCTGCTCGAGCACCGCTGGTACCTCTCGCAGGCGAAGGGCAAGTCCGTCCCCCTCGCAGAGGCCCTCTCGAGCTACATCGACGACGTGCTGCGGCACCGCCGCGATGAGGCGACCCTGATGGGTCCCCCGACCGAGACGATGTCGCTGCCGGTGATCACGTCGAGCGTCCCCGTCGTCGACGACGACGAGGACGACATCGACTGGCGCGATCTCGTCTGAGCGACCCGGTCAGTACCCGACCGTGAACCGCTCGCGCGAGTGCTTCGGCTGCTCGATCTCGTCGAGCACGGCGACGGCGAGGTCGGCGCCCGAGATGTAGGAGTCGCCTGCGGCGTCGGTGACGAGCACGTCGCCGCCGTCGCGGTAGCTTCCTGTCCGCTCGCCGGGGTTCCAGACTCCGAACCCGCCGGCGGGGTGGACGTAGAACCAGTCGCGCGCGGCCGAGCCTCCTTCGAGGTCGTCCAGCACACCGATCGCCTCGAGCGATTCCGGCTTGTACTCCGGGGTGAACGAATCCTGATCGACGAGACGCTCGCCGTCCGGTGCGATGAGGCTGCCGCCCGCGCCGCCGATGACGCCGACACGCACGTTCGTGGGCAGCTCGGCGACGAGCTCGGCGATGTTCGGCCGGAGCTGGCCGAGCATGTCGCCGCGGGGGGCGATGGCGCTCACCACGACGTCGACGCCTTCGAGCTCTGCGACGAGGCTCGGCACGTCGAGGATCGTTCCCTCGATGTACGTCGCGCCCTCGACCCGCTCGGCGGGGACCGAGCGGGCTACCGACACCACGGTGTGGCCACGGCTCACCGCCTCGGCGACGATGTTGCTGCCGGCGTAGCCGGTCCCCCCGATGACGGCGATGCGTGCCATGTTCTCCCCTTCGGCGATGACGGTCAGTGGGCGCGCGTCGCGCGCACGGTGGATACCTGGTAGAGCGCGACGGATGCCGCGATCCCGGCGTTCAGCGATTCCGTGGCGCCAGAGATCGGGATCGACACGATCTGGTCGCACGTCTCGGTCACCAGACGCGAGAGGCCCTTGCCCTCGGACCCGACCACGATGACGACGGGCCGGTCGGCCAGCTCGAGCAGCGGCAGCGACACGTCGCCCCCGCCGTCGAGGCCGAGGATGAACACGCCCTGCTTCTTGAATTCCTTGAGCATCGCGGTGAGGTTCGCGGCGAGCGCCACCGGGATCCTCGCGGCGGCGCCGGCGCTCGTCTTCCACGCCGCCGAGTTGACACTCGCCGAACGGCGCTGCGGCACGATCACGCCGTGCCCGCCGAAAGCGGCCGTCGAGCGGATGATCGCGCCCAGGTTGCGCGGGTCGGTGATTCCGTCGAGTGCCACGAAGAGCGGCGTCTCGTCGGCGTCGATGACCTTCTCCAGCAGGTCCTGCGGGTGCGCATACTCGTAGGGCGGAACCTTGAGCGCGACGCCCTGGTGCACGCCGTCGAATCCGGCCATGCGATCCAGCTCCGGGCGCGTGACCTCGAGAACGGGAATGCTGCGGTGCGTCGCGATCGACAGCATCTCTTTGACGCGGTCATCCATCTCGACGCGCTGCGCGATGTAGAACGC
This sequence comes from Microbacterium allomyrinae, assembly GCF_020682705.1. Classification (GTDB taxonomy): domain Bacteria; phylum Actinomycetota; class Actinomycetes; order Actinomycetales; family Microbacteriaceae; genus Microbacterium; species Microbacterium allomyrinae. Next base: position 438,370 of record NZ_JAGTTN010000001.1, read on the forward strand.
TGTTGCGGGGATCTTGGCCCGCAGCGCCTCGAGCACGGAGTTGCGGCCGGTGACCGTCTCGGTGTCGTCTTCCTTCTTCGCGGGCCGCGACGAGCGGGGCGCAGTCTGCCCGGGCTTGCCCTTGCCTCCTGCAGCCGCGTAGCGCTCGGACGCCGCCTTGCGCTTGCCGGCGGGGTGCCACGCGCGGTCCTCGGCCTTGGGGGTCGGCCCCCGGCCTTCGAGGGACCGCTTGTTCTTGCCGCCGGTGCCCTTGGTGGGGCCCTTCTTGTTGCCCTTGCTTGCGCCGGGGCGTCCTGGCTTAGCCATTGATACTCCAATGTGTCCCATCGGGACCGTCTTCGAGGGCGATGCCGGCCGCCGCGATCGCGTCGCGGATGCGGTCGGCTGCCGCCCAGTCTTTCGCGGCGCGCGCCTCGGCACGCTGCGTGATCATCGTCTGCACGAGGGCGTCCAGAGCGGTTGCCTCCGCCACGTCTCCCCCACTGCCTGAAAGCTGCTCGAATCCGAGCAGCCGGGTCATCGCATCGACGGCGGTGAAGGCATCCCATGCCGCCCCCGTGTCGCCGGCGTCGATCGCCGCGTTCCCGCGTCGTACGGTGTCATGGAGCACGGCGAGGGCCTGCGGCACGCCGAGGTCGTCGTCCAGCGCTGCGGCGAAGGCCTCGGGGATCTGCCCGATCGCCGTATCGTCGGGCGCGCCCGCGAGACTGCGGCGGACGCGCTCGATGAACGTCGCGATCCGCTCGAGTGCCGCCTCGGCCTCGTCGAACGTCGAGTCGGTGATGTCGAGGCTGGAACGGTAGTGCGCCGCGGCGAGCGCGTAGCGCACGACAAGCGGGTCGCGCTCGCTCAGCACATCGTCGGCGAGGAGGAAGTTGAACAGCGACTTCGACATCTTCTGCGAGCCGACCGTCACCAGGCCGTTGTGCACCCAGTACCGGGCGAAGCCGTCACCGGCCGCCGTCGACTGCGCCAGTTCGTTCTCGTGGTGCGGGAACCGCAGGTCGAGGCCGCCGCCGTGGATATCGAAATCGGCACCGAGGTAGCGGCGCGACATCGCGGAGCACTCGATGTGCCAGCCGGGGCGGCCGGCGCCCCACGCGGACTCCCAGGTCGCCGACGAGGGCTCACCGGACTTGGCGCCCTTCCACAGCGCGAAATCGCGAGGGTCGCGCTTGCCGCGCGGATCCGCGTCGGTCGCGGGCTCCATCGCGTCGAGCGACTGGTTGGTGAGCGAACCGTAGTCCGGCCAGGACCGGACGTCGAAGTAGACGTCGCCGGCGGCTTCGGAGCCGGCGGGCGCCGCGTAGGCGTGGCCGGCATCGATCAGGCGTTGGATGATCTCCTGCATCTGCGGGATGGACGCGGTCGCGCGCGGCTCGTAGGTCGGCGGAAGGATGCCGATCGCCGTGTAGGCGCGGGTGAACTCCTGTTCCATCCGGTACGCGAGCGCCCACCACGGCTCGCTGTCGTCCGCATTGGCGAGCACCTTGTCGTCGATGTCGGTGACGTTGCGGACGAACGTAACGCGGCCATACCGGTGCGAGAGCCAGCGGCGGAGGATGTCGAAGCTCAGCGCGCCGCGGAGGTGCCCGATGTGGGGCCCGGACTGCACGGTCGGTCCGCACACGTAGATCGTGACGTTCGCGGGGTCGATCGGCACGAAGTCGCGCAGGACCTGCGCCTTGGTGTCGTAGAGCTGAACCGTCACCGCACCAGCCTACCGGCGGGCGCCTGTGCGTCCGGAGTACGACCGGCAGGCGGGCACGGCTGGGTCGAAGCTCGGTCGAACCGGTACAACTAGGAGCGTGCTGCACGTTCTCGCCGTCCTCGCCGCCGCTGTGCTGTTCGGCACCACCGGCACGTCCCAGGCGCTGGGCCCCGACGGGACGACCCCGCTCTCGATCGGCGTCATGCGGATGGTCATCGGCGGCACCGGCCTGGCGCTGATCGCATTCCCGCTGGCCGCACGCCATGCGCGCCGCGTGGCGACCGGCTCGGCGAACGCCGCCGGAGTACCGCGACCCTGGCTGGGCGCCGGCCCGCTCGCGCTCATGGTGCTGACCGGCCTGTGCCTGGCGATCTACCAGCCGCTCTTCTTCCTCGGCACCGACCGCAACGGCGTCGCCGTCGGAACGGTGGTCGCCCTCGGATCGGCGCCCATCCTCGCGGGTCTGCTCGAGTGGGCGCTCACCCGACGGATGCCGACCCCGACGTGGATGGGAGCGACGGCGCTCGCGACGCTCGGCGTGATCCTCCTCGGCTTCGGCGGCGAGGCGGGCGGCACCGGGGGCACCGATCCGCTGGGACTGCTGGGCTCGGTCGGGGCGGGAGCCTCGTTCGCCGTCATCGCGAACGCGCAGCGCCGGCTCCTGGATCAGGGCTGGGACCCGTTCACGGTCGTCGGGGCGATGGGGGCGAGCGCGGCGCTGCTCTGCGTCTTCGCGATCCCGTTCGTCGACCTCGCGTGGCTTGCCACTCCCCGCGGGCTGGTGATGGCGCTGTGGCTGGGCCTGGCGACGATCTCGATCGCCTACGTGATGTTCACCTGGGGGCTGAGCGGCCTCACCGCGGCGACGGCGGCGACTCTGACCCTGGGCGAGCCGCTGACGGCGAGCATCCTCGGCATCACAGTGCTCGGCGAGCGCCTGTCACCGCTGGCGATCGGCGGACTCATCGTGCTGGCCGCAGGCCTCGCGCTGCTGGCGTGGGGATCGCGCGCACCACGCGACCCGGCTCCGTTCGCCGTCGAAGGCTGAGCCGGGAGCGCCCCGGTCCGCGAAACGTGGCGGCAATGACCACATGGCACACTGGCCGTGCCATGCCGCACGCGATCGAGATCCGCCCCGACGACCTCACGGATGAGGCGAGCCGCCGCCTCGTCGCTCTGCATATCGCGGGGATGCACGACACGTCACCCGCCGAGAGCATGCACGCGCTCGATGTCGACGCGCTCCGGCATCCGTCGATCTCGATCTGGTCAGCCTGGATCGACGGGGAGCTCGCGGGCATCGGCGCGTTGAAGTCGCTCGACGAGCGGCGGGGCGAGCTCAAGTCGATGCGCGTCGACGACCGGTTCCTCGGCTACGGGGTGGGCCGCGCGCTGCTGCGGCACATCGTCACGGAGGCGCGGGATCGCGGAATGACGGGGCTCTGGCTCGAAACGGGGACGGCCGAGGAGTTCGTCCCCGCACAGCGGCTGTACGAGAGCGAGGGCTTCGCGAACTGCGGGCCGTTCGAGGACTACGTGCTCGACTCGTTCTCGGTCTTCATGACCCGGGCGCTCTGACCGCGCGCCTCACGCCGAGACGCTCACGCACCCCGCGGGCTCAGGCGGGGACGACGAGAGCGACCGCGAAGGCAGCGACACCGTCGCCGTGTCCGGTGAACCCCAGACCGTCGGTCGTGGTCGCCGAGACCGACACCGGCGCACCGCCGAGCGCCGCCGAGAGCGTCCGCTCGGCCTCGGCGCGTCGCACCGCGAAACGCGGACGGTTGGCCTGCACCTGCACCGAGACGTTGCCGACCCGCCAGCCCGCCTCGCCGAGGATGCCGACGGTGCGCGAGAGGAAAGCCTCGGCGTGCGCGCCGGCGTACTCGGGGTGGTCGGTGCCGAAGTGGGTGCCGATGTCTCCGAGACCGGCCGCGGCCAGCAGCGCATCGACGATCGCGTGGGCGACGGCATCGCCGTCGGAGTGCCCCGACAAGGCCGGCTCGTTCGGCCATTCCAGTCCGGCCAGCCACAGCGATCCTTCGCCGCCGAACGCGTGCACGTCGGTGCCGATGCCCACTCGCGGGATGGGGGCGGTGCGTTCGAGGCGCGCCGGCGCCGCGACGGGAGCGGGCGCCACGAGATGCCGGGCCCGCTCGAGATCTGCGGCGGTGGTGATCTTGAAGGCGAGCGGATGCCCCGGCACGGCCGCGACGGAATATCCGGCTTCGGCGACGAGGGCCGCGTCGTCGGTGAACTCCCTGCCCGCGGAGACATATGCCGCGTCGAGCACGTCTCGACGGAAGCCCTGCGGTGTCTGCGCCGCCGACAGTTCCGAGCGATCGACGGCTCCCACGACGACCGACTCCGAGACGCGCTTGATCGTGTCGATCACCGGGAGCACCGGCACAACGCCGGCCGCACCGCCCTGAACGGCCGCGGCCACCCGGGCGAACACCTCGGGCGGGGTCAGCGCTCGTGCGGCGTCGTGCACGAGGACAGTGTCGATATCGGCCCACAGCGCTTTGAGCCCCGCGGCCACCGACGCTTGACGCGAGGTGCCTCCGGGCACGACCGACACGAGGTCGCGGCGGTCGCCCGCGGCATCCAGCGCCTCGGTGAGCGCATCACCGACCCGTGATTCCGGCGCCACGATCACGACCTGCGCGGAGGGTGCCGCGAAGACGCCCTCGAGCGCATGGCGCAGGATCGTTCGACCGTCGATCCCGACGAACGCCTTGGGAGCGCCCGCTCCCAAGCGCGTGCCGGAACCGGCGGCGACGACGATGACTCCGACGTGGGGAACGGGAGTGATGCTCACCCGTTCACGCTACCGGTGCGTGTCAGCTGGCGAGAACCTCGTCGAGGATCACGCCGGCGCGCTCCTCATCGGTCTTCTCCGCGAGCGCGAGCTCGGAGATGAGGATCTGCTTCGCCTTCGCGAGCATGCGCTTCTCACCTGCCGACAGACCGCGATCCTGATCGCGGCGCCAGAGATCGCGCACGACCTCGCTCACCTTGATCACATCGCCGGAGGCGAGCTTCTCGAGGTTGGCCTTGTACCGGCGGGACCAGTTGGTCGGCTCCTCGGTGAAGGGGGCGCGCAACACTTCGAAGACCTTGTCCAGGCCTTCTTTTCCGATCACATCACGAACGCCGACCAGATCGACATTCTCAGCGGGAACCTCGATGATCAGGTCGCCTTGCGTGACGTTGAGCTTCAGATATCTCTTCGTCTCGCCCTTGATGATCCGGTCTTTGACCTCGATGATCGTTGCCGCGCCGTGGTGGGGGTAAACGACCGTCTCGCCAACCTCAAAAAGCATGGAGTTATGTCCTTTCGGCAACCTCCAGGATACCACAGGAGAAATACGCTAAGGTTCTCCGCCCTCCGGTCGGTCCGTGCCCACGGTGCCGCTCCGCGCGCGCGTCTGCGAGCCCCTAGAATGCCTAAGAAGCCGTCATCCGTCCTGGGAGGATCTGTGATTTCGATACACCGCCGTGGCGGTTCGACACCCGGCCGTTTCGGGGCGGCACTCGATCCGAGGAAGCCGCGGCTCGTCGCGTCGCTGGCCATCGGAGCCGCGCTCGTCGTCGGCACCACCGGCTGCAGCATGATCTCGCCGCAGGCGACCACGATCGGCTACGCCGCCGCAGAGGGCGTCAACGTGCCCGACGAGTCGGGTCCGCTCGAAGTGCGCAATGCGCAGATCGTCGCGAACGAAGACGGCTCTGAGGGCAACTTCGTCGCCGCCGTCATCAATCGCACCGACGAGTCCCACACGCTGACCATCGAGCTGGGCGAGGGGTCCTCGGTGATCCCGCTCACCCTCCGCGTGCCCGCCGGCGCCACGATCAGCCTCGGCGCCGACGGCGAAGAGCCGCTGCTCGTCGAAGGACTCGACACCCCGCCCGGCGCCGACATCGTCGGATTCTTCCAGTCGGGCGACGGCACCGGCGTGCTGGTCTCCGTGCCCGTCCTCGACGGCGCGCTCGACTACCTCGCACCGCTCGCGCCCTGACGGGCGAGAACGACCGCAGACACGAGAAGGGGCGCCCCGCCGGGGCGCCCCTTCTGTCGTCTCCGCGTCGCTGCCGTCAGCCTTCGAAGCGGTAGCCGAGGCCGCGTACGGTGACCAGCATCGTGGGGGAGCTCGGATTCGCCTCGATGCGAGAGCGGATGCGCTTGATGTGCACGTCGAGGGTCTTGGTGTCGCCGAAGTAGTCACTCCCCCAGACGCGGTCGATCAGCTGCCCGCGCGTGAGCACGCGACCGGCGTTGCGCATGAGCACTTCGAGCAGCTCGAATTCCTTGAGTGGCATGTTGATCTCGCCGCCGTCGACGGCGACGGTGTGGCGGTCGATGTCGAGAACGACGCGTCCGCCTTCCAGCACTCGGTCCTCGAGGTCGGCGTCGATCTGCGAGAGCCGTCGCAGCACCGCCCGCATGCGGGCGAGCAGCTCGCGCGCCGAGTACGGCTTGGTCACGTAGTCGTCGGCGCCCAGCTCGAGCCCCACGACGATGTCGACCTCGGAGTCCTTGGCGGTCAGCATGATGATCGGCACGGCCGAGGTGGTGCGGATCTGACGGCAGACCTCGGTCCCCGGCATCCCGGGGAGCATGAGGTCCAGCAGCACGATGTCGGAACCACGCTCGCGAAAGGCGGCCATAGCGGCCGGGCCGTCCTCGGCGATCTCGACCTCGTATCCCTCGCGGCGAAGCAGATAGGCGAGCGGGTCGGCGAGGTCTGGCTCGTCCTCCACGATCAGGACGCGAGTCATACGGTGTCTCCGTTCGTCAGGGTCGCAGAACCCGTAGGCGCTGCGGGGGTCTTGGGGGCGGCGGACCGCGGGGGCGAGGCGGTCGCCGGACGCTTCTTCTTGCGGCCGCGCTTGGGCACCGGCTCGCCGACCGGCGCCTCGATCTGCGGAAGGCGGATCGTGAAGGTCGAACCGCGGCCGGGCCGTGACCACAGGCGCACATCGCCTCCGTGCCGCTGCACCGCGTGCTTCACGATCGACAGGCCGAGGCCGCTGCCGCCGGTGCGGCGGGCGCGGGCCGGGTCGGCACGGTAGAAGCGCTCGAAGATGCGATCCTGGTCGCCTTCTGCGATGCCGATGCCTCGGTCCGTGACGGCGATCTCGATGATGCCGTCGGCGGCCTTCACGCCGACGCCGACGCTCGATCCGCGCGTCGAGTACGCGATCGCATTGGCGATGAGATTGCCGACGGCCTCGCTGAGCACCTGCGCGTCTCCGCGCACATACAGTCCGCGCAGCCCGCCGCGCACCACGTCGACCCCCGCGGAGTCCGCCTGGATCGCGTGGGCGTCGAGTGCGGATGCCACGACCTCGTCGATCGCGACGTCGCGCAGCGTCAGCTCGTCGGCCGCCTGCAGGCGCGACAGGTTCATGATGCGCGATGTGAGCAGTGCGAGCCGGGCCGCCTCGGCCGACAGGCGCGCGGTGAAGATGCGCACCTGCGGCGGATCGTCGGCGGCGGACTCGATGGCCTCGGCGAGCAGGCTCACCGCTCCGACCGGGGTCTTCAGCTCGTGACTCGTGTTCGCGACGAAGTCGCGGCGCATCTCTTCGACGCGTTCGCGCTCGGTGATGTCGCGGAGAACGAGCAGCGTCAACCGCGGCGAGATGCGGGTCGCGCGCACCACGACGAGGCGGGGCTCGGCGGGAGGTGCTCCTCGGCGCAGGCGCAGCGTCTCGGTCTCGGGCGCATCGGCGGTCCGGGCGGTCCGCGCGACGGCGCGCAGCTCATCCGTGGGCAGCGAACGTCCCTCGATGAGGTCGAAGGGGACGGCCGCGGCGGAGGCGGCGAGAACCGTGGACGACGCGTCGACGACGACGGCCGCGTCATCCATTCCGTGCAGTACCTCGCGCACTCCGTCGGGGATCTGAAGCGATGTCTCCACCCGCGCGTTGTCACGCGCTCGCAGCGCCGCGACGATGATCGCCGAGATCGAGCCGCCGATGAGGATTCCCACGAAGAGGGCGAGCAGCGCAAGCTGCGTCGTGTCCATAGGACCAGCGTACGGGCAGGCCGACGACGCAGCCGGACCGCGAGAGCGAGTGCGGGACCGCGGCCCGCTACTATTCACCGCGGCGGCACCATCCGTTAACCTTCGCTGGCGACAATCACGGAGGCGCGGGGCGGTTGCCTGCCCGAAATCACGAAAGGTGCGTCCGATGCGCGAAGTCTTCCATCAGTCTCTCGAGGACGTGCAGGGCCGTCTCGTCGAGATCGCCGAGCTCGTCACCATCGCCATCGACAAGGCGACGCGAGCGTTCGGCACGAGCGATGTGGGACTCGCCGAGGAGGTCATCGAGGCCGACTCCATCATCGACGAGAAGGCGATCGCCCTCGACGAGCTCGCGATCGAGATCCTCGCCCGCCAGCAGCCGGTCGCCCGTGACCTGCGCATCGTGGTGAGCGCACTGCGCATGAGCGCCTCGCTCGAGCGCATGGGCGACATCGCCGAGCACATCGCGCAACTCACCCGCATGCGCTTCCCCGAGCGGGCGATCCCCAAGGGCCTCAAGTCGACGTTCCTGAAGATGGGCGAACTCGACGTCGAGGTCGCCCGTCAGCTCACCGAGCTGCTGCGCACGCAGGACCTCGCCATCACCGAGGAGATCCGCAACGCCGACGACGACATCGACGACCTGCACGTCTCGGTGTTCGAGAAGGTGCTCAGCGACAGCTGGCAGGGCGAGGCGTCGGCGACCGTCGACGCGACGCTCGCGAGCCGCTACCACGAGCGCTTCGCGGATCACGCCGTCTCTGTCGCCAAGAAGGTCGCCTATCTGTCGACCGGCGACTGGACTCCGGCGACAGACACGATCGAGATCGTCGTCGGGCCGACGCAGTAGTCGCACAACGCGCGAAAGAGCGGATGCCTCGATGAGGCATCCGCTCTTTCGATATCTGTCGCCTGTCGGCTACGCCTTGCCCTGGTTCGCCACCGCGGCGGCACCGGCCGCCGCAGCCTCGGGGTCGAGGTACTCCCCCGGGCCGAGCGGCTCGAGGTTCTCGTCGAGGCGGTAGACCAGCGGGATGCCGGTCGGGATGTTCAGCTCGGCGATATCGGCGTCGCTGATGCCGTCGAGGTGCTTCACGAGTCCGCGCAGCGAGTTGCCGTGCGCCGTCACGAGTACGGTCTTGCCGGCCTTCAGATCGGGGGCGATCTCGTCGTGCCAGTACGGCAGCATGCGGTCGATCACGAGCTTGAGCGACTCGGTGTGCGGGACCTCGCCGTCGATGCCGACGTATCGGGGGTCACCGACCTGGCTGTACTGGTCGTCGGCCGGAAGCGGCGGCGGCGGTACGTCGAACGAACGGCGCCAGAGCATGAACTGCTCATTGCCGAACTCGTCGAGGGTCTGCGCCTTGTCCTTGCCCTGCAGTGCGCCGTAGTGGCGCTCGTTGAGGCGCCAGGTGCGCTTGACGGGGATCCAGAGACGGTCGGCCGAATCCAGTGCGATGTCGGCGGTCTGGATGGCACGGCTGAGGAGGGAGGTGTGCAGCACGTCGGGCAGGATGCCGGACTCGGCGAGCAGCTCGCCACCGCGCGCGGCTTCGGCCTTGCCCTGGTCGGTGAGGCGGACATCCACCCAGCCGGTGAACTGGTTCGTCTTGTTCCACTCGCTCTGTCCGTGACGGAGGAGGATCAGCGTATAGGGCGCGGTCATGCGCCCCATGATATCGGCGTGCGGTGACGCGCCCTCCTCCTGTGACACCGGCACCCGCCGCGTACGACGGTGGCGGCGCCCCGACGATGGCACGATGGGGGCATGGGATCGGCGCGTTCCTCGCATGGCCCGGTCGTCGGGCAGGTCACCCGCGGGACGACCGGCACCAACCGGCTGCGACGAATCGACCGCTGGATCGCTCGTCAGCCCGCCCTGCGTGCGGCAGCGGATCCCCTCGTGGTCGACCTCGGCTATGGCGCGAGCGGGGTCACGGCGCTGGAACTGTACTCGAGGCTGCACGCCGCGCGTCCCGACGTGGAGGTGCTCGGACTCGAGATCGAGCCGGCACGGGTGGCGCGAGCGCGGGCCCAGCTGGACGAGGTGAGATCCGGCGCGACCTCCTTCCCGCCGGATGCGCGCGTCTCGTTCGCCCGGGGTGGCTTCGAAGTACCGGTGCCGGGCGGGCGGCGCCCCGCCGTGATCCGCGCTCTGAACGTGCTGCGCCAGTACGACGAGTCCGACGTCGCCGGCGCCTGGCGCTCGATGACCTCGCGACTCGCGCCGGGCGGGCTGCTCGTCGAGGGCACGTGCGACGAGATCGGCCGCATCGCGACCTGGGTGGCGGTCGACGAACGCTCCGCACCGCAGACCTTCACGATCTCCCTGCGGCTGGCGGGGCTGGAGCAGCCGTCGGTCGCGGCCGAGCGGCTGCCGAAGGCGCTCATCCACCGCAATGTGCCCGGCGAACGGGTGCACGCGTTCCTGGTGGCCCTCGACGCCGAGTGGGACCGTGCGGCCGCCGTCTCGCCGTTCGGTCCGGTGCACCGGTGGCGGACGGCCCTTTCGGCGCTGGCGGCATCAGGATGGCCGCTGCGGGAGCGCTCGCGGTGGCGACTGGGCGAGATCACGGTACCCTGGGCGGCCGTCTCACCGCGGTGAGCCGCTGAGCGGGAGCGGCGCCGGTCAGACCCGCGGCAGCACCGCGCGCGCGTCGCCCGCCGCCATGCCGGTCGCCGTCAGCAGGTCGACCGCGAGCGGACGCAGAGCGGTGATGAGGTTCTGCTCGCTCATCGAGCCCTCCGGGAGGATCGCGACCGGGTCGAGCCGGGCCGCGACCGCCCGCACGGCTTCGCGGGCCAGCGGCTGCGTCGCGATGTCGTCGAGACTCTCCTCGACGAGGGATGCCGCACGCATCAGTTCGGCCAGCAGCTCGGCGAGCAGCGGGCGCCGTTCGCCGTCGTCGCACAGATACACCGCACGCCGCGCGACCACGCGAAGATTGCGGGTGGCGAAGTCCATCGCCTGCAGCACGGCGTGGTGACGCGCGAGCTCCGCGCGCTGGGGACGCAGCCACGGCGAGAATCTCGCGACGGCGAGGCCGGAATCCAGCGACTCTCGCCATTCCTCGATGCGCGGTGCGATCGCCCTCGCCTTCTCCAGACCTCGCGCCGCACGCAGGGCGTCGCCCCGCCGCAGCCCCTGCACGATCGTACGGGCCGCGTCTTGGGCCGCGACGAACACCGCGTGCCCGTCTCGCGCCTCCTCACGCCGCGGATTGCGCGGGATCAGCGCGGTCACGACGAGAGCCGCGACACCTCCCACGATGCCGTCGAGCACGCGCGAGAAGGGCTGGGTCGCCGGCAGCGACATGACGATCACGGCCTGGATCGCCGCCATGATCGCGAACGGCGGATAGGGCGAGAGGAAGCGGGCCACGAACAGGGTGGCCGTCAGTGCGAGGGCGAGCTGCCACCAGCCAGGGCCGACGGCGAGGACGAATCCTTCGGCGACGATGATGCCCACCAGCATCCCGACGACGGTCTCCAGCACGCGCCGCGGTCGGGCGTCGCGCACGAGCCCCAGACTCGAGATCGTGACCGTCGCTGCGAGCAGGGGTGCGGGATGCCCCACGACATACCGCGCGAACGCCCAGGCGGCCGTGGCCGCGACCACGATCTGCACGATCGCGATCGCCGAGCCGCGTGCCCGGCTGAGGTTGGGGCGCGGATCGAACCGGGCGCGCCATCCCGTCGGGATGACCGCGGTCTCGGGAGAAGAACCCCCGTCGCCGCTCATCGGTGCCGACCGCTCACGACGGCGCTACTGGGCCGACGCGCGTCGAGAGAGCCGTGGCATGCGAGGGATGTTCGCGGTCCTGCCTGCGTCTGGGGGTACGACGACCTCTTGCGCGGCGGAGATCACGCCGTCGGAGGTGTCGACGGTGAGCACGGCGTCGACCGCGACCGAACGGCGCACGATCGCCAGAGCGATCGGGCCCTCTTCGTAGTGCAGCGCGGCCGAGGTCACCGTGCCGACCGACTCGTCACCGACGCGGACGGCGGCACCATGCACGGGCAGCACGCTGTCGCTGCCGTCGAGCTGCAACGCGACGAGCCGCCGCGGCGGGTGTCCGAGGTTGTGCACCTTGGCGACCGTCTCCTGGCCCCGGTAGCACCCCTTGTCGAGGTGCACCGCGGTGCGCATCCAGTCCAGTTCGTGCGGGAGCGCGCGCTCGTCGACATCGGTCGTCCACCGAGGCCGCCACGCAGCGACGCGCAGCGCATCGACCGCGGTGAGCCCTGCCAGCACGAGGTCGCCCGCTGCGGCAGCATCCGCGATCCGTCGCTCTTCGTCGCGCGTCACGATCGCCTCGGCCCAATCCCGATCCGCACCGGGATGGGGATCGACCGCGGCGTAGCCGTAACCGCCGGGCGACACGTCGGGCCAGGGGTCGATCCAGACGAGCGGCCGTCCGGCGGGAGTTGCGGGGACGACGCGCGCGAGTGCCGAGCGCGTACCACCGACGACCGCGAACTCGTCGTCTGCGGCCCGGGGGTCCACGCGCAGGCGGAACCGCATCTTTCGCAGCCAGGCCAGGAGTCCCTCGGCGTCACCCCGATCGGTGATGAGCCAGGCGGTCTCGCCATCGTCGACGACGGATGCCGCATGCTCGACGTGACCCTGCGGGTCGAGCACCAGCAGCTCGGTGCCGACGCCGGGGTCGAGGCGCGTGAGCGCCTGCGAGGTGAGCGAGTCGAGCCACGACAGGCGATCCTCGCCCGGCACGGCGATGACGGCCCGATCACCGAGGGGCGCGATCGCCTCGCCTGCTGCGAGGCGGCGCTGTTCCACGAGCGGGCTGCCCAGATGCAGCAGGCCCGAGTCGTCCAGGACGGCGCCGGGCAGGGCGGAGAAGACGGACGGCATCAGTCCACCCGCGCGAGACGCGCCGACGCGTGCGAGCCGAGTTCGAATCCGAGGGCAGCGACATCCCACGCCCACAGCAGGTGAGCATCCACGAGGCCGTACATCCGCGTCGCCGCGGCGTAGTCCTTGGCGCCGGCCGGCCGCACCACGGCATCGGTCGCGATGTCGATGCGCGGGCCGCGGATCTGACCGAGATAGAGCTCGCTCACGCCGTCCGCGTGGACGAGCGACACCTCGATGTCGAAACCGCCTTCCGCATTGCGCAGCTCTTCGACGTCGTCCGCCGTTCGATGCGCAGCGATGACGGCGGCGGGAAGCAGACCCGGCCCGGCGTCGGCATCGGTGGCTTGGCGCGAGAGTCGCCAGTAGCCGACCTCGGCGACCAGTCGGGTGCGCACGGCGTCGTCCTGCGCGTCGTGCAACCAGGCTTCGGCCGAGTAGTTCAGATAGTCGCCGCCGTCATGGCTGAAGCTCACGCGGTGCGTGAACTCGCCGGTATAGGCGTGGTCGCCGTAGTCGACGACCCCCGTGCCCTCCCAGACGCCGATGAGCCACGACAGCGGCACCAGATCGGCGGCGAGACCCTCCGGCAGATCGATCACGAGACGACCTGTCAGCGCTGGCCGCGGTACAGGTTCTTCACGACCACCGCGGAGACGAAGACGATCGCGAGCGACGCGAGAGCGAGCAGACCCACGAAGAAGAGTTCGAGCGCGACGAGATCCATGGCAAGAGTCTAGCCGGGAACGATCGCGGCGAGACCGAATCCGAGGCTGATGACGCCCATCACGACGGTCGCTCCGAGCACGCTGGCCGCGACACGCTCGGTGAAGCCCTGGGATCGGCCCGACCACAACTGGATCGCGAAGGCTGCGAGCAGGCACCCGCCCAGCCCGACGCCGAGCCACGCGGCGCGAAGGTCGACGGGGGTGAAGATCCCCACCGCCACGGCGATCAGCGCCGCGACGACCCATACGGCGATGACGCCGCCGAGAGTGCGACGGGGAGCGAGTTCGGGCACGGCCACGCCCCCATCATCGCGCATGACGACGCCCCGTGCACCGCATCGCGATCGGTCTGTCGCTGCTCCGGGTTCGTCATGCAACCCTTCCGAACCTGATCGAGGCCCTCGCACGCCCTACACTGGGGTCACGGCGCGCCCCCACGCGCCGGAAAGGCGATGCATTGGCACAGCTCCTGGTTCTGAGCTCCACGCACGGAGGCGGCCCCGTCCTGCCCTCGCTCGAGTTGCTGAGCCATCGTGTCCGGCAGATCCCCGCCGAGCCGGCGCAGTTGGTCAACGCGCCCAGCGCAGACATCATCTTCGTCGACGCGCGCGTCGATCTGGTCGGCGCGAAGTCGCTCTGCAAGATTCTCAATACGACCGGTCTCGACGCTCCACTGCTGCTCGTGGTCACCGAGGGCGGCCTCACCGCCGTATCGACGGACTGGGGCGTCGACGACGTCATCCTCGTCACGGCCGGCCCCGCCGAGGTCGATGCCCGCATCCGCCTCGCGATCGGACGGATGACGAAGGAGCAGGTCTCCACGCGCATCCAGACCTCGGGCATCACGATCGACGAGTCGTCGTACTCGGCCAAGGTGCACGGCAAACCGCTGGATCTCACCTACAAGGAGTTCCAGCTCCTCCACTTCTTCGCCACGCACCCCTCGCGCGTCTTCACCCGAGAGCAGCTGCTGAGCGAGGTGTGGGGATACGACTACTTCGGCGGCACCCGCACGGTCGACGTGCACGTGCGTCGACTGCGCGCGAAGCTCGGCGACCTCGAGCAGCTGATCGGCACCGTGCGAAATGTGGGCTACCGCTTCAACGTGTACGAGGACGACCAGCTGCCCACACCGCGCGAGCGCAGCGAGGCATAGCGAGGCGCAGCGCGATCACCCGTTCACACGCTCGTCACCTCACCCTGCAATGATGAGGGGATGATCGAACCCGAGGTGCTCGACGCGGGACTGGGCGACGCGGACGACGACGACTTCGATGTGTCGGAGGCGTTCGACTCCCAATTGCCCGACCATCGCTATCTGGATCGCGAGCTCAGCTGGCTCGCCTTCAACCAGCGGGTGCTGGAGCTGGCGGAGGATCCCAACGTTCCGGTCCTCGAACGGGCGAACTTCCTCGCGATCTTCTCGAGCAACCTCGACGAGTTCTTCATGGTGCGCGTGGCCGGCCTCAAGCGCCGCATCATCACGGGCCTCGCCGTGCCGACCAATGTCGGCCGCGCCCCGGCCGATGCGCTCGCCGACATCTCGGCGGAGGCGCACCGTCTGCAGCTGCGTCACGCCCACGTCTGGACGACTCTGGTCCAGCCGGGCCTCGCCGACGCCGGCATCACGATGATCTCGTACGAGAGCCTCGACGAGGGCGAGCGGGCCGCCCTGTACGAGTACTTCCAGACCCAGGTGTTCCCGGTCCTGATGCCGCTCGCGGTCGACCCCGCCCACCCGTTCCCGTACATCTCCGGGCTCTCGCTGAACCTCGCGATCCGCATCCGCAACGCCCGGACGGGTCGTCAGGAGTTCGCGCGCCTCAAGGTGCCGCCGATGCTCCCCCGCTTCGTCTCGGTCCCCTCGAACGACGGACGTGTGCGATACCTGCCGCTCGAGGACCTGATCTCCAACCACCTCGACGACCTCTTCCCCGGCATGGAGGTGCTCGACCACCACGCGTTCCGCCTCACTCGCAACGAGGACGTGGTGATCGAGGAGGACGAGACGGAGAACCTCATCCAGGCTCTCGAGGCCGAGCTGCTGCGCCGGCGCTTCGGGCCCCCGATCCGCCTCGAGATCACCGACGACATGGACGATGTGACGCTGGACCTCCTGATCAAGGAGCTCGACATCACCGAACAAGAGGTCTACCGCCTCCCCGGCCCGCTGGACCTGCGCGGGCTCTTCGACCTGTCGCGCATCAATCGCCCGGATCTGAAGTTCAAGCCCCACGTGCCGACGACCGCTCTCGCCTTCCAGCCGGGCGACAACAACGAGCGCGCCGACATCTTCGCGTCGATCCGCAAGGGCGACGTCCTAGTGCACCATCCGTACGAGTCGTTCGCGACGAGCGTCCAGGCGTTCCTCGAGCAGGCCGCCAAAGACCCGCACGTGCTCGCCATCAAGCAGACGCTCTATCGCACGTCGGGCGACAGCCCGATCGTCGAAGCTCTGATCAATGCGGCCGAGGCCGGCAAGCAGGTGCTCGCGCTGGTCGAGATCAAGGCCCGCTTCGACGAGGCGAACAACATCGTCTGGGCACGCAAGCTCGAGAAGGCCGGAGTGCACGTCGTCTACGGCCTCGTCGGGCTCAAGACCCACTGCAAGCTCGCCCTCGTGATCCGCCAGGAGGGCGGAGTGCTGCGCAGCTACAGCCACATCGGAACGGGAAACTACAACCCCAAGACCAGCCGCATCTACGAGGACTTCGGCCTCTTCACCGCGGACGACCAGGTCGGACGCGACCTCACGCGCCTGTTCAACGAGCTCAGCGGCTATGCGATCGAGAAGAAGTTCAAGCGGCTCCTCGTCGCCCCGCTGCACCTGCGCAAGGGGCTGCTGCGCCAGATCGACAAGGAGCGCCGCAACGCTCTCGCCGGAAAGCCCGCGGGCGTGCGCATCAAGGTCAACTCGATGGTCGACGAGCAGATCATCGACGCGCTGTACCGCGCGAGCCAGGCCGGCGTGAAGGTGGAGGTGTGGGTGCGCGGCATCTGCTCCCTCAAGCCCGGCGTCGTGGGGATGAGCGAGAACATCACGGTCCGCAGCATCCTGGGCCGCTACCTCGAGCACTCGCGCATCTTCGCGTTCCACAACGACGGCGACCCGCAGATCTACATCGGCAGCGCCGACATGATGCACCGCAACCTCGACCGACGCGTCGAGGCGCTGGTGCGCGTGGTGGCGCCGGCGCATCTGAAGGAGCTGAGCGATTTCTTCGATCTCGCGATGAGCGACACCTCGTCGTCGTGGCATCTCGGGCCGGAGGGCGAGTGGACGCGTCACAACGTGGACGGCGACGGCAAGCCGCTGGTCGACGTGCAGGATCGGACCATGACCAACGTGCAGCGCCGCCGGCGGGCACGCGCGGTGCGATGACTGAGACCGCCGTCTACGCCGCCGGAGGCGTCGTCTGGCGTGTCGTCGACGACAAGCTGCGCGTCCTGCTGATCCACCGCACGAAGTATCGCGACGTCACGCTGCCCAAGGGCAAGGTCGATCCCGGCGAGATGCTCGCCGAGACGGCGACGCGGGAGATCCACGAGGAGACCGGCATCCGGGTCGCGCTCGGCGTGCACGTCGGGGTCTCGCGCTACCACCTGCCCAGCAAGCGAACCAAGATCGTGCACTACTGGGCGGCGGAGGCGACGGATGCCGCGATCCGGGCGTCGGCGTTCGTGCCGAACAAAGAGATCGCGGCGATCGAATGGGTGACGCCCAAGAAGGCACTGAGCAGGCTCAGCTACCCGGTCGACGTCGAGATCCTCGAGAACTTCGTTCGCCTCGTCGACGAGGGGGTGCTGCGCACCTTCCCCATCATCGCGCTGCGTCATGCCAAGGCACTCGCACGCGAGGACTGGGAGGGCACCGACGCCACTCGCCCGCTTTCTCCGCGGGGTAAGAAGCAGGCGGACTCCATCGTCGGCCCGCTGCTGGCATTCGGCGCGCGCAAGCTCATCTCCAGTCCCGCCACACGGTGCCTGAAGACCATGACCCCGCTGTCGGCGGCCCTCGGCCGCAAGGTGGAGAAGAACGCGCTGATCAGCCAGGACGCCTGGGAGGACGGCGTGTCGGATGCGCGCACCGTCATCGGCCACCGGGTGCGATCTCGAAAAGCCACCGTGCTGTGCAGCCACGGGCCGGTGCTTCCCGACATCCTGAGCGAACTGGCGCTGGCCACCGGCACCCTGCGCGGGTCGTACCTGGGCAGCGCCTCGGCTCTCGAGCCCGGCGCCTTCTCCGTCGTGCACCTGTCGGTCGACAACCCCGGCTCGGGGATCGTCGCGATCGAGACGCACGCCCCGAAGGTATGACGCCGGGCGATCGCCCGCCGGTGCGACTGGCGTGGGCGGAGGTGCCCACGGGCATCCCTCGCCGCGAGATCGCATGGCGACTGCTACGCGGCCTGCTCGCCGCGGACGCCGAGCTGACCAATCCGTGTCCATTCTGCGGCGGCCCCCACGGCCCGGTGAAGACGACGGATGCCGCGGGCCGCCCCGCGATCGCCTACGCGGGCACGACCGCCGTCGCCGCGGTCGCCGACGTCGGCGCGGCTGGGGGTGCGTTCGCGATCGACGCGGAGCCGGAGCGGGATGCAGTCCGCGATGCCGCCGGGCTGGCGGGAGTCCTCGGCTCCGGAGCAGACGTGCACGTGCGCGACTGGGTTCGCGTCGAGGCGGCGCTCAAGGCCGACGGCCGCGGCCTGCGTGTCGATCCGGGCGATGTCGTCGTCACCGAAGAAGGCCCGCGAAGGTGGTCCGCGATCGTTCCCGGCGCTCCCGCGCCCCTGCTCGGCTGGGATCTGGACGGCCCGCCCGGCGTCCTCGTGAGCGCCGCTGTCAGCGCGGCAGCGGAGGAAGCGCCGGGCGGTCGAGCCACGCCGTGAGGAGCGGCTCGATGCCCGCTCCCACGAGACGGACCACGAGCGCCCGGAAGTCCTCGGTGGTGACGGTCTCATGGGTGCCGGTGCGCGTCCACTCCCGCAGCACCATCCAGAACGCGGCATCCCCGATGGTCCTGCGCACCGCCTGGAGGGTCAGCGCCCCGCGCTTGTAGACCCGATCGTCGAACATCAGCTCAGGACCGGGGTCCGAGAGCACGAGGTCCTGCGCGAGCCCGGCGAGACGCGCGTGGTGACGAGTCGCCTTCTCGTCGGCGCTGGGCCCTCCCGAAGCCTCGGACCACAGCCATTCGGCGTAGCAGGCGAAGCCTTCGTTGAGCCAGATGTCGCTCCATCGCGCGAGGCCCACGCTGTTGCCGAACCACTGGTGGGCCAGCTCGTGGGCGATCAGGCGCTCGGATGCGGCATCGAGGTGGTTCGCTCCGAAGACCGCCATCCCCTGCGCCTCGAGCGGGATCTCCAGGTCGTCGGCGGTCACGACGAGAGTGCAGGCATCCTGCGGGTACGGACCGAAAGCCTCCTCGAAGACCTCGAGCATGCGGGCGACCGGCGCGAAGGCCGTATCGACGGCGCCCCGCAGCGCGGGAGGATGCACCACCGTCACGCCCAGGCCGCTCGAGGCGATGGTGACGGGCATTGCTCGCGACTCGTATCGGCCGACGTGGACGGCGGTGAGGTAGGTCGCGGTCGGCACGTCCGAGCGGAAGGTGCGCGTCTCGAACTGCCCCCGACGAGCCGAGCCGATCAGCGCACCGGTGGCGACGGCGGCGTAGCCGGCATCGGTCGACACGGCGATCGTGTAGAGCGCGCGATCGTCGAGCCGGTCGTTGCAGGGGAACCAGGTCGGGGCTCCCACCGGCTGCGAGGCCACGAGTGCGCCGTCCTCGAGCTCTTCGAAGCCGATGGTGCCCCAGCGCGTGCGACGGGGAGCGGGAGCACCTGCGTACACGACCTCGATCGAGAATCGCTCGCCCGCCTCCACACGGCGGGGAAGCGTGACCCGCAGCTTGCGCGGGCCCTGCGCGAACGCGGTGCGCCGGTCGCCGTCCACACGCACGCGCGACGCGCGCAGGCCGATGAGGTCGAGTGCGACCGACGAGACTCCGAGCGCGGCGACCGCATTGATGACCGCGCGACCCTCGAGCCGATTCGTGCGGACCCGGTAGACCAGGTCGAGTTCGTACGATTCGACATCGAACGTCGTATCGCCGCTCTGCGGAACATAGGAGTCGTGAGCACTCACGATGTCGACTGGTAGGAGCGGATCTTGACGGCCCGCCACGGACCGATCGGGTTGCCGCTCCAGCGGGATCCGATGGGGACCGTCTCACCGCGCATCACCAGCGACGCCGGGCCGACCGTCGCGTGAGCGCCGAGTGTCGCGCCGGGAAGGATCACGCTGTGCGGCCCGAGCGTTGCCCCGGCCTCCAATTCGACGGTGTCCATGCTCATGATTCGATCATGGAACAGGTGGGTCTGCACGACGCACCCGCGGTTCACAGTCGATCCGTCGCCGAGGGTCACCAGATCCGGCTCGGGCAGCCAGTAGCTCTCGCACCACACTCCGCGGCCGATCCGCGATCCGAGCGAGCGCAGCCACATCGCGAGCGCAGGCGTCCCCGAGGCGGCCCGCGCGAACCAGGGGGCGGCGACCATCTCGGTGAAGGTGTCCGACACCTCGGTGCGCCAGACGAAGCTCGACCACAGCGGTTGCTCCCCGGCGCGGATCGTCCCGACGATCGCCCACTTCGCGATCGTCGAGATTCCTGCGGCGACCGCGCCCGCCGCGAGCATGACGATGCCCGAGACGAGCAGGGTCCACACCGGTCCGATCCCCTGCCAGAGGGCGGCGAGTGCGAACAGCACCGCCAGTCCGATCGCGCAGCTGACGATGACGGGGACGATGCGACCGAGTTCCCACAGGGTGCGGGCGAGCCGCAGACTCGGAGTCGGACGGTACGTGCGACTCTCGTCGCCGCCCGCCGACAGCCGGCGGAGCCGGACGGCGGGCGAGCCGAGCCAGGACGAACCCGGCTTCGCCCGGAGCGGTGCCGCCGACAGCACCGCGACCAGCCCGTCGCGGGGCACGCGGTGGCCGGGCGCCGCCATGCCGGAGTTTCCGAGGAACGCGCGCTTGCCGATCCGCACCGGACCGATCCGCAGCCATCCGCCGCGCAGCTCGTAAGAACCGACCATGGTGTCGTCCGCGAGGAACGCCCCGTCGTCGATGCGCGTCATCGACGGGAGCAGGAGAACAGTGGATGCCTCCACCTCGCGTCCCACGCGCGCGCCGAGCAATCGCAGCCAGACCGGCGTGAACAGGCTCGAGTACAGCGGGAACAGCACCGTGCGGGCGGAGTCGAGCAGACGCTCGATGCTCCATGCCTGCCAGCCGACGCGGCTCCGGACAGGGTGAGTACCTTCGCGGAGGCCGATCGACAGCAGTCGCACCGCGCCCACCACGGCGACGGCGAACACCAGTCCCACGGCCAGCACTGCCGGCACGAGCCACACCAGGGCCGCGACGAACGCAGCGCCGAGGTCCGCGGCATCGCGGATCCCCTGCGCGATCACGAGACCGCCGACGGCGAACGCCACGAGCGGAAGCAGGGCAAGGGCCACCGACGACACGGCATACGCCCACAGCCACCGGTGGGGCGCGGGAGCGCGTTCGGCGGGCCAGCCGGACTCGACCCCTCCCACCCGCTCGGCGGGCGAACCCGCCCAGGACTGGTCGGCGCGCACGCGCCCGAAGACGGCCGATCCCGGCGCGATGTCAGCGCGCTGGCCGACCCGGGTTCCGGGCGCAAGCGTGCTGCGCGCCCCGATCGTGGCATCGGCACCGATCCGCACCGCTCCGATGCGCACGACGTCACCGTCGATCCAGGTGCCGGTGAGGTCGACCTCGGGCTCGATCGCCGCGCCGTCTCCGACCTCGAGCATGCCGGTGATCGGCGGCAGCGTATGCATGTCGACACCGCGCCCGATCTTGGCGCCAAGTGCGCGGGCGTAGTACGTCACCCAGGGCGCTCCCGCCAGCCCCACGGCGTCGATCTGGTCGGCGATCTGCTCCGCCAGCCACAGCCGCAGATGCACGGTGCCACCGCGCGGGTAGTCGCCGGGGCGGAGGCCCGAGAGCAGCGTACGCGCCGCGGCGACGGCGATCGCCATGCGCCCGAACGGCGTCGCGAAGACCACGAGCCCGATCAGCAGAACCCCCCACGGTACGGCGGGCAGCACATCGAATCCCGGCACCAGGCGCAGCAGGGCGCTGGCGGTGAGCAGGTACATCAGCCAGCGGATGCCGCTGAGAATGAACAGCGGCACCCCGAGGAGCGTCTGCACCCACTGGGTCGATCTAGGCGTGGGGACCGGCTTGTGGAACGTCGCGGGACCGTCGTCCTCGAGAGGCCCCAGGGCCTTCGCCATCGCGCTCAGGCGCGGCACGTCGTAGATATCGGCGACCGAGAACTCCGGCACCCTGACCCGGATGCGCGAGACGAGCTGCGCGGCGGCGAGCGAGCCGCCGCCGAGGTCGAAGAAGTCCGCAGAACGGCTGGGCACCGCCATCCCCAGCACCGCCTGCCACTGCTCGGCGAGCCAGGCCTCGGCGGGAGACAGACCTGCGAGCGGCGATTCGACGCCGGGAAGCGGCCAGGGCAGCGCGGCCCGGTCGACCTTGCCCGAAGTGCGCACCGGCAGCTCGTCCACCACGGCCAGCAGCGGCACGATCGCCGCCGGCAGTCGCTCGGCGAGCAGAGCGCGGGCATGGGCGCGATCGAATTCGGCCCCCTCGTTCGCGACGAGGTAACCGACCAGGACGGGGACGCCCGCCTCGGTGGAGCGCACCGCGGCCGCGGCCGCCGTCACGCCCGGAAGATCCTGCAGCGCGGATTCGACCTCGCCGAGCTCGATGCGCCGACCGCCGACCTTCACCTGATCGTCGGCTCGGCCCATGAAGACCAGGCCCGCGGGGTCATAGCGCACCAGGTCGCCGGATCGGTAGGCACGGTCCCAGCCGAGCGTCGGCATCGCCGCGTACTTCTCGGCATCCTTCGCCGGGTCGAGGTAGCGCGCAAGGCCCACGCCGCCGATGATGAGCTCGCCCACCTCGCCCTCGGCGACCCGACGGCCTTCGGCGTCGACGACGGCGAGCACCCAGCCGTCCAGCGGCAGTCCGATGCGCACCGGACCCGCGTCCAGCGGTGCCGCGCACGCGACGACGGTCGCCTCGGTGGGACCGTACGTGTTCCACACCTCACGGCCGTCCGCGGCGAGGCGCGCGGCGAGTTCGGGCGGGCAGGCCTCGCCGCCGAAGATGAGCAGGCGTACGTTCTCGATCGAGTCCTCGGGCCACATCGCGGCGAGGGTCGGCACGGTCGAGACGACCGTGATCCCCTGACGGATGAGCCAGGGGGCGAGGTCCTCGCCCGAGCGGACGAGCGCGCGCGGAGCGGGCACGAGGCAGGCGCCATGGCGCCACGCCAGCCACATCTCCTCGCACGACGCGTCGAAGGCGACCGACAGCCCCGCGAGCACGCGATCCTGCGGGCCGAGCGGGGCGCCTCGCAGGAACAGACTCGCCTCGGCGTCGACGAACGCGGCCGCGGAGCGATGGGTCACCGCGACGCCCTTGGGAACACCTGTGGAGCCGGAGGTGAAGATGATCCAGGCATCGTCGATCACCGCCGGCGGCGGCACGGCGATGATCGCATGCGTGCTCGGGTGCGGCGCGGCGCCCCGGAAGAGCGCGGTGGCCGCCGCCAGCTCCGCGTCTTCTCCGGCGGCGTCCGCGGCGACGTAGCCGTCGTCGGTGATCACGCCGCGCACCTGCGCCTCGCCGAAGACGAGGCGCGCACGTTCATCGGGGTCGTCCACATCCACTGGCACATATGCCGCGCCGGCGGCGAGCACGCCGAGGATCGCGATATAGAGCTCTTTGGACCCTGACGGCACCCGCACCCCGACGCGGTCGCCCCGGCGCACGCCCGCCTCGTGCAGCCGCGCCGCGGTGCGCCCGACGCGCGCCATGAGGTCGCGGTAGCTCATCGCGCCCGAGCCGTCATCGAGGGCGGATGCCTCGGGATGACGCGCCGTGGTGTCGCGAAGGATGTCGATCAGCGTGCGCGGCGGCGTGACGGCCGCCGATCCGTCGAGCTCCGCCTGCGGCACGGAGTCCCCCACCGTTGTCACGTCAGGAGAGAAGGGCGACGAGCTGCGCCTTGGACAGGCGGGAGTAGCCCGTCTTGCCGGTCGTCCGGGCGCGCTCGCGCAACTCGGCGACGGTCAGCGATGCCACGCCCGTCCCCGAGGCCGGCTTCGCGGCTGCGCGGCGCGGGGCGGGCTGGGCGACGGGCTTCGCGGCTGGCTTGGCAGCAACCGGCTTGGCGGCGGAGGGCTTGGCAGCAACCGGCTTGGCGGCAGCCTCCTTGGCGGCGGGCCTGGTCGCTGCCGGCTTCGCCGCGGGCGCAGCCGCAGACTTCGCGGCGGGCTTCACGGCCGGCTTCACGGCCGGCTCGACGGCTGCGGGCTTCGCCTCAGCGGCCACGGTCTTCGCTGCCACGGCGGGCGCGGCATCCGTCGCCTGTGTCTCCTCCGGTCCGGCCAGCTCCGCCTCAAGTGCGGCCTGCGCCGTGTCGGACTCGCGGTCGGCACGTTCGGCCGCCCTCGCCGCCTTTGCAGATGCCTTCTTCAGTGCCTTCGCGTCCGCCGCGCGTTCGGCGGCCTCGGCGGCGGCTCGCTCCGCCTCGGCGGCAGCTCGCTCGGCCTCGGCACGAAGCCGTGCCTTCTTCTCCGCCTTCGCGACCGCCTGGGCCGTGGCCTTCACGAGCTTGTCTGCCGCACGGTGCGCGCGCTTGGCGACCTTCCGGGGGTCCTTGCGGATCGCCTTCTTCGACGCGTCCGCAGCGTCGCGGGCGTCTTCGGCGAGGTCCTTGAGCTTGCGGGCGGTCTTGCCCGCGAGCTGCTTGGCAGCCTTCTTCGCCTGCTTCGCCGCCTCAGCGGCATCGTCCATCGCTTCCAGCGCCTGGCGCTGGGCCTTCGTCGTGTTGCCCATGGCCAAGCACCTTAGCGGGCCGGGGTGAACGGACAGTGCTGCGATGTCGCGGAAAGACGCGGCTGCCGGCCCTTCCTCGTGCATCCGGATGCATGGATGTCGGTGCCCCGTTCACCTTCCGTTCACCCGCAAAGCCCACTCTCTTAAGAGTCCGCGCCTACGTTTCAGTGCGAGCCCTGCACCGGGCTCGACACCCGAAGCCCTTCAACCGGGCTTGCATCCCTGACACGTGAAGGATTCACACAGTGAAGATCTCCCGCATCGCCCAGGTGGGCGCTGTTGCCGCAGTCGCGGCCCTCGCCCTCGCCGGCTGCGCATCGAACGAGACCCCCACGGGCGACACCACTGACGAGCCCACGTCGACCCTGTCCGGCGACATCGCCGGTGGCGGCGCCTCCTCGCAGGAAGTCGCGGTCAACGCGTGGATCGCCGGCTTCCAGACGGCGAACCCCGACGTCAACATCACGTACGACCCGGCCGGCTCCGGCGCGGGCCGTGAGTCCTTCCAGGCCGGCGCGTTCCCGTTCGCGGGCTCGGACCGCGCGTTCAAGATCGAAGAGATCGAGGCCGGCCCGTTCGACGCCTGCGTCGACGGCTCGAGCATCATCGAACTGCCGACCTACATCTCGCCGATCGCGGTCATCTTCAACATCGACGGCGTGGACTCGCTGAACCTCGACGCCGCGACCATCGGCGCCCTGTTCGCGGGCACCATCACGAACTGGAACGACCCGCAGATCGCCGCTCTCAACGAGGGCGTCGATCTTCCCGACCTGACCGTGACGCCGGTGCACCGCGCCGACGACTCGGGCACCACCGAGAACTTCACCGACTACCTCTTCCAGGCGTCGGGCGGCACCTGGTCGTTCGAGCCCGATGGCGTGTGGCCCGCGACCCCCGTCGCCGGCGAAGCCGCGCAGGGCACCTCCGGTGTCGTCTCGGCCGTCTCGGGCGGCAACGGCACCATCGGCTACGCCGACGCGTCGCGCGCCGCTGAAGAGGGCCTCTCGGCCGCCGCCGTCAAGGTCGGCGACGAGTTCGTCGAGTACTCGCCGGAGGCCGCCGCGGCCATCGTCGACGAGTCGCCGTTCGAAGAGGGCCGCGCCGAGGGCGACCTCGCGATCTCGCTCGACCGCACCTCTGAAGAGGCCGGCGTCTACCCGATCGTCCTGGTCAGCTACACGATCGCGTGCCAGGAGTACGCGGACGCCGCGGTCGCCCCCGTCGTCAAGGGCTTCCTCGAGTACATCGCGAGTGCCGAGGGCCAGGACGCCGCCGCGGCCGCGTCGGGCAACGCGCCCATCTCCGACTCGCTCCGCGAGCAGGTCAACGCCGCGATCGCACTGATCGTCGCAGAGTAAGGCTCGATACCCGGTCCGGCCCCGTGCCGGACCGGGTATCACCCTGAGATACCCGAACCAGAAGGACACCATGACGACGACGACCGCCCCGGCGGGCAAGGTCAAGCAGCGACCGGGCGACCGCTGGTTCTCGGGCACCGCTGTCGGCGCGGGAGTGATGATCCTCGTCACCCTCGCCGCAGTCGCGATCTTCCTCATCATCCAGTCGATCCCCGGCCTCACCGCCACCAGCGAGACCGCGAGCATCCTCAGCGGGAACTTCTGGGAGTACGTCTGGCCTCTCGCGTTCGGAACCGTGTGGGCGTCGTTCCTCGCCCTCCTGCTGGCCGTGCCCCTCGCGGTGGCGGTCGCCCTGTTCATCTCGCACTACGCCCCGCGCCGTCTGGCGCAGGGCCTCGGCTACATCGTCGACCTGCTCGCCGCGGTGCCGTCGGTCGTCTTCGGTCTCTGGGGCATCCTCGTTCTCGCCCCCGCCGTGCAGCCCGTCTACGCGTGGCTCAACGCCAACATGGGCTGGTTCCCGCTCTTCGGCGGCACGGTGTCCAGCACCGGCCGCACCATCTTCACCGCCGCGATCGTGCTGGCCGTCATGGTCGTGCCGATCATCACCGCGATCTGCCGCGAGATCTTCCTCCAGACGCCGGTGCTGCACGAGGAGGCCGCGCTCGCGCTGGGCGCCACGCGCTGGGAGATGATCCGCATGGCCGTCTTCCCCTTCGGTCGCAGCGGCATCGTGTCGGCCTCGATGCTCGGCCTCGGCCGCGCTCTCGGCGAGACGATGGCCGTGGCCATGGTGCTCTCGATCGCCAACAAGGTGACCTTCCAGCTCTTCACCTCCGAGAACCCCGGCACGATCCCCGCGAACATCGCGCTCACCTTCCCCGAGGCGTACGGCACGAACATCAACGTGCTGATCGCGACAGGCCTCATCCTCTTCATCGTCACCTTCGCGGTCAACGCCATCGCCCGATGGATCGTCAGCCGCCGCAAGGAATTCTCGGGAGCGAACTGACATGACCCTCACGACCGCTCCTACGCAGACCCCGCCGGTCGCGCCCGTCCGCGAGACGCCCCGCCTCACCAGCGGGCACCTGCCCTCGTGGGCGCCCTGGGCGCTCCTGGGCGCCAGTGCCCTCGTCAGCGCCGCGGTATTCGCCATCCCCGCTCTCGGATCCGGCGAGTCCTTCAGCATCGCCGGCTGGGCCGTCGTGTCGGCGGTGCTGTACCTCGTGCTGATCCTCCTCATCTCCAGCGTCGTCGAGGGCCGCCGCAAGGGCGTCGACCGCCTCGTCACGGGCACCGTGGCCATCGCGTTCGGCATCGCGATGGTCCCGCTCATCTCGGTGGCGATCACGGTCATCGTCAACGGCGTCGCCGGGATCACGGCGGAGTTCTTCACGAGCTCGATGCGCAACGTCGTCGGCGAGGGCGGCGGCGCACTCCACGCCATCATCGGCACGCTGCTCATCACCGTCGCCGCTGCCGTCATCTCGATCCCGATCGGCATCTTCACCGCCATCTACCTGGTCGAGTACGGTGCGGGAAACCGGCTCGCACGTGGCATCACGTTCCTCGTGGACGTGATGACCGGCATCCCGTCGATCGTGGCCGGTCTGTTCGCATACGCCCTGTTCGCGCTGTTCTTCGGCCCCGGCATCCGCATGGGCATCATGGGATCCGTCGCCCTCGCGGTGCTCATGATCCCGGTCGTGGTGCGCTCCACCGAAGAGATGCTGCGACTGGTGCCGAACGAACTGCGCGAAGCGGCGTATGCACTCGGCGTGCCGAAGTGGCTCACCATCGCGAAGGTCGTGCTCCCGACGTCGGTCGCCGGAATCACGACCGGCGTCATGCTGTCGATCTCTCGTGTCATCGGCGAGACCGCTCCCCTGCTGCTCACGGCGGGTGTCGCGACGTCGATGAACTACAACCTCTTCGACGGCCGCATGATGACTCTCCCGGTGTTCGCCTACTCGCAGTACATGAACCAGGGCATCCCCGCGCAGGCCTACATCGATCGGGCGTGGTCCGCCGCCCTCGTGCTCATCGTCATCGTCATGCTCCTGAACCTCATCGCGCGCCTCGTCGCGAAGGTGTTCTCGCCGAAGCTCGGCCGCTGAGCCTTCCCACTTCTCCCACCCGAAGGAACCGACAGGAACAATGTCCAAGAGCATCGAAGTCAACGACCTGAACGTCTACTACGGCGACTTCCTGGCCGTCGAGGGCGTCACTCTCGACATCGAGCCGCGCAGCGTGACCGCCTTCATCGGTCCCTCGGGATGCGGGAAGTCGACGTTCCTGCGAACCCTGAACCGCATGCACGAGGTCATTCCGGGCGCCCGCGTCGAAGGCAGCGTCCTGCTCGACGGCGACGACCTGTACGGTGCGAACGTCGATCCGGTGCTGGTGCGCCGCCAGGTGGGCATGGTGTTCCAGCGTCCGAACCCGTTCCCGACGATGTCGATCAAGGAGAATGTGCTCGCGGGCGTCAAGCTCAACAACAAGAAGCTCTCCAGGTCCGACTCCGACGACCTCGTCGAGAAGTCGCTGCGCGGCGCCAACCTGTGGAACGAGGTCAAGGATCGCCTCGACAAGCCCGGCTCGGGTCTGTCGGGCGGCCAGCAGCAGCGCCTCTGCATCGCCCGCGCGATCGCCGTGTCACCCGAGGTCATCCTCATGGACGAGCCGTGCTCGGCCCTGGACCCGATCTCGACGTATGCGATCGAGGAGCTGATCGGCGAGCTGAAGAACGACTACACGGTCGTCATCGTCACGCACAACATGCAGCAGGCATCGCGCGTGTCCGACAAGACCGCGTTCTTCAACATCGCCGGCACGGGCAAGCCGGGCAAGCTCATCGAGTACGGCGAGACCAAGTCGATCTTCACGACGCCCTCCGTCCAGGCAACCGAGGACTACGTCTCGGGTCGCTTCGGATAAGGCCGGCTCAGTCGCGGGGGCTCAGCAGGTAGCGGTTGAACGACGCCGTGACCTCGCGGTCCAGCGGCACCTCGCGGCCGTCGATCGCGACAACGGGGGCGGCGAGTCGGACGCTCGACACGAGCCACGCGGCATCCGCCCGCGCCAGCGCATCGACGGGGATCGTCTCGTAGGCCGTCTCGTGGCCCTGGCTCGCGAGGTGCTCGAACAGGCTCAGCTGCGTCGTACCGTGCAGGATGCCGCCGTTCGGCGCCGGTGTCACGAAGCGGTCTCCGAGGCGCAGGATGAGCGAGGCCGTCGGCGCTTCCAGCACGAACCCGTCGGATGAGACGAAGATCGCGTCGTCGGCGCCCTGCCGCCTCGCCTCGCGGATCGCCGCCATGTTCACCGCGTACGACAGCGTCTTCGCACCTAGCAGCAGCCAGGGCGCGTTCGCCGGAGTCTCGATGCCATAGCCGCGATCGAGGGTGACCACGCGGATGCCGCGCTCACGGGTGGCGGTGTTGTCGGCGGCCTGCGCGGCGGTGACCCACGCCGTCGGCGCCGGACCGTGCTCGACGCCACGGCTCAGGATCAGCTTGATGACGCCCTCGCCGTCCGGGGGGCAGTGCTGTGCGGCCGCCACGACGGCCTGCCGCCACTGACGCGCGTGGGGAATGGGGAGGTCGCAGAGTTCGGCGGAATGCGCGAGCCGGTCGAGGTGGGCCGTGACCTCCTGCGGGTGAGCGTTCACGACGCCGATCGACTCGAAGACGCCGTCGCCACGCTGTGTACTCAGCTCCCCCACCGTGAGGGCGGGCGCGGACGGATCGATCACGCGGAACGTGTCGGCGAAGTCTGAGCGGGGATCATCGGATGCCGCGGGCTCGATCACGAGCGCGAAACGCCAGGTCATGTCATCGAGCCTAGGACGTCGGGAATGCCAGCGCGGCCGGCTCGGTTACACTGGATCGGCCGGGCCGCAGTAACCCCGGGCTCCATCTTCTGCCGCTATGAGCGGCTCCGCGCCGAGAGGCGTTCTGCGGCCCGGCACTTTCACGCCCGCACCCGTTCCGCGCGGAGGCATCGGGCCCGCCGCAGCAGGTCGGCGTGACGCCCTCCGGTCGAAACACCATACTTCGGGCGAGACACCACCCGGTCGATGGTGTCTCGAGCGGAATGTGGTGTTTCCTCGGCATGAGCGGATGCCTCGGCAGCTGATGTCAGCACAGCTCGGCTCGCGGTCGACGTGAGCGGCCGGTCCCGCTCAGCTCAGCGCGTCGCGGCGCCACAACGCGGCGCATGCGGCGAGGTCGCGAGCGTAGTCGGCGAGCCGGAGCGCCCGCGTGGTGAACGACGAGGCCCGTTCGGGCTCGGTGGCCTCGTAGTCATCGGCGATGTGCGTGGCTCCGGATGCCTGCACCCGGGCAAACGCGGCTGCCCGCTCCAGCGCCACGGCGAAGTCGCCCTCGAAGAGGCCACGCAGAATCGTGTCGATGAGGGCGACGAGCTCTTCAGGCCCGGCGGGGCTGGGCGCGCCCGCGACGACCTCGTCGACCGAGGCGAGCTCTGCACGACCGCGCTCGTAGAGCAGTGCCGCGGTGCGGGGGTCGTCGTGGATCATCAGCTGCAGCAGATACAACCGCCACAGCGCTCCGGGCAGCGACCGCGAGGGAGAGCGCGACCACAGCTCGGCGATGTCATCGATGCCGTTCTCGTCGGTGAACGCCACCAGCCGGTCGACCACGGCGCCATCCGGATCGGCGCGCACACGGGCCAGTAGGGCGTGCGCGGTGGAATGCGCGACACGCGACACCTCTGCGGGATCCTCGGCCGCGAAGAGGCGGTCGAAGAGTTCGGCGGGACGCCGGACGGGCTTGTGGAACTCCCTGGACTCGTCGCTCACCCGTTCCACGGTACCCGCCGCGACGAGCACGCGGGCGCGTTGCGCAGCACGTTCCGCGTCCCGCTCGCGATCACGGGAGGGGTACCCGACCATCCACGGCAGACACACGATCGCCTCCCGTCCGGCGACGACGCCGTCAGCCCTGGTTGATACGGATGTGGTTGCCCGCGGGATCGCGGAAGGCGCAGTCCTTGGCGCCCCACCCCTGTTCGATGGGCTCCTGGAGCACCTCTGCGCCCGACGCCCGAAGTCGTTCGAAAGTCGCGTCGAGATCGTCGCTCGTGAAGACGTAGGGGCCGGGGCCCGAGCCCTTGACGACGAGCCGCTGCAGGGCGTCGCCGTCCTCGGGCGAGCGTCCCGCCGTCGGGTCGGAGACGACCGCCGACAGTCCCGGCTGTCCGGGGAAGCCGAAGCTCACCCAGCGGTGGCCGTCGTAGGCGACGTCGTTGACGATCTCGAGGCCGAGCCCGTCCCGGTAGAACAGGATCGCGGCATCCACATCGTCGACGGTGATGGGGCAGTATGCAAGAGAGATGCTGGTCATGGATGCCACGCTAGAGCGCCCCGCGACGGCTCGCTTCTCCGATCCTGCTCGGTTGCGAACCGTGCGCGAGCACGTGCGCCTCAGGCGTAGCGGGTGGGCCTGGTCAGGATCTTGGCGATGCACAGCGGCATCGCCTCGGCCGCATCGTGTGAGCGGGACCGGTAGGCGCTCGGGGTCTCGCCGACGATCTCGGTGAACGTCGAGCTGAACGAGCCCAGCGAGGTCGCGCCGACCGCGGTGCAGGCATCCGTCACCGTCGTGCCGGTCCGCAGCAGCGCCATGGCCCGCTCGATGCGCCGGGTCATGAGGTACGCGTACGGCGTCTCGCCGTAGGCCGTCTTGAACTCGCGCGAGAAGTGCGCCGGCGACATGAGCGCCTGGGCCGCCATCGTCGGCACGTCGAGGGGCTCCGCATAGTCGCGGTCGATGAGGTCGCGCGCTCTGCGCAGGTGCACGAGCGTCTGAGGCGTCTGCAGAGGCGTTGCCACGCCCACAGGCTACCGGCTCGCCGCGCTCACGCGGTCGGGATCACGACGATCGGCTCGGTGGTCGGAATGCCGTCGGGCGCTCCCCCGTCGGGCTCGACGGTGACCGCGATGGCCGCGTCCTGTGCCCATTCGCCGTCCATGAGCACCGTCGTCGACCCGTCGGAGCCGGCCTCGAACGTGCCCGCAGACACCGCGCCCTCGTCGCCCACCCACCAGAGTTCGAACACCTCGTCCTCGGGGATCTCGGCGATGCCGTTGGTGACGACGACCGCCTTGCCGATCGAGGGCGCCCAGTGCGCGGTCGCCGTGCCGCCGCCCGTGACGGCGACCGTCGCCGACTGCGCGTCGGGTGCGGCTTCGATGTCGTTGAGGGCGACCACGGCGGCCGGCCGGTTCGCGATCTCGTTGATCGACGCGGCGCCGAAGCCGAGCACCACGAGAACGACGAAGGATGCGGCGAGTGCGAGCAGCCCGCGGGTCCAATTGCGCCGCGATACCGCTTGGATGGTCGTCGTCGTGGGCGAGGGGTCGATCATGGGGTCCGGCGTGGCCGTCTCGGCGATCTCGTCGCCCGCGTCGATGGCGGCGGCGGCGACGGATGCCTCGGCATCCGGCAACTGCGGCATCGTCGCGATGCGCGAGAGCAGCGCCGACCGTGTCGTGAGAGGCGGCGCGGCCTCGCCGGCGCCCGGGGCGAGCTCTGCGGCGGTCGCGGCATCCGAGATGATCCAGTGCTCCCACTCGGGGTGGTGCGCACGCTCCGTCTCGAACGTCCTGAGATCCTCGGGCGACAGCGCATTCAGCGCGTAGCCCGCCGCCAGCTCGGCGAATTCCTGCTCGTTCATGCCGTCACCCCCATTGCGGCCCTCAAACGCGTGAGTCCGTCACGCGTCCTCGTCTTGATCGTCCCCAGTGGCGCTCCCACCAGCGCCGCGATCTCGCTCTGACTGTAACCGCCGTAGTAGGCGAGGGTCAGAGCCTCCTTCTGCACATCCGGCAGGGTCGAGAGCGCGGCTGCGACCTTCTCGCTCTCGATCCGCAGCTCGACCTGTTCGGCGACGCCGTCGTGCGCGACGTCCAGGTCGCGGAACCCGACGCGCACGTCTCGGTCGGTGCTCGCCTGCGACGAGCGCACGCGGTCCACCGCCCGGCGATGCGCGATCGTGAGAACCCACGATCTTCCCTGGCCTTTGTTCGGAGCGAACCGCGATGCGGATTGCCACACCTCCAGGAACACCTCCTGGAGCACCTCTTCGCTCTGTGCACGGTCGACGAGCACGCGCAGGATCAGGCCGAAGACGCGCGGCGAGAGCATGTCGTAGAGGCGCGCGAAGGCGCCCTGATCGCCGTCCGCGATCCGGGCCAGCAGAACCCCCGCACGATCGACGCGGGTCGTGCCGTCCTCGGGCACGTCGACGCCGTCGATGACCATGTCCACCAGCATGCCCTATGACCCTCCTCTGTCCACTCAACCCGCCCTGATCGTGCGACGGCTCACCCGAAGGTGAAGGAGTAGACCTCGACGCCCCGCGGCACCACGAGGTCGACGACGTGGGCGTCGCCGTCGAGGTCTGCGGCGACTTCGTATGAGCGCGGCACTCCCGACACCTCGACGGTCTTCGTCGCACCGTCGTCCAGACGCAGTGTGATCTCGCCCTCGCCGGCGAGTACGACGCGCGCCTCGCGGGCATGGAACGACAGGCGGATGCCACCTCCGGCGTCGGTCGCAGGGCTCGCGTACTGCGTCTCGAGGCTCCAGCGACCGTCCAGCGCGAACGAGTCGGCGGGCTGGTCGCCGGGGAACGCGAAATCGGCCTCGCCGTCGCGGTAGTCCTCGTCGCCACCGAAGTTGACCTCCTTCGACCAGCCGAGGAACGTCTCCCGCGTGCGATCTCCGCTATCGGGAGTCGCATCGTCGACTTCGGTGGCGGCCGGAAGATCCGCCTCGGGATCGGCGCTCTCGAGCAGCTCGCGGACGAGCTTCTCCGTGGCCGCGTAGTTCCCCTCGCCGAAGGCCACATGACGGACGGTGCCGTCCGCGTCGATGAGGTAGTGCGCGGGCCAGTAGCGGTTGCGGTAGTTCGTCCAGGTGGCGAGGTCGTTGTCGAGCGCCACCGGGTAGGTGATGCCGAAGTCCTCCGCACCGGCCGCGACGTTCGCGGCATCCTTCTCGAACGCGTACTCGGGCGAATGCACCCCGATCACCGTGAGCCCTGCGTCTCGGTAGGCGGCGTCCCACGCGACCACGTGCGGGATGCTGCGCTGGCAGTTGATGCACGAGTACGCCCAGAAGTCGATGAGCACGACACGGCCGCGGAGGTCCTCCAACGACACCGCCGAGCCGTCCGGAGTGTTCAGCCACTGCGCGATCCCCTTGATGCTCGGGGCCGTTCCGCACGACTCCAGCTCCTCCGCGCCATTGGAGCACTTGTCGAGCTCCCGGTTCTCGTCATTGACGAGCCCGCCGAGGTCGAGTGCACGACGCGCGTCCGGATTGTCGGTCAAGTCGCGCTGCAGCCCCGCGGTGTAGTCGGGCACGAGGCGCTGCAACTGCTGCGGCACGTTGAACGCGAGTCCCACCGCGAGCGCGAGCATCGCGATTCCCGCGGCCATGCGGATGCCGCGCTCCCGCGTCCGGAAGGCCTTGATCCGCTCGATCAGGCCGCGCCCCGCCAGGGCGAAGAACAGCAGCGGGATCGCGACGCCGACCGCGAACGACAGCGTCAGCAGGACGGTGTCGAATCCGATGCGTCCGGTGGACCCGGCGACGATGATCGCGGCCAGGACGGGACCGGCGCACGGGACGAAGACGGCGCCGAGCGCGAGGCCCACACCGAACCCACTCCCGCGGTTGGCGACCTCCCGGCGCGAGGCGAGACGCTGGAACGGCTTCTCGAGAAGCTGTTCGAATCTCGGCACGAGCAGTCCGATGCCGATGAGCACCAGTACGCCGATCCCGAACCATCGCAGAACGTCCTGCGGCAGGTTCAGCGCTCCGAGCACGACCGTGCCGAGCAGGGTCACCAGAGTGAAGCTCAGCACGAGGCCGAGGATCACGAGATACGGCCTTCCGCGCCCCGCGGGCGCCGGACCGTCCGGCCCGCCCGCGCCGAAACGCGCGGATTGCGCGCCTCCGGTCAAGAAGATGACCGGGAGCACCGGGATGATGCACGGCGATATTCCGGTGATGAGTCCGCCGAGCAGACCGATGACGATGAGCGACATGCTTCCCCCGTTGCGTTCGTCGGGTTGTTCGCTTCGGCGGCCTCATCGGATTGCGCCGGCACATCCAATCCGATTCGAGACACCGGTCCGAAGAGACAGTTGCAGCCGCTCTTGCGGCGAGGTCCCGGCATCCGGGATCTGCAGACCACGGTCCGCACGGACCTTCCAGAGGAGGAAGTCATGTCACGCAACACCCGGAAGCGGCTCTCGGCAGGTCTCGCACTCGCCTTCGCCGCCACCTTCGCACTGTCGGCCTGTTCGATGGGCGGAACCGCCGCGGAGCCTTCGGACGAGCCGAGCGCAGCGCCCATGGAGACCGAGGAATCGATGGAGATGGACCCGGCGGCGAACCTGGTCGGGCCGGGCTGCGCCGCGTACGCCGAGGCGGTGCCCGATGGCGCGGGTTCCATCGAGGGCATGTCGGCGGATCCTGTCGCGGTCGCGGCATCCAACAATCCCCTGCTCACGACCCTGGTCGCAGCCGTCAGCGGTCAGCTGAACC
The DNA here is from genome assembly GCF_020682705.1 of Microbacterium allomyrinae. GTDB lineage: Bacteria > Actinomycetota > Actinomycetes > Actinomycetales > Microbacteriaceae > Microbacterium > Microbacterium allomyrinae. The sequence goes on from NZ_JAGTTN010000001.1 coordinate 473,624, forward strand.
CCGAGGTCGATCTCGTCGACACCCTGAACGGCTCGGAGTTCACCGTGTTCGCTCCGGTCGATGACGCCTTCGCGAAGATCGACCCCGCGACGATCGAAGCGCTGAAGACCGACAGTGCGACGCTGTCGTCGATCCTCACCTACCACGTGGTGCCCGGTCAGATCGCTCCGGCCGACATCGCCGGAACGCACACGACCGTGCAGGGCGCCGACCTCGAGGTGACCGGCAGCGGCGACGCGTGGATGGTCAACGACGCGACCGTCATCTGCGGCGGCGTCCAGACGGCCAACGCGGTGGTGTACCTGATCGACACCGTGCTGATGCCGCCGACCCCGTAGTCCCGATGAACGTCCGCCGGTCACACACCGGCGGACGTTCGGCGGATGCCGCGACGAGAAGTAGGCTGGAGGATCGAGGGCCTCTAGCTCAGTCGGTAGAGCATCGGACTTTTAATCCGCGGGTCGTGGGTTCGAGCCCCACGGGGCCCACAGATGATCGGAGGGCGTCCCGTCACGGGGCGCCCTCCGATCGCGTTCTGCGTGACGTCCGATCCGGTCGTCAGCCTTCCGCCGCGACGAGTTCTGCACCGGCATGGGCGAGCTCCGCCAGTGCCGCCTCGCTGGAGTCGACCGCGACACCGGCGACGAGATCGGTGAGGACGCGCACGTGGCGGCCGTGCTCGATCGCGTCGAGGGCGGATGCCCGCACGCAGTAGTCGGTTGCGATCCCCGTGATGTCGACCTCGACCACGCCGTGCTCGTCGAGGAGGTGCGCGACGGTGACCCCATCGTCGGTGGTGCCCTCGAAGAGCGAGTAGGCGGGCTTGCCCTGTCCCTTCTTGACGTGGTGGGTCACCGCAGCCGTGTCGAGACCGGGGTCGTACTGCGCGCCCTCGGTGCCGCTCACGCAGTGCACCGGCCAGGTATCGACCATGTCGGGCGTGCCGGCGGCGAAATGACCGCCGTTGTCGTTGTCGGCGTCGTGCCAGTCGCGCGACGCGATGACGAGGGCGTACTCCTCCGCGTGAGTAACGAGGAATCTCGAGATGCGTTCGGCGACGGCGTCTCCGCCGGCCACGCCGAGCGCTCCGCCCTCGGTGAAATCGTTCTGGACGTCGACGATGAACAGTGCCTTGCTCATGATTCCAGGGTACGCCGGTCCGTTTCGTCCGGCTCTGCTCGGCCCCGACGACCCAGCTTCGACGGCCACCAGATCGCCCGGCCGATGTCATACGACAGGGCTGGCACCAGCAGCGAGCGTACGACGAAGGTGTCCAGCAGCACGCCGAATGCGACGATGAAGGCGATCTGGGCGAGAAAGAGGATCGGGATGACGCCGAGCGCGGCGAAGGTCGCAGCGAGCACGAGTCCTGCCGAGGTGATCACCCCGCCGGTGGCGACGAGGCCGCGCAGGATGCCCCGTCTCGTGCCGTGGACGAGGGATTCCTCGCGCACCCTCGACATCAGGAAGATGTTGTAGTCGACGCCCAGTGCCACGAGGAAGACGAAGCCGTACAGCGGAACGGCGGGGTCGGCCCCCGGGAACCCGAGCACTTCGTTGAAGACCACGGCACTCACCCCGAGCGCGGTGGCGAACGACAGGATCACGGTGCCGATCAGCAGCAGCGGCGCGACGATCGATCGCAGCAGCAGCATGAGGATCACCAGGATGACCGCGAGGATCACCGGGATGATGACGGTGCGGTCGCGCGTGGAGGTGTCGTTGGTATCGATGTCGGTGGCGGTCTCGCCGCCCACCAGCGCCGTTCCCTCGCCCAGGGCGTCGTCGAGGTCCACCCGGAGAGCGCGCACGGTGTCTTCGGCGGCGACCGAGTCCGCAGCATCCGTCAGCGTCGCGATCAGAAGCACGTCGCCCTCCGAGACGGTGGGCTCGGGAGCGGCGGTCCCGGGCGGCCCCACCACGGTGAGCACCGGGTCGCCGTCTTCGATCTCGACGGTCGCCTGGCCCGTGGGCGAGTCCTCGGATGCCACCGCGACCGCCTCGATGCCGTTCGAAGCGTTCAGCACTCCGACCGTCTCGGCGAGGTCCTCCTCGGGCACGATGACATAGACGGGGCTCCCCGACCCGGCGGGGAAGTGCTCCCCGAGCACGTCCTGGCCGTCGCGGGCCTCGGAGGCTCCGAGCACCAGGTCGCTCGAGGGCACGCCGTCGGCCTGGAGCTGGGTGATGCCGAAGGCGCCGGCCAGCAGCACCACTGTGCACACGACCCACACCGCACGCGCGTGGCGAGCGACGAAGCGCGCCTGACGCGGCCACAGTCCCTTCACGGGCTGCTCGAGGTCGTCGGGGATCATGGCGAGCGGCGCGGTGGGGATGAACGGCCAGAACGCCGCCCGCCCCACGAGCGCCAGCAATGCCGGAAGGAAGGTCAGCGCCGATAGCACCGAGAACGCGATGCCGATCGAAGCGATCGGGCCGAGGGCGCGGTTCGTCGCGAGGTCCGACAGGAGCAGGCACAGCAGCCCCGCGATGACCGTGCCGCCCGAGGCGATGATCGGCTCGAAGGCTCCGCGCCACGCCTTGGTCGTGGCATCCCATCGTCTTGCCCCGTCGGCGACGGCCTCCCGGAACCGGGCCACGTAGAGCAGGGCGTAGTCGGTCGCGGCGCCGATCACCAGGATGAAGAGGATTCCCTGCACCTGCCCGTTCAGCACGACGATCCCGGCCTTCGCGAGCCACCAGACGGTCAGGAGCGCGACGCACAGCGCGAACACCGATGTCAGCAGCACGAGCACCGGCAGCAGCGGCGAGCGGTAGACGATCACCAGGATGACGAAGACGGCGATGAGGGCGACCGCCAGTAGCAGTCCGTCGATGCCGAGGAAGCCGGCGACGAGGTCGGCGGTGAAGCCCGCGGGACCGGTGACCCAGCTTTCGAGTCCGGCGGGAAGGTCCTCTGCGACAAAGGCGCGGATCTCCTCGACGACTTCGCGGACTTCACCCGACGCATCGATGGGCACGAAGATCTGCACCGCTTCGCCGTCGTCCGACGCGATCGGCGGCGAGACGCCCTCCAGCACTCCATCGATCGCCGCGATGTCATCGGAGAGAGTCTGAAGGTCGGCGACCTGCGCGTCCGTCAGCGCCTCGTCGCCTGACACGACGACCACCGCCGGGATGCTGTCGTCGCCGAGGAAGCCGGGCAGCATCTCGTTGACCTGTGTGGCATCCGCGCTCGCGGGCAGGAACGACGACCGGTCGTTGGATGACACCTCGTCGACCTTGCCGAAGAACGGTCCACCGATCGAGCCGCCCACCAGCCAGAGGAGAACGAGAAAGACCGGGATGCCGATCCGCAGCCAACGGGTCGGCTCGCGGCGTGCATGATGGGGCGTCGTCATATAGCTAGCTTATCTAGCGAATATGAGCTCATCCTCGCTCCTATGCAGAGGGCGATGATCTCCGCAGCCCTCGCCCTTGTCGGCGCCATCGTGTACGGCGCCGCCGATTTCCTCGGCGGGCTGGCCGCGAAGCGCCTGCGATCGATCGTCGTGACCTGTATCGCCGCCTTGTCCGGATTGGTCGCGCTGGCCATCAGTCTCCCGCTGCTCGGCGGGGTGTGGTCGACGGCCGATGTGCTGTGGGGCGTCCTCGCCGGCCTCGTGGGCGTCGCCGCGATCGCGCTGCTGTACGCGTGCCTCGCGATCGGCCCCATGAGCATCCTGTCGCCCCTCACCGCCGTCGTCTCGGCCATCGCCCCGATGCTCTGGGGACTTCTCGTCAACGGCGACACCCTCGCCCCGGTCGGGTACGCGGGGCTGGCCGTCGCGCTGGTCGCGGTGGTGCTCGTCGGCTTCATACCCGGTCAGCAGATCGTGCGTCCCCGCCCGCGCGGGCTGCTGATGGCTGTCGGAGCAGGGCTCGCGATCGGCGCCTTCCTGATCGTGGTCGACCAGACCAGCGCGGCGAGCGGGCTCGTACCGCTCGTCACGAGCCGCGCGACCAGCTTCGTCGTGACCGCGGCTATCGTCGGCATCCTCGCTCTCATCGCAGTGCGGCGCGGGCGTGGCGCGGCGTCCGTGCTCGCCGTCGACGGCGCGCCCCTCGGCGCGACACCCACCGGCCACGCCGACCTCGAGCATGCGGGCACCACGGGCATCGACGTGCGGATCACCCGGACGCGCGCGTGGTGGCTCGCGGTCGTGTGCGGAGTGACGGATGCCGCCGCCAACGCCCTCATGCTCGTCGCCCTGCGCGCCGGCGACCTGTCGATCGTGTCGGCGCTCACCGCGCTCTACCCCGCGGGCACGATCCTGCTCGCGGCCCTCGTGCTTCGCGAACGCGTCGCGGCGGTGCAGTGGCTGGGCCTGGCACTCGCCCTGGTCGCGGGCGGCATGCTCGCCCTCGCCTGAACGTCGACGGGAGGCCGCGCCGAGGGCATCCGGCCGAGGCCGGTCAGCCTCGGATGAAGAGCAGGACGAGCGACGCCGCCAGCGAGAGCACGCCGACCGTGAGCAGCCCGACCGCGAGCAGCATGACCGCTCGGACCGCGGGCGAGCCCTGCGTCAGCCGCATGCGGTTGCGCGCGCCCCTGCGGTAGAAGATGTCGGTCATGTCGTGGCCCGCCACGGCGCGCTCCTGCTCGTGGGAGAGCCGTGCCTGATTGACTCCGCCGTCCTCATCGAACCAGCGCACCAGCGGCCCGTCGGCGGGGTCTTCCGGATGCTCGACCACGGCGCGAGTGGGCACCCAGGTGCCATCGATCAGATACATCACGAGCGCGACACCGGCCAGCAGCGCACCCAGGCCGAATCCGACCCACGAGAAGATCTCGGCGACGGCATCGATGGCCTGATCCGGCACCGCTGACCACCGTCCTTCGGATACGGAAAACGGCCGCTACTGGCGCGGCCGCTTCCGGTTCTGAGCCACCTAAGGGAATCGAACCCTTGACCTATTCATTACGAGTGAATCGCTCTGCCGACTGAGCTAAGGTGGCGCGCTTAGCTTGCGCTATGCACGATCAACGATCTTACAGGCTCGCAGAGGTGCTCGCGAACCAGCGCCCGGGACCACTCTTGCCGCGGACCTCAGTGCCGGTGCCGACCGGACTCGGTGTCGACGTGTTACGGCTCGATTCGAGCGCCGCAGCCGCTCGACGTAGGTTCGTATCCGGTCCGCGATGCAGCGAGCGCGGTCCTGCAGATCGCGCGGGCGGTCTCTCCGCCGCTCACGGACCTCGATCCACAGGAGCAGCAATCATGTCGAAGAAGTTCGTAGCCGCGGCCGCACTGGCCCTCCCCCTCGCCCTCGTGCTCGCCGGCTGTGCCGGAAACAGTGCCGACGCCGGTTCGGGCGAAGCCACCGACAACGCGGACGAGGTCGTGCGCATCGGCGTCGTCGGCGCCGGAGACCCGTACTGGGACACCTACGTCGAGGCGGCAGCCGAAGAGGGCATCGAGGTCGAGCTCATCGATTTCAGCGAGTACACCCAGCCCAACCCGGCCCTGTCGGCGGACGAGCTGGATCTCAACCAGTTCCAGCACATCATCTACCTCGCGACATACAACGTGCAGGCCGACGATGACCTTCAGCCCATCGGCTCGACCGCGATCTACCCCCTCGGCCTGTACTCCTCGCAGTACACCTCGGTGGACGACATCCCCGAGGGCTCGACGGTGGCCGTCCCGAACGACGAATCCAACCAGGCCCGTGGCCTCCTCGTGCTCCAGTCCGCCGGGCTCATCGAGCTCGAGGACGGCGGATCGATCTTCTCGACCGTCGCCGATGTGCTCCCCGAGTCGAAGGTCACCGTCGAGGCGCTGGACGCCGCGTTCACCGCGACCTCGCTCCCCGACGTCGCCGCGGCGATCATCAACAACGACTTCGTCGAGGACGCCGGTCTGAGCTTCGAGGACGCCATCGCCACCGACGACCCGTCGGACCCGACCGCGTTCCCGTACATCAACATCTTCGCCGCCAAGGCCGAAGACGCCGACAACCCCACGTACCTGAAGCTCGTCGAGATCTTCCAGAACACCCAGGCCGTCACTGACGGACTGCAGGAGGCCTCGGGTGGCACCGCGGTGCTCGTGAAGACGCCGGTCGACGACCTCGTCGCGTCGCTCAGCGACGTCGAGGAAGACATCCGCGCCAACCAGTGACATCCCTTCGCGTGCGGTCCGTTCAGCGCTTTCGCGCGAGCGGGCCGCACACGCGTGTTCTCCCGAGGAGCCGACCATGACCCTCATCCGCCTGAACGGCGTCACCAAGTCGTACCCCGCATCTTCGAAGGACGCGGCTCCCGTCGTCGCTGTCGACGACGTCTCTCTCGCCGTCGACGCCGGTGAGGTGTGCGGAATCATCGGGTACTCGGGCGCGGGCAAGAGCACGGTGCTCCGCCTCGTGAACGCGCTCGAAACCCCCACCGGCGGATCGGTCGAGATCGACGGCACCGACATCACCCGGCTGCCCGAACGCGAACTGCGAACGCTCCGTGGCGACATCGGCATGATCTTCCAGCAGTTCAACCTCTTCGACTCGCGGACGGTGGCCAAGAACGTGGCCTACCCTCTCGAGGTCGCCCGCCGCCCGCGCGCCGAGATCACCGCGAGGGTTGACGAGCTGCTGCGATTCGTCGGCCTCGCCGACAAGGCGAAGAACTACCCGGAGCAGCTGTCCGGCGGGCAGAAGCAGCGGGTCGGCATCGCCCGCGCCCTCGCCACCAGCCCGAGGATCCTGCTCGCCGACGAGGCGACCAGCGCTCTCGACCCCGATACGACGCAAGAGGTCCTCGCGCTGCTGAAGCGCGTCAACCAGGAGCTCGGGGTCACGATCCTCGTGATCACCCACGAGATGGATGTGATCCGCACGCTCGCCGACCGCGTGGTCGTGATGGAGAGCGGCCGCATCATCGAGAGCGGCGCCGTGTTCGATGTCCTGTCGGCGCCGCAGCACGCCGCGACCAAGCGCTTCGTGGCGAGCATCATCGAGGACGTGCCGGTGGGCGAGCAGCTGCGCACCCTCCACTCACGGCATCCGGGGCGCATCGTGACCTTCACCATCCGCGACGGAGACGTCACGCAGGCCGACATCTTCGCGACGCTGTCGTCGCACGGGGTGCGGTTCGAACTCATCCACGGGGGCATCAACGACATCCGGGGCCGAGTGTTCGGCCATCTCTCGCTCGCGCTGACGGGAGAGTCGGATGCCGTGCAGAAGGCTATCGACACCGCATCGGCGTTCGCGCCCCTGATCGAGGAGGACGTCCGTGGATAGGCTCATCGATCTGCTGCCAGAGCTGTGGGCGGCCACTGCCGAGACGCTGTACGTCGTGTCGTTCAGCCTCATCTTCGGCGGGATCGCCGGCCTGCTCGTGGGGCTGGCGCTCTATTCGACGCGCGAAGGCAGCCTGTTCCCGAACCGGTTCCTGTTCGGGACGATCAACGTGATCGTCAACTTCTTCCGACCGATTCCGTTCGTGATCCTCCTCGCTGCGGTGCAGCCGATCGCGCGGAGTGTCGGCATCCCCGGCATCGGCCCCGAGTTCGGCATCTTCGCGATCACGATCGCGTCGCTGTTCGCGATCAGTCGCATCGTGGAGCAGAACCTCCTCACCGTGCGCCCCGGCGTGATCGAGGCCGCACGCGCGACGGGGGCGAGCCGCACGCGGATCCTGTTCGGTCTGCTCCCCCGCGAGGCACTCGGACCCCTGATCCTCGGCTACACGTTCATCGTCGTCGCCCTCGTCGACATGACCGCGATCGCCGGCGCGGTCGCGGCCGGCGGCCTCGGCGAGTTCGCGATCGTCTACGGCTTCAAGCAGTTCAACCCGTGGGTCACGTGGGCCGCCGTGCTCGTGATCATCGTGATCGTGCAGGCCGTGCAGTTCCTCGGCAACGGCCTCGCACGGCGCGTGCTGCGCCGCTGAGACCTCCCGCTCCCGGGAACAGTCGAGGCGCCGCTATTCGCAGCGCAGACCGTCTTCGGGTACCGTGCCGTCGATGAGGTACGCCTCGATCGCACCGTCGACGCAGGCGTTGCCCTTGTTGTAGCCGGTGTGGCCCTCGCCGACACGCGTGACGAGCACTCCCGATGCCAACTGTTCCGCGAGCGAGACCGACCACTCGTACGGGGTCGCAGGATCGTTCGTCGTGCCGACGACGACGATCGGCGCCGCACCCTCAGCGGTGATGCGCTCACGCACGCCGGTCGCCGGGTACGCCCACACCTCGCACGGATCCGGCCCCGCCCAGTACGGCGCCACCGTCGGCGCCTCGGCGTTCAGCTTCGCCTCCGCCGCGGCCGTCTCCTCGGGCGTCGCATCGACCGGGTAGTCCATGCAGTTGTACGCACGGAACGCCTCGGTCGAGTTGTCGAGGTACTGGCCGTCCTCGCGGTTGTAGTAGAAATCCGCCAGCAGGAACGCGACCTCGGCGTCGCCGGCGAGCGCGTCGGTGAGGGCGATGGTGAGATAGCTCCAGCTGTCCTGCGAGTACAGCGCCGCGACGATCGCCGTCATCAGCGAGTCCGCGCCCAGCATCCGCCCGTCCGAGTTCGGGATCGGGTCGCGGTCGACGCTCGCCAGGAGCGTGCCGAGGTCGGCCATGGCCTCGTCGACCGTACCGCGGAACGGACATTCGTCGTCCTGAAGGCAGTCGGCCATGTAAGCGCGCAAGGCTGATTCGAATCCGACGCCCTGGGTCGTGCCGACATCGAGTCCGGGGATCGACGGATCGATCGCACCGTCGAGGACGAGCCGCCCGACATGTTCGGGGAAGAGCTTCGCGTACGTCGCCCCCAGGAACGTGCCGTACGAGTAACCAAGGTAATAGAGCTCGCTGTCGCCCAGCACTGCGCGCAGCAGGTCCATGTCTCGCGCCGCATTATCGGTCGTGATGAAGGGGAGGATGCCGTCGCTGTTCGCCTCGCACGCTTGCGCGAACGAGGCGTGCTTGGCGAGCAGCTCGTCCGTCCAGGCATCCGTTCCGCGGGTGCCGGCAGGGATGTCGAACAGGTACGAGTCCATCTCGGTCGCGTCGAAGCAGCGCACCGCAGTGGATTCGCCGACGCCCCGCGGGTCGAACCCGATCACGTCGAAGCGCTGGCGCACCGCATCGCCGACCGCGAACGAGAGCGAATCGCGGATGAGGCCGACGCCGCTGGCGCCGGGACCACCGGGGTTCGTCAGCAGAGACCCGATCGGCTCGCCGCCCTCGGCTCTGCTGCGGATCACCGAGAGTTCGATCTCTCCCGCCTCGGCGTCGGTCCAATCCAGCGGCGCCGTCACCGTCGCACAGTCGAAGCCGTCGCAGTCCGTCCACGCGAGGTCCTGCTCGTAGAACGGCAGGAACGCCGGGTCGGTGCCGTCCGTGGCGGGCGACTTGCTCGACGTAGGGCGGGGAGCGGCGTCGGGGATGGCCGCGTACAGGCAGCCGCTCAGGGCGAGAGAAGCCGCGGCGAGCACCGCGACGACGGCGCTGAGGCGACGGAATCGGCGCACGCCGACGGATCGGGAGGGGTTCACGGGATCCTTCCGCTCGCGACTGTCACGAGCATGCTCTCGAGGGCGAGGGTGGGAGCGGCGTTGAACTCGAGGTTTTCACGCGTCTCGCCGATGCGGTCGACGACGGTGAGGGTGCGCTCCGCCGTCCAGGCGGCCGCGAGGGCGCGAAGGTCGGGCTCAAGTTCGCGATTGATCAGGTCGGCGTCGCGACCGAACTGCAGCATCAGCACGTCGCGGAACATCGACTCGAGGTCGGTGAGCACGCGATCGATGCCGTCGCGGAGGCTGCGTGTCGCTCGGCGCTTCTGCTCGTCTTCGAGCGCCGACAGCTGCGATCGCACCGCGGGCGGCACTGCGGCGCCCTCGGCGATGCCGAGCGTGCGCAGCAGCGACGAGCGCTCGGCCTCGTCGCGCTCGGCCGTGAGCGCCTTCGCGTCGTCGGTGGCGGCGGCCACCATCGCCCCGGCGACCTCCACGGCGTCGCCGACCCCGCGCACACGGAGCACGGCACGCAGCATCGTGTCGCGGCGCGCGCGGGCCGCGGCATCCGTCGCCAGTCGCTGCGCCATGCCGATGTGGCGCTGCGCGTGCCGCGCGGACTGCTCGGCGACCATCGGGTCGGCGCCGGTGCGCTGCACGATCAGCCGCGCGACGTCGTCGATGTCGGGCTCTCGCAGGCGCAGCGTGCGCACGCGCGACCGAATTGTGGGCAGCAGATCCGCATCGCTCGGTGCGCACAATACCCACACGGTGCGCTCGGGCGGTTCTTCGAGCGCCTTCAGCAGCACGTTCGAGGTGCGCTCGGTCATGCGGTCGGCGTCTTCCATGACGATCACCCGATACCGGCCCAGCGACGGCGCGAAGTACGAGCGTTCGACGAGGGCCCGCGCGTCCTTGATCGAGATGATGACGCCCTCGGTGCGCAGAGCTGCGAGATCCGGATGGGTTCCGGCGAGCACCTGGCGCATGGCCTGCTCGGCCGCCGGACCGCCGGTCGGCTCGGCGATCAGCGCAGCCGCGAACGCGTAGGCGAGCGTGGAGCGGCCGGAGCCGGGCGGGCCGGTGATGAGCCACGCGTGGGTCATCGAGCCGGGATCGGATGCTGCGTCCTGGAGCGCCCTGACGGCCGCATCCTGCCCCCACACCGCACCCCACGGAACGGAGTCCACGGCGGCGTGGTCCGTCGCGGGGTGAGTCGAGGCATCCATCCCGCCCAGCCTAACCGTCGCCCCCGACTCCGCCGGGCGTCATCGTCGGCACGGCCTCGGCCACCCGTCGTGCGCGACAGAAGTTCCCACGTGCACAGGATGATCAGGGGCGACACTCACCCGTCCTCGCCGGAGCACCTGTTCTCGGCGGGGTGGGAACCGGGCTCAGCCGAGCAGCGTGGCGATGCGGTCGCGCACGACGGCGGCGAGTTCGGCGGCGGGAATCGCCGCGTCGAGCACGAGGAACCGGTCCGGCTCGGCGGCGGCGAGCGTCAGGAACTCCGCACGCACGCGCGCGTGGAAGGACTCCTTCTCGGCCTCGAGCCTGTCGAAGGGCTTGTCGTCGGCATCGAGGCGTGCCCGCGCGACCGACGGATCGAGATCGAGCAGCACCGTGAGGTCGGGAAGCAGCCCCTCAGTCGCCCACAGCGAGAGTTCCCGCACCTCGTCGCGTCCGAGCACCCGCCCGGCGCCCTGGTAGGCGACGGACGAGTCGATGTAGCGGTCCTGGATCACGACTTCGCCGCGCGCGAGCGCAGGGCGCACCACGGTCGCGATGTGGTGCGCACGGTCCGCGGCGTACAGCAGTGCCTCCGCGCGCGGAGCGACCTCGCCGCGATGGTGCAGCACGATGTCGCGGATCAGCAGCCCCACCTCGGTGCCCCCGGGCTCTCGGGTGCGCACGACCGTGCGTCCGGCATCCGTCAGCCACTCCTGGAGAAGCGCCGCCTGGGTCGTCTTGCCGACGCCGTCGCCGCCTTCGAGCGTGACGAAGAGTCCTCTGCTCGACCGCGGCTCTTCGACAGTCTCAGTGGACGGCCGCGGCGCGGGGACCGGAGAGCCGTCCGTCACTTCTTCGCCGGGGCCTTCTTCGTCGTCGTCGTGCGACGTGTCGTGGCCCGCTTCGGGGCCGGGCCCTTCGCGCGCTTGTCGGCCAGCATCTGCACGGCGATCTCGTAGGTGATGTCGTCGGGCGTCTGTCCTCGAGGGATCGTGACGTTCGTCACGCCATCGGTGACGTACGCGCCGAAGCGGCCGTCCTTGATCTTGATCGGCTTCTCGCTCACGGGGTCCGCCTCGAACTCCTTGAGCGCCGAGCTGGCACCGCGCGCGCCGTACTTGGGCTGCGCGTACACGGCGAGCGCCTCATCGAGCGTGATGTCGAAGATCTGCTGCTCGCTCTGCAACGTGCGCGAGTCGGTCCCCTTCTTCAGGTACGGACCGTAGCGACCGTTCTGCGCGGTGATCGGCGCCTCGGTCTCGGGGTCGATGCCGACCGTGCGGGGAAGATCGAGCAGCTTCAGCGCGGTGTCGAGGTCGATCGTGTCGACCGACATCGACTTGAAAAGGGATGCGGTGCGAGGCTTCGGCGCTGCTTCCTTCTTCGCTCCACGCTTCTTCGGCGCGGGTGCAGGCTCGGGCTCGACCGCCACGACTTCGCCGGTCGCCTCGTCGACCTCCTCCTCGGCGGGCGGGTCGATCTCCTGCACGTACGGGCCGAATCGGCCATCCTTCACGATGACGAGCTTGCCGTTGGCCGGGTTCTCCCCGAGCACCCGGTCGCCCGCGACCGGTGCGTCGATGAGCTCCTGCGCCTTCGCCGGCGTGAGTTCGTCGGGCGCGAGGTCTTCGGGGATGTTCACCCGGCGCGGCTCGCCCTCCGGGTTCGCGGGATCCGCGAGCTCGAGGTACGGACCGTACTTGCCGAACCGCAGGGTCGCCACGTCGCCGATCGGCGTCGAGTTCAGCGCGCGCGCATCGATCTCGCCGAGATTGTCGACGATGTTGCGCAGGCCTACGTGCTGGTCCGAGCCGAAGTAGAACTCCTGCAGCCAGTCCTGGCGCTTCTGCTCGCCGCGTGCGATCGCATCGAGGTCGTCCTCGAGAGCGGCAGTGAAGTCGTAGTCGACGAGGTCGGCGAAGTGCTGCTCGAGCAGGCGCACGACGCTGAACGCGAGCCAGGTCGGGATGAGCGCCTGGCCCCGCTTGGTGACGTAACCGCGATTGAGGATGACGTCGATGATGCTGGCGAACGTCGAGGGACGGCCGATGCCCTTCTCCTCGAGCGCCTTCACGAGGCTCGCCTCGGTGTAGCGAGGCTTGGGGCTGGTCGCATGCCCCTTGGGCTCGACGTCCTTCAGTCGCAGCACGTCGCCGACTGCGACAGCCGGCAGCGACTGGTCGTCGGACTTGTCGAAGTCGCTGCGCTTCTCGTCGCGGCCCTCCTCGTATGCCTCGAGGAATCCCTTGAACGTGTAGACCGTCCCGGAGGCGGTGAACTCGGCGTGACGCCCACCGGCATCGACCGCGAGGGTCACCGTGGTCGTCTCGTACTTCGCGTCCGACATCTGGCTCGCCATGGTGCGCTTCCAGATGAGGTCGTAGAGGCGCTGCTCGTCGCGGTCCAGTTCGCCGGAGACCGATGCCGGGGTGCGGAACGTCTCGCCCGACGGACGGATCGCCTCGTGCGCCTCCTGCGCGTTCTTGCTCTTGCTGGCGTAGGTGCGCGGGTTGAGCGGAACGGCCTTCTCGCCGTACATGGCGACCGCCTGCTCACGCGCAGCCTGCACGGCCTGCGTGCTGAGCGCGGTCGAGTCGGTGCGCATATAGGTGATGAAGCCCTTCTCGTAGAGACGCTGGGCGACGCTCATCGCGTGCTTGGCGCTCATCGAGAGCTTGCGGCCTGCTTCCTGCTGCATGGTCGAGGTGGTGAACGGAGCCTTGGGGCTGCGTGTGCCCGGCTTGGACTCGACATTCGAGACGGATGCCTCGCCCGCCGCCTCGATCGCGGCGGCGAGTTCGCGCGCCGCGGTCTCGTCGAGCACCAGCACGGCCTTCTTCAGCTCACCGCGGTCATCGAAGTCGGTGCCGCGCGCGAGCACGGCCCCGTCGACGCGGGCGAGCCGGGCGGCGAACGCGTCGGCGCCCTTCGCCGCAGTGGTCTCGATGTCCCAGTACGACGCGGAGACGAACGCCATGCGCTCGCGCTCACGGTCCACGACCATGCGGGTCGCGGCGGACTGGACACGGCCGGCGGAGGTTCCCTGCTGGACCTTGAACCAGAGCACCGGGCTGACGTCCCACCCGTACAGGCGGTCGAGAATGCGACGGGTCTCCTGCGCGTCGACGAGTGCCAGGTCGAGATCGCGCGTGTTGCCGACGGCAGCCTGGATCGCATCCTTGGTGATCTCGTGGAACACCATCCGCTTGACGGGGACCTTGGGCTTCAGCGTCTCGAGCAGGTGCCACGCGATGGCTTCGCCCTCGCGGTCCTCATCGGTGGCGAGCAGGAGTTCGTCGGCGGTCTTGAGGGCGCGCTTGAGCTCGGCGACGGTCTTCTTGCCACGATCGCTCTCGACGTAGTACGGAGCGAAGCCGTTGTCGACGTCGATCGAATACTTGCCGAATGCGGCCTTCTTGTCGGCCGGGATGTCCTTCTTGTCCGCGAGATCGCGGATGTGCCCGACCGAGCTGAGCACCTCGTAGCCGTCACCCAGGTATCCCTGGATCGACTTCATCTTCGTCGGAGACTCGACGATGACGAGCTTCTTGCCTTCTGCCAACGGGGGCGTCCTTTCTCCGACGCAAACCATACACTCCGCATCTCGGTGTGGCGGCTGTGAGTCACGTCTCAGGGTGACCGATCGGGAGGTCGGTCATGTGATGCGGGCGGCGGTCCCGCCCGGGCGGAGGTCTCGGCCGAGACCGGACCGAACCGGAGAGAGACCGTCACCGTGGCGATGAGGCCGTCGACCTCGCACCCCACGATACGGGCGCCGAAGGTCTCCGCGAGCTCACCCGCACGCTCGCAGGGAACTCCCGCGACGGCGCCCGACGCCGTATCGGCCGCGGCGAGCGCGGCGGCGTCCGCCGCTGAAGCCAGACGCTGACCCACGACGGCGGCGGACCCTGCCGCGGCGAGTCCGAGCGTCGCGAGCGCGATCCCCGCGACGAGTCCGACGGCAGCGACGGAACCGGCCATCAGCTCGTTCGCACCATCAGAGCCCGCCCGCGAGCGCGCATCCGACGGCCGTGACCCGCAGCCCCAGCACAGCGGCAGCCGACGCGGTCACGCAGACCAGATCGCCGCGAGGGGCGATGTCGACCACCGCTCCGGGAACCGCCGCTCCGACCGCGTCGTGCACGCGCTGCGACGATTCGCCGCGGGCGCTCAGCCGCGCGGCATCGGCCACCGCGTCCTGCAGTCGCACGTGCCTGGCCCCCGCGGCCAGCGCCCCGATGCCGACGGTGAGCACCAGCACCACCGCGGGGAGCGCGACCGCGAACTCGGCGACGACCGAGCCGCGCTCGTCGCCGAGTCGCCGGCCCGTCATGCCACCGTGAGAGCGCGGCGGACGAGATCGGTCAGGATGCCGCGCACCTCGTCGGAACGCATGATGACAACGAGCAATCCCGCGAAGGCGACAGCGGCCATCGTCGCGATGGCGTATTCGGCAGTTGCGGCTCCGGTGTCGTTCGCGTCGGCCAGGCTGCGGGCGATGCCACGCACCGCAGTGCGAGCGCCACGGGCGCCGGGAGCGCCGCGCCGCGGAGCGGTGTTCGACGCCGCGAACAGCCGTTCGGCACGGTGACGGGTCAGTCGCGGCAGGCTCCCCACGTGCGGGGAGGCATTGGCGGGACGGGTCGGAATCGAGATGAACATGAAGTCTCCGTTTCGGTTTCGAGAGGCGGGCACGTCGGGTGTGATGGCCTCGTGCGGCTCATCACAAAGAAAGAGGCATGGTCGACATAACGCTCAGCAGCATGGGAGCGACGCCGAGCAGCAGGAACGCGGGCAGAGTGCACACGCCGAGAGGCAGGAGCAGTCGCGATGACAGCCGCGCGGCGCGCAGCCGCCCATCGACGCGTGCCCGATGCCGCGCGTGGGCGGCGGATGCGCGGAGGAGCTCGACGGCCGGAACCCCGGCCACGCGAGACAGGGCGAGCACCTCTTCGGGGCTTCCGTACGCGCTGGCCCGCGCTCTGTCCGGGGCGCCGACCCCGGCCCTCTCGCCCGCTCCGTCGCGAGCGCCGGGTTCGGCACCGGCACCCGTGCCCGTGCGCGTGTCGCCATCGTTCCGGTCGCCGCCGGGTTCCGCACCTGATCGACTCGCATCGTCCCCGCGACCGGCCGTCGGTCGCGAGCGGCCCACGATCGCCGTCGCGCGCTCGATCGACACTCCTCCCCCGAGGGCGATCGCCAGGAGCTCGGCGTCGAGCCCAGGCACTCCGCCTTCCGCGCCCGCACGTCGCACGAGCCGCCGGGTCCAACGGTGCGCGGCGACGATGAGCGCTGCTCCCGCGACGAGACAGGCGATGCCCATCGGCTGTCCGAAGAGCACTCCGAAGGTGTCGAAGCCGAGCACGGCGCCGAGGCCGACGGCGACCAGTGGCAGCCAGGCCATCAACCTCGCCGTGCCCTCCGGCTCGGCCAGAGCCACGCGTATCTCGTCGGTCGCTTCCTGCGCGTCACGAAGGGCCGAAGCGAGCCCGCGCAGGCTCTCGGCGAGCGGAGCGCCGACAGTGGTCGCCACCCGCCATGCGGCGGCGATGTCGTGCCACGCCCCGGGTCCCGCACCGGCGATCGCATCGCTCAGCGGCATTCCGCTCTCCAGTCCGGCCACAACCCGCCTCGCGCTCGGATCGCCGGACTCGGCCAGATGCGACCAGGCACGCGCCGGCGCGACGCCCGCCTGAAGCAGCACCGCGAGCCTGAGCACGGTCTCAGCCGCGGCGGAGGCATCCGGAGCGCTCACTCGGCGGGCCAACGCACCTGCTCCATCGCGAGTCGTCCGGATGCGTCTTCGATCGGGCGGCCGAGCCCGGCGAGGCGGCGAATGCCGTCGGCACCGCGCTCCACGTGCAGCACCAGGCCGATGGCGCTCGCGACTTGTCGTGCGAGAGCGCGGTCGTCCAGACCGGCGAGCGCTCCGAGCGCTTCGAGCCGCGCGGGCACGTCGCGCAGACTGTTCGCGTGAATGGTGCCCGCGCCGCCGTCGTGGCCGGTGTTGAGGGCCGAGAGCAGCTCGCGCACCTCGTCGCCGCGGCATTCGCCCACCACGAGCCGATCGGGACGCATGCGCAGCGCCTCGCGGACGAGACGTGCCAGCCCGATCGCACCCGCGCCTTCGAGGTTGGGCTGGCGCGCTTCGAGCCGTATGTGATGAGGGTGGGTGATGCGCAGCTCTGCGACGTCTTCGATCGTGACGATCCGCTCGTGCGACGGCGCCTCGCCCAGGAGGCTTGCGAGCAGGGTGGTCTTGCCGGCGCCCGCGGCGCCGGACACCAGGATGTTGGTCCGACGAGCGATGGCGTCGCCGAGCAGACGCCTGGTGGCCGCATCGAACATCCCCGCGGTATGCAGATCGTCCAGAGTCGCATCGGCGAGACGCGGCACGCGGATGGAGATCGCCGTACCCTCGGCGGCGACCGGCGGGAGCACCGCGTGGATGCGGATGCCGCCTTCCAGCCGCACGTCCACGCACGGGGAGGCGTCGTCGATGTGACGTCCGCCGAGCCCGATCAGCGCGACGGCGAGCTCCCGCACCTCCGCTTCGGTGGCGCGCCATTCGCGCACGACCGTGCACCCGGCGCCTCGATCGATGAAGAGCCCTGCCGACCCGTTGATGAACAGGTCGGTGACCTCGGGGTCATCGAGATACGCGGCGAGTGGAGCGAGGACCGGATGCCGCTCCTCGGGAATCTGCCGCGTCGGCCGCGCAGATTCAGCCGCCGCATCGGCAGCGGCCGGGCTGCGCGGCGCCGGCATCCACGGGCTCTGCGCAGACGCGCCCTGCGGCCCGGGCCTCTTCGGCGCGCGCGGGCCCGTCGCATCCGACGGGCCCGCCGTCCCCACCGCCGAGAATGCGCCACCGGTCGCATCGACGGCGCCTCGCGCGCGACCCGTACCCGCGCCACCCGCCCCGCGCGCGTCCACCGCGCCGCGCGCCGAGACCGGCGGCCGGGCGCGGTCGGGGCCAGGCACGGTGTCGCGGGGTCGGACGACAAAGGGAACGGTCATGCATCCGACCGTAAGAGCGACGGGCGCGGGGCCTGCCGCGCCATCGCGGACCGGTGGACGATCATCGCGACGACACCGCTGTGGAGGAGCGGACCGCCGCACTCGAGAGCGTGCCACGAGAAGAAAAGGGGCGGCATCCCATGGGGGGAATGGGATGCCGCCTCGCGCGGAACCCGAATTCGGGGGGTGACGTCGGGCGCCGCAATGCCAGAATCGATGTTCGGCCGAGGGACAGCTTATGCGAGGTTTCGACACTCTCATAGCGAAAAGGAGAGGATTCTCACCGATATATCGCCCGAGTCGGAGCAGGGGTCAGCACCTACTATCGGGGGTAGTCGCCCGGGCGGGGTGCGGATACATTTCCTGGCAGACTCGCCGGTCCTCCGGCCTTCCTCTCAGCCCGCAAAGGAGCGGCTCTCATGAGCAATCAGACGCCGAACGATCAGACCCCGAGCAGCCAGATCGACCACCTTCTGACAGAGACACGACGATTCGCTCCGGCAGCCGATTTCGCCGCGAACGCCGTCGGGACGGCCGAACTCTACGATCGCGCCAAGACCGACCGCGAAGGGTTCTGGGCCGACCGGGCCCGCGACCTGCACTGGCACACGCCGTTCACCGAGGTGCTCGACTGGACGAATCCCCCGTTCGCGCAGTGGTTCGCCGACGGCGAGCTCAACGTCGCCTACAACTGCCTCGACCGTCATGTCGAGGCCGGAAACGGCGACCGTGTCGCCCTGCTGTGGGAGGGCGAGCCGGGCGATGACCGGCGCGTGACCTACGCCGAGCTCACCGACGAGGTCAAGCGCCTCGCAAACGTCCTCGAGGGCCTCGGCATCGAGGCGGGCGACCGCGTCGCGATCTACATGCCGATGATCCCCGAGGCGATCGCGGCGATGCTCGCGGTCGCGCGCATCGGCGCCATCCATTCGGTCGTGTTCGGCGGCTTCTCGGCCGACAGCCTGCGCGCCCGCCTCGACGACGGCGGCGCGAAGCTCGTGATCACGGCAGACGGCGGCTACCGCAAGGGCAAGGTCTCCCCTCTCAAGCCGGCCGTCGACCTGGCGCTTGCCGACCGCAACGGCTCGGGCGTGCAGGAGACGGTCGAGCACGTGATCGTCGTGAAGCGCGGCGGCAACGAGGTCGAGTGGCGCGAGGGCCGCGACATCTGGTGGCACGACGCCGTTCCGGCGGCATCCGGCGATCATGTGGCCAAGGCGTTCCCCGCCGAGAACCCGCTCTTCATCCTCTACACCTCGGGCACGACCGGAAAGCCGAAGGGCATCCTGCACACCTCGGGGGGCTACCTGACGCAGGCCGCGTTCACCAACAAGGTCGTCCACGACATCCACCCCGAGACGGACGTCTACTGGTGCACCGCCGACATCGGCTGGATCACCGGGCACACCTATGTCACCTATGGCCCGCTTGCCAACGGCGCCACGCAAGTGCTGTACGAGGGAACGCCGGATGCCCCGCATCCGGGCCGCTGGTGGGAGATCGTCCAGAAGTACGGCGTCACGATCCTCTACACCGCGCCCACGGCCATCCGCTCGTTCATGAAGCTCGGCCGAGCGATCCCGAAGCAGTTCGACCTGTCGTCGCTGCGCCTGCTGGGGTCGGTGGGCGAGCCCATCAACCCCGAGGCATGGATGTGGTACCGCAAGATCATCGGCGGCAAGACGGCGCCGATCGTCGACACGTGGTGGCAGACCGAGACCGGAGCCATGATGATCTCGGCACTTCCCGGGGTCACCGAGACCAAGCCCGGCTCGGCGCAGGTGCCGCTTCCGGGCATCTCGATCGACGTGGTCGACGAGGACGGCGCGCATGTCGGCAACGGCAACGGCGGCCTGCTGGTCGTCACCGATCCCTGGCCGTCGATGCTGCGCGGGATCTGGGGCGACCCGGAGCGCTTCGTCGAGACGTACTGGGAGAAGTTCCAGCAGCAGGGCTACTACTTCGCCGGCGACGGGGCGCGCCTCGACGACGACGGCGACGTGTGGCTGCTCGGGCGCGTCGACGACGTCATGAACGTGTCGGGCCACCGGCTGTCGACGACCGAGATCGAGTCGGCACTCGTGGGCAACGAGGCCGTGGCCGAAGCCGCGGTCGTGGGGGCCTCGGACGAGACCACCGGCCAGGCTGTCGTCGCCTTCGTGATCGCCAAGCAGTCCTACCTCGACGCCCACTCCCCCGACGGTCTCGCGCAGAGCCTGCGCCTGTGGGTCGGCGAGCAGATCGGCCCGATCGCCCGGCCCCGCGACGTCTACATCGTGGGCGAGCTTCCCAAGACCCGCTCGGGCAAGATCATGCGCCGGCTCCTGCGCGACGTGGCGGAGGGTCGCGAGGTGGGCGACACCACCACGCTCGCCGACACGGCCGTGATGAGCGTGATCTCGGCGCAGGTCAAGTAGCGCAACGACAGAGCGGATGCCGTGGCTCGGCGCCACGGCATCCGCTCTGTCGATTCCGCTCAGGCGTACGAGAAGACGACCTCGACCTCGACGGGCGAGTCCAGCGGCAGCACCGGCACGCCCACCGCCGAGCGCGCGTGTCTGCCCCCCTCGCCGAAGATCTCGCCGAGCACCTCGCTGGCGCCGTTGATCACGCCGGGCTGACCGGTGAACTCGGGAACGGATGCCACGAAGCCGGTGACCTTGAGCACGCCCGTGAGCCGGTCGGCGCCGCCCACGACAGCCGCGGCGGCGGCGATCGCGTTCAGCGCGCTTTGGCGGGCATAGCCTTTCGCGTCCGACGCGGGTACGAGCCCGTGGCCGTCGCCGACCTTGCCGGTCGCCGGCAGCGCACCGGCGATCATCGGCAGCTGGCCGGAGGTGTAGACGAGGTCTCCGTGCGCCTTGGCGGGCACGTACGCCGCCACGGGGGGAACGACGTCGGGAAGAAGGATGCCGAGCTCGGCGAGTCGTGCTGTCACGGTCATCCGGATCACGCCCCCTCGAACTGCTGCGCGGCCTGAGCCGCGGCATCCAGTCCCGCATTGGCCTGACCACCGCCGGACGGGCGCTTGAGGTACGCGACCAGCCCGCCCTCGGGGCCGGGAACGACCTGCACCAACTCCCAGCCCTGCTTGCCCCAGTTGTTGAGGATAGCGGCGGTGTTGTGGATCAGAAGGGGCGTGGTGAGGTACTCCCACGTCGTCATCGCGACTCCTTGGAATGGCTCGGTTCAGCGAGCGGATAGGGGCTGTTGGATGCTGGGAAACACCTCAGCGGGCGCACGTCCGTCAGGGAATCGCCCAGGTATCTCCCCTACGATCAAGCCTATGCCTGATACCAAACGCACGGCCAGCGGCGTGCTCGGCGGTCTCGCCGGCCTCGTGGGCCTCAGCGCAGTCGCCGGCGTCCTCATCGCTGCGACGGTCACTCCCGCAGTCGCCCTCACGGGCACCGCTGCAGAGCGTGCGATCACCATGTTCGACAATCTGCCGAGCGTGCTCGAGATCGACAAGCTCATGCTTCCGAGCAACTTCTATGCGACGGATGCCGCCACCGGCGAATCCACGCTGATGACGAAGTTCCTCGAACAGGATCGCACCCCGGTCACGTTCGAGCAGATCGCACCCGTCATGTACGACTCGATCCTCTCGAGCGAGGACCCCCGCTACTACCAGCACGGCGGGGTCGACCTCATCGGCACCACTCGCGCGGTGCTCTCCAACGCGCAGGGCGGGGGCGAGACGCAGGGCGGTTCGACGATCAGCCAGCAGTACGTCAAGAACGTGCTCATCCAGAAGTGCGAGCAGAACGCCGAGGCCGAGCCCAAAGTCGATGACGATGGCGAGCCGGTCCTGGACAAGAACGGAGAGCCCGAGGTCATCAGCCGCGAACAGGCCCTGTTGAACTGCTGGAGCGACGCCACCACCGCAGACGGAAGCGATGGCTACACCCGCAAGCTGCAGGAGATGCGCTACGCGATCGCGCTCGAGCAGAAGTACTCCAAGAACGACATCCTGCTCGGCTACCTGAACATCGCCAACTTCGGCGGCGTCACCTACGGGATCGAAGCGGCCGCACGTCACTACTTCAGCACCAGTGCCTCCCAGCTCACCATCGCGCAAGCGGCGGCTCTCGCCGGCATGGTGCAGAATCCGAACCGATACCGTATCGACAAGCCTGAAGGCTCGATCGTCGGTGCCGAGGACGTCCTCTTCAACAAGGCCGCAGACGGTGTGATCGACGAGGGCGCCAACATCGGGGTGCTCGACAGCCTTCTCGAATCCGGCGAGATCACGCCCGAGCAGCACCTTGCGGCGGCCGACGCCTACACGTCGACGAAGGTTCGTCAGCTGTACGTGCTCAGCCGCCTGCTCGACGACGGCAAGATCACGCGCGAACAGTACATCGAGGCCGCGGTCTGGCCGATCTCCCCCGCGGTCACCGAGCCGACGACCGGCTGCAAAGCGGCCGGCGGAGCGGCGTACTTCTGCCAGTACGTCAAGTACGTGATCCTCAAAGACCCGGCGTTCGGAGAGACGGCGGAGGACCGACAGGATCTGCTCAATCGCGGCGGCCTCAACGTCTATACGACGCTCGACTCGCGCGTCCAGGGTGCGGCCGAGGCCGCGATGACGCAGTACGCACCCAGCGCCATCGATATGCGGCAGGGATCGACCGTCCCCTCCGTCGGCGTTTTCGGCTCGACCACCGTGAGCATCGAGGCGACGACTGGCAGGATCCTCGCGATGGCGCAGAACACCCAATTCAATGAGGATGCTTCCGCGGCGGGCACGGCGGGCGTCTCCGCGCAGGTGTACGCCGGCGACAGCGAATTCGGCAACTCGATCGGATTCAGCGCCGGCTCGACCTTCAAGCTGTTCACGCTGATCGATTGGCTCGAGAAGGGCAAGTCCGTCAACGAGACCCTCAACGGCACGTTGCGCATCTTCAAGAAGCTGACTGTGTGCGGCGAAACGTGGACCAATAACGCCACCAAACCGACCGGCAACTTCGGCGGCGACCGCGGACGTGTAGGCACGCCCATGCAGTTCACCGCGTCGTCGCTCAACACGGGCTACTTCGCGATGGCGGAGAAACTCGACCTGTGCGATATCGCCAACGTCGCCACCAAGATGGGCGTCACCCAGGGCAACGGTGATCCCATCAAGATGGATAGCTTGAACACTGTTATCGGCACGGCTTCCGTTTCACCGCTCGCGATGGCCGGGGCCTATGCGACCGTCGCCAACAACGGCACGTACTGCCAGCCGCAGGTCATCGACCGGGTGACCGACGCAGACGGCAACGAACTCGCGAAACCCGAGCGCACGTGCAGCCAGGTCATCGAGCCGAAGGTCGCCGCGACCGCCGCGTACGCCCTGCAGGGCGTCATGAACGGCGGCACCGGCCGACAGGGCAACCCCTACGACGGCACTCCCCTCATTGGCAAGACCGGCACGCACGAAGAGATCCAGTCCTGGCTCATCGAGTCGAGCACGAAGGTCGCGACCGCCACGTGGGCTGGCAATGTCCAGGGCGGCGGCGACATCTTCAAGACCTACGCCAATGGAAGTCCTCTCTCCAACATTCGCTACAACATCACCAAGGCCGTGCAGGGCGCCGCGAACGCGGCGTACGGCGGCGATGCCTTCGCCGGTCCGGATACCGAGCTGACCAAACAGGTACTCACCGACCTCCCCAGCGTCATCGGGCTCTCTCCCGCCGACGCGCAGGCGAAGCTCGAAGCCGCCGGATTCACCGTGACTGTCGGCGACGCGGTGGACTCCGACCTCGGAGGCGGCGTGATCGCGGCCCAGAACCCGGCCGCAGGCAAGGTCGCGGGCGGCACGTCCGTGACGATCAATCCGAGCAACGGGCAGGCGGTGGCGGTTCCGAACGTCGCTGGAGCCTCGCTCGACGATGCCAAGAAGGCGCTGCGCAGCGCCGGTTTCGGAAACATCGCCGAGGGGACCTGTACGACCGACGCCTCTGCCGCGCAGCCACGGACGACCGGAACGAATCCTGCAGCAGGCACCGTGGTGAACCGCAACGCGGCGATCAGCGTCGACTACGCCTCTGCGAACTGCCGCGGCGGCGGTAACGGCTAGTGTCCTCAGGAGCATCGCGCGGCGCACGAACCGCTCTCACCGCGTTCGGCGTGGTGGGCGCGGTCGGTGCCGCGGCCGCGATCTGGGGCATCGGCATCGAGCGGTACCTGTTCACGGTGCGCTTCCACGAGGTGCCCGTGCTTCCGCATGGATCGGCACCGATCCGTGTGCTGCATCTGTCGGACGCGCACATGGCGCCGTGGCAGCATCGCAAGCAGGAGTGGATCTCGGCCCTCGCCGAGCTGCAGCCCGATCTGGTGGTCAACACCGGCGACAACATGGGTCACCGCGACGGCCTCCGCGGCCTGCGCGCCGCATTCGATTCGTTCCGGGGCATCCCGGGCGTGTTCGTGCACGGATCGAACGACCATGCCGAGCCCTCGCCGCGCAACCCGCTCAGATACTTCTCCGGCCCGTCGAGGGTGAAGCACACGACCGAGCCGCTCGACACGCAGGCGCTCGACGACTACTTCACCGATGAGCTCGGCTGGCTCGACCTGAACAATGCGGTCGGCTCGCTCGACGTCGACGGCCTGCGCATCGACACGTTCGGCGTGAGCGACGCCCATCGAGAGTGGGACAGGCTCGAGGTGCTCCCGGGATTGCTCGAGAACCTCCGCGCCGACGTCGCGCCGGCGGCGCTCTCGCTCGGCGTCACGCACGCCCCCTATCGGCGCGTCCTCGATGAATTCACCGACCTCGGTGCCGATGTGATCCTCGGCGGGCATACGCACGGCGGCCAGGTACGGGTTCCGGGGATCGGTGCACTCGTCGCCAACTGCGACATCCCGCTCGATCAGGCTCGTGGGCTCAGCACGTGGACGCACGAGGAGCGCACCGTGCCGCTCAACGTCAGCGCCGGGCTCGGCCACTCGATCTACGCCCCCGTGCGCTTCGCCTGCCGCCCCGAGGCGTCGCTGCTCACCCTGGTCCCGCACGCCTGAGCGCCTGCGGCGCGTCCGTGCGCCGCTGCTCATCGCCCGTGTAAGCGGACTCCGTGAAGGGTTCGCGCTGGTTCCTCCCCAGCGGTGCCCGGCGTTGCGGCATCCACAGATCGGCAACACCCCCGCTGGGTGAGGCCCCGCTCGGGCGAGGCTCGGTCCATGCCGAACACACCCGTGCCCGACCGTCGATCGTGGCAGCCGCCCAGCCATACTCTCCTCGTCACGCGCGTGCGCAGCGGGCACGCGCTGTCGCCCCGCATGCGGATCCTCGCTCTCCTCATCGCGATCGCACTCAGCTTCATTCCTGCGCCCCCGGCGGATGCCGCCACACGAGGTACGGGCTTCGGCACCTGGGCGCCGATCTCGGCCTATGGCTGGCACGGGTCGATGATCGTCGACGGCGTGCACACGTACTGCATCACCCCCGGTGCCCCCGCACCGACGGGGCAGAGCATCGACCACGGCGTGAGCGGATCCGTCGCCGGCCTGTCGCCGCAGCAGCTGACCGCCATCAACATGCTGGTCACCGAATACGGCCAGACCGACGACCCCGTGCAGGCGGCCGCGGTCGGATGGGCCGTCAAGGCGATCGCGAATCGGCAGGAGACCCTCCACGCATTCGGGTACCGCGGCGACTCGCTCGCCGGCGCGATCAACTGGACGTTCTCGGCACTCGCGCCCGAGCACAACCGCGCCGTGCAGCAGCTCGCGGAGACGTACTACGAGGAGGCGACGAAGCTCCCCGCAGGCGTGGAGTCGGCGAGCGGGTCGCTCGTGTTCACGACGGACCCCGAGGACCATCGCGGGGGAAGCGTGCGCGTCGACGCCACCACCGCGGCAGCAACAGGGTCCCTCGCCCTGACGAATGCCGTCTTCGCCGACACCGGAGCGAACACGCGGAGCGACGCCACCCCCGGAATCGCGTACGCGATCCGCACCCAGCCGCCGGGCGAGGGTGCGAGCTACGCCGTGAGGGGCACCGGGCGGTTCTCGACAGGCCACGCAGCCGCAGTGCGCCACTACACGACGCCCGGGGGTCAAGACACCGCGGGGCCTGCGGGGCCCGTCTCGTTCGATGTCACCGGCGCCGACACGCGTGTGCCACCGTTCGCGCCGGCGATCACGACAGAAGTCGCGTCGCGGTACGCGGCCGGCGGCACCTTTCTCGACACGGTGTCGTTCAGCTCCTCCACCGGCGAGTGGCCGCGCGACGCCGACGGCGTCCCGCTCTCGCTCACGGCGCGGGCAGCGGTGTACCGCACGAACGCGGAGCCCGTGGCGGGATCACCTCTCCCGGCCGACGCGGTGCTCGTCGGCGGTCTTTCTCTCACGACGGACGCCGCAGCCGGATCACACCGAGTGGCGTCGGAGTGGACCATGGACGGCCCCGGCTTCTACACCGCGGTATGGACGATCCGCCGCGACGAGCAGGCCGGCGCGATGCAAGAACGACTGATCGCCGACTACACGTGGGTCGAACGGTTCGGCGAGCCCGGGCAGATCATGATGGTGCCCGACATCTCGACCCGGGCGACATCCGCCGTCCCGGCGGGCGAGCCGTTCAGCGACGCGATCATCGTGGGAGCGCCGTTGCCTGCCATGGGTCTGCGCGTCGCATCATCGGTGTATCGCGGCGCAGACGGCGTCGCTCCGGCCGACGCCTGCGTCCCGGATCGGCTGGTGTGGATGAGCGACTGGGTGGCGGTGTCCGAGCCCGGCGAGTACGTCGTGACCGCTCCCCCGGTGGCAGAAGCCGGCACCTACTACTGGCAGGAGCAGGCGGTCGATGCCGCAGGTGAGCTGGTGCATCGCGGCGCCTGCGGTGTGGCGAACGAGACGACGACGGTGAACCCGCCGCCGGCCGCGGAGACACCACCTGCGGAGGCTCCTCCCACCGAGACGCCGCCACGCGCGGCACCGCCCGACGAAGCACCGCTCGCGGCGGCTCCTCCGGCTGAGGCAGAGCCCGCCACAGGCGTCACAGCCGGGGAGTCCGCGCCCGCGACATCCCTGGCGGCGACAGGTCAGCCAGAGCAGGCGCTGAGATCCGCGATCGGGCTCGCGATCGCCCTGATCACCGTCGGCGGCACACTGCTGGCGGGAACCCGCGCTCGACTCGGTCACAGGGCCGGAGCGACCGCTGCAGGTCGACGCCGGTTCGGACCACGGCTCGGGATCAGGTAGACTCGCAGGGTTGCAAAGCGGGGTGTGGCGCAGCTTGGTAGCGCGCGTCGTTCGGGACGACGAGGCCGCAGGTTCAAATCCTGTCACCCCGACAGCAGAGAGGCTCCACCGCCAGGTGGGGCCTTTCGCGTGAAAGGACGGATTCCGTGACCGCCAGCATGCCGCCCCGCCTCGTCGCCTTCGACCTCGATGACACGCTCGCTCCTTCCAAGAGCGCGATCGACCCCCGCATCGGCGCCCTCCTGATCGCTCTCGCCGAGCACGTCGAGGTCGCGATCATCTCCGGCGGCCAGCTCGCCCAGTTCACGGCGCAGGTCGTCGATCTGCTGCCGGATGCCTCGGCCGAAGTTCGCGCGCGCATGCACCTGCTTCCGACGTGCGGCACGCAGTACTACCGCCTCTCGCCCGACGGCATCGTCACCGTGTACGCGCGGTCGCTGACCGACGACCAGAAGACCCGCGCTCTGAATGCCGTCGAGGGCGAGGCACGTCGTCTGGGCCTCTGGGAGGCCGAAACCTGGGGCGACATCCTCGAGGACCGCGGCTCGCAGATCACTTTCTCGGCCCTCGGCCAGCGCGCGCCGGTCGATGCGAAGAGCGCATGGGATCCCTCCGGTGCGAAGAAGAACTCGCTGCGCGCCGCGGTCGCAGGCCTCCTCCCCGATCTCGAGGTGCGCTCCGGCGGCTCGACATCGGTCGACATCACCGAGCGCGGGATCGACAAGGCCTACGGCATGCGCAAGCTCGCCGAGCAGACGGGCATCCCGCTCGACGACATGCTGTTCGTCGGCGACCGCCTCGATCCCGACGGCAACGACTACCCTGTGCTCGCCATGGGCGTCTCCTGCCACGCGGTCGGAGGCTGGGAAGACACCGTCGCATATCTCGAGGCCCTCATCCCCACGCTTCCCGCGCGCGTCTGACGCCTCGGAGACGCAGAACGTGTGAAGCCCCGCCCTTTCGGCGGGGCTTCACCTTTACGTCTCGCGTGATGTGGCGACGCGATACTTCGCGTTCGCAACTCGCCTCGGCGCCGAAAACGACGGCGGGCCCGCACATCGGCCGAGCCTGTCGCCGCCACGCAACACTCGCCGCGCGACGCGCGACACACACGGACGTGGGGACAGACACGCTGCCCGCCTAGCATCCGACTCCAAGGGTCGAGAACGCTCCCGCACAGCATCCGCCGTCCGACGTGTCCGGCGCCATCCTCGCCGTTGTGGGCCGCGGTCAGCTCTTCGCGGCGACCGGCCGCGGTCGCGACGCACGAGCGGCCGGCGCGGCGACCGGCACGAGTCTCTGCAGCTGCGTGACGTGCTTCGGCTCGAGTTCGGCGAGTGTCGAGACGCCGAGCAGCTTCATGGTGCGTTCGATCTCGCTGCGGAGGATCTCGATGGTGCGGTCGACGCCCTGGCGTCCGCCTGCCATCAGGCCGTAGAGGTAGGCGCGCCCGATGAGTGTGAACTTGGCGCCCAGCGCGATGGCGGCCACGATGTCGGCGCCGTTCATGATGCCCGTGTCGATCATGACCGTCGCATCCTTGCCGACCTCGCGAACGACGTGCGGAAGGAGGTGGAACGGGATGGGCGCGCGGTCCAGCTGACGTCCGCCGTGGTTGGACAGGATGATGCCGTCGACGCCCGCATCGATCAGGCGCTTGGAGTCCTCGACGTTCTGGACGCCCTTCACGACGATCTTTCCCGGCCAGATGTCGCGGATCACGGCGAGATCGTCGAAGCCGATGGTCGGATCCATCGCCGAGTTGAGCAGCTCGCCCACGGTGCCACCAGTGGTCGACAGCGACGCGAACTCGAGCTTGGGGGTCGTCAGGAAGTCGTACCACCACCACGGCCTGGGGATCGCGTTGACGATGGTTCCGAGGGTCAGCTGAGGCGGGATCGAGAAGCCGTTGCGCTTGTCGCGTAGGCGCGCACCGGCGACCGGGGTGTCGACGGTGAACTGGAGGGTGTCGAATCCGGCAGCGGCAGCTCGGCGAGCCAGCGCATACGAGATCTCGCGGTCGCGCATGACGTACAGCTGAAACCAGTTGCGCCCGTTCGGGTTCGCCTTCTTCACATCCTCGATCGATGTCGTTCCCAGCGTCGAGAGAGTGAACGGGATGCCGGCGGCACCGGCCGCGGACGCTCCGGCGATCTCGCCCTCGGTCTGCATCAGACGGGTGAACCCGGTCGGGGCGATGCCGAACGGCAGCGCCGATGGTCCGCCGAGGATCTCGGTCGACATGTCGACGTTCTCGGCCGGACGAAGGATGCCGGGGTGGAACTCGATGTCCTCGAACGCCTGTCGCGCCCGCGAGAGCGACAGCTCGCCCTCGGCCGCACCGTCGGTGTAGTCGAAGGCCGCTTTAGGGGTTCGGCGCTTGGCGATCGTTCGCAGGTCGGCGATGGTGAGGGCACCGTCGAGGCGACGCTTGCGCCCATCGAGTTCGGGCTTCTTGAACTGCATGAGTTCGAGCAGCTCGGCAGGACGCGGAAGTTGGCGGTTGACCATGA
Source organism: Microbacterium allomyrinae (assembly GCF_020682705.1). Classification (GTDB taxonomy): domain Bacteria; phylum Actinomycetota; class Actinomycetes; order Actinomycetales; family Microbacteriaceae; genus Microbacterium; species Microbacterium allomyrinae. Next base: position 503,027 of record NZ_JAGTTN010000001.1, read on the forward strand.
GAGGTGCCTTTCGGATTCAGTGCGGAGGCGTGCGGGCCAGGCCCGCCTGGGCGTAATAGCCGGCGATGTGCTCGTGCACGAGCATGCGGGCACCGGCGGCATCGCCGGCATCGACGGCCTCGAGGATCGCGCGGTGCTCGTGACGGAGACGCGACGCCGCGGCATCCCAGTCCGTGATTCGGGCGGCTCCCGCCTGCACATACGACTCGATCGCGGTGCGCAGGCCCGCCATCATGGCCGAGATGACCACGTTGCCGGACGCCTCGGCGAGCGACGCGTGCCACTGCGCGTCCAGAGCGAGGAACTCCGCCGTGGTGAGGTCGGCAGCATCCATCGCATCGAGAATCGCCTGTGCCTCGCCCGTGGCGCGCTCCGGGTCCGCGGCAAGCGCCTCGACCACCGCGGATTCGAGCACGACGCGGGTGCGCACGACGTCGTCGAGCGGAAAGCCCTGTGCCGCGACCTGCAGCCGGAGCAGAGCCGACATGCCGCCTTGCGGAGTGGCGATGATGATCGCGCCGGATGTCGGGCCTGAGCCGGTTCCGGTGCGGATGAGTCCCATCACCTCGAGCACGCGAAGCGCCTCGCGCACGCTCGAGCGGCCGACGCCGAGGGTCGTGGAGAGTTCGCGTTCGGGCGGCAGCCGGTCGCCGGGCTGGAGCGTGCCGTCGAGCAGGTCGGTCTCGATCTTCTCGAGAACGACACGCCAGGCGCGCGCGGACGATGCTGTCGGCGCTGCGGGAGATGCGACCACGGGTCTCCTCGTCGATTGTGGTCTGACCACATTACCGTGTGGTCGGACCACACTCAACCCCGTCACGACCACTACCCTGGCGCCATGGACCCCTTCCTGCTCGTGCTCATCGTCGCAGGCGCCGCCAGCGCCTTCTGCTGGATCGCGTCGCTCATCACGAAAGACACGTCCTGGGTGGACCGGCTCTGGTCGATCGTTCCCGTTGTGTACGTCTGGATCTTCGCGATCGCCGGGATCGCCGGCGCCGAGTCAGTCGAGAGCGTCGCGCGCCTCCTGGTGATGGCGGTGCTGGTCACCGCGTGGGGCGCGCGGTTGACGTTCAACTTCGCACGCAAGGGGGGCTACACCGGAGTGGAGGACTACCGCTGGGCGATCCTCCGCGGGCGCATGTCACGGGGGCAGTTCCAGCTCTTCAACCTCTTCTTCATCGTGCTCTACCAGAATGCCCTGCTCGTGCTCATCACGCTTCCGGCATACATCGCGTTTCAGCATCCCTCGCCGTTCACCGGATGGGATGCCGCGTTCGCGGTGCTGTTCACGGCGTTCCTCATCGGCGAGTTCGTCGCCGATCAGCAGCAGTGGAGCTTCCATAAGGCGAAGAAGGCCGCAGGCGGAGCACTCGCCCCCGGCTTCGTCACGACCGGTCTGTTCGCCCACAGCCGCCATCCGAACTACTTCTTCGAGCAGGCGCAGTGGTGGGCGTTCTACGCGATCGGGGCGGTCGCCCTGGTCGCCGACGGCGGCAGCTGGCTGAACTGGACGATCGTGGGCGCCGCACTGCTGACCGTGCTGTTCATCGGATCGACCATCTTCACCGAATCGATCACGGCGGCGAAGTATCCCGAATACGCCGAGTACCGGCGTACGACCTCGATGCTCGTACCACTCCCCCGGCGCAGGCGCCGGAAGTCCCCCGAGACGGCCTGACCGGCCAGCCCGGCGGCGCGCACGCTCGTCAGGCGGTGGCGAATCCCCGCGGGTTCTTCGACTGCCAGTTCCACGCGTCGCGCGAGGCGTCGTCGATCGTGAGGGTCGCCGTCCAGCCCAGCTCGCGCTGCGCCTTCGACGGGTCGCAGTAGGTCGCCGCGACATCGCCGCCGCGACGCGGGAGCACCTGCGAGGGAAGCTCACGGCCCACGGCACGCTCGAACGACGCGATCAGCTGACGGACGCTCACGGGCTTGCCGGTGCCGAGGTTGAACACGGCGAAGCCCGGCTGCGCCTTCTCGAGTGCCGCGACGTGTCCTGCCGCGAGGTCGACGACATGGATGTAGTCGCGAAGGCCCGTGCCGTCGGGGGTGTCGTAGTCCTCACCGAAGATGCCGATGCGCTCGAGCTCTCCGATCGCGACCCGCTGCACGTAGGGCATGAGGTTGTTGGGGATGCCGGTGGGGTCCTCGCCGATGAGCCCGCTCGGGTGCGCGCCGACCGGATTGAAGTAGCGCAGCACCGTGACGTCGAGTTCGGGGTTCACCCGCGCCACGTCCTCGAGCACGACCTCGTTCATGCGCTTGGACTTGCTGTAGGCGTTCGAGAGGTCGATGCTCGTGGCCGATTCCTCGGTGAACGGCAGGTCGGCAGGATCGGAGTAGACAGTGCCGGTGCTCGAGAAGAGGAACGAGCGGATGCCACGCTCGATGCCGACCCGCAGCAGCGCGTAGGTCGTGTCGAGGTTGTTGGAGTAATACTGAAGCGGCTTCTGCAGCGACTCCCCCACCGCCTTGAAGGCGGCCAGATGCACGATGGCGTCGAAGGGTCCGTGCTCGTCGAACGCCGCCGTGACGACCGCGTCGTCGGAGGCATCGCCCACGACGAGAGGGACGCTCTTGCCGGTGATCTCGGCCACTCGATCCGCGGCGACCGCCGAGGTGTTCGACAGATCGTCGAGCAGGACTGCTTCGTGACCGGCATCCAGGAGAGCGACGGCCGTGTGTGCACCGATGTAGCCGGCACCGCCGGCAAGGAGTACGCGCATGTCTCCAGCCTAGGGCGCGACGCCCGGGCCTTCCGCACGCGCGACGTCGGGTGCAGCGCGCGGTGACCTCAGTTCAGGCGCCCGCCCGATTCCCGCAGATAGCAGGCGGCGCACATCGACTCGTAGGTGACGCGCTCGGAGGTGAGCTCGTCGATCGCGACCTGATCGCCCTCGAACACGAACCTTCCGCCCACGAGTCGCGCGTTGAAGAGCGCCTTGCTTCCGCACCGGCAGATGGTCTTGAGCTCTTCGAGGCTGTGGGCGAGTTCGAGAAGACGCCGTGAGCCCGGAAACGCCTGGGTCTGGAAATCCGTGCGGATGCCGTAGGCCAGCACCGGCACGCCATCCAGCACCGCGATCCGCAGCAGATCGTCCACCTGCTCGCGCGTGAGGAACTGCGCCTCGTCGATCAGGAGGCAGGCGACATCGACATCGTGCTCGTCCGACTCCGGCACGAGGGCAGCTGCGGCATCCGTCGTCACTCGCGCCCGATGCTCGGCGAACAGCGCGCGCACGTCGTCATCGGGGCGGATGAGGAAGTCGACCGTGCGCTTGACGCCCAGGCGGCTGTCGATCTGGTCGGCACCCTTGGTGTCGACCTCGGGCTTGGCCAGCAGCACGTGCTGACCCCGCTCCTCGTAGTTGTACGCGGCCTGCAGGAGCGACGTCGACTTGCCGGAGTTCATCGCCCCGTAGCGGAAGTAGAGCTTTGCCACGAACCGAGCGTAATGCGTCCGCGGAGTGCCCGGCGCAGAGCGAGCTGCGTCGTCGGGGCGGGCTCGTGCTCCGCTTCGGCACGGGCTCGCTCGGTGGGCGCCGGGGCGGCTGCGCCGTGCGCGCGAGGCGCTACGCGGTGAGGGCGAGCACCTGTGCGGTCTCGGAGAGGGACTCCTCTGCCACCTCGGGGCGCGGGTTGAGCGTCTCGCCGTAGCTCGGGATGAGCTCGCGCAGGCGCGGCTCCCAGGCATCGATCCGATCGGGGAAGCAGGTCTTCAGCAGCCCCAGCATGATGGACACCGCGGTCGAGGCACCGGGCGACGCGCCCAGGAGTCCGGCGATGGTTCCGTCGGCTCCGGTGACGACCTCGGTGCCGAACTGCAGGATGCCGCCCTTGTCGGGGTCCTTCTTGATGACCTGCGCCCGCTGGCCGGCCTGGATGAGCTCCCAGTCCTCATCCTTTGCGGTGGGGACGAAGGTGCGCAGGCTGTCGACCTTCTTCGCATGGTTCTTCAGCAGTTCACCCACGAGGTACGTGATGAGACTCGGGTTGTCCCACGCCACCTTGAGCATCGGTCCGAGGTTGCCCGGGCGCACCTGGCCGACGATGTCGAACAGCGAACCGGTCTTCAGGAACTTCGGGCTGAACGTCGCGAACGGGCCGAACAGCAGCGAAGCCTCACCGTCGACGACACGGGTGTCGAGGTGCGGCACCGACATGGGCGGCGCGCCGACCGATGCCTGCGAGTACACCTTCGCCTTGTGCTGGGCGACGATGGCGGGATTGGTGGTCTTGAGGAACTGCCCGCCGATCGGGAAGACGCCGTAGCCCGAGATCTCGGGGATCCCCGAGCGCTGCAGCAGCTTGAGCGCCCAGCCGCCCGCGCCCACGAACACGAACTTCGCGCGGATCTCGCCCGGCGTGCGGCCCACCGTGCGGCGGTACTTCACGCGCCAGGTGCCGTCGTCGAGACGCTTCAGGCGTCGCACCTCGGTGTTGGTGCGCACGTCCGCGCCGTTCTCGGCGAGGTTGTCGAAGAGCTGATGGGTGAGCGCGCCGAAGTCGACGTCGGTGCCGGCGGGCACCCGAGTGGCGGCGAACGGCTCGCCCTTGCGGCGCTTCTGCATGAGCAGCGGCGTCCACGTGTTGATCACGCGTGAGTCGTCGCTGTACTCGATGCCGGCGAAGAGGGGCTCCTTCCTGAGCACCTCGTAGCGCTTCTTGAGGTACGCGACGTCCTTCTCGCCCTGGACGAAGGTCATGTGAGGCGTCGAGTTGATGAACGTCGACGGGGCGTCCAGGACTCCTTCCTCGACGAGCGAGGACCACAGCTGGCGACTCAGCTGGAACTGCTCGTTGATCGCGATCGCCTTGGCGGGGTCGACGCCGCCATCCTTGCCCTCGGGCATGTAGTTCAGCTCGCACAGCGCTGCGTGACCGGTGCCCGCGTTGTTCCAGGCGTTCGAGCTTTCCAGAGCGACATCGTGCAGGCGCTCGAACACCGCGATCTTGAGGTCGGGCTGCAGTTCCTGGAGAAGGGTGCCCAGCGTCGCACTCATGACCCCGCCGCCGATCAGCAGCACATCGACGGTTTCGACGTGGGGGTCGTGGTCGGTCGTGGTGTCAGCGGGCGTTTGAGTCACCAGACAATTCTAAGTCGGCTTGACGATGCGCCCGACCGAGGTCCTGGTCATGGGGCGAAAGTCCTGCTGTTCTTGACCAGTGAGAAAGCGAGCGAGTGTCCACGGGGCATCCGCTCGCTTTCGCGCGGTATTGGGTCGGGCGCGGCGTGACGAATCCGCCCCGGGGCGGAACACGCACCGTGGGACGGGCAGATCCCGCCCCAGCGTGAGCACACCGCCCCGGGGCGGAACACGCACGGTGGGACGGGCAGATCCCGCCCCAGCGTGAGCCAACCGTCCCGGGGCGGAACACGCACGGTGGGACGGGCAGATCCCGCCCCAGCGTGAGCCAACCGCCCCGGGGCATCGCGCGCGGGGTCGCACAGGCGGGACGGAATCCGCCCCGCGGCGAAATCCGTTTCAGGCGTTGACGCCCAGGTTCGCCGCGACGACCTCGGCGATCTGCACGGCGTTGAGCGCGGCGCCCTTGCGCAGGTTGTCGTTGGAGATGAACAGCACGAGTCCCTTGCCCTCGGGGGCGGACTGGTCGGCGCGGATGCGGCCGACATAGCTCGGGTCCTTGCCGGCTGCCTGCAGGGGCGTCGGCACCTCTTCGAGCGCGACGCCCGGGGCCGACGCGAGAAGGTCGCGGGCGCGGTCGGGCGTGATGTCGCGCGCGAACTCGACGTGGATCGAGAGCGAGTGGCCCGTGAAGACCGGCACGCGCACGCACGTCCCCGCGACACGGAGATCGGGCAGCTCGAGGATCTTGCGGCTCTCGTTGCGGAGCTTCTTCTCTTCGTCGGTCTCGTTGAGGCCGTCGTCGACGAGGTTGCCCGCCAATGGGATGACGTCGAAAGCGATGGGGGCGACGTACTTCTCGGGCTGCGGGAAGTCCACAGCCGAGCCGTCGTGCACCAGGTCGAGCGTGTGGCCCTGAGCGAGGACTCCCTCGACCTGACCCAGCAGCTCCTGCGCGCCCGCCAGACCCGAGCCCGACACGGCCTGGTAGGTCGACACGATGAGGCGCTCGAGGCCCGCCTCGGTGTCGAGCACCTTCAGCACGGGCATTGCGGCCATCGTCGTGCAGTTCGGGTTCGCGATGATGCCCTTGGGCGGGTTCGCGATGACGTGGGGGTTGACCTCGCTCACGACGAGGGGCACCTCGGGGTCCATGCGCCATGCGCTCGAGTTGTCGATGACGATCGCACCCGCCTCTGCGAAACGGGGAGCGTGCGCGCGACTGCCGGTCGCGCCGGCCGAGAACAGAGCGACATCGATGCCCGCAGGGTCGGCGGTCGCGACATCTTCGATGATCACGGTCACGCCCGCGTACTCGAGGGCCGTGCCCGCCGAGCGAGCGGTCGCGAACAGACGCAGGTCACGGATCGGGAAGTTCCGCTCCGCGAGAATCTCGCGCATAACCGTCCCGACCTGGCCGGTGGCGCCGACGATGGCGACGGAGAGTCCTGAATCGGAGATGCGGGTCATGCGTTGGATCCTACCTTCGGTGAATTCTTCGGGGGCCGGCGGCGCCGGTCAGCGGCCGGTGCCGGCGTGGACGACGGCGTCGGTGTCGCCGTCGAGGCCATAGGCGGCGTGCACGACGCGGGCCGCCTCGGACAGGTCGTCGCCGCGCACCACGACCGAGATGCGGATCTCGGAGGTCGAGATCATCTCGATGTTGATGCCCGAGACGCTGAGCGCCTCGAAGAGCGTCGCCGAGACACCCGAGTGGGTGCGCATGCCCGCGCCGACCACCGACAGCTTGCCGATCTGGTCGTCGTGGACCAGGTTCTGGAACCCGATGTCGGCCTGGTCGCCCGCGAGCGCCTTGAGAGCGATCGCCGCGTCCGTCTTGGGGAGGGTGAACGAGATGTCGGTGCGCCCCGTGGCGGCGGCCGACACGTTCTGCACGATCATGTCGACGTTCGCGCCGGACTTGGCGATGACCTTGAATATCTCGGCCGCCTTGCCCGGAACGTCGGGGACGCCGATGACCGTGATCTTGGCCTGGCTGAGGTCGGTCGCGACTCCCGCGACGATCGGCTCTTCCATCTGTTCTCCCTCTTCGCCATCGGGGAGGGTCATCCCCGGGCCGAGCACGTAGGTTCCGACGCTCGAACTGAACGTCGAGCGCGAGTGGATGAGCACGCCGTGGCGGCGTGCGTACTCGACGGCCCGGATGTACAGCACCTTGGCGCCGTTGGCCGCGAGCTCGAGCATCTCTTCGGCCGATACGACGCCGAGCTTGCGCGCCTTCGGCACGACGCGCGGGTCGGCGGTGTAGATGCCGTCGACGTCGCTGTAGATCTCGCACACATCCGCGTCGAGGGCGGCGGCGAGCGCAACGGCGGTGGTGTCGGAGCCGCCGCGTCCGAGCGTGGTGATGTCGCGGGTATCGCGGTTGAAGCCCTGGAAGCCGGCGACGATGACGATCGCGCCCTCATCGAGCGCCTCGCGCAGACGGATCGGGGTGACATCGACGATCCGGGCCGCGCCGTGCGTGGCATCCGTGATCATGCCGGCCTGGCTGCCGGTGAACGACCGCGCCTCGAAGCCCATCGAGTGGATCGCCATCGCCAGCAGTGCCATCGAGATGCGCTCGCCGCTGGACAGCAGCATGTCGAGCTCGCGCGGCGCGGGGATGGGCGCGACCTGGCCCGCCAGGTCGAGCAGCTCGTCGGTGGTGTCACCCATGGCGCTCACGGCCACGACGACGTCGTGCCCGGCGCGACGGGTGTCGACGATGCGCTTCGCGACCCGCTTGATGCTCTCGGCATCGGCGACCGACGAACCGCCGTACTTCTGGACGATCAGCGCCACGATGGAACTCCCGGAGGTGCCTCGTAAGGGCACGCGTGTCATATCGGGTGGGCGAACGGATGCCGCACCCACCGATCCATCTTACGGACGCGCTCATGCGCATCCGGTCATGTGACGCCTCACCCGCTGATGCGGCACCGGTACGAGGCCGTTAGCATCCGAACATGGAGCAGATCGAGGCCTGGTCGGAGTTCAACGTCGCGATGGTCGGCGCCACGGCCGCACTCGCCGGTCTCGTGATCGTGGCCTCGAGCGTCAACATCGCCGAGATCATCAAATCGAACACCCTGACCGCACGCCTCGCCGCGGCGATCGCGGCGCTCGTACTCGCGATCATCGTCACGGGAGTGGGTCTCGTTCCCGACGTCGGCATCCTTTCGTACGGCGTGGTGATCGGCGTCTCCACACTGCTGGCCGCGATCTTCCAGGTGCATGCGACCCGCGTCATCGCGCACGACCCCGATCCCGAACACGTCGCGCGCGTGTTCAAAGCAGCACTCGGATTCGCACCGATCACCGCCTACGCGGCCGCGTCGCTCGCGTTGCTCTTCGCGGCGCCGGTGGGCCTGACGATCGCCGCCGTGGGAACGCTGCTGGCCATCGTGTCGGCCATCGTCGTCTCGTGGGTCGCGCTCGTCGAAGTGCTGCGCTGACCGTCTCGGCGGGCGCGAGCCCGCAATCGGATCCGTGGGTGCGGAGACCGTGGGCGAAGTTCCGTATCGGGTGAGCCGCGGATTGACACAACGACTTGTCCGAGGGAATCCGCGCAATCTGAGGAACGTCGTGTCCGCCTTAGTTCGATAGAGGTAGCGGCGTGCCCTGGTGGCAAAGGATCACAGGTGCGCTGCCACTCACGTCCCAGAGGGATGCGTGCCGGCTGCTCGCCGCAGGAGTGCTGATGCGAAAGGTCACGAGCACCAAGCCGGGCGGGACCTGGTTGAACATCCACTCGTCGGTTTCGGGTGCGACGCGGCCTTCCTCTTGTTCGAGCGCAGCGATGGTGTCGACTTGAGTCCATCGACGACCTGAACGGCCGATCTCGGCGAAGTCTGGGTGCAGGACGGTGCGCACGCGGTCCGCGTTACGACGCACGTCAGGGTCAAGGAGTTCGAGCTCGGACGCCATGACGGCGTTGAAGCGACTCGACGACTCCCACACCGCTATCTCACCATCCGCGCGTCGGTGATCAGCGGCGCGTGCGGGTCGATCTGCTCGGCTCCATCGAAATGAAAACCGTTGCGCAGATAGAACGCCGTTGCTCGTGGATTCTCCTTCGCGACCCACAGCATCGCCGGGTCCGTTCCCAGAGTCTCGTCCAGAAGCGCCTGACCGGCCCCCGTCCCGTAGTGGGCAGCCAAAACGTAGATCGCGTAGAGCAAGCGGTCGCGAGGTGGCTTCTCACCGTTCAGACCTTCGCCCGGCCCCACCCACGCGAAACCGATGATTGTCCCGCCGGTCTCGGCCACCCGAACCGTCATGTCATCCCGCGGGTGTGTGAGGGCGTGATGCCACATGCGGTGCCGACGCTCGACGTACTGCTCGGAGAAGTAGTCGGCGGGGAGCAGATCAGAGTACGCCTCTTTCCACGTCGCAACGTGCAGATGGGCGAGCTCCGACGCATCAACCGGCCGCGGTTCTCGGATCGTGAATGCCATGCGCCCATGGTGTCAGGAGCGGGCCCGCCACCCGAAATGTCCAGACGGACACCGCGTAGACATTTCATCTGCGAAATGGACAACTCCGAGCGGAATCTACAAGGCCCTGTAGGAAACAGTTCGAACTTCCGTCGCGCCTGCGACGTTGCGCGCCCAGAAGGGTCAATGTGTCCGCAGCGTCGAGCGCCGACAGATGAACGTGTCCGCGAGTTTTTCCCGCTGGCCGTGAGTCTCTACTGACCTGATTCCGGTCCCGATGCCTCGAGCCGTGTAAGACGGTACTCAGTAACGAATCGGATCGAAGACACCGCGGCGGCCACGAACATGATGACGACCGAGACGACCGACCACCACTCCGACAATCCTGCGCCGAGCATCATCATGCCAGCTCCGAGATAGATGGCGGCCCCGAACAAGTATCCGCTCGACGTTGTCATTCCCCGAGGGTACTGCCCCGACGACTAGTGATGACAGAAACGTCCCGACGGACATCGCCTCGATATTTCGTCTGCGAGATGGACAACGTCAAAATGAACCTGCATCGAGCGGGAGGAACCCGGCGTGTCGCGGACCCGGCTCAGCCCGGGGCGATGGGGGGCAGATCGGTTCCGGGCTCTCGCACGCGGATGGTTCCGCCCGTCGCCGCGAGCCAGCAGCCGAGGATCACCAGCGGGAAGCCGATCAGCAGCCCCAGCGTGAGCTGCTCACCGAGGATCACGGTGCCCAGGACGATCGCGACCACGGGGTTGACGTAGGTGAACAGCGGCGCCCGCACCGGACCGACGCGCCTGATCAAAGCGAAGAAGACGATGAACGCAACCGCCGTGCACAGCACCGCGAGCGCGACGAGCGAGACGGTGCTCGCGACGGTGGGCACCTGGTGCTGCGTGAGGAACGCGATAGGCGTGTAGAAGATCCCGACGGCGAAGAGAGCCAGCGTGATCGAGCCGAGCGAGGGGACGTCTCGGAGCTTCGTCGCGATGATGAATGGCGCGATCGCGTACAGCAGCGCGACGAGCAGGACCTCGCCGACCGCGACGAGGCCTCCTCCACCGTCGATGGCCAGCCCCGGTCCGGCGACGATCACGAACACGCCTGCGAAGCCCACGAAGAGTCCGATCGCCCGGGCGGGCTTGAGGACCGACCGGTCGCCCCCGCCGAACGCGATGAGCGCCGCGAACAGCGGCACCGTGGCGACGAGCAGGCCCGTCAGCCCGGACGGGAGGGTCTGTTCCGCGTGGCCGAGCAGCATGAACGGTCCGGCCATCTCGATGGCGCCGAACAGCAGCACCCAGCCGATCTTCCCGAACGCGGGGCGCAGCGCTTTCTGGTGGAGTGCGAACGGCAGGAGCAGCAGCGCGCCCAGAAGCGTGCGCCCGGCGACGACGGCGGCGGGCGAGTACGACTCGACGGCGACGCTGATGAACAGGTACGGGACGCCCCAGAGGAGAGCCATCGCGCCGAACAGCACCCAGGCGCGCGCGTCGAACCTCTCGATGGTGCCGTTCATGCGTCGTGCCTCATCCCCTCAGGTTGCCGCACGGGGACTGCCACCGTGCTACGTCCGACCGCCAATCTAGGGTCGGGATCGGACAGGATAGACCGAGGGATCGGACAGACCGCGTGCCGGACAGATCTCGTGCCGGACAGACCGCGTGCCGGACAGACCGCGTGCCGGACAGACCGCGTGCCGGACAGACCGCGTGCCGGACAGACCCGAGCGCCGGAATCTCAGATGGAGCGACGACCTTCGAACGCGCGGCCGAGGGTGACCTCGTCGGCGTATTCGAGATCGCCGCCCACGGGCAGGCCGGATGCGAGGCGAGTCACCGAGATCTCGAGCGTGTGGAGCAGACGGCTGAGGTAGGTGGCCGTCGCCTCTCCCTCGAGGTTGGGGTTGGTCGCGAGGATGACCTCCTGGACCGTGCCGTCGGCCAGGCGCTGCATGAGCTGCGTGATACGCAGGTCGTCGGGTCCGATGCCGGCGATCGGACTGATGGCGCCGCCGAGCACGTGGTAGAGCCCGCGGAACTCGCGCGTCCTCTCGATCGCGGCGACGTCCTTGGCATCCTCGACGACGCAGATGAGCGTCTCGTTGCGCCGCGGGTCGCGGCAGATCGAGCAGCGGTCCTGCTCGGAGACGTTGCCGCACACCTCGCAGAAGCGCACCTTCTCGCGTACTTCTGCGAGGAGCTGAGCGAGGTGGGAGACGTCGAAGTTCGGAGTCTGGAGGATGTGGAACGTGATGCGTTGCGCCGACTTCGGGCCGATGCCCGGGAGTCGGCCGAACTCGTCGATCAGGTCTTGGACGATGCCGTCGTACATGGGTTAGCTGAACCTCGTCGGCGGCTCGTAGGGCTCTTCGCCGACGAACGTCGCCCCGAGCATCTGGCGGACCACCGCTTCGCCGTAGCGCTGGACACCCTGGTTTCGCAGCGTTGTGTCGGGGCGCGCGGCCGTGACGGCGGTCAGCGGCGGGGCGACCGTGGGCGGCACGGGAGCGTCGGGCGCGGCATCCGTTCCGTCGAGTTCGTCGTCGTCGTCGTCGCGCTCGATCGACGCAGCGACATCGGCGCGCGGAAGCACGTCGCCTTCGTGCGGCGCAGTGAGGGTCGCGGTGCGCACGCGCGCGGCGGAGGCGGCGTCTTCGGGCTCATCGTCGACCGCGAACTGCGCGGGCGCGGCCACGTCGGCCGGCGGCCCCGGGTCGGGGGGCGGGGCATCGGCGTCTGTCGGGATCGGTGCGACGGCCCATTCGGTGACCGGTGCCGCCGCGGACGGCGCGTTCGATCGGATGGCGGATGGCCGGGGCGCGCTCGCGGGCCGCTCCCGCGCCGCACCGCTGCCGGCGGGACCGCCCTGCAACCCACTGCCGGAGGTGACGCTGTTCGGCTCGCCTCCGGACGTGCCGTCCGGCTGCGAGCCGGCGCCGGATGCTCCGCCGCCGGATCCACCGGAGGGGTCGTGCTTCGCGATGTACTTCACGCGGATGCCGAGCGCACCCAGAATCGCCTGGCGCAGATCTTCGCTCGGCCCCTTGCCGGCCGCGAGCTGCTTGAACTTGACGACATCGCTCTGACTCGGGAACGCGAGAGTGAGGACATCATCGTCGAGCGCGACGACCTTGGCGTTGGACGCGAGCATCCACGACGAGCGACTGACGTTCTCGAGCCGGCCGAGCACGTCCGACCACGAGTCGCGCATGCGGTCCAGCGTGACCGGCCCGGACGGCGCCGGTGCAGGAGCAGGCGCGGTGTCCGCTGCCGCGGGAGCAGGAGCAGGCGCGGTGTCCGCTGCTGCGGCAGCGGTGGCGACCGGTGCCGGAGCAGCCGCTGCCACTGCCACTGCCACTGACGGTGCCGGCGCAGCGGCGGGAGCCGGCGCACCGGCGGGAGCCGGAGCGATAGCCGGAGTGCTTGCCGGAGCAGGAGCAGCCCGCACAGGCGCGGTCGTGGGCACCGGCGCAGAACCGGCCCCGCCGACGGCTGCGGACCCCTCGGTCGCGCGGGCGAGCACCCGGGCGACCATGAGTTCGAGCTGCAGGCGCGGCGACGTGGCACCGGTCATGTCGTCGAGCGTGGCGATCACCAGATCGGCGATGCGGGACAGCCGCGACGAGCCGAAGGCGTCGGCCTGCTGCTGCATGCGGGCGAGGTCCTCGGCCGAGATGCCTCGCAGCACAGCGGAGGCGCCCTGACCGGTCGCGGCGATGACGATCAGATCGCGAAGTCGTTCGAGCAGGTCGTCCACGAATCGGCGCGGATCCTGACCGGTCTGCACGACGCGGTCGACGGCCGCGAACGCCGCGGAGGGGTCAGCGACGGCGAACGCGTCGACGACCTCGTCGAGGAGCTCGGCGTGGGTGTAGCCGAGCAGTGAGACGGCGCGCTCGTACCGCACGAGAACGGTCCCGGCCTCTGCCGACCCTTCGGAGGACTCGGGAACCTCGGAGCCCGCGATGAGCTGGTCGAGGAGCGACAGGGTGTCTCGGGGCGATCCGCCGCCGGCGCGCACGACCAGGGGCAGCACGCCGGGCTCGACCTGCACGCCCTCCTGCCCGCACAGCTGCTCGACGTACTCGAGCATGGCCGCGGGCGGCACGAGGCGGAACGGGTAGTGGTGCGTGCGCGAGCGGATGGTTCCGATGACCTTCTCGGGCTCGGTCGTCGCGAAGATGAACTTGACGTGATCGGGCGGCTCTTCGACGAGCTTCAGCAGAGCGTTGAAGCCCTGCGGCGTCACCATGTGCGCCTCGTCGAGGATGAAGATCTTGAACCGGTCGCGCGCCGGGGCGAAAACTGCCCGCTCGCGCAGGTCGCGGGCGTCGTCGACGCCGTTGTGCGAGGCCGCGTCGATCTCGACGACGTCGAGGGATCCGCCCCCGCCGCGGCCGAGTTCGACGCAGCTGTCGCACGTGCCGCAGGGGGTGTCGGTGGGGCCCTGCGCGCAGTTGAGGCAGCGTGCGAGGATGCGCGCGGAAGTCGTCTTGCCGCACCCGCGCGGGCCCGAGAACAGGTAGGCGTGGCCGACGCGGTCGCCACGCAGGGCGGTCATGAGCGGGTCGGTGACCTGCGACTGGCCGATCATCTCGCCGAACGATTCGGGCCGGTAGCGGCGATAGAGAGCGGTGGTCACCCCCACAGCCTACGGCGTGGCCGCGACATCGGATCGAGACGTCGCGACCGGATCGACGTGGTCGGCGACGGGGCCTGCTAGATTGCTCGGCAGTGACACGGGGTGCCCGCGCGGCGGGCTGAGACCACACCCGTCGAACCTGATCTCGATCATGCGAGCGAAGGGATGTCGCGATGAACACGCGCGCAACCACCGTCCATCTGTCCCCCTCCGAGGCGCTGACGGCGCTGCGCGATGCCGCACCGCTCGTGCAGTGCATCACGAACGCCGTCGTCACCGGCTTCACCGCGAATGTGCTGCTCGCGATCGGCGCGGCGCCGGCCATGTGCGATCTGCCGGGCGAGGCCGGCATGTTCGCGGGCCTCGCCGACGGCGTGCTCGTCAACCTCGGCACACCCACGGCCGAGCAGCGCGACGCCGCGCGCGAAGCGGTTCGCGCGACGAGCGCATGGGTGCTCGACCCGGTCGCCGTCGGCGCACTGCCTGTGCGCACGGCGCTCGCCGCCGAGCTTCTCGAGCACCGCCCGGCGATCATCCGCGGCAACGCCTCCGAGATCCTCGCGCTCGCTGGAGCCGGTGCGGGCGGTCGCGGCGTCGATGCGACGGACGGACCGGATGCCGCGGCCCCGGCCGCCCGTGCGCTCGCGGTACGCACCGGCGGGGTGGTGGCCGTCTCGGGCCCGGTGGACCTCGTGACCGACGGCGAGCGCATCGTGCGCATCGGCGGCGGTGATGCGCTGCTGACGCGCGTGACCGGGGGCGGCTGCTCGCTCGGTGCCGTCATGGCCGCGTTCCTCGGGGTGTGCGCGCCGCTCGAGGCGGCGGTGGCGGCATCCGCCCTCTATGCCGACGCTTCCGAGCGCGCCGCGGCGCTCTCGAGCGGCCCGGGTTCGTTCGCGGTGGCATTCCTGGACGCGCTCGACGCCACGGCGGCATCCGATCTCGACGCCCGCGTCGCACTGACGGCGGTGGCTCGATGAACCCGCGCCCGGCAGGGGACGGGTTCGGACTGCACCTGGTCACCGACGAGCGCGTGCCGTTCGCGCGTCTGCTCGAGGTGGTCGATGCGGCGGCGTCCGCCGGCGTCGACGTCGTGCAGGTACGGGCGAAGTCCGCGAGCGGGCGCGAGTTCCTGCGGCAGGCACGGGCGGTGGCGGATGCCGTCGCCGGCCGAGCTCTCGTGCTCGTCAACGACCGTGTCGATGTCGCCCTGGCCGCACGCGACGCGGGGGCGCGCATCGACGGCGTGCATCTCGGCCAGAGCGATCTGCCGCCGACCACCGCGCGCCGGCTGCTCGGCGCCCACACGGTGGTCGGGTGGACCGCGAACACGCCTGCGCATCTGGACGCGGCATCCGCTTTTCCCGCCGGCACGCTCGACTATCTGGGAGTAGGAGTCATCCGCCCCACCTCGACGAAGCCCAACCACCCGCCGGTGCTCGGAGTGGAAGGGTTCGCCGGGCTCGCGGCGCGCACGGCGCTGCCGTGCATCGCGATCGGCGGTGTCGTCGATGGCGATGTGGTTGCGCTCCGCGACGCCGGCGCTGCCGGGGTCGCGGTCGTCTCGGCGATCTGCGCCGCGGACGATCCCGGGGCGGCGACCCGTGCGTTCCGCACCGCGGCCGCATTCGCGACGCCCGGAGCGGTGGCCGCACGATGACCGCGATTCCCCGTGTGCTGAGCATCGCCGGTACGGATCCGACCGGCGGTGCCGGTCTGCAGGCCGACCTCAAGTCCATCGGCGCGCTCGGCGGCTACGGCATGGCGGTTACGACCGCCCTCGTCGCTCAGAACACGCGCGGCGTGCGCGAGGTGCACGTGCCGCCGGTGGCGTTCCTCACGGCGCAGCTGGATGCCGTGTCGGACGACGTCGAGATCGACGCCGTGAAGATCGGGATGCTGCAGTCGGTCGAGATCATCGCCGCGGTGCGCGCATGGCTGGACCGCACGCGCCCGCCGATCGTCGTGCTCGACCCGGTGATGATCGCGACGAGCGGCGACCGCCTGCTCGACACCGCGGCGGAAGAGGCCCTTCACGGCTTGTGCCGCGAGGCGGATCTGATCACTCCGAACCTCGCCGAGCTCGCCGTGCTCACCGGCCGCCCGCAGGCCGAGACGTGGCCGGCGGCGATCTCGGCCGCCCGCAGGCTGCACCGATCGACCGGAGCCACGGTGCTCCTGAAGGGCGGACACCTCGCCGGCGGTGCGTGCCCCGACGCGATCGTGGGCCCCGACGGCGTGCATGAGATCGCGGGGGTGCGCGTCGCCACCCGCAACACGCACGGCACGGGGTGCTCGCTCTCGTCGGCGATGGCCACGCTGCGCGCCCAGGGCGCGACCTGGCCCGAGGCACTCGCACGGGCGAAGGAATGGCTCACCGGCGCACTCACGCATGCCGATGCGCTGCGGGTCGGAGGCGGCAACGGCCCGATCGATCACTTCCACGAGCTGCGGCGGGGTACGCAGGCGCGACCCCGGCCGAGTCTGTGGTCCCGTGAGGTGTGGGATGCCGCCGCCGTCGTCCGCGACGACGTCGATGCCTGCGCGTTCGTGCGCGGGCTCGCCGACGGGTCGCTGCCGGGTGAGGCGTTCCGCCACTACCTCGCGCAGGACGCGATCTACCTGGGCGAGTACTCCAGGCTCCTCGCCCGCGCGAGCACGCTCGCACCGACCGCCGACGAGCAGGCGTTCTGGGCACGGTCGGCCGAGTCGGCACTGGTGGAGGAGTTGCGGCTGCACGAGGGCCACCTCGGGGCCGATGCCGATCGCGACCCCGCTCCGCAGACGCTCGCGTACACGAACCACCTGCACGCCTCGACCCGGTCGTACGGCGAGCTGGTCGCGGCGCTCCTGCCGTGCTTCTGGCTCTACACCGATCTCGGTTCGCGACTGCAATCGGCGCGGCGCGACGGGCATCCGTACGACGACTGGCTCGCGATGTACGGCGACCCGACGTTCGCCGAGGCGACCGCTCGTGCGGTGTCGATCGCCGACGCCGCCGCGCGCGATGCCGGGCCTCGGGAGCGCGCGCGCATGACCGATGCGTTCGCCCGCTCGATGACGCACGAGCTGCGCTTCTTCGAGGCGCCGCTGGAGGTTCCCGCTCGGCCTGCCGAACTGAGTCCGGTCCTCTGAGGCGCCCTCACGCAAACGCCCGCTCGCCGAGAACGGGTGTTCCGGCCGGAACACCCGTTCTTGCGATCGCTCCCGAGACGCCCTGAGCGTCAGCGCTACGCGTCGGCGCCGTGCTCGATGTCGGCGGTTCCCACGATGATCGGGATCGTCGAAGTGACGGTCGGAACCGATGCCGACAGCAGCGAGCCGTCCTCCCGGCGGGCGTCGCCCAGCTCGCCGAGGGTCGGTCGGCCCTCGATCACCGGCCCCTGCCCGTCGAGCGCCACCACGACCTCTTCGCCTGCGCCGACCACGTAGCCGGTGCCGCGCACGCTGAAGCCGACGGGGTCGCCCTCGGCAGCGCGGACCCGGATCTGCTCGCGCGTCACCTCGATCTCGAGGCGCGTGCCGTGCCAGTGCAGCACGAACTCGAGCGACGGCCACGCGGCGGGAAGCCGCGGGTCGAACGACAGTTCGCCGAAGTGGTCGCGCATGCCGCCGAAGCCCGACACCAGCGCGGTCCACACTCCGCCCGCAGAAGCCACGTGGACGCCGTCGGCGGCGTTGTGGTGCAGGTCGGCGAGGTCGACGAAGATCGACTGCCGGAAGTACTCGAGGGCGAGATCCTGGTAGCCGACCTCCGCCGCCAGGATCGCCTGCACGACCGCCGACAGGGTCGAGTCGCCCGTGGTCAGCGGATCGTAGTACTCGAAGTCGGCCAGCTTGTCTTCGGGCGAGAAGTGATTGCCCTGCAGGAACAGCGCGAGCACGACATCGGCCTGCTTGAGCACCTGGTAGCGGTAGATCACCAGCGGGTGGAAGTGCAGCAGCAACGGCCGCTTGTCGAGCGGGGTGTTCTCCAGGTCCCAGATCTCGCGCTCCAGGAACACGTGATCCTGCGGATGGATGCCGAGGCTCGGGCTGAACGGGATGTGCATGGCCTCGGCGGCCCGCTCCCAGGCCTCGGCCTCGCCCGGCTCGAGCCCCAGGCGGTCCACCGTCTGGCGGTACACCTCGCCGTCGATCTCGGCCATCTCGCGCACCGTGCGCGCGGCGAAGCGCAGGTTGAAGCGTGCCATGACGTTCGTGAACAGATTGTCGTTGACGACCGTCGTGTACTCGTCGGGTCCCGTGACGCCGTGGATGTGGAAGGTCTCCTCCCCCGCGCCGTCGACCGAGCGCCAGAAGCCGAGCGTCGTCCACAGCCGGGCGGTCTCGACGGCGATGTCGACGCCCTCGCGGAACAGGAACTCGTCGTCGCCGGTGGCGCGCACGTACTTGGCGAGCGCATAGCTGACGTCGGCGTTGATGTGGTACTGCGCCGTGCCGGCCGCGTAGTAGGCGGATGCCTCTTCGCCGTTGATGGTGCGCCAGGGGAAGAGCGCGCCGGCCTCATTCAGCTGGAACGCGCGCCTGCGGGCGGCCGGGAGCATCAGGTACCGCATCCGCAGCGCGTTGCGCGCCCAGAGCGGGGTCGTGTACGCCAGGAACGGGAGCACGTAGATCTCGGTGTCCCAGAAGTAGTGCCCGGAGTAGCCCGAGCCTGTCATGCCCTTTGCCGGCACACCCTGGCCGTCGGCGCGGGCCGAGGCCTGCGCGAGCTGGAAGAGGCACCACCGCGTCGCCTGCTGCAGGTCGCCGTGGCCGCCGATGCGCACGTCCGAGCGCTCCCAGAATCCGTCGAGCCAGGCGCGCTGGCGCACGCGGATCTCGTCGATGCCCTCGCTCAGCGCGCGGTCGATCGTGCGACGGCAGCGGTCGACCAGCTCCCGTCCGGGCACGCCGCGGGAGGTGTGATAGCTGACGAGCTTGGTGACGCGCACCGGCACACCCGCCTTCGCCTGCACGCGGAACACGTTCTTGGCGATGTCGGGCTCGATGAGGGTGCGTGCGCTGTATTCGTTGTCGGTCTCGACGAGGTGGTCGGAGACGAGGGCGATGGTCATGCCCGAGTCGGTGACGCGATACGACAGCGCCGAGCGGAGGCCGTCCTGCCAGTACTCCTGGGGCTGCAGGACGCGCTCGTGGATGCGCTCCGCCTTGCGCGGGTCGAAGCCGGCCTTCTTGGTGGCCGACGGCGTGCCGCCGTAGACGTCTTCGCCGTCCTGGCGGTTGATCATCTGGCAGCTCACGGTGACCGGGGCGTCGGCGTTGAGCACCGTCACCTCGACGGACATCAGCGCGAGGTGCTTCTCTTCGAACGAGACGAGGCGCTCGACCTCGATCAGGACGTCCTTGCCCGAGGGCGTCATCCAGCGCACGTGGCGACGAAGCACTCCGTCGCGCATATCGAGCACGCGCTCGTATTCGCGGACATCCGCGACGTCGAGCGACAGCGGCTCGTCGTCGACGTAGACGCGCATCACCTTCGCGTCGGGCGCGTTGATGATCGTCTGGCCGACCTCGGCGAAGCCGTAGGCCTGCTCGGCGTGACGGATGGGGAACGTCTCGTGGAACCCGTTGATGAATGTGCCCTGCTCGTGCGCGAACCGCCCTTCGGGGTGGTTGCCGCGCAGGCCGAGGTAGCCGTTGCCGACCGAGAACAGGGTCTCGGTCACACCGGCGTCGTCGAGGTCGTACGACGTCTCGACGAGCCGCCATTCGTCGACGGGGAAGCGGTCGCGGTCGATCATTGGACGAACTCCTCCAGGTCCTTCACGACGACGTGGGCTCCCGCGTCGACGAGGTGCTGCTCGCCCACACCGCGGTCGACGCCGACCACGAGGGCGAATTCTCCGGCGGCCGCCGAGCGCACGCCGCTGATGGCGTCTTCGACCGCGGCGCTGCGCGTCGGATCGACCCCCAGCATCCGCGCCGCTTCGACGAAGACATCCGGTGCGGGCTTCGAAGCGAGGTGATCGCGCTCGGCGATGACGCCGTCCATCACGACGACGAATCGATCGCGGATGCCGGCGGCGGCGAGCACCTCTTCGGCGTTCTTCGAGCTCGAGACGACCGCGACGGGGGTGCCGGCCGCGGCGAGCACGTCCAGCAGCCGCAGCGACCCGGGGTACGCCGCAATGCCTTCCGCGCGCAGCACCCGCTCGAACACGACGTTCTTGCGGTTTCCGATGCCGCACACCGTGTCGGCGCTCGGCGGATCGGACGGATCGCCCCACGGCACCTCGACGTCGCGCGAGCGCAGCAGACTCGCGACGCCGTCATAGCGCTTCTTGCCGTCGAGATGATCGAAATAGTCCCGCTCGGTGTACGGCGGAGAGATGTCCCAGGTGGCGAAGAGCTCCTCGAACATGGTCTGCCATGCGTGCATGTGCACTTCGGCGGTGGGTGTCAGTACGCCGTCCAGGTCGAACAGAACGGCGTCGTATGCGGTCAGGTCGGGCAGGGCGTCCATGGGCACTCCCTCAGGGTACGGCGGGCAGGTTACGCGCGTGCGACGCTCAGTGTCTGTCTGGCGATCTCGAGCTCTTCATCTGTCGGAACGACCAGCACCGTCACGGCCGAGGCGTCCGTCGAGATGATCCGGATGCCGCGCTCGGTCGCCATGTTGCGCTCGTGATCGATCTCGACGCCGGCAAAGCCGAGGGTCTCGAGAGCGCGCTCGCGCACGTAGGGCGCGTTCTCGCCGACGCCCGCGGTGAAGGAGATCACGTCGGCGCCGCCGAGCTGCGCGAGATAGGCACCGGCGTAGGCGCGCAGCCGGTGGACGTACACGTCGAACGCGAGTCGCGCGCGTTGATCGCCCGCGGCGATCGCGGCGCGGATGTCGCGCAGATCGTTGGATCCGGCGAGACCCACCATGCCGCTGCGCTTGTTGAGGAAGTCGTCGAGATCGTCGATCGACATGCCCGAGCGGCGCGCGAGGTGGAACAGCACGGCGGGATCGATGTCGCCCGAGCGCGTACCCATGACGAGCCCCTCGAGCGGGGTGAATCCCATCGACGTCTCGACCGAGCGCCCGCCGTCGATCGCTGTGACGGATGCGCCGTTGCCGAGGTGGAAGACGATCTGCTTGAGGTCTTCGAGCGGGCGCCCTACGAAGGCCGCCGCCGTCTCGCTCACGAACTTGTGCGAGGTGCCGTGGAAGCCGTACCGGCGGATGCGATGGGCCGCCGCGACATCGGCGTCGATCGCGTAGGTGAAGACCTCGGGGGCGAGCGTCTGGTGGAACGCGGTGTCGAAGACCGCGACGTGAGGCACGTCCGGGAAGGCTTTGCGCGCGGCGACGATCCCGGCGAGGTTCGCAGGGTTGTGCAGGGGTGCGAGCACCGAGAGCTCGTCGATGTTGATCTCGACCAGCGGCGTGACGAGCGTCGGCTCGAAGAACCGCGCACCGCCGTGCACGACCCGGTGCCCGACCGCGATCGGCGGATGATCCTGGAGCGACGGCCCGTCGGAGGCGAACGCGTCGAGCATGACCTGGAAGCCGGCGGTGTGATCGGGGATCGGCAGCTCGCGGGTGCGCGTCGCGTCGAGGAAGGTCGCCACCGGACCGTCGCCCTGCGGCGCAAACACCGTGTGCTTCGCCTCACCCAGGGGGTCGCCGATCCGCTCCACCAGGCCCGACGCGAGGGTCGCCTCGGTCTCCATGTCGATCAGCTGGTACTTGAACGACGACGACCCGCTGTTGATGACGAGCACCGGAGTCATTCAGCGCCTCCTCTCGGCCCGAAGGCGCATCCGTTGCTCACGATGTTCCGATTTCTCGCCTGCGGCGTAGGGCTTGCGGACGATCTCGGGACATGAAGGCGAGCGATCGGGACATCGTTGAGGGATGCCGGCGGCAGCGCGACGGGGGCGAGCAACCGTCACTCCCCCTGTGCCTGGATCGCGGTGATCGCGATGGTGTTCACGATGTCATCGACCAGAGCGCCGCGCGAGAGGTCGTTGATGGGCTTGTTGAGTCCCTGCAGCACCGGCCCGATCGCCACCGCGCCGGCGGAGCGCTGCACCGCCTTGTAGGTGTTGTTGCCGGTGTTGAGATCGGGGAAGACGAACACCGTCGCGCGGCCCGCGACCGCGGATCCGGGCATCTTCGCCGCGGCGACGGCGGCGTCGGCAGCCGCGTCGTACTGGATCGGCCCCTCCACGAGCAGTTCCGGAGCCCGCGTGCGGACCAGTGCCGTGGCATCCCTCACCTTCTCGACATCGGCGCCCGATCCGGATTCGCCCGTCGAATACGACAGCATCGCGATGCGCGGGTCGATGCCGAACTGCGCGGCAGTGGCGGCGGAGGAGACCGCGATGTCGGCGAGCTGCTCGCTCGTGGGGTCGGGGATCACCGCGCAGTCGCCGTAGACGAGCACGCGATCGGCCAGTGCCATGAGGAAGACGCTCGAGACGACCGACACCCCGGGCTTCGTCTTGATGATCTCGAAGGCGGGGCGGATGGTGTGCGCCGTCGTGTGCGCCGCACCCGACACCATGCCGTCGGCCAGCCCCAGGTGCACCATGAGCGTGCCGAAGTACGACACGTCGGTCACGGTGTCGGAGGCCTGCGCGTGGGTGACGCCCTTGTGGGCGCGCAGGCGCGCGTACTCTTCGGCGAAGCGGTGGACGTGCACCGCGTCGAAGGGCGACAGCACCTCGGCGGCCTTGATGTCGATGCCGAGTTCGATCGCGCGGGCGTGGACCTCGATCGGCTCGGCGAGGATCGTGAGGTCGGCGATGCCGCGCTTGAGCACGGTCGCGGCGGCTCGGAGCACGCGGTCGTCGTCGCCTTCGGGCAGCACGATGCGCTTACGCTGCGCGCGTGCCCGCTCGATCAGCTGGAACTCGAACATCAGGGGCGTGACCACCGTGGCGCGTGCGACGCCGAACGCCTCGAGCATCTCGTCGATGTCGACGCTCTGCTCGAACAGCGCGAGGGCGGTGTCGTAGCGGCGCTGCGAGTCTGCGGCGAGCCGGCCCCGCGCGCTCATGACGCGCACCGCCGTCTCGTAGGTGCCGAGCTCGGTGGTGATGATCGGCACGTTCGAGCCGAGTCCGTCGAGCAGCCGCATGACCGGCTCGGGCAGCTCGAACCCGCCGTTGAGCACGATGCCCGAGATCGACGGGAAGGTGCCCGACGCGTTCGCGAGGAGCGTCGCGAGAAGCACCTCGGAGCGATCGGCGGGCACCACGACGACGGCGCCTTCCAGCAGGCGCGGCAGCACGTTCACCATCGACATGCCCGCCACCACGACGGCGAGCGCTTCGCGCGTCAGGCGGTCGGGGTCGCCGGCGAGCAGTGCACCGTCGACGGCGCGCATGATCCCGCGGATCGACGGGGCGACCAGGTAGCGGTCCTCGGGGATCGCCCAGACCGGCACATCCGACATGTCGAGCGGGGTGGATGCGTCGATCGAGCCGCGGATGGCGGCGATGGTCTCATCGGTGCGCACCGGGTCGGCGCGGTTCGCGATGACGGCGAACAGCTTCGCCCGGCCGTGCGCGAGCTCGGCGAGCGCGAGGTCGGCGATCTGCCCCATCTCGGCAGGTGTGCGCGCGAACGACGAGCCGAGCTGCTCGGGCACAGTCTGCCCTTGCGCCGACCGGCCGCCGAGCACGAGCAGAACCGGGGCGCCGAGGTTCGCCGCGATGCGCGCGTTGTATGCGAGCTCGGCGGGACTGCCGACGTCGGTGTAGTCGCTGCCGACGATGACGACGGCGTCGCATTGGGCTTCGACGGCCTTGTAGCGTTCGACGATGCTCGCGAGTGCGGCATCCGGATCGTGCCTCACCTCGTCGTAGGTGACGCCGATGCACTCGTCGTAGGCGAGATCGACGCCGTCGTGGTCGAGCAGCATCTCGAGAACGTAGTCGCGCTCGATGGTCGAGCGGGCGATCGCCCGGAAGACACCGACCCGCGGAGTCGCGTGACTGAGGGCGTCCAGGACGCCGAGCGCGACCGTGGACTTGCCCGAATGACCTTCGGCCGACGTGATGTAGATGCTCTGCGCCACGCGTCCAGCCTACGGGCGCGACCCTGTCAGCATGCTGCGCGCACCGGGAGCCGGTGCGGTGACCGGTCCGGCGGGATCGGCGAGGGGATTGGGTAGGCTCCGCGCATGAGCGAATCCGTGCCGCGCCCCGGCGTCGACGTGCCCGATCATCGAGGCCGCACGGGGCTCGACCGCACGGGGCTCGACCTCGCGCGCAACCCGCAGGTGCGTGTGACCGATGTCGAACTGCTCGCCGCGGGGTGGCATGTGCTGCGGCGCACGACGCTGGAGTACCGCGGTCCGTCCGGCGAGTGGGAGACGCAGCAGCGCGAGACCTACGACCGCGGCAACGGCGCAACCGTGCTGCTGTACGACCCGGAGCGTCGGACGGTGCTGCTCACCCGGCAGTTCCGCTACCCCGTCTATGTCAACGATCACCCCGACGGGATGCTCATCGAGACCGCCGCGGGACTGCTCGACGACGATGATCCGACGACGGCGATCCGGCGCGAGGCGGCCGAGGAGACCGGTGTCGAGGTCGGCGATCTGGAACACGTGTGGGACGTGTACATGAGCCCGGGGTCGGTGACCGAGCGCATCCACTTCTTCGCGGCGCCGTACGACGGATCGTCCCGCAGCGGCGATCGCGGCGGCCTGGAGGAGGAGGGCGAGCACATCGAGCTGCTCGAACCCGGGATCGATGAGGCGCTGGCGATGATCCGCGACGGTCGCATCCAGGATGCGAAGACCATCATGCTGCTGCAGTGGTCTGTGCTGGAGGGCCCCTTCGCCCGGAAAGATTAAGACTCTCCGCGAACCCGGCAGAGCCTGGTTACCCTTGCTACGTTTCCGTCCTGGGGGAATTGGCCTGGATGCCGCCTCGCGGAGAGCTGAAACCAGTCTAACCCGGTTCGACCAGGCCTCGTGCCGCGGGTGCCGGCCGCGGCATCCAGGGTTCTCCCAGTACCCGAGCCATCGTCACGGGCGTTCTTCGCGATTAGGATCAACGCGTGGGCGAGGGAGCCCGCGCTCACCGCCGACCCGCCGTCCGAGGCGGAACTGGAGGCCTGCGATGGTCGATACCGCGATGACGGATGGTCTCGCCGAGCGCGCGTCGCGCGGATCCGACCCGGCGGGACGGCCCATATCGGGCCCGCTCACCGCGGACGATTTCGCCCGCGTCACGGACTCGATCCTCGACGCGGTCGGCAGCGTCATCGACGGCAAGCCCGACGCGGTGCGCAGCGCTCTGGTGTGCTTCCTCGCCGAGGGCCACCTGCTCATCGAGGACGTGCCGGGCGTCGGCAAGACGATGCTGGCGCGCGCCTTGGCCACCTCTGTCGACGCGACGGTGCGGCGCATCCAGTTCACCCCCGATCTGCTGCCCGGCGACGTGACGGGTGTGAGTGTGTTCAACCCCGTCGACCGCGAGTTCGAGTTCAAGCCCGGCGCGATCTTCGCGAACATCGTGATCGCCGACGAGATCAACCGCTCCTCGCCCAAGACCCAGTCGGCGCTGCTGGAGGCGATGGAGGAGCGTCAGGTCACCGTCGACGGCCACACCCACTACGTGCCGGATCCGTTCCTCGTCGTCGCGACGCAGAACCCGCTCGAGATGGAGGGCACCTACGCCCTTCCCGAGGCGCAGCGCGACCGGTTCATGATGCGCATCTCGATGGGCTATCCCGACGCGCGCTCCGAGGCGCTCATGCTCCGGCAGCGCGACAGCGCCAACCCGCTCGACGGCCTGGCCCCCGTCGTATCGGCCGACCAGGTCGCAGGACTCGTCGCCTGGGCCCGCGCCGTGCACGTGGCCCCCGCGATCGAGGACTACGCGGTCGCGCTCTCGCAGGCCACCCGCGGCCACACCGACCTGCGCCTGGGCGCGAGCCCGCGAGCGACGCTGCAGCTGGTGCGCGCCGCGAAGGTGTGGGCGGCGCTCGACGGACGCGGCTTCGTCATCCCCGACGACGTCACGGCGCTGCTGATCCCCGTCTTCGCGCACCGGCTCATCCCGACGCGATCGGCCGGCGGCGCCAGGGCGCGCACGACCGCCGATGCGATCACGACGATCCTCGAGCGGATCGCGGCGAGCGTGCGCGTTCCCATCGCCTCCCGGCAGTGAGCAGACGATGAGACGCGTGTGGCCGTTGACCGTCCGGGGAACGGGCGCGCTCGTCCTCGCGATCGCGTGCTTCGTCGTCGCGAACGAGGCCGGCATCGTGGAGCTGATGTACTTCGGCTTCCTGCTGCTCGCCGTCATCGCCGCCAGCGTCGGCTGTCTCTACGTCGGACGTCGCCGCGACGTGGTGACGCGTTCGCTCGTCCCCGATGTGGCATCGGTCGGTCGCGAGACGCACGTCTCGGTCCGGGTCGGCGTGCGCACCGTCATTCCGACACCGCCCGGAACCTGGCGCGACACGCTGCCCAAAGGGCTGCGCGGCAAGGCCACGGGCGCCTTCCCGGCCCTCGGATCGGGCCTGCGCGGCAGCGAACGTTCCGTCGACCTCGTCTACACCGTCACCGGCGTGCGTCGAGGGGTGCACCCGCTCGGGCCGTTGACCGTCCGCTCCACCGACCCTTTCGGGATCGCCCGGCGCACCCTCGTGTTCGGGGAGCGCACCCCGGTCACCGTCGCGCCCGCTGTCGTCGACCTGTCTCCGCTCGTCGACTACGCCGGTGCCACCGGCGGAACGCTGCACACGACGACGAACCAGCTCGGCCAGGGCGCCGACAATCTCGTGGCGCGCCCGTATGCGCCGGGCGACTCGATGCGCCGCATCCACTGGCGCGCGACCGCGCACCGCGACACGCTGATGGTGCGTCAGGAGGAGCAGGAGTCCACGCCCGAGGCGACGGTCGTGCTCGATCGGGGGGCGCTGCGCTGGTCGATCGACGCCCTTCACGCGCCGGGCGCCGATCCGGGTTTCGAGGCGGGCGTATCGGCGTGCGTGTCGGCTGTCGCGCGGCTGGTGCACGACGGATACGCGGTCGAGGTCCTCGACAGCGACGGGACCGTGCTGGTCGAGCGCATCGAGGGCGGCGACATGACCGAGGTCGAGGCGATGCTCGCGCATTTCGCGACCGTCACCGCACGGCGCGACGATCATCTGCCGGGCCTCCCCCGCCTGTTCGCGGGGGTGTCAACCGGGCCGATCGTGCTCGTCGTCGGACGCTTCGACCCGCCCGACGCCGACATCGTCGGGCCGGTCGCGCATCACAGCACGCTGCCTCTCATCCTCGCCGTCGGCCCTGTCGGCGACGCCTTCGAGCGGGCGGCCGATCACGGCTGGCACGTGGCCGTGATCGATCCCGACGGCGATCTCGCGATCTCGTGGGCCAACGCCGTCGGCCGGGGGACGCATCATGTCCTCAACTGACGCAGCGGCGACCCCCGACACCGCCAGACGCGGCGGCGAGTGGCTGCTGGCGGCGGCCATCCTCTCGGCGCTGCTCGCCGCTCTCCTGCCGGTCGCGCGGGTCGTGGAGTCCAACGCGTGGCTCGTCGGCGCGCTTCTGCTGTCGGTGCTGGTCCTCGCCGCCGGCTACAACGCCCGCCGGTACCATCTGCCCGCCATCGCGGTGACACTCATCGAAGCCGCCGTGTGGGCGGTGTTCATGACGCTCGTCTTCCTGCGAGACACCGCGATCCTCTGGATCATCCCGACGCTCGACACGTTCCGCGCGGTGCCTCAGCTGGTGGAGACGGCCATGGAGGAGATCGTCCTCGGCGCGGCTCCGCTCGAGGCCACCCTCTCCGTCGCGTTCGTCGTGGTCGGGGCGATGGGGCTGCTCACGATCATCATCGACCACGTCGTCGTCACAGCCCGGATGCCGCTCCTCGCCGCAGTCGGGATCGTCGCGGTGTCGCTCATCCCCTCCATCGCCGTGCCCGGCGACGTGGATCTGATCGGGTTCGTGTTCCTCGCGGTCACGATCCTGTTCGTCATCCGTGCCGAGACGCGCTCGCGCGAGAAGCCGCTGGAGCAAGAGGCGGAGCGCAGCGCCGGCGTTCCGGCGACGGCCGTCGGGATCGGGGCGATCGCGATCGTCGTCGCGCTCGTCGCGACGCCGCTGCTCCCCCAGCCCACGCTGCGGGCCGGGGCGGGGCTCGGAACCGGTCCCGGGATCGACGCGACACTTCAGCTGGGCGACGATCTGCGACGCCCGCAGGAGGTCGAGGTGCTGCGTCTGCGCACCGATTCGGCGAACGTGCCGTACCTGCGCGCGACGACGCTCACCCGATTCGAGGGCGGCGTGTGGGAGCCCGACCGCGTGCGCACCGTGCCCCTGGCGAGCGAGCTCGCGCTCGGCGAGGTCTCGGTGGATCCCGACATCCGCGTCACCGAATACACCACCGACGTCGAGGTGCTCTACCTCGAATCGGTCTGGGCGCCCATCCCCTACCCCGCCGTCACGGTCACCGGGCTGGAGGGCGACTGGGGCGCCGTGCCGTACAACCGCACGGTGGTAGCGCAGTCCGGTTCGACGCAGGGGCAGTCCTACGAGGTGGTCGCGAATCAGCCGCGCCCGACGCTGGAGCAGATCCGCGCGCTGTCGGCCGGAGGCGAGCAGGTTCGCGACGAGACCACCGAGCTTCCCACCGATACTCCGCCGATCATCGCGCAGCTCGCCGCCGAGGTGACCGCCGAGGCCACGAACGACTACGACCGTCTGACCGCGCTGCAGCGGTGGTTCCGCGGCAGCGAGTTCAGCTATTCGCTGGATGCGCCGGTAGAGGACGGCTTCGACGGGAGCGGGGCCGAGGCGGTCGCTCAGTTCCTCGAGCAGCGCGAAGGCTACTGCGTGCATTTCGCATCGGCGTTCGCCTTGATGGCTCGCACGCTCAGCATGCCGTCGCGCGTCGTGGTGGGCTACCTGCCGGGGCAGCCCACGAACGACGCGATCGGCGCGGAACCGGTGTACTCCGTCACCAGCTCGCAGCTGCACGCCTGGCCCGAGGTGTACTTCGGCGGACTCGGGTGGATCGCGTTCGAGCCGACATCGGGACTCGGCGTGCCCACGTCGTTCTCGCCCGCGGCAGCGCTTCCGGGCCAGAGCGGAGAACCCGGTGAATCGGCTCCCGCCGCCTCGCCGTCCGCCACTGCGCCGACCGGCGTCGATGAGACGGATCCCGAACAGCAGCGCGGCGGGACCGCCGCCGGCGCGGCGGGCACCGCCGTCGATCCGGTGCCTCTCGTCGCGGTCGCCGTGGTCGTCGTCATCGTGCTCGCGCTGCCGTTCCTGGTGCGCGAGCTGCGCCGACGTCAGCTCGATATCGCCGCGCGTCGCGGCGACGCCGCGGCGGCGTGGCAGACGGTGCAGGATGCCGCGATCGACCTGGGCATATCGGTACCGGCCAGCGAGACGCCTCGCGCCTTCGCCCAGCGCCTGATCGTGGAGCACGGCGTGCCCGCGAGTGAGATCAACGTCGTGCTGATCGCGATCGAGCGTGTGAGCTACTCCCGAGCCGGCACGCGCTCGTACTGGATCGGGGATGCCGCAGCCGACGCCGCCGCAGCCGTGCGGGTCTCGCTGCTCGCCGCGACGCCGCCGGCGCGGCGCATCCTCGCGCTGCTCGCGCCTCGCTCGCTCGTGATCCGTCCGGGCAGCGTGTACGCCGCCGGGGCGCCCGTGCGGGCGAGGTAGCGGCGTCAGGGTAAGATGGTCGCTGGCCCTCCGGGGCTGCTGGAGGATTCGCCTAGTGGCCTATGGCGCACGCTTGGAAAGCGTGTTGAGTGAAAGCTCTCAGGGGTTCGAATCCCCTATCCTCCGCCACTCCGATCCCAGTGTTTACAAGGGATCGCGACCCGATTTTTTTCCCGTGGCACAGTTGGTGGCACAGTTAACGCCGATTTCGGGCTTCGGAAGCCGCCGATTTCCCGCGGATCGACTCAGCTCTGACATGAGCCCGTCACGACGTGGCGTAGTCATGTCACATCTGGCGCTGGCGGGTTTCGGACACGAGTTCCGGCGAAGTGGGCCATCCCTCCGACAGCGAGATGGTAGCGAGCGGCCGCCGCTCCGTTCCCTCAGATCGCTATTTGCAGACTCCGCTCTCCGCTGCGCTCCGAGCTGCGCTTAGCAACCGCTCACATCGGGCACTCCGCCGCGCCCGCTCGCTTATTCGCTGATTGTCGGAGTGAGGGCGAGCACCGAGGCAGTGGTGAGTGATTACGGAGTAGTGAGTGTCGGCGGCTCAGCGGGCACCGGCGAGAGAAGCTGGCCGACAAGATCTGCGGCACCCCGCTGGAGCGTCCGCACCGCGTGGGAGTAGGTGTTGAGCGTCGTCTGAATGTCGGCATGGCCGAGGCGCTCCGACACGATCTTTGGATGCACGCCAGCGCGCAGAAGGAGCGTGGCATGCGTATGCCGCAGCTCGTGCAGATGGAGCTCATCGAGATCGGGATGCAGAGCGCACGCCTTGAGCACCCGTTCACGCCATTGGCGCGAGAACTGCGTCGGGTTGTGCGGCTGTCCGTATCGGTTGCAGAAGATCAGGTGCTCCCCACGGGCGAGCTCCGGCGAGACGGCGCGAAGCATGTCCCGCTTTGCGCGGAATGCGCCAGCGAGGCGGACGTCGATGTCGACGTTCCGCACACGACCGCTCTTGGTCGCTCGGAAGTCGATGATCGGCTTCTTGCCGGCCTCTTTCACGTACGACATCGCGCGGGCGATCGTGATCACGTTGTTCTCGAGGTCCAGATCCTTCCACCGGATGCCGAGGATCTCGCCGCGGCGCATCCCGGTTCCCAGCAGCGTCAGCCACGCCAACCACAGGTAGTCCCCCGATGACTGCGACCACTCCAAGAAGAGCCGCGCATCCTCAGCCGACCATGTCGCCATCTCCGGCGGAGCGGCCTCGAGCTTGCTCGGTGGTGACGCACGCTTCGCCGGATTGAACCTGATCAGACCGTCCTCGAGTGCATGCTGCAGCACCTGCGAGATCAGCACGTGGATGTGCCGCACGGTCGCGGCGCCGAGCGGATCTCCGATGTGTCCGCGGTCCTTCCTGCCGTTCACCTCGAGCTGTCGGTAGAAGCGATTGAGCTGGTCCTTGGAGATGGCGGCGATCGGCGTGCGTCCGACAGATGACGGCAGCACGTGGACGCGGAAGTGCTTGCGGTATCCGGCGAGCGTCGTCGGGCGCACGCGCAGCGAGTCGAAATACTTCTCCGCGTAGACGTTCAGCGTCTCGCGCGTCTCCTCGATGTGGTCGCCGCGTCGGATGTCGACCTGCACTTCGGTTAGCGCGTTCAGCGCATCCCGTTGCGTTGCGAAGCCTCGTCGGAACCTGCGAGCCGAGTCTCCATCTGCGCGATCCACCGAATAGGCGATCCGGTACTTCGTCTCCCCCGCCTTCGTCACGTACGACGAGACAGTTCCATCTTGGTTTGGACGACGCGGCACCGACTCGCCTACCTTCCGATGCTCGGTCCGCTGGATTCGGGCGAGCCGACGACCGGTCCCGTTGCTGACGGATCCGGGAAACTGACACCGGGCGCGAGCCCTTCGATACGAGCCCGATTCATCAACCGCGTCGCCGTGCTCTGACTCACACCCAGACAGTCGGCCACTGCTCTCAGCGGCGGCAGATTGATCGTGGCCGCTAGCCGATAGGTTGTCGAGGCGTCCACGACACTCGCGGTCAGATCGCGTTCGGTGCGGTCCTGCATGCGCCGAAGGTACACCGAACCCGAGACGGTTGGATGGCCGGGCTCCGAGACAGTGGACACCTGCAGCCCGCTCGCCTGCAGCGCGTACTGGACGCGCACCTCACGCAGCGTGAGGCTGGTGACTTCGCCTCCCTCACCATCGCGAAGGACCCTGACCTCGGTCGCGACCGTCCGATAAAGGCTCGGGTCGTATGCGACGTGCACCTGTATGGCGCCGGGGACACCGGACTCACCACGAAGAACAACCGTCCAGAACGCGGGCACGGCGACGCCATTTCCGGCGGCGACGCGCTCGTCGCTGACGTCGATGTTCTCCACCTGCACCATGCGCCCAGTATCTCAGGCATCCAATTGCCGAACAAGGCATGACATGACGCATTCATGACACATATGGCTCACGCTGGTGCTACCGTGTGCGCATGCGCTGACAAAGGTGGCTCACAAAGGAGAAGAACATGAACCGCTCGCAGAACTCGCTCGCCCTCACATACAAGGATGCTGCCGTGCTGGTCGGCGTCGAGTATCGGACCATCAAGCTCGGAGTGGAGCGCGGGACGATCCCGACTGTCCAGCTCGGGCCCCGTCGGATGATCCCTCGGGCCGCATTGCTGAAGGTCTTCGGCGTCGAGTCCTGACCCAGGGTTCGCGGAGACCGCTATGGTCGATGCCCGACTCCCCGCAGAGTGGCTGGGGAGCATACGTTTCGACAACCTCAGCGACCGCGCCTTTCGCGTCTTCGCTGGCGCGCTGATGTGGTGCAACGGTCAAGGCACTGATGGATCGGTGCCCGTGCGATTTACGAAGCACCTTCACCCTGATGGCGATGACCCGGACGCGTTCGACGAACTGGAAGCGGCCGGCTTGTGGTCGCGGGTGGAGGACGGTTACCGCCTGACCGGATGGAGCGATCTTCTCCACCAGTCCACGGCTGAGGAGATCCAGCGCTACCGGGACGCTTCAAGACGACGCCAGAAGGCGTATCGCGATCGACAGAAGGGTGCGAATGCCTCATCCGACGGAGCGACCGCCAGCGACCCGCGGGCGATGCGTGACGTCACGCGTAACGTGACGCGTGATGTGACGGCAAACGTAGGCCCAGGCTCCTTAAGGCAAACCGAAGAGAAGAGTGCCTACTCACGCCGTGATGTGACGGGTGACGTCACGCATAACGCGTCCTCGCCCTTCTGCCCCAAACATCCGGCCGGAACGACCGAACCCTGCGGCGCGTGTGCGCGCGCGAGAACCGCCCGCGAGGCCAAAGAGAGCCGTCTCACCATCCGAGGCTGGGACTGCACTGTCGATGGCCACAAGTACGTGGTCGACGGTTCGTGCGCAATGTGTGAACTTCGTCCTGGTCGCTCCGTCGCGTAGCCAGCCCAGCGCTTCGACGACTACCGCGACGATCGAAGCTCCGCAACAAGGCCGTGGACTTCTGTACCCACGGCGTCGCGCATGGCTCGTACGCCTTCGAGATTCCACTCTTCAGGATTGGGAAACGCCCACTCGACGAGCCGCCCTCGGACTGGACCTGGCAGCTGGAGGCCGGGCTTCATGGTGACTACGACATCGGCGGTCGCGAGATCCGTCGCAGTGACGAGGCGCGGGCGAGCCGTCGACGTATCGGCGCCGACTTCGTGGAGCGACTCAGCGACGACGGGGTTGATTTCATCCGCGGGCTTCAGGCCACCGCTGCTGGCGATGAACTGGTCTGGCGCGATGACTCCGAGCAGGTGTGCTCCGAGTTGCGATCGGCCCGCGTTGTGCTGGCAGATGAAAAGCACGGTCGGCGGTGTCGTCATGCGTGAGCTCCGATCAAGGAGTTTGCTCGCGACCAGGCCTGAGTCGCGACCTGAACCGCATCCCAGGGCGAGCCGAGAGGGGGCGTGTAGGAGAGGTCGAGGTCGCTGATCTGGTCGACGGTCAGGCCGG
The DNA here is from genome assembly GCF_020682705.1 of Microbacterium allomyrinae. GTDB lineage: Bacteria > Actinomycetota > Actinomycetes > Actinomycetales > Microbacteriaceae > Microbacterium > Microbacterium allomyrinae. Next base: position 536,815 of record NZ_JAGTTN010000001.1, read on the forward strand.
CGAAGAGCGCCGTCGCATAGGTGTCGACGCGTTTGGCGGTCTCTGTGCCCCGCCGGCCGACCAATTGAGCGCCGAGCAGAAGGCCGGAGTCGGTGTCGCCGGTGATGCGGATGCTGATCGGCTGCGCTCCCGGGTAGTAGCGCTTGTGGTCGTCTGCAACAGTTTGCGCACTGGCCGGCAAGTAGCCCGCGGCAACCGCTTCGTGATCGCGAAGGCCGGTGCGTGCGGCAACGACGTCGAAGACTTTGACCACCTGAGTCCCGACAGAGCCCGCGAATCGCGCCGAAGCGCCCAGCGCGTTCTCCCCTGCGGTGCGGCCTTGTTTGTGAGCAGTCGTGCCCAGGGGGAGGTACGTCACACCAAGCAGGCGGTGATGGGTCACGACGCCGTCGCCGGCGGCGAAGACGTGCGGCACGCCGGTGCGCATCTGTTCGTCGACGGCAATTGCCTTGCCGGCGCCGAGGGTCGCGCCGGCATCCTCGAGCAGGCTCGTGTTGGGGCGAACTCCCACGACGGCGAGGACCAGGTCCGCGCTGTAGGTGACGGGTTGCCCCTCGTGCTCTGCTCGCACCGTGAGCCCTGTCGCCGTCTTCTCGACGGCGCGCACGGTGGTGTTCGTGTGAACGGCGACGCCGTGCTCGATGAGTTCGGCATGCACGAGAGACGCCAGCTCCGGGTCGAGCGTGGACAACACCTCGGCGCCGCGCTGAAGTTGGGTCACGGCGATTCCTCGTGCGGTGAAGCCTTCCGCCATTTCGAGCCCGACGTAGCCGGCGCCGATGATGATGGCGGTGCGCGGGTCGCGTTCGGTGAGGTGAGTGTCCAGCGCGAAAGTGTCGCTCATGGAATGGATGACGTGTACGCCGTCGTCGGGTCCGAGCTGGTCAAGGCCGGCGATGCCGGCGTAGGCGGGCAGGGCTCCGGTTCCGACGATGAGCTCGTCGTAGTCGATGACGGACTCGCCGTGTTCGTCCTGCACGGTCAGCTGCCGGCCGGCGACATCGATTCGGGTTGCGAGGGTGTCCAGTCGCAGTCGCATGCCCGTCGCTTCGAGGTCGGCGTGGGTGCGGTGGGCGAGCGACTTCCAGGGCTGGACGTCACCCGAGAAGTAGTACGGGATGCCGCAGATGGAGTAGTTCGGGTAGGCGTCCGCGACGACGACGGTCACGTCAACGCTGGGGTCGAGTTCTCTGGCTCGCAGCGCAGCGGAGATGCCCGCGTCGCTGCCGCCGATAGCGACGATGTGCATGATGGGGTTCCTTGGGCTTGGGGCTGTCGCTCAGTCGAGTGACTTGAGCTCTTCCTGAGCGGTCGTGATCTGGGCGCTGGTGAGCGGCACCACAAGTGCGCGTTCAGCGATCTCCAGCGCTTTGTCGACGTAGAAGTCGACGAATGCCTTCACCTGCGGCTGGTCCGCGTAGGAGGTGTCGTTGACGTAGATGAACAGCGGTCGACTGAGCGGCGTGTAGCTGCCGTCTTGTACCGTCTCGGTGCTCGGCGCGACACCGTCGATGGATGCCGCGGCGATGACGCCAGGATTCTCTTCCACGTAGCTCAGACCGAGGAATCCCAGAGCACCCAGCTCCTTCGCCACCCCCTCCACGGTCTCATCGTCGTCTTCGGACGCACGGTAGTCGGCGCGGATCTCGCCTTCTTCGCCATTGATGGCGGCAGTGAAGTAGTCGAGCGTTCCCGAGTCGCTGCCGGCACCGAACAGGACCAGCGGTTCGTCGGGGAAGCCGGGGTCGACCTGATTCCAGTTCGTGATCTCACCCTGAGATTCGGGAGACCAGATGGTCGCGAGCTGCTCGACGGTCAGGTCTGTCGCCCAGTCGTTCTCGGGACTGATGATCACAGACAGTCCGTCGTTCGCGACGACGATCTCAGTGAACTCGACCCCGCTAGCTTCGCACGCAGCGATCTCTTCATCCGAGATCGACCGCGAGGCGTTCGAGATGTCGGTTTCCCCGTCGCAGAACGCTCGGAAACCGGCTGACGTGCCAGTGATCGTGATGACGACGTCAACGTCAGGCTCGACTCCGGCAAAAAGGTCCGCCGCTGCATCCGTCAACGGAGCGACCGTGGAGGAACCATCCGTCACGACCGAGCCGCCGAGTCCCGCCCCTGATCCCCCCGCCGCCGTCGATTCTCCTGCACACGCGCTGAGCAAGAGTGCGACCGCAAGAAGGGGCACTGTCGCGATAAGGGGCGTTGCCTGCACCCGTGGCGCGTGCCTCGGGCGGTTCACGCGGAGCCCCGGGACGGTGCGAGCTCGACGAGCAGCGCCTCGACGCGGCGCCTGATCTCGTCGCGAATCGGTCGGACGGCCTCGATATCCTGCCCGGCCGGGTCGTCTAGCTCCCAATCCTCGTAGCGCTTACCGGGGAAGATCGGGCAGACATCCCCGCATCCCATCGTGATGACGACGTCGGACTCCTTGACCGCATCGACAGTCAGCACCTTCGGGGTGTTCTCGGCGATGTCGATACCCTCTTCGGCCATCGCCCGGATCGCGACGGGATTGATTTGGTCCTTCGGCGCGGATCCCGCCGAGAGCACCTCGATCTCGCCTCTGCCGAGCTCGCGAAGGAATCCTGCAGCCATCTGGGAACGACCCGCGTTATGGACGCAGACGAACAGGACGGTGGGCTTGTCGGTCATGGTGTCTCGCTTTCCTCACTCGAAAGCATAGACCACTATCTATTGGTTCTTGGTTACGGGTCGGTGAACGATCAACCAGGAACAAGCTCGGCGAGCAGCGCACGAACGCGCGCATCGATGTCGTCGCGGATCGCGCGGATGGAATCCAGTGGCTTGCCAACGGGATCCTCGATGTCCCAGTCGAGATAGCGCCGACCGGGATAGACGGGGCAGGCGTCGCCGCACCCCATGGTGACGACGACATCGGCGGCGCGGACGGCCTCGTCGGTGAGTGGCTTGGGGAATTCGCCACCAAGCGGGACCCCGATCTCGTCAAGTGCGGTGACGATCGTCGCTCGCACGGCATCGGCGGGGGCGGAGCCGGCCGTGCGGACGAGCACGCGATCACCGGCGAGTTGGCGCAAGATGCCGGCGGCGAGTTGTGATCGTCCGGCGTTCTCGACGCAGACGAAAAGCACTTCGGGAACGGCGTGATGAGTCCCTTTGGACCGGGCGAGGGCGTCGAGGCGGAGGGTGGCGAACGCGGCGATTCGGGAGCCGAGGAGCGGCGTGGGACTATCCGAGGACAGAAGCTCGTGACTCTCGCTCACATAGCGCTCGACGGTCTCTGCACTGAATGTGCCGCGATAACGCTCGGCGAGGTCCTCGACGATTCGTGGCAGATCCAATTCTGTTTCTGGTCGAGCTGCGTCGTGACCGAGGAGTGCATCGACGCGCTCGGCGTTGCGTGGGTCCAGTGAATACCAGACGACTCGCCCCTCGGGGTGTCGGAGGACGATGCCGTCGGCGGCGAGGGCCTTCATGTGGTGGCTGACGGTCGGCTGGCGGAGGCCGAGCGCATCGGCAAGGCGACCGACAAGTGCGCGCCCGTCGGGCGAGTCGCGAATCAGCCGCACGATTCGTGCACGGGTCGGGTCTCCAAGAATCGTCAGCTCACGAGGGCCCGCGCCATTACTCATAGACCGCAGTCTATTTGCTGATCATGGGAGCTAGCCCGTCACCGCGTAGCGCAGGCCTGGGCTCGCGCACGTTCACCCAGCTCGGTGACCGTGTATGTGCCACCGGTATCGCGGATCAACTCGAGGTTCTTCAATCGCCACACGATCTCCCCGACCATCCGCGGCAGTCGGCACCGATGAGCCTCGGTCATCGCAGGCCTTAGGTCGATCCAGGCGTGCAGGATCTGAGTGCTGTCGGCGGAACCCTCAGCATGAAGGATGTCCAAGAAAAACGCACGCGGGGCGCTGACGTGCCGTCGCAGTTGGGCGTCATCCATCGCCTTTCAGCCCGTCCCGTTCACCCTGCTGCGGCGCTCGATCAGCACAGTGTCACGCCACTGTCCCGCGTGTGCGCCCAGGGCCGAGCGGGCGATGCGTTCTCTGGTGCCGATGACGCGGAATCCGGCTGACTCGTGCACGCGCAGGCTCGCCGTGTTCTCGGGGAAGATGCTCGATTGGATCGTCCAGAATCCCGCCTCATCCGCCGCGGCGACGAAAGCATCCAGCAAGAGTCGGCCCAGTCCTTGGCCGCGCGCGTCACGGTGGACGTAGACAGAGTGCTCGATCACGCCTTGGTATGCGGCTCGGGACGAGACGGGTGATGCGGCCGCCCATCCCACCGCCGCTCCACTCTTGTCAAGGGCGACCAGCCGGGGTTCGGAGAGCTTCCCTTCGTCGAACGCCTCCCACGTAGGGGTCTGCGTTTCGAAGGTCGCTTCGCCGTCCTCGATGCCGTGGCGGTAGATCTCCTCTACAGCCGGCCAGTCGGACGGGACCATGCTGCGGATCGTCGTCACGAGCAGCATCCGCCTCCGTCGCTCGCGTCCGTGGAGCAGACCCCTGTGGCGGGAAGCACGAGTTCGACGTGGGATGCCGACGTGGTGTCGCCCGCCAGCCAGGCAGTCACGGAGCGGACCTGCTCGTAGCCGGTGGCGAGCAGGAACGTGGGTGCGCGTCCGTAGGACTTCATCCCGACGACGAAGAATCCCTTTTCCGGGTGGGTGAGTTCGCGGAACCCGTGGGGTTCGACCGTTCCGCAGGAGTGGACGTTCGGGTCGATCAGCGGCGCGAGTCGCTTGGGAGCTTCGACGATGTCGTCTAGCTCGAGGCGGATCTCGCGCAGCATGTCGAGATTCGGCCGGAAGCCGGTGGCGTTCACCACGACGTCGGTGAGGTGCGTAACGACCTCGCCGCGACGATGGCCGACGAGCTCGACGGTGTCGCCGGTGCGCTGGGCGCGGATGATCTCGAACCCGTCGAGGACGGTGATGCGCCCGTCGGCGACCGCCTGGTCAACCCGGCTGCCGAGCCGTGCACGGTCGGCGAGTTCGTCATCGGCCGAGGAGGAGACCCGCACCGCCTGCGAGTTGCGGATCAGCCAGGTCACTGTCGCTCCCGGCTCTTGGCGCGCAAGCTCCACGAGGCCCAGCAGGGTGTTCGCGGCGGAGTGACCGGCGCCGACGACGGTCGCGTGCCGGTCGGCGAACAGGGCGCGGTCCCGGCCGAGCACGTCGGGCAGCGCGGCGGTGACCCGATCGGCGATATCAGTCATCCCCAGCAGGTCGAGCCCGCCCGAGGACAGCGAATTCGGCGACCGATACGTGCCCGAGGCGTCGATCACCGCGCGAGCGGCGACGTCCTCGATCGTTTCGTCGGGGGTGCGGACACGGAGGGAGAACGGGGTGGCGAAGCGCGCCTTCGTGCGGGTGCGATCCATTCCCTCGCGGGTGACGCCGAGCACCTCTACGCCGGTGCGCAGGCGGGAGGCGATCGGCTCCAGCGCAGCCAGCGGGGCAACGTACTTCTCCACCAGCTCGGTGCCCGTCGGAGCACGTTCCGGGTCGGGCAGCTCCCACCCTTGCGCCTCCAGCAAACGCCGAGATGCGGGGTCGACCAGGTGCTTCCACGGGGAGAACAGCCGCGTGTGGCCCCACGCGCGAACGCTCGCGGCCGCGACGTCGCCTGCCTCGAAGATCACGAAGTCGATGCCACGCTCCAGCAGATGCGCCGCAGCGGAGAGCCCGATCGGGCCAGCACCGATGATCGCGACCGGCAGAGTCGTCAGGCGATCGTTCTGCACCGCACGGGGCGTCAGATCAAGCAAGGTCACAGCATCCTCCAACACAATATCGATGAACGTCGATACCCGATTCTGCACCGCTCTATCGACATCTGTCAATATCGACTATTGTCGATGCATGACCACGATGCTCGAGGTGACGGACGTCACCGCAGGCGGCTGCTGCACTCCCCTGCAGCGCGAGCCATTGTCGGCTGCGGAAGCGGACCAGCTCGCCACGACGATGAAGGCACTCGCCGACCCGACTCGCCTCCGGCTGCTGTCCATTGTTGCGGCATCGGAAGGCTCTGAGGCGTGCGTGTGCGACCTGATCGAGCCGGTTGGGCTGAGCCAGCCGACGGTGTCACATCACCTGAAGGTGCTGACCGCCGCGGGCTTCCTCACTCGCAGCAAGCGCGGAACATGGGCATATTTCACGCTCGTTCCGGGCGCGCTCGACCGCGTATCGCAGCTCCTCACCGCGTCGTGAGTCCGGACACCACTCGCGCCCTCGCCGGCGAGTTCCTCGGCAGCGCGCTTCTCGCGGCTGTCGTCGTCGGATCCGGCATCGCGGCGCAGACACTGTCGCCATCCGATACCGGTCTCGCTCTCTTCGAGAACGCGTTTGCGACAGCGCTCGGCCTGGCCGTTCTGATCCTGGTCTTTCAAACAGTGTCCGGAGCCCACTTCAACCCGGTGGTCTCCATCGTCGACGCACTGCTGCACCGCAAGGGGTGGTCCGTGACGGCGGCGTACATCCCTGCGCAGGTGCTCGGCTGCATCGCCGGCGCGATCCTTGCGAACCTGATGTTCGCCGAGCCTGCCGTTGCATGGAGCACCTCTGACCGAGCCACATGGCCACATCTTCTGGCGGAAGCCGTCGCGACTGCCGGTCTCGTACTGGTGATCTTTGCCCTCGTCCGCACCGGCCGTTCTCACCTGGCCGCGCCGGCCGTCGGCGCCTACATCGGCGCCGCGTACTTCTTCACCTCCTCCACGAGCTTCGCGAACCCCGCGATCACTGTCGGTCGCGCCTTCAGCGACACATTCGCCGGCATTGCACCCACCTCCGTCCTGCCATTCATCGGCGCGCAGCTGGTCGGAGCCGCGCTCGGCTGGTTACTGGTTCGCGCGTTCTTCCCCGTCGCGGCAGCCGCACCGGCGGCGTCCGGCGGCTCGACAAGACCTCAAACGCGCGCGAAGTAAGGCCGGATGCTCGACGACTCGCGCTCCTACGAGGGCGATGTCGAGAACACACCTGACTACGTCTCGACCACCAGACGAGATCAACCGCCAGATAGCAATGCAATAAGCGCAATGCACGCAGGCACTCTAAGTGGATGGCCCCCGGTTCCTTGCAATGTCAGGGATGCCGTGTAAACCAGGTTGCATGGCGCGAAGCAAGTATACGAAGCCAAATGCACGTCGCGAGGAAGCTTATCGGCGGCAGCGGGAGGCCAACGATGCGGCCGCCATCGCGGCCAGAGACCGCGCAAGGGCGGTCTCTGAAACGCAGCGATCACAGCGTGCCGACCGCAACCTCGAGCTCGTCTGGGGTGGGCGCACCGATGCGCTCAAACGGCTGCGGGACATCTCACGACAACTCGAGAAGTTGCATCGGGCCGAGCGCGCCCTGCTGACAGAGCGCGATGAACTGGTCGGCACTTTGCGTGCTGTCGAGGTCTCGTGGGCGCAACTCGCCACGTGGTCCGGATTGAGTCGCCAGGCGCTGAGCAAACGAACAAACGTGAGCCAGGACCGGCCAGATTTCTGAAACCTTGGCAGATATTGCGTGCCTGGCCGGCTCAAATCGACGAGTCCCGGGCTGGCTAGGCTGGGTGAGCCCGTCCGTTGGCGTAACGCGGGCGCAAGGGGTCGTTGGTGCGTAATTCGCTGCGGATTGGTGCGTGGAGGTTCGTCGCCACGTTCGGCGTAGTCAGCCTCCTCGCGGACATCGTCTACGAGGGCGCGAGGTCGGTGACGGGACCGATCTTGGCGGTGCTCGGCGCGACCGCGATCGTCGTCGGCGTAGTCACGGGGATCGGGGAGGCGGCAGCATTACTCCTGCGACTCGTGTCTGGTCCGCTCGCCGATCGGAGCCGCAGATTCTGGGCATGGGCCATCGCGGGATATACGCTCACGGTGATCGCCGTTCCCGCGCTCGGCTTTGCCCAGACGCTCGCTGTCGCGGCCGTGTTGATCATCCTCGAGCGGGTGGGCAAGGCGATCCGCTCCCCAGCGAAGGATGCAATGCTGTCGTTCGCCACAGCACAGACTGGCCGCGGCAAAGGCTTCGCGGTCCACGAGGCCATCGATCAATTCGGTGCTGTCCTCGGCCCGCTGCTCGTGGCCGAGATGCTCGCACTCACCGGAGTGCAGTACGGCCCAGCGCTGGCCGTGCTCGCAATCCCGGGCATCGCTGCACTCGGCTTGCTGTTCTGGTTGCGGTCGCGAGCGCCGCAGCCCGAGCTGTTCGAGTCCCGGAGTCGCCCGCAGACTCCGCACCTCCCCGACGACGTACCCGCGGGCACCCGCGTTCGGCTGCCCTCCGCATTCTGGATCTATGCCGGATTCAGCGCCGCAACGGTCACAGGGTTCGCCACCTTCGGGCTCATCTCATTCCACATGGTTGAGGGCGGCATCCTTGCACCCGCGATCGTCCCCGTCGTCTATGCCGCGGTGATGCTCGTCGATGCCCTGGTCGCGCTCGCAACTGGATGGATATACGACCGCATCGGGCCCCGCGTCCTGCTGGCGCTTCCGGTGCTGTGTGCGGTCATTCCCGTGCTCGCGTTCGGCGACGCGATGTGGGCGGTCGCGGCCGGTGCACTGCTTTGGGGTGCTGCGCTCGGCATCCAGGAATCCACCCTGCGCGCGACCATCGCCGACCTCATCCCGCCTTCCTACCGCGCGACCGCCTATGGCGTTTACGCTGCCGTCCTCGGCGTCGCGGCCGCCATCGGCGGCGCCCTGGCGGGCGTGCTCTACACGGAGTCTCTGACCGCTTTGGTGGTGGTTACGGCTGTCATCCAGGCGGCCGCTCTGATCTTCTTCGCAGTCTTCCTCTCGCGCCGCAAGCTGGTGGTCGAAACGGTCCCTGAAGAGCCGGGCCAAACGACGGACGAGCGCATCGACAACGACGCGTAATTCTTCTGCGAGCTTGGCGCGCACGCCGCCGCGTTCGGCACGTTCGCAGTTCAGCCTGCGGTCGACCTATCGCCGCCAGTACGTCAGCAGGCGCAGGTCGGGTCGGCGCAGCCATTCGCGCCCGCCGCCGCAGCCCGTTTGGCGGCCCGCCGGCGGTACATCCACCACATTCCGAGAGCGAGCACACCGAGTCCGATCGCGACCGCGGTGAGCGTCTGCTGCAGTACTGCGGCGCCGGCGCCGGTGAGGAGACCAGCCACGATGAGGTAGGGAAGCGCACAGCACCCGACGCATGCGAGAAGCGCAAGCGATGCGGCGATCTTCGTCCGTCTTGGTGCTGAGCTGTCTATGCTCACTGTTCTCGGGCAGGCGGTTTCGGGCAAGGTCATCGGGGAGCCTCTTCTGATCGGGCAAGATCGGCGTACGGAATGGGGCAGTCAGCGCAGGTGCAGCCGGTGAGGCTGTCGCAGCGGGCGGTGACGATCTGCTCGAGTCCCTCCCGGATGGTGTGGAGGGCGGCGAGCTTCTGGTCGATCTCGGCGATCTTCGCCACAGCCCGCGCCTGCAGGTCCGGCGTGGGGTGACCATGCCTGCCGGTATCGAGAAGTTCCGCTACTTCGTCAAGCGTGAACCCGAGCCGTTGCGCGGCTTTGATGATGCGCAGGGTCGCCACAGCGCTCTCGTCATACAGGCGATGCCCACCCGACGAGCGGATGGGTCTGGCCAAGAGTCCTCGTCGCTCGTAGTAGCGAAGAGTCTGCATATTCACACCGACCCGTTCCGCGACCGCTCCGCTGCGCAGCATCTCAGTCATCGACGGGGTCACTCGTGATAGCGAGGAGGGCGCCCAGCACGTCTGTCTGATTGTCCGGGACCGTGATGTCCATCCGAAGGCCGTCGGCCGCGTCGGTGAATATGAAGTCGAAGAACGTGCAACACGAGGACTCTCGAGCCGCGAGATCTCGGGCCTTCGCTTCCGCTGCCGGGTCGAATACCACCCGCGCGCGGGTGGGCGAGATCCGCTGAATCTGACGGGCCGAGGTGCGGAACAGGTGATCGAACTCTGCGACACGCAACGGCCGCTCTGTCGTGGGGAGAGTGCACGCGGCGGGCGCCCAGTTCAGTGCTGAAGTCTCTGACATGACTCCACGGTAAACCTGTACCTGAGTACCGGTTGCAAGTCCTAGGGAAGAGCTTGTTGACGAGCCCCGCCGTCGCCTATTCCGAGGGCGTGGCGCGTACGCGGGTTCGGATGACTCGCGGGATCAGCCGGACAAACACGACCATCGCAATCAGCTCCCCGGCAGCGAACAACACGAACACGCTCAGCGCATTGCGAAAGTCACCTGCGGGCTATCCTCCCGGGGTCCTGCGCGCCCGGAAAGATGCATTCCGTGGAGCAGTGGTCTGCGCTGTCCGGGCAGCTCGCGAGTCCGTGGTCGGCCTCGTCGAGGCGGGCGCGAAGAACGTCCAGCCGCGCCCGCTTCTCATCGATCTGGCGCATGCGCTCAGCCAGGAGCGGCCGAAGGTGGTCTCTGACGTCCGTGCACGGTTCCGTCTCCACCGATCGGAGATGTTTGGCAATGTCTGCCAGGGGAAGCCCCAGCTCCCTGCTGGCCTCGATGATGTCGAGGCGACTCAGGACGTCGCCACCGTAGTCTCGGTAGCCGTTGCTGCTGCGGCCAGGTGCGATAAGACCGATGCTCTCGTAGTAGCGCAACGCCGTCGTGGAAAGCCCGCTATGCCGGGAGACTTCCGAGATGCGCATGCCGCGAGCCTATGCGCGTACAACTTGACCTTCAAGTGGCTTGAAGGTTTACGTTGTTCACCGTGCCTTCTTCTCCCGGTCTCCGCACGTGACGCAGCTGGTCTCCTGGCTTGAGCGTCATCAGATTGCCCTGTATCTCGCCTCGATCTTCGTCGGCGTCTTGCTTGGTGTGCTCGCTCCGGCAGCGCATCACCTCGAGGTCGCGATAGAGCCAGTACTCGCATTGCTACTGTTTGCGACGTTCCTCGGTGTCCCGTTCGCCGCACTCGGCAGGTCGCTACGGGATGTTCGGTTTCTCGCTGCGCTCGGCGCACTTAATTTCGTCGTCGTCCCCGCAATCGCATTCGGCTTGTCACGTTTCGTCGCGGATGAGTCTGCACTGCTGTTCGGGGTGCTGCTGGTTCTGCTGACTCCGTGCATCGACTACGTGATCGTGTTCGCAGGCCTAGCGGGAGGCGCATCTGAGCGCCTACTCGCGGCAGCCCCGCTCCTTATGCTCGCCCAGATCCTCCTCCTGCCCCTCTACCTGCTGCTTTTCATCGGGCCGGAAGGAGTTGCGGTGGTCGAGGTCGAACCCTTCGCCAGGGCATTCCTTCTGCTCATCGTGTTGCCCTTGACCGCCGCCGCGGCGACGCAGTTGCTGTCCAAGCGGCACCGCATCGGGAGTCTGATTGAGAGAACAATGCTGAGGCTGATGGTTCCCTTGATGATGGCCACCTTGTTCACTGTGGTCGCTTCGCAAGCAGGTGCCGTCGGCGCGGCAGCCCTGCAGCTCGTCGTCGTCGTACCGATCTTTGTCGCGTTCCTCATCTTGATGGCTCCCGTCGGCGCCGGCGCGGGATATCTGTTCCGGCTGGATGTCCCATCAACGCGCGCGCTGCTCTTCAGCGGAGCGACCCGTAACTCGCTGGTCGTGCTGCCTCTGGCACTGGCGCTCCCCGCTCCCCTCGCGCTCACGCCGGTCGTGGTCGTCACCCAGACGCTGATCGAATTGCTCGGCATGGTGATCTTTGTCAGATTCGTTCCCCGACTCGTTCGCGGCCGAAAGCAGCCCTGATGCGTCGAATTCGACGAGAACACTTCTGACGCCGACCGTGACGGGATCTGGCGACGGAGCCGATAATGCACAGCTGGCTCACCCCAGACCGCCCGTGGCACAGTTGTGGCACAGTTGAGCGCGACACGCCGTGCATTTAAAGGCAGGGGGATGCTGGTGTGCCACGTTTTCGGTAGCCCGAAAACCGCGTAATTACGCGGCAAAATGGTGTATTTGCACCCCAGAAAATCGGAGTTCGAATCCCCTATCCTCCGCCACTCCGATTCCCGTGTTTCACGCGATCGCAACTCGTTGTTCCCTGGCACATCCTGCGTCTGCCGAGCACGCATCCTTCTGTGGCGAACGCAGGGTGCACCGCGTCAGTTCACGGCGGAGGTGAGCCGTGCAATGCCGTCGAGGAATGTCGCCTTCGCCGGTTCGTTGCGCCACTCCTCGAGGGTGAGCTGGCGGCCCGCGTCGCGGTAGCCCTGCTCGACCTCGCGCATGGCAGCGACGAAAGACTCGCCAAGGACGAGCAGCGAGATCTCCATGTTCAGCGAGAAGGAGCGGATGTCCATATTCGAGGAGCCGATCACGGCGATGTCGTCGTCGATGGAGAAGTGTTTGGAGTGCAGGATGAACGGCGCCGGGTAGAGGAAGATCTTCACACCGGCCTCGAGCAGCACGTCGTAGTACGAGCGCTGCGCGTGGTAGACCAATCCCTGGTCGCCGATCTCCGACACGAACAGCGGCACTTCCAGCCCCCGCTGGCACGCCGTGGTGATCGCGTAGACCATGGCTTCGTCCGGGACGAAGTATGGCGACGTCAGGATGACCTTCTCGGTGGCGCCGTAGATGAGGGAGAGGAAGAGCCGCAGGTTGTTCTCGGTCGTATACCCGGGACCCGAAGGCACCACCTGACACACGAGGGCATTCGGCGAGGTGTCCACCGGGAGATCCGACACCGGAACATGCTCGGTGCCGACGAGGTCCTCGTCCGTCTCGATGAGCCAGTCCGAGAGGAAGACCGCGTTCACGGACGCCACCACCGGCCCGGTCAGGCGCGTCACCAGTTCCTGCCACTTCAAGCCTCGCTTGATGTTCTTCTCGGAGTCGTAGTCGCGCGAGATCAGATTCTGCGATCCCATGAACGCGACCAGACCGTCGACGACGACGATCTTGCGGTGGTTGCGCAGGTCCGGGCGCTGGTACTTGCCTTTGAACGGCATCACCGGCAGCATCCACGACCACCTCACTCCGATGCGGTCCAGCTCTGCGAATGTCTCTTTGGAGTGAGCCACCCTGCCTGACGAGATGTGATCCGCGAGCAGCTTCACCGAAACGCCTCGCTGGACGGCGCGTTCCATCGCCGAGAAGAACTCGCGCGTGGTGTCGTCCCATCCCACGATGAAGAACTCGACGTGCACCCATTTCTGGGCATGATCGATCTCCACCGTCATCGCGTCGATGGACGCCTGATACTCGCCGTAGAGGGCCGCCTCGTTCCCGGCCATGGCCGGGAGCGCGGTGAGGGCCTCATTCTGCTGCGCGATCCGCTGGAACCATCGTGGCCAGTCGTTCTGGTCAGCCACCATCGTCCCGGCCGCCGAAGCTCTTCCTTTGATGAGCGTGTCGATCCGCGCCTGCTCATTGCGGCGCTTCTTCGGCAGCGCGAAGTTGCCGATGAGCAGGTAGAAGACGATCCCGAAGAAGGGGAACAGGATGATGAGCAGCAGCCAGGCCATCGCCGCCGTGGGCTTGCGATCGCGCGGGATGTAGATCAGCGCCATCACGATGACCGCCACGTGGGCGACAAGACTGATCAGCCAGATCAGATTGGCGAGGAAAGTGCTGTCCATGGTCGATGACGTCTCAGACCGGCTGGATTTCGCTTGGTCGCCAGCTCTTGTCGAAGAACGACTGGAGCGGGTTGTACAAGCGCAGGGTCACGAAGTAGCCCTTGCCGGGAATCGACTGCAGCCAGTTCGTTTCCGCACCTTCGGGTGCGGTGGGCCCGATGTGGATCGTCGTGCTGCCGTCGTCGTTCGCCTTCACGGTTCCCGTTTGGCTGCCGATCGACGGGTGCGGCTGGTCGGTCTGCAGCATCGATCGGGTCTGCCGGTCGTAGAGGATCACCGACCAGAACCTGCTCTGCGGGATGTCGGCGGGCAGCGTGATCCGGTAGTCGCGCGCACCGTCGAAGAACTCTCCATTGGCGTCGCGAGTCGCGATCAGATACTGCGATCCGATCCCGGTCAGGCGCATGCACATCGCCGGGGTGACCCCGGTCGCCGGGTAGAAGAAGGCGATACGCGAATCGATCTTGCGCGCACCGTCGCCCTCGTACGCCACAACACCGTCCGGGGTGATCTCGGGAGGCGGCGTCAAGAAGTCGTAGCCGCCCTTGAAGAGCATGTTGATCCAGCGAGAGCCGGGGTAATAGGAGAACTCCTCGTCGTCACGGGGTGCGAACGTGATCGTGCGCGCAGTGGCGTTGCCCACCGCCACCGCCTGCTCCAGAATCCGACGCATCCGCGGATCGGGCGCGAACTCCTTCCCCTTCGAGATGCCGACAGCGGCCAGCATCCCGAGCAGTTCCGGGTCGCCAGAACCGACCGGTTCATCGTCGATGAGTTCCTTCAGGACCTCCCAGTAGCTCCAATCGCTGGGAGGCACCGTGTTGAACGACACGTGAGAACCCTCGACGATGATCGTCTCCTCGGCGGGCGCGGGGCCCGCGAGCGGCGAGTCGCCAGCAAGGAAGGTGGCGACGGCCGTGCCCATCCCACCCGGCGTGTAGTGCGAGATGCGGAGGCGGTTGTGGATCGCGTCGAGTGCTGCACTGGGGTCGTTGTCGATCATGAATGCCCGAAGCAGCAGGATCACCCGGTTGGTGCGGGAATGAGACACGAAGAATCCGCCGTCGGGAAGCGTGCCTTCGAACTCCGGGCCCACGAGCAGGTATCGGCCGCCGTGGCCACGGTCAGGACCCGGAAGCCCCATGTCGGTGATCCACCGGAACCACATGTCGTCCACGGTGCCGAGGAAGCCCGAGGGTGCCGGGATCGAGGGAACATCGACGATCATCGGGCCGTCGCTCAGATCGAGGAAGCCGAGGGCGTAGACGGTGTCGGTGTTGGCGGTCAGGAACACCGATGCCGAGTCCATCAACTCGGAGAAGAGCAGAAGGGAGTTGTCCTCAACGCCGATGGAGCGGAACCCGCGACGGATGCCGACCAGTGAGGCACCGGGGTAGCCGTCCACGAACGCCTTGACCCCGTTGATGAACGCCCAGTGGTCGTAGAGCAGTTCGGCGGTCGCTTCGCTGGGTGCGCCGTCGACGAAGTCGAGCGGTCCGAGACGGGTATCGATGTGGTCGGGTGTGGAGATCGAGGCCAGCGTTTCCGCCGAAACGCCTGTCCGTGTCTTCGTCATTTCTCTGTCTCCTCTGGGTTCAGTTCAGATCTTGAGGTTCTGCTTCGGCACGATCACCTGGCGGATGATGAGCAGCAGTGAGGCGATGACGGGCAGCGCCAGCAGCACTCCGATCACGCCGAGCATCGCCGCCCCCGCCATCGCTCCGATGAGGACCAGCGCGGGTGGGATCGAGATCGCTTTCGTCATCACGCGAGGGCTGACCACGTATGACTCCACCTGGATGTAGACGAAGTACGCGATCAAGAAGATGAGCGCCTGCGTCGGACTGCTGAACAGCGCGACGACCGCCCCCAGGACGAGGAAGATCAGCGACCCGAACAGGGGGATGAACGTGATGATGAAGGCGATGAGCGCCATCAGCGCCGCATAGGGCAGACCGAGGAAGAAGTAGATGAGGAACACGACCACGCCGTTCAGCGCGGACAGTGTGAGCGAGCCGAGCAGCGAAGCACCCACGGATGCGGTGACCTGCTCGGTGAGTCCCGCGACCGTGACGCGGTCGCGAGACGGGACGAGCGAGTAGAGCCCCTGCTTCATCCCATCGAGCGACGCCAGGAAGTAGAGCGTCAGCGCGACGATGATGAAGCCGGCAGAGATCGCGTTGAACAGTCCGGCTGCGGCGGCGAGCACTCCCCCGCCGATCGCGGCGATCGTCTCCGGCTGATGAAGCGTGTCGGCGATCGTGGCCAGACCCCCGGCTACCGCGACGCGGAGGTCGAGCGGAAGCGCGGTGAACCAGTCGGATTGGACCATCTCGTCCGCCGCCTGCGGCAGGTGCTCGACGAACTCGGCGATCTGAGTGATCACCGGCGGCAGGACGAAGAAGAGGAACGCGGCGGACACCAACGCGTAGCCCCCGAAAACGATGGCGATGCCCGTGCCTCGCTTCATCCCGCGCCGTTCCAACGTCCGCACGATCGGGTCGAGCCCCAGCGCGATGAACATGGCCAACGCGATCTGCAGAAGCAGTGTGGTGATCGATCCGAGCGCCACCCCGACGATCAGAGCGCCCAGGACGCCGAGCGTGGCGACGAACGCGATCGTCAGCGGTCGCTCGAGCAGTGCGAGGATGCCGCGCCGCGCCGCGGAATCCGGCGGATCGGCGCTGGACTGCGCGGCATCCGGCACGACAGCGACTGTCGTACGACGTTGCCTGCCGAACCCGCGTCGTCTGCGGCTGGGCCGTCCGTCGGATTCGCTCATGCGGGACACTCTGGCCGTCCGCGATTCGCGCCGCGTCACGCAGATTGTGCGAAGTGCGTTGCGGGCCTCTTCTCGCAGGCGCGGCCATCGAGCCGACGATCCCGCGCGACGCGAGCGGGACACGGAGTTCTTCATGCGATCTCCATGATGCGAGCGAGTCGGCCGACGGGTGCAATGGGCTTGGACCGCCGCGATCGAGCGTGGTCCGCACACCACGGAAAGGTTCATCATGTCTGACACCACCAACCCCGACGACCGTCCCGTCCTCGAACTCCTCGCGCGAATGACCGCCGACTCCGTCGAGTCATCCAGCCTCGACTCCGAGACGCTCGTCCTCGTGCGGGTCGCCGCCCTCGTCGCCGTCGACGCAGCGCCGGTGTCGTACGCGCTCAACCTCAAGGCCGGGGGCCTGGTCGGCCTGGACGTCGAGAGCCTCCGCGGTGTTCTCACCGCGATCGCGCCGATCGTCGGCACGGCGAAGGTCGCCGCGGCGACGGGCAATATCGTCAAGGCGCTTGCCGCCGAAATCGCGCTGGAAGAACTCGAGATCGCGGAACTCGAGGACGAGTACGAGTATGAGGACGACGACGCCTGACGAGAGAACCGCCACCGACCCCCGCGACGAGAATCCTTGAGCAGCCGACCGCGGGTCACTAAGCTTCGTCCGTGCGACAGGAAGCCCCGGCGCTCGCGCCGCCGGAGGTGGAGCTGGATCGACAGCTCCTCGACGCGAAGCTGGCCCCTCCGCGGATCACGGCTCGGGGTGCTGTCAATCGCGCCGAGATCATCGGGCGCGCTCGATCCAGCGCGCGCTGCGTGGTCAGCGTCACGGCGCCGGCCGGTTACGGCAAGACGATCCTGCTCACGCAGTGGGCGGAGACCGAAAGCCGACCGGTCGCATGGATCTCCCTCGACCGATTCGACGACGATCCGATTGTGCTGCTCACGCTGATCGCCGCCGCGATCGCTGTGATCACGCCGTCCGCCGAGCGCCTCCCGGCGGACGTGCGGCGCCTGGGCGCCTCTCCTCTGGGACGGGCAGCGCCGATCGTCGCTGCCGCATTGAAGTCGCGGCGCGCACCCTTTGTGATCATCCTCGACGACCTCCATGTGCTGCGTAATCCCGAGTGCCACGACGTTCTCGGCGTCGTGATCGCCGGCGTGCCCCCAGGGTCGCAGCTCGTCGCAGCGAGCCGCGGCGATCAGCCGCACCTCGCGCAGGCCCGTGCGCACGGGGAATCCGTGGAAATCACGCCCGCCGAACTCGCATTCGATGAAGCGGCAGCGCGGCGGGTGTTCGCGGGAGCCGAGTTGGCGCTGTCCGCCGAGGATGCGGCGGAGCTGATCAAACGCACCGAGGGTTGGCCGGTGGGGGTTTTCCTGGCTTCTGCGATCACGCGCGACGGCGGCGAGATGGCTGTCAGCGGTGATGATCGCTACGTTGCGGACTATCTCTACCGCGAAGCCATGATGAACCTTCCTCCGCACCATCAGGAGTTCCTACGCCGGACCGCCGTGCTGGATCGGATGTCAGGAGCGCTGTGCGACGCGGTGCTGGAGACAGGTGACGCGCAGAACGTCCTGCGCGAACTGGAAGCACGGGATGTCTTCCTCGTGCCGCTCGATCGACGTCGCGGGTGGTATCGATACCACGATCTCTTTCGCGAGTTCCTGCTCAGCGAACTTCGGCGGAGCGAGCCGAAGGCGATCGTCGATCTGCACCTGCGGGCGGCCGATTGGTTCGAGCAGAACGGATCGCCTGCGATGGCGATCGAGCACCTTCTGAACCTGCCGACGAAGCGGGCGCGGGCGACGCGTCTCATCTCGATGACGGCGCTCGCCACACACCAGGCGGGGCTGATGCGCACGGTGCAGCGTTGGTGCACGTCCCTGGGCGACGCCGCGGTCCAGGACTACCCGCCCCTGGCAGTGATCGCCGGCTGGATGGCGGTGCTGACCGGGCGCGTGAACGAGGCCGAACACTGGGCGACGATCCTGGATCACTCCTCGTATGACGGTGTCCCCGATGATGGCACCGCATCTTTTGCCTCAGGCTGGGCGATGCTCCGATCATTCATGTGTGCGGAGGGTCCGGCACGCGCGCTCGAGGACGCGAGACTGAGCGTCGCCGCCGAATCGATGTCGAGTCCGTGGCGAGATCAGGCGCTGTATCTGCTCGGCGAAGCGCTGCTGCTCGTCGGCGAACTCGACACTGCCGACGCGGCATTCCGCGAGGGTTCCGTCGCGGCAGCGTCACAGGGCAACAGCGATATCGTCGTCGGATGCGAGATGGAACTCGCCGTCCTCACGATGAACAGCGGCCTGTGGGTGGAGGCCGCTGAACATGTCGACGTGGCGATGACCGCCATCCGAGAGCAGAGCATGTCCGACTACTCGACTTCGGTGCTCGCGTTCGCAGGGGGAGCACGATTGGCGCTGCACCGAGGAGACCTCGAAGGTGTGCAGCGCCACCTCACCCGGGCGATGCGCGCCCGACCGGACTGCACACACGTCATGCCGTACCTCGCGGTGCGCGGACGGCTGGAGCTCGCGAAGGTCTACTGGGCGCTGGGCGACCAGACGACGGCCCATCACCTGGTGCGCGAGATCGACGACATCCTCTTGCACCGCTCGGGGCTCGGGACGCTCCTCGTACAGGTCGATGAGTTTCGCGCGGCGATGAACTCGAGTCGCGATGCGAGGGTCGTCAGCGGTCCGCCCCTCACCCCCGCCGAGCTGCGATTGCTGCCTTATCTGCAGACGCATCTCTCGATCCGAGAGATCGGAGAGCGGCTCTTCCTCTCTCGCAACACCGTGAGCACGGAGGTCGGGTCGGTTTACCGCAAGCTGGGCGTCTCGAGCCGGAGTGAGGCGGTCGGGCGCGCGACCGAGGTGGGTCTGCTCGGCGCTTAGGCGCGTGCCGCCCCTGTGGCTCTGCCGGTGTCCTCGTCGTCGTAGAGGTCATGGCCGAGCACGATCGCGATCTTCGGCGCGGCCGCAACCGCTCGTGGCAGGCCCACCACCACGACCACGCCCTCGACAACGTCCACGACATCGCTCGCCGTCGCGCCGGCGCTGATCGCGGCGTCTACTTGAGAGGCGAACGATGCCTCGGGCGCACCCATCGCGACCAGTGCGGCGACCCGCGCGAGGGCGAGCGTCTTCGCGTCGAGCCCGAGTCTGGTCAGCGCCGAAGGCAGGTCGTCCGCTAAGGCGTCGTCGTTGAACGCGAGCCGACGAAGCCGTTCCGTGTAGTTCACTGGTCCCTCACCTTCTGCGTTGTGCGCACGACCAAGTGGACGACAGATGCGATCGGACGGCATCATGCAGATGAGATGAAGCGCTCTCATGCGCTCGCTCCGCACTCAGTTCACACGAAACGGGTGATGTCCGCCAACGCCGGGCGCGCCAATGTGATCATCACACCAGCACTGGAGGTAGTCACCATGTCAAACACCGCTGCACCCACGACGACCCTCGCCCAGACTCTTCCGTCACCGGCGGATTTCGCAGCGCGACCGGCACGCGCCCACCAGAACGATCTCGACGACACCCCGTTCGCGGATGCCGTCGTGTCGGGCACGCTTCCGGGTGCCGGCGTCGCGGTCTGACGACACACGCGCATGGACGATGCAGCGAACCGCGGGCTGACCCGCCGCGAGCGCCGACGGTTCATCCTGCGGGGCCTCGGGCGAGCGGCGGTCATGACGCTGGTCCTCGTGGCACTCTACTTCCTGGTGCCCTTGGACGGGATCGGCAGGCTGCCGCTCTCGGTGATGCTGATCGCGGCGCCCCTCATCCTGCTCATCGTGACCGTATGGCAGGTCCGCGCGATCCTGCGGTCGGAGCAGCCGGGCCTGCGTGGCATCGAAGCACTCGCGATCATCGCTCCGCTCTACCTCCTTCTGTTCGCGGCGACGTATTTTCTGATGGCGCTCGACGACCCGTCGAGCTTCACCGCCGACTCGATAACGCGGGTGGACGCGCTCTATCTGACCGTCACGATCTTCTCCACGGTCGGGTTCGGCGACATCAGCGCTGCCAGCCAGACCGCACGGGTCGTCGTGACGATCCAGATGATCCTCAACCTGATCGTGCTCGGCGCCGGTGTGAAGCTGCTGACCGGTGCCGTCAAGCGCGGTCGCGAGACGAAGGACTCCGGCGCGGAGCCCGAGACCACCCCGACATGAGCCTCCCTCTTCACTGCCTCAACTGATTCCGCGGCGGAATCCTTCACGGCCGCCGCCGCGTCCTGCCGCGACCGCATATCACGGACGTCGACATCGAGCCAGGGCCATGGCCGCGCCGGCGTTGCGCCCTACCGTAGGCGCCATGACCGAATCGACCGAGCACGAGATGACCGAAGAGCAGAAGCGCCGTGATCAGCTGCTGCGAGCCGAGAAGTCGACCGACGCTGACGCAGCTCCGCGGATCGAGGTGTCTCACGTCGATGGCAACACCCGCATCGACATCGCCGACACAGCCGCGGTGAGGCCCGGACCCGGACCGGGCGTGGAGCGAGAACCCGACGCGGATGCCGGGCATCAGCAACCCGTGGCGGGCGGGTGATTCGCCCACGAGCGGGCAATCCGCTGGCGTTCGCTGTTGCGCGGCGCTCACACGTCAGCCGCTGAAAGCGTCGACGAAGCGGTCGCGGAACTCGTCCATCCGCCACACGGGTGCGACCTCCGAAGGCCGGACGCCCTCCTCCCAGCCCCACGCCTGGATCGATTCGAAGATCGCGCCGTCTTTGGCGATGATCGTGATCGGCACGTCGTGGTCGGCGCGCGGGCCGCTCACGATGCGGGCCGGCTGATGATCGCCGAGCACGATCAGAACGAGGTCGTCATGGCCGAACGTCTCGAGGTAGGAGAACATCGCCGCCAGCGAGTACTCCACCGACTCCGCGTACAGCGCGCGGACGCGCTCGGGGTCGCTCCAGGCGGCGAGCGCCGATTCGCCCGCCGCCTGCGGCGCGAACACCGACCCGTCTCCGAGGTCGCTCCACGACACCATGCGCGGCAGCGGCGTCCAGGGCGTGTGCGACGAGACGAAGTCGATCTCCGTCATCAAGGGGCCCGACCCGTTGTCGGAAGCGTGGTCGTGGAAGACCTTCCAGGTGTACTGGTCGGGCATCCGCGCATATCCGAAGGCGGGTCCTCGATACCCCATGCTGCGGGCGTCGAGGATCGTGTCGAATCCGTAGAAGGACTCCCCCGCCTCCCACCCACGCTCGTTCGAGGGCACGACCGCCATCGTGCGCCAGCCCGCCCTTTCGAAGACGCTGGTGAGTGTCGTGCGATCCTGCGAGAGCAGCCGGTCGTACTTGCGCGGCGAGTCCACCCACACCCCGCTCTGCAGCGTCGCGTGCGCCAGCCAGCTCACCCCGCCGAACGTCGGTGACGACAGGAACGCACTGCGCGCAGCGAAGCCGTGACGCGTGAGGGTGGTCTCCCCCTCGTCGAGGGTGCGCGCGATTCCGTCGGTGAACGGCGACGGCTGCACCGCGACTCGGCCGTAGCTCTCCACGAAGGCGACGACGACGTCTTTGCCCGCGAGCCCTGTCAGCAGTCGTGCGCGTGGCATGTCATCCAGCGGATCGGAGGAGGTCAGGGCGCGTTCGAAGGCCCGCTGCTCCTGCATGCTGGCGACGACGCGCGCAGAGCTGGCGACGAGCGTGTCGCCTGTTCGGGATGCCGCGACCGGAGCACCGGACACCAGCTGAGCATCCACGAGCGAGCAGACGATCCACACCGTCGCGACAACGGCGACCGCTGCACGACCGCGTCGCCTCTGGCTCAGCCGTCGGCCGACGCGCAAGGCTGCGAGCGCGACGACAGCACCGAACGCCACCACGAGCGCGCCGACGCCCGCCAGGACCGTGGTCGCGCCGACGGCGCCCAGGGCATTTTGCACCACACCGAAGGCGTCGACGAGGGCGCCGCCGTCTTCTGCGGCATTGAACGGACGGTCGATCGTCTCGCGAAACGCCAGGTCGAGGGAGGAGACGAGGACGGCGGCGAGGACGACGGCGCCGAAGACCGCGGCAGCGAGCACCTGCAGCGGAGCTCGCACGACGATGAGCAGGAGGAGAACGATGATGACGGACTCCACGGGGATGCCCAGAAACTCTTGCGGGCTCTCCCTGCTCAGCGCGCCTGGTACAAGTGGCGCCACGAGCAGAGTCGCGCCGGCGAGCAGCGTGAGCATCGCCCCACCGTGTTCTCCGCGATCGTCGAACGGGGTCTCACGCCGTCCGGTCACGGTCCGCGCCCACCCGATCCACGGCGTCGGCGCCGACACGAGCTGCCGAAGCTGCCGAAGCTGCCGCCTCGAACCTCTCGGAGAGCGCATAGCGGAGCAGGACCACATCGCCGATCCGTCGGGTGTCGGCCAACCTGGCCCTTCGCGTCGCCGTCCAGGGGAAGGCGCCTGCCTCGACGAACCGCGGCGCACGCGATTCCCCGACGAAGAACGGCGCGATCACGAGCTGCAGCTCGTCGGCGATGTCCTCCCGGAGGAATTGGGTGTGCAGGCGTCCGCCACCTTCGACCATCAGTCTCCGAACGCCGCGTTCCGCGAGGTCCTCCGCCACGTCCCGCATCGTCACCTCGTTGCGCAGAGCGACGACCGTGGCGTTCCCGCCCAGGGTGCTCGCGATCCGGGCGGCCTCCGCGCGCGGGCAGTAGACGATCTTGTCGACGTCGCCGGAGGTGAAGAACGACGACTCCACCGGAAGATCGCCGCTCGCAGTGACCGTGACTTTCACGGGGGTCATGCTTCTCCCGGCTGCGACGCGCTCCAGCCGGCGGTCGGCGCTGCGCACCAGCAGACGAGGATCATCGCGCCGTACGGTCGACGCCCCCACCATGATCGCGTCGCTGTCGGCACGCAGCTGATCGACACGGTCGAAGTCCTCCGCGTTGGACATCGCCACACGGCGTGGCGCCTCGCTGTCGAGGTAGCCGTCGATCGACATCGCGCAGCTGAGGGTGATGTACGGCAGGGTCATGATGCTGCCCGTCCTGCGGCCCCGGCGAAGACGCGGCGGCGATGCAGCAGCGAGACTGCGACGACGACGGCACCGGGGGCCACGGCGATCATCGCCAGCACGCCGTACGCGGTGGCGGCGGCGAGACCCGCCGCCGCGCCGAGCCCGGCCGCACCGAATGCCCACGCGGCCGCACCCTCACGAGGGCCCCAGCCGCCGAGACTGAGCGGGATGGAGGACGCGAGTACGGCGACGACCGCCGCGACCGTCACCTGCTCTGCCGAGGCGGCGATACCCACGGCCGCGCACGCGACGAGGAAGGTGGCGACGTGCGCGGTCACCACGACCGTGGATGCGGCCACCACGCCCACCACGGTGCCGACCGAGCCGAACGCTCCACGGAGGATCGCGACCTCGCGCCCGAGCGCGAGTCGTGTGCGACGGCTCACCGCGGCGGCCACGATCACCACGACGACCGCTCCGCACAACACGAGCAGCACTGCCATGCCCGGAGCGTAGGCCGAGAATCCGACCGACACCACCACTGCCACGGCCAGCACGAGCTGGACCGCCTGACCCGACGCGCGCTCGGCCGCGACGGCGCGCGCGGCCTGAGCGACCTGGTCCACGCCGCGACCGTGCGACACGGCGCGATCGACGTCCCCCACGACACCACCGGGCAGCACCGTGTTGAGGAACTGCGACCGGTAGTAGGCGGCGATGGACTCCCTCCAGCCGAGCCGCAGCCCGAGGCGCCGGGCGAGGAGGCGCCATCGCCAGGCCGCGGCCGCGGTGGCGATCGCCGCGAGCAGCGTCGCAGCCGCGATCGCCGCCGGCGACACCGACGCGATACCGCGGACGAAGGGCTCCGCACCCGCGACCGAGACGATCGCCACGAGGATGCCGGCACCGATCACCGCTCGCACCCACGGTTGCCATCGGGGCAGCACTCCTGCCCGTCGGCCCACCGGGGGCTTCATGACGCTCATGGCGGCCACGCGAGGAGGTCGACGTGGTGCACGACGACCCGCAGGCCGTCGCGGGCGATCTGCGCGGCGCGCGTCCGGGCATACTCCGCCGCCCACTCGCGCAATGCCGGCCGCTCCTCGACGGCGGCACCGAGCCATCCGTCGAGCCACTCCGATATGAGTGCGCGGTCGCGAGCATCCAGTCGCCAGGGAGAGTCCGCGAGGCGAACCGACCAGCCCGCGGACCGGAAGAGATCGGCCATGACGGCCACGGCGTCCGGCCCGAGAAGACGCCGATCGTCGAGCGTGCGCCGCTGGTGGTCGTCGAAGGCCCTCTCGAATACGCCGTCGCCCGGGTCGACGGGGTCGAGCGTGACGCGCCCCGTCACCGACAGACTGAACAGGGCGGATGCTCCGGCCTCGAGGCACGCCGCGACGATCGCGGCGACCTCGTCGGCGGAGAGGACATCCAGCAGCGCCGATGCCGTGACGAGCGACGCCCCGCCGAGATCACGACCCCGCAGGTGTCCGAGTTCGCCGACCCGGGTGCGCACCGTGATCGGGGCACCATGACGGTCGCGAGCGGATGCCTTCGCCGCGTGGTCGAGGAGCGCATCGTTCCAGTCGTGCAGCACCCACGTCTGCGGTCCCGGTAGCAGCGGCGCGCACCATCGCACCATCGATCCGGTTCCGCTGCCGAGATCGTGCACGATGACCGGTGGACGCAGCATCCTCCCGGCCCGCAGCGCGAGCGCACGGGAACGAGCGCCGGCATCCGCGTCTTCCCGCAGGGTCAGCCAGTCGGCCGACACCGGGATCACCACGCTCACGGCATCCCCCTGAGCGTGAAGTCGATGGTGCGCGCAGTGTCGCTCCAGCGCTTGCGGATCGGGGCGGCGCGCCTCGCCGCGGCGGACATCCGCGCACGGAGCGCGGGATCCTCGATCCACTGACGCAGCGCCTCGCCGAGCGCCCTCGGATCCTGCGGCGGCACCAGGATGGCCGCGTCCTCCGGATGCGCGGACTCGGCGATCCCACCCACCCGGCTGGCGATCACCGGGATGCCCCGGCGGAGCGCGTCGCCGACCGCGATTCCATAGCTCTCCGTGCGAGACGGCGCGATCAGCACATCGGCGCGGGAGTACGCGTCATCGAGTTCGAGAGCGTTCAGCACCCCCGCCCACGTGATCCGCGCCGACAGCCCCGCCTGGTCGGCGCAGGCCGCCACCCGGGCCGCGAAGCCGTGATCGGCCTCGACGGACCCGGCGAACGTGCAGGTCCACGACGGGTCGGGGCCGAGGGCGGCCAGTGCGTCGATCAGCGTGTCCTGACCCTTGTGGGGAGCCACGACGCCCACGCACAGGATAGAGCCGCCCGTCGGGGTGCCGGCTGCCGGTGCCGCCTCGTCCGATCCGGGTGTCGCCACCACGAGGCGCTCGGGTGTGCTGAGCCCTCGGTCCTCGAGCTCGTCTCGCAGCCACTCGCTCGCCACGATGACGCGCCCGGCGAGGGGAAGCGTCCGCCGTTCGCCCTCGATTCTCAGAGGATCGGCGTCGGCGAAGGCTCCGGCCGCCATGTGCACGAGCACGACGACGCGCAGCCGCCCGGCGGCGCCCTCGAGCGCAGCGGGCGCTTCGACCGCCACCAGGCCGTCGACGAGCACGAGCGCGCCGTCCGGGATGCGTTCGAACGGATTCGTCGTGGCCGTGACGACCGGGATGCCGGCGGCCACAGTACGGACGTCCCAGCCGAGGCCGCTCAGCTCTGCACCCACCCGCCGGTCGTAGACGTTGCCTCCGCTCACACGGTCGGGATCGTCGAAGCCCTCGGGCACGACGAACCACACGATCGGCGCGGGCGCGGTCACAACTGCACCTCGAACGAGGCCCAGGCGATGTGCGACTCGCGCAGCGTGACCTCGATGCCCGACAGGTGCCTCGCGCCGAGGCCGCCCGTGCGCACGGCGTCGACGAGGCGCCCCGCAATGACACTGCAGAGGTGCTCGGTCGTCGTGTTGACGCCGGCGAACTCCGGCTCTTCATCGAGGTTGCGATACGAGAGTGCGGAGAGGATGCCGTGCAGCACGTCGGCCGCCCGCCCGATGTCGACCACCACGCCGTCCGCGTCGAGGGCGCCGGCACGGAAGGTGGCGTCCACGACGTAGGTGGCGCCGTGCAGTCGCTGCGCCGGTCCGAACGACTCGCCTGCCAGGCTGTGGGCGATCATCATGTGGTCGCGGACGGTGACGGAGTAGGTCATTCGGAGTCCCTCCAGTCGATCGTGTGACAGAGACCGGGCGAGGATCCTGCCGCGATCCGGGCCATGACGGCAGGCAGGTCGCGCCACGACGACTCACCGGTGAGCAGATCGTCGAACGCGGGATCTCGCAGCAGCCGCAGGGCGAGGCCGAGCCGGTCGCCCGCCGAACGCGTCCCCCGCCGGCGGGCTGCGACCATCCCGACCTGGCTCGAGCCGATCGTCAGACGCCGGGAGTGGAATGCTCCCCCGAGCCGCACACTCACGGCGCGATCGCCGAACCAGCTGGCCTCGATGATCTCGCCCTCGATCGCGGCGGTGTCGATAGCCAGCTGCAGACCGTCGCCCGACCCGCTGGTGTCGATCACCAGGTCGCGCTCCTTCGGGGCATCGTCGGGATGGGCGTACGCGACGCCCAGGCTCGCGCACACCTGCTCCTTCGCCCGATCGATGTCGACGACGACGACCTCGACTTCCGGGATGCCGCGTGCCAGCCGGGCCACCGCGCAGCCGATCATCCCCGCGCCCACCACGGTGAGCCGATCGCCGACCAGCGGCGCGGCATCCCAGAGGATGTTCACCGCGGTCTCGACCGCGCCCGCGAGGACCGCCCGTCGCGGCGGAACGTCGTCCGGGACGACCGCGACGGACGACGCGGGGACGACGAACACGGACTGATGCGGGTACAGGGCGAACACGGTCTGCCCGACGAGTTCGACCGGCCCCTGCTCGACGACCCCGACGTTCAGGTACCCGTACTTCACCGGCGCGGGAAAGTCGCCCTCCTGGAACGGAGCGCGCATGCGTTCCCACTCGCTGCGGGGCACCTCGCCACGGAACACGATCGACTCGGTGCCCCGGCTGATGCCGGTGTACAGCGTCCGGACGAGCGCCTCGCCCGCCTCGGGACGCGGCACAGCCTCACCTCGCAACGCTCCCTGCGCGGGGGCCTCCACCCAGTACGCCGTAGCCATCATCGGCCGACGGCCCCGATCGATTGAACCGAGACCCTCTCCGCGAACGTGTACCCAGTGGTATCCATGACGGAGAAACGGAGCTCCCTATGCCGAAGGTTCATTTCGCTCCGCTCTCGTCGATCGCGGCGGGGGTGCTCGGCCTGGTCGCGCTCGACCGCGTCTCCCCACTCTCCGCGGCCGGATGGACCGCCGGACTCCTCTACCTTGTCGCGTCCAACGGACTGCTCGCCAGGGGCTTGCGCCAGAGCGGAATGACCACCTTCGGGGCGGGCAACTGGGCGACGACGACGCGTTCGACCCTGGTGGCCCTGATCACCGCCATCGTCGCGACGTCGTTCGGCGCACCGGTGCGGGTGCCTCTGATGATCGTGCTGGCGAGCGTCGCACTGGTGCTCGACGCGGTGGACGGATGGCTCGCGCGACGCACGCGCACCGAGAGCGCGCTCGGGGCGCGCTTCGACATGGAGGTGGATGCCTTCCTCCTGCTCGTCCTCAGCGCGTATGTCGTCCCGTCGCTGGGGTGGTGGGTGCTCGCGATCGGACTGCTGCGATATGCCTTCATCGTCGCGGGATGGCTCGTGCCGTGGATGCGGGTGACGCTGCCACCGCGGCATTGGCGCAAGGTGGTCACGGCCTTCGCCGGAATCGCTCTGACCATCGCTGCCACCGGAGTCCCGCCGATGTGGGCGTGCGCGGCGGTGACGCTGATCGCCCTCGCGCTGCTGCTGGAGTCGTTCGGACGGGACGTGCTGTGGCTCGTCGCCCGAAGGCCCGTGGAGACCACCCGCACCGAGGCGGGTCACCGAAGGAATGGAGTGGGCCGATGACCGAAACACCTCAGCGGGGCCTATGGGTCCTGCGGATCCTCAGCGCCGTCCTCCTCGTCGCCGCAGGGGGAATCCATCTGTACCTCGTCTTCAATGGGGTCGGCGGCATCCTCGGCGTGATGTTCGTGCTCAATGCCGTGGCGGCGCTGGTCCTCGCGATCGCAATGGTCGTGCTGCACGGCAGGCTTCTGCAGGCGGCGACCGTGTTGAGTCTGCTGTTCCTCATCGCCACACTGCTGGCGCTCGTCCTCGCGCTGACCGTCGGGCTCTTCGGCATCACCCAGACCTGGGACTTCACGCTGGTTCCCACGACCGTGATCGTCGAGTCGATCGGAATCCTCGTGCTCGCAGTCACGACCTTCGTCGTCTTGCGCACACCGCCCGACTGAGGATCTGCTCAGCGCTCGGGCTGGAGCTCGCTCGTCGCGGCGAGGCTTCCGAGCAGCCTCATGCGGTCCTCGCTCGGGGAGCCTGCCCGCGTGGTGAAGGCGAACATCGTGAGGCTCGGTTGGCCGGGCATCTCGAACGCCTCGAAGTCGAACTCCAGGTCGCCGACGGCGGGGTGGTGGATCCGCTTGGTCCCGACTCGGTGGAAACGCACATCGTGCTTCGCCCACCGCTGCCGGAAGTCGTCGCTGCGGGTGACGAGCTCACCGATCAGGTCGGTGAGCCCCTTGTCGTGGGGGGTGCGCCCGGCGTCGCTGCGCAGCGACGCGACGACACTGTCGGCGCCCTGCTCCCAGTCCGGGTAGTACAGGCGGGCGGCCGGGCTGAGGAAGGTCCACAGCGCGTTGTTCCCGCGGCTCGCGGGATCGTCGAGCATGGGAGCGAACAGGGCCCGTCCGAGATCGTTGCCGGCGACGTAGTCCATCCTCGTGTTGCGCACCCAGACGGGAGTGGCGGTGACCGCATCGAGGAATCGGTTCAGCGTCGGCGGCACGACAGCGACGGATCCGCGGGGCTTGCGGCGCGGCGAGACCGGTGCTGCAGCGCGCGCGAGGTCGTGCAGATGCGCGGTCTCGGCCTCGTCGAGCCGAAGAGCGCGGGCGAGCGCGCCGAGAAGCTCGGGTGAGACGCCGGCCAGGTTTCCGCGTTCCATCCGCGCGACGTAGTCGACGCTCATCCCGGCGAGCATCGCAACCTCTTCGCGGCGCAGTCCGGGCACACGCCGGCGCCCTCCGCCGATGATTCCCACCTGCTCGGGAGTGAGACGCTCCCGACGTGTGCGGAGGAATTCACTCACCTCGGTCTGATGCTCCATACCGCCACGGTACGTCGCGCGGGCGCCGCCTGGCAGTGACTGGCGGTACACGGATAGGCCGTCACTGTCACATCCGTGCAATCCGCGGTGGACTGGACGGCGAACCCAGCGAAAGGCACTTTCATGCAAACCGTCACCCTGAACAACGGCGTCGAAATGCCCATCCTCGGCTTCGGCGTCTACCAGGTCGGCCCCGAAGAGACCGAAGCGGCCGTCAGCGCCGCTCTCGCCGCGGGCTACCGGCTCATCGATACCGCCGCCGCCTACGGCAACGAAGAGGCCGTCGGCGCCGCGATCGCCACGTCCGGCATCCCTCGCGACGAGCTGTTCATCACCACCAAGCTCTGGGTGCAGGATCCCGGCGAGGAGAACACGACGCGCGCGTTCGAGACCTCACTGCGCAAACTCGGCCTCGACTATCTCGATCTGTACCTGATCCACCAGCCGTTCGGTGACTACTACGCGCAGTGGCGTGCGATGGAGAAGCTCAACAAGGATGGCCGCGCCCGCGCGATCGGCGTCTCGAACTTCGCCGCCGACCGGCTGCTCGATCTGATCATCAACAACGAGATCACGCCGGCGGTCAACCAGATCGAGACGAACCCCTTCCACCAGCAGACCGAGTACCACGAGATCCTCAAGGCCGAAGGGGTGCAGATCGAGGCGTGGGGCCCCTTCGCCGAGGGCAAGAACGGCCTGTTCACGAACTCGCTGCTCGCCGAGATCGGCGCGGCGTACGACAAGTCGGTCGCTCAGGTCGTGCTGCGCTGGATGATCCAGCGCGGCGTCGTCGTGATTCCGAAGACCGTGAACCCGGACCGCATGGCGCAGAACTTCGATGTGTTCGACTTCACCCTTTCGGACGACGACATGGCGAAGATCGCCACGCTCGACGAGGCGACGTCGCAGTTCTTCGACCACCGGGATCCGCAGATGGTCCGCTGGCTCAGTGCCCGCCGCCTGAGCTGACGCGAATGCGGGATCCCCGCCTCCGCGATGCGGTGGCGGGGATCCGTGTGCTCAGCTCGCGAGAGCCGCCTTCTTCTCCGAGATGGGCAGCGCCGCGAGCGCGCCGACGACGACCACCGCGGGAAGCAGCCAGAGTGCCGCCTGGAAGTCGGCGAGGGTCGGGTCATCGGGGAGCATCGCGCTCGGGATCGATGTCAGCAGGCCACCGATGATGAAGCAGACCCCGTTGACGATGGCGGATGCACTGCCGATCAGCCCGCCCGGCACCGCCTCGCCCGCAATGGTGAAGCCCAGCATGTGGGCGCCCGCGAAGAAGCCGATGGCGAACATGAGCACGAGGGCGATGCCCTTGCCCTCGGCGGGAAGGTAGATCACCAGCGCGATCGCGAGGGCCTGGAGCAGCAGCCCTCCGAAGGCCGGCCACTTGCGGCTGTGCCAGCGGTCCGAGACGACATTCACGATCGGTGCTCCGACTGCGAGGCCGAGCCATGCGAGCGCCGTGAGGATCGTGGCGAAGTCGGTCTCGGCCCCCCGCGCCTCCATGATGCGCGGACCCCAGAGCGTGCCGACGGCGAGCATCGCACCGAACGAGGCGCCGGCCAGGATCGACGAGAGCACCACCTTGATGTTCGAGAACGCCTTGCCGAGATCGCGGAAGATGCCGCCGAAGACGTTGCCCTGCGGCTTTGCGGCCTCCACCCCGGGCTCCGGGGAGGGGTTGCGGACGAACACGACGAACAGGATCACGAGCAGCACGCCGAACGCGCCGAACGTGACCAGCAGGTCCTGCCACGTCATGTGGGCGAGCGCGGCGAGGATCAGCGGCTGGCCCACGGCCGAGCCCAGCGAGGCGAAGGTCTGCACGAGCCCGAACATCAGACCGTACTTGGCGGCGTCGAACCACTTCCCGCCGAGGTATCCGGCACCGACGAAGCCGAACGACGATCCGATCGCGAGCACGGTCTGTGCCAGGGCGAGGGTCGCGAACGTGGTCGTCCCCGCGTAGAGGAACGCGCCCACCGCGACGAAGGCGACCGCGATCGCCATGAGCGGCCGCGAGCCGAACCTGTCGAGCAGGGCACCGGAGAAGAACTGGACGAGCGCGAACACCCAGGTGTAGATCGACGCCGCGAGACCGACCTGAGCGATCGTGAGGCTGGCGGTCTGCTGGATGTCGGGAGAGACGACGGCATAGCCGGTCTGAATCGCGAACAGCCAGACAACGAAGACCGTCGCGAGAACCCAGACGAGCCACGCCTCCGGGCCTCCGATACGGCGGTGGCCGCTGAACCATCCCTTGGAAGCGTGGTGGTATGCCGCGTGTCCGGTCGACATGGGTGTCCCTTCTCTAGACGAGAGCGTTGAGGGCGGAGGACTCAGTGACCGTCGCGCGAGTACGCGACGTCTCCGGCGATGTAGGTGGACTGGATCACACGGTCATCCCCCATCACCGCCAGCACGAAGAGCTGCTCCTCGAGCGACTGCACCTGGGCGCTGCGGAAATCCAGCAGCGGGGTGGCCTTGGTGTCGAGCACCACGAGATCGGCCTCCTTGCCCACTTCGATCGAGCCGATGCGGTCCTGCAGCCCCAGTGCCTCGGCACCGCCGAGCGTCGCGAGATAGAGCATCTTGATCGAGTCGAGCGGGTACTGCGTGAGCTGCGCGACCTTGTACGCCTCGTTCATCGTCGACAGGAGCGAGAAGCTCGTGCCGGCGCCGATGTCGGTGCCCAGCCCCACCTTGATCGGATGCGTGTGGTTCTTGGCCTGGTGCACGTGGAACAGGCCGCTGCCCAGGAACAGGTTGGAGGTCGGGCAGTGCGACACCGCGGATCCGGTCTCGTGCACGCGCAGACGCTCATGCGCCGTGAGGTGGACGCCGTGGGCGAGGACCGCTCCCGGCTGGAGCAGGCCCGCCCGGTCGTAGACGTCGAGGTAGCCGTCCGCCTCCGGGAAGAGCGAGCGCACCCAGGCGATCTCGCCCAGGTTCTCGCTCACGTGCGTGTGCATGAGGGTGCCGGGATGCTCCTTCAGCAGCGTGGCTGCGGCATCCAGCTGGCCTTGCGTGCTCGTCGGCGCGAAGCGCGGCGTGACGGCGTAGTGGTTGCGGCCCTTGCCGTGCCACTTCTCGATCAGGGCCTTGGAGTCGTCGTAGCCGGACTGGGCGGTGTCGAGCAGGTGGGCGGGTGCGTTGCGGTCCATGAGGACCTTGCCCCCCGCCATCCGCATGTTGCGACGTGTCGCCTCTTCGAAGAACGCGTCGACCGACTCGGGGTAGACCGCGCAGAAGGTGAGCGCTGTCGTGGTGCCGTTCGACAGCAGCTGATCGAAGAAGACGGATGCCACCGCGGCGGCGTGCGTCTTGTCGGCGAACCGCTGCTCTTCGACGAACGTGTAGGTGTTCAGCCAGTCGATCAGCTGCGCACCGAAGGCGGCGATGATCCCGGTCTGGACGTAGTGCACATGGGTGTCGATGAAGCCGGCGGTGATGATCCCGTCCGGGTGGTGATCGATGTGGGCATCGGGGCCCAGTCTGTCTTCGAGCTCGGCGTAAGGTCCGACGGCGGCGATCACACCGCCCTCGACGATGATCAGCCCGTCGGTGTGCTCGACGAGAGCATCAGAGGAGAGGAAGGGATCGGCGACGACGGTCACGATGTGCCCGCGAATCGCGTGGTGCCCCGAATTCGCAGGCGGCAGGTAGTACGGCATCAGTCGATCGGCTCCTCACCGCTTCGGTTACTTCCGGACACTATCGATCAGACGTCGTGCTTGACAATCGAGACCGCAAACCTGGGGCGGAGGAGGGCCGCGGCGATCGCGCCGACCCCCAGCACGAGCGGCATCAGCCACAGCGCGGCCTGGTAGTCCGCCAGCGCGGGATCTGCGGGCATGAGCGTGGAGGGAATCGAGGTCAGCAGTCCCCCGATCAGGAAGCAGAATCCGTTGACGATCGCCGAGGCGCTGCCGATCAGCGACCCGTCGATCGATTCGCCCGCGACGGTGAATCCGAGCATCTGGACGCCCGAGAACAGTCCGAGCGCGAACATCAGCACCACGGCGACGCCGTTCGCCTCGTGGGGCAGATAGATCACCAACGTGATGGTCACGGCCTGGAGCAGAAGCCATACCACCGCGGGCGCCTTCCGGCTGTGCCACCGATCCGACACGATGTTCACGAGGGGCGCGCCGACGGCGAGCCCGAGCCAGGCGAGCGCGGTCAGCACGGTGGCGAAGTCGGTGGATGCGCCGCGCGCCTCCATGATGCGTGGACCCCACAGGGTGCCGACGGCGAGCATCGTGCCGAACGCCGCGCCGGCGAAGACCGCCGACAGCACGACGTTGGGGTTGGCGAAGCACCGGCCGAGGTCGCGGAGGATCTCGCCGAATACGTTGCCATGCCGCACCTCGCTGCCGGCGGCATCGGTGCTCGGATCGCGCACGATCGCGATGAACAGGATGGTGAGCAGAACGCCGAACGAACCGAACGCGAGGAGCAGCTGCTGCCAGCTGAGCGCATCGAGCAGGAGGAGGATCGCCGGCTGGCCGACGGCGGATCCGAGACTCGCTGCGGCCTGCACGAGACCGAACATCAATCCGTAGCGGGCCACCGGGAACCATTTGCCACCGATGTACCCGGCCCCCACGAACCCGAAGGAAGCGCCGAGCGCGAGGACGGTCTGCGCCAGCGCGAGGGAGGCGAAGCTGGTCGTCCCGGCGTAGAGGAAGGCGCCGACGGCGACCATGGCCACGGCGATCGCGAGCAGCGGTCGACTTCCGAAGCGGTCCAGCAGCGACCCCGAGAAGAACTGGACGAACGCGAAGACCCACGTGTAGACGGACGCCGCGAGGCCGATCTGGGCCAGCGACAATCCCGCGGAAGCCTGGATCTCCGGCGAGACGACGGCGTAGCCGGTCTGGATCGCGAACAGCCAGACGACGAAGGTCGTGGCGAGAACCCAGACCAGCCAGGCCTCGGGCCCGCCGATCCTGCTCGCTCGACGAGATGCGCGGGCGGTGGGATCGATGAAACCGCTCATAGGGGATATCCAACACCCCGGCGTGTGTGCTCCGGCGCCCCACGCCGCCGCGAACCGATCAATCGCGGAGGGGCGCTCCCGGAGCGATAGTCTCGATGACAGGGCGCGTATCGGCGCACCTCGACCGGAGGCCCCTCCCCATGCCTGAACAGAACGTGTCATCCCCCTGGAAGCGCTTCTGGGACCGGGGCGGATTCTGGAAGGCGCTGCTGCTCGCGGCCGCCTACTACGCGCTCTATCAGCTCATCGCCGTCGGAGTGTTCTTCAGTATCGGACAACTCGGCGGACCGGCGGGAAGCCCGCTGAATGTCCTGCTCACCACCGGCCTGCCCATCGCGCTGGGCGGCGTTCTGCTCGTGGCGTTCGCGTGGTCGATCGGCTGGCTGCGAGAGCTCTTCGGTCCGCAGCCGATCAGAGGCCGCGGATGGATGTGGATCGCCGTCGCCGTGGTGCTGATCACCAACATCGCCCGGTTCGCCTCTCTCGACTACGCGGCAGCCGGATTCGCCGTCGTCGCCGCATGGCTGCTCACGAGCCTGTTCATCGGCTTCGCGGAAGAGCTGCTCACCCGGGGATTCGTCGTCAACCTGATGCGTCGCGCCGGCCACTCCGAGATCGTCGTCGCCGTCGCCTCGGCCGGGATCTTCGCGGCGATGCACGCCGCCAACGCGTTCGGCGGTCAGCCGCTCCTCGCGACCGCACTGCAGGTGGGCTACACCTTCGCGTTCGGCATCTGCATGTACCTCGCGCTGCGCGTCACCGGCAACATCATCTGGCCGATCCTGCTGCACGCGAGCACCGACCCGAGCATCTTCCTCCTGAGCGCCTACCCCGGCGCCGGGCCGCTCACGCCGCTCGCGGGGCTCGGCAACATCGTCGTCGTCATCACCGGACTCGTGCTGCTCATCTTCATCCGCGGTCGCGTCACGGCCAAGACCGAGCCGGCGCCTCAGTTCGCGTCATAGCTCGATCCGTCCCAGACGCTGCCCGCCGTGAACCGATCTACGCTCGCAGCCCTCGCTGCAGCGTGACCAGTCCGTACTCGAACGCGTCGTCGACGTCGCCGCCGAGCCGGAACGCTCCGGCGAGCTCCATCTGCAGGAACCCGGTGACCCACGCGGCCACGAGGCGTGCGGCCTCGAGAGCATGCTCGCCTCCTGCGATCGCGCCGGCGCTGCCGACGATCGTCGCCCCCGCACGGTCGAGCGCCTGCTGCGGCACCGCCGTGGCGAACATCAGGCGAAAGCCCTCGGGGCGTTCGTGCGCGAACGCCCGGTAGACGCGAGCAAGGCTTTCGAGCGATCGATCGGATGCCTCGAGCCGCTCCGTCAGGTCGTCCAGGGTCGCGGCGGCCACCGCCGTCACCAGTGCGTCGCGATCACGGACCCGCTTATAGAGAGACGGTGCGCGCACGCCCACCCGTTCCGCGACGCTCTGCATCGTGAGGCCGCCCGGGCCCGTGTGCTCGAGGATCTCGCGTCCGGCCGCGACGATCTGGGCGAACGACGTGCGTTCGGGAGTGGGCAACCGGCTTCCCTTCCGACGACGACCCCATGCTGGCCGACGACTGTGTGGCTATTGACGTGAGCCATCATAGCTACGTAACGTAGCCATCACCACCCCGCCTCTGGAACGAAGGGCATCAGCATGGAACTCGGGCCGCACCTGCGTCGCATCGGCAACGACATCGTCGCCGCCTACCTGGTCGTGACCGACGACGGCATCACCCTCGTCGACGCCGGCCTCCCCGGTCATTGGAACGACCTGCTGCGCGAACTCGACGCGATCGGCAGGTCTCCCGACGACATCCGCGGCCTCGTCCTGACCCACGGCGACAGCGACCACATCGGGTTCGCGGAACGGCTGCGCCGCGAGCATGGCGTTCCTGTCTACGTGCATGAAGCCGACGCCGAGCGGGCGCGGACCGGCGAGAAGCCGAAGACCCCGATGGGGCCCATGAAGCTCGGACCGACGTTCGGCTTCTTCGCCTACGCGCTGCGAAAGCGCGCCATGCCCACCACCTACGTCTCGGAGGTCGTGCAGGTGCACGACGGCGATGTCCTTGAACTGCCGGGGTCGCCCGTGATCGTCGGCATGCCCGGCCACTCCCCCGGGAGCATCGCGGTGCACGTGCCGCTCGCGGGCGCAGTCTTCGTCGGCGACGCGCTCACCACACGGCACGTGCTCACCGGACGCGAAGGCCTGCAGCCGGCACCCTTCACGGACGACCCGGCCGAGGCATCCGCGTCGCTCGAGAAGCTGGCCGGCCTGCAGGCGTCGTGGGTGCTCCCCGGCCACGGAGCGCCGTGGCACGGGACACCCGCCGATGCCGCGGCAGCGGTGCGAGCCGGGCGCGCGTAGAGCGCACCCGGCGCCCGCCCGGCACTTCCTCCGATCGTGGTTCTCAGACCGGTCGCGCCGCCGAGAAGACATTCGCCGGGTCGTACGCGGCTTTGAGCTCGCGCAGTCGCTCCCACGCGTCGCCGTAGGCGCGTGCAGGGTCGACCCCCGCGCCGTCGATGAAGGTCAGCGCCAACGCATCGGCGTGCCAGGGCGCCAGCGCGGCGACGCCGGCGCGGGTCGCGGCCATAGCGCCGGGTGCCATCTCGGGCGCCGGCACGATCGCGATCGAGTGAATGAGGTACTCCCCCGCGAGCGACGCGATCGCGCCGCCGTGGGCGGGCCGGCGCTGCGCGGCACCGCCGATGTGGCGGATCTCCTGCACGAACAGCCCCGGAATACGGGACGACGCGACGAAGGCGTCCACGGCTTCG
Organism: Microbacterium allomyrinae; assembly: GCF_020682705.1. Taxonomy (GTDB): domain Bacteria; phylum Actinomycetota; class Actinomycetes; order Actinomycetales; family Microbacteriaceae; genus Microbacterium; species Microbacterium allomyrinae. Next base: position 574,187 of record NZ_JAGTTN010000001.1, read on the forward strand.
GGCGGCAGCTCATCGAGGACGGCGTGCTCGGTGAGCGCGGGCGTCGGCTCGGGCGGGTCCATGTGCACAGCGACGAGCGCGGGCGACGGGATGCGACCGAACGTGTCCATCTCGGGCTGCAGTGCACGCAGGCCCTCGAGAAGGGCGGATGCCGCGGCATCCGTCTCTTCGATCGCACCGTCGATGACGACGACGGAGCGCCCCGAGAGGAACGGCGGAAGCTCGGGCAGCGGCGGGAAGCTCATGACGCGGAGCGTCGTCGTCGCGGTCTCGGGCGCGGATGTCGTCCACTCCGCCCACGCGTGGGACACCTCGGATGCCCGCTCCGCGTCCCACAGCAGCATGCCGGCATAGATGTCGGCGATGGGCAGGAGGTCGATCTCGATCGACACCACGATGCCGAACGCCCCGGCGCCGCCGCGCACAGCCCAGAACAGGTCGGGGTTCTCGTCGGCGCTCGCGCGGACGAGCGCGCCATCGGCGGTCACGATCTGCACGGCGCGCACGGTGTTGACTCCGAGCCCGCGGGATCGGACGAAGAACGACAGGCCGCCGCTCAGGCTGTACCCGACCACCGACACGTCGCCCGCGCTGCCGTGCAGCGCGGTCAGCCGGTGTGGCGCGGCGACGGCGAGCACGTCGTTCCAGTGCGAGCCGCCCAGCACGCGTGCCGTCTGCGCCGCCGCGTCGACGACGACTCCGCGCAGGCCCGCGAGCGAGACGAGCACGGTGCGCGACAGATCGGCGTCGCCGAGCGCTCCGGCGGCATGGCCGGTGGACTGCGGCGCGATGCGGAGCCCCGCGCCCGTGGCCGCACGCACGACGGCCACCACCTCTTCGGCCGACTCGGGACGAACCACCGCGAAGGGCCGCTGGTCGATGGCCACATTCCAGGGCGTGCGCGCGGCGTCGAAGCCCTCGTCACCCGGGAAGAGGATGCGGTCGCCGAGAGCCGCGCGGAGCACGCCCGCGGTGTCGATGGCGAGTTCGTTGATGGTCATGGTGCCCTTTCGGTGCGTGGCCGACGTCGGGAGGGAAGCCGGGTGGTGCCAGTGTGGCGGTGGCCCGTCACTGCCGACCACCCCAGCCCTGAGGGGACTTTCCCGCCCCCAGATACCTGGGATGGCGCCGGATCCGTCGCGAGAGGACACTGGTTGGCATGTCCACCGCGATCGCGCTGGGGCGCGCACGCAGCGACCTCGATGTGATGTCGCGCGCCGGCCTTCCGCTGCACGAATTCCTCGGCGAGGCGGCGCTCACGCTGCAGAAGGTCGTGCCGTTCGTCGCCGGATGCCTGGCCACGCTCGATCCCGCCACCTCGATGGTCTCGAGCGTGGGCAAGTTCGGCGCGCTGCTCGGCCGCAACGACCAGGACATCGCCTGGGCGCAGATCGAGTACGGCGACGACGATCCGACCGCGATCGCCACGATGATCGCGGCCGGCCGGGTCACCCTCGGCGTCCATCACGAGCTGGACGGCGACATCGAGCAGTCGCCGCGGATGGCACAGCTGATGGTGCCGGTCTTCGACTTCCGCGACGAGGCACGGGTCGTGTTCGGCGACCGCAGCGGCGCCTGGGGCGCGATCGCGGTGTTCCGCGGCTCTGACGACGAGCCGTTCCGCGACGACGAGCTGGTCTTCCTCGAAGAGGTCGCACCCGCGTTCACCCGCGGCATCCGCGCGGGACTGCTCGCGCAGCTCGGAAAGCGTGAGGTCACACGCGAATCCGGCCCCGCGGTCGTGATCGTCGATGCCGCGAACCGCATCACCCAGGCCACCGCGTGCGCGCACGATCAGCTGGCACGGATGGCCACGCCCGGGATGGGCGACCCGCTCACGTTCGTGCATTCGCTCGTGAGTGCGGCGCGGCGCTTCGCCCGCGGAGAGACCGAGCGGATGCCGCGGATCAGAGTCCGCACCGGAGACGGCGTGTGGCTCGTCCTGCATGCGACTCCGCTCATGGGCGGCGGCCCGGCGGGCGAGCACTCGGGAGAGGTCGTCGTCACCATCGAGGAAGCACGCCCCCAGGAGGTGGTGGCGCTGGTCGCCGCGGCCTTCGGACTCACCGCCCGGGAGCGCGACGTCACGGGGCTGGTGCTGCGCGGCGCCGACACCAAGGAGATCGCCGGGTCGATGCACGTGTCGCCGTACACAGTGCAGGACCACCTGAAGTCGATCTTCGACAAAGCGGGTGTCACCAGCCGGCGCGAGCTCGTCGCCCGCGTCTACTTCGACCAGTACGCGCCGAGACTCGGAGCAGAGGTCGGCGCGAGCGGGTGGTTCACGGGCTGACGGAGGTCAGCCTTCGAAGTCCTCGGGCTCCACGTCGTCGAGGAAGCGCTTGAACTCGTCGAGGCGCTCGGAGGCATCCGTCTCGGTCAGCACGTCCGGCACGCCTGCCTCGGTCAGGACGGCCTCGGCCACCCAGATGGGGGCACCGACGCGCGATGCGAGGGCGACGGCATCCGAGGGCCGGGCGTCGATGACGCGGACGCCCAGCGCGGTGGACACCGTGATCTCGGCGTAGAACGTTCCCTCTTCGATACGGGTCACCGCGACCTTGGTGACCTCGGCGCCGAGCGTCTCGAGCATCGAGCGCATCAGGTCGTGTGCGAGCGGCCGCGGCACAGGTGCCTGCTCGACCGCGACGAGAATCGAGGTGGCTTCGAGCTGACCGATCCAGATCGGAAGCACGAAGCCGTCTCCGGGAATCTCGTCGATCGGCTTGAGCAGCAGCACGTGCTGACCCGAGGCGTCGAGCGCGACGCCTGCCACCCGGACCTGGACCATCGCGCCTCCTCTGACGCAGCTCGCGTTCGCCACCGGCTGGTGCCATCGTAGGCACGGCAGGCGCCGCCCGCACAGAGGGTGTGCGCTAGCGTGGTGATCCCACAGCCACCGGCACACACGCAGCGGCATCCACGAGAGCAGAGGAGGACGGCGTGCTCGAATCGCTGACCTCCGGCCTGCAGATGCTCCTCGCGACGCTCGGACTGCTCGTCACGCCCGATCTCGGTGCCATGGGCGCTGTGGGTGCGATGGGAGCCCTCGGCGTCACCATCGCCGTGGCGTCCTTCGCGCTCGTGCTCGTTGCTCTCCTCGCCGTCGCCCTCACCCGCTCGGGCCGGGCGTCCCCGGCGCATCCGAGCCGTGCGATCGACATCTCCTCCCCGCTCTCGCAGAGCGATCCGGACGCCTCGGGCCACCCGCGCCCTCGAGCACCCGGTCACGCGGCCTCGGCCGCGTAGCCTCCGTCCGTCGAACGCACCCGAGGGTGCGGTCATCGGGCATCCCTTCGCGGCCGATCAGCCCCCTGATCGCTCCCCTGAATGGATGAACCGTGGACCTCTTCGCCTTCCCTCCCGTCGCCGCCGTGCTCGACCTGGCCTATGCCGGTCTCATGGCCCTGACCGCACTGCTCCAGCCCCTGGCCGGAGCATCCGCCGCCGCCGTGGCGGTCATCCTCGTGACGCTGCTCGTGCGCGCGGCGCTGATTCCCGCCGGCGTCGCCCAGGCGAAAGCCGAGCAGGTGCGCTCCCGCCTCGCTCCGCGGCTGCGTGAACTGCAGAAGCATCATCGCAAGGACCCCGAGCGCCTGCAGCGCGAGAGCATGCAGCTCTACCGCGACGAGAACACGTCGCCGTTCGCCGGCTGCCTGCCGATCCTGATCCAGGCGCCGATCGTCGGGGTGCTCTACGCGATCTTCCTGCACACCACGATCGCCGGTCATCCGAACGCGCTCCTCACCGAGACGCTGCTCGGCGTTCCCCTGGGCACGAGCCTCTCCGGCGCGATCGTGTCGGGGACCGCGGATGCTGCGACCTGGGCCGTCATCGGAGCACTCGTGCTGGTGATCGCCGGGATCGGCGAACTCACCCGTCGGTGCTTCCGCGTGGCGCAGGTTCCGGTGGCCGAGGACTCGCCGCTGCCGCAGATGCCGGCGGGCGTGCTCGGCCTCCTGCAGTTCGCGACCGCTGTGGTGGCGATCTTCGTGCCGCTGGCGGCCGGACTCTACCTGCTCGTCACGGTCACGTGGACCCTCGGGCAGCGGCTGGTCCTGCGACGGATCTATCCGCCGCAGGAGCCCCAGCCGCTCACCCGATGAGCCCGGCGTGAAGGTGTGGTCAGACGGTCGCCGGAATCCATTCCGACACGCGCGACAGCTCGGCGACCTCGGCGTCGGAGAGGTCCACCCGGGCGCCGTCGAGCAGGTCGGCGACCTGCTCGACGCGCGATGCGCTGGCGATCGGCGCCGCGACGGTCGGCTGCGCCTTCAGCCATGCCAGGGCCGTCGCCGCGATCGAGACGCCGTGCGCGCGGCCGATGCCCTCGAGCGCATCGATGATCTCCAGCCCCTGATCGGTGGCGTAGGCCGAGGCGGCGCCCGCGCGCGGCGAACGGTGGCCCGCGGCATCCGTCGAGCGGTACTTGCCGGTGAGGAATCCCTTCGCGAGCGAGAAGTAGGGCACGAGGCTCAGATCGAACTCGCGCGCGACGGGGACGATGTGCTCCTCGACGTCGTTGCGGTGCACCAGGTTGTAGTGCGGCTGCACAGCGACCGGCAGGGCCTGACCGCGAGCCTCTGCGAGACCGATCCATTCGCGGATGCGCTCGGCGCTGTAGTTCGACACGGCGGTGTACCGGACGAGGCCGTCCGTGACGAGGTCGCCGAACGCGGCCACGGTCTCTTCGAGCTCGACGGTCTCGTCGTCGAAGTGCGCGTAGTACAGGTCGATCGTGTCGACGCCGAGCCTGCGGAGGGAGGCCTCGGCCGCGGCCCGGATGTTCTTCGCCGAGAGCCCGGGGAACTCGGGGTGCTGACTGACCTTCGTCGCGACGACGACGTCGCGGGCACCGCGCGACGACAGCCACTCACCGATGATCGTCTCGCTCTCACCTCCGGAGTTGCCGTCGATCCACGCGCTGTACGAGTCGGCGGTGTCGACGAAGTTCCCGCCGCCGGCGTGGAACGCATCGAGGATCGCGAAGGATGTCTCGCGGTCGGCCGTCCAGCCGAACACGTTGCCGCCGAGCGAGAGGGGAAGGACGTCGAGTGAGCTGGTTCCGATCAGGGTCATGATGCGAGTCAACCCGGTGCCGGATCGAGGTGTTCCCTCATGACGGCGAATAACGGGCATCTATTCACCGGAATGGACAGCGCCGGCGTACCGTTGCACTCGTCATGCAGCGCTTCGGAACACTCTCCTTCGGACACTACGGCCCTCTCGGGGGTGGCCGGCAGCTCACCGCGGGCGACTCCCTGCGCCAGGCCATCGACCTCGCGCAGGGGATGGATGACCTCGGCGTCAACGGCGCATACTTCCGCGTGCATCACTTCGCCCGGCAGCAGGCCTCGCCGATGCCGCTGCTCGCCGCGATCGCCGCGCGCACCGAGCGCATCGAGATCGGCACCGGCGTCATCGACATGCGCTACGAGAACCCGCTCTATCTCGCGGAGGAGGCGGCGGCGGTCGATCTCATCTCGGACGGCAGACTCGCGCTCGGCGTGAGCCGCGGCTCACCCGAGACGGTCGTGCGCGGCTACGAGACATTCGGCTACACCGGGTCGGAGGATCCCCGCGGCGCCGACCTCGCACGCGAGCACTTCGAGCTGTTCCTGCGGGCAATCGAGGGCGAAGGCCTCGCCGAGCGCGACGGCTCGTCGGCCTTCGGCGCCGGCGCGACCGGGTTGCAGCGGATCGAGCCCTACTCCCCCGGCCTGCGCTCGCGCGTCTGGTGGGGCGCCGGCAACCGCGACTCGGCGGAATGGGCAGGACGCAGGGGCGTCAACCTCATGTCGTCGACGCTGCTGACCTCTGCCGACGGCCGACCCTTCGACATCCTGCAGGCCGAGCAGATCGACGCGTTCCGCGCGGCATGGCGCGAGGCCGGTCATGCCGGTGAGCCGCGCGTGTCGGTGAGCCGTTCGGTGTTCCCCCTCGTCACGGCCGAGGACCACATGTACTTCGGAGGCCGGCAGGACGGCGACCAGATCGGCGTGATCGACGGCATGCGCTCCACATTCGGGAAGACGTACGCCGCCGAGCCCGATGTGCTCGTGGAGCAGCTGCTCGCCGACGCCGCGGTCCAGGCCGCCGACACGCTGATGCTGACGATCCCGAGCCAGCTGGGCGTCGAGTTCAACCTGCGGGTCGTCGAGTCCTTCGCCACCCACGTGGCTCCGGCGCTCGGCTGGGTGTCGACCCGAGGCTGAGCCCCGCTCGCGGAGGGGTCCCCGCCGCCGCCACGCGAGGTTCTTGACCGGGCGGTCAGTCAGGCCTACCGTGGAGACGATCCCGATCGGGGTCATCACATCTCCGAAGGAGGAGAGTCGAATGAAGAAGTGGACTCGCTGGGAGGACTGGGTCGCCGTCGGCGTCGGGCTCGTCGCCGCCGTGTCGGCGTTCCTCATGCCGCAGATGGGCGCCTCCATGCCCTGGATGCTGATCGTCGGCATCCTCCTGATCGCCGCCGGGGTGGCGAACCTCGCGATGCCGGGAATGGTCGCGATGGAGTACGTGCAGCTGGCTCTGGGCGCGGTGCTGTTCCTCGCCCCGTGGTTCGGCGGCTACGCCGCCATGGACTCCGCCGCGGCCTGGGTCTGCTGGATCGGCGGAGCGGTCGCGGTGATCGTCGCGGCTCTCGCCGTCAGGCCGGCCATGCAATTGCACGACCGCACCATCCCGCACTGAAGCGGAACCGAGACGGGGGCGCCGGATCCGTCCGACGCCCCCGCCATCTTCGTGAGGATTCCCCATGACGCGCAGCCGGCAGAGCCGGACACTCATCCTCGACGCTGCCGAGCGCCTCTTCGCAGAGCGCGGCTTCGACGCCACTCCGACCGGGGCGGTCGCCGATCTCGCGGGCGTGCCGAAGGGGCTGCTTTTCTATTACTTCCCGAGCAAGAACGATCTGCTGCGAACGCTGGTGGGCGAACGGCTCGAGCTCGCGCCCATCGACACGTCCGCCCTCATCGCGCGGGGCGATCCGGCGCGGACGCTCCTGAACGTGACGCGTCGCCTGCGCGAACTGCAGGCCGAATCGGCGGTGCGCCGCGTGATCGTGTGGCGTGAGCAGCGCACGCACCCGGAGGTGCGCGCGAAGCTCCACGAATACCGGGGTCAATTGCAGGCGATCGTCGAGCGTGTGCTGGGCGCGAGCATCCTGCATCCGATCGCCGCCCGCCGTGTGCGCACCGCGGCCGCGGCCTGGGTCGCGATCATCACCACGCCGACGATCCCCGACCACATCGGCAGCGGCGACCCCGCAGATGCCGAGCCGGCGGGCGAACTCGACGATCCGACGGACGCGGCGGGCCTGCCCGCACTCGCCGATCTCATCTCGGCGGGCCTTCGCGAGACGGACGACTGACGAGTGTCGCGCTCGCCTGCCGCTCCGGGTCGACTCCGGGTCGACTCCCTGGCGCTCAGTCGAGCACTTCCACCCCGGTGATTCGCAGCTCCTCCACGTCCAGACGCGTCTGGATCTGCGTGACGACCGCATCGTCCACGACGCCCTCGCGTCCCAGCCGGTAGAGCACCTCGCGCTTGCGGTCGAGCACAGCGATGCGCAGGCGCGAGTACTCCTCGTCGCGCTCGCGCGGTGAGGGCAGCGGCATGGGCTCCTCGAGCACGGTGGTCTTCGCCGACGCCTCGACCGCGGCATCCGGCTCGCCCATCATCGCGTCGAGGGCGACGATCCTGCGATCGACCTCGGCCTGCTCACGAGCCTGCACGCGCTCATTGTTGCGCTCGAGGTAGTCGTAGTAGTCGCGGGTGAGGCGATCGCGCACCTCCGTGCTGACGCCGTGGTCTGCCGCGAGATCCTGGACCGCGGTCAGCGCCGCGCCCGTGATGGCGCGCTCGGCGAGTTCGAGCTCCTGCTGCATCGACGTGTCGTCGGGCAGCCGCGCCCAGCGGACGACCGCGGGCAGGAGCGGACCCTGCACGAGGAGCGTCAGCACGATGACACCCGCCGTGACGAACACGATCTCGTCGCGGCCCGCGAGCGCGTCGCCGGCCGTCGTCGTCAGCGGCACCGACAGCGCGATCGCGAGCGACACGGCTCCGCGGAACCCGGCGACGGCGCTCACCACCCGCGCCCGGTAGGTCATACGCCGAGCGCGCTGAGAGGGTCTCCGGTCGAGCACGCGGATGGTCATGACCGACGCGGTCTGGAACACGAATCTCGTCACGAGCAGCACGAGCCACACCGCCACGGTCACGAGCAGCAGCCAGCCGATCTCGCGGGCGTCGATCTCGTGCGCGACCGCCTGCACTTCGAGTCCGACGAGCACGAACAGCGAACCGTTGAGCAGGAACGAGCCCAGCGGCCACGTCCACGCCGTCTGCCGCCGTGACGACGCCGTGCTGATCCGCGGGCCGATGTAGGCGATGATCAGCCCCGCGACGACCACCGCGAGCACCCCGGACGCGTGGATGACCTCGGCCAGGAGGAACGCGGCGAACGGCACGAGGAGCAGCGCGATGTTGATGGTGAGGGTGTCGCGCAGGCGCCGCATGACGAGGTACGCGAGTCCCGCGATCGCGAGCCCGGCAGTCACGCCGCCGACATAGGACAGCAGCACCATGCCGGTGATGTCGAGCGGGGTGTACTGACCGCCCATGGCCAGGCCCACCGCGATGGCGTAGACCACCAGCGCCGTACCGTCGTTGGTGAGGCTCTCGGCCTTCAGCACCATGAAGTTGCGCCGCGGCAGCATGCGGCCGAGCGCCGACACCGCCGTCGCATCCGGCGGCGCGACCGCGGCCCCGAGGATGAGCGCCGCCTCCCACGGAAGCCCGAACGCATAGGCGACCCCGGCGACCGCGAAGGCGGTTGCGACGACCAGCACCGTGCTCATCAGGAAGATGCCGCGGAAGTCGCGGCGGATCGAGCGCAGCGACGTCGTGAGGCTCTCCCAGAACAGCAGCACCGGCAGGAACAGCAGCAGCACCGTCTCGGGCGGCAGTTCGATCTCGCGCAACTCCGGCACGAAGCCGAGCGCGAGGCCGGCGACCAGGAGCAGCAGCGGCACGGCCACCCGCAGCTTCGGCGCGAGGATCGCGCCGACGAGCACGGTCAGCCCGAGCAGGACGGTGACTTCGAGTCCGGTCATGTGCGGCTCCGATCGAGGACGGTGGTGGACTGAACCCGCCCGGACCCGTCGAGATTCCCACGGGACCGGCCGATCAGCGCTCCAACGACGCCGCGAGGACCGCGAGGTCGTCGCCGACGAGACGTTGCGTCGTCCACTCGGCCATGGGCGCTGCACCGATCGAACGGTAGAACCCGATCGCGGATTCATTCCAGTCCAGAACCGTCCACTCCAAGCGCGAGTACTCGCGTTCGATGCAGACCTCGGCGAGCGAGGCGATGAGCGCCTTGCCGTAACCGTACGCCCGGTGCGCCTCGGCGACAAAGAGGTCTTCGAGCCAGATGCCGTGGCGGCCGGTCCATGTGGAATAGGTGAGGAACCAGATGGCGATCCCCACGATCACCCCGTCGCGCTCGACGACATGGGTGAAGGCCCGCGGCTCATCGCCGAACAGCGTCTCGGCGAGCGCCTCGACGGTGTTCTCGACAGCATCCGGCTCGCGCTCGTACACCGCGAGGTCGTGGATGCGGGCGAGGATGCCGGGCTCATCGCCGGGACGGGCGTCACGGAGCACGGCGCCACCCGCCAGGGCACGCGAATGCGGATTGCGAGGGGTCACCGTTCGAGCGTAGTCATCCCCTGTCGGCGCGTGGCATGTCAGCCGGCGTCTTCGATCAGATGCAGCTGGGTCCCGTCGGGGTCGATCAGGAAACCCGCGCGATGACCCCACTCCTGCAGTGCGACCGGGACGAGCCGCGGAATCACGGCGGACTGCTCCGGGACGCCGCTCGCGCGCACCGCCGCATACAGTGCGTCGAGGTCATTCACGCGCACACTGGCCATGAACCAGCTCTCGTACGGATCGTGCTCGGGCGCCAGGAAGAACTCGAGGACGACGCCGCCGCGAGTGACGATCAGCCACCCGCCGTCGCGGTACGAGACATCGAACCCGAACCCTCCGTAGAACGCGACGGTTGCATCGAAGTCGCGTGAGGGAAGGTTCGGCACCGCACGATCCGCCATGACGCGAACCTACGACGACCTGCCGCGCAGGTAAAGAGCGCGCGTCACCGTTCGACCGTCGCCACCCCGAGCCATTGCGCCAGTTCGGCGATCTCGGCCCGCACCATGTCGTGCTCCTCGGGCTCGAACGGGAGGAACTCGTGGATCGCATTGATCCGCAGCAGCTCGTGGTCGCGGTCCACCTCGGCGTCCAGCATCCCGACGAACCGGTCTCCCAAGAGGATCGGGTGGGCGAAGTATCCGTAGACGCGCTGAGGCTTGGGTTTGAACTGCTCGAGGACGTAGGTGAACTCGAAGAGCTCCTCGAGTCGCCTGCGATCGAACAGCATGCTGTCGTACGGGTTGAGCAACGCCACGCGCCCGGCGGGCTCTTCGTCCTCGAGGGCTGCGAGCGCCTCGGGATCGACACGGTACGTGACGGTGCTTCCCTCGACGACAGCGGGCTCACCCGTGTCTTTGGCCACCCCGCTCCAGTACCGGTGCGCTCTCGCGAGGCCTGCGGACTGGAGGCGACGCGCGGCGAGCAGGCGGTCGGCATCGTCGGCATCGTATTCGGGCAGATCCTGTGGGTACACGCGCTCGGCGAGGTCCCAGCGGCGATGACGCCCATCGCGGCCCGCGACGGCCACCTCCCCCCGTCTCATCAGGAATTCGAGCATCAGCGGCACCTGGTTCGAGCCCGACCAACCGTCCGGCGGGCGGCTGACCTGCGCCGTATCGGGGATGTCGCTCGCGAACAGCGGGCCGTCAGCGCGGAGGCGGGCGAGGACATCCGTGCGGAACCCGGCGTTGGCGTCGAGCCATTGCCGGCTGCTCTCGCGCTCCGGCCAGCGGCGCATCGCGGGGAGCATGAGCGGCAGCAGGCTCATGGGACGGAACGCGCCGTCGAACTCGAACAGCAGCCGATCGATCTCGACGACCTTGGTGAGCTGTCCGGGTTCGTACGACCATCCGATGCGCGACCACAGCACGGTCTGCTCGCAGGGCGCGATCGTCGCCGTGGGGTCGAGCTTGATGTAGCCCAGCTGCTCCGCCACCTCGACGACGTCGCCCGGCCGATCGGCATCGAGCAGCTGCGCGCGCACGATGATGCGTCGCGCCTGGTCCCGCGTGAGCCGGTGCGCAGTCACGGGTTCGACAGTAGCGATCCCGATCAGGCTTCGCTCGGGCCGCAGCGTGCGGGCTTCTCACGGGCGGTGATGTCGTCGGCGTTCGCCGCGACCCACTCCATGAGCGGAAGCATCCGCTCCATCAGCGCGTCACCGAGGGAGGTGAGCGAGTATTCGACGCGCGGCGGCACCTCGGGATACGACGTGCGCGAGATGAAGCCATCGGTCTCGAGCGTGCGCAGGGTCGAGGCGAGCATCTTCTCGCTGATGCCATCGACTTTGCGGCGGAGATCTCCCCAGCGGATCGTGCCGTCGGTCAGCGCGAGGAGCACGAGGACCCCCCACTTGCTCATCACATGATCGAGCACGACGCGAGTCGGGCACGACTCGCTGAATACGCCGGGGTACTCCTCCCGTATCTGCGCAAAACTAACCACCATGTGGGTACCTTACCTCAAAGTGGGTACCTTCCGAAAGGAATGTGAACCCGCAACGCGGGCGTTCGACCTCGGTGAGCGCACGGCGCGTGCCGCTCCCACCGAAAGGACACCGCATGACCATCCTCGTCACCGCCGCAGGCGGACAGCTCGGCCACCTCGTCATCGATGCGCTTCTGGCCCGCGGCACCGCACCGAGCGAGATCGTCGCCGGCGCACGCACCACGTCGAAGGTCGCGGATGTCGCGGCGCGCGGCATCCGAGTCGTCGAGCTGGACTACCTGGTCCCCGCCACCATCGCGGCAGCGCTCGAGGGAATCGACACCGTGCTGCTCATCTCGGGCAGCGAGCCGGGCAAGCGACTCGACGGGCACAGGAACGTGATCGATGCCGCCCGGGCCGCGGGCGTCGCGAAGCTCGTCTACACGAGCGTCTCGCACGCAGACTCGGTGGACTTCGTCCTCGCGCCCGAGCACAAGGCGACCGAAGAGGCCCTCGCCGCGAGCGGTGTTCCGGCCGTGGTGCTGCGCAACAACTGGTACACCGAGAACTACACGCCCGACGTGCTCCGCGCCGCCGAGACCGGCGTGATCGCGGCGTCGGTGGCAGACGCCGTCGTCGCCGCCGCCAGTCGCGCCGACTACGCCGAAGCCGCCGCCGTGGTCCTCGTCGAAGACGGCCACATCGGCCGCACGTACGAGCTCTCGGGCGATACCGCCATCTCGTACGCCGACATCGCCGCGGCGGCAGGCAACGTGCTCGGGCGTCATGTGGCGTACGTGCCGGTGACCCGCAAGCAGCTCGAAGAGGCACTCACCGAGGCGGGGTTGGATGCCGGCACCGTCGGCTTCGTCGCCGAGATGGAAGCCGGCATCGGGCGCGGAGTGCTCGCCGACGCCGACCCCACGCTCGCGCGCCTCATCGGTCGCCCGACCACCCCGATCGTCGAGGGCCTCCGCGCCGCCGTCGAGCCGGCGCGCGTACCGGCGTAGCCGACCCGCGCCGCCGTCGAGCCGACTCGCGTCGCGGCGTAGCCGATCCGCGCCGCCGTCGAGCCGACCTGCGTACCGGCGTAGCCGACCCGCGCCGCGGCGTAACCGATCCGCGCCGCCGTCGAGCCGACCCGCGTACCGGCGTAGCCGATCCGCGCCGCCGTCGAGCCGACCTGCGTACCGGCGTAGCCGACCCGCGTCGCTGCGTAGCCGACCCGCGCGGCGGTCGAGCCGGCGCGCGTCGCGGCGTAGCCGACCCGCGCGGCGGTCGAGCCGGCGCGCGTCGCGGCGTAGCCGATCCGGCGATCAGCTCGTATCGGGGAGCGTGAGCGGAAGCTCGCGCTCCCCGTTCCACGGTTCGGTCCAGCCGAGCCGATCGAACAGCGCGTCCAGCACCAATCCGGTGAACCCCCAGACGAGGTGCCCGCCGGTCGCGTGCGGCACGAGGAAGCCGGGGCCACGCCACTCCTGACGGTCGCGCCGGACCACCGTGATCCCGCGGTTCGCGGGGTCGAGCAGATCGGCGACCGGTGCGCGGAACACGTCGGCCGACTCCGCCACATCGACGACGCGGACGGGAGACGGATGCCGCCACCAGCCCAGCACGGGAGTCACCAGGTGCTGGGAGTAGGCGAGGGGCACATTCTCGAGGACGCCGAGCACCTCGACGCCCCTCGGATCGAGGCCCGTCTCTTCCCGAGCCTCGCGGAGGGCGGCAGCGACCGGGCCGTCATCGCCGGGGTCCACGCGTCCGCCCGGGAACGCGACCTGGCCGGGATGCGATCGCAGCGTCGAGGCGCGCGAGAGCAGCAGCACATCGAGGTCGCGAGAAACGGCGCGCGCCTGCGCGTCACGGTCGCTCGGCAGTGCGTCGAGAACGCCGAAGAGGATGAGCACGGCGGCCGGACGCCCGTCGTCGGACGCCGGCAATCGGGAGAGTCCTTCGAACCCCCGTCCGTCGCGGGCTGCGACGGCGTCCGCGACGGCGGCGAGCTGCATCCGCGCGCCGTCCGTCCTCGATCGCGTCTGTTCGGCGGCCATTGGCTCAGGCTACGCCGATCCGGCGACACCGCGGACGGAGCCCGACCTCACCACCAAGCCCGGCCCAGGAGCCCGACCTCACCCACTCCGGCCTCACCAAGCCCGACCTCACCCACGCCGACCTCACCACCAAACCCGACCTCACCACCAAGCCCGACCGAGGAGCCCGACTTCGCCCACGCCGACCTCACCCAAGCGCGACCTCACCACCCAGCCCGACCTCACCCACGCCGACCTCACCACCAAACCCGACCTCACCACCAAACCCGACCTCACCACCAAACCCGACCTCACCACCAAGCCCGACCTCACCACCCAGCGCGACCTCGCCCAGCCCGACCTCATCACCCAGCCCGACCTCACCACCCAGCCCGAGGCGAGCCGTCGCACCCACACCGCGGGTCACCCGCGGAAGAACACCTCCGCGACGCGGGTCAGGTCCCACAGATCGCTGACACCCGCGAGTTCTCGCGCCGAGTGCATCGACAGGATCGGGATGCCGACATCCACCGTCCGGATGCCGAGGCGGGTCGCCGTGATCGGCCCGATCGTCGATCCGCAGGGGACGGAGTTGTTCGAGACGAACTCCTGGCTCGTCACGCCCGCCGCGAAGCACCAGGCGTTCCAGGCCGCGGCACCCGCGGCATCCGTCGCGTATCGCTGGTTCGCGTTGATCTTGAGGATCGGTCCCGACCCGAGCATCGGCTGGACGACCGGGTCGTGCTTGTCGGCGTAGTTGGGATGCACCGAGTGGCCGACGTCGCTCGAGACGCACCATGACGCGGCGAGGGAGCGCAGCTGCTGCTCGCGGTCGGCGCCGAGCGACAGCCAGAGCCGCTCCAGGACGTCCGAGAGGAAGGGACCGGCAGCACCCGAACGGGTGCCTGATCCGACCTCTTCGTGATCGAACACCGCGAGCATCGCGATGTGGTCGGCATCGTCGGCGCTGCCCTGCGGGCCGGCCGCGCGCTCGAGCGCGACGACGCCCGCGTGCACCGACGCCAGGTCGTCGAGACGGCCCGAGGCGAAGAAGACGTCATCGAGCCCGAACGTCGTTCCGGCAGCCGCGTCCGCGGTGACGACGTCGTAGCCGCGGATGCGGGCGGCATCCACGCCCGCATCGCGAGCGAGCTCGTCCAGGATGTCGGCCGAGTCGGACTCGCCGAGACCCCAGACCGGCTGAGTCTGGGACTGCTTGTCGAGCGAGAGGTGGTCGTTGGCCTCACGGTCGAGGTGGATCGCGAGCTGCGGCAGCCGCAGCAGCGCGCCGGTCGCTGCCAGCACACTCGTCCCATCGTCGAGCACCAGGCGTCCGGCCAGCCGCAGTTCGCGGTCGAGCCACGAGTTCAGCAGCGGTCCGCCGTAGATCTCTACGCCCGCCTGCAGCCAGCCGAGCTTGCCCGTCGTCGGCTTGGGCTTGAGCTTGAACCCGGGCGAATCGGAGTGCGCCCCGAAGATGCGCACCCCCGTCGAGGCCGAAGCGGCCCGCGGCACCACCCACGCGATCACCGCGCCGTCGCGCACCACGACATAGCGACCGCCGGCGGGCGCGGGCCATGAGACGCTCTCGTCGAGGCGGGTGAACCCCGCCCTCTCGAGTCGCGCGGCGACCTCGGCGGCGGCGTGGAAACTGGACGGCGATGCCTCGACGAACGACGCGAGATCGGCGGTGTGAGCGAGGGCGGCGGTGGACGAGGGCACTGCTTCTGAGGGCACGGACGAGTCTCCTGGGCAGGGGCGGGCGGTGCCTCGATCGTAGTTCGCGGCACCGTCGATTCGCGGTTCGTCGTGGGATCGCAGGACTCGTGATCTGGCCTTTTTCCGACGCCTCGGCGCATGTCACATTCAGGTAACGCACGGGAACCGTCCAGAAAAGACCGCCAGACTCTGGAACTTGTGTCCGCCCGAACGGATGCCGAGCGCCGCACGGCGGCGCCTTTCTCACATACGGAACCCGGTCTTTTCATGCGCTCCTTCACGTCGTCCATTCCCTCCCGCCGCACTCTCCGCCGCACCGCGCGCCGCATCCGGCGCCGCCCCGCGCTGGTCGCCGCGACCCTGACAGTGGGACTTCTGCTCGCTGCAGGAATGACCGCGACCGCGCCGGCGTCGCAGGCCGAGGCATCCGGAACGCTCTCGAATTTCGCACTCGCGTCGTTCACGTCGCCCGCGGTTTCGACCGTCGCGGCGAGCGCGTCGGATACGGATCTCGTCTCGACCGATGCCGACGACGCCATCACCGGTGCCGCCGCGTCCGTCACCGCAGCGACGACGGTCGCGGCCGACATCGCTGCCTCGGGTCTGGACGTGGGCGTGCCCGTGACGACGGTCGACACGGCCGAGCTCGAAGCCGCCGTAGACCAGCTCGAGCGGGCCGACATCCTTCCCGCGGCGTTCGTGCAGGACTTCACCGAGGACGTCACCACGCTCGCGGCATCCGTCGACGAGCAGGTCTCGGGCTTGCGCGGCCGCCTCGACGCAGCGATCGCCGTCAAGGCCGAGCAGGAGGCCGCCGCCGAGAAGGCCCGCGTCGAGGCCGAGGCGGCCGCCACCGCCGCCGCCGAAGCCGCTGCGGCGAAGAAGACCACCACGTCGTCCTCGGCAGCGGCGAATCCCGTGTACGCCACCGGCGGTTCGGTCGGCGGCAGCAGCCCGGCCGACGCCCAGGCCACTGCGCGCGTGATGATCGGCAACTACGGCTGGGGCGACGACCAGTTCGCGTGCCTCGTGTCGCTGTGGAACAAGGAGTCCGGCTGGAACTACGCGGCCCACAACCGCTCGAGCGGCGCCTACGGCATTCCGCAGGCTCTCCCCGGCAGCAAGATGGCGAGCGCCGGTGCCGACTGGCAGACGAACGCCGCCACGCAGATCTCATGGGGACTGGGTTACATCTCGGGACGCTACGGCACCCCCTGCGGCGCCTGGGGCCACTCGCAGTCCACCGGCTGGTACTGAGACTGAGACTGAGACTGAGACTGAGACTCGGCCTTCGCTAGAGGTAGAGATCCTCGTAGGCCGCGATCGGGATGATTTCCCGGGCCGCGGCGGCGAGCGTCGGATCGTCGGCGACCAGTGCGTCGGCCTGAAGCTTCGCGACCGCGAGGTACTCCGCACGTGCGGGATCGTCCCAATCGAGCTGCATCGCGATCTTCCAGGCCACGGCGCGTGACACGCGATCGCCGAGCAGGCGCACCTTGAGCACGGCGAGGCGCTCGAGCTTCGCCCGCCCGGCCGCGTCGTCGATTCGCCCCTCGCGCACGCGCCGGTAGAGCAGGCGGAGGGCATCGGATCGCAGCAGAGACGGCCCCACCAGCGAATGGCGCGGGTCGATCTCGCGCTCGTCATCGACGATCCGCAGCGCCGTCGGCGCATCGATCGCAAACCTGGTCATGGCGCGATCCTGCCATGGCGCTCCGACACCGCGCTCCACACACCGCACTCCGACACTGCACTCCAAGCACCGCTTTCCGACACCGCACTCCAAGCACCGCTTTCCGACACCGCACTCCAAGCACCGCTTTCCGACACCGCACTCCAAGCACCGCTTTCCGACACCGCGCTCCGACACTGCACTCCAACGCCGCGCTCCGAGACTGCGAAACGCAGGATCAAGCGTCGGGCACCCGCCGGGAACTGCGCGCGCGACACTGGAGTCATGTGGATCGCCTGGATCGAGTTCGACCTGCTGCTCGGCGACGTGCACTCGCTCAAGGAGAAGCGCAGCATTCTGCGACCGCTTCTCGCCGACCTGAGTCGACGCACCGAATCGGCCGTGGCCGAGGTCGGCGCTCACGACCTGCATCGTCGCGCGACGGTCGGGGTCTCGGTCGTCGCGGCCGAACCGAGCCACGCGCAGCAGGTGCTCGATCACGCCGAACGTCTCGTCGCGGAGCAGCATCCCGAGGTGACGCTGCTGTCTGCGCACCGCGGACTGCACTCCAGCGAAGACTGATCGAGGTTCGCCCGCTCGGAGCGCTGACTAGCCTGGCACCCGCACAGGACACCCCGCTCAGAACGGCGCGACGCCGACGCCGGACGGCCGGAACACGGGAACGCGTCGTTCGGGCTCGACGACATAACGCCGTCCGGCCGGTGAGGTCCACTCGAGCGCCCCACCTCCGTCAGGCATGTGCTGCACTCGCCATCCGCCATGGTGCTTCACGGTGTGATGTCCTTTGCACAGCGGCGTCAGGTTGCCGAGCGCGGTGGAACCGCCGTGCTCCCACGCGATCGTGTGATCGATCTCGCATCGCGAGGCCGGGATTCCGCAACCCGGGGCCATGCACCGATCAGCCCGCCACCTCACGAGCCGTCGCAATGCAGCGGGTGGACGATATCTGTCACGGCCGACCGAGACCACCATGCCGGTCTCGGGGTGGGTGAGTACCCGCATCCAGTCGTCGGCACCCCCGCACAGTTCGCGCGCGCGGTCGCTCGGGATCGGCCCGATCCCCTCGACGACCGCCCATGCGGCACCGCCCGCGAGATCGACTTCATCGCCGGTCAGCAAAGCGAGGGCAGGAACAGTGACGGCGACCGTCGCGCGGATGCCGCGCGCCTCAGGCGGGTGGGCGTCCGACACTGCGTCGATGAGAAGGTCGCAGACGACATCGGCGCGCACCTGATCCAGCGTGCGCGTCTCGCCTTCGCACACCGTGATGGTCTTCGCGATCGCCGTGGCTCTGCCGTGGATCGCGTGAATCTCGACCATCGGCGCGTAGAGATGCAGCCAGGCCATGCCGTCTTCTGCAGCCTCAACCACGACGCGCCGACCCGCGAGCGCCGTCTCGTGTCGTTCCGACATCGTCACGGCACGTGCGTTCTCGATGAGCACGCGGAGCGCTCGGCGGAACGTGCCGACCGGCTGGGCTTCGGCGAGGGCGAGGGCGCGGGCGCGCGGAAGCAGAGTCGCGCGGAGCTCAGGCTCGACGGCGTCGATCGCAGCGACGAGGATCTGCGCGTGACGCTCGGTCACGCGAGCCTGCTCCAGCGAGGCGAGCACGGCCGGATACCGGCGCACGACGCCCTCCGCCAGCGAGATCAACTCCCCCGCGGCGTACTCGGTGATCCGCAGCGCGGCCGCGAGTTCGAGCCGCACGCCGCGTTCGATGACCTCGGTCAGCGCCCGACCGTGCCGGTCGGCGTCTTCGAGTGCCTCCCGTCGCATCCCGTCGATTCGCTCCAAACGCTGCGCCGCGAAGATCGACATCATGTCGGCCACTTCGACAACGAGATCCACGGCATCCGGAATCGGCATGTCGGGGTAGTCGGGATCGAAAAACATGCTTCCAGATTAGAACATACCTACGACACTCCGCCGATTTGTCGCGCCTGCCCTCACCCGGCGTCGGCGCCCATCCGCTGTACCCCGAGCACGCCGAGCAGACGGATCCTGGCCTCGTCTTGGCTGCGCGGCTCGGCGCTGAGCACGAGGAGCGCCTGCGAGCGGTCCTCGGTGAACAGCACCTGGCAGTCGACCTCGATCGGTCCGATCTCGGGGTGGATGAGCACCTTGTGGTCGGCGAAGCGCAGAGCGACCTCCTGCCGTGCCCACAACTCGCGGAACTCCTCGCTCCGCTTCGAAAGCTCGGCCACGAGTTCGCCCGCGCGCGACTTCGCCCCCATCGCTCCGTACGCCGCGCGAAGCCCTGCGACGAGCGCCCTGCTCTGGCGCGCCCGGTCGTCGGCCGGGTACTTTCGCCGCTCCGCATCCGGGTTCGCGAACCACCGGTACGCCTCGTACCGATCCCATCCGGTCGCGCCGACGTGGTCGCCGAGCAGGGCCACAGCGAGCGCGTTCTGCACCAGCGTCTCGCCGAGGGCCGAGATGACCAGGGCCGGGGTATCGGACAGCCGGTCGAAGACGCGCTGCAGCGCCGGTGCGACGTGCCCCGACGACCCGAGCCGGTCGGGGACCGCGTGCCCCGACATCCGGTAGAGGTAGTCGCGCTCGTCGGCGGTGAGCCGCAGCGCCCGGGCGAGCGATGCGAGCATCTGCGTGCTCGGCTGCGTCGATCGCTGCTGCTCGAGCCTGGTGTAGTAGTCGGTCGACATCAGCGCGAGCTGTGCGACCTCTTCTCTCCGCAGTCCCGGAGCGCGCCGTCGGGCGCCGGCGGAGAACCCCACGTCGGCGGGCTGCAGCTGCGCACGGCGCCGACGGAGGAACTCGGCGAGGGCTTCGCGATCCATACGTCCATCTTGCGGGCTTCGTGCTCCGGCATCCAGGGATCGCCGCTCCCCCGATAAGCGCTCTCTGGAACGCCCTCCGGGCTTCGCGAACACTCGAAGCATGCGAATCAGCGGAAACACCATCTTCATCCCCGGCGCCACCAGCGGCATCGGTCTCGCCCTGGCGGAGCGCCTGCACGACGCCGGCAACACCGTCATCGTGGGCGGGCGCCGTCGCGCGCTCCTCGACGAGATCGCAGCGCAGCATCCGGGCATCGATACGGTTCGGATCGACACGACGGATGCCGCATCCATCGCCGCTGCAGCGACCGAGGTGATCGCGCGCCACCCGGATCTCAACGTGCTCATCACGATGGCGGGCGTCATGCGCACCGAGGACTGGAAGACGCCGGCAGGCTTCGTCGAGATCGCCGAGGCGACCGTGACGACCAACCTCCTGGGGCCGATCCGGCTGATCGGCGCGTTCATCGAGCAGCTTCGGGCACAGCCCGACTCCACGATCATGACCGTCTCGTCGGGACTCGCCTTCGCCCCGCTGCGCGTGACGCCGACCTACAACGCGACCAAGGCCGCGATCCACATGCTGAGCGAGTCCCTGCGGCTTCAGCTCGCGGACTCGACGGTGCGCGTCGTCGAGCTCGAACCGCCGTCGGTCGCCACCGATCTCATGCCCGGCCAGCAGCAGAGCCCGTTCGCGATGCCGCTGGACGAGTTCGCCGACGAGGTGATGTCGATCCTGAGCGACGAGCCCGAGGTGACCGAGGTTCAGGTCGAGCGGGTCAAGTTCCTTCGGTACGGCGAAGCGCGGGGCGACTACGCCCGTGTGGTCGAGACCCTTAACCACGCCGACCCGCACGCGGCTGCCTGACGGCTTCACAGCGAGGATGCCCGGGGTTCAGCCCGCGGCATCGGCCTTCATCTCCGGGCACGCGCCGCCGGGCCGGGTCGCGAGCTCGAAGTGCCAGCGTTCGTTCGCATAGGTCTGGCAGATGCCGTGGCGGGAGCCGTTCTCGATCAGCCAGAGCTGCGCGTCGAGGGGCACGATGTCGACCGCGTCGCCGGTGACGTGGCGGGAGCGATCGGGCGTCGCGACGAACTGCCGCGCGACCTCCTCGCTCCC
Source organism: Microbacterium allomyrinae (assembly GCF_020682705.1). Taxonomy (GTDB): domain Bacteria; phylum Actinomycetota; class Actinomycetes; order Actinomycetales; family Microbacteriaceae; genus Microbacterium; species Microbacterium allomyrinae. The sequence goes on from NZ_JAGTTN010000001.1 coordinate 595,196, forward strand.
GTACTGTTCGATCGCATCGGCGAGCAGCCACCGCTGATAGGCCTCGCTGCGCCAGCCGCTCGTCACCTGGAACGCGATGCCCACGGCTGCGGCGTCGGCCTCTGCACGGCGCATCGCGTCGCGCAGTGCGGGGTCGAGCCGGGCGATAGCCGGCACGTCGTCGTCGGCGAGGGTCACGACCGAACCTTCGGAGATGTGCCCCTCGTCGGCGGTGGGTGCGAAGGGGGCGACGGCCGACGCGAGCGTCACGTTGATGACGACGGCCGCGAGCGATGCGAGGAGGGCTGCGAGACAGATGCCGAGCGCGACGAACGTCAGCTGGCGGGTGCGCGACGGCGGGCGGACGAGCGTGGTGGGAACGAGGACGGGATCCGGCATGCTCCCCATCCCACGCGCAAGCGTGTTGCGAGGGCGTACGCGCAATCGCATACGCCGGCGATATGCGCCGCGACCTAGGCTGGGCGCATGCGGGTGCTGATCGTCGAGGACGAGCTCTTCCTCGCCGAGGCGATCCGCGATGGGCTGCGTCTCGAGGCGATCGCCGCCGACATCGCCGGCGACGGCGACGGCGCTCTGGAGCTGCTCGCGGTGAACTCGTACGACGTCGTCGTGCTCGACCGCGACATCCCGGGACCCGACGGCGACGAGATCGCGCGACGCCTCGCGCGCGAGCCCGAGAGTCCCCGCATCCTGATGCTGACGGCCGCCGACCGGCTCGATGACAAGGCGGCGGGGTTCGAAAGCGGCGCCGACGACTACCTCACCAAGCCCTTCGCGCTGCGCGAACTGATGCTGCGCCTGCGGGCCCTCGGCCGGCGCCCGGCGGCGGGTGCTCCCCCGGTCGTCGAGATCTCCGGCATCCGACTCGATCGCTTCCGCCGAGAGGTGTTCCGCGACGGCCGCTACATCGCTCTCACGCGCAAGCAGTTCGCCGTGCTCGATGTGCTCATGACGGCAGGCGGCGGTGTCGTGAGTGCCGAAGACCTGCTCGAGCGCGCGTGGGACGAGAACGCCGACCCGTTCACGAACGCCGTGCGCATCACGATCTCGACCCTGCGAAAGCGCCTCGGCGAACCGTGGGTCATCGAGACGGTCGCGGGCGTCGGGTACCGGATGAGCTCGTGACCGGTCAGACGCCGCAGCGGCCGCGCGGACTCTCGGTGCGGGTGAGGCTCGCACTCAGCTACGCGGGGTTCCTCGTCGTTGCGGGGATCGCGCTGTTCGCCGTCGGCTTCCTGCTGCTGCGCTTCGTTCCCGACGGCGCCCTCTACGTCGCCGGTGGAGGGTGGGCACCGAACCGCGACAACCTCCTGGAGGTCTTCGTCCGCTACACGTGGTGGGCGATCGCAGGGTTGGTCGCGTTCGGACTCGTGGGAGGCTGGCTGCTCGCCGGGGTCGTGCTGCGGCCGCTGGATCGGATCACGGATGCCGCCCGCCTCGCCCGCGACGGCCGCCTCGATCAGCGCGTCGCCCTCCCCGGCCGGCGGGACGAGCTCACCGACCTCGCCGACACCCTCGACGCCATGCTCGACCGCGTGGAGCACACCATCGACGAGGAGCGCCGGTTCGCGGCCAACGCGTCGCATGAGCTGCGCACCCCGCACGCGATCATCCGCACGATGGTCGAGGTCGCCCAGGCCGACCCGGGCGGTCGCGACGTCGACGTCCTCCTCCAGCGGATCGCCACGACCAATGACCGCGCCATCGCGACGACCGAAGCCCTCCTCACGCTGGCGAGGGCCGGGCGGGGACTCGAACTCGAGACGACGCGCGTGGATCTCGCGGTGCTCGTCGCCGAGGCGGTCGACGCGGAGCAGGCGGATGCCGCGGCTCGCGGCATCCGCTTCGACACGTCTTTCGAGCCTGCCGTCGTGACGGGAGATCGAACGCTGCTCGGCCGGCTCGCTGCCAACCTCGTGCACAACGCGGTGGCGCACAACGTGGACGGCGGATGGGTGCGGGTCTCGATCTCGAGTTCCGCACCGGTCGAGCTGATCGTGGCCAACAGCGGCCCGTTCCTCGAATCGGACGTCGTCGCGACGCTCGCCGAGCCATTCGTGCGCGGCGCGGGACGCACGCGCCGCAGCGGAAACGAGGGCGCCGGCCTCGGCCTCGCGATCGTCACCTCGATCGTGCGGGCGCACGACGGCGCTCTCGACGTGCAAGGGCTGGCGGAGGGCGGGCTTCAGGTCCGCGTGACGCTGACTCGCTGACGCGCGCGCCGGGCAGCACCGGCGATCAGCCGCGGGACGGTCACGACCGCCACCCCGATCACCGCACCGACGGTGTTCCACAGCACGTCGTCGAGGTCGGGCACACGGCCGGGGATCGAGACCTGCGCGTACTCGACGGTCGCCGAGAGTGCGAAGCCGGCGAGGATCGCGACCGGCCAGGCCCGCCGCGTCAGCAGCAGCGCGATCGTCGCGCCGAGCGGTACGAACAGGAGCGTGTTCAGGACGCTCTCGGCGTCGCCGGCGGGAAACCAGGCGAGGAGGGGCTCCGCGACGGCATCCATCGCGCTCATGAACGCCCCGCGGGCCGGCGCCACGAGAGAGCGCGGTGCGAGGGTGAGCAGGGTGACGGCGGCCGCCGCCAGACACGCGCCGAGAAGACGGATGCCGCGGCGCGGGGTCGTGGAGATGCCGGTCATGTTCGGCCCTTCCGCCGGCCTTCGGGAGGAACCGGCTGCTCCAGTCCACGCGAGCCGATGTTGCGGGAGCGTATGCGTTTCGGCGTGCTCGGGGAACACGGCGGAGTCGGCGCGCCTTATGTTCGAGGAACGACCTGATCGAGGCCGACTCGATCGAGGCACATCTGAGATCGGACGAGCATGACCGCGACCCCGCGCCGCCTCTCGCACCACGCCGGGTTCTGGGTCGTCGCTGCCGCCTTCGTCACGACCATGGCGTACTCGACGGTGCCGACTCCCCTTTACCCGCTCTACCAGGAGCGCGACGGCTTCCCGGTGTGGGTGATCACGATGATCTTCGCGGCCTACGCGGTCGGGGTCGTCTTCAGCCTCTTCTTCGTGGGGCACATCAGCGACTGGGCCGGTCGGCGGCGGATGTCGGTGATCGCGGTGGTCGTCTCGGCGCTGTCCGCGGTGCTGTTCCTCGTCTGGAACGACGTGCCGGGGCTGCTCACGGCACGATTCGTCAACGGCGTGAGCATCGGCATCCTGACCGCCACGGCCACCGCCTATCTCGGTGAGCTGCGCGCGATCTCGCGCCCGGCCGAGAACATCATCATCGCGGCGTCCGTCGCCGGAGCGGCCAACCTCGGCGGACTGGCGCTCGGCCCGCTCATCGGCGGCGTGTTCGCGGAGTACCTCCCGGATCCACTGGTGCTGCCGCACGCGGTGTTCCTCGTGCTGCTCCTCATCGTCGCACTCGTGCTCGTCGCCGTCCCCGAGACCACGGAGCCCGTCGAGCCTCGGCCGAGATATCGTCCGCAGCGGCTCGCCCTCCCCTCGAGGTCGCGCCCCGCCTTCGTCGCCGCGGGGCTCGGCGCGTTCGCCTCGTTCGCGTTGTTCGGACTGTTCACCTCGCTCGCCCCGACGTTCCTCATCGACGCGTTCGACCAGCACAGCCATCTGCTGGCCGGTGCGACACCGTTCGCGGTGTTCGCGTCCGCCGCGATCGCGCAGGTCGCGCTCGCCCGAGTGGTGCTCGCCCGGCAGCTGATGATCGCCATCGTGAGCTGCACTGTGGGGCTCGTCGCCATCGCGGCCGGTGCGCTGACGCCCTCGCTGGGACTCTTCCTCGCGGGCGGGATCGTCGCGGGCGTCGGCGTCGGCATCCTCTTCCGCTCCGCCATCGCCACCGCCGCATCGCTCGCCGAACCCGGCAGGCGGGGCGAGACTCTCGCGCTCATCTTCCTCATCGCCTACTGCGGACTCGCCCTGCCGGTCATCGCGGTGGGAGTCAGCCTGCTCTTCGTCAGCGAGACGACCGTGCTGCTGGTGTTCTCATCGCTCGTGCTCGTCGCGACGGTCGGCGCCGGCCTGGTGATGCGGCGGCGCGCGGCGGTGGGAAGCACACCGTAGGCGGCCGGCGCTCTGGGCACGCGAGCGGATCGGGCGCACCTCAGCCTGCGCTGCCCCCACCCGAGGCGCCGGCACCGTGCGTGTGCATCCGCACGCCGTCGGCATTGAAGATGCTGAGCACCTCGGCCGGTTTCTGCCCGGCCGCGCTCATCGCGTGCGGCGTGCGGGTGTCGAACTCTGCCGCCTCGCCGCGGCTCAGCACCAGGTCCTGCTCACCCAGGCGCAGTCTGAGCTTTCCCGAGAGCACGTACAGCCACTCGAACCCGTCGTGCACGCGCAGGTCGGGCAGCTCGGCGACCGGCGGGTAGGTGATCCGATAGGTCTCGATCGGCGAGTCCTCGGGTGCCAGCGGGGCGATCACCAGCCCGTTGCGGCGTATCACGGCGCGCCGCACTCGCGGGTCTGGCGAGTCGGGACGCACCAGATCGTCGATGCGGATGCCGAGCTGTCGCGTGATCGGCACCAGCAGCGCCAGGCTCGCCTGCCGCTTGCCCGACTCCAGCCGCGACAGAGTGCTCGTCGACATGCCGGCTCGCGCCGCCACGTCTTCGAGCGTGAGTCCTTTCGCCTGTCGCGCGGCGCGCAGTCGTGCGCCCACCCGCTCGAGATCTCCCGGCATCCGTCCGCACTCCTTGCCATTTCAGCAAATCTGATTGCGCATTCATCCTAGCCCCGCGCATGCTGGACGACATGGATGCAGAGACATGGGACGCGATCGTGATCGGCGCCGGGGCGGCGGGGCTCAGCGCCGCGCAGATGCTCGGACGGGCACGGCGGCGCACGCTCGTCATCGACGGCGGCGCGCCGCGCAACCGATTCGCCGCGCACATGCACGGCGTCCTCGGTCATGACGGCATGACCCCGGACGCCCTGCTCGCCCGGGGCCGCGGCGAAGTAGAGGCATACGGCGTCGAGGTGCGCTCTGCCGCGGTGGAACGCGTCGACGAGCACGCAGATCACGCCGTCGTGACCTTCGCAGACGGTCGGAACGAGACGGCGCGCGCCGTCATCGTCGCGACCGGCGTCGCCGACGACCTGCCCGACATCCCGGGTCTCGCCGAGCGCTGGGGCGCGGGAGTGCTGCACTGTCCGTACTGTCACGGATGGGAGGTGCGGGGCCGGACGCTCGGCGTGCTGCTCACCTCGGATCACGGGCTGCACCAGGCCCAGCTCATCCGGCAGTGGAGCGACGACGTCATCGTCTTCACGGGCATTGTCGGGCCGATCGACCCCGGGATCGAACGGCGCCTGCGCGGCCGCGGCGTGAAGATCGTGGCCGAACCGGTCGTCGAAGTGGTCGGCGAAGCGGGAGAGGTGACCGGCGTGCGCGTGAACGACGATCGCATGATCGCGGTCGGCGCACTCTTCACCGCGGCGACGCTGCGCCCGCTCGACGGCTTCCTCGCCCACCTCGAGCTCGAGCGATCCGAGACTCCTGCCGGCTCGTTCCTCGCGGTCGACGCAGCGGGCAGGACCAGCGCTCGGCGCATCTACGCCGCCGGCAACGTCGTGGCCCCCATGGCGAATGTACCGGTGTCGATGGGCGCGGGCTCGATGGTCGGTGCGAGCGTCAACGCGGCGCTCGTCGAGCAGGACACCGACGCGGCGCTGCGTGAACGGCACGGCGAGTGGCACACCGTCGCACCTGCCGAGTACTGGGAGCACCGCTACGCCGACGCCGAGCGGATGTGGTCGGGCCGGCCCAACCCGACGCTGGTGGACGTCGTGACCTCACTCACCCCGGGCCGCGCCCTCGACCTGGGGTGCGGCGAGGGCGCCGACACCATTTGGCTGGCTCGGCAGGGGTGGGATGCCGTGGGTCTGGACATCTCGCCGACCGCGGTCCGCCGCGCGTCGAGTGCCGCGGCGGCATCCGGAGTCGCGGGAGACCGGGCGCGCTTCGTCGCGCACGATCTCGCGGAGTGGGACGACGAGGCGGCGTACGACCTGGTGACGGCGAGCTTCCTGCACTCCCCCGTCGCCCTGGACCGCACCGCGGCGCTGCGCAGGGCGGCGGCTCGGGTGGCCCCGGGAGGTCGTCTGCTGATCGTGTCGCACGCCGCCCCGCCGCCGTGGGCGACCGCCGAGCACGTGCGCGACCACGTGTTCCTCGGACCGGCCGACGAGGTCGCCGAGCTCTCGCTCGACCCCGCGGAGTGGACGGTGGAGCTGGCCGAGGTCCGCTCGCGCCAGGCGAGCGCGCCCGACGGCCGTCCCGCACACCTGGACGACGGCGTCGTTATGATGCGACGCTCGCCGTGATCCATGCCTCAGCGCGCGGCGAGGGATGTCACTACCCGACCGCGCGGGCGGCCTCCCACCCGGATGCCTGTGCGTCGACGGCCACGGCAGCCGAGTCCGGCGGCGTGGTTCGTGACGTGCGGGCGAGCCGGGCCGCGATGATCATCACGATCAGTCCGACCGCGGTGATGGCCGCACCGATCCAGATCGGCGAGGTGTACCCGAGGCCGGCCGCGATGCCGACGCCACCCAGCCAGGCGCCGAGGGCGTTGCCGATGTTGAAGGCGCCGATGTTGGCTCCCGACGCCAGCGTGGGCGCGCGACCGGCGTAGACCATCACCCGGCTCTGCAGCCCCGGAACGGTGCCGAATCCGAAGCCGCCCATGAGCACCAGCGCCACGGCGGTCGCCACCGGCGAGCCGGAGAACAGCGCGAAGGCGACGAGCACCACGACCAGCGCGCCGATGAAGCCCAGGAGCGTGCGATCGATCGAGCGGTCGGCGAGGCGGCCGCCGAGCCAGTTGCCGACGATGAGCCCGACGCCGAACAGCACCAGCAGCCACGGCACCGCCGACGACGCGAAGCCCGAGACCTCGGTGAGCGTGTAGGCGATGTAGGTGAACGCGCCGAACATGCCGCCGAATGCGAGCACGGTGACGGTGAGCGAGAGCCATACCTGACCCGACCGGAAGGCGCCGACCTCACGACGCAGACTCACCGGCGCTGCCGATGTGCGCGAGGCCGGCACGAGGAGCGCGACGCCGATGAGCGCGAGCACTCCGATGCCCGAGATCACCCAGAACGTCGCGCGCCAGCCGTACGCCTGCCCGAGGAAGGTGCCGAACGGCACACCCAGCACGTTGGCGGCGGTGAGCCCGGTGAACATGATCGCGATGGCGCCCGCACGCTTCTCGGGCGCGACGAGACCGGCCGCGACGACCGACCCGATGCCGAAGAACGCACCATGGCAGAGTGCCGCGAGGATGCGCCCCAGCATCGCGACGTTGTATTCCGCGGCGATCGCGGTGACGACGTTGCCGACGATGAAGAGGACGAGCAGCGCCAGCAGCACCTGTTTGCGCGGCAGCCGCACGGTTGCGGCGGTCAGACCGAGTGCACCGACCGTCACACTCAGCGCGTAGCCGGTGATGAGCCATCCCGCCGCCTGTTCGGTGACGGCGAAGTCGGCCGCGACCTCGGGCAGCAGGCCCATGATGACGAACTCCGTCAATCCGATGCCGAAGGCACCGATGGCGAGCGAGAGAAGACCGAGCGGCATGAGGAGAACTCCGGTAGGATTCATTGCAAACGCGGGATATTGCGCCCGAGACATAGATACTTGCACACGCAAATATAAAGCGCAAGCAATGATCCGAGGAGAACCATGGGCATCGCCGACGACGCCGTCGAGATCCGCGCCCGCGGATGGCGCACACTCGCCGCACTTCACGGCCTCATCGAGTCCGAACTCGAGCGCTCGCTGAGCACCGCCGCCGACCTGTCCGTGGTCGAGTACACCGTGCTCGACGCGCTCAGCCGTCAGGACGGGTGGCATATGCGCATGCAGCAACTGGCCCGTGCGACAGCGCTCAGCCCCAGCGCGACCACTCGACTGGTCAACCGTCTCGAAGACCGTGGACTTCTGCGACGCGTGCTGTGCGCCGACGATCGCCGCGGCATCTACACCGAGCTCACGCCCGCCGGCCAGCAGCTCTACGAGCGCGCTCGCCCCACGCATGACGACACCCTCGAGCGCATCCTCGTCCAAGCCGCCGAGCAGCCCGAGCTCGCGCCGGTCGTCGAGGCCCTGCACGCCACGGAGGCGAAGGCCGGCGTCTGACCGGATGCCGTCCGTCGGCGTCCGCGGAACTCACACCCCGCTCCCAGGTTCGCGGGACCAAAAGGCCGCGCGCAGCCGTTCTCCTCTAAGACGCCGCAGCCAGCGCCGTCGCCGAGGAGGAGCCACACTGTGAGCAACGACTACCGCAAGACCCCCGAGGCGCTCAGCCGCCTCACCGACACCCAGTACCGGGTCACGCAGGACGACGGCACCGAGCCTGCGTTCCGCAACACCTACTGGGACAACCACGACGACGGGATCTACGTCGACGTGGTCTCTGGCCAGCCCTTGTTCTCGTCGATCGACAAGTACGACAGCGGCACCGGATGGCCGAGCTTCACCCGTCCCATCGATTCCGACGCCGTCACGACCAAGACCGACTGGAAGCTGCTGATGCCCCGCACCGAGGCGCGCTCGTCGGGTGCCGACAGTCACCTCGGTCACGTCTTCCGAGATGGACCGCGGGATGCCGGCGGCCTGCGCTACTGCATGAACTCGGCGGCACTGCGCTTCATCCCCGCGACCGAGCTCGACGCACAGGGCTACGGTGAATACCGCGGACTCTTCCACCCCACCACCGACGACCAGGAGCACGCGTCATGACCAGCGGACCCACCGACACCGGCACCATCACCCAGACCCCCGACTCAGAGACGGCTGTTCTCGCCGGCGGCTGTTTCTGGGGCATGGAGGACCTCATCCGCCGCCAGCCCGGGGTGCTCGACACCCGCGTCGGCTATACGGGCGGCCAGAACGATCATGCGACCTATCGCCGCCACCCCGGCCACGCCGAGGCGGTGGAGATCGTGTTCGACCCGTCGACGACGTCGTATCGCGACATCCTGGCGTTCTTCTTCCAGATCCACGATCCGTCGACGAAGGATCGCCAGGGCAACGACATCGGCTCGAGCTACCGCTCGGCGATCTTCCCGCTCTCGCCGGAGCAGGAGCGGGTCGCGCGCGACACCATCGCCGACGTCGACGCGTCGGGTCTCTGGCCCGGCAAGGCCGTCACCACGATCGAGCCCGTCGGCCCGTTCTGGGAGGCCGAGCCCGAGCACCAGGACTACCTGATCACCTACCCGAACGGCTACACGTGCCACTTCCCGCGTGCCGGGTGGGTGCTGCCCAAGCGCGCCGACGCCACCGCATGACGGCGAGCCTCGCACGATGAGCGAGGCCGTCCAGGCGTGAACCCGCAGCGGATGCCGCGACCCGACGGGTCGCGGCATCCGTCGTTCTCTCCTGCGGGCGCTTCAGCCGTTGATGATCGTGCTGAAGGCCAGCACGATGATGAGCGCGTTCAGGAAGAAGCTGATGGTCGTGTGCCACACGACGGTCCAGCGCATCCGGCTCGTCATCACCTGGACATCCGACACCGAGAAGTTGGTGGCGTTCGTGAACGAGAAGTAGACGAAGTCGACGAGGCGCGGGGCGTCGGTGCCCGGAAACAGGAGCGGAGCGACCTCGGAGCGCCGGTAGCGGCGGTCGTAGATGCGCGCGAAGCCCCAGTGGAACAGCGCCCACGCGAGCAGCATCGCCCAGACCGCCACGGGCTCGACCCATCCCGCCCACTTCGGGTCGTTGCGCAGCACCAGGATCTCGGTGGCCGCGACGATTCCGACGAGGCTGGCGACGAACGTGGCCGTGGTCGAGATGATGCCCACGATCGGATGCCGATCGACGTGCTGCAGCCAGTTCGCCGCGGTCCGCTTCGCACCCCGCCGCACGCTGATGCCGACGGCGGCCACCGACGCGATCCAGTAGAGCGTGCCGACCAGGCCCCACCATGCCAGCAGATCGATGGTCAGCGCGTCGCCGTCGGACCCGATGAGAGAGATGCCCAGCCACACCAGCACGAGCTGCACGAGCAGATCCGCGATCCGCACGATCACCGCTCCGACCACACGCACCCCCAGAGTCGCGACCTTCCTGCTGCCACGGTAGCGGGCATCCGTCGTCGAGGCCCGGAACACTCACCCGCGCTGCAGCCCGGAGGCTGCTAGTCGCGCCGCCCGCCCATCCCTGCCAGCAGCGCGTGCAGCAGCGCGGGCACCGAGGCCACCATCAACACGAGGCCGAAGACGGGCTCGTCCGGCCGCAGGACGACTCCCCCGATGAACAGGCCGGCGAACAGCACCGCCGATACGATCCGCCGCCCCACCCTCTCGAGGCGTCGCATCCGCTGGTCCAGCCGAGGCGTCTCGACGGCGAGGCGCCCTTCGTCGAGGCGGGTGACGACGTCGTCGATCCGCCGCGGCAGGCGGGCGAGGGTGCCGGCGACCGAGACCGCTTCGCGCGCGAACGCCTGCACCACGTTCCCGCGCTCGTCGCGCAGCAGCTGCGCCGCATACGGCTCCACCGCGTCCCAGATGTTGAAGTCGGGATCCAGCGAGCTGCACATCCCCGACGTCAGCGACACCGCGCGCACGATCAGCAGGAAATTCTCCGGCAGCTGGAACGGCAGCGCCCGCACCAGATCGCCGAACTCGACCGCGAACTCCTGGAACTCTCGCGGGTCCACCTTCTGCAGCTCGGCGAACCCCATGCCGCCGAATCGCGCGAACAGGGCCGTCATCGCCCGCTCGAGCTCAGCCGTGTCGGCCGACGGCAGCAGCACGCCGACATCTCGGATGCTGTCCACGAGCTGACGGCTGTTGCGCGACGCCACCGCGATGATGAGCTGCTGCAGCCCGTGACGGAGCCTGTCAGGCACCTCGCCCATCATCCCGAAGTCGATGAAGGTGAGCTTGTACGGACGCTCCCCCTCCGGCGTCGGGGTGACGAAGATGTTGCCCGGATGCGGGTCGGCGTGAAAGAAGCCGTCGACGAACAACTGGTCGAACATGACGTTCGCGAACTCGGCGGCGACCTCCGACGGATCGATTCCCGCGGCGCGCAGACCGTCGACGTCGTTGATCTTGATCGCCGTCACGTCAGCGAGCGTGAGAACCCGGCGGGTGGTGCGTTCCCAGGCGATCTCCGGCACGGCCACGCGCACGTCGTCGGAGAAGTTCGCGGCGAACCGTTCCGCGTTCTGCGCCTCGTGCAGATAGTCGATCTCGTCCCGGCTCGTGTGCGCGAACTCCTCGATGAGCTCGGGCAGATCCACGTGATCGCGCACGACCTTGACCCGGTTGAGCCATCCCGAGACGCGGCGGAGCGCCGCGAGGTCCGTGTCGACGATCTCGTCTATGCCGGGCCGCTGCACCTTGATCACGACGTCGGCGAATCCGGTCTCGGCCGCTTCCGCGTCGGCGAGCCGTGCGCGGTGCGCCTGGCCGAGGGATGCCGCGGCCAGCGGTTCCTCGTCGACCCGCGCGTACGCGCGCTCGAGCGGGATTCCCAGTTCGGCCTCGGCGAGCGCGCGGATGGCCGGGAAGGGCACCGGCGGCACTTCGTCCTGCAGGCCTTCGAGTTCTTTCGTGATCTCGGGCGGCAGCACGTCGAGGCGCGACGACATGAACTGACCGACCTTGATCATGAGTCCGCCGAGCGAGACGGCGAGCGTGTGGAATCGGCGTGCGATGTTCTGCAGACGAGCCGCACGGCCACGCGCGGCGAGGCCGCTCAGGCCGATTCGCGGAAGGAACAGCTCGAACCACCACGCCTGCGCCATGTAGCGGGCGGCGAACCGCAGGATGCGGCGGTAGCGGGCGCGCGAACTGGCGGCGTGGGCCATCGAATCTCCTGATCCCGACGGCTCGGCGCCGGCGGTCGCTCCGCTCCTGGTCAGTCCTGGGCGAGGATCGAGTAGAGCTTACGACGAGCCTCGTCGAGCACGTCGACCGCCTGCTGAACCTGCTCGGGAGTGCCGCCGCGGGCGACCTGCGCCGCTGCCTGGGCGAGCTTCGCACCGGCCTTGGGCAGTGCGGTGCTGCGGGCGGCTTCGGGACTGCCGAATGCCTCCCAAGGCGCCGTGCGCTCCTCGGACGATGCGACCTCTTCGCGTCCGGAATCGGTCAGCGAGTAGGTCTTCTTGCCGCCGGACTCTTCTGCGCTGATCAGGCCTTCATCGGCGAGAAGCTGCAGCGTCGGGTAGACCGATCCGGGGCTGGGCTTCCAGGCGCCGTCGCTGCGCGCCTCGATCTCCTGAATGATCTGGTAGCCGTGCATCGGCTTCTCGGCGAGGATCGCCAGCACCGCGGCGCGCACGTCGCCGCGGGCGACGCGGGACGGGGCGAAACGCTGCTCGAACACCTCGCGAAGCTGCTCCATCGCCTCCCACAGGCCACCTGGCAGCGACCCGCCCTGGCCGCGATGGCGCGGACCGAAGCGATCTCCCGTGGATGAACCGCTCATGATGACCTCCTCGAACGAGTGCGTTCCGATACCTCGACGATACCTAGCGATATATCGGTAGACAAGGTGCTTCGTCGATGGATTCGTTCAACTAGTTGCCTCAGGCAATTACATTGCTAGACTGGATGCATGGCGACGGAGGACATGAGCCCGCTTCACGCGGAACTGCTGACCTCGCTCACCGACCTGATGTCGCGCTGGTCGTCCAGCGAAGTGCAGACCGCGATCGCCGGCGGGGTGGGGGTCCGGCTCGATCCGATCGAGGTCCGAGCGGTCTACACGCTGGGCCTTCACGGCGGCCGGGTGCGGCCGAGCGAACTCGCCGACGCGCTGCACCTCACGCGGCCGACAACCTCCAAGCTCATCGCGCGGCTCGTCGCCGACGGACTCGTCCTCAGGACCGAGGCCCCCGGGGACGGTCGCGGGACCACCGTGGCGTTCACGCCCGCCGGCGAAGAGGCGTTCCGTCGACTCGCGGCCGCGGGACACGAGATGGTCGGCCAGGTGCTCGCGCAATGGACGACGGGCGAGGCGGAGATGTTCGGCGAGCTGCTCCGCCGCTTCGTCGACGGGCTCCTCACGGCATCCCCCGTCCCGCGAATCCACTGATCTCGCGCACCGATCTGCGCATCCCGCTCCAGCGCCCCACCCGAGCGCTGCATCACGAAGAGGAGACAGAGAATGACACGCACGTATGTCGTCACCGGTTCGGCATCCGGAATCGGAGCCGCGACGGCCGAGCTGCTTCGATCGCGAGGTGAGAACGTGATCGGCATCGACCTGCGCGGCGCCGAGGTCGAAGCGGATCTGTCCACGCCTGCGGGCCGAGCGGATGCCGCCGCCTCGGCGATCGCGAGGGCGAACGGCGTCATCGATGCCGTGATCGCATGCGCCGGCATCTCGGCACCGATCGCGAAGACGATGTCGATCAACTACTTCGGCGTCACCGAGCTGCTCACCGCCCTGCTTCCGGCGCTGCGAGAGTCCGAGGCGCCCCGCGCCGCCGTCGTATCGTCGATGGCCACTCTGCAGCCCATCGCGCCGGCTCTCGTCGACGCCGCCCTCGCGGGCGACGAAGCGATGGCCGTGGCGATCGGCGACGAACTCGCCAAGGATCCTCGGCTCGGCTACCTGAACTACCCGTCCTCGAAGCGCGCACTCTCACGGTGGGTGCGGCGCGAGTCGATCTCGCCGGACTGGGCGGGAGCGGGGATCCCGCTCAACGCCGTCGCTCCGGGCACCGTCGTCACGCCCATGACCGCGGAGCTCCTGGCATCGCCCGAAGGTGCGGCGATGGTCGACGCCGCGGTTCCCATGCCCCTGAACCACCATCAGCCGGCCTCGTCGATCGCCGAGCTGCTGGTCTGGCTGACGAGCCCGGCGAACACCCACATGGCCGGCCAGACGGTCTACTGCGACGGCGGCGCCGACGCGACACTTCGCGGCGACGACATCTGGTCGTGGAACGACGCACCGACGGCTTGAATCCGAGATCGCCCCTGCCCTCGCGTCCGCGCAGAGGCAGGGGCGATCTGTTTGTGCGCGGGTCGAAGGCACGTTCACCATCCGTTGAGATAACGGTCTCTCACGATTCGGGTCAACCTCCCAGGGTCAGGTGCTACGCTTGTGAGCGGACCGTCGGGTCATCGCGTCGATCATGCTCTGCTCATCGTCGAGAAGCAGCCATCTGACGCCCGCGCCGCGAACAACCGGCGCATGCCGAGTTCCCTGTGCGGGCCACCGCCGCCCCACCCTCCTCTGAAAGACCTTTTGACACTCGTCACCATCCACCCCGCATCTGCGTCAACGTCTGCGCCGCGCCTCGATTGGCGACAGGCTGACGACGGCGTCTTCGTCGCCACATCCGCCGGCGAATACGCCGGCTTCGTCGCGACCGAATCAGACGGCCATGCCGCCCACGGCGCGCGCGGCGAGGATCTCGGCATCCACGCGACCCACGCGCTCGCGTCGCTCGCTGTCTCGGCATCCTCCCTCCCTCTGCGGCGCAGTTCGCGCACGCACCCCACACGTCCGCTCCGCACACGTCGGCGCGGCACCCCGGTCGCTTCTCGCGGCCCGAAAAGTAGAAGGAAAGACACGATGGCCACTGGCACCGTGAAATGGTTCAACTCCGAGAAGGGCTTCGGCTTCATCGCTCCCGATGACGGCGGCGCCGACCTGTTCGCGCACTTCAGCGCGATCACCGGCGAGGGCTACAAGGAGCTCCGCGAAGACCAGAAGGTCGAGTTCGAGGCCGAGCGCGGCCCGAAGGGCATGCAGGCCGCCAACATCCGGCCGCTCTGATCTTTCACGTCGGCTGGGACGCGAATCGCGTCCCAGCCGACGATGGTCAGGCATGAGACCGCGTCGATCCTGTCGGCGCGGATCGATCTGTCGGAGTGATTCGACAGGTCAAGAGGGACCGGTCTGAGAACCGGGACCTTTGGTGCGCCACATCGCACGTCCGGCGCCGCGTTCCTGACGGCGCCGCCGACACCTGCGGCATCCGCGTGCAGCTCGAGACGACATTCTTCGACTCGCTGCTCGCCGACGCCGCGCCAGAGGGGTAGCTGTACCTCTCGGCTTCTCGCCGACCTACGATGGCGGCATGGAGTTCGGCGAGACGGTCATGTGGGGATTTCTCGCGATCCTCTTCGCGCTGCCGATCTACTTCGCGTGGGTCGCGGTCGACACGCATCGGCGCCGCGCTCGCGGCGAAGAAGTCGCGCGATCTTCCGGTGGGCTGGCGGGCTTCGACATCGTGTACCAGCCGACTGCCGAAGAGGCACGAGCCGTATGGGAGGCCGAGCAGATCGCTCCGGCACCCGCGCCCGTCCCCGGTGACGGCCCGGGCGTGATCGAGGGCAATCGCATCGTCATAGAGACGGGACTGCGCAAGACCGCGTGAGGCCTCCGGCCCCTTCCCGCGGCGTCAGACGGGACGCCGGCGCGCGCGCCGGATGAGCGTCACGATGAGACGCCAGCCCACGAGGGCGACCAGCAGCGTGACCGACGCGACGACGACGAAGGGCAGCGCGGTTCCCTGACCGGATGCCGCGCGCAGCAGCATCCCGCCGGCCACCGTCGCGATCCACACGCCGAGACCGGTGCGCACCGGCGCCAGCGGCGCCCGCCACGCGAGGGTCGCCAGCCAGCCGACGCCGAGTCCCGCGAGAAACGGCCATGCCGTCTGCCACAAGCCGAACCACACGTCGGAGTCATGGCTCGCCCGGCCGATCGCGGCGAAGGCGGCGACGAGAACGATGTCGGCGGCGAGGGCGCCGAGGACCACCCCGGCCGACACGCGACTGCTCGTGCGCTCAGGATCGCGGGGACTACGCCGGCGGGAAGCGGCAGAGCCTCCGTGCGGGCCACCCGAAGCAGGGTGACCGCTCATTCGGCGACTCCGGTCTGGGGCGCCAGCCCTGGGTCGAGGGCCTCGCGCTCGTCGAAGACGAAGCAGTCACCCTCCCAGTGATCGGCTCCGACGTGCTCGAAGTAGCCGAGGATGCCGCCGTCCAGCTGCAGCGCATCGACGCCGAGATCCTGCAGGTACAGCGCCGCCTTCTCGCAGCGGATGCCGCCGGTGCAGTAGCTGACCACGGTCTTGCCGCGAAGATCCGCTGCCGCAGCGGCCGCGGCCGCCGGGAACTGCGTGAAGCGCTCGATGCGCCAGTCCATCGCTCCCGCGAACGCGCCGTAGTCCACCTCGAACGCGTTGCGCGTATCGAGCAGCACGACCTCTCGGCCGTTGTCGTCGCGGCCCTGATCGAGCCAGCGACGGAGCGTCACCGGAGCGACAGCGGGGGCACGCGAGAGCGCGGGCCTGATCATCGGATGGTCCATGCGGATGATCTCGCGCTTGAGCTTCACGAGCATCTTGCGGAAGGGCTGTTCGCTCGACCAGCTCTCCTTCGTCGCGAGTCCGGCGAACCGCGGATCCTCGCGGAGGTCGTCGACGAATCCGTGCACCGCATCGGCATCGCCCGCGAGGAACATGTTGACGCCCTCCTCGGCGAGAAGGATCGTGCCCTTCAGCCCGGCAGCGACCGCCCGCTCCCGCAGAACCGGTCGCAGCGTCGGCGCATCGTCGATCCGGGTGAACAGATATGCCGAGATGTTGAGAACCGATGCCACTCCTCCAGCCTAAGGATGCTGCGCGGAACCTGCGACCGATGCCTCTCCCGTACGGCGGGTAGACTCCCGAGGTCGCGCAGCTCGCGTCATCCGTCTTCCCGGTCGTCGCGCAACGAAGCGCCCGCCACGCCACGACAGGAGCGCTCGTGCCCGCCGTCATCCCCGCGCCCGACAGCGCCGCCCGCTACCGTATCGAGCCCACCGTCCTGCAGGCGGTGCGCAGCCCGCGGATCCTGACGCGCGAGGTGCTGGCGGGCCTCGTCGTCGCCCTGGCCCTCATTCCCGAGGCGATAGCGTTCTCGGTCGTGGCGGGCGTGGACCCCCGGGTCGGCCTCTTCTCGTCGTTCGTGCTCGCGGTCGTCATCGCCTTCACGGGCGGTCGCCCCGCGATGATCACCGCCGCCGCCGGCGCCGTCGCCCTCGTGATCGCGCCCGTCGCTCGTGAGTACGGCACCGACTTCCTCATCGCGACCGTGGTGCTGGCGGGTCTCCTCCAGGTCGTGCTGGCAGTGCTGGGCGTCGCGAAGCTGATGCGGTTCATCCCGCGCAGCGTCATGGTCGGGTTCGTGAACGCCTTGGCGATCCTCATCTTCGTGTCGCAGCTGCCGCAGCTGATCGACGTGCCGTGGCCGGTATACGTGCTCGTTGCGGCGGGCCTGGGCATCCTCTTCGTCTGGCCGAAGATCACGCGTGCGATCCCGGCCCCGCTCATCGCGATCGTGCTGCTCACTGCCGCGGTGGCGGTTTTCGGCATCGCGGTGCCGGATGTCGGCGACCAGGGCGAACTGCCGCGGAGCCTGCCCGAGCTGCTCATCCCGAACGTGCCGCTGACGTGGGAGACGCTGCAGATCATCGCGCCGTACGCGTTCGCCGTCGCCCTGGTGGGACTGCTCGAATCCCTCATGACCGCGAAGCTCGTCGACGACATCACCGACACCCGCTCCCGCAAGACCCGCGAAGCCTGGGGACTGGGTGTCGCGAACATCGCCTCGGCGTTCTTCGGCGGCACCGGCGGGTGCGCGATGATCGGCCAGACGATGATCAACGTCAAGACATCGGGAGGGCGCACGCGCATCTCGACGTTCCTGGCGGGCGTGTGGGTGCTCGTCCTGGTCGTGGTGCTGGGCGACATCGTCGCGATCATCCCGATGGCCGCGCTCGTCGCGGTCATGATCCTGGTGTCGGCGTCGACCTTCGACTGGCACAGCGTCCGGCCGTCGACGCTGAGGCGGATGCCGATCAGCGAGACCCTCGTGATGCTGGTCACGGTCGTCGCCACCGTGTGGAGTCACAACCTCGCGATCGGGGTGATCGTCGGCGTCCTCACCGCAATCGTGCTGTTCGCACGGCGCGTGGCGCACTTCACGACCGTGACCCGCGTCGTCGACGGCGATGTCGCGCGCTACCGCGTCGACGGCGAGCTGTTCTTCGCCTCCAGCAACGACCTCACGACGCAGTTCGAGTACGCGGCCGATCCGGCGCGGGTCGTGATCGACATGTCGCGATCGCACGTGTGGGATGCCTCGACGGTCGCCGCGCTCGACGCGATCGTCACCAAGTACGCACGACACGGCATCGAGGTCGAGCTCGAGGGGATGAACGACGCGACGACCGCGTTCCACCGGCGTCTGAGCGGCGAACTCGGCGGCGGCAGCTGATCCCGCGTCGCAGAGCGATCAGCCGAGGAAGCTCGCCGGGTCGAACTCGTCGATCGGGATGACGCGCACGCGCGGAAGCGGAGCGTCGAACACTCCCGCATCGAACTCGAGGTCGAACTTCTGCAGCCCCGGCAGTGCGGCGAACCCGGCGTTGCGGAACTCGGTGAACGCCAGCAGGCCCACCCGCCGCTCGCCGTCGAGCAGGTTCTCGATGTCCTCGAGGAAGTCGCCGTCGTGGCTCACCAGGATCACGTCGGAGTCCCGCTCGACAAGAGCCTGCAGCGTCCGCTGGATGGCGATGTCGACGACCTTCTCGTCGGGCGCGCCCGAGAGCGGGACGACGAGGTAGTCCATGGCCTTCAGTGCCTGGACGAATGCCATGGGGATGCCGGTGGTGGCGTTCAGGAAGAAGAGGCCGCGCACCGATTGGTTCCACCGGCGAGCGGCGAACGCGAGGAGGCGATCCCAGCGGGGACGCTCGTCGGGCTGCGGACGCCGACCGAGGATCGATCCGCCGAGCGTCGCATCGATGTTCTCGCCGTCGACGAGCACCCAGGTCGTGCGATCCATGTCGTTCACGTCAACTCCCCCGGGTGCGCCGCGGCGGCGCGCTCCGAGTGACAGCCTAGGGTGCCCGACCGCGTCGCGACCTCAGTCCGGCAGCGCGACGGGCGCCACGCCCGCCTCGATGTCGCGACCGGCGGTGAGCACGACATCTTCGGCGAACATCGGGCCGATGAGCTGCACTCCCGACGGCATGCCGTCGGCGGCGAGGCCGGCCGGCAGCGCGAGCGCGGGAAGACCGAGGAAGTTCACCGCGACCGTCAGCCGGAGATCCCGCCACGCGCGGTCCGCCGCAGCCGTCCCACCCAGGTCGTCGTCGGGTGCGCTCATGCGCGACGTCGAGACCGGGCCCAGGATCAGCGGCACCTCGACCTGCAGCCGGCGCCACTCGGCCGCGATCGCGGCGCGCTGCCCCCACGCCTGCGCATACTCGGAGGCGGTCTCATAGGGCCGCGCCGCCGCGGTGCTGTCACGGAGGAACCGCGTGGCCGATCGCCCCAGCGGCTCGCCCAGGACCGCGGGATCGAGCGTCAGCAGCATGTCGGTGCAGGAGAGCCGCCGCCACAGCACCGCAGCCTCTTCGAGCATCGGCGGCTCGACGTCGACGACGTCCCACCCTGCACGCGAGAGAGCGGCGGCGGCGCGGTCGATCCCGGCGGCGACCTCGGCGTCCACGCCCCACGCCAGCGGGTCGTGCGTGACCCCGATGCGGCGAGGCACATCGCCGGGGCGAACCCGCGGAGCATCGATCGACACCGGATCATCGACATCCCACCCCGCGATCGCATCGAGCGCGAGCGCGATGTCGTCCACGCTGCGCGCAAGAGGACCGTTCACCGAGAACTGCTGCAGCGTGAGGGCGACCGCTCGCCCCTGCACCGCCGCGCGCGGAACCCGTCCCTGAGACGGGCGCAGCCCGCACACCCCCACCGCGTATGCCGGGAGGCGCAGCGATCCGCCGAAGTCGTTGCCGAGTCCGATCGCGCTCATGCCGGTCGCAACGGCCACGGCATCGCCGCCGCTGGATCCCCCCGGACTGCGCGTCGCGTCCCAGGGGTTGAGCGTGCGACCGAATAAGTCGTTGTCGGTGTCCCACCGCATGCCGAAGTCGGGCATGTTGCCGCGCCCGATCGGCACGGCGCCTGCCGCGCGGATGCGGCGCACGACGGCGGCGTCCCGCTCGGGCACGGCGTCGGCCAGCGCCCGCCAGCCGTTCGTCGACGCGGACCACATGAGGTCGATGTTCTCCTTGACCGAGACCGGCACGCCCGCCAGAGGCCCCGGGTCGTCCCCGGCGGCGAGCGCCGCGTCGATCTCTTCGGCGACTCGTCGGGCGCGATCGTCGAAGACCACCGTGAGCGCGTTCAGCGTCGGGTTCCGCCGTGCGATGCGCGCGAGGTGCGCCTCGGTCACGGCGAGCGCCGTGGTCTCGCCCGAACGCACCGCCGCGGCGATGGCGCCCGCCGAATCAGGACGGATGGGGGCGTCGTCGGTGCCGGCGGAGGTCATGGTGTCCCACGCTATCGGCGGCAGCGGCGCGCCGCCCTCACGACACCGGTCGCGAGACACCGCGCTCGCGCAGCGCGCGCGAGATCACGGCTTGTTCGCGTGCACCGGAGGCCTCTCGATCGCGTGTCCGCGGCCTCGTATGACAGCGCTTGCGCACGACGACGTGCCGTGCCGCCGGCGACCACTAGGCTCATGCGCATGGCATCAGGAAAGAAGCAGCACCACGACGAGCCCGAGCTTCACGGCGGGGTGCTGAGCGGCAACGGCAGCCCGGGTCTCTGGGGCGCCCTCATCGGTCTCATCGTGTTCGCGTTCGTCGCGGTGCCGATCTCGGCCGCGGTGCGCTTCGCGACCCACCCCGTGTCGCAGCAGCTCTTCGGCGGGCGCCTGTCCGAGGCGACGACAACGGGCTACGTCGTGTTCTGGTGGATCGTCGCGATCTTCCTGTTCGCGCTGCCGTTCCTCGTCGGCTGGGGCGTCGCGAAGCTGTCGGGCAAGACCCTCGGGATCATCGCCGGGATCGTCGGCGTCTTCTTCATCGTGACGCTGGTGCTCGGCCAGTTCTACGTCTTCTGAGCCGGTTCGCCGGCCGCGGCCGCGGATTCCACGCGCGCGTCCTCGTCGACCGCGACTGAGGCATCCGCTTCCCGGCCATCCCGCTCGCGAAGCGCCTGCGCGACCGCGGACTGCACCCGCAGATCCTCCGCCGCCGTGCGGCGGACGACCGCTGCGCGACGGCGCCGCACGGCCAACGCGATGAGCGCACCGACGATCAGGATGAGCACGGCCAGCGTCCACGGAAGAGCGAGGGTCGATGACGACGCCTCGACCGCCGCGGGTGCCGGAGTGGTGTCGGACGGCGCCTCGGGCGACAGCGTGACGCGTGCGGTGAGCACGACGGACGGAGCCACGCCCTCAATGTGCACCGTCATCGGCCAGGACTCCCCCGGCAGGAGCTCGGGGACGTCCTCGGTCCCCGCCGCATCCGCCGGGAACAGTCCCAGCGGGCCCGCCACTGCGACGGCCTGAGCCGCCGAGAGGCGAGTGTTCCCGGAGTTGGTCACCGTGTACGAGACGGTGGCGGCGCCGGTGCCGAACGGATTCAGCGTGCCCTCGTAGTCGACGCGAAGATCGTCGATCGACGCGGCGGGAGCGATCTCGCCGCCCACGCGGAGCAGGATGCGGATGCCCAGGCGCCGGTCCACGGTGACCCCGTCCTCCACCTGGGGCGTCTTGAGAGTGGTGAGGATCGCTCCGGCATGGTCACCGGGCGTGGCGTTGGCCGGAACCTCCAAGGTGAACGGCACCTCGATCGACTCGCCGGGCTGCACGGTGACCCGGTCGGCGTCAGGGCGCACCCATGCGCCCACCAGACGCGGTGGCACATCCCGCATCGCGGCGTCGAGCTGGCCGCTCGAGGTCGTGAATCCGTCGGCCGCGTACACGTCGAGCACGAGCGGCACGGCGTCGTAGTTCGAGACGATGAGCGCGTCTCGGACGCTCTCGCCCGGCTCGACGCGGTATTCGTAGTTCTCGCGCTCCTCGCCCTCGGCGGCAGGAGCCGTGCGCACTCCCCAGGTCACCTCCGGCCCGTCGGTCGTCTCGGCTCGGGCGGACGGCGTCGGCCCCGCGAACACGGACCCCAGGGCCAGCACCGCGGCGAGGGCTGCGATGCCGAGAGCAGGCAGGAGAGCGGATGCCGTGGCCCGGCGTCGCAGGGGAAGGTGCATGGTGTTCCTCGAACTCGTGTGATGACGGAGGATCGGGGCGGGCGCGATGCGCCCGCCCCGATGTGGTGGGTCGACGGTCCGGGGCCGCTCCGCAGCCGGCCCCGGACCGTGCGTCAGCTCAGCGCGGTGATCGTGAGGGTGGCCCGGTAGGTGCCGTCCGTCACGTCGATGGGGATCCGCAGATCGAGCTGCGCGCCCAGCTTCGCCGAACCGCGGTCATGCCCCGAGGGAGCATGGCCGAGCGTCGACGAGACCGAGAGGCCCTCGCCCCCGATGAACCCCGAGTCGACCTCGTCGCCGGCGACGGCGCCGCCGCCCGCCTCGACGACCGACGGGGTCCATCCCAGGTACTTGCCCGAGAACGACGACACGCTGGAATCGAAGTCGCCCACCTGGGCCGACACCGACCACGCGGCGCCGCTCGCTCGCGTGTCGGTCACCCGCACCGGGTTGATCACACCGGTCGCGGCGAAGTGATCGCCGTTCTCGACCGCCGTGCCGAGGTCGACGAGGTCGTTCGTGCCGTCGATGCTCCACACGAACTCGCCCGGCGCGCCGGTCGGAACCGTCACCTGCAGGTTCTGAGCGTTCGGGTCGGTCTCGGTCTCGTAGACCTTGAGGAACTTCGCCGTTCCCGCCGGTGCCACCGCGGCTTCGCCCTGATCGTTCACGATGTGGTTGATGCCACCCGTGCCGTTCAGCATGACCGACACGGCGGACTCGATGCGCACACCGGGTCGCTGGGGAACCTGCACGCCGCTCTCGACATAGATGTTCTGTCCGTTGTTGTACTGGTTGTCGAAGAACGAGTACACGCCGAGCCCCTGCGCCAGGTGCTGGCGCACGTTGTCGCCGACCCGGTACGACGACCATCCGAGGCGGGTGCCGTCCATATACGCGCCCTGAGTCGGCGCGTCGTACGGAATCTCGCTCTGGTAGAAGATCGTGCGACCGCGCTCGCCGTTCCAGATCACCTGGTTCTTCTGGTAGTGCTCGACGAACAGGCCGAGGGCGGTGACGTTGTCGCCGTTGACGATCAGGCCGTGGTCTCCGACATTCGAGGTCCAGCCGACGCCCTCGCCGTGGTCTGCGCGCCACGCCCAGATGTGGTCGAGGAGTGCATCCGGGCTGTTGACCTCGATGCTGGTGGTCGCCTTGCCCGCCCACGGGCCGCCGATCCGGATGAACACGTCCGTCAGGGTCGTCGGGTCGGTCGGGTCAGACACCGCTGCACCGTCGGGGCCGACCTTCAGCAGCACATCCGAGAGGGTCTCGCCCGCGTCGATCGTGAGTCCCGCGATCTTCACGCCGGCGACGTCGCCCACCTCGATGGCCGCGTTGCCCGCCGTCGGCACCAGCGACGCATAGCCGAGTCCGAGGATCACGGTGCCGCCGTCATCGACCTCGAGCGGTGCGTCGAGGTAGTAGACGCCGGGGGTGACCAGCAGGTTCTTGCCGTCCGCGAGCGCAGCGTTCAGCTGTGCGGCGGTGGCGCCTTCCTTCGCGATGAAGAAGTCCTCGAGCGGCAGCGATTCGCCGGCAGCGGCATCCGTCGACCAGTCGTGGCCGCGGGTGTCCTGCTTCGCCTTGGGGACGAAGACCTTGTAGTCGTCGCCGTCGAGGTACAGGAACGGCGACTCGCGCACGATCGGCGTCTCGTCGATCGTCGTCTTGTTGCCGTTGCCTCCCGCGGGCAGGGGCCCGAAGTCCGTGGCCGGGGCACCTTCGACACCCGAGAAGACGGTGTTCCAGACTCCGCCGTTCCAGGTGCCGACGGACGAGTTGCGCGTGAACCACTGCTGCTGCGAGCCGCTGAGGATCTCGCCGTCGACGTTCGAGTTGGCGAGGTATCCGCCCGACGCGTACTCCCCGACACGCCCCATGAGAGTCAGGTCGCCCTCGATGTTGATGCGCCGCAGCGGAGCGGCCTGAGAGACGGCGAAGCGCATCTGGTGCGCGTTGGTGAGGCCGCTCGGGAAGGGGCGCAGCGCGTCGGCTCCGATCGGGCGCTGGATCGGGTTGAACGTGAGGTTCGACATCGAGCGCCAGAACCGGGTGAGCGATCCGGGCTGCTGGCAGTCCCAGGGGTTGGCTTCGCACGCGCGCACCGGCTCGACGTGGATGGCGCCGTTGATCCGCACGTCTTCGGGTGACGCGCCCAGGCCTGCGACCGACTGGTAGTAGCCGAGCTCGGAGTTGACGATGTCCGTGGCCGTGGCCGGGTTGTTCTGCCCTGCCGCGGACCCGTACGTGCCCGGCTTGAAGAAGAACTGGTGCCTGTTGAAGCTGAACTCGCTCTCCTGCGACGCCGCCTGCAGTGCGGCGCTGATCTGATCGGCGGTCCACGTCTCGTCGAAGATCGTGACGTTGGGGCCGAAGAGCGGGTCTGCGGCGGATGCCGGCGCCGCGGCGACGACGGATCCTCCGAGGGCGAGGGCTGCGATGGTGGCACCCGCGACCAGGCGGGTGCGGCGTCGTGCGGGCGGGTGGTCCGTCCTCGAACGATGCTTCATGAGTTCTCCTTTGAACGTCGGCCGACGGCACTGCGCCGACCTCTGATCCGGGCCCGGAGGCACGGCACGCACCGTCTTCGGGGCGTTGATCGCGACTATAGCGAAATACTTACTGACTTGTCAGTAGTTAAGTTGGCGGAATTGCTCGTCGTTGCTGCGGCGCCCCGGTGGACGGGCGATAATGAGGGCATGACGGGTGGGTACAGCGCGATCTCGAGCTACTCGAGGGTCGAGATCATGCACCTCATCCAGGGCCGCCCGCAGCGCGCGATCTCCGAGCTCGTCGATGCGACCGGGCTGCATCCGAATACAGTGCGCGAGCACGTGCAGCGCCTCATCGACGCGGGGTACGTGATCGCCGAGACCGAACGCCGAACCACCCGTGGCCGCCCTCGAGTGCTCTACACCGCAGCGACCGGCGTCGACGCCGCGTCGAGCCCGGTCGCCCAGCGCAAGGCGCAGGATGCTGCGCGGCGCGGTGACCTCATGCGACGCGTGTACGCCGATGACGTCGCCGACACCGACCTCGGCGCCGACGCCGTGCACCAGCTCGACGCACTCGTGGACGACCTCGGCGGCGCCGGCTTCGACCCGGTGATCGACGAGGACTCGCTCACCGTCGACCTGACTCCCTGCCCCCACGCACCTGCCGCCGAGCGCCGCGGCACCCTGTGCAACGTGCATATCGGTCTCATGGAGGGCGTCCTGGCTCAGGCCGGCGGGCCGCTCCACGTCGAGGGCATCGCCCCCTCCTGCGACCCGACGCACTGCGTCGTGCAGCTCACCACGATCCCGGGCTGACGACGCCCCGTGCTCGAACTCGCCTCACGCGAGCCGGCGGGGGTGCGAGTAGACGTTCATCGACGGAGATCGGACGAACCCGACGAGCGTGAGCCCGGACGCCTCGGCGAGCTCCACCGCGAGAGATGACGGCGCCGAAACGGCGGAGAGAATGGGGATGCCGGCCATCGCGGCCTTCTGCACGAGCTCGAAGCTCGCGCGGCCCGAGACCTGCAGCACCGTTCCCGCGAGCGGAAGACGATCCTGCAGCACGGCCCAGCCGACGACCTTGTCGACGGCATTGTGGCGCCCGACGTCTTCCCGCAGCACCAGCAGCTCGCCGGTGGCAGCGTCGAAGAGGCCTGCCGCGTGCAGTCCGCCGGTCTTGTCGAAAACCGTCTGCCCGGCGCGCAGGCTGTCGGGAAGGCCCGCGAGCACGCGAGGGTCGACCGTGGCCTCGTCGGCGGCGACGTCGAAGCGCGACACGGTCTCGACCGCGTCGATCGATGCCTTGCCGCAGACGCCGCAGGAGCTCGTCGTGTAGAAGTTGCGGGCGAGATCGGTGCTCGGCAGCGCGACGCCCGGCGCGAGAGCCACGTCCAGCACGTTGTAGGTGTTCTCGGCCGACGTTCCCGCACCGATGGTCCCGCCGGCGAGAGATGCTCCGACACCGAGGACGGGAGTCACGGCGCCGGTGCCCGGACCGCCGCAGTGGATCGCGGAACGGAAGTCGTTCGCCGAGCCGATCACTCCTTCCGAGACGAGGAAGCCGGCCGCCAGCTCGATGTCATGCCCCGGCGTGCGCATCGTCACCGTGATCGGGGTTCCGGCCAGCCGGATCTCGAGCGGCTCCTCGACGACCAGCGTGTCGGCCCGGCGTCGCACGGCGACCCCGGTGTCGTCGAGCGTGATGCGCGTGACCGGGCTGCGCGCCGTGATGCGTCCCACTCCGCCAGCCTAGGCCGGGCGCAGCCCATCGAGGCGGGTTCGCGAGTCAGCCTGAGGTGAACCGGATCGCCGAGTTCGGCCGACGGTCGCGCGGTGCGGGGCGTCGCGTCGGGACAGCCCGAACCCGACGGTCAGCCGCCGATCGCGTTCATTCCGCGCGCGGGCTGAAGGAACGACGGGTCGTTGATCGCGTGACCGGGCAGCTTGCCGCGCACGCAGGACCGCAGCATCCGGTCGATGTCGCCGTCGACCGCTTCGATGACCGAGGGCGTCTGTCGAAGGATGGGCAGGAGGTCGTACTCGGTCGTCGAGAAGAGGCAGTTGCGCAGCTGTCCGTCGGCGGTGAGGCGCAGCCGGTCGCAGTCTCCGCAGAACGGGGCGGTGACCGAGGCGATCACGCCCACCGTGTGCGGGCCGCCATCGAGCACCCATCGGGCGGCGGGGGCACCGCCGCGGCCGGGCACGGGGGTGAGGGTCCATCGCCGGGCGAGAACCTCGAGGATCTCGTCCTGCGTCACCATGCGCGACCGGTCCCAGGTGTGGCCGGCGTCCAACGGCATCTGCTCGATGAATCGCATCTGCGCATCGTGCGCGATCGCGAACTCGACCAGCTCGACGATCTCGTCGACGTTGACGTCTCGCATCGCGACGGCGTTCAGCTTCACGGGTCGCAGATCGGATGCCGCGGCCGCCGCGATCCCGTCCAGTACGTCGTCGAGCCGATCGCGACGGGTGAGTTCGCGGAAGCGGTCGCGTCGAAGCGTGTCGATCGAGATGTTGAGACGCGACAGGCCCGCGTCGGCGAGCGCGGGCAGCAGTTCGCGCAGGCGGATCCCGTTCGTGGTCATCGCGATCTCGACGGGCCGTCCGTCGGGCCCGGTGATGCGGGAGAGGCGCCGGACGACCTCGACGATGTCGGTGCGCAGCAGCGGCTCGCCGCCGGTCAGGCGGAAGGTCGTGATGCCGTCGGCCGCCGCGATGCCGGCGATCCGCACGATCTCGTCGAGGGTGAGGATGCTCGTCTTCGCGAGCCACTCGTTGCCCTGCTCGGGCATGCAGTACGTACACCGGAGCGAGCAGCGGTCGGTGAGCGAGATGCGCAGGTCCCGGTGGATCCGGCCGTGGGTGTCGACCAGGGGCGCCCCCCGACCCGGCGCTGCGGCGACCACGCCCCCGTCGGCGGCCACGGGCTCCGGCATCCGGCGCCCGATGATCACGGGGACCGCGCTCACTCGCGCTCCCCCGCTCGCTCGGCCCGGCTCGTCATGGTTCGAGGGTAATCGCTCGTACGTGCTCGGGGACCGCGTGCGTCGTCATTATTCACGGCCGCGAATGCTCCCGATCGGAGCGGGTTCCTGGGACTCTAGGTCTTGCGGGGGCTCGCTCTCGAGCCTCGATCCCCTGTGGTCAGACCACATGCTAACGTGATCAGACCACCTGGGTGCGCCCTGGACCGATCGGAGAACGCATCGTGGATCTGCTGGACCCCCTGCTGCTCGCACGCTGGCAATTCGGTCTCACGACTCTGTACCACTTCCTCTTCGTCCCGCTGACGCTCGGCATGGCGCTGACCGTCGCGATCTTCCAGACCGCCTGGTTCCGCACCGGCAAGGTCAAGTGGCTGCATCTCACGCGGTTCTTCGGCAAGGTCTTCCTGATCAACTTCGCGATGGGCGTCGTCACCGGCATCGTGCAGGAGTTCCAGTTCGGCATGAACTGGTCGTCGTACTCGCGTTTCGTCGGAGACGTGTTCGGTGCGCCGCTCGCCTTCGAGGGCCTCATGGCCTTCTTCTTCGAGGCGACCTTCATCGGCTTGTGGATCTTCGGGTGGGACAAGCTGCCCAAGGCGCTGCACCTCGCGAGCATCTGGATCGCGACGATCGGCGCATGGTTCTCGGCGTACTTCATCCTCGCGGCCAACGCCTTCATGCAGAACCCGTTGGGCTTCCAGATGGCCGAAGACGGCTCGCGCGCCGAGATGACGGACTTCTGGGCGGTGCTGACGAATCCGGTCGCACTCGCCGCGCTCCCCCACACGCTGTTCGCCGCGTTCATGATGACGGCGGGCGTGATCATCTCGATCTCGGCCTGGCACCTGCTGCGGGGGCAGAACCTCGAGATGATGCGCTCGTCGCTGCGCTATGGACTGTGGGGCATGATCATCGCGTTCGCCGGCGTCGCGCTCTCGGGCGACCAGCTGAGTCTCGTGATGGTCGCGACGCAGCCGATGAAGATGGCCGCCGCAGAGGCGATGTTCGACAGCGCATGCGGCGCCGACGCCTCGTTCTCGATCTTCACGCTCGGCACCCCCGACGGCACGAGCGAGCTCTTCTCGATCCGCGTGCCATACCTGCTCGCGCTCCTGTCGACGCACTCTCTCGACGGCTGCGTCGAGGGCATCAACGACCTCAACACGCTGTACACGAACGAGCTGTTCCCGCAGTTCGCCGACCAGGTCGACGGCAACTTCGCCCCGATCCTGTGGGTGACCTACTGGGCGTTCCGCTGGATGATCGGGCTCGGCGGCATCGCGGCGCTGACGGCGGTCGTGGGGCTCTGGCTCACCCGCAGGAAGGCGAAGCGCGAGGTCCCCGCGTGGGCGTGGCGGCTCGCGATCTGGGCGTGGCCCGCGTCGCTGTTCGCCATCCTCGTCGGGTGGGTCTTCACCGAGATGGGCCGGCAGCCCTGGATCGTGTTCGGCCTCATGCTCACCGAGGACGGCGTCTCGCCCACGGTTCCCGGCTGGACCGTGCTGATCTCGCTCGTGGCGTTCACCCTCATCTACGCCGTGCTCGCGGTCGTCGAGATCGGGCTCATCGTCAAGACCGCCCAGAAGGGCCCCGACCCGCTCCCGGGACCGGATGACCCGGACCCGCGCACCCGCGCGGTCGAAGACACTCCGACGACGGTCTACTAGGAGACAGCCATGGATCTCGCCTACCTCTGGTTCTGGATCGTCGGATTCCTGTTCGTCGGCTACTTCGTGCTCGACGGGTTCGACTTCGGCGTGGGCATGTCGCTGCCGTTCCTCGGCAAGAACGACATCAGCCGTCGCCAGATCATCAACACCATCGGCCCCGTGTGGGACCTCAACGAGACCTGGGTCATCGTCGCGGGCGCATGCCTGTTCGCGGCGTTCCCCGAGTGGTACGCCACCCTCTTCAGCGGGTTCTACCTGGCGCTGCTGCTGATCCTGCTGGCCCTGATCCTCCGCGGCGTCTCGTTCGAATACCGCCACCAGCGCGACAGCCTGCGCTGGAAGAAGGGCTTCGACACCATGATCGTCGTCGGCTCCGCGGTGCCGGCGCTGCTGTGGGGCGTCGCCGTCGCCAACATCGTGCAGGGCGTGCCGTTGGATGCCGACCACGAGTTCATGGGTTCGCTCCTGACACTCCTCAATCCCTACGGACTGCTGGGAGGGCTCACGACGCTGCTCTTGTTCTTCACGCACGGGGTGTACTTCGTCGCACTCAAGACCGACGGCCAGGTGGCCGCGGACGCCCGCCGGCTCGCGGGGCGCGCCGGACTCGTCACGATCGTGGTGGCCGCCGTCTTCCTGGTGTGGACGGTGGGCATGGCATTCGCGGAGGGCCGCGACCTCGCACTCGCAACGACCGTCATGTCGGCTGTCGCCGCGGTGCTGCTGATCGCATCGTGGATCTCCAACGCGCGCGGCCGCGAAGGCTGGGCGTTCGGCTTCGGCGCCTTCACCATCGTGTCGGCCGTGCTCGCGCTGTGGTTCGCGCTGTTCCCGTTCGTCATGCCGTCGACGGTGGACTCGGCGACCAACAGCCTCACGATCGAGAACGCGTCGAGCACCGACTACACCCTGACGATCATGTCGTGGGCGGCGCTGGTCTTCCTCCCCCTGGTGCTGCTGTACCAGGGCTGGACGTACTGGATCTTCCGCAAGCGCGTCTCGCGCTCGCGGATCGAGAAGGCGGCCGCCGCGGTCCACTGAAGAAACGCCCGGGGTCCGGGATCGGTAGGCTCGAAAGAGCGATGAACGAGATGCACGACGAAGGCCCTCCCGCCACCTCGGGCAGACCGGTCGACCCTCGTCTGCTGCGCTATGCGAGCGCGTCGCGAGGATTCTTCGTCGCGATCGGCGCGATCTCGGTCGCCCAGACCGCGGTGATCGTCGCATTCGCATGGCTTCTGACGCGCGCCATCACCGGTGCGATCGAGCGGATGCCGCTGCCCGAGCTCGCACCGACCCTCGGCGCCCTCGCCCTCGTCGTCGCCGCCCGCGCCGGACTGCTGTGGGCGCGGGAGGCGGTCGCTGCCCGCGCCGCCGCCCGGGTGCAGACCCAGCTGCGCACCGCGCTGGTCGTGGCGATCGGAGAACTCGGCCCGGAGTGGCTGGGGTCACGCAACTCCGCGCAGCTCGCCATCACGGCCGGGCGCGGACTCGACGCCCTCGAGGCGTACTTCGGCCGGTACCTGCCGCAGCTCGTGCAGACGGTCGTCGCCACGCCCGTGATCATCGCGGTGATGTGGTGGCAGGACTGGCTCTCGGGTCTCACCGTGCTGGTCACCCTTCCCCTCATTCCGGTGTTCATGGTGCTGATCGGGCTCGCCACGCGCAGCGTGCAGCAGCGCCAGTGGCAGACGCTCCAGCGCCTCGCCGCTCGCTTCGCCGATACGGTGCAGGGGCTGTCGACGCTCAAGGTGTTCGGCCGGCAGCATCGGGCGGCGGCATCCATCGAGCGTGTCACCGACGACTACCGCCGCGAGACCATGCGCGTGCTGCGCGTCTCATTCCTCTCGGGGTTCGCGCTCGAGTTCCTCGCCTCGATCTCGGTCGCGATCGTCGCCGTCTCGATCGGGTTCCGCCTGATCGACGGCGCCCTGGTCCTCGGAGTCGGCCTGTTCGTGCTGCTGCTGGCGCCCGAGGCCTATCTGCCGCTGCGCCAGGTGGGCGTGCAGTTCCATGCGGCGGCCGAGGGGGTGGCCGCGACCGACGACGTCTTCGATGTGCTCGATGCGGCGTCGCGTCGCACCCGGGCCCGGGTCGTCGAACCCGAAGAACAGGGCGAGCAGCGCCCGGACGCACCGGCGAGGGAGCTGGTGCTGCGCGATGTTCGCGTGCGGCGCGCCGAGCGGATGCTGCCCCTCGTCAGCTTCGTCGCGGCTCCGGGCACCGTCACCCTGCTGGAGGGGCCGAGCGGCGCCGGCAAGTCGAGTGTGTTCGCCGCTCTGCGCGGCGCCGCCGCATTCGACGGGTTCGCGACGCTCGGCGACGACGACCTCCGACTCGTCGCCCCGTCCGGATGGCTGGCCTGGGCCGGGCAGCAGCCGGGCCTTCTCACCGGGACGATCGCCGAGAACGTCGCGCTCGGCGACGACGCTCCGGATCCGCTTCTCGTGCGCGAAGCGCTGGCCCTCGCCTGCGCCGACGGCCTCGACCCACACCTGCCGCTCGGCGCGCAGGGCGCGGGACTGTCGGGAGGCCAAGCCCAGCGTGTCGCCGTCGCGCGGGCGTTCTACCGGCACCTGCGCGGACGTGCCGAGGTCGTCGCTCTCGACGAGCCGAGTTCGGCGCTCGACCCCGATACCGAGGCCCGACTGTGGCGGAGTGTGCGCAGCATCGCCGAGGACGGCGCCGTCGTGCTGCTCATCTCGCACCGCACGAGCGCCCGCGACATCGCCGACCATGTCGTGCGACTCGAGCCCAGCGAGGTGCCCGTATGAGCATCTCCTCGAACCTCGAGCGTCCCACCGCGGCCCCCCGGCCCGCGACCCCGCGCACCGTGCTGCGCGGGGCGCTGCCGCCCGCCCGGAGATTCTGGTGGGCATTGGCGGCGGGCTTCGCCTCGGAGGCGTCCGCCGTCGCGCTGCTCGCGGTGAGCGCCTGGCTCATCGTCCGCGCGAGCGAACAGCCGCCGGTGCTCTATCTGTCGGCCGCAGTCGTCGGAGTGCGCTTCTTCGCGCTCTCGCGTGCCGTGTTCCGCTATCTGGAGCGCCTGACCGGCCACGACGCCGCCCTGCGGCAACTCGCCACGACCCGCGCGGACCTGGTGCGGCGCCTCGTCCCCCTGGCCCCTGACGGTCTGGCCCGCACGCGGCGCGGCGCGGTGCTGGGCGCTCTCGTGGACGACGTCGACGACCTGCAGAACCTTCCGCTGCGGGTGGTGCAGCCCCTCGTCTCATCGGCGCTCGTCGCGGTCGGCGCCGTCGTGCTCGTGGCTTTCGTCTGGTGGCCCGCCGCGCTCGCGCTGCTCGCCTGCCTCGTGGTCGCGGGTCTCGTCGCCACGCTGTGGGGATGGGCGGCGGGAGCACGGGCCGAACGCGCCATCGCCCCGCTGCGCGCGCGTCTGGCCGACGCGATCCTCGACCACCTCGGCAGTCTCGACGTGCTCGCCGCGTTCGGCGCCGAGGCGCAGAGCCGCGAGCGGGTCGCTGCCGCCGAAGCCGCCCTGCATCGCGCGATCGTCCGCCGCGCGGGCGCGCAGGCCGGAACGACCGCCCTGGTGTCGCTCCTGGCGGGCGCCGCATCGATCGCGGCGGTACTGGTGGCAGCGCCCGGCGTCTCGTCCGGCACGCTCCTCGGCCCGTCGCTGGCGGTCGTCGTGCTCGTGCCGATGGCGGTGTTCGAGGTCTTCGCCGCGGTGCCTCTCGCCGCTTCCGCGTGGCGACAGGTGCGCGCCTCGGCCGAGCGGATCGCGGAGTCCCTGCCCGCCGAGACTCCTCCGGAGCTCGTCGACGAGCATGTTCATCCGACCGGCGACGCACCTGGCCTCGACGAGGGCCTGCGGCTGAGGAGCGCCTCGGTGCGGTGGCCGGCGACGACGGGCACCGCGCTCCGCGACATCGACTTCGACCTCCGACGCGGCGAGCGCGTGCTCGTGATGGGCTCGAGCGGCGCCGGCAAGACGACCCTCGCCCACGCCCTGGTGCGATTCCTCGAGACCGACGGCGAATACGACATCGGCGGGCGCTCGGTCCACGACCTGGCGGGAGACGACGTGCGCCTCACCGTCGGCCTGTGCGAGCAGCATCCGATGCTCTTCGACGAGGACATCCGTCAGAACCTGCTGTTCGCGCGCGACACCGCGACCGATGCCGAGCTCGAAACGGCTCTGGAACGTGTCGGACTGGGCGCATGGCTGCGCTCGCGCGGAGGTCTCGACGCACGTGTGGGCGAGCGCGGAGCGCTGGTCTCGGGCGGCCAGGCGCAGCGCATCGCCCTCGCCCGAGCGCTTCTGCGAGGCTTTCCCGTGCTGGTGCTCGACGAGCCGACCGCGGGCGTGGACCCCGCGGCATCCGACGCTCTTCTCGCCGATCTGCTGGGGGCGGTGGGCGACGACCAGGCGGTCGTGCTGATCTCGCACGTCGCCGTACCCGACGGGCTCGTCGACCGGGTCGTGCGGATCCACGACGGGCGGATCGTCGCCTGATCCGGCCCGCTGAACTCGATCGGGGACCTCTCGTCATCTCCCTCAGACCGCGTCGAGCTCGGCGGCCGCGGTGATCCGCGTGGCCATGCCGGCGAAGATGAAGCCGTGGAAAGGCAGCACGGCGAGCCAGTACAGCCGTCCCGCGAGGCCCTTCGGGAAGTACACCGCCCGCTGGTCGTAGCGCGAGCCATCGCCGTCCGGCGAGGCGCGCAGTTCGAGCCAGGCCAGCCCCGGCACCTTCATCTCGGCGCGCAGGCGCAGCATCCGTCCCGGCTCGATCGCCTCCACTCGCCAGAAATCGAGCGCATCGCCGACAGCCAGCCGCGCCCGCGACCGGCGGCCGCGGGCCAGGCCGATGCCGCCGACGGCCCGGTCCATCCAGCCGCGCACCGCCCACAGCAGCGGCGACGAATACCAGCCGTTCTCACCGCCGATCCCCTGGATCACACGCCACAGCGCTTCCGGCGACGCTGAGGTGTGAGCCGTTCTCGAGTCGGTGAACGCGGTGCGCCCGGCCCAGTCGGGGTCGCTCGGCAGCGGGTCGCTCGGCACGCCGAGCACCTCGGCATCCTGCCAGCTCGTCTCGACCTCGTCGGCCTCGACCCGCCCGAGCGCCAGCCGTACCGCGCGCCGATAGGGGGTGAGCCCGTCGACGGGAAGCGGGATGAGCTCGTCCACCGCGCGATCCTTCACCACGCATTCGTTCTGCAGCGACTCGACGAGCGGACGCGCGATGGACGCCGGTATCGGCGTCACCAGGCTCACCCACAGCGATGCCAGCCGCGGCGTCAGCACGGGCAGCGCGGCGATCGGGCGCTGGCGCAGCCCCGCCTCCACCGCGTACCCGTTCATCATCTGGCCGTACCGCAGCACGTCAGGCCCCCCGATGTCGACCGCGCGGTTGACGTCACCGTCCACCCGCGCCGCGCCCAGCAGGTAGTGCAGCACGTCGCGCACCGCGATCGGCTGGATGCGGTTGCGCACCCACCGCGGTGCCGGCATGTACGGCAGCACCTCGGTGAGGTGGCGCACCATCTCGAAGGACGCCGAGCCCGAGCCGATGACGACCCCGGCCTGCAGCACGAGGGTCGGCGCTCCGCTGTCCAGGAGCACCTGCCCGACCTCGACGCGCGAGCGCAGGTGCGGCGACAAGGTCGCACGCTCGGGGTGGAGTCCGCCGAGATAGACGAGGCGCCCGACGGATGCTGCCGCCGCGGCGTGAGCGACCGCTGTCGCCGCCTGCCGGTCGGTCTTCTCGAACGAACTGCCCGCAGACATGGAGTGCACGAGGTAGTAGAGGACGTCGACATCCGCCGCGGCGCGCGCGACGGCCTCGGCATCCCGCGCATCCCCCGCCTCGACCTCCACACCGCCGCCCCACGTGAACGCGGAGAGCCGGGCGGGATCGCGGACGAGCACCCGCACGACGTAGCCCGCATTGAGCAGTCGCGGCACGAGCCGGCCGCCGATGTACCCCGTCGCGCCCAGCACGAGTGCTCGCGGCGGCGATCCGTCGGCACGCGGCCGCGCGGCGAAGGCGGGCTCGGATCCCGTGGGGGCGGAGACGTCGTCCATGCTCGCAGGCTATGCGCCCGCCGGTCCACCGGGCAGGGGGTTGACGCCTCAGAGGCGCTTGCCGAAAGCCCGGGTCCCCTCGGGCGAGGGGAGAGCGGTGAAGCCGACGCGGGGGTAGAACGCGATCGCGCCGGTGTTGTCGGCAGATGCCACGAGATGAAGGCCGCGTACGCCGCGTACGCGCAGCGCCTCTTCGAGCGTCTCGATGAGAGCCCGGCCGAGGCCCTGCCCCTGCGTCTCGGGGAGCAGGTCGATGTGCAGGTGCGCGGGGAAGTCCTCGCCGAACGGCTGCGCACCGCCCTGCCGCGCGTAGGCGTAGCGGAGCGTGCCGTCCTGGCGGGACGGCGCGCTCGCCGGTTCCGGCGCGGGTTCCGGCCAGCGGCCGGAGAACTGCGGCCACCATTCGGTCGCGAACCACTCTTCGAACGCCGCCGTGTCGGGCGCACCCACCACATAGCCCACGACGCGTGCGTCATCGCTCTCGACGACGAAGGCGAACTCGGGGTGGCGGGCCGCGTACGGAAGCACGAAGATCTCGGCCCACAGGTCATCGTCGTCGAGGATGCCGGTCGCATCGGCTCCGGCATCCGCCGTCCTCAGGCAGATGTCGGCCAGCGCCGGCTCGTCACCGGGGCGAAATGCTCTGATGCGGACCATCGGCAGAGTCTACTGAGGGGGCGCCGGGTCGAGGGGGATCAGTCGCACGGCCGCGGAATCGACGCGCAGGCGCACCGCCATACCGGGGGCGATGCCGAGGTCGGCGACCCGGCCCGCGGAGAGGTCGACGGCGACTTCGGGGTCGGCGGTGCGGATCCGCACCCCCGCGGGCGTCGGCTCGAGGCGCGTGACGCGAGCCAGCCACTCGCCACGGCGGACGCCTCCTTCGACGTGCGGGGCACCGGTGCGCGCATCGATGCCTATCCGGTCGACCGCCACGGCGCCGGGGGCGAAGACGGCGGCCGCCTCGCCGCCGTCCGCGAACGTCTCGGCCCCCTGCCCACCGGATACCGCGCGCGCCACGTCGAGCGTGAATCGCCCCTGCTGCCACCGGCCCGCACTCACCGAGCCGACGACACGATTCAGGCCCGCCACCGCCGCGGTGAAGCGCGTCGCCGGCTCGGCGAGCACGTCGCGGACCGCTCCGGTCTGGGTGACCAGGCCGTCTTCGAGTACGACCAGTCTGCTCGCCAGCGACACCGCATCGACGGCGTCGTGCGTCGCGACGATCGCCGTGGTGCCGGTGGCGAGGAGCTGATCGTGCAGGAGCGCACGGATATCGCCCGCGGTCTCGGTGTCGAGCGAGGTGAGGGGTTCGTCGAGCAGGACCGCCGCGGGCGAGGTGGCGAGCGCGCGGGCAAGCGCGACGCGCTGCTGCTGCCCTCCCGACAGCTCCGCGGGGCGGCGATCGTCCAGCCCTGCGAGCCCGACCCGTGCGAGCCAGTCATGAGCCGCGATCGCTGCGCTCGGCGCGTCCGCACCGTGCACGCGCAGGCCGAACACGATGTTCGCGTGCGCCGTGAGGTGAGGAAAGAGACGCGGCTCCTGACCGAGCAGCACGATGCCGCGACGCGACGGTGCCGTCCGCACGCGAGGCCGCGGCGCGGCCTCCAGCGTCCTGGCGCCCGAGCGCACGTAACCCTCGTCGAGGGGGACGAGGCCGGCCAGCACCTCGAGCAGCGTGGACTTGCCCGCGCCGCTCGGACCCATCACCGCGACGACCTCGCCCGGTTCGACGGAGAGCGACGCGTCCAGCCGGAAGCCCGGGCGCTGCACCACGACGCGGGCGTCGAGCGCGGTCACCGCACCGGCGTCGCCCGCTGCACCGCCGATGCCGCGGTCGCGCCGGCTCATCGCTGCGCCTCCGCCCGCCAGGCGCGCACGAGCAGCAGCACGCCGACCGCGGTCACCAGCAGCAGCAGCGACAGCGCGACCGCCGTGCCCTGCGAGACGCCCGCGCCGTTGAACGCGGTGTAGATCGCGAGGGGCATGGTCTGCGTCACTCCCGGAGCGTTCCCGGCGAACAGCGCAGTCGCTCCGAACTCTCCGATGGCGCGTGCGAAGCACAGCACGATGCCCGCGACGAGGCCCGGCGCCGCCAGGGGCATCGTCACGCGCGCGAGGATCCTCCAGCGACCGGCACCCAGGCCCGCCGCGGCCTGCTCGAACCCGACGCCGGTGGCGCGCAGCGACCCCTCGAGGGCGAGCACGAGGAACGGCAGGGCGACGAACGTCTGCGCGAGCACGACGGCACCTGTGGTGAACGGCACACGGATGCCCCATTCCGCGAGGATCCCGCCGAACCAGCTCGTGCGCCCGAAGAGGAACAGGAGCGCGACGCCGCCGACCATCGGCGGCAGGACGAGCGGCACCGTGACGACCGCGCGCAGCACCGCGGCCGTGCGCACACGACTGCGAGCGATGAGGAGGGCGAGCGGCACGCCGAGCACCACGCAGATGCCGGTCGCGATGAGTCCGGTGAGGAGCGAGAGCCCGAGGGCCGACAGCGCTTCGGGCGAGGTCACATCCGTCCACAGCGTGGACCACTCGACACGGAGGACGAGCGCGCCGAGCGGGAGGATCAGAAGCGCGAGCCCGAGCACGGCGGGAATCGCGAGCACCCTCGGGACGAACCCCGCCTGTCGCTTCCTCACGCCCGCCATCTCACCACATCCGACGGCGGATCATGCGGGCCACGCCATCATCGCGGCAGGACGATCACGCAGCGCCGAATCCGAGACCCTCGAGAACGGCCTGACCCTCGGCCGAGAGCACGAAGGCGACGAACGCCGCCGCGGCATCCGGATTCGAGGCATCGGTCAGCACCGTGACGGGGTAGTGGTTGACGACGTTCTCGGAACCTGCTGCCGCAACCGCCTGCACATCGTCGTTGCCGATCACGTCGGTCGCGTAGACGAGTCCCGCATCGGCCTCGCCCGCGGCGACCTTGGTCAATACCGCCGTCACGTTCTGCTCCAGACTCGCCGCAGCCACGGTCACGCCGTTGTCGGCGAGGAGCGTGGCCGCTGCTGCGCCGCACGGCACCTCGGGCGCACACAGCACGACCGTCAGCGCAGGATCCGCGAGGTCTTCGATCGTCTTGACACCGCCGGGGTTGCCGGCAGGCACCGCGATCACGAGCGTATTGCTCGCGAACAGCTCCGGCGCGACGGCAAGGCCTTCGTCGGCGACCTTCTGCATGTTCTTCTCGTCCGCCGAGGCGAAGACGTCGGCCGGCGCGCCCTCGATCAGCTGCGTCGCCAGAGTGCTCGAGCCGTCGTACGAGATCGGCAGGACGTCGACATCCGGATGCTGCTGCTCGAACTGCGCCGCGAGCTCGTCGAACGCCGCACCCAGCGACGCGGCGGCGAAGATCGTGAGGTCGCCGGCGAGTTCGTCGACCGCCGCCGTCTCGGTCGACGCCGTCGGCGCGGTGGACGCTGCGGGAGAATCCGCCGAGGTGCACCCGGTCACGGCGAGCAGCACGGCCGCGGCCAGCGAGAGAACGAGCGCGGAGCGGGAGGAGGGACGCGGCATTTCAGCCTTTCGGGGTTTCGACGATGACGTTCGTCGCCTTCACGACGGCGACGGCGAGGGATCCGGGCTCGAGCGCGAGATCGCGCACGGCCTCGGCGGACAGCAGCGACACGACGCGGTGCGGCCCGGACTGGATGTCGACCTGAGCCATCACGCCGTCGATCTGCACACGAGTCACCAGCCCGACGAACCGGTTGCGGGCGCTGGAGAGCACATCGCTGGGATCGGACGCCGCGTGCGCGAGCTCGACGGCGTGCGCGGCGAGCGCGTCACCGGGGACCTCGGCCGGTGCGGCACCGGTCGTAGGAAGCACTCCGGCATCGATCCATCGGCGCACGGTGTCGTCGCTCACACCCAGCAGCCGTGCCGCATCGGCGATCTTGTAGCTCGGCATGACATGAACCTACACCCGCAGGTGCGGGTGATTCGCGTCATTGCAACCGTATATGCGGGCATCTATGCGGCGGGTGGTCCCGAAGTACACGGACACGAAGGAGCGTCCCCCTCCTCGCGGTCGTAGCCTGTCAGCATGGCGTTTCCTCCCCTCGTCGAGCCGGCTCTGGCACTGAGCGAAGCCGAGAGCGCGCGCACGGCGCGACACCGCGTGCTCGCGGGATTCGGCGACATCGCGCAGCGCCGGCTGCGAGCGGCGCACGTGGCGATCGTGGGCGCGGGAGGCCTCGGGTCGCCCGCCGTGCTCGCCCTCGCCGCGGCCGGAGTCGGCCGGCTCACCGTCATCGACGACGACGACGTCGAGCTCTCGAACCTGCAGCGGCAGGTGATCCACCGGGTCGGCGACGTCGGCGCCCCCAAAGTCGATTCCGCGGTCCGCGTCGCAGGCGAGATCTCGCCGGTCACCGTCGTTCATGCCGTGCGCGAGCGCCTCACCGCCGACAGCGCGGCACGTCTGCTCGCCGGGGCGCACGTCGTGATCGACGGCAGCGACACCTTCGACACGCGTGAGGCCGTGGCATCCGCATGCGAGGCCCTCGGAGTTCCGCTCGTGTGGGGCGTCGTGCAGGAGTTCCACGCCCAGGTGACGGTGTTCTGGTCGAGCCCTCCCCCGGGCGTGGATGCGGTGCGCCTGGCCGACCTCTACCCGCCCGAGACGATCGGCGACGTCCCGTCCTGCGCGCAGGTGGGCGTGCTCGGCTCGCTCTGCCTGCAGGTGGGCGGCATGCTGGCCACTGAGACCGTCAAGCTCCTCACCGGCGTCGGCGACGCGCTGCTCGGCCGGGTCGTCGTCGTCGACGCACTCCGCGGCCGCTTCGACGAAGTTCCGCTCCGGCCCGCCGCGGCCGTCCGCCCGGCGCGGGCCGCGCCGGTCTCGAGCGACACCGCCGTGCGCCCCGTCGTGCAGCTCGACGCGGAGGCGACACGTCGGGCCCAGGCCGCCGGTGCGACGATCATCGATGTGCGCGAACCCGCCGAGACCGCCCGCGGCGTGATCCCGGGCAGCGTCGAGGTGCCCCTCGCCACCCTCCTCGCCGACCTCCGGCTCGCCGGGACAGGACCGGTCGTCGTCGTGTGCCAGGTCGGCATGCGCGCGCAGCGCGCGGCCCGGGCGCTGCT
Source organism: Microbacterium allomyrinae (assembly GCF_020682705.1). Lineage (GTDB taxonomy): Bacteria > Actinomycetota > Actinomycetes > Actinomycetales > Microbacteriaceae > Microbacterium > Microbacterium allomyrinae. The sequence goes on from NZ_JAGTTN010000001.1 coordinate 635,544, forward strand.
CGATGCCGGTGTCGAGGCATCCGTTCTCGCGGGAGGAATCGATGCGTGGGATGCCGCGACTGCGGCACCCGAGAAGGCGACCGCATGAGCGCCGCACCCCTCGTGCTCATCGCCGAGCACCTGGCGACGGTGCTCGCCGCCGTCACCCCCGTCACCACCGAGACGAGATCACTGAGCACTGCCCGCGGCAGGATCCTCCGGCAGGACGTGCGCGCCGCCGTCGACATCCCGGTGTTCGACAATTCGGCCATGGACGGATTCGCGGTGCGGTTCGAAGATGTGGCCGCGGCATCCGAGCACTCCCCTGTTCTCTTGCGGGTCGTCGCCGATCTGCCGGCGGGCACCGATGTCGACCCGCCTCTCGCGCCGGGCGAGGCGGCTCGCATCATGACCGGCTCCCCTTCGCCCACGGCCGCCACCGCCGTCGTGCCGTTCGAAGACACGATCGGCGGCCTCGACGACTCGCTCGGCGAGATCGCGGTGCTCCGCGCCCCCCGCGCGCCCGGCGCCCACATCCGTCGACAGGGAGAGGACCTCGTGGCGGGCGACGTCATCCTGACCGCGGGGGTGCGCCTCGGCGCGCTGCAGACCGCGGCCCTCGCCGCGGCGGGCGTCGCCGCGGTCGTCGTCGCGCGCCCGCCCCGGGTGGCGGTGATCTCGACCGGCTCCGAGCTCGTACCTCCCGGCACGGCGCTGCGCCGCGGACAGATCCCCGAGTCCAACAGCGAACTGCTGGCGGCCCTGGCGGCCGAGGCGGGTGCCGAGGTGGTGCTGCGTACGAGCGTGCCCGACGAGGGGGACGGACCCCGGCAGGCGATCGCCGAGGCCGAGATGCTCGGTGCCGACGTCGTGATCTTCTCGGGAGGGGTCAGTGCGGGCGCGTACGAGGTCGTGAAGAACACCCTCGGCGACGTGATGGCCTTCACCAAGGTGCGCATGCAGCCGGGCAAGCCGCAGGGTTTCGGGCGTACGGCGTCGGGCGTGGTGCTGTTCGGCCTGCCCGGAAACCCGGTGAGCGCCGCCGTGTCGTTCGAGGCGTTCGTGCGTCCCGCGCTGCTCGCGCTGCAGGGCGCGGCAGACATTCACCGGCCCGTGATCTCTCTCGCCGCCGCCGTGTCATGGCGCACGCCGCCGGGGCGCACTCAGTATCTCCCCGTCCTGATCGACCGCTCCCTTCCGCGCGCCTGGCGAGCGGTCCCCGCGACAGCGGGCGGCTCGCATCTGGCAGGCGGCCTCGGCCGGGCCGAAGCGTACGCGGTCATCCCCGCCGAGGTCGACGCGGTCGAGGCGGACGACCTCGTCGATGTCATGCTGATCTCATGAGCTTCACCCATCTGGATGCCGCCGGCCACGCCCGCATGGTCGACGTCACGGACAAGCAGCCCACCGTGCGCTCCGCGACCGCTCGCGGGTTCGTGCGCTGCGCGCCTCATGTCGTCGCGGCATTGCGGGACGGGTCGGTGCCGAAGGGCGACGTCCTCGCCGTCGCCCGGATCTCGGGCATCCAGGCCGCCAAGCGCACTCCCGAACTGCTCCCGCTCGCCCACGTCATCGGCGTGCACGGCGCCGCCGTCGACCTCGAGGTCGTCGACGAGGGCGTCGGGATCGAGGCGACCGTGCGCACCGCCGACCGCACGGGTGTCGAGATGGAGGCGCTCACCGCCGTCGCCGTCGCCGCGCTCGCGATCGTCGACATGGTGAAGGGGCTCGACAAGGGGACTTCCATCGAGAACGTCCGCATCACCCGCAAGACCGGTGGCAAGAGCGGCGACTGGGCCCGCGCGGGCGAGGAATGAGCACCGTGGAATTCGGCGCGATCCTGCTGGCGGGCGGGCGCGCCTCGCGGGTGGACGGCGCGGCCAAGCCGCTGTTCGAGGTCGGCGGGCGATCGCTGATCGCCTCGGCCGTCGCCGCCGTTCGGGACGCCGGAGCCGGGTCGATCGTCGTCGCCGGACCCGAGCTCGACCCGGCCCTGGACGTCGTCTGGGTGCGCGAAGACCCCCCGTTCGGTGGACCCGCCGCCGGTGCCAGCGCCGCGCTCGCGGCGCTCGCGGCGCTCGCGGCGCTCGCTCCGACGACGGAGGGCGAGTCGGGGAGCGCCCCCGAGTGGACGTTCCTCCTCGCGTGCGATCTGCCCCCCGTCGCCCGCGCCGTCGCCGTGCTCGTGGACGCGCTCCCGCTGCTGCCGTCCGACGCCGATGGCGTGTGCCTCGCGGATGCCTCGTCCCGCCCTCAGTGGCTGATAGGCCTCTACCGCACCGCTGCGCTGCGGGCCGCGGCATCCGCTCTGCCGGATGACGGCCGCGACGCCGCCGTGCGCGCCCTCGTCGAGGATCTCGCGATCACCGTCCTGAGCGTCGATGACACCCTCACCCGCGACGTCGACACGTGGGAAGATCTTGCTGACGCACGCGCCGCGGCAGAGCGCCCGACCGAGGAGGCACCGTGACCGAGCCCCGCACACTTCCACCCGAGGCTCTCGATGCGTGGGCCGCCGCGCTTCGGGAGCAGTTCGACCTGGCGCCCGACGACCTGCCCGTCTCGCTGATCCTCGATCTGGCCCGTGACGTCGCGATCGGCGTCGCCCGCCCTGCTGCACCGTTCAGCGCCTTCGCCGCGGGCCTGGTGGCCGGCCGCGCCGGCGGCTCCCCCGCCGACACCGCGGCCGCGGTCGCTGCGATCTCCGCGCTCGCGAGTCAGTGGAAGCAGGAGGCCTGATGGCGCGCATCCGCTATTTCGCCGCCGCCGAAGAGATGGCCGGCCGCGCGGAGGAGACGCGCTTCGAGGCGACCCTCGGCGACCTGCGCGCCGCATTGGCGGACGAGCGGCCCGGGCTCGGCGGGATCCTGCCGCGCTGCGCCGTGCTCGTCGGGGGCGCCCGCGTCGACGACGCGACACCGCTCGGCGCCGACGATCTGATCGACGTCCTCCCGCCGTTCGCCGGCGGGTAAGGAGCGCGAGCCCGTCCGTCGCGACGGACGCGAACCCGTGCGCGGTGCTCAGCCGCCGAGGCCCTTCCAGGCGGTCGTGCCGTCGGATTCGACCTGGCGTTTCCACACCGGCAGATCGGTCTTGATCGCCTCGATGAGGTCGCGGCACACCGCGAACGCCTCGGCCCGATGGGGCGATGCGACGGCGATGACGACCGCGAGGTCGCCCACCTCGAGACGACCGATCCGATGAGAGACCGCGACGATGGCGCCTGTGTCTCCGATGCTCGTCTCGGCGATGCGGTGCAGCGTCGTCTCGGCATCGGGATGGGCGCTGTACTCCAAAGCGACGACAGCGGTCGCGGCATCCGGATCGTGATCGCGGACGCGCCCTACGAACGACGTGACCGCGCCCGCGGCCGGGTCGTCGACCGCATCGAGGTGCGCCGCGAGATCGAGCGGTTCGGCGCTGATCGCGACGAGACGCACGGGCATCAGTGATCGCCCCCCGACAGTTGGTCGACGATGTGACGGGCGACCGACAGGATGACGGGCATGCCCGACTCGACCGCACGCGGCGAGCCCGGCAGATTCACGATCAGCGCGGCTCCGGCCACGCCCGCGACACCGCGCGACAGCATTCCCGCCGGCTTCTCGGCGACGGCACGGCGGCGCAGCTCTTCGGAGACCCCCGGAATCTCGCGCGTGATCACCCGCAGGGTGCCTTCGGGGGTCTGGTCGCGCGGTCCGAGCCCCGTGCCGCCGGTCGTCACGATGAGGTCGACCCCGGCGACGATCTCGGCGGTCAAGGCACGTTCGACGCTGTCGGCTCCGTCGGGCACGACGACCGCGTCATCGCAGGCATATCCGGCGGCACGCAGCGCCTGCACGGCGACGGGGCCACTGGTGTCCTCGCGCTCGCCCGCGGCGGAGCGGTCCGACACGGTGATGACGACGGCGCGAATGCTCACCGCACCAGCCTAGGTCTGCACGGCGACCTATGGCACTCGTGGACCGCCTCGCTCCCGCACGCCGCGTAGCCGCACGGGTGCGCATCCGTGCTCGCGGCAGAGACCTGCGCCCTCACACCCGTCGCTCGAGCCGGATGACCACCGACTTCGAGGTCGGCGTGCCACTGACGTCGGCCACCGAGTCCAGCGGCACGAGAACGTTCGTCTCGGGGTAATACGCGGCGGCATTGCCCCGCGGCGTCCGGTACGCCACGATGCGGAACGCGTCGGCGCGCCGCTCCTGCAGCACGCCGTCGGCGCCCCGCCACTCCGAGACGAGATCGACGATCTCGTTCTCGGCGAACCCGAGCAGGGCGATGTCCTTCGCATTGACGAGCACGACCCGCCGCCCGTCGTGGATGCCGCGGTAGCGGTCATCCTTGCCGTAGATGGTGGTGTTGTACTGGTCGTGCGAGCGCAGGGTCTGCAGCAGCAGGCGCCCCCGCGGGATCACCGGGTACTCCAGCGGATTCGCGGTGAATCGCGCCTTGCCGTCGACGGTCGCGAATCGGCGCGCATCGCGCGGGCCGTTCGGCAGGAAGAACGTGCGGCCTTTGTCGATGCGCTCCTCGTAGTCCTCGAACCCCGGGATCACCCGTTCGATGTGCCGGCGGATCAGCGCGTAGTCGCTCTCGAGCGCGGCCCAGTCGGCGCGCGGGGCGTTCTGCGGATGCCGCACCGCAGCCGGGTCCGGGCCCTCGGCCTCTTCGGCAGCGGTCCGCTCGGGAAGGCCGCGGTCCGGATTGCCGGCCTTCGCAGGTGACGCCCTGCCGAGAACAGGAGCGTCGGCCGGAGCACGGCGCTTCGCACCCGCATCGTCCTGTTCCGGCGAGAACACCTGCTCCGGGAGGCCGGATGCGGCGCCCGCGCCGACGGCCGCGCCCGCATCGACATCGACATCGACATCGACATCGACATCGACATCGACGAAGAGCAGCCCGCAGAGCCGGGCGACGATCGCGACTTCGCTGAGCAGTTCCTCCGACGGCGGTGCGAGCCGCCCGCGGGAGGAGTGGACCGCGCCCATCGAGTCCTCGACCGTGACGCGCTGCTCGCGCTGGCGGCCGCCGGGGCCGCCCCGGCGATCCCGGTCGGTCCGGCCCAGCGTCGGCAGGATCAGCGCCCGGCGTCCGGTGACGACGTGCGAGCGGTTCAGCTTGGTCGACACCTGCACGGTGAGTCCGATGCGCGCCATGCCGGCTTCGACGACCGCGGTATCGGGCGTGGCCGAGACGAAGTTGCCGCCCATGCCGAGGAACACGCGCACACGTCCGTCGCGCATCGCGCGGACCGCCTCGACGGTGTCGAGCCCGTGCTCTCGGGGAGCGGTGAACGCGAACTCCTCGTCGAGCGCCGACAGGAACGCCTCCGAGGGCTTCTCGTAGATGCCGACGGTGCGATCGCCCTGCACGTTCGAGTGTCCGCGCACGGGGCAGACGCCGGCTCCCGGGCGACCGATGTTGCCCTGGAGCAGCAGCACGTTGACGACCTCGCGCAGCGTCGGCACCGAGTGCTTGTGCTGCGTGAGCCCCATCGCCCAGCACACGATGGTCGCCTTCGACACGCGCACAGCCTCGCCCGCGCGGCGCAGGGCCTTCTCGGGGATGCCGGTGGCGGCCACGAGCTCGGGCCACGCGGCATCCGCCATCGCCTGACGGTAGGCGCCGAACCCGCTCGTGTGCTCCCCGATGAACGCATGGTCGAGCACACCGCCGCCGGACTCCTCGGCCTCGAGCAGGTGCTTGCCGATCGCCTGGAACAGCGCCTGGTCGCCGCCGAGGCGGATCTGCAGGAACTCGTCCGCGAGCTTGGTGCCGCCGAACGCGACGCCGCGCACCGTCTGCGGATTCTCGAACCGCATGAGGCCTGCCTCGGGCAGCGGGTTCACCGCGATGATCGTCGCCCCGCGCTGCTTCGCCTTCTCGAGCGCCGAGAGCATCCGCGGGTGATTCGTGCCCGGGTTCTGCCCCGCGACGATGAGCAGATCGGCCTCGTGGATGTCGTCGATCGACACCGTGCCCTTGCCGATGCCGATCGTCTCGGTGAGCGCCGAGCCGGATGACTCGTGACACATGTTCGAGCAGTCGGGAAGGTTGTTGGTGCCGATGCCGCGCACCAGCAGCTGGTAGAGGAACGCCGCCTCGTTGGACGTGCGTCCCGAGGTGTAGAACACCGCCTCGTTCGGGTCGTCGAGCTGTGCGATCTCCTCGGCGACGAGCCGCAGCGCCTCGTCCCACTCGATCGGGCGGTAGTGCGTCGCGCCCGCTTCGAGGAACATCGGATGCGTCAGCCGCCCCTGCTGTCCGAGCCACCAGTCGTCGTGGCCGCGCAGCTCGTCGATCGAGTGGTCGGCGAAGAACTCGGGGCCGACACGGCGCAGCGTCGCCTCTTCGGCGACCGCCTTCGCACCGTTCTCGCAGAACTCGGCGAGGTGCCGCTTGTCCTCTTCGGGCCACGCGCATCCGGGACAGTCGAACCCGTCCTTCTGGTTGACGCGCAGCAACGTCTGGACGGACCGTGCGACACCCATCTGCTCGTTCGCGATCTGCAGCGCGTGCAGCACCGCGGGCACGCCGACGGCGACCTTCTTGGGGCCGGTCGCGCGCACGCGCGTCTCGTCGATATCGGATGCCGGGGGCCGCGTCGCCATGCTCTCAGGCTATTCCTCCGGCCGCCCACCCGGGGCCGGGGCGCCGCGCCGTTCGGTTCAGCAAGGACTGCGGATGCCGCGATCCGCCCGGTCGCGGCGCCGTCAGCCCCACCAGCCCCGCACCGTGCCGCGCAGGTCCTCGCGCGCGACGCCCCCGTGCCCGGGCTGCGACACCGAGAGGCGGGAGTCGGCCGAGGCGTCGCGGTTGTCGCCCATGACCCACACCGCACCTTCGGTGACGGTGACGCGGAACGGGATCGCGCCCCCGGGTCGCGCGTCGTGGACGTACGCCTCGTCGACCGGTTCGCCGTTGACGACGAGACGGCCGCTGCCCGCCTCGCAGCAGACGACGACGTCGCCCGCCACCCCGACCACGCGCTTGACCAGAAGCGCGCCGGGGGTTCCCGACCATCCCTCCCGGTCGACCAGCAGCACGATGTCGCCGCGCGCCGGCGCGCTCCAGCGGTCGTAGATCACGAGGTCGCCGCCGTGGAGCGTGGGGCTCATGGAGTCGTTGTGGACGGAGGCGACGCCGAAAGCGCTCAGCACGAGCGCCGCGGCGACGACCGGTGCGATCATCGCGGCGGCGGCGACGAGCCGGCGCCGTCCGCGCGCGCGAGCGGGCACGGCGCCTGCCGGCGCGTCATTCCGCGTCTCGATCAGCGTCATGGCGCCTCGGCGAGCAGCGCGGTCATCGCGGCGATCTCGCGCTCCTGCTCGACGAGCACGTGCTTGCCCGAGGTCCGGACGAACGCGTTCGATCCTTCCAGCACCGCACGGGTCGCCATCTCGAGCGCTCCCTCGTGGTGCGCGATCATCAGCTCGAGGAACATGCTGTCGGCGAGCTCGCCTTCCGCCGCATCGAGCGCCGCCAGTTGATCGGGGCTCGCCATGCCCTTCATCTCGCCATGGCCGTGGTCGCCGCAGCCCGTCGGGACGTCCTCGGTCGTGCCGTGGCCGGAATGCGCGCCGCCCGCCGATCCGGCCGGGATGGTGCGCAGCCATGCCTGCTGCCACGTGCGCATCGTGTCGATCTCGGCCGACTGATCGGCGACGATGAACTCGGCGAGCGCGCGCGTCCGCTCCCGCACACCGGTCGCGGCGAGAATGAGCTCGCTGAGCGCCAGAGCCTGCTCGTGATGCGGGATCATGCCCTCGATGTAGCAGTGGTCCTCGAGCGTGGGGTACGGCGAGACCGCATCGGGAGCCGATGCGTGCACCGGCGCGGCCACCGGTGCCGACTCGGCCGGGGCTGTGGCTGCGAGCGTGACCGCGCCGGCTCCGGCGAGCCCCGTCGACACGGCCAGCACGACTCCGATGAAGGCGATCCGACTGCGCATGGAGGTTCCTTTCGTGGGACGGGGATGCCGCGGGGCGGCGCGTCGGGTCGCGCCGCCCCGCGGTGGGTCAGGCGAGGACCTGAGCCCCTCGACGCCGCATGTACCACGCGGTGCCGGCCAGACCCGCGCCGGCGATGATGAGCACGAGGCCCGACATCGCCCAGCGGTTCGCGTCGGTGCCGGTCGTCGCGAGAGCGCCGAAGATCGCCGCCGGCGATGCCGACGCGACCGTGAAGGTCCCCTCGGCCACGACCGACGAGGACTGGCCCGTCAGCACCAGGCGGTGCTCGCCCGCCGGCGTGTTGGCCGGGACGATGAACTGCGCGGTCACGGTGCCGTCGGCATCCGCGATGAACGTCCCGACGTCGACGGGATCGGAGTGCAGCACGGCGCTGACCGTCTCACCGGGGGCGAATCCGCTCGCCGTCGCCGTCTGGGTCGCTCCCGGAGCGACTTCGGCATGACCGAACTGCACCGGGTTGGCCACCGGCGTCTCTGCACCCGCCGACGGCGAGCCGCTCGGAGTCGGCGTCGCACCGCTCGTCGGCTCGGTCGTCGGGGCGACCGTCGGCGCGGTGGTCGGGGCGACCGTCGGCTCGGTGGTCGGCGTCGGGGTCGGCGACGCGGTCGGGGACGGCGTGATGTTCGGGTTCGGAACACCGCGCATGTCGCCGTTGACCCACTTGCGACCCTCGGGGATGTTCGGGTTCTGAGCCGCGAAGTCACGCGGGTAGAGGGTGAAGCCCTGCCAGTGGATCGGCATCGGGCTCTGGTCCTCGTCGCGGTTGATGTGGTGGAATCCCACGTTCACCCAGGCGATCGGGTCTTCGAGCGTCTCGCCGTCGGCGATGTAGTCCGAGACCATCTGGCCCGCCTTCGACGGGATCAGGTTGTGGCTCGCGTGCACCTCGTCCGACTTCGCCGACGTGAAGGCGATGTCGTAGTCGGTCTCGGGGTTCAGGTTGTAGGCCTGATCGCGCGGCACGATGATCTCGTACGAACGGGCGTGCCCGTCGGCGTTGATGCTCTCGGGGTTGACGACGCGATACGCCTCGCGGTTCGAGCCGAGCGTCTTCGTCTCGTTGGCGACCTGGGTCAGCGTCGTCTCGAGGATCGCCGTGTGACCGGTGTCTCCCGTCGTGCCGTAGTCGCCCGTCGGGACGGTGGCGAACTTCTCGACGACCTGGTTCGCTCCGGAGTCGATGCCGAAGTCCACTCGCCAGAAGGCCGAGTGGTAGTGGTTGACGGCGAAGTCCTCCTGGCCCGGCGCGAGCGGCCAGCCCTGGTTGACGACGTTCACGTAGTCGTTGGGCGACAGGTCACCGGTCGCACCGAGCTCTACCGAGATCTCACCGTCGTCGTGGAAGCGGTACTGCGTCTGGTACTCGTACCAGCCGATGCGCGACACCGTGTGCAGCACCAGGTCGGTGCCCTGTGCGGCGTACAGTGCGTCGTTCGGAACGTTCGAGCGGTAGGCGAGACCGGAGTCCTCCTCGCCGATGCAGATCGCGGGGATCTCGCCGCGGGCGGCGTCCACCCATGAGGTGCGCACCTCGCCGACGGGGCAGTCGACCGCCGCGATCGCCTGCAGACGGCGCCCACCCACCTGGTAGGTGGTGACGTCGTTGTACTCGGTCGCGCCACTGTCGTAGGGCACGTTGAGCTGGGCGAGCGCGATCGAGTCGAGCACGAGGATCGGCGCGGCGTCATCGCGCGGCTGGTACGCCACCTTGTCGAGCACGAGGCCGCGGTAGGTGTCGAGGCGCCAGCACATCTGCCAGCTCGATCCCGATTCGAGGGTCTCCGACACGAGCGAGTCGCCGGAGCAGGATGCCTCGGTGATCGTCTGCGCGGAGGCGACGGTGGGGACGGCGAGGACGACCAGTCCGCCCGCGAGCAGAGCGGCCGCGGTGGCCGCAGCCAGCGCTCGCCGGATGGGGGTTCGTTTCATCGGGTTTCTCTCCATGGTCATGAGACGGACAGGACGGCGCCGGTCGAAAGGTTGACGACGTAGGCACTGGTGGTGAGGTAGGCGCCGCCGTCGACCTGGGCGAGCAGTTGCACGCAGCGGTCGACGCCGCACGACTCGGCGCCGAAGGACCCGGCATCCGTGACGAACGAGTGGGCGGTGAGGAGGACCTCGGCGGATGCCGGAGTCAGATAGGAGCCGCCGGTGAGCGAGGCGAATTCATCGGTGAGGGGCTGCGACAGCTCGGAGTCCAGGAGCATCTCCCACGCGAGGGAGGTCTCGGCGTCGGTCGGCGCCGGCTGGGAGCTGGATGCGCGCTCGACGGACTCGACGGCGCCGGTCGTGACGTTGACGATCATGCTGACCGTCTCGTTCGTGGCGTAGTCGTAGTACAGCGAGATCAGACGGCGCTGCCCGTCGGCGTACGCCTGGGGTTCGGCGACATCGGTCGACAGGAACTGCAGGCCCGCCTCGCCGAACACGTCCACGCCGGCCGTGAAGGCCGGGTCCTGCGCGCCGACGAAGCGGACGTATTCGACCTCCGCGCCGGAGAGCTGGTCGTAGGCGGCCGCGACCGTGGCGGGCTTGGCGACCTCGACGGCCTTCTCGGGCGCATTCTCATCGGTGCTGTCGGCGGCGATGGGGGTCGACTCCGGGAGTTCGGGCGAAGAGGTGGCCTGCACCGCGGTCTGCGTCGCGAAGACGAGCGCGACCGCGGCCGCCCCCGCGGCGATGGCCGAGCCGATGCCGAGGGTGCGCGGTGTCAGCAAGCGCCCCATTCTCGAGGGCCGCCGCCCCGAGGAGGGTGGCGAGTCTCCCTCTGGTGAGAGCTGTGTATCCGTCACAGAGTTCCTTTCGATGGCTGGGGATGTTCGGGCTTGTGTCGCTGACGGCGGCACGACTCACCCCCCGTCGTGGCGATTCTTCGCCGTCGTCGTTTCCCCGTCGTGTGCTCGGACGAACGCCGAGCGAAATCCCGGTGAGACAGCATCGAAGGACTCGGTGGGGTCGTCTCATCCGGTGTCACGCGCCCGAAACACGACCCGTCGTTGCGCGCAACGGCGCGCCGATAATCTCGCTTCGACCGCAGCGACGAACGGCGAGGAGGACGCATGAGCGCACTCGCCGACGCGATCAGAGAGGCCCGGCCGAGAAACGATCTGGGCGGGAGCTCCCCGTTCGCGGGACTTCGCCGGCGGCACGCGCGGACCGTGGATGTCGTCGCCCAGTCGGTCGCCGCGACCGCACCGGCCGGTGTGCTGCTCATCCACCCCGCCGCCGCCTACGCGCGGAGCGGTTCGTTCGCATTCGTCGACATCGCGATCACGATCACGCTGGTGGTGGGCGTGGCGCTCGTGATCGGCACGTTCGCACGCCGCATCGCGAGCACCGGGTCGCTGTACACGTTCGCCGCACGAGGCCTGGGCACCCACGCCGGCCTGGTCGCCGGAATCGCGTTGAGCCTGGGCTACCTCGCCATCGCGATGAACACTCTGAGTTCCGGCTCGACGCGGCTGGCCCAACTGCTCGTCGGGGGTGCCGAGCCGCCCTCGTGGCTCGTGATCGCGCTCATCGTCGGTTTCGGCGGAGTCATCGCGTTCGTGGTCGCGCGAGGACTGCGGATGTCCACGCGCATGCTCCTGGTGCTCGAATCCGTCGCCGTGATCGCCGTGCTCGCGCTCTCGATCGCCGCGCTCAACCTCACCGAATGGGACCTGGGCCTGCTCGTTCCCGATCCGTCCGACTTCTCTCTGGAAGCGATCATCACGGGCGTCGCCTTCGCGCTCATCGGGTTCGTGGGTTTCGAGAGCGGGGCCGCTCTCGGACCCGAGACGCGGCGTCCGTTCGCCGCGGTCCCGCGGGCGATCCTCGTGAGCGTGGGGGCGACAGGGCTCATCATGCTCGTCGGCACCGCCGCTCAGCTGTCGATCGTGGCGGAGCGGCCCGGTGCGGCGTCACTGAGCAGCGTGACCGGACTGACGTGGCTCATCGACGTGATCGTCGCGATCTCGTTCCTCGCGTGCGCGCTGGCGATGACGAACGCCGCGACGCGACTCGCGTTCGCGATGAGCCGGGAAGGGCTGCTCCCGATGGCGCTGGGCCGCGTGTCGCGCCGGGGTGTGCCGGCCGCCGGCGGCGTGCTGCTGGCGACGCTCGTCACCGCCGTCCCCGTCCTGATCCTCGCGCTCGGAGGCAGCAGGCAGGACATGCGCATCGTGACCTCGCCGGCATCCATCCTGGGCTTCGTGCTGGCGTACGCCCTCGTCTGCGCGGCTGCACCGGTGTTCCTCGCACGGATCGGCGAGCTCACCATCCGCGTCGCGGTGCTGTGCATGCTCCCCCTGGCAGGGCTGCTGGTCGTGCTGGGCTTCTATCTCGCCGCGACCCTGCGCGACAATCCCACTGGCCTGCTGTGGGCGATCGGGCTACTGGCCGCCCTCGTCGCGGCAGGTTCGGTGCGCCTCGCCCGGCACCCGGCGGTGGCGGCACGCATCGGCGTCCACGACTGGCCGATCGACACCGATTGCCTCGACGGGCCGGCACGAGGGTGACCGCGGCCGATCTCGCACACGAGGCGCGGCCGCCGGAGAAGGGCCTCGGGCTCGCCCTCGAAGTCCTCGAGCAGGTCGCGCGTCATCCGCAGGGCGCGACGGCGGCGGAGATCGCCCGCGCGGTCGGCGCGCCGCGCGCGACCGTTTACCGGGTGGTCAACTCCCTGGTGAGAGACGAGTACCTGGTGCGGCGCCCCGACCTGACCGGATTCCTCCTCGGCGCGCGTGTGCTGGAGCTGGCGGCGGTCGTCGACGCGCACCGGCGTCCGGACTACTCCGGCGTGCTCGACGCGCTGCGTGCCGAGACCGGCGAGGCGGTGCACCTGTTCGCGTTCCGCGATGGCGGGGTGGCGATCCTCGACGAGGATCCGCGGTCGCCCATCTCCGACCGTGCGGCGCTCCTGGGCGATCCCACCCGCTCAGCGGTGGGTCATCTCTGGCTCGTCGGGCGACCCGATGACGATACGCGCGGAACGCGATGGCGTGTCCGCGCGCAGCCGGCCGATGTGGAGGCCATCGCCGAGGCGTATGCGATTCGCGGGTACACGGAGCAGGCCGCGCTGCTGGCGCCCGATCGGGGCTGTCTCGCGGTGCCGATCAGCAACGACCACCACGAGCCGATCGGTGCGGTCTCGCTCGCCACGCCGGTCTCCCGGCTCTCGGTCGCGGCGAGACACGTCGCGCGGCTGCGCGGAGCCGCGGCATCCCTCTCCTCCACCGCCCTCTGATCTCACCCGGTGCACCCGGCGCACTCGGTGCGCCGAGCCACGCGAGAGCTCGGGTCAGCGCCTGCCGGTGCCGAAGATTCCGCGGATGACGCCGCCGAGTATGGTCTGCGTCGACTTCGAGTTGAGAATCTGATCGAGCGGGGACTTCTGCGCGCTGCGCGATGTCCGGGTCGATCCGGCGGTCTTCTTCAGCAGCCGCTCGTACTCCTGCTGCGCCTTCTTCTCTGCGGTCGCCGCCGCCTTCGCGGCACTCGCGTTCTCCTTGTCGATCGCAGCCTGCTGCGTGGCGAACTCGGCGTCGATCTTCGCCTTCTCGAGCGCGGCCTGCGCGACCGAGGCCGCCTCGTCGGCGGCCCTCATCTTCGCCGAGAGGATCTCTCGGGCCGACTCGCGATCGATGGGCGTGCCGTACTTCGCGAGAAGGAGGGATGCTCTGACGGCCGCGTCGATCTGCGGATCGGGCGTCGGCGACATCAGGCCCTGCGGGGCACGCAGCCGGGTCCACGCGACGGGCGTCGGGGCACCCTTCTCGCTCATGACCGTCACGATCGCCTCGCCGGTGCCGAGCTCCTGCAGCACCCGTTCGAGGTCGTAGCCCGACTTCGGGTAGGTGCCGACCGTCGCACGCAGCGCCTTCGCGTCGTCGGGCGTGAAGGCGCGCAGGGCGTGCTGCACCCGGGACCCCAGCTGCGCCAACACGTCGCTCGGCACGTCCTTGGGAGTCTGCGTCACGAAGAACACGCCGACGCCCTTCGACCGGATGAGCCGTACGGTCTGCACGATCGCCGAGAGGAAGTCCTTCGACGCGTCCTTGAACAGCAGGTGCGCCTCGTCGAAGAAGAAGACGAGCTTGGGCTTTTCGACATCGCCCACTTCGGGGAGGATCTCGAAGAGCTCGGCGAGCAGATACATCAGGAACGTCGAGAACAGCGCAGGCTTGTCGACGACGCCCGGAACCTCGAGCAGGCTGATGATGCCGCGTCCGTCCGCGGCCGTGCGGATGAAGTCCGCGACGTCGAACTCGGGCTCGCCGAAGAAGACGTCCGCGCCCTCGTCGGCGAAGGTGATGAGTTCGCGCAGGATCACCCCCGCCGTCGCCGGCGAGAGCCCGCCGAGCTCTTTGAGCTCGGCCTTGCCTTCGTCGCTCGTGAGGTGGCTGAGCACCGCGCGCAGGTCTGACAGGTCGACGAGCGCGAGGCCCTGTTTGTCGGCGTAGTGGAAGACCAGGCCCAGGCTCGATTCCTGCGTCGCGTTGAGTCCGAGCACCTTGCTCAGCAGGAGCGGACCGAACCCCGACACCGTCGCGCGCACCGGGACACCCTTGCCGATGCCGCCCAGCGCGAAGTACTCGGTCGCGGATGCCTCGGGCTTCCAGTCCTGACCGATCCCCTCGGTGCGCGCCAGCAGCTTGGCGCTCGACTCGCCGGGGGTGGCGACGCCCGACAGGTCGCCCTTGATGTCGGCCGCGAACACCGGGACGCCCTTCGCGGCGAGCTGTTCGGCGAGACCCTGCAGCGTACGGGTCTTGCCCGTTCCGGTCGCACCGGCCACGAGGCCGTGCCGGTTCATCATGGCGAGCGGGATGCGCACCTGCGCTTCGGGCACGGGGTCGCCGTTGATCAGAGCCCCGACGTCGAGGGTGTCTGCGTCGAAGGAGTAGCCCGTGATGATCGCGGCGATGTCCTCGGCGCCGAGCGGACCCGAGGGCCCCGTTCCGGCGGAAGCCGCAGCGACCTCGCTCGTCCCTTCGGTCCTGCGCTCAGGAGACGAGCCGAGTGGAGGAGCCACGGCGCCGGAGGCATCCGCACCTCGTCTCGGGCCCTCAGCCGAGGACGCACCCCAGACCGGGGACGCATCCGCGTGGGCGGCGGCCTTCGCCTGCGCCGCTGCGGCCTCGGCGGCGGCGAGCGCGGCCCGGGCCTGTGCGGCTTTCAACTGGGCCTCGGCGGCGTCGGCGTCGGCGCGGAGCCGGGCGAGCTCGGCTTCGGCGGCGGCCACAGCGGGATCGGGCGTCGAGGGCGCGGTCATGCGCTCAGCCTAACCAGAGGCTCCGGTCGCGGCATCCGCTCGTTCTCGAGCCATCGGCACGACGAACGCAGCCGCGACGAGCAGTGCCGCCCCCGCCCCGATGAGCGCGCCGCCCAGGGTGTCGCTCAGCCAGTGCACGTGCAGATAGGTGCGGCTGAAGGCCATGAGCACGACCCAGGCGGCGCCGACCACGGCGACCCATACGCGCGGGAAGATGATGACGGCGGCCACCGCGATGGTCGCGGCGTTGGCCACATGCCCCGACGGGTATGAACCGTAGTCCGACAGCACCAGCATGTCTTCGGGGCGAGCGCGTCCGTACACGTGCTTGAGCACCTGCACGCCCGCGGCCGACACCGCCTCGGCCGCGAGGAAGTACGCCGCCGCCCACGGCAGGCGAAGCAGGATGAGGCCGATCGCGCCGCCGATAGGCACGACGAGCACTCCGAACCATCCCCCGCCCAGCCAGTTCATCACGCGTGAGAAGCCGAGAAGCACCGGATTCCAGAGCTCGGCGATCGCTGCGTTCCACCATGTGTCGATCGGGAACGGCTCGTCGCCGCGTGAGAAGATCCACCAGCCCAGCAGGCACGACAGCGCCACGAGCACGGCGCCCCCCACGAGGTACGCCGTGACGGATGCCGTCACCCGCCTCTGCGTGTCGGTCATCGCCCCATTCTGCACGGCCCGGCGCGACATCCGCGTCACGAGGCAGGATGAGGTGCATGAGCCGAGCAGTAGACTCCCTGCGCGCGGTCATCGCGCCTCTCACACGCACCCGACTGTTCCGCCGCGTGATCGGCCCGATGCTGCTGCCACCGGTCGAGCGGCTCGTCGCGTGGGCCTCGCACGGCCGCGTGCAGGTGAGCGCACTTCTGGTGCCGTCGCTCGTGCTGCACACGACCGGCGCGAAGACGGGAACGCGCCGCGATGTGCCGCTCATGTACACGCCGGACGGGCACGGCCGCGCGATCATCGCCGGCACGAACTTCGCGGGCTCCCGGCATCCGGCATGGACCGCGAACCTGCTCGCCCACCCGGAGGCCGCGATCACCGTCCACGGACGCGACCTGGCCGTGCGGGCGAGCCTCATCTCCGACGGCGAACGCGATGCCGCCTGGGCGCGCATCGAGCGGCAGTGGCCCGGCTACCGGGGCTACGAACGCGATTCGGGCCGCTCGGTGCGGCTCTTCCTCCTGCAGCCGGTCCGCGTGCAGCACTCGCCGGGCTCGCCGCGCGCCTGACTACGGCGCGAGGCGCTCCACGGTGCGCGGACGCACGATGAGCCACAGCGCGAGCACACCGACCACCGAGCAGCCCACCATGACCGCGGCCATCGTGGTGGCGGTGATGCCCGCGTCGGCGGCGATCCAGCCCACGAGCGGAGAGATGATGCCGGCCACGCCGAAGTTGGTCGCACCGACGATGGACTGCGCCGTTCCTGCGGCCTTGCCGTGGCGATCGAGGGCCAGCACCTGCACGCACGGGAAGGTGAACCCGCATGCGGTCATGAAGAAGAACAGCGGGATGATCGTGCCCCACATGCCGAGACCGAGCTGGTCGGTGACGATGATGGCGGATGCCGCGACCACGAGCACGGCGGTGGACCACGCCATGACCCACTGCGGGCCGTACTGCGCCGCCAGCCGCGAGGCGAACTGGACACCCACGACCACGCCGAGCGAGTTGGCGGCGAACAGCAGTCCGTACTGCTGGGGGTCGAAGCCGTACTCCTGCTGGAAGAGGAAGGACGACGACGAGAGGTACGAGAACAGACCGCTGAAGGTCATGCCGCCGATGACCAGCACGCCGATGAAGACGCGGTCGCTGAACACGCTCTTGTAGCGCTGCCAGACGGTCGTCGCGCCCCTCTCATGACGGCGGGCGCGCGGAAGGGTCTCGGGGATGAAGATGACCGCCGAGATGAGCATGATCAGGCCGTAGATCCCGAGCACGACGAAGATGCCGCGCCACGGCATGACCAGCAGCAGCGCGGAGCCGACCAGCGGCGCGAGCACCGGAGCGACACCCGAGACGAGGGCCAGCCGCGAGAGCATCACCACCAGCCGGCGTCCCCCGAACAGGTCGCGGACGATCGCGGCGGCCACGACACCGCCGGCAGCGGCACCGGCACCCATGAACACCCGGGCGACCGACAGCAGCTCGAGCGACGGCGCGAGGGCCGCGGCGATGCTCGCCACCACGTGCAGCGCCGTCACGATCAGCAGCGGCATCCGGCGTCCGACCTTGTCGCTCAGCGGTCCCACGATGAGCTGGCCCAGTGCGAAGCCGATCATCGTGCCGGTGAGTGTCAGCTGGATCGCCGCCGCGGTCGTCTGGAAGTCCTCCTCCAGCACGGGGAAGGCCGGCAGATACAGGTCGATCGTGAACGGGCCGAGCGCCGTCAGCGCCCCGAGCAGGATGATGTAGAGCACCCGCCGGCGCGTCGAGATCGAGTCGCCGGGGTGCAGGACGATCGGCGCGGTGGCCGGATCGCTGCCGAGCGTGCGGATCGCGCCGGTGGCCGTCGGGTGCGGGTGAGGGGCGTGGGGGGTGCGGTCTTCGGAGTTCTGAACGGGGACGGATGCGGTGTCGAGCAACGTTTCTTCGTTTCGATGACGAGGCGGGAAGGCGTCGACACCGGCAATCCGGTTCAGGCGCACAGGGGCGGGAATCGATCGGCGCTGCCGAATTCGTCGAATCGATTCGAGACCCATAGTACCGGATGCCTCGACCAGGCCTGAAAGCCCCGTCCGAGCCGCCGCGGCCCGGCCATGCCTCGCTCACGGCTGTCGGTGGCTTCCCAGACCCGAGGCCCATGCGCTCGCATAGGATGAGACGGTCCAGTCACCCCCTGCCCCGCTGACAGCCACGCGCCGGGCGCCCGAGCCGAGATCAATCAAATGACCCCGACACCCCCGAGCCCCACCGACAAGCGTGCAAGCGGCAATCCCGCCAAGCAGGCCGAGATCAACCTGACGGTCAAGCAGCAGCGCGAGCAGAAGCGCCAGGAGAAGCTGGCCGAGTATCAGAAGCAGCTCGCCAAGCGCCGCCGCAGCAAGCTGGTGTGGTGGATCGTCGGATCGACGGCCGCGGTCGTCATCGTCGGCCTCGTGGTGGCATCCATCGTCTTCGCCCCCGCACCGGCGCCCACGCTCGAACGTGGCGACGGAAACGGCGAGAGCATCGAGGGCCTCGAGACGTTCTCCCACATCACGACGCACGTGGAAGGGGCTGTCGAATACGAGCAGACCCCGCCCGCAGGCGGCGAGCACAACTCGACGTGGCTCAACTGCGGCGTCTACACCCAGTCGGTACCCAACGAGAACGCCGTCCACTCCCTCGAGCACGGAGCGGTGTGGGTCACGTACGACCCCGCCCAGGTGACCGACGCGGACATCCAGACGCTCGAGGACCAGCTTCCCTCGACGTACACGATCCTCTCCCCCTATGAGGGCATGGACACCCCGATCGCCGTGAGCGCGTGGAATGCCCAGGTGAAGGTGGACTCCGCCGACGACGAGCGCATCGGCGAATTCCTCACGTCGTTCTGGAGGAGCACCTCGGTCCCCGAGCCGAACGCCGTCTGCACCGGCGCCCTCGACGCACCGGGCAAGAAGTAGTCCATCGTGTCGGGCGAGTCCACAGCGCCTTCTCGGCGCTGGTGGGTGGTGGCGCTGGTTCTGCTCGGCATCGCCGCGCTCGCCTTCGCCGTCGGTCGCTTCTCGACGTTCGGCGCGCAGTCGACGATCACGGCGCCGGGCACAGCCTCCCCGGAGGCGGGATTCTCGCGCGACATGCAGGTGCATCACGCACAGGCTGTCGAGATGGCCATGGAGATCTACCGCAAGACCGACGACGAGCAGCTGCGGGTGCTCTCGTACGACATCGCGACAGGTCAAGCCGGTCAGCGCGGTGAGATGTACGACTGGCTCGTGAAGTGGGGACTGTCGCAGACCGGCGGACCGATGATGCAGTGGATGGACGCGTCCGAGGCCGGACACGCCCATGGCGCGACCGCCGGTGGCGAGGCGATGACCGACGAGGAGGCCCGTGTGGCGATGGGCATGGCGTCGGCCGCCGAGATCGCCGCGCTCCAGGACGCTTCCGGGCAGGAGGCCGACTGCCTCTTCCTCGCGCTCATGATCCGTCACCACGAGGGGGCGATCCCCATGGCGGAGGCGCTCCTCGAGCTCGGCTCCGATCCGCGTGCCCTCCAGGTCGCCCAGAGCATCAAGGACGGCCAGTCGGCCGAGATCGCGGCGATGCAGTCGATGCAGGCCCGCCTCGGCTGCTCCGCCTGACCCGAGAGATCCGCTGATCGGACCCAGCCGGAGAGCCTGCTGATCGGATGCCGGGGCTCGGCGCATCGCTGAGCCCCGGCATCCGTTCGTCAGCCCTTCGTCGCGCCCGCCATCAGGCCTCTCACGAAGAACCTCTGCAGTGAGAGGAAAACGACGAGCGGCACGAAGAGGACCAGGAACGCGCCCGCCGACACCAGGAACCACTGGTCGCCCCACGACCCGGAAAGCGAGTTGAGCGTCTGCGTCATCGGCAGCGACGACGACGGAGCGAAGATCGTCGCGACCAGCAGGTCGTTCCACACCCAGACGAACTGGAGGATCGCGAACGACGCGAGCGCCGGCGTCGCCAGCGGCAGAATGATCCGGAAGAAGATCTGCCCGTGCCCGGCACCGTCCACGCGCGCCGCCTCGATCACGTCCGAGGGGATCTCGGCGATGAAGTTGTAGAGCAGGAAGATCGCCAGCGGCAGGCCGAACATCACGTGCGCGATCCACATCGTCGCGAAGCTGTGATCGACCTCCCGCATCTCCAGGCCCGGGAAGATCGCGACATCGCCGAACTCGAGTCCGCGTGAGAACAGGCCCAGCAACGGCACCAGCGCCATCTGGATCGGCACGATCTGCAGCGCGAAGACGGCGACGAACAGCATCCCGCGGCCCTTGAAGTCCATCCACGCGAACGCGTAGGCGGCCAGTGACGCGATCGCGAGCGCGAAGACCGTGACGGGGATCGTGATCGCGAGCGAGTTCAGGAAGGACTCGCCGAGCGTCAGTGCGGTGCCGCCCGAGGTGAGGGCATCCTCGTAGTTCCCCAGCGTGAAGTCGGGGTTCGTGAAGACCGTCCACCACCCCGATGTCGCCGAATCCGCCCCAGGACGGAAGGACGTGATCAGCAGCCCGAGTGTCGGGATCGTCCACAGGAACGCGATCGCGATGGCGATCACCGTCGCCACGGGCGACGTCAGCCGCTTCTGCGCCTGGGCCTCGTTGCGGCGGGTCTCGCGCGCGATCCTGCGCGCGGCGGCCCTGTCGATCTGCGTGGTCGCCTTGGAGTCGACGGCGGTCATCACCGCACCTCCCTCTGCCTACGGAGCTGTCGGACGTTGTAGATGATCAGCGGTGTGACGAAGACGAAGATGAGCACGGCCAGCGCGGCCGCGTGCCCGTAGCTCTGGAACCGCTGCTGCTGGTTGACCATCTCGAAACCCAGCACCGTCGAGTTCGACCGGCCGCCGGTCATCACCGCCACGATGTCGTACAGCTTGAGCGAGGAGATCGTGATCGTCGTCAGCACGATGACGATGGCGGTGCGGATGCCCGGCACGGTCACGTTGACGAAGCGCTGCCACGCCGTCGTGCCGTCGAGCTGAGCGGCCTCCATCTGCTCGGCCGGCACCGCCTTGATCGCGGCCGAGAGCACCACCATCGCGAATCCCGTCTGCGCCCACACGAATGCGAAGAGCAGGCAGAACGTGTTCACGAGGGGCCAGACGTCCAGCCACCGGACCGGCTCACCGCCGAACGCCACGACGAGAGCGTTCAGGATTCCGATCTGCTCCCCCTGCCGGTAGTCGTAGACGAACTTCCAGATCAGGCTGATGCTCACCGGTGCGATCGCGAACGGGATGAACACCAGGATCTTCAGGAACCGGTCGCCGCGCGACCGCTCCATGAAGGCGGCGTATGCGAGGCCCACGACGGTCGCGAAGATGGGGGCGAAGATCGCCCAGATCAGGGTGTTGATGATCGACCAGAAGCCCTGCGGATTCGTGAAGGCCCACTCGTAGTTCTCCAGGCCGACGAAGTTCTCGCCGGTCTTGTCGTAGAACGACTGGATGATCGTCGCGATGCTGGGGTAGATGAGGCCGATCAGGATCAGGATGGCGGCCGGTGCCATGAACAGCGTCAACTGGTAGAGGTAGCCGGCCCCCTCGCGCGCCCGGAGGTCGGCGTAGAAGAGCAGGCCGCCGGCGATGAGTGCGATGAGGAGAACGTAGATGACGGCGTTCTGGTAGGGCCGCAGCATCATGAACGCGAGCACCGGGATCGCGAAGCACGAGATCAGTCGCAGCCAGAAGTAGCCCGCGCCCTTCCGGGGCGCGTACTCGATGAGCAGCAGCAGGATCCCGACGACCACCCCGAAGAGCACGAGGACGATCGGGATCTGCACGATCGGCCCCATATTGCCGATCCATTGGAAGAACGAGTTGAACGAGAACCCCAGCGATGTCGGCCGTGCATCCGGGGCCGGCGGGCTGAGGAACAGGAAGATGACGAGCGCCGCGATCAGGATGAACCCGATCGTCACCACGATGCGCGTCGTCGCGCGCGAGGGCTGTTTCTTCTTCGTCGAGGGCGTCGGGGGTGTGCTCTGCGCCTGATCCGCCGAGGTTGCCGTTTGAGACATGGAGTGCGCCTTCCTCCGTCGTCGTCGACGGATGCCGTCACCCGGGTGCCGGGTCCGCGCGGCGAGCGCGCAGACCCGACATCCGGGTGCGATGCGTCAGTTCTCGTAACCTGCCTGGATGTCGCTGAGGACCTGAGGCGTCGGCTTGCCGTCGATCCAGTCGACCATGCCGCGCCAGAAGGATCCCGACCCGACCGTCGCGGGCATCAGGTCGGATGCGTCGTAGCCGAACACCGTCTCGGGGTCCTGCACGATCGTCATCGCATCGGTCAGGAACTTGCTCGACGCGAGCGACGGGTCGGCACCGGAGTTCGCCGAGATGGCGCCTCCGAGCGACACGCGGGCGTCGGCCCATTCCGGCGTCGACATGTACTCCGCAACGGCCTGTGTCGCTGCGTCGTCCGAGAAGACGGTGACGAACTCGCCTCCGCCGGACACCGAGAACGGCTCACCCTCGAATCCGGGCATGAGGAACGCGTACACGTCGCCGTCCTCGGCGACGTCGGGCGTGGCGCCCTCCGCTGTCTGGACCGCGAGGAAGTTCGCGGTGAGGAACGACGCCTGGTGCGTCAGTGCGCAGGTGCCGTTCGCGACGGCGGCGGCGATCGGGTCTCCGAACGCTGTGGAGTTGATGCTCGCCACATCGCCGAATCCGGCATTGACGTACTGCGGGTCCAGCAGGATCTTCGCGACCTCGTCGAACGCCGACTCGATGTCGGGGTCGGTGAACGGGACGTCGCCGGCCGCCCAGCTGTTGTACACGTCGGCACCGGACTGACGAAGCACGAGGTCTTCGATCCAGTCCGTGCCCGGCCATCCGGACGCGGCTTCGGAGGAGAATCCGGCGCACCACGGCGGCTCGCCGGTCTTCTCCTGGATCGTCGCGGTGAGCTCGAGCAGCTCCTCCCACGTCGTGGGGATCTCCACACCCCACTCCTCGAAGCTCGCCGGAGAGTAGTAGATGTACCCCTTGACGTTCGCCAGCATGGGGGCGGCGTAGAACGTGCCGTCGACCGAGCCGTACTCCTTCCACGACGGAGCCCAGTACTCATCGACGTTGGCGGCGACCTCGTCGGTGCCCGCCTGCACCTCTCCGGTATCGACGAGCGAACGAAACAGACCGGGCTGCGGCACGATCGCGATGTCGGGCGCCGAGCCGCCGGCGACCTTCGTCACGATGTTGCCCTCGAAGCCCTTGTCGCCGGTGTAGACGACTTCGACGCCGGTGTCGGCGGTGAACGCGTCGAACGACTTCTGCAGATTGTCTGCCTCAGAGCCGGTGATGCCGCCCGAGATCTCGACGGTCTCACCCTCGAGCGAGCCGTCGTCGCTGTCGTCGTCGCCTCCGCCTTCGGCGCATCCGGCGAGTGCGAGGGCCGCGATGGTCGCGACTCCCAGGGCGATGTAGCCGCGCCGACCGCGCGATCGCAGTGCAGTCATCTTCTCTGCCTCCTCATTGAGTTCGCGGAGCAACCGTCCTCGGACTCCGCACGTGCGAGATCGGGAACCGATTCCATGCTCACGCTAGGCGATGCGCGGGAGCGGCACAATCGCCCAGGATCACAACTCGATAAACACGGCATCAGCGCTGGCACACGGGCGGGCGACGCGGCACAATAGGCGCTGGAACCGGTTCCAGGATCTCGTGCGACGCCGATGTCCCGCGAGAGCGAGCGGAGGACCCGATGGCGGGGATCGCCGATGTGGCCCGAGCGGCCGGGGTGTCGAAGTCGACGGCCTCGCGAGCGCTCACGGGAGCCGGCTACGTCTCGCCCTCCACTCGCACACGGGTACAGGATGCCGCGGCCGCGCTGGGATACGTCGCCACGACGAGCGCCGTCAGCCTGGTGACCGGCCGGACCCAGACCGTCGGGGTGGTGATGCCGTCGCTCGACCGCTGGTTCTTCGCCCAGGTGCTCGAGGGCATCCAGGATGCGCTCCTGGACCGCCGCTACGACCTCGCGCTGTACGGCGCTCCCCCGGAGTCGGGTGCACGGCGCGAGATGTTCGGGCACTTCCTCGCGCGCAAGAGGTTCGACGGGCTGATCGCGGTGGGGATCGAGCCGAACGCGCACGAGCTCGAACGCCTGGTCGCCTTCGGCAAGCCGGTGGTGAGCGTCGGCGGCTACGACATCGGCACGAACGCGGTCTCGATCGACGACGAGGCGGCGGGCCGCATCGCAACGGATCATCTCCTCGAGCTCGGACACCGCTCGATCGTCTTCCTCGGCGGCGATCCGGACGGTCGCCACACGAGCTTCGGCGACGGGCGTCGCCATGACGGCTACCGCGCTGCGATGCGCCGGGCGGGACTCGAGGCATCCGCTCGCCACGTGCACTCCGAGGTGACGATGCCCGGCGGCTATGGTGCGGCGGTCGAGCTCCTGAGCGATCGTCGCACCCGGCCGTCCGCGATCGTGGGAGTGTGCGACGAGGTCGCGATCGGGGCGATCATCGCGGCCAGGCGCCTGGGGATCCGCGTTCCCGAGCGCGTGAGCGTGGTCGGCATCGACGATCACGCGCACGCCGACATGTTCTCGCTCACCACACTTCAGCAGCGTCCGCGCCAGCAGGGCCGGGCCGCGGTGCAGCTGCTGATGTGGCAGCTCGACGACCCCGATGCTCCGACGCACCGCATCTACGAGGCGTCACCGCTCGTCATGCGCAACTCCACCGCCGCGATCGATGCCGAGGCCTCGGCGATCATCGGGGTGACGTCGCACGGCGGGTGATGCCGCACGCGTGTCGCGGAGAACGACGAAGGCCCCGGATGCGAGCATCCGGGGCCTTCGAAAGGAAGAGCGAGATTACTTGAGGGTAACCGTCGCGCCGGCCTCTTCGAGAGCGGCCTTGGCCTTCTCGGCGGCTTCCTTGTTGGCGCCTTCGAGGACGGCCTTGGGAGCACCGTCGACGACAGCCTTGGCCTCGCCCAGTCCGAGCGAGGTGAGCTCGCGGACCGTCTTGATGACCTGGATCTTCTTGTCGCCGGCAGCCTCGAGGATGACGTCGAAGGAGTCCTTCTCCTCGACCTCTTCTGCAGCGGCGCCGCCGCCGGCGCCGGCAGCGGCGACGGGAGCAGCAGCGGTGACGTCGAACTTCTCCTCGAACGCCTTCACGAACTCGCTGAGCTCGACGAGGGTGAGGTCGGCGAACTGCTGCAGCAGTTCCTCAGTGGTGAGCTTCGCCATGATGTATCTCCTAGATTGATGGGGTTGTGAGAAAGATCGCCGGTCGCTTACGCGGCCTCGGCGGTCTCCAGCTTTTCGCGAAGCGCGTCGATGGTCGCGGCAGCCTTGCCCATCGTCGCCTTCATCATGCCCGCAGCCTTCGCCAGCAGAACCTCACGGCTCTCGAGCGAGGCGTACTTGTTGACCTCGTCGGCGCTGAGGGAGTTGCCCTCGAAAACGCCGCCCTTGATCACGAGAAGCGGGTTGGCCTTGGCGAAGTCACGCAGAGCCTTCGCAGTGGCGACGAAGTCGCCGTGCACGAAAGCGATGGCCGACGGACCCTTGAGGTCCTCGTCCAACGCAGAGATCCCCGCGTTGTTCGCGGCGATCTTGGTCAGCGTGTTCTTCACCACGGCGTATTCCGCGTCCTGACGGATGCTGTTGCGCAGCTGCTTGAGCTGGGCAACCGTCAGACCGCGGTACTCGGTCAGCAGAACGGCGTTCGAGTTCTCGAAGTTCTTCGTGAGCTCGGCGACCGATGCATCCTTCTGCGCCATGGTCACTCCTTGTGTGTATGAGACGCTCCGCGATGGCGGGGCGCCGGCCTCGGCATCCGCTCATCTGCTCGACACGGCAAACAAAAAAGCTCCGGCGCAAGCGCACGGAGCTGGATTCCCGAATCCGGAAGAATCTTTCGTGACACCTGCGCGGGCCCCTGCGATGCAGTGCTTCGATCCCGTGCGCTTGCGCGCACGTCGATGACCGGCGGTCTTTGGCTTCGACAAGAGTACGTGATGCCCGGCGTCCAGCCAAATCGAGGGGAGTCATCCGCACCCGTTGCGCGCGGCGTCGCCCTGGTACAGGCTCGCATCAAGCCTACCCAGGACGAAGTCGCGCGACGATGCCGTCGGGCGACGGAGAGGACGACGATGTCTGCGAACAGGGCTGTTGCCTACAAGGGTCCGGGAGAGGTCGAGGTCATCGACACCGACTACCCCGAGTTCGAGCTGAAGGACGGCCCCGGGGTCAACCCGGCGAACGTGGGCAGACAGGTGCCGCACGGCGCGATCCTGCGGACAGTCAGCACGAACATCTGCGGCTCGGACCAGCACATGGTGCGAGGGCGCACGACCGCCCCCGCGGGACTCGTGCTCGGACACGAGATCACCGGCGAGGTGGTCGAGGTGGGACCCGATGTCGAGTTCATCGCCGTCGGCGACATCGTGTCGGTCCCGTTCAACATCGCGTGCGGTCGATGCCGCAACTGCAAGGAGGGAAAGACCGGGATCTGTCTGAACGTCAATCCCGACCGCCCCGGCAGCGCCTACGGCTATGTCGACATGGGCGGCTGGGTGGGCGGCCAGGCCGAGTACGTACTGGTTCCCTATGCGGACTGGAACCTGTTGAAGTTCCCCGACCGCGACCAGGCGCTCGAGAAGATCCTCGACCTCACGATGCTCTCCGACATCTTCCCCACCGGGTTCCACGGCGCCTACACCGCCGGCGTGCGTCCGGGCTCGACGGTGTACATCGCCGGAGCCGGTCCCGTCGGACTCGCCGCGGCCGTCGGCGCGCAGCTGCTGGGAGCCGCCGTCGTGATCGTCGGCGATCTCAACGAGGAGCGCCTGGCCCAGGCGCGATCCTTCGGCTGCGAGACCGTCGACGTCTCTCAGGGCGACCCGCAGGACCAGATCGAGCAGATCCTGGGCGTGCCCGAAGTCGACTGCGGCGTGGACGCGGTCGGCTTCGAAGCGCGCGGGCACGGAGCGGATGCCTCGCACGAGGCCCCTGCCACGGTGCTCAACTCCCTCATGAGCCTCACCGCCGCCGGCGGCGCGCTCGGCATCCCGGGGCTGTACGTCACCGGCGACCCGGGCGGCGTCGACGAAGCAGCCAAGACGGGCTCCCTGTCGCTGCGGCTGGGCCTCGGCTGGGCGAAGTCGCTGTCGTTCACGACCGGCCAATGCCCGGTGATGCGCTACAACCGGCAGCTGATGATGGCGATCCTGCACGACAAGGTGCAGATCGCGCGCGCCGTCCACGCCACGCCGATCTCGCTCGAAGACGCCCCCCAGGGCTATGCCGACTTCGACAAGGGCGCCGCGAAGAAGTACGTGCTCAACCCGAACGGCTACATCACCGCGTGACGACCGGATGCCGCAGCCCGCGG
This sequence comes from Microbacterium allomyrinae, assembly GCF_020682705.1. Lineage (GTDB taxonomy): Bacteria > Actinomycetota > Actinomycetes > Actinomycetales > Microbacteriaceae > Microbacterium > Microbacterium allomyrinae. Next base: position 662,799 of record NZ_JAGTTN010000001.1, read on the forward strand.
CATCCGTCGGGCTGTCGATGCCCGTCGTCCTCCTGCGTCGCATGTCCATCACGAAAGGAACCGTCATGTCCGTCACCCTCGAAGATGCCCGCCGGGTCATCGCCGCCGCCGAGAAGCGAGCCGATGAGATCGGCCAGCCCATGAACATCGCCGTCGTCGACAGCGGGGGCAATCTCGTCGCACACGTCCGGCAGGACGGCGCGTGGATCGGGAGCGTCAACATCTCGATCAACAAGGCGTGGACGTCCAAGGCCTTCGACATCCAGACGAAGGATCTCGGCGACAACGCCCAGCCGAACCAGCAGTTCTACGGCATCCATGCCACGAACGGGGGCAAGGTCGCCATCTTCGCCGGCGGCGTGCCGCTCTCGCGCGACGGCGTCGTCGTCGGCGCGGTCGGTGTCAGCGGCGGCTCGGGCGAGCAGGACCAGACCGTCGCCGAAGCCGGCGCCGACGCGTTCTGAGCGCTGCCTCTCCCGGCGATCAGGCCGGGCCGCGCCACGGACAGAGGTCGACCTTGTGTCCGTCGGCATCGGCGAGGGTCCACCACTTCGGCGCGTGACTGTCATCGGCGATCATGCCGCCGGCGGCGAGCGCCGCCTCCAGACGCTGCTCGATCACATCGCGCGGTGCGTTGACGTCGAGATGCGACTTGCCGCGCAGCGGACGATCGACCGGCTGGAACCAGATCAGCGGACCTCGCCCGTCGGCGTCCAGCAGGGTGCCCTCGGCGACCTCGTCGAACCCGGTCACCGCCTTCCAGAACGGCAGCAGGGTGTCTGGGTCCGGCGTCGAGATCGCGAGCATGAGCTCCTGCATCCGCTCGGTCTCGGCAGGGATGTCGAGCTCGCGTGCCGCCTCCGAGATCCGGGAGGCCATCGCGGCATCCTTCGCCGTCAAGCCTCCGGCCGAGTGCGTGACGAGCCGCACGCGCACCGTGGCGTAGCGGACATCGACGTCGGGATGGTGGCCTGCCGCGTCGGCGAGCTCGGCGATCGCCCCGAACAGCTGCGCGCCCGTTGCGAAGCTGCCGGTGCGAAACACCGCGAGCGCACCCGTCGCGCGCGGGCGCCAGTCCTCGACACCCGGGAACGCGCGGAACTCCTTCGTCGTGATGGTGTCCATGCACTCGACGATGCCACTGCAGCCGGTGAGCGCAACCCCCTTCCGCGCGGACGCCCGGCGCACTCACGAGACCTTTCTCCCCCTCTCCCCTCGCACCCGCCTTCGTGTGCCTCACCGAGACCGCTCCCTCTCACCCACTTCATGTGCTCTCACCGAGACCACATGGCCCGATCGATCACGAGATGTGCATTCGGTGAGAGCACATGAAGTTTGACGATCCGAACGACGTGTAGGCCGGGCACGAGTCCATGGAACGAGGTCGTCGCCTCGGGCTCGAAGGCGGATGGGCGCTGGATGCCGGCGGTCACCGTCCCGGCAGAGTCACCCCGAACGCAGCGAGCCTCGATGCCAACGCGGCCGCCGTGCGGATGTGCGGGCTCCCGACTCGAACGAAACGCCACTGCGTCGTGCCGCGAATCCAATCCTCACGGCGCTTCTCATCGAGCATCACCTGCTCGATCGTCCGGCCTGTGCGCATCGCCGCGTCGAGATACTTGCCGACGCCGTCGTACTCGAAGAACGTGCGTGCATCTTCGATACCGATGTCGACGCGATACTCCTCACCGCTCGGACCGCGCGCCGGCACCTGCGGCAGCAGGTGCCGGAAGCCGAGTCTTGAAAGCTGCAGACGACCGACGCTCTCGCCCGGCAGGTCAGCCCGCCCATCGGCGAAGGTGATCGTCTCGATCGCCTGACGGATTCCGCGCTTTCCTGCCGCACGCGCGCACCGATCGAGCATCCGTTGCCTCCACTCCTCCGCGCCATCGATATCGTAGGTATCCCCGCGCATCGCAGTCTGGCGGAGGCCTGCATCCGCCACCGCGACCGCGGCCTCGGGACCGAGCGTGCGCACAAGGTCGAAGATGGTCCGCTCGGCGGTCGTGCAACGCACGCCGAAGAGCGTCGCGATATCGGCATCCGCAAGCGCCTCGGCATGTCGCCGCAGACCTGGGCGGCTTGACATGCGCTCGCGCGGAGACATGCTCATATGAACCGCGACGGGCATATGCCGGTACAGCGGGAAGTCCCAGAGCACACCGGCCGAGTCGTATGACGCTGTGCCTCCACCGTCCCTCATCTCGCCGAGGGCAGCACTCACCTCGATGCGATGACGCGACTCTGGCCAGAGTCCACTCCACAGCTCGTCGCGCACGTAGCGGTTTCGCTGCAGCCTCCGCAGCTCGCCCGCGTCGACCGCCCTCGCGATATCTCGCGGGAGCAGCCCTGAGCCGAGCAGTTGGGCCCGAGTGCTGACGGCCTGCTGCGCCTCGATGAACGTGATGTGACGCGACATGCATGCCAGCGTCGCGGACATGTGCGCTCGGCACCGAGCTGTCGGGGCGATCTGGGGAGAGCCACGCGATTCGGCAGTTCCCGCCGACCCGTGGAGGAGCGGATGACTCGACGGGAACCGTGCGACGGAGATGCGCACCCGTCCACATCCGTACCCCGCCCGTCCCGCCACCGAACAGGTAGTCACCGCGACCGCATGCAGATACGGATGCGGATGCAAGTACGGGGCCGGGCTCCAGGGGCTCGCGCGCGACCACGAGCCACGCACGTTCGCTTCATGTGCTGTCGTCGAGAACACGCGATCGGCGCGCATACAACGTGTTCGTTCGGTGAGTGCGCATGAAGTGAACAGGCTTGAGAACAGGAAGGTGCGTGAGTGCCACGAAGCCCCCACGAGCACGGCGGCTCGCACAACTCGGGCTTGGACCGCGCAGGGCGGTTCGCTCGGTGCGTCGCGAACGGCGGATGTCGCGGTGGCGGCGTAGCCTCGAAGGGTGATCCTCGAACCCGCGACAGCCCGCTCGTCGGAGTTCGCGACGCGGGCGCCGGAGCTGGCAGCACGGGTGGTCGCGGACTCCCGCGACCGGGTGGCCTGGGTGCGCGCGCGCTCGCGCGGGATCACCGCGACGGATGTCGCGACGCTGACCTCGGAGCGCTCGATCGCGCGTGCGGCGGACGCCAAGCTGATGGGCTCGGGCTTCTCGGGCAACGCCTTCACGGCGCACGGGCGAGCCCGCGAGCCCGAGATCGCCGCGTGGGTGGCCGCCACCCACGGCATCCAGCCCTCGTCCGCCCTCTTCCACGCCGTGGTCGAGAAGCGCCATCTCGCCACCCCGGACGGGATCGCCGTGGACACGGCCGGACGCGTCACGCTCGCCGAGATCAAGACGACGAACAAGGCATGGCGCAGCGTCCCGCGCACGTACCTCCGGCAGGTGTGGTGGCAGCAGCACGTGCTCGGCGCGGAGCGCACGCTCGTCGCATGGGAGCAGCACGACGATTTCGTCCCCATCGGCGACGAGCCCCGATGCGTGTGGATCGACCGCGACCAGACCGAGATCGACAAGCTCGTGCATCTCGCGACCGCGCTCATCGACGAGCTGTACCGTCGCACCACCGGGCGTGAGGTCCCGCCTCGCACGGACGAGCGGATGCCGCAGCCTCCGGCATCCCGTCAGCCTTATCGCGCCCTCGCCCTCGCCCTCGCCGACTGACGTCACGTGCGCGCCGCCTCGGGGCGAGGCATGCGTCCGCATGCCCGCTCGCGGAGTGAACCCCCGGGAATAGTTGACGCATGTCAACCATTAGGTATATAGTTGACTCCGCTCAACTGTTGACCTTCGTCAACCACTTTCTCTCGCGCCACCGTCGCCGCGCCCTCCTGAATCCTTAAGGACACACATGGCCAGGTCCACTGCGGCGAAGCCCGTCGCCACCCCCGAACAACAGCTTCAGCACCGTCGCGTGCTGCGCGCGCTCAGCGGCCTCCTGCTCGGCATGTTCGTCTCGATGCTCGCGTCGACCGTCGTCTCGACCTCGCTGCCCGTCATCGTCCACGACCTCGACGGCGACCAGGCTGCCTTCACATGGGTCATCACCGCGACCCTGCTCACCACCGCGATCTCCACCCCGATCTGGGGCAAGCTCGCGGACCTGTTCAACCGCAAGCTGCTCATCCAGCTCGCGATCGTGATCTTCGTGCTCGCCACCGCGGCCGCCGGCTTCTCGCAGAGCCCGGAGATGCTCATCGCCTTCCGCGCTGTGCAGGGCATCGGCGCGGGCGGTCTCGCCGCCCTCAGCCAGGTCATCATGGCCGACATCATCAGCCCGCGAGAGCGCGGCCGGTACATGGGCCTGTTCGGTGCGGTCATGGCCGTCGCCACGGTCGGCGGGCCCCTCCTCGGCGGCGTCATCACCGACGCGCTGGGCTGGCGCTGGAACTTCTTCGTCGCGATCCCCGTCGCCGTCGTCGCGCTGATCATCATGCAGCGGACGCTGCATCTGCCGGCACGCCCGAAGCAGAAGGCACGCATCGACTACCTCGGAATCGTCCTGCTTTCGGTGTCGGTGTCGCTCCTGCTGATCTGGGTCAGCCTCGCCGGCAGCTCCTTCGACTGGTGGAGCCTCGAGACGATCCTCATGGTCGGCGGCGCACTGCTGGGCATCGTGCTGTTCGTCATCACCGAGCTGCGCTCGAAGGAGCCGCTCGTCCCCCTCACGATGTTCAAGAACCGCACGTTCACCCTTGCGGTGATCGCCTCGATCGCCACCGGCATCGCGATGTTCGGCACCTCGGTGTTCCTCAGCCAGTACATGCAGATGGCCCGCGGCGCGACCCCGACCGAAGCCGGCATCATGACGATCCCGATGATCGGCGGGCTGCTGCTCTCGTCCATCGTCATCGGCGGTCTGATCACGCGCTACGGGCGTTGGAAGCCGTTCCTCATCCTGGGCGGCGTGCTGCTCATCGCCGGCTCCGTCATGCTGTCGACGATCCACTACGACACCAACTTCGCGCTGGTCTCGCTCTACATGTTCCTGCTCGGCGCGGGCGTCGGCATGACCATGCAGAACCTCGTCCTCATCGTGCAGAACACCGCGAAGCCGTCCGAGATGGGCGTCGCGAGCTCGGGAGTCACCTTCTTCCGCAGCCTCGGCGGCACGATCGGAGTATCCGTCATGGGCGCCGCCCTCGCGACCTCCGCAACGAACCTGTTCGTGGATCGCCAGGCCGACATCGCAGCAGCACTCGCCGCGCTCGGCGAAAAGGGCGCCGCACTGGGCGCACAGCTGCAGTCCGGCACGCTTCCGCAGGTGTCGACCCTCCCGGACGGCATCCGCGTGATCATCGAGGACATCTACGCGCAGGCCATCGCGCAGTCGTTCCTGATCGCGGTGCCCGTCGCCGTGATCAGCCTCATCGCGATCATCTTCCTGCCGAACGTGCCGCTCACCCGCATGACCACGAGCGAGCGCGTCGCCGCGAGCGAGGCCGACTTCGCGACGGTCTCGACCGCCGAGGGCATGAGCGCCCTGTCGGCGACCGGGACGGTGCCGACGGCGCTCGACGAGCGGGCCGACGAGGCTGGCCCCCGCCTGTCAGAGGCTCCGCTCGACGAGCGGGCCGACGAGGCATCCGTCACTCGGCGCTAATGTCGATCACGATGATCTCCGACGACACCCGAGAGGCGCGCACCGAGGCGGTGCGCGCCCTCGAGTCGGAGTTCGGCGAACTGATCAACCGCTTCCGGCGGATCATCACCGAGAACGCCAACCGTGTGAGCCCGGGCATGCTGCCCGGCGCCTACAAGGTGTTCACGACGATCGTCCGCCGCGAGCGGGTCACCCTGTCGGCGCTCGCCGAGACGCTGATGTCCGACAAGGGTCAGATCAGCCGCACGGTCCGCGAGCTCGAGCAGCTGGGTCTCATCGAGCGCACGCCCGATCCCGAAGACGGTCGATCCAGCCTGCTGTCGCCGACGCCGCTGGGCCTGGAGCGGCTCACCCAGGCGCGCATGCCGCAGGAGGATGCGCTGCTGCGAGCCCTCGAGGAATGGCCGGTCGACGACATCCGCAATCTCTCGCGTCTGCTGCACGCACTGACGGCGGGCGTGGCGCCGATCGACTGACACCAGCGCCACCGCTGATCGCCGTTCAGAGCACGATGTAGTCGTACTCCTGGAATTGCGCGACCTCGCGCGTCCATCGCTCCGCGACGAAGGCCACGTGAACCGGGTGCTCGTCGTATGCCCGATAAGCGGATTCGTCGACGAACGCCATCGAGAAGCGGTGGGTGAGATCGCTCTTCGCGCTCACCTGGCGCGCGATCTCGAAATCCGCCACCCCGGGGATGCCGCCGAGAGCGGTACGCGCGTCCGCGAAGAACTTCTGCTCTGCTGCGGATCCCGGGGCGTGGATCAGACGGAAGACGACGGTGTGCTGGATCGGCATGCTGTTCCTCACTGGTTGCCGAACGCCGCGTCGAAGGGTGCGTCGGGCGCCTTCCACAGCAGCGAGCGGATGAAATCGATCGCCTCGGCGGCACCGTGCAGGCGGCTCATCCCGGCATCCTCCCACTCCACCGAGATCGGACCGGTGTAGCCGATCGCGTCCAGAGCCCGGAACGAGTCCTCCCAGGGCACGTCGCCGTGCCCGGTGGAGACGAAGTCCCATCCGCGACGCGGATCGCCCCATTGCAGATGGGAGCCCAGCACGCCCGCGCGACCGTTGCGCGGGCGCAATCGGGTGTCCTTGCAGTCGACGTGGTAGATGCGGTCCCGGAAGTCCCAGATGAAGCCCACCGGGTCTATGTTCTGCCACATCATGTGCGACGGGTCCCAGTTGAATCCGAACGCCTCGCGGTGCCCGATCGCCTCCAGCGTGCGCACCGAGGTCCAGTAGTCGTAGGCGATCTCGCCCGGATGCACCTCATGTGCGAATCGCACACCCTCGGCATCGAAGACGTCGAGGATCGGATTCCAGCGTGCGGCGAAGTCGTCGAAACCCCGCTCGATCACCGATGCGGGAACCGGGGGGAACATCGCCACGTACGGCCAGATCGACGAACCCGTGAAGCCGACCACGGTGTCGACGCCGAGCTTGCGCGCCACGCGCGCCGAGCGCTTCATGTCCTCCGCGGCCCGCTGCCGCACCCCTTCGGCGTCGCCGTCACCCCACACGTAGTCCCGCAGGATCGCCTGGTGGCGGAAGTCGATCGGCGCATCGCACACCGCTTGTCCGGCGAGATGGTGAGAGATCGCGAACACCCGCAGGCCGTGGCGGTTGAGGATCTCGCGTCGCGAAGCGACATAGTCGTCATCCTCGTCGGCGCGCTTCACATCGAGGTGGTCGCCGGAAGCCGCGATCTCGAGCCCGTCGTATCCCCAGGACGCCGCCAGCCGGGCGACCTCCTCGAAAGGCAGATCCGCCCACTGACCGGTGAACAACGTGACCGGGTGCTCGGCCATGCGATCTTCTCCTCGTATGTCGTCTTCGGGGTCTGGCTGCGCAGTCAGCGCGCGGACTGCAGGTCGTTCAGATAGGCCAACGACCGCTCTGCGAGTGCATCCTGCGACTCCGCGAGCGGGCGCCACACCGAGGCGGCCACGGCGATCGTGGCGTTCTCGCCCGTGAAGCTCTCAAGTCCCAGCACTCCTTCGTAGCGCGCATCGTCCAGAGCGTCGAGCACCCCAGGCCAATCGGTGTGATCGTCGCCCACGGCACCGCGGTCGCTGCCGCACACCTGAACGTGGGCGATTCGCCCGGCGGCCGCACGGATCGCGGCATCCGGTCTCTTCTCCTCGATGTTGAGGTGGTACGTGTCGAGCGCGAGACCGAGGCCCGGACCGAGCAGCGGCCCGAGCGCGTCGAGCGCCTGGTCGACCGTGTTGAGAACGCTGGTCTCATAGCGATTGAGCGGTTCGATCGCGAGGGTGAGTCCCGCTTCGGCGGCCTCGTCCACAAGAGGCCGGAGGTTGCGGCGCAGCCGTGCGACGACTTCGGTGCGCTCCTCCGGCGTCATGCGCCACGTCACCCCGGTCGGTGCATAGAAGGGCCCGGCCACGACCGAAGCGCCCACCCGGAGCGCCGCGGCCATGCAGGTTCGCAGGTACGCCTGGGTGGCCGGGACGTTGCCGGCACGCTCGAGCAGCGATCGCCCCGGTCCCATCGCGCCCACGACGATCGGGGCGAGCGCGAGCGCCTCGAGCAGGTCATTCGTGCGGGCTGGATCCCAGTCCCCTGCGCGCTCCAGCGGAAGCTCGATCGCGCCGAACCCCAACTCCGCGATGCGGGGGGCGAGCGTGGCGAGCGACTCATCGGTCAGGGGCGAGGTCCACACCCAGGTGTTCACACCGATCGTGCGCAGCATGCTCCTCCTCATCGTCGTTCGGCTGCTCGAGCGGGACCGTGTCCCGCTTCCTGCCGTCCCGAAGACCCGGAAAGCGGTGTCATCGGGACATGCGCGGCAGGAAGTGGGACAGGTCAGCGCGACCTACGGGATCTGGCGCTGCTGCCAGACCTCGGGGTAGCCCGGAAGGTTCTCGCCGCCGAACTTCGCGTAGTGCCCGTCGGGCATGCCCTCGTTCGCCTCGAGCCACTGGTCCAGCTCCCCGGCCTCGATCGGCACCTGCGGGAGCACCCACTCCTTGGGAACCTCTTCACCGGCGAAGATTTTCTGCGCCGCGAGCAGCGGCGTCCGCCACTGGAAGTTCGAGTACACCGGAGCGAGCCCGGTCAGGCCCGTCTCCTTCCACTTGCGCAGGAAGCTCATCTCGTCCTCTCCCGTCATGACGGGGTAGTCCACTCCCGCATCCTCGAAGGCCTCGATCGCGGCGACGGCGCCGTCACCGGCATCCATCCAGATCCCCGCGACATCGCCCTTGGCGAGCTCGTCGCTGATGATGCTCTTGATCTCGGCAGGGTCGGCACCGGTGAAGTAGTCGACGGCGTCGATGCCGGCCTCCTCGAACATGTACTCGGCCGCGGCCCAGCGCTGTTCGAGGACGTCGACACCCGGCAGGATTCTGAGCCCCACGACCTTGTCGCCCTCCTCGAGGTTGTCGATGAGGAACTGCGCGGTGTCGATGCCCCAGGCGAAGCCGCCGATGGGGTGGATGAACGTCACCGGGCAATCGGTCTCGACACCGCGGTCGAACACGATCACCGGCTTGCCGGTCTCGCAGGCACGCTCGACGGCCGGGGTCATCGCCGCCGTGCTGTTGGGCGAGATGATGAAGACGTCGCAGCCGCCTTCAGCGATGAAGTAGTCGATGTCGGCGATCTGCGTGTCGTCGGAGTCCTGCGCGTCGCGGGTCTCCATCTCGCTGATCACGCCCTGCTCCTGCAGCACCTCCAGCTGCTGGTTCATGGTGATCCAGCCGGTCTGGCGCCACGGGTTGGAGATCGACGCATTCGCGAAGCAGGCCTTCTTCGCGCCGGTGCTCGCGTACTGCGAGGTGTCGATCATCTCGGCGTCGATGTACTGCAGGTAGGGCTCGTCCTCGGGCCCCTCGGGCACGACCTCGCGCTGGGCCATCTGCGTGTCGAACAGGGCCTGGTCGAACCACTCGTTGGCACCGCCGTCATCGGTCGCCTCGGCGGACGAGTCCGGCGGGGCCACGGTCGGATCGGTCGTACACCCCGCGAGGGCGAAGAGGCCGACGAGCGCCACCGATGTGGTGGCGATCTTCATTGATCGTCGCATTGCTAGTCTCCTCTGTTCTCTGTGACTGTGTTTCCTGCGACGCCCTCGACGACGAGGGCAGGTGATGCGGACGACTCCTCGACACCAGGCGGTGCGTCGGGTCGCTTCCCCGGTTCGGGAGAAGTCTGTGGGGGCGCCCCGCGGCGCCGGGATCGGAACACGAGGCCGGAATAGGCGACGGCGGCGATGATGATGACGCCCTGAACGGCGTCGCGCAGCGACGACGGCACGCCGGCGATGTTCAGCAGCAGGAACAGGGCCTCGAGCACGAATGCCCCCGCGACGGCCGCCACGATCCAGCCGCGCCCGCCGCCGAGCACCACACCGCCGAGCACGACAGCGGTGATCGCGACGAACTCGTAGCCGCGGCCCACCGACGGGTGCACGCCCGCGTAGCCGACGAGGAGCACGGCCGACACGGTCGCAGACAGCGAGGAGATCATGAACGCGCGCGTCGTGACCCACCAGTCGCGCGCTCCCGAATAGCGGGCGGCGCGCGGATTGTCGCCGATCGCGATGAGGAGCTTTCCGAGCGGCCGCTTCGTCACCCAGATGCCGAGCGCGAGCCATCCCGCGAGCACCAGCACCGACCAGGGAAGGAAGTCGAGCACGGGGATGTCGCGGATGCCGCCTCGCCCGATCTGGCGGAAGCTGTCGGCCGGGTTGCCCGTGGCCGCGCCCCCCGTCCACCACAGCACGAGTCCGAGGAGCGCGAGCATCATGCCGAGGGTCACGATGAACGACGGCACCTTGAGGAGTGTCGTCAACAGCCCGTTGACCAGACCGATGAAGAGACCGAGCACGACCATGAGGCCGAGCACCGGGAGCGTGCGGGCGTCGTCCTGACCGACGAGGTTGCCGGCGATGATCACCTGCGCGGTGATGAGCGACCCCTGCGAGAGGTCGAACTCCCCGGCGACGATCACGAAGTACTGGCCGATCGCGACGATCGCGACGGGCGCGACCCGTTGGATGAAGCGCATGAACTGGCCGGGCTCGGCGAAGTTCGGGTTCAGCACGATCACCGCGACCAGCAGGATCACCAGCAGCAGGAACACCGCGCCGCGCGGGCTCACGAGTGCACGCAGGGCGTTCATCGGGACTCACCCCCTCGCTCCGCGCCGCCGGCATCGGCGGCGGTGGCCTCCGCTTCGAGCGCGTGGGATGCCGCGGCCATGGCGGGTGCGGCGGCGGCGGCCGCGGCATCCCCACCGGTCCTGGTCCCACCGGGTCCGAACCTGGTCCGACGACGCACGATCGCCCGGCGGCTGTACACCGCGACCGCGGCGACGATGACGACTCCGCGGACGACGTCCTTGAGGAACGGGTTGACCTGCATGACGCTCATCACGTTGTCGACGACCGCGAAGATCGCCACGCCGCCGATCGTGCCCCAGATCGAGCCGCGGCCGCCCATCAGGAGCGTGCCGCCGAGCACGACGGCCGCGATCGACAGCAGCGCGTACCCGCCCTGCTGACCGACGGTAGGGCTGCCCACGCCGAGGCGGCTGGCCAGCAGCAGCCCCGCCAGCCCCGCGAACACCGAGCACAGGACATGCGCGGCGATCAGTGGCGGACGCGTGCGCACCCCCGAGAGACGGGCCACTTCGGGGTCGCCGCCGACGGCGAACAGATGCGCGCCGGTTCGGGTGCGATCCAACAGGAACCACACCACCACCGCGAGCGCGATCATGATGAGCGTCGACACCGGCACCGGGCCGATACCCGTGGCCCCGATGATCTGGAAGGCCCACGGAACCGATCCGGCGCTGCCTTGGAAGTTCGTGTTCAGCACTCCCTGCAGGATCAGTCCGACGCCCAGCGTCGCGATGAAGCCGTTGACCTTCAGCACCGTGACGATCAACCCGTTCGCGAGCCCGATCGCGGCGCACATCACGACAGTGAGGGTGACCGCCCACGGGATGTTGGCGGGGTTGCCGTTCATGGTGGTGGCGGCGATCAGACTCGCGAGGCTGATCACGTACGTGACCGAGAGGTCGAGCGACGCGCCCAGGATCACCAGCGTCTGCCCGATCGCCACCAGGCCCAGCACGCTCATCCCGGTGAGGATGTCGCGGATGTTGCCGGGGCTGAAGAAGCTGCGCCCGACGGTCGCCACGAGTACTGCGCCGATGACGATGACGAGCAGGAGGATGCCGAGCACGATCATCGTGGAATCGACGCGGATGCGCTTCACGGCCGGCTCCCGTCGTCGCTGAGACCGGGATCCCGGGTGTCATCGGCGCCACCGCCCGAACCGGTCGCCGCCGCGAGCACTTCGTGCTCGGCCGACCCTGCCGGCAGCTCGGCGGCGATCTCGCCGTCGCGCATGACGAGGATGCGATCGCTCATGCCGATGATCTCCGGCAGCTCGCTCGAGACCATCAGCACGGCCTTGCCATCGGCGGCGAGCTGGCGCATGAGCTGGTACACCGCGACCTTCGCGCCGACGTCGATGCCACGCGTCGGCTCGTCGAAGAGGACGATCTGCGGGTCGGTGACGAGCCACTTCGCGAGGACGACCTTCTGCTGGTTTCCTCCGGAGAGGTAGCGCACCTCCTGGTCGACGCCCTGCGACGACACCTCCAGCGAACTCAGAATGCCCGGCACCTGCTTGCGCGAGGCTCCGGTGCGTCCTGCGAAGACGCTGCGCACCACGAGGAGGGAGTTGTCGAGCACCGATTGGCCGAGCGCCAGCCCCTGCGCCTTGCGGTCTTCGGTGACCAGAGCCAGCCCCGCCTTCACCGCGGCCCGCGCGCTCGTGAGCCGGGTCGAGCGGCCATCGAGCGTCATGCGTCCGCGAGTGAATCCATGGACTCCGAAGATCCCCTCGACGAGCTCCGTGCGCCCGGACCCCTGGAGACCTGCGACGCCGACGATCTCGCCCCCGCGCACCGAGATCGTCACGCCGTCGACGAACTCGTTGCCGCATTCCTCGAGTTCCAGGCGCACCGCCCCGACGGCGGTTCCCTCGACCGGCCCCGGGAAGTACGACTGGATGGGCCGGCCGACCATGCGGCGCACCAGCTCTGCGTTCGTGAGGTCGGCGGCGGCATTCGTGGAGACGAGCGCCCCGTCCTTCAGGATCGTGATGCGGTCGCAGAGATCGAAGATCTCTTTGAGTCGGTGCGACACGTAGATCACCGCGACCCCGCGCGCGGTCAGCTTGCGGATGATCGCGTAGAGCAGCTCCACCTCGTGGTCGCTCAGCGCCGCGGTCGGTTCATCCATCGAGATGACCCGGGCATCGAAGGACAGCGCCTTGACGATCTCGACGATCTGCTGCTCCGCGACGGTGAGCGAGCCCACACGCGCAGACGGGTCGATGAAGGTGACGCCGAGTTCCTCCAGCAGGGCTCCGGTGCGCCGGATCATGCCCTTGCGATCGATCAGACCCGCCCGGCGAGGCTCGCGGCCGAGGAAGACGTTCTGAGCGACGGTGCGTTCGGGGAGCAGGTTGAACTCCTGGAACACCGTGACCAGACCCGCGTCCATCGCCTGGCGAGGGTGCGCGAACGAGACCTGCCGGCCCTCGAATTCGATCGACCCGCTGTCGCGATGGTGCACCCCGGCGAGGATCTTCATGAACGTCGACTTGCCGGCGCCGTTCTCTCCGACGAGGCCGTGCACCTCGCCGCGGCGGACATCCATGTCGATACCCGCGAGCACACGGACGCCGAAGAAGCTCTTGGAGATCCCGCGCGCGGTGAGCACCACGTCTGATTCTCCGGGCGGGAGCGGCGTGTCGGCCAGCATCGTATCGGTCATGCGGGCACCTCGATCCACGTGCGCGAGTCGGCAGCCGCCAGTACGGCCTCCGTGAGAACGGCCGCGCGCAGTCCATCGGCGAACGTCGGAAGTCCTTCGGGCTCCTCACCGGCGATCGCGGCGTACACGTCGGCGATGAAGCCGTCGAACGCATCCTGATACCCCATCGGATGCCCGGCGGGGGCGCTCTGCAGGCGCGCCGAGTCGGGCGCGGCGGTGGCCGGATCGCGCAGCAGCAGCCGGGAGCCCTCGCGGCCGCCGATCCACAGCTCCTCCGGGCGCTCCTGGGCGAACCGCATGCTGTGATCGGTGCCGTGCAGCTCGAGGACGAGGGCGTTCTTGCGACCGGGCGCCATCTGCGACACCAGCAGCGTTCCGATCGCCCCCGACTCGGTCTCGACGAGCACGGCCGCGATGTCCTCGTTCGAGACCCCCCGTCCGCCGCGCTCGTCGAACACCCGGCGAGTGCGGGCCGTGAGGCGGGTGATGCGCTCGCCGGTGACGAACTCGATCAGGTCGCACAGGTGCGATCCGATATCGGCGAACGCACGCGACGGGCCGCCCGCGGCGGCATCCGCTCGCCAGTCGTCGTCGTCGGCTCTCAGCATCCAGTCCTGCAGGTATGAGCAGTCGATGCTGAGGAGCGTCCCCGCCTCGCCCTGTGCGATGCGGGCACGAGCCTCGCGGACCATCGGGTGGTACCGGTATACGAACGGGACCGCCGCGACGAGGCCGGCCTCGTCTGCGGCGGCGACGAGCGCACGCGCGTCGGCCGCTGAGGTCGCGAGCGGCTTCTCGCACACGACGTGCTTGCCGGCGGCGAGCGCCGCGAGCGCCAGCGATGAATGGGTCCCGTTCGGGGTGCAGATGTGCACCACGTCGATGTCGGATGCCGCGAGCAGACTGCGTGCGCTGCCCTCGGCCCGCTCGATGCCGAGGTGACGTGCCGCAGCCTCGGCTCGTGCGGGATTCGAGGTGGCGACGGCGGTGAGCCGGGCACCGGCTCGGCGAGAGGCGGCGGAATGGACTCGCGCCATGAAGCCGGCACCGACGAGGCCGGTGCGGAGCGTGCCGACGACGATGTCGGTGACTTCCGTAGTCATGGAGCCGATTGTGACACGCATCCGATGACTTTTGCTAGGTCTTCGTCAAAAGTGATCTTGTCGTGATGTTAAGTCGATCGCGAGAGGCACAGAAGGCGTGTGCTTTACTGTCGCCATGGTCGATGCAGCGCGCGGCAGCGGGGCCGCCGGCACCACGGGCGCGGGCGAGATCTTCCAGATCCTCCGCGACGGGCGCGCGCGGACGAAGGCCGAGCTCGCCACCCTCACCGGACTCGCTCGCTCGACCGTCTCAGGACGTGTCGACGCACTGCTCACCGCGGGTCTGGTGCGTCCCGCCGGCGAGGCCGTCTCCACCGGGGGACGTCCACCCGCCCGCGTCGCCTTCAACCCCGCGGCCGGCGTCGTCCTGGCAGTAGACCTCGGCGCGACCCACGCGACCGTCGCCGTCGCCGACCTCGCCGCCGACATCCTCGTGTCCAACACCCACCCGCTCGACATCGCCGACGGACCCGAGCGCGTCCTGGACTCCGTCATCGCGGAGGGCGTCGCTCTGCTCGAGCGGTGCGGGACAGCGCCGGAACGGCTCGTCGGCGTGGGGATCGGGGTGCCCGGTCCGGTCGAGCACTCGACCGGACGCCCCACGAACCCGCCCATCATGCCGGGCTGGGACCGCTTCGACGTCCCGCGCTACGTGCAGCGCACGTTCGACGTCACCGTGCTCGTCGACAACGACGTGAACATCCTCGCCCTCGGTGAGCAGGCCCTCGGCTGGCCGGGGGTCCAGGATCTCGTCTACGTGAAGGTCGCCACCGGCATCGGCGCGGGCATCATCTCAGGAGGCGTCCTTCAACGCGGCGCCCAGGGATCCGCGGGCGACATGGGCCACGTGCAGGTGCCGTTCAGCCACGACTCGCCGCGTCCACCCGGGGACGAGCGTGACCTCGAAGCCATCGCGAGCGGCACCGCGATCGCCGCCGACCTGCGCGCGCAGGGCATCGACGCCGCCGGAAGCTCCGACGTGGTGCGCCTCGTCCGCTCCGGACACCCCGCGGCGATCGCGGCGACGCGCCAAGCCGGTCGCGAAGTCGGCGAGGTGCTCGCCACCGTCGTGAACATGCTCAATCCCTCCGTCATCGTGATCGGCGGCAGCATCGCGCGCGCCGGAGAGCATCTGCTCGCCGGGGTGAGAGAGGTCGTCTACCGCCGCTCCATCCCCCTGGCGACACAGCATCTCGGCATCGTCCAGTCGCAGGCGGGCGAGACGGCCGGCGTGCTCGGAGCCGCGATCATGGTCACCCAGCAGGTGCTCTCCCCCTCGGCCGTCGACGCCCGCGCGATCCGCGCCTGATCGTCGCATCTGCGGGGATTAGCCATGCGGTAGCACCCGCGTAACACGTGCGAGACATTTGCAGGGTTGACTGTCTCTCACGAGGCACATGCTGCCGACGACGACATGCATGCGGAAGGGGCGAGCCATGAGATTCCGACCGCTGCGATCGGCACCGGCACCACAACCGGACGAGGTCCCGGTGCCCGTCCCACCCGCCGAGATGCGGGCGATGGTGGTGGATGCCCCTGAGGGTGTCGAGGCCCCGCGCGGTCCCGACACGCTGCATGCGGCATCCGTTCCCGTGCCCTCCCCCGTCATCAGCGAACTGCTCGTGCGCGTCATCGCCGCGGGAGTGAACCCGATCGATGCGAAGACCCGCGCCGGGGCCGGGGTCGCGGGAGCGATCAGCGCCTTCCCCGCCACGCTCGGGTACGACTTCAGCGGGATCGTGGTGAAGAGCCCGTACGAATCCCACCCCTTCCCGCCCGGGACACCGGTGTTCGGGATGGCGGCCTTCCCCCGCTCCGGCGGCACCTATGCGGAATACACCGTGGTTCCGTCGCTCTCTGTGGCGCGCAAGCCCAGTTCGCTGTCGCACGTCGAGGCGGCCGGCGTTCCGCTGGCCGCGCTCACCGCCTGGGGACTGGTCGTCGAGACCGCGCACGCCCACGAGGGGCAGCGGATCCTGATCCACGCCGGAAGCGGCGGCGTCGGCCACTTCGCGGTGCAGATCGCCGCCTACTTCGGGGCCCACGTGACCGTGACGGCATCGGCTCGCAATGCCTCGTGGCTGCGGGAACTGGGGGCCGCGGTCGTCATCGACTACACGACGACCCGCTTCGAGGAAGTCGTCTCCGACGCGGATGTCGTGATCGACCTGGTCGGCGACGTCCAGGGCGACACCGGCGCGCGATCACTGCGGGTCCTCCGCCCCGGCGGGCTGTACATCGTCGTTCCGACCGGCTCCTGGCCCGGATACGCCGAAGCCGCGGCAGAGGCGGGCGTGCGCGCCACCAGCTACAAGGTCATCCCCGACGGCGGGGCCCTTGCCACCATGGCGCGACTGCTCGACTCCGGCGCCGTACAGGTCTATATCGACAAGGTCTACGACCTCGCCGACGCGGCCGCCGCGCACCGCGAGCTCGAAGAGGGGCACACTCGCGGCAAGATCGTGCTGCGGGTCAGCGACGACTGACGCGCGGATACACCCGGCGCGTCTCGATCACGACAGCGGAGCGAGCACCCGGCGCGCCTCGCTGACGATCTCTTCGGCGATCGCGTCCAGAAGGGGTGAACGCAGGTTCCACTGCTGCCAGTAGAGCGCGACGTCGACCGGCGCACCGCCGAGGAGCACCAGCTCGCCGCGCTCCAACGCCTCGTGCGACTGGAAGCGCGGCAGCATCGCCCACCCGAGCCCCCGCTTCACCGCGGTCGCGAAGTCGTTGGATGCCGGCACGTAGTGGCGCTGCACCGTGGCCGGATCCACACCCTGGGCCGAGAGCCAGACGTTCTGCAGGTCGTCGCGACGGTCGAAGTCCACGAGCGGTGCACCGGCGAGGATCCCCGAGCGGTCACCGCTCAGCCATCGCTCGACGTACGCGGGTGTCGCGACCGCCTCGTACCGCATGGCACCGAGCGCCGAGACGCGGCACCCGGCAACCGGCGCCCGGCGTGAGGTGACGGCACCCATCACCGTGCCGGATTCGAGCAGACCGGCGGTGAAGTCCTGATCGTCGCGATGCAGATCGAAGACGATGGGATGCCGCTCCGACAGCCGTGCGAGCGGCTCGAGGAACCAGGTGGCCAGCGAGTCGGCGTTGACCGCCAGGGGCACGCTGGTGCGGGCACCGCCCGCGGGATCCTCGCCCAGCTCCGCGAGCGTGTCGTACTCCAGGAGTGCGGCCTGACGAGCGAGGCGGATCACCGCCGCGCCCGCTTCGGTGGCGCGGACGGGTCTGGAGCGCACCAGCAGCACTCGTCCGAGCTGCTCTTCGAGCGTCTTGACGCGCTGGCTGACGGCAGAAGGCGTGATGTGCAGATGTCGGGCGGCGGCATCCAGCGTCCCTTCGTCGACGACGGCGGCGAGGGTCTCGGCGAGATCGAACGGGATGCGCGACATAAGCATCTCTAATGCTACCGAAGAACCATGAGCTGGACTACGGTAGCCCCGGCTTCTACCGTCGAAGTGTGTTCACGTCCCTCCTTGCCGGCCTCGGTCTCGGCTTCTCGCTGATCATCGCCATCGGCGCGCAGAATCTCTTCGTCCTGCGGCAGGGCCTGCGGCGTGAACACGTGCTGGCGGTCGCCGCCGTCTGCGCGGCATCCGATGCCGTGCTGATCGCACTCGGAGTCTCGGGGATCGGGCTGGTGCTCCAGGCGGTGCCATGGCTGGTGGATGTCGTGCGATGGGCCGGCGCGGTCTTCCTCGTCGGCTACGGCCTGATTGCGGCGCGGCGCGCATGGCGCCCGTCCGGCGCGGCACTCGCGTCTGCCGATACGGTCGACGATGCCGACTCCCGCGGCAACTCCCCGGCGGATTCATCAGGCGCGGCCGGACGCGTCGCCGTCACGGCGCGCGCGACGCTGGCCCCCGCGCTGCTCACCTGCCTCGCGCTCACCTGGCTCAATCCGCACGTGTATCTGGACACGGTCTTCCTGCTCGGCACGGTCGCCAACACCCACGGCGACGCCCGGTGGATCTTCGCCGCCGGCGCGATGACCGCGAGCGTGCTGTGGTTCTTCGGCCTCGCGTTCGGCAGCCGGTTCCTGAGCCGCTGGCTGTCGACGCCGCGCGCGTGGCGCATCGTCGACGCCGTCATCGCTGTCGTGATGATCGCGCTCGGCGTCGGTCTCGTCCTCCCCCACTGACAGCGCTGACACCGCTGACAGCGCTGACACCGCTGACACCGCTGACGCCGGCAGATCGCCGCAGCAGGCTCACCGTTCGATCTGGTCCCTGCGTGCCATGACCAGCGCCCGCACGACGTCGTCGGGTATCGGGTGGTCGGGTTGGAACCTGATCGTGCCCTTGTCGAGGCCGATCCCAGGATGCGATGCGAGCATGCCCGCCACCGCCGACACGGCATCGGGACTGAACGGGTAGACGCCGATGTGCTTCTTCGCGCGCATCACCGAGATCAGCGGCTTACCGCGGTACACGAGCGCCGGCATCCCGTATCCGAGCCCCTGCTCCGCCTCGGGCACCACCTCGCGCGCGATCTCGTACACGCGTTCGATCGAGGGGCGGTCGGCGGGGTCGAGCCCGGCCAGAAGGTCATCGACGGTTCCCATGCAGGCATCTTTGCATCCGCGCCTCGCCACCGGCAGCCCGCGCGCGGCACGATGGAGTCATGAGGCGGGTGCGCGTGGTGGTCGGCGGCGAGGTGCAGGGTGTCGGATATCGGTACACGATGCGCATGATCGCGCGCGAGGCAGGTGTCTCGGGGTGGGTGCGCAATCGCCGTGACGGGACAGTCGAGGCCGAGTTCGAGGGCTCGCCCGAGCGGGTCGACCAGGTGCTCGCGTGGATGGCGGAGGGCCCGCCCGGTGCACGGGTCGGCTCCGCGACGGTGACGGATGCCGCGCCCGCGGGCGACGCGGGTTTCGAGGTGCGCCCGCCCGCCTGACCCTCGTCGCTGCGAGCAGGCCCGGCGCGCAGAAGGGCGAACCGGATGCGAGCCGCCGACGCCGGCATCCGCGGTGCGGTACCCCGTGACGAGTCGGTGCCGAGTCGGTGCCGCCTCAGCCGGCAGGAAGGCCGGCGGCGAGTTCGGCGAACACGTCCGCGGCCTCGTCGCGCGTCGCGAGCCCGGCCGACTGTCCCGCCCACAGCGAGACCAGCTCGCCTTCGCCACGGCGCCCGGCCTCGGCGCGGAACTGCCCGGTCAGCCAGTTCTGAGCAGGAAAGGGCGCCATGATGCCCGAAGACTCGATCACGCGCATTGCACGATTCGGGATGCCGCGCGCCAGGCGTCCGCTCATCGCCCGGGTGAGCACCGTGGCCGTGTCGGTGGACTGCGCGAGCGCCCTGCGGTGCGCATCGGTGGCGGCCGACTGCCGGGTGCGCAGGAATGCGGAGCCCACCTGCACGCCCGAAGCGCCGAGCGCGAACGCCGCCGCGACGCCGCGTCGATCCGCGATCCCCCCAGCGGCGATCACGGGAACGTCGACGGCGTCGACGACCTGCGGCACCAGCGAGAACGTGCCGACGAGCGAGTCCTCGGCGGGTCCCAGGAACGAGACGCGGTGACCTCCGGCCTCCGCGCCGGTGGCGACGATCGCGTCCACGCCGGCCGCGGCGAGCACCACCGCCTCGGCGACGGTGGTCGCGGTGCCGATGATGCGGACGCCGCGACTGTGCGCCGCCGCGACGATCCGCCCCGAGGGGACGCCGAACACGACGCTCAGCGCCGCCGGCGCGGCATCCAGCACCGCCGTCAGCTGGGAGTCGACATCGGGAAGGAACTCGATCGGCGGCGAGGGCGCTTGCATGCCCAGCTCGTCGAAGAGAGGCCGGACGGCGTCGATCGCCGGTCCGAGATCGACCTCTCCCGGCGTGACCTCATCGCCGGTGGGCAGCCAGAGGTTGACGGCGAAGGGATGCGACGTCGCCGAATGCAGGGCCGCCAGGGTGTCGCTGATGCGATCTGCGGAGTAGCCGTAGAGCCCGTACGAGCCGAGCCCGCCGGCATCGCTCACCGCCGCGGTCAGCGCGATCGATGACAGGCCGCCGAAGGGGCCGAGCACGATCGGCGTATCGATTCCGAACAGATCCTGCAGAGTCCGCGCCATGGCGTCGACGCTACTCGCGTCCCGCACCGGCGTGTCGCCCCCGATCTCCTCAGCCGCGGATCGCGCGACGACCGCGAGACAGAGCGCAGCGCAGGGGCAGAGACGCGCAGGCAGTGACGACGATGGGGCCCCACCCGAAGGTGGAGCCCCATCGTGCGGATCGACTCGGCGGTTGCCCGCCTACGCGATCACAGGTGTCAGAGAGCGTTGACGTCCAGCGGGATGCCGGGGCCGAACGTGGTCGACACGGCGCCCTTCTGGATGTAACGGCCCTTCGAGCTGGACGGCTTGAGGCGGATGATCTCCTCGAGCGCAGCGTGGATGTTCTCGTCGAGCTGCTCGGCCGAGAACGACGCCTTTCCGACGACGAAGTGCACGTTGGCGTGCTTGTCGACGCGGAACTCGATCTTTCCGCCCTTGATCTCCTCGACGGCCTTGGCCGCGTTGGGGGTCACGGTGCCGGTCTTCGGGTTGGGCATGAGGCCACGGGGGCCGAGCACCTTACCGAGACGACCGACCTGGCCCATGAGCTCGGGCGTCGAGACGGCCGCGTCGAACGCGGTCCAGCCTGCGGCGACCTTCTCGATGAGCTCGGCGCCACCGACCTCGTCAGCGCCGGCGGCGATCGCGGCCTCAGCGGCCGGACCCGTCGCGAACACGATGACGCGGGCGGTCTTGCCGGTGCCGTGCGGGAGGATGACGGTGCCGCGCACCATCTGGTCCGCCTTGCGCGGGTCGACGGCGAGCTTCAGCGCGACCTCGACGGTCGAGTCGAACTTCGCCGAACCGGTCTCCTTCGCGAGAGCAACGGCTTCGCTGGGAGTGTAGAACTTGTCCGCCTCGATCTTGGCGGCAGCGGCCTGGAAGGCCTTGGACTTGGTTGCCATGGTTACTGTTCCCCTCAGTCCTCGACCGTGATGCCCATGGAACGGGCGGTGCCGGCGATGATCTTCGAGGCGGCCTCGATGTCGTTCGCGTTCAGGTCGGGCTGCTTCGTCTCGGCGATCTGTCGCACCTGCTCCTTGGTGAGCTTGGCCACCTTGGTCGTGTGCGGGGTCGGCGAGCCCTTCTGGACTCCGGCGGCCTTCTTGATGAGCTCAGCGGCCGGCGGGGTCTTCAGGATGAAGGTGAAGCTGCGGTCCTCGTAGACGGTGATCTCCACGGGGATGACGTTGCCGCGCTGCGACTCGGTCGCGGCGTTGTACGCCTTGCAGAACTCCATGATGTTGACGCCATGCTGACCGAGCGCGGGCCCGATCGGCGGCGCCGGGTTGGCTGCACCGGCGTTGATCTGAAGCTTGATCAGGCCGGTCACCTTCTTCTTCGGTGCCATTCTTGTTTCCTTTCGTTCGAACCGGATGCCGTGGCAAGCGGTTCTCCCGCACACTCGGCGTTTCCGAGCAGCGGTTCTCCCGGGTGACCCGGGAAGTCTCTATTGGGTTTCGATACGCGCGCTTCGCGGGCTACTCAACCTTGACCCTCGCCGCATCAACGCGAGCTTCGCTCGCATTGATCCGGCTCGCGTCAAAGCTTGGTGACCTGGTCGAACGACAGCTCGACCGGGGTCTCGCGCTCGAAGAGCGAGACGAGGACCGTGAGCTTTCCGCTCTCCGGCTTGATCTCGCTGATCGTTCCGGGCAGACCCGCGAACGAGCCTTCCTTGATCGTGATGGTCTCGCCGACCTCGAAGTCGACCTCGGCGATGACGCGAGCGGCAGCCTGGCCCTTCTTGGCCGCACCACCCTTGGAGGTGGCGACTTCCTTGACCTCGACGAGGCTCTTCAGCATGTTGAAGGCCTCTTCGAAGCGCAGCGGCGTCGGGTTGTGGGCGTTGCCCACGAAGCCGGTGACGCCGGGCGTGTGCCGCACGACCGACCAGGTGTCTTCGGTGAGCTCCATGCGCACGAGCACGTAGCCGGGGATCCGGACGCGCGTGACCATCTTGCGCTGGCCGTTCTTGATCTCGACGACGTCCTCCATCGGGACCTCGATCTGGAAGATCTCCTCTTCGACCTCGAGCGTCGACTTGCGCTGCTCGATGTTGGCCTTCACCTTGCGCTCGAAGCCGGCGTAGGAGTGGATGACGTACCACTTGCCCGGGAGCGAGCGCAGCTCGGCGCGGAAGGCCTCGTACGGGTCTTCCTCGTCTTCTTCGTCGCTCTCGTCGCCTTCGATCTCGGCGGCCTCGGCGTCGTCGACGACGGCTGCCGCGGCATCCACGTCGGCGACGAAGTCTTCATCGAGAACGGGCTCGTCCTCGTCGCCGTTCACGTCGGGTCCGTCGTACGGGGCGACCTCGTCCGCCGCCTCGGCGGCGTGCTCGGCCTCCTCTTCGGCGATCGAGTCGTTGAGCACCTCGGCGGCAGCCTCGGTCTCGGCTGCTTCGTCCAGGTTGAGCGCGTCGTTCACGATGGCGTCGGCCTCCGGGTCGTCGATGTCGATGTCGTCCAGGTCGGCGTCGCTCTCTTCGCCGTCTTCGACGATGTGGATGGCGACGTGCTCGGCGGCCTCGACCGACCGCTCTTCAGCGGCCAGCACGTTGCCTTCCTGCGCTTCGTCGTCCTCCGAGGACTGCTCCGCAGCCGTCGCCCAGTCGGCGTCGTCGACATATCTTTCAGTCACGTGAAATTCTCTTCCGTTCCGTCTGCGTCGGACTTGTGATCCGTCCGCTCGCGCTCTTCGATCGGCTCGTGAGCGCCCGGAGATCAGGCGCTGGGCACTCCGAAGACGTACGCCGTGATCCACACGAACAGCACGTCGAGGCCGTAGACGATCGCCATCATCACGACGACGAATCCGAGCACCACACCGGTGTACTTCAGCAGCTCCTGGCGCGTCGGTGTGACGACCTTGCGGAGCTCGGCGAAGACCTGGCGGATGAACAGGGCGATACGCGTGAAGACGTTCGACTTCTTCTCGCGGGGCGCAGTCGTTCCACCTGCGGGGACGACCTCGCCCTTCGGCTCGTCCTGAACCATCGATGCCACCTGATTACCTTCCGTGAGTCGGCGAGGGCCGACGCACTGTGTTGTCAACCGCCTGCGTTGGTGCACCGGCGTTGCGCTGACGCGCAGGGCGGACAGGAATCGAACCTGCAACCTGCGGTTTTGGAGACCGCTGCTCTGCCAATTGAGCTACCGCCCTAGAGACCCGGAGGTCTCGGCGAAACCCGCACTCTTCTCCCATCACGTGAGCGAGAGGAGGCCACACTGCTGATCACTCGGAACGGCGGGCACGGCGAAAGAATGCAGACTTCAACTGCATGATCCAGTGTACGGCATGGCCGCTGAGCCTGCGAACTCGAGCCGGAAGCACGAGAGCGCTGTGGCCACGGCCGCCACCGGATCGCAGCTCAGCCGATGCGGATGAGCTTCTTGTTGACGAACTCGTCGGCCGCGAGCAGGCCCATCTCGCGCGACGTACCCGAGCGCTTCACACCGCCGAACGGCAGCCCCGGCTCGTCGGCGAGCACGAGGTTCACGTAGACCATGCCGGCATCGATCTTGTCGGCGACGCGGGCCGCCTGCTCCTGGTCGGTCGTGAAGACGTACGAGCCGAGGCCGAAGCTGGTGTCGTTGGCGAGAGCGACCGCGGCGTCCTCGTCGGCGACCTTGTAGACGACGCCCACGGGGCCGAAGAACTCCTCGCGATAGGCATCCATCTCGGGCGTGACGTCGGCCAGCACCGTCCCGGGATAGTACGCGCCATCGCGCGTACCGCCGGTGACCAGCCTCGCCCCCTGCCCGACCGCCTTGTCGACCTGCTCGGCGAGGCGCTCCGCCGCGGTGAGCGACGAGAGCGGGCCGAGCACGGTGTCGTCTGCGAACGGGTCGCCGACCTTGGCCGCGGACATCGCAGCGGTGAACTTCTCGAGGAACGCGTCGTACAGCCCGTCCACCACGATGAAGCGCTTGGCCGCGTTGCACGACTGACCGGTGTTGTCCAGGCGCGCAGCGGCCGCTGCCTCCACCGCGGCGTCGAGGTCGTCGGTGGAGAGCAGGATGAACGGGTCGGAGCCGCCGAGTTCGAGCGCGACCTTCTTGAGGTTGCGTCCGGCGATCTCGGCGACCGCAGCGCCGGCGCGCTCGGACCCGGTCACCGAGACTCCCTGCACCCGCCGGTCGGCGATGACTACGGCCGACTGTTCGTTGGTCGCGTAGAGGTTGGTGTAGATGCCGTCGCCGAGTCCGGCATCCGCGTAGATCTTCTCGATCGCCGCCGCCGACTCGGGACACTGCGGAGCGTGCTTGAGCAGGATGGTGTTGCCGATGACGATGTTCGGGGCCGCGAAGCGGGCGACCTGGTAGTACGGGAAGTTCCACGGCATGATGCCGAGCAGCACGCCCAGCCCCGAACGCCGGATCACCGCGGTGCCCTCGCCCTCGATGTCGATGGGCTGGTCGCCCGTGATCTCGTCGGCGTGGTCGGCGTAGTACTCGGTGATGTCCGCGGCGAAATCCACCTCGCCGAGGGCGGCCTCGAGCGGCTTTCCCATCTCGCGCACGATGATCGCCGCGAGCTCGTCGCGGCGCTCGCGATGCAGCTGCGCCACCCGGCGGATGCCGGCCGCGCGCTCGGGCACCGGCACATCGCGCCACACGCGGTAGGCGGCATCCGCCGTGGCGATGGCGCTCTCCAGCGCCTCGTCGGTGATGGTCGGGTACGTGGCCAGGGTCTGTCCCGTTGCGGGGTTGACGACGGCGTACTCACTCATTGCGTTCTCCGATCGAGGTGGTTCTTGTCAGTCTGGCGTTCACCGGCGGGCGCGGCGAAGGCTCGGCGGTGCATCGAGACTGAGTGTCTCGCCGCGGAAGAAGGCCGGACGCTTGATCGCCTGCCAGATCATGATCACGATGCCGAGGCCGATGACCACGACGCCGAGGATGAACACGAGCCCCAGGCCACCGATGTTCGACCCGCTGCCGTAACCGGGGTCCATGGAGTCGATCAGCGTCTTGCCGAACAGGAAGAGCAGGATGAGACCGCCGATCAGCGGGAACAGGAACATGAAGAACACGTTCCTCGTCGAATCGAACAGCTGCTTGCGGAAGTACCAGACGCAGGCGAACGCCGTGATCCCGTAGTAGAAGCAGATCATCATGCCGAGGGTCGTGATCGTGTCCCAGAGCACGTCCTCGCTGATGAAGCGCATCACGGCGTAGAACGCCGACGCGACGATCGCCGAGACGACGGTGGCGTATCCGGGCGTGAAGAACCTCGGCGACACCTTGGCGAAGGCCGGCGGAAGCGCGCGGTAGTGCCCCATCGCCAGCAGCGTGCGCGCCGGGCCTACGAACGTGGACTGCAGCGACGACGCCGAGCTGGTGAGCACCGCGAGCGACACGAGGAACGCCATGGGTCCGAGGATCGGCCCGCTCAGGTAGAAGAAGACATTCGACTGGATCTCCTCGTTGCCCAGCCCCAGCCCCTCGGCGCCCGTGCCGGCGAACGAGAGCAGCGACACGGAGATGAGCAGGTACAGGACCACGATCGTGACCACCGTGAGCGTCGCGGCCCGACCGGGGGTCCTCTCGGGGTCCTTGGTCTCCTCGTTCATGGTGAGGGTGACGTCCCACCCCCAGAAGATGAAGATCGACAGCGACAGACCCGCCACGACCGCGGCGAAGTCGCCGACGGCGAACGGGTTGAACCACGACAGCTCGACCGGGCTGGCATCGAACGCGTTCCCCTGCGCCACCGCCACGAAGGCGGCGACCGAGAAGATCACGAGCACCAGCACCTGGAAGGTCACCAGGAAGTACTGCAGCTTCTGAGTGGTCTGCATATCGCGGTACGAGACGAAGGTCGCCCCGAGCATGAACATGAGACACACCGCGACGTTGATGAACGGGTTGAACGCGAGTTCGGCGATCGTGCCGGGGCTGCCGGCGAGCTGATCGATCAGCAGGAAGAGGAACTCCACCGCGATCCCCGCGAGATTGGACAGCACCAGGATCGTCGCAGCGATCAGGCCCCAGCCCGCCATCCAGCCGATCCACGGCCCGAAGGCGCGCGTCGCCCACGTGAAGGAGGTGCCCGAGTCGGGCATCGACCGATTGAGCTCGCGGTAGCCGAAAGCGACCAGGAGCATCGGGATGAAGCCGACGAGGATGATCGCCGGCACCTGGAAGCCGACCTCCGACACCGTCGGGCCCAAGGCCGCGGTCAGCGTGTACGCGGGTGCGATGCACGAGATGCCGATCACGACGGCGCCGATGAGGCCGACCGTCCCGGCGCTCAGGCCCTTCTTGGACAGTCCGCCGGTCTCGGCGCCGTCGAGCGGGGCGAGAGGCGTCTGCGCCCCTTCGCGCGAGTCTGCAGCGGTCATTGCTGCGCTCCTTCCTTGACGGCGGTCGCCGGGCCGCGGGCGCCTTCTTTGGCTCGCGTGCGCGGCACGACGACCATGGGGACGGGCAGCTCGTGCAGCATCTTCGCCGCAGTCGAGCCGAGGAAGAGCCGCCGCGGCTGTGCGAGACGGCTGGAGCCGACGACGGCGAGTTCGCCCGGCTCCCAGCTCAGATGCGAGACGGCGTCCTCGATGCTCTCACCGCGCGCGACCACCACATCGGCGTCGATGCCGTCGGGGAGTGCGGCGAGCACCTTGGCGAGCACGTCGCCGGCGTGCGCAGCGCCGGCGATGCGGATGACGCCGGTGTCGACCGTTGCGGGCAGGTCCACCGATACGAGCGACAGCAGACGCAGCTCGGCACCGGTCGCGACGGCGAGCGCGACGCTCTCCTCCACGAGGACGTCCGCGCCCGGCCGCGTGCCGATCGCCGCCGTGATGCGGGTGATTCCGCTCGCCGGGTCGACGCGCCGCGAACCTTCCGGGGCGAGCACGACGGGCACATCCGACGAGTGGAGCAGCTCGCTCGCAACGGTGCCGAGCCGGTGACGGCCGCGAATGCCCCCGTTGGCGGCGCCGACCACGATGTGCGATGCCCCCAGGTCTGCGGCGGCCCGGACGAGCCCCTCGGCGAACGAGTCCCCGTAGCGCACGTGGGTCTCGTGCGGCAGATCGGCGGGAAGCGACGCGGATGCCTCGGCCAGCCACGTCTGCGCCTGCTCCTGCAGGTAGCGGTCGTAGCCGGCGTCGGGAGGCGTGATCACGCTGCGGTCCTCGCCGGGCAGCACCACGACGAGGTCGAGGGCGGAACCGGCAGCCCCCGCCACCCGGGCACCGAGCGCGACCGCGTCGGCCCCGGCATCCGTCGCCGTATAGCCGACCACGATCCGGCCGCTCATCGGCGGGCTTCCGCGACGATGTCGGCGGCGACCAGCCGGCCCATGCGGACCGCGCCGTCGACGTGCTGATACCCGGCGCCGGCCATGTCGCTGCACGCGAAGTGGATCGGGCCCACGGGGGTGCGCAGGTCCGCACCGTAGCGGGACAGGCCGCCCAGATCGAAGCTCGCGGCGTACGCGCCGCGCGTCCATTCCTCGGCGCCCCAGTCGCTCTCGAAGTAGACGACCGGATTCTTCGCCTCGGGCCCGTAGTAGTGCGACAGCGACTCGAGGATGCGCTCCTTGCGCTCCTCGGCCGAGACCCGGAAGAGGTTGTCGGCGTTGCGATCCGACACGAACCCGACGAGCGTGCCGCGCTCGTCGCCGTGGTTGGTGTTGTCGTACGCCTCGTGCGACAGCTCGTACGGGCTGAACGCCGTGCCCGAAAGCCCCTGCTCGCGCCAGAACGGCCGGTCGTAGACGGCGTGCACCTTGATGACGAAGCCCATCGAGATGTGCTGGTGCATCTGCTGCTTGAGACGCGGGAGCGCGGGGGCGAACTCGATCCACGGGTACAGGATCGGCGCGTGGGCGAGGATCACGAAGCGGGCCTGCACCGTGAGGTCGGCATCCGTGACGACGGTGACCCCGCCGTCGGACCAGTGCACCTCGTTGACCGGCTGGCCGAGGATCACGTCGTCGCCCAGGCGTTCGGCCAGCAGCAGCGGAACCTGCTGGAGCCCGCCCACGACGCGTTCGTCGAGGATGTAGTCCGCGTCGACCAGGTTCGAGAAGCTGCCTGCGCTGGCCGCCATGAGCAGCGCCTGCAGGGCCGAGAACGCGTAGGCGGGCTTGGTGAGCATGGCACCGGCGATGAAGAGCGCGATATTGTCGCGCGCCTCCTGGTCGGAGGTCTGCTCCTCGAGCCATGCCTCGAACGAGACGCGGTCGAGCGCCTCGGCATCCGGGTGCTCCCATGGACGATCGGGGTCGACCTCGGCGACCATTGCGTCGAGCAGCTCGATGAGCCGCACGATCTCCTTCTCCGTCTCAGGCGCGACCGGGAAGATCTCGCCGGTGAAGCGCGTGAGCTCGCCGTCGCGGCCGATGTAGACGGACTCGCCCTCGCGGTAGCGGCTGTAGGTCTCGAGGCCGAGTTCGGCGATCGTCTCCTTCAGCGCTTCCTGATCGGGCGACACCCATTGGCCGCCGATCTCGAGCATGGCGCCGTCGATCACGTCGGTCCACAGCCGCCCTCCGACCCGGTCCCGGGCTTCGAGAACGACGACCGAGAGCCCTGCCTTCTTCAGCTCGTTCGCGGCGGTGAGGCCCGCGGCTCCGGCCCCGACGATCACGACGTCACGTGTGAGTTCGGTGCGGTTCGGCTCTGCCATGGGAGCTCCTTTGCTTCGTTGCGGGGAGAAGACGCGAGCGTCAGGACCGGCTCCCCATGCACGATCCCGACGCTCGTGGTTCAGTTGTTGTCCGTCAGGGCGGCGGCGACGACGTCCAGGCCCTCGTGGAGCAGGTCGTCGGGGATCGACAGCGGCGGGAGGAAGCGGATCACGTTCCCGTAGGTGCCGCAGGTCAGGACGATGACACCCTGCGCGATGCAGGCCTTCGCGACCGCGGCCGTGAGGACGGCATCCGGCTCTCCTGTCGCGGGATCGACGAACTCGGCGGCGATCATCGCGCCGTGACCGCGCACATCGCCGACGCGCGGATCGGCGGACTGCAGCGCGGTGAGGCGAGAGGTGAGGATCGCGCCGATCTCACCGGCGCGCTCGATCATGCCGTCGTTCTCGAACACGTCGATCGCGGCGAGCGCCGCGGCACAGGCCACCGGGTTGCCCCCGTACGTGCCGCCGAGGCCGCCGGCGTGCGAGGCATCCATCATCTCGGCGCGCCCCGTCACGGCCGCCAAGGGCAGGCCCCCCGCGATGCCCTTGGCGGTCGTGATGAGGTCCGGCACGATGCCGAAGACCTCGCTCGCGAACATCTTCCCGGTGCGTGCGAATCCGGTCTGGATCTCGTCGGCGATGAACACGACGTCGTGCGCGCGGCACCAGTGGACGATCGCCGGGAGGAATCCGTCGGCGGGGACGATGAACCCGCCCTCGCCCTGGATGGGCTCGATGATGACGGCGGCGAGGCTGTCCGCGCCGACCTGCTTCTCGATGATCGAGATGGCTCGCTTCGCAGCCTCGGCGCCCGTCAGCCCGTCGCGGTACGGATACGACAGCGGCGCACGGTAGATCTCGCTCGCGAACGGTCCGAAGCCGCTCTTGTACGGCATGGCCTTGGCGGTGAGCGCCATCGTGAGGTTCGTACGGCCGTGGTAGCCGTGGTCGAATGCGACCACGGCCTGCTTCTTCGTGAACTTGCGGGCGATCTTGATCGCGTTCTCCACCGCCTCGGCACCGGAGTTGAAGAGCGCGCTCTTCTTGGCGTGGTCGCCCGGAGTGATGCGGTTGAGCGCTTCGGCGACCGAGACGTACGAGTCGTAGGGAGCGATCATGAAGCAGGTGTGGGTGAACTGCGCCACCTGCTCCTGCACCGCGGCGACCACCTTCGGGTGCGCGTTGCCGAGCGTGGTGACGGCGATGCCCGAGCCCAGGTCGATGAGGGAGTTGCCGTCGGCGTCGACGATGACGCCGCCGCCCGCGGCCACGGCGTGCACCGGGGCGGTGTGTCCGACGCCCGCGGCCACCGCCTCGGCCTTGCGGTCGATGAGCTCCTGCGAGCGAGGTCCCGGGATGCTGGTCACGAGCCTGCGCTCCTGGGGAAGGGTGGGTCCGCCGATGGGTGGTGCGGTGAGGGTGTCGGCTGCGCTCATGATGGGGAGCGTATGTGCCCGTCCCGCCGCCCCGCACCCGCCCGGATGTACATTCTCGCCACCGCCTTATACGCCCCGTACACTCGGATGTCATGGACGCCGATGACGCCCCCACACTGCGCGCACTCCTCGCCCGCCGTGACCTGCAGCTCTCTCTCGCCGAAGACGTCGGCCTCGACGCCGGCGCGCTCGACCGCTCGATCCGCTGGGTGCACAGCTCCGACCTCGCGGATCCGACCCCGTTCCTCTCCGAGGGACTGGTGCTGCTGACCACGGGCACGCAGTTCCAGGACGGCGTCGAGGACGCGACCCACTACGGCGCCTACGTGCGCCGGCTGGCCACGCGAGGCGTCGTCGGTCTCGGCTTCGGCACCGAAGTGGTGCGAGACGGCATCCCGTCGGCCCTCGTCGATGCCTGTCGCGACGAGCGGATGCCGCTGTTCGAGGTCCCCTATCGCACACCGTTCATCGCGGTCGCGCGCGCCAACGCCGAGGCGATCGCGGCACAGGCGTACTCCCGGCGCAGCTGGGCGCTCGCCGCGCAGCGCGCCATCGCCCTCGCGGCGCTGCGCCCCGACGGGCTCGGCGCGACCGTCGCCGAGCTCGCGCGGCAGCTCGACACATGGGTGGGCATGTTCGACGCGGCGGGCGAGCTCTCGCGCGAACATCCCGCGGGCCGACTCGATGCCGAGGCCGCCGAGGGGCTGCGGCGCGAAGTGACCAGCGTGCTGCATCGCGGCGCGCGGGCGGGGTCGTCCCTGCGGATCGGCGAGACGCCCTTCACACTCCAGACCCTCGGCCGGGGCGGCCACCTTCGCGGAGTCATCGCGATCGCGGCGGGCGACCTCGACCAGGAGGGCCGCGTCGTCGTGACCGCGGTGATCGCCATGGCCGGACTCGCGCTCGAACAGCAGCAGGGACTCAGCCGGGCACGGGGTGCGCTGCGCGCGGGCCTGGTGCAGTCGCTCCTGAGCGGTGACCCGGCCCTGGCACGCCGCACCTCGCGGGATCTGTGGGGTCCGCTGCCATCGGCTCCCGTGACGATCGCACTGACGGATGCCGCCGCCGCCCGTGTGGACGGCATCGCGGAGCTGCTGGAGCTGCGGGTGGAGGAGCACCGGGGCGCACTGTTCTTCGGACGCGGTGACGACGGGCTGATCCTGGTCGTCCCCGCCGCAGACCGCTCGGCCGTCGAAGAACTCGCCGAGCGCTTCGACGTGCGCATCGGCCTGTCCGATCCGACCGGCTACGACGGCTTCGCCGCCGCGGTCGGCCAGGCTCGTGTCGCGCGCGAGCGCGGCACCGGACCGCTCACCGCCTTCGCGGACGTCTCGCGCTCCGGTGTGCTCTCAACGCTCTCGGACGAGGCCCGCACCCTCGCCCGCGCCGAACTCGCCCCGCTCGCGGCGCACGATGCCGAGCACGGCACCCGACTCGTCGAGACGCTGCAGGCCTGGCTCGACGACGACTGCTCGCACGAGGCATCCGCTCAGACTCTCGGCGTGCATCGGCACACGGTGCGCACCCGGCTGGCGCTCATCGAGCGTGTGCTGGGACGCGACCTGTCTTCGTTCGCGACGCGCGCCGAGCTCTGGGCGGCGCTGCGCGCCCTCGACTCCTGACGCGAAGCGACGTGCGCTTCGTCTGCTGTGCGCTCTGCGATGTGTCCACTTCATGTGCTCTCACCGAGACCCCACGCCGCGCGCGTCGATGACGTGTGCAGTCGGCGAGAGCACATGACGTGGACGGAGCGAAAGCGCGTGCGACAGGTACCACCGACGCGGATGGTCGCGCGAGCACCCACTCTGCGTAGGCGAGCGGATGCCGCACCACGGCAGGATGGGCGCATGACCGACTCGCTCGTCCCCAACGGAGACGTGTCATGGTGGTGGCGCGACCTCGGCGGTGCGCCGGTTCCGCGGCCGCCCCTGCCGGGCGACATCGAGGCCGACGTCGCGATCGTGGGCGCCGGGTACACCGGGCTCTGGAGCGCGTACTACCTCAAGACGCTGCAGCCCGACCTGCGCGTCGTCGTCCTCGAGGCGCGCTTCGCGGGCTTCGGAGCATCCGGGCGCAACGGCGGCTGGCTCACCAACACCGTGACCGGCGGACGCGATCGCTACGCGGACTCGCAGGGGCGCGGCGCCGCGATCGCCCAGCAGCGCGCGCTCAACGAGACCGTCGCCGAGGTCGTCTCGGTCGCCGCGCGCGAGGGCATCGACGCCGACATCGTCCAGGGCGGCGAGTTCGAGATCGCACGTACGCCGTCGCAGCTCGCGCGTCTTCGCGCGAGCGCCGTCGAGGAGCAGTCGTGGCCCCACACGGATGTGGAGCTTCTGGATGCCGGGGCCGCGGCATCCCGGATCTCGATCGAGGGCATCCTCGGCGCCACGTGGCATCCGCACTGCGCGCGCGTGCATCCGGCGAAACTCGTGCGCGGTCTCGCGGATGCCGTGGAACGCCTGGGTGTGCCGATCCATGAAGACACCCGCGTTCGCGAGATCGTGCCCGGCCGGGCCGTGACGGACCACGGCACGGTTCGGGCGACCCACATCCTGCGGGCGACCGAGGGCTTCACCGCAGACCTCCGGGGCGAGCATCGCACCTGGCTGCCGATGAACTCCTCGATGATCGTGACCGACCCGCTCCCCCGTGCGTTCTGGGATGGCGTCGGCTGGGAGGGGCGCGAGACCCTCGGCGACTTCGCGCACGTGTACATGTACGCCCAGCGCACCGCCGACGA
The DNA here is from genome assembly GCF_020682705.1 of Microbacterium allomyrinae. Taxonomy (GTDB): domain Bacteria; phylum Actinomycetota; class Actinomycetes; order Actinomycetales; family Microbacteriaceae; genus Microbacterium; species Microbacterium allomyrinae. Next base: position 696,177 of record NZ_JAGTTN010000001.1, read on the forward strand.
CCGGATCGCGTTCGGCGGCCGCGGCGTGCCGTACCGCTACGGCTCGCGCGTCGACACCGACGGTGCCACCCAGGGGCGCACGATCGCGTCGCTCGCCTCCTTGCTCGGAGACTTCTTCCCGGATGCCGCGGATGTGCCGATCGCGCACGCCTGGGCCGGTGTGCTCGGGGTGCCCCGCGACTGGGCGGCGACGGTCGTGCACGACCGCACGACCGGGCTCGGATGGGCCGGCGGCTACGTCGGCACCGGCGTCGCCGCCACGAATCTCGCCGGTCGCACCCTGGCCGACCTCGTGCTCGGCCGCGATACCGACCTCGTGCAGCTGCCCTGGGTGGGGCACCGCGCGAAGCGCTGGGAGATCGAGCCGCTTCGATGGCTCGCCGTCAACGCGATCTACACCGCGTACCGGCTCGCGGATCGCCTCGAGGCATCCGGGGCATCCCCGCGCACCGCGTGGCCCGCGCACGTGGCCGACCTCGTCGCCGGGCGCCACTGACGCGCCCGGCGCTCTCGCACGGCATCGCGCCACCCGACCGCGCGCATCCCGCACGGAGCGCACGTGATCGCGCGAGTGCTGCTGTTTCCTGCGAACGCGGCGTCGCGCGCCGCAGCGCTCGCAGGAAACAGCAGCACTCGAAGTGCACGACGCCCGCGAACGGCTGACGGCCGGCCGAGGGTCAGCGCGGGGCGTGCGCCTCGAGGAATTCGTACACGTCGGTCGTGTCGACTCCGGGGAACGCGCCGGTCGGCAGCGTCGCCAGCAGCGTCCGCGGAGTGCGTACATTCGGCCACGAGTTCTCGCGCCAGGCGGCTTCGAGGTCGGCGGGGGCACGCCGACAGCACACCTCGACCGAGTGCTTCGAGACGCCTCGGTTCGATGTGTCGCGCCCGAGGAACCACTTGGTGTCGTCGAAGCGCACCCCCACCGAGACCGAGTGAGCCCCCTCGCTCGACAGTTCGACGCGGGCCGTGCACCAGTACGTGCCGTTGCCCGTGTCGGTGTACTGGTAGTACGGGTTGAAGTGGTCGTCCTCGTCGAACACGACGCGGGAGGTCCACTTGCGACAGCACATCTGCCCCTCGATCGAGCCCAGCTGATCGGTCGGGAAATTGACGTCGTCGTTCTCGTACGCCTTCGTGATCGTGCCCGACTCGTGCACTTTGAGGAAGTGCACCGGGATGCCCAGGTGCCTGCTCGCGAGGTTCGTGAAGCGGTGCGCCGCGGTCTCGTACGACACCGAGTAGGCATCGCGAAGATCCTCGATCGAGATCGCGCGGTCGGTCTTGGCGTCCTGCAGAAAAGGCACCGCATGCGCCTCGGGGATCAGCAGCGCGCCGGTGAGGTAGTTCGTCTCCACCCGCTGTCGCAGGAACGCGGCATAGCTCGTCGGTTCGCGGTGGCCGAGGATCCGGCTCGACAGCGCCTGCAGGACAGCGGTGCGGGGATCGCCCTTGGACGCGAGCCTGCTCGATAGGTAGAGCCGGCCGTTCTTGATGTCGGCGACGCTGCGGGTGGTCTGCGGCAGATCGGGCACGTAGTGCAGGGTGAAACCCAGATGAGCGGCGATATCGGATGCCGTGCGCTGCGTCAGCGGACCCCCCGGGTGATCGACCGCCTCGAGAATGCCCCGCGCCTGCTGCTCCAGTTCGGGGAAGTAGTTGCTCTGCGTGCGCATGAGGCGGCGAAGAGCGACGTTCGCACGCCGGGCCTCTTCGGGCGTCGCGGCGCGCTCGTCGCGTAGCCGCTCGATCTCACTCTGAAGCGCGATCATCGCCTTGAGGGCGTCGGTCGGAACCGTCTTGCCGATGCGGAAGGGCGCAATGCCCAGAGCCTGGAACGTCTGGCCCCGCATCGCTCGCTCGAGAGAGATCTCGAGCGTGGCGCGCTCGTCCAGCGGCTCGGATTCGATGATCGCGTCGAGCGTCGAACCGAGGGCACGGGCGATCGCCTGCAGGAGGGTGAGCTTCGGCTCGCGACGACCGTTCTCGATCATCGAGAGCTGGCTCGGCGCGCGGTCGACAGCGGCCGCGAGCTCTTCGAGAGTCATGCCGCGGTCGGTGCGCAGCTGCCGGATCCGGCGACCGATGGTGAGGGAGTCCACATCCTCATCGTCCGGGACTTCACCTGCCGGAGTGCGTGTCAGCGACGTCGTCATGGCGCGATTCTGTCACGAAAGCAGAAATATCTACAAACTTCACACACCGATTGGCCGGGTACGCCCCCGAACTTCACCGCAGAGTGGAGACACGACCTCCCACCGGTTGATCCAGAACGCGGATCGATGGATGCCGAGGCCTGGCGCACACGCCGGGTCGGGGCATCCCCCCGAATTCACCACACTCGTTCACAGGAAGACAGGGACATGACACCTGCAACCGCCACCCCGATGCCCACGCGCACCGGGCCCATCCCCACCCAGACCCACGAGCCGTCCATCGCGATCACGGGCCGCATCGGACCCCGCTACGACGAGATCCTCACGCCTGATGCCGTCGCGTTCCTCACCGAGCTGCACCAGCACTTCAGCGCACGCCGCCACGACCGGCTCGCCGACCGCATGCGCCGCCGGTTCGAGATCGGCAACGGGCACGACCCGCAGTTCCGCGATGACACCCGGCACATCCGCGAGGATGCCGAGTGGCGCGTCGCGGGCGCCGGCCCCGGGCTCGAGGACCGTCGCGTCGAGATCACCGGCCCGACCGACCCGAAGATGACGATCAACGCGCTGAACTCCGGCGCGAAGGTGTGGCTGGCCGACCAGGAGGACGCCACGAGCCCGACCTGGAAGAACGTCATCGAGGGGCAGCTGTCGCTGCGCGACGCGATCCGTGGCGAGCTCGAGTTCACGAGCCCCGAAGGCAAGCGCTACGAGGTCACCGCCGAACAGACGCCCACGATCGTGATGCGTCCGCGCGGCTGGCACCTGATCGAGCACCACCTGCGCTTCACCGACCGCACCGGGCGCGAGATGGCAGCATCCGGCTCGCTCGTGGACTTCGGCCTCTACTTCTTCCACAATGCGACGCAGCTCATCGCCAACGGCCGCGGTCCCTACTTCTACATCGCCAAGCTCGAATCGAGCGAGGAGGCGAAGCTGTGGGACGACGTGTTCACGTTCAGCGAGCGCTACATCGGCATCCCCCACGGCACGATCCGCGCGACCGTGCTGATCGAGACGCTGCCGGCGGCGTTCGAGATGGAGGAGATCCTCTTCGAACTGCGCGATCACTGCGCCGGGCTGAACGCGGGCCGCTGGGACTACATCTTCTCGATCATCAAGAACTACCGGGGCCGCGGGGCGCGCTTCGTCCTGCCCGACCGCAGCGAGGTCACCATGACGGTGCCCTTCATGCGGGCGTACACCGAGCTGCTCGTGCAGACGTGCCACAAGCGCGGCGCCTTCGCGATCGGCGGCATGAGCGCCTTCATCCCGAACCGCCGCGATCCGGAGGTGACGGCCACAGCGTTCGAGAAGGTCGCCGCCGACAAGAAGCGCGAGGCCGGCGACGGCTTCGACGGCACGTGGGTGGCGCACCCCGACCTGATCCCGGTCGCACGGGCCGAGTTCGACGCGGTGCTCGGCGACCGGCCCAACCAGCTGGACCGTCAGCGCCCCGAAGTCCACGTGAACGCGGCAGACCTGATCGACGTGCACATCGGGCGCCCGATCACCGCAATCGGCGTGCACGCGAACGTGTCGGTGGCCATCCGCTATCTCGAGGCGTGGCTGCGGGGCCTGGGCGCAGTGGCGATCGACAACCTGATGGAGGATGCCGCGACCGCCGAGATCAGCCGCAGCCAGGTGTGGCAGTGGATCCACCAGGACCGCCGCACCCAGGACGGAACGGCGATCACCCGTGAATACGTGGAGGGCCTGATCGCGCAGGTGCTCGGCGAGGTCGAGCGCCGTGACGGCGACCGCTTCGACGACGCGGCGGAGATCTTCCGCGATGTCGCCCTCGGGCAGGAGTTCCCGGCGTTCCTGACCCTGCCGGCCTACTCGCGCTTCCTGATCGAGACCGACTGACGCCGTCCTCCGTGTCCCGATCTCCGCCGCATAGGACCGCTCAAGCGACGGAGATCGGGACACGAACACCACTTTTCGGGACACGAACACCACGACTGCAAAGGAAATGAAATGACCGCCTACGAAGACGACATCGAGGCCATCCGGGCGCTCACGGCACAGCACGGCTCCGGCTGGGATGCCATCAGTCCCGAATCCGCCGCCCGCATGCGGGCGCAGAACCGCTTCAGGACCGGCCTTGCGATCGCCCAGTACACCGCCGACATCATGCGCCGCGACATGGCCGAATACGACGCCGACTCGTCGGTGTACACCCAGTCACTCGGCGTCTGGCACGGCTTCATCGGGCAGCAGAAGCTCATCTCCATCAAGAAGCATCACAAGAGCACCGCCAAGCGCTACCTCTACCTGTCGGGCTGGATGGTCGCCGCACTCCGTTCGGAGTTCGGCCCGCTGCCCGACCAGTCGATGCACGAGAAGACGTCGGTGCCCGCGCTCATCGAGGAGCTCTACACCTTCCTCCGCCAGGCCGACGCCCGTGAGCTCGATCTGCTCTTCACCCGGCTCGACGAGGCGCGCGTCGCGGGCGACGAGACGGCGGTGGAGTTCATCCAGTCGCAGATCGACAGCCACGAGACCCATGTCGTGCCGATCATCGCCGACATCGACGCCGGCTTCGGCAACCCCGAGGCCACCTATCTTCTCGCCAAGAAGATGATCGAGGCCGGCGCGTGCGCCATCCAGATCGAGAATCAGGTGTCGGACGAGAAGCAGTGCGGCCACCAGGACGGCAAGGTCACGGTTCCGCACGAGGACTTCATCGCGAAGATCAACGCGGTCCGCTATGCATTCCTCGAGCTCGGAATCGACAACGGCATCATCGTCGCCCGCACCGACTCGCTCGGTGCCGGTCTCACCCAGAAGCTCGCCGTCACGAACGAGCCCGGCGATCTCGGAGACCAGTACAACTCCTTCCTCGACGCAGAGGAGATCTCGGATGCCGATCTCGGCAACGGCGACGTCGTCATCAAGCGCGACGGCAGGCTGCTGCGCCCGAAGCGTCTCGCCAGCAACCTCTACCAGTTCCGCCCTGGAACCGGTGAGGAGCGCGTGGTGCTGGACTGCATCACGTCTCTCCGAAGCGGTGCCGACCTGCTGTGGATCGAGACCGAGAAGCCGCACGTGGAGCAGATCGCCGGCATGGTCGACGCGATCCGCAAGGAGATCCCGAACGCGAAGCTCGTCTACAACAACAGCCCGTCGTTCAACTGGACGCTCAGCTTCCGCCAGCAGGCGTACGACCTGCTCGTGGAGCAGGGCAAGGATGTCGCGGCCTACGACCGCAGCGATCTGATGAGCGTCGAGTACGACGACACCGAACTGGCGCAGCTGGCCGACGAGAAGATCCGCACATTCCAGCGCGACGGCTCCGCCCGCGCCGGCATCTTCCACCACCTGATCACGCTCCCGACCTATCACACGGCGGCGCTGTCGACCGACGACCTGGCCAAGGGCTACTTCGGTGACGAGGGCATGCTCGCGTACGTGAGGGGCGTGCAGCGTCGCGAGATCCGCGAGGGCATCGCCACGGTCAAGCACCAGAACATGGCGGGTAGCGACATCGGAGACAACCACAAGGAGTACTTCGCCGGCGACGCGGCTCTCAAGGCCGGCGGCCAGCACAACACGATGAGTCAGTTCTCCTGAGCCCCGCTGCGGGAGGCGAGGATGCCGCGACCCGGCACCTCGAGACACCGCATTCGGGCCGAGACACCACGAATCGTGCGGTGTCTCGGCCCGTTCACGGTGTTTCGCGCGAAACACGGGCGAGCGGAGGTGACGCGGGGACGAGCGGATGCCGGTGGCTCAGGCCAGAAGCCCGCGCTCTATCGCGAGTGTCGCGGCTCGCGTCCGGTCGGCGACGCCGAGCTTCTCGAAGACCTTCAGCAGGTGGGTCTTCACGGTGGACTCGCCGATCCCGAGTGCTGCCGCGATCCGCTTGTTGCTGTGGCCCGTGGCGACCAGGCGCAGCACGTCGGTCTCGCGCGGGGTGAGCACGGTCTCGGGTGCGGGGCGACGCATCCTCTCGACGAGTCGCACCGCCACTTGCGGCGACAGCGCGGACTGCCCCGCCGCCACCGAGCGGATGCCCGCGACGATCTCGGCCTGCGGCGCAGCCTTGAGCAGGTAGCCCGAGGCGCCCGCCTCGATCGCGGCGAGGATCTGGTCGTCGGACTCGTAGGTGGTGAGGATCAGAACGCGCGGCACGGGCTCCCCCGCCTCTCCGCCGACGATCCGGGCCGTAGCGGCGACGCCGTCGACGTGCGGCATGCGCAGGTCCATCAGCACGACGTCCGGATGTGTCGCTGCGGCGAGGCGCACCGCTTCGCCCCCGTCGGATGCCTCGCCCACCACCTCGAAGCCGGGCTCGTCCGAAAGCATCCCCGCGAGCCCCGCGCGCACGACCGGGTGGTCGTCGGCGATCAGCAGACGGATCACACCGGACCTCCCGCGACGGTGCGCCCGGATACGGACCGGACGGACGGCGCGGTCGGGGCAGTCGCCGCGGACGCGGAGCCCGCACCCGGGGCAGTCTCCGCGGTCGCGGAGCCCGCGGTCGCGGAGCCCTCGGACGGGTCGGACGCCGCGGACGCGGATCCGGTGACCGCGGGGAGCGAGACGTGCAGCGACGTGCCGCGGCCCCGAGCGCTGTCGACGTCGAGCCGGCCGCCGGCGAGAGCGACCCGCTCGCGCATGCCGTCCAGCCCGAACCCCGTCGCCGGCTCGGACGGGTCGAATCCGTCGCCGTCGTCGGAGACGTCGAGCCGCACCGCGCGGTCCGGCTCGACGAGCACCCGGACCGCCACCCGCCTTGCCCCCGCGTGCTTCGCGATGTTCGAGAGCGCCTCCTGCAGGCATCGCAGCAGTACGACCTGAGCGTCGCGGTCGAGAGCACCCTCGGCGATCTCGGCGTCGAGGGTGATGTCCACCGCGGTCTGACCGACGTCGGCCTGCGCGCGGAAACGCTCCACCAGCCGCTCCACGGCCGCCGCGAACGCCGGCTCGCTGGGCACAGCCGCGGTGCGCGCGACGAGCGCGCGGGTCTCGGCGAGCGCATCGCGCGCGACCTGCTCGACGGTCGCGATAGTCGTGGCTGCGGCATCCGCCTGTCCGTCGCGCGACTGGCGGCCGGCACGCTCGGCGAAGATCACGAGGCCGGCCAGAGTCTGGGCGAGCGTGTCGTGGATGTCGCGAGCGAGGCGCTCACGCTCCTCGGCGGCGCCGCGGTCGCGGCTGAGCGCCTCGATCTGCGCCTGTGCGGCGGTCAGGTCGGCGAGCAGTCGTGCGCGTTCCTCGCCGTACTCGGCGATGCTCGAGATCCACAGTCCGAACGCCACGGCGAACGTGAACGAGAAGCCGGCAGTGGTCAATGCCGCCGCGAGCGCCTCCACCGTCAAGCCGCCGCCGATGAGATAGCCGATGAGCACGGCGACGGCGAGCACCGCCGATCCGATGATCCCGCGGCGACGCGAGTCTCCCAGCACCCAGACGAGAGGGTAGGTGAACACCTGCAGCATGGCGAGGAACGGCGAGGCAGCCGTGCCGACCACCATCACAACGGACGCCGCCGCCAGGAACGCGATGAACCGCCAGTTCGGCGGCATCCCGATTCCGGGGCGGGCGATGAGGACGTAGGCAAGGGCGAGGGCACCCACGGCCGCGAGCGCCACTGCGCGTTCGGCAGCGGTGTCGGGGCCGAGCCCGAGCAGAAGGGCGATCGCGATCGCGGCCGATCCGGCCCCGACCGCGACGTCCCACCATCGTCGGTTCTCCATGCCATCCTCCTGATCGCAGGCTACGCGTCGCGGCGGATCCACCGGAAGGTGACGCGCGAGAGCACCAGCCCGACGATGAGCCAGATGCCCAGCGCGAGCGCGACGCCGGCGAGGTTCCATTCGCCATTCTGCTCGAGTGCCGCGTACTCGTCGGGCAGGAAGACTGCGCGCATGCCCTGCGCCATCCACTTCAGCGGGAAGAGCCCGGCGATGTTCTGCAGCCATTCCGGCAGCTGCGAGAAGGTGAGGTACACGCCCGACACGAACTGCAGGGCGAGGGCGATCGGCACGACCACAGCGGTCGCGCTCTTCGCGGTTCGCGGCACGGCCGACAGCGCCACACCCAACAGCGCCGAGGTAATAATGCCGAGCAGGAACACCCACGCGAACGTCGCCCAGCGCGCGGGCTGCGTCGGCAGCTCGACGCCCAGCGCGAGTGCGGCGAACCCCATCAGCAGCGCGGCTTGCAGAACGCCGGTGACCAGCACCTGTCCGATCTTGCCGATGAAGTAGCTCACCGGGGAGAGCGGTGTGCCGCCGAGGCGCTTGAGCATGCCATCGGAACGCTCGATCGCGATGTCCATGGCGAGGTTCTGGAAGCCCGACAGGAGCAGGCCCGCCGCGATCATGCCCGGCAGGTACAGCTCGGCCATCGAGATCGGCGGCACGTCGGGGGCGATCTGCACGTCTCCGTCCGACCCGAACGCGACGCTGAACAGCCCCAGCATGAAGATCGGGAAGAGGAACGTGAAGAACAGCGTGTCGCCCGAGCGGAAGTACTGCACCAGCTCGAATCGGGCACGCCACGCACCGACCGCGAGGACGCCTCGGCGGCGGGCGGGAGGTGGAGCGATCCGTGCTCCGGCGGTCTCGGCGCGGGTGCTCATCGTCCTGCTCCCTTCGGCGCGGCGGTCTCGTCGGCGGAGGCGACGGTCCCCGCGACCCCCCGCCGCGTTGGCCCGGTCTCGGCCTCGGCGACGAGCCCGAGATAGATGTCCTCGAGGCTCGGCCTGACGATCTCGAGCTCGCCGGGGGCCTCGCCCAGTCGCGCGGCGAGGGCCGTGATGAAGCCGAACGGATCGTCGGTGCGCGCGTGGCGCGGCATTGCGTCCTCCGCCCATCGCACGATGGGCACCCGCGCCTGCTCGCCGCCGAACCCCGCTACCGGGCCGATCGCCTGCAGCCGCCCTGCGGCGATCACGGCGACCCGGTCTGCCAACTGCGCGGCCTCGTCGAGGTAGTGGGTCGTGAGGAGGATGGTCGTCCCCTCAGCCTTCAGCCGGCGGATCAGCCCCCAGAACTCACGTCTCGCGTGAGGGTCGAAGCCGGTCGTCGGCTCGTCGAGGAAGAGCATCCCAGGGCGGCCGATGATGCCGAGCGCGACGTCGACACGTCGCTGCTGGCCGCCTGACAGCTTCGAGATGCGGGTCTTCGCCTGCGCGTCGAGACCGACCGCCGCGATCACCTCGTCGACGTCGCGCGGGTCCGGATAGAACCCCGCGAACTGCCGCAGCTGCTCGCGGACGGTGACCAGGCCCGCCTGTCCGGACGACTGCAGCACGATGCCGATCCGTGCCTTCCAGTCGAGGCCGCCGTCCGCGGGGTCGATGCCGAGCACTTCGACCTCACCACCCGTGCGGCGCCGATACCCCTCGAGGATCTCCACGGTGGTCGACTTGCCCGCGCCGTTCGGCCCGAGCAGCGCGAACGTCTCGCCCTGCGCGATGTCGAACGACACCCCATCGACCACTGCCCGGTCGCCGTACGTCTTGCGCAGGTTCCGCACCCGCACCGCTTGTGTCTGCATGTCTCCAGCCTGGCGGCGAGCGGATGCCGCGCCCAGCCGTCATCCGCAGGAGGAGGCATCCCCCATTCGGTGGATGCCCGGCGCCCTCCCGACTACGCTCGAACCCGTGACAGAACGCGCTCCTCTCCTCCGCACGCCCACGCTTTCCCGCAAGCTCAGTGCCATCGCCGAGTCCGCGACCCTCAAGGTCGACGCGAAGGCGAAGGGCCTCCAGGCCGCCGGCCGTCCGGTCATCTCCTATGCGGCGGGTGAACCCGACTTCGCCACGCCCCAGTTCATCGTGGATGCCGCCGCCGAAGCACTCCACAACCCCGCGAACTTCCGCTACACCCCCGCCGCCGGCCTGCCGGTGCTGCGTGAGGCGATCGCGGCGAAGACCCTCCGGGACTCCGGGCTGGAGATCGACCCGTCTCAGGTCATCGTCACCAACGGTGGCAAGCAGGCGGTCTACCAGGCCTTCCAGACCGTCGTGAACCCCGGCGACGAGGTGCTGCTGCCGGCCCCCTACTGGACCACCTATCCCGAGGCGATCGCGCTGGCCGACGGCATCCCCGTCGAGGTTTTCGCCGGCGCCGACCAGGACTACAAGGTGACCGTCGAGCAGCTCGAGGCCGCGCGCACCGACCGCACGACCGCGCTCGTGTTCGTGTCGCCGTCGAACCCGACCGGCTCCGTCTACACCCTCGAAGAGACGCAGGCGATCGGGCAGTGGGCCGTGGAGCACGGCATCTGGATCATCTCGGACGAGATCTACCAGAACCTCGTCTACGAGGGCACGCGCGCCGTCTCGATCGTGGAGGCGGTTCCGGATGCCGCGGCCCAGACCATCCTCGTCAACGGCGTCGCCAAGACCTATGCGATGACCGGCTGGCGCCTGGGCTGGATGGTGGGGCCCAAGGACGCGATCAAGATCGCCGGCAACCTGCAGTCGCACCTGTGCTCGAACGTCAACAACATCGCGCAGCGTGCCGCCCTCGCCGCCCTCACCGGGCCGCAGGACGAGGTCGAGCAGATGCGCCAGGCGTTCGACCGTCGTCGTCGGCTCATCGTGGCAGAACTGTCGAAGATCGACGGGGTCACCGTTCCGACGCCGCTCGGCGCGTTCTACGTCTACCCCGATGTGCGGGGGCTGCTCGGCCGCGAATGGCGTGGCAAGACACCGACGACGTCGCTCGAACTCGCCGACCTGATTCTCGAAGAGGCCGAGGTCGCGGTGGTGCCGGGCGAGGCGTTCGGTCCGAGCGGCTACCTGCGCCTGTCGTACGCGCTGGGCGACGACGCTCTGCTCGAGGGCGTGCAGCGCATGCAGGCGCTGTTCGCCGTCTGACGGCAGAAGCCGCTTACAGCTCGACGTTCACGAGCACGGGTTCGGGCTGGAGGATCAGCCCGAACTCGGCCTGAACGCGACCCTGGATGAACCGGGCGAGCTCGGCGAGTTCGGCAGCGGTCGCCGAGCCACGATTCGTGAGAGCGAGGGCGTGCTTGCTCGACAGCGCCGCGCGCGAGCGAGGCAGCTTGAATCCCTTGCGCAGCCCGGAGTGCTCGATGAGCCACCCGGCGGAGACCTTCACATCGGACTGCACGGCGGTCGGCGGCGGCGCGACATACCCGTCGAACGCGGCGAGCGGGATGACCAGCACGGGATCCAGGTCGGGCGCGACAGGCCATCGCGGGCACTCATCGGGAAGGGTGCGGGCGAACGACGCCGAGACCACCGCATTCTGGAAGAACGAGCCCGCACTGTAGGTGTCGGGATCCTCGGGATCGAGCACCATCCCCTTGCCCCGACGCGTCTCGAGGATGCGCTCCCGCACCCAGGCGAGCGACACCTCCTCGTCGACGCCGAGACGCAGCGCGGTGCGCAGCTGCTCCCCCGCGATCCGCCGTGCGCCCTGGCCGATGTCGGCGAGATCGAGCGTGACACTCAGGATCACGGCCCGACGCTCGGGCACCGAGCCGTAGTGGTGCTTGAGCACGGACGTGCGAAAGCCCAGGCCGAGTTCGGCGGCCGGAACCGTCGACACCTCGCCGGTGCGCTCGTCGACGAGTTCGACCTCGGCGAGGGTCTGCACGATCTCCTGGCCGTATGCGCCGATGTTCTGCACGGGCGCGGCGCCCACCGTGCCGGGAATGCCCGACATCGCCTCGAGGCCGGCGAGCCCCTCGGCGACCGCGTACGCCACGAGGTCGTCCCAGTCATGCCCCGCCTGAACCCGCAGCCTGACACGGCCGGGCACGGGCGACGGCATCCGCTCGATGCCCTTCGTGAGCACGCGCACCACGGTGCCGTCGAAAGGCTCGTCACCGACGAACAGGTTCGATCCGCCGCCCAGCGCGAACCACGGATCCCCGCTGGCCCAGACCTCGCGCAGCGCGGCGACGAGTTCGTCGGACGTCGTCGCATCGATCATGCGGTCGGGGGTGCCGCCGGTACGCAGCGTCGTGAGCTGAGCAAGCGGGACGGGAGTCGCCTCGGGCATGCGGTCAGGCGATCCGGACGCGCACCTGCGCCTTGACGAGCACTGTCGTCCCGGCATGCGACACGGTCAGATCGATGCGCGCCGACTCATCGTCGAGCGCTCCGACCTTCGCGACCACGGTGACGTCGGCACCGGTCTCGGGATCGACGACGACGGGCTTGGTGAAGCGCACCCCGTACTCGATGACACGATCCGTATCGCCGATCCACTCCTCGATCGTGCTCACCGCGAGCCCCATCGTGAGCATGCCGTGGGCGAGGACGCCCGGAAGGCCCACGGCGGCTGCGACGTCGTCACGATAGTGGATGGGATTGAAGTCCCCGGATGCCCCGGCGTAGCGCACGAGGGAGTCCCGGGTGAGGTGCACGGTCCGCTCGGCGACGACATCGCCGACGGTCAGCTCGGTGATCGGGATCACTGGTCGTCCTCCCCGGCGAGCAGGACGGCCGTCGCCGTCACGACGTGACCGGAGGCGGCATCCGTGATCACCGTCTCAGCGGTGACCATCGCGTTGCCGCCCATCTTGCGCAGCCCCGTGATCGACAGCTGCGCGGTCAGCTCGTCTCCCGCGACGATCGGACGGGTGTAGCTGAATCGCTGATCCGCGTGAAGCAGACGTGACAGCACGATGCCCGAATCGGGCTCGGCGAGCAATTGCTGCAGCGTGGACTCCTGCACGACGATCGCGAAGGTCGGCGGCGCGACGACATCGGCATAGCCGAGCGCCTGAGCTGCGACGGGATCGATGTGCTGCGGGGCGTCGGCGAACACGGCGCGAGCGAACTCGCGCACCTTCTCACGACCCACGAGATAGGGGGCCGTCGGCGGGAACTCACGTCCGACGAGCTCGGGGTTCACTGGCATCGGACCATCCTACCGAGCCCGTGTCGGTGTCCGTCCGGCGACGGCGTCAGGCTCCCGGCGCGAGAGGAAGGATGCCTGTGCCGTGCCGGCCGGTGTCATCGGCGTCGGCCGCGCAGCGCGCGCAGAGCCATCTGCACCGCGATCACGACGAGGAATGCCGCGAAGAGCACGTTGCCGAGGAAGGGATCGACGAGGGTGGCAAGCCACGCGCCGAGCGCCGTCGTGGTGCACGCCGCGCCGCCGACGAGCGCTGCGGCGACGAGGTCGACGTTGCGACGGCGGACGTTGCCGAACGTGCCCGAGATCGCGGTCGGGATCATCATGAGCAGTGACGTGCCCTTCGCGACGAGGTCGCTCGTGCCGAAGAGCACCATCAGCGCAGGAACCACGATGATGCCGCCGCCGACTCCGATGAGTCCCGAGACGACTCCCGTCGCGACGCCGAGTACGACCAGCGCCGCACCGGTGAACCACGTGAGCACGAGCTCGGCGTCCCGCGACGGGATCACCAGGAACAGGCTGATGATCACCGCCACCAGGAACGCCACGAACGACCATCGCAGCACGGTGATCGACAAGCGCGGCAGCAGCCACGTGCCGATCTGCGCGCCGACCACGGCTCCGGCAGCGAGAAGCAGCGCGGCGATCCAGGCCACCGACCCGTGCATCGCGTACGAGATCACGCCGACCGTCGCGATAGGCACGATCGCCGCGAGCGACGTTCCCGCCGCCAGACGCTGATCGAACCCGAGAAGCAGCACGAGGAACGGCACGATCACCGTGCCGCCCCCCACGCCGAACAGACCCGACAGCAGACCGGCCAGCAGTCCGACGCCCAGGCACGACAGGATGAAGCGTGCGTCCCGCGGACGCCTCGTGATCTCCGTCACGCGTCTTACTCGTACGTGAGGCCGTCGATGGCCCACTCGTCGCCCACCGCGACGACCGTGTAGTGATAGACGGTCGCTCCGGGGACCGGCTCGTCTGCCGGGTTGCCTTCTTCATCGAGGGGCGAGAGGAAGGACTCCGTGGTGGTGACGGTGATGGTGCCGTCCTCGTTCGTGGCGACCTCGTCGATCGCGACTTCGTAGTCGTCGAAGTTCTCGTCGAACAGCTCGGCCTCGGTGACGAAGGAGTCGCAATCGCCGAAGCCGCTGTCGGCGCGGAACTGATCGGTCGTCGACGTCGTGAACGCCTCGCAGTCGGCATCTTGCCACGCATCGTCGTACAGCTCGACGGCGGCCACCGCGGCACGCTCGTCTTCGGAGTCGGCAGAGCCGCCGGAGGTCGCCATGCTCATGAACAGCAGCGGGATGACGATGGCCGCTGCGATGACGATGCCCAGCAGCACGACGCCGAGGACGACCCAGAGGATCCAGAGCTTTGACTTGCGACGCTCGGTCGCGGCCGTGAATCCGCCGGCGCCGTTGGCGGGATATCCCGCGGGCGGAAGTCCGGTCGCCGCGTACGGGTCCTGGTACGCCGGCTGCGCGGCGGCGTCGATCGGAGCACCCGCCGCAGCGGCTGCGCCCGCCTCGGGCGCCGCCTCCGCGAGCGGTGCGGGTTCGCCCGCCGCGGCGTATGCCTGGTAATCGGGCACGCCGGCGGGGGAAGGAACGCCGTATGCCGCTGCTGCGGCCGGGTCGAGCTCGAGCGCTGTCGCTCCCGGAACCGCGCCGGCCTCGGAGGCGGCGACGATGTCGGCCTCGGTCGGCGCGCCGGCGTCGGTCTCGGCGTCGGGCTGCGCGACGTGCTCGGTCCACTGCGCGCCGTCCCACCAGCGCATGGCGCCGTGGCCGTCGTCGTACCATCCGGGAGGAGTCGTCGTCATGGTCACACCCTACTGCGGAGGCATGCGCGGCATCAGCGGCCCGACGTGCACGACGGCGCTCGCACAGCCCTGGTTCAGCGCCGTGTCGAATGCCCGGGCCTCAGATCCAGCCGGCGCAGCAGCTGCGCGTTGAGCGCGACGACCACGGTCGACAGTGACATCAGGATCGCGCCCACCGACATCGGGAGCACGAATCCGATCGGTGCGAGGATGCCGGCCGCGAGTGGTACGGAGATGAGGTTGTACCCCGCCGCCCACCAGAGGTTCTGCGCCATCTTGCGGTAGCTCGCGCGCGAGAGTTCGATCACCGAGAGCACCGAGCGCGGATCGCTGGAGGCGAGGATCACCCCGGCCGACGCGATGGCGACGTCGGTCCCCGCTCCGATCGCGATGCCGACGTCCGCCCTCGCCAGTGCCGGGGCATCGTTCACGCCGTCGCCCACCATCGCGACCCTCAGCCCCTCGCGTTGCAGCTCGGCGACCTTGGCCGCTTTGTCCTCCGGGCGGACGCCCGCGAAGAAGCGACGGATGCCGAGGTCCTCGGCCACCGCGCGCGCGACGGCTTCGGCATCCCCTGTGATCATCACGACATCCACCTCGAGCCGGCGGAGCGCTTCGACGGCTTCTCGGGATTCGGGGCGGATCTCGTCGGCGAGGGCGAGTCCGCCCACCACGGCATCGTCGCGGACGACGTGCAGGACGATGAAGCCCTGGTGCCGCCAGGCGGCGGATGCCGCGACATCCGCCGCCCCGATGTCCGCGAGCAGACGAGGACCCCCGACGCGCACCTCGTGGCCGTCCACCGTGGCGGTCACGCCGACGGCCGGCGACGACGAGAAGCCGGTCGCGCGCGGCACCGCGAGTCCGCGCCGGCGCGCGGTGCGGACGATGGCACCCGCGAGCGGGTGCTCGCTGTCGGCTTCGGCCGCTGCCGCGAGCACGAGCACCTCGGAGGCGTCGAGACCGTCCACCGCTGCCACATCGACGACGGTCGGCTCGCCCTTGGTGAGGGTGCCCGTCTTGTCGAACAACACGGCGTCGACCGTGCGCATGCTCTCCAGCGCGAGACGGTCCTTGATGAGCACGCCGCCGCGCGCGGCCCGCTCGGTCGCGATCGACACCACGAGCGGAATCGCGAGGCCCAGCGCGTGCGGGCAGGCGATGACGAGCACAGTGATCGTGCGCACAACGGCTTCGTCGGGCGACCCGATCGCCGTCCAGACGATGGCCGTCACCGCCGCAGCCGCGAGCGCGAACCAGAAGAGCCATCCCGCCGCACGATCGGCGAGGCGCTGAGCGCGGGAGGTCGAGTTCTGCGCGTCGGCGACGAGGCGACCGATGCCGGCGAGCGCGGTGTCGTCACCGGTCGCGGTGACCTCGATGCGGATGCCCGAATCGGTGGCCACCGTGCCTGCCGTCACCGGGTCGCCCGCCATGCGGGACACCGGACGCGACTCGCCCGTCACCATCGACTCGTCCATGTCGGCACGGCCATCCACGATCCGGCCATCGGCGGGGACGCTCGCGCCGGGCCGGACGATCACGACGTCGCCGACGCGGAGATCGGCGGGCGGCACCACGACGATCGTGTCACCGTCGATGCGCTCCGCCTCGTCGGGCAGCAGCGCTGCGAGCGAGTCCAGCGCCGAGGTCGTCTGGGCGAGCGAGCGCATCTCGATCCAGTGGCCGAGCAGCATGATGACGATCAGCAGTGCCAGCTCCCACCAGAATTCGAGCTGGTGGTGCAGCATCCCGAGGGTCGCTCCCCACGACGCGATGAACGCGACCGTGATCGCAAGCCCGACGAGCAGCATCATGCCGGGTGTCCGTGCTCGGATCTCACCGATCGCACCGGTGAGGAACGGCCAGCCGCCCCAGAAATACATGACGGTGCCGAGCACCGGCGAGATCCATGCGGCGATCGGCGCCTCGGGAAGCGGGTAGCCGGCGAGCATCGCGAACATGCCCGAGAACGCGATGACCGGGACGGCGAGGGCGAGGTTGATCCAGAACAGCCGGCGGAAGCGCGCGGCATGATCGGCGCCGTGGCCGGTATGACCGCCGTGCGACGAGTGAGCGGCATGGGCGGCGGGCGCGTCGTGGGCGGCGGGCGCGGCGTGGGCGGCGGGCGAGCCGAGACCAGCGTGGGCGTGGTGCTCCCCTGGCGCGGGCTCGAGGTGACCGAGGTGGCCGGTGTGATCGGCGTGGCCAGAGTGCTCGGCGTGCTCCGCGACGTGCTCGGCGTGGGCGTCGTTCAGCGCGGCGCGATGCGGACGGTGCTGGCCGGTCATGGCCCTCTCCTCATTCAGCGATTGATTCCGTTATACCCCTGAGGGGTATCTAGGACAATCGTGACGGCCCGTCACGTATTCCGCTTCACGGACAATCGCTCGCTGTCAGGCCGAGGCATCCCACCAATCCAGCACACGGGTGCCGATGAGCGTGAGCCATCGAGACGACTGGCCCTCGGGCACGTCGACCGCGAACCAGGTACGCCCGGTGAGGGGCGTGCCCTGCCGCCAGGTGCGATCTGCCTGGCGGGCGGCACGCACGAGGTCGACGGCATCCGAGAGTCGCGAATCGGGCGCGGTGCCGTCCCGCAGCGCGGCGTCGCGGAAGTGATCGAGCGCGACGAGTGCGCTGTACCGGTGGCGATTCGGAGAGACGAAGCGGGTCGCGAAGTCGCCGACGACCTCGCCCGTGGTGGCGCGGTAGAGGAGGCGGCGCGTGAGGAGGTACTCCTCGCCCCCTCGACGCGCCTCTGCGAGCGAGGAGTCGCCGGTCAGCCGCTCGTACGCGAGCATTCCGCGCACGGCATTGAGGGTCGAGTGGAACGACGAGCGGACGGAGCGGCCTTCTTCCGCCTCGCAGTTCCAGCCGCCGTCGGCCAGACGGTGTGCAGGAAACCACGCCGCGAGCGCTGAGACGTCGGCGCCGAGCCAGGCGCCACTGGCGAGAGTGTAGGAGTTGATGCAGACATCGACCTCGCCGCCCCAGTACGGCAGATCGTCGTACTCCCACCGACTGTTCGCCGCGAGCTTCTCGGCCGTACCGTCCAGGGCGGCGGCATCCAGGCCCCACTCCCGGAGGTCTTTCAGTGCCCACGTGGTCGCCGTCCAGGGCTGACCCGGCAGCTCTGCCTCAGCGCTGCCGAAGAACCCGGCGGGGAAGTACGCGCCACCATCCCACTGACCATCCGGGTCCTGCTTCGCCAGAAGGGCCGCACCATAGCCTTCGACCGCCACTCGGGCACGAGTCGCCTGCCAGGTCTCGGGCGCCGCACCGGTCAGATCCCGCTCTACCTGCCATTTCACGGCCGGGTCGGAGTCGAGCAGCCAGTCGAGCACCCGCGGATCGATCGCCATGCCAGCAAACTAGCCCCCGGCGCCGACAGTCGGAAGCGTCCGCGTGCGTCACCCCAGGGCATCCGCCGATCGCCCCGGAGCCGGAGCGCCCTACATCCGACCGACGGTCTCGATATCTTCGAGGAAGTCCGCCGCGACCTGGGGCGACACGGTGGCGCGCGTGGCGGAGATCGCGGCGATGTAGTCGCCGATGACCGGGCCGTCCTGAGCGCCCTCGGCGGCGTACACCGCATTCTCCAGCGCCGCCTGCGACGCCTTGCGCGCCGCGAACTCGATGTCGGCGGGCGAGAAGCCGTCCGTCATGGTGACGAGCGTGGACACGTCGATGTCGACGGCGGTCGTCGGGATGTACCGCCGCCAGATAGCGGTCCTGGCCTGTTCGTCGGGGAGACCGATCGGGATCACGTAGTCGAACCGGCCGTGACGCAGGAACGCGGCATCCAGCGCGCGTATGAAGTTCGTGGCGCAGATCAGCAGGCGCCCGGGCTGCTCGCGGAAGGCGGGGATGATCTTCAGCAGCTCGTTCGTCACGCCCTGCGTCGGCGACGGCGGCTCTCCCTGGCGATGCGAGGCGATCTCCTCCACCTCGTCGATGAAGACCACGGCGTGCTCCAGCTCGGAGATCGTCGTGAACGTCTCGCGCAGCGCGCCGGCGAGCCCGCCGGGATGCGCGGCGAGGCGCGAGGGGAAGACCTCGACGAACGACCACTCCAAGCGGGACGCGATCGCCTTCGCGAAAGTGGTCTTGCCCGTTCCCGGCGGACCGAACAGGACGATGGCCCGCGGCGGCACCACCCCGAACTTGTCGGCGAGCTCGGACTGGGCCAGGGGCATCACCACTCGCCGTTCGAGCAGATCCTTCTCGGCGGTCATACCGCCCACGGAGTCCCACAGGCCCCGAGGCAGCACACGCCCGCCGAGTTCGGCGAGACGCTTGAGCTCTTCGCGCTGGACGGGAATGAGTCGCTCGAAATAATGCAGGTCCTGCTTGAGCACGAATCCCTGGTGCAAGAAGGCACCGACTCGCGTCTCGACCGCCGGCATCAATGCCGAGAGCTTCGAGATTCCGTGCGCGGCCATCCGCGCCTCGAGCGCCGCGAGCAGCGAGGATCCGACCCCGGTTCCCCGGGCGTGGGATGCGGTGGCGAGGAAGACCACCCAGCCTTGCGCGTGCGCAGCCCTGCCGATCGCCGCGCCCACGACCTCGTCTCCGGCAACGGCCACCACGGCATGGTCCTTCGCGCAGGAGGCGAGGACGTCTGCGAGCCCGTAGACCGGTTCGGCATCGGCCGCGAGGACCTGCTCCCAGAGCCTCAGGATGCCGTCGACATCGTCGGCGTGGTAGTCGCGGATCCGCCAGCCTGTCATCGAGTCTCCTTCGATCCCGTGCCCGCACGTGATCCGGCGAGGCGGCGAGGGGATCAGAGTATCGCGGACGGACTCGCTGCCGGCCCCGCATCCGCAGGACCGGCAGCTTCGCGCGCTCGCTAGTTCACACCCCACAGCTCCAGGAAGCCGGCCCGGTAGTCGGCGTCGCCGAACCACTCGCCCGACGCCTGCGCGTCGGCGGTGAGCGTCAGGTTCCCGACGTTCTCGGTGGTGAAGATGCGGCGGAACGGGAACGAGAGGTCCCCCACCGCCTCGGCACCGGAGGTGAGGCGCACGACCGCATCGGCCGTGTACCACGCTGCCGCATCCTGGTTGTATGCGGCCACCGCCTTGACGTCCCCGCCCGCCGCGATCTCCTGAAGGGTGGAGAGCTGCCCGTCGACGCTGACCACGGTGATGTCGTCACGTGCGGCGGACTGGATGCCCTGCGACACCGACGGCAGGAACTGGTCGAACTCCGCCTGGATGTATGTGATGTCGGGGTTGGCGATCAGCGCGGAACTGATGAGGCTCGGGAGCTTGTCGAGCTGACCGGAGTTGGTCTCGACGACCTGGACCGTGCAATCGGCGCAGCCCTGCTCGTAGGTGGCGAGGATGCCGTAGTCCGCCCACGCGGTGGTCGCCTCGGAATCGGTGAGCTTGATGACGAGCACGTTCGCCGCCGCATTCGAGTCGGCGATGACCCAGTTCGTCGACCACGACTGCAGCAGCACGTTGTCAGCGCTGACGTAGGCCACCTGCGAGGGGTCGCCGTCGCCCGAGGTCGTCGTGGCGGACAGGACCCACGGAATTCCCGCCGCGAGCAGCTGATCGAAGGATGTCGTCGCGAATTCCTTCGGGATGCCCCCGGTGATCACCGCGGCCGCATCGGCGTCGATCGCCTGCGAGATGCAGCTGGCTGCGTCCGCGGGATTGAGCTTCGCGTCGCAGACCTGGACCGTCGCGCCGACGTTCTCCAGAGCAGACGTCAGAGCGGTCCCCAGATTGTTGAGCAGCGGGATCTGAAGAGCCATCGGAATGTAGTAGACCGTCTCGCCCGCGAGAGCACTCGCATCGACCGCCGGACCCGGTGCGGTGAACTCATCGACGGACTCCGAGGCGGCCGTCACGACCTGCAGCGCAGCCTGGGCTTCGGGGCTCAGATCCGCGGCATCCATGGTCTCGGTCGAGGTGCCGGGGTCGCTGGAACAGCCGGCGAGAGCGATCATGCTCAGGGCGGCGATGACGACGCCGAGGGCACGGAGATTCTTCTTCACTGATGTGACTCCATTGCTTGGTGATGGTGATGGTGATGGTGAGGAACGCAGGACTGCACCTCGTGGGTCAGCCCTTGGTCCGCCGTTGCAGGAGGTGCGAGATGGTGACGGCGAGGATCAGCGCGGCGCCGTAGAACACTTCGGTGACCCAGCCGGTCAGGCCCAGCAGCTGCAGCCCGAAGACGCCGGTGATCAAGAAGTAGGCGGCGAGGAACATCCCGATCGGGTTGAAGCGCCCCGGCACGACCGCGACCGTCCCCAGGAAGACGGCGGCAAAGGTCGGGAGGAGGTAGGAGGCCGCGGACGCGGGGTTGAACCCGCCGTTGCCGATCGAGATGACGACGCCCGCGAGCCCGGCGAGAAGAGCGCTTGAGAGGTAGGCCCCTACGCGCACTCGTCCGACGGCGATCCCGGCGAGCTTGGCGACAGCCCTGTTCGATCCCACGAACGCCATGTGACGGCCGATCGGGGTCGCGGCCATGATGTACGCCACGAGCGCGACGAGGACCAGCCCGTACCAGAAGAGCAGCGGCAGCCCCAGGAAACGAGCGGTGGACACGGCGGAGAGCGCGGTGGGCAGACCGCTGACGGTCGTCTCACCCGACAGCAGATAAGCGAGTCCACCCGCGATCGACCAGGTGCCGAGCGTCACGACCACCGAGTTGATGCCGATACCGACGATGAGCAATGCGTTGATCGCGCCGAGGACGAGCGCGATGACGAGGGCGGCCAGCACCGCGAGAGGAATCGGCCAGCCGTGCAGCACGGCGAGTGAGGGCACGGCGACGGCGGAGATGCTGAAGATGCCGGCGAACGAGAGGTCGAACTCGCCGACCGCCATGGTGATCACGACACCGAGGCCGAGGAAGATGACGGGCGTGATCTGGCTGAAGACCGTGCGCATCGCGTTGATCGGGCTGACATCGCCGGGCACGAGTGCCACGAGTGCCACCAGCATGACGATCCACAGCAGGACCAGCGCGTAGCGCGACAGCAGGTTCATCGCGATGCGCTGCGCCCGCGGTACGGGTGCGGGCACGGTCGTCGTGGTGGTGGTCGTGGACGGCGGGATGGTCGAGCTCATCGGTCGGTTCCTTCGGAATCGTGGAAGATCGCGGAGAAGATGGTGTCTGCGGTGAACGGCCCGGTCAGCTCGTTCACGACCCTGCCCTCTTCGAGGATGTAGACGCGGTCGCAGACGGAGGCGAGGTCCTCCACCTCGGAGCTGCACAGGACGACCGCCGCACCGTCGACGGCTGCCTGCCGTGTGGCGCGCAGGACGCTGGCGCGCGCGCCGACGTCCACCGCCTGCGTGGGATCGTCCAGGACGAGGACCACGGGACTGCCCATCAGCCACTTGCCCATGAGCAACTTCTGCTGATTCCCGCCAGAGAATCCGGCGACGGCCGCATGGCGATCGGCGGGAGTCACCGCGAAGCGCTGCAGCACGGCGTCGGTCTCGTCCCGCTGCCAGGCGACGCCCGTCCACCACGGCTTCCCCCGCCGGCGGAGGTGCGGCAAAGTGACGTTCTCCTCGACGGTGAGTTCCGTCGCGAGCCCCTCGCCATGCCGGTCCTGCGGAATGTAGGCCACGCCCGCGTCGAGCGCCTTCGAGATGGTCGCGTTCTCGAGCGAAAGCTCCCGGCCGTCCACGCGGACCACGCCCGTGCCGGTCAGCGCACCGGCGAGAAGTGGCGCGAGGCTGGAGAGGCCGGAGTCGATCGATCCGGTGAACCCGACGACCTCCCCGCGGCTCACGGACGCGGAGATCCGGCGAATACGGCCGCCGCGCACGTCGCGCAGCTCGATGCCGCCGACGCGGCGCGGGGACGGCATGCTGGCCGCGAAGTCGGCGAGCTCGCCGTTGCGGCCCAAGACCATCCGGGTGAGCTTGGCCTCGTCGAGCTGTGCGATCGGAACACCCATCTCGATGACGCGCCCGTTACGCAGTGCCGTCACACGGTCCGCGATCTGCAGGACCTCGGTGAGGTTGTGACTGACGATGATCACCGCCGTCCCCTGCGAGGTGAGCAGCCGCACCATCGCATAGAAATCGGGAAGCGCCTCGTGCGGAATCGATCGCGACGACTCATCGAAGACGACGACCCCGCTGCCGGGCACGCGCTCCTGCAGCGCGCGGGCGATGGCGACGCCGACCTTCTCACTGGGCCGCAGCTTCTGCACCTTCGTGTCGGGCGAGATGTGCCCCAGATTCAAGAAGTCGAGCGTCTCGCGCACGGCCGCGGAGTCCTTGCGCGTATCGATCCACCCCGTGAACCGGCGGGTGGAGTGACGCCCGACGCGCACGTTCTCGCGGACGGAGAGATCCGGGATCAGTCCCAGGTCCTGGTGCACGAAGGCGAGGCCCTCGTCGTGGAGGGTCGCCGGGTCGACAGGGGCGCCGATCCGCTTGCCGTCCACGAGCACTTCCCCGCCGCGATCGGCGCGGTACACGCCGCTGATCAGCTTGATCAGCGTCGACTTTCCGGAGCCGTTCTGCCCGATGAGCGCATGCACCTCGCCCGCGTGCACCTCGAGGTGCGCGTCCTTCAGGACCGTCACGCCGGCAAAGGTCTTCGACAGCGACGTCACCTCCAGCCGTGGAGCGCTCATCACCGCACCTCGCTCGCCGTGCGAGTCATGCCCGCTCTCGCCGCGAGTCGCGACTGATTCGGATAACACACAGCACCTCCTCGTGTCTGTGGACATCGACCGGGCGGCCACCCGGCAGATTGCTGTGCACGGCCGCAGACGTCGAGGTCTGTCGCCGTGCCCGTCATTGAGTTGTGGTGCCCCGGCTCCGCCCGCCGCACGGGCGGAGGCGAAGCCGGGGGGTCGATCGTCCGCTGCGACCTACGGCGCCTTCGCTGACGTGAACGGCAGGACGAGGCGCGAGTGGTGTTCGGCATCGCGGTAGACCTTGTGGGTCACCGGGCGCCCGACGGGCAGATGGAACGCGTCGGGGGGCAGGAGCGAGTTGTGCTCGTCCACCAGCGGCTCGTCGTTGGAGAGCTCCGCAACGAGACGGTGCCCCGGCAGGAACGTCGCTGCGAAGGGATAGATCCGCAGGACGTACTCCTCGATCCGGCCCGGCTCGACCGGCACCGCGCGGGTGTGCGGGTGGTACGGATTGCCCTCGGTGGTGCGGTCGTCCAGCTCGCGGTGGGATGCCTTCAGATACGCCGTCGTGATGAGCTGGCGACGACCTCCGGGAGCTTCATCCCAGAATCGCAGAATGAGATTCGAGTCGTCCTGATCGATCGCCACGAACAGGTGCGCCGCGCCCGTACCGATCATCTCGGTCGCCTGCTCGAACGGATCCGTGCGCCAGGTGAGGATCTCGACCTTGTCGGTCACCGTCAACGGCGCCTGGTAGAACCCGTCAGGGGCGGCATGCTCGGCGGTCATCGGCTCGGGCTGCGCGAGCAGCTTGCCGCGCGGACGCAGGAACAGCGACGTGTACTCGATCGGCTTCGGCGGCCACTGGTCGGCGGTGACGACCTCGCGCGACCCCTCGACGAAGACCGAGACCGCCGGCTCGTCCATCACACCGTTGTCGATGCCCTTGATCCAGTAGTCGTACCAGCGGAACATCTTGTCGTGTTCCTCGATGAACGGCCGCGATTGCATCGGGGGGTAAGGGCCGATGTCGAGCTTCTTGGGGCCCCTGAGGCGGTGGAAGACCTCGAGCGTGCCGTCCAAGGTCCAGCCACGACCCTGATCCAGCTGCAGCCACACCGGGATGTCGATGTTCGGGGCGAGGGCGACGGGATTGCGCTCCTCATACCAGTCGCCGTACAGCTCGTTCGTGATGATGTCGAACCACGCCTCGTGGTTCTTCGGATAGTGAAGCGTATGCACCAGGTTCGGCCACGCCGCCACATCCGGATCGGCGAGACGCTCGGCGACGCGGCGGGCCACGTAGTCCGGCGTGCAGTTCTCCAGCATCCGCGACTTGACCCGATCGGTGAACGCCCAGCCGGAGTCGCCGCCGCGCCCCTCGCGCGCCGCACGCGGCATGAACCACATGATGCCGCCGTGGTAGGTCGTCTCGTAGAAGTCGTAGTGACCACCGGAGACGAAGATCGCCTTCAGGTGCGGCGGACGCGCGGCGGCCGCCAGCAGCTGCATCGAGCCGAAGTACGAGATGCCGATCATTCCGACGTTGCCGTCGCACCATGGCTGAGCCGCGACCCACTCGATGAAGTCGTAGGCGTCCTGGCCCAGTGAGACTCCGCCGGCGTTGTAGTTGCCGATGTGCTCGCCGTCCGACGCCCCGGATCCGCGCAGGTCGCCGATGACGTGCACGTATCCCTCGTCGACCACGCGCGCGATATCGCCCGCTTCGATGCATCCGTCCCACATCGGACTGGGACGGCGCTGCGGCGGCATGGTGAGAGCGAGCGCCTGCAGTTCCTTGCCGTAGGGGCTGAGGGCAACCAGTGCCGGTCGCGGCGCGCCGTCGGTGCCGGCATATGCGTCGGCCGCGAGCTCGACCCCGTCGCGCATCGGAACGCGCAGGTCCTTGCGGACGGTGATGGCGGTGTTGCCCGCCTGGACGTTGTGGATGGCGCTCATCGCACGCTCCTCGGAGAGTTCGCGCCACCGAAGTGGGCGACATAGGCGTTCATGGTCGTGAAGAACGGTGCGGGCTCCAGCGTCGGATCGCCGGAGTAGCCGAGCTCGTCCGCGACCGCCTCGAAGGGCGAGTACGGCGAATCGGTCGCGACGGCTCCGGCCTCGAGACGGCCCCGCACGGCGGCGCGGATACGGGCCTCGTTGTCGATGCTTCCCTGGATCGCCTCGATGGCATCCGCCGCGTCCAGCACCTCGGGAAAAGGGGTTCCGTCCGCGCGACGATAAGGATGCCCCATATAGAGGCGCTCCGGACGGACGACGTCGCGCAGATACTCCAGGCTCGCGCGGTAGCGATCGGGATCCTCGTAGCCGGGGAATCCGCTCGCGGCGCCGTACGCCTGCACGGCGTCGCCGACGAAGACGTCTCCGTGTCCGACGAGCTCGTACGCGACCGCACCCTCGGTGTGGCCGGGAATCGAGTGCACCCGCATCTCGATGCCGTCGCCGAGTGCGAGCGTCTCGCCCCCGGTGACGATGATGCTCGGCTCCATCTCGCCGTCGATCGCGGCACGAAGCAGCTCGATCTCGTGGGCTTCGCCCTCGGGATCGGTCAGCCAGCGCCCGCGCCCCTGCCGCCACTCCTCGACGTGGGCCTCGCGCGAACGCAGGAATGCCACGTCGGCTTCGTGGATGACGACGTCGGCCTGGCGGCCGGTCCGCTCGTACAGGCCGGTCGTCCCGCCCATGTGGTCGATGTGACCGTGGGTCAGCAGGATCCACCGGACGTCGGCGACGCTTCGCCCCAGAGTTTCGAGCTGCGCCGCCATGTTCGCCGGCGACTCGGTCACGCCGGTGTCGATGATCGCGGGCTTCGGAGCATCGATGTAGAAGCTGCGCAGGCTGAAGCGGCCCCACGGCGCGACCAGAGGGTGGACGATGCTCATCGTGCCGCTCCGTCCAGGAACCGCGCCGTCTGCGCGAACGCCTCGGCGTACTCCGGCAGCCAGAAGAAGTGCTGCACGAAGCCGTGTCCGGCGCCGAGGTAGCGTGTCTGCGTCACGTCGACGCCGGCGTCGCGCAGGCGCTGCGCGTAGAGCTCGCCCTCGTCTCGCATCGGGTCGTACTCGCCGGTCAGGATGAGCGCTGCGGGAAGACCCGACAGATCCGCACGCGTGATCGGAGACACGCGCGCGTCGAGCACGTCGGCTCCGCTGTCGATGTAGAACGCATTGAAAGGGGCGAGTCCCGAGGTCTCGAGGCCGTAGCCGACCGCGTTCTCGACCATCGAACCGTAGCGCTCGGGGTCGAGGTCGAGGTCGACCGACGGGTAGTAGAGCACCTGGTGCGTGATGCGATCGGTCCCGCGGTCGTGCAGCTCGGCAGCGACGACCGTAGCGATCGTCGCGCCGGCGCTGTCACCGACGACGGCGAGGACGCCGCCGTCCCAGCCCAGTTCGTCGCCGTGCTCGATGATCCACCGCACCGCCGCGACGCTGTCGTCGATCGCGGCGGGGAAGGCGTGCTCCGGCGCCAGGCGGTAGCCCACGGAGACCACGCGCAGGCCGGTGGCGGTGGCGAGGTGCCGCGCGATGTGGTCATGCGTGTCGAGGCTGCCCAGGAAGAACGCCCCGCCGTGGAAGTACACGATCACACCCGCGGACTCCGTCTCGGAGTCGTTGTACACGCGCACCGGAATCCCGCCGACGGGGGTGCTCAGCACCCGGTCTCCGACCGAGCGCACCGGGTGGCGGTCGTCCGGTGCCGGCACACGCGCCTCTTCCCCGGCCCGCATGGCGACGGGGTCGAGCACGTCGGGTTCATCGTGCGGCAGCGTGGCGATGAACGAGGCGATCTGAGGATGCAGCGGCATGGCTCAGGCCTCGACCCGGTCAGCATCCCCGTGCTGACCGGGGAAGCCGTCGTCGAGCGACTCCTCGTCCCATCCGGCGCGCGAGATGCGCTGGTATTCGTCGGTGATGGGTTTGCGGGCGGCCTGGTAGGCCGACAGGCCGGCGGCGATCGAGTCGGCGTCGCGGAGTGCGTCCGCGAGGCCCTTCGCGCCGAGGATGGCCGAGTTCGCGCCTTGTCCCTGGTGGTGGAGCATGGCGTGAGCGGCGTCGCCGACCAGCACGATCGAATCTGTGTGCCACAGGTTTATCGAGTCGATGTCATGAGCCGAACGGCAGTTGACGGTGTCGAGGTCGATCGTGCGAGTGACGTTCTCGAAGCGGTCGTCGAACCCCGCGAGCGATTCGATCAGCCGCTCGCGAGTGATCTTGGGCGACCACGTGTCGTCGTCCGACGGGACCGTGATGTCGAACGAGACCTGTCCTCGATGCTTGAGCGGCACCAGGTAGAGGTGACGGTTCGTGGGAACGTCGAAGTAGATGTGGAAGTCGTTGTCGTCGTCGAACACGCCAGGAATCAGGTCGAGGTCGAAGACGGCACGGTAGGCGTGCTCGTGAGCGAACACCGGGGGCTTCTCGCTGAAGAGGGCACCGCGCACGCGCGAGGTGATGCCGTCGGCCGCGACGACCAGATCCGCCGTGATCTCGGTGCCGTTCTGGAAGCTCACCGTGGCGCTGTCGCCGTTGTCGACGACGCTCACGAGGCGATGGCCGAACGCGACCATGCCCTCGGGCAGCACGCTGAGCAGCGCGTCGATGAAGTCCCGACGATGGATGAAGTGGGTGGTGAGGCCGAAGACGTCCTTCTCCGGCCATTCCTCGGCGTGGATGGGCTCCGAAGTCGGCGTGAAGATGCGCAGGCCGTGGCTCGGGCTGGTCACGCCCTGGATGGCCTCGAGCGAGCCCCACTCGCGGAAGGCCGCGAGTGAGGAGGGCCGCAGGCCGATACCGGCGCCGACTTCTCCGGCCTGTTGGGCCTGCTCGTAGACGGTGACGTCTGCGCCGAGAAGGCTCAGCGCCTTCGCTGTCGACGCTCCTGCGAAACCTGCGCCGATGACGGCGACCGTGCGTCCGGTGAGATCCATGATGTGTTCTCTCAGTTCTTGGGAGTGAAGAAGTCGACGACGTTGCCGACGAAGAGCTGCTCGATCGTGGCGTCGTCGACGCCATCGGCCTTGAGATCGGGGATCAGCTGATCGAAGAGGTAGTTGATGGTGTGGCCCTTGACGCCGGGCCAACCCAGCGGCGAGCAGTTGGCGTCGGCGGCGACGAGCACCCGGTCGGCCTGGCCGGCGCGCAGGAATCGCATGAGGTGCTGGAAGCGCTCGTCGCGATGACGACCCCAGAACGGCGGGTCGGGCAGTTCGAGGTCGTACCCGAAGGTGTCGAAGCCGATGCGCCCCCCGGCGGCGAGCAGCCCTTCCTCGTCGACCTTGCCCTGGCTCACCCCGTCGTCCGCGTGGCCGAACAGGACGCGATTGACGTCCATGCCCTCCTCACCGAAGATCTCCAGCGCGGGCGCGGAGTCGACGGCGAGGTGCGTGATGATCGGGACGCCCGTGGCGACGGCCGCGCGCGCGGCGGCACGGTAGATTCGCAGATCGAGCGGGGTCATCTTGAAGCCGCGGCTGACGCCGACCTTGATGATGCCCGCCTTGCCGCCGGTCGAGCCGACGCCCACCGTGATCTCGTGGATGAACTGGTCGGCGAGGTACTGCACCTCGGCGTCGGCGAAGTGCTTCAGCGCCGTGTCGCCACCGACGAAGCCGGTGCACGCGACGATGTTGACGCCGGTCTTCTCCGACAGGGACTGGTAGTAGTTCACGTCGCGGCCGTTGCAGATGCCGGTGGCGTCGACGTAGCTGCTGCCGCCCTTCTCCTTGTACTCCCGCAGCTTCGGCACGGTCTCCTCGTAGCGCTGCTCCGGGCTCTTCCACCAGCGGGTGTCGAGTTCACTGCCGGGCATGCCGTAGCCGATGTGCTCGTGGATCGAGGTGAAGCCGAGTTCTTCGACGGCGATGGGTCCGAGGACGGTGTTCACGCGTGCCATGTCAGATCTCCTGTCCGATGAGCAGCGCACGGGGGTTGTCCGTGAGGATGCGGGTGATATCGGCATCCGCGACGCCCGCGATGCGCAGGGCGGGGACGAAGTCGGTGAGCACGACGGCGTACTCCACGGCCGGGGCGGTGAATCCCTTCGCGACGCCTACGGCCGATGCCGAGAGGATGATGCGGTCGGTGTGGCCGGCGGCGATGAGCCTCTGCACGAGGCCGACGCGCTCGGTGTCGGTCAGATGGGTGTCCTCGGCAGAGCCGACATGGTCGATCGCGACGTAGGCGCCGCGTGCGGCGAGGTCCTCCGCTGCGGCGACGCGGTCACGGCGGTCGATGCCGCCGATGACGACGCGATCGGCCGCCAGGCCCTCCTCGGCGATGATGTCGAGGGCAGCGTCGGGGTTCGCGGCGACGAAGGACAGTGCGACACCGGTGGCCTTCGCGGTGCGAGCAGCGCCGCGCAGCAGGCTTTCATCGGTGGGCGTGGGTCCGTTCTCGCTCAACGCCGTGACCACGAGCCCCGCGCCGCTTCGTCGCTCGACGCGCGGGACGACCATGCCGTCGGTGACCTCTGCCGCGAAGAGCTCGGCGAACCGCTCGGCGGGCCACGGCGTCGGCGGGTTGGTCTGCGGGGTGAGGAAGTAGCCACCGAGGTTCTCCTCCGGGCCCATGCCCGTGGAGGCGATGATGTGCACGCCGGTCGCCCGGGACAGCGCCTCGTAGAGGCGCACATCGCGACCGTGGAACATGCCCGTGTGGTCGACGACAGTATCGCCACCCGCAGCCTTGAACGTGTCGAGTCTGCCTTTGAGCGTCTCGAAGATCTCCGCGCGATCGATCGTGATGTCGAACGCGTACTGCGCGCCCGGCACGACCGACAGCAGCGCTTCATGCACCGCGATGACGCCGAGATCCTCCGGCGCAATAGGGCCCAGCACGGTGTTCACCGTCATGCTCACGAACAGCCTCTCCTTTGAGTTCCGAATCGAACGGCGGGCACGATTTCCCGCGCGATCGTGACGATCATGACATTCACTTTACAGAGTGTCAAGTTATATTCCAGAGCGTCACCGCAGGGTCGACGAAAGACGGCGCGTCGAGGGTGACGCACCTCGTGCGCGCGCAGATGGCGGGGCGATACCGCCGGGGCCGACCGGCCGCTAGAGGTCGGCGATGAAGGTGTGCTTGATGATGTCCGCGTGGTCGGCGATACGACGCCAGACGACCGGTCGCCCCTCGCGGGTGCGCATCACGGTCTCCAGGACGAGCACCGGGGCGCCGGCTTCGAGCGCAAGCGCCGCGGCCTCTTCCGACGACGCCGAGGTCGCCCAGACACGATGCTCGCTGCGAGCCACCCGGACGCCGTACGCCTGTTCGAGCAGTTCGATCGCCGAGCCCGCCGCCTCGAGCTCTGCCGCCGTCGGCAAGAACTCCTCCGGGCTGCGAAGACGCACCAGCGCGAGGGAGAGAGGCTGGCCGTTGGCGAAGACGCGACGGTGAAACGTGAGAACCGTTTCGCCCACGTCGAGCATGAGGGCGTCCACGACCTCTCGCGGCGGAACGGCACGATGGACGTCCCTCACCTCCGACGACGGGTTCATCCCCAGATCCGCGAGATAGCCGACGAGCCCGCCGACCTGCAGCGTGGCAGGCCGGTCGATGTCCATACGCTGGACGGGGAACGTTCCCTTGGACCGTTCCCGGTACACGAGGCCGTCCTTCACCAGTTCCTGCAACGCCTGCCGCACGGTCGCCCGGCTCACCCGGAAGCGCTCGGTGAGCAGCTGCTCGGTCATCGCCCCCGCATCGGCGCCCACCGCGACGATCTCGTCGGCGAGGATCCGCTTGATCTGCAGGTACAGCGGGACGCCCGATCCGCGATCGATCTGCGTAGCTGCCGTCACGGCTTCCTCCGTTCACAGTGGCGAGGAACCCGGGTTCCGTCCCCAGAACATCTCGATGCCCCGCCACTCGAGTGACTGCGGGCTTTCGACGCGTTCGCCGAATGCCGCCCGGATCTCTTCGCGCGACCAATAGGGGATGATCGACGGATCGAGCTGTTCGAACAGTTTGTCGAACCACGATCGCACATGCACATCGCTGTTGATACGACTGAAGAAGGTCTCGCCCGCCATGACCGCCTCCGCGAGGACGATGCGCCGGCCAGGAGCGAGCACGCGCAGCAGTTCTCCGGCCGTCTCCGCCCAGTCATCGGAGTGCTGCGTCGCCTGCAGCACCGCCACTGCGTCGTAGTGACCGTCGGCGATGCCGTCTGTGTACGTCCACTGCCAGCATCCGATCTGGCCGTTTCGGCCGACCCTGCCGCTGTGCACCGCCTCGCGCCCGTCACGGATGATCTCGACGATGTCGACGGCGCCGTCGTCGCCGACGATCTCGCGCATGTCGCGCTCCCAGCCGGCGGGGCCGATGCCTTCGCCGATGAGCAGGACGCGGTCACCGGGCCGCAGCTCCAGCAGCCCATACGCGATCTCCGAGATCGGTCGTGCGAGTTCCTGATAGATGTACGGCAGACCGCCGCCGAGTCGGAGCTTCATCTCCCAGGCGCGACGCTGATCCGCATCCAGGATTCCCTCGCCCATGCGCTCCACATCCCAGTCCTGGACGTAGTCGAACGGGTTGCCGCCGCCCCAGTTCTCGGCCATGCTCAGGCCTCCTGAATCGTGAGCAGGCGGGCGGGATTGCCCACCAGAAGCTGATCGATCATGGATTCGTCGACGCCCTCCTCGCGGAGGTCGGGAGCGAAGCGCGTCAGCAGCTCGGCCACCGAGTGCGGCGGGGATTTCCATCCCAGCGGCTGGACGTCCGCGTCTGCGGAGACCGCGACGTTCTTCACGTAGCCGGCCTCGAGGAGGTCGAGGAGCTGCCGCAGCCGGTCCTTGCGGGCCTGGGCCCACGGCACACGCGGTGTCTTCTCGGTCTCATAGCCGATGTTGTCGATGCCCACGAAGGCACCGCGCTGAGCGACAGCGATATCGCGTTTGCGATCGATGTCGACTCCCGCATCGGCGTGACCGATCACGACACGCTCGGGCGAGAGCCCCTGGGCCTCGAGGATGTCCAACTGAGTCATCGCGTCGGTGGACAGATGCGTGAGGATCGGCACCCCGGTGGCGACCGCCGCGCGGCCGGCCGCGGTGTAGATCTTCTTGTCCATGTCGCTCAGGCCCCCGTGACTGACGCCGACCTTGATGACACCCGCTTTGGCGGCGGTGTCGTCGATGCCGACGGTGATCTCCTTGACGAACAGGTCGGTCAGGTACTCGACCGGCTTGTCCCAGAAGAAGGGGCGTGTGCCCATGCCGGTCCAGAACCCCGTGCAGGCCACGAAGTTGATACCGGTCGCCCGGGCGATGACGCGGTAGAGCTCCACGCTGCGGAAGTTGCCGATACCGGTCAGGTCGACGTAGGTGCGTCCGCCCAAAGCGCGATAGTCGGCGAGCTGCTGTTCCGCGCGCGCGATCGTCTCAGAGATCGGCGTCCAGAAGTCGGACTCGAGGTACCAGCCGTTCTGCCCGAAATTGATGTGCTCATGCACCGCCGTGATCCCGAGCTGTTCGGTCGGGATCGGACCGAGCACTGTGTTTATGACACCCATGTCATCCCTCCAGGGTCGTGCGGGTCAGGATGCGTTCCGGCGTCGATCCGAGCAGGATGTCGAGCTGCTCGTCGGTCCCGCCTGCCGCGAGGAAGGCGGGCGCGAACTCGCGCAGAACAGCCCCGAAATCGCCTGACACCTCACTCGGGTACTCGACGGAGACGCCGATCGCGCTGCTCGAGACCACGACGCGCTCTCCGAGGCCTGCGTCGAAGAGCCCGAGAACGATGCGTATCCGCGCCTCCGAATCCACGTACCCTCGCTCGATCGGCCACCCGACGTGGTCCAGCCCGACGATGTATCCCTCGAGAGCGAGAGCCTGAGGCAATCCGGCCGCGACGTGGTCGGCACGGTCGAGACCCAGCACCACCGTGCGCTCGACGGGCAGTCCTTCCTCGACGAGCAGCGCGAGCGCGGCTCGTGGATCATCTGCGACCCGCACCGCGACCGCGGCGCGCGCCGCTCGTGCCGCGCGTGCCGCGGCGCGGATGGTGTCGCGCTCGATGCTCGCCCTGCCGCGGGTGAGCGGCAGCTCGGGGTCCGTGTCAGCGCTCTGGGTGATGCTGACGATCCCTGCCGTCTCCGCGAGACGCTCACGGGTCGGCACGAGCAGGCCCTCGGTGAGCTCCCGACGGAAGATGTCGGCGATCCGATCGACCGTCATGCCGCCGTCCGAGACGTTGTTGGTGAAGTGCGAGCCCACGGTCCATGTCGGGCCGAACCCGGTCGACGCCACGATCTCCACGCCCGTCACCTCCGCGAGCAGAGCCAGCAGCTCTGCATCACGGCCCGTGGTGAGGCCGCCCATGTCGACGATCGTGCGACCGCCGAGATCGCGGAACTCCGTCAGCGCGAGGCGAAGGCGTTCGAACGTCTCCACCCGATCGATCCGATGCTCGGGGACCAGGTCCGCGCCCGGCAGCACCGCGTAGATCGACTCTGACAGCAGCACCGCGCCTCGCCCGCCGGACGATGCGCTGATCACGTCACTCGCCAAAGTCCGCGGCTTCCTGCTCGACGGTCGCCTGATCGAAGTCTCCGATGGCGTCCAGCAGGGAGTTGTCGTACAGGATCGAGGAGTCGGGGATCTTCTCCGAGAGCCCGAGCGCTGCGATGTGCGCATCCCAGCGATCCGGCGAGATGTATCCCCACTGACCGTTGTCCGCGGGAACGAACAGCTCGAGGGTGGCCTCGAGGTTGGCGAGTGCCGCCGCCTGCCCGGTCTCGTCGCTCGGCTTGGCCTCCGGGTAGAGCTCGAAGTTCATCGCAAGGGCGGCCTCGGGGTTCGCCTGGGCGAACGTCGCGGACTTGAGGTACGCGCGCAGGTAGCGTGCGTACACGTCCTTCTCCTCGTCGGTGGAGTCCGTGCGCATCAGGAATCCCGCACCGAAGTCCTCGGCCACGTTGTCGGACAACGGCAGCATGCGCAGCTCGGTGCCGGTGGCGACGGCGGCCTGCGCGATGTCACCGGGGTTCATGACGATCGCGTCGACGCCTCCCGAGCGCAGCTGCTCGACCGCGGCGGCACCTGCCACCGCGACGATCTGCACGCTGGACGGGTCGCCGCCCTCACCGCTGATGTTGGCGGCCAGGAACGTCTCGAACGGCGCCCCCGTCGAGGGCATC
Source organism: Microbacterium allomyrinae (assembly GCF_020682705.1). Lineage (GTDB taxonomy): Bacteria > Actinomycetota > Actinomycetes > Actinomycetales > Microbacteriaceae > Microbacterium > Microbacterium allomyrinae. Next base: position 730,815 of record NZ_JAGTTN010000001.1, read on the forward strand.
GCCACGGTCTTGCCCTCGAGGTCTGCCGCGTCCTCGATGTCACTGTCGTCGAGGACCGCGATGGCGAAGGTCGGCGCCTGGTACGGCGTGAAGATCCATGTCAGACCCTGCTCGCCCTGGTTCGCCGTGGGCACGATGAGCGCGTCGGGCGCCGAGATGACGAGGTCGGCCTGACCCGCGATGACGGTCGCGATGGCATTGGCGGGCTGTCCCGGGAACGTCACGACCTCGACGGTGAGGTTCTCCTCCGCGAAGTAGCCGTTCATCTCGCCGATCCAGATCGGCACACCCGCTGGTGTGCCGGCAGGGGTCGGCGTGGCGATCGTGATGTGGGCGGGGGCGGGAGCGCCGTCCGTCGCTGATGTCGAGTCGGATGCCGGGGCGGATGCCGCACATCCGGCGGCCATGGCCAGAAGGGCCCCTGTCAGGAGCGTTGCGGTGACGGCGCGCGTCGTCCGCATGGTTGTCGAGATCATCATCGACCTTTCTTTCGAGCGGTTTCGGTGGAGGTGGGATCTTGGTGAGGACGCAGCGATCAGATGCCGGGGCGGCGCGTATCGATCGACCAGAACAGCACGCGGCGGCGAACGAAGGCGAGGATCGCGACGAGGACCCAGCCGATGACGCCGAGGATGATGGTCACGGCGAAGATGCCGGCGGTGTTGAGCACTTGCCCCATCTGCACGATGACCACGCCGAGACCCGCCGTGCCGGAGAGGAACTCCGCGACGATCGTGGTGGTGATGGCCAGCACGAGTGAGATCTCGAGCCCGGTGAAGACGAACGGCAGCGACGCGGGGAAGACAAGCTTCAGGAACGTGCGCCCCTTCGACGCGCCCAGCGACTGCATGACTTCGAGACGCTCCTGATCGACCGACTTGAAGCCGGCGAGACCCGCGACCAGCACCGGGAAGAAGACGACCACGACGACCAGCGCGATCTTCGACATCGCGCCGAACCCGAACCAGATGATGAACAGGGGTGCGATGGCGACCTTCGGCATCGACTGGAAGGCATCGATGATGGGTTTCGTGATCCGCTCGACCGTGCGGAACTGCACCAGGATCAGGGCGAGCACGAGGCCCAGCAGCGTACCGAGGATGTAGCCGACGAGGATCTCGAAGAGCGTCACGCCGATGTCCTCGTAGAGGTTGGCGGGGTTCGCGGGATCGAGCGCGAGGATCAGCGCCTGCCACACCGCGGCCGGACTCGGCAGCACGACGGCACGGATGTCGAAGACCGCGACCGCCGCCCCCCACAGGAGGATGATCGCGATGATCGCGAGGGGGGTGCCGATGGTCTCGGGGCGATGAGTGCGCATCCAGCTCTTGGCGGAGCGCTTGCTCTGCCCGACGGTGATCGCAGTCGTGGCCATCGTCATTCTCCCGTCCGGGCACCGAGAAGGTGCCGAAGATGTTTGGCGGTCTCGCCGAACTCCGGCGTGCTCATCACGTCGAGGTCGCGGGGGCGAGGGAGGTTGACCTCGATGAGCTCGTTGATCCGTCCGGGCCGGGCGGCCATGACGAGTACGCGGTCGGCCAGGAAGAGCGCCTCGTTGACGTCGTGGGTGATGAACACCACCGTCTTGCGGCTCTGATCCCAGATGCGCAGCAGCTCCAGGCCCATCGTCTCCCTGGTCAGCGCATCCAGTGCTCCGAACGGCTCATCCATGAGGAGCAGCGGCGGGTCGTGCAGCAATGCCCGGGCGATGCTCGCGCGCTGCTGCATCCCCCCGGAGAGCTCGTACGGATAGAGGGTCTTCGCGTGCCCGAGGCCCACCATGTCGAGCAGCTGCTCCGCGCGCTCGTCCGCGACATCCTTCGACAGACCCAGCATCTCGGCGCTGAGCAAGACGTTCTTCTTCACGCTTCGCCAGGGGAACAGCGCAGCCTGCTGGAAGACGACACCCACGTCACGGCCGGGCTTCTCGACCTTCGTCCCCCGCAGGAGCACGTCGCCGGAGGACGGCTTGACCAGGCCTGCGATGACACGCATGAGGGTGCTCTTGCCGCATCCCGAAGGTCCGAGAACCGAGAGGAACTCGCCCTCACGGATCGTCAGGTCGATGTCCTTCAGCGCGGCGACCTCGCCTCGGGTCGTCGTGCGGAAGACCTGGCTGACGTTGCGCACCTCGATGAAGGGGCTGGTCGTCACATCCTGCTTCTCAATTGCAATCGTCATTGATCGTCCTCGTTCGGGTCGGACACTCGTTTATTTTGCCAGATTATTCGTTTGTACGGTCAAAGGCAATTCCAGCTCGCTTGTCAGTACGTCACATGAACGTCATCCGTGTCAGATCACTAAGGTGACACCATGGCGAACCTGCGCGCGAAGAAGAAGGAAGAGACTCGTCGGCACCTCCTCGATCAGGCGCTTCGCCTCTTCGAGGAGCAGGGGTACGTCGCCACCACCATCGACGACATCGCGACCGCCGTCGGAACCACTCGCGTCACGTTCTACGCGCATTTCCCCAACAAGGCCGAGGTCATGCAGGCGCTCTTCAGAGATCTCAACGAGCGGCTGGAGCGCGGCGAATCCACCGAGCATCGCTCCACATCGAGGCCCCTGGTGGACGCGGTGGCCGTCGGCACGCGCGATGCGATCCGCCCTTGGCTGATGGCTCAGGTCGCGCGGTGGCCGGCGATTCGGCCCTACATCATCGTGGTGTCCGAGGCAGGAGCGGTGGATCCCGAGATCCGCGAGTTGAACGACGCCTGGTTCGGGGAGGTCATCGCCGATGTCACCGAAGGCATGACACGCGCCGGCCGCTTCGACCCCGAGACCCGCCACTTCCGCGGCTACCTCGCGATGGAGCTTCTCCACAGCACGAACCTCAAGTGGATCCGGACCCCGTGGCCGCTCGACGACTCACCCGAGCTCGAGGTGCTGGTCAGTGCCTGGACTCACCTTCTCGGAGAACCCGCCGCCTCGTGAGCCCTGAGGATGTCGAGGATCCCGTCGGCTTGAATTCGTTGGTGCACTGAGCATATGCTGACCCCCGGCCGACGCAGACCGCCCCGAGGGAGATCAGACATGCAGTTCTATCGCAACGGATACCGCCCAGGAGATCCCGACATCCGTCCTGCCGAGTCCGCGGAACGTGCACGACCCGAAGACCTGCCGTCGCAGCTCGACGTCCTGATCGTGGGCACCGGCCCCGCAGGGACCGTGCTCGGGGCGCAGCTCGCCGCCTTCCCCGGCATCGACACGCGGATCGTCGAGCGCCGCGGCGCGCCGCTGGAGGTCGGACAGGCGGACGGCGTCGCGTGCCGCACCGTGGAGATGTTCGATGCCTTCGGGCTTGCGGATGCGCTGCTCCGCGAGGCGTACTGGGTGAACGAAGTGCGGTTCTGGGGCCCCTCGGAAGCGGATCGCTCGCGGATCGTGCGCACGGGATGGGTGGAGGACACCCCCGCGGGAATGAGCGAGTTCCCGCACGTGATCGTCAACCAGGCACGCATGCAGCAGTTCCTGCTCGAGCACATGGCGCGATCCGCGAGCAGACTCCAACCCGACTACGGCATCGAGTTTGTGACGCTCGAGGTGGGCGAAGGCGAGTTCCCCGTCACGGCGACCCTGCGACGCGTCGAGGGGTCGCGTGCCGGCGAGGAGTTCACCGTCCAGGCGAAGTACGTCGTCGGCGCGGACGGCGCGCGCAGCAATGTGCGTCGATCGATCGGACGGGAACTGCGGGGCGACAGCGCCAACCATGCCTGGGGCGTGATGGACGTGCTCGCGACGACCGACTTCCCCGATTGGCGCACCAAGAACGTCGTCCAGTCCGCCGGGAAGGGCAGCCTGCTGATGATCCCGCGCGAGGGCGGCATCATGGTGCGCTGCTACGTCGACCTCGGCGAGGTGGCATCCGGTGACGGGGCCGTTCGCAAGACCTCGGTGGAGCATCTCGTCGCCGTGGCGAACGACATCCTGCATCCGTATTCGATCGACGTGAAATCGGTCGCCTGGTCATCGGTCTACGAAGTCGGTCAGCGGCTCGCGGACGCTTTCGACGACGTGCCGGTCGGCGACACGACGGGCCGCCTGCCGCACGTGTTCATCGCGGGCGACGCCTGCCACACCCACTCCGCGAAGGCGGGCCAGGGCATGAACGTGTCGATGCAGGACGCGTTCAACCTCGGATGGAAGCTGGCCGCCGTCCTGCAGGGCCGATCGGATGCCTCGCTCCTGCTGTCGTACTCCGCCGAGAGGCAGGCGGTGGCGCAGGACCTCATCGACTTCGACAAGTTCTGGTCGGCGTTCATCGCTCAGCCGACCCGCGACCCCGAGAACCCCGAGCGGGGCGGTGTCACCGCGGCGCAGATGCAGGCCGAGTTCGCCCGTCAGGGGCGATACACCGCCGGTCTCGCAACGAAGTACCAGCCATCCGCCCTCACGAGTGGCGGCGAGCATCAGTGCCTCGCGACCGGCTTCGAGATCGGAACCCGATTCCACTCCGCTCCCGTGGTGCGGATCGCCGATGCCAAACGCATGCACCTCGGGCACGCGCATCGCGCCGACGGTCGCTGGCGGATCTACGCCTTCGGCGACGTGGACGGCTCCCGTCTCCTCAACCTCGCGCAGTGGCTCGGCGACTCTCCCGACTCGCCGATCCTTCGATTCACGCCGAACGGCGCAGACATCGACGGCGTGATCGATGTGCACGGAATCTTCCGAGGAGACCACCACGAGCACGATCTGACCTCCGTCCCCGAGATCCTGATCCCTCGCTCCGGGCCGCTCGGCCTTCAGGACTGGGAGAAGGCATGGGCGGTCGACACCACCGACGACATCTTCGACTCTCGCGGCATCAGCCGCGACGGCGCGATCGTGATCGTCAGGCCCGACCAGTACGTCGCGCACGTCCTGCCCCTGACCGCCCGCTCAGAGCTGTCGACGTTCTTCGCCGGAATCCTCGGCCAGCAGCGGCCGGCAGAGCGCTAGAGCAGCCGCACGTCGTCGTCGATCGCGCGGGTGGTCTGCAGGAGCGGCCCGAGGTACGCCTCGCGCACACGCTCGACCGAATCGCGCGTCGCGCTCGTCGACACGTTGACCGCGGCGACGACGCCTCCATCGCGGGCGTGCAGCGGAGCGGCGATCGAGCGAAGTCCCGGCTCGAGTTCACCGTCCACGAAGGACCATCCCTGCCGCCGAACGCGGACGAGTTCGGCGCGCAGCTCCGCGGGATCGGTCAAGGTTCGGTCGGTAAGGTGCGAGAGATCTGTCGCCGCGAGCACCTCTTCGGCTGCGGCTTCAGGCAGTCCTGCCAGCAGTACGCGGCCCATGCTGGTCGCGAACGCCGGAAACCTGGTGCCGATCGTGATCCGGACGCTCATGATGCGCCGGGTCGGCACGCGGGCGATGTAGACGATGTCGGTGCCGTCGAAGACGGCCGCCGAGACGCTCTCTCCCACCTCGCGCGACAGCGTTTCGAGGTGCGGCTGCACGATCTCCGGCAGCGACAGCGACGACAGATAGCTGAACCCGAGTTCGAGCACCCGAGGCGTGAGCGTGAATGCACGACTGCTCCCCGATCCTTCGCCGGCCGCCGGGCCCGTCGATCCACGGACGTACCCGAGCGACTCGAGCGTCAGCAGGAATCGTCGCGCTGCCGCACGCGTGATGTCCGCGCGGCGGGCGACCTCGCTCAACGTCAGTTCGGGGTGGTCCGCGTCGAACGCCCGGATGACGGAGAGCCCGCGAGCCAGTGACTGCACGAAGTTGCCATCGGCCGCCACCTCGGTATCGCTCATGGACCTCATCCTCGCGCATCCGGGTCGCGGAGCCCGTCGAGGCCCGGGTCCTTCGACGACCTCCGCGTCGTAGCCCTGACGCTCACCGCTCCAGCACGACCGCGAGCCCTTGGCCGACGCCGATGCAGATCGCGGCGACGGCGACGCCTCGGCCACGGCGCGCGAGTTCGTGTGCGGCGTGGCCGATGATCCGTCCGCCGCTCGCGCCGAGCGGGTGGCCGATCGCGATCGCGCCGCCGTGGATGTTCACTTTGTCGGGGTCCAGTTCCGGCCACAGCTGCATGCACGCGAGGCTCTGCGAGGCGAAGGCCTCGTTGAGTTCGACGACATCGACGTCGCTCCACGACTTGCCGGCGCGAGCAAGCGCCCGGTTCGCCGCCTCGACGGGTGCGACCCCGAAGACGTCGGGGTCGTTGCCGAACGCGGCGCGCCCCGCGATGCGGGCGAGCGGTTCCGTCTCGAGGACGCCCTCACGCCCCAGCAGTATCGCCGATGCCCCGTCGTTGATCGACGACGAGTTGCCCGCGGTCACACTGCCGCCATCGGCGAACAGGGCCCGGAGGCCACCGAGCTTGTCGAGTGTCGTGTCGACTCGGATGCCTTCATCCATCGCCAGCGGATGGTCGTCGACCTGCACGATCTCGTCGTCATAGAATCCGGATTCCCAGCCGAGAGCCGCAAGAACGTGGCTGCGGAGCGCGAACGCGTCCTGCGCGTCGCGGGAGATCCCGTGTATCTCGGCGAGCTTCTCCGCGGACGCGCCGTTGGAGATTGTCCAGTCCCTGCGCAGTGCGGGGTTGGTCATCCGCCATCCGATCGACGTGTTCCACATCGTCTGGTTGCCCACCGCGGGCCATGGCTTCGACGATTTCTCCACCACGAACGGCGCGCGGCTCATCGACTCGACACCGCCCGCGAGGATCACATCGGCATCTCCCGCCTCGATCGCGCGCGACGCCTGGATGACGGCCTCGACCGCCGACCCGCAGAGCCGGTTCACCGTCACGCCGGGGACGCTGGAGGGAAAGCCGGCCAGCAGCGCTCCGAAGCGCGCGACGTTGCGGTTGTCCTCGCCCGCCTGGTTCGCGTCACCGAAGACGACATCTTCGATGCGCGCAGGATCGATTCCGGTGCGCTCGACGATCGACCGCATCACGACGGCTGCGAGGTCGTCGGGGCGGATGGATGACAGGGCACCCCCGGCGCGCCCGAACGGAGTGCGGACGGCGTCGTAGACGAAGCTGGTGGTCACGTCAGTTCTCCTCTTCGGACTCGGCGTCTCGCCGACTCCTGCTCAGGGCAGGAGCCGCGCCCGATGCATCCCTCAATTCGAGCCCGGTCAGCGCGGCCAGCGACTGGACCGTGTTGGCGCCGAACGCCTCGCGCACGACGAAACCGTCCGTCGTGACGTCGAAGACGGCGTGATCGGTGTAGACGCGGGTCACACAGCCCACGCCGGTGAGGGGGTAGGTGCACTCGGCGACGAGCTTGGACTCCCCCGTCTTGGTGAGCAGGTCGGTCATCACGTACACGGCCTTCGCGCCGATCGCGAGGTCCATCGCGCCGCCGACGGCGGGGATCGCGCCGGGAGCACCGGTCGACCAGTTCGCGAGATCGCCCGACTCCGAGACCTGGAACGCGCCCAGCACGCACACGTCCAGGTGCCCGCCGCGCATCATCCCGAACGAATCGGCGTGATGGAAGTACGCGGCACCGGGAAGCGCCGTGACAGCCTGCTTGCCCGCGTTGATGAGGTCGGGGTCGACGTTCGCTGCGCCGGGGGCGCGACCCATTCCGAGCAGCCCGTTCTCGGTGTGGAGAATGATCTCCTGGTCTTCGGGGAGGAAATTCGCCACGAGCGTCGGCGCACCGATTCCGAGGTTCACGTACGACCCCTCGGCGATGTCGGCCGCGATCCGCTGCGCGAGCTCCTCGCGGCTGATCCGGGTGGTCACAGGCCTCCTCCGTTCGTGCCGGCGGCGGCCGGTTCGATCCGGCGACCCTCCAGGTCGACGCCCCCGACGAAGGCACCGTCGTCGAGCCAGACGCGCTCACCGACCTCGACCACGCGGTCGACGAAGATGCCCGGCGTCACCACCGTCTCGGGATCGAGCTCGCCGAGCGGCACGACCTTGTCGACCTGCACGATCGTCGTGGTCGCGGCCGACGCCATGATCGGCCCGAAGTTGCGCGCGGTCATCCGGTAGACGAGGTTGCCCCAGCGATCGGCCTGCAGTGCGCTGACGAGCGCGAAGTCGGCGTTGATCGGGTATTCGAGCACATAGTCGCGGCCGTCGATGCGGCGCTGCTCCTTGTCCGCGGCGAGCTCGGTGCCCACGCCCGTCGGCGAGAAGAACGCACCGATCCCGGCACCGGCGGCCCGGATGCGCTCGGCCAGGTTGCCCTGCGGCACGATCTCGAGCTCGATCTCGCCGGCGCGGTACAGCCCGTCGAAGACCCAGGAGTCGTGCTGACGCGGGAACGAGCAGATGATCCGTCGCACCCGCTTGGCGGCCAGAAGTGCGGCGAGCCCGGTGTCTCCATTGCCCGCATTGTTGTTCACGATCGTCAGATCGCCCGCGCCCTGCGCGATGAGCGCGTCGATCAGCTCGATGGGCTGGCCCGCTCGGCCGAAGCCGCCGATCATGACCGTCGCACCGTCGGGAATGCCCGCGACCGCGGACTCGGCATCCGTCACCGTCTTGTCGATCACAGCCCTACCCTTCGTGTTCGCTATGCGCACATCCATGCGTTATACGCACATACTAGCAACGATGGCCCGGACCGGCACCTCAGGACGGCGTAGCCTCCACGTATGACTTCTCAGGTGCCGGCGCCCGCGCCGAGGTGGGTGACCCCGACTCCGGAAGCGGTGGCCGAGGTCCTCGAGCAGACCACCGCTCGATGGTGGCTCTCGGGTGGCGTCGCCCTGGACCGCTGGCTCGGTCGATCCATCCGCGATCGCCCCCATACGGATGTGAGCACGACGTCGCGCGACGTCGCACAGCTGGTGCGGAGTCTGCCGGCCTCGCTCAGCGCCTGGGCGTCCGGAGGCGAGGGGGTGTTGGTCCCCTGGGCGGAATTGCCCGCCGATGCCGACCTCCAACCGGTGCGCATCCACGACGACGACACGGACACATGGGTTCTCCGGCTGAACGTCGAGGACGGCTCGGATCAGGCCTGGGTGTACCGACGGGACCCGCGGCTTCAGCTCCCGTGGGATGCCGCTGTCCTCGACATCGACGGCATCCCCACCGGCGCTCCCGAGGTTCAGCTGGTGTGGAAGGCGCTGCGTCCCCGACCGCAGGACGACATCGACAAGGACGCCGTCCTGCCTCAGCTGTCCGAAGAGGCCCGCGCGTGGTGGGAACGGGCGGTGCTCTCCATCCACCCGCACTCGACATGGTCCATCCACGTGCGCAGTCCGCTCTTCCCGGCGAAGGCCAGCTGGAACCGCACCCGGCGCTAGCGCGTACGGTCGGCCCGGAATTCGTCGGACGCGACGGCGTCGAGCACGAGCGAGCGGAACCAGCGCTGCGCCGGCGACAAGCTGGCCTCCCGGCGCGTGTAGAGGGCGACCGGCGAGCTGTGTCCCGGCCACGGCAGCTCGGCGATCCGCAGGCCGGGAAACCAGCCGCAGAACACCTCTGCCACGTGTCGCGGCAGCATCACGACCAGATCCGTGGCCACGAGGACCGCGGGCACGGTCGCATACTCCTCCACGGTCAGCGCGACCTGTGGCACGAGGTCGTGCTCGACCAGCGCCTGGTGGGGGTAGAGATGCCCGCCGCGGGAGGACACCTGCACGAAACGGCGGCCCGCGAACATGTCGGGCCCCGTCGGGGGCAGCGCGCGCGCGCCCGAGGAGAGGGCCACGTACTCCACGCCGCGCACGCGTGTGCGCCATAGGCGCGGCGTCACCATGAGCGAGACCGTGATCGCCAGGTCGATCGAACCCCGGACGAGACCCTCCTCCACCTGATCGGCGTCCAGACGCTCCACTCGCAGGTGCGGGCTCGATTCGTCACGCGCGAGCGCCGCCATGATCGGAGGAAGAAAGGTCTGCTCGCCGATCGACGTCAGCCCGAGCGCCAGCTCGCCGCTGAATCCTGCAGGCTCGAACGCATCCGGATCGGTCACGGTCGCGTCGATCTGCGCCAGCGCTTCGTGCAGTGGCCCGAACAGCTGCGTCGCGCGCGGGGTCGGCACCATGACGTGGCCGCTGCGGCGGAACAGGTCATCTCCGAAACGCTCGCGCAGTCGCGCAAGCGTGTAGCTCACGGTCGGCTGCGTGACGTGCAGCTGCTGGGCAGCAGCGGTCAGGCTGCGCAACTCGTACAGCACGACGAACACACGCAGCTGGTTCAGATCTGCCAGAGACATCGATCGATCCGATCTATGGGGACTGTCATCCGAATCTATTGGACCACACGATGCACCCCGCCTATCGTCGTCAGCAGCGGCCCCTGCGCCGCTCACGACTCACGCGGGGTCACCTCCCGCACCTGATCATTCATGACGAGGACGCGCGTTGATCATCGACATCCACGGCCACTACACCACCGCCCCGGACCCGCTGGGAGCGTGGCGCGACCTGCAGGTCGCGTTCGTCGAAGGGCGGGCGGAGTCTCCTGATCCCGCAGCTCTGCGGATCAGCGACGACGACATCCGCGAGACGATCGAGGCCAACCAGCTCAAGCTCATGGACGAGCGCGCCAGCGACGTGACGGTGTTCAGCCCCCGCGCCTCGTTCATGGCGCACCACATCGGAGACCTCGCCGTCAGCGAGTCGTGGGCGCGGCTGTGCAACGACCTGTGCGCCCGGGTCAGCGAGCTCTACCCTGATCGCTTCCTCATGGGTGCGATGCTTCCGCAGTCCCCGGGCGCCGCCCCTGGGACGAGCGTCGCCGAACTGTCGCGCGCGGTGGAGGATCTCGGCGCGGTCACCGTGAACCTCAACCCCGATCCGTCGGGGGGCAGCTGGACGTCGTCGCCGTTGACGGATCGCTCCTGGTACCCGCTCTACGAGAAGCTCGTCGAGTACGAGATCCCGGCGATGGTGCACGTGAGCACTTCCTGCAATCCGGCGTTCCACACCACCGGCGCCCACTACCTCAACGCGGATACGACCGCGTTCATGCAGCTGCTGCAAGGAGATCTCTTCCGCGACTTCCCCGACCTCAAGCTCGTCATCCCGCACGGCGGCGGCGCGGTGCCTTATCACTGGGGCCGGTTCCGAGGTCTGGCGATGGCGCTGGGCAAGCCGGAGCTCGAGGAGCACCTGCTCGGCAACGTGTTCTTCGACACCTGCGTGTACCACCAGCCGGGAATCGACCTGCTGACGAAGGTCGTGCCGGTCGACAACATCCTGTTCGCCAGCGAGATGATCGGCGCCGTCCGTGATCTCGACCCTCGCACCGGGCACTACTTCGACGACACGAAGCGCTATGTCGATGCCACACCGCACCTCGACGCCGACCAGCGTGCTCGCGTGTACGAAGGCAACGCCCGCCGTGTCTACCCGCGCCTCGACCGCGCCCTGACCGCCCGCGGGCTCTGAGAGGAAGAACCATGCGCCTGAACGAACTCGGCATCGTCCGCACGAGAATCGAGCGTCCCGATCCTGAAGACGTCGCCCGCCTCTCGCAGTTCGGCGTGGCCACCATCCACGAGGCGATGGGCCGCGTGGGGCTCATGCGCCCCTACATCCGTCCCGTCTTCTCCGGCGCGAGGCTGTGCGGTCCCGCCGTCACCGTTCTGCTGCAGCCGGGCGACAACTGGATGTTCCACGTCGCGGCGGAGCAGGTGCAGGAGGGCGACGTCATCGTGGCCGGCTGCACCACCGAGAGCGAGGACGGCTTCTTCGGCGAGCTGCTCGCCAGCTCGCTCAGCGCTCGCGGATGCAAGGGTCTGGTCATCGACGGCGGCGTGCGCGACGTCGCCGACCTGGAGAAGATGAACTTCCCGGTGTTCTCCCGGGCCATCAACTCCAAGGGAACCGTCAAGGCCACCCTCGGCTCGGTGAACGTGCCGGTGGTCGCGGCGAACGCGCTGATCCACCCCGGTGATGTGGTGGTCGCCGACGTCGACGGCGTGGTGGTCGTGCCGCGGGGCCTCGTCGCCGCGGTGGCGGATGCCAGCCGGAAGCGCGAGGACAACGAGGAGTCCAAGCGCCGGCAGTTCCGCGACGGCGTCCTCGGGCTCGACCTCTACGGCATGCGCGAACACCTCGCAGCTGCAGGCCTGGAATACGTGGAGGACTGACGATGACCCACGGCGAGACGAGTGGCGGCTTCGAGAAGTCCGCCGGCTGGCTGGATTGGTACGACGGCCCCCGCACACCGACGTTCCGTGTGCCCGAGGGCGCCGTCGACGCGCACTGCCATGTATTCGGTCCCGGCGATCGGTTCCCCTACGCGCCGGAGCGCAAGTACACCCCGTGCGACGCGTCCGCGGATCAGCTCCTCGCGCTGCGCGACCGCCTCGGCTTCGACCGCAGCATCATCGTGCAGGCCACATGCCACGGCGCCGACAACAGTGCACTCGTCGACGCGCTGCAGCGCAGCGGGGGCCGCGCTCGCGGAGTCGCTACCGTGCGCCGCGACGTGACCGGCGAGCAGCTCGCCGAACTGCACGAGGCCGGAGTGCGCGGGGTCCGGTTCAACTTCGTCAAGCGTCTGGTCGACCGGGTGCCGACCGACTCGCTCCACGAGATCGTCGCGAAGGTCGCCCCGCTCGGCTGGCACGTCGTCATCTACTTCGAGGCCGAAGACCTCCCCGACCTGTACGACTTCTTCTCGGCGATCCCCACCGACGTGGTCGTCGATCACATGGGGCGCCCCGACGTGACGAAGGACCCGAACGGTCCGGAGTTCGCACTGTTCCTGCGCTTCCTGCGCGAGAACCCGAACGTGTGGACCAAGGTGTCGTGCCCCGAGCGCCTGAGCGTGACGGGGCCGCGTGCCCTGGACGGCCAGCAGCACGCCTACACCGACGTCGTGCCGTTCGCGCGTCGCGTGATCGAGGAGTTCCCCGACCGGGTGCTGTGGGGGACCGACTGGCCGCACCCCAACCTCACCGACCACATGCCCGACGACGGGCTGCTGGTCGACTACATTCCCCGAATCGCCGCGACGCCCGCCCTGCAGCGAAAGCTGCTGGTCGACAATCCGCGGCGCCTCTACTGGCCCGAAGGAGCATGAGATGGCACTCGACAAGCCGTACAGGGACGTCCCCGGAACGACGATCTTCGACGCCGAGCAGGCCCGCAAGGGCTATCACCTGAACCAGTTCTCGATGTCCTTGATGAAGCCGGAGAACCGCGAGAGGTACCTCGCAGACCGAGAAGCGTATCTCGACGAGTGGCCGCTCACCGAGGCGCAGCGCGAGGCCGTCCTCGACCTCGATCTGAACGCCTGCATCCGCGAGGGCGGAAACATCTACTTCCTGAGCAAGATCGGCGCGACGCACGGGCTGAGCTTCCAGCAGATGGCCGGCTCGATGACCGGCATGTCCGAGGCCGCCTACCGCGACATGATGCTCGGCGGCGGGCGGCGACCCGCGGGCAATCGCCTGAAGGACCTCGACGGCTGGGCCCCGCCGGAACCGGGCGTGGAGGCCGGGACCACTCGGCCTGATGCGCCTGCGAAATACACCTCGGCGCTGTTCACATCCCACGTGCCGGCGATCGGTGCCGCGATGGATCTGGGCAGGACCGAAGAGCCCTACTGGAAGAAGGTCTTCTCCGGCTACGAGTGGACACGCACGTGGGCTCGCGAGAACATGCCCGATGTGGTCATCCTCATCTACAACGACCACGCCACCGCGTTCGACTCCTCGATCATTCCCACCTTCGTCCTCGGCACCGGCTCGGACTACCAGGTCGCGGACGAGGGCTACGGCCCCCGCCCCGTGCCCGACGTCAAGGGCTATCCCGAGCTCGCTGCACATATCGCCCAATCGGTGATCCAGGACGACTTCGACCTCACCCTCGTGAATGAGATGGTCGTCGACCACGGCCTCACCGTGCCGTTGTCTCTCGTGTTCGGCGACGTCCAGGAGTGGCCGTGCAAGGTCATCCCACTGGCGGTCAACGTCGTTCAGTATCCGGTTCCGTCCGGTCGTCGCTGCTACGAGCTGGGCAAGGCCCTGCGTCGCGCGCTCGACAAGTGGGACGGCGAGCCGCTCAACGTGCAGATCTGGGGCACCGGTGGAATGAGCCACCAGCTCCAGGGCCCGAGGGCCGGTCTCATCAACGAGGAATGGGACAACGCCTACCTCGACCACCTCATCGCCGACCCGCTGGGCCTCACCGAGTGGCCGCACATGGAGTACGTCGACGAAGCCGGCTCCGAGGGCATCGAGCTGGTCGACTGGCTCATCGCCCGCGGCGCCATGGATGATCAGTTCGGAGGGGCAAGCCCCGAGGTCAACCATCGCTTCTACCACGTGCCCGCCTCGAACACCGCGGTCGGCCACCTGGTTCTGACCAATCCTTCCGACTGACCGCACCCCGATAACAGGAGACCCCCATGACAGACGACAGAGTTCGCGTCGCCGTCGTCGGCGCCGCGGGCGCCTTCGGAATGAAGCACCTCGACGGGTTGGCCGACATCCCCTCTGCCGAGGTGACCGTCGTCAGCGGCACGGATCAGGAAGCCACCGAAGCCGTCGCGAAGACGTACGGCGTCCCTCACGCCGTGCTCGGTTACGACGCCGTGCTCGAGCGCGACGACGTCGACGCCGTCATCCTCGCGACGCCCACCCCGATGCACGCGAGCCAGATGCGGGCCGCTCTGGCCGCCGGCAAGCACGTGCAGGTGGAGATCCCCCTGGCCGATTCGTGGGCGGATGCCGAGGCCACCCTTGCTGCGTCGGAGGCATCCGACAGGGTCGCGATGGTCGGCCATACCCGCCGGTTCAACCCGTCTCACCAATGGATCCACAACAGGATCGCCGCCGGCGAGTTCGCCGTGCAGCAGATGGACGTGCAGACGTACTTCCTGCGCCGTCAGAACATCAACGCCAAGGGCGAGCCCCGCTCCTGGACCGACCACCTGCTGTGGCATCACGCCGCTCACACCGTCGACCTCTTCGCCTACCAGGCGGGCAGGATCGTGCAGGCCAACGCCATCCAGGGTCCGATCCATCCCGAGCTCGGCATCGCGATGGACATGTCCATCCAGCTCAAGGCAGAGTCCGGTGCGATCTGCACCCTGTCACTGTCCTTCAACAACGAAGGGCCGTTCGGCGCGTTCTTCCGGTACATCGGCGACACCGGCACCTACGTCGCCCGCTACGACGACCTGGTCGACGGCCGCGACGAGGCCATCGACGTGTCGAAGGTCGCCGCCAGCATGAACGGCATCGAGCTGCAGGACCGCGAGTTCCTCTCCGCGATCCTGGAGGGCCGTGAGCCCAACTCCTCCATCCGTCAGGTCGTCGATTGCTACCGCGTGCTCGGCGCGCTCGAGGAACAGCTCGCGTGAACCTGCCCCGCATCGGTCTCGGCTGCATGTCACTGAGCCACGCCTACGGCATCCCTCCGTCGGTCGAGGACGGGACGAAGCTGTTGCGCACGGCTCTCGACAGCGGCGTGCGGATGCTGGACACCGCGACGCTGTACGGCGGCGGGCGCAACGAAGAACTCGTGGGGCAGGCGATCGCCGGACGCCGCGACGAGGTCGTGCTGGCCAGCAAGGGCGGCATGGCCATGGTCGACGGGGTCCGCACGATCGACGGGCGCCCCGAAACGCTGCGGGCCCAGGTCGACGCCTCTCTCGCACGGCTCCAGGTCGAGCACATCGACCTCTACTACCTGCACCGATGGGACAAGAGCGTGCCCATCGGCGAGAGCGTCGGCGCGCTGGCCGAATCGGTGGATGCCGGAAAGATCGGTGCCATCGGGCTGTCCGAAGTCTCGGTGGCGCGGCTGCACGAGGCGATGGCCGTCGCCCCCATCGCCGCGGTGCAGAACGAGTACTCGCTCTGGACCCGCAACCCGGAGCTCGGCATGCTCGAGGCGACGCGAGCGGCCGGAGTGGCGCTGGTCGCCTTCTCCCCCGTCGCACGCGGGTTCCTCGCCGATTCGGTGCACAACCCGGACGATCTGGCATCGAACGACATCCGCCGCGCCATGCCGCGCTTCCAGCCGGGCCACTGGCCGATCAACGACGCCCTGCTTCCGGCGTGGCGAGCACTCGCCGCTGAGGCCGGCTGCGCTCCCGCGCAGCTCTCGCTCGCGTGGCTGCTGTCGCGCGGCGAGCACGTGCTCCCGATCCCGGGGACGACGCGTGCCGACCATCTGCGGGAGAACCTGCTCACCGTCGACCTGGCCATCGACCCGGCTCTGCTCGCGCAGGCGGGCGCGCTGATCGACACCGCCACGGTGTCGGGAGCCCGCTACGGCGCGGCCACGTCGATCGAGGTCGACGCCGAATCGCTCGACGTCGCGGCATGAGAGCCATCTCCTCGATGGCGACCCGCCATGTTCTGGCCGATCTGGCCGGCGCCGCGGCATCGGCCGGATTCCCCGAACTGCACATCGAGTCGGTCGGCGGTGTGGATGCCGCGAGACGCGTCGCAGACGGCGAGCCGTTCGACCTCGTGTTCCTCGCCGAGGACGCTCTGGACGCACTTGCCGCGGCGGGCCACACGGATGCCTCGACCTCCACGCCTCTGATGCGGTCGCACGTCGCCGCGGCCGTGCCACTCGCGACCGGCGAGCGCGTCGGCCCCCGCGAGCATGTCGCCTTTCCCGACGCCATGGGCATGCGCGCGGCACTGCAGAACGCCAGCCGCATCGGCTACTCCACCGGTCCGAGCGGCACCGCCCTCATCAGGATGATTCGGAACTGGGGCCTGACGGACGAGGTGGGCGACCGTCTCGTACAGGCGCGCCCCGGCGTGCCGGTCGCACGACTGCTGGCCGACGGCGAGGTCGACCTGGGATTCCAGCAGCTCAGCGAACTGGTCGGTCAGCCCGGAGTGGCGGTCCTCGGCATCCTCCCGCCGGACTGCGCGATCGACACGGTGTTCGCCGGCGCCGTCGCCACCACGTCGACCACGCGCGTCTCTGCCCGGGGCCTCCTGACCTTCTTCGCCTCCGGCGTCGTCGCGCACGTCAAGGCCGCGCACAGCTTCGCAAGGCCCTGACCCGGTGCCGCCGGCGCTGCGGATATCCCGAAGTCAGTCGTCGGCGAGTGCGCGAAGGCCGCCGACGAGCAGTTCGATGCCGAAGGCGAAGTCCGAGCCCGAAGTCTCGTCG
The DNA here is from genome assembly GCF_020682705.1 of Microbacterium allomyrinae. Taxonomy (GTDB): domain Bacteria; phylum Actinomycetota; class Actinomycetes; order Actinomycetales; family Microbacteriaceae; genus Microbacterium; species Microbacterium allomyrinae. The sequence goes on from NZ_JAGTTN010000001.1 coordinate 747,831, forward strand.
TCCGCAGTCGCTGCCTCCCCGCCCCGCACACCCATGTCGTCGTATTGATTTCGTTGCTGCTCGTGCAGCACGTGCCCCAAGATGAAGTGCAGCAGCGCTGTGGTCGCCCGCTGCGCCGTGCTGTCATCGAAGCCGCCGGCTTCGATTGCGGCCGCGAGGCGATCACGCACGAGCGACGAACCCAATCCGAGCGCGAACGTGCTGGCGACCACCTCCGCGCCGTCGCGGTGCGAGAGCAACGCCGCACGGAAGGCGGATGCTTCGCCCACGGTCCGCGCCGCCCATCCCAGATCGGAACCCACCGAGGCCGTCTCCGCGACGATGCGGTCCGACAGCTCGGCCAGCAGGCTCTGCTTGTTCGGGAAGTGCCAGTACAGAGCGCTCGGCTGCACATCGAGTGCAGCCGCGAGGCGGCGCATCGTGAGATCCGGCAGGCCGTACTCGTCCAGGATGTCCAGGGCTGTCCGCGCGACATCATCACGCGAGTGCCCGCGTCCGCTCCCTGCTCTCGCCACCGCCTCACTCTACTGAACGCAGTTATAGTGAACGATGTTCACGTGAACGCCGTTCAGGTATGTCCGATGGAAGGCAGATCGCCCAGATGACCACACACCCTGCATCCTCCCGCGGCCCCGCCACGCGGGTCCACACGCTCGACGCTGCGGGACTCGCCCGCGTCGCCGTCTTCTCCGCGATCATCGCCATCCTCGGATTGCCGGGCGGCTTCACGATCCTCGGCGCAGTCCCGATCACCGCGCAGACGCTCGGTGTGATGCTCGCGGGCGCCATCCTCGGCCCTTGGCTCGGTGCGCTGTCGGTCACGGTGCTGCTCGCTCTCGTGGCCGTCGGGATGCCTCTGCTCGCCGGTGGACGCGGCGGTATCGGCGTCCTCCTCGGGCCATCGGCCGGCTATCTGCTCGGATGGATCGCCGGGGCCATCGCGATCGGACTGATCGTGCACGCTTTCGGCCGCAAGCCCACGACGGGGCGCACCCTGCTGGGTGTCGTGGTCGGCGGCATCCTGGTCGTCTACGCGCTCGGCATCCCGGTCCAGAGCTTCGTGACGCGTCTGCCACTGGCGGAGACCGCGCTCACCAGCTTGGTGTTCGTGCCCGGCGACCTGGTCAAGGCCGCGCTCGCGACGGCGATCGTGGTGACGCTGCTGCGGGCGTATCCGCGGGCGTTTCGCCGCACGTGGACGACGAGCGGCAGCGATCCCGCATCCGGATCGTGATCGTCCTACTGAGCGGCGACGCACCCGATCTGCTCGACCGGGTGCGCGCGGTGCACGAAGCCGGCGATATCCCCCTCGTCGGCGACCCGCGCTGGCCGCGCGCCCAGTGGGAGGCGGTGCGTGACCTGTCGGTCAGAGCGGGCTCCCCCGCGGACGTCGCCTGGGCCGCGCTGTCGTCGGGGAGCAGCGGAAACCCGCGCATCGTGCTGCGCAGCGCCTCTTCCTGGGAGGCGTCCTTCGGGGCCGTGTCGGAGCTGCTGGACGCGAGCGCCGACGAGGCGGTCGCACTGCCGGCACCGCCCGCCTCCTCGCTCTCACTCTTCTCGATCGCGCACGCCTTCGCGGGCGGTCCGCGTGCGTCGCTGGGCTCCTTCGACGGCTCGGATGTCACGTGCATGCACGGCACCCCGCAGTCGCTGCGCGCCATACTCGAAGCCGGACCGCCACCGGGCCTGCGGACCGCGCTCATCGGCGGCTCGCATCTCGATGACGGGCTGCGGGAGCACGCCCGGAGCGCCGGCATCCGCGTCATCGGCTACTACGGAGCGGCGGAGCTGTCATTCGTCGCCGTGGACCACGGCGACGGCCTCCGAGCCTTCCCCGGAGTGGATCTGAGCATCCGAGGAGGACAGCTGTGGGTGCGTTCGCCGTTCGTGGCGTCAGGGTACGCGGGCGCGTCCGGGCCGCTCCGGCGGGACGGCGACTGGGCATCGGTGGGTGACCGGGCGGAGCTCACCGACGGGCGGCTGCGTCTGCTCGGCCGCGCCGACGACGCGATCCTGAGCGCTTCGGCCACGATCGTGCCGGAGGAGGTCGAGGAAATGCTGCGCTCGGTTCCCGGCATGCGCGACGCGATGGTGTTCGGGTTGCCGCGCGAACGGGTGGGAATGCTCGTCGCCGCGTTCGTGGAGTTCGACGCCGACCCGGCCGGCGATCTCCGCGAGATCGTCAACACCCGCCTGGCTCCGGCCCATCGGCCGCGCCAGTGGTTCATCGGTGAGCTGCCACGGACGCCGTCGGGCAAGCCGGCACGGGCGGAAGCCGTGCGCCGGGTCGTGAACGGGGAGGTTCCCCGCCTTGCCGTCTGACAGGAACCCGGTCATCATCGCCGCCCGCCGCACGCCGATCGGCACCCGCGGGCGGGCCCTCGCCGGACTGGACGTCGGCCAGCTCGGTGCGGCGGTGGTGCGTGCGGCGCTGGCGGACGCCGCGTCGGTGACCGGGGCGCCGGTCGCGGTGGCTGACGTGCTGCTCGGCAACTGCATGGGCCCCGGCGGCAACCCGGGGCGGATCGCCGCACTCGCGGCCGGTCTCGGCCCCGACGTCCCCGGAGGCACGGTCGACCGTCAATGCGGCAGCGGCCTGGCCGCCGTGCTGGACGCGGCGGCCGCGATCCGTGCCGGAGACGAGCGGATGCGGGTGGCAGGCGGAGTGGAGAGCCCCTCCACTGCGCCGGTGCGGATGACGGGTGGCGCCGCCTACGACCGTGCCGCGTTCACGCCGCCGGGCTTTCCCGATCCCGGCATGACACGCGCGGCCGAAGACCTCGCCGCGCACGACGACATGCCCCGCTCCCGACAGGACGCGCACGCGGCGCGCAGCCACGCGCGCGCCGGGGCCGCCCTCGCCGCCGGACGGTTCGGCGCCGAGTTGGTGCCGTTGGCCGGACTCCGGCACGACGACGCGATCGGCGGGGCCGAACCGCTGCTGCGGCGGCTGCCCGCACTCTTTCCGGGCGGAACGGTCACCGCCGGCACCTCGACCCGCATCGGCGACGGAGCGGCGGCGGTCGTCGTCGCTCCCGCCGGCACCGGCCCGGGTCTTGCCGTTCGGGCGGCATTGGTGGTCGGGTGCGACCCCGCCCTTCCCGGCATCGGCGCGGCGCCCGCCATCCGGTCCGCGCTGCACGCGGCCGGCGCGACCATCGCCGACGTCGACGCGTTCGAGATCGTGGAGGCGTTCGCCGCGCAGAGTCTCGCTGTGCTCGACCGGGTCGGCGTCGATGAGGAGGATCCACGGGTCTGCGCGGACGGCGGCGCGCTCGCGCTCGGGCACCCGTGGGGCGCGAGCGGGGCTGTGGCCGTAGTCCGCCTCTTCAGCCGGCTCGTCCGCGCTCACCGGCCGGCGGGCACGCTCGGCGTGGCGGCCGCATCGGTGGGCGGCGGGCTGGGGATCGCCATGGTCGTCGAGGTGGTCCGGTGACCATTCAGCTGAAATCCGTGAGCCTCCGGCTGGGCGACGCGGACGTGCTCCGCGACGTGTCCGTCGACCTCGACGCGCGCACCGTCGCGGTGATCGGAGAGAACGGGTCGGGCAAGTCGTCCTTCGCCCGCCTGGTCGGCGGTCTGACGCACCCCACGGCCGGGACACTGCGTGTCGTGGGGCTCGACCCCCGCAGGCACGCGACCGAGCTGCGACGACGCACCGCATACGTGTTCAGCAACCCGGACGCGCAGATCGTCATGCCCACCGTCGCGGAGGACGTCGCGTTCTCACTGCGCGGTGAGCGGATGTCGGCGACCGACGCTCGCGAGCGGGTATCGACCGCGCTGGCGACGTTCGGCCTCACGCCTCTCGCGGAGCGGCCGGCGCACGACCTCTCGGGAGGACAGAAGCAGCTGCTCGCGCTGTGCGGGGCGTTCGTGCGCCGCCCGGACCTGGTGATCGCCGATGAGCCGACCGCGTACCTGGATGCCCGCAACGCGCGCGTCGTCGCCGACCACCTCTTCGAGGACGGGGGCCACCGCCTGCTGCTCGTGACGCATGACCTGAACCTCGCGCACCGCTGCGAGTCCGCGGTGCTGTTCGCACACGGCCGGCTCGCGGCCGCGGGCGAGCCTGCCGCGGTCATCGCCGAGTACGAGGCGATCCTGCGATGCTGACCCTGTACCGCCCTGGCGACAGCTGGCTCTACCGGTTGCCGGCCGGCCCGAAGACGCTGCTGCTGCTCATGTCGGTGTTCGGCGTGCTCCTGCTGCCATCGGCGTGGTGGACGGCGGGTGCCGCGGCCGGGATCAGCCTCGTCGCCTACGCGCTGGCGGGCCTCGACGACGGGGCATGGGGCGTGCGCGAGCTCGGCCGCCAGCTGTTCGCCGTGCGCTGGGCGATCCTGTTCACGCTCGCGGGGCAGCTGCTCTTCCTCGGACCAGAAGCCGCGGTCGCCAACACGGCCCGCGTCACGGCATCGCTCGTGCTCGCCGGGCTCCTCGTCCTCACCACCCGTGTCAGCGACCTTCTGGACGCCTTCGAACGCGGCCTGCGCCCGCTGCGGCGCATCGGCGTCGACTCGGAGCGCGCCGCGCTCCTGCTGACAGTGACGCTCGGCACCGTACCGGTGCTCGCCCGGCTCGCGGGCGAGGTGCGCGAGGCTCAGCGCGCCCGCGGCGCACGCGCGAGCCTGCGCCTCTTCGTCGTGCCTTTCCTCGTCGTCTCCCTCAAGCACGCCGACCAGCTCGGCGACGCCCTCGCCGCCCGAGGTCTGCAATGAGACCTCGCGTGCTGGGTGCGGTAGTGGATGCCGAGACCCGCTGCATCCATTACGCGACGCCTCTCGACGTCGTCGCCCTGAGGTTCCACTGCTGCGGCGAGTTCTATCCCTGCCACCGCTGTCACGCCGAGGCCGCCGACCACCCGGACGAACAATGGCCTGCCGGCACCGGTCACGAGCGCGCGGTGCTCTGCGGCCCGTGCGGGCACGTGCTGAGCATCGCCGAGTATGCCCGGGCCATGGCGTGTCCGTCCTGTGCGGCGCCGTTCAACCCCGGATGCAAGCTGCACTGGGAGCTCTACTTCTCAACCGCGCTGCGAGGGCAGTGGGAGGAATGAGGCCAGGCTCTCAACCAAAAAGCCCCGGATTCACCGGGGCTTTCTTCTGTAGCGGGAGCGGGGCTTGAACCCGCGACCTCACGATTATGAGTCGTGCGCTCTCACCAACTGAGCTACCCCGCCGCGTGACATCTCACGATGTTCCGAGCCCCGAGTCAGGATTGAACTGACGACCCCTTCCTTACCATGGAAGTGCTCTACCACTGAGCTATCGGGGCGTGCTGCCTGCGAGCAGGCAACTAGAAGAGAATACCAGAGCCGTGGCATCCTTCCGAACTGGCGTCAGCCCACGGTGTGGGTGCCGTCGGTGTGCTCGCGCAGCCAGGGCATCGGGTCGATCGCCGTGGTGCCGTTCATCAGGATCTCGAAGTGCGTGTGAGCGCCGTATGAGCGCCCGGTGTTGCCGGTGTGCCCGAGGACCGTGCCGACCGTGACCTGCTGCCCGGCGACGACCTCGAGCGAGCCGTACTGCATGTGCGCGTAGTGGCTCGAGACGAGTTCGCCGTCGATCATGTGATCGATGATCACGTGCACGCCGTACGCTCCTCCGGCCTCGGACGCCACGCGCACCGTGCCATCGGCGATCGCCTGGACCGGTGCGCCGGCACCGGGCGTGAAGTCGATACCCTCGTGCATGCTGCCCGAGCGCATCCCGAACCCGTACGACATGGTCACACCGACCGCGAACGGCCACTGGATGTTCGAGTTCGGGTCGTTGTAGAACAGGTTCGAGAAATTCTGGATGCCGGCCTCGGACGCGAGCTCGGCCATCGTCGTGGTGCCGTAGTTCTCGGTGCGCTCGAGCGTGTCGGCCTGGACGCCCGCGGGCGCGACGTACGCCTGGATCTCGTCCTCGTCGAGCGCGGTCGTCGACCCCACGGTCGGGGCGATCACCGAGAGAGACGCGTCGACCCCGTTCGCGGCGGCGACGGCCTGGGCGGGGGTCGTCATGCCCACGGTCATCAGCCCGACGATCCCGAGAACGCCGATCGAGAACGACGCGGTGGCGATCCGTCGGAACGACGCTCCACGTCCTGTCCGCTCACGGCGCGAGACCCCGTGGGTCTGCGTCCGAGGCGACGGGCCGGCGTCCGCCCCGTCGTCGGCGGTCGGAGCAGCCTGCACCGGCGTCTCGCCGGTGAAGGAGAAGAGGCGAGCGGCGGCCTCGAACTCATCGGCGGCGGAAGCGTCGATCCGAGGGATCGAGGCTGTCGCCGGCGCATCGGGCTGGGGCTCCGCGAGCCCGAGCGGCTCGGCGGGCGACACGACCGTCTCGAGAAGCTCGAACGGCTCGGCGGGAGCGAGGACCGTCTCGAGGAGCGGCGCGGGCGCGTCGGCGGTCGGCAGCTCGGCCTGGAAGACGGGTGCCTGCCGTGCGGCCTCGGCGGGGGCGACGGGTGCGATCGGAGGCACGACGACGGGCTTCGCGGCCGCCTGCGGCGCGCGGCGCGCACGGCGGCTGAGCGGTGCCCCCGGAGCGGAGGCGACGACGACGGATGCCGCAACCACCGCGGCGGCCGCCGCCACCGGGAAGATGGGCTCGATCACGGAGACCGGCGTCGATGACTGCTCGATCGTCGACGGCGCGGGGGCGGGGACGTCGGCGGTCACTGGCGCGGAGACAGGCTCCGGTGCCGGGAGGCGGGAGGCAGGGTGCTCAGAGGCGACCGACGAGTCCGTCGCCGTCACCGGGAGGTCGGCCAGCGGAGTCGAGGGGACGGAGCCATCGGCCCGCTTCGCGTCGGAGGCGCGGCTCCATACGACCGTGGGACGCTCGGGCGTCGAACCCGTGGCCTGTCGTCTCGACACACGCGATGCGCCCGTGTTCTCCGGCGTCGCCTGGACAGGCGTTGCGGGGGTCCGGCTGGATCGGCGCGTGGGCGCTGGTTCAGCCATGGGGGCGTCGAAAGGCAAAGCGGTGGCGGGCTCTCGGGTCGTGTCGCTCGGGGGGCAACGTACGGGCTTCGGGCTTCACCTTCACCGTTCGGGACAGCGAAGGTAACGATCGGGTAAACACTACCCCGGGGCCCCTGAGAATGCCATGTACGGCTGTGGATAACGCGCCGTGTTTCGTGAAAAGTCCGTGAGAAACCGCGGAATCACGCCAGTCCGGCAGCCTCGGCGAGCGGGCTGAAGATCGCGGGCGAGGCGGCCACGAAAAGAGGTGCGCGAGGCGAGCGATCGGGCTGCGAGCGACCGATGCGCCCTCCGGCCTCTGTCACGAGAAGAGCTCCGGCGGCGTGGTCCCAGGGCTGCAGTCCGCGCTCGAAGTAGCCGTCGAGTCGACCGGCGGCCACGTACGCGAAGTCGAGCGACGCGGCTCCCGCCCGGCGCAGATCCCGCGCCATCGGCATGACGCGCGCGACGACGGCGAGATCGCCGGCGTGCGTCGACGGGTCGTACCCGAATCCCGTCCCGATGAGCGCGCCGGCCGGTCCGACCTCGGGGTTGACCGCGAGGCGGCGATCGGCGAGCCAGGCTCCCCCGCCCAGCGCTGCGTGGAACAGCTCGCCCGAAACGGGACTGAACACGGCACCGGCGAGCGCCTCCCACGTTTCCGGGGCGGGCTCACCCCGCACCGCCGCGATGCTGACGGCGTACGACGGGTTGCCGTAGGCGTAGTTGACCGTCCCGTCGATCGGATCGACGACCCAGGTGATGCCGCTCGTGCCGCGCTCCGCCCCGGTCTCCTCGCCGAGGAAGCCGTCCTCGGGCCGCGCCTCGGCAAGGCGCGTCCGGATCAGCGCTTCCACCTCGCGGTCGGCCTCGGTCACGATGTCGGCGAGCGCGGACTTCGTCGCGGCGATCGCGACCCCGGCATCCCGGCGCAGCCGCGCCAGAGCGCCCGCGTCACGGGCGATGTCGATCGCGAGGGCTTCCAGCGTTGCGGTATCGGTCATCTCTCCACGGTATCGGCCGATGGTGAACGGCTCACCCGCGGGCGAAGACGAGCACTCGGATCTGCTCGCGCACTCCGGGCGGCTCTGCACCGCTCGCTCGGGGAGGGCTACCGTGGACGAATGGCCGCCGAAGCCCGCCCTCGCACCCACGATGTCGTCATCGTCGGAGGCGGACACAACGCCCTCGTCGCCGCCGCCTACCTCGGCCTGGCCGGACGATCGGTCGTCGTGCTGGAGCGGCTCGACCACCTCGGCGGCGCCGCAGTGTCGGAGCGACCGTGGGCGGGGGTCGACGCGCGCCTCTCGCGCTATTCCTACCTCGTGAGCCTGCTCCCCCGCCGCATCGTCGACGACCTCGGGCTCGACATCCGTCTTCTTCGTCGGCGGTACTCCTCCTATACGCCGGATCCCGTCGACCCGTCGCGCGGCATTCTGATCGACACAGCGGATGCCGCGGCCACCACGGACTCGTTCGCCCGCGTGACGGGCGGCACGGCCGAGGCCAAGCGGTTCGCCGCCTTCTCCGAGCGGATCGCTCCCGTGGCGCGGGAGATCTTCCCCACGACGATCGAGCCGCTGCCCCGTCGACGGGATGTCCGCGATCGCCTCGGCGACCCCGCGCTGTGGGACGACCTGTTCGAACGCCCCCTGGGGGAGGTACTGCGGCGATCTCTCGACACCGACATCCTCCGAGGTATCGCCCTGACCGATGCCCTCATCGGCACGTTCTCGGCCTCCGACGATGAGAGCCTCCGGCAGAATCGCTGCTTTCTGTACCACGTGATCGGTGGCGGCACCGGTGACTGGGACGTCCCGGTCGGCGGCATGGGCCGGGTCACCGGCGAGCTCGCGCGGGCCGCCCGCGATGCGGGCGCCGACCTGCGCACGGGCGCCGAGGTCGTCTCGGTCTCGCCCGACGGGAGCGTCGAGGTGGGCGGCGAGCGTGCCGAGACACTGCAGGGCCGGATCGTGCTGAGCGGCGTGGGTCCGGCTGTGCTGGCGCGGCTGCTCGCCGCGGGCGGCGCCGCCGACGCTCCCCGCGCTGAGGGCGACCACCCCGAAGGGGCGCAGCTCAAGGTCAACATGCTGCTGCGCCGACTCCCGCGCCTGCGCGACGCGGACGTCGCGCCCGAAGCCGCATTCGGCGGCACGTTCCACATCAACGAGACGATGTCGCAGCTCGACGCCGCGCACTCGGCCGCCTCGAGCGGCGGCATCCCCGATCCTCTCCCGGCGGAGATCTACTGCCACTCGCTGACCGATCCGTCGATCCTCGGGCCCGAGCTGCGAGCATCGGGCGCGCAGACCCTCACACTGTTCGGACTGCAGGTGCCGCACCGGCTGATCTCGGGCCGAGCGACGGACGAGGCGCGCACCGTGCTGCTGACCGCCGCCCACCGTTCCCTCGATGCCGTGCTGGCGGAACCGATCGCGGAGTGCGTCTACGAGGCGCCCGACGGGACGCCCTGCATCGAGGCGCGCACCACCGCCGACCTCGAATCGTCGCTCGGAATGGTCGGCGGCGACATCTTCCACGGCCCGCTGTCGTGGCCCTGGGCGGACGACGACGAGCCGCTCGACAACCCCGCCCGGCGGTGGGGCGTCGCCACGGCACACGCGAACGTGCTGATCTGCGGTTCGGGCGCACGTCGCGGCGGCGCCGTCAGCGGCCTCGGCGGGCACAATGCGGCGATGGCCGCGCTCGAGATGCTGCAGGGCTGAGTCGCGTCGCATCAGGCCCGCGCCGAGACCCGAGCGCCCCGGGACAGACGCGTCGCGCGCGGCACGATGCGAATGGGGCGCCCGCGCACGATGTGCGAGGACGCCCCGTTCGGTGATCTTCGCCTACGGCCGGGGCGGGAGCGGCGGTGCGGGCGGGAAGCCCTCGTACCCGGGAGCGACCTGCGGTGCAGGAGCCGCAGGCTCCGGCGTCGGCTCGGGCGCAGCAGCCGCAGGAGCCGGGGCGATCGCATCGGGTGCACCGAACACGTGCGCTCCCGGCGACGGGTATCCCGTGTAGTAGGCGTTCCAGTCGGGTGATCCGTCCGGCAGCATCGGCAGAGGGGTGAACCCGTCGACGAAGGTGGGCCACGGCAGAAGCTCCTGCGACGCCTCCGCCGAAGGTAGGGCGGGGGCCGCGGGCGCCTGACCGTAGGGCGCCTGTCCGTACGGCGTCTGACCGTACGGAGCGTGTCCATACGGCGTCTGCCCGTACGCGACGACGGCGACGCGCTGCTTCTTGGGGGCGAAGAGGACGTTCACGAGCGGGATCAGCGCGGTGCCCACGGCCGCGAGGATCGCGACGGCGACCACGACGCGCCAGTAGACGTCGGGGAAACGCAGGTACTCGCCCAGCATCAGCGGCAGGACGAGGAGCACCGCGAGCGATACCACCAGCGTGAGGGTGGCGATCGCGACGACCCTCGTGAACGGAGTGTCGTACCGCTGGAACGCCTTCATGTAAAGGCGTACGTGCAGAAGCGCGAGCTGCAGGATCAGGACGATCAGGAGGAACTGGATGAACCGCGAGAACCCGCCCCACGAGTAGCGCTCCGGCATCCAGATCATCACGGCGCCGATCAGCAGGATCGCGATCCACGAGCCCATGCTGGCGAGCGCGAACCACGCCGGCCGGCGAGGCGCGAGGTGCGCGTCGAGGATCGCCACACCGGCGAAGCCGACGAGCAACAGGATCGTGAGGAACGCACGCCCCACGATGCCGTTCTGCTCGCCCAGCAGCACCCAGATCACACACACGATCGCGGCGGCGATCAGTGCGCCGATCGCCACCCAGATGGCCGCGCGCAAGAGCGAAGAGGTCGGAGCGTCCGAACGGGGCGCCTCGGGGGTCCCGTACGGGGCCGTCGCATACGGATCGGGCACGGTCATGTCGGTCCTCTCGTGTCGCAGGAGATCTCCCGCACGCCCATCCTGGCACGCCCGTCACCGGGGCTGCGAGGCCCGCGCCGCCTTGTGGACAAGGCACTCCAGACAGCGTTCCGCGGGAGGGGGCCGACGCCTCATCCGATCGGCCGGCCGCCGTTCACGCGATGTCCGCGGTCGCCGTCGCCACCGGCTGGAGAACGAGCCTCACCGCCGTGCGGGCGACGATCAGCGTGATGACCAGCGGCATGACGAGAAGAAGCCGCCGAGGTGCACGGCATCACCGAGGACCAGGTCGGTGAGCCAGAGGATGACGAACTTGCTGCCCGCACCGGTCAGCACGAGTGCGAACCCCGTGAATAAAAGACGAAGGGCCCCGCGTGCGGGGCCCTTCGTTCGATCTGTGGCGAGTGAGGGATTCGAACCCCCGAAGTCGATGACAGCTGAGTTACAATCAGATCCCTTTGGCCGCTTGGGTAACTCGCCAATGCACCCCCGTCCAGCTTTTCCAGTCGACCGGAGGCGCGATTGAATATCTTACGCTGTCTTGGGCGCTGCTCGAAATCCGCGGCCGTCGCCTGAGGATCACGTGCCGATGCGGTCCAGGTCCGTACCCGACAGTGCACCGGGTGTGCGCAGCAGCGCACCCTCGAAGCGACACGTCGCGGCCGCGGTATCCATGGCGCTCTGCAGCACCGCCGCCCATCCGTCGGCATCTGTCGGCGTCGCTTCGACGAGCGCGGCCACGGTCGCGGCGAACGCCGCATCTCCCGCGCCCATCGTGTCGACGATGCGTCCGGGAAGGTTCGAGATCGGCCGCGTCACGATGACCCCGCCGGCTTCCAGCGTCGCTCCTCCAGACCCCTCGGTCGCCAGCACAGCCTGGGCGCCGAGATCGATGAGCCGCGCGCGCAGGGCGTCGAGGCGATCGTCGTACAGCAGAGCCGCGTCGTCCTCCCCCACCTTCACCAGGGCTGCTCCGGCGGCGAGCCGCTCGAAGCCACGCACGAACTCGGCAGGGTCGTGCATCATCCCGGAGCGCGGATTCGGGTCGACGGCGAGGGATGCCGCGGCCCGCCCTTCGCTCTCCGCGCGCGCGGCGGCTGCGGCGATCGCCTCAGCCAGCTCCGTCGTCTGCTCGGCGTCATCGAACGCGACGCAGCTCACCACGACGAGGTCGGCATCCGCGATCGCCTCCCGCTCGCGATCGGCGAACCGGATCCGCCGCTTCTGCGCGGCCTCGTTGAAGACATAGGTCGGCTCGCCGCCGCCGGTGCGTTCGCTCACCGCGCGCGCGGTGCCGAGCAGCGACGGGGTCGCGATGAGGCCGACGCCGAAGTCGGCGAGGTACCGCCTGATGCGCGTCGCGGGCTCGTCATCACCGAGCATCGCGATCAGCATCGCCGGCACGCCGAGTCGCGCAAGCCCCACGGCGACGTTCAGCGCGGCACCGCCGACGAACTCACGCACTCCGGAATCGTCGCGCAGCTCGTCGATGAGGGCATCGCCGACGACCACGACGGTCATCGGCGGACTCCTGCCTTCTCGAGCACACGGCCGACGAAATCCTCGGTGCGACGTCGGGTTCCGTCGATCTTGCGGTCCACGCTCGCGCGCACCTCGTTGGGCGCGAGCGGCGCGGCCAGCCGCACGGTCTCGTGGCACGACAGATCGGTGCAGATGTAGGTGCCCACGCTGTCGCCGTGGTCCCCCGCCGCGCCGGCTTTGCGCGCGGTGAACAGTGACACCTGATCGGCGGGCTGCATGGTGTGGCAGAGGTTGCACATCGCCGATCGCGCGTGCGACGACCCGTCGGCGGCGCGGAGAACGACACCGGTCGGCTCGCCGTCGATCTCGGCGACGACATAGCCGCGGCCGCGAGTGCGGGGGTCGCGCCAGGCCAGGAAGTCCAGGTGGTCCCAGTCGGCGAGCACGAAGTCGGCAGGCAGCGCGACGAGCCTGAGCTCGTCGGGTGAGGCGTTGACGAACGACGAACGCACATCTTCTTCGGTCAGTGGGCGCATGGCACCTCCTCGCGGACCCAGTCTACGAATGACGGGTACCTCTGCCACCCCGCACCCCACGAGCCCGCACCGTCGATCGGCTCGGGACGGCCGAACCGGTCAGTCCCAGCCGAGCCGCATCGCGACGGCATCGGCCGCGCGGGAGGGGAACTCGTCCCACCCGGGCTCCAGGATTTCGCGGGTCAGCCGGAACAAGGCATGGGCGGCGTCCTGGACCGGAAGATCCAGCGCTGCGGCGATGCCCGCACCCCACTCCGGGAAGTCGCGCTCGAAGCGGCGCACGGGGTCGATGGTGTCGCGAAGCGAGGTGGATGCCGAGGCGAAGCGTCCGCGGATCGCCCGTACGAGCAGCTGGGTCGCCCACACCCGGATGAACGCATTGCCGTTCAGCGCCTCGCCTCGGCGCACGCGGCCGACCCCGATGAGCAGCTTCACGAGCACGAGGCGCACGTCGTTCCCGGGATCGAATCGATCGCCCGCGGCAGCGCGATCACGAGACTCGGCGATGAGCGCCGCGGTCGTTCCGCTCTCGTCGTCGACGGTGATCGTCGCGTCGCCCGCGAGCGCGCCGGCGAGCTCGGCGGCGTCAGAGAACGCGAACTCGAAGACGTGTCCGTCGTCGTACACTGCGGCGAAGCCGATCTCTCCTTCTCGCGCGGTGAGCACCAACCGGTCCTGCTCGGGCAGCCACGACAGGTCGGGACGGATCTCGGGCCCGCGACCATCCTCGACGAGCGCGAAGAAGTCGTGATCCGACCACTCGTCTCGTCGTGACTTCGCCTCGTCCGACGCGGAGCCGAGCAGCACGAGGCCGATGAGATCTTCGCGGCCCTCCACTCCCGCGGTGAGGCCCTCGCTGAGCGCCTGGAAGCGCTCGGGAGACGTCATCGCGCCGCGGCGTCTGGCACGGCGCCCTCGGGCGCCGTCACGCCGGGCAGGGTCCATGCCGCGAATGCGGGGCCGTCAGCCGTCACCAGCACGGAGCCGTCGGCCGAGACCGCGAGCGTCGCGTCGCCGACGACGGCCTGGGCGGCCTCCGCGCCCGCGAGCGCACCGGCCGGGATCTCGGCATCCGCGTCGCCCTTCGTCGCCAGCACGAGGACGCTCTCGTCCGACGACTCGCGCACGAACACCACCGTCTCGTCGTCGACGTGCAGCCACCGCAGTCCGCCGGTGGCCAGCACGGGGTAGTCGCGGCGGAGGCCGACGAGGTCACGGTAGAGCGCGATGCGCGCCGCGACCTCGGGCTCGCTCTGGGCGCCCCACGGGATCGGCGTGCGACTGGATTCGCCGTCTGCACCGGTGAGGCCGAACTCGTCGCCGGCGAACACGACCGGCACTCCGGGCAGCGTCATCGACAGGCCCACGGCGACCGGGATCGTGCCCGGCGCCGCGTTCGTCGCGAAGCGTGCCGTGTCGTGGGTGTCGAGCGGCTGCATGTTGCCCAGGCGCACGCGCCACGGGATTCCTGCGGTGAACTGCACCACGGCGTCGACGAACTGCGCGGCGGTGTAGCGCGGGATGCCACCGACCGGCTGCGTGAAGAACCATGGCTCGGTGACCTCGTCGCCGTTCGCGTCGAGGTACGGCGTGCCGGCCGGCTCGCTCAGCCAGCCCCACACCGGACGGGTGAAGCTCGGATAAGTCATCGCCCCGTGCCAGCCATCTCCCTGCAGATCGCTGGCGGCGTCATTGGTCGACTCGCCGAGCAGGATCGTGTCGGGATTGATCTCGAGCATGGTCTTCAGCAGCAGTGTGCGAACCTCCTGGTTGAGGTCGACGGCTCCGAGGCGCCCCGTCATGTTGGCGACGTCGATGCGCCATCCGTCGGCGCCGAACGGCGGCTTGAGCCACATCGCGACGATGGAGTCCTCACCCTCGATGAAGCGGTTGCGGAGCTCTTGCGACGACCAGTCGAACTTCGGCAGGCTCTCGTAGCCGAGCCACGACTCGTAGCGGGTGTTCGCATCGTCGGTGAAGTAGTAGAACTCCTCTTCCGGCGCACCCGGATGCCCGAGCGCCGCCTGGAACCACTCGTGGCGATCCCCGGAGTGGTTGCTGGTGAGATCGCCGATCACGCGGATGCCACGCGCATGCGCTGCGGCGATGAGTCGCGCGTACGCCTCGTCGCCACCCAGCAGGGGGTCGACGTGGTCGAAGCTCGAAGCGTCGTAGCGATGGTTGGAGGCCGCCGGGAACACCGGCGTCAGGTAGAGCAGATTCACGCCGAGCGAGACGAGGTGGTCGAGCTTGTCGATCACGCCGTCGAGGTCGCCGCCGTAGAACTGTCGCGAACGCGCCGGCATGACCGGGTCGACCTGGTCGTCCCATGATGCGGGGATCGCCCACTCGGGCGTCGGACGCTCATCGGCCTGAGCGGAGCGGGCGAACCGGTCGGGGAACACCTGGTACATCACGGCGTCGTACAGCCACGCGGGGGGTGCGGGATTCGCGACCAGGGCGAAGTCCTCGGCATCGAGCGTCTCGATCGTGTGCAGCCCGGACTGGTTGAGCCACTCCACCCGCCCGTCCTCATGCAGGAGCAGGAACCGGTACCCGTGGCGCGGGTTGCGCACGGTGACCGGGGCTTCCCACCAGTCCCACCCGTCCACCGACCCGATGGGCGTCGCGTCTGTCCATTCCGGTTCATGGTCGGGGTTCGACCGCGTCCGCACCGCGGCGAGCGATCCGTACCCCGAAGGCACACGCAATCGCACGGCGACCACGTCGCCGAGTGACGGTGAGTGGTTCGACACATACAACGGCGAACCGTCGTGGTGGGGCAACAGACTCGTCATGCTCCGACCTTTCCTGAGGGTGTCATGATCGCACGCGCAGACGACACGGCGAACAACGGATGCGCCGTCTTCAGCGCTGCGAACCCAGATGAATCGCAGCCGCCGTGAGAGGGGCGAGGGAGAACCGGGCAACGCCGTCGGCGACGGTGTAGGTCGTGCCGCGGCATCCGCTGTCGATCACGGCGTCGCGACCGCCGGTGATCGCATCGCAGTAGTCCCCCGCGGGCATCGACGTCGGAATCTCGATGGCGATGTCGTCGTCGCCCGCGTTGACGGCGACGACACCGCGACCCTCGCGCTCGAACCCGTAGGCGGAGCCCGCCTCGACGCCGCGCAGCCGCGCGGCATCCGATGCCACGGCTCGAAACTCGAGCATTCCGGCGATCGCCGTCCACGACTGCACGCACGTGCGCTCGCCGTCGAGGTACGAATCTGCCGGCCCGGTCGCTCCCTCGCACGACGCGGGCAGCACGGCGCCCTCGGCATCGGCGGGCGCACCGGCGTCGCGGTCGGTGAACGCGTACCCCGAGAACACGACCGGGGTTCCGTAGTCGTCGGCGAGCATCAGCGCGTTCGCGATGACGTAGAGCGGGCCGTCCTTGTAGGTGACGGCGGCCTCGCCGCGTTCGGTGTCGTGATTGTCCACGAACACGACGGCCTTGTCGGCCGGCACCAGCAGAGGCCGGTCGCCTTCCAGCACCGGATCGGCGAACGCGGCGCTCTGGACCTGGGGCCCGAGATCGCGCGGGTAGCTGAACTCGAACACCTCGCCGAATCCGGTGTACTCCTCGGGCTGCACGGGTTCGCGCGCGCCGCCACGGATCACCTCGCTGACGATCCGCGTGCCTTCCGGCAGTTCTCCGACGATCGCCTGGACGTCGTCCGCGGCCATGTGCTTTGCCGCATCGATGCGGAACCCGGCGACTCCCAGCGACAGCAGATCGTCGAGATACGTCACGATCGTCTCGCGCACGTGAGGGCTCGACGTGTCGAGATCGGCAAGGTTGACGAGCTCGCACGTCTGCACCTGCTCGCGGGACGTGTAGTCGACGATGTCGTCGCCCTGCGCCAGCCCGCAGTGGTGGAAGTCGTCCGCGCCGTAGAGCCCGGGGTATTCATAGTGCGCGTAGGGCGTGCCCGCGAACCCGGTGCCCGCGGCATCCTGCCCGGTCATGTGATTGATCACGGCGTCGGCGATCACGTCGACCCCGGCGGCGTCGCAGCGCATCACCATGTCGGCGAAGTCGTCCCGTGTCCCGAGCCGCGAGTCGAGGTCGTACCCCACCGGCTGGTACGACGCCCACCACTCGTCGCGCGCGATGGATTCGTTCGGCGGCGACGTCTGCACCCATGAGAACCCACTCGGGCCCAGCGTCGCCTCGCATTCATCGGCGATCGACGACCACGGCAGCTGAAAGAGCTGGATGCCGACGTCGGGCGTCGCGCGCTGCGCCGCGGCCTGGGGCGCACAACCCGTCAGCACCGCGGCGATCGCGATCGCGAGTACGCCCAGCCGACCCCGGCTGATGCCGGAGCGAGAGGGACGCGGCATCCCTCGATCAGCCCTTCGTTGCGCCCGCGGTGAGCCCGCCGACGATGTACTTCTGGAGCAGGAGGAACAGCACCACGACCGGGATCGCCGCCATCACGGCACCCGCCGAGAACGCAGCCCAGTCCGCGTAGCGCGGATTCGAGACGAGCTTGGTGAGGCCGACGACGAGGGTCTGCTTCTCGGGGTCGATCAGCATGACGCTGGCGATCACGTACTCGTTGACGATTCCGATGAACGACAGCAGGCCCACGACGGCAAGGATCGGCGCGACCAGTCGGAGGATGATCGTGAAGAAGATGCGGGCGTGGCCTGCACCATCGATCTTGGCCGCCTCGTCGAGTTCTCTGGGGATCGTGTTGAAGAACCCGTACATGAGGTAGGTGTTCACGCCCAGCGCTCCGCCGAGGTAGATGAGGATCAGGCCGCTGAGCGTGTTGAGACCGATCGCCGGGAACCAGTCACCGATCGCGCTCATCATGAGGAAGATCGCGACCACGGCGAGCAGCTGCGGGAACATCTGGACGACGACGATGGTGACCAGGCCCACGCGGCGACCGCTGAACCGCATGCGCGAGAACGCATACGCGGCCAGGGCTCCGATGAAGACCATCGTGAACCCGGTGATCGTCGCGACGAGCAGCGTGTTCAGGAACCACATCGGATATGGCACCGCGGGATCGGTCAGGATGCGCACATACGCGTCGAATCCGACCTGCGAGAACAGCGCGTTGGAGCCGGTCAGCGTGCCGCGCGGATTCAACGATGCCGACAGGACGTACAGCAGCGGGAAGATCGCGAAGATCGAGACGACGATCGCGACGACGTGGCGCCAGCCGGTGTCGCCGAACCACTTGCCGAACGTGCGGCGTCGGGGCTTATCGTGCCGGACCTCGTCCGGGACGATGGCGGTGCGGTCTTCGAGGAGAGCGCTCTGGGTCATGTCAGTTCAACTCCTCGAGGGCCTTGGTCTTGCGGAAGCTGATGATCGAGATGACCGCGACCACGATGAAGATCAGGATCGTGAACGCCGAAGCCAGACCGTAGTCACGGTTCTGCCCGGTGAAGGCGACCTTGTAGACCATCGAGATGAGCAGGTCGGTGTGGCCGACGGGTATCGATACGTCTTCGAAGCGTGGCCCACCGCCGGTGAGCATGTAGATCAGATTGAAGTTGTTGAAGTTGAAGGCGAACGACGCGATGAGCAGGGGCGTCACGGTCACCAGCAGCAGCGGCAGCTTGATGCGACGGAAGATCTGCCACGGGTTGGCACCATCCATGACGCCGGCCTCGTTGACCTCTTCGGGGATGCCCTGGAGTGCCCCCAGGCAGACGAGGAACATGTACGGGAAGCCGAGCCAGAGGTTCACGAGCAGGATCGAGAACTTCGCGAGCACAGGGTCGGTCAGCCACGGGATCTCGGCGCCGTTGAACAGCACCTGGTTGATGAACCCGAAGCTCTTGTTCATCATGCCCGCCCAGATGAGGGCCGACAGGAACGCCGGGAACGCGTACGGCAGGATAAGCATGATCCGGTAGCCGTTCTTGAACCGCATTCGCTTGCTCTGGAACACCAGCGCCAGAAGCAGTCCGAGGAAGAACGTCGTGGCGACGGACAGCGCAGCGAAGACGAAGGTCCATGCCGTGACGGCGACGAGCGGGCCTCGGATCTCAGTGTCGGTGAGGGCGCGCACGAAGTTGTCGAAGCCGACGAAGACCTGCCAGCCCGGGAGCAGCTGCTCGCCGGACGCGGATGTGAATGCGCCCTCGCCGTTGTCGACGTAGACCGTGCCGGTGGTGGTGTCGGTCATGGTGTCGGCCACGGGGTCGTACTCGAGCGTCGAGGTGTAGAGGTACCCCTTCTGCCCGTCCTGCGTGCGGATGGCCCCGTCGTTGGGGTCGTCGGTGTACGCGACGGCGAGCTGCTCGACGTCGGTGCTGCGCTGCAGCACCTCGGCGAACGACAGCGTGGTCCAGCCGTCGACCGCGACACCCTTTCCGCCTTCCATCGTCGCATCGACGGATTCGAGCGGCTGCGTGTTAGTGCCGAGCGAGACGTCGCCATCGGTCGGGTCGGTGACGAGCAGTCCGAGTTCGTTGAAGCGCTCGACGACGGCCACGTCGAACGTCGGCGAGTCATCGACCCGGACCAGCGACGACCGCATGAGCGAGGCGACGGCCTGGTCCTTCGAGCCGTTGTGCCCGGTGCCGTAGTTCGTGAAGCCGATATAGGCGGTGTAGCTGAGCGTGAAGATCTGGAAGACGATGAGCAGGATGATGCCCGGCGTCAGGTACTTCGCAGGGATCTTCGTGCGCGAGAAGTAGATCCAGTTGACGAGGATCGTGACCGCCGCGACAAGGCTCAGCACCAGCCATTCGTTGTGCAGGAGGAGCACGAAAACCGCGTACACCGCGACGGCGTCGACGATCGCGAGCATCGCGATCTTCAACAGCAGCCAGCGGGTCTTTCCGCCGGCGGCGTCGGCGATGCGGGTGGCGCTGCGCTGCTTGCGGGTTTGCGGCGGGGACTTCTCACCTGTCGGGGTGGTGAGGGTGTCGGTCATTGGTCGTCCTCATCATCGGGACCGGGACGGATGCCGTGGCATCCGTCCCGGTCGCCTTTCGCGGTCGCGAGACCGCAGTGTCTTACTGGATTGCGGCGCTCACGTCATCGGTGAGCTTCTGCCACGTCGACGTCGGGTCGGCACCGTTGATGATGGCCGCCTCGGCGATACCCCAGTACTGCCAGACCGAACCCATGGCCGGGATCGCGGGCATCGGGACCGCGTCGGCGCCGACAGCCTGGAAGCCTGCGACGATCGGGTCGGCGGCAGCGGTGTCGGCAGCAGCCGTGAGAGCGGGCAGGACGTTGCCGGCCTCGAACAGCGAGAGCTGAACCTCTTCGGTGCCGATGTAGTTCACCAGGAAGTCGTTCGCCGCGACCTTGTTGTCGGACTCCGAGCTCACGAAGAAGCCCTTGACACCTGCGAACGGCTGAGCGGCGGCGTCGGTCGGGCTCGGGATCGAGTCGATCGCGACGTTGATGCCGGCATCGGTCGCCGCGCTGACGTTCCACGGACCGGTCAGCCAGAAGGCGGCCTCGCCCTCGAGGAACTTCGTCTTGGCGATGTCACCGTCGATGTCGGTGTTGAGGGTGCCCGCGGCGCCCTGGACGCCCAGCCAGTTGGCGAACTCGAAGCCGCCCTCGTTGCCGATCTGCAGGTCGGTGGGGTCGTAGCTGCCGTCGGCGTCGGTGCCGAACACCGGGGCGCCGAATGCCGTCTGGAACGGGTAGAGGTGGTACGGGTTGCCCTCGACGCCCTGCTCGACCACGAAGGGGGTCGCGAGGCCTGCGGCCGTGCCCTTGGCGATCATGTCGTCGAAGCTTGCCGCCGCCTCGGGGATGATGTCGGCGTTGCGGAGGACCGCGATGTTCTCGACCGCGTACGGGAGCATGTACGTGGTGCCCTCGTAGGTCGACGCCTGCAGCGCGACCGGGAGGTAGTCCTCGGACGTGTCGCCGAGCTCGATCGGCGCGACGACGCCGTTCGTCGACAGCTCACCGAGCCAGTCGTGGGCACCCATGACGACGTCCGGGCCCTTGCCGGTCGGCGCCTGCTGGATGAAGTCGTCCTTGATGGTGCTGTTGTCCTTGCCGACGATGTCGACCTTGACGCCGGTCTTCTCGGAGTAGGAGTCAGCCGCGCCCTGGAGCGCGTCGACGCGCTCCGAGTCGACCCATACGGTCAGTTCAGCCGACGCGTCGCCGTCTTCGGTCTCGGCGGGGGTGCCGCTGCCGGCGCAGCCGGCCAGAACGATCGAAGCGACGGCCAGGCCGCCGAAAGCGAGCCAGCTCTTCTTGTTCACCTTCATCGGTGCAGTGCCTCTCTGGAGTACTGAGTGAGTTCGGCCGCGCTGCCGTTCGCGACAATGCGGGTTCGACTCTCGCCTGCGGAATGCAAGCGCTTACATTCTTACCCGGCGGTGCCACATCTAGCAACACGGCCGAACGATTGATATCTTGCCGTGATCAAATCGGGCCATCGTGGAATCGCTTGCAGTCACCTTCCCGACACGGCTCGGGCGCGGCATCCGCTCGGCGACTAAACTGCCCCGCATGGCAGATTCCTCGTTCGACATCGTCAGCAAAGTCGACCACCAGGAGGCCGAGAACGCCCTCAATCAAGCGCGCAAAGAGATCGAGCAGCGCTACGACTTCAAGGGGACCGGCGCTTCGGTCGAGTGGAGCGGCGAGTCGGTGCTCATCAAGGCGAGCAGCGAAGAGCGCGCGAAGGCCGTGCTCGACGTCTTCCAGTCGAAGCTCATCAAGCGCGGCATCTCGTTGAAGAGCCTGGAGTCGGGCGAACCCTTCGCGAGCGGCAAGGAGTACCGGATCGTCTCGACGATCAAGGACGGGATCTCGTCCGAGAACGCCAAGAAGATCAGCAAGCTGCTGCGCGACGAGGGCCCGAAGTCGGTGAAGTCGCAGATCCAGGGCGACGAGCTCCGCGTGCAGTCGAAGTCGCGCGACGACCTGCAGGAAGTGCAGCGGCTGCTCAAGGCCGCCGACCTCGAGGTCGATCTGCAGTTCATCAACTACCGCTGACGCACGACGGCACCGCGCGGTCGGGTGAGGGCTGCAACGGGGTCGGTGGGAAAAGGAAGAGGTCGACGGTACGCCTGCTGAAGGCGCTGCCCCGTCCCCTATACTCCACTGGAGTATCCCCCCACGTACGATGACGTATCCCCGATACGAAGTCGTATCCCCCGCGGGCCCCGCCCGCCGCCCATCGGAGTGCATGTGATTCGGGTGCAATCGGTCACGCCCGCCAACGACGGTGCCCTCACACGCGCTGCCACACGGGCCGCGCGTCAACGCAAGCGCTTGTTCGTTCTCCTGGGCATCGTCCTCGTCCTCTCCGTCGCGCTCGCCGCCGTGCTCGGCGTCTTCTTCGCGCGCGGAGCAGCCGGTCAATTCTCGCAGCAGCCGACCTCGACGGGCGAGTGCCTGCCGGCGAGCCTGCGCGTCACCGCGGCTCCGGCGATGACGGGTGCACTCGAGGCGATCCTCGCCGATCTGACAGGTTCTCGCTCCGACTGCCCTGAAGTGGCGATCCGGGCCAAGGACAGCTCGGTCACGGCTGCGGCACTCGCCGCGGGGTTGACACCGGACTTCGACCTCTGGGTGCCGGAGTCCGCGATGTGGCCCGCATGGGCGAAACGTCACGCGGAGCTCATCGGTGTGGACTCCGTGGGACTGGACGTCGGCCCGGCCGTGGCCAGCACCCCGGTCGTCTTCGCGGCGACGGAGCCCACGGCGGCCGCTCTCGAGAGCGCGGGCACGGGATTCTCGAGCCTCGCGGAGCGTTCGGTCGCCGCCATACTGCCGGATCCATCGAAGGTCGCCGCGAGTTCGGCCGCGCTGCTCGCTCTGCAGACCGCGGTCGGCGGAGACCCCCGCACGTACACCTCGCTCGTGCTCGGCCTCGATCCCGGCGTCGTTCCGACCGCCGCCGATGCGCTCGCCGCGGCATCCGCTGCGACGACGCCGACCATCGCCGTGACCACCGAGCAGGCGGTGCTGAACTACGACGCGGACGCAAGGACCCCCCTCGTGCCGGTCTACCCCGCCGACGTGAAGCCCGCACTGCGCGCGCCCTTCGTGACGCTCGCCGACGCTTCGGACAGCACGCTCGAGGCAGTGGAAGCGTTCTCCGCGGCGGTCGCGGGTGGAATCGACCGACTCGCCGAATACGGACTGCGTGACGCGGCGGGCAACGCGCAGGACTCGACCACGGAGGCGGCCGCCGACGACGCCGATGCCGCATCCATGCCCGTCGACGGCGCCGATGAAGCCGAAGCACTGCGCAATTGGCAGGTGCTCACGGCGCCATCACGGATGCTCTCCCTCAACGACGTCTCAGGTTCCATGCTCCAGCCGGCTACCGCCGATATGCGCCGCATCGACCTGTTCGAACAGGCTGCCGTCCGCGCCGTCAATTCCCTGTCGGCCGACTCGTCCCTCGCCACCTGGGTGTTCTCGAGCCAGCGGATCGGCGCGCAGGATTGGCAGGAGATCGTCCCGTTCGGTGCACTGAGCGACCCGGCGCACAAACAGCGCACGATCGACGCGGCGAACGGTCTCGACAGCCTCGTCGGCGGCGGGACGGGTCTCTACGACAGCGTGCTCGCTGCCGTGAAGTACATGCGCGAGACGTACGTCCATGGTCGGGTGAACCTGGTCCTGCTCAATACCGACGGGTTCAACGAGGACGACGAGGGCCTCGACCTGCCGGGGCTGCTCGCGCAGCTCGAGCTCCTGCGCGATCCGGCGAAGCCCGTCGCCGTCATCGCGATCGGCTACGGCCCCGACACCGACCAGGCCGCCCTGGAGCAGATCGCCGCCGCCACCGACGGTGCGGCATATCAGGCGCTGGAGCCGACCGACATCGGCAGTGTGCTGATCGACGCGGTCACCCAGCGCGGCTGCCGCCCGAACTGCGGGTAGGCCCGGATAGCAATCGCCCCTAGATCATCGCGGTCAGCACGCCGCCGTCAGCTCGCACGGCTGCACCGTTGGTGGCAGATGCCAACGGGCTGGCGAGGTACACGACCAGACTCGCGATCTCGGCGGGATCGATGAAGCGCTCCAGCAGCGAGGTGCGGTTCTGGCCGATGATGGCGTCCTTCATGGACTCGGTCGAGATCGACTGCCCAGCGGCTACCGCCGCGATGCTCGCGGCCACCCCGTCGGAGTACGTCGGACCGCCGAGCACTGTGTTGACCGTCACAGACGTGCCCCGCGTCAGTTTCGCGATGCCGTTGCCGAGCGCGATCATCGCGGCCTTCGTCATTCCGTAGTGCACCATGTCTGCGGGCACGTTCACTCCGGATTCGCTGCTGATGAAGAGGATGCGGCCCCATCCCCGATGCAGCATCCCACCGAGCACATGCCGAGAGAGGCGCACTCCGCTCATGACGTTGACATCGAAGTAGCGTGCCCACTCCTCATCGAGGACCGACTCGAATTCGGCGAGACCGAACAGTCCGACGTTATTGACCAGGATGTCGATCTCTCCGAGCGACTCGATGAGTCGCGCCACCTCCTCAGGCTTCGTGAAATCCGCGACGACGCCGGTGGGATTCGATCGCGGATGCTCGTCGCGGAGTCGCTCGACGGCAGCGGCGAGCCGTACCGCATCTCGACCGTTGAGCGTGACCTGCACACCTTCGGCAGCGAGCGCCGAGGCGATCGCGTACCCGATCCCCTGGCTCGAACCGCTCACGAAGGCGGTCCTTCCCCGCAGTTTCAGATCCATGCTCATTCCTGTCCTCGGTGCGCGTCATGTCGCGCTTCGCTTGCCTACGCAAGTCACGATAGGCGCGTTTCACTTGCCTGCGCAAGTTAAAACGGCACGATTCGCCTGGTTGATCGCATACACTCGGGGCATGTCGACACCGCGGGAAACTGCCGAGCTGAGTATCGAGGACCTCGCTGTCTGGGCTTCCGTGGCGACCATGCTGGAGCGACTACCCACGGCTCTGGACGCGCAGCTGCAGCGCGACAGCGGGCTCACCCACTTCGAGCACGGGATCCTTTACGCACTGGATGTCGCCCCCGAGCGCTCGCTCCGGCTGAGCGCGCTCGCCAACTATGCGAGTTGCACTCTCTCGCGGCTCTCACGCGCGGTCTCGCGTCTGGAGGCGAAGGGCTGGGTGCGGCGCGTGGTCGACTCCAGCGACGGACGATTCACGTTGGGAGTACTGACAGGAGAGGGTCACGACAAGGTCGTCGAGTCGACGCCGGGTCATCATGCCCTCGTTCAGAGGCTCGTCTTCGACGCGCTCACGCGCAGCCAGGCGACTCAACTCGGAGTCATCAGCCGGAGGATCTCGACGGCGATCGCTCCGGACTCGATCTGGACCCCGCCCGCCTCGCCGCGGGAAGTATCGGGCTGAGCGCGACTCACCGAAGAGGGGAGCCGCAGCGCGCTCGTGGTGCACCACGCTCCTCCACCGACGAAGCCCCGCTCCTCCGAAGAGACGCGGGGCTTGATCTCGCGGGTCACAGCACCGGGCGACGGGTGTCGTAGTCCCTGAGCGTGGGCACCGGCCCGCGCGAATCGCGCACCGTCGCGACGATCGCGGCGACCACGCCGACGACGCAGAGTCCGGCGAGAGCGAGAACGAGGAACATGTCGCGGCTCCTTCCTGAGCGAGTGATGGATAGAAGGTCACGCCTGAGCGAGGGGACGCCAGGCCCGGAGGACGGATCGACGCACGCGCTCCGGCTTCGGGCGCGCTTCCTGGAGCGCATGACGCCGCGCGGCCTCACGACTGAGCTGCACGCCGTCGGGGAGGAAGGCGCCGTACATGAGCGGATTCATGACGTGCTCCTGCGACGCACCGCGGTGACGATGAGGTACTCCCACGCCATGGCGCCCGCATCGATGAACCTGTCGCCGAGTGCCGCCATGTCGGCATCGAGGGCGGCGACCTTCTCCGCGTCCTCGCCGAGGAAGCGGTAGACCGCGATGGTCGGGCCGTAGTTGGCCTTGAAGAAGTCGCGCAGTTGCGCGCCGCTGGCGAATCGGTGCACGGGCAGCGACTGCTGACGGACCACGAATTCCTCGACGCGATCGCCGAACAGGTCGCGGACATGCTCGACGCTGCCCCACAGCGGGGCGGGCGACGCGCCGGGAGGGGGCGCCGGCGCATAGAGCTTCATCGTGGCGAAGAGCTGCCCGATGAAGCCGCCCGGGGTCCAGCTCAGGACGCCGATCGTTCCGCCGGGTCGGCACACGCGCACGAGTTCGTCCGCCGCCAGTTGGTGGTGCGGTGCGAACATCACGCCGATGCTCGACAGCACGACGTCGAACTCCGCATCGCCGAACGGCAGCGCCTCCGCGTCCGCGGTCTGCCACGTCAGCTCGATCCCCTCTGCGTCGGCTGCGGCGCGTCCGACCGCGAGCAGCTCGGGCGTGAGATCGGTCGCGACGACGTCGGCGCCGCGACGGGCCGACGGAATCGCGGAGGTGCCCGTGCCGGCGGCGACGTCGAGAACGCGCTGCCCGGGCCGGACGTCCACGCTCTCGACGAGGATGGCGCCGAGCGGATGCACGACCTCGTCGACGACCGCGGGGTAGTTTCCGCTCGCCCACATCGCGGCGTGCTTCGCCTTGAGTGCGCGGTCCTCCTCGGTTGCGGTGAGGGTGGTGCGGGTGGATGATGACATTCGATTCCTCCTGTGGTGGGTGATGTCACCACGGTAGGAATCGCGCACCCCTCGTCACATCGGCGCCGACGCGCAAGCCGCCGCGACCGGCGAGTGACCGATGGCGGCTGACGCGTATGTGCTCAGGCGCCCGAGAGCAGCCGCGCGACAGCGGCGGTCCGGGCCGTCCGGCCACTCAGCCCGAGCTTCGCGTAGACGTTCTGCAGATGCCGCTCCACCGTGCGCACCGAGAGGAACAGCTCGGCCGCGATGGCGTCGTTGTCGTAGCCGGCCGCTGCCAGGCGAAGGATGTCGAGCTCGCGCGGCGAGACCATGGCGGCGACATCGTCGGCGACGACCCCGGGAACCGTCCGGCGATCGGGCTCTATGAACACCGCGACCTCGTGCAGGAAGGCGGGCCACGCGGGTTCGTCGGAGAGCACGATGTGGTTGTTGCTGTCGAGCGCCACGAGCTTGGCCCCGCGGATGCCGACGGCGAGCTCCCGCGCATGGTGGAACTCGTTCATCTGGTCACCACGGCTGTGGATGACGAGAGTCGGAAGATCGAGTTCGGGCAGGCGCCAGGTGGAGTCCGCCACCTGACGCTGCGAGCGCGAGAGGACCGCGGTCTCGGTGTCGCACGCGCGTGCCTGCAGATCGTCGAGCCAGCGCATCTGCTCCTCGGTGCCGCCGGGGATCATCATGCTGCTGAACACCCTGCGGAATTCCGACGTCGGTCGCGCCCATCCGACCCTGATCAGCGCCTCGAACGCCGCGAGGAGCTCGAGCTCCTCCGCAGATGCGGCAGCCTGCGCGCCCGCATAGCTCCCGTAGAAGATCAGCCGGGTCAGTCGTTCCGGATGCCGCGCGGCATATTCGATCGCGACCGGACCGCCCTGCGCCATCGCCATGAGCGCGAACCGATCGAGGCCGGCATCCGCCACCACCGCTTCGAGATCGGCGACCCGCGCCTGGAGGCTGTGGTCGGTGACGCCGCGGTCCGAGAGCCCGTGGCCGCGCTCGTCGTAGCGGATGACGGTCGCGACCTTGCCCAGCTCGACGAGGTAGTGGCGCCAGACCGGGCTCTCCCAGTCGAACTGCAAGTGACTCAGCCAGCAGGCGTCGATCAGCAGCGGCGGCCCCGAGCCGTGCACCGCGTAGGCGATCCCGACTCCGTCCGCGGAGCGCGCGAAGCGGATGTCCTGCACGACATCGGCTCTGGGCGTGTCCACGCCGACATCATAGGAGCCTCGCGCGGCGAGCACATCGGGTGGATCTGGAGAAGGGTCGTGCTCACCCGATCCAGGAGTTGCGGCCGAATCGCTCCCAGCGGTCCACGATCCGCGGCGTCGGGTCATCGGCGGCGGTGGGCTCGATCGCGGGCCGGCCGTTGATGAAGACCTGCTCGACCTCCGACTCGATCGCGAGCGGATCTGCAGACCACACGACGATGTCGCCATCGAGGCCTTCTTCGAGCGCGCCGACGCGTGAATCCAATCGGAGAATCGATGCCGGATTCACGGTGAGCGCCTCGAGCGCCGTCTTCGCGGGCAGCCCTTCGCGGACGGCCAGGATGGCCTGCAGCCGGAGCTGCTCGATCGGGACGACCGGATGATCCGTCGTGATGGCGACCTTCACCCCGGCCGCCGCGATCAGCGCGAGATTGCCGATCGCACGGTCTCGCAGCTCGACCTTCGAACGCGAGGTGAGCAGCGGGCCGAAGATGACGGGGATGCCCTTCTCTGCCAGCACATCGGCGATCTTGTGGCCCTCGGTGCCGTGATTGATGACGAGGTCGTAGCCGAACTCCTCGGCGATGCGGATGGCGGTGGCGATGTCGTCATGACGGTGGCAGTGCTGATCCCACACGAGGTCGCCGTCCAGCACCGCCGCAAGCGTCTCATCGGTGAGGTTGCGCGCGAACGGCTCGCCCTTCGCCGCCGAATCCGCGCGCTTGTCGGCGTAGTTGCGCGCACTCACGAATGCGTCCCGAAGAACCGATGCGACTCCGAGACGGGTGGAGGGCGTCTGCTTCTTGTCGCCGTAGACGCGTTTCGGGTTCTCGCCCAGTGCGGACTTGACCGAGACATCCAGCGCCAGAACCTGCTCGTCGACGGTTCGTCCGCCCCATGTCTTGAGGGCGACGGTGCGCCCGCCGATCGGGTTGCCCGAACCCGGCTTGATGACAGCGGTCGTCACTCCGCCGCGGAGGGCGTCGCGGAAGCCGATCTCTTCGATGTCGATGCCGTCGAGCGCGCGGAATCGCGCCCCGTTCGGGTCGGTCATCTCGTTGGTGTCGTTGCCCGACCATCCTTCGCCGTCTTCGTGCACGCCGAGATGGCCGTGCGCCTCGACGAACCCGGGGACCACCCACCTGCCCGATGCGTCTACGACGCGAGCGTCGTCCGGAATCGGTGTGCCGGGCCCGCCGACGGCGGAGATCACACCGTCGGCGACGACGACGGTCCCGTTCTGGATCGGTTCGCCGCTCACAGGAACGACGTAGCCACCGGTGATCGCCAGGAATTCAGTCATCCCTCCAGCCTAAGCGGCCGGATCATCGGGTCGCCGGGCCTATCGACCGCCGAGTTCGGAGGGGTGGGTGAGGCGCCACCAGGCGGTGGGCGGACGGATCGTCCCCTCCACTTCCACGGCGGCCGTCACGGTATTCGGTCCGGCGTTCCAGGTGATGCTGCCGACCACCTCGCCGTCCTCGTAGGCCGTGGGCGTCGTCGTGTCCATCGTCGACGTGATCGCCGTGTCGGACCAGGTGAAGATCGACGAGTTCTCGGCCACGACCATCCGGGCGGTCGCGCCCCATGGCGTCGAGTACGAGCCGACCTGCTGGCCGGCCGTCGACAACGGCACCTCGTGGAACCCGCCGCGGATGCTGTCCAGCAGGGAGAGCACGCTCACGTTGACGGATTGACGCGACTGCCCACCGAGCACGACGCCGGTCACGCTGAGCGGTTCCCCCGCTCCGACATCGAGTGATGCCGTGTACAGCAGGCTGTAGCTGCCCTCACCCAGGTTGCCGGTCTTGAGTCCGGTGATTCCGTCACTGCCCAGCAGGTCGTTGGTATTGGACATCCCACCGGGGCCGGGCAGCGAGAGCGAGCGGGTCGCCACGATCTTCGCGATCGCCGGGTTGGCCGCCGCGAGCTTTCCGATCGCCAGCAGATCGGCCGGTGTGCTCGTGTTGCGCGGACTGATGCCGGTGGGCTCGACGATCGTCGTGCCGGTGAGCCCCTGCGCCGCGAGCCAGCGCCGCGTGGCGTTCAGGAAGGCGCTCTGCGATCCGAATGCCCACGTCGAGACCGCTTCGGCATAGTTGCTCGCCGAGGGGATCAGCATCGTCGAGAGGGCATCGCGCTGCGACATCGAACTGCCGGTCGGCATCGCCGCGATCGTGGCGCCCATCACGTAGTACTTGTCGTAGAGGTCGTGATCGGCCTTGTCGAAGGTGATGGTGGGCCCCGGATCGTCGGCGTTCGCGAGCGGCTTCGCATCGAGGACGACGAGCGCGGTGATCAGCTTGCTGATGCTGGCGATGGAGCGGGGTTCGTCGGTCCCGCTCGCCGACCAGGTGCCACTCGCCGCAGCGCCCAGATACGCATCTCCCCCGGAGACGCTGACCGCCGAGGCCCCCTCCGACGGAAGGGCGATCACCGCAGCGGCGGGCGCCGCCACTTCGGGCGTGCTCGATGTGATGACGGGTGCGCTGAGCGGCGCGGTCAGCGCCCAGCCGACGTAGCCTCCGGCGGTGCCGAGCACGATCGCGGTCACGA
The DNA here is from genome assembly GCF_020682705.1 of Microbacterium allomyrinae. Taxonomy (GTDB): domain Bacteria; phylum Actinomycetota; class Actinomycetes; order Actinomycetales; family Microbacteriaceae; genus Microbacterium; species Microbacterium allomyrinae. The sequence continues at coordinate 778,046 of NZ_JAGTTN010000001.1, forward strand.
CCGCAGTGACGATCAGTCCCCGGCGGCGACGACGACGACGCGTCGCATCGTCCCGGCTGGAGCGAGCGGGGAATTCCTGCTCGTGCCGCATCAACTCGGCGAGGTCAGCCAGCTCGTCCGGCGATTGGTGATCCGTCGTCATCGGGCTCCATCGGTGAATGCAGGATCCCATCATGCATCACCGCGGCATTGCGATGCGGGCGGCTGTAACCCGATGGCGAAGTCGCCGCCGGCTCCGCGCTGCGCCGGCAGGAAAAGAAAGAGCCCCGACCGTTACCACGCGGCCGGGGCGAGACGGATGAGAAATCCGCCTATCCCCTTCAGTGTACCGCACCTCGAGGCAGCCGACGTCTCTTGGCCGTTCTCGCCATGGTTCGACTCTCGGGCGCCCTCCGATGTGCGGGCCCGACACAGACGGCAATCCAGACCCGGAACGAGGCATGGTCGCGGGAATGGCAGAGGCCCCGGGTGCTGGGGACACCCGGGGCCTGTCATCGCTGGATCCTGCTCGTCCACCCCCCGGCGAACGGCTCCTCGCGATGCGTTGGGAAGACCTTGGGGAAAGCCCTCCCGGAGGCGCTGGGGACGCCTCGCAATAAGGATAACCCGATTGGTAGGACCATATCTGTCCCCTCTTCGGGGGACAGATCGTCACTGTTGCCGGTCGACGTACCCGGTCATCCAGTGGTCGAGCGCGGCATACGCGGCCGCGCGAGGCTCCTCGCGCGAGAGGAAGACGTCATGGATCGCGCCATCGATGCGCGCGATCGTGATGAGACGCCCGACGCGAGTGGCTGCGCGCGCGATGTCGTCGACCACGAGCACCGAGTCGGTCGAGGTCATCGACTCCTTCCACGTCAACGGCGGCGTCGAGCCCACCGAGAGCAGGACCAGCGTCGGACAGCCGACGTCGACCCCCGACGCGATCCGGCGGTGCCCGTCGAGGATCGCGGCCAGCCAGCCGGGAACGGTGGGAAAGCCCCGGTCAGGACGCCACATCGCGCGCTCCTCGCCGGTGGGGAGGCTCTCGAGCTGACGCTGGGCACGTGTGTAGAACCCCAGGTCGACCGCGGGCTGCGTGCCGCGCGGATCGAATCGCGCCCGCATCTCCACGATCGGAGCAATGGCCTGACGACCGATCGCCCCCAGTTGCAGCTCGAGCCACGGGCTGTTCAGCACCAGCGCGTGGGCGCGCTTCGGATGCCGCGACGCCCACAGCGTGAGCGTGAGGCCCCCGGTGGAATGGCCCAGCAGCACCAGTCGCCGGCCATGCTGCACGCCGCGGGCTCCCTGCTCCTCGGCTCCGTGCCCCATCGCCGACAGCGCCGCTTCGATGTCGATGTCGTAATCGTCGAGGGAGTCGATGTAGCCGGGGGTCTGCCCCGGGCGCAGGCTCCTGCCGTAGCGGCGGAGGTCGAGCGCGAAGAAATGCGCTCCCCTGCTCGTCCAGAAGCGCGCGAGCTCGGTCTGGAAGAAGTAGTCGGACCACCCGTGCACGTAGAGCACGTCGACGTCGCGCAATGGCGCGAACAGCGTGGTCAGCCCGTTCGGGATGCTGCGCACCAAGGTCGCCTCGAGAGGCCCCTGCTCGCCGTCGATGCCGAGCGGCAGCGTGAGCTGCTCGAACGGCTCCCCCAGAATGTCGGGGGTCCATTGTTGGGTTGGCCCGGCCATGGCCTCAGCCTAGGGGCCGGGACCTCACTCTCCGCGAGAGAGCGTCACCATCTCTTCGCGCGGCACGACCTTGATGCGGGCCCGCTCATGCGGTGCGCCGAGCGCGATCTCGTGCTCGTCGAGGCGGTGCCAGCCGTCGAGGTCGGTCCAGCGTACCCCCCGCGATGCGAGCAGATCGGGAATCGCCTCGGGTGAGGGATCCAGCGGCTGCCACCACATCCCCTGGTCGTTGATGAGGTGGCTGATGGTCTCCATCGCGTCGGACTTCGTGTGGCCGATGAGTCCGACGGGGCCGCGCTTGATCCAGCCGGTGGCATAGATGCCCGGCACCCGCTCGTTGGAGTCCTTGCTCAGCACCTGTCCCTCGCGGTTCGGGATGACGCCATGGCGCTTGTCGAAGGGCACGCCCGACAGCGGCGAGCCGAAGTAGCCGACCGCGCGGTAGATCGCCTGGATGGGCACCTCGCGGATCTCTCCCGTACCGACCACACCGCCCTCGCCATCGGGACGCGTGCGCTCCCAGCGCAGCGCCGCGACCCGGCCGTCGTCGTCGACGGCCACCTCGAGGGGTTTGGCGTAGAAGTGCAGGTGGAGGCGGCGCGACGCCGTGCCGCCGGCGTTGTTGACCGAGTCGCGCTTGCGCCAGGACTGCAGCACGCGGTCGATGACCATGACCTGCTTGTTGCTCGCGATCGCCGCACGTGCGGCGTCGTCGTACTCGAAGTCCTCGTCGTACACGACCATGTCGACATCTCGCAGCTCACCCAGCTCGCGAAGCTCGAGCGGCGTGAACTTGACGTTCGCGGGACCGCGGCGTCCGAAGACGTGCACGTCGGTCACGGCGCTGGCGGCGAGGCCGGCGTGGACGTTGTCGGGGATCTCGGTGGGCAGCAGGTCTTCGGCGTGCTTGGCGAGCATGCGCGCGACATCGAGCGCGACATTGCCGTTGCCGATCACCGCGACGGATGCCGCATCCAGCGGCCATTCGCGCGGCACATCGGGGTGCCCGTCGAACCAGCTGACGAAGTCGGCGGCGCCGTAGGATCCGGCAGCGTCGATGCCCGGGATCTCGAGGTCGGCGTCGCGGATCGCTCCCGTCGCGAAGATCACGGCGTTGTAGTGCCGTTTGAGGTCGTCGAGGGTGATGTCTTCGCCGAAGCGGACGTTGCCGAAGAGGCGGATGTCGCCGCGATCGAGGACTTCGCGCAGCGCCGTGATGATGCCCTTGATGCGCGGGTGGTCCGGCGCCACGCCGTAGCGGACCAGACCGTAGGGCGCCGGCAGCTGCTCGAACAGGTCGATCGAGACGTCGAACTTGCGCTCGGCCTTCAGCAGGATGTCGGCCGCGTAGATGCCTGCCGGTCCTGCACCGACGATCGCCAGCCGGAGCTTGGTCATGGTGGTCCTTTCAGGAGATGCCTCGGCCGGAGCGCGCGCGAGGCGAGTCGGGGCGCGGGCAGCTCAGCTCGAGCGGTCGGCGACAGCCTGCGCGAAGCGCGTGAGTCCCTCGCGGACGGGTCCGTCGGGCAGCGGCGCGAGCGCGGCGATGGCCTCTTTCGACCATGCATGCGCGAGTTCCCGGGTGGCTTCGGTGGCTTCGTGCTCGCGCAGCTGCGCGAGCGGCTCGTCGAGGAGGGCGGGATCGCCGCCGTCGGCGATGCGAGCGACGCCGTCGTCGATACGGGCACGCAGACCGACGGAGGAGGCATCCGCTCGCTGGCCGAGCACGAGGTACGGCATCGTGGGCACCCCCGCACGCAGGTCGGTGCCGGGGACCTTGCCGGTCTCGGCGGGATCGGCCGACAGGTCGATGACGTCGTCGAGCAGCTGGAAGGCGACGCCGGCCTTCTCGCCGAAGGTCACCATCGGCTGCTCGTACTCGCGCGGACCGTTGGAGAAGATGACGCCCGCCTGTGCGGCGGCGGCGATGAGAGAGCCGGTCTTGTCGGAGAGCACCTGGAGGTAGAACTCGACAGGGTCATCGCCGTCCTGCGGACCGACCGTCTCGTGCATCTGGCCGAGCACCAGACGCTCGAAGGTGTCTGCCTGCAGCCGGATCGCCCGGTCGCCGTGGCGCGCCATGATCTGGCTGGCGCGCGAGAACAGCAGGTCGCCGGTGAGGATCGCGACGTTGTTGCCCCACACCGCGTGAGCGCTGGGCACACCGCGACGCTTGTCTGCGGCATCCATCACGTCGTCGTGGTACAGGGAACCGAGGTGGGTGATCTCCAGCGCGGTGGCCGCTTCGATCACCGCGTCGGTCGTGCCGTCGCCGAGTTGGGCGGTGAGCAGGGCGAGCACCGGGCGCACCCGCTTTCCGCCCGCCTCGTAGAGATAGCGAGCCGTGGCGTCGGCGAGGGCGTCGGTCACACGCAGCTCGCTTTCGAGAGCCGCGTCGACACGCGTGAGGCCTGCCTCGACCGCCGAAAGGAGCCTGCGGGACCGCGGCCCCGCGAAGATGCGGTCGGTGAGGCCCAGCTTGCCCGCGATACGCGAGCCCGGCGCTGAGGGAGTCACGACCCCAGCCTATCGGGGGCGGGCGGGCGACTCGGAAAGTGCAGCCGCGTCGCCGGCGTCGTCGGCGGCGGGCTTCGTGGCGCGATGAAGCGCGACGATGCCCATCGACAGGTTGCGGTGGGCCACGTCCGTCCACCCGGCCTGCCGGATCCACGCCGACAGCGTGCGCTGGTCGGGCCAGTCGCGGATCGACTCGTTGAGATAGTCGTAGGCCTCGGCGTTCGAGCTCACCGTCTTCGCGACGACGGGCAGCACCCGGTCGTTGTAGAAGCGGTACAGCCCGTGGAACGCCTTCGACGGCGGCTGCGAGAACTCGCAGATCACCAAGCGCCCCCCGGGACGGGTCACGCGCAGCAGTTCGCGCAGCGCCTTCTTCGGCTCGTTGACGTTGCGCAGACCGAACGACATCGTGACCGCGTCGAACTCGTCGTCACCGAACGGCAGGTCGGTCGCGTCGGCTTCGACGAAGGACAGATTCCGGATGCCGCCACCCGGCGAGCCCGTGCCGTACCGGCGCGTGCCTTCCGCGATCATGCCGGGCGAGAAGTCAGCGGCGACCACGTCGGCGCCGCTGCGGGCGAGCGCCACGCTCGACGCGCCGGTTCCGGCAGCGAGATCGAGGATGCGCTGCCCGCGCCGGGGAGCGACGGCGCGGGTCGTCGCGGCGCGCCAGAACCGGTCGTTGCCCATGCTGAGGACGGTGTTGGTGCGGTCGTACCCGGGCGCGACCTGATCGAACATGCCGCTCACGCGGGACGGGTCCTTGTGCAGGTCGGCACGGTTCGGCTCGTGTTCGGAGGGGTGCGGTGCCACGGCTCCGAGTCTAGGCCGGTGGGTTCCGGGCCGCGGAAGCTCGAGGATCAGTCGCGAGCGAGAGCGGCGAGGCGCGCGAGCCAGGCATCGGCGGTCGCGGCGTCGTAGGGGGCTTCGTGTGCGGCCACACGTCGTTCCAGGTCGACGGCGAGCGCTTCGAGCTTCGCCACGATGTCGAGCGGGTACCCGTAGGCGACCCGGTGCTCGTCCCACTCGTCGCGGTCGTCGATGAAGACGCCCCGCTCGTCGATCGCGTCGACGACGTCGAGGTCCATGTCGATGCCGGTCGGTTCTCCGTCGCTCCAGCGCGCGTCCCAGGCGATGTCGATGTAGACGCGGTACGAGGCGGGGGGTGCCTCGTTGAGCGTGACGACGTGATCGCCGCCGGGAGGCAGCAGGGTGACGTTCGGTCCGTCGATCAGGTAGTCGCGCCCGGGACGGAAGCTGCGCCATCCCGAGAGCTGACCGAACCAGTCGCCCCACCGGTCGCTGCCGAGATACACGCACTCGTGCACCCAATGGGGTCCGCCATCCCATTTGCGCCAGCGGAACTGCAGTCTCGTGCCCGGCTCGGGGCGTGAGGGAGCGGCGATGTCGGTCACTCGGCGAGTCTAGGCTGGAAGCGTGACCGCCTCGCCCCGCCCGCATCGCCTGGTGGTCGAGACCCGCGAGATCGACCATGTCGAAGAACTGATCGCGCAGACGGATGCCGCGACTCCCCTGTTCTGGCAACGCCGCGGCGACGGAATGGCCGGGTTCGGCGAGGTCCTGCGCATCGAGGTGGGCACCGGGCCCGACGGCGGCCCGTCACGCTCGACGGCGCTCGCCCAGGCGTGGCGCGACGTGGCCTCGGTGGCCGAGGTCGATGACGCCGTGCAGATCGCCGGCACCGGCCTCGTCGGGTTCGGAGCGTTCGTCTTCGACGAGCGGTCCGCCGCCGTCAGCACCCTCATCGTGCCGTCCGTGATCATCGGCCGGCGGGACTCCCGCAGCTGGGTGACCCGGATCCACGACGCGGACGCGGCACCCGGCGCGGGCGAAGCGCCCGCGGGACCGGGCCGGCTCGGCACCTACTGGTCGGCGACCCTCGGGCCGGGGGCGATGGACCCCGAGGGGTATCGCAGCGCGGTCGCCACCGCCGTCGCACGCATCCGTGCCGGGGAGTTCGACAAGGCGGTTCTCGCCCGCGATCTCGTGGGCAGCGTCCCCGCGGGCGCCGATCTGCGCAGGCTCGTGCGCGCCCTCGCCACCGACTACCCGGACTGCTGGACGTATGCCGTCGACGGCATCGTCGGCGCGAGTCCCGAGACGCTGGTCACGGTGTCGGGCGGCACGGTGAGCGCGCGCGTGCTCGCCGGGACGGTCGGCCGCGGAGTCGACTCCGACGACGACACCCGCGCGCAGGTGGCCCTCGCGACGAGCGCGAAAGACCTCGAGGAGCATCGCTACGCCGTGCAGAGCGTCGTCGCCGCTCTCCGCCCCCACACCTCGGCCCTCGCGGCCGCCGACGAGCCGTTCACGCTCAAGCTCCCGAACCTCTGGCACCTCGCGACCGATGTCGAAGGCGTGCTCAGCGGCGCGGCATCCGCTCTCGATCTCGTCGCGACCCTGCATCCGACCGCAGCCGTGGCCGGCACCCCCACGCTGACGGCGCTCGACGTCATCCGCGAACTCGAGCCGTTCGACCGCGGGCGCTACGCCGGGCCGGTCGGCTGGGTGGACGCCGGCGGCGACGGCGAGTGGGCGATCGCGCTGCGCTGCGCCCAGTTCGGGCCTGCGGGCGAGGCCGTCGACGACGCGCATCCGGACGCGCGGCCGGTGGTCGCCCACGCGGGCGCGGGAATCGTGGCCGGCAGCGACCCCGAGACCGAGCTGCTCGAGACGCGGGTGAAGTTCCGCCCCATCGTGGACGCCCTGGCGTAGTTCTCGCGCGGGCATCCACGTCCGGCGAGATCAGTCGCCGGTCAGCAGCCGCCGCAACGGCTCGAGGCCCATCGGCCCGAGGGCGAGCGCGTCGCGGTGGAACTCGCGCAGTGAGAATGCCTCGCCGAGCTGTGCCTCGAGGGCCGTCCTCGCCTGCAGCCACAGCCGGGCGCCCACCTTGAACGTGAGCGCCTGGCCCGGCCAGCCGAGGTAACGGTCGACCTCGAACCCGGCGAGGGCCGGGTCGACGAGTGCGAAGTCCACCAGCATGCGACGGGCGAGCTCGGGCGTCCACTCGTCCGAGCGCACCAGAGGATTGGGCGCAACGGCACGCCCGGTGTGCAGCCCGATGTCGGCCACGATGCGCACCGAACGCCAGATCTGACCGAGCAGCAGCCCGAGCCGCTCGGCGGGATCGCGGATGAGTCCGAGTTCGTCGGCGAGCTGCTCGGCATAGTGCGCCCAGCCTTCCGCATACCCGTGGATGTGACACAGATGCCGCTGCCACGGGTGCAGGCCCGGGTCGGCGGCGGTCAGCACGAACTGCAGGTGGTGCCCGGGCACTCCCTCGTGGTGGACGCTCGTGACCTCCTGCCATGTCGCCGCGACCGGGATCCCGCTCGGAATCGTCCAGACGATGCGGCCGGGCGTCGAGCCGTCGGGTGCGCCGGGCGTGTAGTAGACCACGCCCGACGCCGCCTCAGACACGATGCATTCGACGTCGTGCACCGACGCCGGCAGATCGAACGCGGGCGCGACGGCGCCGATCGTCTGAGCGACCCGCGCGGTGAGCCAGTCTCGGATCTCCTCGACCCCGTCGAGACGGTAGCGCGAGTCCTGGTCGAGGACGGATGCCGCGGACCTCACGGGATCGTCGCCCGCACCACCCAGCTCGCGGGCGAGGGCGCGCGCCTCGCCGACGAGTCGCTCCAGTTCCGCCCACCCGTAGGCGTAGGTGTCGTGGATGTCGACGCGCGCCCCGAGCATCCCCGCGACGACGTCCTCATAGACGGCGTCGCCGACGCCGTCGGCGACGGGTGCGACCGGGCGCAGTTCCTCGCGGAGCACGGTCACCAGCTCGCCGAGCGCGGCCGCGATCTCGTCGGCAGCCGCTCGCACGCGCGGCGCGGCCTCGGCATCCGTCACGGGAACGGAACCGAACCAGTCGTCCGCGATCCACGCCTCGATCTGCTGCGCGAGAGTATCGAGCTGCCGCACGGGGGCGACGCCTGTCCCCGTGAACCGATCCTCTTCGTCGCGGGACCAGCGCAGCGCCGCCATGTACTGGCGTACCGCCGCCGGCGCGGCCTCGAGCCGGCCGAGCACCGCCTCGCCCGCGGCATCCGGGGTCACTGTCAGGCCTTCGACCGCGTACCGCACGAGATGCACAGGCGTCGCGAGACCCGCGACGAGCCGCGGGGTGAACCCCGTCTCGAACAGCAGTCGCTCGCTCTCGAGTCTTTCGCGCAGCGCCGCGCGGAGCACCTCGTCGCCGGGGCCCGCCGCGTCCAGCGAGGCGAGCGTCTCGCCCTGCAGGTCGTACCGGCGCCGCAGCCATTGCGGGCTGAGATCCGGCAGCGCCGGCCCCTCGACGCCGATCGCCATCGCGGCGTCGGGTTCGTGGCGGGCGAGCTCTCGGACATAGGCGTCCGCGGCCGCGCGGACGGGGTCGGAAGCGGTCACCGCCTCAGCTTAAGTGGGCACCGCGGCTCGGGTCTCCTGGGGTGCCCCGGCTCCGGTCAGCGGCGGGTCATCCGTGCGCTCCACAGGAGACGCAGCCGCCTCAGGACTTCTTCTCGGGGGCGAAGAGCATCCGTGCGAGGACGAACATCCAGAGGGCGAAGCCGACCGCGAAGGCGACGGGAGCCCACCACCAGCCCACGGTGAAGACGAGCACCGCGATCGCGGCGAAGGTCAGCGTCCAGATCCCGACGGTGTAGATGCCGAATCGCGCGGCCGCCTCGGGCTCTCGCTCGAACCGGTTCTCGGGCTCGCGAGCCTGGGCCTGACGCGTCCAGGCCTTCTGCCGGTTGGTCTGGCTCGCGCCGAGGAAGGCGAACAGGATGATCGAGGCGATCACACCCAGCGCGGCGAACACGATGCCCCACATGGGCAGCGCGCCGAAGGCGACGAGCCCGCCGAAGCCGAGTCCGTACGCCGCGAGGAAGGTCGCCAGCGCGTACCCGCCCGCCCGCCGCTGAGGCATCGGATGGTTCGTGGTGGTCTCCTGGGTGAGCGCGTCGCCGACGAGAAGTCCCAGCGCCGACGACGCGAAACCGAAGAGCGCGATCTCGGGCCCGAGCGGGAGCGGCAGAACGCCGGTCGCACCCAGGATGCCCAGCGTGATGCCGACGACCGCGACGATCGCCCAGACGACGACCCGCACGACGAAGCCGGCGCGGGGCTTCACGCGGTACCGCTGCTGGAGTGCGGCGTAGCTGTCGGCACGGGTGGGTGCCACGGCATCGGTCTGCTCCCCCAGCAGGTCGCGCACGTCACCCAGCTCGGCGACGGCCTCGCGGGCGGCGTCGGACGATGATCGCCCCGCCGTCTCGAGCTCATCGGCGCGCGCCATCAGGTTCGCCCGGACCTCTTCTTTCAGGTCCTGTGCGTCGGGTGTCATGTCGACGCCCTGGAACGCCTGATCGAGGAGGCGGTGGATGTGGGTGTTCTCGGTCATTTGCCTGCGTCCTTCACGGCGGGGTCTGTCACGGTGGTGTCCTTCACGACGGTGTCCTTCACATCGAGAAGGGAGTCGATGATGCGTTTGGTCGCGACCCATGCCGCGACGTTGCCTCGGAAGACGGCGCGGCCGGCATCGGTGATCCGGTAGTACTTGCGGCGGCCGCCCTGCGTCTCGTCACCCCAGTAGGACTCGACCAGCCCGTCCTTCTCGAGACGGCGGTAGGTCGCGTACAGCGTGGCCTCTTTGATCTCGTGGGCGCCGCCGGTCGCATCGCGGATCGCCTTGTAGATCTCGAAGCCGTACGCGTCACGGCCACGAAGCACCCCGAGCACGATCGTGTCGGTGTGGCCGCGCAGCAGATCGGCTGCGAAGGCATCGTCCTGTGTCATGGCAAGTACTGTATTACGTCTATTACTTTGCGGAGTAGGTATCTATACCGAGTGAAAGTCGTGGCGCGTAGACTCCCGCCATGTCGTTCGACGTCGCCCCTGAGGCGTACGACAGTTTCATGGGCAGGTTCTCGGTACCACTCGCCGAGACCTTCGCCGCGTGGGCGCGACTGCCCGAAACCGGGCGCGCCCTCGACGTCGGCTGCGGCACCGGCGCGTTGACCGCGGTGCTCGCACACCGGTTCGGCGAAACCGAGGTGGCAGCGGTCGATCCGTCGACGACGTTCGTCGAGGCGACGACCGCGAGGCTGCCGTGGGCCGACGTCCGCCACGGTGCGGCCGAAGCCCTCCCCTTCGACGACGACCTCTTCGCTGCGACACTCGCCGAACTGGTGGTGCACTTCATGACGGATGCCGCGACCGGCGTGGGCGAGATGGTCCGGGTCACCGCGCCCGAGGGCGTCGTCGCGACGTGCGTGTGGGACTTCGCCGGGCACCGCGCACCGCAGAGCCTCTTCTTCGAGGCTCTCAGCTCGGTCGTGGCGGGCATCGACGACGAGTCGCGTCGCGTCGGCGCTACCCGCGGCGACCTCGGCGCCCTCCTCGAGGCGGCGGGGTGTTCGGACGTCGAGGAGGCCGAACTGCCGGTCGGTGTGGAGTATCCGTCGTTCGACGAGTGGTGGACCTCCTACACTCTGGGCGTCGCTCCCGCCGGCCGGCAGCTCGCCGCGCTCACCGACGCGGACCGCGAGCGCGTCCGGCACCACAGCATGCGTCTGCTGCCACCCGGCCCGTTCACGATCACCGGGACGGCATGGGCTGCACGCGGCGTCGCCCCGTGATCCGCGCGTGAGGGCGCCTCAGGGCATCGGCCGCCGTGCCGAGTGCAATGGATGCGCTGCGCCGCCGCCTTGCTGATCAGCTCGCAGCCAGGCGCCTCTTCTCGAGCTCGACATCGAAGGTCGCTGCGGGCCACTGCGGATCGATGTCTTCGAGAGCCTCGAGCAGCAGGTGCTGCACGGCCAGGCGCCCGTACCACTTGCGGTCGGCGGGCACCACGAACCACGGCGCGTGGGCGGTCGATGTGCGCTCGAAGACGGTCTGGTAGGCAGCCATGTACTTCGGCCAGAGCTCCCGCTCGTCGACATCGCCGGGGTTGTACTTCCAGTGCTTGTCGGGGCGGTCCAGCCGCTTGCCCAGACGCTCCTTCTGCTCATCGGGCGAGATGTGCAGCATCACCTTCACGACCCGGGTTCCGGCATCCGTCACGCGCTTCTCGAACTCATTGATCGCGCTGTACCGGCGCTCGATCTCATCGGGCGCCGCGAGCCCGCGGACGCGCCCGATCAGCACGTCCTCGTAGTGGGAACGGTCGAAGACCCCGATGAAGCCGGGTTCCGGAAGGCGCTTCTCGATGCGCCACAGGAAGTCGTGCGCGAGCTCGTCGGCGGTCGGCTTCTTGAACGCGGCGAGGGTGACACCCTGGGGGTCGACGGATCCGACCACATGCCGGATGATGCCTCCCTTGCCCGCGGAATCCATCGCCTGCAGGACGAGCAGCACCGAAGCTGGGCCCACGCGCCCGGAGGCTCCGGACGACGCGCCAGCGGCGTCTGGAGTGGGCGTGGGGACCGTCGCGTCGACACGGCCGCGGGCGAACAGGCGCTCCTGGTACTCGTCGAGCTGGTCCGCGCCGCTCGCGAGGTCCTCGGCCGCCTGCAGCTTGTCGCGGGAGTAGCCGGGCGTCGCCCGCGGGTCGAGGCCGGCGAGCACGAAGCCCTCGTCGACGCGGAGGAGATCGGCGACGTCGCCGGTCCAGTGCTTCTGACTCTTCGCGATCATGGAGCCATCATGGCGGAAGTTCCCGATGCCGTCGCTGCTGTGCCGCGGGATCCGGCGAATGCCGGTGCCGATACTGCCCGTCCGCGGACGGGAGCTCAGCGCTCGAGCGGAACCTCGATGATCTGCCGGCCGCCCGCGGGGGCGGTGAGCGCCTGATCGAGCGCCGTGCGCGTCGTGATCCGGCGGTACTCCCACCCGTACGCGAGCGCGAGCTGCTCGAACCTGGTGGAGTGCGGCGTGTACAGCACGCGGTCCATGACCTCGCCGTCCGCGACCGCGGCGACCTCGAGCGCGTCGAAGATCGTTCCGCCGCCGTCGTTGCCGACGATCACCTGGATGCGCGGCTCGTCCTCCTGCGGGGGCAGCAGGAGCGCACCGACATCGTGGAGCAGCGTCAGATCGCCGAGCAGCACGCGGGTGACTCCGGGACCTCCCACCGCTTGACTCGCCACGGCGATGCCCAGCGCGGTCGCGACCGTGCCGTCGATGCCGGCGAGACCACGGTTGGCGTGCACCGGCACCTTCTTGCCCGGGAGCACCGCATCGGCCACCCGCACGAGCCGCGACGATCCGAACACGAGACGGTCGTGCGGCCAGGTGGCGCGCCACACCGCGTCGACGAGACTCGCGCGGTCCAGCGGCGCCCGGATCACCTCGAGCTCGGCGGCGATCGCCCCGAGCCTTTCGCCCGGTACGGCGGACGCGAGACCGTCGGCGTCGGGCGCGGGCGGAGTGAGATCGACGGATGCCGCGCGAGAGGCCTGCAGCCAGGCACCGAGCCATTGGCGGTCGGCGTCACCGGACGCGACGGCGACCGTGTCGGCCGGGGTGGTCGCGCCGTTGAGATTGATCGGCTCACCGGGACCGCGGACCGCGATGATCTCGACCTCGGGGTCCGACAGCAGGGCCGCGGATTCGCGGCTCAAGGTCGGATGACCGAGCACGATGACCCGTTCGATCCGGCCGCCGAGCGCTGGGTCCGACAGCAGCGACCGGTAGCCGTGCACGAGGTGCCGCCCGAAGCGCGAGCCGCTGACGATCTCCGCGATGAGCGGCCACCCGCCGGCGTGCGCGAGGATCTCGGCGTCGGCACCGGCATCCGCCCCCGCGAGCACGACCGTGCGAGGCCCGCGAACGAGCACGAGCGGGTCATCGTCCGGCTGGGTGGCGACGTCGGCCTCGCCGATGCCTCCCCCGCCCTGGTAGAGGGCACCGGATGCTTCTTCCTCGACGACGGGCTCGGTCGGAGGCCCGTCGGGGTCGTCGTCGGGCTCGGTCGCCAACTCGGCGGCGGGCACCCCGATCCACGTCGGGAGGGTGCCGGCGAGTGGTTCGCGGTACGGCAGGTTCAGGTGCACGGGTCCGGCCGAGCGCAGCCCGGCCCCCAGGGCGGCGGCGACGGCCTCATCGGCGACCGCGCGCAGCATCGCACTCTGCTCGCCGCAGCCGTCCGCATCGGGGAGCTCGGGCACGGGGAGGTCGGCCTCGTACCGCACGTTCGGCGAGAACATCCCGGGCTGACGCGTCGTCTGGTTGGCGCCGACGCCGCGCAGCTCGGGCGGGCGGTCCGCCGTCAGCAGCAGCAGCGGGACCCCCGCGTGGTGCGCTTCGAGCGCAGCGGGCAGCAGGTTCGCCGCGGCGGTGCCCGACGTGCACACCACGGCCGCCGGCATCCGGGTCTCGCGTCCGATGCCCAGCCCGGTGAATCCGGCGACACGCTCGTCGATGCGCACGTGGAGGCGGATCGTGCCGCGGCGCTCGAACTCGGCCGCCACCAGTGCGAGCGCCTGCGAACGCGACCCGGGACTGAGTACGACGTGACGCACCCCGAGTTCCACGAGCCGGCACAGCAGCGCCGCTGCGGCATCGGTCGCCGGCGCCGGGTCCGCCCGCGGATCCTCTTCTCCGCCGCGCGCGCGGTCGGATTCGGGCGCGCCGTCGCGGTCGGCGCCGAGCGCGTCGGTCACGTCAGCCGACGGCCCCGCGCTGACCGCGCGTGTCGTCGTCGCCTTCCGCCGGATGCGCCGGCGGATCGGTCTTGGGATCGGTCTTCGGCGGGGTGCCGGTCGCACCCGGAGCCGCGGAGGCGGTGGACGCGCCGGGCACCGGAGGCTCGGCGGCGGCGGGCCCCGTCGGCGGGTTCCAGCGCGGATCGTCGTCTTCGGAGTCGAGCTGCGCGAGCTCTTCTTCGAGCCGGCGGATGCGCTCGTCCTGGTCTGTCACGGCGCCGAGGGTGCCCAGGAACTCGGGGTCGTCGTCGGGTGCGCGGCGGCGGGCGATCGCGGAACGACGTGTGCGGCCCACGACGAGCCAGAGGAGGCCGCCGATCACGGGAAGCAGCACCACGATGAGGATCCACACCGGCTTGCTCACGCCGCGGTGCCGCGTCGGAGGCTGCACCGCGCAATCGACGATGGTGAAGACCCAGAACGCGGTCGCCACCAGGGCCAGAATAAGCAGCACCCGAGGCATCTTCCCATCCTAGGCGGGCGGGGGCGTGCGCGGTCCCCTCGTGACCGAACCGTCGCCCACGGCGCGGCCGTGCGGCCACGAAACCTAGGATGGACGGGTGAAAGCACGCTCAGCCCTCGTCTATTCCGTTCTGCGGCTGCTGGCGTTCCTCGTGCCGTTCGGCATCCTGATGCTGTTCCCGATCATGCGCGAGTACTACTGGCTGTCGGCGATCTTCGCCGCGCTCATCGGTCTGAGCCTGTCGGTGCTGTTCCTGCGCAAGCCTCTCGACGACGTGACCGCGGGCCTCGCGGAGCGCCGCGCGAAAGCGAGCCGATCGGCGAGCGACGAAGCCGCCGAGGACGCCGCCGCGGACGCGGTGGCGCCACCCGAGGACTCCGGCCCGGCGTCAGACGAATCGACTCCGGCCTGATCACCTGACCGAGCGTAGGCCGCAGGCCGCGGCATCCGCTCTCAGCCGATGAACGCCCACATCAGGAACGCGCCGTAGGCGACGGAGGTGAGGGACGTGAGGCCCAGCGCGACGACGAGCTCACGCGGGTCGCGGTAGGTCCACACGATGAGGATGGCGGGCAGCCCTGCCAGCAGCGCCAGCAGCGTGAGCCACGCGATGGGGTAGAACAGCGCGAGGAACGCGGCGATCGCGAACGCCAGGAGCACGAACACGCTGAAGACCCACCGCGTCGCCGTGCGGCCGATGAGCACGGTGAGCGTGCGCTTGCCCGCGGCGCGGTCCTGATCGATGTCGCGAAGGTTGTTGGCCAGCAGCACCGCGCAGGCGAGCAGGCCCGCGCCGACGGCACCGAACCACGCCTCCTGCGGCAGCGCCAGCGCCTGCACCCACGTCGTGCCGAGCGTGGCGACGAGGCCGAAGAACACGAAAACGAACAGTTCGCCGAGACCGTAGTACCCGTAGGGACGTTTGCCGCCGGTGTAGAACCACGCGGCGAGGAGGCACACCGCACCCGCGGCGATGAGCCACCACTGCTGGGTGCGAATCGTCAGAGCCAGACCCGCGAGGCCGGCGATCGCGAAGAACGCGAGCGCCACGATGAGCACGGCGCGCGGCTTCACCCTGCGCGACGCGGTGAGCCGGGCGGGGCCGACGCGGTGGTCGTCGGTGCCGCGGATGCCGTCGCTGTAGTCGTTGGCGAAGTTGACGCCGATCTGCAGCGACACCGACACGATCAGGCAGAACAATGCGATCACCCAGTGGAAGACCGACTCGACGAGGATGGCTGCGCCCGTGCCGATGAGGATGGGAGTGATCGCCAGCGGGAGGGTCCGCAGCCGTGCCGCCCCGATCCAGTCACCCAAGGTGACCTTCTCGACGCGCGCGGGGTCGCGCGACACGGGCGCCTTCTGGGGGTTCCCGCGGGAGTGCTGCTTCTTCGAGCCCGGGTGCTTGCGCTTCTTGCTGGAGGTGCCTGCCACGAGTGCACATCTTAGGCGCAGCGTCGATGGACACCCATTCACGGCCCCGCAACCCCCTGTCGGGAGTGGGAACTCCGGCGCAGGATGGGCGGCATGTTGAGCATCGGATCGACCGTGCTGACGGTCGAAGACATCGAACGGGCCGGCGCGTTCTGGCGGGCCGCCCTCGGCTATGTGAACCGCAGCGAGCCGAGCGAGGACTGGGTCATCCTCGACCCGCCCGGCAAGACCGGGTGGGCGGATCCCGGCGCGAGCATCGCCCTCTCGGTCACCGGCTACCCCCAGCACCATCCGCCGCGCCTCCACCTCGACCTGTACGCCGAGGACCAGACCGCCGAGATCCAGCGCCTGCTCGCCCTCGGCGCGCGAGAGGTCGACTGGCACGGCTACCCCGACGACGCCGACTGGATCGTGCTCGAAGACACCGAGGGCAATCGCTTCTGCGTCGTCGACACGGGCCCGTTCCCGACGGGCTGAGCCGCGGCATCCGTCACGCGCGATCGATTCGCGGGGCGAGCCCGATCGAGCGCGAGACGCGGTCCGGCTCAGTGCAGGGCGAGCACGGCGCGGCGGATCGCCTCGCGATCGGGTTTGCCCGACGGCAGGGTCGCGAGCTCGTCGACCAGCACGAGACGCGCGGGGCGCGCGTGCGCGCCGATCTCGGACTGGACCGCGGCCCGGGCCTCTTCGAGCTGGACGGACTCGCTGCGGCGCAGGGCCTCGCCCCGCGTGGCGACGACGACGGATGCCTCGCCCCACCGGTCGTCGGGAACCCCCACGACGACCGCCGACGCCAGGCCCGGCACCGCACGCACGATGCGCTCGACCCGATCGAGCGACACGTTCAGTCCGCCCGACACGATGACGTTGTCGACGCGCCCGTGCACGCGCAGCACGCCGTTTTCGAACAGGCCGGCATCGCCCGTGCGGTACCACCGGGTGCCGTCGGGTTCGCGCAGGAATGCGGCGTCCGTCGCCTCGGCATCGCCGAAGTACCCGTCGGCGAGCACCGGTCCCGCGATCTGCACCTCGCCTCGCTCGATCCGCACCCGGACGGTGCGCAGCGGAACGCCGTCGTACACGCAGCCGCCGCTCGTCTCGGTGGACCCATAGGTGCGGACGATGCGCGCGCCGGCAGCCTCCGCACGCTCGAGGGTGACCGCCGGGAGCGCCTGGCCGCCGATGAGGATCGTCTCGAACGAGCGCAGCGCCGTGAGCACGGCACTGTCGTGCTCGGCGGCATCCAGCAGCTTGGTCAGCTGCGCGGGAACGAGCGACGTGAACGTCGGGACGCGCACCCCGCCCTCCGTCGACACCATCATCAGCGCGGCGGCGGAGAAGGCCTGAGGGGTGAATGCGCCGGAGAGGATGGCGGGCTCGCGATCGGCGACCAGCGACCGCACGAGCACCTGGAGCCCGGCGACGTAGCTGGCGGGCAGCGCCAGCAGCCAGGCTCCCTCGCCGATGCGGTCCGCGGTCGCCATCGCACCGGTGGTGAGCGCGTCGCGGCTGAGGATCACGCTCTTCGGGATCCCGGTGGAGCCGGAGGTGGTCACCACCACGGCGGTTCCTGCCCGCACCTCGCCCGGCAGCTCGCTCACCAGTCCGAGTCCGAGTGCGGGACCGGCGCCATGGAGCGCGCCGCGCAGCCCTCGCAGGATGTCGCGCGGGTCGTCGCCGACGACGGGTTCGAGCCTCATGATCCTGCAGAACTCCACGGATCCGCGAACGTCACCGAGGTCCGGCCCCACCGAGCAGGCGAGCCCGCGCAGTGCCGTGGAGTTTCGCAGATACGGGAGCGCATCAGAAGTGCCAGGGGTAGGGCGACCAGTCGGCGTCGCGCTTCTCGAGGAACGAATCGCGCCCCTCGACCGCCTCGTCGGTGCCGTACGCGAGGCGCGTCGCCTCCCCCGCGAACACCTGCTGACCGACCAGGCCGTCGTCGACGGCGTTGAACGCGAACTTCAGCATGCGGATCGCCGTCGGCGACTTGGTGAGGATGGTGCGCGCCATCGCGACAGCCTCGCGCTCGAGGTCTGCGTGCGGCACGACCCGATTGACCGCACCCATCTCGAGGGCGCGCTGAGCCGAGTACTCCTCGGCGAGGAAGAACACCTCGCGCGCGAACTTCTGCCCGATCTGCCGCGCGAAGTAGGCCGATCCGTAGCCTGCGTCGAACGAGCCCACGTCGGCGTCGGTCTGCTTGAAGCGGCCGTGCTCGGCGCTGGCGACCGAGAGGTCGCACACGACATGCAGCGAGTGCCCACCGCCGGCAGCCCACCCCGGAATGACCGCGATGACGACCTTGGGCATGAAGCGGATGAGCCGCTGCACCTCGAGGATGTGCAGCCGCCCGGCGCGCGCGGGGTCGGTCACCGCGTCGGTGTCGGAGTACTTGTAGCCGTCACGCCCGCGGATGCGCTGATCGCCGCCCGAGCAGAAGGCCCAGCCGCCGTCTTTGGAACTCGGTCCGTTGCCGGTCAGCAGCACGACGCCGATGCGGGGGTCCTGCCGCGCGATGTCGAGCGCCCGGAACAGCTCGTCCACGGTGTGGGGGCGGAAGGCGTTGCGCACCTCGGGGCGGTCGAACGCGATGCGCGCGATGCGGCCGTCCTTCGACACGTGCGACGTGATGTCGGTGTATCCGCCTTCGGGGGCGCCGGATGCCGGCATCCACTCGTCTTCGTCGAACAGCTCCGAAACACTCACCCGGCCAGCCTACGGCGGCGCGACGGCGAGCGTCATCTGGATGGGCCGACGACACGACGGGCTCTAGCCTTGATCGGTGACTTCGACTCTGCGCACCCTGACTCTCGCTGCGGCATCCGCGGCTCTTCTGCTCTCTCTCGCCGCCTGTTCGACCGCGACTCCCGAAACCGCCGCTTCGACGCCTGCCGCGTCGGACGAGGCCGTGGCATCCGTCATCGAGGGAGCCTGCGTCGACGACGCCGGCGTGACCGTCGTCGTGGACTCCGCGGCTCTCGAGGGCGGGTCGGCCCAGGAATGGTGCGTTCCGACCGATACCGCGATCGGCGCCGCCGATGCGCTGGCGGCCGCCGACGTCGAGACCGAGGGCACCGACCAGTACGGCGACCAGGTCGTGTGCCGCGTGAACGGCGTTCCCGCGGAGGATCTCGCGATCGCCGCCGAGGACGGCTCGGAGTACTTCGAGGAGTGCGCCACGATGTCCCCCGAATTCGCGTACTGGTCGCTGTGGGTGCAGCCCGCCGGCGGCGAGTGGGGCTTCGCGCAGGAGGGCCTCTCGACCCTGCAGCTCGAGCCGGGCGACGGCGTCGAACTGCTCTTCACCCTGCACGGCGAGCCCGCCGCGCCTGTGTCGTAGCCGGCGCCTCCTTCGTCAACGCATCTCCCGTATCATGACGTTCCGGCCCGGACCACTACGCGCGGCGGCGGCCCTCGCCGCCGGTTTCGTGGCGGTCCGGGTCGTCTACCGCGTCCTCTTCCACGGCGCCGACGGCTCGGGTGTCGTGCTGCTGCCGCTGCCCGAGCTGCGGCTGCCGCCGCCCTTCGCGCACGTCGTGATGCTGGGCCCGGTCACCCTCGACGGCCTGTGGGATGCCGCGGCGAGCGCCCTGCCGATCGCCCTGACGATCCTCGTCTTCGGCCTGCTCAACTCGCTCATCGACCTGCACCGCGTCTTCGCGCGCGCCTCGCGCCGCGGACCGCTCCGCGGCATCGCGAGAGCGCTCGCGATCGCCTGGGCGACTCTGCCCTCGCTCGCCGAGGCGGCACGAGCGGTGCGGTTCGCCCAGCGGCTGCGCGGCGAACGCGGCGGCGTGCGGATGCTCGCCCCCCTGCTGCAGCGCACGCTCGAGCGCGCCGGGGCGGTCGCCGCCGCCCTCGAGCTGCGCGGATTCGCCGGGCGGGGTCTGGACGGCGACTGCCGCATCCCGGTCGAGGCGGACGCCGTCGAGCTGGGCTTCGGTGAGATTCCGGATGCCGCAGGCCATGGCGACCGGGCCGGCTCACGCAGCGCGCCCCAGGGCATCCGTCTGCCTTCCCTCGCTCTCGAGCCGGGCACGCTGACGCTGCTGTCGGGGGCGACCGGATCGGGCAAGTCGACACTGCTCCGCGCGATCGCGGGCCTTCACACGCACGTGGACGGCGGCTGGATGAGCGGCACCCTGCGGGTCGCGGGGCACGACCGGGCCACCGTGCCGCCGCGGGATCTCGCACAGCGCGTCGGCGTGGTGCTGCAGCATCCTCGCGATGCGTTCGCGACCGAGCGGGTGCGGGACGAGATCGGGCTCGCGCTCGAACTCCGAGGGGTGGCACCGGTGATCGTCGCAGCTCGCGTGGCCGAGGTCGCCGAGCGCGTCGGAGTCACGGAGCTGCTCGACCGCCCCACCCGCGGGCTCTCGGCCGGCGAGGCCACACTCGTGGCGATCTCGGCGGCGATCGTGGAGCAGCCGATTCTGCTTCTCGTGGACGAGCCGCTCGCCGACCTCGATGCCGACGCGCGCGTGCGCGTCGCGAGGCTGCTCGACGCGCTCGCGCACGAGGCCGGACTGTGCGTCGTGGTGGCGGAGCACCGCGTCGAGCCGCTGGCGGAGCTCGCCGACGTGCGGCTGCGGATCGACGCCGGCACCGTGTACGAAGGCTCGGCCGGGGCAGCGCTGCGCGCGCCGCGCGCGGCAGGGCACGCGGATCCGGTCAAAGCGACGGGTTCGATCCCACCAGAAGGCCCCGCGCGCCCGTCGGAGGCACGATCGGGCCTGCCCCTTTCACGCGACCAGGCGACCACCACGGCGCCGATCGTCTTGCGCGCCCGCGACGTGACGGTGCGACACCGCGATGCGGTGGCGGTGTCGTCCGCGAGCCTCGACCTCGCGGCAGGTGGGATCGTGGCGCTGGTCGGCCCGAACGGTGCCGGCAAGTCCAGTCTGATCGCGGCCGTCGCCCTGCCGTCGCGCGACGCCGACATCGAGGCCGCGGGGCGAGTGGCGCTGGTTCCGGATGCCTCGGACGATCTCTTCGTGTACGACACGGTCGCCGCGGAATGCGCCCGCGCCGACCGCCGCGCGGGCAGGGCGGGAAGGCGGTCGGCGCGCCATGACCCGCGCGGAGCCGGCTACAGCGGTGCGGCAGACGTCGGTGCTGCAGCCTCAACGGGGGGCCCGAACCGAAATGCGGGCCGTTCGGCCGCGGAGCGCCCTGGGCCTGGTGGTTCTGCGCCTCTCGGTGCGGCCGGCGGGCGGAACGCCTCGAGCCCGCACGCGCGTTCGGCGACGACGGCGGCCCGGTTCGCCGGCTTCCTCGGTCTCGACCCCGACGGCTCGGGCTTCGCGGCGCGCCTGGCGCGGCATCCGCGTGATCTCTCGGTCGGCGAGCGGCGGTGCCTCGCCCTGGCGATCCAGCTCGCGCGGGATCCCGCGGTGCTGCTCGTCGACGAGCCGACGAGAGGCCTCGACCCGGCCGCGCGCGCACTGGTCTGGGATGCCCTCGCGTCGCTCGCCGCCGAAGGCACCGCGGTGCTCGTGGCTTCGCACGAACCTGAGGTGGCGCGCCGAGCCGACAGGGTGCTGATGATGCGCGCGGGCGTGCTCGCTCCCCCGGCTCAGGCACCCGCGCCGCCATCCGACGTGCTCGCCGCGTCTGGCACACCCGACGCACCGTTCACAACTCCGGACGAACGCGCGCCCGCTCCGCCGCACCCGCGGAATTCCGCGACATCCGACCCGATCCGCACCCGTCATCCGGGGTACCGCGCACCCGCGCACGCGCGCACCATCGCCCCGCGCCTCTCGCTCGTCGCACTCGTCGGCGCCAACCTCGTCGCACTCGCCGCCTTCTGCTGGCCGCTGCTGGCGAGCGCCGTGCCGGAGCAGGCGCACGCCGCGGTGCCGATCGCAGCCCTCGCCCTCGCGCCACTCGCGGCTCTCGTCGTGGTGGCGACCATCGACGGCACGGTGCGCTCCGCGCACATGCTGGCCCTTCTCGGCACGCTCGCCGCCATCGGAGCCGCCGTGCGGATCGCGAGCACCGGCGTCGGCGGCGTCGAAGCCGTCTTCATCCTGCTGATCCTCGCGGGCCGGGCGTTCGGGGCGCGCTTCGCGTTGCTGCTGGGCATGGCCACGATCGCGCTCTCCTCGCTGCTCTGGGGAGCGATCGGCCCCTGGACCCCGTTCCAGATGTTCGCGTGCGCCTGGGTGGGCGCCGTCGCCGGCCTGCTCCCCCGCGGCCTCGGACCGAAGGCCGAGATCGCGATGCTGTGCGTCTACGGCGTCGTGGCGTCGTACGTGTTCGGGCTGCTCATGAACCTGTGGTTCTGGCCGTTCGCCGTCGGATTCGGCACCGAGATCTCGTACGACGGCGCAGCGCCCCTCGGCATGAACCTCTCGAACTTCCTGCTCTACTCGCTGGTAACGTCGACCCTCACGTGGGACACACTCCGAGCGATCACGACGGTCGTCGGCATCCTCGTGGTCGGCCGCGCCGTGCTGGCCGCGTTCCGCCGAGCGAAGCCCCTGACCCCGCACCCCGGCCGACCCGCCGCGTCGCAGTCGGCGGCGAGCGCCGGGCGCGCCCTGCAGTGACGAACGAACCCCAGGGCCACCCTCGGCTACTTCCACAGGAGAAGTGCGCTTACGAAAGAAGACATCGCGCGGCGGCGCCCACCGGTCAGACGGAGAAGTACTTCGCCTCGGGGTGGTGGAAGACGAACGCGTCGGTCGACTGCTCGGGATGCAGCTGCAGCTCTTCGCTGAGTTCGACACCCATTCGCTCGGGGCGCAGGAGCTCGACGACCTTGCGCCGATCCTCCATCTCGGGGCACGCGGGGTAGCCGAGCGAGAAGCGCGCGCCGCGATACTCGAGCTTGAACAAGCCCGCGGTGTCGGCGGGATCCTCGCCGGCGAAACCGAGCTCGGAACGGATGCGCGCGTGCCAGAACTCGGCGAGCGCCTCGGTCAGCTGCATCACCAGTCCGTTGAGCTCGTAGTAGTCGCGGTACTTGTCCTCGGCGAAGAGCTTCGCGGTCACGGTGTCGATGTGGGCGCCGGCGGTCACGAGCTGCACGGGCATCACGTCGACCTTCCCCGACTCGCGCGAGCGCACGAAGTCGGCCAGGCACAGGTGCCGGTCACGGCGCTGACGCGGGAAGTGGAACCGCAGCCGCTCCGAGCCGAGCTCGCCGCCCGAGCCGCCGTCGGGAGCCAGCAGGCCCGCCGTTCCCAGCGCACCGGCGGCGTCGTCGCCGTGATGAAGCACCACGACGTCGTCGCCCTCCGACACCACGGGGAAGAACCCGTACGCGACCGACGCGTCGAGCATGCCCTCGGCCAGGATCCGGTCGAGCCAGTAGCGCAGCCGCGGCCGGCCCTCGGTCTCGACGAGCTGCTCGTACGAGAGGCCGTCCTCGCCGCGTCCGGGCTTGAGTCCCCATTGCCCCATGAACGTCGCCCGCTCGTCGAGGAACGCGGCGTAGTCGGCGAGCGCGATGCCGCGGACGATGCGGGTGCCCCAGAACGGCGGCACCGGAACGGGATTGTCGGATGCCACGTCCGAACGCGCGGGCATCGCCTCGGGCTCGGTGAGGGTCAGCTGCGATCCGGCACGGTGGATGCGCTTCTTGAGGGGGGGCAGCCCGACCGAGTCGGGCGCGGCGCCGCGCGCGATCTTCACGAGCGGTTCCATGAGCGTGAGGCCCTCGAACGCATCCTTCGCGTATCGCACCTCGCCGTCGAACAGGCTCGCAAGGTCGTCCTCGACGTAGGCGCGCGTGAGCGCCGCGCCGCCGAGGATCACCGGCCACTTGGTGCCGAGGCCGCGGGAACGGAGCTCTTCGAGGTTCTCCTTCATCACCACGGTGGACTTGACGAGCAGGCCCGACATGCCGATCACGTCGGCGTCGTGCTCCTCGGCCGCAGCGATGATGTCGGAAATCGGCTGCTTGATGCCGAGGTTGACGACGTCGTAACCGTTGTTGGTGAGGATGATGTCGACGAGGTTCTTGCCGATGTCGTGCACGTCGCCTCGCACCGTCGCGAGGATGATGCGGCCCTTGCCCGAGGCATCCGCCTTCTCCATGTGCGGTTCCAGGAGCGCGACCGCCGTCTTCATGACCTCGGCCGACTGCAGCACGAACGGCAGTTGCATCTCGCCCGAGCCGAACCGCTCGCCGACGATCTTCATGCCCTCCAGCAGATGGTCGTTGATGATCTGCAGCGCGCTGAGGCCGCCCTCGCGGGCGAGGTCGAGGTCGCCCTCCAGTCCCTTGCCCTCGCCGTCGATGATGCGGCGCTCGAGGCGCTGGCCGACCGGGAGCGCGGCGAGCTCCGCCGCCCGCTGGTCGCGGAGGGCGGCCGTGTCGACGCCCGCGAAGAGATCGAGCATGCTCGCGAGCGGGTCGTAGGTGATGTTGCCGTCGGCGTCGTACTCACGGCGATCCCACACGAGGTCCAGGGCGACCTGGCGCTGCTCGTCCGAGATCGAGGCGAGCGGCACGATCTTCGCGGCATCGATGATGCCGGACGTGAGGCCGGCCTCGACGGCTTCGTGCAGGAACACCGAGTTCAGCACGCTCCGCGCCGCCGGATTGAGACCGAACGACACGTTCGACACGCCCAGGGTCGTGTTGATGCCCGGGTACTTCGCCGAGATCTCGCGGATGGCCTCGATCGTCTCGATCGCGTCGCGGCGGGTCTCCTCCTGACCGGTGGCGATCGGGAACGTGAGCGCGTCGACGATGATGTCGCTCACCCGCATGCCCCACACACCGGTCAGCTCGTCGATGAGGCGCGAGGCGATGCGCACCTTATCGGGAGCGGTGCGCGCCTGCCCCTGCTCGTCGATCGTGAGGGCGATGACGGCGGTGCCGTGCTCTTTCACGAGCGGCATGATGCGGCCGAAACGACTGGCCGGGCCGTCGCCGTCCTCGTAGTTGACCGAGTTGACGACGGGGCGCCCGCCGATCAGCTCCAGTCCCGCGGCGATCACGGCGGGCTCGGTGGAGTCGATCACCAACGGCAGGGTCGAGGCGCTCGCGAACCGCGACACGATCTCGCGCATGTCGGCGGAGCCGTCGCGGCCGACGTAGTCGGTGCAGACGTCCAGCAGATGCGCGCCGACGCGGGTCTGGTTGCGCGCGATCTCGACGCAGTCGTCCCACCGGCCTTCGAGCATGGCCTCACGGAACGCCTTGGATCCGTTCGCGTTGGTGCGCTCGCCGATCGCGAGGTACGAGGCATCCTGATCGAACGGCACATGCTGGTACAGCGACGAGACACCGGGATCGACGTCGGTGACACGTGCCTCGCGGCCGAGCTGGCGGTACGGGGCGAGCCGCTCCACGACCGCCCCCAGATGCTCGGGCGTCGTGCCGCAGCATCCGCCCACGAGACCCAGCCCGAACTCGCGCACGAACTGCTCGTGCGCCGTGGCGAGCTCGACCGGCGACAGCGGATAGTGCGCGCCGTTCGCACCCAGCACCGGGAGGCCCGCGTTGGGCATGCACGCGATCGGCACCGCGGCGTGCTTGGAGAGATGCCGCAGATGCTCGCTCATCTCGGTCGGCCCGGTCGCGCAGTTGAGACCGATCGCGTCGACGCCGAGCGGCTCGAGCGCCGTCAGCGCCGCGCCGATCTCGCTGCCCATCAGCATCGTGCCGGTCGTCTCGACGGTCACCTCGACGAAGATGGGCAGACGGATGCCGCGGCTCACGATCGCCTGCTTGCACGCGTTGACGGCGGCCTTGGTCTGCAGGAGATCCTGCGAGGTCTCGACGAGGAACGCATCGGCGCCGCCGTCGATGAGGCCCTCGGCCTGCAGGGCGAAGGTCTGCTTGAGGTTGTCGTACGTCGTGTGGCCGAGGCTCGGAAGCTTCGTGCCGGGGCCCATCGATCCCAGTACCCAGCGCATCCGTCCGTCGATCGCCTCGGCCGCCTCGACGCGCTCCCGCGCGATGCGCGCGCCGATCTCGGCGAGCTCGGCGATGCGGTCCTCGATGCCGTAGTCGCCGAGGTTCGACCAGTTCGCGCCGAAAGTATTGGTCTCGACGGCATCGACACCGACCTCGAGATACGCGTCGTGGATCGCTCCGACCACGTCGGGTCGGGTGACGTTGAGGATCTCGTTGCACCCCTCGAGGCCTGCGAAGTCGCCGTCGATCGACAGATCGTAGCGCTGCAGCATCGTTCCCATCGCGCCATCGGCGATGACGACGCGCGAGCGCACGGCATCGAGCAGCTGCTGCGCGCGGGAGGTGCGGGGAACGCCGTCGATGTCGAGGGCGAACCGGGGCTCGAGAAGGGGACCGGTCACCCCGCGATTTTAGTCTCTGGTCGGGGCCGACGCGGGCCGGGTGTCACGCGTTCTTCGCGTCGCGCCACCGCAGCCATGACCGCACCAGGTGGTAATCCCAGTCCGGGCCGTGGAAACCGAGGGTGAACAGGCGCACGCCCGAGTCGTACAGTTCGTCGGCGAAGTCCTGCCCGCGCTGGTGGAGCTCGTTCGAGATCACGAGGTTCGACGTGTCGCGCTCCTCGCGCTCGGCCCACCGCTCGATGACCTCGAGCTTGTGGGCGATCTCGCCGGGGCGCACGAAGCTGTGCCAGATGTCGGCGTGGCGGGCGACGAGGCGCAGCGTCTTCTGCTCGCCTTTGCCTCCGATCATGACCGGGATCTCGCGTGTCGGCGCGGGGTTGAGGCTCTGCCAGCGCGTCTCGATGCGCTCGAGCCCGGCCGCAAGGTCGTCGAGCCGGGAGCCGGCGGTGCCGAACTCGTACCCGTACTCCTCGTAGTCGCGCGCGAACCAGCCCGACCCCGTCGCGAAGATGAATCGGCCCTGGCCGCCGTTCTTCGCCGAGATGTGGTCGATGGTGCGGGCCATGTCGGCCTGCAGGTCGGGGTTGCGGTAGCTGTTGCAGTTGACGAGGGCGCCGAACTGGACCCGCTCGGTCTGCTCCGCCCACGCGGCGAGCATGGTCCACGACTCGAAGTGCATCCCGTCGGGATCGCCCGAGAGCGGGAAGAAGTGATCCCAGTTGAACAGGATGTCCACGCCCATGTCTTCGAGGCGGCGGACGGCATCGCGGAACGCGGCATACGGGGCGTGCTGGGGTTGCAGCTGCACGCCGAGGCGCACCGGAGTATCGACGAGGGGCATGGAATCAGCCTATGGCTGCCCCGGCAGGGCGGAGCCGGCGGGTGACATGGCGGGAAGCGGATGCCGAAGGCCACGGCATCCGCTTCGCTCTCCGCCTCAGCGCGCCCGGCGAGCCTTCAGGAACGCGTCGATCGTGTCCCACGCCGCGATCGCGACGATGCCGAACCCGAAGAGCGTCGTGACCACGGTGTCGACGGTCTGCGCAGAATCCGCCGGGATCACCGCCGCGAAGAACTCCGGATTGATGAGCTGCTGCTGCGTGAGCAGCCACACCGCCGGGACGGCGATCGCCAGGTTGAGGATCGCGTTCACCGTCGCCGAGGCGAGATCCCACCGGCCCTTCGCATGGACGTAGACCGCCAGGAGCGCCTCGAGCACCATGAGGACGAACAGCGCGCCGATCCACCAGGGCCAGAGGCCCGGCGCGAGGAACGGCATCCACCCGCCATGCTCTGCGAGGTAGACGACCCCGACGAAGTGATCCCACAGGATCGCTCCGGCCGCGACGGCGAGGAAGACCAGCGATGCGACGAGGTCGCTCAGCCCGGTGCCCTTCTGCTTCGGCTCGGGGAGCTGATCGAGCGTCCATTCGCCGACGAATCCGACGTCGGCGCCGCGGCTGGATCGCTCGACGATGAAGAAGACGAGCGTCGTCCAGAATCCGATGTGCACGATGACGGCGATCACCACGCTGACCACCGTGCCGATCGTCTCGCCGATGCCGGCGCCGGCGAGCACCTGGCCGAGTGCGACGCCGAACGCGGCGCAGATCGGCACGATCGCCCAGAGGAGCTTGGTGAGTCGCCACCAGGTGAGGAAGTAGCGCGGCCCGATCAGCCACAGCGGCCGGTCGGTGTACTGCGCGGCCAGCTTGTCGGGATCGCCGAGGTCGGTGAGCACCGCTCGCTCCGCCGTTTCGGGGGCGAGCCCGTCCGCGATCCTCGCCTCGATCTGGTCGTCGATCGACCCTCGCAGCTCGGCGGCGAGATCCGCCCGCTGGGCTTCGGGTACGGTCCGCATCGCCGCGTCGACGTAGCGGTCGGTGAGAGTGGTGGGGGGCATGTCAGTCCTCCTGGGGAAGGATCGCGATCGCCGCGGCGATCGCACGGAAGTCGTCGGTGAGAGCCGTAGCCAGTCGCGCGCCTGCCGGGCTCGTGCGGTAGAACTTGCGGGGCCGCGCCTCGTCGGTGTTCCACTCGCTCGTGAGGTGCCCCTGCTTCTCGAGGCGTCGCAGCAGCGGATACAGCGTGTTCGCATCGGTGGGAAAGCCGCGCTGTCCCAGCTCTTCCAGAAGCCCGTACCCGTAACCGGGCGTCTCGAGCAGCCGCAGGCACGCCAGGACGGTGGTGCCGCGGCGCAGTTCCTGCAGGTGCGTTTCGAGCGCTTCGGATTCACTCATGCTTCACACTGTACTGTGTGTCACACACTATAGTCAATGGCACATCACAGTGATACCAACGATGTTGGTTTCAGGCGCCGTTCGGCCGGCCGCAAGTGGCTTGAGCGGCCGCCACGCCCCGCTCAGACTCGGGGAATGGTCTTCGTCGGCTACCACGCCTCTCACGAGCAACTGCCTCCCAGCGCACTCCTGCGCGCCGTCATCGATGCCGAGCAGTCCGGATTCGACGGGGCGATGTGCTCGGACCATCTCGCGCCCTGGGGCGTTCGGCAAGGCGAGTCCGGATTCGCCTGGTCGTGGCTGGGCGCGGCGCTCGCGAGCACGTCGTTCTCGATCGGCGTCGTCACTGCCCCCGGCCAGCGGTACCACCCCGTCGTGATCGCGCAGGCGATCGCGACGCTCGAGGAGATGTTCCCCGGACGCTTCTGGACGGCGCTCGGCAGCGGCGAGGCGATGAACGAGCACGTCACCGGGGATCCGTGGCCCTCGAAAGGCGACCGCGACGCCCGACTCGACGAATCGCTGCAGGTGATGCGGGCTTTGCTGGCCGGTGACGAGGTCACCCACGACGGTCACGTGCGCGTGCACCGTGCACGGGTGTGGTCGCTCCCCTCGGCAACGGCGCCGCTGCTCGGCGCCGCGGTGAGCGCAGAGACGGCGGCGCGGCTGGCGGGGCGCGTCGACGGACTGGCCACCGTCGCCCAGGACCCGGCCGCGCTCCGCCGGGTGGTCGATGCCTACCGGTCGAACGGCGGCGAGGGTCCGTGCGTGCTCCAGGTGCACCTGTCGCTGGCGGAGACGGATGCCGCGGCCCTCGCGCTCGCGAAGGACCAATGGCCGAACGGACTCATCGGACCGCCGCGCGCGTGGGACTTCGACCAGCCCGAGGACTTCGACGCGGCCGTCGCCGACCCCGACGAGGGCGAGCTGCGGCGGGCCGTCCTCGTGGACGCGGATGCCTTCACCCTCGCGGAGCGCATCGCCGACCTGGCGCGCATCGGGTTCGACCGCGTCTACCTGCACCACGTGGGCAAGGATCAGCGCGAATTCCTCGACCGCGCCCACTCCGAGCTGCTCCCCACCCTGCGGAGGAAGCTGTGAAGATCACCGATACGAGTGACCTGTGGTGGAAGACGAGCGTCATCTACTGCCTCGACGTCGAGACGTACCTCGACCACGACGGTGACGGGATCGGCGACTTCGCCGGGCTGGCGCACCGCATCGACTACCTCGCCGACCTCGGCGTCACCTGCCTGTGGCTGATGCCCTTCTACCCGACAGCGGACCGCGACGACGGATACGACGTCACCGACTTCTACGGGGTGGATCCCCGGCTCGGATCGCACGGCGATCTGGTCGAGGTCGTGCGCTCGGCACGGGACCGCGGCATCCGTGTGATCGTGGACCTGGTCGTCAACCACACGTCTGACCGGCATCCGTGGTTCGTCGCGGCGCGCCGATCGCGGTCGTCGCGCTTCCGGGACTTCTACGTCTGGCGCGACGAGCCTGCGGCGAACAACGTCAACACGGTGTTCCCCGGCGAGGAGAAGACGCTGTGGGAGCTCGACGAGAAGAGCGGCCAGTACTACCTGCACACGTTCTACCGGCACCAGCCCGACCTCAACATCGCCCACCCGTCGGTGCGCGACGAGATCGCGAAGACGATCGGGTTCTGGCTGCAGCTGGGCATCTCCGGCTTCCGTGTCGACGCCGTGCCCTTCCTGATCGAGGTGCCCGAAGGAGCGGAGTTCGCCGACCC
Source organism: Microbacterium allomyrinae (assembly GCF_020682705.1). Taxonomy (GTDB): domain Bacteria; phylum Actinomycetota; class Actinomycetes; order Actinomycetales; family Microbacteriaceae; genus Microbacterium; species Microbacterium allomyrinae. The sequence goes on from NZ_JAGTTN010000001.1 coordinate 808,079, forward strand.
TCACGAGTACCTCCGAGACCTGCGTCGGTTCCTTAGGCGCCGGTCGCGCGAAGCCGTCCTCCTCGGCGAGGTGAATCTTCCCTACCGCGACCAGCTCGCGTACTTCGGAGGCGACAAGGGCGAGGAGCTCACGCTTCAGTTCGACTTCATCGGCATGCAGGCGCTGTATCTCTCGCTGGCCCGCTCCGATCCCCGACCGCTCGAAAAGGCTCTCCGCGCACGGCCGACGATCGCGCCGGAGGCGCAGTGGGCGAACTTCGTGCGCAACCACGACGAGCTCACGCTGGACAAACTCACCGAAGCGGAGCGGCAAGAGGTGTTCGAAGCCTTCGCCCCCGACGAGAGGCAGCGCGTGTACGACCGCGGCATCACCCGCCGACTTCCGACGATGCTCGCCGGCGACCCTCGACGGATCCGCATGGTCTACAGCCTGCTCTTCTCGCTCCCTGGGGTGCCCGTGCTCTTCTACGGAGAGGAGATCGGGATGGGCGAGAACCCCGACACCGCGGGCCGCCTGGCGGTCCGCTCGCCGATGCAGTGGAGCGATGATCGCAATGGCGGCTTCTCCGACGCAGCGCCCTCACGGCTCGCCGCGCGGCCCCCCGAAGGCGGGTACGGCCCGCGGCACGTCAATGCCTCCGACCAGCTCAACGACGAGAACTCGCTCCTGCACTTCGTCCGCCGGCTGGCCGCCCGGTATCGGATCTCGCCCGAGATCGGCTGGGGCGAGGTCGAACTCCTCGACCACGAGGCATCCGCCGTGCTCGCGCATTCGGTGCGCGCCGACGTCGGCCGGATGATCGCGCTCCACAATTTCGCCGACGAACCGGCGCGGGTGCGGTTCGCGCTGCCGGACGAGGTCGAGGGGACCGAATTGAGCGACCTCTTCAGTCAGGATCGGCTTCCGCTCGGCGCGCGCGGGGCGATCGAGATCGATCTGCCGCCGTACGGCTGGCGCTGGCTGCGAGTCGCCCGGCCCGGTGACGGAAGGATCGGCTGACCCGGATGCTCCACCCCCTTCCGCCGCGCCCGCCCGGCAGCATGACGAAGAGGAGACATGGGGGCATGATCGAGGCGTGAGCACCTCGACACCTCTCCCCTCGCTCGACGACCTCCTCGCAACGGCCCGGGTCGTCGCCCTGCCGCTGGTGACGCGCTTCCGCGGCATCGACGTGCGCGAGGCGGTGCTGTTCGAGGGTCCGCAGGGCTGGACCGAGTTCTCGCCGTTCGCCGAATACGGCGACACGGAGGCCTCGACCTGGCTCGCTGCGGCGATCGACTTCGGATGGATGCCGCAGCCCGCGGCCGTGCGGAACTCGATCGCCGTGAACGCCACCGTGCCGGCAGTGGACGCGGCATCCGTTCCCGGTGTGCTCGCGCGATTCGACGGCTGTCGCACCGCGAAGGTCAAGGTCGCCGAGGCCGGTCAGCGCCTGGCCGACGACATCGCGCGTGTGCGTGCGGTGCGCGAGGCGATGGGGCCGGAGGGGCGCATCCGCGTCGATGCGAACGGCGGATGGAACGTCGACGAGGCCGAGCACGCGATCCACGCACTGGCCGAATTCGACCTCGAGTACGTCGAGCAGCCGTGCACGAGCGTCGACGAACTGATCGAGCTGCGCCGGCGGGTGAAGTACATGGGCATCCCGATCGCCGCGGACGAGAGCGTGCGCAAGGCCGAGGATCCCCTCGCCGTCGCGCGTGCAGGTGCCGCGGATCTGCTCGTCATCAAGGCGCAGCCGCTCGGCGGCGTGCGCCGCGCCCTCGACATCGTCGCTGCGGCGGGGCTGCCCGCGGTGGTCTCCAGCGCCCTCGACACCTCGGTCGGGCTGTCTATGGGCGTGGCCCTGGCGGCGGCCCTCCCCCAGCTCGACTACGACTGCGGGCTGGGCACGGCGTCACTGTTCACCGCGGATGTCGCCGATCCCACCCTCGTGCCGCGCGGCGGCGCACTGCCCGTCGGCCGCGTGGCGCCGAACCCGGATCTGCTCGACGCCCGCGCGGCATCCGATGAGCGTCGGCAGTGGTGGCTCGCCCGTCTCGAGCGGTGCTTCGACATGCTCGGCGACGAGGGCCCTGCCGGGCTCTGAACTCGTCGAGGACCGGGCAACGGCCGGGTCGCTCAGCGCGGGGCGGGGAATTCGAGGATCAGCTGCGCGACGCGCGCGAGCTCCTCATTGATGCGCCGGCGAACCTGCACGTCATCGAGACCGGCCATGACGGCGCGCACCGCCGCCCCTTCCCACACCGTCAGCATGAGGCGGGCCGCCTCGGCGGCAGGCAGGCGGAACCGCAGCATGCCCGCGTCGCCGATGTCGGCGATGATCTGCGTGACGCTGACCAGCATCTCGTCCTCCTGCGCGAGGTACGCCGCCGCGAGGGCGGGCGTGCGCAGCGCGTGGATGCGGATCTCATTCATCAGCAGCACGCTGAGCCGGTCATCGGGAGAGACGTCCAGGACACTCTGCACGATCTCGAGCGCATCGGTGGCCACGCGATCGAGCGCACCTTCGCATTCCAGCGCGGCCACGCGCGTACGCACCGCGTCGACCCGCTGGCGGGCGACGGCACCGACGAGCTCGAGGAACAGCTCGTCCTTGGAGTCGAAGTTGGAGTAGAACGCACCGCGCGTGAATCCGGCGCGCTCGCAGATCGCCTCGACGGATGCCGCGTCCAGGCCGACTTCGGCGAAGACCAGGGTGGCGGCATCCAGCAGCTTCTGCCGCGTGGCCTCGCGACGCCGTGATGTGACGGCCGTATCGCTCATCGGATCCTCCTCTCCCCTCCGTCAGTTTCACACGGACCATTCAGGTTCGGGCGGCCAACCCGCCCTACGATACACTCATGTATCCGATACAGCGCTGTATCGATCGTTCTGATCACCCGTGAACCCGGAGGCGCTGTGTCGACTCTTCTGTATGCGCTCGGCCGCTGGTCGTACCGCCACCCGTGGCGAGTGCTGGTCGGATGGCTGCTGCTGCTCGGCGTCGCTCTCGGCCTCGCGGCGCCGAACCTGACCGGCACCGATAACTCCTTCTCGATCCCCGGGACCGAGGCGCAGGAGGGCATCGAACTGCTCGCCCGCAGTTTTCCGCAGGCGAGCGGCACGAGCGCGCAGCTCGTGATCGTCGCGGCCGACGGCGACACCGTCGACGTCGACCCGTACGCGTCGGCGATCGGCGAAACGGTCTCGCACCTCGAAGACCTGGACGGCGTCATCGCCGTGACCGATCCGTTCAACGAGATGGTGACGGGCCTCGTGTCTGACGACGAGTCGGCCGCGATCATCCGGCTGCAGTTCGACGGGCAGGCGACGGATGTCTCCGACGAGACGCTGACGGAGCTGGAGGGCGTCGCGACCGATCTGCACGAATCGCTTCCCGGTGGATCGCAGGTGGCCATGGGCGGCGATCTGTTCTCGACCTCGGTTCCCGCGCTGTCGCTCATCGAGGCCGTCGGTGTCCTGATCGCTCTCTTCGTGCTGATCGTCACGTTCCGCTCGTTCGCGGTGGCATGGTTCCCGCTCGTCTCCGCGCTCATCGGCGTCGGCCTGGCGATCGCGCTCATCTTCGTCGCCACCGTGTTCGTGTCGGTGTCGTCGACCACCCCGATGCTCGCGATCATGCTGGGGCTCGCCGTCGGCATCGACTACGCACTCTTCATCGTCGCGCGACATCAGGATCAAGTGCGCGACGGCGTCGCGCCCGAGGAATCCGCCGCGCGCGCGACCGGCACGGCGGGCTCGGCGGTCGTCTTCGCCGGCGTCACCGTGCTCATCGCCCTCGTCGGCCTGAGCTTCGCCGGCATCCCGTTCCTCACGACGATGGGCATCGCGGCCGCAGTCGCCGTCGCGATCGCCGTGGTCGTCGCGATCACGCTCACCCCCGCCCTCCTCGGGTTCTCGAAGGGTCGCGTGGTGGGATGGGGCTACGGCAAGAAGCGTCGCGGCGTGCCGCTCGCCGCTCGCCGCGCGAGCGCCGAGGACACGGACGCCTCCTCCGTCGACGAGCGCGCGGGAGAGCCCGCCACCACCCCGACGGGGCACACCGCGAAGAAGCCCAACCGCTGGGTCATGCTCGTGACGAAGCACCCGTGGGTCACCTCGATCGCGGTCGTGCTCACACTCGGCATCATGGCGATCCCTGCCGCGAGCCTCACGCTCGCCCTGCCGAACGCGGGCGTGCAGCCCGAGTCGAGCCAGGCGCGCCAGGCCTACGATCTGACCGCCGAGCACTTCGGACCGGGTGCGAACGGGCCTCTCATCATGACCGGCACGATCGTCACGTCGACCGACCCGCTCGGACTCATGGCCGACCTCGCCGACGAGATCGAGCAGGTCCCGGGCGTCAAGCAGATCGCGCTCTCGACCCCGAACGAGACCGCCGACACCGGGCTGATCCAGATCGTGCCCGAGACCGGGCCCGACGACCCCGCCACGGCCGAGCTGGTGCGGGCTCTGCGCGACCTCGCCCCGCAGCTCGAGGACGAGTACGGCATCGACCTCAAGGTCACCGGCTTCACCGCGGTCGGCATCGACATCTCCGATCGCCTCGGCGCCGCTCTCGTGCCGTTCGGCGTCTTCGTGGTCGGACTGTCCCTGGTGCTGCTGATGATCGTGTTCCGCTCGGTCTGGGTGCCGATCAAGGCGGCGCTGGGCTACCTGCTGTCGGTGGCCGCATCGTTCGGCGTCGTCGCCGCGGTGTTCGAGTGGGGTTGGCTCGCCGATGTCCTGCACGTGACCCGCACGGGACCCGTGATCAGCTTCATGCCGATCATCCTGATGGGCGTGCTGTTCGGGCTCGCGATGGACTACCAGGTCTTCCTGGTCAGCCGTATGCGCGAGGACTACGTCCATGCCCGCCGCGCGGCCGCGGGGCACCCGACGCGCAGCGATCGCGACATCGCGGTCGGCGCCGTCCGATCGGGGTTCACCGCCTCGGCACGGGTCGTCAGCGCAGCGGCGATCATCATGTTCGCGGTGTTCGCCGCGTTCGTGCCCGAAGGCGACGCGTCGATCAAGCCCATCGCACTGGGGCTCGCCGTCGGCATCGCCGTCGACGCATTCCTGGTGCGCATGACGCTGGTTCCGGCGGTCATGGCGCTCCTCGGCGACAAGGCGTGGTGGATGCCGCGCTGGCTCGAGCGCATCCTCCCCCACTTCGACATCGAGGGCGAGGCCGTGGAACGCGAACTGGCGCTGGCGGACTGGCCCGAGCCCGACACGACGGTCGCCGTCGTCGGCGAGAAGGTCGCCGTGCGTGCCGACGGCGGGCGCGCAGCGGGCGAGGTCGTGCTCTTCGAGGATGCCGCCTTCCGCGTCGAGCGCGGCGGCACCCTCATCGCCACCGGCGATCCCCGCGCGGCGCGGGCATTCGCGCTGGCCGTCGCAGGCCGCCTCCCCACCTCGGACGGGCGCCTGCGCGTCGCCGGGCACCTCCTTCCCGAACGCGGAGCCTGGGTGCGCGCCCACGTCGGCGTCGCACTCCTCGGCGAGGCCGAGGATCGCGTGCAGGCCCTACGCCGCGCCCTCGCCGGCCGCGCCACCCTCGTGGTGATCGACGGCGTCGACACGCTCGACGCCGCCGAGCGCGACCAGGCCGCCGCGCTGCTGCGGGACGCCGCCGATGTCCTGCGGGAGCGTGCGGGCGACCTCGATGCACCGACCGCGACCCTCACCCTCGTCGTCACCGCGCGATCCGAGAGCGCGGCCCTCGCGCTGCTCGCCGACGCGCACCGCCCCGATGTGACCGCGATCGCGCTTCAGGCCGGAACCCTTCAGACCGCCACCACCGCAGAGGTGACCGCATGACCTCCACTCAGCCGACCCTTCCCATCGAGCGATCCCGGTCCCGCCGGCCCGTCACCTGGCTGACGCTGATCGGCGTCCTCCTGCTGCCCGTGGTGATCGGGGGCATCCTCGTCGCCGCGCTGTACAACCCGGTCGAGCGCCTCGACAATCTCTCCGCGGCGATCGTGAACGAGGACGAGCCCGTCACGATCGACGATCAGGTCATTCCGCTGGGCCGCCAGCTCACCGCGGGCCTGGTCGAAGGATCCGACGAACTCGAGAGCAACCTCGACTGGACGATCTCCAATGCCGAGGACGCAGCATCCGGTCTCGCCGACGGCACGTACGCGGCCGTCATCACCATTCCCGCGAACTTCTCGGCCGCGGCGACCTCGACCGCACCGGGCTCGACGCCCGAGCAGGCGACCATCCAGGTGACCACGCCGCCCGACAGCCTCGTCGTCGACGACGCCATCACCGCGCAGGTGGCGGCCGCGGCCGCCTCGACGATGGGTACGCAGCTTTCCACGATCTATCTCGAGAACGTCTTCCTCGGCTTCACCACGCTCGGCGAGCAGCTCGGCACCGCCGCAGACGGCGCAGCGCAGCTCGCGGACGGCGCGACTCGAGCGGCGGAGGGCGCGTCGGCCCTCCCCGACGGCATCTCGCAGCTGGCCGACGGCAACGCGCAGCTGGCGGACGGTGCATCCCAGCTCGCCGGCGGCGCCGGCCAGCTCGCCGGCGGTGCATCGTCGCTGCAGACCGGCCTGACGACGATCGCGGGCAAGACGCGTGAGGCCGCCGGTGGAGCGCAGCAGCTCGCCGACGGCGTGAACGCCGGGGCCGCTCAACTCGAGCAGACCGGCCTCGTGCCCGACCAGGTCTCGGGTGTCGCGGCGCAGTCCGCGCAGGCCGCCGCCGGAGTGCTCGCGATCGCGCAGGGGTGCATCGCGAGTGGCGCGACGCAGTCGTACTGCGACACGCTCGTCGGCGCCGCGACGGGAGCGGATGCCGCCGCCACGGGCACGGCAGGAGCCCTCACCGCCTTCGACACCGCGGCCACCGCACAGTTCGCGGCGCAGTTCCGCGAGATCGGGACAGGCGTCGCCACGCTGAGCAGCGGGCTGAGCCAGCTCGCGGGCGGCATCGACCAGTCCGCGGCGGGAGCCGGTCAGCTCGCGGGCGGCGTCATCGGAATCCAGGACGGCGCCAACGGTCTCGCGACCGGATCCTCGCAGCTCGCCTCAGGAGCCGACCAGGCCGCCGACGGCGCCACGAGCCTCGCCGACGGCATCGCGCAGCTGGCTGATGGCACGACGGAGCTTGCGAACGGGCTGGCTACGGCATCCGACGCCATCCCGTCGTACACCGACGACGAGGCTACCGACCTCGCGACGGTCGTCGCCGATCCGGTCGCCGCGACCGGCGTCGGGTCGTCGCTGTTCGGCGCCTCGGCGGTTCCTCTGCTGGCGACGCTCTCGCTGTGGTTCGGCGGCCTCGGCACGTTCATCGCGTTGCAGGCCGTCTCGCGACGCGCGCTCACCTCACGGACACCCTCGGCGCTGCTCGCGCTGCGCTCCTACGCGCCGGCCGCAGGAATCGGTGCGCTGCAGGGCCTGCTCGTCGCAGGTGTCGTACAGCTGGCCGCATCGTTCTCGTGGGCGGAATGGTCGGCGTTCGCCGTCGTCGCGGTGGTCGCCGGCATCGCGTTCGCCGCCGTCAACCAGGCGCTCGTCGCTGTCTTCGGCGGCGCAGGACGGTGGGTGTCCGCGCTCATCGGCGTACTGGCCGTGGCCACCGGCGTCGTCTCGACGGTTCCGGGAGTGCTCTCGGGCATCGCATCGCTCATGCCGACGGCCCCCGCGTACAACGGAATGGTCGCCGCCCTCACGTCGGCGAACGGACTCGGCGCGGCGCTGGCCGGTCTGGTGATCTGGACGCTGCTCGGACTTGCGACGACCGTCATCGTCGTCGCCCGCCGTCGCAGCACATCGGCTCGGGCGCTCCTGAAGGCGACACCGGTCACCGCCTGAGGCGCAGTCGCATGAAGCCCGGCCGATCCGTCGGCCGGGCTTCATCGTTCCCGGACGGGGGCTTGCCCTGACGCCCGCTCGCCACCATGATCATCGCGTGGCCGCCGAATCGTCCGAACCCCCGTCCCCGACCGGATCCGCGCGGCTCCCGCCGCGGTGGTTCATCCGCGCCGCGTGGGTCGTGCATCGCGCGATCTACAACGTGTCGGGCGGCAGGCTGGGCCTTCGCAGGCCGACCCCGAGGGTGTGGGGCATGATGCGCCTGCACACCGTCGGGCGCCGCTCGGGCACGGCACGCATCGCGATCGTGGCGTACTTCGAAGACGGGGCGAACCTCGTCACGATGGCGATGAACGGCTGGGGTCAGCCGCCGCCGGCGTGGTGGCTGAACCTGCAGGCTCGGCCCGAGGCATCCGTCGACCTTCCCGAAGGGGCGCGTGACGTCGTCGCCCGCGAGGCGAACGGCGAAGAGCGCGAACGACTCTGGGCCGTCTTCCGCACGCTCGAAGGAGGCGACGACCTCGATGCGCACGCGGCCACACGCGAGCGCGAGACGCCGATCGTCGTGCTGGAGCCCGCCGCCGCGAAGCCCTGAGCGCATCGAGCGACCTGGCACGCCACCACCCCTCGCCTTCGCCCGGCGTCGAGGGCGCCCGGCCGCTACAGGTGTGCGCGAACGATCGCCAGCAGGGCGTCGTGGGTGGGGGCATCCGCCGCGATGACGAGGCCGCGGCCGGCGCGGAGCGGACCTCCCTCGAGATCTGTGACGACGCATCCGGCTGCTTCGCACAGCGCGATTCCGGCCGCGTAATGCACGTTGTCACCGAACGAGCCGACCGCACCGTCCGAGACGTAACCCGCGCGACGACCCGAAGCGACCCAGGCGACCGCCAGTGTCGACGAGATCACACGCGGGCCGAACGCGGCGCGCAATCGCGCATCCGCGACGAGCGCGCCCCCGATGAACTTCCGGTCGAGGGGACCATCGCAGTTGACATCGACGAGCCGTGACACCGCGCACGGTGCGAGGTGCCGGTCCTGCCCGGCTCGGCGCTCGAACGATCCCGTGCCATCGGTCCAGAGGATCCGCTCGGCGAGGGGATCCACCACGGCGGCTGCCATCACCTCGGCCTGATCCGTCAACGCCACATTGACAGCGACCAGCGGGGTGCCCGCGGCGAAGTTCAGGGTCCCGCAGAGCGGGTCCACGAGCCATCGCCGAGAGCTCCGGCTGCCTTCGATCAGCCCCACTTCCTCACCACGGACGGCGTCATCGGGGCGCTCCCGACGAAGCACGTCGAGGATCGCCCGCTCCGCGTCGATGTCGGTCTGCGTCGCGAAGTCGATCCCCCGCTTCGCGTAGCGGGCATGCACTCCCGCGTAGTCCCGGCGAACCACCGCACCGCCCGCCTGTGCGGCGAGCACGGCGACTTCGGCGTCGCTCGGCCCCATCGACTCAGCTCAGGCCCGAATAGGCGTGCAGGCCCTTGAAGAACATGTTCACGATCGTGAAGTTGAAGATCACGGCGGTGAACCCGATGATCGACAGCCACGCCGAGCGCGAGCCGCGCCAGCCGCGCGTGGCGCGGGCGTGGATGTAACCGGCGTAGAGCACCCAGATCACGAAGGTCCAGACTTCCTTCGTGTCGAAGCCCCAGTACCGGCCCCACGCGTCGTTGGCCCAGATGGATCCCGCGATGAGCGTGAACGTCCAGAAGATGAAGCCGAGGATCGCGAAGCGGTAGGCGAGCGACTCGAGCGCGTCGGTGCCGGGAAGGGTCTTGAGGAATCCGGGACCGGTCTTCCGCGCGCTCGCGAGGGCCGCGGCATCCGCCCCCTCCGCCGTGGCGCGCGCCAGAGCGAGCGTCTTGCGCTCCCGCCTCGCCTGCATGAGCTGCAGCACCGACAACCCGAAGGCGAGGGCGAACAGCGCCGTTGCGAGAGAGGCGACGAAGACGTGGATGACCAGCCACACCGACTTGAGCGGATCCATGAGCGGGACGATCTCGGTGTAGAACCAGATCGCGGTTCCGCCGAGCAGCATCACGACGAGCCCCGTGATGAACGTTCCGAGGAAGCGCAGGTCGTAGCGGAAGAGCACGCCGAGGTACACCGCGACCACGAGCAGGGTTCCGGTGAGGGCGAACTCGTACATGTTCGACCACGGCACGCGCCCGGCGGCGATGCCGCGGGTGACGTCGCCACCGAGATGGAACAGGAACGCGAGCACCGTCAGAGAGGTGCCGATCCGCGCCCACACCAGCCGCTCGCGACTGCCGATCGGGGCGTTGAGGGCCGCCTCGGACTTCTTCTCCTGCGCACGCACCGCATCGATCGACTCGCTGCCGCGCCCGCCACCGGCCAGTGCGAGCTCTCGCGCGCGCACGGCCTGTGCAGCGGCATCCTTGGCATCGACGGCGACGGCACCGCGACGCGCGAGATCGACCGCGTAGGCGATGAACGCGAGGGCATAGACCGCGATCGCCGTCCAGACCAGCAGCACCGAGACCGAGTCGAGCGTGAGGGCAGAGGATTCGGGCATGGCTCTCAGTCTACGTCGGGGGTCGAAACGGGCTGCCGAGTCTCGGCGAGCCGCAGCCCATCGAGGTGGCGCGTGGCGAATTGCTCGACCGCGGCATCCAGCGTCGGGTCCTCGCCGCGTGCCAGCCCGGCGTATTCCAGCTGAACCGTGCCACCCTGCGGGGTCGCCTTCACCCACATGCGCCGCCGGGGAACGAACAGCGCGGCCAGCAGGCCCGCGGTGGCGAGCGCGGCGAACACCAGCACCCACGTGGCCGCGGTGTCGCGGTGGACCGAGAGCGACACATAGCGCTTGACCGACCCGTCATAGCCGGTCGCGCCGGCCGGGGCGTCGTTCTCGAACGTGATCGTGCCGCGTCCGCCGGGCAGGTCCGCGGTCTCGCCCGGGGCCAGCTCGATCGACTCGACGTCGGTGCCGCGCCCGGCGAGCTTCTCCATTTCGGAGGTGTCGAGCGTGTACACCGACCGCGGCGTGCCGCCGTCGATGCCGAGATCGCCCACATACACGTCGAGCGAGACCACCGGATTGATCAGCGCAGGGTAGCTGGATGCGAACGCGCCGGTGCTGAGCGGCGCCTGCGTCGGATAGAAGAAGCCGACGAGCCCCATCTGCTCGTCGAGACCGTCGGGCACCTTGACGACGCCGAGCGAGGTCATGTTGGTGTCCTGCGGCAGGAACGGCACCGATTCCGAGAAGACGACATCGCCGTCGGCGTTTCGGATCGTCAGGGTCGGAGCGTAGCCGTTGCCCATGAGGTAGATCCGGTCGCCTGCCATGTCGAGGGGATGGTTCACCCGCACCTCGCCGGTCTGCGGATCCTCCCCGGCAAGCTGGGTGGTGAGGTTGGCGACGAAGTTGCCCGCTTGCCCCGCGCCCTGGACTCCGCTGGGCTGATAGGTGACGTCGAACCGGTCGAGCGTGAGCGCGTACGGCGTCAGCGCATCCTCGTCGACGAAGCGACCGGGGTTGAACGAGGTGTAGTCCAGGAGGGTGTTGACCCACGTGCGACCCTCGATGATGACCGTCTGGCCGGTGTGGGTGAAGCCGCCGCCGATACCCACCGCGAGCAGCACGCCGACCAGCGACGCGTGGAAGACGAGGTTGCCGGTCTCACGCAGATATCCGCGCTCGGCCGAGACCGACAGCGTGCCGCGCGCGTCGTAGCGCTCGACGCGATACCCGGCCTTCTTCAGCTGCTGCTCCGCGGCCTCGATGGCGGACTCGGCCGCGGCTGCGGCATCCGACTCATGGTCGAGCTCGAGCGTCTCGGCGCGATGCACGTCCAGCCGCGACAGCCGCGCCGGGGTACGCGGGGGCTTCGCACGCAGCGCCTTCCAGTGGTGCCTGGTGCGCGGGATGACGCAGCCGACCAGCGAGATGAACAGCAGGATGTAGATCGCCGAGAACCACGGCGACGTGTACACGTCGAACATGCTCAGGTTCTCGAGGATCGGCGCGAGGTCGGGGTTGTTCGCGAAGTACTGCGTGACACCGTTGGGGTCGGCGCTGCGCTGCGGCACCAGCGAACCCGGCACCGCGGCGATCGCGAGCAGGAGCAGCAGTACGAGCGCGGTGCGCATCGACGTCAGCTGGCGCCAGCCCCAGCGCAGCCATTCGACGAATCCGAGTCGCGGCTGGGTGATGTCGGATGCCTCTCCGCGGCTGTCGCCAGGGACGGGGCCGGCAGGAGAATCGGCGTGATCGGCGGGGCGGAGCGGGTCGGATGCGGCGTCGCCCGAGCCCGACGACTCGCCGGTCGATTCGTCAGAGGGGCGCCGGGACACTCGCGAACACCCCCTGCAGTTGAGCCATGATCGCGGTCCACACGCCGGTCACCATGAGAAGTCCGAGCACGATGAGCAGTCCGCCGCCGATCAGGTTGACGACACGGATGTGGCGGCGCACGAACGATACCGAGTTCGTCGCCCAGCCGAAGCCGAGGGTGAGGAGGAGGAAGGGGATGCCGAGGCCCAGCGAGTACGCGACCCCCAGAAGGGCCGCGCGGGCGGCCGAGCCGGAATCGAACGCCATCGTGAGGATGACAGCGAGCGTCGGGCCGATGCACGGCGCCCACCCGATGCCGAGCGCGATGCCCAGGAGCGGCGCCCCGACGAGGCCGAGGCTGGAGCGCACCTGCGGACGCGCGATGCGCTGCGCGAGTCCGAAGAGCCCCATGAACACGAGGCCCATGGCGATGATGAGCACGCCGAGGATGCGCGTGATGAGGTCTGCGTACTCCAGCAGGAAGCGGCCGAGCGTTCCTCCGAGCATCGCGATGCTGACGAAGACGACCGTGAAGCCGGCGATGAACAGCAGCACGCCCAGCAGCAGTCGGCCGCGCGTCGGCGCGGCCGTCGGCGCGGCTGCGCCGCCGGCCGCGGCAGCCGTCGAGGAATCGGGCCGGACGGACGATCCCGGCCCGTCGACGCCGGAGATCACCGGGATCTCCTGATTCTTCGACGCTCGTGTGCGGGAATCGACGGGCCGCGGCGCGACGGCGCCGCCGATGAAGCCGAGGTAGCCGGGAACGAGCGGCAGCACGCACGGCGAGAGGAACGAGACGAGGCCCGCGAGCACGGCGATCGGGATCGCGACCAGCAGCGACCCGTCCGCGACGAGTGCACCGAGATTCACGCCTCCTCCAGTGCGTCGCGGACGAGAGCCTCGAGGATCGAGGCGTCATCGAGCTGCCCGATGACCCGCGCCGCCACGCGCCCCTCGCGATCGAGGACGAGGGTGACCGGCACTGCGTTGAGAGGAGTCTGCCCCGCGAACGCGAGCTTGATGGAGCCGTCGACCGTTGTGAGCGCACTGGGGTAGGTCACGCCGTACTTCTCGGCGAACGCGCGAGATGCCTCCGCACCGTCGTAGAGGTTCACACCGAGGAACGACACCTCTTCGCCGTCGAACGCTTCGTGGGCGTCTTCGAGCTCGGGCGCCTCGACCCGGCACGGAGCGCAGGCTGCGTACCAGAAGTTCACGACCAGGACCTCGCCGAGGTAGTCGGCGCTCGAGGCGCTGCCCCCGACGTCGAGCACGCCCTCGAACTCGATCGGCTCGGTGCGCTCGCTCTGGGGAATCTCGTCCACACGCTGACCGCTCGCCGCGATGAACCCCTTGTTCGAGCCTTCGCGGTACTGGTCGGCGAGGGGGTCGGCGGTGCACGCGGCGAGTCCCGCGATCATCACGATCGCCAGCAGAGCGGATGCCGCAGCCCGCAGTCTCCGCACCTTCGAGCTGCGCGCGTCGACAGCCTCAGCGCTCGATCCGATCCTCATACCGCCCCCACATCCACCGCGCCGGCCGTCGACGCCGGCTCGGCGTACGCGGTCTCGGTCCACTTCCCGTCGACCATCTCGAAGCTCGTCACGCTCGACAGCGCGCAGCGCCGCGCGCGGGGGTCGTGCCGCAACGGCAGCCCGGCGACGGCCAGATGCGTGATCCAGATGGGGAGCTGGTGCGACACGATGACGACGTCACCCGAGTCCGCCGCCTCCCACGCCTGCGTCATGGCGGCGTTCATGCGCCCCACCACGTCCGCGTACGGCTCGCCCCAGCTCGGAAGCGCGGGCTTGCGAAGGTGGCGCCAGTTCCAGGGGTTGAGGACGGCGCGCACCATGCGCTTGCCCTCGAAGACGTTGGTCGGCTCGATCACGCGCTCGTCGATCACCGGCTCGCTGCCGAAGAGCTCCTCGAAAGGCTCGGCCGATTCACGAGTGCGCTGCAGCGGCGAGCAGACGAGGGCTGCGACGGGACGCTGCATCGCGTGCACGTATTCGGCCGCCTGCCGCGCCATCTTGCGTCCGTCGGCGCTCAGCCCGAACCCGGGGAGTCGGCCGTAGAGCACGCGGCGGGGGTTGTGAACCTCTCCATGGCGCACGAGATGGAGGCGATCGGCGGGCACGCGCCCAGTCTACGTGGGCCGGTTCTGTGGGCCGGCTGAGCGCCGGTCGGCGCAGAGACGGCCGGGCCGTCGGGATCCGGCTCAGTCGAACTCGGGTTCGGGGCCACCCTGCGAGCCACGGCTCTGGACAAGCGCGCGGACGCGGACGTACAGGAACCAGGCGACGCCGATCACGACGGCGCCGATGACGACGTACTGCAGGATGTCGGCGTACCGCTCGACGACGTGCCACGACTCTCCGAGGTAGTACCCCGACAGTACGAAGATCGAGTTCCAGATGACGCTTCCGGCGGCGGTGAGCAGCGTGAATCGCCAGACCGGCATGCGCGTGATGCCCGCCGGGATCGAGATGAGGCTGCGGAAGATCGGGATCATCCGTCCGAAGAACACGGCCTTGCCGCCGTGCCGCCCGAACCACGCGACCGTGCGATCGATGTCTTCGGGATGCAGCAGCGGCACCTTCGCCGCGAAGGCGCGGAGTCTGGTGAGCCCCAGCCACGCGCCGAGGCCGTACAGCAGCAGAGCCCCCACGATCGACCCGGCGGTGGTCCACAGGAGCGCCTCGAAGACCGTGAACGAGCCGCGGCTCGCAGCGAGCCCGGCCATCGGCAGGATGACCTCGCTCGGCAGGGGCGGAAACAGGTTCTCCATCGCGATGGCGATACCAGCGCCGGCGGGGCCGATGATGTCCATGAGCGACACCGCCCAGTCGGCGAGGGAGGTGAGCCAGGAGCCGTCGGTGGTCGCAGTCGTCATTCGTCGGGGGTCCAGATCTTCTCGGATGGCGCTCGATGATGGCGGAGGCTTCCACGCTACGTGCCCGGGGTGAACCGTTCCTGGGTGCAGACCCCCGGATCCCGATGGGAATGCCCGGCGACCCACCCACGTAGACTGATCCCTCGTGAGTGAACGCGTTCTCGTCAACCAGCTGCAGGCTCTCGCCGACGGCCCCGTCTCCGTCTCCGGATGGGTCGAGACCGTCCGCGACCAGAAGAAGGTCCAGTTCGTCATCCTGCGCGATGAGACCGGAGCTGTGCAGCTGGTCAATCCAGCCACGCGCCCCGCCGAGGACGGCACCGAACAGGATGCCGCGGCCCTCGCCCTCACCGACACGATCTCGAACCTCGCCACCGGCACGTTCCTGACGGTCACGGGCGAGCTCAAGCACGACGAGCGTGTGAAGCTCGGCGGCGTCGAGATCAAGATCGGTGCCCTCGCCATCGCGGGCGCCGCGCTCCCCGAGACGCCGATCGCGGCCGACAGCGGCTCCGACAAGCGCATGGACTGGCGCTTCCTCGACCTGCGTCAGCGTCGCAACAACCTCATCTTCCGCGTGCAGACGACGCTCGAGCACGCGATGCGCACGTACTGGATCGAGCGCGACTACATCGAGGTGCACTCGCCGAAGCTGATGGCCTCGGCATCCGAGTCCAACGCGGAGCTCTTCTCGCTGGAGTACTTCGGCGACCAGACCGCCTACCTCGCGCAGTCGCCCCAGTTCTTCAAGCAGATGGCGCAGGTCGCCGGCTTCGGCAAGATCTTCGAGATCGCCCCCGCGTTCCGCGCCGACCCCTCGTTCACCAGCCGTCACGCGACCGAGTTCACCTCGATCGACGCCGAGATCAGCTGGATCGACTCCCATGAGGATGTCGCGAAGATGCAGGAGGAGCTCCTCGCCACCGCGATCGGTGCGGTCAAGGACAAGCACGGCACCGAGATCGAGGAGCTGTTCGGCCTCGAGGTGCAGGTGCCGGCTGTGCCGTTCCCGCGCATCCCCCTCGCAGAGGCGCTCGAGATCGTCAAGAGCCGTGGCTACGAGGTGCCCCGCACCGACGGCGACCTCGACCCCGAGGGCGAGCGTCAGATCTCGGCCTACGTCGAAGAGACCTACGGCCACCAGTTCGTCTTCATCACCGACTATCACCCCGAGATCCGCGCGTTCTATCACATGCGCGATGAGGAGACCGGGCTCACCAAGAGCTACGACCTGCTCTTCAAGGGCGTCGAGATCACGACCGGTGCGCAGCGCGAGCACCGCGTCGACGTGCTGATCGAGCAGGCCAGAGAGAAGGGGCTCGAGCCCGAGCACCTGGACTTCTACTTCGACTTCTTCCGCTACGGCGCCCCGCCGCACGGCGGATTCGGCATGGGCCTCGCGCGCGTTCTGATGCTGCTGCTCGGCGAGTCCTCCATCCGCGAGGTCACCTATCTCTTCCGGGGCCCCACGCGCCTCGCCCCCTGAGTTTCTGCGGCGCCCCGCGCGTCTGGCACGATGGGCGCATGATCGAAGGCCTGCAGAACTTCCGCGACACCGGTGGCACCCCTCTCGACGGCGGCGGCGCGACCCGCAGCGGCGTCCTCTACCGATCCGAGGCGCTCAGCGCGCTCACACCCGGCGGACTCGACGCGCTGGCGGCGACCGACATCGGCGTGATCGCGGACTTCCGCACCGAGGTCGAGCGGGGAATGGCCGCTGATCGCCTTCCCGACTCGCGCCCCTTCCGCGTCGTCGATCTGCCGCTCCTGGAGGGCGCGCTCACCGGCATGGCGCAGCAGGCGCCGAAAGCGGACGACCCGAACGCCGCGGATGCCGCCGCCGCCGCGATCGCTGCGGCCGTGGCGCAGCTGCCCGGCCTCGGCGACCTCTACGTCTCGATGCTCGCCGGCGGCGCGGCATCCTTCGCAGCACTCGCCCGCCTCATCGCCGCCTCCACCGACGATGCGCCCAGCGCCGTGCTGGTGCACTGCACGGCGGGCAAGGATCGCACCGGCGTCGCGGTCGCGCTCATGCTCGACACGGCGGGGGCCGATCGCGACGCCGTGGTCGCCGACTACGCCTCGTCCGCTGCCCACCTCGCGGGAGCGTGGGCGGATCGCATGCGCGCGATGGTGACCGCGATGGGCGTCCCGCTCACTCCGACCATCGACACGCTGCTCACCGGAACGCCTGCCGCCGCCATCGAGCAGGCGCTGGCCTGGACCGACGAGCGAGGCGGCGCCGCCGCCTATCTGCAGTCGGGCGGACTGACCGACTCCGAGCTGGAGGCGCTGCGCGCACGTCTGGTCGCCTGACCGGCGCGGGCGCCCTTTCCTTCACAGCGGCCGCTGACGGGGTCGATACGGCGTTGCACGCCGCGTCGTCACCCGGCGGCGTCGAGGGCCGCACGCAGCCGGTCGGGAGACACCCGCCAATGGCCGTGCAGCCGGCCGTCGATGAGGACGACCGGGATCTTCTCCCACCACGTCGCATGGAGGGCGGGGTCGTCGGCGATCGAGAACTCTTCGACCTCGACCGACTCCTCGGGCAGTTCGGCGACCACGGCCTCGATGACCTCCCGTGCGACGTCGCACAGATGGCAGTCGGGCTTGCCGATGAGGGTGAGTGTCGTCACGACTCGACCGGATACCCCGCGGCGATCCACTCGTCGGTGCCGCCATCGACGTTCGTGGCGTCGTGGCCCCGGGCGGTGAGTGCCTCGACGACGCGGGCGGAGCGTCCGCCGACCTTGCAGATCACGTCGAATGCGCCGTCGGGCAGTTCATCGAGTCGTTCGCCGATGACCGACATCGGCAGGTTCACGGCGCCGGGCACGTGGCCCGTCTCGAACTCCCATTCCTCGCGCACATCGATGAGCGGGGTGTCTTCGCGCGCGTGGCGCTGCTGGACGGTGATGGACTTCATGGTGGCCTCCTCCACGGCACGGGCAGACACGAAGCGCCCCCATCGACCGGAACCCGGTCGGGGGACGCTTGGTGTCGTTACCGCTTACTTCTTGTTGCGGCGCTGGTGGCGGGTCTTGCGAAGCAGCTTGCGGTGCTTCTTCTTCGCCATGCGCTTGCGGCGCTTCTTGATGACTGAACCCACGGAAAACCTCACTATGTCGGGGTCTGGGCGCGGCGTGTGCGCGCCCTGCAACGGGCAGATGCGGAAAAATGCCTCGTGACAGTCTAGCCGACGTCGGCAACGGGCCGTTGCAAGGCCTCGGTCACCGCCGATTCGGGCACTCGGTAGCTGCGTCCGAAGCGCACGGCGGGCAGTTCGCCGGAGTGGACGAGGCGGTACACCGTCATCTTCGAGACGCGCATGATCTCTGCGACCTCGGCGACCGTGAGGAAGCGCACGTCAGACAGCTCAGCCATGTCATTCCTTCCCCAGAAGTACTGCCCACACTCTAGAACGCCCGAGGTACGCGTGTAAACCTCTGTGACCCATGGGACGACTGGGGCGGGCGGCTCAGGAATCGCCCCGCTGACGGGCGCGGCGCTCGCGGGCCTCGCGGGCTGCTTGACGCTCGACCTTGCGGGCGTCGCGCAGCGACTTCTCGGCCTCGCGCACGGCCTTCTGCGCCTCTCGGAAACGCTTGTCATCCGCGATGTCGCCGTCGTCGAGTCCCACCCAGGCGGGTCGTTCGTCGTGGCGCCCCTGCTCGGCAGCCGCGATGTAGGCGGCGACGCCGTCGAGGCTTCGATCGAGGCCGAACGAGAAAGGGTCGGACTCGTCGAGGAACACGCCCGCCTCGATCGCGGCGCGAAGGTCGGGATACGCGTCGGCCGTGATCAGCAGCCGATACAGCGCATCTTCGCTCCGCGTGATCTCGGCGTCCCCGATTCCCCGCTCCCGCTGCATGCGCGCGTACCCCGCCAGGACCATTCCCGTCCAGCGCGAATGGCCGGTCACGAGAAGCATGACGGCCAGCCGCTCCTCATGCGAGAGCGCGGTGCCTGCGAGCGCATGCAGTCCGGCATCCATCCACGTCGCGCTGTTGGGCGTCGTGGGCGATCCGCTGATCGGGACGTCGAGCACCCACGGATGCTGCAGGTACCGCTGGACCTGCTCGCGGTACAGCGCCTGCAGCTGCTCGCGCCACCCGCCTGCCGTGCGCATGGAGTCGGGCGGGGTTCCCGTCGCCTCCTCCTGCATGAGCAGCACGAGGTCGTCCTTCGCGCTCACGTAGCGGTACAGCGACATCGGCGTGAAGCCCAGACGCGCCGCGACCCCCGCCATCGACACGGCAGCCAGCCCTTCGGCATCCGCGATCTCGACGGCCACTTCGACGATGCGCTCGACGCTCATCTCGCGCTTGGGCCCGCGCTGGGGGTTCGCTGCGACACCCCATGCGAGGGCGATGCCGCGCGGGAGTTCGGGCTCGGTCGCGTCGGTCATGTCGTCAGTCTAGGACTGTTTAGGACGTAAACAGTGTGTTACCGTCATAAACAGTTACGGTCATAAACAGTTTCTGCGATACACACCCTTCGACGAAAGGACCCACGATGAGCGACAGCATCACGCAGCCGGCCATCGACGTCCGCGGCCTTCGCAAGGCCTTCGGACGCCAGATCATCCTCGACGGCATCGATCTCACGGTCGCGCGCGGCGAGGTGTTCGCCCTGCTCGGCCCCAACGGCGCCGGCAAGACCACGACCATCAACGTCCTGACGACGCTCATCAGACCCGACGCGGGCACGGCCAGCGTCGCGGGCATCGACGTCGCTCACGCGCCCGACGAGGTGAAACGGCGCATCAGTCTCACGGGGCAGGCCGCCGCCGTCGACGAGGTGCTCACCGGCACCGAGAACCTCGTGATGCTCGGACGCCTCTCCGGGTTGTCACGGGCCGCCGCGCGGGTGCGTGCGACGCAACTGCTCGAACGCTTCGCACTGACGGATGCCGCTGCCAAACGCGTCGGCGCGTATTCCGGCGGCATGCGCCGACGGCTCGACCTCGCCCTCAGCTTCGTCGTCGCCCCGGAAGTGCTGTTCCTCGACGAGCCGACGACCGGACTCGACACCCGCAGCCGGCGCGAACTGTGGGACGTGATCCGCTCGCTGGCCGATGCCGGCACGACCGTGTTCCTCACCACGCAGTACCTGGAAGAGGCCGATCACCTCGCCGATCGCATCGCCGTGCTCCACGAGGGACGCATCGTCGCGATCGGCACCGCCGCCCAGCTCAAGTCGCGCATCGGCGGCGACACCGTCGAGCTGCACGACGAGCACGGCGTCCTCCTCCACGAGGAGCCCACGGACGGCTCGGTGTCGGGGCTTCGCCGCGCGCTCGACGTGCTGGACGAGTCCGGCGCGCAGGGTGTCGTCGTGCTCCGCCGGCCCAGTCTCGACGACGTCTTCCTCGCCCTCACCTCGCCCGACGACTCGGGCGCATCCGCTCGCCGGCCGGATGCCGGATCGAGCACCCCAATGACATCATCCGTGCTCGAGGAGACCTCATGACCGCCATCACCCCCTCCCCCGCCCCCGCCTTGCGGCCTCGCATCACCGGCTTCACCGCCGAGCGCGTGTTCGTCGGCCGGAGCCTCACGCACTCGCTCCGCGACGGCGAATCCCTTCTCATGGCGATCATGCTGCCGGTCCTGCTCATGCTGCTGTTCACGCACGTGTTCGGCGGCGCGATCGATCCCTCCGGCGGCTACGTCGACTACGTCGTGCCGGGCATCATCCTGCTGTGCGCCGGATTCGGCGCGGCAACGACCGCCGTCTATGTCGCCAACGACATGACGGCGGGGATCATCGATCGCTTCCGCACGATGCCCCTCCGGGCGAGCGCGGTGCTCACCGGACACGTCGTCGCGAGCCTGCTGCGCAATCTGGTCGCGACGGGAATCGTGATCGGCGTCGCGCTGCTGGTGGGATTCCGCCCGACCGCCGACGTGTGGGGATGGGCCGGCGCGGTGGCGATGATCGCGCTGTACATCCTCGCGATCACCTATCTGTTCGCAGCGATCGGCCTCGCCGCCGGCAGCCCCGGAGCCGCCAGCGGGTACGGGTTCATCATCCTGTTCCTGCCGTACCTCTCGAGCGCGTTCGTGCCCGTCTCGACCATGCCGGACTGGCTGCAGTGGGCCGCCGAGAATCAGCCCATCACGCCGATCATCGAGGCGATCCGGAGCCTGCTGATGGGCACGCCGATGGGAGACTCTGCGGCATGGGCGATCGGGTGGTGCCTCGCGATCCTCGCCGTCTCGTTCGCATGGGGCGCGTGGCTGTTCCGCCGCAAGGCCGGACGGCGCTGAGGCGGAGCACTCCGGGAGGTCGGGTCAGCGGCCGGGGAGCTTCTTGAAAGCCGCCTCGAGTGCATGCTTCGCGGATGCCGCGGCCCGGCCGACCACCTCGGCCGCGTGGGCCGCGGAGTCGGGGAGCGACGAGGCGTACTCGTCCTCGACGTCGTCGAGGAACGGGATCAGCCAGTCGTCGACCTCGTCGAGGGGCGCCGAGGAGAGGCTGTAGTACCGGTGCTGGCCCTCCTCGCGCACCGAGACGAGGTGCGCGTCGCGCAGCACCTTGAGGTGCTTCGACACCGTCGGCTGGCTCGCACCGAGCTCGTGCACGATGTGGGAGACACTCGTGCCGCGCTCCCCGGCGGAGGATCGATCGAGCAGCAGTCGCAGGATGTCGCGACGTGTGCCGTCCGCGATCACGTCGAAGATGTCCGCCATGTGCTCAGATTAGTCGGGTGCCCAGCGGAGTACCATGACTGAGGTTTCCTAAGGAAGGGGCGGCGCATGACGACAGACCCGGCCGGGTCGCTCGTGCGGCGCATCCCCACGGCGCTCAAGTCCTCGTGGGACCGACTGCGGAACTTGACGACCTCCTCTCCAGCGCGCTTCGCGGTGATCGTGTTCGTCTCGCTCATCCTCGTCTTCACCGCCCTGCTGTCGCTTCCCGCGGCGGCCGCGAACGGGCGTCGCCTGCCGCTCGCGGACGCCATCTTCACCGCGGTGTCGACGATCTGCGTGACGGGGTTGTCGACGGTCGACATCGCGACGACCTTCTCACCGCTCGGCAAGGTCTTCATCTTCATCGGCGTGAACATCGGCGGCATGGGCGTGCTCACGCTCGCATCGATCCTGGGCCTGGTGATCTCCAAGCGCCTCGGACTGCGTGCGAAGCTGATCGCCGCGAGCGACAGCAATCCGCTCCGCACCCACGGCGGTCCGGTCAACGAGGGCCAGACGGTGCGCCTGGGCGAGGTCGGCCAGCTGCTGCGCACGGTCGCGCTGTCGACGCTGCTCATCGAAGGACTCGTCGCGCTCGCGCTGTACCCGGCACTGCTTCTCGCCGGAGTGGGACCCCTCGAGGCCCTCTGGGAGGCACCGTTCTACTCGGCGATGGCGTTCACCAACACCGGGTTCACGCCCAATCCCGGCGGGCTCGTCCCGTTCGCCGACGACTACTTCCTGATGACGATGCTCATGGTGGGCGTCTTCCTCGGCAGCATCGGGTTCCCCGTGATCTACGCGCTGTGGAAGAACTACTGGCACGTGCGCCGCTGGCCGCTTCACACGAAGCTCACGATCATCACCACCGTGCTGCTGTTCTTCGCGGGGGCTGCGGCTTTCCTCATCCTCGAGTACAACAATCCCAAGACCTTCGGGTCGATGGATGCCTGGGACACGACGTTCCAGGCATTCTTCCTCTCGGCGATGACCCGTTCCGGCGGCTTCGCCGTCGTCGACATCGGAGAACTCCACGGATCTTCGCTCATCGTCGGCTGCATGCTGATGTTCGTCGGCGGTGGCTCCGCCTCCACGGCGGGCGGCATCAAGGTCACCACCCTCGCCATCCTCGCCCTCGCGGTGATCTCCGAGGCGAAGGGCCGCCCCGCCGTTCAGGCGTTCGGCCGCCGCATCCCGAGCGACGTGCAGCGGGTCGGGCTCTCGGTCGTCGCGTGGGGCGCGACGATCGTCGCGCTGTCGACGATCGTGGTGGCGCAGATCAGTCAGGAACCCGTCTCGGACGTGCTGTTCGACGTCATCTCGGCGTTCGGAACCGTCGGCCTGTCGACCGGACTGACCGCCGAGCTGTCGGATCCCGCCGTCTACGTCATGGCCCTGACGATCTTCATGGGCCGCATTGGTACAGTGACACTCGCGGCGGCCGTGGCCGCGACATCCCGTTCGCAGCTCTATTCGCTGCCCGTGGAAAGGCCCATCGTTGGTTGAGAAGATCCGCAGCGACGCGCCCGTCCTCGTGATCGGGCTCGGACGCTTCGGCGCCGCGTGCGCCGGCGAGCTCGACCGGCTCGATCGCGAAGTGCTCGCGATCGACGAGAGTCTCGATCTCGTGCAGAAGTGGTCCGAGCGCGTGACCCACACGGTGCAGGCCGACGCCCGCAACATCGACGCGCTGAAGCAGATCGGCGCGCAGGACTTCCAGGTCGCGGTGGTCGCGGTCGGTTCGTCGATCGAGGCATCCGTCCTCATCACCGCATGCCTCGTCGACCTGAAGGTGCCGCAGATCTGGGCCAAGGCGGTATCGCAGTCCCACGGCAAGATCCTCGCCCGCGTCGGTGCCAACCACGTGATCTATCCCGAACGCGAAGCCGGCGAGCGCGTCGCCCACCTGGTGAGCGGGCGCATGCTCGACTTCATCCGATTCGACGACGACTTCGCCCTCGCCAAGCTCTACCCGCCGAAGTTCATCCGCGGCGTCGGCCTCAACGAGTCCGGGGTGCGGACGAAGTACAACGTGACCGTGGTCGGCGTGAAGAGTCCTGGCAAGCCGTTCCGCTACGCCGAGGCGAACACCGTCGTGACCAACCACGACCTCATCATCGTGTCGGGCACCAACTCCGACATCGAGCGCTTCGCCGCGCTCGATCGCTGACCGTTCAACCGTCGCCGGCGGGGGTCGCCTACGCTCCCTCCGCCAGCTCTCTCGCCCGCGCGAGGGCTGCGTCGGTCGCTGCGGCGAACACCTCGTCGAGGCGGGCCTCCTGCAGGACCGCGATCGCACGCTCGGTGGTGCCCTTGGGGCTGGTCACGCGCCGGCGCAGCTCGGCCGGGTCGTCTCCGGATGCCTCGAGCAGCGCCGCCGCGCCGATGAAGGTCTGCTCGGCCATCAGTCGGGCCTCGGCCTCGTCGAAGCCCTTGCCGATCGCCGCCTTCGTGAACTCCTCGACCAGCAGGAAGAAGTAGGCCGGGCCCGATCCCGAGATCGTCGAGAGCGGGTCGATCTGCGCTTCCGAGACGTCGACGACCGTGCCGACGGTCTCGAACAGGCGCTTCACGACGTCGGTGTCGGCGGCGCCCGCGTGTGAGCCGGCAGCGAGCCCCGTCACGCCGCGTCCGACGAGCGCCGGTGTGTTCGGCATCGAGCGGAGAACGGCGACCCCGTCGCCGAGGATCTGCTCGAACGTGGCGATCGTCACCCCGGCGGCCAGGCTGACCACGATCGTGCCCGGGCGCACCACCGGTGCGATCTCGCGGAGCAGGTCGGGCACCATGGCGGGCTTCACCCCCACGAGCACCACATCGGCGGCGGCTGCGGCATCCGTGTTCCCGCTCGGCGAGCGTTCGAGTGCGACGCTCGTGACGGCATCGAGGCCGTCGAGCTCCGCGGCCTTCACGGCCGAGCGGTTCGTCGTCGTGACGCCGCTCTTCGCAAGGCCCGAACGGGAGAGACCTCGCGCGATCGCACCCCCCATGGAACCGGCACCGAGGATGGCGATCGGGGGCAGGGCGTTCGTCTCAGGCATGCCTGTCATCCTATGAGGTCGGTCCGATGCAACGTATCGTGCTTGACTTATATAAGTGATAATGCAAGCATAGATGTCATGCACGCGCTCGACATCATCGGCGACCCGGTCCGCCGGCGCATCCTCGAACTCCTCGCCGACGGCGAGCGCAGCGCGGGCGAGATCGGCGAGGTCGTGCAGCGCGAGTTCGGCATCTCGCAGCCCGCGGTATCGCAGCATCTGCGCGTGCTGCGTGAAGCCGGCTTCGCCTCGGCACGGGCCGAAGGCACGCGCCGGCTGTACGCGATCGACCCGGCGCCGCTCGAGGCCGCCGACGCATGGTTCGACCCGTTCCGCCGGTTCTGGCAGCCCAAGCTCGATGCCCTCGGCACCGAACTCGCGCGCGGGCGGCGGGCACGACGCCTGGCCGGCGACGGCGACCAGCGATCGGATGCCTCGGCCGCGGCATCCGACCAGCCCGGTGCCGGCCCCGCCCACACCACGGACCCCGCGGCCGCGCCTGCGATCGATGCCGGCGCGACCGAGACCCCTGCCCCCGGCGATGACAAGGAGAACTGACATGGTGGATGTGAACGCACAGATCGCGGCGGTGCAGCGCGCCGTACGCAGCGACGAACGCGACGGCGCGCAGACGCGCGTCCAGACGCTGACGCAGACCTATCCCTCGCCGATCGACGACGTCTGGGACGCGGTGACATCCGCCGAGCGCATTCCGCGGTGGTTCCTGCCCGTCTCCGGCGACCTCCGACTCGGCGGGCGCTACCAGCTCGAGGGCAACGCCGGCGGCGAGGTGCTCGCGTGCGATCCGCCTTCCGGCGACGAGGCGCGCTACCGCGTGACATGGGAGTTCGGCGGCGGCATGTCGTGGCTCGAGGTCGCTCTTCGGAGCACCGGCGAAGAGTCGACGCGCGTCGAGCTGATCCACACCGCGCGCGTCGCGGACCTGCCCCCGGGGTTCTGGGACATCTACGGCCCCGGCGCCACCGGTGTCGGCTGGGACGGCGGCCTGCTCGGCCTGGCGCTGCACCTCGCCGGCAGCACCGATCTGCCGCCCGAAGCCGCCGAGGCGTGGGCGTTCACCGACGAGGGCAGGGCCTTCTACCGCGCCTCCGCCGACGGGTGGGCCGCAGCGCAGATCGCCGACGGCGCGGAGCCCGCGGTGGCGCACGCGGCGGCCGACGCCACCTTCGGGTTCTACACGGGCGAGACGCCCGTCGAGATGCTGGAGCCCTGAGCGCGGACTCGGTGCTGCGGATGCCGCGGCATCCGGATGCTGAAAGGCTGGGCACCCCTCCGGCGACCGGGTCTATCCTCGAAAGTGCGAGGGCGATGACGCCTCGCGACGACGTGGGAGGCACCGATATGACCCTCTTCGACGGCATCACCGCGCGGACCGTGGAGACGCCCCGCGTGAGCGTCAACGTGCTGGAACGCGAGGGAGACGACCAGACCGCCCCGCCGGAGCGGACGGTCGTCTTCATCCACGACAACCTCTCGTCCGCACTGTTCTGGCAGGAGACGATGCAGGACCTGCCCGAGGACCTGCGCGTGATCGCGATCGACCTGCGCGGCTTCGGCGGCACCGAGCACCTCCCCGTCGACGCGACGCGCGGCGTGCGCGACTTCAGCGACGACGTGCACGCGACGCTCGACGCACTCGGCATCCCGACGGCGCACCTGGTGGGCTGGTCGATGGGCGGCGGAGTCGTCCTTCAGTACGCGCTCGACCACCCCGCACTCAGCCTCACCCTGCAGGCGCCGGTGTCGCCCTACGGGTTCGGAGGAACGCGGCGCGACGGATCGCGCCTCACCGACGACGACGCCGGCTGCGGCGGGGGCGGGGCCAACCCCGACTTCGTCCAGCGGCTGACCGACCGCGATACGTCAGCCGATGCCCCCACGTCTCCCCGCAGCGTCCTGCGCTCGAGCTACGTCGCAGACGGCTACGAGAGCGAGCACGAGGACGTCTGGGTCGAGTCGATGCTCACCACCTCGACCGCGTCCGGAAATTACCCCGGCGATGCCGTCCCGAGCGAGAACTGGCCCGGATTCGGCGCCGGCGGGATCGGCGTCCTCAATGCCCTGGCCCCGGGCCACTTCGACGTGTCGGGCATCGTCGATCTCGCCGAGAAGCCCCGGATCCTGTGGATCCACGGCAGCCTGGATCCGATCGTGTCGGACGCGTCGTTCTCCGACGTCAACAACCTCGGCAGGCTGGGGATCGTCCCGGGCTGGCCCGGCGGTGACATCGCCCCCGCGCAGGAGATGGTGTCGCAGACCCGGGACGTGCTCGGCCGCTACGCCGGCGCGGGCGGCGATGTCACCGAGATCACTCTCGAGGGCGCCGGTCACTCACCGCACCTGGAGCGCCCGATCGAGTTCCGCCAGGCGCTCCTCTCGGTCATCGGATACGTGGCCGCCCCGACGACGCTGTCGCCATCGACCGAGGCGATCATCCTGCGCGCGTCGGACTGACGCGCGACTTCCTCTGTCTCGCCGCACGTGCTCAACGGGCGTCCGCGGCATCCGTAGACTCGACCCATGAGTGCTTCCGGCGGCAACAGGGCGATCATCGCGGCGTTCCTCGCGAACATGGGAATCGCGCTCGCGAAGTTCGTCGCGTGGTTCATCTCCGGCTCGGCCTCGATGCTCGCCGAGGCGATCCACTCGGTCGCCGACTCCGGCAACCAGCTGCTCCTGCTGCTCGGCGGACGCCGTGCCAAGCGCGCCGCCGACAGCGAGCATCCCTTCGGCTACGGCCGCGAACGCTACGTCTACGCGTTCGTCGTCTCGATCATCCTGTTCTCGGTCGGCGGTCTCTTCTCGATCTACGAGGGCGTCGACAAGCTGACGCACCCCCACGAGCTGACCAACTTCTGGATCCCGATCATCGTGCTCGTGATCGCCATCGGGCTCGAGTCGTTCTCGCTGCGCACCGCGGTGAAAGAGAGCAACCACGTCCGCACGCCCGGCCAGTCGTGGGTGTCGTTCGTCCGCCACGCGAAGGCTCCCGAGCTTCCGGTCGTGCTGCTGGAAGACATCGCCGCCCTCACCGGTCTCGTCTTCGCCCTGTTCGGCGTCGGCATGACGGCGATCACCGGCAACCCGATCTTCGACGCGATCGGCACGC
This sequence comes from Microbacterium allomyrinae, assembly GCF_020682705.1. Classification (GTDB taxonomy): domain Bacteria; phylum Actinomycetota; class Actinomycetes; order Actinomycetales; family Microbacteriaceae; genus Microbacterium; species Microbacterium allomyrinae. The sequence continues at coordinate 835,968 of NZ_JAGTTN010000001.1, forward strand.
TCTTGATCGGCACCCTGCTGATCCTCGTCGCGATCACCCTCGGCATCGAGACGAAGAGCCTGTTGGTGGGCGAAGGGGCGACGGATGCCGATCACGCGCGCATCGTGGATGCCATCGTCCGCGGGCCCGAGGTGCGAAAGCTCATCCACATCAAGACGCTCTATCTGGGTCCCGATGAGCTGCTCGTCGCCGCCAAGCTCGGTTTCGCCGCGGATGCGCCGCTCGCGCACATCGCCAGCGACATCGACCGGATCGAGGCGCGCGTGCGCGAGGCCGTGCCCGCCGCCCGCGTCATCTACTTCGAACCCGACATCTACCGCCCGGGCGATGACCCCGCTCCCCCGACCGAGGAGTTCTTCATCAAGTCGGCGGACTGACGGGGGCTCGCTGTGGAGTACTGCGTCTTCACCGAGCCCCACCTCGGGGCGACCTACGCCGACCAGCTCGCCTTCGCGCAGGTCGCGGAACGCCTGGGGTTCAGCGGGTACTTCCGCTCCGACCACATCCTCAGCGGTATGGGCGACGGGCTCCCAGGCCCCACCGACGCGTGGACGACGCTCGCCGGTCTCGCTCGCGAGACCTCGCGCATCCGGCTCGGCACACTCGTCTCGCCGGTGACTTTCCGTCACCCGGGCATGCTCGCGATCCAGGTCGCGCAGGTCGATCAGATGTCGGGAGGGCGTGTCGAGCTCGGCCTCGGTGCCGGCTGGTTCGAGGGCGAGCACCGCGCCTACGGCATCCCGTTTCCGCCGAAGCGGTTCGACCTGCTCGAGGAGCAGCTCGAGATCGTCACCGGGCTCTGGTCGACTCCGATCGGAGAGACCTATTCGTTCGCGGGCGACAACTACACCCTGATCGACTCGCCCGCGCTCCCGAAGCCCACCCAGACGCCTCCGCCCATCATCGTCGGCGGCGGCGGCCCGCGGCGCACGCCCGACCTGGTCGCGCGCTTCGCGAGCGAGTACAACGTCGGCTTTCCCGAGGATCACCAGATCCAGGAGCGGATCGACAACCTCCATGCGGCATGCGAGCGCATCGGCCGCGATCCGGGCACGGTTCGCCTGTCGCTGGCGATGTCGACGTTCGCGGGTCCGGACGATGACGCGGTGCAGCGCCGGGCGGCCCGCATCGGCAAGACGCTCGCCGAGGTCCGCGACGGCACCAACATCGTGGGCGGGGCGGACGAGATCGCCGAACGCGTCGCGCACTACCGCTCGTTCGGAATCGAGCGCGTCTACTTCCAGCTCCTGGACCTGCAGGACGTGGAGCATGTCGAGTTCCTCGGATCCGAGGTGCTCCCGCACCTCCCTCGCTGAGCACGCCCTTCCGCTTCAGACCGAGGCGGCGCCTCGGACCGGGAGACGATACGACGGCAGACCGCGGCGGCGGACGAGCCACTCGGCGAACACGAGGTTGGGCAGCCAGCAGAGGAAGGGCACCGCGGCGTACGCGTTCGCGAAAGCCGGCTCGAACTCCCACGGCTGGCCGAGAAGAAGCGGCGCGAGCAGGAGCAGGGGCAGCCACACCCTCAGCATCACGCCGGAGTAGGTGAGTGCGTAGTTGCGGATCATCCACGCCTGGTGGCTCGGCACATCCCGGCGGCGGATCGCTCGGTACGCACGCCACCCCGTGATGAGCCAGAGGACGGCGAGGGTGCCGAACCCGAAGAATCCGACGTAGCCGGCAGGGCTCGACGGCGCGATCACGAGCCCTCCCGCCGCGCCGATCGCGACGCCGATCAGGTAGGTGCGGCCGATCCAGCGGTGCACGCGCGGTGCGCGGGTGCGCAGGCCGCGCCAGAACTGCAGGGGACCGAGTACGAGCGCGAGCGCGCCGCCGACGATGTGCACGTAGAGCGCGCCCTGAACGAACGGGTGGGCCTGGGCGTACGTGGGCGCGAGGCCCACCTCGTCTCCCGCCAGCTCGCGCAGCGACGCGGTGAAGTAGGGCGCCGCGGAGTACGCGACGATGGCGACGGCGGTGAGGAGCACGAAGGTCCAGCCGATACGCGAGCGGATGCCGCCCGGTCGCGCGGCGGCGGGAGCGGTGCGGACGGGTTCGATGAGGCGGGTCACGCCTGTCACGGTAGGGCCGGCCGCAACGGACCCGGCAGGGTGCAGACCCCCCGATGACCCGCGCGTGAACCCCCGCATGCGCGGGGGCGGGTGTCAGCGCCGAGCGTCGAAGAACGCACGCAGCAGAGCGGATGCCTCGTCCTCGCGGACTCCTCCGATCACCTCGGCACGGTACGGCAGGCGCCGGTCGCGCAGAACGTCGTACATCGATCCCGCGGCGCCGGCCTTGTCGTCCCAGGCCCCGAACACCACGCGCGAGATCCGCGATTGCAGCACTGCGCCCGCGCACATCACGCACGGCTCGAGGGTGACCACGAGCGAGCAGCCTTCGAGGTTCCACGAGCCGACGGCCTGTGCGGCATCGCGCAGCGCGACGACTTCGGCGTGCGCGGTGGGATCGTGCGTGACCTCGCGGAGATTGCGCCCCTCTCCGATGACTTCGCCGGCGGCATCCGTCACCACCGCTCCGACGGGTACGTCGCCGGCCTCGCCTGCCGCCGCGGCCAGCGCGAGGGCGCGCTGCATCGCGGCAAGGTCCCCCGGATCGACGGTCACAGCACGAGCGTAGACGCCCGTCGATCTCTCATCGCTCGTTGCGTGATGCGCGATCGATGACGCCCCCGGAGAACGGCCTCGCACGCACTACCCTGGGCGTATGCGCCTGCACGTCGCCGACCACCCTCTCGTCACCCACAAGCTCACGGTGCTGCGCGATGAGCGCACGCCCTCGCCGGTGTTCCGGCAGCTCACCGAAGAGCTCGTCACGCTGCTCGCGTACGAGGCGACGCGCAACGTCCGCGTCTCGCCCATCGAGATCCAGACCCCCGTCACGACGACGACCGGCGTGAAGATCAGCGAGCCGCGCCCCCTCGTCGTGCCGATCCTGCGCGCAGGACTCGGCATGCTCGAGGGGATGGTCAAGCTCCTTCCCACGGCCGAGGTCGGCTTCCTCGGGATGGCGCGCAACGAGGAGACCCTCGAGCCGACCACGTACGCCGAACGGCTGCCCGAAGATCTGAGCGATCGTCAGTGCTTCGTGCTCGACCCCATGCTGGCCACGGGCGGGTCGCTGGGTGCGGCCATCGAGTTCCTCTTCCAGCGCGGCGCGCAGGACGTCACCGCGATCTGCATCCTGGGCGCGCCGGAAGGCGTCGCCGCGATCGAGAAGCAGGTCGCCGGGCGCGACGTGACCCTCGTGCTCGGCGCGGTCGACGAGAGGCTCAACGAGAAGGGGTACATCGTGCCCGGTCTCGGTGACGCGGGCGACCGCCTCTACGGCACCGTCTGACCCTTCGGCGCGATCAGACCCTTCGGCGCGATCAGACCCTTCGGCGCGATCGCGCCCCGCTTCGCCGATTCGCGGCGACGGTGCGCTCCGGGGCCGGCCCGCTCCGTCCCCCGACGGGGGACGGCGACACCGGGTGATACGCGGACTGCTGCGGCGCGGCACCCGCCCCTCGCCGAACGAGCACCGCGCCCGCGTCCGTGGACGCTCTGTCAGGCTACGCGGGGGGCATGGCGCATCCAACAGGGTTGACACTGTGCGAGCGGACGTCTATCGAGGTCGCGTCCGACCGCCGCGTCCGTGCGCCACCGTCCGAGGCCTCAGTCGGCGATCGGGGGTTCCTGCGGAGCGCGGCGTCCGGTCTCCTGCTCCCAGAACTCGAGCTGCTGCGTGAGCGCCTTCGCGAGCTCGAACACCTGCTCGGGAGGAATCCTGATCCGGCTCACCACCCGTGCGGGAACCACGGTCTGGCGCTGACCGGTCTCGGCGTCCACCTGCTCGCGCGGTGGCTGTGCAAGGGTCAGGAAATCCATCACGAAGACCGTCGGCGTGTGCCACACGTTCGCGAAGTCGGCGTATGCACCGCCGATGAGTTCGGGCGGCAGGTCGATCTCGAACTGACGCGGTGCCTCGTCGGCCATGCTGCCTCCTGTCGGTGCGGTCGAGCGCGAGTCTACGCGGGGGTCCTCATCGGGTCGTCGTGGATCCGCCATGCCCGACGAGCCGCGCGAAGCCGCTCAGGCGCGCGACGCCCTCCGGCGTGTACGGCAGATCGTCGAGGAGCCCGGGCGAGTAGACGAGGTAGGCGGTGTGCATCGCCCGCGAGATCGCGACGTTGAGCCTGTTGCGCAGCAGCAGGAACTCCAGCCCGCGCGGCGCCTCGCGCCCCGAGGACGCCGCGAGCGAGACGATCGCGACCGCGGCCTCTTTGCCCTGGAACTTGTCGACGGTCCCCACCGGAACATCGGGGAACCCCGCCGAGGCGAGCGCCTCCTCGACCGCGACCTGCTGGGCGTTGTACGGCGTCACCACGATGAGATCGGCCTGGCCGAGCGGGCGTGGCGGGATGGTGGTCGCCGCCCCCTCGGCATCGATGGCGATACCCGCCCATGCGCGGCCGACGAGATCCCCGACGATCCGCGCCACCTCGGCCGCCTCTTCGAGGGACTGCGTGGCGTTGCCGTGGTGGCGGAGCGCGATCGGCACGAGTCCGGGCTCGATGCCCTCCAGCCTGCGCAACGCGGTCGACGGGTGGGCGGCGAGTTCGCCGCGGTACGACAGCGTCGAGACGGGCGCGGCGACCTCGGGACGCATACGGCGGGTCTGGGCGAGGAAGTAGCCGTATTCGTGCGGGATGACATCGGCGCCGTCCATGACCCAGCCGAGCGCCGAGGTGTCGACCGGCGCCGGGTGCGTGCCCTGGCTCACCTGCGGCAACTGCTGCGGGTCGCCCAGCAGCAACAGGCGGGGCGCCACCAGGGAGACCGCGATGGTCGAGGCCAGCGAGAACTGGCCCGCCTCGTCGACGACGAGCAGGTCGAGACTGCCCCGGGGAATGCGGCCCTCATGGCTGAAGTCCCACGCGGTGCCGCCGACGACGAAGCCGGACGCCTCGTGCTCGGCGGCGAATGCGGCGACGCCGTTCTTCGGCAGAACCGTGAACGCGTGCTCCGCCGTGGGATCCTTGGGCGCCTTGCCGACCTGCACCGGCGGAACGCCGGCCTCGATGACGCGATCCAGAAGCTGCTCGACGGTCGCGTGGCCCTGCGCGACGACGCCGACCCTGTAGCCCTGCTCACGCACGAGTCGGGCGATCACGTGCGACCCGACGTAGGTCTTGCCTGTTCCGGGCGGCCCCTGCACGGCGAGGTAGCTGCGGTCGAGGTTCGACACGGCGCGGGTGATCGCATCGACGATGTCGCCGGTTACCTCGGGCAGCGCGCCGGAGAGCGTGCGGGGGGCACGACGGCCGAGGATGTCGGTGGCGGGATCTGCGGGCAGCTCCGGCGATGCGGCGATGACGGCATCTGCCCACGCATCGATCGCGGACTGCTGGTTGCCGGCGCCCGGGGGCGCGGCGGGGGTGAGCGCCACGGGCAGCTCGGCCCACGTGTGGCCGTCCACCGCGGTCTCTTCCACGACGGCGCCGTCATCGAGCACCTCGACGACCTTGACGCCGCGATACGAGTGGATCCAGCGCGGCGACGCGTCGAACGGATACGGCGCGGGCAGCTCGTACAGGGCGAACGGGTTCGCGCCCTCGCTGACCCGTGTGCCGGGTGCGAGTTCGCCGCGCAGCTCGACGATGCGGCGCTCGCCGCCGCGCCCGCTCTCGGCGTAGTGCCAGTCCTCCCTGACGCGGCTGCGCACGGGATCGATCGCGACGACGTCGCGCGTCTGCTCCCACAGCGACACGGGCTCGCGCAGGCGCAGGAAGTGCGTCGCCCAGAAGGACTTCGCCTCGCGCGGGTAGTAGTCGATCGCGGCGGCACCCAGGTGCAGCGATCGTGCGACAGGCGAATCGACCGGATGCTGCAGCGCGAGCGCATCGAGGACGGTGGCGCGAGCGGAGGGCTCGTAGGCCTTCTCGTCGGGCTCGGGGTTCGGCGACGGTCGCAGCCCCGCCTCGCGCGCCCGATCGACCAGCCAATCGCGCAGCCGCCGCGTCGAGACGCAGTCGTAGCGGTTGTAGTCGGCGAGGTCGTCGAGGATCTCCCGCCCGCCGGACTCGTCGCCGTCGGCCAGCAGCGCTCGGGCCTCGACGTAGCGGACGATGGAGTCGTCGCCCTTCTGCACATCGCTCGTGCGCACCTCGGCGCCCATGTAGAGCGGTTCGAGCTTCTTGATCGAGTACGACCGCGATCCCACTCGCAGCGCGCGGCGCACGACCGGATACAGGTCGACGAAGACCCCGTCGCGCAGCAGGCGATCGACGTCGGCCTCGCGCACGCCGTGGCGCGCCGCCATCGCCAGCAGGTGCGTCGGCTCATACGGCGCGTAATGGTAGATGTGCATGTCGGGGTGCTGCTGTCGTCGCAGGTGGACGATGTCGAGGAACGTCTCGAGCGCGCGCTTCTCGTCGGCGAACGAGTGGGCCCACAGCGCCGTGTACTGCTCGCGGACGTCGACCCAGCCGAACAGGTAGTCGATGCCCCATTGCGCGGGCTCGGCCTCGCGCCCCGCCGACAACGGCTCGGTGTGCAGCGGATCGCCCTCGAAGTCGAAGAAGAGATCGCCGTGGTCCGGCCGGGGCAGGGCGCCGAGCGCCTGGGGCGCCACGACCTCGTAGACGGGGACCGGCGGGAGCGCGGGTGATAGCCGGTCGTCGCGCTCCGCCGCTTCGACCGACGGCGACGATGCCCCGGACGGAGGCGAGGCGACGGCCGACGGATACAGCGGTGGCGTGCCGGCGGGGCTCTCGAGCTGCAGGCGCGCCTGCGTCCGCAGCGAGGCGAACACCTCGGGGTTCATGCCCACCGGCGCTGTCAGCGTCACCGCGAGAGCGTCGATCGTGTCGACCTCCGCCGCGCGCAGCCGCTCCCGCTGCACGGGTCGCATGCCTGCGACCAGAAGCAGATCGCGGGACGCCACGACCTCGGCATCGCACGTCGCGCATCGCCCACACGCCACGACGCCCAGTTCGCCCCGGGGGTCGCCCCACGCGATCGGCTCGCCCGCGGCGCCTCGATCGAGGCGACGGTCGGCGATGAGCTCTGCGAGCCGCTCGCGGCGCAGTTCGAACACCGGGAGCAGATCGTCGACCTCGTGCACGCTGACGCTGCCGTCGCCGAGGAGGAGTTCGACCCGGTCGGAGCGGGCGACACCCAGTCGATCGAGCTGCGCCACGTACGCGGCGAGCTGCATCAGAGCGGTCACGCGCGCGTGCCTGGCAAGCTTCGTGTCCTGCACGATCCACGGACGCATGCGTCGATCGGGTTCGGCGACCGGCGAGACGGCTGTCGTCCTCCCGTCGGCCGCGGGCACCGAGTCGGGCGAAGGGTCGCGTACGAGGAAGTCGGCGAAGCCGACGAAGTCCGACGTGGCGAAGGCGGCCTGGTAGACGACGTCGGCATCGGAGGCCAGTGCCGCATTCGTCGCGGCGACCGCAGCGGCCAGGCCCGCAGCATCCGACGATCTCGTCTCGGGGATCAGGGCCACCCCCGCGCCGAACCGCTCGACGTAGTCGGCCAGCACGCGACGCTCGTGGACCGTGCCGAGCCGGCCGGCGCGCTCGAGCGTCAGGTCTTCCGGCTCTTCGACCGCGGCCACTCGCCCCAGCCTCGCGTCGATCCCTCGCAGCCACGCGAACTCGCACTCGGCGGCGGCTTTGAGGTCGCTCGCGCTCCAGACGATCCGGCCCTCGTCTTCGATGTATCGCATGCATCCCTTCCCGCCCTCGACCATAGCCGCGGCGGCGGACACCCCTTCTCATCCGGGCGAAGGTGAGGCTCGCAGACCACGAGAGGCGGGATGCCGGGGCCACCTGCCAGACTGGAGCCCATGAGCCTGCCCTTCGAGAGCGCGTACCGGCATGGCTTCGCCCGCGTCGCCGCGTGCACGATCCCGGTCGCCATCGCCGACCCGTCGGCGAACGCTCACGCGGTCCTGGCGACCGCCCGCGAATGCGATGCCGACGCGGTCGCGGTCGCCGTCTTCCCGGAGCTGTGCCTGACCGGGTACTCGATCGACGATCTCGTGCTGCAGGACGCCGTGCTCGACGGCGTCGAGCGTGCGATCGAGGCGCTGGTGGCAGCATCCGTCGATCTCTTCCCGATGCTCGTCGTGGGCGCGCCGCTGCGTCACCGCAACCGCCTCTACAACTGTGCCGTGGTGATCCACCGCGGCGAGCTGCTCGGCGTCGCGCCCAAGTCGTATCTGCCGACATACCGAGAGTTCTACGAGCGCCGCTGGTACGCGCCCGGCGATGACCAGGCCGGGCAGGACATCCGCGTCGGCGCGCTCGAGGCGCCCTTCGGGCCCGACCTGCTGTTCGAGGCGCTCGACGTTCCGGGACTCGTGGTGCACGCCGAGATCTGCGAGGACGTGTGGGTGCCGATCCCGCCTTCGTCGCACGCGGCGCTCGCGGGTGCCACGGTGCTGCTGAACCTCAGCGGCAGCCCGATCACGATCGCGCGCGCCGAGGACCGCAAGGATCTCGTGCAGTCGCAATCCCTGCGGTGCCTCGCCGCGTACGCATATGCCGCCGCCGGCATGGGCGAGTCGACCAACGATCTGTCGTGGGACGGGCAGACGATGATCTACGAGGGCGGGACCCTCCTCGTCGAGACCGAGCGATTCCCGGACGGGCCCCGGCGCTCGGTCGCTGACGTCGATCTGGACCGCCTGCGCCAGGATCGTCTGCGCCAGGGCACGTTCGACGACAATCGTCGGGCCACCGCGTCGGATGCCGCGTTTCGCACCGTGCACTTCGAGCTCGATCCCCCGCAGACCGACGTGGGCCTGCGCCGCACCCTCGACCGGTTCCCGTTCGTGCCCGACGATCCCGCGCGCCTCGCGCAGGACTGCTATGAGGCCTTCAACATCCAGGTCTCGGGGCTCGTGCAGCGCATGAGCGCGATCGGCGGGCCGAAGCCCGTCATCGGCGTGAGCGGCGGACTGGACTCCACGCACGCGCTGCTGGTCGTGGCGCGCGCCATGGACCGCATGGGGCGTCCGCGCAGTGACATCCTCGCGTACACGATGCCCGGATTCGCCACGAGCGAGCACACCAAGTCCAATGCCATCGCCCTCGCGGAGTCGGTGGGCGCATCGATCGAGACGATCGACATCCGCCCGCTCGCGACTGAGATGCTCGAACGTCTCGGGCATCCGTTCGCCGACGGCGAGCCCGTTCACGACATCACCTTCGAGAACGTGCAGGCGGGGCTTCGCACCGACTACCTCTTCCGCCTCGCGAACCACCACGGCGGCATGGTGATCGGCACGTCGGACCTGTCCGAGCTCGCGCTGGGCTGGGCGACCTACGGCGTCGGCGACCATATGAGCCATTACGCCGTCAACGCCGGCGTGCCCAAGACCCTCATCCAGCACGTGATCCGCTGGGTGATCTCGCACCGCGAAGGCGTGGACGAGCGGGAGATCGCCGTGCTGCAGTCGGTGCTCGACACCGAGATCAGCCCCGAACTCGTGCCCGCCGGCCAGGACGGCAGGATGCAGTCCACCGAGGACCGCATCGGCCCGTACGCGCTCCACGACTTCGCGCTGTTCCACGTGCTGCGCTACGGGTTCCGCCCGTCGAAGATCGCATATCTCGCCTCCCAGGCCTGGGGAGATGCGGATGCCGGAGCCTGGCCTCCCGGCTTCCCCGACGAGGACCGCTACGCCTACGATCTGCCCGCCGTCGCGAAGTGGCTGCAGGTGTTCCTGCAGCGCTACTTCGCGTTCGCGCAGTTCAAGCGATCCGCGATCCCGAACGGGCCGAAGGTGTCACCGGCGGGCTCGCTCTCGCCGCGCGGCGATTGGCGGGCGCCGTCGGACGGCAACGCAACGGCATGGCTCGCGGAGCTGCACGCGGCACTGCCCGACCTCGTCGACCCGGCTCGCTGAGACTCTCACCCCACCGGAGGCCGCGGCCCGCGGCATCCGCTCACGTGCCCGTCCGTACGGATCAGGACGCGGGCTTGCCGTAGGCGAGCGTGATGATCCAGCCGTCGCGCGACAGATCGGCGAGCTGGTACTGCGCGTGCCGGTCGGGGATCCAGCCGCGCGTGAGCGGGCTGTCCAGACGCACGTGATCTGCCGCGACGCGTGCCCCCCGTCCGTCGGCGTCACGGACGGCCTGCACCCGGGTCCAGTGGGCGAGGAGCCTTCCGAGGTCGTTCTCATCCGGAAGATGCGAGTGCCGCTTCATGATGTGGAGCTCGGCGTCGTCGGGGTGCGCGTCGCGCAGATCGAGCCCGAGCGGCATCTCGTGGTCCGCGACGGCGACCACCGTCGCCGCGCGGAAATTCACGTTGCGGATCTTCAGCGGCACGTCCTGACCGGCGACCTCCGCGATGAGCTGCGTGTGGAAGCCGAAGGTTCGAGGAGCCTCGCGCTCGACGCGCACGTCGCGGGTCTCGACGCCGAGCCGTTCGGCGATGATCTCTTTCGCCAGCGCGCGCTTGCGGTCGTGCTCCGCGACCTTGGGGTCCCACCCGAGCCGGGCGGTGATCCCCGTCGGGGTGTCCAGCAGCACCGATTGCATGATCCACCTCTTCCCGCGGCGGAGGCCGCACCTCCATCCTGGCGGGCGGCCCGCCGGTCGGGAAGTCCGCCACGCCCAGACCCGCGCTCGTGTGCTGAGACCGAGGGATGCGCCCAGCTGACGGGATGCGCCGAGACGGCGACGGATGCCGCGGCCAGGGCGCTCATCTCGGCGGTTCCCTTATTCCGGTACGGCACCGGCCGCCCGTCACAGCCCTGCGGGACACCGCCGCCCCGTGGCGGACCGCCGGTGGGAGGATGAGGGCATGGTCAAGCGCGCGACGGTGGTGGGCAGCGGGCCGAACGGACTCGCCGCCGCGGTGTCGCTCGCCCGCGCCGGGTACGAGGTACGAGTGCTCGAGGCCGCGCGCTCCGTCGGAGGGGGCGTGCGCACCGCCGACCTGACGCTCCCCGGCTTCCACCACGACGTGTGCTCGGCGGTGCATCCGGCGGCCCTGTCGTCGCCGTTCTTCCGCGCGTTCGGCATTCGCGATCGCATCGAGTGGCTGCATCCGCGCGCGTCGTACGCCCAGCCCCTCGACGGCGGCCGTGCCGGGATCGCGTGGCGCGACCTCGAACGCACCGCCCTCGGACTAGGCCGCGACGCAGGGGCGTGGCGGGCCGTGATGAGGCCGCTGAGCTCCCATCTGGGCGGCGTCGTCGATTTCACCGGATCTCAGCTGCTGCGGTGGCCGCGGCATCCGATCACGACCGCGCGCTTCGGGCTGCGGAGCCTGCAGCTGGGCTCACGGCTCGGACGCGGGACGTTCGCGACGGAGGAGGCGAACGCGCTGCTGGCCGGTGTGCTCGCCCACGCGAACACGCGCCTGCCGTCGGTCGGCGCCGCCGCATCGGGGCTGTTCCTCGCCGCGCACGGGCACTCCGCCGACGGCTGGGCCTTCCCGCGGGGCGGTGCCCAGCGCATCGCCGACGCCCTGGTCGACGACCTGCGCGCCCACGGTGGCAGCGTCGAGACGGAGCAACTCGTCACCACACTCGCCGACCTCGACTGGGGCGACCCGGATGCCGGAGATCTGCTGCTGCTCGACACCACGCCGCGTCTGCTGCTGACGCACCCCGGACTGCCCGCGCGGTACGCCTCCGCCGTGCTCGGCTACCGGTACGGCCAGGCCGCGGCGAAGGTGGACTTCGCGCTCGACGGGCCCGTTCCCTGGGCGCACCCCGACGTCGCACTCGCTCCGACCGTGCATCTCGGCGGTACGCGGGAAGAGATCGAGGCGAGCGAGAACGCCGTGGCACGCGGCACGCTGGCCGAGCACCCGTACGTGCTCTCGGTACAGCCGACGGTGCTCGACGACACGCGCGCGCCCGCGGGCAAGCACGTGCTGTGGGCCTACATCCACGTCCCCGCGAACTCCACGTTCGATCCGACGGAGGCGGTGACCCGGCAGGTCGAGCGCTTCGCGCCAGGCTTCCGCGCGCGCATCCTCGCGACCCGAGCCATGACCGCCGCCGATCGCGCACGGTACAACCCTGCCGACATCGGCGGCGACATCCTGGGCGGAGCGTTCACGTTCACACAGGCCTTCCGGCGCCCCGTGATCTCGCGCACGCCCTGGCGAACGCCGCTGCGCGGGGTGTACCTCGCATCGGCGGCGACGCCGCCCGGCCCGGGCGTCACCGGCATGCCCGGCTGGTACGCCGCGCGTCAGGCCCTGCGCGACGGCGCCGAGCGCGTAGGTCTCGAGGATCTGTTCCCCGGAGGCTGACATGGTCCCCCTGCAGAACTCCACGGATCCGGAGCGTCAGCCGGCTGTGGCGGGTGCGGCTGCGAGGTTTGCGGCGGTTTCCGTGGAGTTCTGCACCCGGCGACGGGCGGACGGCGACTGAGCCATGGACGGCTTCGCGGCAGTCGACTTCGAGTTCGCGCGACAGGTGCTGCAGCGAGGCATCGCGGGCCTCTTCGTCGTCGCGTTCCTCTCGACGCTGAACCAGTTCCGTCCGCTCCTCGGCGAGCACGGCCTGCTCCCCGCACCCGAGCTGATCGAATGGGCTCGCGCCCGCGCCTCCGCAGGCTCAGGGACCGGGCGCACGCGAGCACGCCGCCTGCTCCACCCCACGCTCTTCCTCGCCGTCCGCTACACCGATCGACGACTCGTGGACCTGTGCGTCGCAGGCATCGTGCTCGCGGCGGCCCTGGTGTGCGGCATCCCGCAGCTGGGTCCGCCGTGGGTGCCGATGCTGTGCTTCCTCGGCCTGTGGCTCGGATACATGTCGATCACGAGCATCGGCCAGACCTTCTACGGGTTCGGATGGGAGATGCTGCTGCTCGAGGCGGGCTTCCTCGCGGCGTTCCTCGGCTCTGATTCGCAGCCGCCGTCGACCGTCGTGATCGTGCTGTTCTGGTGGCTCGTGTTCCGCCTCGAGTTCGGTGCCGGCATGATCAAGATCCGCGGCGGGCGGGAGTGGCGCGACCTCACGGCGCTCATGTATCACCACGAGACCCAGCCGATGCCCGGCCCGCTCAGCCGTCAGGCGCACCTGCTGCCTCGATGGATCCATCGAGGCGAAGTGCTCGGCAACCACTTCGCGCAGCTCGTGGTGCCGTGGTTCCTGTTCGCTCCCCTCCTCGGACTCTTCGTGCCCGGGCCGATCCCCGCGATCGTCGGAGCGGTCGCTGCGGCGATCGTGATCGCCACCCAGCTGTGGCTCGTGCTGACGGGGAACTTCGCGTGGCTCAACTGGATGACCGTCGTGCTCGCGTTCTCGGCGATCGGTCTGCCCGGGATCGGGTCGCCGGCCACGGCGCCCCCGCAGCATCCGGGCGGAATCGTCGACGGGATCCCGCTGCCCTGGCTCGTCGTCACATCGGCCCTCGCCGCGCTCTACGTCGTGCTGAGCTGGTGGCCGCTGCAGAACCTCTTCGCGCACCGGCAGCTGATGAACGCGAGCTTCAACCGCTGGCAGCTGGCCAACGCGTACGGCGCGTTCGGCACGGTCACGAAGGAGCGGATCGAGATCGTCGTCGAGGGGACGACCGATCCGGATCCGGATGCGGCGACCTGGCACGAATACGAGTTCAAGGGAAAGCCGGGCGAGGTGCACCGCGTGCCCCGGCAGTTCGCTCCGTACCACCTGCGGCTCGACTGGCTGATGTGGTTCCTGCCGCTCGGCCGGTCGCTCGACGACTGGTTCACGGTGTTCCTCGTGAGACTTCTCGAAGCGGATCCCGCGACCCTGCGCCTGCTCGCACGCGATCCGTTCGCGGGCGAGCGCCCGCGATGGGTGCGAGCGGTGTCGTACCGCTACCGCTTCGCCACCCGTGAGGAGTTCCGCGCCGAACGGGCACGCTGGGTGCGCGATCGCCGGCGCCCCGTGATGGGTCCGGTCTCGCTCCGCCGGTGATCCGGGGGTCCCGCGCCGCCGCCCGGCCTCCGAGCAGGTGTTCGTTTGCCGCATGTTGTCGCGTCACACGCCGGAAGCGGCGATCTGGGGCAACTCCAGCGGAAGCGCACGGAGGAAATCAGGGCATGCGAGGCTCGGCGCCATCGGGCACCTCGTGATTCTTGCGCCGCACCGTCAGGTCGACGATCGACACGATGAACGCGAGCGCGAGGAACAGCCCGACCGCCATCATCCCGAACGCGAACGCGTCGTGGTAGACCACGAGGGTGTCGCTGTCGGCCCCGGATTCGCGGTAGATCGTCGCGTAGAACAGCGACAGCGCGACCGCGGTGCCCACGGCGGCGCCGATGCGCTGACCGAGCTGGCCGACGGAGCCGGCGAGACCCCCCTGTTTGACGGGGATGTCGGCGAGGGTGAGCGTCTGGTTCGGCGCGATCACGAGCCCGCCGCCGGCACCGGCGACGGTCATGATCGCCGCCATGACGTACGGCGTCCACGCTGGATCCGTGTACAGCGCCGCGAGCACGAGGCCCCCGACGCTCGCGAGGATGGCGACGAGCCCCCAGACGACGATGATGCGGCCGTGGCTGCTGACGAGGTTGCCGCCGATCCACGAGGTCACGGCGCTGGCCAGCGCGAACCCGATCGAGGTCATTCCGGCGTACACCGGGGCGAGGCCGAGACCGATCTGCAGGTACAGCGTCGACACGAGGAACATCGCCGGGACCGCGGTGAAGTATGCCGTCTGCAGCAGCGTGCCGTTGCGGTACGACGAGATGCGGAAGAGCTTCAGCGGGATGAGGGGGCTGCGCCCGCGAGCCGCGTAGCGCCGCTCCCAGGCGATGAACGCCGAGACGAAGAGCGCGAAGGCGACCAGCAGCCACCACCGCGCGGGGTTGTCGGTGGGCGCTCCCGTCGTGAAGAGGAACGGCCACATCAGCGAGATCACACTGGCGCCGAACAGCAGGATGCCGACCGGGTCCAGCTGCACCGGACGACGCGATCGCGTACGCGTGTCGGGAAGCAGCCACAGCGTGAAGACGATCGCGGCGAGGCAGAGCGGCACGTTCATCCAGAAGATGAGCCGCCACCCATCGGTCGGGCCGCCGAGCGCGATGAGCAGTCCGCCCAGGGTGGGGCCGAAGGCCGTCGCCACCCCGATCGTCGCGCCGAACAGCCCGAACGCCCGGCCCCGCTCTTTTCCCTGGAACAGCTCCTGCGCCATGCCGAGCACCTGCGGCATCTGGATGCCGGCCGCCACGCCCTGCAGCAGACGCCCGATCAGCAGCACGGTCGCGGTCGGCGCCAGCGCGCACAGGATGCTCGTGAGCGTGTAAAGCGACAGTCCGACGACGAACAGCGTGCGGCGCGAACGCTGGTCGCCCAGGCGCCCCATCGGCACGAGCACGAGTCCGAAGGTGAGCACGAAACCCGACACGATCAGCTGCAGCTCGGTCGATCCGGCGTCCAGCACCTCGCCGATCGACGGGAGCGCGACATTGACCTTCGTCATGTCGAGGATCGTGATCGCGGCGACCGAGACGCACACCCAGAACGCCTGCCAGCGCGCTCGCGACGAGAGCGGGATCGCGGCGGTGACCGGATGCGCCGCCCCGCTCCCCACGGGCACGCTCGCGGTCTGTTGGGGCCTGGATTCGGAGCGGGACATCATCTTCAGGCTAGCGCGGGCTTCCGACTCCGGGGGGCACAGCACGAACTGCGCAGCGCTCCGGCGCCGAGAAGTGGCCGATGGCCTGGGAGAATGGTGGGGTGAGACTTCTCGTCGCCGCCCTCGAGGCCGAACTCGTCGCCTTTCCTGCGGAGCTTCCCGGCTTCGACCGACTCGTCACGGGTCCGGGCAAGCTGCAGGCGACGTACGCCCTGACGCGAGCTCTCGATGCGCGCGCGTACGACGAGATCGTCGTGGTCGGCACTGCGGGCGCGATCGATCCCGCACTCGAGGCGTCGCTCTACGAGATCGACGCGGTGATCCAGCACGATGTGACCGACATCGACGGGATCGTCGGCCAGCACGTCTCGCTGCCGACGCGGATCGAGCTCGGGCGCAGCGGTGTGACGATCGCGACCGGCGATCATTTCGTGGACGACGCCGCCGCGGTCGAGGTGATCCGGCAGCTGGGCGGCGGCCTGGTCGACATGGAGACCTATGCGTACGTGTGGGTCGCCGAGCGCTTCGGTGTTCCCATCCGGGTGATCAAGGCCGTGTCGGACCGCGCCCAGGATGATGCCATCACCGACTGGCGCGCGGCGGTCACCGCGTGCAGCCATCAGCTGCGCGAGCGGATCCAGGCTGAGTACGGCGTCTGATCCGGTCGGGAGGCCCGCTACGCGGGTGCGATGGCGTCCTGACGGATCCGGCTCGGCCCGTGCGGGCTCGCCTCGACGCTGAGCTGCGCCGGAAGCTGCTCTCTCATCGCCGCCACATGACTGATGACTCCGACCGTGCGTCCCCCTTGGCGCAGTTCGTCGAGCGTGCGCATGGCGAGCTCGAGGGTCTCGTCGTCGAGAGACCCGAAGCCTTCGTCGACGAACAGAGTGTCGAGCCGCACTCCCCCGGCGCGTGCGGTCACGACTTCGGCGAGTCCGAGCGCGAGCGCGAGCGACGCGAGGAACGTCTCGCCGCCTGACAGCGACTGCGCCGGACGCGCCTGCCCGGTGTAGGCGTCGAGGATCTCGAGCCCGAGTCCGGATGCCGCCCCCCGCGCCGCGCGGGCATCGGAGTGCTGCAGGCGGTAGCGTCCGGACGACATGTCGCCGAGTCGGAGGTTGGCGGCGGCGACGATCTCTTCGAGCTCGGCGGCCAGCACGAAGGTCTCGAGGTCCATCTTCATGGTGTTCGGCGCCCGGCCGGCGACGGTGTCGGCGAGACGGGCGATGGCCGCCGCGTCGGCGGCGCGGTCGGCTGCTCCCGCATAGGCCGCATCGATCTGCACGGCGAGATCGCGCAGCCCGATCGCCAGGTGATCGGCGTCGCGCTCGGCCCCGAACGCGAGCGTCCGCGCAGCGTCGGCCGCGTCGAGCGCGGCCTGCGACGCGGCGAGGTCGATGGGCACGTCGGCGGTGCCGGCGAGTTCGAGCTCGAGTTCGAGCACACGACCGCGTGCAGCCACCACGTGGGCGTCGTGGGCCGCGATGCGCTCCGCGAGGGTATCGGCGACCGCGGGGTCGATCACGGCGCGCTCGGCCGACGCCACGTCGTCGAAGATCGAGTCGGCGATGCGCGCGTCCCGGTCCGCGCAGGCGGCGAGACGGACCTGCTCGTCGCGTGCGGCCTGCGCGCGCGACGATCCCGCCGAGCGCGCCACGTCGCGGAGCGATCCGGCCGATGCGACCCGGTCGGCGACGCGGGGGTGCTCGCCGCGCGCGCGGTCGATGACCGCGCGCATGCCCTCGACCGTCGACATCAGCGCGGCGACGCTCGTCCGCTGCTCGCCCAGGCCTTCGACGAGCACGGCGCGCGCGGCCTCGGCCTCACCATCGAGCGCGGTGAGCGCACTCCGCTCAGCGATGAGGGCGTCTCGCCGCGCAGCCGCGTTCTCCGCCGCCGACAGTTCTGACGAGGCGGCGTTCAGCTGTTCCTCGAGCGAGGCGGGCTGCTCGCCGCCGGCTCGGGCGGCAGCTTCGGAGTGACGCTCCCGCGCGGCCCGGGCGATGTCGGCCGCGCGACGCTCGGCCGCCGTCGCGGCATCGCGCTCGGATTCGGCCGCGGCCAGAATCTCGTCGGTCACCGGATCGTCCGCCGGTGCCGCGGGATGCGGGTGCTCCACCGAGCCGCACACCGCGCACCGTTCCCCGTCGGCGAGGGTCGCCGCGAGCTCTCCCGCGTACCCGTCGAGTCGTCGCTGGAGAAGGCTCGCGACGGTGCGGCCCGCCACGGCGGCAGAGGTGGCCGCGTCACGATGGTCGACCTCGGCGTCGCGCAGGCTCGTGGCCAACGCGAGGGTCTCGCGTGCCGCGGCGAGGCGCTCGGCGATCGCGTCGCGCCGGGATCGGGCGGGGTCGAGGTGGGCGGCTGCTTCACGCGCACGGTCGATATCGGCGCCGAGCTGCGTGAGTCGTGCGGGCACCTCGGCCCGTTGCGCATCGAGCGCGTCGATGTCGCGCTCGATGTCGGCGACACGCCCGGCGCCGGCCCGCAGCTCGCTCTCGCGTGCGGGCAACTCGGCCTCTTGCGCTGCGGCCGCGACCCACACCGCGAGCTCGCCGGTGAGGGTCTCGACGAGCTCGTCGAGGTCGGTGGCGGCATCCACGCCGGCCCGCTCGGCGGCATCCCGCCATGCTGCTTCTGCGTCGTCTGCTGCGGCACGGGATGCCGCGGCCGATCGCTGCGCACGGCGCGCGGTCTCGAGCGGCGCGCGCAGCGTCTCGGCCGATCGTCCGCGCGTGAGCGTTGCGCGGTCATCGGAGACGCTCGCAGCCGCTTCGTCGAGCGCGGTCAGGCGCTCCCGCGCGCGGAGGAGCTCGGACTGCCCCTTCGCCAGCGCTACCCGCGCGGCGTGCTCGTCGTCGGCCGCCGCACGGGCGGCGTCGGCGCGATCGCGTTCGTGCCTCAGCGTCTCGAGTCGATATGCGGCCCGCTTCTCGCCGAGCTCGACGGCGGCGCGTCGTGCGCCGAGATCGGTCGGGGCATCGCCCTCGTCGGCCAGGTCGTTCGCCGCGATGAGGCGCTCCGCCTGCTCGAGGAGGGTTCGTGCCCGCTCGCCGACCGCGTCGAGCTCACGCTGCGCCGCTTTGCCGCGCTCGCCGAGGTCGCGCGCGTACTCCTCGTAGCGCCGGGTGCCGAACAACGCCCGCAGCAGCGCCTGCCGTTCGGTGCCCGACGAGAGGAGGAACCGCGAGAATTTGTTCTGGGCGAGCAGGATGACCTGCTGGAACTGCTGGGCGTTCAACCCCAGCACCTCATCGAGCAGCAGTCCCACGTCGCGCGGCTTGGCCGCACGGCCGACCCAGGCATCGTCTACCCGCTCTTCCAGCTCGGCGCGCGTCGGCTCGGTCGTGAGCCCGCCGCCGCGGCGCGCGGGTCGCTGATACTCCGGTGCGCGCGTCACGCGCCAGCGCCGGTCGCCCACGGTGAACTCCAGGCGCACCTCGGTCGGCTCGTCGGGCGCGCAATGGTCGCTGCGCAGTCGCTTGTCGCCGGTCTCGTACCGCGGCACCGATCCATAGAGCGCGAAGCAGACGCCGTCGAGGATGCTCGATTTGCCGGCGCCGGTGCGGCCCGAGATCAAGAAGATCCCGTCGCGTGCGAACGCGTCGAAATCGACGCTCTGACGCTCGAGGAAGGGTCCGAACCCGGTCAGCTCGAGCTGGTGCAGCCTCATGCGGTGGCCTCTGCACGGGTGCGCTGGCCGAGCATCTCGGCGATCAATTCGTACTCGCGGGTCGTCGCGCCTTCGCCGTCGCGCACGTGGAGGAGGAACGCATCCACGAGCTCGGCGTCGTTACGAGCCGCCCGCACGCGCTCAGCGTACGTGCGGGAATCGTCGACGCGCGCCGCGACGGGGATGTGCGCCACCGCGGCGCAGTACGGGAAGCGCTCGAGCAGACGGCGCATCGGGTCGCGCTGCGGCAGCGGATCGGTGTACTCGGCGTTGATCCAGTCGCCTTCGTGCGGGGCGTGGCGCGCATCTGCGAGCAGATCTTCCAGCGTGCCGGTGAGGGTCGTGAGTGCGCGCGGCACCGGGAGCGGCAGCCACCGGACCGCGGCCTGCGCAGCTTGGTCGCCGGCGTCCGATTCGTCTGCCCCGGGCAACTGCGCACCCAGCCCGTCGGGCCCGAGGTCCACGAGCCACGACCCGCGCGGCTTGAACCGCTCACCGAAGCTGTAGTGCAGCGGTGCACCCGAGTAGCGCACGCGCGGGCTCGGTTGCTGCTGCCCGTGGATGTGCCCGAGAGCCATGTAGTCCACGCCGTCGAAGGTCGACAGCGCAACGATGTCGAGGCCGCCCTGCTGGATGTCCCGCTCGAGCTGCGGCGTCGGCTCGACGCCTGCCGCGAAGCAGTGCGCGATCGCGACCGAGCGGCCGCCGCGGACGGCGAGATCGGCGCGCACGAGATCCATCGCCCGCTCGAGCACGTCGGCCTGCGACCGCACGCCCGGCCAGACGTGCCGCATGAGCACGGGCTCGAGGAACGGGATCCCGTAGAAATGGACGGGACCGTCGTCGTCCGACACGGTCACCGGAGCACCGATCGATGCGGGATCCGTGAGCACATGCACGCCGTCGCGGAGCAGTGCCGACTGAAACCCGAGCCGTGCAGCGGAGTCGTGGTTGCCGCTCGTGACGATCACCGTCGCGCCGGTGTCGGAGAGGCCGCGCAGCACGTCGGAGAGGAGGGTGTACGCCCCCGCCGCCGGGGCGGCGGAGTCGAAGACGTCGCCGGCGACGACCACCACGTCGACGCCCTGCTCGCGCACCTGCTCGACGAGCGCCTCGAGCACGCCCCGCAGCGCCTCGAGCGTCGAGTGCCCGTGGAAGGACCGGCCGATGTGCCAGTCCGAGGTGTGCAGGATCCGCATGCTGACACCGTACGTTCGCCCGCCGACATCTCGATCGAGGCGAGCCGGGCAGGCGCGAACCGCCTGCCTGCGCATTCTCTGCGAACGCCGCCCGGACGAACTCGGCCGATTCAGACCGCGCCGTCGCCTCCCGCTCCTGCGGCCGCGCGTATGCGGCGACTCGGCGAGGTGTCGCGCGCGCACCCGGTCCGCGGGCATATCGTGGAATATGGCGCCCACCCCAGACTCCGCCCCGCGATCCACGGTCGTCGCGCTCGTCGGGGCGGGCAGTGACGAGCTGCTGACCGGTCTCGCCGATGTCCCGGCGCTCATCGCGCTGTCACTGCGCGAAGCGGATCCGTCGGTCGCGACGCACCTGGTGACCTCGGCATCCGCTCCCTACGTGATCCACGATGCCGACCCGCTCGAGCACGTCGCCGCGGCGTGGGTCGAGCTCTACGAGGAGCGGGCCACGCTCGGATCGCTCGAGATCGAGGTCGAGACGCTCCTCGGATTCTTCGCCTCGGGCGAGGTCGTGATGCCCGACTACTACGTCGTCGCCGGACCCGAGGCGATCGAGGGGACGTGGCGGCACTGGTGGCTCGGGGCGCTCGCCCTTCGCGCGCCCTCACGCGTGCTCCCGGTCGAGGCGTCCGGCCCCGCCCTGCGCTCGCGCCTGCGGTCGCTGCCGACGTCGCGTCCCTGGCCCGATCCTGCGACGTGGCTGCCGCACGTCCAGTTCGACATCCCCGACCGCGTCGGCCTGCGCGATCAGCCCGGCGCGGCCTGATCGTGGCGCCGGATCGCGAAGAGTTCACCTCCCTCGGGGCGACGCTGATCGCTGAACGCCGCGGCCGAGCGCCGGCCGCCTTCGTGCTGATCCACGGGATCGGGATGGGACGCACGGTCTTCGGGGATCTCATCCGCCATCTCGGCGACGGCGAGGTCGTCGCCGTCGACCTGCCCGGGTACGGCGAGGCTCCCGAGCCGCCCCGGGTGCTCACCATGGAGCGGAGCGCAGATCTCGTGGCCGCCTACCTCCGCGACAGAGTGGCGACACCGGCGGTGCTGATCGGGCATTCGATGGGCGCTCAGGTCGTCGCAGAGGTCGCGGCGCGGCATCCCGACACCGTCGCCGCCGTCGTGCTGATCGGCCCCACCGTCGACCCCGCCGCGCGAACGGCGCCTCAGCAGCTGTGGCGGCTGCTGTGCGACATCGCGGTCGAGAGTCCGCGCGTGATCGCCCTGGGCGCCCGTGAATACATACGCGCGGGGCCGCATCTGCGCACGAAGTTCCGCGCGATGCTCGTCCACGAGCCGGAGAAGACGTTCCCGCGCGTCCGGGCGCCCGCTCTGGTGCTGCGAGGAGAGAAGGATCTGGTGGCGCCGCGTCGCTGGTGCCGAGCGGTGGCGTCATCGCTCCCGCAGGGGCGGCTGGAAGAGGTTCCCGGCTACGGTCACGAGACGATGATCCGGGATGCCGCGCCGGCCGCCCGCCTGATACGCGCGTTCGCCGCATCGCTCTGATCCGCATCGCTCTGATCCGGGGCGTTCGGTCCGCGTCCGGCGGGCCGCGGACTGCCTCGCTGCGACGGAATCCTGCCAACCAGCTCCGCCCCGGCAATGTCGGAACCCCCGCGTACGTTTTCGCCGTCGGAACCAACGGAGGAAACCATGCTCTCGCTCGTCACCGCCGCCGAACACCAGTACCGTCACGAGGCTCGCACGCGCGATCGCGAACACGCTCTGCGTGCGTCGATCCGCGAGCACCACGAGTATCGTGCGACAGCGACCGCGGTCGCACAGCCCCGCACGGCCGTCGCGGTCGCCTCGCGCCCTCCGCGCGCCGTCTGGGCGCGACCGATCGGGGCGCATGCGAACCCGGACGCCACGCAGGTCGGCTGCGCCATCGCGTGAAGCGACGCCACCCCGCCCCGATCGGGCGAGGTGGCGTCGATCCACGCCTACACGGGATCCGCGGCGTCACCGACCGAGACCTGGCGGGCCAGCTCCTGGATGTCGTCGTCGGGCAGGTCGACACCGGACTGCTCGAGCCGCTGACGCAGCACGTCCGCGATCCTCTCGAGCGACTCTGTACCGACGTCGCTGCGCGTCTGCGCGACGATTCCGGTGACCTTCTCCACGTCGGACGCGTTGTTCTGCGCCATGGCGGGCAGCCGCTGCTCCTGCTCCGTGCCGAGCGCGCCCGGAGTCCGCTGGGCTTCGCCGGCCGTCGATGTGTCGCGGCCGTCGTCCTGCCCGTGGTGATCCGTTCCCTCGTCGGGCACGCCGATACCGACCGCGGTGTGGCTCGGTTCCGGCGGAGCGGCTCCCTCACGGGTCGGCTCCCCCTCGGCCGGGGTGCGCGTCGCACCATCTGCGTCTTCACGGTCGGGGTAGTTGATCCCGGGCTGCTCGTACTCGTTGCCCGTCGTGCTCCGGGTGCTCTCGTTGCCGGCAGTGCTCATCAGGGCTCCTCTCCTCGGTCGGCGTCTCCCACGAGGTCGGGGTCGGTTCCGCGACGTGCGGCCTCGCCCTCTACAGGATCGTCGGGTGCCAATGCGGAATCGGTCAGCAGGTCCTCGGCGTCGGCGGCCTGTGCAGCCGACGAACGCTCGCCGGCTTCTTTGTCGCCCACCTCGTCCCACCCACCGGGCGGGTCGGCGTCGATGACGCCTTCGGGCAGATCACGGTCCATGACACGCTCCTCTCGTCTCACTCCACCCTCGCGTGGAGCACCCCCCGGCGACATGGGGTTGACAAGAGGGGTCAGGGACGCTCGACGCCCTCGGGGTCGACGGCCCGCGCTCCTGCGGCGGGTGCGGTGCCTGCCGCAGCAGCGCGATCGCGCACGACGGCATCGCCGATCATCTGGCCGCCGCTGCGCGTGAGCGCCCGCCGCCACGGCAGCGTGCCCTCGATCTCGATCTGGATGGACATCGACAGCAGCGTCCGGATGAGGACGATCAGACCGAGGATCGCAGCATCCTCCAGCGACGGCTTCGACGTGATCGTGCGGATGAGGTCGGCGGCGACGAGCACTTCGAGGCCGAGCAGGATGGCTGCACCGAGGGTCGTGCGCAATGTGGTGAACGCCGCCGCTCCGCCTTCGCCGCGCGAGAGGGATCGGACACCGAGGACCACGGCGATGGCGAAGCCGACGATCATCGCCAGCGCGCCGACGGCCTCGAATGCGACGGCGACCGCGGTGAAGACCTCTTCCATGTGCACGCGGCCAGCTTAGGACCGCGGTGCGCGCACGCGGCTCAGGCCGATCGGCGCTGGTTCAGGATGCCGCCACGCGCGGGATTCGCGGCGAACCAGTCGGCGACGTACCAGCACACCGGGCTGACCTTGCGATCGCCGGCGGCCTCGAGTTCGCCGACGGCGCGCTCGACCAGTTCGCCGGCGTATCCGTGGCCGCGGAACGTGGGGATCGTGTAGGCGCGCGTCATGGCCACGGTGCGTCCGTCGTCGCGATAATCCAGAACGCTCACCAGGTCGTCGCCCCGGTGCAGCGTGTAGCGCGAGGCATCCGGCTCATGCGAGAAGCGAAGCTCAGTCACCCGCACAGGCTACGCCCGCTCTCGCCCCCTCGGACCAGGGAGCCGGGATGTCGCAGCGATCACTCGGCGACATCCCGGTTCACGTTCAGGACGAAGGCCCGGTCGGTCTCCTCGGGCGTGACGCCGGTGCGTGCAAGCCGCGAGTACCACCGACCGCTGTCCTTCACGGTCCGCTCCAGTGTGTCGAAGTCGACCCGTACGATGCCGAACCGCTTGGCGTAGCCGTAGCCCCACTCGAAGTTGTCGAGCAGCGACCAGACGAAGTAGCCGCGCAGGTCGACGCCCTGCCCGATCGCACGGTGCGCCGCGGTGAAGTGGCGGCGCAGGTAGTCGAGGCGCTCGGGGTCGGGCACCGACCCGTCTTCGGCGACGACGTCGTCGAACGCGGCACCGTTCTCGGTCACCATGAGCGGCTGATCGGGGAACTGGTCCTTCAGCGAGACGAGCAGCTCTTCCAGGCCTTCGGGCGCGATGTTCCAGCCCATGGTCGTATAAGGCCCGGGCTGCTGGACGAACTCGACGAGCTGGTCGCTGCCGGGCCATGCCGTCCCGCCTGCGGCACCCTTGTGGCCGTCGTTGGTCTGCTTCGGCGAGACGCCGTCCCACAGCTGCACCGTCGCGGTGGAGTAGTAGTTGACGCCCAGCACATCGATCGGCTGGTTGATCGCCGCGAGGTCGCCGTCGCGCACGAACGACCAGTCGGTGACCGACGCGGTGTCCGCCAGCAGATCCGCCGGGTACGAGCCTTTCAACAGCGGGTGCGTGAAGGCCCGGTTCGCCAGGGCGTCGATACGGCGCACGGCCTCGGCCGCGCCGTCGCCGACGCCTCGCAGCACGTGGAAGTTCAGCGTGATCGAGTAGTCGGGGTCACCGGTCGAGGTCGCGCGCAGCGCCTGGACGGCGCGGCCGTGCGCGAGGTTGAGGTGGTGCACGGCGGCGAGCGCGGCGGCCGGCTCATGCCGTCCCGGTGCGTGCCCGCCCTGCCCGTAGCCGAGATAGGCCGAGCACCACGGCTCGTTCAAGGTCGTCCAGGTGTGCACGCGGTCGCCGAGGGCCGCGCCCATCACTTCGGCGTATCGTTCGAACGCGTCGGTCGTGGCGCGCACGGGCCAGCCCCCGGCATCCTCCAGCGCCTGCGGAAGGTCCCAGTGATAGAGCGTCGCGACAGGACGGATGCCGCGCTCGAGCAGGCCGTCGACCAGACGCGAGTAGAAGTCGATGCCGGCCTGATTCACCTCGCCGGTGCCGGTCGGCATGATCCGCGGCCACGCGATCGAGAACCGGTACGCGCCGAGGCCGAGCTCCTTCATGAGGTCGAGGTCGGAGTCGAGCCGGTGGTAGTGGTCGCACGCCACGTCGCCCGTGTCGCCGTTCCACACTTTGCCGGGCGTCTTGCTGAACGTGTCCCAGATCGACGGGCCGCGGCCGGCCTCGTCGAACGCGCCCTCCACCTGATAGGACGCGGTGGCCGAGCCGAACGTGAAGCCCGGCGGGAATACGAGACCCGAGTCGCGGTAGTCGGGCGAGCCCTGCACAGGGGTGGAAGTGGTCACGGATGTCATCGTGTCACCTGCGCGAGGTCGGCGGTGAAGTCCTGGGATCGGCCGTCGGGCGCGGTCACCGTGATGGTGCGTGAACCTCTCCCGCCGGGAAAGACCCTCAGCTCGAGCCCGTCGAGATAGTCGTAGTCGGGCCGGTCGGTTCGCGCGCCCCACGGCAGCACCGTGCCCGGGCGGACGTACAGCGGGAGGCTGTCGAAACCGTGGGTCTCGCGGCGCCATGCTCCCCCCGAGACGGTCTCGCCGGTGAGCAGATTCGTCCACTCGCCGTCGGGCAGGTAGAAGTCGACCTCACCGGCGGCGGAGAACACGGGAGCGACCAGGATGTCTCCGCCGAGCATGTACTGCCGGTCGAGGTGGAGCACGGCGGGGTCGTCGGGGAATTCGAGCAGCATGGGCCGCAGCACCGGCACACCCGTCGCCGCGGCATCCACTCCCGCCTGGAACAGGTAGGGCATCAGGCGCATCTTGAGGTGGGTGAAGCGCCGGGTGACCTCGACGGCCTCGTCGTCGAACGCCCACGGCACGCGGTACGAGCCCGAGCCGTGGAAGCGGCTGTGGCTGCCGAGCAGGCCGAACGCCGTCCAGCGCTTGTAGACGGCGGCATCCGGCGTCCCCTCGAAACCGCCGATGTCGTGACTCCAATGCGCGAAGCCGCTGTAGGCGAGCGACAGCCCGCCGCGCAGGGTCTCGGCCATCGAGGCGAAGGTCGAGGTCGAGTCGCCGCCCCAGTGCACCGGCATCGTCTGGCCGCCCGCGGTCGCCGACCGCGCGAACAGCACCGCGTCGCCCGCGCCGCGCGCCTCGACCAGCACCGCGTGCACGGCTTCGTTGTACAGCTGCGCGTAGAGGTTGTGCATGCGCTGGGGATCAGCGCCGTCCGCCCACTCGACGTCGACGGGTATCCGCTCGCCGAAGTCGGTCTTGAAGCAGTCCACGCCCTGATCGATGAGACGGCGCAGGTGCGCCTGGTACCACGCGGTCGCGTCGGGGTTCGTGAAATCGACCAGGCCCATGCCCGCCTGCCAGAGATCCCATTGCCACACCGAGCCGTCCGGTCGCTTCACGAGGAAGCCCTGCTCAGCGGCCTCCGCGAACAGCGGCGAGCGCTGCCCGATGTACGGGTTGATCCACACGCAGACGCGAAGGTCCTTCTCGTGCAGACGCGCGAGCATGCCCTCGGGATCGGGGAACGTGCGGGGATCCCACTCGAAGTCGCACCAGTTGAACTCGCGCATCCAGAAGCAGTCGAAGTGGAACACCGACACCGGCAGCTCACGCGCGGCCATCTCATCGATGAACGACGTCACGGTGGCCTCGTCGTAGTCCGTCGTGAACGACGTCGACAGCCACAGTCCGTACGACCACGCCGGCACGACGGGCGGACGCCCGGTGAGCGCGGTGTAGCGCGACAGCACGTCCTTCGGCGTCGGACCGTCGATCACGAAATACTCGAGCACCTCGCCCGGCACGGAGAACTGCACCCGTTCGACGGCCTCGGAGCCGATCTCGAACGACACGTGTCCGGGGTCGTTGACCAGCACGCCGTAGCCGCGATCGGTCAGGTAGAAGGGGACGCTCTTGTAGGCCTGCTCGCTCGAGGTGCCGCCGTCGGCGTTCCAGATCTCGACGCTCTGGCCGTTCTTCACGACCGGTCCGAACCTCTCGCCCAGGCCGTAGACGAGCTCGCCCACGCCCAGGTCGAGCTGCTCGTGGACGAAGACGCGCTCGACGGGTGCCGGCGCTCCGGTGCGGGCGTTGTCGACGATGCCGGTGTCGACCTGCGCATCGGCGGCGAGTCGCAGGTACCCCTGCGACTTGAGCCCGCTCGACGTCAGCACGCGGCCCTCGCGCTCGAACGACAGCGACCACGGCTGGCCTGCGGCGACGCGTGCAGTGAGGCCGCCGGTGGTCAGCACCCCGCCGTCGGCGGTGACGGATGCCTCGCCGGCCCCGCCTTCGACGGCACCGGGCAGACCGAACCCGCCGTGCCACGCTCCGCCGACGTGGTGCGCGATGCGCACGCGCACCACGCCCGCCAGCGGCGACGACAGGGTCACGGTGAGCACCGGGCGGTTGAGCGTGTCGCCGCGCTTGGCGATGACGGTCGTCGGCGCAGTGATCACGAGCCCCGGGCCGTCGGGGGTCGCGTCCGTCTCCCAGACGTCGTACGCCTCTTGCGCGTAAAGCGCGGTGACTCCGGGCCGGAGCTGCCAGAACCCGTCGGTGAACTTCATTACTTGACTGCTCCTGCCGTGATGCCGCGTGTGAGGGTGCGCTGGAAGATGAGGAAGAAGAGGAGGGTGGGGATGAGGCCGAGCAGTGCCGAGGCGCTCGTCGTCGTGACATCCATGAGCCGGTCGCCCTGCAGCACGCTGATCGCGACGGGCACGGTCTGGTTGGCGTTGGACACCAGGAACGTGAGTGGGATGAGGAACTCGTTCCACGTCCAGATGAAGAAGAAGATGAGCAGCACCGACAGGGTCGGGCGGCTGATCGGGAAGATCACGCGCCAGAGGATCTGCCATCGGCTCGCGCCGTCGATCGACGCCGCCTCGAGGACCTCCTTGGGGAAGGTGCCGTACACCGAGGAGAGCAGGTAGGTGCCGAAGGCCGCCTGGATGACCGTGAAGATGATGATGACCGACCACACGTTGTTGTACAGGCCGATGCCTTTGAACATGTAGTAGAGCGGATACAGCAGCGCCTCCTGCGGCAGCAGGTTCGCCAGCAGGAACAGAAGCACGATCCACGAGCGGCCCTTGACGCGGCCGATGCCGATCGCGAAGGCGTTGAGCACCGAGATGAGGACGGCGAGCACGGCGACCATCCCCGAGATGAAGACCGAGTTCCACACCTTCTCGGGAAAGTTCACGCGCTCCCAGAACGCCGAGATGCCCTCGGTGTAGAAGCTCGTCGGAAGCGCCAGCGGACCGCCGTTGGAGTACTCCGCCGGCGACTTGAACGAGTTGACGAGGATCAGGTAGAACGGCGCGATGATGACGAGGGCGGCGACGATCGCGAACAGCAGCAGGAGCCAGTCGACCGGCTTCTTCTTGGTCAGGCCGCCGCGGGGCTTCGGCGCGCGGGCCGTCCTGCGCTTCTCCGCCTTCGCTTCGACGGGGATCACGGGGAGCGTCGAGACCATCACAGGCCCGCCCTTTCCTTGCGCTCCGCGGCGTTCTGCGCGCGGATGAACAGCACCGAGACGATCGCGATCACGATCGTGAGGGCGGTCGCGATGGTCGCGCCGTAGCCGACCTGCTGCGCCTGGAAGAACTCGGTGTAGGCGTAGTACGCCGGGACGATCGTGGAGGTGCCGGGGCCACCGCGCGTGAGCACGTAGACCGGTCCGAAGACCTTGAGCGCGGCGATCGTGCACGTCAGGGTGACGACGTAGATCTCGGGGCGGATGATGCTCACCGTGATGGCGCGGAAGCGCTGGAACCAGTTGGCGCCGTCGAGCTCGGCGGCTTCGTAGAGTTCAGGATCGACGCGCTGCAGTGCCGCCATGAAGACGACCACCGGGTAGCCGATCTGGATCCACACCAGCACGACCATGAGACTGGGAAGAGCGGTGGCCGGATCGCCGAGCCAGTTGTGGGCGAGGCCGCCGAGCCCGATGTTCGTGAGGATCTCATTGAGAGCGCCGTCCTGCGGGCGCAGGATCCAGCCGATCACGACGCCGGCGATCGCTGCGGGCAGGATCTGCGGCAGGTAGTAGGTCGCCCGCAGGAAGCTCGCGGACTTTCCGCCGAACTTGCGTCCGACGAGGTCGAACAGCAGCGCGGCGAGGATCAGGCCGATGAGCGTCGGCACGATGACCATGGCCACGATCATCCAGATGCTGTTCGCGAACGACGTCCAGAACTTCGCGTCGCCGAACAGCTCGATCCAGTTCTCGAGGCCGATGAACTCCGGCGGCTTGATGCCGCGCCACGAGGTGAAGCTCAGGTAGATGTTCCAGCCCAGCGGCACGAGCACGACGAGGGTGAGCAGCACGAAGCCCGGAAGCAGATACAGCCAGTACGAGCCTCGGCCGCCCCGGCCGCGCTGCGGGATCAGCGGCTCCTCCGCGGGAAGCCGGGTGCGCGGGGCTCTGGCCTTGCGCACGAAGGGAACGGCGGTCATGTCCTTCTCCTGAGGGGTGAAGCGAGCGTGGATGCCGCAGCAGCGGCCGTCTCGTCGGACGTCGGGTCACGGCATCCGGTGTCGGGCGGCCCGCCCGAGAGCGGGCCGCCCGAGGGGTCAGCGGAAGTCCGCCACGTAGGACTCGTACTCGTCACCGAGCGACGTCTGCACCTCTGCAGGGGTCTTGGTGCCGTTGACGAGTTCCTGCAGCTCTGCGACGAGCGAGTCGTAGAACGTCGGGGTGGGCCAGTCGGGATAGAACGAGAGGCCGTCCTTGTCATTGACCGCGTTGAACGCCTGAATCAGCTCGAGGCTCTTCGCATCGGTGATGTCGGCCTCATCGGCCGCGACGGGCAGTCCGCCGTTGTTGCCGATGAGCGCCTGGATCTCGGGGCGCATCGTGATGTCGATGAACTGGTAGGCGAGGTCCTTGCTGCCCGAGCGCTCCGGGACGACCCAGAGGTTGCCCGACGAGCCCAGGCTCAGGTCGCTGTCGGGGAACGGGAACACTCCCCAGTCGAAGCCGTCGATCTCGTCGACGAAGCGGCCGTACCACCAGCTGCCCGAGATGAAGATCGGTGCGGTGCCGTTGATGAACGAGACGCCGGCGTCCTCGGCCTTGAGGCCGGTGACGTCCTTCGAGATGTAGCCCTGGTCGACCCAGTCCGCCAGAGTCTCGGTGGCGTACGTGATCTCCTCGCCCTCCCAGTCCACGGGGTTCTCGTAGAGCTGGTAGTCGTTCACGAACTGGCGGTCGGCCTGGCTCAGCGCCAGCTGGTACCAGACCTGGCCGAGCGGGTACTCGAGGCCGGCCGTCGCGAGCGGCGTCACACCCTGATCGGCGAAGGCGCCGAGCACGTCCACGAACTCGTCGTAGGTCGTCGGGACCGCGAGGCCCGCCTCGGCGAAGGCATCCTTGTTGTAGTAGACCGTGACGAACTCGCCGTAGTTCGGGATGCCGTACCAGGCGCCCGAGCCCATCACGCCGTCTTCGTCGTAACGCGCGGTGGTCTGCAGCGCGGGAGCGAGCTTGTCGTCCCAGCCGTACTCCTCGACGGCATCTCCGATGTCGGCGAGCAGGCCTTGACTCGCGAGCAGGCCCGCGGTCGCGTTGCCCTTGTTGTACTCCATGATGTCGGGAGCCTCGTCTGAGTTGAGCACCTGGCTCGCCGTGGAGCGGATCTGCTCGAAGCTCTTCTCCTCGAACTCGACGGTCGCGCCCGTCTCCTCTTCGAAGACCTTGATCGCCTCGTCCCAGGCGATGCCCATCGCGCTGTTCGCACCTTCGAAGTGCCACAGGGTGAGCGTGTTGTCGTCGGATTCCTCGCCGGATCCGCCGGCGCACGCCGACAGCGCGATCGCGCCGATCGTCAGTGCGCCGACGGCGGCGAGGCCGCGCCGGGCGTTCTTGCGTGTGATTCGTGCCATCAGTGGCACTCCTTTCTCAGTGACCTGCGTTGGTCTCTCTGCGACCTGGTGCGGTCGAGGGGTGGGGATTCGGTTGTGTTGTCGAAGCGCTTCGATAACGGACACGAAGCAAGGATCGGATGCCGCGGCGATTCAGCTCGCCGCAGTCTCCGACGATGGTGTCGCCGGCGGGGCGACGGACCCCTGCGGGCTGTACGTGGGCGCGATGAGGCGGACTCCGGGCTCGGGCCGGTCCGGTCCGAGCGCCTGAATGGCCAGTTCGACCGCGAGGTCGCACGATGTCTGCGGCACGAGCGGAATCGAGTCGACGGAGACCGGCAACGCGGTCGTGTCGAACGACGCGCCGACCGAGATCACCGACACATCCTGGGGAACACGAAGGCCGCGGGATTCGATCTCGGCGAGCACGGCGGAGTGCGCCTCGTCGGAGCAGTGAAGGATGAGCGCGGTCGCACCGCCGGCGAGCAGGTCGCCCGTCGTGCGGCGAACCCAGGCGCGGTCGGCGTGCTTGATCCCCGATGTGCCGTGTGCGACGTCGGCGTCCCGCTCGCCGGCCCGGGCGAGCACGCTCGCGCGCACCCTCGGCGGGAAGTTCGATTTCACGTACGCGGTCTCGGTCTGTCCGACGAGCCCGATGGATGCGTGGCCCGCATCGACGAGGACGTCCACCGCCCGGGCGGCGGCCGCCTCGAAGTCCAGGTCGACGCAGACGAGGCCGTCGTGGTCGTCGGGGATCCCGATGAACACCGTCGGCGTGCTGATCTGACGCGCAAGGGCGACCCGAGGGTCGTCGGGGGCGACGTCGAGCACGAGGATCGCGTCGACGAGACCGTTCGCGGCCACACGGCTCATGCCGGCCTGGGCCTGTTCGTCGGTGAGCAGCAGGATGTCGTAGTCATTGCGTCGAGCGGCGATCGCCGTGGCGAGCACGAACGACATGTGCGTCGGCGCATGCGTGTCGTTGCGCAGCGGCTCGGTCAGGGCGAAGATCTGGGTGCGGGAGCCTGCGAGCATGCGAGCTCCGGCGTTCGGGCTGTACCCGAGTTCGAGCACGGCGGCCTCGATGCGCCGGCGGGTGTCGGGCGCCACCGGCCGCTTTCCGCTCAATGCGTACGACACCGTGCTGATGGACACCCCGGCGACCTCAGCCACCTCGTTGATGTTCGCCACGTTGACCTCGTCGTCGTTCGCCTACAGGGTTGCGAAGCGCTTCGCGGAAACGCTTCGACGGCATGTTAGGCAGGTCTCGACCCGGAGCGCAAGCCTTTTGTCGAACTCGACAACAAATCCCCGAGCCGGCGACTGAGCAATCTGTCACATTCCGTCATCATCGGGACGCGGCCTCCGGGCGATTTGACGCATTCAGACCCTTTCCGACATAATCAGCCTCATGACTGACAACGCGCATTCTCTGTCCGCCTGGGAGGCGAACAGGACTGCCGGCATGATGATGGCCGGCAGCGTTGTCATGTGTTGTCGAATGTGCCACTAGCACGGTGACCCGCCGGACTCCTCCTCCGCTTCTGAAACACGGCCAGCAGGAGTCCCCCCGAAGCACCGGTTTCGTGCGTCGATCACGCGCACCGGGACTGCTTCGCACACCGCCCAATGTCGGGCACCAGCCTCCAGAGGCTCCCTGCCACTCAGGGCCGCAGCACAGCCGAACCCGCCGTCATACCGGCCGGTTCCCTCCCACAAGGACATCGTCATGTCGACCATCGCTCTCCTCGACCGCCCCGCCGCTTCTTCCGTCCGCCACCTTCGCGCCGTGAACCACCCGGCCACCGTGGACGCCACCGCAACCCCCGAACCGGCCCAGGCCGCCCGCACGCTCCCCGCCGGCACGTCGCCCCGCGGCTTCGCCCTCTACGTCGGCATCGACGAGGCCAAGGCCGCCGCGTCCGGCGTGAGCCTGGGCGTCCTCGTCGAGGCGCTGCGCCGTACGCTCGGCGAGCTCGCCCCCGACGCCGAGACCTACGCCACCGTCGCCCTCGCGCCCGTCGGCTCGGGTGGCCGCGATGTCGACGTCGTGCGCCTTGCGCTGCACGAGCCGTCGGCGATCGCCCGCACCAAGCAGGAAGAGCCCGAAGACGAGGACCGCGCCGCCGGCGGCGTGGTGGTCGACATCTCGCGCAAGCGCGTGCTCATCGACGGCGACTCGGCCGCGTTCACCTTCAAGGAGTTCGAGCTGCTGCAGTACCTCGTGCTGCGCGAAGGCCGCACCATCGAGCGCACCGAGCTCGTGTCGTCGCTGTGGCAGGCCACCGACGACGACGCCCCGGGTGAGCGCACCATCGACGTGCACGTGCGACGTCTGCGCGCCAAGCTCGGCCGATACGAAGACATCGTTCGCACCGTGCGCGGCGTCGGGTACCGCTTCGACCGCCACGCCGACGTCGTCATCCGCTACGGCCACGGCACGCCTTCGCCCGACCGCTTCTGATCCGACGCGTCCCGTCGGGTTCGCACGCGACGACTCGGCGGATGTCGGAGGGCTCGGCGTAGGGTGGGCGGCATGACCACGTCGCTCTCGCACATCCCGCGTGCGAGGGATGCCGGTCGCTTCGTCACCGCGCCGTCTCGATCGCGTGACGCTCGGCCCGATACGACGCACCCGCTCGAGACGGAATACCGGCCACGGCATCCGCTCGATGTGCGACGCACGCTTCTCTTCCAGCGACGCGGCGCCGGCGACCCGACGATGACCGTGGCGGGGTCGGTCGTCTGGCGCGCGAGCCGCACCCCTGCCGGAGTCGCGACGCTCGCGATCCGCGAGACGCATCCCGGGGTGATCCGCGCGGCCGCGTGGGGGCCCGGCCGCGACTGGGCGCTGGGGCAGCTGCCGGCGCTGTGCGGCGCAGACGACGATCCGACCGGCTTCGATGCGTCGCGGCATCCGCTCATCGCGGACGCGCACCGCCGCAACCCCGGCCTGCGGCTCTCACGCACCGGCCTCGTCTTCGACGCGCTCGCGTGCGCGATCTTCGAGCAGAAGGTCACCGGCATGCAGGCCTTCGGCGCGTGGCGGCGCATCGTGACATGGTGCGGCGAGCGGGCGCCGGGCCCGACGCCGACACCGCTGTTCGCTCCCCCGACGATCGACGGCTGGCAGCACGTCCCGTCATGGGTGTGGCATCGCGCGGGCCTCGAGCCGCCGCAGTCGCAGACGGTCGTGCGCGCAGCCCGGCGCGGCGACGCGCTGGTGCGGGCAGTCCTCGCCGCCGACGACGGCGAGGCCGTCGACCGGGTCCTGGTGAGCCAGCCCGGCATCGGACCGTGGACCTCCGCCGAGACCCGTGCCCGTGCGCTGGGCGACCCCGACGCCGTCAGCGTCGGGGACTTCCACCTCGCGCATGAGGTCGGATACGCGCTGACGGGCACACGAACCGACGACGACGGGATGCTGCGTCTGCTCTCCCCCTGGGCGGGCCACCGCCAGCGGGTCATCCGCCTGATCGGCGCGAGCGGCGTCAGCGAGCCTCGCCGTGGACCTCGACTGCACCCCGAGGACCACCGCGACCGCTGAGCGCGCATCGCACGACGATGACATCTCGTCGACACCGCGTGTCGATGGCTGGTGCACGTCGCGAGCGGGCGGCAGGATGGGGCGATGATCGAGTCGCTGCACGGCCTTCCCGATGGCGTCCTCGGATTTCGCGCGGTCGGCGCAGTCGAGGCATCCGATTACGAGAGCGTTCTCGACCCGGCGATAGACGCCGCCATCGAGGCCGGGCGGGCGGTCAACCTCGTCTACGTGCTGGGCGAGGAGTTCGAGCGCTACTCGCTCGGAGCGCTGTGGCAGGACGCACGGCTCGAGGGCAAGCCGCCGAAGATCTGGGGGCGCATCGCCCTGGTGACCGACCACCCGGTGATCGGCGAGATCATCCACGGCATCGCGTTCCTGTTTCCCTGCGAGCTGCACATCTTCGCGGTCTCGGCGCTGGACGACGCGGTCGCGTGGGCGGCGGAAGGTCCGCAGACGTTCTGATCGGCGTCACCCGAGGTCTCTTGCGAATGTCGGAGGCCCGGACGACACTGGGATCCGCCACGCGGCCGGGCGCGGCATCCCTCTTCTACGTCCAGGAGTACGACATGCCCAGCCTCAATCCGTATCTGTCCTTCCAGAACCAGGCCCGCTCCGCGATGACCTTCTATCAGAGCGTCTTCGGCGGCGAACTCGATATCTCGACGTTCGGCGAATTCGAGGGGATGGTGCAGGACGACGCCGAGAAGGATCTCGTGATGCACGCCCAGCTGACCAGCCCTGACGGCTTCGTGCTGATGGGCGCCGACACCCCCACGGGCATGCCCTACGCGAAGCCCGCAGGCATCTCGGTGTCGGTCAGCGGCGATGACGAAGCCTCGCTCCAGGGGTTCTGGGACAAGCTCGTCGACGGCGGCGAGGTCGTCATGCCGTTCGACACCCCGCCGTGGGGCGGCCGGTTCGGCATGCTCACCGACAAGTTCGGCATCGACTGGATGGTCGCGCTCAACGCCTCGCAGTCGTAGCCGCAGCGAGCGGGGGCGCGATCACGCGTACTCGCTGTCGTCCACCGGCGAGGGTGCGGGGCCCAGAGCTGCCAGCTCGTCCCACACCCCGTCGGGGATCGGCGTCGCGGCGAGCTCATCGAGCTGCGCGCGCCGGTGCGGTGACGACACCCCGACCACCGTCGAGTCGACCAGGGGCGAACGCAGAGAGAAGTGCAGCGCGACCGCCGGCAGCGACACTCCGTGCGCCGCGCAGACCCGTTCGAGGCGCGACACCCACTCCTGCAGGTCGGGCGGCGCCGGCCGATATGCGTACATCGCGCCTTCCCGGGGGCCGGTGACCAGGATGCCGGCGCCGAACGGCGCCGCGTTGAACACGGTCATGCCGCGTTCGCGTGCGTCCTCGAACACCGGCGCGGCCGACGAATCGACCACCGTGAAGCGGTTGTGGATGAGCACGGCGTCGAAGACCCCCGTCCCGACGTAGCGCGCCATGAGGGGCACGGGCCCCGCGGCCACCCCGATCGCCGCGACTCGTCCGGACTCGCGGAGCTCGAGGAGCGCCTCGACGGCTCCGGCCCGACCCATCGCCTCGTCGAAGGTGACGCCGTACGGATCGTGCAGGTGCACCAGGGCGAGGCGGTCGACACCCAGGCGAGTGGTCGTCTCGTCGAACGAACGCAGCACACGGTCTCGGTCGAAGACCCCCGTGTCGAGGTCTGCGTCGACCTTCGAGATGATGCGGGATGCGGCATCCGGTCCGACAGCCGCGATCGCGAGCCCGAGGATGGCCTCGGATCGGCCGGCGGCGTAGTTGTTCGAGGTGTCGATGAATGCGTGGGTGCTCGCGAGCAGGTCGAGCGCGGTATCGACGGCCGCGGCCTCTTCGGACGATCCCGGCTCGGTGTCGCGGCCGAGGCCGGAGGTGCCGAGGGTCAGTGGGCTGACGTTGAGAACCATGGTTTCCGTTCCGGTCGGGCGAGCATCCCTTCCAAACTACCGATCCCGCGACTCGCGGGGCCCTAGGCTGTGGCCATGGCAACGAAGAGCAGGGGCTGGACCCGCGGTCACTCCGGGTGGGCGTTCGGCACAGCGCTCATGTTCACCCTCGGCATCATTTTCGGCCTCATCTGGGGCAACGTGCTGCTGGGCGTCGTGCTCGCCGCCGCGGTGTCGATCGGGTGGCTCATGGCCTACGAGTCGTGGCGGGGCCGCAACGTCGGCCTTGAGAACCGCGACGACGACGGCGCACGGCTGTAGCACCGGCATCCGCTGATCTGCTCCGTCACGAGCGCAGCGCCCCGAGCGGGCGCGCGGACGGACCCCTACCCTTCGCGACGAGCGCGTCGTATCGTGAGCGCCAGGAGGTGGTCCGCATGCGAGCGATCGTCGGCGACCGCGTGATCATCCACGGACGTATCGTCGGTGCAGCCGAGCGTGCCGGTGAGGTGATCGATGTGCGCGGGAGTGAAGACAACCCGCTGCTGCTCGTGCGCTACGACGACGGGCACGAGGTGCTCCTGTCGCCGGGCAGCGACTGCGAAGTCCGGCACGCCCCCTGACGCATGACCCGACTGCGGCGCCGCAGTCGCAGCCGGCACGGCATGGCCGCGGATGCCGACGGCACCTCGCCCCTGCGGTGACCGGCCGAGGCGTATCTTCGGAGCACGATGAGCAGCACGCAGAATCCCTCTGGTCGCCGGACGATCGCCGTCGCGGGTGGCACGGGCGTCGTCGGCCGCCATACCGTCGAGGCCGTCCGCGCCGCCGGGCACGTCCCCGTGATCCTCAGCCGCAGCACCGGAGTCGACCTGCTCACCGGCACAGGACTGGACGCCGCGCTGGCAGGTGCCGACGCCGTCATCGACACGTCGAACATCACGACCCTGTCCGCGGCCGCGGCGACGACGTTCTTCACCACGGCGACCGGCAATCTCGTGGCGGCGGCCGCACGGGCCGGCGTGGGCCATCTGGTGGTGCTGTCGATCGTGGGGATCGACCGCATGCCGCACGACTACTACGCGGGCAAGGTCGCCCAGGAGCGCGTCGTCGCGAATTCGACGGTGCCGTGGACGATCCTCCGAGCGACGCAGTTCCACGAGTTCGCGGCGCAGCTGTTCGACCGCGCGAAGCTCGGTCCGCTGCATGTCGCCCCTCGTGCGCGAGTGCGGCCGATCGCCGCGCGTGAAGTCGGCACGAGGCTGGCCGAACTCGCCGCCGGTCCCGCCCAGGGCCGCGCCACCGATCTGGGCGGCCCGCGCGAGGAGCGCCTCGACGAGATGGTGAAGGCGTTCGCGCGGCGCACCGGTCACCGCGGCTGGATTCCCTCGGTCAGCCTTCCCGGCGCCCAGATGAAAGGCATGAGGGCCGGGCTCGCGCTCCCCGCGTCCGGTGCCGTGCTCGGCACCCAGACCTTCGCCGCGTGGCTCGACACGCTCGACTGAGCCGCCCCGGGAAAGCGGCGAGAGCTACCGCGGCCCGAGGAGTTCGGCCACGATGGAGCCGGGGCAGGCGAACACACGACAGCGAGGGGGCAACGTGCGGCTCGCGATCGCCGGCGGCACAGGCCTCACCGGCTCCCGGATCGACGCGGTCGCGCGCGCCCGCGGACACGAGACGGTCGTGCTCGCGCGCAGCACCGGTGTCGAGCTGCTGAGCGGCGCGGGCATGCGCGGCGTACTCGAGGGCGTGGACGCCGTCATCGACGCCACCGATGTCGCGACCGCGAAGCCCGATGTGTCGGTGTCGTTCTTCGCGGGTGTCACGAAGACCCTGCTCGCCGCAGAGCGTGCGGCCGGCGTCTCGCACCACCTCGCGCTCACGATCGTGGGAGCGGATGCCGCACCAGACGGCTACTACGCGGGCAAGCTCGTCCAGGAGCGACTCGTCGCGGCGGGGTCCATCCCGTGGACGATCCTGCGCACGACGCAGTTCCACGAGTACGCCGCGCTGCTGTTCCACCGCGGACGCGCGGGCGCCCACGTCGCGCCGCGCGGACGGGTGCAGCCCATCGCGGTGGACGAGGTCGCCGCGCATCTGGTCGACCTCGCCGAGCAGGCGCCTGCGGGCCGCGCCCGCGACCTCGGCGGGCCGCAGGAGGAGAGCCTCGCCGACATGATCCGCCGCTACGCGCGCGCGATCGGGTTCCGCGGACCGATCCCGCTCGTGTCGGTTCCGGGGACGTGGGGCCGGGCGCTGCGCACCGGCGCACTCCTGCCGAGACCGGACGCGAGGCGCGGCACCCAGACGTTCACCGACTGGCTCGACGCTCTGCCCGACGCCTGATCGCTCGGCGCGGCGACCGCGTCCCGACCTGGTCAGTGACCGATGCGCAGCAGATGCGTGATCGCGCGAAGGACATCCCGACGACCGGACACCGACGATCGCCCCGCACGCTCGGCTCGGCTGAGCTCGACACCGGCGCGCGCGGAGGCCGCTACATCTCCTCGTGGACGTCGGGGTCCGCGTTCCACAGCCTCCCCCGCTCGAGCGCGCTGATCGCAGCGAGCTGGTCGGCGGTCAGTGTGAAGCCGAAGACGTCGGCGTTCTCGCGCTGCCGGTCTGCATCGGCCGACTTCGGGATGGGCGTGCTGCCGAGCTGGGTGTGCCAGCGCAGCACGACCTGGGTGGGCGTGACGTCGTGGACGACCGCGAGCTCCTGCAGGATCTGCTCCGTGAGCAGCTCGCTCCGTTTGGCCAGCGGGCTCCAGCTCTCGGTACGGATGCCGTGCTCGGCGTGGAAGGCTCGCAGCTCACCCTGAGGGAAGTACGGATGCATCTCGACCTGGTTGACCACGGGCACCACCCCGGTGCGCTCGATCAGCTCACTGAGCATCGCCTCGGTGAAGTTCGACACGCCGATCGACCGCACGAGCCCCCGTTCGCGCGCCTCGATCATGCCCTGCCAGGTGTCGACGTACTTGCCGACGCTCGGATTCGGCCAATGGATGAGCTGGAGGTCGATGCGATCGAGCCCCAGCATCGCGAGCGAACCTTTGATGCTGTCGATCGCCTGCTCGCGCCCGTGATGGCGGCCGGGGATCTTCGAGGCCACGAGCAGATCATCACGATCCGCTCCGCTGCGCCGCACCGCCTCGCCCACCTCGCGCTCGTTCTCGTAGTTCACGGCCGTGTCGAGCAGGCGATAGCCCGACTCGATGGCGGACACGATCGCCGAGATCCCCTCCTCGCCGCGCAGGTCGTAGGTGCCGAGCCCGAGCTCGGGGAACCAGGCGCCGTCGTTCAGAGTCACCGAGGGGATTTCGCTCATGACTCCATCCTTACGCGGTGACGGACGCCTTATCCAGGGGCCGTGTCGATCATCGGGCGAGCCCTCCGCGTCGGCGGCGGCTATGCGCCGTCGTCGGGGCCCTCGCTGATCGAGCGGATCCGCTCGCGAGGACCGGGAATCGCCCGCTCGGCGCGAGACCAGAGTCCGTCGGCGCCGCGCACCTCGTAGGCGGCGAATGCACAGGCGATGCCGTTCGCGGTCATCAGGTCGGCGGAGTCCATGAGCTGGAAATGCAGGTGCGGTGAGGTCGAGTTTCCCGTGTGACCGACGCGGCCGAGGATCGCGCCCGACGCGATCGCATCTCCGGACGCGACCTCGACGCTCCCGGGCACCAGGTGCGCGAAGCCCGCGTACACGTCACCCGCCCGCAGGATCACGTGGTTGCCGAGGATCGCGGGGATCCTGTCCGGCCGGAAGGTGACGCCGTTCCAGATCATGCGCGCCGCCTCGCGGAACGGATTGATCCAGCGTCGCTCCGGCATCCCGTCGACCGCGGCGACGACCTCGGCATCGAACGGCGCGTGCACCGCAGCGCCCCACGCATAGCACTCGTCCGTGCGGCCGCCGATCGTCGACGCGACGAAGGTCGACGTCGGGTGCACGTGCACGCCGGCACGATCATCGACCTTGATGAAGTCGAACGCGTACCGCTGCCCGAGAATGTCGACGCCATGGCTCGGGATCCGCGCCGCAGGCGTCGTCACCGCCATCCAGCCGGCACCGCGCAGCGGGAAGTCCACGACCACGGCGTTCTCGAGCTCGTGCGGCATGGGCACGAGCGTACCGACCGACCACCGCGAACGCTGTGCGATCGCCCCGCATCCGGATAGCTTCTCTCATGAGCGTCGGACCGACACCGACACAGACGAAAGGCCACGAATGACCTGGCGGATGCCGCACGAGGGCGACCTCCACGAGCGCACCTGGATGGCGTTCCCGAACGACGGGGCGACGCTCGGCGCCGACCCGGCCGAGCAGGACGGCTACTACGACGCGTGGAGTGCGGTGGCCCACGCGGTCGTCGAGTTCGAGCCGGTGACGATGCTCGTGGATCCCTCGAAAGCGGACCGTGCACGCCGCATGCTGAGCTCGGAGATCGAGATCGAGATCGCGCCCGTCGACGAGTTCTGGTTCCGCGACCATGGGCCGACCTTCGTCATCGATGACGAGCGGCCGGGCGTGCTGGGCGCCGTCGACTGGATCTTCAACGGCTGGGGCGCCCACGAGTGGGCCGGCTGGGCGGATGCCGCGCGGCACGCGCGCCTCGTCGCCGGCCTCGTCGGGGCCGAGATCGTCAGCTCGCTCCTCGTCAACGAGGGCGGCGGCATCCACGTCGACGGCGAAGGCACGGTGCTGGTGACCGAGACCGTGCAGCTGGATCCGCGCCGCAACCCCTACGCCGACAAGGCGCGCGTCGAGGCGGAGCTGGCTCGCACGATCGGTGCGACGAAGGCGGTCTGGCTCCCCCGCGGCCTCACCCGCGACTACGACGACCTCGGCACGAACGGCCACGTCGACATCGTCGCGACCATCCCTACGCCCGGGCGCCTCCTGCTGCACCAGCAGCGGAACCCCGAACACCCCGACTTCGCAGTGTCGCGCCAGTTGCGGGAGGTGCTGACGCAGGAGACGGATGCCGCGGGCCGCAGCTTCGAGATCATCGACCTGCCGGCACCCGACGTGCTCCGCGATCGCGAGGGATTCGTGGACTACAGCTACGTCAACCACCTCGTGGTGAATGGCGGCGTCATCGCGTGCGGCTTCGGCGAGGAGCGCGCCGATGCCCGCGCCCGCGACATCCTCGAGGCGGCCTACCCGGGCCGCCGCGCCGTGACGATCGACGCGCGCCGGATCTTCGCCGGAGGCGGCGGCATCCACTGCATCACCCAGCAGCAGCCGAAAGTGCTCCGATGACCCGTGTCGCGAGGACCATCCGATTCTGTGCTCGAGGCGAGGCGGTCTGATGTTCCCCGTCGTCGAGAGGACGATCGCCGAACTGCGCGCCGCACTCGCCTCGGGCGCCACCACGAGTGTCGGGCTCGTGGACGCCTACCTCGCCCGGCTCGACGCGTACGACCTTCCCGGCACCGCGACCGCGCTGAACTCCGTCGTCGTGCGCAATCCCGACGCGCGAGCCGATGCAGCGGCCTCGGATCTCCGGCGCCGCGAGGGGGGTGCTCTCGGGCCGCTGGACGGCATCCCGTACACCGCCAAAGACTCGTATCTGGCACGCGGGCTCACGGTCGCTGCCGGATCGCCGGCGTTCGCCGACCTCGTCGCGCGGCACGACGCGTTCTCGATCGAGCGTCTGCGCGCGGCCGGATGCGTGCTGATCGGCCTGACGAACATGCCTCCGATGGCGAACGGCGGCATGCAGCGCGGCCTGTACGGGCGCGCCGAGAGCCCGTACAACAGCGCATACCTGACGTCGGCGTTCGGATCGGGGTCGTCGAACGGCTCCGGCACGGCGACTGCCGCGTCGTTCGCGGCGTTCGGCCTGGGCGAAGAGACGTGGTCGAGCGGCCGGGCGCCTGCATCCCACAACGCACTGTGCGCCTACACCCCCTCGCGCGGCGTGATCTCGGTGCGCGGCAACTGGCCGCTCGTGCCGACGATGGATGTCGTGGTCCCGCACACACGCTCCATGGCGGATCTGCTCGAGATCCTCGATGTGCTCGTCGCGGACGATCCCGAGACCCGCGGTGACTTCTGGCGCGCGCAGCCGTGGATCGAGATACCGGATGCCTCGGCCGCACGTCCACTCTCGTACCCCGCCCTCGCATCCTCCGGTGCGGAAGCCGCGCGCGCGAAGCTCGCCGGGCGGCGGTTCGGGGTGCCCCGCATGTACATCGGCACCGATCCGGAGGCGGGCACCAATCCGGACGGCGGGATCGGCGGACCGACCGGCGAGCGCATCCGGCCCCGCCCGTCGGTGCTCGCGCTGTGGGAGCACGCCCGGCGAGATCTCGAGGCGTCGGGCGTCGAGGTGGTCGAGGTCGACTTTCCGGCGGTGACGAACTACGAGGGCGACCGCCCTGGTGCGCCGACCATCCTCACGCGCGGTCTCGTGTCTGCGGAATTCCTGCGGCGCGAGATCGTCGACCTGGCGGCGTGGGCGTGGGACGACTTCCTCGCCGCCAACGGCGACCCGGCGCGGGATCGGCTGGCGGACGTCGACGGCGCGACGATCTTCCCCCCTCCCTCCGGAGCGCTGCCCGACCGCTACACCGGGTTCGACGACGACATCGCGAACTATCCCGCGCAGGTGCGGGAGCACCCGTACACGTCGTTCACCGACATCCCCGAACTGGAGGCCGGAGCGCGCGGGCTCGAAGAGACCCGACGTGTGGATCTGGAGGAATGGATGTCGCGGCTCGGCCTGGACGCGGTGATCTTTCCCGCCGTCGCCGATGTGGCACCCGCCGACGCCGATGTGAACGACGCCGCGGCCGACATCGCCTGGCGCAACGGCGTCTGGGTCGCCAACGGCAACCTCGCCATCCGCCACCTGGGCATTCCGACGGTGACCGTGCCGATGGGAACAATGCCCGATATCGGCATGCCGGTGGGCCTCACGCTCGCCGGCCGCGCGTACTCGGACGCCGACCTGCTCGCGTGGGCGTCGGCGTTCGAGGCACTCCGCTCGCGCCGCACCACTCCCCCGCGCACACCCGAACTCTGACCGGAGCGGCGGGGTGACCGAGCCCCCGCGAGCAGAGCCCCGCGAGCCGGAGAGAGAACGCCCCGGGGCGGATACATCACCTCGGGGCGGGGAATACACGTCCCGAGGGGGAGGAAACGCCCCGGGGCGGATACATCAACACGGGGCAGGGAATACACGTCCCGAGCCGGAGAGAGAACGCCCCGGGGCGGATTCATCACCACGGGGCAGGGAATACACGTCCCGAGGGGGAGGAAACGCCCCGGGGCGGATTCAGGAAACGCCCCGGGGCACCGGGCGTATCAGCGCACGCTCGAGCGCAGATCCTCGCCGGCCCCGCCGATGGCCTCATCCGTGCTGTGCAGCGATGGCGGAGCCGCGGCATAGGCGGCCGACAGGGCGCGGTACGGCTTCGACCCGAACGCGAGCAGCACCACGATCAGCAGCACCAGACTCGCCCCGACGAAGGCGAGGGCTATGCCGCGCGCCTCGCCGGCGCCGAGCAGCCATCCGAGCGAGTCCTGACCCTCCTGCGAGTTCATGAACGGGATCAGCCAGAACTGCGCGAGCGGGCCGATGAGGAACGCCGAGACGGGAGCCGCCGCCGACTCCACGCTCGCCGCGAAGCCGAACACGCGCCCCTGCTTCTCGAACGGCACGACGCGCTGCACGATGGTCTGCTCCGCCGCCTCTGCGATGGGCATGAGGCACATGAACACGAGGATGCCCACCCCGTACAGCCACCACCACTCCCGGATCGCGAAGGTCATGCCGAGCACCGCGATGCCCACGTTGACCAGCAGCATGGTGCGCACCGGGTTCCTGCCCAGGCCGAACTTCGCGACTAGCGCGCCTCCGAGGATGAAGCCGAAGCTCGTGATGCCCAGCACGATGCCCCACACCTCGACAGAGAACAGGGTCAGACCGTAGGGGTCCATGAGCGCCATGAAGACGCCGCCGACGAGATTGTTGAACGTCGAGAACAGGATCAGCGCGAGAAGCCCCGGGACCACGACGACCGCGGGGATCACGCCGCGGAAGCCGAAGCCCTTCGGCACCTCGCCCTCGACGTGCACGACCCCGCGCTCGGGGATCGGCACGACGAGCAGGTGCACGAGCGCGAGCCCGGTCGCGATGATCGCGATGACGATCGTCCAGCCCATGCCGAGCAGACCGATCGAGAGTCCCGAGAAGACGCTCGTGACCATGAACGCGATCCCCTGCACGGCGCCGACCAGCCCGTTGGCCCTGTCGCGCCGCTCGGACGGCACGAGCAGCGTCACGGTCGTCGACAGCGCGATGTTGCGGAGGTTCTCGACCACACCGCCGATGAGGATGACGCCGGCGAAGACCCAGAACCACGGCCCGCCCCAGTCGATCAGCACGCTC
The DNA here is from genome assembly GCF_020682705.1 of Microbacterium allomyrinae. Classification (GTDB taxonomy): domain Bacteria; phylum Actinomycetota; class Actinomycetes; order Actinomycetales; family Microbacteriaceae; genus Microbacterium; species Microbacterium allomyrinae. The sequence goes on from NZ_JAGTTN010000001.1 coordinate 880,933, forward strand.
TCGGGGAACGACAGGTACATCGCGCCCGCGAGCAGGTACGTCGAGAGCGTGACGACGCTCGACAGCACCATCACGGCCTTCTTCTTCATGCGGTCGACGATGACGCCGAACACGACGCCGAACACGGCGACCAGCAGCATGTACGACCCGCCGATGATCGCCGTCGCCAGGACCGAGCGCGTCTCGAGGTAGGCCCAGAACGTCAGCGCCCACCACAGGTAGCTGGAGGTGACGTTGGCCACCGCCGTGTTGGCGAGCACCTGGTAGAAGGCGCGGATCGTGCGGGGTCCGGGAGGCGCCTGCAGCGCCTCGGCATGCGTCGACGGCTGGGGCGACGACTGGCTCATGGGGGATTCCTCCGGCGTGGGCTGCGGGGCGAACGACGAGCGGGACCGCTAATGTGAATGTGGACACCGTTCACATAGATGTTCACACCGTACACACACGAGCGGAACCGCGCAATGACTTCACCGCGCACCTATCACCACGGGGACCTCCGACGTGCCCTGATCGACGAGGGTCTGCAGCTCGCGCGCGTCGGCGGACCGGCCGCGGTCACCCTGCGCGAAGCGACTCGCGCCGTCGGCGTCTCACCCAACGCCGCGTACCGCCACTTCACCGATCGCGAAGACCTCGTGCGCGCCGTGGCCGGTGAAGCGCAGCGCGCGCTGGCCCGTGCGATCGGCGACCGCGTCGCCGCTGCGCCGATCCACCTCTCCCCCGCGGATGCCGCGATCGAGCAGCTGCGCCGGGTAGGCCTGGCCTACATCGACTTCGCCCGGGCCGAGACGGGCTGGTTCGAACTCGCCTTCGCGACCCAGGATCCTCAGCCGAGCGAGGGCATCGTGACGCTCGACGACGAAGTCGTCGCGCCGTTCCAGCTGCTGCTGGACACGCTGGATCGGATGGTGGATGCCGGAGCCCTGGACCCCGGACGCCGTCCCTTCGCGGAATGGGCGTGCTGGTCCGCCGCGCATGGCTTCGCCGACATCGCCGTGCACGGTCCGGTGCGGTGGCAGCCGGCATCCGTCATCGACGCCCTCGCCGCCTCGGTCGTGGAGGCCGCGATCACGGGCGTCCGCGGCACCCCGTCGCCCGCACCCGCCGGGCTTGCGGCCCCGTAGACCGCAACCGGTCGCCGATCACGCTCGACGCTCGCGGCGCAGGCGAGCGCCGGGGCGGATCCGTCACCCCGGGACGGGGCGTTCACGCCCCGAGGTGGAAGGCGCGCCCCGGGGCGCGCCGCCATAGACTTCGCGCATGGCACGTCCCACGCCGCATGGCACCGCCCGCCCGCCGGTGCTGCGCAGACTGCTGTGGTGGGCAGCCGACTACCTCTACGCGGGGCGCCGCCAGCTCGCGGTGCTCTCGCTGCCCTGGTCGATCGGCCGACCGCGGCCCACGCCCGATTCGTGGCGCCGCGGCGATCCCGCACTCGCCGAGGTGTACCTGCTGCCCGGCGTGTACGAGCACTGGACGTTCCTGCGTCCGCTGGGCGATGCCCTCGCTGCCGCGGGGCACCGGGTGCACGTCGTGCACGGCCTCGGCGTGAACCGGCGGAGCATCCCCGATACCGCGGAGCGGCTCGTGCAGATCCTGAGCGAGACTCCTTCTCCCCCCTGCGGCCGCGTTCTCGTGGCCCACAGCAAGGGCGGACTCATCGGCAAGCTCGCCCTGGTGTCGTCGGGCGCGGCGATCCAGCTCGCGGACCCGCCTGCGCTCGGCGGGGACCCGTCGGTCTCGCTGCCCCCTGCGGACGGCATCGGCGCCGCGCACGGAGTCTCCGGACTCGCGAGCCCCGCCGCGAGCTCCGTCGAGACGCACCCGCTGGGGCTGCGCGGGCTCGTCGCGGTGGCGACGCCCTTCGGGGGAGCGCGGCGCGCGCGATATCTGTTCGCCGATCCGAGCATCCGCGCCTTCCTTCCCGCGGACGAGACGATCATGATGCTCGGCCGCGAGACGTCGATCAACGGACGGATCGTGTCGGTGTTCGGGTCGTACGACCCGCACATCCCCGAAGGCAGCGCGCTGGACGGTGCGACCAATGTCGAAGTGCCTGCGCCCGGTCACTTCCGGGTGCTGGCCGCACCGTCCACGGTGCGAGCCGTTCTCGACGCGATCGCACTGCTCGCCCCGGGCGGTCTCGCCGCGCCGTGATCAGGGGGATGCCGCGCCCGCGGGCTCCGCGGCGGCCGGCGCCGCGTCGACCACGACGCCGACCGGCTCATGGGCGCTCGCCACGTCACCTCGCCACGCGCGCAGGATCTCGATGTGCCGCAGCAGGAACGCCCGCTCGTCGAGCCGCTTGCGTCGAAGCCACCCGGTGACCTCGTCGTTGCTCTTGCTCGCATTGCACGAGCGGCAGGCGGGCACCACGTTCTCGAAGGTGTAGCGGCCGCCGCGCGAGATCGGCTGGACGCAGTCCTTCTGGAGCGCTCCGCCTTCGTCTCCGCAGTACGCGCACGCAGCCCACGCCTCGACGAGGGCTTCCCACTCCTCGACGGTGAGGTCGTTGTCGGCCGCCGCCACACGACGCGCACGGCGTCGGGACGCACGCGCCCGACGGGTCTGACTGACGGCCATGGCGGAAGGCTACCCGGGAACGGCCACGAACCGCCTGCACCGGACACCGTGTTCCTCGTCATGAGCCGAGGAGAGCCACCCCGGGCCCGTGTCAGGCGGCTCCGTCGAGAAGCTTCTCGATCGTCGTGATGACGCCGCCCTCGAGGTTCGAGGGCGCTGCGAACCTGGCCCGGGCCGACACCTGCGGATGCGCGTTGGCCATCGCGAACGACAGGTCCGCGGCATCCATCAGCTCCAGGTCGTTGAGGTAGTCGCCGAACGCCGCCGTCTGCGCGCGCGTGATGCCGAGCGCGGTCTGCAGTCCCTCGAGGGCGATGCCCTTGTTCACGCCCTGGTTCATGACGTCGATCCAGTGGTGGCCCGACACGACCACCTGGTGCGTCGCGCGCAGGTCGTCGAGCGCGGGGGCGGTCTCTTCGGCGGCGACGAAGTCGTAGATCGCGACCTTGAGGATCTGGTCGTCGACGCCGAGCAGATCATCGACCGGCTGCAGCCGCGCGTAGTACTTCTGCGCCTCGGCGAGGAACGAGGGATCGGTGCGCTCGATGTACGCCGACCGCTTGCCGCACACCACGACACCGAGATCGGCACCGTCGTCGGCCAGCGCGCGAAGGCGCGTGACGAGGGATGCCGCGAACGCCGGGTCCATCGCGTCGGAGCTGACCTCGACGTCGCCGTGGACGACGTAACCGCCGTTCTCCGCGATGAAGACCATGTCATCGAGATGATCCGCGAAGGCGCGCTGCAGGGTGGCGAGCTGGCGGCCGCTGGCCGGTGCGAAGCGGATGCCGCGCTCGTGCAGCCGGTCCAGCAGCGGCCAGAGCGCGTCGGGGATGCGGCCGGCGCCATCGAGCAGCGTGCCGTCCATGTCGACGGCGATGAGCTTGAGATCGGGCGAGGGAAAGGGCATTCGGGACCTCCGCCTTCCAGCGTAGGCGGAGGCGACCGGCTCCGGCGCAGGGCCGGAGGGACTCACAACCCGGGTCGAGCGTCAGTGAAGACCGCGAAACCAACGTGCACCCGGGTCCCTGTACCGTGAGTTGCGTGACTGCTCCCGTCGATGCCACCGCCACGTCCGCCTGGGCCGAGCTCAGCTCGATCCGCGACTCGTTCTCGCCCGACCTGCGCGGCTGGTTCGCCGCCGATCCGGACCGCGCCGAGCGGCTGAGCCTCGAGCTCGCCGACCTGCACGTCGACCTGTCGAAAAACCTCGTGACCGACGAGATCCTGGCCTCGCTCGTGCGCCTGGCCGAGCAGACCGGCGTCGCCGAGCGCTACGCCGCGATGCTCGCCGGCGAGCACATCAACACGACCGAGGACCGCGCGGTCCTGCACACCGCGCTTCGCCGCCCGGCGGGCGCCGAGCCCGCCCTCGTGGTGGACGGCCAGGACATCGACGCCGATGTGCAGTCCGTGCTCACCGCTCTGAGCGCCTTCGCCGACCGCGTGCGCTCTGGCGAGTGGACGGGCGTGACGGGCAAGAAGGTCACGCACATCGTCAACATCGGCATCGGCGGGTCCGACCTCGGCCCGGTCATGATCTCGGCCGCGCTCGAGCCCTATGCCACGGCCGGCATCGAGGCCCGCTTCGTGTCGAACATCGACCCGACCGACATCGCGCAGAAGACCAAGGGTCTCGATCCCGAGACCACGCTCGTCATCGTCGCATCCAAGACGTTCACCACGCTCGAGACGCTGACCAACGCGCGCCTCGCGCGCGACTGGCTCTGGGCCGGTCTCGAGGCATCGGGCGCGATCGACGGCAGCGAAGAGCAGCGGACGGATGCCGTCGCGCACCACTTCGTCGCCGTCTCGACCGCGCTCGACAAGGTCGCGGCCTTCGGCATCGACCCGGTGAACGCGTTCGGGTTCTGGGACTGGGTGGGCGGCCGCTACTCGGTCGATTCGGCCATCGGGCTGTCGCTCGCGATCGAGCTCGGCCCCGACGTGTTCCGTGAACTGCTCGCCGGCTTCCACGCCGTCGACGAGCACGTGCGCACCACCCCGCTCGCGCAGAACGTGCCGGTGCTGATGGGCCTGCTCAACGTCTGGTACACGAACTTCCTCGGCGCCCAGTCGCACGCCGTTCTCCCCTACGCGCAGCAGCTCAGCCGGTTCGCCGCCTACCTGCAGCAGCTCACGATGGAATCCAACGGCAAGTCGGTGCGCTGGGACGGCACGCCGGTCACCACCGACACCGGCGAGGTCTTCTGGGGCGAACCCGGCACCAACGGCCAGCACGCGTTCTACCAGCTGATCCACCAGGGCACCCGAGTGATCCCCGCCGACTTCATCGCGTTCGCGAATCCCGCCTATCCGCTCGCCGACGGCGGGCGCGATGTGCACGGACTGTTCCTGTCGAACTTCCTCGCGCAGACCAAGGCGCTCGCCTTCGGCAAGACCACCGAAGAGGTCGAAGCCGAGGGCACGACCGGACCGCTGGTCGCTGCCCGTACGTTCGCCGGCAACAAGCCGACGACGTCGATCTTCGCCCCCTCGCTGACCCCGTCGGTGCTCGGCCAGCTGGTCGCGCTCTACGAGCACATCACCTTCACCCAGGGTGTCATCTGGGGCGTGAACTCGTTCGACCAGTGGGGTGTCGAACTCGGCAAGCAGCTCGCCCTTCAGATCGCTCCCGCGGTCGAGGGCGACGCGGACGCGCTGGCCGCGCAGGACGCCTCGACCCAGGCTCTGCTGGCGTACTACGCCGCGCACCGCACCGTCTGAATCGAGACGGATGCCCTCCCCCACGCGTCGTGACCGGCGCGTGATTCGAGGGTGTCGGCATCCGTCTCCTTCGGGGTGATTTCCCGTTCCTGAGTCGGCCTGATCAGGCCTTTGCGAGCGGGCGCTCTCACGGTTCTTCCAGCGAAGCCCGGGGTTTCGTCCAGACGGATTGCGCAGACTCGGGAACTTGTGCGTCCGACCCGAGGACGCACCACGTCGCTTTCGCCGACGCGGAACACCCGAAGGATCGTACGCTCTCCATGCACGAAACCCCCTCGAAAACCCCTACCCGTCGCACTCTCCGCAAGACTCGCTCCAGCGCCCGCCGCCGCCCGACCCTCGCCGTGACCGTCGCCACCGGTGCCGCACTCGGCATCCTCGTGACCACCGGATTCGCCGCCGCCTCACCGGCCGTCGCGGTTGCCGCCGCCTCGACTCCGCTGGCCGCGTCGACCGTGGCGATCGCCTCGTCGATCGTCGGCGCCGAGACCCTGAGCGACATCCGCACCGACGCGCAGAGCACGCTCCTGGCCGCGCGCGTCGCCCTCACCGAGGCTGACGCCATCACTGCACGGATCGAGGCTTCGGGCCTCGACATCGGCGTCGACCGCACGACGATCGACACCTCGGCACTGCAGAGCTCGACCGACCAGCTCGCGAACCTCGACGTCGTCCCTGCTCTGCTCGTGCCAGGTATGGCCGAAGACACCGCGACCGCGACGCAGGCGGTGGCCGACCGGGTCGATGATCTGAGCGAGCACCTCGTGGCCGCGCAGGCGCAGAAGGCGGCGGAAGAAGCGGCCGCCGCTGCCGCTGCCGCCGCCGCGGAGGCTGCCGCAGAGGCCCAGCGTCAGGCAGAAGCCGCTGCGGCCGCCATCGCTTCCGCCAACACTCCCGATGGCGCGAAGGCGCTCGCCGCGCAGATGGCGTCGGCGAGCTTCGGCTGGGGCAGCGATCAGTTCTCGTGCCTCGCGTCGCTCTGGCAGAAGGAGTCGAGCTGGAACTATCAGGCCTACAACGCCTCCAGTGGCGCCACCGGCATCCCGCAGGCGCTGCCCGGCAGCAAGATGGCGAGCGCGGGCACCGACTGGCAGACCAACGCCGCGACGCAGATCGCGTGGGGCCTGGGCTACATCTCGTCGGTGTACGGGACCCCCTGCTCGGCATGGGGCCACTCGCAGTCCACGAACTGGTACTGAGCTTCGCCGCCGACGGAGGACGTGACGGGCGCCCCGCCCCGTGGGGCGGACGTCACTCCCCCGTCGGCCCCGCATCGAGCTGCCAGGCGGTGACCGCGACGTTCGACCCTTCGATGATGTCGAGATCGACCGGCCATGAGCCGCGCTCCATGCCGGCGGTCGGCGCCGCGTAGACGGTCTTGGTGACGAGCGCGCCGTGCGGTGATGCGGCATCCCATCCGAGGAACGACACGGCATACCCGCCGGCGGGCACCTCGATGCGCTGCGGCCCCGGATCCTGGGTCATGAACGAGCTGCCGGGCTCGATCGTCACCGCCAGCAGGTGGTTGTTCTGATCGCCGAACGCCACGTCGGGGTACCCCTCGATGGTGCACGGCTCGTCCGAGAAGTTCATCAGCCGGACCGGCATGCCGCGATGCCCGGTGGCCGCATCGGGCTCGCCGCTGAGCAGCATCGCCTTGTCGGCGGTGCACCACTGCGGGTCGAGATCGACGGATGCCGGAGCCTGCGTCGGCACGGGAACGCCGGGGGCCTCTGGATCGGGCAGGGCGCCGAACGTGACCTCCGCCTCGGCCGCCTGCCGCGCCGCGTTCTCCGCGGCGATGGCCTCTGCGCGCGCGCTGACGGACGCGACACCACCGGCGACCACGGCGACGATCGAGATCGCCGCGGCCGGCAGCAGCCACGCGGGTCGCCGGCCGGATGTCGGGGTCGCACCTGGGTCGGCGGGGACCGGGACCGGCGCACGCGCGACGAGGCCCGGCATCCATCCCGCCGCCAGGCCCCACAGTGCACCCGACGCGGCGCCGGCGCCGAACTCGCCCCCCAGAAGTCCGCGAGGACCGAACATCGCGAGCGAATCCCACGCCGCCGCAAGGTCGAAGGCGAGGCCGACGAGCGCACCCGCGGCGATGGTCGCAAACCATGCGACGACGAAGAGCGCTCCGCTGCGACTCAGAAGCGCGGTGACCAGCGCGTGCACCAGCGCCACGGCGAGCGCGCCGAGCAGCACCGCGGCGATCAGCCAGCCGCCGCTTTCACCCCACAGGAGTTGCGCCGGAACGACCTCGGGCACGAGCTGTGCGAGCTGGGCGGCTCCGCTCTGTATCTGCGAGAACGCCCAGCGGACGACGACGACCAGAAACCAGAGGGCGGCCGCGAGGACACTCGACACGAGCAGGCGGCGGCTGAGGGGTGTGCGCATCGCCCCCTATCCTGACGGATCCGCGGTCCACAAGTGCGGAGCCGGTGACCCGGATCAGCCTGCGCGCCCTGGCCCGTACCGCTCGGCGATCTGCTTCGAGGTGAACCAGCCGTCGTAGGTGTCGCTCTGCGGCCATCCGTCCGGCGAGTCCTGCCAGGCCTCCTGGCGGCCGTAGGGCAGTACGTCGACGAGCGGGAAGGTGTGCCCGAGCTGTTCGGTTCCGCGGCCGTTCGTGTGCCACGTGCGGAAGACCCGGTCGCCGTCGCGGAGGAAGACGTTGACGGCGAATCCGCCGCCGGCCGGTGCGTCCATGTCGGCGCCGAAGGCGCTGCCCGCCGTCGAGTACCAGTCCATGCGGTTGCCGGTCCGCTCCTTGTAGGCGAGCGCCTCGTCGATCGGCCCCTGGGTCACGATGACGAATCGCGCGTCGTAGGGCTCGAGGAACTCCAGGCGCGTGAACTGCGACGTGTACCCCGTGCATCCGGGGCAGTGCCACTGCTTTCCCTCGAACCACATGTGGTGGTACGCGATGAGCTGCGAGCGACCCTCGAAGATGTCGGCGAGACGGACGGGGCCCTCGGCGCCCACGAGCGTGTAGTCCGGCAGCGCGACCATGGGCAGTCGCCGCCGCTGCGCGGCGATCGCATCGAGCTCACGTGTGGCGGCCTTCTCGCGGATCCGCAGCGCGTCCAGCTCACGACGCCAGCTGTCGGCGTCGACGACGGGCGGGAGCGGTCGTTCGGTCGTGCTCGGCATTCCAACCTCCTGTGCGTTGTGCGCGATTATGTTCACACTGTACACATCGAGAGATCGGCGTCAAGGGGTCCGTACCGCCGTCGACCCCGTCGCGGGCGTCGCCGCCACACGCTGCAGCGCCGACTGTGGCAAGGGAACGCTAGTCCGGCACCGGATTCGATGCCGGCTTCTTCGTCGGCGTCAGGGCAACGCCCCCCGCGACCGCAAGGGCAGAAAGAGCGAGCGCGGCAAGACCGGCGCCGAGCGTGAACGCCGACGCAACCGCGCCGACGAGAAGCGGACCAGCGCTATCGCCGAGCTCTCGACCGAGTTCCGCTGAGCCCATCGTGCGACCCATCCGCTCCGGCGGCGTCGAATCGGCCAGAGATGCGAATGCGAACGGCGTGACCACGCCGATGCCCACACCGATGAGGACTGCCGCTGCGTACAAGCCGACCGGCCCCAGAGGCACTGCCGCGATCAGCACGCCCACAGCCAGCAGCAACAGCCCGGCGACCGTGCCCCGTCGATCCGAGACTGCGCCTCGATCGCGACGTGCGCCGACCCAGGGCTGCGTGATCGCGGAACACAGCGCCAGCACCGACGCGATTGCCACCGCCGCGATCACGCTCGACCCGTCTTCGGTCGCGAGAGCCGGCAGGAAGCCGATCGACGCACCCAAGACGGCCGTGGAGGTAGCGAGGGCGAGGGTCGGGATCACGAATCGACGATCGGTCGTCTGCCGAACGAGATCGACGACGGTATAGCGCGGGCGCGGCAACGGCGGGATCGACGGCAGCGCAACGGCCACCCAGACAGCACTCACCGCAGCCACCGCGGCCAGGACGCCGAACAGCAACGGCATCCCGCCCATGCCGATCAGTGCAGCCGCGAGAATCGGCCCGAGCGTGTACCCCAGAGACTTCCATGAGCCATATCGACCGAAGTACCGGCCGGTGCGCCCCGTGCCCGCGAGGCGCGCCACCGATGCCGACGCCGCCGGAGAGAACGCGGCAGCAGCGGCTCCCTGCCCGAGCCGTGCGACCGCGAGCATGACCATGTTGTCAGCCCCCAGCCCGAACAACGACAAGCCCGCGAACGCCACCAGCCCACCCACGATGACGGGCTTCGCGCCGATCCGGTCCGACAGTGATCCGAAGATCGGCTTGAGGAGGACTTCTGCCACGTCGTACAGGGCGAGGAGCACACCGATACGCAGGAGGCTGAGCCCGATCTCCTCCCCCGTCGCCCCCAAGCCCGCGGCCACGCTGAACGCCCCGAAAGCGGTCACAAAGCCGGCCGCATACAACGGAGCGATCGCCGACGTCGCCGCAGGATCCGCGATTCTCGTCACGCCAACTCCTCTCTCGCAGCGGCTCGAAAGACCGCTCCTCCAGCATGGCCTGCGCTGGGTCTCTCTCACGCTCTCGGCAACGGCGACTCGGTTCTGGCGCTCTAGGACAGACCCTTAGGAAACAACTCGAACTTCCGTCGCGCCCGCGACGTTGCGCCCAGAAGGGTCAATGTGTAGTTTCTGCCAGGGATGCTGTGGTCGAGTTCGACAAATTCACTGGAGAGCTTGGACGCCCAAGGACCTCGTCAAGGGGGGCGGGCAGCGACAGTGATTCTGTCGGTCATCGGAGCCTCGCCGGTCCTGCTCGGCCCGGAGCGGAGCGGATCGGGGAAGGCGAGCGGTCGGTCAGTGCTGTTCTGGGTCGAGCCACAGAGTCATGCGGAGGCCGTCCTCGGGGAGGTAAAGGACTTCATGGCGACGTGCGACCACGTCGCCGTCGTGGATTCTGAGGTGCTTGACCGATGTGCGTCGACGCTCGACGATGTGTCCGCTCCACCACGTTTCGAACTGCGAGTTCGTCGCGCTCAGTTCGCCAACGAGTCCCTTCAGCTCGGGGTCCTGAAGGTCATCCGCGTTGGCGGCTCTCAGATGGGCGACGGCGCCGTGGGCGAGTTCTTCCCATTCGACAAACGTGTTTCGCGCTCTTGGATCGGTCATGAGATACCTGCAGGTGTTCCGCTGCGCTGGCGGCATTCCAGCGAAGCCGTCGTAGAGGGTCAGCCCTTCCGCGTTCGATGCGACTATGTAGCTCAGACGGTCAAGCACGTACGCGGGGTGCGGACTGACGGCTTCGACCAGCGCGTTCATGCGATCTCTCACCGCATCATCGACCCTCCGCTCGGAGGTCAGCGCTGAGGGGCCGCGATTTCGAAGACGGTAGAGGTGATCCGTGGCGTCGGCGGTTAGCCGGAGTGTTTGGGCAAGCGCATCCAACACCGTATCGCTGGGGTTGCTCTCGCGGCCTTGTTCGAGGCGGATGTAGTAGTCGATGCTGACGCCCGAAGCGGCGGCTACCTCCTCGCGCCGCAGGCCCGTGACGCGTCGTCGGGTCGTCCTCGCCGGCGGGGGTTCGAGAGTGGCGTCAGCGCGTCGGGCGCGGAGGAAGTCGCCGAGTTCGTGAGCCATACGGAAACTCTCGCAGACCCTGCGGCGACTTGTGCGGAAAGGGGTTGCGCCACACCTAGGAGTGGCGCGGTCTTCCCAGGGAGTATCAACCGAACGAGGCTGAGGCCGACCAACTTCACCGACTTCAATGGAGATCTCATGGCCACCTACACCCACGGGTATCACGAGTCCGTGTTGCGATCACACCGCTCCCGAACTGCGGAGAACTCCGCGGCCCATCTCTTGCCGTTACTCAAGCCCACCGATCGACTCCTCGACGTGGGTGCGGGCGCCGGGACAATCACGGCGGATCTTGCCCAGCTCGTCCAGTCCGTGAGCGCGACTGAGATCGGACCGGGGGAGCTTGCGGTGACGCGGACGACAGCGGCGGAGCGGGGCGTGGGCAACATCGACTTTCACACCGCCGACATCCATTCACTCCCATTCGGCGACGCCAGCTTTGATGTGACTCACGCGCATCAGGTGCTCCAGCACGTCACTGATCCCGTTCGGGCATTGCGCGAAATGGCTCGGGTGACGAAACCCGGTGGGATCGTCGCTGTCCGAGATAGTGACTATGCGGGGTTCTGCTGGTGGCCGGAGCTACCCGCGCTCGACTCCTGGCTGAGGCTCTATCGCGATGTCGCTCGCCTGAATGGCGGAGAGCCGGATGCCGGTCGGCGCTTGCTGTCCTGGGCGCATTCGGCTGGCTTCACCGACGTTGCCGTTACATCGAGTACGTGGTGCTACGCGTCGATTGAGCAGCGCGAATGGTGGGGTGGCATGTGGGCAGATCGCATCCTCAACTCTGCGATCACGGGACAACTCACAGACGCCGGACTGGCCGCTCACAACGAGCTTCGCGACATCAGCGACGCGTGGAAGCAGTGGGCGTCCGACGAAGACGGATGGATCTCGATACTCCACGGTGAACTGATCTACCGCATACCGGAAGAGTAGAACCTTCTTTCAAGTCGTCGCTGTGAGCCACGAGCGGATGGGAAACGGGCTGTGCGGGGCGCGCCGCGCCGCCTACCGCCGTTGGCTCTCGCTCAAGTGTTCTCTTCGTCGGGAGCAGCGACTTGCCACTTGGTGACAACACCGCAGAGGTGACGATCGAAGAGATGGTCACGGTGGGTGCCGGACGGCGAAGTCGCGGCATTCCCCGATCGACGTGCGGATCCACGTCGAAGTGCCAGCGCACACCATCTTCGGCGATCGGGGGCAGGTCGAACAACGCAGGGGAAGCGACTGTCTGCTACGGCCTGGTGTCGCCGCCCGGCCTGAACTCACAGAAGAGGACATCGCCCGCGTCGCTCACATTCTCGCGACCAAGGGCGGGCTGGAGGCGATCAACTCGGCGCTGCATGAGGCGTTCCCGGAGGACTACATCCGCATCGTTACCGATCTGTGGAACGGCGTGACCGGTGGTCGCGGTGGGGATCCTCGGGACGAGGCGGGCGAGCTGTCCTATCTCTCAGCCACATCTCACTCGAGCCCGGCGAGACAGGCTGCGCGACCGACCTGTACTCGACCCCGCCGTTCTGAATCGGGCAACAATCGCACGTGTTTCACGGGCGCGGCTCTCCGAGCGCGGGCTGATTCAGCAGCAAGGGGATCACTCATACGGACTCCGCGAACGCATGCAGGAGACACTCGGAAAAAGAATCACAAAAAGATAACGCCCACCTCTTGCCACCGTTATCTGCCCGTTATAGAGTCATCGCACGGTAGTTGTTTTGCTGTGGCAGCTACCTAACATGTGATTGCAGGACACTCTTGGTGCAAGGGACAAGGGCCGGTCGGTAGCCTCTCCGACCGGCCCTTACTCTTGCCGTTTCGAGGCATTGCTCGCCCGGCTCGTCGTCCGCGGGCGAGTGCCTACCGGTCTGCGGGGAAGACCCAGGTGTGCACGGCCGGATCGTAATACTCGACGCCTTCGGGCAGCACATCTGCGGGTTCTCCGAACCAGACCCGATAGTCGGTGTCGTCAGACCCCGCCGCCTCCCCCGCCGCCGCCGCCGCCACCTGCCGAGCCCCCGCCCGATGAGCCGCCCGACGTCGAGGACGACGAAGCGGTCGAGGCCGACAGCCCCGAGATGCCCGCTGAGAACGCGGCGGCGTTGAAGCCGCTCGAGCCCGAGTACCAGCCCGGCGAATTGCCTTCGCCGTACAGCACGGCGAGCTCGCTGGCCCACTCCTTCTCCTGCCCGAAGACGACCGCGTACGGCAGCAGCACCTCGTACAGGTGCAGCATCTCGCGCCGATCGGTGGTGTCGACGACCACCCTCTCGGCACCGCGCGGCGACTGCAGCATGCGAATGCGGTCGGCTTCGGCCCACTCGATGAACTCCTTGAGCCCCGCGAGATGGTCGCGCGCCTCGGCACCGGCCGCACTCAGCGGCACCCGCGACACCAGGCCGATCACCACGAACAGCGCGAGGCCCGATCCGACGATCATCAGGATCGGGATGAGCGGATCGACCGCGGCGCTGAACGCGAGAATCGCCGTCAGCACCACCAGCGCCGCTGCCGCCATCGCCAGCAGGACCGGCCACGCACGGACCGTTTTTGGCACCTCACGACGAAGGCCGCGCCGGGTGAGCTCCTCGTTCGCGAGCTTGAGGATGTTCTGCGCCGCCGATGAGAACCGGGTATCGGTGCTGCCGAACTCGTACTCGGTGCCGGGCGTGAGGAAGGGGAAGAGTCCCGCGAGCAGCAGCCTGCCGTCGCCGTCGGCACGCGACGGGTCGACGAGCAGAGCCTTCAGCTTCACTCCCCCGAAGAACTTGCGCTCGCCTTCGACGATGCGGATGCTGCCCACCACGGCCTGCTCCAGCACCTCTGCCGGAATCGCCTTCGTGGTCTTGCCGAGCAGCACGGCACTCTCGAGCGCGTCGATTCCCGCCGGCGGCGTGTACTCCGCGATGATCGTCGGCCGGCCCGGCTCATCGCGGAGGTACCGTGCGCGGGTGACGACGGCGAACACGATCGCCCCGACGGCGGTGAGCCCGGCGAGCATCTGCAGCCACCCCCATGGCGAGGCGAGGTACGACGAGTCGAACGGCGTGAATGTGCCCTGCTCGAATCCGATCGCGATCGTCATGGTCTGGTACGCGAACACGTCGGTCGCCGACGCCTCGAACGTCGCCGCGCCGTTGGCCGCGGCATCCCGTGTGATCTCGCACGTCTGGCCCGAGCCCTCGTAGCCGACGTAGCAGGCCTGTGCACCGGTGAGCGATTCGGTGAGCGCCGGTGCGACGACGAGTCGCACCGAGACCCGGCCGAACGGCTGCTGCCATTCGGTGCCGTTGACGTTCCAGTAGAACTCGTCGACGCCGGTGTCGTCGAAGAAGCGCGCGACGTTTTCGAGCGTGTACGTGAACACGTACGTCTGAGCGCCGTGCACGTAGCCGTCGGCGCGCGAGGTCATGCTGAAGTAGCCGTCCTCCGACGAGGTCTCGCTCGCTCGCGGGTTGCCCTCGCCATCGGTGATCGAGACGAGCGCGGGGTTCAACGGCGCCCCCAGATAGGAATCGGGGATGCTGCGCCGCATGCCCCGGTTCTGGTCGGTCTCGGGAAACAGTGCGACGAAGGTCTCGACCACGGTGAGCGTGCTGCTGCCGTCATCGGCACGATCCAGCCGGTACTCGACATCGAGGCTCTCGAAGGTGAAGTCGTTCACATCGGCGCGCGCCGCGGTGCTCTGCCAGCCCGCCGCGGGCAGCACCAGCGCTGCGAAGAGGGCGACCAGCATCCCGACCACGACCAGGCTCGCCGGCCGAATCCGCCGCGGCGCGAGGGAAGGAGTCCACATGCGGCCAGCCTATGGGGCGGCGTTCGCCGTACTCTGTTTCCTATGACCGATCGACGCCTCGCCATCGACGCGTGGGAGAGCCTGTTCCGCGCGCAGCACGAGGTGTTCGGCGACATCAACCAGGACTTCGACGAAGACACCCTCAGCCAGGCCGAGTACGACGTGCTGCTCACCGTGACCCGCGCGCCCGAGATGACCGCGCGCCTGCGCGATGTCACGTCCAACATGCTGATCAGCCAGCCGAGCGTGTCCCGGCTCGTCGACCGCATGGCCGTGCGAGGACTCATCGTCAAGTGCGCCGATCCCGACGACGGGCGCGGCTCGCTCGTGCGGGCCACGGCGACGGGCGCCGCGCAGTTCCGCAAGATCGCCAGCGCGCACGGCCGGGCGATCGCCGAGCGGATGTCGCTGCTCACCGACGACGAGCTGGCGCAGCTGCGCGACCTCGCCTCCAAGCTGCGCAAGAAGCAGCCAACCTGCTGAGCGCAGACGCTACGGCGTGCGGCGGCGCAGGGTCAGCGATGCGAGGATCAGCGCACCGACGGCGAAGGCGACCACGACCAGCAGCGGTCCGAACACATCCCAGCCCTCGTCGCCGGCGGTGACGGCGTTGATCGTATCGATCGCGTAGCTCAGCGGCAGCGCCTTGGAGATCTGGTAGAGCACCTCGGGCATGTCTTCGCGCGGCATGAACAGCCCGCCCAGGATGATCTGCGGGAACACGATCAGCGGCATGAACTGCACGGCCTGGAACTCGGTGCGTGCGAACGCGCTCGCGAGCAGGCCGAGGGCTGTCCCGAGGATCGCGTCGATGACGGCGACGAGTCCGAGCTGCCAGATCGGCCCCTCGACCTCGAGCCCGCACACCCAGACTGCGAAGGTCACGGTGATGACCGCCTGCAGCGTCGCCATGAGGCCGAACGCGAGCCCGTAGCCGACGATGAAGTCGGCCTTCTCGACCGGCGTCGTCATGAGCCGCTCCAGCGTGCCGGACCGGCGCTCCCGCAGCGTCGTGATCGAGGTGATGAGGAACATCACGATGAACGGGAAGAGCGCCAGGATCGGCCCGCCGAACTGATCGAACACCCCTTCCTGATCGCTGAAAAGCCAGGCGAACAACCCGACGAGCAGGCTCGGAGCCACGAGCATCAGGACGATCGAGCGGGGGTCGTGGCTGAGCTGACGCAGCACCCGCCCGGCGGTGGCGAACGTCCGCACGCCGTTCACGACTCGTCCGATCCGGGCTCGGGGGAAGCATCCGGATGCTCGGCCTGCTCGCGCGCCTCACGCCGGGTGCGGGGGTGCGCGTCGGCAGGCTCGACCGCCGCCGGGATCCCGGACTGCCTGTCGCGCTCGATGATGGCCAGGAACGCGGCATCCGGATCCGTCGTCCCGGTCTCGGCGAGGAGTCGTTCGTGCGTGGTGTCGGCGACGATGCGACCCGCGCGCATGAGGATGAGCCGGTCGCAGCGCAGCGCCTCGTCCATCACATGGCTCGACACGATCAGGGTCGCCCCGCGCGCGGCGAGGCTGCGGAAGACCTCCCACAGCTCCGACCGCAGGAGGGGATCCAGGCCCACCGTCGGCTCGTCGAGCACGAGCAGCTCGGGAGTGCCGAGCATCGCGACCGCCAGCGAGACGCGCGATTCCTGCCCGCCGCTGAGCGATTCGATCGTCTGATCCCGCTGGTCGGCCAGACCGACCTCTTCGATGACCCGGTCCACGTCACTCCGCGGAGCCCCCAGCAGCCGGGCGAAGTAGCGCAGATTCTGGCGGATCGTGAGGTCGCCGTACACCGAGGCCGCCTGTGTGTCGTACGACACGCGATGGCGCAGCGTCCGCGATCCGGCTGGTTCGCCCAGCACCGTGACGGTGCCTCCGGCGACCCTCTGCACACCGACGATGGAACGCATCAGCGTGGTCTTCCCGCACCCCGACGGCCCGAGCAGTCCGGTGATCTGCCCGCGCGGGATGTCGAGATCGAGGTCGGTGAACACCTCGGTCGCGCCACGTCGCACGTGCAGTGCGCGCACGTGCACGGCGTCCGCCACGGCATCCGTCCCCGCAATATTCATCACGCGATGAATTATTCGCCTGCCGAACGACGAGGTCAACCCCTCCGCGCCGGTGCGAAGGCGCCAGCCTCAGTCGTAGAGGAACCGCTGCACGCTGGGCGCGACCCGCACCACGAGTTCGTCGACGGATGCCTCGGTGAGGGCGGGCAGACGCAGCACGTAGCGTGCGATCAGCAGGCCCGCGACCTGCGATGCCACGAGCGAGGCGCGCAACTCGGCATCGGCGACGTCGAGCGCGAGGGCGATCCGTGAGAGCAGCTCCCGCGAGAGGAACCCCGCCAGCAGCGGCGTGGTGAGCTTGTTGCCGATCGCCGTGCGCAGCAGCGCGACGCCCCGCCGGCGCACCTCGGGCTGCTCCCACGTCTCGAGGATGTACCGCACGATCCGCTCGCCGACCTCGTTCCGGGGCCCCGCGAGGATGTCGGGCAGCGCGATGTCGGGCCGCATCGGCGCACCGATCGTCTCGCCGAACAGATCGGCCTTGGTGCCGAAGTGATGGTGCACGAGCGCCGAATCGACTCCGGCCCGCGCGGCGATCCCCCGCATCGTGGCGCCGTCGTACCCCAGCTCGCCGAACTCGTCGATGGCCGCCGCGAGGATCCGCTCGCGAGCGTCGGACTCGCCCGCGCGCGGGCGTCCGCGGCGCCGCTTCGGCGCGGGCACGACGTACTCGACCACGAGGCTCAGCCTACGTCCGGGTGCCGCGGCGCGGCATCCGTTCGAGGTGAAGCCCGCCCGTCACCAGCGGTTGTGAACCTCCTCGGCCCAGCCGAGGATCCCGTCGAACGAGATCGTCTCGCCGTCGCGCGTGGCGAACGTCCCGGCCCAGTGCCCGAAGCACTGGTCGGTGCGCGAGGCGACGACGCCGAGATTCGTGCGCGTCACCTTGTCGTAGAACGGGACGAAGGATGCCGCCAGCCCGCCGCCCGAGACGCGCCAGGGCCGCCGCCAGTCGGCGATGTCGTAGTCCCAGTCGAGCTCGTCGTGGATCTTGTGCAGACGCCCGTCGACGAAGACGGCGTTCTCGGTGGATCCCGTGCCCTCGGTCCACTTGCCGCCGACCTGGATGCCGATCACGCGACCGCCTGAGACGCCCGAGCCCGCACCCCAGTTCCAGCGGATGTCGTACGGCCAGCGTCCGCGGCCGTGATCGAGCACGGCCCACGAGTCACCGGCGGGCACGTCGTACGCGACGCCCTCGATCGTGACCGCACCCGACGCGGGCCGCGCGACATCCTTCACCGTGTACTGGAAGCGCGTGCTGCTCCACGGCACGACGACCGCGAGTCGCTCGTGCCCTTCGGGCAGCTCCGCGACGACGTCGAACGAGACATCCGGAGTCCGTGCGCGCAGCCGCGTGCCACCGGCGACGGGGTCGATGTCGATCTCGAGGTCGTTCGCCCGGGCCCGAGCGGAACCGCTCTCGACGTTCGAGGGAAGCTCGACCCTGCGGGCGGGCAGCACGGTGGCGCCCTTGCTCCACGAGCGCTCGGTCGCCCGATCGAACACCCAGACCTCGTGCACGGCCGCGTAGTCGATGGACGACACCGTGAGCGCGAGGATGTGGGTGGGCGTGGTGACGTTCCAGTACTCCCACCGCTTGTTGCGCCCGCGCCCGCGTGTGATGCCGGACGTATCGACGAGAGGCTGGCGGGCCCACCCGATGGCGTCGGGATTCACTCGCCCGTTCGGCAGAGTCAGCGAGACGGATGCCGTCAGCTCGCGTTCGGTCATGCGGTCTCCTTCGAAGCGCGCGCACCGTCGGCGGCCGCCCGCAGTCGGTCGTTGATCGCACGCATGGTCTCTTCGGCGATCTTCACGAAGCGGCGGTCGTACGTCACGAGCCCGTTGACCTCCTCCTCGACGTCGGCGAGCTGGGTGTACACGGTCGCCGCGAGCCCGCGCGCGATGGCCGGTGCGATCTCACGGTCATGCAGGCGCTCGAGAGCGGTGACGAACTGCTCTCGCGAGCGGTAGCGACGGTAGCCGAACACGCGGTCGCTCCAGGTGTGCGAGGGTACGGCGAGGCTGTAACCGCCGTACTCGGTCACCGCGAGCACACGCCGGTCCCGGCCGCGGGGCACCTTCACCGGACGGAAGTAGACGTGCAGACTCCGCACGTCGCCCGCGCCTTGGTCGTGCCAGCCGCTGGCATGATCCACCGGACGAGTCGGGTCGAGTTCTCGCACGACCCCGGCGATGCGCGCGGCGTCGAACTGCCCCCAGCCCTCGTTGAACGGCACCCACAGCGAGATGCTCGGCACGCTCCGCAGGTGCTCGATCATCTCGTGCAGTTCGGCCTCGAATCGCGCCCGGCCGTCGGCCGATCGCCGTCCGAACCGGCCATGCCGCCGATCGTCGAGCGCCGGCGTTCCGATCACCGGTGCGGTGATCACGAGAGGGTTGTAACGCTCGCCCCCGCTGACCGCGTCCTGCCAGACGAGCATGCCGAGGCGGTCGCAGTGGTGATACCAGCGCAGCGGCTCGACCTTGATGTGCTTGCGCAGCATCGTGAAACCCATGCGCTTGGCGAGGCGGATGTCGTATTCCAGCGCCGCGTCGCTGGGCGCGGTGTAGCCGCCGTCCGGCCAGTAGCCCTGATCGAGCAGCCCGACGGGCAGGGAGGGCTCGCCGTTGAGCAGCAGCCGCGCGAAGCCCCGCTCGTCGGCGCCGACCCCGAACGACCGCATGCCGACGTACGAATCGACCCGGTCCTCGCCGAGCGTGACCTGCACGTCGTAGAGGAACGGGTCATCGGGACTCCACCGCCGCACCGGGCCGGCGAGCGCGATCGCCGTCGGCACACCGACGGGCACGAG
Organism: Microbacterium allomyrinae; assembly: GCF_020682705.1. GTDB lineage: Bacteria > Actinomycetota > Actinomycetes > Actinomycetales > Microbacteriaceae > Microbacterium > Microbacterium allomyrinae. The sequence goes on from NZ_JAGTTN010000001.1 coordinate 900,550, forward strand.
AGCGGATGCCGCGACCCCGTCGCCGCCCCTCACCTCGACGACCGCCTGCTCGCCGGCTGCAGCCTCATAGCTGCCGACCGTGACGATCACGCTGCCGGCATCGAGGTCGGGGGTCAGCACGAGGAAGTCGACGGCGACACCGGGCACGATCTCGAGCCAGACCGTCTGCCAGATGCCCGACTGCGGGGTGTACCAGATGCCGCCAGGACGACCGGACTGCTTGCCGCGGGCCAGCCACGAGGCATCCGTCACGTCGCGCACCGCGACGACGAGCTCGTGCTGTCCGGCGCGGGTCGATGCGAGCGCCCGCGTGATGTCGCACGAGAACGGCAGATAGCCGCCGGAGTGCCCGCCCACCTCGACCCCGTCGACCGCGACACGGCACGACTGGTCGACGGCGCCGAAATGCAGGATCGCCCGCTCGCCCTCGCGAAGTGCGCGCGGCAGCGCGAAGGTGCGCCGGTACCAGAGCGTCTCCACGGCCCGCAGCGTGCGCTCGACACCCGACAGGACCGTCTCGGGCGAGAACGGCACCACGATCGTGCCGTCCCATGAGGTTGGACGCACGAGCGGGTCATCGACGGCGACCGGATCGTCGTCGGATCGTGCGCGCGGCGCGATCGCGTAGTCCCAGCGCCCGTTGAGGTTCGCCCAGTCGCCGCGAACGAGCTGCGGACGCGGGTAGTCCGGGAGCGGGGCGTCGACGTCGAGCTCGGCAGCCCACCGAGTGAGCAGGCTCATGCGTCGACCACCGCGGAGGCGTCGGCGGCGATGCGCTCACGCCGCACGAACATGAGGGGGACGAGCACGAGGATCGCGATGACGGCCGCAGCGACGAACATCCAGGGCGTCGGGACCTGCTTGACGACGCCGAGGTCTTCGTACGTCTCGTTCGCGCCGAGGATGACGAGCGCGCCGACGAACGGCCCGATGACCATGGGGATGAGCACGACGAAGATCATCCTGAGACCCTGCACCATCCCGACCCGGTCGACGGGCGTCTGGTCGCGCACATTCGCCGACAGCGACGCCGTCGAGAGCATGAAGCCGCCCATCATGATGGTGCCGAACACGATGACGGTGAACATGTCACGGGCGAAGAACATGCCGATGAGGCCCACGATCATGAGCGCCACGGCGGGCATGACAGCGCGCAGCTTGCCGACCCGGTCGATCACGCGGCCGCCGAGCACGCTGATCACCGCCGCGAGCACCAGCACGCTCGCGAGGACCATCGCGTAGCCGTCGATGCGCAGGTACCGCTGGATGTAGATGATCAGATACGGGATGAACACCTGCGAGCTGGTCCCGATGATCGCCCAGGCGGCCAGCAGCGTGTAGAGACGGGGGTTGGCTTTCACGGTGCTCGGGCGAAGGCCGTGCACGAAGGCGGCGAAGTAGCCGTCGGAGGTCGTCTCGATGTCGGGCGCGTCGCGCACGAGGAACCACGCGATCACGCCCACCACGGCGGTCGCCCCGCCGATCAGGCCGAAGAACAGCTTCCACTGCCCCGCCTGCGTCAGCGGATCGAGCGCGCCGAACACCAGCAGCATCGAGATCAGCGGCAGCACCGCCAGTACGCCGTCGACACGGCCGCGGTTCGAGGGGCGTGTGGAGTCCGTGACCCATGCGTTGAACGCGGCGTCGTTCGCCCCCGAACCGAAGAACGACATGACGCAGTCGAGGAGGATCACCGCGACGACCGCGGTGCCCACGACCTGCGCGGCCGCGGCACCCGACTCCGGCTGGACGAAGCCGAACATCGCGGTCGTCGCGCCCCAGAGGATGTAGCCGATCGCGATGAACGGACGCCGAGACCGGACTTTGTCGGACCATGCGCCGACGACCATCGTGGCGAGCGTCGCCGCCACGGCCGAGGCGGCCACGAGGATCGCGATCACCGTGGGGTCGGAGGTGATCGTGTCGTACACGAACAGGTTCAGGTACATGTTCTCGACGGTCCAGGCGAGCTGGCCGACGAATCCGACGATGACGACGACCCACCACGTGCGGCCGGCAAGCGGCGCTAAGCGCCGCGGAGCGGGTGCGCCCGCACGCGGCGCATCGGCTGGGGTGTGGTCGGCTGCGGGGCGTGCGGCAGAGGACGCAGGCTCGACTGCGGGGCGTGGGCTGGACGCAGGCGTATCTGCGGGCATCGGCATCCTTGCTGACGTTCCGGGGGCGGGTGCTTCGATACTAAGCGGCGCTCGGTGTTCGCCACGCCGCATCCCCCCTCACGCCGCGCAGTCTCAGATTGCCGCAATCGGTCACCTCCGCCACGAATGGCGCCACAACGCGACCCCGCCGCCGGCGCGCATCCCGTCACATTGCCGCAAAGGGTCGCATCCGCCACCAATAGCGACACAACGCGACCACCCTGCGCATTCCGGCCAGATTGCCGCAATCGGTCGCATCCTCCGTCGGATTTCCCCGTTTCGTCGCGTCATAGCCCGGATGCGGCAAACTGCGGCAACCGCGAAGCGAGCACAGCTCCTCCCCGGGTGCGGTCCGGCCGGAGTTGTCCACGGGCCGGGGGTATCGGCATCCGTCCTGCGTGCTGGCTCCGGCAGGGTGTCGGACATGCCGTCACGCCCGCGCCAACTACCCGCCGTCCTCGGCGACGTCTTCTCGGTTCGCGATGCGATCCGGGTCGGCGTCTCCCCGCGCCGGTTGCGACACCGCGCACTCGCAGTCCCGTTTCACGGCGTGCGGATGACGATCGTCGATCCCGTCGCGGAGGGCGCCACTGACGAGAGCCCGCTCGCTGCGGAAGCCAGGGAGCGCAGATCAGACATTGCCCGGCGCGCCCGCGCGTACGCGAGCAAGGCCACCTCCCACGCCTTCTTCATCGGCGTGACCGCAGCCGTGCTGTGGCGGCTCCCGCTGCCACTTCGAGTGCTGAGGCCGGCCCGAGCGCGCGAAGGCGAGCGAGCGGATGCCGCCGCATCGCGGGACATCGACGTTGCGGTCCACGCTCCCCATCGCGCGCCGCGTGGGAGGAGCGTGCACGGTCGGCGGCTGAGCTCGGCCGCTGCCCCGGTCCGAGAATCGGACGGTCTGCGCCTGTCGAGCCCGGCCGCCGTTTGGGCAGAACTCGCGACGGTGCTGAGCATCGATGAGCTCATCGCGCTCGGTGATGCCGTCGTGCATGTTCCGCGGGTCCGTGGCATGACGCGCGGTGCCCCGGACTCGGGACTCGGGACGGCGAAGCAGCTCGAGGCGTCGATGAACACGGGACGCCGGCCGGGTGTCGCGAAGCTGCGCGCGGCGCTCCCGCAGATCCGCGTGGGCGTGGCGTCCCCGGCCGAGACAGAGGTGCGACTCGCGGTACTCCGTGCAGGACTCCCGGAGCCGGAGCTCGACTACGACGTTTACGACGCGGACGGCCGTCCCATCGGATACACGGAACTCGCCTACCCGCGATGGCGGATCCTCATCGAGCGCGAGGGCGACCATCATCGAACCGATCGTCGCCAGTGGTATCGCGACATCGAGAAGCACGCAGCGTGCGCCGCGGCCGGCTGGACTGTGATCCGGCTCACTTCTCGCCACATGCATCCGACGTCGGCATCGGCAGTGACCCTCATCCGCGACGCCTTGGTGCGCGCGGGGTGGCGGCCCTGACGACTGCGCCTGCCTCGCCCTCTCCCTGCTGGAGGAGTGTCCCGCCGCAACCGTCCGCCCCGCCGAATTGCCCCGACTCGTCGCATCCCACCCGGGACGCGACCATCTGCGGCAACCACGCATCCCGCGACGACCCAACGCGCGGCACCCCGCCCCGCCGAACTGCCCCGACTCGTCGCATCCCACCCGGGACGCGACCATCTGCGGCAACCACGCATCCCGCCGCGACCCAACGCGCGGCACCCCGCCCCGCCGAATTGCCCCGATTCGCCGCATCCGCCCCGGGACGCGACCGTTCGTGGCAACCACGCGACCCGGCGACCCGGGGACCCGCGCCACCGTCAGCACTCGATGACGTTCACCGCGAGGCCGCCCTCGCTGGTCTCCTTGTACTTCGTCGACATGTCGATGCCGGTCTGGCGCATGGTCTCGACGACGGCGTCGAGCGAGACGTAGTGCGATCCGTCGCCGCGCAGCGCGAGGCGCGCGGCGGTGACCGCCGTCGATGCGGCGATGGCGTTGCGCTCGATGCACGGGATCTGCACGAGGCCGCCGACCGGGTCGCAGGTGAGCCCGAGGTGGTGCTCCATCGCGATCTCGGCCGCGTTCTCGATCTGACGGTTGGTGCCGCCCATGACGGCGGTCAGTCCTCCCGCGGCCATCGCACACGCCGACCCGACCTCGGCCTGACAGCCGCCCTCGGCGCCCGAGATCGACGCGTTCGCCTTGAACAAGGACCCCAGTGCGGTGGCGGTGAGCAGAAATCGGCGGATGCCGCGGCGGCGGTTCGCCTCGGCCACCTGCTCGTCGTTCCATCCGGCTGCATCCTCGGGCGCGATCGCATGGCCGTGGTAGCCGAGCAGTGCACTGCCGACGAGCTCGCCGTACGGCGTGACGGCGTTGCCGGCCCCGAGCCCGGAGTCCGCGAGGAAGCGCCACCAGTACATCGCGACGGCCGGCACGATGCCCGCGGCGCCGTTCGTGGGCGCGGTGACCACGCGCCCGCCCGCCGCGTTCTCCTCGTTCACGGCAAGGGCGAAGGCGCCGAGCCACTCACCTGGCAGCTCACGCCGCCCGTCGGCCTCGGCCGTTTCGAGCTGCCCCCGGATCGACGCTGCGCGCCGTTTCACTCCGAGCACCCCCGGCAGTACGCCCTCGGCCCGAAGCCCCGCTTCGACGCAGCCCGCCATCGCGTCCCAGATGGCGTCGAGGCCCTCGGCGATGCTTTCGTCAGGGCGCAGCGACTCCTCGTTGATGCGTGCGGCCTCGGCTATCGTGATGCCGCGCTCGTCGCAGAGCGCGAGCAGCTCCGCCGCGCTCCCGAAGTCCAGCGGGAATGCCCGCGCCCCTCTCTCCGGGCCGGAAGGATCCCCTTCGCGGCGGATGAACCCGCCTCCGACGGAGTAGTAGGTCTCGCGGACGAGGAGTCCGGCATCCGCCCGCTCGTCGATCGCCGGCTCTGCGAGCGCCGTGCCGCCGGTCGCGCGGATCCCCAGCCTCTCCGCGCGCACGCGCACCGGGCCCTCATCGGGCGACGACCACGCCTCGAGACTCATCGCGTTGGGATGCCCCGGCAGGCGCGTGCGCGGCGCGAAGGCGATGTCGGTCCGGTCGAACGCGATCGCGTGTGTACCGTCGAGATCGAGCAGCCGGCCGGCGGGCCAGTCGCTCCAGGCGGCGCGCACCGTGTCGGGATCGACGGTCTCGGGCTGGAGCCCGCGCAGTCCCGCGACGACGGCGTCGGGGGTGCCGTGGCCGATGCCGGTCGCGCCGAGCGATCCGTACAGCGTGCAGGTCACGCGCCTCACCTGCGGGAGCAGTCCTGCGCGCCGCAGGCCCACGGCGAAGTCATGGGCGGCCCGCATGGGTCCGACCGTGTGGGAGCTCGAGGGTCCTACCCCGATGGAGAACAGCTCGAACGCCGAGACGTATGCGCTCACGCGTCCAGGCTACGCCGCCGGTTCGACAGAGTGCACTCCGTTATCGAGTCGGAATGGGCAGGATGCCTCGCATTATCGCCTCAATATCCTCATACTGCCCGCGGTGTCACGCCTTCTGGAACGAGATCAGCCCGACGGTGTTGCCCTCGGAGTCCGTGATGAACGCATGCCACTCGTCGTGGCCGGCAGGCCCGAGCGTGTCGTCGCCGTGCTGGAAGATCACGTGCGGCGGCGAGACGATCTCGGCGAAGCCGTCGAGGCGATCGAGCGCCTCGTGCACGTCACCGACCCGGAGGTAGATCAGCGCCGACGGCGCGTTGCGATCGAGCAGAAGTCGCACGCCCTCGAGGTCGAAGAACAGGAGCCCGGGCGGGTCGAACGTTGCGGTGGGCGGCACCTCGAGCAGCCGGGCGTAGAAGTCCGCAGCACGGCCGAGATCCTCGGCGCGCTGCGCGACCTGAGCGAGTCTCATCGGGCCTCCGCGGCCAGTGTAGGCCGGGCCTGCGACGTCCGACAGGCGCACTGAAGTCGCTAGCCCGTCACCCGGTCGTCCGCAAGCCCCTCTGCTGCGGAGCGCGATTGACCTACCTTCAGCGGCAGAGCCCCGCACGAGCGAGATGGGAGGAGCGATGGCGACGACCTTCGGAATCGAGGAGGAGTTCGTCATGCTCGATCCGGTCACCCTGGCGACGGCGGATGCCCGTGGTGCCGTTGCGAGTCTGGCTTCCTCGCGTGACGGCGTCGTCACGAAGGAGTTCTTCCGCTCGCAGATCGAGCACGCCACCCACGTGTGCACCGACGCTCTCGAAGCGCTCGACTGTCTGCTCGCCTTCCGTGAGAGGCTCTCGTCCTGGGCGCGCGAGTGGGGGCTGGTTGCTGCCGGATCGGGAACGCCGCCTCGGATCGGCCACGACTCGTCACTCTCGGAGGATGAGCGATACGCCCGGATCGCCGCTCAGGTCGCGGGCATCGCGCCCGAGCATCAGATCAACGGGCTGCATGTGCACGTCGGCATCCCCGATCGCGACACCGGGATGCGTGCGTCGAACGCGCTGCGCCCCTGGTTGCCGATACTGCTCGCGATGTCGGCGAACTCGCCGTTCTGGAACGGTGCGGACACCGGCTTCCACAGCTGGCGCGCGATCCACGGACGCCGCTGGACGACCTCGGGGATCACGCCCTGGTTCGCGGATGCGAGCGCCTACGACGATGCCGTCGCCCGACTGTCGGGCATCGGCGCGACCTCGGATCTCGGCACGATCAACTGGAACATTCGCCTGTCCAACGCGTACCCGACGGTCGAGATCCGCGTCTTCGACGCACAGCTGGACGCCTGGTCCGCGGTGGCGCTCGCGATCGTCGCACGGATCCTGGTCGAGCATGCCCGCGACCGGTTCGATCCCACGCAGTTCGACGTGACGGATGCCGCCCTCTGGCATGCCGCCCGGTACGGGGTCAGCTCCACCCTCGTGCACCCGACCGAGGGTGAGCTGATTCCGGCGGTCGACGCACTTCTGCTCCTGCAGCGAGAGGTCGATCCGCACCTGCAGACGACTTTCGAGCGCACGTGCGTCGACGGTCTGTTCGCACGCCTCGCTGCGGGCTCCACCGGCGCGGCCGCCCAGCGACTGGCCCGATCCCGCGGCGACGGGGCGCTGGCGGACCTCTACCGCCGGAGCCTCACACGTGTGCCCGAGGGGAGCACCTCACGCGCTCGACGGATGACCCGCCTGTCAAGCCCGCCCGGCATGAACACTGCCGCGAGTATCGTCACGGGATGAGCCGAAGGAGGGCGCCATGGCCGTTGCGAAGGGCATGAGTTCAGCGGGAGATTCCCCGCGCGACGAGGCACCTCCGGGCCGTGACGAGGCGGTGGTCTTCTGGTCGTGGATCGCAGTGCTTTCGATCGGCCTCGGGTATATGCTCGCGATCCCGCTCAGCGGGCGGTAGCCGTGCGCCGCGTCCGAGACAACGGGCTGAGCCTGGTGTTCGGCGCTCTCTTCGTGCTGGCCCTGGCCGGCCAGTCCCTCGCGGGATGGCTGGAGAGCAACGAGCGCCTGCAGCAGCACGGCCTCCCCCCGGACACCTTCGGCGCCTTCGTCACCTCGTCGGAGTTCGTCGTCGACGTCGCCGAGAACTGGCAATCCGAATTCCTGCAGTTCTTCCTGTTCATCACGGCCACGATCTGGTTCGTGCAGCGAGGTTCGCCCGAGTCGAAAAAGCCCGGCGACGAGGGGCCGGGAAGCGACCGGGACCAGTTGGTCGGCGAGCACGCACGCGACGACTCCCCCGCGTGGGCACAGGCCCGCGGCATCCGTCAGACGATCTTCTCCAACTCCCTGCTGATCGTGATGGGCACGGTCTTCGTGCTGTCATGGCTCGCGCAGTCGCTCGCGGGGACGGTCGTGCTCAATGCAGAGAACGCCGAGCACGGGCTCGCCCCGCTCACCTGGCTCGACTACCTGGCGACTCCCGACTTCTGGAACCGCACGCTGCAGACTGGCAGTCCGAGTTCCTCGCGGTCGGGGCGATGATCGCCCTGTCGATCTTCCTGCGCCAGCGCGGCTCGGCCGAGTCCAAGCCCGTCGGGCTGCCACACCACGAGACCTCGGTGGAGAGCGACTGATCACGACGACGATCAGTACGGGTCCACGAGCGTCTGCTCACCGCCCACCGCATCGCCATCGGTCGCGGCGGGCGGATTGTCCAGGCGACTCGTCCGCTCTCGCAGATCGGCGACCGCTGCACTGTTGTCGGGCTCCGAGACCGAGGTCCGCACGCTCTCGGAGATGATGAGCGTCCCCGAATCGAGCACGAGCGTGGCCTCGATCTCGTTTCCGTCGGCTGCGAACCCCATCAGGGTGACGTGGTCACCCGTCCGGTGCCGTGCGACGGCGGCGGCATATGCCAGCAGTGCGGAAGCAGCGTCGTCTCCTACGATCAGGGACTTCTGCCCGTAAGTGATGTGCTTCATGGCTCGACGGTAGATCGCCGCGCCCGCATGCGCGCACGGGCTTGACGTGACCGGCGTACCCCGCTAGCGGTCGTCAGACGACGTCGTCGTACCCCTGCGCGTGACCGATCTCTTCAGCCGACATCGGCGTATCGCCGCTGGGCTCCAGCCGATGCTTCTGCGCGACGATCGCCCGCACCGCGCCGTGGTCGACGAGTTCGTCGCCCGTGATCGACTGTGACTCGGCATTGACGTGCGTCTGCCAGCCGATCGTGATCACGGCCTGCTCGACGCCGCCGTGAGCGGCGCGGAAGGGGATCTCGACGGCATCCACCCGCTGCGCATTCGACAGTGCCACCCCGAGGCTGACGACTTCGTCGGCGATCAGATCACCGGTGAGGTACGTTCCCGTCCCGTTCGTCAAAAGCTTCATGTCTGCACCCGACTCTCATTGAGAACGCCGGGGTCTGGGGCGTAGCACCAGTTTACGCCCGCGAATCGGGTCATGAGCGGGCAATCCCTTCACCGGACGGGCCATCGATGCGAAGCTCGCGATTGACCAGTCTCGCCGCGACGCTGCTCAGCGGAAGTTGATTTCGTCGAGCGTAAGAGCGGATGATCTGGAATGCATCGTCAATCGGAACGCCATTCGTGTGCGACACGACGCCCTTGGCCTGCTCGATCGTGATGCGCGACTGCAGCGCCTGCTGCAACTGCCGCGCGAGCAGTTCGGACTCGCGAAGCGAGCGCTCGTGCAGGATGCCGATCGTCGCGACATCGGCGAAGGCCCGGGCCGCGATCACGTCGAACTCCTGCGTCGATCCCTCCTCTTCACGAAGGAGGTTCAGGGCACCGATCGTGGTGTCGCGCAGGCGCAGGGGCACGGCGTCGGTCGCACCGAAGCCGTTGGCGATCGCGCTGTCGCGGAATGCGGTCCACTCCCCCGAGACGGACGCGATCGAGGCCACCGATACCGCGGCTCCGGTGCGATAGCACTCGATGCAGGGACCGGCTTGCGCGCCGAGCTGCATGATCTCGACGAGGCGGCTGGCCTCGCTCGTGGACGCGACGACCTGCAGCTCTCCCTGATCGTCCGCGAGGAGGATGCCGGCGGCCGAGATATCGAGCACGTCGCGGCACGCGTCGACGAGCGATTGGAGCAGATCGACGACGTCGTAGTCATCGACCAGGGTGTCGGCCAGCATGGCGAAGGTCTGCAGGATCCGACTGTCGCGTGACGTCTTGCTCGTCATGATTCCACCTCGATCCTGTCGTCCTGCCGGGTGAACCGGAGACGGCCGGCGACGATGTCTTCGGCGACATCCGTCATCGCGCGTCCCATCGCGAAAGCCTGTCCCTGGATGACCAGACGCGCATCGTCGGCGGACATTTCGAGCTGCGCCAGGACGACCCCGGTGGCCTGGTGCACCACGCGTCGCGAGAGCGGCTGCTGAAGGGGCTCCTCTCGCGCGTGATCGTCGAGCGCCAGCCGCAGGACGTGCCGGCTGATCACGTAGGCCAGCGCCGCCGCTCGATGCTCGTGATCCGCGTTCAGCACCGTCGGTTCGCGGGAATAGAGGTCGACGGCGCCGAGTCGGAGCGGACCCACCAGCAGCGGGAACGCGAACAGCGAATTGACGTCTTCACCTTCGAGTGCGCCGACGAACGCCGGCCATCGCTTGCGACCATCGACACGGAGGGATGCCGCGGCCACCGGATGCGCCGAGCGCAGAGCATCCCAGCACGGCCCTTCGCCGAGATCGAATTGCAGCTCGTCGAGGCGAGCCGCTCGCTCGTCGCTCGCCGAGAGTGTCTCGCTGCCGAGAACATCACCGAGGGTCGACACGGCCGCACCGGTGATCGGAAGAAACTCGACGAACGGAACGCTGAAGTCCTCCGGCCGGCCGCCGGACTGCTCCAGGTGCGCCAGTGCTGCGGCGAAGTTGCTGCCCATCATTCTCCTTCCTCCACGTTACCGGCGCGACAGGAGTCTGCCCACCTGTCGGGCGGATGAGATCGGTCGTCGAGAAGGCCGTTCCAGCGTGACCGTCGATGACCGGAGCTACGAGCGGGTTGACCGCCATCACGCGCGGTGCTAGCACGCGCGATGCATCCGAACCCGGGTCGGGAGAGTGCTTCAGGCGGATCGCCCGGATAGTCGCACCCCCTCGGACTGTCAAGGGGGCGCGAAAGAGCGGCGGTCAGGTGCATTCTTGGGTCAGGCGCTCGTCGCCGAGACGGGGATCGGATTTCCGCGTGTCGGCCGTTCGTCCGACTCCCGAGACGGAGGCCTCATGGGGAAGTTCATCTACGAGGGTACGGTCAAGGTCGACTTCGACGACCGCGTCCTTTCACACCTCATGGTGGTGATCGGTTCGAAGCTGCGTCGTGGCGAGTCCTTCTACTTCAGCTGGAAGGACGACCCCAGCATCGGGAACGGCCGCACCACGATCTGGGTTCACTCCGGCGCATCGCTGGTCTACAAGTTCTATGGCAGCAGGCATCCGCAGATCAATCGCGCCTGGATAGAGGCGCTCATCTACACGGCCAATTCCACCACCGGTTTGTACATCGTGCCCGAACCTCCCGAGCACACCGAGGAACGGGCCAGCACCGATGAAGCGCATTGACATCGTCTACGGCGGACAGTCCTACAGCGTCGGAGGGCGCGAACTCGACGACGTCCTGGACGAGATCATGCGGGGGGTCACCAGCGGGCACCACTGGATGAAGGTCAACGACGGTGAGGGCATGCGCCGCGACGCCATGCTGCTGATCACCCCGGGCGTTCAGGTCGCCGTCATCCCGATTCCCGGATCAGCCGACGAACCTCAGGATTCTTCTGCGACCTCGACGACCTGAGGGGCGTTGTCCGCGGCCTCGACCGGCGCCGCGTCGAAGTGCTCGGCGACGAGCGTGATGCCGCCCGACGAGTTGGCCGAGTTCGCGAGGTCCTCGATCCATGCCCGGCTGAGTTCGGGCGGATCGGGTTCGTCGAAGACGAAGCGCAGCGGAATCGAGGGATGCAGCCATACGGTGCTGCGTCCGCGCGGCTGATCGTCGGGATGCTTCCACGACACCGTGAAGCTCTCCCCGCGACGCAGCTTTGTCGCGATCACCACCTTGAGGTGGGCGAGCGCCCGGTCCTCGATATGGATCGGTGTCGCCGACCCTCCGTAATAGATGGTCCCCACAGCCACACCATAGACCCGGAAGCGGCCCTCGCGCGGACTTTCAGCCCATCAGCGGCGCACGATGCGGAATCGGGAACGGACGCGCCCTCGGCTGCGAGGGGCGTGACACCCGATCGATCGCCTGGAGCAGCACCTCGCCGAGATCGGCTGCGCGTGAGGGAGCTCTCTGGCCGACCAGCCAGACCACCGTCAGTGCGCCGCGTCGCTCCTCGACGTATGCGACCACGCTCGCGGGATCGTTGGACGAGACGCTGCGATCGCAGAGGCGCCAGCCGCCCGGGCTGAGGGGAACGAACTCCAACTGGTGAACAACGCCAAGATCCACGGTGGTCCTCCTTGATCCGCGCGGCGCCCACCCGATGCGAATGCTCATCGTCGAGCATCCGCATCGAGCGCCGACTGCCCTGCTGGCAACGAGCATGCGGCCTCACCGATGACCCGCCGAGGGGCTTGACATCCGAGCGGCGTGTGTCCTAGTCGCCGCGGGGCTGAACCGGCTCGTCGCCGTGCGCCAAGGCGACGAGGATCCGCAGCGCCTCATCGACCGCACGCTCCAAGACCTCTTCCGGCCCGCCCTCGATCGCGAGCCGGCGCGCGCCGGCGCGATCCCCGAACGACCAGCCCACGAAGACGGTCCCGGGTGCGTGCCCGTCCTCGGGATCCGGTCCGCCGACGCCCGTCGTCGATACCGCGATGTCGGCGTCGAGCAGTTCGCGCGCCCCGCGTGCGAGCTGGGCGGCGCACTCCGCTGAGCAGGGGTCCGTCCCGCCGCTCACGCCCAGCAGCCGCTGCTTGACCTCGGTCTGGTAGGCCACGATGCCACCGGCGAACCACTCCGCGGCATCCGCGCCCTTCCCGACCGCCGCCGCCACGAGACCGCTGGTCAAGGACTCGGCCACCGCCACCTTGATCCCGCGCTCAGTCGCGAGCGTGCCGATACGGTCGGCGCTGGTCGATGTCACCGGACCATTCCAGCACGCTCGCGGCCTGCATGTCTCGCGATCGGTCGGCTGGCTCAGGCCGAGAGCACGGCGGGCCGCTTGGCGAGTCGCAACCAGGTCTCCACAACGGTGTCGGGATTGAGAGACATGGATTCGATGCCCTGGTCGACGAGCCATTCGGCGAGGTCGGGGTGGTCGCTGGGTCCTTGTCCGCAGATTCCGACGTATTTGCCCGCGCGGCGGCAGGCGGCGATCGCCATCCAGAGCATCTTGAGCACCGCCGGGTCGCGTTCGTCGAACGTCGCCGCGACGAGGCCGGAGTCACGGTCCAGGCCCAGCGTGAGCTGCGTCATGTCGTTGGAGCCGATGGAGAACCCGTCGAAATACTCGAGGAACTCGTCGGCGAGGACGGCGTTGGAAGGCAGCTCGCACATCATGATGACCCGCAGCCCGTTCTCGCCACGACGCAGGCCGTTCTCGCCGAGCAGCTCGATGACGGCATGGGCCTCACCGACGGTGCGCACGAACGGCACCATGATCTCGACGTTCGTGAGCCCCATCTCGTCCCGCACGAATCTCAGCGCCTCGCACTCCATGTCGAAGCACTCCCGGAAATCTGCCGAGATGTAGCGGGATGCACCCCGGTAGCCGAGCATCGGGTTCTCCTCGTGCGGCTCGTACAGTTCGCCGCCGATGAGGTTCGCGTACTCGTTGGACTTGAAGTCCGAGAGGCGCACGATCACCGGTTCGGGTGCGAACGCCGCGGCCAGCATCGCTACGCCTTCGGCGACGCGCTGCACGAAGTAGTCGCGCGGCGATGCGTAGGCGGCGATGCGCTCGGCGATCTCCGCCTTCAGCTCGGGCTCGAGGGTGTCGTGGTCGAGCAGCGCGCGCGGGTGGATGCCGATCTGCCGGTTGATCACGAACTCGAGTCGCGCGAGTCCGACGCCCTTGTTCGGCAGCTTCGAGAATGCGAACGCCTGGTCGGGGGTTCCCACGTTCAGCATGATCTTGGTCGGGCTCTCGGGCATCTCATCGAGGCGGGTGACCACTTCGTCGAAGCGCAGGATGCCCTCGTAGACGAACCCGTTGTCGCCTTCCGCGCAGGAGACGGTCACCTCGCGACCGTCCGACAGGATGCTGGTCGCGTCGCCGGTGCCGACGACAGCGGGAATGCCGAGTTCGCGGGCGATGATCGCCGCATGACAGGTGCGCCCGCCACGGTTGGTCACGATCGCGGAGGCGAGCTTCATGATCGGCTCCCAGTCCGGGTCGGTCATGTCGGCGACCAGCACGTCGCCCTTGCGGAAGGTGTCCATCTGCGCGAGCGACGTCATCACCCGCACGGGGCCCGCGCCGATCTTCTGCCCGATGGCCCGCCCGATGGTGATGGCGGTGCCGGGCTCTTCGAGAACGAATCGGCGCGTCACGTTCCCGTCGACGCGGGACACCACGGTCTCGGGCCGCGCCTGCAGGATGTAGAGCTTGCCGTCGAGACCGTCCTTGCCCCACTCGATGTCCATCGGACGCCCGTAGTGCTCCTCGATGGTCAGCGCCTGCCGCCCGAGCTCCTCCACATCGGCATCCGTGATGCTGAAGCGCGAGCGTTCCGCGTGCGCCACATCGGTGAAGACCGTGCTCGCACCCGCGTGCGTGCCGTCGGCGTAGACCATCTTCACGGCCTTCTCGCCCACCGACCGCTTCAGGATCGCCGGACGCCCTTCGCGCAGCGCCGGCTTGTACGCGTAGAACTCATCCGGGTTGACCGCGCCCTGCACGACGGCCTCGCCCAAGCCGTACGAGCTGGTGACGAACACCGCCCGGTCGAACCCGGACTCGGTGTCGACCGTGAACAGCACGCCCGAGGCCCCGACGTCCGAGCGGACCATCCGCTGGATTCCCGCCGACAGCGCGACGTCATGGTGATCGAATCCGTGGTGGACGCGGTACGCGATCGCCCGGTCGTTGTACAACGACGCGAACACGCTCCGGATGGCGGTGAGGATGTTCTCGACGCCGCTGATGTTCAGGAACGTCTCCTGCTGCCCGGCGAAGGACGCATCGGGCAGGTCCTCTGCCGTGGCGCTGGAGCGCACGGCCCAGGAGACGGACTCCGACTGCAGGTCGTCGTCGAGGAGCGCGGCATATGCGGAGCGGATGTCGGACTCGAACTGCGCCGGCAGCGGCTGCTGCTCGATCCACTCGCGGACGGTCGCGCCGACCCTGGCGAGCTCTGCCACATCGGTCACGTCCAACGCTTCCACGGCCTGTCGGATGCGCTCGTAGAGACCATCCGCCGCGAGGAACTCCCGGTACGCATCGGCCGTGGTCGCGAAGCCGCCCGGCACGCTGACACCGGCATCCGACAGATTCGAGACCATCTCACCCAATGAGGCGTTCTTGCCCCCCACCTGGGCGACGTCGGTCATGCCGATCTCGTGGAACCAGAGGATGTTCGTCATGCGGGTCTCCTGATCGTCGTGCGCCGTGCCGTGTGGGCCGTGCGCGGGTCGGGACAGGCGGTGATCAGCTGCGCAGTCGCATGGACTGCATGATCACCGCCGACATCTCCTCGACGGATTTCGTCGAGGAGTTGAGGAACGGCACCCTGTTGCGCCGGTACAGGTCCTCTGCCCGGCGGAGCTCGAGGGTGCACTGCGCCAGTGATGCGTAGGTCGAGCTCGGGCGCCGCTCGTGGCGCACCTGACTCAGCCGCAGCGGCGTCGTCGTCAAGCCGAAGCATTTGTCGACGAACCGCGACACGGGCGCCGGCAGCCCGTCTGAGGGGAAGTCGTCGTCCGTCAGCGGGTAATTGGCGACCAGAAGGCCGTACTGCAGCGCTAGGTACATCGTCGTCGGCGTCTTGCCGCAGCGAGACGGCGCCACGATGATGACATCCGCGATGTCCAGCGCGCGCATGCTCTGCCCGTCGTCGTGCTCGATCGCGTACTCCACCGCGCGCATCCGCGCGAAGTACCGCTCGATGTCGCCCACCCCGTGGAATTGCCCCAGCTGCTCCGACGCGGTGCTGCCCAGTGCCGCTTCCAGCTCTCGCAGGTGGCCGCCGAGGAGATCGATCACGACCGCGCCGGACGACTCGAACTCGCGCAGGATCTCGGGCGACTTCACGGTCGCGAAGACGATCGCCCCGGCACCGCCCGCCTGGGCGGCCTCGATGTCGCGAATCACGTTGCGAGCCCCCGCGACCGTGTCCACGAAGGGGACGGTGTGACGGCGGAACACCACGCCCGGAAAGTTCGCCAGCAGCGCGCTGCCCAGCGTCTCGGCCGTGATCCCCGTGCTGTCCGACACGAAGAAGGCCTTGCGCGTGACGACCCCGACCGAGCGCGAGGCGTCTGACGTCGAAAGCGAGATGAGCTGCCCCTTCCCGAGAGCGGTGTCTTGTCAGGCTAGGGAAGAAGCGGAATCAATAAGCAGCTCAATGGCGCGCAAGAACTGTGGAACTTGCGCGGCTGACAAGATCCCCGGGCGCACCCGAAGGGTGCTTCAGCCGACGCGTCCACGGATCGGGTCGAGCACGGCCTCGGCGGCCCAGACTGCGGCGTCGGCGATATCGCGCCGATCCATCCCGAGCTCGCGCCGGAGCGTGACCCAGGTCGCGGCCGAGTCGATGTGCGCCAGGGCCGCGACGATCGTGCGGCGCTCGGCCTCGTCGAGCGACGGCACCTCCGCGCTCAGCATCGCCTCCAGGTGCTCCCGCCGCGGCGTCGGGGCGGTGCCGCTCACTCCGCGCATCGCCGTCTCGGCGACGACATGGGCAAGTTCGGGCCGTCGGTCGTAGAGCTCCATCGCCTCGCGGATCACCAGAGGCATGTCGAAGATCGACGGCGAATCCTGGCGAGCGAAGACGCTTCGCTCGATCCACGCCGCGGTAGCCAGCAGCAGGTCCACGCGCGTCGGATAGTTGCGGAAGACGGTGCGCTCTCCGACGCCCGCGCGCCGCGCGATGAGCCGGAACGACACGTCGTCTGTGCCGAGTTCTTCGATGAGTTCCGTGTAGGCGGCGAGGATCGCCTCCTGCGTGCGATTCAGTTCGGCCGCGCTGGGGGGCGTGCCGTCCGCCTCGGCGGACATCAGTCCTGCCGCTGCGCCATCGACGGGCTCAGGCGGTCCGCAGGCGTCACCGCGGGAAGCGCGGCGAGCGCGCGTTCGACCGTGCGATCGAACACCTCGGCGGTCTCGCGGGCGCTCATGTCGAACCCCGTGCGCATCCGCGCCCAGAACTGCGCCGACGCGAAGTAGCGCAGCGTCGCGGCGGCGCGGTGCAGATCACGATCGTTCAGCCGGGGGTACGCCGTCTCGAGCATCGCCACGATCGTGCGGGTCAGGAACGTCGGCTCGGCATCGCCCGTCGGTGAGATGGATGCCGCCCGGGCGCAGACGAACGCGAAGGCCGGAGCCGCGTCGAAGGCGCGGAATCGGTCGGCGACCGCCGACTGGAACTGCGGGATCGTCACGAAGTCCGGCAGGCGGAACTCCGTGTCTTCGATCCAGCCGGCAAGGCTCTCGAGCAGATGCGGACGCGTAGGGTACTGCCGGTACACCGTGCGCTCCGACACGCCCACGGCATCGCCGAGAGCGCGATAAGAGATGTCGTCGAACGTGTGCTCACGCAGGGATGCTGCGGCACTGGCCAGAATGGCGGTCGGAGTGTCGACTGTCTCGGCCATCACCGTCCTCCCCTCCGATCCGGATGCTGGGCGACCTCTCGGCCGCGCACCTTCGGGCGAAGCTCCGCCGGTTCGGGCGTCAGCACGTACTCGTCGGAGCCATCCAGCGTCAGCGCGAGCGACGACACGTATTGAAGCTCTCCCTGCGGTCCGCGCTCGGCTGATGCCAGCATATCCGGGCGCTCGAAGATGTAGCCGGTGACGTGGCAGCGAAGTCGCTCGCCCGACGGGTTGCCGTCGGCGTCGATGATCGGCGAGGCGATGCCATCCGTCTGGCGCCGCAGGTAGAACCGGCCGCGCGTGGCCAGGGCCATGAGCGGGGTCGTGATCACGGCGACGCCGATGGCGATCAGCACCGAGAACGGCCGTACGGACTCACCGAAGAGCCCTCCGAACGCGGCGAGCGAGAGGACGGACGCCAGACTCACCGAGACCAGCCCGACGGGGTTCCAGTCGTGCAGCATCCCGCGACGGAATTCCGGGTAGATCGGCGAGATGTGCAGGAGGTGCTTGTTGATCACGATGTCGGCGGCGATCGTGACCAGCCACGCCATCACGACATTCGCGTAGAGGCTCAGAACGAAGCTGATGAGGCTGAAGACGTCCATCCACATCAGTCCCAGCGCGATGGCGAGATTGAAGAAGATGAACACCGACCGACCGGGGTACGTCTTGGTCAGGCGCGTGTAGACGTTCGACCACGCCAGCGACCCCGAATATGCGTTGGTCACGTTGATCTTGACTTGTGCGATGACCACCAGCACGAGCGCGAGCGATACCGCGAGCCACTCGGGCATGATCGCCTCGTACAACCCGATGAACTGACGGACCGGCTCGGCCGCCTGCTTGCCGAGATCCGGGTCGACGCGGGTGATCAGGTACACCGCGAGGAAGACGCCGATGACCTGCTTGATACCGCTGAAGAGCACCCAGCCGGGCCCGGCGAACAGCAGTGATGCCCACCAGGACCGCCGATTCGCGCGGGTGCGCGGCGGCATCGCCCGGATCACGTCGATCTGCTCCGCCAGCTGCGGTGTCAGTGCGAAGCAGACGGCGGCGCTGGCGACGACCGCCTCGAAGCTCACGGCACCATCGGACGCGCCCGTGAACGTCACGAAGGCGCTCACCGCGCCGGGGTCGGACACGATCACCCACAGGAGCGGCAGCAGCGCCAGCGCGAGCCACAGCGGAGTCGTCCAGAACTGCAGGCGCTCCAGGGCGCGCATCCCGTAGATCACGATCGGGATCACCACCACGGTGGAGATGAGGTAGCCGATGGGCAGCGGGATGGCGATCACGATGTGGAGCCCCTGCGCCATGATCGCCCCCTCGAGGGCGAAGAAGATGCACGTGAACACGGCGAAGATCACGGTCGTGATCGATGAGCCGTAATAGCCGAAACCCGACCCGCGCGCGATCAGATCCAGATCGAGGTTGTAGCGCGCGGCGTAGTACGCGATCGGCAGGCCCACGAGGAAGATCGTGACCGACGCGAACAGGATGCCGAGCACGGCGTTGTTCGTGCCGTGCTCGATCCCGATGCTGGCCCCGATCGAGAAGTCGGCGAGGAAGGCGATCGAGCCCAGGGCCGTGACCCCGATCGAGCCCGCGCTCCACCGCCGGAACGTCCGTGGGACATAGCGGAAGGCATAGTCTTCGAGGCTGTCCTCGGCGGCTGCCCGCGCGTTGTCTGCCCTCGCCACGTCGCACTCCCTGCGCCTCGCACGTAGCGCCCATTGTGGCGCCCCCGTGTTACAGACGCGTTGCGCGCAGTGAGCGCTTTCAGCGCACGCCGTCAGATCGCCATCGCAGCGCGCACGCCTTCCGCGGCGAACGCACCTCCCTCACCGGTGCTCGACGCGAAGCCACTCGCGAGCACGAGATATTTGTCGGCCGCCTCCAGTGCGAATCCGATGTGCTGCTCGACGAGCAGAACGGAGAGTCCTTCGCTCGCGAGCTGCATCACGGTGTGCTCGATCTCCGCGACGATCGTCGGCTGGATGCCCTCGGTCGGTTCGTCGAGGATGAGCAGCTTCGGCTCGGTGATGAGAGCACGGGCGATCGCCAGCTGCTGGCGCTGGCCGCCCGAGAGCAGGCCGGCCTTGCGGGTGGCGAACTTCTCCAGGGCGGGAAAGCGCGCCAGCTGCTGGGCGATGAGCGCCTTGCCGCCCTTGCGACCGTCGGCGACGAGTTGCAGGTTCTCCATCGTCGTCAACTGGGGAAAGGACTGCTGCCCCTGTGGCACATACGCCATCCCGCGCGCGACGCGCTTGTTGGGCGCCAGCGACGTGACGTCTTCGCCGTCGAAGATCACCTGGCCGCTGCGCGGCTTGATGAGCCCGATCGCGACACGCAGCAGCGTCGACTTGCCGGCCCCGTTATGGCCGAGGACGGCGACGACGTTGTCCGAGCGGGGCAACGTGACGCCGTGCAGAACCAGCGTGCGGCCGTAGCCGGCCTGGATCTCGTTCATCTCGAGCATCTCAGGATCCCTCTCCCTGCATGACTGCTCCGGTGGTACCGAGGTAGACCTCCTGCACCTTGGGGTCGGCCTGTACCTGCACGACGGTTCCTTCCGAGAGAAGCTTGCCCTGGTGCAGCACCGTGACGCGCGACGCGTAGCGACGCATGAAGTCCATGTCGTGCTCGACGACGAGAACGGTGCGGCGCTCGGCGATGCGCTGCAGCAGTTCACCCGTGGCGGTCCGTTCGTCCTGGCTCATGCCCGCGACTGGTTCGTCCAGCAGCAGCGCCCGCGGCTCCTGCACCAGCATCATCCCGATCTCCAGCCACTGCTTCTGGCCGTGGCTCAGGATTCCGGCGGGCGTCTCGCGCTCGTCGCTGAGTCCGGTCTCCTCCAGCGCGACCTCGATCGACGGGTCGACGCGACGGCGCGCTCGCAGCAGCGAGAGCGACGAACGGTGAAGCCCTGCGGCGATGTCGAGATTCTGCAGGACCGAGAGCTGCTCGAACACACTCGCGGTCTGGAAGGTGCGGCCGACTCCGAGCCGGACGATCTTCTGCGTGGACTTGCCGAGCAGCTCCTGACCGCCGAGCATGACTGATCCGGTGCCCTTGGAAAGACCGGTGATGGCGTCGATGCACGTCGTCTTACCGGCACCGTTCGGGCCGATGAGGAATCGGACCTCACCGGGATGAGCATCGAAGGAGACGCCGTCGACGGCGACGAACCCATCGAATGCGACACGGAGATCCTCCACGACGAGCGCACCATCTGTGCCGGTCATCTGTTCACCTCTTCGAGTTCGGGTGCGGCGACGGGAGCGGGTTCGACCGGTGCGGCGCGTGAGCGCCACACCAGGCCCTTCGCCTTTCCGAAGAGCGAGGAAAGCCCCATCGGGAGGAACAGCGTCACCAGGATGAACACGAGACCGAGGATGTAGACCCACCCGTCGGGCCAACTCGAGCCGAGGCTCGATTGCCCCCATCCGATCGCCATCGCTCCCAGAGCCGGGCCGAACAGCGAGGCGCGGCCGCCGAGCGCCACGCCTGCGATCATGAGGATCGAGGCAGACGCGCCGATCTCCGCCGGCGTGATGATGCCGACGATCGGCACGAACATCGCACCCGCGATGCTCGCCATGAGCGCGGCGACCACATAGGCGACCAGCTTGATGTTGGCGGGGTCGTAGCCCAGGAACCGCACGCGCTCCTCGGCATCCCGTGTCGCGATCAGAAGCTCGCCGAAGCGGCTGCGGTTGAGCTGCCATACGACCAGCAGGCACACGATGAGCAGGGCGGCGGCGATCATGAACACCATGACCTTGTTCGCATCGTCGTCCAAGACGAATCCGAAGAAGTACTTGAAGTCGCTGAGACCCGTGTCCCCTCCGGTTTCGCGGATCGTCGAGCTGATGAGCACGGCGAGTGCCACCGCGAGCGCCTGCGACAGGATGGCGAAGTACGCGCCCTTGATCCTGCGCTTGAAGAGGGCGTAGCCGAGAACTCCCGCGACGATCACCGGGAGCACCACGATCGCCGCGAGCGTGAACGCGTCACTGCGGAACGGCTCCCAGAACGGGGGAAGCGACCCCGACGGGTCATACAGGATCATGAAGACGGGAAGGCTGCCGGCCGGTGTGCCCTCCAGCGTGAGGTGCATCGCCATCGCGTACGCACCGAGCCCGAAGAAGACCCCCTGCCCCAGGACCAGCATTCCGCCTCGCCCCCAGGCCAGGCCGATCCCGACGGCCGCGATCGCCCAGCAGCAGTACTTGCCGAGGTTGTTGAGCCAGTGCATCGACAGCACGCTGGGTGCGACGACCAGCAGCAGCACGGCGAACACGCCGATGCCGATGAGTGGAAGCCAGGGCTTCAGTTTCGTCATGTCAACCCCCGGGTACGGACCGTGAACAGGCCCTGTGGACGGAACTGCAGGAACACCACCAGGAGCACGAAGGCCAGCACTTGCGCCATGCTTCCGGTCGTCCAGTCGGCGAAGTAGGACAGCGCGATGCCCAGGGCCCACGCCGCGATGACGGTGCCCTTGATCTGGCCGACGCCGCCGGCGACGACGACGAGGAAGGCCGGGATGATGTACTGCGTGCCCATCTGAGAATTCGTGCCGCCGATCAGGGATGCGGCGACGCCGGCCACGCCCGCGAGACCGGACCCCACGAAGAAGGTGATGCGGTCGATATTGCGGGTGCGGATTCCGCTGGTCTCGGCGAGGTCCCGGTTCTGGACCGTCGCTCTGATGCGGCGCCCGAAGGACGAGTACTTGAGCCATGCGGCGAGGGCCGCCAGGCACAGCGCTGCGAGAACGATGGTGAACACCTGGCGAAGGGGCCACGCGTAACCGAAGACATTGATCTGCCCCGCCAGCCAGTCGGGGGCTTCGACGGGGACGCCCTGCGCCGGAAAGATCTGAAGGGCGATCTGCTGCAGGATCAGCGCCACGCCGACCGTCACCAGCAGTGTGTCGAGGGGTCGTCGGTACATCCATTGGATGATGCCGATCTCCAGCAGAAGTCCGAGCAGGCCCGCGCCGACGAAGGCGAGCGGCAGTGCCAGCAGGATCGAGACGTTGCTGGAGGTGACCACCAGCTGGGTCATATAGGCGATGAAGGCGCCGGCCATGATGAACTCGCCGTGCGCCATGTTGATCACCCCCATCTGACCGAAGGTGAGGGTGAGTCCGAGCGCGGCGAGCAGCAGCAGCGCACCCAGCGCGGTGCCGTTCAGTAGCGGCGGTATGAGTGCATCCACGTGCTGTCGCTCTCTGTGAGTAAGGAGATCTGGAGGCGGGGGTGGAGCGTGGGGTCCTGTGCCCGACCGGGCACAGGACCCCACGCGGGGTGGACGATCAGCCCGCGGCGGCTACGAGAGCATCGCGCACGTCGGCGGGGAACCAGTCGTAGCCCTCGAGGTACGGGTCCGGCTCGATGAATTCATCGGAGGACCAGACGATGTCGAACTGGTTGTCGGCGTTGATCCGGCCGATGTTGCCCGGCTTGGAGATGTGGTGGTTCTCGCCGTCCAGCGTGACGACACCCTCCGGCGCGTCGACGGTGATTCCGCCTTCGGCGGCGGCGGCGTTGACGTCGTCGACCTCGAAGGACCCGGCCGCCTCGACCAGTGCCTTATAGAGGTAGAGCGAGATGTACGCGGCCTCCATCGGGTCGGAGGTCACCCCGCTGCTGTCGGGGTAGGCCTGCCAGCGCTCGATGAAGGCGGGATTGTTGGGGGTGTCCATCGACTGGAAGTAGTTCCACGACGCGTAGTTGCCGGTGACCTCGTGCCCCATGGCCGGCGCCTCCTCCTCGGCGATCGAGACCGAGATGATCGGGGTCGTCTCGGGGGTGAGGCCTGCGTCGTAGTAGGCCTTGACGAAGCCGACGTTCGACGAGCCGTTGATCGTGTTGAAGACGAAGTCCGGGTCCGCCGCGACGATCTTCGACACCTGAGTGGTCCAGTCGTCCTTGTCGAGCGGCACGTACTCCTCGCCGACGATCTCGATGCCGAGCTCCTCCGCGTACAGCTTGATGATCGCGTTCGCGGTGCGGGGGAACACGTAGTCCGAGCCTGCCAGGAACAGCGTCTTCACGCCCTGAGCGGCGAGGTAGTCCATCGCCGGGATGATCTGCTGGTTGGTCGTGGCACCGGTGTAGTAGATGTTCGGCGACGACTCGAGACCCTCGTACTGCACCGGGTAGAAGAAGAGGCCGTTGTGCTCCTCGACGACCGGCTTGACGGCCTTGCGGGACGACGAGGTCCAGCCGCCGAAGATCGCGGCCACGCAGTCCTGGGTGAGCAGCTTCTCGGTCTTCTCCGCGAAGGTCGGCCAGTCGGTGGCGCCGTCCTCCTGGATGTACTCGATCTGCTTGCCGAGGATGCCGCCGTCGGCGTTGATCTCGTCCGCCGCCATGTGCAGGACGTTGGAGACGGTCTGCTCCGAGATCGCCATGCCGCCGGTCAGCGAGTTGAGGAATCCGAGCTTGATCGTGTCGCCCGACGTGTCGATGCAGCTCGCCGACACCGCAGCATCGGTTTCCGTCGGCGCCGCGGCGTCGCCGGCGCGGGAACCACAGCCGGCGAGCACGAGGGCCGCCGCCAGCGTCAGGGCGGGGACGGCCAGCAGGCTGCGCGCCCTTCGAGTCCGTGTCGTTTCCATGGGGATCTCCGTTTCTGTGTGGTGCAGGTGGTGCGATCTCGGGTGGGGTGGTGCGTCCTGCGGGCACGCCGAATGACGCCGCCGCGCCGCCACTGATCCGGGGCACGCCGAAGAGGGCGGTGCCGGACGTGGCGGAACGGGCTGATCGGTGAATCAGGGCGTGGTGCAGGGGTGGGCCGGTAGTGCGTGCGTCTCAATGCCGTGTGGTGCGGGGCATCGCGTGCCGGTTGGATCGGCGGAAGGTGATCGCCGACTGCTGCGGTAGTTGCCAGCATGGGGCCGTGACATTGCTCTGACATTTCTCGATTGTTCCGGTTTTGTTAACCGTGCGCCGGGCGCGGGGCCATGAGGCCCGTAATTCCGGGACTGTCCGGGCGGAGGCCGCAATTCAGGCTTTCGCGACCCGTCGTCGGACTCGCTCGATATGGCACACTTCTGACATCCACCGCCGAGTCAGGCGGAGCCGAGCCGGAGGCCCGAATGCGCTTCACCCCCGCCGAGACAGAAAAGCTGCTCCTCTCGGTCGCCGCGATGGTCGCGCGCGACCGCCTCGAGCGCGGCATCCTGCTCAACCACCCCGAGACGGTCGCCCTGCTCTCGTGCTGGGTCATCGAGCGCGCACGCGAAGGACGCGCCGTGGCCGACCTCATGCAGGAAGGACGCCGTGTGCTCACCCGAGAGCAGGTCATGCCGGGCGTTCCCGAGATGCTCGCCGATGTGCAGGTCGAGGCGACCTTCCCCGATGGTCGCAAGCTCGTCACCGTCCACCACCCGATCGACTGAGGAGTCGCCGTGGCATCCGCATCGTCTCAAGGCCCGGGCGCGTATCGCATCCAGCCGGGCCGCATCGAGCTGAACGCCGACCGGGTCGGCAGCGAGCGCATCCGCCTCGTATTCGTCAACACCGGCGACCGGCCGATCCAGATCGGATCGCACATCCATCTGCCCGACGTGAACCCGGCACTGGAGTTCGACCGTGCCCTCGCTCACGGATTCCGCCTGGACATCGCCTCCGGCACGTCTCAGCGCTTCGAGCCGGGCGCATCGCGCGAACTCGACGCCGTGGCCCTGCGTGGGGCGCGCCGTGTTCCCGGCATCCAGATGAAGACCGACGGACAGGAGCTGCTCGATGGTGTGGCTTGACCGGTCGCGCTACGCGGCGATCTACGGCCCCACGGCAGGAGACGAGGTGCGCCTGGGCGACACCGATCTGTGGATCCAGATCGAGCGCGATCTCACCGTCGGCGGCGAGGAGGCCGTCTTCGGCGGCGGCAAGTCGATCCGCGAGTCCATGGCGCAGGCGACGACCACCCGCGCGGACGGGGCCCTCGACACCGTCATCACGAACGCGATCATCCTGGACTGGTGGGGGATCGTCCGCGCCGATATCGGCATCCGTGACGGTCGTATCGTCGGAATCGGCCACGCGGGCAATCCCGACATCAGCGACGGCATCGACATGATCATCGGCCCTTCCACGGATGTCATCTCCGGCGAAGGACGCATCGTCACGGCGGGCGCGATCGACTCGCACGTCCACCTGCTCTCGCCCTCGCAGATCCACGAGGCTCTCGCCTCCGGCATCACGACCATCGTGGGCGGCGGCACCGGACCCTCGGAGGGATCCAAGGCGACGACGGTCACGCCCGGGGCGTGGCATCTGTCAGCGATGCACCGTGCGCTCGATCCGCTGCCGATCAACGTCCTGCTGCTCGGCAAGGGCAACACGGTATCGATGGCGGCACTCGAGGAGCAGGCGCTGGCCGGCGCCGCCGGCTACAAGGTGCACGAGGACTGGGGGTCCTCCCCCGCCGCCATCGACGCGTCATTGCGCGCGGCCGAGGACTGGGGCCTGCAGGTCGCGCTGCACTCGGACTCGCTCAACGAGGCGGGGTTCGTCGAGTCCACGATCGCGGCGATGGGCGGAAGGTCCATCCACGCATTCCATGTGGAGGGCGCCGGCGGCGGCCACGCCCCCGACATCCTCTCGATCGCGGCGCTGCCCAACGTGATCCCGGGGTCCACGAACCCGACGCTCCCCCACACGGTCAACACCGTCGCGGAGCACCTCGACATGCTGATGGTCTGCCATCACCTCAACCCCGCCGTGCCCGAGGACCTCGCGTTCGCGGAGTCGCGCATCCGTGCCACCACGATCGCCGCGGAAGACATCCTCCACGACATCGGGGCACTGTCGGTGACGTCGTCCGACGCGCAGGCGATGGGCAGGATCGGCGAAGTCGTCACGCGCACGTGGCAGGTCGCTCACGTCATGAAGCACCGTCGCGGGCCGTTGGGGGGCGGGATGCCGGCCGACAACGAGCGCGCCCGTCGCTATGTCGCGAAGTACACGATCAACCCCGCCGTCGCTCACGGGATCGCGTACGACGTGGGCTCGATCGAGGTCGGCAGGCTGGCGGACCTCGCAGTGTGGGACCCGAAGTTCTTCGGCGTCCGGCCCGCCGTCGTCATCAAGGGCGGTGCGATCGCGTGGGCCGCGCTCGGCGACCCGAACGCCTCGATCCCCACGCCCCAGCCCGTGATGATGCGACCGTCCTTCGGTGACACGATCGGGGCGGACCTCTCGGTGACGTACGTCTCGCCCGCGGCGCTCGAGGCCGGTCTCGCCGAGACGCTCGGTCTTCGGCGCCGACTGGCAGCGGTGGAGCCCACGCGTCATATCGGCAAGGCCGACATGAAGAACAACGACGTTCTGCCGTCGATCCGCATCCGTCCCGACACGTTCGAGATCTCGATCGACGGCGAGGATGTCCAGCCGTCGCCCGCGGCATCGCTCCCGTTGGCTCAGCTGTACAACCTCTTCTGAGCCTCGCCGTGGACTCCCTCGCGCATACCGTCACCCTGCTGCTCGCCGACGCACGACTCCCCTCGGGCGGGCACGCGTTCTCGGCGGGTGTCGAGCCCGCTCTCCAGGGCGGGCTCGCGCGAGCGGACGTCGGCGCATTCCTGCGAGCCCGGGCGCGGACGACGACGCTCGTGGATGCCGCGACGGCGGTCGTGGCGCGGCGGGCCGGCCTGAGCGGCGAGTCGTATGCACCCGTGGAACGGGCGTGGGCGGCGCGCACCCCGAGTCGGGCGGCCCGCACCGCCTCGACGGACCTCGGCCGCGGGCTTCTCCGGCTCGCGCAGCGCCTCTGGCCGCAGTCTCCGGCGATCGTCGCGCTGACCGCGGGTGGCGCGACAACGCCTCCTCGGCCGATCGTGCTCGGCGCGGTCGCCGCTCACACAGGTCTCGACCCCGAGGCCCTGATTCGCGTCGCGGTCTACGACGACATCGCGGGCGGCGTCGCGGCTCTGCTCAAGCTCGAGCCCGGCGATCCGGTCGACGGCGTGCGCCTCGTGCTCGACGCGTGCGCCGCGGTCGATCCGCTCATCTCGCAGCTCGCGGCACTCGACTCGCCCGAGGCGATCCCTGCCTCCAGCGCCCCCCAAGCCGAGGCGTGGACCGAAGCTCACGCCACAACGAACAGGAGACTCTTCCGTGCCTGACTCCCCGCTCGCCCCCCGCGCCCTCCGACTCGGTGTCGCCGGCCCCGTCGGCACCGGCAAATCGTCGCTCATCGCCACGGTGTGCCGGGCGCTGGCCACCGAGCTGCGCCTCGGTGTCATCACGAACGACATCTACACCGATGAAGATGCCCGGTTCCTGCGCTCCGCGGGCGTGCTCGACCCCGAGCGCATCCGCGCCGTGGAGACGGGCGCCTGTCCGCACACCGCGATTCGCGATGACATCACCACCAACCTGCTCGCCGCCGAAGACCTCGAGCGAGACTTCGCGCCCCTCGATGTGGTTCTCATCGAGTCGGGCGGCGACAACTTGACGGCGACCTTCTCGCCCGCTCTGGTCGACGCGCAGATCTTCGTGCTGGATGTCGCGGGCGGCGGCGATGTCGCCCGGAAGGGGGGCCCCGGAATCGGCCGGGCCGACCTGCTCGTCGTCAACAAGACCGACCTCGCCCCCTATGTCGGCGTCGACGTGGCGCAGATGGTGGCGGATGCCGAAGCGGCGCGCGAAGGCCGCGCCGTGCTGGCCCTGTCGCGGCATGACGCCGCCTCGATCGCGGCGCTGCGCGCGTGGGTGCTCGGCATTCTCACGAGTCATCGGGCGGGCACGCACGTCGCCCAGGACCCCGGCCCGATGGCCCCGCACTTCCACGCCGACGACGAGCATCCCGAGGGCGGATTCATCCACTCGCACGCCGAGGATGCCCCGCACGCCGAGGAGCACGACCACGACCACGAGCATCTGCACGCACATGCCGGTGCGGGGATGACCGCGGGCGAGTGACCGCGACACGCATCGCGGTCATCGCGGGCGAGCCACGCGCGCACGTGGAACTCGCGGTCGGCGCGCTCGCACCGCGCCTGATCTCGCGGAATGCCACGCGAGCGCATGTCGCCGTCACCGCGGCCGGCATGGTGCTCCTCGGCGGCGACCACGTGGACATCCGGATCGATGTCGGCCCGGCGTGCACTCTTGAGATCGAGGATGTCGGTGGCACCGTCGCCTACCCGGGTGCGCTCTCGTCGTGGAACCTGGACGTGCGGATCGGCGCCGGGGGAACGCTGCTCTGGCACGGCCTGCCGTTCGTCGTCACCGGCGGGGCTGACGTCGAGCGCCGGAGCTCCCTCACGCTGGGATCCGATGCGCGCGCGGTGATCCGCGAGACGTTGGTGCTCGGCAGGCACGGCGAGCGGGGTGGCCGGTTGAGTTCGGAGCTTTCCGTCGTCGACGGAGACGGACCCATCCTGTTCGAGCGGCTGGAGGCAGACGGCCGCGCACCCGAACCGGGAGTGCTCGGGGGCAACCGGACGCTCGATGCCGTGATCGCCGTCGGATTCCGCCCGCGTGCACGCCCGCACGACCTCGAGTTCGATCTCCCCGGAGCGATGGCGCGCCACCTCTCAGACCACACGCACGGCTCGCCGCTCGACCCGGTGTGGGATGCGTGGGCGGCGCTGGCGGAGGAGCGCGGTCTCGGCGCCGCTCCCGCGAGCCTTGAAACGGAAAGGAATCGCGTTGAAGTCACTGCATGAAGGCCGGGCCCGAACACGCATCATGCCGAGCACGATCGGCGTCGTCGCGTTCATCGCGCTCCTGCACGTGCTCGGCTGGGGAGTCCTGGCTTTCGTCGTGATCCCGGCGGGCATCCCGCTCGGCGGCGGGGGTGGCGCGCTCGTGACGCTCGGCATCGGACTCACCGCGTACGCCCTGGGAGTCCGGCATGCGTTCGACGCCGACCACATCGCCGCGATCGACAACACCACGCGGCGCCTCTCCGAACGCGGCAAGCCCGCCAATACCGTCGGCTTCTGGTTCTCCCTCGGTCACTCGACCGTCGTGGTCGTGCTCTGCATCCTGCTGACGTTCGGGGTGGCCGCCGTCGGGTCGGCGCTCGCCGATGACTCCTCCGCACTTCGCACCTGGACGGGCGTCATCGGCCCGAGCGTCTCCGGCGTCTTCCTGCTCGTCATCGCCGCGGTCAACATCGCCTCGCTGCGACGCCGCCACGGGCATGCGGGCGGTCCGGTGCTCCGACTGCTCGGACCCTTCGAGAAGGCAGTCGATCGCCCGTCCCGGATGTACATGGTCGGACTGCTGTTCGGACTCGGTTTCGACACTGCGACCGAGATCGGGCTGCTCGCACTCGCGGGTGCCGCCACGCTCGTCGCGGTGCCCTGGTGGGCGGTGCTCACCCTGCCCATTCTCTTCGCAGCCGGGATGAGCGCGTTCGACACCGGCCAGGGCGCAGTGATGCGTCGTGCGTACACGTGGCAGCCCGGCCGCCGGCGCCTCGGCGAGGTGTACGCCGTCACGATGACCGGTCTCTCGGTCATCGCTGCGATCCTGATCGCGATCGTCCAACTCGCCGATGTGCTGGTCGTGAACCTCGGCCTCGGCGGCCCCCTCCCCTGGTTGGCATCGGTCGGGATCGACGATCTCGGGCTCGTGCTGACGGCTCTGCTCCTGGTGACCTGGCTGGCCGTGCTGCTCATCACCCGGCGGCCGCGGAACGTGGCGCACGACTGAGCGTCGCTACACCGGTTCGGTGGTGCGAATCAGACCGCAGTGCACGCATGACCACGCCACGAGAAATCGCTCGTCGTCGAGGATCTCGAACTTCAGAACGTCGCCGCAGGTCGGGCAGAGCGGGATGGACGCCACACCTTGATGCTAGATCGGGCCAGCTATGCGCTGTCAAGAGCCGACGACGCCGAGAGTGTGACGCTGCATCGGCGGCTCAATGCTCCAGACTTGTCGCGTGCGGTGTGCATTTGCGCGCGTGACCCCGACGAGAGCGACCTGAATGACGAGTCCGACCGAGCAGCATTTCCGCGTTCGCCCACGCCTGTGGATCGGCATCGCCATCTGGGTCGGCTACCTCGCTCTCGTCTTCGCCGTCCAGGCGATCGGCGGCATCCCCTACGACGAGTGGGGTGACAGCGCCGCGAACCTGTTCTTCGGCGCCGGCCTCTCACTCATCGTCGCCACAGCGCTGCTGGCGGCCACGACGAGCCTGCTCGGCTGGTGGCGTCCAGCGCTCTACGACCGCAGCCGCAGCAAACACCGGTGGCCGATCTTCATCCCCATCCTGATGTTCATCGCCGCGATCATGAACCTCGCCGGAACGGACTGGTCCGCCTACAGCGGAGCGTTTCTCGCGGCGTCTCTGACGCTCGCGCTCGTCGGCTTCACCGAAGAGATCGTGAACCGAGGGCTGCTGCTCGTGGGTTTCCGGACGCGCCTCAACGAGGGATGGGTATGGTTCCTCACCTCCGCGATGTTCGGCCTCAGCCATCTGGTGAACATCGCCCTCGGCGCCGACGACGCCGGCACGGTGCAGCAGGTCTTCTTCGCCTTCCTGGCGGGAACCGTCTTCTACATCCTCCGGCGCGTGACCGGGTCGCTCTGGTGGGCGATGCTCCTCCATGGTCTCTGGGACTTCTCTGTCTTCGCTGCGGGAGTCGGCACCGCGAGCGACATCGCCGCCATTGCAAACGTCATCGAACCGCTCGCCGGACTCCTCGGTCTCTTGTGCGTGGTCTTCGTCATCAGGGGTGCGAACGAGCGCCTGACGGTCGTGCACGCACCGAAGAGTTGAGAGAAGGAGGAACGCGCATGTCGGGAAAGACGGTGTTCACACCCGACGAATGGCGGATCGTCGGGGGGCTTCCCTACTACGCCGCGGCGTTCGTGGTCGCCTCGGGGCCACATCATTCGGCTAATACGATTCGCAACATGCTCACGGGCGCAAACGAATTCGCGCACGGCGCAGCCACCGGCAATCGACTCATCACGGATGCTCGTGCAGACTCGACCGGGCCGAACGGCGACCCGGGATCCACCAAGAACACCGATGAGAACATCCAGCGGCTTCGTGGACTGATCGAGCAGGCGGCTCGCCTCATCGATGAAAAGTCCGCGACCGACGGGTCGGGGTTCAAGGCCGAGGTCTTGAGGGTCGCGACGGCCGCCGCGGCCGCTTCCAAGGACGGCATCCTGGGGACGGCCGGCACCGCCGTCAACGAGCACGAATCGGCTGCCCTCGCAGAGCTGGCCGGGATGCTGGGGCGAAGCCCGTCAGCCTCGGGGTGAATACCTGATCGCCATCGCCATCCTTCTTCGCGAGCGCGAGTCGACGGCCACGCGCAGGAGGTCGAGCACCTATTGACGCCGCCCCGGGGACCCGAGATCGTTGCCGGCCGATACGATTCTCGTCTCCGCCTCGGACAGCGCCTCATCGATAGCGTCGACGGCCGTCTGCAGGCTCTCGAACAGCGAGGGTCCCGCGACTGATCCGCGCAGCCACACCACCTCAACGCTTTCCTCATGCGACTCGAGGAACGCCACCACGTGTGACGCGTCTTCCGCGGGCACACGCATGTCGCTCACACGCCACGCCCCTTCGGTGGTCACGGTCAACTCGAGGTGGCCACGATCATTCGGCAACATTCGCTCCGCTCCCTACGCATCGCCGCGGCGCGCATCGCTCGGGTCGCTTCGCGCGCTCGCCATCGACTTCCGCCAAATTCATCCCTCCACGCACGTCATCATCAACCAGCTTCGAACGGATGCCGAAGGGATTGACAATCGCAGAGATCACGTCCTCCCACCGCGACGAGCACGCGACCTCGCGCACGCACATCCGCGAACTCCTCGTCAAGCCGGTGACGGGCGCCCTCCGCATCGGGCATGTTGGGTGAGTGATGAAGGGAATGCCGCTGGACTCGCCGCCGCCCCGTGCCCGGAGCACGGGCTCGATGCTCCGACGCGCATCAACCGCAGCCGCGGCGATCGTCATGGCGGCCGCGCTGGCGGGGTGCGGGGTGCAGGTGCCCACCGATCCGAACGGGACGTTGAATCGCATCCAGGGCGGCGTCCTGCGCGCTGGGGCATCCGTCGATGCCGGCCTCGTCGACGTCGACGATTCCGCTGTCTCGGGACCTCTCCCCGATCTGGTGAACGCATTCGCGGACCGCTTCGACGCCGACGTGGAATGGACCGTCGGCAGCGAGGAATCTCTGGTGACGGCTCTCGAGAACGGCAGCCTCGACATCGTGGTCGGCGGCATCACCGCCGAGACGCCGTGGGCCGACCGCGCCGGAGTCACACGGGGTTACCGCAACATCCCGGGTGCAGGCGGTCGCGAGATCGTCCTCCTGGTGCCGCTCGGCGAGAACCGGCTGCTATCCGAGCTGGAATTGGTCCTCGACGAGGAACTTTCGCCATGAAGTCGGTCGGCCGCACGGACCTGCCCGCCGAGCAGAAGGACGCGCTGAAGAAGGCGATCCGATGGGAGTGGGCGACCATCGCCTACTCGATCGGCACCATCGCGCTGGTGGCGCTGGTCGTGGGCAACTCGCAGGCGATGAAGACCGCGTGGATCGAAGACATGCTCTCGCTGATCCCGCAGGTCAGCTTCCTCATCGCGCTCCTCTTCATCCGACGCCCGCCGACGCGCGGATTCCCGTTCGGATTGCACCGCGTGATGGGTGTCGGGCATCTGGTTGCCGGAGTCGCGCTGCTCGCCGTCGGCGGCAACCTCGCCGTGGAGGCCGTGATCGGACTGCTTGCGGCCGAGCATCCGACGATCGGCACCATCCAGCTCTGGGGCTACACCTTCTGGCAGGGCTGGCTGATGATCGCCGTCATGGCTCTCATCGTCATCGGGCCCCTCATCTACGGCCCGGCGAAACTCCGATTGGCGCCGAAGCTTCACAACAAGCTGCTCTACGCCGACGCCGACATGGCCAAGGCCGACTGGCATACGAACGCCGCATCGATCATCGGCGTCCTCGGAATCGGCCTCGGGCTCTGGTGGCTCGACGGAGTGGCGGCCTTGTTCATCTCCGTGGGCATCGTCTGGGATGGATTCAGGAATGCGCGAGCCGCCGTCCGCGACCTCATCGACGAGCGAGCTCGCACCTACGACGACAGCGAGCCCCACCCCCTCATCCAGGAGATCCTCACCCAGATCCGCAGGCAGAGCTGGGTCCGTGACGCCGCCGTCCGGATGCGCGACGAGGGGCAGGTGTTCCATGTCGAGGTCTTCGTCGTTCCCACCAGATCTCGGCCACCCAAGGTGGAGACACTGCGCGCCGCGACCGAGGCTCTCGCCGCGATCGACTGGAAACTCCAGGACATCGTCCTGATACCGGTGTCGGAACTGCCTGACGAAGCACAGCCTTGAGCGGTGGCCGGCCGTCTATCGCATCGTCATGGAGAGACGCGGACCCTGCGTCCCTCGAAGGCGACGACGTCGCCCAGCTGCAGCTGCCGTCCGCGGCGGCGATCGACCTCACCGTTCACGGTGACGTAGCCGTCGATGATGGCTTCTTTCACGTCTCCACCCGAGTCGAGAAGCCCCGCGAACTTGAGGAACTGCCCGAGGCGAATGCCCTCACCGCCGATCGGGACATCTTCGATGGGAGCCGGTTTCGTCATCCCCGAATGCTAACCGACCAGCACCGGCCCCGGAGCTATGGGGAGCTGACGGAGCACGGGTGGTAGAGACGACCGAACAGCTCATCGATGGCGGCACCCGCGGCCGGACAAGACTCGCTTGCCTGCCAAGACTTCGCCGCGGACTTCGGTGATCCTCATGTGGCGGACCATGGAGCGATAATCCGCTTCGGCAGAGACGAGGTCGGGTTGCTCGAGTTAGTTCGTCACCACGTAGACGTTCTCCGTCAGTTGACTCGAGCCCTCGGGTGCCGGCGCGCCGTCAGGGCCCACAGCGTATTCTCCTGACGGGCCTCCGACGATGAACGGGCCCCCTTCGGCTCCGCAGCCGGTCACCCAATCCTGATCACCGGGGTAGACGATAAGGCAGACAGTGTCGGGCTCTTCTGTCCGGGCAAGCCACAGCCCGGCCCCGCCATGCTCGCCCACGTAGCGCGCCGTCTCCACGGCGATCTCGTCATTGCCGTCTATCACCACCGCGGGCAGCTCATCCGCCGGTTCCGCCTCTCTATCGAGGGCGGAGTACGTGACTCCGGTGGATGAACACCCGACCATCAGCACAGCCATGCCAACGAGCGAAACAGAAACCGCCGCGAGCCGCGCTGTCCTCATCTGATCCCAATCCGTCTGAGGCGAACTAGGGACATAGTTCCACACAGACTGAAGATAGGAGAGCTCGCGGATGCAGTTCGCGACGCGGACATCGCAATCGGTGCAGGGGTCGCGCTCGTTCTACGCCATCCGAGTCTCATCGGGGTCGTTTCTCCCGGAGCAGCTCAGTCGCGCGAAGTCGCGTTCACGCTGCCTGAGCGTTCCTGTCCGCTCAGGCGTGCAATGGCGACCATCATGCGCTCGGTGATCTCGCGACGTGCCTTGCCGTCCGGTACGCCCTCAAGGTCGGCGAGGTCGAGCGGCTCGCCGAAGTGGACCTCGAGACGTGGTCTCCCCGGCGGCAGATGGCTCAGCGGCTTGGCGGTGCCGGTCCCGATCAGCCCGACGGGCACGACCGCGGCGCCCGTGTCGCGCGCCATCCACGCCGCGCCTCCGTGCCCCTCGTGCAGCTTCCCGTCGCGTGAGCGGGTTCCCTCGGGGAACACCGCGAACACGCTGCCGGCCCGCAGGATGCTGCTGCCCGCGTCGAGCGCGGCGCGTGCATCGCGACCGGTCGCACGGTACACCGGCACACCGCCGATCGAGCTGAAGAACCAGCGCTTGACACGGCCGAGCATCCCGGACCCCGTGAAGTACGACGACTTGATGAGGAACTGCACAGGGCGGGCCGCGGATGTCGGGATGATGAGCGTGTCGAGCGTCGCAAGGTGGTTGCTCACCAGCAGCACCGGTCCACGCTCGGGCACGTTCCCTCGACCGACGATGCGCGGGCGGTACATCAGCCAGAACAACGGCCGCAGGACCACCCGCCCGAGGGAGTAGATGGCGCCCGGCCGCGGAGCAGGAGTGGGGCTCGGCGGAACGGGCGCGATCACCTCGCCACCCTATCCGTCATCGTGGGGTGCGCCCTCGCCGCGCGTGGTGTCAAGGCGATGGGCCCGCCGGCAATGTTCCGGGGCCGGCTCTGCCGCGTGATTCCGCGGTCTGCTCGGCCGAGTTCACACATGCGTGCACACATGCCGAATTCGCCTCTACGGCAGCAGGTCGAGCATCTGCGGTCGTGCTTGCATGGCGTGGATGACGAGCTCATTGCCGCTGTCGAAGACGAGCACGACTGTCTCGAGCAGCTTCCCCTAGCTGTCAAAGCCGAGCCGCAGTTGACGGGCGGGCGGATCGTCGTCGAGGTCCTCGACCCATAGCGGCCACGATGCGGCCTGGGCGACATCCTCGGCCGAGATCCCGTGCTTGCGCGCTCAGTCGTGGATGTTCACGCGGCGTACGCGGCGAGCGCCTCGCGGATCAACTCGGACCGCGTCTTGTGCGTGCTCGCCGCTAGCGCGTCCAGCTCGGCGAGTTCCTCGCTAGTCAGCCGCAGAGCGACGACCTGCGACGGCTCCGCCCCGCGGCCCGGTCGCCCCCGGCCGCGCTTCTTGAGCGCAGCGACGTCGTAGCCCGCTTCAGCCTCGGCCGCCCCCGTCGCGATCTGCTCCTCGGTGACCGGTACGCCGTTGATCGTCTCGCGATCGCTCATGGCGTCATCGTAATACGAAAATGTCGTCCAGCCCAGCGTGCACGCAAGGGACCCCTCAGCGGGCACCCCGCGAGGACGAGCGGACTCGCTTGGATCAAGAGACCAGACGGTTGTCGTTTCAGCATCGATCTGGTTGCGGGCATTCTGCAGCCAGGTTCTGCCACAGATTCGCCGGATGGGGTTGCCAACTCCCCTTGCGACGCACTCTAAGTTGGACCGCGTGAAAGGCGCGGTCGCAGATGCTGCGTCGTTGGGACCCAGACCGTCAGTCGCACGGTCTCCGCGGCGAAAGTGCGCCGCCATCGAGGCGGACCTCCGCGGCCGACGCTGTGGGCGGTTCGGGTGCCGCGAACGTTTTCGTCCGTGCTGCGAGCTCGAGCTTCAAATCAAAGTCGTCGCCGTTACGGATCGTGGCCAAGGCCCGGGTAGCCAAGCCCGCGACCTGACTGTGGCCATGACTAATCGCAAGCTGCCGGACGCTCCGCAGGTGGGCCACTTGGTCGAATTCGCCATTCAGGACCGCGAATCCCAGTGCGACAGCGGCAAACTCAGTGTCCATTTCTTGGAGGAGGCACTCTCCTTGGCTGGTGCAACGGTGACGCAGCATGAGCAGACCCAGCGTGCTCGTTCCGCGGGATCCACCTGCGGTCGTGGCAAACGCTTGGTAGTCCTTCAAGGAGACAGTGAGCGGTGCTCCCGCGGTGTCAGACGCGCGAACCTCCACTACATGGCATCGGTTGTCAGCTAGCTGCGCCATCGCCAGGGCCAGCGTGAGGACTTCGCCTTCAGGGACCTCGCCGGCGATCGTCCAGCGCCCATCTCGCAATGTGGATTCGGTAATCTCTAGGCCTCTAACCTCCCTGAGCCAAAACGCAGCAAGCTGCTGTTGTGTGAGCCCCATGGCCTCGGCTGCCCCGGAGGGCATCGGCACTGTCACCGCTGCTTGCTCGAGCCAGTTAGAGACCGTCCAATGCACTACGAGGAGCGACTCCAGTAGCGCGTAAGCGCGATCAACGTATCGGGCGATTGTCATCGACTCGGTGTGGGAGCGAAGCCGGATAGTGACGGTCCCAGTGGAGTCGTCTACCTGGAACGCACGACCGTGGTGCCCCGCGTTGCGAAGGAAGGTCGGGAAGTCTCCGAAAGTCCGGGGCAGCTTGTTCCCGAGCCGCGTAGTCAACTCGGTGGAGTCCTTCGTGACGAGACGCTGGTATGCGTCAGCGCTCTCTGTGGTGCCGAGGAGCAACTGGCACCAGGCGAATAGCGGCAAGGCTGCTTCGTACAGTTCACCGACGGTCTTCGAAAACCGCCTTGCGATGACAGTCGGGTCGTCCTCGTAAGCGGCGATCTGCTCGAATTGCGTGAGCGCCTCAAATAGGTCCCGACGGGCGATGCCGAAGTCATCGATCGCGTCAGTCATGTCGGCGACTCTCGGAATGCGTTCACGATCGAACGTCGCGGTAGCGAGTTCACGGAGCTTTGCTTCGAGCGCAGTTGGATCCAGATAGGCGTTCGAAACGAGCCGGACCGTAAGAAAGTCCACCGCTGAGCCGCGGGCGGCTTCCCCGCCTGAGGCGACGCGGCATACCGCCTGCCCATGATGGGTTAGCTCGTCGAGATCCATGCCGGGATGCTTCAGCCGCAACGCACTGAACACACGCGTCGCAAGATCGGGCTCGCTCCGGACATCGGCGAGGATTTCAGCAGCTTTGAGATCGGTGGCAAGTTCGCCCAGATGGCGTGTAGATCCGTCCAGAATGCTCTGTGCTTCCGAAGCGAGTCGTTCGGCCATCGCGATGTCCGACGTCGTTGTCGCAAGCAGGTACATAGGCCAGAGTTGCTCGAGTTCACGCGAAACCGTCAGGTACGCACGCGGCCGGGCTGACGGGCGAATCGCCGCGGAGGCTTCAAGGGCCGCGGTTAAGGACCGAAGCTGGACGACAGCGTCGGCAAGACGCGATGAAGCCTCCGATCCGGCACCAGCCCCGAGGACCCCTGAAAGGGCGCCGACGAAAGACTGAACGAGCCGAACGAGCTCCGCGTCGGCGTTGTGGAGGTCGAAATCAAAGTGACCGCCAGAGCGGCTAGAAATTGTCGCTTCTACCGAGCGCATCTTCTCTCGGCGACGGACGACGGGGGCGTTGACTTCACCTGTGCGTGGTGCGCGTCCACATTCTCCGCACGCGTTCTCAAGTACCCGTTTGCCACCGCACCGATCGCAAACGATCGTAGTGAACTGTAGCCAGTCGTCCGTCCGTGCCATTTTGCCTCCAACCGCAGACCTGATTATCACGGGTGAGTGCGACGTACGCGCGCACGCACAGCCAAACTGCCGACAGTTTTCTCCTAGACGAGGAGCAGCCAGCGTCCGTCCGACGGCTCGGCGCGTAAGCCACATACTCCGCTCCACGTAGCGGGGTCTGCCAGCGGGCGACTGCCGTCGCTCTTGCGCGCCGCGGCCGACCGGCGTCCCACAGGACATTGGAGCGACTCAACGCCCGAATAGCCGGCGCGATGGAATGCCCGTATGCGGCGCGGCCTACGGGCGCGCAGACCGGGCGGGATCGACAGGCTCGGCTGATGGCCGCGAGCTTCCCACCCAGAACCTACGCATCGAGGTCAAACCGGGTGCACACATCCAACCGTGACCCGTGAGATCTGGCGCCGCGATGTCGGCTCAACACCCCCGCAATTGCGGGGTTCCACAGCGGAACCCGCTGATTCGCGGTCAGACAGTGACATCAGGATCGAAGAGACATCCCAGATACAAGAAAAGGGCCTTATCGGCCCTTTTCCCTACTGTCTCAACACAGTGTGCGCCCGAAGAGACTCGAACTCCCAACCTTCTGATCCGTAGTCAGATGCTCTATCCATTGAGCTACGGGCGCATATTGACGCTCTCGCGCACAACGTCCTCAAGAATACCGTACGGGTGCGATCGGCGCGAATCGAGCCCGGGATGCCGATTCCCGGGCGTGTCCGCCCGGTCAGACCTGCGCCACGAGCGCTCCCCCGTGACGTCAGGAGTCGAGTTCGCTGAGGTCGACGCCGCCTGCGCGGGACACCGCGGACTTGCCGTCCCGCCCGTCGGGGGCACCGGCATCCGCCCCACCCGCATCGGGCACGTCGACACGCCGCCGATGCGCAGCCAGCCGCGGCAGATCGACCAGGCGCAGCGACTGCATGCGGGCCGCGCGCATCCGGTCGTAGTCGGGGTCGAGGTCGGGACGCATGCCCTCGACGCGCAGGCGCCGTTGCAGGTTCGCCTCGACATCGCCCCAGGCCGCATCGCGGGACTGCTCCACGAGCGTGCGGATCACGTGCGGATCGTCCGCCATGCGTCGCAGCTCTTTCGCCACCCCGAGGTACTGGCGGTGCCGCCGGCGGAGGTTGCGCATGTCGCGGTCGCGGTAGTCGTGCGTGCCGTCGGGGTCGGTGAACTTTCCCCAGGCCTTCTTGCGCTGGCGCTTGGCGAGAGCGGCTGCCTGCTCCTGCTCCTCGGCGAGGGCGATCAGGGTGTCGTGCGCGAACGACGAGATACGGCTCTGCTCGAACTGCTCGTCGTGCGCGATCGTCTCGACCAGGATGTGGTTGCGGATCGACAGGCGGGCGGCGGCGGACGCGATGGAGACGCCCTCGGCGATCGCATCCGCGGTCTTGCCCATCGACACCTCCCTCCAAGAGGCTAGCGTCCGCGACACCCCTCCGAGTCGGCGAGAATCGAAGACGCCGCCCGTCACGGTCGATGGGCGCTGCGGAGAGGCGAGAGCATGGCGAGAACGCGACCACTGGACGTGCGAGGCAGGACCGCCGTGATCACGGGCGCCGCGAGCGGGATGGGCGCGGAGGTCGCCCGCGAACTCGGCCGTCGCGGTGCACGGCTCGCGCTCGTCGATCGCAATGCCGACGGGCTCGCGCTCCTCGCCGCCGGGCTTTCGGGCACGGGCCACACGACGCACGTCGTCGACCTCACGGAAGATGCCGCGGTCTCCGCTCTGGCGGCCGAGATCGAGGCATCCCACCCGCACGTGCAGACTCTCGTGACGTGCGCCGGATCATCCATGCTCGGCAATATCGACCAGCTCACGATGGACGAGATGCGCTGGCTCATGGACGTCAACCTGTGGGGAACCGTCAACATCACCCAGGCACTGCTGCCGGCACTGCGCCGCGAGCCCGCCGCGCACATCACGCACCTGGTGTCGATCTACGGGCTCGCCGCCCCGGCCGGGCGCATCCCCTACGCGATGAGCAAGTTCGCGGTGCGCGGCTTCACCGAGTCGCTGCGACACGAACTGGAGCGATCGACCGTGACGGTCGGTGCGATCTATCCCGCAGGCGTCAAGACCGGGATCATCGGACGCGGACGGTTCGCCGCCGCGATCGACCCGGCCGTGGCCGACCGCGCGGCGGCAGCCCAGGCCGCGATGTACCACACCGAGCCCGCCGACGCCGCGGTCCGCATCGTCGATGCGACCGTGCACCGCAGGCCTCGCACCATGATCGGGCGCGAGGCGCGGCTGGTCGACATGCTCGCGCGCGTGACTCCGACCCGCTACTGGGCGCCGATGCGCAAGCCGCTGCGCAACGCGATCGACACCACGACGCCGATCCGCTGAGCGGCGACGCGAAGCCGGATGCCGCGGCTCAGGCCGGCTTCGTATAGACCGACTTGCCGAACCCGATGATGAAGTACCCGACGAAGGCGATCAGCCACAGCAGGAAGAACGACCACGCGCCGCCCTTGCCGAAGCCCTTGCCGACCCGCACCGCGACGACGATGCTGAAAACCCAGCCGACGATCGGGATCAGGTAGAGCAGGCCGAGCCATGCGGAATAGCCCGCGATCTTCACCAGGATGAAGATGTTGACGATCGGGATGATCGCGAGGATCCCCGGGTAGCCGGCCTTGTCGAACACCCGCCACAGGGCGACGGCGACGAGCACGTACCAGATGAGGGCGAAGAACCCCGAGGTCGTGTAGAGAGACGTCAGGTCTGCACCGGACGTGATGGTCTGAGCTTCAAGCATGCGCTCAGCATAGGGGTCGGCAACCACCCGGCTTCGCCACTAGCAACCGCCGCGGGGCGATGCAACCCCCCTGACCTTCGACCCGCCCGAACGTAGCGTCGATGACGTACCACCTTCACGAGAGGAGCAGTCATGGGATTCATGGACGACGCGAAGGAGACGGCCAAGGCCGTCGGCGACAAGATCCAGGACACGTGGGAGGACACCACCGACCGCATCGGCGACAAGGTCGACGAGATGAAGGCCGACGCCGACGTGAAGAAGGCGGAGGCGGAACGCGATTCGGTGAAGGCGCGCAACGACTTCAAGGAAGACCTGCGCGACGACTGATCACGTCGCAGGGGCGGAAATCGCCCACGCATGCCAGAGGGCCTCGGAGATCGCTCCGAGGCCCTCTGCGATGCCCCGTCGAGACGGCGGGAGAAATTCGCGCAAACCGATCGACAGGGCACGACGAACAACTCTCGGACGCGGCATCCGCCGCCTGAGAACAGGAGGAACGCACATGCGCTCGTCACCCAACCGCCTCGTCGCCACGATCTTCGGGGCCGTCTATCTCCTCGTCGGCGCCCTCGGCTTCGCCGTCACCGGCGGCGTCGGCTTCATCGCGACCGAGGGCGGACTGCTGCTGGGCATCTTCGAGGTGAACCCGCTGCACAACATCGCGCACCTGCTGATCGGTGCAGCACTGCTGATCGCCGGACTCTCGTCGGTGGTCGCTGCAAAGTCCGTCAACGTCGTCGTCGGAGGGGCGTACCTGCTGCTCGGCATCGTCGGTTTCTTCCTCGTGGGAACCTCGCTCAACGTCCTCGCGCTCAACACGTTCGACCACTTCCTGCACCTCGCGAGCGCTCTGGTGCTGCTCGGTGTCGGACTCGCGGCCGAGCGCGGAGCCCGCACCGCCGCGACGGCGCGCACGGTCTGACGACGCCGATGCTTCCCACACCGCCTCTCCAGAGCGCAGACGCGCTGCCTGGAGCCCCCGGGCGTGTGGGCACAGCCGCAACCCGGGAACCGGCGAAGGGGTCGGCCGCGCCAGCGGTCGGCGCCGTCGCCGCCTGGGGAGCGGGACTGATCGCGATCGCGCTCGGCGCCGGCGTGACGACGGGGGACGGGACCGCCTGGGGGGCAGGTCTCGTGATCGTCACACTCGGTGCCGGGGCGCTCGTGTGGGGGGCCGCCTCGCTCGCCCGCGGACACCTCGTGTGTGCGCGGGCGGGCGTCGCCGGCGCGCTGGGAGGCATGCTGGCCACGGTCGCTGCGCTCTGGCTCGATCCGGGTCGTGTCAGCGCTCTCGCGGTGGCATCGGCATCCGCCCTCTTCATCGTGATGGCGATGGCGTGCGGCGCATGCCTGCGGCGAGAGGCGGGAACGACGCACCCCACGCGGGTCGCCGCGCTCATCGTCGCCGCGGTCGTCGTCG
Organism: Microbacterium allomyrinae; assembly: GCF_020682705.1. Taxonomy (GTDB): domain Bacteria; phylum Actinomycetota; class Actinomycetes; order Actinomycetales; family Microbacteriaceae; genus Microbacterium; species Microbacterium allomyrinae. Next base: position 943,109 of record NZ_JAGTTN010000001.1, read on the forward strand.
CGGCAGTCGTGACACCCGCGCTCGCCTCCACCGAGGCCGGACGCCTGGCGCCCGATCACGGCGGGCACGGCGTGATCGACCCCGGGCATCACTGACGCCCGGGGTTCCCCGCAGGAATCAGGCGATGGCGCCGATGCGCCACGACGCGGTGGTCGACTCCTCGGGCTCGATCACGATCAGCCCGGCGTCGTACGAGTAGGCGTCGGCGTTGAACGCGTCGGGGGCGCACGTCATGGGCTCGACCGCCAGACCCAGGCGGCTCTCTGCCGCGTCGGGCTTGTCGGCGGTGTGGATCTGCACCCACGGGCACGCGGCGTCCCACACCATCTCGACACCCGAACCCGACGCACCGGTGACGCGCACCGTGGCGGAGCCGTCGGCGTCGCGGACGAGGCCCGTGTACGCGTGATCGATCTCGACGGCGCCGATCGTGCGCGCATCGCGGAAGTCGAAGCGCTCCGGCTCGTCGGCGTCGACAGCCACGAGGTCGGTGGGGATCAGCCGCTCGGCGGTCACGGCGAGCACCTGCTCTGCGGGGAGCTCGAGCGTCCACCCGTCGACCCGGCCCTCGCCGGCGACGAGATACGGGTGCGGGCCGGTGCCCCACGGCGCCGGCGTCTCGCTGTCGTTGCGGGCCGTGACCGACTGCGTGAGCCCGTCGGGGCCGAGCGAGAACCTGGTCGTCACGACGATGCGCCACGGGTACGCCGTCTGCGGCGCGATCTCCGCGGCCAGCGTGACATGGTCGGGGCCCTTGTCGATCGCCTCGAAGTCGAGCCACGACGCGAGACCGTGCAGCGCGTGCGAGCGCGACGGCTCGGTCAGCGCGAGCTGACGCTCCACTCCCCCGAAGGTGTAAAGGCCGTCGACGACGCGGTTGGGCCAGGGGGCCAGCGTCGCTCCGCGGTGCGCCGGACGCACCTCATCGGCCTCAAACGGGACCACGAGGTCACGGCCCTGGTACGTCAGCGAGCGCAGCGTTGCTCCGACACTGGAGATGACGGCCTCGTAGTCGCCCGCGCGGAGCGCGTGCTGAATACCGGAAGCGGGGGTTCGTGCCATGGGTGTGGATCCTCTGGGAGTGGGGGAGATTCGATTCCAGTATTCCGTGACGACCGAAGGACCCGCGACAGAGCAGTCGCGGGTCCTTCGATTCGCTGGAGCTACGGGCAGATGGTCGCGGTGACCGTCACGGTGGACGAATGGCTTCGTCCGTCCGCCGACTGTCCGGTGATCGACACCGCATCGGCCGCGATCGTGACTGCGCGCGTGGTGAAGCTCGCCGAGGCGGACTTGCCCGCGGCGATCGACACGGTCTTGCTGCCGTACGCGCCCGCGATCGTGACCGTGGCGGCGACATCATCGCCGTTGGTGACGGTGACCACCTCGACGACCTTGCCTGCGACGCAGCGGGTCGTGGCCGTCGCGGTCAGCTCGAGACCGAACGAGACCGCCTCCGAGGCCGAAGGGCTCACGAGAGCGTCGACGTAGCCGTCGTAGTGCGCGGTGACCGATGCGATACCCGCGGGCACGTCGACCGAGGCCGACGCATCCTCGAGATCGACGGTCTCGCTCCAGTCGCCACCCGAGAAGGTCACGGTGCCCACGACGTCGCCCTCGTCGGCTGCGACGACCTCGGCGGTCGCCGTACGGCCATCCGCGGTGAGCGTCGTCGTCGAGGCGACGGCCTCGACATCCGTCCAGCCGTGCATCGCGTCGAGCACCGACTGGGTCACGCTCACGAACGCGCCGTGACGCGGGCTCGCCGGAAGTCCGCCGACGGGACGCACGTTCCAATCCGGGCGCTGCGACAGCCGGTTCGACTGCTGGCTCGACGCGATCGCCTCCCCCGATGTCACGAAGGCGCGGTAGCCGCCCGCACTGTAGTTGTCGACGAGGAACACATACCCGTCGCCGGCGGCGTTGTTGTTCGGGTCGCCCTCGTTGAGCTTGATGATCTCGGGCCCCTCGCCGGACTGTCCGGTCTCGAGGCTCGTCATCCGCGTATCGGTGAGCTGCCAGGTGCTCTCGGGATCAGCCGTCCAGCTGGACTGCGTCGTGGGCGCGGTGAGCACCTTCGAACGCTCCATGAAGATGTCCTTGCCCGCCTCGAGAGTGCCTGCCGCGCCGCTCTCCTCGTTCTTGGTGAAGCGGTAGTAGTAGTCGCCGATCTTGGTGACGGTCGAGTCGATGCGCGCGTATCCGGTGTCCTGCCAGGAGGCGGGCGGGTACGTGAACGTCTGGAAGTCCCGCGTGAGCACGGCGAACATGCGGGCGTAGAGCTTGTCGCTGTTCGTGTGCGTGGCATCCGAGTACAGCCGCGACGCGAAGAACACGACGTACGACTGCAGGTCGTCGTCCCAGTACGCCTCGGGCGCCCACGTCATTCCCGCTTCGGGCTGGTTGATCGTGATGCCGGTGTTCTCGCCGTTGGTGCGCGTCCACTCGACCAGGTCGGTCGACTCCCACACCTCGATCTTCAGGCTGCCCGCGGACTGCGCCGGACCCCAGCCCGTACCGCAGCTGATGCAGAGATCCGTGGCGACCATGTAGTACTTGTCGCCGTCCTTGGAACGCAGGATGTACGGGTCGCGCAGACCCTTCGTGTCGGCCGTCGACGTGATGACCGCGTTGCCGCCGTTGACCGGCGAGAACGTGAAGAAGTCGTTGCCCGACGTCGCCGCCTGGTAGATCTTCTCGTCGCCGTCGGACTTGAAGTACGCCGCGGCATAGCCTGCGTCGGGCGCCCAGCGACCCTTCTCGGCCACCGCCACCTCGAACGTGCGCTCTTCGGTCACGCCGTTGAGCGTGGCGTGCGCGGTCAGGGTGACCTCGCGGTCGCCCTCACCGTATGCCGGACGGTCGACGAGTCCGCCGCCCTGGAACGGGTCGGCCGAGCCGACGGCAGGCGCCGTGTAGGCCTGATCGGTCTCGGTGACCAGCGCCGGGTCTGACGAGGTCCACGTGATCGCCGCGCCATTCACTGCACCCGTGGTCGCCAGCGGCAGGTTCTCGGTGGTGCGCGCGGCCAGCGTGATCGCGTCGAGGTCGGACGAGACGCTGGGCGCGAGCACGGTGACGTCGAACGTGAAGGTGCCGAGCGAGGCGGTCGTCGCGGTCAGCGTCACCGGGGTGTTCGCCGTGATCGAGCGCGAGACCACGCCGGTCGTCGAGACCACGGCGGCATCGGAGGTCGCCCACGTCAGCGCGACGCCGTTGACGGTCGCCGGCAGGGTCAGATTGCTCGACACGGCGTCGAGCGACGGGTTGGCGCCGAGCATCGTGCCCAGGATGTCGCCGCGCAGCAGCGCCTGGGTCGCGGCGGACTTCGCCTCGGCGGTCGGCATGCTCGCCGACACCTCGGCGGCAGTGAGCGAGACGTCCCAGAACTTCACGTCCGCGACGTCGGCGCGCAGGAGCGGGTCGCCCTGGTACAGCGAGCGGCCGAGGTAGCCGAGCACGCTGCCGGTCGGGATGATGGAGCTGAGCGCACGCGTGTGGGTCAGCGTCGAGATCTGGACGCCGTCGCGGTACAGCGTCAGCGTGCTGCCGGAGCCGACCATCGTCAGCGTCGTGAACCCGGGGTTCAGTCCGCCGCCCGCGGGCATGCGGGACTCGCCGTTGTCGGTCGAGGACTTCACGCGGATCGCGGCCAGCACCTGGTTCGTGTACCCGCTCTGCGAGGAGCGAGGGCTGAGGAAGATGTGGTTGCCGAGCGTGGTCGTGTTCCACGGGCCGACGCCGTCGCCGATGACCCAGCCGAAGTGGTTCGCGGACGTCTGGGTCGAGACGGTGTATTCGACGGTGAAGCTGTTGTCGGCCCCCGTGATGAGTCCCTGCGGGAGCGCCGCATAGCCGTCGGCCTGGAAGCGCAGGATGTCGTCATCGCCGGCCTCCGCGAAGGAGGCATCCGTCAGACCGGTCAGCGCCGCGTTGCGGCCGTTGCCCGACACATCGAGCAGCGTCGATCCGGAGTGCGACATGTCGTAGTGCGCGGTCGGCGCGGGAAGGTCCGCCGCATTCGCGGCGAGCGGGGCGGTGACGCCCATCGCCGACACCGCGAGGGCGGCGGCGATGGACGACGCGATCGCACGACGCGCAGAGCGCCGGCGCGGAACGCGCGTGGACGGGTTCGATTGTGGTCTCATCGGCGAGAACCCTCTCGGTTCGGGTGGGTGCCCGCTCAGATGCCCTGAGCGAGTCGGTAGTACGCCTGGTTCCAGCGGAGCTCCCGCTGGAAGCCGCGCACGGTGGTGTCCTCGTCGATGACGACGAGCTCGGTCTTCGCGATCTCGGCGAAGTCGCGGAACACGTCGATGCCGACCGCCGTGGTCATCACGGTGTGGTGGGCGGCGCCGGCGGCGAGCCAGCACGCGGTCGAGGTGGCGAAGTCGGGCGCGGGCTCCCAGACGGCACGGCCCACCGGGAGGTTGGGCAGATCGGGGGCGTCGACGTTCTGCACGACGTTCGCGACGAGACGGAACCGATCGCGCATATCGCTCATCGCCACCACCAGCGCGGGGCCGGGATCTGCGGTGAAGACGAGACGCACCGGGTCGTCCTTGCCGCCGATACCCAGAGCGTGGACCTCCAGACGCGGCTTGGTCGAGCTCAGCGACGGCGAGACCTCGAGCATGTGCGCACCGAGGATGCGCTCGGCACCGGGAACGAGGTCGTAGGTGTAGTCCTCCATGAGACTCGCCCCGCCGGGAAGGCCGGAACCCATCACGTTGGCGACGCGCACCAGGATCGCGGTCTTCCAGTCACCCTCCGCGCCGAAGCCGTAGCCGTCGGCCATCAGGCGCTGCACGGCGAGGCCCGGCAGCTGCTTCAGGGTGCCGAGGTCTTCGAACGAGGTCGTGAAGGCGCCGAAACCGCCCTCCTCGAGGAACGAGCGCAGGCCCAGTTCGATCGCGGCGCCGTCGCGGAGCGACTGGTGCCGTTCGGCGCCCGGGAGCAGCTCGGCCGCGACGTCGTAGGACTCGAGGTACTCGGCGACCAGAGCGTCGACATCCGCCTCGCTCTGCGCGTCGACGGCCGCGACGAGCTCGTTCACGCCCCACGTGTTGACCTGCACGCCGAAGCGGATCTCGGCCTCTGTCTTGTCACCCTCGGTGACCGCGACGAAGCGCATGTTGTCGCCGAAGCGGGCGAGCTTCAGGGTGCGCGAGGCCGCCCAGCCGGCGGCGGCGCGCTGCCAGTCCTCGACCTGCTGCACCACGACCGGGTTGGAGACGTGCCCGACGACGGTCTTGCGTGCGACGCCGAGACGCGTCTGGATGTATCCGAACTCGCGGTCGCCGTGCGCGGCCTGGTTGAGGTTCATGAAGTCGAAGTCGATGTCGGCCCACGGCAGCTCGACGTTGGCCTGCGTGTGCAGGTGCAGCAGCGGCTTCTGCAGGGCGTCCAGGCCCGCGATCCACATCTTGGCCGGGCTGAAGGTGTGCATCCACGCGATCACGCCGATGACGTCGTCACGCGTGTTCACCTCGAGGGCGAGGCGGCGGATCGAGTCGGAGTCCTTCAGGACCGGCTTCCACACCACCTTCACCGGCAGACCCGCGAGACCCGCGACGACCGCCTGCGACTGCTCCGCGACCTGACGGAGCGTCTCTTCGCCGTACAGGTTCTGGCTGCCGGTGACGAACCACACCTCGTACGAGTCGAGGGAGGTGGAGAGGGGCGTGCGAGTCATGAATTGGTTCCTTCTGGTCTTTCGAGATCGGGTGTCGGGGTCAGAGCGCCTGTATGGCGGCTCTCTCGACCGCGAGGCCGGCGTGGTAGCGGGAGAGGTAGGCGGCGAAGCCGGGGACGTCCTCGGGATCGGGCGCGACGGTGCGGAAGTCGGCGCTCTGGAAGACGCGCTCCCGCAGGTAGGTGTCGAGGTCGGCGTCCGCGGCGGAGGTCAGGTACGACGCCAGCACGGCGATGCCCCACGCGCCGCCCTCGGATGCCGTCCCTCCGACCGCGACGGGCGCGTCGAGGGCGCCGGCGAGGAAGCGCTGGGCGACTCCGGCCGTGCGGAACATGCCGCCATGGGCGAACATCCGGTCCAGCGCCACCCCTTCGCGGGCGAGCACGCGCATGCCCAGGGCGAGGGTGCCGAAGACGCCGTACAGCTGCGCGCGCATGACGTTGGCGAGCGTGAAGCGGCTGTCGGGCGTGCGGACGAACAGCGGCCGCCCCTCGGCCAGTCCCGCGATCGGCTCGCCGGCGAGGTGGTTGTACGCGAGCAGGCCACCGGCATCCGGATCGCCGTCGAGAGCCTCGCGGAACAGCGCCTCGAACACGTCGTCCGAGGTCAGGTCGCCGCCGGTCACCGTGGCGAACCGCGAGAACATCCCCACCCACGCCGCGAGCTCGCTCGCCCCGTTGTTGCAGTGCACCATCGCGACGGGGTCGCCCGCGGGCGTGGTCACGAGGTCCAGTTCATGGTGGACGCTCGCCAGCGGCCGCTCGAGCACGACCATCGCGAAGATGCTGGTGCCCGCGCTCACGTTGCCGGTGCGCGGTGCGACCGAGCAGGTCGCCACCATGCCGGTGCCGGCGTCGCCTTCGGGCGGGCAGAACGGGATGCCGGCGGGCAGTGCCCCCGACGGATCGAGCAGCGCCGCACCTTCGGCCGTCAGCGATCCCGCGGGCTGCCCCGCGACGAGCACCTCGGGCAGGAGGCCGGAGACCTTGAGCCCGAACGCGCGCTCGGCGACGAGCTGATCGAACTTCGCCAGCATCGGCGCGTTGTAGTCGTGGGTCGCGGAATCGATGGGGAACATGCCCGAGGCATCCCCGACGCCGAGCACCTTGCGACCGGTGAGACGCCAGTGCACGTAGCCGGCGAGGGTCGTCAGGAAGCGCACGTCGGCGACATGCGGCTCCTCGTCGAGCACGGACTGGTAGAGGTGCGCGATCGACCAGCGCAGCGGGATGTTCACGCCGAACAGGGCCGAGAGCACCTCGGAAGCGCGTCCCGTGGTCGTGTTGCGCCAGGTGCGGAAGGGCACCAGCAACGCGCCCGCCTCATCGAAGCCGAGGTAGCCGTGCATCATCGCCGAGACGCCGATCGCGCCCACCGTCGGCAGCGGCACCCCGTGGCGACGCTGCGCGTCGGCCACGAGATCCGCGTAGGCCGCCTGCACGCCGGCCCACACGTCATCCAGCGCATAGGTCCAGACGCGGTCCTGGAACCGGTTCTCCCACTCGTGGCTGCCCACGGCGAGCACGGTGGCCGGGTCGTCGGCGAGCACGAGGCACGCCTTGATGCGGGTGGAGCCCAGCTCGATGCCGAGCGACGTGCGGCCCTCGAGGATGGCCTGGGCGAGGGCGGCCGGATCGATGCCGCTCATCGGCGCTCGTCCCCGCTCTGCCCGTACACGTTCTGGTACCGGTCGTAGAGACGGTCGATGGCCTCCTGCGGGATCGGGATGAGCGGTCCCGCCTCACGCGCGAAGTGCACCGTGCGGGCGACATCCTCGACCATGACCGCGGCCTTGACCGCGTCCTTGGCCGACGTGCCGATCGTGAACGGACCGTGGTTCTGCATCAGCACCGCGCGGGAGCGATGGCCCGACAGCGTCTCGACGATGCCGCGGCCGATCGAGTCGTCACCGATGATCGCGAACGGTCCGATCGGGATCGGGCCGCCGAACTCGTCGGCCATCGCCGTGATCACGCACGGGATCTCTTCGCCCCGCGCCGCCCATGCCACCGCGTACGTGGAGTGGGTGTGCACCACTCCCCCGACGTCGGGCATGTTGCGGTACACGTAGGCGTGCGCCGCGGTGTCGCTCGACGGGCTGCGGTCGCTTCCGGGAGTGCCCGGGATCACCGTGCCGTCGAGGTCGCAGAGGATCATGTTCCCGGCCGCGAGGTCGTCGTACGACACCCCGGACGGCTTGATCACGAACAGATCCGCGCCGGGCACGCGGCCCGAGACGTTGCCCCCGGTCCACACCACCAGGCCGTAACGGACCAGCTCGGCGTGCAGCGCCGCGACATCCTGTCGGACGGCGTCGATCGACGCCTGGATCTCGGGGGTGAAGTGCGGGGCCATCGTCGCCTCCTCGGGTTCGGTGTGGGCGGGCATGCCGGTCATGTGCGTCGCCGCGCGGTGAGGACGCGCTGCAGCAGGACGAACACGAGCAGGATGCCGCCGGTGATGATCGTGAGGTACTCGGGACGGATGGTGCCGTCCTTGGTGATGATCATCCAGAGCGTGGCGAGCACGAGCGATCCGACGACCGAGCCGAGGACGTAGCCGGCCCCGCCGGTGAGGAGCGTTCCGCCGATGACGACCGCGGCGATCGCGTCGAGCTCCCACCCGATGGCGGTGACGTTCTGCGCCTTCCCGCCGACCTCTGCCGTGTAGACCACGGCGGCCAGGCCCGCGAGCGCACCGCTGATCACGTAGATCCACACGCGGGTGCGAGCGACTGGAAGACCCATGAGCTGCGCCGAGGACTCGGCGCCTCCGATGCCGTACACGGTGCGTCCCATCCGCGTGCGGTGCAGGAAGATGAACGCCGCGATCACGACGATGACGGCGATGAAGAACCCGGGCGTGAGCACGAGGTCGTTCACCTTCGGGCCGTCGAAGAGCTTGAAGTCCGTGGCGAACAGGTGGATGGGAGAGTCCTCGGGCGCCTGGACGGGCACCGTCGAGAGGATCGATGCCAGACCGCGCGCGAGGAACATCATCGCGAGGGTCGCGATGAACGGCTGCACGTTGAAGTACTGGATCATCACGCCCGACACGAGTCCGAACAGCGCGCCGAACACGATCATCAGCAGGATCGAGAGCCACCCGTTGACGCCGACGTTCATCAGCATGACGCCGGCGACCGAGGTGAAGGCGACGACGGCGCCGACCGACAGGTCGATTCCGCCCGACAGGATGACGATGGTCATGCCGACGGCGAGGATGATCGTGGGCGCGAAGCTGACGAGCAGGCTCGACATCGTTCCGGCGTGGAAGACCCTGCCGTAGGCGATCTCGGCGTAGACCAGCATGACGATGAGCAGCGCGACGGCGGCCAGCGACGGGATGATCGACTGGTTCCGCTCCCAGAGGCGGGAGAGGAGCCCGGCGCGCTCGGGGCTGTCAGCACCGAGGGGCGGGGATGAGACGGACGCGCTCACGCGACGGCCTCCTTTCGGGAACGGCGGCGTCCGGCCTGGAGGATGTAGTTCCTCACGCGCTCGGACTGCAGCAGACACAGCAGGACGATGACGATCGCCTTGAAGGCGGGGGTCGCCGCGGCGGACACCCCGAGGAACAGCACCGTCTTGTTGAGCGTCGCGATCAGGAGCGCGCCGACGGTGGAGCCGAGGATCGAGAACTTCCCGCCGGCCAGCGATGTTCCGCCGATCACGACCGCGAGGATCGCATCGAGCTCCATCTGGTAGCCGGTACCCGACACGTCGACGGTCATCACCTCGGACACCGTGAACAGACCGCCCATCGCGGCGAGCACCGCGGAGAGCACGTAGACGGTGATCAGGATCGGGCGGGGACGGATGCCGGCGAGCCGACTCGCCTCGGGGTTGATGCCGATCGATTCGATCATCAGGCCGAGCGCCGTGCGCCGCATGATCAACGAGATGATCACCACGATGGCGATCGCGATCACGAAGCTGGTCGGCAGGCCGAAGATCTGCCCGTTGGAGATCTGCTGGAACGGCTGGTTGGTGGCGTTGGTGTTCTGACCGCCCGTGATGACACGGGCGATGCCGCGCGCGGCGAGCATCATCACGAGCGTGCTGATGAACGGCTGGAGTCCCACGACGGCCACGAGCAGACCGTTGACGAGGCCCAGCACAGCGCCGAGGAGAAGGGCGACGCCGATCGCGGTGAACATGGCGCCGTACGAGTTCGGGTCGTTGATCGCGCGGAGCGTCTCCATCGCGGCTGCGCCACCCACCGCCATGACGGATCCGACCGAGAGGTCGATGCCCTTGGTGGCGATGACGAAGGTCATGCCGAGCGCGATCATGATGATCGGCGCCGACACCCGCAGGATGTCGAGCACGTTGCCGGTGAGCAGACCCGTGGTCGGGTTGACGCCGATCGCGAGGTACGTGGGGTCCTTGATCACGTTGAGCATGAGCAGCAGTGCGATGCCCACCAGACCCCAGAACCAGGGCGTGCGTACGAGCGTCTTCAGGAAAGACGTCATGAGATTTCTCCTTCGGCGAGCGCCTCGGCCTGCGCTTCTGCCTTCTCTTCCGTCTCGGCCGCGATGATCGACACGATGCGCTCAGCCGTGACGTCGGGGCCGTTCACGACTTCGCCGACCTTCTCGTGGTCCTTGAGGATCACGATCCGCTCCGACAGTCGAACGACCTCTTCGAGCTCGGACGAGATGAACACGACGCTCATGCCCCCCTCGGCGAGTTCGGCGACGGCCTCCTGGATATCGGCCTTGGCGCCCACGTCGATGCCGCGGGTCGGCTCGTCCAGCAGCAGCAGATCCGGCTCGGTCGCGAGCCAGCGCCCCAGCAGGACCTTCTGCTGGTTGCCGCCCGACAGGAGCCGGATGGGACGGTCGGGATCGTTGGGGCGCACGCTGAAGCGCTCCATGTAGGTCTTGACGAGCCGGTCGACCTCGCGCGCGGGCACGCGGCGGAGCCAGCCGCGCTTGGCCTGGACGGCGAGCATGATGTTCTCACGCACGCTGAGGTCGCCGATGATGCCGTCGTCTCGGCGGTTCTCCGTCGAGTAGGCGACGTGATGCCCGAGGCCCGCGACAGGCGAGGCGATGTTCGCCTTCTTGCCCTTGACGTGCACGACGCCCGAATCGGCACGGTCCGCGCCGAAGATGAGGCGCGCGAGCTCGGTACGCCCGGCCCCGAGCAGGCCGGCGAATCCGACGACCTCGCCCTTGTGGATCTCGATGTCGGTAGGAGCGAGCGCACCCTTGCGGCCGATGCCTTCCGCGGCGTAGACGGGGGTCTGGGTGCGGTCGCGCACATCGACCTGCCGGTTCGAACCGAGCGCGCGGAGCGCATCGAGGTCCTTGCCGATCATCTTCGAGATGAGCTGGGTGCGATCGAGTTCCCGTTTGAGGTACTCGCCCACGAATCGTCCGTTGCGCAGCACCGTGATCCGGTCGCTGATCGCGTAGACCTGGTCGAGGAAATGCGAGACGAAGAGGATGGCGACGCCCTGGTCGCGCAGACGTCGCATGACGGTGAACAGCACCTCGACCTCGGCGGCGTCCAGGCTCGAGGTCGGCTCATCGAGGATGAGCACCTTCGAGTCGGTGACCATCGCACGGCTGATGGCGACGAGCTGCTGGAGGGCGAGGGAGATCGACGACAGCGGAGCGCGGGTGTCGAGGTGGCCCAGCCCCATGGCGGCGAGCGCTTCCTTGGCACGGGCGTGGGTCTTGCGCCAGTTGATGCCGACCAGGCCGTGCACCTCGTGGCCGAGCATCACGTTCTCGCCGATCGTGAGGTTCGTGCAGAGGTTGACTTCTTGATACACCGTCGAGATGCCGGCGGCCTGCGCGGAAGCGGTGCCGGTGAGGTGCCGCTTCTCGCCGAAGACGAGGATGTCGCCGGAGTCGATCTGGTAGACGCCGGTGAGCGCCTTGATGAGCGTCGACTTGCCGGCGCCGTTCTCACCCATCAGGGTGTGGACCTCACCCGGCAGGAGTCGGAAATTGACTTCGTCGAGTGCTTTGACGCCGGGGAACGTGATCGATGCGCCACGGACTTCGACGATCGGGGGTGATTCGGTCATCACTGACGGACTTCCTCGTATGGGGCGGGTGTCTGTTGTTGCCTGGGAGTGGACGGGGATCGCCGATCTCGGCGATCCCCGTCCTGTCAGATTTCGAGCTGACTCCGGCTGGTCGGGCTCAGAAGCCCTGGCCCTCGGCCAGTGCCGTCTCGCCGGCCTCGGCCGAGTCGAACGTGGCGCTGTCGACGATGATGGTCGATTCGACCGTCTCGCCCGCGAGCGTCTTCTCGACCACGTCGACGGCGATGTCGCCGAAGAACGGGTTGTACTGAGCGACGAAGCTCAGGTCGCCGGCCGCCAGCGCCTCGAGTGCACCGGTGGTGCCGTCGATCGTGGCGATCTTCACGTCGGTGCCGGGAACCAGGCCCGCAGCGGTCACGGCCTGGGCCGCGCCGATACCCATCTCATCGTTCTGAGCGAAGATGAACTGGATGTCGTTGTTGTTGGCCTTCAGCACCGTCTCGATGACGGACTTGCCCTCGTCGGTCTTCCAGTTGGCGGTCTGCGCGCCGACCTTGTTCAGGCTCGCGACGTCGGCGACCTCGGAGTCGAAGCCCTCGTTGCGCTCGTTGACGACCGACAGACCCGGAACACCCTCGAGCACGAAGTAATTCGCGCCCTCGGCGAAGGTCTCGACGGCCCATGCGCCCACCGAAGCCGCGACCTGGAAGTTGTCGGGTGCGATGCGGGTGACGTAGAGGTCCTCGCTCGCGTCGACACCACGGTCGAGCAGGATGACCGGGATCTCGGCCTCCTGCGCGAGCTCCAGCGAGTCCTCCCAGCCCGATGCCTCGGTCGCGGTGAGCAGGATCACGTCGACCTCGTCGTTGACGAAGGTCGCGAAGGCGTCCAGCTGCGACTTCTGGTCGCTCGGGCTCGCGGCCGGAGCGTACTTGAGCTCGTAGCCGGCCTCTTCGGTGAAGGCGTCCTTGACCGCCTGCTCGTTGGCGTTGCGCCATCCGCCCTCGGGGCCGACCGCGACGAAGCCGACCGTGGTCAGGTCGCTGTCGCTGCCGGTGTCCGAGCCGGTGTCGTCGCTGCCGCCGGCGCAGCCGGTGAGGCCGAGGGCCAGGGCCCCTGCGCCGACGAAGCCGATCAGACCCAGCATCCGCTTCTTGTTTGCCATCTCTTCTCCTCCTTGAGACTCCCCGACGCTCTCCGGTCGGGGAGAAGTACTTGTGCCCCCTTGCGGGACACTCTCGGGTGTGTGCGTCACCCATTGTGCGCGCTAACATCGCCGCGCGCAAGCTCATTTCAAAGATTCGTTACTCGTCCGTTACCGCGAACAATCCTGCGCCCCGGGCCGACCCGGATTCCGGCGTCCGCCGGGCGTCAGGAGCGCGGGCGTGCGGTCGAGCCGCGCACGATGAGAAGCGGCTCGATGATGTCGTGCTCGGCGGCTTCCTCGCCCTCGATGGCGGCGATGATGATCTGCAGCGCAAGCGCCCCGAGCGCCGAGAAGTCCTGCCTCACGGTCGTCAGCGGAGGAAGGAAATGGCGCGCATCGGGAAGGTCGTCGAAGCCGACGACGCTGATGTCGTCGGGTACGCGCAGGCCGCGCTCCGACAATCCGTGAACGACGCCCAGCGCCATCTGGTCATTCGCGGCGAATACTGCCGTGACACCGGTGAAGTCGTACGTCGTTCCGTACGAGTAGCCGTAGTCCGACGTCCAGTCGCCGACGACCGGAGTGCCGATCGGGAGACCGGCGTCCACGAGCGCATCTCGCCAGCCCTGCTCGCGTGCGCGGGCGTCGAACCAGTCGAGCGGGCCGGACAGATGCGCGATGGAGCGGTGCCCGAGCTCGATCAGGTGCATGACGGCCGCCATCGCTCCGGCGCGCTGATCCACCGCGGCGGTGTGCATCTCGGCATCGGACTCGGCCTTGATGACCAGGGTCGGAAGGCCCGTGCTCTGCTGACGCAGCATGTCGAGAGAGGATGCCCTCGGAGCGATGACGCAGAGCGCGTCCACCCCCTGGGTGACGAGTTCGACGACGCCGACGTCGATCTGCGACTGCTCGTCATCCGAGATCGAGAAGGCGCTGATCGCGTAGCCGGCGTCGCGGGCCGCCTCTTCGATCGCGCGCAGCGTGCTGTTCGGGCCCCACTGCACCGGGCTGTCCACGAGCACGCCGATGCGCATCGCACGACGGGTGGCGAGAGCCCGGGCGATCGAGCTGCGCGTGTAGTTCATCTCGTCGATCGCCTGGAGCACGCGCTCCCGGGTCGACTCGCGGATGTTGGGATGACCGTTCAGGACACGCGACACGGTCATGTGCGACACGCCGGCCTGCTTCGCCACGTCGTAGATGCTCGGCCGCTGCCAGCCTCGCGTCGCCTGTTCAGACATTGCCGATCACCTCGTCCGTTCGCCGCGGCCGTCGGCATCCCCCTCACGGGGTGCCGGCTTCGAGGATCCGAGTCCTTCGCGCGCGACTTCGGCACGGCGACCGCTGACCACATAGTAAGGGGACGGCGCGGCGAGGGCGCGCATGCGGCCGGGCGATGCCCGGATGCGGCGCACGAGTAAGAGCACGAGACCCGCCGCCAGCAGCGTGAGCGCCATCCACATCAGCAGCGACGGCGCATCCCCGCCGGTGGCCGGCAGCTCCCCTCCGCACGGGCTCACGCATTCGAGCGGTGTGATCTCGACCGTGACGAGCACCCCGGACGAGCCGTGGTCGATCTCGTCCGCGACGGCCGCGGTGGGAACCAGCGCCGATGCCACGACGAACGCCGTCATCGCGGAGAGAAGTCGCGTGCCCCTCACCGCGCGTTCACCGATTCCTCGGCGGAGCGACGCTCCTCTTCGCGGGCCTGAGCGCGCGCCTCTTCGAGCAGCCCGGCGATCCGCGCCTTGGACCGGCGCCGACCCCACACGAAGGCGGCGATGACCAGGGCGAGCCCGGCCAGCACGATGAACTGCGGCCACGGGATCGCCCAGGCGAGCGTGTCGGCGCTCACCGGATCGAGCGACGAGGTGGTGCCGTCCATGGTCACGACGACGGCATCGAGAGTGACGCTCACGGGCACGACGAACAGCGGCCAGACGTCGTCGACCACAACCGCCAGCGGGCGGGAGTCTCCGGGAAGGAGTTCCTGGGTGATCTCGCCCTCGGCGGGGAACGCCACCGTCTTGCCACCGGCTTCGACCACGCCCTCGGCGACGAGGCGGGTATTGCCGGTGTTGACGACCTCGAAGGTCACCGTCACCTCGCCCGGACGCAGCGGGTTCCACGAGAGCGCGTACGTGGCGGCGGCCTGCCCGATTTCGGCGGCCGGGGTGATCTCACCGGTGACGCGGGTGAGCACGCGGAAGCCGACACGGCTCTCCACCCCGACGTTCGCGCCTTCGTCGCTGGACTGCACCTGGAGCACGGATGCCGTGATGCCCGCCGCGTGATCGCCCGGCTCGGCGGTGTCGGGGACCACGATCTCGAAGGGGACGACGACCGTCTCACCCGCCGCGACAGTGACCTCTTCGGGGATCTGGATCCACGTTCCGGAGTCGACGGACTCCTGGTCGGCGGGAAGCATGTCGAAGCGGCCCGTGCGGGTGTAGAACCCGTCGGCCGCGGCGAGTCGGAAGGTGACGGTGTCTTCGCTCACGTTGCGCACGGCGAAGTGGTCGGCGACCGTGTCGCCGGGGTCGATGTCGTGCTCCACCGCGTTGCGCCCGTCGGGCCCGGTCTCATCGGCCGGTGTGACCGACCATCGGATCGTGGGCTGTTCGTCGGTGTCATCCGCGGCGGACGCGGCGCCGGTGGTCAGGCCGACGAGGATCAGGGCGAGGGCCGCGGCCAGCAGTGCGCGGACGGGCGCTTCGCGACGCGAGAGGGGATGGGGCACGATCAGAGGTCCAGACGTCAGGGTCGGGACCGCGTGGTGCGGTCCCGACCCGATTCAACACGAGTTCTGCGGGGCTGCGTCAGATGGCGTCTTCCCACAGGGTGAGGGTGATGGTCGCCGAGTAGTTGCCCGGAGCGACGGTGACGGGCGTCTTGAGGAACAGCTGCGCGTTCGCGGTCCACTCTCCCGGTGCGAGCTCGCCGGTCAGGTTGGGAGCGAAGGCGAGGAGCTCCTCGCCCACCAGACCCACGTTGTTCGCGCTGGGCGTTCCCGGGGTGCCGAAGGTCGGGTCGTCCAGGACCGTGACGATCTCGTCACCCGGGAGCACCTGCTCGTCGTCGCCCGACAGGAGTGCCGGGACCCAGCCGATGTTGCCGGCACCGATGTCGGGCACGCCGGCCGCGGTGAAGGACGACGACTGACCGGTGACGTACCAGTACTGGTCGGCGGGCGTCTCTTCACGGTCGTCGGTGATCGTGACCGTCGGCAGCGTTCCATCGAACTGACGAAGCGTCGGGTCGGTCGATGCGACCTCGGTCAGCGACGTCGAACCCTGCGCGACGCTCATGGTGAGCGCACCCACCGGCTCGAGCGCCTCGATGTTCACGTTGACGTCGACCTCGTCGCTGCCGAGTTCGTCGGCGATGGCCGCGCCCGCAACGCCGATGAGCAGCATTCCGCCCAGTGCGCCGGCCGCGGTGCGTGCGATCAGTCCTCGCTTGTTCATTCGTTTTCTCCAATTTCCCGGTCGACAATCGCTGCCGATCCGAACCTGCGAGCGACCGGACCATCCGGCCGTCGGGTCTCGCCGAGGGCGTCAGCCGAGGCCGAGCGCCCTCATCTCATTGAGGTCATGGCCGGCACGCGAGGTGCCGCATCCGGTGTCGCAGTCTCGGTGCGCCGTCCCCATGGCGCGGAGCGCGCCGGTGCCGACGAGGGACGCAGGCTGCGCCTCGGGGCGAGGGATGGTGGTGAGCATGTGGCACCTTTGCTTTCGTATCCGACGGTGGATCGACTGGCTCTTCTCGAATGTTACCGGGAACTGTTAGCGAGAACAACACTTTTTCTCGCGCATTCTCCCGATGCGGGACGGATGCCGCGGGCCGCGGCATCCGTCCCGTCCGACGGGTCAGCCGCAGCTGATCGCCGGGTACACGATCGGGACGGTCACCGTCACCGGTGCGCCGCCGACCGTGGCAGAGGCGACGATCGACGCCTGTCCGCCCGCGACAAGCGCCGAGCGCGACGTGAACACGCTCGCGGTCGACGTGCCCGGAGCGAGCGCCGCCACCTGCTTCGATCCGAGCGGCGTCGTGATCGTGAGCGCCACCGGCACCTCCGACCGGTTGGTCGCCTGGATCGTCAGCGCCGCCTTGCCGGCGATGCACCTTCCGGCAGCCACCGCCGTCACCTCGAGCGCCGGCGCAGGGGCCTGACGGACGATCTCGATCCGATAGGTCGCCGTCGTGGTGTGATCCTGCGCGGTGGCCTTCAGGGTGAGGACCGTCGGCCCGTCCCCCTCGGCCAGCGCGACCGTCCGCGGCAGCGTGTCGTCGATGAGGATGTCGTCCGCGAACACCAGTCCGCTCGCCACCGCGGGATCGACGTCGAAGGTCGCCGTGGTCGCGTCTTCGGGGACGGCCGCGGTGTAGGCGTAGACGCCGCCCGCGAGCGCCGGCGCGAGAGCGCCGTCCTCGAACGAGAGTGCCGTGAGATCGGCATCCGTCGCGTATGTGGTCTTCGAGGTCGTGTAGACCCCGTACACCCCGCCGACATAGCTCGAGCCGTTCGACTGGAAGCGCACCGTGACCACGGGGATCTTCTGCCCGTCCTCGTCGAGGACGTACTCTCCCGCCTGGTTGCGCTTGTAGCTGTCCTTCGCCTCGATGCCGGCCAGCACCGCCGCCGGGATCTCCTCATAGTCCACGTACCAGCTCGTCGCACCCCCGGCATTCGTGATGCGCTCGTGCGTGAGGAGCACGTCGTTGAGGTAGACGTCGAACGTGCGGCCGTTGTCTCCTCCGAAGTAGCGCACCCCGAGGTAGTTCTTCGGCAGCGTCGGGTCGACGATCATGTCGTACTGGAAGTACGCGTCCGCCGCGGTCTGCCCGTCGCGGTACCCCTCCCCCAGGTGCACCCCCACGCCCGACTTGTTGAACTCGTAGCTCTTGTCCGCCTCGCTGTTGTTGTTGTCGAACGACGTCAGCGAGTCGATCGTCGTCTCGTCGATGCGCCGCTGCTCCTTGCCCTTGCGGATGAGCGCCTGCGCCTCGGCGGAGTCGGGCTCGGCCAGGTTCATATAGGTGGCATAGCGCGCGTCGTACAGGCTGTAATACGGCTCGAACGTGAGAGCCGCGGATGCCGCATCCACGTTCTGCAGCGCGAAGCGCATCGTCTCGATGCCATTGGCGTTCACGCCGTCGGCGAGCCGCACGAGGTTCTCGGCGATGTCCGCCTTGAACGCATCGGCGTCGGCGGTCACGATGTTGTTGTTCACCGACTTGTCGGCCTGACTCATGCGCACGAGCACGCCGGCGACGTACGAGGCATCGACGTTGGTGCGGTTCAGCTCGGTCGCCAGCAGCACCGGGCCGTACTTGAAGGCGACCCAGTTGGGGTTCTCGGTGCCGTCGTCGACGGTGACCTCGGCCGGGAGCACGTAGGTGATCTCGTCGCCGGACGACACCTCGACGGTGAGATACCCGTCCGCGAGAAGGGCCGCGACATCCTGCCCCTCACCGTTGACGGTGAGGGTCGGCGTGCCCGCCACCCAGTCCGGGACGCGCAGCCGCAGCGTCGTCCCCTCGGCGAGCGCGCCGCCGTCGAGCGAGTCCACCGCGAATGTCACGGTGTCGTCGGCCGGCACGTCCGCGGTCTGGCTGAGCCTGAGGTTGTGCTCGGCCGAGGTCAGCTCCGACGAGCGGAACATGTTGACATAGACCGATGCACCCTTGCGGAAGTAGATCGAGTCGCCGAGCTTCGTGAAGCTCTCGGTCGCGGTGCCGTGGTCGCACCAGAACTCGTCGAACGGGCGCCCGAAGATCTTCGCGTATCCGGCCGCCTGCGGCTGGAAGTACGTCATCATGCCGGTCTCGGGGTTCTGCGAGGCGAGGATCGTGTTGATGTACGTGGACTCGTAGAAGTCGGCATACTTCACGTCGGGGTCCACCTGGAACAGCGACCGCGAGAGCTTGAGCATGTTGTACTCGTTGCAGCCCTCGGACGTGGAGTTCTCGCCGTACCCCGAGGTGGTGCCGCTCGTCGCGTACTCGTACAGCGTGTCGGGCGCGTGGAAGTGCTCCGAGTAGCTGTTGCCGCCGTTGGCGTAGGTGTGGTCGTCGACCACCATCTGCCAGAAGTTCTCGGCCGCCGTCCGGTACATCCCGAGGCTGCTCTTCTCCGCTGCGGTCAGAGTCTCGTAGAGGTGCGGGTTGTCGGTGAACACCGTGTAGCGCTTGAGCGCCCCGATGAGCTTCGGGATCGTCGTGTTCGCGTGCTTGCCGTTCAGCACGTCCTGCCCGGCGGCGAGCTGCTGGAACAGCGTCACCTCGTCGAAGTACTCCGCGGCGCGCTTGTGCGCCGGGTCCTCGGTGATGCTGAACAGCTCGTACAGCGCCTCGTTCATGCCGCCGTACTCGGTGTTGAGGATGCTCGCGGGGTTGGCCTGGCGTCCCGCCCAGTCGCGCACCCAGGTGCCGAAGCCGCTCGCGACCGACAGCGCCGTGGCCGAGACCTCGTCGGGAGCCTGCTGATAGGCCTCGAGGAGTCCCGCGAGCACCTTGTGCAGGTTGTAGAACGGCACCAGCAGACCCGATCCGCCGCTGGGAAGCACGCTGGTCGAGAACGGGGCGACGTAGCCCGCGTTCGCGGGGTCGATCGCGGCGTACGCCTTCTGCGCACGATCGAGCCCGTCGACGGCCGTCGTCAGCTTGGCGAGCAGCTGCGCCTTCGTGGTCGGGTCGGTCGTGGTCGCGTACGCCTGCGAGAGCGCGGAGATGTAGTGGCCGAAGAAGTGGCCCTGGAAGCGCGTGCCGGTCGGCCGCTCCCATCCGCCGTACGGCTGCACGGTCGTCGGAAGACCGGCCTGCGTATAGAAGGAGTACAGGAAGCGCTCGGGGTCCAGGCTCAGCAGGTACTCGATCATCTTCTGGTTGCCGTTGACGAGGTAGGGGTCCTCGAGCAGCACCTCGTCGAGTTCGGTCTCTTCGAGGTAGATCGAGGTGGCCGCGCCGTCCTGCGGTACGGCGACGTCGAACGTCCGGGTCACCGGCGCGCTCCCTCCGTAGGTCGCCGTCGCGGTGAGGGTCACCGTCGCGGGTGCCGATGCGGGGCGGGTGACGGATGCCGCGCCCCCCTCGATCGAGATCACGTCGGTGTCGGAGGACGCCCAGGTCAGGACGGCGCCGTTCACGGCATCCGTCGGCAGCCCGAAGTCGGCTGCGACACTGGACGGAACCGAGAGGGCGTCCAGCGCGCTCTGGGCGACGCCGGCCGGATCGAACGACGGATCGCCCTGCTGCGTGAGCGCGACGACATCCTGCACCGTCGCCACGCCGTTGTAGAGCGTGTAGTCGTCGAGGAGGCCGGTGGCGTGCGCCCCGTTGTACTGCGGGCCGTTGTAGCCGAGAGTCTTGACCGTCGTGCTCTCGCCGACGATGACGCCGGTCGCCGTGCCGGTGGCCTCGTACTTCACGGTCGAGATCTGGCGCACGCCGTTGCGGTAGAAGGCCACGCCCTTCGTCGCCTTGTCGTAGCTCACCACGACATGAGTCCACTGCCCCGCGGGGAAGAATCCCGCCCGGGCCGTGTCGACCGCGACCTTGTACGGCTGACCGGATGCCGGACCCACCGACAGCACGAGCGGTGAGGTGTCGCTCTCCGAGGTCAGATACCATCCGGGCGAGTTGTACGCCGACTTGCTCCACGCGAACACCTGCTCGCCGGCCATGGTCGTGCTGGGCTTGTACCAGAACGAGACCGTGAGGTCGGCGGGCTGCAGGTAGTCCGCGGTGCCCAGACGGATCGCGTTGGACCCGTTGAGCGCGAACGCCTGGTCGCGCACGCCTGTGCCGTAGGCGGCGGCGCCCTTCTGCATCGTGACGGCGGCCGCGTTCGGTCCGGCGTCGGCGAGGCTGCCGTCGAAGCGCAGATCGAGCACTTTGGCCGACTCGATGGACAGAGGTGCGGCCAGGGCCGCGGTCGGTGCGACGACGGCGATGCCGCCGGCGGCGAGGATGGTCGCGGTCGAGAGCGCCAGCGCTCTGACGAGCTTCTTCATGGGATGCCGATCCTTGGGTGCGGTGACGGTGCGGTGACTGTGTGGGTGGCGGGGCGGCGGCTCCGCCGCAGGCGTGCGCGGGCACCGCGTGACAAGGCCGATCCAACGCTTCTTCGCCAAGGTCTCAGGGCCCCTTCGTCCTGTCGGCACCGACGCGCAGCTGTTAGCGCTATCAGATGATCCGATCAATTGTTAGCGCGAACGAGCAGCGATTGTCAAGGATTCGCCGCACATCTGATCGACCCTTGCTCGACGATGGAAGTGAGCGCTAACATTCACTCGCGCGCCTCATGCGTCCCGCATGCCCATGCCCGGCCGCGCACAGCAAAGGAGCTGGAGTGATCCTCACCCCTCGACCCGTCCCCCACGCCGAGAGCGGTAAACCGCGCAGCGATTCCCGCTCGCGCACCCGCAGCCTGCTCGCCGCTGCAGTGGGCGCAGCCCTCATCGTCACCGCCTTCTCCCCCACCGTCGCCGCCCCCGCCGCGGAGTCCGGGGTGGCACCGACCGCCGGTCTCGTCGTCGACTACCGCTTCGACCAGACGACGGGCGCCAGCATCCCGAACCGCGTGAGCGGCGGCGCGGCGGCCACCGTCGTGAACGGCACCGACAGCCTCTGGACGGGTTCCTCGCTCGTGTTCACCGGCGGCGCCAAGACGAGCGCGACCGCCAACTGGGTGCGCCTGCCAGACAACGTGCTGAGCGGCAAGGCTTCGGCCACCGTCACGATCGAGACCAAGATCGACGCCACGATGAAGAACAACTGGAACTTCCTCTGGAACATCGGCAGCGACTCGACCACCCAGTACTACTTCGCGTCCGTGCGCGACAACCCGCGCACCTCGATCACGACCGCCGGTGGCGGTGGCGAGGTCAACGCCCGCTCGGGCACCGCTCTGGACGCCGACCGCTGGTACAGCCTCACCTCGGTCATCGACGGCGCCGCCGGGCGCATCACGTTCTACGTCGATGGGATCGAGGTCGCCTCCACCGCGACGACGCTGACCCCGGCATCCATCACCAACCAGACGCTCAGCGCGATCGGGCGCGCCCCTTACCCCGACCCGATGTACAAGGGCGAGGTCTCGGCGTTCCGCGTGTACGACCGCGCGCTCACGGCTACCGAGGTCGACGACGTGTCGGTGGCGGATGCCGCCCTCCACGCCTCATCGCACGAGCAGGCGGCCGAGGCCCTGCTCGACGGGGTCGCCGACGTCACCATCGACGAGCCGATCGCTACGCTGCCGAACTACGGCGGACGCGTGTCGTGGGAGTCGTCCGATCCCGACATCGCGATCGGCGATGACGGTCTGACCGTCACGGCCCTGCAGCCCGCGGCCGGCGATGCCCCGCTCGAGACGACGCTCACCGCGACGGCGAGCGTCCGCGGTGCGACCGCGACGCGTGAGGTGCCGGTCACGGTGCTCCCCGCCGTCGGTGCCGATGACGCGTTCGGCTACGCGATGGTCCATTTCATCGAGGACTCCGCCGGGTACGCCGAGAAGATCTACCTCGACGTCTCCCGCGGCGACAACCCCGAGCAGTGGGATCCGCTCAACGGCGGCAAGCCGATCCTGGCATCCGACCTCGGCACGACCGGCATCCGCGACCCGTACCTGACCTACAACCCCGAGACCGAGACGTACTACATCATCGCGACCGACCTGCGCGTCTTCGGCGGGAACAACGGCGTGAGCGGCTGCACGAGCTGGTGCTACTGGAGCTCGCAGGGCAGCACGAAGCTCAACGTGTGGGAGTCCAAGGACCTCGTCTCGTGGAGCGATCTGCGCCAGTTCGACGTCGCGCTCTCCGGCGGCGCCGAAGTCGCAGAGCTCGGCATGGCATGGGCGCCCGAGGCGACATGGGTCGATGACTACTACCCCGATGGCAGCGGTGCGTTCGTCGTCTACTGGTCGTCGAACGTCTACGCGAACTCCGCGCACACCGGCTCGAGCTACTCGCGCATCCTGTGGGGCGCGACGCCCGACTTCACGCAGGACAGCTACGAGTACGGCGGCACCTTCATCGACGCGGGCGGCAACACGATCGACACCTCGATCATCCAGAACGAGGGGACGACCTACCGCATCACGAAGGACAACTCCACCGGCAAGGGCATCTACATGGAGTCCACCACGTCGGCCCAGTGGTGGGAGCCCGCCGCGACCTGGACGCAGCTGCAGTCCCAGATCGGCGCGGTGTGGGCCGGTGGCAACGCCGGCGGCGTCGAGGGCCCCGCGGTGTTCCAGCGCCATGGCGAACAGAAGTGGTACCTCTACGTCGACGTCATCCCCTCCACCGGCTACCGGCCGATGCAGACGACCGACCTCGATGCGGGCTGGTCGCAGCTCGTGAGCAACGGCTTCTCGATGGCGCCCAGCACCAAGCACGGCGGTGTCGTGTCGCTCACCAAGGGCGGCTACGACACGATTCGCCAGGCGGATGCCGCGACCGCCGTCGAGAGCGATCTCGGCTCCGTCGAGGTGGCGGCCGATGCGAGCGAGGCCGACGTCCGCGGGGCGCTGCCGGAATCGGCGGGCGTCGTGATGGCGTACGGGCGCGGCACCGCGTCGCAGCCCGTCGAATGGGATCTGACGGACGTCGACACCGGCGAGGCCGGCACGTACGAGGTCACCGGCACCGTCCGCACCATCGGCGCCAGCCTCAACCAATGGGTGGGCGCGGGCGGCTCGACGGCCTGGAACGCGACGGGCAAGCAGCTCTACAGCTCCACCGCCGTCACCGTGACCGCCGACGTGGTCGTCGCCGCACCGCTCCTGCCGGTCACGATCACCGCCGACACCCGCTGCGTCGCCGGGAAGGTGGTCCTCACGACCCGCACGACCAATGACGGGGATGCTCCGGTCGGCCTCGTGCTGAGCACGTCGTACGGCTCGAAGACGACCGCCGGCGTCCAGCCGGGCAAGACCGCGAGCGCGACGTTCACGACGCGTGCGGTGTCGATCGCGGCGGGGACGATCACCGCGACCGTCAGCGCCGGCGGCGACAGCGCCGAGGCATCCGCCGCGTACGAGGCGGTGAGCTGCGGCTAGGTCGAGCGTCCAGACGGAGCGCCCCGCCGGCTTTCGAGCCGGCGGGGCGCTTCGTCGTGGTCGTCGAGTGACGCTCACCCCCACCGCGAGCACGGTCGGAGTTCGCGGTGCCAGGCGGGCTCGAGGGGTCTCGATACGCTCGTTCGTCGCACTCGACCGGCGGGGGGTCGGGGCGGGGCGAGGCGGAAAGCGGGGCCCTCGCTCGCGGTATCAGGCGGGCCCGCGCCGACTCGATACGCTCGCTCCTCGCACTCGACCGGCGGCCGGGCGGGCGGGGCCGAGGGCGGAGGCCCTCGCTCGCGTGGGCGCGCGACAGCGCGTCGCGGGGTCGGGACACACCCGCGACGCGCGTCGCATCGGCCGCCTCGCAGGCAGCCGGGTCAGGTCACCCGCAGGTCGCGGGCGCGGAGGCGATCTCCTGGGTCGTGGCGACGGGGACGCCGTCGACCTGGGCGGCCGCGGTGATCGTGACGGTCCCGGCCGGGATCGCGGCGACACGCGTCGTGAACGACGTCGACGTGCTCTTGCCCGCAGCGAGCGACGGGAAGGTCTTCGAGCCGTGCGCACCCGTCGCGGTGACCGAGAGGGCGATGTCGTCGTCGTTGCTCACCGTGAGGACCTGCACGACCTTGCCGGCCACGCAGCGAGCGCTCACGGCGGCCGAGACATCGAGCACCGGTGCGTCGCCGAGGAGCACCTCGACGGCGCCCGAGGCGGATGCCGCCAGGACGTCGAACCCGTCGAACGTGGCCGAGAGCGACACCGGCACGCCCGCGGCCTCGGTCGCGGGCACGATCGCCTCGGCGATGTAGCCGCCATCGCGCTCCTCGACCGCGGCCTCGACCTCGATGTCGCCCAGCTGGAAGCGCACCGCACCGGCGACCGCACCGCTGTCGGCGGCCGTCACTCGGGCGGTCAGCACGTCTCCGGCGCGAACGGTCTGTCCGGCCGACGCCCCCTCGATCGCCGTGGTCGTGGTGATCCTGGTGAGCGCGGCGCCCTTGGCCGCCTCCCACTGGTTCAGCGTCACGGGCAGCACACTGCCGTGCCTCGATTTCGGGAGTGCTCCGGTGACCGTCTGCCACTGCGGCGCGGCGAGCGATTCCGTGAACAGGGGCAGGTACCCCGCACCGGTGAAGTCGTCGACGAACAGGTAGAACCCGCCGTCGGCATCCGCGGGCACAGAGGTGTCGCCCTCGTTCGCCCGGAAGATCGTCGGGCCCTCGGTCGTGCGGGTCGTGCCCCGGGCGGTCTTCGAGATGCAGCTGGCGTCGGTGGCCCACTCGTAGGCTCCGGGCACGGTGAGCGCTCGCAGATCGGTGGAGGACTCCTGCAGGATGTCGGTGCAGCCGGTCACCTCCTTGGTGAACCGGTAGAACGTGCCGTCATCCTCGATCACCGTGGAGTCGATGCGATCGCCCGCGTCCTGCCAGACCTTCGCGTCGGAGAACGACGTGAAATCGCGCGTGGTGGCGTACATGACCTTGGAGTAGGTCGAGTTCGGAGTGCCCGCCTTGTCGTACGGGCGCGTGCCGTCGAGATAGACCCGCGACGACCAGTAGACGACGAACTCACCGGCCTCGGCATCCCAGTACGCCTCGGGCGCCCACGTCATCGACGCGTTCGGGCCCGAGACCTTCACGTGGCGTTGCGCGCTCCAGGTGCGCAGGTCGGTCGACTCCCAGATCTCCAGGTAGGCGCTGCCGGCGTCCAAGGCGCGGTCCCAGCTGCTGTTGCGGCCGATCGACAGGTCGGTCGCGATGAGGAAGAACCGATCCCCTTCGGGTGCCCGCAGGATGAACGGGTCGCGCAGGCCCATCTCGCCCATCGTCGAGGTGACCAGGGGTGCGCCGCCGCCGAGCACGTCCCAGCTCATGGCGCTGTTGCCCTGGGATGCTGCGAGGTGGATGTTCTCGCCCGCCACGGTGTCGGCCGTGAAGTACGCGAAGAGGTATCGGCTGTCGACGCTCTCCCGCGGCGCCGCGGCGACCGTGACGTCGAACTCCCGCGTGAGCGCCGCGGCGCCCTCGCCGATGGTCGCCGTCAGTGTGATTTCGGCGTCGGGCTCTCCCCACGCCGGACGGGTGACGACACCGGCCGCCGCCGCGCCGACGGGTGTGTCGGAGATGACCGCATCGTCGGAGGACGACCAGGTCACGGGCGAACCTGCGGCGCCGCGGCCGGGAAGAGTGACGTTGCCGCGCGCGACGTCGGGAAGCTGGATCGCGTCTCGATCGGATGCGATGTCGGCGGTCGCGAGGGCGGGCACGGTGACGGTGAACGTCCGCGGTGACGCAGCCGCCTGACCGCGCGTCACAGCCGAGGCCGTGAGTGTGACGACCGCGGCGGGCTCGCCCGGCAGCGGTCGGGTCACGACGCCGGCCGGCGAGATCACGCCCGGCTCTGACGAGGACCACGAGATGCCGTGGAGCGTGACGAGCTGCACATCGTCTGCGACCGCGGATGTGTCGCCCAGGTCGAGAGAGGCGAGCTTCGCCGCCGAGACGGCGGCGAGTTCTGTCGCGTGCGCGGCGCCGTCTGCGTCCGACAGTCCCACGACCTCAGCGCTCGAGAGAGCGCGGTCGTAGACGCGGAACGCGCCGACCGAGCCCTTGAACAGAGCGTCGGGCCAGGGCGCGCGCCCGATGGTGTTGAGCGTCTGGGTGATGTCCGCCGGCGCCAGCGTGGTCTTCACCACACCCGCCCGCTGACCGTCGGTGTAGAAGGTCAGCGTGTCGGCGTCGGCGTCGATCACCGCGGTGAGGCTGTGCCAGCGGTTGGCCGTGACGCCGTAGCCCGTGCCGTTCTTCTCCCCCGCCGCCGAGCCGGTCGTGATCGCCGACCGTGGTCCGCGCACGTTGGCGAACCAGTACTGCTGGGTCGCGTCGTTGCCGATGTTCCACAGGAAGTGGTTCGTGGTCAGCATCGTCGGGTCGGCCTTGACGTCGATCGACACGGTCGCCGAGCCCGCCCCCGCGAGGATGTCATCGGGAAGCTCGACCCAATTGCCCGTCGAGGTCTTGGCCCCACCCGTGAACTGCAGGGTCCCCGCCTCGGCACGCTGCGTCGCGACGTAGTTGCGCACCGTCGCATCGAACGGGTCGCCGGCCTCGGCCGACCCGTCGGCGGTGTTGCGCACCGCGTCTCCGGACGTCTCGTCGAACAGGTACCGGGCCACGAGACCCTCGTCCAACGGGTCGGCGGCCGTCGCCGCCGAAAGCGCCGCGCCGGGCACGATCACCCCGGCCAGCCCCACTGCGGCCGCGGCGGCGAGCGCCACCCCGCGCCGGGCGGCACCTCGCGCCGGCCGAGGAGCCGTGGCATTGCGTCTCTTGCGTTCCATCTCAACTTCTCTCGTAGGGATCGGCCGTGCGCACACGGTTCAGAGGCGGGCGGGGCCGGACGGCGCGATGCACCGCCCAGCCCCGGCGTCTCAGCCGCAGTTCGCGGTCGGGTACACGGCTTCGGCCGTGACCGTCACCGGCGCTCCTCCGATGTGCGCAGTAGCGGTGAGCGTCATGACGCCACTCGGGATCGAGGCCTCGCGCGTCGTGAACGACGTCGACGAGCTCTTGCCCGCGGCGATCGACGCGAACGCCTTCGAGCCGTACGGCCCACTCACCGAGACCGCCACCGGGATGCCTTCCGCGTTCGTCACCGACAGCACCTGGAGTACCTTCCCCGCCACGCATCGGGCGGTGACGGACCCGGTGACATCCAGCGCGGGCGCGGTGACGGTCACCGTGGTGGAGACCGTGCGATTCGCCGGAGCGAGCCACTCGGCATCCGTCATGTCGAGAACAGGACTGTCGTCCTGGCGGAAGTACACCATCCGGATGCCCGCATCGCGGGTGCCGTTCTGCGTGGCTTTCGCGTGGAAGACGTTCAGCAGGTTGCCGTCGTCGTCGTACGTGTACGAGTTGTGACCGGGACCCCAGTTGTCGGCGAACGGCCCCTCATAACTCCAGACGGGATAGCTGCGGGTGTTCCATGCGGATGCCTCGAGCAGATCGGCACCGGACGCCGCGGTGGTGAGACCCACCGCATAGGTCCAGTCGATGTTCGAGCCCGAGAACGTGATCATCACCTTGCCGTCGCGCTGGATGACGAACGGCCCCTCGGCGACTGCGGATGTGTTGTCCGACCATCCGGCGTCGGGGTAGACGATCGTCGATCGTCGGCTCGACAACTGCCAGGCGCCGGTCGCCGACGGGGTGACCTCGGCGATCTTCAGTACTGCCGGTCCGGTGGACGGCGAGATGACCCGCTCCGACCAGACCACGTAGTCGGTGCCGTTGTCCTCGAAGTGCGTCATGTCCAAGGTGATGCCCGTGCCGTAGGTCGTCAACGGCTGCCCGTCGGCGTCGACGACGCGCTGCGGTGCCGCCCAGTCGGCGCGCACGAGCGGATTGCCGCCCGGCGTGAGTCGCATCGAGTAGGACTGCACCCCCGTCCACGAGTTGGCGCTGTTCGCGTTGGCCGCGAACAGGATGTACAGGTCGCCGTCGACGACGTGCAGTTCAGGCGCCCACAGCTGCGAGTTCACCGAGGTGCCCGAGAGTCCGTATCCGAGGATGCGGTTGTCGGGAGCGCTCGCGAGGCCCGCGATGGTGTCGGCCTGTCGGATGAAGAACTCGTCCTGGCCGTTGTCATCGGTCGAGATGAACAGCCACGTCTTGTCGCCGTTCGGCAAGGTGTACCGCAGGACGTGCGGATCGGCGCGGTTCGCGATCAGCGGGAAGATGGTGTCGGAGCGCTGAAGCGTGCCGTTCACGGTGTACTCGCCCGGCGTCGAGGTGTCGACGGCCGAGGCGTCCCAGTTCACCCGGAACTCATGTGTGCCGCCGTCGGAGTAGTCCGCCGTCACCTTCTCGGGCAGTTCCAGCGTTCCGCCCGCGGGGATCGTCACGTCCTCCGGGGCCTGCAGGCCCGTGTTGCGAACTCGCCCGAGCAACTGGTCGGCAGAGCTCGCCTCGGCCGCGGTGAGCGGGATGATCGATGCCGTCTCGGCGTACGTCACGTTGATGCCGCCGGTGCGTCCCGTGGGCTGCTGGCCGGTCTTGACCGCCTCCACCGAGCCGAAGTCGACGGTGGTCCCGGTCAGCGACGAGCCCGCGGCGGCGGTCCACGCGACGCGATACGCGCTCACGCGGGAATCCCACTCCGCCGAGACCGCACCGGTCGCGCCCTGGCCCGGGAGCGCGAGGAAGGCGACCTCGGTCCAGTCCGCCAGATCGGGTGACGTGAAGACGAGCGCGCCGGCCGCGTCAGCCGCGCCCGTGTCGTTCGTGCGGCGCGCGATGAGGCCGAAGCCCTGGTCGTCGGCGAGCCGGAACAGGTAGGGCTGAGCGAGGTAGCGCTTCGTGCCGTTGTTCGTCTCCGTCATGTCGCTGACGGTCGGGAAGACCACGCCTGCGCCCGAGTTCAACGCCGTGTAGGTCGTGCCGTCGGCGCTCAGCGCGAGGTGGCCCGAGCGGGTGACCTCGGGGTCGTCGCCGCCGCGGGTGTTCTTCGATGTGGTGTAGGCCGCCAGGCGCGAGGCGCCGTTCTCGGCGATGCGCACGTCGATCTGCGTCGTGGCGGCATCCGTGCCGGTGCCCACGACGGCTTGCAGCTTCGCCTCGCCCAGCCCCGTGGCCGGTGCCGTGGCGATGGCTCCGCCGGCGACCGAACCCGCACCGGAGACGTGCGACCAGATCACCGGCAGGCCGAGCGCGGTGGCCGGCAGGACATACCCCTTCTCGAGCACGGAGGGCAGCAGCAGCGTCTCAGCGGCGCGTGCCGACTGCTCGGCGGCCGTCGGTGCCTTCAGCACCGTGACCGGGAAGCTCTTGGTCGCGGTCTGTCCGCGCACCGTTGCGGTCGCCGTCAAGGTGACGCCCGTGTCGGCGGCCGGCCGGGTGACCTGACCGTTCGCGGCCACGATCCCCGAGGGGGAAGAGGTCCATGCGATCCCGCCGGTCGTGGGCAGCACCAGGTCGGACTCGACCTGCGCGAGGTCCTGCGCGTTCGCGGCGGCGAGGTCGATCGCATTCGCGGTCTCGGCGGCCGATGCCGTGGCATCCGTCGCCGATGCGGTCGCGATGTCTGCTGCGGACAGCGCCTCGTTGTACACGCGGAACGCCGAGACGCCGCCCTGGTAGCGCGAGTCGCCCGCATAGGCGCTCCTGCCGATGAAGTTCATCGTGTGGGTCGTGAGGTCGCTCAGATTGACCGTCGAATCGGTCTTCTGGGCGACCTGCACGCCATCGATGTACAGCCGCAGCGTCGAGGTCGTGCCGCCGGTGTTCTTGGCGATCGTGGCTGCCACCGACTGCCATCTTCCTTCGGCCAGCCTGGTCGCCGAAGTGACCGACTGCTCGCCCGACCAGTTCCCCTTCGAGATCGCCACGCGCGGCGCGACCGGCTGGACGAAGAACTGGCCCGTCACCGCGTCGCCCGACCCGCCGATGTTCCAGAGGAACTTCGATCCCGTCAGCGCGGTGGGGCTGGTCTCGATGACGATCGTCGCCGCACTCTGCCCGGAGAGCAGGTTGTCCGGCAGCTGGACGTGGTTCGCGCCGTTGAACTGCATGTAGCCGCCGCGCCATGCCGCACCCCCGACGACGGTGCCGTCGCGACCCGCGCCCGAGATGTCGTGCAGCACGGTGCCACTCGTCTCGGAGAAGTCGTACGACGCCAGGAGCGATGCCGGCTCGGCGGCGGTGGCCGCCACCGGGCCGGTCATGCCGACGGTGCTGGCCACCAGGGCGATCCCCAGTGCGCCGGTGAGCAGCTTCGCCCTCCGTCGCTTGCGCGCGTCCTGCGAAATCCGCATGCCCGCGTTCTCTCCTCGATTCACTGCGACTTCCTTCTTGATCCTCGACGAGACGGGAGGCGTCTCACGTTGCATGGGAATGATCAGCCGCAGGTCGCGGCCGGGTATGCGGCATCCGTCTCGATCGTGACGGGTTGTCCGCCGACGATCGCGGATGCCGTCACCGACACCGTGCCGGCCGGGATGGCCGCCAGACGCGTGCTGAACGTCGTGGACGAGCTCTTGCCCGCCGCGACGGACGCGAACGTCTTCGAGCCGTACGCGCCGGTCGCCGTCGCCGTGACCGGCGCGTCCTCGGCGTTCGTCACGGTCAGCGTCTGCACGACCTTGCCCGCGACGCATCGCATGCCGGCGACCGCCGTCACATCCAGCTCCGGCTCGGGCTCGCCTTCGACCGTCACGGTCACGGTCACCGAGCGGTTGGCCGGCGCGACCTCCTCGTCGGCTTCCATGTCGAAGACCGGGAGGCCGTCGGCCGCCCAGTGCACGCGACGCACGAACGTGTCGCGACCGGACTTGCCGTTGTCGTCGGTGCGGGCGTGGAAGACGTACAGCAGGTTGTCGTCCTCGTCGTGCGACCACATGCCGTGACCCGTTCCCAGCTGCCACTCGCCGTTGAACAGGCCCGACTTCTGGATCGGGTAGTTCAGCCTCGTCCACGAGGCGGGGTCGGTGAGATCCACGCCGTGACCCGCGGGTGCCGTCACCAGCCCCGTCGTGTAGGTGTCGCCCACCGTCGAGCCCGAGTAGATGAGGTTGAGCACCCCGTCGTGGGCGTACACGTTGGGGCCTTCGGCGATGGTGTTGTCCCACGCGTACTCGGGTGCGAGGATCCGCACCGGCGCCGAGGTGAGACGGGTGGGGTCGGCGGGGTCCATCTTCGCGATGAAGATCGAGCCGAGCATCTGCCACGAGTAGTACGACTGGCCCGAGTCGGTGAAGTACGTCATGTCGAGCGAGATGCTCTGCACCGGGTTCAGGATCGACCCGTCGGCGCGCACGACCTTCTGCGCCTTGGTCCAGTTCGCCGGAACCGCCGGGTCGAGGTCGTTGCCCTGGGCGTCCTGCTTCAGCTGGATGATGCTCGCGCGCCCCGTCCACATGTCGGGCCGTGCGTTCGAGCCGTTGTAGCAGGGCATGAACAGGATCGACAGACGGTCGGCGATGACGTGGAATTCCGGAGCCCAGAAGCATCCCGTCATGGCGGCGCCGTCGGCATCCGTGTCGCCTGCGCGCAGCAGGTCGACCTCGACGTTGTCGCCGCGCTCGATCGCGTCGTCCGAGAGGTCCTCGATGCGATCGGCCACGCGCAGCGGCATGTGCGCGCCGTTCGCCGGGTCGATCGGGTTGAGGTTGAGGTCCTCCGTCGCGATCATCAGGAACTTCTCCTGGCCGTTCCAGTCGAAGCGGAAGATCGACGGATCGGCGCGCTCGTCGGCGAACGGCGTCGGGTACTCGGCCTGCGCGATGCTGCCCGTCACCTCGTAGGTGCCGGGGGTGGCCGTGTCGACGGCGTCGACGGATTCCTGGTCCCACGTGATCGCGCGGCTGGACGACGAACCGTCGTCGTAGGCGAGTTCGGCACGGGCGGGCAGCGCCGCGGTGTCGAGCTCGTCGCCGGTGGCGACCGTCACGCCGTCGAGGGCGGCGACATCGGTGTTGACGACTCGGCCGAAGCGCACCTCGAGCTTCTCGGCGACGTCGCCCGCGATGGGCAGCGCGTTGCCGGTCGCGTAGTTCGGGATGCCGGAGCCGAGGTCTCCCGCGGTGGTCCCGACGGTGCCGCGCAACACGGGGCCCCGCGTGGCGACATCGGTGAGGTCGTCGAAGGTCGTGTACATCGCGGCGCCGGCGTCGGAGGTCCACGTGACGACGTAGCGATCGGACGCGGTGTCGAAGACCACCGCCGGGCCGTTCACGCCGCTCGTGACGCCGACGTCGACGAGTCCGACCTCGTCGAAGCTGCGCAGGTCCGCGCTCCGCGCGAAGAGCAGTCGAGAGGACTGGGTGCCGTCGGTTGCCCCGCCGCGCGCCGTGCGGGTCGCGACGACGCCGAAGCCGCCGTCGGCGAGGTAGAACGCGTGGGGATCGCGCAGGCTCCGGATGATGCCCTCGGTCGTGCCGCTGGCCGGGGGTGCGGTCGAGGTGCGGGCGAACCAGATGCCGTAGTTCTCGTTGAGCGGGGTCCAGGCGTCGCCGTCCTCGATCGCGAGGTGCATGCTGAGGGCGACGTCGGCGTTGTTCGCCTCGCCGACGGTCGTGGGCGTGCGGCTGTAGGCCAGCAGGCGCGAGGTCGATGCGGCCGGCAGCACGCGGACGGCGAAGACGCGAGAAGCGGATGCCCCGCTCGCCGTGTCGGTGACAGCCACGGTGATCTCGGCATCGGCCTGCTCGTCGGATTCCGACACGATCGTGTC
This sequence comes from Microbacterium allomyrinae, assembly GCF_020682705.1. Taxonomy (GTDB): domain Bacteria; phylum Actinomycetota; class Actinomycetes; order Actinomycetales; family Microbacteriaceae; genus Microbacterium; species Microbacterium allomyrinae. Next base: position 976,265 of record NZ_JAGTTN010000001.1, read on the forward strand.
TGCGACCTCGACATCGCCCGCAACCGCGGTCACCTCGACGGTCGTGCCTTCGGGAGCCGCGGGAAGGGCCGTGCCGGATTCGACGACGGAGGGGATCACGAAACGGCCGGCGAGACGCTCGGCGCGCGCCGCTGCGGTCTCGGTGGAAGGCAGCACGGTGACAGTGATCGTGGTGCTCGCCGAGATGCCCCGCACGGACGCGGTCGCGGTGAGCTCCACCTCGGCTGCGGCCTCGCCGGCGAGGGGCGGATTCACGGTGCCGTCCGCCGCGACGACGGACGGATCGGCCGAGCTCCACGTCACCCGGCCGTTCGCGGTGGGCAGATCGAGGTCGGTGCTCGTCTCGCGATCCGCGAGCGCGAGGGCGTCGAGGATGGCCTGCGCCTGGGCCTGCAGCTCGGTCGCGTGCACCTGCGCGTCGGCCGACGAGACCTCTGCCACTTCGCCTGCCGACAGCGCGCGGTCGTACACGCGGAACGTCGAGAGCGCGCCTTGGAAGAGCGGATCGGGCCACGGCGCGCGGCCGATCGTGTTGAGCGACTGGTCGACGACATCCGCCGGGGTCGCGCCGACGGCGCCGTGAGCGACGCGGACGCCGTCGATGTAGAGCGACGCGGTGCCCGCGCCGCCGTCGACGACCGAGGCCACGTTCACCCACTGGTTGGCGGTGACACCGCACGAGGACGACTGCACGAGCTGCTCGACGCCGCCCGTCTTGAGCCCGACGAGCGGCGAGCGCCCCGAACCGCAGTTGAGCGATGCGAAGAAGTATTCGGTCGCCGACGACTCGTTGCCGATGTTCCACAGGAAGTGGAAGCCGGCGAGCGTGGCCGCGGAGGCCTTGACCTCGGCGACGACGGTGGCCGACTCCTGTCCGGCGACGATCGCGTCGGGAAGCTCGACCCAGTTGCCGGTGGAGGTCTTGGCGCCGCCCCGCATCGTGAGCGAGGATCCGGTCCAGTCGGACGCCTGCACATTGCGTACCGTCGCTGCGCCCAGCACGGCATCCGGGGCGGTGTTCGGCACGGATGAACCCGAGGCGAGATCGAACACGTACTCGGCGATGAGCCCGTCGTCCGGCACATCTGCGGCGGCGCTGGTCACCCCCAGCCCGAGCACCATCGCGCCGACCGCGGCGAGCGCGGTCATGGTCTTCCGACTGCGGGAGGACACTGTCATTCCACTCTCCATCAAGTGAGGCCGGCCATCGTCGGAGCGGCTGTTATCGCTCACGTTAGCGGTAACCAAACGGATTTCGCCACTGTTCGTGACGGAAACCACCAACCGCGACAATTCCCGCCCGGAAATCCGCATCTAGGAATGTGAGCGCTAACGCGGTAATCTGACCGACGGCGCCCGCGAACAATCGCAGGCGACAGGCCGCGATGGAGAGGTTTGAGATGGCGATGAAGTCATGGCGGAGGGTCGGTGTTGCCGGTGCTGCGATCGCAGCGCTGGCAGTCGGCGTTCTGGCACCCCCGGCTGCACACGCAGATCCGGTTCCCGACGACCCGAATGTCGTCCTTCACTACGACTTCAGCACCCCGGGGGCGGTGACGGATGTCTCGGGCCACGGCAACAACGGCACGATCCTCGGAACCGGTGCCACCGTCGCGAACGGCGTGCTGACCCTGCCCGGAGGGGCGTCCAACAGCGGTGCCGGCTACGTGCGCCTGCCCGCAGGAATCTTCGACGGCAAGGACACGCTCACCATCTCGACGTGGCTGAAGAACGAGAACGTCGCAGGCAACTACGCCGCGATGTTCTTCGGGTCGGGCACCGGGACCTATCCCGCGCAGTACTGGCTCCTCAACCCGCGCAACCCGTCCGGCCGCTTCAAGACGGTCGTCACCAACGGCAACGTCCCCACGGCGCCGTGGGGCACCGAGTACGGCATCTCCCCCACGACGGCGTCGCAGGGCATCAACGGCCCCACCACCACGACCGACTGGGCGATGTTCACCACCGTCATCACGCCGACCTCGATCTCGGGGTTCTACAACGGCGCCTTCGTCGGCACCGTCCCCACGAGCCGCACCGTGACGCAGTTCGGAACCGGACTCGTCGGATACATCGGCCGCTCGACCTACGCCGACATCTTCTACAAGGGCGGCGTCGACGACGTGCTCGTCTCGACGTCGGCGTACACGCCGGCCCAGGTGGCTGAGCTCTACCACCTGAGCGATCGGACGACCGCCGATCAGACCCAGGCCGCCCTCGCCGCGGATGCCGACGCCGTCGATCTTCCCGCCGAGACCATCAGCGACCTCGTCCTGCCCGCCTCGGGCGCGAACCAGTCCCGCATCACGTGGGAGTCGTCCGCACCCGGTGTCATCGGCGCCGACGGCACCGTGACGCGCCCCGCGGAGGGTCAGGACGACGCCGTGGTCACGCTCACGGCCACCTTCACCCTCGGTGGAGCATCGATCACGCGCCCGTACGAGGTCACCGTCGCCGCGGTCGATCCGCAGCGCGACCTCGAACGCACCGCCGACACGTTCGACCTCGGCATCGAGGTCGTCACCGACGACATCGTGCTGACGGACGCCGTCGACGACATCGCCGTCTCGTGGGCCTCGTCCCACCCCGGCGTCGTGGCCGCCGACGGATCGGTCACGCGGCCCGCGGCCGACACCGAGGTCGAGCTCACCGCGACGTTCAGCCGCTCCGGGATCACCGCCGCGCGCTCGTACGCCGTGACCGTCCGGGCACAGAACGCCGGCCAGGCCGTCGCCTACGTGCGCACCGGCGACACCGCCAAGACCGAGGTGCTCCACCTCGCCGCCGCCGCGACGGGCGACTCGCTCGTCGCACTCAACAACAACAAGGGCGTGCTGTACCCGCAGTACGGCACCGGCACGTCGCGCTTCGCGAACCCGACCTTGTTCCGCAGCCCCGACGGCTCGTACGGACTGGTGGCGAGCGACAACGCATCCAACGGACGGATCTTCGTCTACCGCTCCACCGACCTCGTGACCTTCACCGACCAGAAGTGGGTGCAGACCAACACGGAGGGCATCACCGTGTCGCGGGCGGACGTGACGTACGACAACGGCATCCGCGCCTACCGGGTCGTGCTGCGCACGCCGGCCGGGGCCGCGTACGAGGTCACGACCGCGGACTTCGCCACGTTCACCGCTCCGGTGTCGATCACGGCCCCCTCGGTCTCCGCGCCGAGCGGGCTGCCGACGGGCGCGATCGAGGCATCCGCCCTCCCCGTGACGGCCGCGGAACTCGCGTTCCTGCAGAAGTCGCTCGGCCGGATCGTGAACACCACGGTCGACGCCGGAGACGACGTCGAGGTCGAGGCGGGCGGCGAGCTCGCCCTGCCCGAGAAGGTCGACCTGGGCTACTCGGACGGATCGAGCAAGCAGCTCGGCGTGGACTGGGACACCAGCACCGTCGACCTCGAGACCCCGGGCGAGTACACCGTGACCGGCACGGTCAACCAGCCGGTGTACGGCGACAGCAAGGGCATTCTCGTGCCCGAGCGGGCGGACCCGTGGGTCTTCCGCGACGACGAGCGCACCGGCGAGGCGGAGTACTACCTGACCGGTTCGTACCCGACGACGCAGACCAACGCCGGCGTGGGCTACGACCGCATCGTGCTGCGTCGCGCCGACTCGATCAACGGGCTGTCGACAGCGCAGGAGCAGGTGCTCATGTGGTCGCGCAATGCGGCCTCGCCCGACACCTCGAACGGCTCGAAGATCGCCACCGGCGCCTACCGGTACTTCTGGGCTCCGGAGCTGCACAAGATCGACGGTGACTGGTACATCTTCTTCACCTCGAGCCGCAGCACCGACGTGTGGAACATCCGCCCCGCGATCATGCGCGCACCCGGCGACAGCGACCCGATGGTCGCCTCGAACTGGGAGGAGCTCGGCTACATCAAGGCCGCGCCCGGCGACACCGCCGCCTTCGCGAACTTCTCGCTCGACATGACGCACTTCGAGGCGAACGGCAAGGACTACCTCGTGTGGGCCGAGAAGCCGGGCACCTCCGACCTGCGCATGGCCGAGATCGATCCCGCGAATCCGGCGCAGCTGACGTCGACCTCGATCCTGCTGTCGACTCCGAACTACGCGTGGGAGCGCGACGGGGGCAACGTCATCAACGAGGGCCCGGCGGTCATCAAGAGCGACGACGAGGTGTTCGTCTTCTTCTCGGCATCCGCGGTCAACGAGACGTACGCGATCGGGATGCTGCGCGCCCCGCTCTCGGGGAACCTCATGGATCCCGCCACCTGGTCGAAGACCGGCTACCCGCTGCTCACCTCCGACGACTTCGGCGGCCAGCAGAACGGCCCGGGCCACAACTCGTTCACACTGGACGAGAACGGCAACCCGGTAATCGTCTATCACGCACGGCCCCCCATCGCGGAGTGGATCCCGGGCGCCGACGGCGGGCTCAACGACCCCAGCCGCCACGCGCGCGTGAAGACGGTTCACTTCGCAGCCGACGGGTCGGCGGTGCTGAACCAGACCCGCGAGGAGGAGCTCGCCCCCGCCAATCGCGAGGTGTCGCTGACGGTCACGGTCGTGGGCGATCCCGAGCCGGAACTGGATGTGACGGCTGTCCTGGGCACGCGCTGCGTGGCCGGGAAGGTCGTCCAGACGCTGAGCGTCGCCAACGGCGAGGATGTCTCGGTGTCGGTCACGGCGACCGGACCGTACGGCACCAAGTCGTTCGCGTCGATCGCCGCCGGCAAGACGTCGTCCACCACGACGTTCACGACCCGCCTCGGTGCGATCCCCGCCGGAACGATCGCCCTCACGGCGACCGCGACGGTCGGCGGCTCGCCCGTCACGGCGGAGACGGATGTCGCCTATCCCGCCGCGACATGCGGCTGACCTGACCTGACCGCAACCCGCGAAGGCCCGTCCGATCCGGACGGGCCTTCGTCGTTCCCGCGGCCGTTCGGCTCGAGAGTGCACGAATCACCGGTCCACCTGCCGCTCCGTTGCCGTTCGTGCACTCTCGGCTTCCGGCGCGGAGCGCCTACCCCGGGGACGCGGAACGGCCCGCGGTCCGAAGACCGCGGGCCGTCCGTCTCACGTGGCTCAGCCGCAGCTGTACGCGGGGTACGACACCGTCCCCTCGTATTCGTCACCGGCGGCGGTGGATCCCGTCACTGTGACCTCGCCCGCGGCGACGCCGGCCACTCGCGAGGCGAAGGTCGACGACACGGTGCCGCCCGCCTTGACCGCCGTGAGGGTCTTCTGCCCGAAGGCGGTCTCGACGGTCACGCCGGCCGCCGCATCTGCGCCGTTCTTCACCGAGACGACGAGGGTGACCTTTCCCGCCACGCAGCGATACGACACGCTCGGCTCCAAGTCGAGCGTGTCGCCGACGAGCGTCGGCAGCTCGACCGTGACGTGCGTCTCGACATTGCCCGCGGCATCCTGCGCCTGCACGTGCACGTAGCGGGGCTCCTCGGTGAGCTGCACCGAGAACGGCTCCTCGTACGTGGCGTACATGTTGTTCGTCTCACCCGTCGGCGATTCGTCGGGCCCATCGGACCACACGGTGCGCGTGACCCCCGAACCCGGCTCCGCGTCGGTCGGCGCCAGCGTCACGAGTGCGGAGGTGCCGTCCACGACGATCCAGTCGATCCCGGTGGTCGGGGCGATCGTGTCGACCTTGATCGACTCGGATGCCTCACCCACCGCCTCGTCGTCGCTCGTCGCTCGGGCGCTGACCGTGACATCGCCCTGCGCCGAGACCGCGAACGGCTCGGTGTACGGGTTCCAGGTCTCGCCGTCGAGGCTGTACTCGATGCTCGCGATCGGGCTCGCGGTCTCTTCGGCGGTCACCGTCACCGTCGGTGCGGTGGTGTACCAGCCCGACCCCTGCGGCGCGGTGTCGAACTCGATCGACACGATGGGCTCGGCCTGGCTGAGCGGCTCGACCACGAACACCGTCGCGACCGCGCCCGGACCATAGCCGTCCACGGCCCCCGCGACGTCGAAGATCGCGTCGGCCTCGGCGTACGCCGTGGGATCGATCGCCTCCCAGTCGACGGCGACCGCGCTGCTGGCGGTGCCGTCGTCGTACGTCGCTCGCACGGTGTCGGGGAGCACCGGCTCGACGCCGGGTGTCGTGATCGTCGCGGTGTAGTCGATGCTCTCGATCGCGTCCGACAGCTCGTCGGCCACGAAGACGGATGCCGCGACCGACTGCCCGTCGTAGCCGGCGGGGTCGCCCACCACCTCGAACTCACCCGGCGCGGCGTAGCTCGCGGCGGGGATCGGCGCCCATTCGACGTCGACATAGCTGAGCGGACCGTCCTCGCCGATCACCCACACCCGATCGGGAAGGTCGGGCGCGGTGCCGGTGACGGTGCGCGCGGCGACCGGCTCGGACTCGAGGAACGCGTCCGGATCCTCGGGCTCGGGTTCGACGACTGCGGCGTTCACGCCCCAGACCTCCCACTCGATGACGCTCGTGGCCTTGCGCTGGCTCGAGAAGACGACACGGTCGAGCACGAGGCGCACGGCCGTCGTGGTCACCGCGTCGAAGTTCGCCTGCACGACGGGCTGCGACGCGACGGGAGCCGCCTCGTTGAGCACCGGAACCGGGTAGGCGAGGCTCGCTCCGGTGACCGGTGCCCATTCCCCGACGCCGGTGCGGTACTCCAGCTTCCATGCCGACGGGAGCATGACGCCCGAGTCGCCGTTGGGCGTCAGGTGGTTCTGCCACAGGAAGAGCTTCGACGAGCTCACCGTAACCGGGTTCTCCCACGTGTAGGTGGCGGTGTCCTGTGTGGGATTGCCCGGTGCGCCCCAGGTGCCCCACATCGCCGAGAGCGTGTTGGTCGCGCCTGCCGCGCCGTTGTTGAGCGCCGCGGACGAGTTCCACGACGGCACGTAGCTCACCTCTACTGTGGGCGCGTTCTCACCCGACGCGAGGGCGACGTTGAACGGCTCGTCGGCCGCCGACGCCGGCATCGCGGTGGCCGCGGCTCCCGCGATCGCGAGCGCGACCGCCACGAGGGCCGCGATCCTCCTCTTCGCACCGGCGCTGCCGGATCGAGGCGTGTGCATGGGTTTCCTCTCCATCGTCTTCGTCATCGTCAGCTCGCCCCGTCGATCGGGGCGCGGCCCGCGGCGAGCAGGACCTTCTGCCGGTTGCGGGCGGTGAGCAGGCCGGCGGCGACGTAGGCCGCGGTGACCTCTCCGACCGTGCTCAGGAACGCGGAGCGGCTCGCGAACGGGGCCTGATCCCAGACCTCGTCCAGCAGCGTCCGGCCCGAACGGCGCGGATTCGCAACGCCCGAGTCGTGACCCGCGAAGGTCACCGTCGGCTCGTTGCGCTGGAAGTACATGTGATACGCCACATCCCGCCCGTTGTAGGCCGGCTCGTAGCTGAGGCTGCCGATCGTGAACACGTTCGCCGCCGTCTTCGAGATGCCGCGGCTGACATTGCCCGTCAGGTCGAGGCGGTCCGCGAGCGACACCTTCAGATAGCTCGACGACGAGCTCGTGGCAGTGAGCACCACGGGGCCGTACATCAGCGTCTGGATGTCGGCGCGGTCGTACGACGGCTCGACGCGCACGGCGAGCGGGATCCGCACGGTCACCGTGTCGCCGACGGCCCATGTCCTCTCGAGGGTGGCGTAGGTGCCCGGCTCGGCCGCTACGCCCGCGGACTCGCCGTTGACCTCGATCTGGACGCCCGACGACCAGGCGGGCACGCGCAGATGCACGGTCAGCGGACCCGACGGCGCCGACTTCACCGTCAGCGTCGAGGTCTCCGCCTCGGGGTACGACGACACCTGTTCCAGTTCGAGTCCGGTCTCGTCCCACGTGAGCGTCGACGCGATGTAGAGGTTCACGTACAGCTCGGTCTGATCGGCCGAGCGGAAGTAGATCCCCTCCTGATACTTCACGTGGCTCTCGAGGCCCGTGCCTCCGCAGCACGTGCCGATGTTGCCGTTGCCGTACTCCTTGCGGGCACCCGGATGCACCGGGAACATGTACAGGTTCTCGGGTCCCGACGTGGACTCCTGGTTGCGACGTCCGCCCAGGATGTGGTTGAGGACGGTGCGCTCGTAGTAGTCCATGTACTTCGGGTCCTGCTCGTTGAAGAACAGGTAGCTGGCGACCTTGAGCATGTTGTATGCAGCGCACGACTCGGCGTTGCGCGGACCGATGTCGCCGGCCACGGCTCCGGCCGGGCCCCACAGCTCGCCCTCCCCCGTGCCGCCGTGGGCGTACGAGCGGCCCGGCACCACCATGTCGTAGAAGCCCTTGGTCGCGTCGAGGTAGTGCTCGTCCCCGGTCTCTGCGGCGAGCTTGATGTAGCCGGGGAACTGCGGGATGTGCTGGTTCGCGTGCTTCCCGTTGAGCGTGTCGGTGCCCGCCGCGCACGCATCGACAAGGGTGTGCAGCGTGAACAGCTTCGCCGCGTCGAGGAACTCGCTCTTCTGCGGATCGGCCGAGCGCCAGTAGAGCTCGACGAGCACCTCGTTCATGCCGCCGTACTCGCCGGCGATGTACGAGCCCCACATGCGGGCGAGCTGCGCGGGAGTGCAGGCCGACAGCCGGCTGAAGACCCAGTGGCCGATCCCCTCGGCGAGTGCGAGCGCCTGGTCGCTGCCTGCCAGGGCGTGCGCGTCGAGGAGTCCCGCGAGGATCTTGTGCAGCGTGTAGTACGGCGCCCAGATCTCGCCGTAGGGGGCGAACTCCTCGAGCGCCGAGAACTGCCACTCGCCGTACGCCGACAGGAAGCCGGGGTGCGAATAGCGCGCAGCGCCCGCCACCTGCTGCGCGGCGAGGGCCGCGCGGCACTCCTCGAGTCCCGTGACGATCGCGTTCACCTTGTTGAGCAGGGCGATCTCGCCGGTCGCCGCGTAGGCCATGGCGATGCCGCTGAGGAAGTGCCCTCCGTAGTGGCCGCGCAGGCATCCTCCGGCCCCCGCGGTGTTCTGACCGCGCGTGTACTCCGCCGGACCCCAGCGCTGGGCGTCGGGGTTGGGACCGTACTCCTCCCACCCGCCGGGCGGGGTCGCACCCTTGGTGTCGAGGCCGGCGTTGCGGCGGAAGACGGCCAGGATCTTGTCGACCGAGTAGGCGCGGTAGAGCACGAGATGCTGGTTCAGCGCACGCGTGAAGACGCTCTGGCCGAGCGACACCGAGGTGAGCGGGAACGGTCGCACGCTCCAGGCGTCGGGGTACACCAGTGTCTGGCCGGCGCGCACCACCTGCGCGGAGCGGGCGATGCCCGCGGCGCGGAAGGCGGACGCATCGCGCGCTGCCGCAGGGGCGGTGGCGCGGGCTGCGGCGGGGTCCAGGAGTGCGACCGCGGCGGCCATGCCGGCCAGTGCGATCCCTCCTCCGACGACGACGCTGCGTCGTGAGACCCCGGATTCGAATGCGGGTTTCATCGTGATTCCTTTCTCTGTCACGGCAGGGACGGATGCCGCGCGCCCGGGCACGCGGAAGAGACCCGCGCAGCGCGCGGGCGGGTGGGTTCGGAGGCGGATGCCTGGGCGAAAGAGCGACGGCGCCGCTCGGGCGGCGTCGGGTGCGGGACGGAACGGTCAGCCGGCGGGTGCGGGGTTCTCGCCAGCGCTCGAGCGATGTCGGCTCGTCAAGATCGTGACCTCCTCGTGCACGATGTGGGCGCGGCCGACGAAAGGGGTTTCGGCGTCGCGTTCTTAACGGTAGCGCTAACAGTTACCGGAAACAATGATCACTTTCCGAAACGGTTTTCCGCCCTCGCGGACTCCTCCCGTGGCACGCTGGACCAATGCGCATCGCTCTCACCGGCTCCACCGGAAAGCTCGGAACCGTCGTCGCCCGCGAACTCCGGGAGGCCGGGTACGACGTCGTCGGCATGGACCTCGTCGGCACCCGCGGCCCATCCTTCGTCCAGGTCGACCTCACCGACTACGGCCAGGTGATCGACGCCTTCGGCGGCGTCGGCGACCGCCACGACGGCATCGACGCGGTCGTGCATCTCGGCGCGATCCCCGCCCCCGGCATCCGGAGCGACATCGCCACGTTCCACAACAACATGGCTGCGACGTTCAACGTCTTCTGGGCCGCGGTGCGACTCGGCATCCGCCGGATCGTCTACGCATCCAGCGAGACCGTGCAGGGCCTGCCGTTCGACGCGCCCCCGCCCTACATCCCCGTCGACGAGGCGTACCCGCCGCGACCCGAGTCGGTGTACTCGCTCGTCAAGACGCTCGAGGAGCAGCTCGCCGTCGAACTCGTGCGGTGGCATCCCGACCTGTCGATCACGGCGCTGCGGTTCTCGAACGTCATGGTGCCCGAGGACTACGCGCAGTTCCCGTCCTTCGACGACGACGCGCGGCTGCGCAAATGGAACCTCTGGGGCTACATCGATGCCCGCGACGGCGCGCAGGCCGTGCAGCGCGCGCTCGAGGTCGCACCGGCGGGCTTCGACCAGTTCCTCATCGCCGCCGCCGACACCGTCATGACACGGCCGAACGCGGAGCTCATCGCCGAGGTCTTCCCGACCGTGCCGGTGACCGCCGACGCGGGTGAGCACGGGACGCTCCTGTCGATCGACAAGGCCAGAAGGCTGCTCGGCTACGAGCCCCGCCACTCGTGGCGCGATCACGTGGGCTGAGCCCGACCCGCACGCGACACACTCCCCGCGTGATCAGCGGCGGGGGATCGTCGATCCGCGGATGACGAGACGGACCGGGGAGTGGTGCTCGCCGCTTCCGATGTCGACGCCGTCGATCGCGTCGAAGACGCGCTGGGCGGCGAGCCTGCCCAGCATCTGCAGGTTCGCGTCGATGCTCGTGAGCTCCGGCCGCGAGTTCGTCGCGAGGACCTCCCAGTTGTCGTACCCGATCACCGCCAGGTCGTCGGGAACGCGGCGGCCGAGATCCCGGGCCGTGTCGAGCACGCCGCGGGCGATCTGGTCGGAGCCGCAGAAGATCGCATCGACATCGGGGTGCTGCCCCAGCAGCATGGCCGCGGCATCCCGCCCCCAGTGCTCGCTCCATTCCGAGAACATCGGCTCGCCGACCAGCGACAGCCCGGCCCCCTCGAGGCCGGCGCGGGCGCCGGCCAGACGGTCCTGCGCCGCGGCATAGGAAGGATCGCCGGTGATGTGGGCGATGCGCGTCCGGCCGCAGGCGAGCAGGTGCTCGACCGCCAGCCGGCCGCCGGAGTAGTTGTCGGGCGTGAGCGACAGATCGCGGGGGTCGTCGGACGGCGCGTAGGCGTAGACGACGGGCACCGGCAGGCTCTGACCCAGTGACGGCCGGGGGTCGGTGGCGCGGCCGACGACGATGATCCCGTCGACGCGGCGACTGAGCAGCGCCTTGAGGTGATGCTGTTCGCGGATGGCGTCGCCGCGGGCGTCGCAGAGGAAGACGTTGATCTGCCCGGCACCGAAAGCATCTTCTGCCCCCATGAGGATCGGGATCATGAAACGGCCCTCGAGATCGCTCGTCAGCAGCCCCACTGTTCCGGTGCGCCCGGCCAGCAGCCCCTTCGCCATCGCGTTCGGCGTGAACGAGAGCTCGTCCGCCGCCTGCACGACGCGCTGACGCGTCGCCACGGCGACATCGTCGCGGTTGTTGAGCGCCTTGGACGCTGTCGCAATGGACACACCCGCACGTTTCGCCACGTCGCTCAACGTCGCGGCCCGCGACCCGCTCTCGTTCGATGTCACATCGCCCCCTGGTTGCGGAAAGGTTATCGGACTGGCCACTTGACCACCCAGCGGAACACACGATACCTTGCCGAAAGGGATTTCGTAGATTTCGAATCTCACGACCCACCAGGACAGCGGTGCCGGCCCCGGAGCCGGCGTCATCCGCTCGATGAAGAGCTAGAGGAGACAGTTGCATGTTCACTACCCGACGTCGTGCCGCACTGCGTGCAGCCACGGCTTTCGTGGCCGCGGGGGCGCTCATCGGCGGTCTCACCGCCTGCGCCGGCGGCAGCGATACGCCGACCCCCGCCGAGTCGATCCCCGCCGACGGCGTCGATGACGGATCGACCCTGACTCTCTGGACGCGCGCACCCATGGAGCGCCAGGCCAACCTCCTCGTGGACGCCTACAACGCCTCCCACGAGAATCAGGTCGAACTCACGGTCGTTCCCAACGACGACTACGTGGCGAAGGTCGGCGCAGCCGCCGGCTCGGACGGGCTTCCCGATCTGTTCGCCGCCGACATCGTGTACGTCCCGAACTGGGTCGAGCAGGGCCTGTTCCAGGACATCACTTCGCAGATCGACGGCCTCGACTACAAGGACTCCATCAACGCGGGCCACCTCTCGGCAGGCACCTACGAGGGCCAGGAGCACATCCTCCCGTTCGTGCTGGACCTCTCGATGCTCTTCTGGAACAAGGAGCTCTTCGCCGAGGCGGGCCTGGACCCCGAGGCTGCCCCCGCGACGCTCGCGGAGTTCGCCGACGCCGCCAAGGCGGTGCAGGCGCTGAACAAGCCCGACACCTACGGCACCGCGGCCGGCCTCAACTGCGGCGGATGCCTCGTCTTCACGTGGTTCCCCTCGATCTGGGCCTCGGGCGACCAGGTCATGAACGAGGCGGGCACCGAGTCTCTTCTCGCCAGCGACACCGCCAAAGAGGTCTACTCGACGTGGAAGGACCTCGTCGACGAGGGCGCCGTGCTGCCGGGTTCGGCCGAAGAGACCGGCCCGACCTGGACCGCGGCCTTCAGCGAGGGCAAGGTCGGCGTGATGCCGTTCCCGGCAACGCTGCTCTCCTCGCTCGAGTTCGACGCGGGCGTCGCGGGTCTGCCCGGTGTCGATGCCGGCGCCTCGACGTTCGTCGGCGGCGACGGCATCGGCATCTCGAAGGACTCGGAGCTCTCACCCCAGGCCTGGAACTTCCTGCAGTGGATGATGTCGGAGGAGGCACAGGTCGGCGTGCTGGCCAAGGACGACAACGCCGTATCGCGCTCCGACCTCGCCGACAACGAGTACGCCGCACAGGACCCGCGTCTCGTGACGATCAACGAGGTCGCCGGCATGGGCGACACCCCCGTCGCGCTCCAGTTCCAGCAGGCGTTCAACGCGCCGGGGAGCCCGTGGATGACGCTCGTGCGAAACGCGGTGCTCGGCAGCGACGACTCCGTCGACGCCGACAACGACGAGATCACCGCGGTCCTCAGCCAGTAGGACCGGACCCACAGCGGGGCGGTCGCCCGTCGGCGACCGCCCCGTCTCGTCTCCGAAACTTCTCAGAAAGGCAGCGAAATGGCCGTCAGCGCTCTCGCGAACACCCGCGTGCGAAACAGACGCCCGCGCAGCCGCTCCGCCCTCGGCGGTCCGGTGCAGGGCTGGCTCTACGCCGCCCCCACCGCGATCTTCGTGATCCTTCTCTTCCTGGTGCCACTGGGCCTGGTCTTCCAGATGTCGGCGAGCGACTGGCCCCTGATGACCGGCAACCAGGGCCCCAACCTGCCCGAGAACTACGTGGACGCCGTCAATCTGCGTCTGTTCTGGGAGTCGATCCGCTTCACGCTGCTGTACACCGCCCTCACCACCGTCATCCTCATCGGGCTCGGGCTGGGCCTCGCGCTCCTCGTGCAGGAGTCGACCCGGTGGAAGGGTTTCCTCCGCACCGCCTTCCTCGTGCCCAGCGCGCTGGGCCTGGCTTCGGCATCCCTCCTCTTCTACGTGCTCTACTCGCCGATCGCCGGCCCCTTCGCGGATCTCATGGCGTCGTGGGGCATCACGTTCCTGGGCACGCCCGAGGGCGCGCTGTGGTCGACCATCTTCCTCATCGTGTGGCGCTACGCCGGCTTCTACATGCTGCTCATGCTCGTGGGGCTGCAAGGCATCCCCGACGACGTCTACGAGGCCGCGCGCATCGACGGCGCCTCGCGCTGGCAGACGTTCCGCGACATCACCGTTCCGCTGCTGCGACCCACCTTCGCGCTCACCACGATCATGTGCGTCACCGGGTCGCTGCTCGCGTTCGAGCAGTTCTACATCCTCACCAAGGGCGGCCCCGACAACAGCACGATGACCGTCGTGCAGCTGATCTACAACGTCGCCTTCCAGGGCCAGAACAACCTGGGCATCGCCGCGGCGCTGTCCGTGCTGGTGCTCCTGGCCCTCATCATCATCAACGTCTTCCAACTGCGCGCGTTCCGCCGCCCGGACGAGAGCTGACGCCATGACCGAGACACTGACCCGAAACATCGTGGCCCCCAAGGCGCGCCACACCAGACCCCGCCACGGCCGGAGCACTGCCGCGCGCATCGCGTACGGCATCCCCTACTGGGTCTTCACCGCGGCGCTCGCGGTCATCTTCCTCTATCCGCTGATCTGGACAGGGGTCTCCTCCTTCCAGCCGCTCGCGGGCACGAGCCAGACCGACGGCTGGGGCTTCGGCAACTATCTGGCCCTCGCCGACTATCAGGCCGGCATCTGGGTGTATCTCGGCAACTCGCTCATCGTGTCGGGACTCACCGTCGCGCTGACCCTGTTCATCTCGCTGCTGGGCGGCTACGCGTTCGCACGCTTCTCGTTCCCGGGAAAGAACGTGCTGTTCCTGGTCACCCTCGCGATCCTGATGGTGCCGTACGCGACACTGCTGATCCCGCTGTACGTCATCCTCAACGAAGTCGGACTGCAGAACTCCCTGGTCGGCGTGGCCCTGGTGATCACGATGTTCCAGCTGCCGTTCTCGATGTTCATGATGCGCATCTCGTTCGAGTCGATCCCCCGCGAGATGGACGAAGCCGCCCTGGTGGACGGGTGCTCGAGCTTCGGAGCGCTGTGGCGCGTGCTGCTGCCGGCGGTCAAGCCCGGGCTCGTCACGGTCGGGCTCTTCGCCTTCCTGACCGCCTGGAACGACTTCATGGCACCGCTCATCCTGATCAGCGACACGAACCGGATGACGCTGCCGCTCGCTGTCGCCAACCTTCGTGGCCAGGTGCAGGGCGTCGTGGACTACGGCGCGACGGAGGCGGGCGTCGTCGTGCTCGCCCTCCCGTGCATCGTGCTGTTCCTCATCCTCCAGAGGCACTACGTCCGCGGATTCATGTCGGGAGCGTTCAAGGGATGACAATGCACACCATCACCCCCGCGCCGCAGGCGCCTGTGGTTCCCACCCATGGCCGGCTCAGGCCCCTGGGCCTCGGCGACGTCCGCATCACCGGCGGATTCTGGGGCGAGCGCCAGAGCGTCAACGGCCGCGAGACGCTCGACCACGTCGGCTCGCGCCTCGAGTCCGAAGGCTGGCTGCCGAATTTCGACCTCGCCGTCAGCGGCGGTCTGCCCAGTGGGCGCCGGGGACGCGAGTTCTCGGACTCCGAGGTCTACAAGTACCTCGAGGCCCTCGCCTGGGAGATCGGACGCACCGACGACGGCGCACTCGAGCAGCGCTTCCTCGACGTGGCCGCGCGAGTGTCGGCCGTTCAAGAGGAGGACGGGTACCTCAACACGAGGTTCGGACGGCCCGGACAGGATCCGCGATGGTCCGATCTCGAATGGGGCCACGAGCTGTACTGCCTCGGGCATCTGTTCCAGGCGGCGGTCGCGCGCGAGCGCACCCGGCCCGGCTCCCCGGACGGCCTGCTCGGTGTCGCACGCCGCGCCGCAGACCTGGTGTGCGCCGAGTTCGGCGCCGACGGCAGGGTCGCGATCTGCGGGCACGCCGAGATCGAGGTCGGCCTGGCCGAGCTGTCGCGAGTGACGGGCGAGCGTCGCTACCTCATTCAGGCGCGTCTGTTCGTCGAGCGTCACGGGAGGGGAACCCTTCGCGACATCGAGTGGGGCCGCAAGTACTTCCAGGACGACGTGCCCGTGCGAGAGGCGAAGGTTCTGCGGGGTCACGCCGTGCGCGCGAACTATCTCGCGGCGGGCGCCGTGGATGTCGCGGTGGACGCCGGCGACAGCGAGCTGCTGAACGCTCTGCGCCGCCAGTGGGACCGCACCATCGCCCGGCGCACCTACGTCACCGGCGGTCAAGGGTCGCATCATCAGGACGAGGCGTTCGGCGACGACTGGGAGCTGCCGCCGGACCGGGCGTACTCCGAGACGTGCGCGGGCATCGGGTCGATCATGTTCTCGTGGCGACTCCTGCTCGCCGGCGCCGACCCGCGTCACGCCGATCTGATCGAGCGCACGCTGTACAACGTGCTCGCCACCTCGCCGGCGCCGGATGGACGCTCGTTCTACTATGCGAACACCCTGCATCAGCGTGTGCCGGGCATCCCCGCGGATCCTGCCGGCACCTCGCCACGCGCGTCATCGTCGTTGCGCGCTCCGTGGTTCGACGTCTCGTGCTGTCCGCCCAACGTGGCCCGCACTCTCGCGAGCCTGGACGCCTACATCGCGACCGCCGACTCCGACGGCGTACAGCTGCATCAGTACGCACCGGCCACCGTGCGCACGACGCTCGACGACGGGCGTCGGGTCGAATTCGACGTGGACACGGCCTACCCGGCGGACGGCCGCGTGATCGTGACGCACACCACGGATGCCGCAGCGCCATGGACCCTCACGCTCCGCGTGCCGTCGTGGGCGACCGGCGCGACCCTGCGCATCGTCACGGCCGACTTCGTCCAGCAGCGACCGGTGGAGCCCGGCGTGGTGGAGATCCGCCACTCGTTCCGCGTCGGCGATGTCGTGCAGCTCGATCTGCCGATGGCTCCGCGCGTGTCGACCCCCGACGATCGGATCGACGCCGTGCGCGGCTGCGTCGCCATCGAGCGCGGCCCCGAGGTGCTCGCGCTCGAGTCGGTCGATCTCGCTGCGGCGGGGATCGACGACGTCGGACAGGTCGCGATCGTCGCCGGCACCGAGCCCGTCGAGCGCGACGGACGCGTCTGGGTGACCTTGGCGCGTCTGCCGCTCGAGGACCGACGCTGGCCGTACGGCGCACCGGCACCCGAGACCGGCGCCGCACTCGCAGAAGTGGCCCTCGTTCCGTACCACGAGTGGGCCGAGCGGGGTCCGTCGACGATGCGCGTGTGGATCCCCGAGACGCCCTGACGCGCACCCACTCGAAGGACATGGCCTCCCGGCATCCCCGGGAGGCCATCCTCGTCTCCGGCCCGTTCGCCTCCCCGTTCGCCGACCCCGTCCCCCTCCCGATCCGCGTGCGGCTCGGGAGGGCGCGAACGCGTTCGTGCCCGGGGCGATCCTCCGCCCCGGGCACGAACGCCTTGCAGGTCAGCAGGTGAGCGCGTCGTACTCGACGCTGTCCTCCTGCGTCACGGTCTGCCCATCGACGACGCCGGTCACCACGGCACCCACCTCGCCGGGTGGCACCGTCGCCTGGCGCGTCGAGAAGGCCTGGCTGCTGCGCTTGCCGGGCGCGAGGTCCGCGACCGTCTTCGCGCCGTACGGCGACTGCAGCACGACGGTCACGGGGACGTCGCTGCCGTTGGCCGCCACCACCACGAGCGTCGCCTTGCCCGCCACGCATCGGCCGGCGACCGTGACGTCGACGTCCAGCGTCGGCGCGGCCGCCTCGGCGGCCCACGCCTCGAACTCCAGGATGCCGCTCGATCCACCACCGCTCGCCGCGCCCCACGCCTGCATGACCGCGCGCAGCTTCGTGGTGGTGACCGCAGCGAACCCGACCTCGTTGATGGCGGTCGATGACCGCCCGTAGGCGCCGGCGGCCGCGACATCCAGCCACTGCCCGTCGGCCAGGTTCATGTACTGCAGCTTCCACTCCCGCGGCGGGATCATTCCCGCATTCGATGCGTCGGTCGAGTCGCGGAAGAACAGCACGCCGGCGCGGTCGATCGTGACCACCCGGTCCCATTCCAGCTGCACCCACTGCTCGCCGATGTTGGGCCAGGTGCCCCACGAGGCCCCGGTGAGAGCCCCGTCGTTCACCGCCGTCACCGAGTTCCACCCCGACGTGTACGACGCGGTGGGTGTCGCGATCGGGGCGATGTTGCCCTCGAGCGGCGCGTCCGGCGACAGCGGAACGGTCACGGTCGACAGCGCCGAGACGTTGCCCGCGGCATCCTTCGACCGCAGGTATACGACGTGACGCTGATCGTCGACGCCGAACGCCGCGCTGTAGGCCTGCCACCCCGTCGGCGCATCGATCGCGTACTCGATGCCCGCGACGCCCGATCCCGCATCCGCGGCCGTCGCGCTCACGGTGCGCGACGCGATGTCGAGAGTCCCCGTGACGCTGGGCCTCGTCGCGTCGATGCGGACGGCGAGCGATGCCTCCTCCGACGTGTTGCCGCCGGCGTCGGTCGCCCGTGCCTTCACTGTGTGCTGGCCGTCTCCCGAGACGGTGGCGTCGGCCGAACGGACGTTCTCCGCGACCTGCCACGCTCCCCCGTCCACCGCGAGCTCGATACGGGTGCGCACGTCGCGGTCATCGGTCGCCGTCGCCCGCACGGTCACCGTCGAGAGGTGCCAGCCGTTGGCGCCTTCGACACCCGTGGCCGCGAGCGACACTTCGGGCGCCGCGGCGTCGAGCGTCTCGCCGAAGACCTCGAGCTCGCCGAGACCGACACCCGCGTGGCCGTCGCCGTCGGACTGCGCGGTCAGCACCACACGGATCCCCGTGGTCGTCACCGGATCGAAGGTCGCCGCATTCGGAGTGCCGGAGTCGGTCGGGTAGCCGTCCGCACCCGTCACATCCCGCCACTCGTCATCGACGAGGACCTGAACGCTCCACGCCTGCGCAACCGCGACACCGTCGCCGGCATCCGGCCCGGATCCGTCGCTCCAGAAGTGCGCGGTGACGCCGTCTACGCGAACGGGTTCGGCCCACGTGTAGCCCGCCCAGCGGGCCGCGGCGTCGCCGCCCGCAGTCGTCCACACCGGATGCTCGGCACCCGTGTAGGCGATCACGGTGTCATTTAGCGCGTCGACCGTCGAGCCGCCCGCGGTCGCCTCGGCGGCCGGGGCGCCGGTGGGTGCGAGGTTCGTCCGCCAGGGCGACTGACCGAGGACAGCGACGGTCGCCGTCACACGTCCCGCGGCATAGCCTTCGACGAAGCCGCCGACGGTGAACTCGCCGGCGGCGGCGAGATCGGCCGGATCGACCGCATCCCACCGGACCGGTGCCGCGACGGCGTCGGCGCCGTACTGCAGCGACACCGTCTCGGGGAGTTCGGGGGGTGTGCCGACGACCGTCTGGACGGCGACGGGCTCGACGCTGTCGGGCTGCGCGGCGTGCACCTCCCACTCCTCGACGGCGAGCGCCGAGTACTGCGGCGGGGTGGCCGAGTTGGGCGCAGCGTTGAGCACGGCGCGCAGGCGCGAGGTCGTGACCGCGCCGAACGTCACCTGGTGCACGGCGGTGGTGGTCGTCGGGTAGCCGCTCGGGTTCGGGACGTCCTTCCACTCACCGGCGTCCCAGAACTGCAGCACCCACGACGACGGGTCCGAGACGCCGTTGCCGGTGCCGGGAGCGGCGTCGCGCCAGAACTTGATGCGGGCGCGATCCACGCGCACCGGGGCATCCCAGTCGTACTGGATCCACTGCTGCGCGGGCCGCGTGCCGGTCCAGCTGCCCCACATGTCCGGCGGCAGCGGGTTGGGCCGGATGAGCTCGTCGTTGAGGGATCTGATCCAGTACTGCGTCGGGATCGGCTCGTTCGAAGCGGATGCCGTGGCCCACGGGGCGACGTTGGACCGAGGCGTCAGATCCACGCTGCGCTCCGGCGTCGTCACGACGGGCAGGATGCGCGCGGGGGTCTGGGCGTCGTCCCACTCGACCTTGTCGATGGCGACCGAGCGGCGGAAGTGGTTGCCGCCCACCGCGTCAGCGGTGTGATAGGCCATGTACCACTCGCCCTGGAACTCCGCGATCGCCGGGTGGCTCGTCGTCGACGACACCGGGGCGAGGATGCGCCCGCGATACGTCCACGGCCCGAGCGGGCTCGTCGCCGTCGAGTACGCGATGCACGCGTGGTAATTCGCAGGGGTGCAGGTGCTCGTCGGCCCCGCATTGTTCGCGGCGTACGCGAGGTAGTAGGTGTCGTTGCGCTCGAACAGCCACGCGGCCTCGAAGAAGCCCGTCACGCCGCCGGAGACGCTGGTCGGCGAACCGATCCGGGTCTTCATGTCGGTCTGGAGCTCGGTAGCCATGAGACGGCCGAAACTGCCCCAGTACATCCACACGCGGCCGTCGTCGACGAGCACCGTCGGGTCGATGTTGTGGGCGTCGTTGCCGAGGATCGTCTGCGAGACGATCGGTCCGCCGGCGTGATCCGTCCAGGGTCCCAGCGGAGTGTCGGAGACCGCGACGCCGATGCCGAACTTGTCGGGAGCGGTGCTCGCCGCCTCGTTCACCGGCACGTACCAGTAGAAGCGCCCGTCGATGCCCTTCACGACCTGACCCGCATAGGCGCGCCCCGGGGTCGCCCAGTCGAACACGGTCTCGGGCCGCATGAGAGAGGGGTGGTGCTGCCACGCGCCGCCGTCGGCATCCGTCGTCGAGAAGGCCTGCCACTCGTTCATGATGAAGTCGTTCGTGGTGGTGCCGGCCTCATCGCGCCCGGCATGGATGTACAGCGTTTCGCCGTCGGCCAGCAGCGACGGGTCGGCGGAGTACACACTGCCGTCGCCGATGATGGGGTTCTCGGTCGCCGCCATCGCGGGCGCCTGCGCCAGCGAGGCGAGCAGAATGCCCACCGCGGCAGCGGCGATGCCGGATCTCAGGGTGCTCGGTTTCCAGACCACGTTGTCTCCTCATCGGGGGTGCCGCCTCGACGGGCGGCAGGATCGGTGGATCGGGTGCGGAGGCGGCGACGGATGACCGTCGCCGCCTCCGGCCTGCGGATCAGCCGCAGGACTTCGCCGCGTAGGACGCGTCCACCGTCTTGGTGGAGCCGTCCGCGGCGGTGGCGGTCACCGACACGTCGCCGGCTACGACCGACGTGGCGCGGACCGCGAAGGCCTGGCTCGTCGACTTGCCTGCTTCGACGCCCGTGACCTGCTTCGTGCCGTATTCCGATGCCAGCGCGAGCGTGACAGGACCGTCGTGCTCGTTGGTCGCCTTCACGACCAGCTGGATCTTGCCGGCGACGCAGCGCGTGTCGACCGTCGCCGAGACGTTCGGCCCCGGCGCGACCCCGTCGCCGACCGTCAGTGTCAGCGTCGTCGACGTGGTGCCGGCGGTGCTGACGTACGACGGAAGCACGAGGTTCCCGGTGATCGTGTACACGCCGGGCACGTCGACGATCGATTCGTCGAAGTCCCACTCGACGCCGATCGCGCGGTTGTCCCGCGAACCGTCGTTGTACGACACCGCGACCCGCTCCGGCAGCCACGGCAGCTCGCCGACCTCGACGGCCTGCTCGAACTGCTGCGCTCCCTGGATCGAGATCCCGCCCTGCGAGTTCTCGGGCCGGACGTAGATCTGCGCCTCGGCGATGAGACCGTACGCGGTGTTCGTGCCATAGACGACGAACGGCTCCACGTTGGTCTCAGCCACCTGTTCGGCCGTGATCTCCTGCCAGACGAACGGCACGCTGCCTCGTGAGCCGCTCGCGAACACGACGTCCAGCTCGGCCGGCAGCTCCGGGATCTCGCCGACGACGGTCCGGATGACCACGGGGGCATCGAGCCCCTCGACCGTCTCGCCGTTCACACGCCACCGGAGAACTCCGGTTCCGGCGCCGCTTCCCTGCACACCGGTGATGCGGATGCGCAGCTGGCTGGCTTCGACCGGCTCGAACTCGAGGCGGTTGTACGCGTTGCGGGTGAGCGCCGCCGCATACGTCGAGCCGTTCGTGAGGGTGACCGGCGTCCAGGTGGTGCCATCGTTGGAGTACTCGATGACATAGGTGTCGGCGCGCGGAGCCCGCGTGCCGCCGTTGTCGTCGTACCAGTAGATCTCCGTCGATCCCACGCGCACCGGCGACTGCCAGGTGTAGCGCAGCCACGCGGCGCTGGCCGGCGAGGTGCCGCTGGCCGCCTGACCCCACGTCCCCCAGCCGTTGCCCGAGCCAGGCGCGGAACTGGCCGGCGTGGTCGCCTCGTTGACGCGGTTCTGGTTCTCCCAGGACGCGCTGCCGCTCGAGGTGATGGCCGCCACGGCGCCGTACTCCTCGGACGTGGCCTTCTCGGTCAGATCGACCTGCACATCGCGCTGCGACGTGAGCTCGCCGTCACTCGCCTCGAGACGGAAGACGTACGCTCCCGCCACGGTGCCCGTCACGGCGGTGCGCAGCGCCTCGTCGTCGGCGAAGATGACGCCGGCGCCCTCGGGTGCCGACACCGTCGACCAGCGGTGACTCAGCGACCCCGTCTCCGGGATGCCGTCGTCGCTCACGGTGCCCACGAGCGTCGTCGACAGGTTGCCGTCGCTGCTGCGGTCGGCCGTGGCGGTGACGATCGGCGCGTCGTTCACGACCGCCGGCACCTCGCGACCCGAGTCGAAGACCTGGATCTCGGAGATGGCCGTGTAGTACGACGGTGTGTTCGTGAACGCCACGCGGACCTTGCTCGCGGTGACGGGCTCGAACAGCGCCTCGTTGAACTTCGGGCCGGGGATCTTCGGAGCCTTGAACGCATCGGGCATGCTGACCCACTCGCCGGCGCCGTTCTGCACCTGGATCGAATAGCCCTGCGGCTCGCGGTATCCACCCGCCTGCCGGTCGCTGACGAACCACAGCTTGACGTTGTCGAACCGCCGCGGCGTGCCGAAGTCGATGTCGATGTAGCCGTTCGCCTCGGTCGTGCCGTAGTTGCCCCAGTAGGGCTCGTTCACGGTGGTCCCGTCGGTCACCGCATTCAGCGAGACCGGACGCTCGGTCTCCTTGATGGCACCCGGCGTGTAGTTCATCGAGCCGGTCCCCCAGCCGGGGGTGTGGAAGTTGCGCCACGGCGTCGGACGCACACCCTGCTGCGTGTACGACGACGCGAGCGCGGCGTCGGCCGCCAGGTTGCCGGCATCCTCCTCGAGGTCGATGCCCGCCGTCTTCAGGTACGACACGACGCGAGCATCGTCGATCGGAGTGTCGACGGCGCTGGGCACGTCGGCACCCTCCTCCGACACGACATCCACGTTCAGGCCCTCGTCCGACTCCACGACCTCGTTGGCGGCGGGGTCGTAGACGAACCGGCCGAGAGCGTCGGCGGTCGCCTTGCGCTCACCGTCGATGAACAGGCTGTACCCGGCGCCCAGACCGTACTCCGAGCCGTCCTCGTCCCAGACGATCGTGAGGTCCTTGCCGTGATAGCGGAGGTTGTTGACCATGAAGTTCTCGTAGCCGAGGTCGATCGGCCACAGCTCGATCTTGTCGTCCGCGCGAGGACGGATGCCGCCCATGTCCTCCACGTAGATGTAGTTCATGTTGCCGAGCATCACGTGGTTGGGGTTGTTGCGGTTGTAGGTCTTGGCCGCCTGGTTCCAGTTCGAGTAGTACTCGGCCTGGTTGGCCACGCGCGCGTCACCGTTCGGGTAGATGCTCCACGCCATCCAGTCCAGAAGCCGCGCCGCGTACTCGGGAGTGATGTACTTCTGCTCCGGGTCGTAGTCGCGAAGCGCTGCCCGCACCGCGCGGTACTGGACGGTGAAGTTGATGTTCGAGAAGTTGTTGGACCCTCCGATTCCGAACTTCGCCCGGTCGTACTGGTTGGCGGTGTAGAACGGGAAGATCGGGAAGTTGTCGCCGTACCGCAGGAACCGGTAGCCGTCGACATACGTCTCGGCGTCCTCCTTCGGGATGAGACCCTCCGCGTAGATGTCGTAGAGGTTGGACTCCTTCGCGGGGATGAGGTCCCGCTCGGCCGCGCTCAGCGGGTTGGTGCCGGTACCCGAGGAGGGCGCCGACTGAGCCCCGTGCGACGTCCCGGCGAGGAACATCCGCGTCTCGCCGCTCCAGAGCCGGTCCAGGACCGCGGTCTGGATCTGGTCGGCGGTGGTGGCCATCTCGTCCACCTTCGCCTCGTCGGCCCCGGCCTGCGCGTAGAGCTGGCGGGCGGCGTCGAAGGCGCCCCACACGTACGCCGACTCGGGACGCTCGATCGTGCGTGCACCGGGAGCCGATGCGTTCGAGCGCGGATAGCCGAAGGTGATCGCGTCCGAGTCGTTGCCCGGCATGTAGTTGGTGTCGTACGCGATCAGCATGTCGTCGTTGCCGTCGTAGTGCTCGAGCTGACCCTTGCCGTCGCCCTCGAAGTAGGTGGCGAACCGCTCGGCGATCTCGGGTCCGCCGCCGTAGACGTTGTAGGCCTCCAGGCCCGCGGTCCCCATGTACTGCGAGTAGTGGTTGTTCCAGCTCGTGTGTCCGGGGCTGTCGAGGAACGCCGACGATCCCGACAACTCTCCGACGTTGAGGATCTGCCCGTATGCGAGATAGGGATTGCGGATCCACTTGGTGTCCTGCAGATGCATCGGCTGCGTCAGCACGACCGAGTTCTGGTAGAGGTTCACCCCCTCGATCGTGGTGGGGTACTGGTACACGTAGCCCGACTCGTTGGTGTCGAGCGAGTTGTAGCGCTCTCCCCACCAGCGGTAGACGAGCGCCTTCTCGATCGCGGCATCCGGCACGTCGATGTAGGGGATGTCCTGCGCCCAGCGCTGGTTGAACTCGGTGACGCCTTCGCGGAAGGCATCGGCCGGCGTCCGCGCGGCATAGGCGCGGGCCTGCTCGAGACCGGCGGGCATGTCGTCGCTGTAGAGCGCTCCGATGACCGAGAGCTCGACGGTGCCCCCGGCGGCAACGGTGATCTCTCGATCGAGGTTCGAGCCGGATCGCACGAATCCGGGCGCCTTCAGCGCGATGTCGACCTCTGCCCAGGGCGTGTCGTTGAGACCGTTGTTGGAGCCGCTCGTGATCGTGCGCGTGCCGATGAGCTCATCGCCCTCGTCACCGGCGCCCGTGGCGAGCGGCGACGAGGTGCGCACGGTGAACGTCTGCGCGGTGGCACCGGGGTTCTCGAACGCGACCGTGGTCACGGCGACGTTGTCGTAGGTGATGAACTTGCGCATGTCGGCGACGACGCCGGTGGTGCCGATCGTGTAGCGCGACGAGGCATGGCTGGGCGCGTTGAAGCGCTCGGCACCCACTTCGGCGATGGTCTGGCCGGGCACGAACACCGAGTAGAGCGATCCGAGGTTGTTCGGGCCGCCGGTGAAGGCGGACCCCGCGAAACCCATGACGTTCCACGAGCTCCCCCCGCGCAGGTACAGCGAGCGACCGCGCGTCTGCAGGACGGTGTTGTTGGCGGTTCCCGCCACCCCGAGGATGCGGTCGAGGTAGTAGTCCGTCCCGCCCGCGGCAAGATCCTTCTGGAAGATCGCGTCGTGCATGCTGTCGGCGGTCCAGTCGACACCGGGCAGGAGCTTCTGCTCCACCTCCGCCAGGTTCGTGTACGTCGGGTCGCCGATGTCCATCGAGTCGGTCTCGCCGTTCGTATAGACGCCGACGTCCGATTCGTTGCCGGGCACGGGAGCCCCGAACGCGCTCGTCGGCACGAACGCGAGCGTGGCCGCGGTCAGTGCGCATGCGGTCGCCGCAGCGACCGCCCTTTTCCTTCTCATAGGCGACATCGCCCATCCTCTCCATCGAGAAACGGATGACTCGGCGGCGCCGCTCACGGAGGGTCGGGGCGAGGCGAGTCGGCGCCAGTAAATCAGCGGACGACTCGGAACGCAATGGTTTTCGAAGTTTTCGTGATACCGGTAACGCTCCGCGACGGCGGGGCGCGCTCCCCCAAGGGCAACGGCGGGTCAGGGATTCGGGTTCGTCGCCTTGCCGTCGAGCCAGAGCATGTTCGACGAATCCGCGTGCGTCGTTCCCGTGCCGACGTGCTTGTCGCTGATCTGCGGCCCCTTCGTGATCACATGGACCATCGCCATGGCGTGGCCCCGCCCGAGTCCGTAGTCGGCAGCGAGCCATTCGACGATGGGTGCGGCCTTGGTCTGCTCGTCGAAACCCTTCTCGTGGGCGAGGTCGACGATCTGGCGCGGCGTGAGGCCGGTCTTGGTCTCGACGGCGTCGAGGTATGCCTGGAACGACATGTGATGCTCCTTGCGCGATTCGTGTGTCTGCCCGATGCCCGGGGTTCGTTCAGGCACCGGCGGTAGACTAACGGGGCCCATCCTCGATGTGTATCTACCTGGCCGTGCGCGGACCAAGGCGACACGACCCGCCGCGATCCGCGGCTGACGCCAGGAGACATACATGCACACGACGATCGCCGATACGCGGCGCACCAGAGCGCCCAGCCTCATCCGCGAAGCAGGCCTCGGCTACTTCCCGATCGCGCTCGTCGCCCGTCTTCCCTTCGCGATGATGGTGGTCGGCATCCTGACCCTCGTCGTCTCGGCGCGCGGATCCCTCGCCCTCGCCGGCGTGACCTCGGCGATGACCGGCCTCGGCACGGCCCTCATCGGCCCCCTTCTCGGGGCCGCCGCCGACCGCTTCGGGCAGCGGCGCGTGCTGCTCGTCTCGGGCACGGTGAACAGCCTCATGCTGCTGGCGATCGCGTGGCTCGCGTTCGCGACGGTTCCGGATGCCGCACTGCTCGTCGTCGCGTTCCTCATCGGCGCGTCGATGCCGCAGGTGTCGCCGCTGTCGCGCAGCCGGCTCGTGGGCATCATCGGCCGCACCTACCCGGCCGACCGCCGCACCACCACGGTGAACGGGACGATGGCGTACGAGTCCGCGGCGGACGAGATCGTCTTCGTCTTCGGTCCGGTGATCGTGGGGCTGCTCGCGACCACCCTGAGTCCGGCGGCGCCGGTCATCGGCGCAGCCGTGCTCGCCCTGGTGTTCGTGAGCGCATTCGCGCTGCATCCGACCGCATCCGCCCCCGCCGCATCGTCCGCGTCGCCTGCGTCTCAGGCTCCTGCGCGCGAGCTCTTCCGGGCTCGGGTGATCGCACCGGTCGCGGGCGCCCTGGGCATGGGTCTGTTCTTCGGATCCATGCTCACCTCGCTCACCGCGTTCATGGCCGAGCGGGGCATTCCCGAGCAGGCGGGCCTGGTCTACGGTGCGATGGGCCTCGGTTCAGCGGCGCTGGCGCTCGGCGTCGCGCTCTTCCCCGCCCGCTTCACCCTCACCGCGCGCTGGCTGACGTTCGCGGCGGTGCTGGTCGGCGGCACGCTCGCGCTGCCGTTCGTCGACTCGGTCGGCGCGATCGCCGTGTGCCTGCTCGTCATCGGAGTCGGCATCGGCCCGACGCTCGTCTCTCAGTACAGCCTCGCGGCCGCGTTCAGCCCGAAGGGCCGCTCTGCGACGGTGATGACGATGCTGGGCTCGGCCGTCGTCGTCGGCCAGTCCGCGGCATCCGCCGTCACCGGTCTGGTCGCCGAATCCTCGGGAGCCGCGGCCGCGCTCATCGCGCCGGCCGTCGCGGCGTCCGTCGTGCTGGCTGCGGGAATCGCGAACGCGATCGCCTCGCGCCGCTGATCCGCCCGGTCTGCCCGCGCGTACGTGTCAGAGAGCAGCGATGCGCGTGGTGAGCTGTGCGACCGTGTCGGGCGGCAGCTGACCGGCCGCGAGCTTCAGCACCGCAGCGGCAGGCATGCCCTTCGCGAATCCGATCATCGGGTGATCCGGCAGTTCGGGGACGAGTTCGACGATGATGGCGCGCGCATCAGGGTCATCGAGCAGCCGGCCGAGCGTCGTGGTCTCGAGGTCGTACCTGCCGGCCATGGTGTCTCCTCCTGCACCGGCCCCGTCGACCGCGCTGGGGTCAAGGATGACAGACCTCACTGCGGTGCGCGACACTCCTCGGCGGCGCGGATCGCCGCAGGCGAGCAGCCGATCGGTGTCGCCGAGCACCCCGAGTCCGGTGCACTCCGCGACTCCTTCGAGCCGGTCAGGGCGAGACGCCCGCGACGAGGCGCCGGATCTCGGCCAGCGTCGTCTCGGACTGTGTGAGCAGAGCCTGCAGGTGCGCGTCGCGATCCGCGTCCGCGTCCGCTGCGGCGGGAGCGTCGGCGTCTGTGGTGGCGGGTGCGGCGGCAGGAGTGGTCCGGACGCCGGCCGAGCCGCCCTTCGCCGCCTGGCCCGAGGCGGCTGCCGCCGCGACCCCCTTGGCCACGGCCCCGGAGGCGGCTCCCGCCGCCACCCCCTTGGCGGCGGCATGCGACACGGCCGATGTGGTCGAGTCGCTCGCAGCGGGCGCGGCGACGGCGGTCGCGGCATCCGTCTCTTCGTCGGGTGCGTCGATCTTCTTGCCGGGACCGAGGAACAGGTTCGCGAGGTAGCCGGTGAACGTGCCGAAGATGCCGACGCCGACGATGATGATCATCGCGCCGACGAGCCGGCCGGCGTTGGTCACGGGGAACTGATCGCCGTAGCCGACGGTCGAGATCGTGACGATGGTGTACCAGAGCGCGTCGGAGGCGGACGTGATGTTCGCGCCTTCGGCATTCTCCTCGATCGCGAGGATCGTGATGCTGCCGTACTGGAGGACGAGCACGCCCATCAGAAGCAGCGTCATCAGCGCGCTGTTCGCGCGATCGTGGACGAGGGTCGTCCAGATCGTGCGCGGTCCGAGGTCGCGCATCAGCCGGTACACGCGCAGCAGCCGGAACAGGCGCAGGATCTTCAGCTGCGGGAATGGCAGGCTGGCCAGCAGATCCGCCCATCCGTAGCCGAGGAGGAAGTATCGCCATGCCGATGGCGCGGTGGAGATGCGGTAGATGAAATCGCCCAGGAAGATGAGGCTGAACAGGCCGTTCATCACCGACAGGATCATCTGCAGGGAGGGGTCGTCGACGAACGCGTAGACCATCACGAGGTTGGCGATCGACATGATCGACAGGATGCCGATGAAGATCTCGTAGGCGGTGTTCTTCAACTCCGCCCGGGCTGCCGCCCGTTCGCGTGCTCTGGCCATGGACGACTCCTCGGACTCGGGCCGCTGACGAGCGGCCGCGGCACCATTGTGGAGCCTTTCCGGGTAACGGCGGTACCTGCCTCACGCACCGGGATCGGCGTAGCGTCGATCCCGTGGACCACGACAGCACCCCGAACCCGCCGGCGGCGGCGGCTGATCCGCGCGCCGAGGTGCGAGAGTTCCTCACGAGCCGGCGAGCGCGCCTGACCCCCGATCGCGCCGGACTTCCGGCCTACGGTGGCAATCGCCGCGTCGCGGGGCTCCGCCGCGAGGAGGTCGCAATGCTGTCGGGCATGAGCGTCGACTACTACACGCGTCTGGAGCGCGGCAACCTGGCCGGGGCATCGGACGCCGTACTCGATGCGCTCGCCCGTGCCCTCCAGCTCGACGAGGCCGAGACCGCGCACCTGTTCGACCTCGCCCGCGCCGCGAACACCGGACCCGTGCCCCGTCGAGCACCGCGGCGGACGACGACTCTGCGCCCGAGCATCCAACGACTCCTGGACGCCATCACCGAGGCGCCCGCGATCGTACGGACCGACCACTTCGACTTCATCGCCGCGAACCGCCTCGGACGCGCACTCTATGCACCGCTGTTCGCGAGCGCGTCGCCCAACAGCGCCCGCTTCGTGTTCCTCGACCCCGCGTCGCAGGAGTTCTACCCCGACTGGGATCGCGTCTCGCGCGAGATGGTCGCCGCGATGCGCGGGGAAGCCGGGCGCCATCCGTTCGACAGGCGGCTCACCGACCTCGTAGGTGAGCTGTCGACGCGGTCCGAGAGGTTCCGCACGCTCTGGGCCACCCACAACGTGCGCTACCACCGCACCGGCGACAAGCGCATCCACCATCCCGTCGTGGGCGATCTCGAGCTCGTGTACGAGGCGTTCGACCTGCCCGCCGACCCGGGCCTGTCGATGTCGACCTACACCGCCGAGCCCGGCACCGCGTCGGCGGATGCGTTGAAGGTGCTCGCGAGCTGGGCCGCGACATCCGACTCCGCCGACCTGCGCCCCCGGACGCGCGTGACCGACGAGTGAGCGTGGAGGCCGGCGGCCTCGCGTGATACATTGCACCTCTAGGTACATTGTGGATCTATGTATATGGATCCTCTACGTATGGAGGACGCGTGAAGATCGGCAAAGACCTCGTGGCCGCCGCGGCGACGCCCATGGTGCTCGGCATCCTCGCCGAAGGCGAGTCCTACGGCTACGCGATCCTGCAGCGGGTGAGCGAGCTGTCCCACGGCGAGCTCGAGTGGAGCGACGGCATGCTGTACCCGCTGCTGCACCGGCTCGAGCGCCTCGGGCACGTCGAAGCGGCGTGGGGTGCGTCGCCGACCGGGCGCCCGCGCAAGCACTACCGGCTGAGCGCCACCGGCCGCGCTGCATTCGCCGAGCAGCGCCGCCAGTGGACGGTCGTGAGTCAGGCGCTGCAGCAGGTGTGGGCCGACCGCGACGGCGGCAGCCAGTTCGCCCTCGGGGGTGCGTGAGATGGCCGACGGCACCGATCCCGCCCCCGCACCGTCCGCCGACAAGCGGGTCGAAGAGCAGATCGCAGCCTGGCGCGAGTACGTGTCGCGGCGCGAGGCGATCGCGTCACGCGACGTCGACGAGCTGGAAGACCACCTGCGCGGCGAGATCGACCGGCTCGAGGCATCCGGTCTCGCCGCCGACGAGGCGTTTCTCGTCGCCGTGAAGCGGCTGGGTGCCCTCGACTCCCTCTCGCGGGAGTTCGCCCGCGAGCACTCCGACCGGCTGTGGAAGCAGCTCATGTTCGCCGACGCCCCCCGCGAGTCGCGCACCAACGCCCTCGCTCTGGCGGTAGGGCTCGCGGTCGGGTCGGCGCTCGCGGTGAAGGTGCCGGCGCTGTTCGGCATCGGATTCGGCGAGGACGGCGACTTCTACGGCCGCTACTTCGCCCTGCTCGTGCTGCCGTTCCTGGCCGCGTACTTCCTCGTGCGCCGTCGTTCCGCGCTCACCACGATCGGCGTGGTCGCGGCGCCCTTCGCTCTCGCGACGCTGGTGCTGACGCTCTATCCGTTCGCTCCGGATGCCGCGACGCTCGTCCTCGCGGCGATCCACACCGTCGTAGCCCTGTGGCTCGTGACGGGAATCGCGTATGCGAACGGAGCGGTGCGCTCACCGCGCGCGCGCATGGACTTCATCCGGTTCACCGGCGAGTGGTTCGTGTACTTCGTGCTCATCGCCCTCGGCGGCGGAGTCCTCATCGCCCTCACGATGGGGGTGTTCGGCGCGATCGGCCTGGACGTTTCATGGTTCGTCTCGGAGTGGCTCGTGCCGTGCGGCATCGCGGGGGCGGTCGTCATCGCGGCATGGCTGGTCGAAGCGAAGCAGGCCGTCATCGAGAACATCGCGCCCGTCCTGACGAAGCTGTTCACCCCGCTGTTCACCCTGCTGCTGCTCGCCTTCATCGTGGCCGGATTCGTGCAGGGAAACCTCGTCGACCCAGGCGACGGGCCCGAGGTGTTCGGCCAGCGGGACCTGCTGATCATCTTCGACGTCGTGCTCGTGGTGGTGCTCGCACTGCTGCTGTATGCACTGTCGGCCCGCGACCCGATGGCGCCGGCGACCTGGTTCGACCGCATCCAGCTGGTGATGGTGCTCGCGGCGCTCGTCGTCGATGTCATGGTGCTCGTGGCGATGATCGGCCGCATCGCGGAGTGGGGGGCAAGTCCCAACAAGCTCGCGTCGCTGGGGCTCAACCTCATCCTGCTCGTCAACCTCGCCGGGGCCGCGTGGCTGCAGCTGCGCTTCTCGCTCGGCAGGACGCCGTTCGGGCGTCTCGAGCGCTGGCAGACCGGCTACGTGCCGGTCTACCTGGCGTGGTCCGCGGTCGTGGTGATCGTGTTCCCGCCGCTCTTCGCCTACGCGTGAGCCGTGAACGCGGTCATCCCGCCGCGCGCACCGCGGCGTCGAACCACGACGTGATCGTGGCGGGGTGGGTGATGGCGGTGCCGACGCAGACGGCGAAGGCGCCCGCGGCGCGGGCGGCGGCGGCGTGCGCGGGGGTGTGGATGCGCCCTTCCGCGACGATCGGACGCGTGCAGGCCGCGGCGATCTGAGCGATGAGCTCGAGGTCCGGCCCGGTGCTCTTCGGCCGCTCGGACGTGTAGCCCGACAGCGTCGTGCCCAGGATGTCGGCGCCGGCGGCTTCTGCGGCGATCGCGTCGTCGAGCGACCCGCAGTCCGCCATGACCAGCACGTCGTGCGTCTCGCGCAGGCCCGCGATCGTCTCGGCGAGGGTGAGGCCGTCCGGGCGCGCTCGGCGCGTGCCGTCGAGCGCGACGATGTCGGCGCCGGCATCGGCGACGGCGCGGGCGTGCTCGAGCGTCGGCGTGATGAACACGTCGCCGCCGCCGTCCTTCCACAGGCCCACCACCGGCACGTCGAGGTCGGCGACCGCACGGATGTCGGCGATGCCCTGCAGCCGTACGCCCGCCGCCCCGCCGACGACGGCCGCATGCGCCACCTGCGCCATCGTGCGCGGGTCGCGCATCGCCTCGCCGGGGTACGCCTGACACGACACGACCAGGCCGCCCGCGAGGCGGCCGAGGATCTTCTCGAAGTCTGCAGCTGTCATCGGATCTCTCCCACCAGTTCCCACGCGGATGCCGCCGCGCCGATCAGCGGAGCCCGCCCGCCGAGTACGCCGGGCACGATCGGCACGTCATCGAGCGCGTCGATCACCTCGGCCCGGAAGGTGCGCTCCATCGGCTGCCACCAGACGTCGCCGATCTGGGCCACTCCCCCGGTGACGACCACGCGCTCCGGGTCGATGAGGGTGACGGCGGCGGCCAGCGCCCGCCCGACCGCGGCGGCGGAGTCCTCGAGCGCCCGTCCGGCGATCGGATCGCCGTCCAGAGCGAGAGCAGCGATGCCGCGGGCGTCCGCGACGGCCGGCGAGCCTCCGAGCGACAGGTAGTGGCGGTGCATGCCGATGCCCGAGCCGAGTGCCTCGAGGTGCCCGGCCCTCCCGCAGGGGCAGCGGAGGTGCTCGGCGCCGGGGGTGGGGATGTGGGCGATCTCTCCCGCCACATGCCGGGCTCCGCGCAGTGGCGCCCCGCCGAGGATGATGCCGGCGCCGACGCCGGTGCCCACGGCGACCACGAGGGCGCTGCGCGCGCCGACAGCCGCGCCGCGGCGCAGCTCGCCGAGCGCGTGCGCGTCGACGTCGTTCTGCACGTGCACGAGCCCGTTCACGCCGATCACGCCTGCCAGCTCTTCGCGCAGGCGTGCGGCGAGGGGCGTTCCCGCCCAGTTCGCCAGGGTGTCGGTCGCCGAGACGATCGCTCCGCACCCGACGTCCACGACGCCCGCGGTGCCGACGCCGAGAGCGCGGATGTCGTCATCCGACCGCCCCGCGAGCGCCGAGACGAGTCCGACGACCGTGCCGATGATCGCGTCGGGACCGTCGGGCCCCGGCGTCGGCGCGACGAGGGTGTCGATGATCCGCTCGTCGCGGTCGATCACCGCCACCGCCGTCTTGGTGCCGCCGATGTCGACGGCGATCACGGCGTCGGTCATCACGCCTGCGACTCGGAAGCCGCCTTCGGCAGCAGGTCGAGGTCGGCGAGGATCGCGCGGATGCGTGCCACGGCCTCGTCCCCGATGGGCTGGACGGTCGATGCCATCGTGTCGTGATCGATGATCCCGCGCGCCTTCATGGCGGCCTTGAACGCACCGACGCCCGTCGCGTCGCCCGAGAGTCCCCGCGGCTGGAAGACGATCTCGAACAGACGGTTGAGCCGCTCCTGCTCGGCGCGGGCGGTGTCCCAGTCGCCGCGGGTCGCGGCATCCCACAGGCGCACGTAGCCGGCGGCCTCGACATTCGCGAGCCCGGGGACCACGCCGTCGGCGCCGGCGAGCGCGATGGCGTCCACGACGACCTCGTGGCCGGTGAGCAGCTGCAGCGGACGCCCGGCGGCGTCGTTCGCTGCGACCAGGCGGCGGAACCCGACGTCGTCGCCCGAGGAGTCCTTGACGCCGTGGATCACGCCGTCGCGGCCGAGCTCGATGAGCAGATCGAGCGAGAGCTTCGAGTGCACGCGCACGGGCACGTCATACGCCCACAGCGGTGCGTCGATGCCGGCGGCGATCGCGCGGAAGTGCGCCGCGACCTCGGTGGGCGAGTTGAGCGTGTACAGGGGCGCGGTCGTCACGATCGCATCCACACCGGTCGCGGTCAGGCGCTGCGCCGTCTCGATGACGCGTCGCGAGGTGAGTTCGATCGCCCCGGCGATAACCGGCACGCGGCCGGCCGAGGCGCCGACGATGGTGCGCGCGATATCGACGCGCTGGCCGTCGGTGAAGTAGGCGGTCTCACCGGTCGACCCCAGCGCGAACAGTCCCGACACCCCCTCGTTCACGAGGTGGTCGACGAGGCGCTCGAGACCGGCGAAGTCGATCTCGCCGTCGGGCAGGAGGGGCGTGGCGACAGGCGGCACGACGCCGGCGAATCGGACGGTGGCGGGCAGCGGGGCCTGGGAGGCAGTGAGCATGGTGGTGTCCTGTGTGAGGTGGTTCAAGCGTGGTTGTGGGGTTCGAGCAGCGAGGGCGCGGCGCCCAGCAGCGTGCGGGTGTACTCGTCGGTGGGGTGATCGAAGATCTGGGCGGCGTCGCCGTACTCGACGATGCGCCCCTTGTTCATGACGGCGATCTCGTCGGACAGGTAGCGAACGGTCTGGATGTCGTGCGAGATGAAGACCATGCCGAGGCCCAGCTCGTTCTTCAGATCGGTCAGCAGATTGAGGATCTGCGCGCGGACCGAGACATCCAGCGCCGACGTGGGCTCGTCGGCCACGATCACCTGCGGGTCCAGGGCCAGGGCGCGCGCGATCGCGACACGTTGACGCTGGCCGCCCGAGAGCTGGCCGGGCAGCGCGTCGAGCGCCGACTGCGGGAGACCGACGAGGCCGATGAGCTCGCGCACGCGCCGGTCGCGCGAGGCGGCGGACCCGATGCGATGGACCTGCATCGGATCCATCAGAGCGTCGCGGATCGTCATGCGCGAGTTCAGGGCCGTGGCCGGATCCTGGAACACGACGGACAGGATCCGCCCCAGCCGGTTGCGCACGGCGCCGGTGAACGTGGTCACCGTCTCGCCGGCGATCACCACCTCGCCCGAGGTGGGCTGCTCCAGTCCGACGAGCACCTTCGCAGCCGTGGATTTTCCCGAGCCCGACTCTCCGACGATCCCCAGCGTCCGGCCGCGCTCGACCGTGAACGAGACCCCCGCGAGCGCGTCGACGTAGGACTTCTGGAACAGTCCGGACGTGCGCGTCTTGAATCGGACGTGGACATCCCTCAGCTCGATGATCGGCTCGGTCATCGTGCACCCCCGATCGGCTGGACGGGCGCATCCTCGGGATGCGCGTTGTAGTAGTGCTCGGTCCCCTCGATCCGGCGACGGACCGGGACGACGCCCGCGTTGCGCTGCGGATTCGAGGATCTCGGCGCGAAGCGGTCTCCCGACGGGAAGTCCTTGGGCGACGGCACGGTGCCGGGAACCTGGTGGAGGCGATCGGATCCGGACTCGATCGACAGCACCGCGCCCAGCAGGCCCCGCGTGTACTCGTGCAGCGGCTGGGTGAGCAGCTCGCGCGTGGTGCCCTGTTCGACGACCTGGCCGGCGTACATGACCGTGATGCGGTGGGCGAGCTCGGCGACCAGGGCGAGATCGTGCGAGACGAAGAGCATGGCGAAGCCGAGCTCTTCGCGCAGCGAGTTCAGCAGGTCGATCACCTGCGCCTGCACCGTCACGTCCAGCGCGGTCGTGGGCTCGTCGGCGATCACCAGCCGCGGATTGCGGGTGAGGGCCATCGCGATGAGGACGCGCTGCCGCTGGCCGCCGGACAGCTCGTGCGGGTACGCGCTGAGCGTGCGCTGCGGGTCGAGGCCGACGAGGGTCAGCAGGTCCTCGGCGGTGCGGGTGCCGCCGCGCGAGGTGAGCTGCTTCATCTGGGCGCGGATCGGCATCGCCGGATTCAGCGAGCTGAGCGCATCCTGGTAGATCATCGCGATGTCGTTGCCGCGCAGGCCGTTGCGCTCGGACTGCGGCATCTGCAGCAGATCCTTGCCGTCGAACATGATCCTGCCGCTGATCTTCGCGCTCGGATCGAGCAGTCCCATCACTGCGAGCGAGGTGATCGACTTGCCGCAGCCGGACTCGCCGACCAGAGCCATGGTCTCGCCCGGGCGCACCGTGAAATTGACGCCGTCGACGACGGCGACGTCGCCGTGGCGCGGGAACGAGATCGACAGGTCCTGCACCTCCAGCAGGGGTGCGGCGTCGCCCGTGTACACGAGGCGATCCGTCCGGCGGAGCTCGACCTCGCGCAGCGTCGCGAGACGCTCCTCGAGGGGAACGACCGCGGTCGTCGCCTCGATGATGGCGCTGGCCTCGGTGACGATGGGCACCTCGGCGCGGTCGAACGCGCGGCCGTCGGCGATCTCGGCCGCGGAGATGTCGTCGCCGGTGGGCGCCTGCGCCTCTTCGAGGACAGCGGTCGCCTCCTCCATCGACGCGGCATCCGTGGTCACCTTGCGCGCCCGGGGGGCGACAATGGCGTCGGTCATGCTGTCGGAGAGGATGTTCAGGCACAGCACCGTGACCATGATCAGCAGACCCGGGAAGAACGTCGCCCACCAGGCGCCGCTCATCAGCAGGTTGCGACCGGCGGCGATCACATTGCCCCAGGACGGTTCGGGGTCCGGCACCCCTGCCTGCAGGAATGACAGCGATGCCTCGAAGATGATCGCGTCGGCGACCAGCACCGTCGCGAAGACGAGCACGGGCGCCATGGTGTTGCGTGCGACGTGCTTGACGATGATCCGGAACGTGGAGGCGCCCATGACGCGCACGGCCGACACGTAGTCCTCGCCGTATTGATCGAGGATGTTCGCACGGACGATGCGGGTCAGCTGCGGCACGTAGAGGAAGGCGATGGTGAGGATGAGCACCGGCAGGGACTTGCCGAACACCGCGACGAACACGGCGGCCAACGCGATGCCGGGGAACGACATGATGACGTCCATGATGCGCATCAGCGTCTCGGAGATCCACTTCGGCGCGGTCGCCGCGATCGTGCCGAGCGCGGCGGCGGCGAGGAGCGCGATGATCGTCGCGCCGAGGCCGATCGAGAGCGAGTAGCGGCCGCCGTAGACCAGGCGCGAGAAGATGTCACGCCCCTGACGGTCGGTGCCGAACCAGTGCTCGGGGCTGGGCGGCTGCACCGGGGGTCCGGAGGCCAGCGGGCTGTAGGGAGCCACGAAGGGCGCGAAGATCGCGGCCAGCGTGATGATGGCGAGGATCGTCAGGCAGATGATCGATCCGAGAGACAGTCCTCCCAGCCGCAGGCCGGGGACGGAGAGTCGTTCAGTCAGTTTGCGTCGCATGGTGTCACACCGCCCGGATTCGGGGATTGATGAGCACGTACAGGAGATCGACGATGATGTTGATCACGACGAACGCCAGTGAGACCACCAGCGTCACGCCCTGCACGAGGTTGGGTTCGTTGTTGGTCACGCCGTTGAGGATCAGGGTTCCCATGCCGGGGATCGCGAAGATGACCTCGATCACCACCGCTCCGCCGAGCAGGTAGCCGATGCGCAGTCCGAGGACGGTGACCGGGGTGATGAGCGCGTTGCGGAGCACGTTGCGGGCGACCACCACGACACGGGGGACGCCGCCGCCCAGTGCCGTGCGCACGAAGTCGCGATCCAGCTCCTCGACCATCGAGGAGCGGACGACGCGCGACAGCTGTCCGATGACAGGGATGGCGAGCGCCAAGGCGGGCAGGGTCATGCGGGCGAGCCACCCGGCGGGATCCTCGGAGAACGGCGGCAGCGGGCCGGAGGCGGGAAGCAGTCCCAGCTGCAGGGTGAAGAGCTGGATCAGCAGGATCGCGAGCCAGAACGACGGCGTCGACAGCGACGCGACGCCCAGGATGCGGATGGCCTTGTCGGGCCAGCGGTCGCGGTAGACCGCAGCGAGCACTCCCAGGATGAAGGCGAAGAAGACGGCGATCAGCAAGCCGAGGAATGTCAGGGAGAGCGTGATCGGGAAGGCGCGGGCCACCTCGTCTGCGACCGGAAGGCTGCGAGCGGAGTAGGTTCCGAGGTCGCCCTGGAACAACCCGGCGAGGAAGTCGAGGTAGCGCACGATCAAGGGGCTGTTCAGCCCGTTCGCCTCACGGTAGGCCTCGAGCGCCTCGGGCGATGCGGTCTCGCCGAGCGCGGTGCGCGCCGGGTCGACCGGTGAGAAGGACATCACGAAGAACACGAGGAACGTGATGCCCAGGATCATCAGCGGCAGCTGAAGCAGCCGTCGGCCGATGAGACGGAGCGTGTTCGACACGGGCCGTTCCTTCCTGGGGATGGGTCCGGGGGGGGTGGTCCCGGGAGGTGCGCCTCAGCGCACCCCCCGGGTGCATTGCGGGTCGAGCTACTCGGCGGCGACGCCGACGTCGAGGAACGAGAGGCCCGTGGTGGGGACCGGCTCGAATCCGACGAGCTCCTGGCTGCTCCACGCGGTGGGGAGCTTGCGGTGGAACAGCGGGTAGAGGACTGCTTCATCGGAGAGCAGGTCGAATGCCTGGTTCCAGGTCTCCTGCTGCGCGTCGCCGTCCTCCTGGACTGCGGTGTCGATCAGTTCGCGCAGCTGCGCGTACTCTTCGGTGTCGGCCCAGTTCGTGCGGGTGTTCGGCCACACGTTGTCGCCGTACCACCAGTTCATCAGCAGGTCGGGGTCGGTTCCGAAGACCGACGGGTCACCGGGAGCGACCATGACGGTGTAGTCGCCGGAGTCGACCTTCGCGTACTGCGCCGCGGACTGGGCGACGTCGAGCGTCACGTCCACACCGATGGCATCCAGCGACTCCTTGATGAGCGGAGCGACTTCCTTCACCCAACCGGTGTCGGTGGTCAGCAGCGTGATCGACAGGTCCGAGACGCCGGCCTCGTCGAGCAGCTCCTCGGCCTTGTCGGGGTCGTACGTGTAGACGGTGGACGCCTCGTTGTAGTTCGGGTAGGTCTCCGGCAGGAACGAGGTCGCCGCGGTCGCATTGCCGAGCATGCCCGTCTCGATGATCTTGTCCATGTCGAGCGCGTAGAAGAACGCCTGACGCACACGGGCGTCGTCGAACGGCGCGGCATCCGTGTTGAACATCATGAACAGCAGGCCGAACGACTGCACGCTCTCGACGTCGACGGTCGACGCGAGCGTGTCGACGTCGATGTACGGGACATCCTCCATTGCCTGGATCGTGCCGGACGACATCGCCGTGACGCGCGCGGCCGAGTCGGCGAGCAGGTTCCAGTTCATGCCGGCCGCCTGCGCGGGGCGCGGGCCGTTGTAGTCCGCGTACGCCTCGAAGACGAGCTTGTCCTCGGGGACGGCCGAGACGAGCGAGTACGGTCCCGACCCGATCGGGTTGGCACCGAAGGCTTCGGCATCGGCCTCGACGACCGACTGCGGAACGATCTTGACGACCCCGAGACGCTCGTCGAGCAGCGAGAAGGGGTAGTCCGTCGTGATCTGCACCGTGTCGTCGTCGACCGCGGTGACGGTGTCGATGAAGCTGATGTAGGGGGTGAACAGCGAGCCGCTGGCCGGGTCCAGCACACGCTCGTAGCTGAACACGATGTCCTCGGCGGTGACCGGATCGCCGTTCTGGAAGGTCGCGCCCTCGCGGATGTCGATCTCGTACGTGGTGTCGTCGATCTGCGTCGGCATGTCGGCCGCAAGCGCCGCGTACGGCTCCTTCGTAACCGGGTCGAGGTCTACGAGACCCTCGAAGATGTGCCAGTTCGCAGAGACGGTGACCGCGCCCGATGCGATCATCGGGTCGAAGCTGCCGCTCAGGGCGTAGGAGATACCGGCTTCGATGATGCCGTCGGGGTCGACTGCGGCTGCCGGCGCGCTGTCTTCGGCGGTCGGCGTCGCGGACGAGCCGCAGCCCGCCAGCACGAGCGCAGTGGCCACGGTGCCCGCCGCTACGACCGCGAGACGCCCCGCGCGGCGGCGGGAAGTGGATCGGTTCATGAGTGCTCCAGATGGTGTCGGGATGACGTCTTGAAGACATCTGACGTCTGACGTACTATAAACACACGTTCCCGACCTGCACAATGGGCGAAACGAACTTGTTACTTGAGAACGGATGGGCCGTATGTCCTTGATCGACAACCGCGGATCCCGCATGCGCCGGGTCACGACAGCTGATCAGATCAAGCAGCTCATCCTCACCCGGAACCTGCGAACGGGCGACCCCCTGCCGACCGAAGCGGAGCTGTGCGAGACGCTCGACGTCTCGCGATCTTCCGTCCGCGAGGCCATCCGCACCCTCTCGACGCTCGACATCGTCGACGTCCGCCATGGGCACGGCACCTACGTCGGCGGGATGTCGCTCGACCCCATGGTGCAGGCACTGGTCTTCCGCGGCGTCCTCTCGCCCGACGGCTCGCTCGACGCCCTGCGCGAGGTCGTCGAGGTGCGCCTCGCGCTCGACCTGTCGATGGCGGACAAGGTCGTGGCCGCGATGGAGGGCACCGACGTCGAGGAGCTCACCGAGATGGTGAGCGAGATGGTCGAGAAGGCCGACCGCGGCGAAGTCTTCCTCGAGGCCGACCGCGCGTTCCACACCACGCTGTTCGCCGCGACCGGCAACCGGCTCGCGGAGCAGCTCGTAGGTGCATTCTGGGATGTCCACACCGCCGTGCTCCCACAGCTGAGCGTGGCGATGCCCGCGGACATGCAGACCACCGCCCACGCCCACGGCGACATGCTGAGCGCGGCGCGCGCCGGCGACGTCGAGGCCTATCGGCGCGCAGTGGTCGAGCACTACCTGCCGCTGCAACGCGCTCTCGGTGTCACGGTCGACCGTTAGGCAATAGCTGTACCCAGTGCAAGAATTGGCACCGAGCGTTACGCCGGTGTTTGACAGACGACCAGCCTCCTCCTTTAAGTTAGGTTAGCCAAACCTAATTGGAGGTCGCTTGATGTCTGAAATGCTGACGCGTTCCACCGCCGATCGCTATCGCCTGCTCGTCGCCGAGACCACCGCGCTGGTGGCGCACCGCCTGGCCGGCGCGACCCAGCCGTTCTCGGGCGCCTCGCGCTCCGAGCTGCAGCGGCTGGTCGACGATTCCGCGCTCGACGGACCGGGCGTCGGCACGTCGGCCGCGATCGCCGAGATCGACGACGTGTTCCTCGAGCACGCCGTCTGGTTCCACCACCCCGCCTACGCCGCGCACCTCAACTGCCCGGTCGCGCTGCCCGCGGTCGCCGCCGAGGCGGTGCTCGCGGCGGTGAACACCTCGGTCGACACCTACGATCAGTCCACCGTCGGCACGCTCATGGAGCGCAAGGTCGTCTCGTGGACCGCCGAGCGCATCGGCTTCGCCCACGGTGATGGCGTCTTCACCTCCGGAGGCACGCAGTCCAACATGCACGCGCTCTTCCTGGCGCGCGAGGCCGCGGTCGCCCGTGCCGGAGCGCCGCGCGCCGAGACGCTTCCCCGCCTCGTCGTGCTCGCGACGGCATCCAGCCACTTCAGCGTGGGCAAGTCCGCCCTCCTGCTCGGCCTCTCGGACGATGCGGTCGTGATCGTCGCAGACGACGGGGAGGGACGCATGGATCCGGATGCCCTCGACGTGGCGCTGCAGCGGGCCGCGGCATCCGGTCTCCTGCCGATGGCGGTCGTGGCCACCGGCGGCACCACCGATCGCGGCGTCATCGATCCGGTCGCCTCGCTCGCGGCCGTATGCGACGAACGCGGAGTCTGGCTGCACGTCGACGCCGCCTACGGCTGCGGGCTGCTGGTGTCGCGCCGACGCCGTCATCTGCTCGCGGGCATCGAGCGGGCGCGGTCGGTGACGGTCGACTTCCACAAGAGCTTCTTCCAGCCGGTGTCGTCGAGCGCGCTGATCGTGCGCGAGCCGCGCGATCTCGCGGCCGGAGCCTGGCACGCCGACTATCTCAACCCGCTCGAGAACGCCGAGCCCAATCAGGTCGACAAGTCGCTGCAGACCACGCGGCGCTTCGACGCGCTGAAGCTGTGGGTGACCCTGCGCGCGCTCGGCCCCGACCGGATCGGCGAGATGTTCGACACCGTCGTGGATCTTGCGGCGGACGTCGCCGATGCTGTCGATGCGGATCCCGACCTGGAGCTGGTCGGCCGGTCGCAGCTGAGCACCGTGCTCTTCCGCGTGCGCCCCGACGGCACCGACGACGCGGACCAGGACGCCCTGGTCGCGGGCGTGCGCCGCGTGCTGTTCGAATCGGGTCGCGCCCTGGTGGCGAAGACCGTCATCGACGGCCGGCCGTGCCTGAAGCTCACGCTCCTCAACCCCGAGACGACGCTCGACGACGTCCGAGCCGTGCTCTCGATGGTGAAGGATGCCGCGACCGCCCTCGCCGGGATCGCGCCGGATCTCGATTCCGAGCTGGCATCCGAACTCGTCGCCGGGCTCGTGGGCGCGGAGGTCTCGGCGTGAGCGGGCACGTGCACGACCTGGTCGGCGTCGGCGTCGGCCCGTTCAATCTGGGGCTTGCGTGCCTGGCCGAGCCGCTCGGGCTCGATGCGGTGTTCCTGGATCGCGCCGACGGGTTCCGCTGGCACCACGGCATGATGATCGAGGGCGCCACCATCCAGGTCCCCTTCCTCGCCGACCTCGTCACGATGGCCGACCCGACGAGCGAGTTCTCGTTCCTCAACTGGCTCAAGCACACCGGCCGCCTGTACCCGTTCTACATCCGCGAGAACGTCTATCCGCTGCGCGCCGAGTACGACGCGTACTGCCGGTGGGCGGCGGCGCGGCTGACGAGCCTGCACTGGAACCACGAGGTCGTCGCCATCGAGCACGACGTCGAGGACGACGTGTACATCGTGCGCGCCATGCGCACCGACACCGGCGAGCAGCGCGAAGTGCGCGCGCGCCACGTCGTGGTCGGCGTCGGCACCCGCCCGACCATGCCCCAGTCGCTGCGGCGGCTCGGCGGTCCGGTGATCCACAGCTCGGAGTACGTGCAGAACCGCGAAGCGCTGCGCTCAGCCGGATCGGTCACCGTCGTCGGCAGCGGGCAATCGGCCGCCGAGATCTACCGCGACCTGCTCGACGGCATCCGTGAAGGCGGGTACCGCGTGGACTGGGTGACCCGCTCGCCGCGGTTCTTCCCCATGGAGTACACCAAGCTCACCCTCGAGATGACCTCGCCCGAGTACACCGATCATTTTCACGCCTTGCCATTGGGTCTGCGACAGCACCTCGGCCGCGAGCAGCGCGGGCTCTACAAGGGCATTTCGGGCGAGCTGATCGACGACATCTACGACACGCTCTACCGGCTGAGCGTCGACGGCCCGGTACCCACGACCCTGCTCACCGACACCGAGGTCCTCGCCGCGGAGTGGAACGGCGAGCGCTATCGACTGCGGCTGCGTCACGGGCAGCTCGACCGAGAGCACGAGCGCGAGACCGAGGCGCTGGTGCTCGCCACCGGGTACGCCGCCGAGACCCCGCCGTTCCTTGCACCGATCGCCGATCTGCTCGACTGGGACGGCCTCGGCCGACTCGCCGTCGCACGCGACTACAGCGTCGACGGCGGGCGCGGGCGCGTCTTCGTGCAGAACGGCGAAGAGCACACTCACGGGCTGACCGCGCCCGATCTGGGCTTCGGCGCGTGGCGCAACTCCTCCATCCTGGCCGCGGTCACCGGTCGTGAGGTGTATCCGATCGAGCGGCGCATCGCCTTCCAGCACTTCGGCGTCCCCGACGATGCGCTCGCACCTGCCGCGATCGGAGTCGCGCGATGAGCGTCCTGGCGGGGCTCGACGTGTCGATCATCGGTGCGGATCCGCGGCGCGACGCCCCGACGCTGCAGCGATGGCTGGCCGATCCGCACGGTGCGTTCTGGGGCATGGACGGGCTCGACGTCGACGCCGTGAGCGACTATCTCACCGGCGTGGTGACGGATCCGCATCAGGATGCCTGGCTCGGACTGGTCGACGCGGTTCCGACCTTCTTCGCCGAGACGTACGACCCGGCGACCGTGCTGCTGCGAGGCATCCACGATCCTGTTCCCGGCGACCTCGGCATGCACGTGCTCATCGCTCCGCCCGGACCGCACCCGGTTCACGGCCTCACCGACGCCGTGTTCGACGCGGTCATGAGGTGGTGCTTCGACGAGTTGGGCGCGGCGCGCATCGTGGTCGAGCCGGATGCCCGCAACGACCGCATCCGCCG
Organism: Microbacterium allomyrinae; assembly: GCF_020682705.1. Lineage (GTDB taxonomy): Bacteria > Actinomycetota > Actinomycetes > Actinomycetales > Microbacteriaceae > Microbacterium > Microbacterium allomyrinae. The sequence continues at coordinate 1,020,279 of NZ_JAGTTN010000001.1, forward strand.
CAAGAACCTCCGCGCCGGCTTCACCGAGCTGCGCTACGTCGCGATCGACGACGGTGCGCACACCAAGACCGCGGTCCTGTCGGTCTGCACCCGCGACGACTTCGCCGGCTCCGAGCTGGCACGAGCCGAGCGAGATCTGCTCGCACCGGGAGGACGCGCATGATCGCGCCTGCATCGCACCTGACAGCCGAGAACCTCGAGGCGGCGCAGCGTCATCTCGTGGCCAAGGCGATCGCCGAATTCAGCCACGAGCGGCTGCTCTCGCCCGAGCCCTTCGACGACGGCTGGCGCGTCCGCGCACCGCACGCAGGAACCGAATACCGTTTCACCGCCACCAGGACCGCGCTCGAGCACTGGATCGTCGACGAGGCGGGCTTGACCCGTCTCGTCGACGGCGTCCCGGCCCCGCTCGACGCACAGGAGCTGATCCTCGAACTGCAGCCGGTGCTGGGCCTGTCGGACGCGCTCCTGCCGATCTACCTCGAGGAGATCGCCTCGACGCTCGCCGCTGCAGCGTTCAAGATCGCACAGGGCGGCCCGTCGGCCGACGAACTGACGCGCGCCGACTTCCCCACGATCGAGTCGGCCATGACCGAGGGGCACCCCGGCTTCGTCGCCAACAACGGCCGGATCGGGTTCGGGGTATCGGCCCACGCGGTCTTCGCTCCCGAGGCCGGACGGGAGTTTCGGATGGTGTGGCTCGCAGCGCGGCGATCGGCGTCGCATCTGGCACTCGGCGAAGGGCTGGACGAGGCATCCCTCCTGTCGGTCGAACTGAGTGCAGAGGAGCGCGAGCGGTTCGCGGCACGGCTGTGCGACGTCGGCGAGGACCCGCAGGCGTATCACCTGCTGCCGGTGCACCCGTGGCAATGGGACAACCGGATCGCCGTCACCTTCGCGCCCGACATCGCCCGGCGGGATCTCGTGCTGATCGGCGAGAGCGAGGACGAGTACCGCGCGCAGCAGTCGGTGCGCACGATGCTCAACGTCACGCACCCGAACCGCCACTACGTCAAGACCGCCCTGTCGGTGCAGAACATGGGCTTCCTCCGCGGACTGTCGCCGGCGTACATGCGGGTGACTCCGGCGATCAATGACTGGGTCGCCGACCTCGTCGCGAGCGATGAGACGCTGCGCGAGTCGGGGTTCCGCGTGCTGCGCGAACGCGCCTCGATCGGGTACACCGGCGACCCGTACCACCGGACGCCGTCGTCGTCGACCCATCGCAAGATGCTCGCCGCACTCTGGCGCGAGAGCCCCGTGCCGCTGGTGTCCGAGAGTGAGCGCCTCGCCACGATGGCGTCGCTGCTGCACCGCGATCCGTCGGGAGCGTCGGTGGCGACCGCCCTGATCCGCGCGTCGGGCATCCCGGCCGCCGAGTGGGTGCGCGCGTACCTGCGCGCGTACCTGCGCCCGCTCGTGCACTGCCTGCTCGCACACGACCTCGCCTTCATGCCCCACGGCGAGAACCTCATCCTCATCCTCGAGGAACACGTGCCGACGGGCGTCTTCATGAAGGACATCGGCGAGGAGGTCGCCCTCCTCGCCGAGCGCAGCGTCACCGACGACGTCCGCCGGATCATTTCGCCGGTCGATGATCAGGAGAAGGCTCTCGCGATCTTCACCGATGTCTTCGACGGCGTGCTGCGCCACCTCGCGGGCATCCTGCACGTGGACGGCACCCTGCCCGAGAGCGAGTTCTGGCGGATCGCGGCCGAGACCGTCGACGAGCACGCCGCCGAGCATCCGGATCTGGATTCCCTCGTCGATCTGCGCGCCGACACGTTCGCGCACTCGTGCCTCAACCGCCTGCAACTGCGCAACACCCTGCAGATGGTCGACCTCACCGACCAGTCCGCGTCGCTGATCTACGCCGGCACGCTCGACAACCCGATCGCGCGCGCCCGCACCCTCGCGGGCGCCGGGTCCGTGGGAGTCTGACGGGGTGGCAGAGGTCTACCGGGACGACCATGGCATCCCCCACATCCGCGCGACGGATGCCGGGGATCTCGCCGAAGCGCAGGGAGAGGTCACGGCGCGCGACCGCGGCTGGCAGATCGAGGTCGACCGCCTGCGGGCATCGGGACGCCTCGCCGAGCTCATCGGCGAGTCCGGCGTCTCCTGGGACGTGTTCGCGCGGCGCGCGCGCCTCGACGACACCGCCCGGCGCGCGTACGACACCCTCGACGCCGAGTCGCGCGAGTTCGTCCGCCGCTACACGGTGGGTGTGCGCCGAGGCATGAGCCCCGGCCGACGAGATCACGGCGAGGGTGCCGGCGATGTCGACGCGGGTGCCGACGCCGCAGAGTTTCACGAGCTGGACCGGGTCTTCGGCGATCCGCGTGCGCTCACGCCGTGGAACGACCACGATCCGCTCGGTGTGCTGCACGTCGCCCACGCCCTGTTCTCGACATTCCCGCTGCTGCTGTGGCGCGAGCACGTGCGCGTGACGCTCGGCAACGAATGGGTCGACGTCTTCGCCGGGTACGGCGACGAGACGCTGCCCACGTCGGGCAGCAACGGGTGGGCGCTGCACGGCTCGCGGACCGGCAGCGGGATGCCGCTGCTCGCCGGCGACCCGCACCGCATGTTCGAGCTGCCCGGGGTGTACCAGCAGGTGCGACTGGCGTGTGACGAGTTCGACGTGGTCGGCCTCGCCTTTCCCGGCGCGCCGGGTGTGCCGCACTTCGGGCACACGGGCGAGGCGGCCTGGGGCGTCACGAACGCGATCGCGCACAGCGTGGACGTGTTCCGTGAACGGCTGCGTGCCACGGCCGACGGCTACGACGCCCTCGGGCCCGACGGCTGGCGGCCGGTGGATCTCGAGCGGTCGGTCGTGCAGGTGCGCGGCGGCACCGATGTCGAGGTCGAGGCGCTCGAGACCGAGCGCGGCACGATCGTCACCGATCTTCACGACGGCGGGGAGCAGCACGGCGGCGAGCGCGGCGAGTTCGTCGCCTGGAGCATCCGGATGCCGGCCCGTGCGAACTCCGATCTCGGCGGGGCGGCCCTCCTCCCCCTTCTGCGCGCACGCACCGCCGGCGATGTCGTCGCTGCATTCTCGTCATGGGTCGATCCGGTGAACCGCGTGCTCGCCGCCGACCGCGAGGGAACCGTGCTGTCTGCGACCGTCGGAGTCACGCCCGACCGCGCACGCGACGAGCGGCGCCTGCCGCTGGCCGCCGAGACCGCGCACCCCGCTGCGGATCGCGGCGTCGTCGACGCGATCTCCGTCACGACGGTCGCCGTCGACGCGAACGAGCGTCCGCCGGAGCGCGCCGGCATCGACCTCGGCTGGGCATACCCCTCGTCGCATCGCGCCGAGCGCATCGGCGAGCTGCTCGAGTCGCTCGGGCCTCGCACCGCCGCCCAGTTCGCGCCCATCTGGGCAGACACCGCCAGCGGTCAGGCAGCGGCGCTGCGCGGGCTGCTTCCGGCAGACGAGCTCGCACCGGCAGCGTCGAGGGTGCGCGACGCACTCGTCGCGTGGGACGGACGAATGGATGCCTCGTCCGCCGCAGCCGGGCGGTTCGCCGCCTGGCGCGGCGCGCTCGTGCGGCGCGTCGCCGCGCATCCCGCGCTGACGCCACTGCACCGTCCCCACGGATTCGGCCCCGTGTTCGACCCGTGGCTCGGCGCGACCGCCCAGGTCGCCGCCGCGCTCGTGCACCTGGTCGTGCACCCCGCGCTGCGTGACGAGATGCCCGCGATCGTCGCGGCCGCCCTGGAGGATGCGTCCGACGCGCCCCCATGGGGCGCGACGCATCGCCTGCTGCCCCTCCACGTCCTCGCGGGAGTGGACGGAAGCGAGAACCCGGGCGCCACCCTCGATGTCGACGTCTCGGGCGACGGCGACACCGTGCGCTGCACCGGTTCGACGCCGGGGCTCACCGACCGGGCGTGGCGCGGCTCGGTCGCACGCTGGGCGTGGGATCTCGCCGATCGCGAGGCGAGCCTGTGGAGCGTGCCGTTCGGCGCGTCCGGCGATCCGACGTCCCCGCATTTCGCCGATCAGCTCCCGGCGTGGGCCGACGCCCGCCCGACGCGCATAACGACCGACTGGGCGCTGCTGCGCCCCGACACATCCACGGGAGCCGCATGACTGCGACACGCACCGCACGGCTGATCAGCGGACGGGCCGGCGCACTCGTGCACACCGCCGACGATCCCGTCCTCGGGCGGATCGAGGTCGTCGTCCTCGACCCCGATGCCGACCTCGACGTGATCCACCGCTGGGTCACTGCCCCCGGCGCTGCATTCTGGGGACTCGCCGGGCACTCGCGCGAAGAGCTCCGCGACCTCTACGCCTACGTGGACGAGCTGCCCAGCCACCACGCGTTCCTCATCCGCCGCGAGAGCGAGCCGGTGGTGCTCCTGCAGACATACGAGCCCGAGAACGACCCTCTCGGCGACGCGTACGACACGCTGCCCGGCGATGTCGGCATCCACTTCCTGCTCGGCGCGCGGGGCGCACCCGTCGCGGGTTTCACGACCCGGATCGGCCACGTGATCGCGAGCTTCGTGTTCTCGCGGCCCGAGGTCGACCGGATCGTGATCGAGCCCGATGTCGACAACGACCGGGCGCTCGCGCGAGTGCGGCTCTTCGGCTTCGAGCACGGCCCGCACGTCGACCTGCCCGGCAAGACCGGCCAGCTCGCGTTCCTCACTCGCCAGCGCTGGGAGACGCTGAGCGCCGCGCTGGGGTAGCGCCGCTCAGCCCGACCGGCACACCGTCGGGGACCCGCACTATCCTCGTCGTCATGCGCAGTCGACGGGGCGTGCGGCGGTGAGCGGCGAGGCCGCCCGCTGGGTGCTGCACGTCGACCTCGACCAGTTCATCGCCGCAGTCGAGGTGCTGCGGCATCCGGAGCTTGCAGGCCGGCCCGTGATCGTGGGCGGGCGAGGCGACCCCACCGAGCGCGCGGTCGTCTCGACGGCGTCGTACGAGGCGCGAGAGTTCGGAGTCGGCTCTGGGATGCCGCTGCGCATCGCCGCGCGGAAGATCCCGGATGCCGTCATCCTGCCGGTCGACGCCGAGACGTATCTCGCGGCATCCGAGCAGGTCTTCGCGACAGTGCGCGCACAGCCCGGAGCCGTGGTGCAGGTTCTCGGCTGGGACGAGGCGTTCGTCGGCATCGTGAGCGACGATCCGGAAGGCTACGCGCGGCGACTCCAGCGCGCGGTGCTCGACGAGACCGCGCTGCACTGCAGCGTCGGGATCGGCGACACCCTCGTGCGCGCCAAGGTCGCGACCGGGTTCGGGAAGCCTCGCGGGGTCTTCCGGCTCACCCGCGGGAACTGGCTCGCCGTGATGGGAGACCGGCCCACCATCGAGCTGTGGGGCGTGGGCTCGAAGGTGTCGAAGCGACTCGTCGGGCTCGGCATCCGCACGGTCGCCGAACTGGCGAGCGCCGACGAGGCTGCGCTCGTGACCGAATTCGGGCCGAAGATGGGCCTCTGGTATCGCCAGCTCGGTCGCGGCGACGGATCATCCGAGGTCGACGACACCCCATGGGTGGCGCGAGGGCACAGCAAGGAGACGACGTTCCAGGTCGACCTCGCCGATCGCGGCGACATCGAGCAGGCGGTGCGCGACCTGCTCGCCCAGGTGCTCGCCGACGTCGCGTCCGATGACCGGCCCGTCGTCGGACTCGGACTCAAGGTGCGCTACGCACCGTTTCTCACCAAGACGTTCACGAAGCGGATCCCCGCAACCCGCGACCACGACGCGGTGCTCGCTCGCGTCATGGAGATGGTCGCCAGGATCGAACCCGACCGTCCGATCCGCCTCCTCGGCATCCGCGCAGAGATGGCGATGCCCGATGACGCTCGCGAAGGACATACGCCCACGCGCGGCGGGTGGTGACGGCAGGCTCCGCGGCGGGCGTCTTCGAGTTGCCCTCGACGTCGGTCACGCTCGCGCTAAGCGTGTCAGTGCCGGGTGCGAGCGTGCACTCGTCCGTACTCGCGCAGCGCGACCTGCTCCAGTTCGCGCGAGGGCGCAGACCCCGCACCGCCGATGTCGCTGCGGTTCACCATCAGCACGAGCGTGGTCCGGTTCACGGAATCGATGACCAGATGGCTGCCCCATGCACCGCTCCAGCCCCAGGCACCCGGCGCCTTCACGTCGTTTCCGACGACCTCGACGATGACTCCCAGTCCCCACTCGAGACCATGCCCCATCGCTCGGGCACCCGCGGACCGCTCGGCTGACATCGCCTCGACGCTGGAGCGTTTCAGGATTCGGGTCCCCTCCAGTTCACCGCCGCCGCCGAGCATCCGGGCGAAGCGATCGAAATCCCAGGCCGTGCCGTAGAGCCCGGCCGCACCGGACGCGAGGCCGACCGGGGTCATCGACAGCGCGTCAGGGGATGCGCTCTCGTCACGCAGCACCCCGTCGACGAGCCCGTACAGCGTGACCAGACGGCGATGCTGCTCTGCGGTGAGGACGAACGTGGTGTCGGTCATTCCCAACGGGTCCAGGATGCCCGCCCGCAGCGCGCTGTGCAGGTCGACGCCGGTGCACACCTCGACGACGCGGCCGAGCACGTCGAATCCCACCTGCGGGCTGTAGCCGGCGCTCTCGCCGGGCTGGGCATCCGCCGGGATCGTCGTGTACGCATCGACCCGCTCGGCGAGAGTCTGGCCTGGCATGCGGACGGCGTCGATCAGGCCCGCACTGTGCGGGCCGTGCCCCAGACCGCTCGAATGGGTCAGCAGGTCTCGAATGGTCACGGGGCGGATGGCGTCGACGATGCGCATGCCCGCTCCGGCTTCGGACGGCGACGACCAGTTCGTCGGCACGCCTTCGGCGACCATCGTCGACGCGTAAGAGGGGATGAAGACTGCGACCGGGTCGTCCAGCCGCACCAGCCCCGTCTCCACGAGCTGCAGGATCGCGACGGCGACAACCGGCTTGGTCAGGGAGGCCTGGCGGAACACCGATCGAGCGGTGACCTCGCGTCGGCGTTCGATGTCGGCCCAGCCGATCACCGCCTCCTCCACGAGTGCGCCCCGCTGACGGAACCGCAGCGCAGCGCCCGCCACCTCCCCTGCGTCGACGAAGCGCCGGAGGGTCGCCGCGAGCGGGCGGTCGTCCGTGTTCATCGGCGTCCCGATGTCATGGAGCCGGCCGGTACGAGAATCGGTGGGTGCCGGAGCCGACCTGCCGCTCCTCACCGGGGAGCACGACGACCGCCCGGGCCGAGAACGGCACCTCGACCTCGAGGCTCACCACGCCGTCGACCAGGCTCCACGCGGTGGCGGCTGGTCCGTACGGCGTCGCGACACGGGCGGACGCCGATGTGATGCCCCCGCCGATCCGCGGGTCCACACGCATCTCGCTCCATCCCGGAGCGGACGCCGAGAGTCCCGCGACGCCGTGGTACAGCCAGCTCGCGACCGCGCCGAGTGCGTAGTGGTTGTGAGAGGCGAGCGGCCTGCCGTCGGGATCGAACCCGTCCCATCGCTCCCAGATCGTCGTGGCGCCCTTCGCGATCTGCGCCAGCCAGCCGGGCTCGGTCTCCTGGAGAAGGAGCGCGTAGGCGACATCCGATCGGCCATGGGCGCTGAGTGTCGGCAGCAGCATCTTGGTCGACAGGAACCCGGTTCCCAGATGCATCCCCGCGGCCTCGATCTTCGCGACGAGCCGGGCCACAGCCGCGGGTTCGTCGCCCGCTTCGAGCAGTCCGAATGCGAGCGCGCGCACGTAGTCGTCCTGCTCGTCGTCGCCGATCCGCCCGTCGCTCGTCACGAACGCGCGTCGCCAGGCCTGCCTGATCAGCGATGCCTGCTCCTCGTACCGGCGACGGTCATCTTCCTTGCCGAGCACGCCGGCGATCTGTGCGAGCACCGCCGAGGAGTGCGCGAAGTACGCGGTCGCGACGACGGGGCGACCGAACGTCCAGTTGTGCTCCATCTCTTCGTCGCCCTCGCCCGGACGCAGCCATTCGCCCCAGTGGAAGCCGCTGTCGACCACCCAGCGCTCGAGCTCGCCTGCGCCCACGACGTCCTGCCGGCTCCAGTGCCTTCCGTTTCGCGCGAGCGCGTCGAGACTCGCCACCCAGCGCTCCGCCGTCTCGTACTGCCGTTCGAGCACATCCCGGTCGTCGTATGCGAGGTAGAGATCCCACGGTGTGAGCACCGCCACGTCTCCCCAGCCGACGGCGCTCGAGACCTGGTCGAGGGTGGCGAGCAGCGGGCCGCTGAACGCCGAGGTCTCGCTCGGAATGTACGGCGGGATGCGCCCGTCGGGCAGCTGCTCCGCACTGACGTTGCGCAGATAGCGGCGGAGGTACGCCTGCACGTCGACGAAGAGCGTCGCGGTCTCGGCGAAGACCTGGATGTCTCCGGTCCACCCGGCGCGCTCCCGCGTCGGGCAATCGGTGGGCGTATCGGTGAAGTTCGAGCGAAGGCTCCACCGCACGTTCGACTCGAGCTGCTCCAGCCGCGGGTCGGAGCAGTGGAACTCGCCGGTGTACTCCAGCTCGGTCGAGATGACGACCGCGCGGATGTCGTCGGGCTCGAGGGGCTGCGCGCCCACGATCTCGACAAAGCGGAAGCCCTGGATGCTGAACCACGGCTGGAAGACGTGCTCGACCCCCGCGAGCACGACGTCGTCGCGGAAGTAGCGCGGGTTCTCGGGGTCCATGAACATGTACGCGGTCTCGAGCTCGCCCTCCGGACTCACCAGTTCGCTGTACGTGATGCGCACCTCGGGCCCGGCGTCGGCGTCGAGGCGGATGCGCACGACCCCGGCGAGATTCTGCCCGAAGTCCACGATCTGCGCTCCGCTCGGGGCGATCGTGATCGCCACCGGCGCCCGCTCGTCCACCTCGATGACGCGCGCCAGCGACTCGGCGACGAGCTCGCCGCGCGGCGCGGGCACGGCCGCAACGGGGGCGAAGCGCTCCGGCATCCCGTCGGTCAGCCAGTCGTCGAACGGCAGACGCAGATCGCGCCGCTCACCGCGCATCGGATCGGATCGCCGGATCGCGCCTCGTCCGCCGCGCCACGCGCCGTCGGTCACGACCCGGACGGCGCTTCCGTCCGCGAGGTCGAGTTCGAGCTGGACGAACGCGCCGAGCCTGTCGCCGTAGGTGCGGCGACGGTCGAAGGCGCTCAGGCCTCCCCGATAGCGGCCGTCGCCGACGGCCATGCCGAGGATGTTGCCGCCGATGCGGAACTCGTCGGTGACGTCGTAGACCTGGTACTCGACGAGGTGATCCATGGGCGTCCAGCGCGGAACGAGCGAGGTGCCGGTGAGGTCGCGGCCGTTGACGAAGAACTTGTACCAGCCCAGGGCCGAGACGTAGGCGCGCCCGCGTACGACGTGGGCGGGAAGATCAAGGTCTCGCCGGAACGTCACGACACTGGCGTCATCCTCGGTCGGAGTCTCGTCGAGAGCGATCCAGGTGGCGACCAGTTCCTCGGCCGCGAGCTTCGCGGTCTCGAATCCCGCCCAGTCGCTCCATTCGCTGAGCGCTCCGGAGTCGTCGCGAACCGCGACCCGCCACCGGTAGGCCCGCGAAGAGACGAGTGGCTGCCCGGCGTATCGCACTCCGAACGGACGGTGGCCGGCGACCTCGCCGCTGTCCCATACCTCAGTGGCGGATGCCGCGTCCTCGACCTGGATCCGGTACGCGGACTGGAATCCGCCCGGCGCGGCGTCGACGACACGCCAGTCGAAGCACGGGTGCGCCGTGCCGATGCCGAGGGGCGAATCGAGAAGCTCGGTGCGCAGAGCGACCGGTCGCATCAGACGCGGGCTCCTGCTGCGATACCCGCGACGACGTCCTCGAGCGTTACCGCGGCACTGACGCGCTCCGCGAATGCGAGCCCGTCGATGCGCGCCTCGCCCTCGGTCTGCTCCGCGTGGTCGAGCAGGATGCCCTCGTCGTTGGGCACCTCGACGACGGTCGAGAGCGGCTCGACCCGCAACTGCAGACCTGCGCCGCGCAGGGCCGACTCGAATCGACCGAGCTTCACCCGCCAGGGGATGCCGCGGCTGAAGTCGTCGCCCACCAGCAGACCCGTGTCGGCGTCGAACAGTCGGACGAGATCGCCGGTGTAGGCGATATCGAGCCAGAGTTCGCCGATGTCGGCGGCGACGTCATCCACGGTGAGCAGCACGCGGCTCGGCGAGAGGTGCTCGACCCGCACCGTGGTGTGCGCGACGGTCGGTGCGGGAAGCGTCACGGCGATGTCGTCACCGAATCCCGGACGACGAAGCACTGCGTGAAGCGGTGGAGCCTCGAGCGGCCGGATCGCCGAGAGGACGATGTCGTCGCCGATCCAGCTGAGCTCCGCGTCGCTCGTCAGCAGTCGGCGGCCCGCCGTCGTCGGAACGATGGTGCTGTATTCGGCGTGGGCGGTGGGGATCGTCGTGATCGTGGCCCGCCCCGACCCGCTCGTCACCGTGAAAGTGGCGGGCGCGTCGGCGCGCACGACGACGGTCGCGCCGTCGGTCTCGTCGAACACCTCTCCATCACCGGCGACGGCCGAGGCATCCACCTCTGCGACCGTGTACTCCGCCTCCGCGCCCTCGGCGGCGTGGAAGACGAGGAGCGGCTCGTCCGTCGTGCCGAGCCGTGCCAGCGGCTGCGCGGTCGACGACAGCAGAGTCAGTCCTGCGCCGAGCGAGAGCCCGACCGGGAGTACACCTGTCGCCCCGCTCGCGAGCGCGAGCGTCGACCGGCGGGGGAACGAGACCTCGCGCTCGCTGAGCGCTACAGAGATGCGCACGTCCGTACGGTCCTCGAGTGCGACGTTGTTGCCGTAATTGGCCAGGAACACGAAGGCGGAGCCGCTCGCGGCCCGCACGACGCTTCGCAGTCGTGCGTCCTCGGGGTCGAGCACCGGGTCGCGGGGCTCGATGACCTGGGTGGGGGCGAGATCGGCACCGAACTCGAGCACGAAGCGGTTGAACGGGAGCGAGCGGTGGAACGACTCGCGGCGCTCGCCGAACTCGCTGACCGGCGCCCAGAAGTCGTACGAGCGCTGCGGGAACGCCGGCTCCTTCGTCGTCCACCCGAAGCCGTCGCCGCGCACCGGGTTGGTGCCGCCATGGAACAGGTAGTAGCCGAGGAAGAGCGACTCGACCGACGCGAATCGCGTGAGGGCCGTCGTTGCCATCGAGCCGGCCGGCGTCATGGGGCGATATGCGGCACGCGCGGGAGACCCGGTGCCCAGCTCGCAGAAAGCCGTCGGCAACACCCCGCGGTACGGGTACTCGCCACCCTGGAACGTCGTGAGCACATGGTTGCCGCCGGGCTGCGGATGAAGGTCCATGTAGGCGCCGTATGTGGGGAGGTAGCCGAGATCGGCGACGTCGCCCGGCAGGCCCCACGCCGTCATCGCGAAGAACGGCGGCGTGATGCCCGCCTCCACCGCGCACGCCTGCAGTGCCCGCATGTGCGCGGCGAACTCGTCGCCGTCCGCGGGTCCGCGGTGGTCGGTGGCGGTGTAGCCGAAGAGCGTGCGCCAGTCATTGGGTGCGTGGGCGAGTTCGTTCTCGAGCTGCACCAGCAGGATCGACCCGCCGTCCGACCAGTACAGCCCGTCGAACTCCGCGGCGATGCGCTCGAAGTAGAGACGAACCCGCTCGAGGTAACGCGGGTCGTTGGACCGTTCGACGAGAGGCATGCCGTACAGCCACGGCGGCAGGCCGCCGAGCAGGTACTCGGAGTTGTTGAACGGGCCGATCCGCGGCGCGAAGAGCAGACCGAGCTCGGCGCAGAGCTCGGCCACCCGGCGGATGTCGTTCGGGCCCGTGAAGTCGAATTCGCCCGCGCGCGGCTCGACCAGCCCCCAGAACACATAGGAGGAGACGACCGAGCAACCGCCGTCGCGCATCGCGAGGAGGGCGTCACGCCACTCGGCTTCGGGGTACCGCTGCGGGATGAACTCCCCCGAGACCACGGGAAACGGCGCGCCGTCCAGAGTCAGGTGGTAGTTGTTGGCCCCCAGGCGGCGCCCGTGCGCGTCCGTTGCGCCCCACCCCTCCAGAGTGGTGAAGTCCAGACCCGCCTCGGCGGCGTCGTAGTCGATGAAGTCGTGCGGCATCGGTGCCTCTCGTTCTCTGATGTTCTCGACAGGTGCCTCACCAGGTGCGGTGGGCCTGACTGATCCCGATCTCGCCCAGGTGGAATCCGCCCGGGCTCTCGCCCGCGCCCTGGGGCATGACGTGGTCTTCGGCGGCATCGCCCGGCGGAAGGAGCGATACCTCGAGCGCGGCGATCGATGACCGCCCCTGCCACTCCTCGACATCGACGGCGACGCGATTCCAGCCGGCCGGCCAGCTCGTGCCGGCCGCGAGCAGCTGCGAGCCGTCCGAGGCGATGAGACGGATTGTCGGACGCGAGCCGCGGCTCCACCGGTCGTCGCAGAGGTCCACGAGCGCATAGAGGAAGGTCGCGTCGGAGGCATCGAGCGGATGCAGGAACTCGATCCGCGCGATCGGGGGGTCTACTGCGCGGCCGGACGTCACCTCGACGACGGCACCGGCAGGCTGCGCGTGAGGTATCGGCATGCAGTTGAGGCCCGCCATCGTCTGCAGAGCGCCGAGTCCCTGAGCGTGAAGGGTGCCGTCCGACAGCGCTTCGGCCAGCAGACCGCGAGATCCGGTGACATCGCCGGCGCGGGGGGCGATCGAGGGCGCCGTCCACTTCTCGGAGTCCGCACCGGGGACGAAGATCTCGCGGCGCAGCGCGGCGACGCGGAACTCGTGACGCCCGGCGGCGACTTCGCGCGTCGCGGTGCCGGGCAGGACCACGGTTGCCAGAGACCCCACGGGCACGTCCAGCTCGATCGTGGCGACATCATCGACGATCCGGTACGCGATCCGGATCGTGCCGAGCGGTGTCTGCGTCTGGAGGTGCAGGTCGTCGAGACCGGCGACGAACTGCGGCGCGACGGCGAACGTGCGGTAGCCGGCGGATGTCGGCGCGAGACCTGCCAGCGCGTGCCAGACCCACCCCGCGAACACCCCGCCGAGGCCGACATGGTCGAGCGAGCCGGTGCCGGTGTTGGTCGGGTCGATCCACCAGCACTCCCAGAACGTCCCCGGCCCGGACGCCAGCATCGCGCCGATGCCGGGTTCGGCGGGCTGCTCGAGCATGTCGGCGACCACCTGCGATCGCCCCGTCGCCGTGAGTGCGCGCACGATCGTCCTCGTGGTGGCGAAACCGCCCGAGATGCGGTTGCCGCGCGCCCGCACATCCTGCTCGATGCGCTCTGCGGCCTGTTCGGCGTCGGCTCCGGTGAGGATGCCGGCGTCGATGGCTGCCGCGTACGCGCCCTGCGATCCGTTGGCGAACACCCCGCGATCGGGATCGTGGAACCGTGCGCGAGCGGCCGCGCGCAGACGTTCCACGTGCTCCCACCATGTCGCCGAGGCGGCGGCATCCCCCACCTCCGCCTCCAGGCGGCTCAGGGCGAGCAGGCAGTCGATCGCGGCCGCGGTGTGGTGCACTTCGGGAGGGGTCTGCTCCAGGGCGAGCCAGTCGTGACCGTAGCTGATCGGCGATCGGGCGATGACACCGGTGTCGTCCGCGCAGGACAGCTGGAACGCCGCCCACCGGCGAAGGCCGGGCAGCGCCTCACGCACGAGAAGCTCGTCGCCGTAGTGCAGCCAGTGCCCCAGCAGCACGCGGTGCAGCGCCGCTCCCCACACCGGGTCGGCGGGCAGCCGCGGAGAGCGGACGTCGGGAGCGATCGCGGGCAGGCCGCCGTCTGCGGCCTGGCTGGTGAGCAGGTCGCGGATCCACTTGGCGAAGAAGTTCTCGGTGTCGAAGGCCGCGAGCTCGTACTCGGCGACCGACGCGGTGTCGCCGGTCCAGGCCGACTGCTCCCTGGTCGGGCAGTCCTCGGGCACGCCGTGCACGTTGTTGAGCAGCGTGCGCTCGGCGCGCTCGAGCAGTCGCTCGATCGTCGGGCTCCCCGTGGTGATCCGGCCGCTCCGCTCGAGGTCCGTGTGGAGGATCCCGGCGGTGGCGTGAACATCCGCATCGTCGGGAAGTCCCTGCACCTCTACATAGCGGAACCCGTGGTAGGCGAACCAGGCCTCGACCACGTCACCGGGCTCCCCCGTCGCGAGCCATTCGACGACCTGGCGCTCGCGCCCGTCGTCGAAGGGCATCATCAGGTTCGTCGTGTCGAGACGTCCATCCGCGCCGACGTGCTCGCCGTGTATCGAGCGCACGCGCGTCCCGCGCGGCAGGGCGCCGAGCACCTCGATCCGGCTGCGGCCGGCGATGTTGGTTCCCGCGTCGTAGAGGCGGATGCCGGCGCTGCGCCCGATCTCGACCAGCGGCACACGGGAGACCACGTGCGCCGGCGGCGTCGGATCGGGTTCGACGACCGACGGCGGCAGCGCGGGGTCGTCGGACTCGTCTGCGGGAGCGAGGCGGGCCGACGGCGCGAGGGGAACCCAGCAGGGGTCGGCCTCGACGGCGGCGTCGTGCCGTTCGACATAGAACGGGTCCTCGAGAGTCACGCGGCTCGCCGATACCACCGCCTCGGTGTCGGGGACGATCGTGGTGCGCGTTCCGTCCGGATGCCAGATCACCAGTTCGGCGAGCACGCGCGGCTCGAGTCCGGTGCGACTCCATTCGCCCATCGCCACCACGAGATCGAGGTCGTTGTGCCCCGCAGCGAGGATGTCGCCCACGTCGTAGCAGCGGTAGAGCGCGCGGCCGGCATCCGTGCGGGTGGGGTCGAGGTGGCCGGCGTTGACCGCCTCGCCGTTGATCTCCGATCGGACGAGCCCCTGCCCGGTCAGATAGAGGCGGCCGCGCTGAACCGGCTTGCGCAGTTCGAACGAGCGGCGCAGCCGAGACCGCGCCGGGACGCTGATCCACTCCGCCTGCCAGTCCGCGAGTGTCGATGGACCGGTCTCGAACTCCGAGCGGACCCATGGCGACCACCGGCCGTCCCCGCCCTGCAGGCGAACGGCCACGAGGTAGCGTTGACGAGGACTCAGGGTCGTGTCGACCGTGACCGAGGTGCCGGACGACTCCACGCGCCCCGTCGACCACACACGATCGCCGTCTTCGTCCGCGACCTCCACCTCGTAGGCTGTTCGGCTCTCGTCGACCCGCCAGGAGAGCCGAGGATGGGAACGGATCGCCACGTCGACCCCGCGACTCTCACCTTCGCCTCGATGAGCGCGACCGTCGATGAGGAGCCCGAACGGCGTCGGTGCGCCCGCGTGCACGCCGGCCGACGCATCCGTGCGCGGATCGTTCTGAAGTGTCATGCGTCGTTGCCTCTGCAGCTCGGGTTCACGTTTGGTGTGAATGCTTTCACTTCCGGACGCTCGCCGCAAATGCGTCGGCAAATTCCCGGAAAATCAATGCTGTTTCGACATCCGCTCTCTAGCGTCCCGTCCCCATCGCGAGCGTTCGGCTTGACATCTTCGATGAAAAGGGTCTAAGAATGAATCGATTTACTCGACACGCAACCCAGCGTTCGGATGAAACTCAACGACGAGAGGCCGATGTGACACAGGTGAGGGAACAGCGCGACACAGAGACGCTGGTCGTCGCGGGAAGTCCCCGGCCCGCGGGGCCCGGAGGACGGGTGCGCCGGCGCCGGATCGGCGGCGGGGTGTATCTCGCGCTCCTTCCCGTCTTCATCCTGCTGGGACTGTTCCAGTTCTACCCGGCGCTGAGCGGCATCTGGTTCTCCTTCTGGGACTGGCGCCCCTCGGGCGGTTCGACGTTCACCGGACTCGACAACTACGTCCGGATGCTGGGCGACACGGTGTGGTGGGACTCGTTCAAGAACCTCGGCATCATCTTCGTATTCAACGTGGTGATGTGGGTCTTCCCGCTGCTGGCCGCAGAACTGCTCATCACGCTCAAGCACGAACGCTCCGCGTTCGTGTATCGCACGCTGCTCATCATCCCGATGGCCTTCCCGGGCGTCGTGACGGCACTGGTCTGGCAGTTCTTCTACGACCCCAACAACGGCGTGTTCAACGCCGTCCTCGAGGCGGTCGGACTGGGTGCGCTCGCGCAGAACTGGACCGGAGACCCCGACACCGCCCTGCTCTCGCTCCTGTTCGTCGGCTTCCCGTTCATCGCGGGTCTGCCGTTCCTGATCATCTACTCCAGCCTGCAGAACATCCCCAAAGAGATCTTCGAAGCCGCCGCCCTCGACGGCGTCGGCAGGCTCCGCCGGGTCTGGCTGTTCGACCTGCCGCTGATGGCCAGCCAGGTGCGCATCCTCCTCTTCCTCGGCGTCGTCGGAACCCTGCAGTACGGCTTCACCGCATACGTCCTCACCGGCGGCGGACCCGACAACGCCACGGTCGTGCCCATCCTCCGCGTGCTGAACATGGCCTTCCAGGGCGGCCAATGGGGCTACGCCGCCGCACTGTCGACCACCCTGTTCGCCATCACACTCGCCCTCAGCTGCGTCGTGATGTTCTGGCGCCGACGCGATCCGGTCGATCAACCCATCGATCCCACGCTCGAAGTCGGCGCCGTCGAGATCCGGAGCACACAATGACCACCCTCGTCCAGCCCACCACAGTCGCCTCCGCTCGCCGCAGCCCCCGCCAATGGGGCGTTCACATCGCCCTGCTGATCTTCGTCGTCCTCAGCCTCGCGCCGTACGTTTTCATGCTGATCACGTCGCTCAAGACGAACCAGCAGTACAACGAGAGCTTCTGGGCCATCGCGCTGCCCTTCCACTGGGAGAACTTCGGCACGGCCTGGGTGCAGATCCAGCCCTACCTCATCGCCTCCGTCGCGGTTGCCGCGGCATCCGTGATCGGGATCGTCGCCGTCTCGCTCCTCGCAGGCTTCGTCTTCGCCCGCTTCACCTTCCGGGGCCGCGGCCTGCTCTACACCCTGATCGCCGCACTCCTGATGGTTCCCAGCATCGCCAGCCTCATTCCGCTGTTCCTGATGATGCGCGATTTCAACCTGCTCAACACCATGGCGGTGCTGATCATCCCTCAGATCGCCGGCGGCGCCGTGCTCGGCACCATCCTGATGCGCGCCTATATCGAGGGCATCCCGCAGACGATCTTCGAGGCCGCCCAGATCGATGGCGCCGGACCCTTCCGCGTGTTCCGCTCGATCATGCTCCCGCTCTCGCTCCCCGTGATCGGAACCGTCAGCCTCGTCACCGTCCAAGCCGTGTGGAACGACTTCTTCTGGCCGCTGCTGACCGTCACCGACAACAGCCTGAAGACCGTCTCCGTCGGCCTGCTGTTCTTCCAGGGCCAATCCGCCACCGCGTTCGGCCCCATGTTCGCCGGCTACTTCCTCGCGAGCATCCCCCTCTTGATCCTCTTCGTCTTCTTCTCCCGGTACTTCCTCGCCGGGGTCCAAGGCGGCCTTCCCGGATCGCACTGACCCGGCTCACACCGAAGCCGCGGCACCCACCCAGCACCACAGCACGATCAAAGGAGAGAAATGCTCACACCACACAGGGCGGCGACGAGGCGGACCACTGCGGTCCTGGCCGCTGCGGCCATCACGGGTCTCACGCTCGCGGGCTGCTCCGCCAGCGGCGAATCGAGCGACAAGGTCGTCATCACCCTCGCCGGGCCGAACCAGTGGAACTCCCAGTCCGACAGTTTCGGACAGGAGTGGGAGGACCTCATCGCCGCGTTCGAGGAGGCCGAAACCGGCATCGAGGTCAAGACCACGGTGCTGCCCCTCGCCAGCTTCGCAGACACGCTGACGACCCAGCTCGCCGCCGGCACCGCGCCCGAGCTCATCTTCAACCAGCCGCAGCCGGCGCCCGATCAGGTCGTCGCGCTGGACGACTACCTGGCCGAGCCCAACCCCTACAACGCCGACGCCGATTCCTGGCTCGACGAGTTCAACCCGAACGCCTACGGCGACGCACAGCGCGATGCGAAGGGCCAGCTCTACTGGGTTCCCTTCAACCTCGTGATCGCCGGGCTGTTCTACAACCAGGAAGCACTCGACGACGCCGGGGTCGAGGCGCCGATCGCGAGCATCGGCGACCTGATCGACGCCTGCTCCGCACTCAAAGACGCCGGATACACGCCCCTGGCGATGGACAACGGCTCGCTGGGCACCGGCTGGACGTCGGAGACGCTCCTGTCGAGCCTGCTCAACAAGTACGGCGCCGAATGGAACGTCTTCGATGCCGCAGGCGAGCCGGGAACCGCGACGAGCGTCACGAACAAGAGCCTCGTCAAGGCGATCCTGACCGGTGAACTCGACGCCACGAAGACCCCCGAGGTTCGCGAGGCGGTGTCGCTCCTGAAGGAGATCTTCGACAACTGCGCCACCGAGAACTGGTCGGGCGTGGCCGCGTCGGGGCAGTTCGTGGGCGGTCAGGAGTTCCTCGCGGGCGACGCGGCGATGGCGTGGGGCACCAACTTCGCCATCAGCAACCTCGCCGATGTCGACTGGGAGTGGTCCAGCATGCCGTTCCCGAGCGTGACCAAGACCGACACTCCGCTCTCGGACGGCAGCGAGGCGCGCTTCGGCGCCGTCGCGGGCGGTACGAGCTACATGATTCCGGCAACGACCAAGGGCGAGAAGCTCGAGGCCGCGGTCAAGTTCCTCCAGTTCGCCTCGAGCCCGGCCACGAACGGCGACTGGGTGGCAGCGACCGACACGATTCCCGCGACGTCGGATGCGTCGACCGCGTCCGAGGGCGTCGGCGGGCTCGTGACGGGCGAGTGGGCGAAGCCGCGCCTGATCAGCATCGGGTCCAACTCCCCGAAGGCGGACTCCGGCTCTAACCTGTGGGAGGGGTACCTCCTGGGCACCCGCACTCTCGATGAGCAGCTCGCGTACATCCAGACCGGATGGGTGGGCTGGGCCGAAGAGGCCGTGGCCGAGGCCGGCATCACCGAGGACTGGGCGACCCAGTAACACCGCGGGTGCCCCCGGCGGCCGCTATGGTCGCCGGGGGCACCTGTCTCTCACTCGACAATCCGTCGATCGTCGCAGCCGAGTTCTGCGAAGATCGACTACCGCCAACGAAGGAGTCGCATGGCTGTCGGCATCCGCGATGTCGCCGAACTGGCGAAAGTCTCAGCCGGGACCGTCTCGAAGTATCTGAACACGCCCACGCGCGTGGCGCCGGCGACCTCGAAGCGCATCAAGGACGCGATCGCCGCCCTCGGATACGTGCGCAACGATGCCGCACGGCAGCTGCGCGCGGGACGAAGCCGCACCGTGGGCCTGCTCGCGTTCGACATCGCCAACCCGTTCTTCATCGACCTCGCCCACGGCGTCGAGCAGCGAGCCACCACTCACGGCCTCTCGGTGCTCCTCGGCAACAGCGATGAGGACGAGGAACGGGAGGGACGCTACCTCGACCTGTTCGAAGAGCAGCGCGTGCACGGCGTGCTCGTGTCGCCCATCGGATCGATCGACCACCGCATCGAGCGCTTCCACCGACAGGGCATCCCTGTGGTGCTCCTCGACAAGATGGGTGATCCCGCACTGAGCCCGTCGGTCTCGATCGACGATGTGGCCGGCGGGTACATGGCGGCTGCGCATCTGGTGTCCCGCGGCCGCACGCGCATCGCCTTCGTCGGCGGTCCGGAAGGGCTTCGCCAGGTCGACGACCGGCTCACCGGAGCACGTCGAGCCGTCGCCGACCATCCGGGCGTGACTCTCGAGGTCATCCCGGTGCACAACCGCGACGTCGAGGAGGGCAGCCGCGTCGGCGAGTCCCTGCTCCTGCGGCCTCCCCATCAGCGTCCCGACGGCATCTTCGCGATGAACGACCGCCTGGCCTTCGGGCTCCTGCAGACGATCGTCACCGAGGGACGCGTGCGGGTTCCCGACGAGATGGCCATCATCGGCTACGACGACATCGAGTTCGCCGCCGCCGCGGTGGTCCCGCTGAGCTCTATCCGGCAGCCGCGCGAGGAGTTCGCCTCCGCAGCGGTCGACCTGCTCGTCTCCGAGGACATGTCGCTCGACGTCCCCCGGCATCCGCAGATCGTCCTGCAGCCCGCCCTCGTGGTCCGCGCGAGCACGAGTCAGGCACGCTAGGTCTGCCCGCCCCGGGACGGCATCTCTCCAGGACGCGCAGAAGGGGCGGGCAGGCGCACGCGCTTGCCCGCCCCTTCACGTCATTGCGTCAGACGACGATTGCGTCGCGCAGGAGCGCGGCGGCGGCACCCACGTCGGAGGCGCTGTAGATCGCGCTGCCGGCGACCGCGATGCGGGCGCCCGAACTCTGCACGGCGCCGATGCTCGACGCGTTCACGCCCCCGGCGACGGAGAACGGCACACCGGATGCCTCGCCGTCGCGCAGCAGGGTCTCGAACGTGAAGCCCTCCTCGGCCTGCTCGTCGAGACCGGCGTGCATCTCGACGAACTCGGCGCCGAGCGCGACGACCTCCTTGGCACGGGCGGGCTTGTCGGCGACCCCGATGAGGTCGACGACGACGCCCTTGCCGTGCTTCGTGGCGGCCTTGACGGCGCCCACGATCGTGCTGTCGCCGGCAGTGCCGAGCACTGTGACGAGGTCGGCGCCGGCGGCGAATGCGATCTCGGCCTCGAGCTCACCGGCATCCATCGTCTTGAGGTCGGCGAAGACGATCTTGTCGGGGTGGGCGTTCTTGATCGCGGTGACGGCCGAGAGCCCCTCGCTCTTGATGAGCGGGGTGCCGAGCTCGAGGATGTCGACGTGCGGCGCCGCTGCGGCGGCGAGCGCGAGCGCGTGCTCGGTGGTCAGGGTGTCGATGGCGAACTGCAGCTTCATACTGTTCCTTCTGTTGTGGCGGGGTATTCGAAGGGGTGGGGAGGAGTCACTCGATGTTCGCGTGGCGGGGCCACAGGTCGTCCGCATCGAGCCCGCTCCGGCGCCAGAGCGCGTGGAAGATGCCGTCGCCGATCACGACGACCGCCTGCTCGAACAGGCTTCCCGCGTACTGGCCCGATACGCTCGCCGATCGGTCGAGCTTGGCCGCCGCGGGCACCACGATGGTCGCCCGGCCCGCGAGCTGCGCCAACGGAGAAGCGGGATCGGTGGTGATCGCGGCGACCCGTGCTCCCGCGGCCACCGCGGTGGTCGCGGCGCGCACGATGCCGCCCGTCGTTCCCGATCCGCTCGCGGTGAGCAGCAGGTCGCCGGCGGAAATCGCCGGTGTGGTGACCTCTCCGACGACATGCACGTCGAGCCCGAGGTGCATGAGGCGCATCGCGGTCATCCGCAGCGCCAGGCCCGACCGGCCTGCACCGAGCACGAACACGCGGGGCGAATCCGAGACCAGGTCGGCGACGCGCGCGAGCGCCAGCGGGTCGTCGTGGACGACGCGGTCGACGACAGCGCCGAGTTCGTCCGAGATACGGGTGAGCGAGTACCCGACGCCTGCTTCGAGAACATCCATGGCCCCATCGTGCCCGTGCGGGTGCGCTGACGTGCGCACCTGACCGAGGAGTCCTGCCTGCCCTTACGGGTAGGGAGGGCATGATGGGTAGGTGCCACCTACTCGCTCCGCCACCGACCTCCCCGACGCCGATCTGCCCGACGCCGACCTCCCCTCTTCCGGCATCCCCTCGCCGGGCACGCGCCGGATGCTGCGCGATCATGCCCGCACCGTCGCCGAGCAGTCCGATCGCCACGCGGTCGTGCTCGAGTCGCTCCTGGCGATCCTCCGCTCCTCGCGGCTCGACGACAGAGCCGCACGCACGATGGCCATCGACGCCGCGGTCGCATCGCTGGTGCGGCTGCGAATGGAGACGGACGAGCAGCGCAGCACGATGCTGGAGCCCGTCGTGGGCGCGTTCGCGCGCTTGCGGACCGACCTTCGGCCGCTGGAGCGATTCGGCGACCTCGATGTGCAGTTCATCGAGCCTCCGACCTCGGGCCGGGCGCTGCCGGGCGAGGTCGCGCACGCGGCGCGCGCGATCGTGCGCAATGCGGTGCTCGCGCTCGTCGACGACGGCGACGCGCGGCGCGTGCGCATCCAGTGGGACTGCGACGGGCTGAATCTGCTGATCGCGATCCGGGACGACGGCCGAGGAGACCTCTCGGTCCACGACGACGCGCTCCGCCCGATCGGGGAGCGCGTGAGCGCCCTCAACGGCGAGTTCCACGTGGAGTCCACGACGGGGTGGGGATCCTCGCTCGAGGTGCGCCTGCCCCTCGATCCGCCGAACGATCCCGAACCGCTCGTCGACGTGGTGTCGCTGTCCGCCCGCGAGCGCGAGGTGCTCCGGCTCGTCGCCACGGGGGCGCGCAATCAGGAGGTCGCGTCGAGCCTGGGCATCAGCGGCAACACCGTGAAGTTCCACGTGTCGAATCTGCTGCGCAAGACCGGAGCGCGCACGCGTTCCGAACTCGGCTCGCTCGCACGCTGAGGGCGCAGCGTGCAGGCGCCGGCTGATGGGTCGCGGGGACTGAAGCGGGCACCGCTGGAGTCGCCCCTCATCGAGCACCGCGCCTTCGTAACCCGCCGCAACGGCGCCGTCTCCCCCGGCGACGGCGCAGTTCATGCGACTCGCGCACCGGATCCTGCAGCGCATCACCGGAGACGCGCCGCTCGAGCAGGGCGATGCGGCGGCGGCGCACTCACTCGGCGCGGACATCCGGGGGGCCGATCGAGACCGGCCGCCCGGATGCATGCGGAGGCACTAGCCGCAGGGCTGCGCCGCGTACTCCGCTTCGACGACCTGCTCGACGGTCTCGCCGCCGATGCGGGCGCTCGCCACGACTTCCGCCGTGCCCGCAGGTGTGGACGCGACCCTCGTCGTGAACACGGACGTTGCCGACTTGCCGGCCGCGATCGACGCCACGGTCTTGGAGCCGTATGCGGTCGAGATCGATGACGCGATCGCGACGTCGTCCTCATTCGTGACCTTGACGGTCAGGACCGATTTGCCGGCCACGCACCGCGCACTCGCCGTCGCTGAGAACTCGACCGCGGGCGCAGCATCCTCCACCAGCACCGCCAGTTCCGCGATCTGGCGTTCCAGCGCTCGGGCGGGAGCCTCGACCTGGTTGTGAGTGGAGAGCGCTTGCGCGGCTGCTGCCGAACGCGCCTTGTCGAGCGCGGACTCGAACCCGGCCCACGCCTCAGCCGGGTAGTCCGCCTCCTCCAGCACCTCCGCGACCTCGATCGCGGAGTCGAGTCGCTCGCTCGTCACGGGCACGTCGTCGGCGGTGAGGACCTTGCTCAGACTGTAGTAGTCGAAGTCGACGGTGCCACCGGCGGACTGGGTCGCGTAGTTGAAGAGCCCCACGCGGTAGCCCATGAAGTGCGACAGGCTCCAGTCCATGGTGAGCGGGCCGGTGCGCTGACCCAGCTGCGTCCACTGCCGCCCGTCGAGGCTGTAGTAGTAGCGGATCCATAGTTGGCCCGACGTGGAGGCGAAGTCGAGGTCTGCCTTCAGGTGAACCACGCGGTTCGCGCCGAGCGACACCGTAGAGCCCGGCACGAAGCTCTCCACTGCTGCCTGGTCGATCGCCGCGGCGAACGGCTGCCCGCGGTAGACGAGTCCGAGCGTGTACTCGCCGGCCACCTTCTTGACGCCGGCGTAGGCGAAACTCCGGCCGTACGTCGCGAGGCCCGCGACGTCCCCGTCCTTCATGTCCGTCACGTCGATCTTGGTCTCCGCCGACTGCGTGGGACCGAACGTGCGCTGCGACAGGGTGTTGCGCGCCTCCTCGAGCCACGTCAGCTCATCCTTGGTCGACAGCTTGGCGAACTGGTAGGTCCCCGTGACGACCTTTCCGGTCGTCAGGCTCAGCCATCCTTCCCGATCCGTCAGCGACCAGTACCGATTGTCGGGAGCGTGGTTCCACTCCCACGCTGCATCGAGCCTCGATCCGTTGAACGCGATCTCGTCGGGACTCGGCGCTTCGGTCGAGATCGGCCGACCCTTGAGCGAGACGTCGTCGATCGTGAAGTCCATCAGATGTGTGTCGGGCGCAGCCTGCGCCGAAGCGTTGCTCGTCCACGGTGTCTCGAAGAAGATCCGCGTCGACGCGAGCGCCTGGGTGTCGGGCACCGTGAAGATGCCCGAGATCTTGGCCCACTGCCCCTTGGTGGCGGTGACGTTCGCCAGGTTCGTGTACGTGCTCGACCCGTAGCGCGCGGTCATGATGAACTGCTTGGTCGCGGGGCTCGCGGCATTGTCGTACTTCACCCATGCAGACAGGTCATAGGTGACCCCGTGCTGCACCTTGCCCGTCAGGTCCTGGGCGGCGCCCGATCCGGTGGTGGTGCGCCCGGTCACCTGCACCGCGCCGGCACCGCCGTGAGAGCCGGATGTCGAGATCAGCGTCGCCGAATCGTTGACGATCCAGCTGGCGGTCCCGCTCTCGAAACCAGGGTTCGCGAAGAGTTCGACACCGAGCAGAGACTCGTCGATGTCGGGAGCGTTCGGGATGGCCCATTCCTCGTCCATCCACGCCTTGTGCGGCGCATCGTTGTCGAAGTCGTCGGACGCGACGATCGACTTCTGGCGTTCGAGCGCCTCCTGCGCGTCGGTCAACTCGATCGGCTTGTCGAAGCTGCCGCCGTAGGGGACCGAGCCGTTGACTCCGAACGTCGGCCATCCGTCGGTCCACACGGCGGGGATCAACGCCGGGATGCGGCCGATCGGATACGTGTCGCGGAAGAAGAAGCCGTACCAGTCGGACGCGGCGCCCTCGCGAGTGATCTCGACGAGCCCGCCCTGGGCGAAGCCGTTGGAATTCAGCGCGCTCCGCGCCTCGTACGTGTTGGCGCCACCCGGCGCCTGATGCCGCCCCAGAAGATGCGGAGAGCGGAATACGACCTCTTGGCGGCCCTGACCGCTCGGCCACGTGATGATGAAGATGTAGTAGTAGTCGCCGATCTTGTAGACCTGTGCGCCCTCGAAGAGGCCGCCGATGTACGGCTGACCGGCGTAGTCGCCGGAGGTGAAGATGTTCGGGAACTCGGCGACGATCTGGGTGAGGTCCTCACTCAGCTGCACCGCGCTCGTGGCCCCCGACCCGTAGAAGATGTAGGGCGTGCCGCCGTTGGCGTCGTCGAAGAAGAGCGACGGATCGTGGAAGCCGCGGCCGTACGCGGTCTTGTCCCACGAACCGTTGTCGATGTCGTCGGTGGTGTAGAGATACGCGCCACCGAGGTTGTTGGTGTTGAACAGCACATAGAACTTGCCGTCGTGGAAGCGGATCGACGACGCCCACTGCCCCTGACCGTAGGACTCCTTGCCGTTGCGCAGCGACGACGCGTCCGAGATGCTGATCCGGTCGTAGACGTAGTTGACCGTCTCCCAGTTGACCATGTCGTACGACTTCATGATCGGTGCGCCCGGGCTCAGATGCATGGTCGTGGAGATCATGTAGTAGATGTCACGCCCCTCATCGTTCTCGGTCGCGGGCACGAGGGTGACGCTCACGTCGGGAACGTCGGAGTTCAGCACGGGCACCGTATACGTGCCGTCGCCACTGTCGGTCGAGGTGTAGGAGCCGTCGGGCGGGGTATACACCTCTGCGGTGGCGGTGTTCGCACCGGCCACGAGTCCTACGGCGAGCAGCGCGGTGGCCGTGACCATCGAAAGCGCACGTCTGGTCTTCATCTGTTTCCTCTTCGTCGAAAGGGTCGAGCGCTCCGGCGCGCGACACGGATGGGTGGCGGCCGCCGGCCGATCGGCGGCCGCCACCCGGTCTCTCATCAGCCGCAGCTGTGTGCCGCGTAGGGCGCCTCGACCGTGGTCGAGACCGGCTGTCCCTGGACGGTGGCTGTGACGATCACTTCCGCGATCCCGGCGGTGGTGGCCGCCAGACGTGTCGTGAACGCGTACGACGACGACTTGCCCACCGCGATCGAGGCGACGGCCTTCGACCCGAAGGCCGTCGCGACGGTCGCCGCCACCGCGACCTCGTCCTCATTCGTCACCTTCACCGTCAGAACCGACTTGCCGGCGACGCAGCGCGAGGTCGCGTCGACGGATACATCGAGCGACGGAACGGCGGTCGCCTCGGCGAACGACCACGTGTCCAGTTCGAACAGGTCGCCGCTGCCACCGGTGTAGGTGAAGAAGACGTCCTGCGCTCCCGCCGCACCCGACAGCTCGGCCGTCAGCTCGGTCCACTCGCCTACGGCACCCGTCACCGGGAGCGTGCCGATGACGGCGCCGGTCTCACTGCCGGTGCGGATCTGGATCGCGCCGCCGGCCTGCAGCGGCTTGACCTTCACTGTCAGCGACTCGGCGCCCGGCTCTCCGAAGGCGACCGACGACAGGGCCGTCCAGTCACCGGCGTCGATGTCCTTCACGACGAGGTTGGGTGAGGAGGATCCGAACTGCGCCGACCCGCCGTCGACCTTCGCGGTGGCGATGCCCTTGCTCCAGCCGAAGGTCTCGGCCTCGAACACGCGGTACGGATCGAAGTCCCGCACCTGGTCGACACCGGCGTACGTTCCCACCACCTGCTGGATGGCGCCGTCCGCATTGAACGTCATCTCCTGGATGTGCGGGCTGCGGTATCCCTGTGTGGTGTTGCCGTTGATCCGCTTGTTCAGGGTCGGCGCGTGGTAGGTGAAGTAGTACTTGCCCTCGAACTCGAACGCGGACTGGTGGTTGTTGCCGCCGGTGCCCGTGCCGAAGAACTGCGACTGGTTCGGGAACAGAACGCCGGCGTACTTCTCCTTGGGGAAGTCGGTCGGGCTGTCGGAGATCATGTATCCGATCACACCGCCGCCGGGATAGCCGGGCACCGGCGTCTGTGCGCCGCCGAAGTCGGCGCCGCCGAAGTGCGACGAGTACGAGAGGTAGTACTTGCCCTCGCGCTCGAAAACGTGGCCGGCCTCGAACGAGACGGGGGTGTCGACGACCATCGCCGAGCCCTTCGTGGTGACCATGTCATCCTCGAGCTCGATCACGCGGATGTTCTTCGGGTTGTTGTAGCGCTCCGCCGCCGGCATGCTCGTCGACGCGGGTCCGCCTCCGAAGTAGAGGTAGGACTTCCCGTCCTTGTCCACCAGCGGCGCCGGGTCGAACTTCCATGCCACGTCTTCAGCACCCGGCGTCGTGCCGTTGATCAGCGTGCTGCTTCGCTCGCTCTCCCAGGGCCCCAGCGGGCTCGCACCGGTGACCACGTTGCTCGAGCCGCCGCCGTTGGCGTAGTAGAGGAAGTACTTCTCCTCGCCGTTGACGATCTTCTTGGTGAAGCCGGGCGCCCACGAGTTGCTCGTGAACGGCGCGATCCCCTGAGGGCCTGCGACCTGGATCTCACCGTGATCGGTCCAGTTCACGAGGTCCTCGGAGGAGATCAGCGTGATCTGGTTGATGTTGCCGTAGTTGATCGCAGGCGAAATCCCGGTGACGGGGTCGGGCGCGTAGCCCTGCGTGTCGTTCGTCATGTACATGTACACACGGCCGTCTTCGGCATAGCCGAAGCCGTCCGCGCCGAACTTGTGGCCGATGAGGGGGTTGTGCTCGCCCGGCAGTTTGCCGACGACCTCGATGGTCTTCGAGGGCGGCGGGGGCGGGGGTGCGCCCACGAGCGACACGTCGTCGACCGTGATGTCCATCAAGTGGGTGTCGGGCGCCCCGGTCGCCGTCGCGGCATTCACCCACGGCGTTTCGATGAAGATGCGGGTGGTCGCGGCGCTCTGGCTGGCCGGGATCGTGAACGTGGTGTTCACGTAGCCCCACTGGCCCCTGGCAGGAGTCACGGTGCCGAGGTTGGTGTAGGTCGAGCCCCCGTAGTGCATGGTGACGAAGAACTGCTTGGTGGCGGGGGCATTCGGATTGTCGTACTTGATACGGGCCTTCAGCGCGTATGTGGATCCGGACTGCAGCTTTCCGCTCAGGTCCTGCATCGGGCCCGCCTGGGTTCCGGTGCGGCCGGTCGAGATCACCGCGCTCGAGCCGGCATATGCGTCTGTCGTGGTGGCAAGCGTGGTCGTCCCATTGGCGAACCAGCCCTCCATCCCGTTCTCGAACCCTCCGTTGACGATGAGCTCTTCGTCGGCCGCGGTCGCCGGAACGGCGACGCCGCTGACGATGAGCGCGGTCGCGGCGAACGCGACTCCGATCGCCGCGGTGAGCCGCCTCCGGCGGCTCACATCTTGTTGGGGCAGTTGCCTCGTCACGAATCCTCCTTGATCGATAAACCTTCTCCACCGAACGAACCGCGGCGAGGCGGTTGGGATGGAGACCGCGAGGGCGTCATTTGTCGGAGACATCTGTCGAGCACTGCTTCGTGCGCTCGGCCTCATCGTCGGTGGGCCTGATGTTAGCGGTCACAGGCGCCACGGTGCAAGCATCCTTCCCGCACCACCCCGGAGCGACCTCCGATCAGGGATCGTGCAAGCGCTCTCCCGCCCACCGTGGATCAGGCTCGGAGATCGGCTGGGGACATCCGCAATTGTTCGCGGTATCAGGATGGGGCATGATCGGGGCGGAGCGACTCGGATCCCTGGCAGCGGGGACGGTCACTTCGCGATGCGCAAAGGAGCGTGGATGAGAGCGGCTGCAGTCACCGACCCGACGCCGACCCGGTGGCCGGCGGGCGAGATCGACTCGTCCCGTCCCCCTCGATCGGGGCATCGGAGCCGGGCGGGCCTCCGCACCCGGCGGAGAACGCCGCCCCGTGTGGCACTCGCGATCTGCGCGCTCGCCGCGACAGGACTCACCGCGTGCGCTCCCGCCGACGACTCGACCGGGCCGGTGCGCTTCTGGGCCTTCAGCGGCATCGAGCAGGTGAGCCAGGTCGAGAAGTACCTCGACGAGAACCCCGGCGTCGCGATCGAGCTCGCCGAACAGGGCACATCGGCCGAGACGGCGGATGCCCTGACCGCCGCCTTGGCCGCGGGCGCTCCCCCCGATCTCGTCCTGATCCAGGCGGACGACATGCCGCGGTTCCTGGCTTCCCCAGAGCGATTCACCGATCTGCGTTCTCTCGGCGCGGACGCGAACTCGGGAGACTACCTTCCCTGGGCCTGGGAGGCGGGACTGGGGCCAGCCGGCGAGGTGATCGGCATCCCGACAGACGTGGGCGGCATGTCGATCGCCTACCGTGCCGACCTGTTCGAAGCCGCCGACCTCCCCACGGACCCCGAGGCGGTGGCCGCGCTGTGGCCGACCTGGCAGGACTTCATCCACGTCGGCGAACGGTTCACCGAGGCCACCGGCATCCCCTTCGTCGACAACGTCAGCACCACGCTCTTCGCCAACGCGTCGAATCAGCTCGCGACGAAGTTCTACTCGCCCGATGGGAAGCCGGTGCACGACGCGAATCCCGATCTGGAGGAGTCGTTCGATCTGGCCCTCCAGGCCCATGGCGCGGGAATCAGCGCGGGCATGGAGTCGTTCTCGGCCGGCTGGTCGGCCGGACTCGCCCGAGGGGCGTTCGCCGTGGTCGCCGCGCCGTCATGGATGCTCCGAGTCATCACGGCCGCCGCTCCCGACACCGAGGGGCTGTGGAGGATCGCCGCTGTTCCCGGGGTCGCGGGCAACTGGGGCGGGAGCTACCTCGCGATCCCCGCGACATCCGATCACCAGACGCAGGCCTGGGACTACATCGCCCAGACCCAGACGCCTGATGCACAGCTCGCGCTTTTCGAATCGGGCGGGCCGCTGCCGGCCGCACGCGCTCCCTACGAAGACGACGTGCTCGCCTCGTTCGCCGATCCGTTCTTCGGGCAGTCCCGGGTCGGGGCGGTGCTCACCGAGGCGCTGACTCGGATGCCGGTGGTCGCGCAAGGACCGGCATCGACGCTGATGAACACCGCATTCACGCAGTCGCTGATGGCGGTCGAACAGGGATCGCTGTCGGCCGAAGTCGCATGGGACTCGGCGATCGAATCGATAGACCTCTCGCTCGATCGCTGAACGCGCGCAGAGGATTCCGAGATGACACGACGTACGGCGCTCCGCGACGCATCCGCGCCGTACCTGATGATCGCCCCCTTCTTCGTGCTGTTCTTCGTGTTCGGGCTCTTTCCCGTGCTCGCGACGTTCTGGCTGTCGCTGTGGGAGTGGAATCCCATCGGCGAGCAGCGCTGGATCGGCGGCGCGAACTTCGTGCGGATGTCGGCGGACCCGCGGTTCTGGACGGCGATGCGCAACACCCTCGGGATCTTCGCTCTGGCCACGATTCCGCAGATCGCTCTCGCGCTGGTCCTCGCGCATGCCCTGAACCAGGCGCGCCTGCGGTTCGCGGCGCTGTTGCGCGTCACCCTCCTCGTGCCGTACGTGACCTCGGCCGCCGCGATCGCCATCGTCGTCGCCCAGGTGGTCGACCGCGACTACGGACTGCTGACGCGCCTGGTCCAGTCCTTCGGCGGGGACCCGGTCGACGTACTCTCGTCGACGCTCGGGTCGTGGATCACCGTGGCGGCCATGGTGACGTGGCGCTGGTTCGGATTCACCACGCTGCTCTTCCTCACGGTGCTCCAGTCTGTCCCGCGCGATGTGTTCGCCGCCGCCGAGGTCGACGGCGCCGGAGCGCTCACGCAGCTGCGATATATCTCGGTTCCGCTGCTGGGTCCGGCGATCCTGTTCACCACGGTGACGTCCGTCGTCGGCACGCTTCAGCTGTTCGCCGAGCCGCTCCTCGTGCAGCCCGGGAGCACGACCTGCGGTCCCGCACGCCAGTGCCAGACGCTCGCTCTGTTCATCTACGAGCTGGGCTTCCGCGAGTTCCAGTCCGGCTACGGCGCTGCGGTCGCCGTGACGGTCTTCCTGGTCACCGCCGTCCTGGTGGGCGGCGCGGCCGGCCTCTCGTCGCGCGTCCGGCGGCGCTCATGAGCCGCCGGACGCCGCGACGCCCCCGCTGGCCGTACATCCTGCTCGTCCCCGCGGCGCTGCTGGCCTGGGCACCGATCTACTACATGTTCGTCGTCGCCTCGCGGGATGCCGCGGCGGCGACCGCGATGCCGCCGCCGATCCTGCCGGGCACGGAGTTCGCGTCGAATGTCGCACAGGTGCTCGAGATCGTGCCGTTCCTTCAGACTGCGGGCAACTCGCTCGTCGTGAGCCTGTCGGTCGCGGCAGGTCATGCCGTGCTGTGCGCGCTCGCGGGTTACGCGTTCGCCACCCTCGCGTTCCGCGGGCGGACCGTACTCTCCGTCCTGGTGATCGTCGCGCTGACGCTGCCCACTCAGCTCGCCGTGATCCCGAGCTACATGCTCGTCGGCTGGCTGGGATGGCTGGACTCGCTCCAGGCGCTCATCGTGCCGGGGCTCGTGAGCGCGTTCGGAATCCTGTGGATGCGGGTGCAGATCGGGCTCGCTCTTCCGGGCGAAGTGCTGGACGCGGCGGCGTTGGACGGATGCGGCCCGTGGCGCACGTTCTGGTTCGTCGCGTTCCCGCTGATCCGCCCGGCGTCGCTGGTGCTCGGTGCCATCGTCTTCGTGTCGACCTGGAGCGACTTCATGTGGCCGTTCATCGTGCTCCGCTCCCCCGAGGCGCAGACGGTGCAGGTCGCCCTGCGTGCACTGCAGAGCGACCATTGGGTCGACCAGTCCCTCGCATTCGCGGGCGCGCTGCTGGCCACGCTCCCGATGATCGCGCTCCTGCTCGCGGGCGCGCGCTGGGCGCTCACCCGAGTCTTCGCCAGCCCGCCGACGAGCGATTCCTGACACGGTCGGCTGGCCGCGGCCTTCACGATTCAAACCGGATGCAGCGCTAGGTTTATCGATCAACCTGGCGCTGCGCGCACGGCTGTCGACGAACGCACGACCAGGGTGGGCTGCACGGTACGACGAGACGACGGCTGCCGCTCCTCGATGAGATCCGAGAGGTACCTCACCGCGAGTTCTCCGAGTCCCGCGAAGTCCTGGCGCACCGTGGTCAATGGCGGCAGCACGTGGCGGGCATCCCGCGCGTCGTCGAATCCGACCACGCTGAACTCCTCGGGCACGCGCACCCCGCGACTCGTCAGGCCGTGGATGAGCCCCGCGGCGACGGAGTCGTTCGACGCGATGACGGCCGTGCGCCCCGTCAGCAGCGACGGATCGGCACCGATGAAGCAGCCGAACCCCGAGGTTCCGTCGCCGACGATCGGCGCGTGCGGCACGAGCCCCGCCCGATCCAGGCCGACGCGTCCGGCCTCTGTCCGGCAATGGGCATCGACCCATCCCTCGGGACCGACGATCTGCTGGATGTCGCGGTGGCCCAGGGAGACGAGATGCTCCACCGCCAGCGAGATGCCCCTGACCTGATCGATGCCCAGAGTGGGCAGATCGATGACAGGTTCCGACGAGAGTGCGACCGTCGGCATCCCCCTCGGCGATCCGCCGATCTGCGCCGACTCCAGCCGCCACGGCGCGATCAGGCACAGTCCGTCGACGCCGTGCTGCAGCAGCTGCGCGATGGCACCTCCGACGGATGCCCCACCGCCGTCGCCCACGGCGACGGCGAGCACGGATGAACCCCGGTTGCGCGCCGCATCCTCGAAGGCGTGCAGAGTGGTCCGCTGCCCGTACTGATCTCCTCCGCCGAGCACGACGCCGAGCCGCATCAGCCGCTCTCCCGCCGCTACTGCGCTGCGGGCGGCGAGCGCCCGCGCGAACGCGTTCGGCGCGTATCCCATGGCCGATGCGACCGCGACGACGTGCGCCCGGGTCGCCTCCGTCATTCCCGACCGCCCGCTCAGTGCGCGCGACACCGTGGCGTGCGACACTCCGGCGCGCGCCGCGACGTCGTAGAGATTCGGGCGCCGCCACGGCCGGTCCGGTGGCGAGTCTGAGGTCACGGCGGTCCCTTCGCGAGCATGCGTCGGACCGGAGACCCCGGCACCGCTGCTGCATCCGAGGCGATGGTACATGCCGCTCCGTTCACCCTTCCGGGTCGCCGCACGGCTGGACGCCGATAGAGTCTGCGAGAGAACGCCACCTATCCCACGGACCCGATGCCAGAATCGCCGACCTCGAAGGCTCGCGCGCACGTCACCATGCAGGACGTCGCGCGCCAGACCGGCGTCTCCGCTCAGACCGTTTCGAACGTGATCAACGGGCGGACCGATCGCGTCGGCACCGAGACCACGCAGCGCGTCATCGACGCCATCGACGAACTCGGGTACCGCCTGAACCAGAGCGCCCGATCGCTGCGCAAGGGACGGACGGGGATGGTCGGCCTCGGGCTTCCCGTCCTCGCCTCCGAGTACTACGGCGAGCTGGCGGAACGGCTGGCGCATCGATTCGCCGACCGGGGCATCCGGCTGGTGACCGAGAAGACCGGTGGCGCGCTGAGCGCCGAGGTGGAGTCGCTCGCCGCGTCCCACCTCGAGACCTACGACGGCTTCATCCTCGCGATCGCGGCGAGCGAGTCGACCGACCTGAACAAGATCCTCCCCACCAAGCCGATCGTTCTCTTGGGCGAACGGGCGCTCTCGACCCGGTTCGATCACGTGCTCATGGACAACGTCGAGGGAGGGCGCGCCGCCACCGCTCACCTCCTCGATCGCGGCGCCCGATCGATCATCGCGCTCGGCGGCTCCGCCGCCGACGGTGACTCGGTGCAGACGCTGCGCGCACGCGGCTTCGTTCAGGCGCACCGGGATCGCTCTCTGCCCGCGCCGGACTCCCGCATCGTGGCGAGCGGTCTCGACATCGCCGACGGCTATCAGACAGTTCGGCGCCTGCTGACTGAGGGGCGCCCCTTCGACGCGATCTTCGCGCTCACCGATTCGTGCGCGTTCGGCGCGATGCGGGCACTGCACGAGTCCGATCTCCGAGTCCCGGACGACGTGCAGATCGTGGGGTTCGACAACGTGCGAGCCGGCGCCTTCAGCACCCCCAGCCTCACATCGATCGAACCCGGCAACGACGAGATGGCCGACGCCATCGTCGAGGTGATGATGGCGCGGCTGTCGAGCCCGCTCCGACCTCGGGATCCACAGCGTGTCATGCCGGCGATCACACTCGTCGAGCGCGAGACGACGCTCTCGCGCGAGGTCGATTCCGTCGCATCCTGAATCGGATGTCACATGCGGCCGCCGGCCGGTGTCTTCATGTCGAAGGATCACATCCATCGACGACATCGGAGCAGACATGACCAGCCAGACCCGCGTTCCCCCGGCCGACGTCACCGGCGTGTACGGCACGCTCGTGAAGTTCGCCGCCCGCAAGATGGTGGGCCGCGTTCCCGACTCGCTGGGCGTGCTGTGGCACAACCAGCGCGTCATGAAGGACGCCATGGGCATCGGCCGCAAGATCGAACGCTGGCACGAGCTCGAACCCGACCTCGCCTCGTACGCCGCGATGGCGTCGGCGGCGACGGTCGGCTGCAGCTTCTGCCTCGACCTCAACTACTTCACGGCCCACAACCACGGCCTCGACGAAGTGAAGGTCCGCGAGGTGCCGCGCTGGCGGGAGTCCTCGGTGTTCAGTCCGCGCGAGCGCAGGGTCATGGAGTACGCCGAGGCCGCGAGCCAGACACCCCCGGCCGTGACGGACGAGCTCTCGGACGCACTCCTGGCCGATATCGGACCGGCCGCACTCGTCGAGCTCGCCGCCCGCGTGGCGTTCATGAACATGTCGGCGCGCATGAACGTCGCGCTCGGCATCCGCTCGGAGGAGTTCGCCGCCGCATGCGGCCTGCCTCCGCTCGCCGCACGGTCGAGCGTCTCCGGGTCCGCGTAGGCTCGCGCCATGACCAGCGTCGGAGGCGCCGGCGACGATCCGTTCGTCGCCCACCGGGGCCTGCTCTTCACCGTCGCGTACGAGATGCTCGGCTCGGCCGCCGACGCGGAGGACGTCCTGCAGGAGTCATGGCTGCGCTGGGCGTCTATCGATCGGTCCGAGATCCGGGAACCCCGCGCGTACCTCGTGCGCATCGTCACCCGGCAGGCGCTCAATCATCTGCGCACCACGGCGCGCCGACGCGAGGACTACGTCGGCGAGTGGCTTCCGGAGCCCCTGCTGACCAGCCCCGACGTGGCCGAGGACGTCGAGTTCGCCGAGAACGTGTCGATCGCGATGCTCACGGTGCTCGAGACCCTCGGTCCCGCCGAGCGCGTGGTGTTCGTCCTGCGCGAGGTGTTCGACGTGCCGTACGAGGAGATCGCGGATGCCGTGGGCAAGTCGCCCGCGGCGGTGCGGCAGATCGCGCATCGCGCGAAGGAGCACGTCTCGGCGCGCCGTCCGGCGGTGAGTCTCGTCCGATCGGAGCAGGCGGACGTCGTCGAACGGCTGGTGAGCGCCCTCAACTCCGGCGATCTGCAGGGACTCATCGACGTGCTCGCGCCCGACGTCGTCTCGGTGGCCGATGGTGGCGGCAAGGCGCGCGGCGCGGCGCGGCGTCCGATCATCGGGGCCGAGAAGCTCGCCCGCTACCTCGTGGGCGGCATGGCGAAGGTCCAGGGCGTGCTGCGCGCGGCGGTGACCTGGATCAACGGCCAGCCGGGCATCCGGATGGAGCTGGACGGCCGCCTCGTCGGCGTCGTGAGCATCACCGTCGTCGACGGACTCGTGACGCGGATCTACTCGATGGCGAACCCCGACAAGCTCGGCGCACTCGATCAGGAGGCGGCGCTCACCCGGTGAGGTGCAACGACGATCAGGCGTCGCCGGCGCCCACCGCGTCGAGGGCGTCGAAGAGGCCGGTGCGCCACCACGCGTAGTCGTGGCCGCCGCGGTAGCGCCGCGCCTCGACGTGCGCCCCACGCGCTCGCACGGCACCCGAGAACGCGTCGGCGAGCTCCCCCATCCCCGATTCCTCGGTCCCGGCGGTCACGACGAAGCGCGAGCCCGTGATCGACGGCGGCAGCGCGTCGACGAGGTCGCCGGTCTCGCCGCTCGGATGCCGCGGCACGGCTCCGGCGCGGAAGTGGAAAGACCCGGATTGCACGATCGCCGTGGCGGCGACGTCGGGCCGGAGAGCGGCGACGCTCGCCGCCGCGAGCCCGCCGTAGCTCTCGCCCGCGAAAACCACGCGGTCCGGTCGCAGGATGCCGAGCACCTCGGCCGCCGCCGGGAGAACGGCTCGATCGAGGTGCTCGAACAGCCGATCCGGATGCGGCAGCAGTGCCGACCGCCGCTCCAGCGACCCCGACGGCACGAGCACCACCGACCATTCGGCATCCGCTCGCCGCGAGAGCGCGCCCGCGATCCCGTGCTCGGCCCAGAGATCCCCGTCGAACAGGAACAGCACCCGCGATGCCCGAGGACGACGAAGGATCGTGAGCGGCGGGCCGTCGCCGATCGGGATCGTGAACTCGTCGAAGGCCGCGGCTGTCGCCGACTCCACCGCCTCCGCGCTCGTGTCCCACGCGGGGTGGATGCGACCGCCCGGCAGGACGAGCACGGAGGATTCACGACCCAGCGGGTTGCGCAGCGATCGCCCATTGCGGGCATCCGGACGCCCGGCCTCGTGGATCCGCAGCCAGCCTTCGCGGGTGCTGCCCGCTCGACGGTCGAGATGAGCGCCGGCGACGAACCGGTAGCTCACGACGAGGTCGTCCGGAAGCAGATAGCTGATGACGTGCCGGTCGGTGCCGGGCACGCGCTCCAGCAGCGCGGGCGAGATGTCGGTGCGGTGGCTGTCGGTGATCCCGTTGAGGTGGATCATGACTTCGTCGCCGGGGGCGGCATCCGTCACGAACGTCACCTCGCGCATGCCGTCGCCGCCGCGCCGGCCGAACGCCGGCCACGTCGCCGAGACGTCGACGGGCGGCGCGCCGGCCATGAGGCGCCGATAGGCGTCGGCGTCGGCGCGACGCGGCCCGGTCACCGCACCGCCTCCCAGCCGGCGAGCGGGACGACCAGCGGCGTGCCGGTGATCGGATCGGCGATGACCTGCGCGCGGAGCCCGAACACCCGCTCGACGAGTTCGGCGGTGATCAGCTCGGACGGCGGCCCCTCGGCGACGATCTCACCGTCGCGCATCGCGACGAGATGCGTCGCGTAGCGACAGGCCTGGTTGATGTCGTGCAGGACCGCCACGATCGTGCGTCCCTCGCCGTGCAGTTCGCGGCAGAGTTCCAGCACCTCGATCTGGTGGGTCATGTCGAGGAACGTCGTGGGTTCGTCCAGGAGCAGGATGTCGGTCTCCTGGGCGAGCGTCATCGCCAGGAGCACCCGCTGTCGCTGCCCGCCGGAAAGCTCGTCCACGCGCCGATCGGCGAGATCCGCGACGCCGGTCGCCGCGAGTGCCCGCTGCACGGCCTCGGCGTCGGACGTCGTCCACTGACGCAGCAGCCGCTGATGCGGGAAGCGCCCGCGCGCCACCAGGTCCATCACCGCGATCCCGTCGGGGGCGACGACCGCCTGCGGCAGCAGCGCGAGGGCGCGCGCCACCTCTTTGCTGCGGTATTCGCTCAGCGCACGCTCGTCCAGCAGCACGGTGCCGCGCTCCGGAGTCAGCAGGCGCGCGAGGGCGCGTAGCAGCGTCGACTTGCCGCAGGCATTGGGTCCGACGATGACGGTGAACCCGCCGTCGGGGATGCGGACGTCGAGGTCGGGCACGACGACACGGCCCTCGTACGCGAGTCGGATGGATGCGGCGACCAGCCGGGAAGGGGGGTTCATGGGACTCATTCCGTATCGTTCAGCGGCCCCGCGAGAGCAGCCACAGCAGGTAGACGCCGCCGAGCACCCCGGTCACCAGCCCGACGGGTGCCATCAGCGAGAGGGGCAGGTGCTGCGAGAGCAGGTCGGCGCTCACGAGCAGCGCCGCGCCCATCGCCGCCGATCCCACGAGCGGTACCGAGGCAGCACGCCCGACCCGCGCGACCAGCTGGGGGGCGGCCAGCGCCACGAAGGCGATGGGGCCGGCAGTCGCGGTGGCGAAGGCCGCGAGCCCGACCGCCATCGCGATCGTCGCGAGCCGCACCACGGTGACGGGGGCGCCGACCTGGCGGGCCATGCCGTCGCCGAGTTCGAGGGCGGCGAGCCCGCGCCGCATCAGCAGCAGTGCGGGGATCAGGATGACCACCGCGATGACGGTCGGCAGGACCTCGGGCCACCCGCGGCCGTTGAGGGTGCCCACGAGCCAGATCTGCGCGACGATCGCGTCGTCGCGCTGGCTGCGGGTCAGCAGCAGATCGTTGACCGCGCCGAGCAGGGCGCCGACGCCGATGCCGACCAGGACGAGCCGGTAGCCGCCCGCCGTTCCGCCGCGCAGCGAGAGGGCCCCGACGACCACGGCGGTCAGCATCCCGCTGCAGACCGCGGCCAGCGACACGATCCCCGGCGGCGCGTCGAAGACGAGGATCGCGACGACCGCGCCGGTCGCGGCCCCGGTGACGAATCCGATGATGTCGGGCGAGCCCAGCGGGTTCCTCGAGATCGTCTGGAAGACGGCGCCGCTCACTCCCAGCGCCGCACCCACGACGATGCCGCCGACGTAGCGCGGCATCCGGATCGACCCGAGCACTCGCGCGACCGACGGCTCGCCCTGACCGGTCAGCGCACCCCACAGATCGGCCGGGGTGATGTCGAACGAGCCGGTGAGGAGGGCGAGGATGCCCAGCGGCACGAGCAGCAGGATCAGGACACCCGCCGTCGCGACCGGACGGCGGTGCCAGCGCAGCGCGATGCGCTCGTTCCTGCTGCGCCAGACGCGCACGGTGCCGGTCGTCATAGCCGCATCAGCCTCCGGCGGCGCGCGAGGGCGATGAAGACCGGGGCGCCGATGATGGCGGTGACGATGGATGTCTCCAGTTCGGCCGGGGGAAGCAGCACCCGGCCGATGATGTCGGCGCCGAGCACGAGCACGGCGGCGAACAGGGCCGACAGCGGAACGATCCAGCGATAGTCGGGACCGACGAGCAGACGCACCGCGAGAGGGGCGGTCAGCCCGACGAAGCCGATCGGTCCGGCCACGGCGGTCGCCGCCCCCGCGAGGAGCACGACGAGCACGGCTCCCACACCGAGCACGCTTCGCGGGTTCGCGCCGACCGAGCGCGCGACATCCTGCCCCATGGCCACCGCGTTGAGCGAGCGGCCGAGGAGGGCCGCGAGCACGATAGCCGGCACGATGATCGCCACCGCGGGGAGCACGAGCTCGCCTCCTCGCCCCTGGACCGAGCCGACCGCCCAGTGCCGGAAGGTGTCGAACACCGACGGGAAGTTGATGAGGAGCGTCTGGGTGTAGGCACTGAGCGTCACCCCGAAGGCCACGCCGGCCAGGGTCAGTCGCACCGGGTCCGCTCCGCGGCGGAAGATGCCGCCGAGCGCCGCGACGGCGAGTGCCGCGACCGCGGCGCCGGCGAACGAGAAGCCGAACAGCCCGAGCGTGCCGAACGCGCCCCCGGTGACCGCGATGCCGGTGGCCACGGCAGCGGCCGCGCCCGCGTTCACCCCCAGGATCCCCGGCTCCGCGAGCGGATTGCGTGTCAGCGCCTGCATGATCGCGCCCGCGACACCCAGCGCCGCTCCCACCACGATCGCAAGCGCCGTCCGCGGCAGTCGCAGCTCGGTCACGACGAGGTGGGCGTCATTCGTGGCGTCTGGGCGGGTGACCGCCGCCCACACCACCGCCGGGTCGATGGGGCGCGAGCCCACCAGCACGCTCAACACCGTGAGGACGACCAGGATCGCCACCCCCGCGATGACGGCGACCGCACGCCTCGAGCCCCGCCGGCGGATCGCCGACGGGGCCTCGAGCAGGGTGGTCACGCGAAGGTCGACTCGATGTAGTCGACGATCTGCGACGCGCTGTAGTAGTCGATCCGGAACGATGTCGGGCCGAGCGGGTACACCTGACCCGAGACGATCGCCGGCGCGGTGGCCAGGACCGGGGTCGTCAGCAGGTCGGACTCGGCCACGTCTCCCCCGTTGACGAGGAACACGGTCGAACCGGTGAGCGCCGTGGTGACGTTCTCGATCGCGAGGAACGCGAAGTCCTGGCGGGCCTGCTCGCTCGTGTCGAGCTCGTCCGGTGCGCCTTCGATCGTGAAGCCGAGCGACTCGAGCAGGTCGGCGTGGGCGCTTCCCTCCTTGGCGAAGGCGGTCGGGTTCTCGGTCCCGTTCCAGACGATCGCGTTGGCCGTGCCCTCGGGCACGGTGATGGCTGCCGCCACCTCCGCGGTGCGCGCGTCGAAGTCCGCGACGACGGCATCCGCCTCGTCCTCGTGGCCGGTGGCCTCGCCGAGGATCGCGGCGAGCTCCTGCCAGGTCGTGTCGCCGTAGTTCAGCACGATGGTCGGCGCGATCGCCGACAGCTTCTCGTACTGGTCGGCCGTCGAGTCCGCCCCGCTGGAGGAGACCACGATCAGGTCGGGGGCTGCGGCGATGACCGCCTCCTCGTCGAACTCGAGGTTCGGGTAGAGCTCTTCCACGCCGGCCGCGGTCGCGACATCCGCCCACTGCGAGAAGAAGCCGTTCTCGTCGGTGACGTCGCTCACCGTGGTGGTGGCCGTCGCTGTGAGGGGCGCCTCGATGGCGAGCAGCGTGCCGGTGAGGGTGAGCGAGGTCGACACGATGTTCTCGGGCTGGGCGGGGATCTCGGTGGTGCCCGCTTCGTGCACGATCGTGCGCGGCCAGTCGCCGGAGGCGGCATCGGCGGTGGATTCGGCCGGCACCGGGGAGGCGGCGCAGCCGCTCACCGCCAGGACCAGGGATGCCGCGGCGGCGGCGAGTGCGAGTTTCGAACGTGACGTCATGCTGTGTCTTCTTTCATGGGTGGAGCGTGGGAGACGAGGCGGTCGGGTCAGTCCTCGTCGAGCAGGTGGTGGTCGAGGCCCGCCACTCCGCTTCGCCAGTAGCCGTCGATGTCGAACTGGTCGCGCGGGAATCCTCGGTCGCGCAGCGCGCGGCGCAGGGGCTTGAGCGTGTCGGCCTCGCCCGCGGCCCACACGAAGACATCGTCGGTAGCCGAGATCCCGGCGGCCGCGGCGGTGATCGCCGCGGCGCGGGCGGGTCCGACCGGTTCCTCGATCCAGTGCACGCGCGCATCGGATCGTTCGGGCAGCGGGTACTCGTCGCGGCTCTGGACGAGCGCGAAGACGTCGACGGCGGCCGTCAAGCCCGGCTCGTCGAGCCAGCGACCGACGGCGGGCAGTGCGGTCTCGTCGGCGATGAGGACGTAGCGGGCGTAGTCCCGCGGGTAGATGTGCGAGCCGCGGGGTCCGAGCACGCCGATCGGGTCTCCCACCGACGCGTTGATGGCCCACCGCCCGGCGGGACCGTGATCGTGCAGCACGAAGTCCACCACGAGACGCGAATCGTCGACCTCGCGCACGGTGTAGTCGCGCAACACCGGGCGCGGCCCCGCGCCCCGCGTGAGCCGGTCGTCCTCGATGACGGGCAACGGGATCTCACCGGTGACGGCATCCGGGATCACGAGCTTGACGTGGTCGGCGGGTGCGAACTCGGGCGCGGGGAATCCTCCGGAGAGGTCCGCTCCGCCGAGCGAGATGCGCTGCATCCGCGGTCCGATCCGCTCCGAGGACACGACCTGGAGGAGGCGTGCGCGCAGGGGATGCATGACGGTCTGAACGTTTCGTGGGGAGGCGATATCCATGGGGCTCCTTCGGATCTGGCGTGGTGTCACACGCCGCAGCCGCGAGCCAGCTTAGGATTGCCTAACCTCATTGGATGGCTACTATGAGACAACCGATGTCGCTGAACGGACACCCTCGATGACCCTCTCCACCGCCTCGTCAGTCGACATGTCCCACGTGCGCCTGCTCTCCGAAGCCGTCCATCGCCACGATGTGGACGAGCTCACCTGGGTGGTGAGCGGATCGTGCACGATCGACGCGGATGGGCGCTCATGGCGGATCGACGAGCAGACCGCGCTGGTGATCCCCGCCGGGCTCGAGCACCGGGTCGTGCCGCGGCCCGACTCCATCGTCTTCCCGATCCTCTTTCCCGACGGGCTGACCTCCGAGCTCTCCCTCGTGCGCCGCTCCCCCTCGCTCGAGGCGTGCGCGCGCGTGCTCCTGCAGCCGGGACTGACGACACCCGCGGCTCTCGACGCGGCGCGGCTCGCCGCATCCGAGTTGATCGGCACCAAGGGCGCGCTACGACGATTGAACGTGCCCGTCGACCCGCGCGCCGAGCATGTGGCTCAGGCCATCCTCGCCGCACCGGCGAGCCCCACGGGCCTGGACGAATGGGGCCGGCGCGTGCACGCGAGCGGGCGCACCCTGCAGCGCTGCTTCGTCCGCGAGACCGGGCTCACGTTCGCCCAGTGGCGCACCGCGGCGCGGCTCGCCGACGCGTGCGAGCGGATCGACCAAGGGCAGAGCGTCGCCACCGTCGCCACGGCGGTCGGCTATCGCAGCTCGAGCGCGTTCATCGCGGCCTTCCGCCGGCATTACGGGGTCACCCCCGGGCGCAGGGCGAGCTGAGCCGCGCCGGGCGAGCTGGGCCGCGCCGGGCGAGCTGAGCCGCGTCAGGCGGCCGCGTCGGCCGGTCTCGTCGGGCGGCCTCGTCAGGCGGCGGCGCGCAGTCGCATCATCACGGCGACCGCTTCCTGCACCAGCGCCACGCGTTCCGCGAC
This sequence comes from Microbacterium allomyrinae, assembly GCF_020682705.1. GTDB lineage: Bacteria > Actinomycetota > Actinomycetes > Actinomycetales > Microbacteriaceae > Microbacterium > Microbacterium allomyrinae. Next base: position 1,062,629 of record NZ_JAGTTN010000001.1, read on the forward strand.
GGGCGCGTCCTCGCGCGCACAGCCGACCTTGACACCCGCCCAGGCGAGCGGACCCGCCGCACGCAGCACATCCCTCACGTCCGAGGTCGTCATCAGCGAGCCGGGAGTCGTATGAGCCAGGCCGGGCTCGGGGGCGAACGGCAGATGCGCGTCGATCCACGCCGGCCCGAAATCGGTGGGCGTCGCCGCCGCACCGGAAGCCATGAATCCTCGGAGGAGTCCCCGCCCCGCGGATGCCCGAGCGTGCGCCACCGCCGTCGCGGGCGTCCGCCCCTCGATGACCGACCTGCCCCAGTTGAGCGAGACGCCCAGGTCTGCGCCGGATCGCTCGATCGCATCCAGCTCCTCGTCCAGCGACAGGAACCCCTTCTCGGGAATCTGGCCTTCCCGCCACGCATCGCAGTGCTCGATGACGAGCTCCGCGCCGTCCCAGTCCCATCCGGCGATCTCGGTGAGCGACTTCGCCAGCGCATCCGACGCGCCGCGCACGCCGCGCGGTGCGCTGTGCAGCTCGACCACGCCGACCACTCGGCGACCCTGTGCGTCGTCGAGGCCGCGCACGCCGTCGCGCACTCGCCCGACATCCGCGACAGCCCGCTCACGCCCGCCCTCCTCCACCGACGCAAGTCCGTAGCCCGGGTCGCCGGCGATGCGCCCCATCGTGTACGGGATGTCGGTGACGACCGCCCCGAGTGCCGTCGGGAAATGGCGGTGCAGCCACGCGTCGTCGTGCGGATGGATGCTGCCGAGCCACGGCAGCTCGAACGCGCCGACATCGGGGATCTGCGCCAGCTGTTCGAAGAACTCCTCCTCGGCGGCGGGGTCCCATCGTCTGTGCGCGGGAGAGGCGGCATAGGCGCCGACGACGAGGCCGGTGAACGGGGTACGGGCGGGACGGCGTGACATCAGGATGCTTCTTCCTTCGTGCAAGGGGCACTGACGGAGACATTAGACATCAGATGTCCTCGCGTCAATCGCGGCCGGGCCGGATCGCGCCTGAATCCTCGACACCGTCACCGCGACGCCGACCCCCGCAGGACCCAGTCGTGGCCGACCCGCGGGTCAGTGCAGCGAAAGGCTGCGGAGCGGTGACTCGAGGCGGACCTCGACGTCCTCCACGTCGTTCGGGGTGATCGTCGGCGTGATGAGCCCGACCGCGGCGCGCCCCCAACGCGTCGCACGGGTCATGGCCTGCTCCAACGACGACCCCTCGTCGCCATGCCACTGCGCCATCAGACCGGCGAGCGCGGCATCCCCCGCTCCGGTGGTGTTCACGACGCGCGTCGGCGGAGTGTGTGCCCAGAGCTGCTGAGTCGGAGTCACCATGACCGCTCCCAGGTGTCCGAGACTCACCATCACCGCACCCACGCCGCGGTCCACCACCCGCCGTGCCGCGTCGACCGCCTCCCCCAGCGTGCGGATCGGAGCGCGGTGCAGCTCTTCGAGTTCGTGGATGTTGGGCGAGATGAGATCGAGCTTCGCCCCGCGCCGCAGCCAATCCCCGACGACGGCACCGGGCGAGTCGAGACAGAGCCGGGCGCCGTTCAGATGCGCAGCGCCGAACAGATCCGCGGGGTCGATCCCGTCGCTCGCAGACACGGCGGGCAGGCTGCCGCCCACCACGATCCAATCCGCGTCGATCCGCAGCGCCTCATAGCCCACCGTTGCGCGCAAGGCGCGCCAGTCGAGGCCCGTGAGTTCGTGTGCGGCCTGATTGATGTTGGTCGTCACACCGTCGGCGCCGATGAGCACCGTGTTGACGCGAATGGCTCGGGGAACCGACACCACGCGAAAGATGTCGTCACCCTCGGTCAGGGCGGCGGCGTCCTCGAAGCTGATCGGAACCACGGCCCGCACCACGTTTCCGGATGCGTGCAGGTCGCGGGCGAGGTTGACCCCGTTGCCCGCGACGTGGGCCTCGATATGACGCGCGCGATTGACACGACCCGCCTGCAGCCCGTCGATCATGTACACCCGGTCGATGGCAGGAGCGGGAGTCAGGGTGACGACGCGTGTTCGCGTTGCCGTGCCTTCAGCGATCTCTTGCACCGTGGTTGCCGTCAGCGACATGGTTCACCTCGCGGTGGCGAACAGGCTCGCCTTCACGCTCTCCGCGACCCGCTCGGGCGAGAGTCCGTACTTGTCGAGGAGGAAGTCGTTGGGAGCGGATTCCGACCACCGGTCGTCCAGGCCGATCCGGGTCAAGGCCACGCGTCCGCCGGCCGACACCAGTTCGGCGACGAGGCCGCCGAGACCGCCGATGCGGCTGTGCTCTTCGACGGTGATGATGTGGTCGGCATCGCCGATCAGCCCGAGCAGTGCCGGCTCGTCGAGCGGCTTGAGTGTCGCGAGGTGGATCACGCGAGCGTCGATGCCGTCCTGGGCGAGCAGGTTCGCCGCGTCGACGGTGCGGGATGTCTGCACCCCGGTCGAGATGAGCGTGATGCCCGTGCCCTCGCGCACGACGACCGGCTTGCCCGGCTCGAAGACGAAGTCCTCGGAGAAGACGGGCGTGACGGCATCTCGCGCGAAGCGCGCGTACACGGGGCCCGGGTGCTCCGCAGCCCACCGGATCACGGCGGCGGCCTCGTACTCGTCGGCCGGTGCGATGACGGTGATGTTCGGCATCGCACGCATGATGGCGAAGTCCTCGATGTCCTGGTGCGTCTTGCCGCTCGAGCCGTTCAGCAGGCCGCTGTACGCCGCGGCGATCCGCACCGGCGCTTTGGTCTGCGACACGAGCATCCGGATCTGATCGATCGCGCGGTGCGTCAGGAACACGCCGAACGTCGACAGCCACGGGCGGTAGCCGAGGGTGCTCATGCCGAAGGCCATGCCGACCATGTTCTGCTCGGCGATGCCGATCTCGATGAACGCATCGGGCTGCGCGTCTGCGACGATGTCGGCGCGGGTCGAGGTGGCCAGGTCGCCGTCGAGCACGACCAGGGTGGGGTCGACGGCAGCGATCTCGGCGAGAGTCTCGCCCCAGACGACGCGTTGAGCCTTCATCGGTTCTGTCCTTCCTCAGCGAGCTCGGCGACGAGCTCTGCGCGGGCCACGTCGAGTTGCTCGGACGTGGCGATTCCGTTGTGCCACTTGTAGGTGCCGCTGGTGAAGGAGATGCCCTGCCCCTTCGTGGTGTTGGCGATGATCACGGTCGGCTTGCCCGAGACGCCGCGCGCCTCGGTGACCGTCTGGTACGCCCCGAGAATCGCGTCCCAGTCGTGGCCGTCGATGGAAAGGGTGTTCCACCCGAAACCGCGGAAGACCGCGTCGAGATCGACGTGCCCCATCGGTTCGCTGCGATCGAACCGGTCGCTCTCGGCGGCGGGCCATCCGTACTGCTGCAGGCCGTTCAGGTCGATGATCAGCGTCAGGTTGTCGAGGTGGAATCGGGGCGCCGAGATGACGGTCTCCCACACCATGCCCTCTTCGATCTCGCCGTCGCCGACCATGACCCAGGTGTGGAAGTCCTTGCCGAGGCGCTTCGCGGCCAGCGCCATGCCGGCTCCGGCGGACAGCCCCTGCCCCAGCGACCCGGTGGACGAGTCGACGCCGGGCGTGATGAGCATGTCGGGGTGGCCCTGCAGACGGGAGTCCCCGTGATCGAAGGTGGCGAGCTCGTCCTCGGGGAAGTAGCCGCGCAGCGCGAGCACCGTATAGAGCCCGATCGCCGAGTGGCCCTTGGAGAGGATGAAGCGGTCGCGATCCGGGTCCGACGGGTTGGTCGGATCGATGTTCAGCTGACGGAAGTACAGCGCGATCAGCAGGTCGGTGGCCGACAGCGGCCCCCCGATGTGGCCGGCCTTGCTCATTGCGACGGTGTTCAGGATGTGCCAGCGCGCGCGTCGAGCCAGAGCATCCAGCTCAGCCGACTCAACGGTGAGGTTCTCGACGATGGACATTGTTCCCCTTGCCTTGGACTGTAGGAAGTGAGTGCAAAGCTACCATGCAACGAACGTCGTGTCTACCTCGTGATATTTTCTGAATTGACTTCTTTGCGTCCGCCCCATGAGAATGAGGCCATGACCGTGCCCACTGACGCCGCCGGAATGGAGATTCTCCAGAAGTCCGGCGCCGTGATCTCCGCGCTCGAGGAACTCGGCGAAGAGACGGCACAGGCGCTGGCCGCGCACGTCGGCGAACCCGTCAGCTCGACATACCGCCTACTCGCGTCGCTGACGAGCATCGGCTGGGTCGACGCCACGACACGTCGGGGCTACTTCCGGCTCGGCGTGCGCTTCGTACGCGTCGGCAGCCTGCTCGAGGACCAGCTCAGTGTCCGCGATGCGTGCCGGCCCGCCCTGGAGGCCCTGCGCTCGCACACCAACGCCACCACCTTCCTCTGCTTCCTGCGCAACGATGCGGCCGTCTGCGTGGAACGACTCGCGGGCCGCGACGTCCAATCGCTCGCGATGCGCCTCGGCGATTCACTCCCGCTCTTCCGGGGCGCCGCCCCGCTCGCGCTCTTCGCGTTCCTCCCCGATGGCGAACGAGACGCGACTCTGAAGCGATTCGCCGAACGGCGACGGCAGGGCGAGGCCATCCCGTCCGACAAATCGTTGCGGTCGACCTTGCAGCTCGTCCGCGATCGCGGCTACTCGCTCTCGGACCAGGACGTGACCCCGGGCATCGCCGGCATCGGGGCGCCGGTCTTCAACCATCGCGGCGAGCTGGAGGGAGCGATCTCGGTGAGCGGATTGCGCAACCAGATCCTCTCCGGTGAGAACGACGTCGCCGAAGCGACCGTGCACGCGGCGGCCGAGGCGAGCCGAGCGCTCGGTGCGCAGATCCAGGGGGTGCGTGCATGAAACCCATCAAGGTGCTCGTCAATGCCGATGACGTGATCGGACTGCTCAGCACGCAGGGGCCGCTGACACCCGCCGAGATCGCAGAGCGCGTGCAGATCCCCCGCCCGAGCGTCTACCGTCTCCTCGACGGCTTGAACGCGATCGGTCTCACCGAGCCTCTCCCCGATTCACGAACACAGCTGAGCCTGCGGTGGCTTCACCTGGCCGACCGCGCACGCGCATCGATGCGCGAATGGCGCGACGCGCACGGCGTGCTGGTCGACCTCGTCGATCGCACCGGTCAGACGGCCTACCTCTCTGTGCTGCGCAAAGACGAAGCCGTCTGCATGGACTGGGAGCAGGGTCGCGGGATCGGCGTGCTCGTGCTCAAGCCCGGACGCACCCTCCCGTTGAACGCCGGTGCGGCCGGTCGCACCCTGCTCGCCTTCAGCGCCGACATCGACGCGTACCTCGAGAACTCCGACCGCCGGCGCTTCACGACGAAGACCCTGGTCGACGATGCCGAACTGCGAGCGGATGCCGCGGCCACCCGCGCGCGCGGCTTCGCGATCTCGGATGAGGACGTCACCGACGGGATCGGCGCGGTGGGCATTCCCGTCAGAAGCGGCTCGGGCGCCGTCATCGGCGCACTGTCCCTCGCCGGGCTGGCTGACGACATCACCGCGGAGCGCGATCGACTCGTCGCCGAACTGCGCCGCTCCGCGGATCAGCTGGAGCGCAACGTCGCCGACGCGTGAACGGCGGCCCCGGCGCTTTCACGTCGGGGCCGCCGTCAATCCGCTGACCGGCTGGGCGCTACGCCCACGACACGGCGATGTACTGGCTCTCCATGTACTCCAGGAGTCCTTCCGCGCCGCCTTCGCGTCCGATGCCGCTCTGCTTCATGCCGCCGAAGGGAGCTGCGGGATCGGAGACCAGACCCCGGTTGATGCCCACCATGCCGGATTCGATCTGCTCGCTGACCCGCAGGGCCCGACTCAAGTCCCCGCTGTACACGTAGGAGACCAGGCCGAAGGGTGTGCCGTTGGCCAGGTCGATCGCCTCCCGCTCGGTGCGGAAGGTGACGATCGGGGCGACGGGGCCGAACACCTCGTGCGCCAGGATGTCGGCATCCGCCCGTACTCCGGTGAGCACCGTCGCCGGGTAGAAGAAGCCGTCCCCCTCGGGCACCGTGCCGCCGACCAGCAGCGTCGCGCCCTCGTCGAGGGCGCCGGAGACCAGTCCGTGGATGTCTTCGCGGGCGCGCTCGTTGATGAGGGGCCCGAGCTTCGTCTCGGGATCGAGACCGTTGCCGAGCTGAAGTGCGCCCATCTGCGCAGCGAGCGCTGCGCTGAACTGCTCGGCAACCGCCTCCTGCACGTAGAAGCGGTTGGCCGCGGTGCACGCCTCGCCGCCGTTGCGCATCTTCGCGATCATCGCTCCGGCGACGGCCGCCTCGATGTCGGCGTCGTCGAACACGACGAACGGCGCGTTCCCGCCGAGCTCCATCGATGTCTTGAGCACCGTGTCTGCGGCGAGCCTCATCAGATCCACTCCCACCTCGGTCGATCCGGTGAAGGAGAGCTTGCGGACGCGGGGGTCGTGGATCATCGCGCTGACCACGGGCCCGGAGCGCCGGCTCGGCACGACATTGATGACCCCGGCGGGCACGCCGGCCTGCTCGAAGATCGTCGCCAGGGCCAGCGCCGTGAGAGGAGTGTCGCTCGCGGGTTTCAGGATCACCGTGCAGCCGGCCGCCAATGCGGGACCGATCTTGCGCGTTGCCATCGCGGCGGGGAAGTTCCACGGCGTCACCAGGATGGCGATGCCGACCGGGCGGTGAGTGACCAGGATGCGGTTGGCCCCTGAGGGCGCCGTCTGCAGTGCGCCCGGAATGCGCACCGCCTCTTCGGAGTACCAGCGCAGGAATTCCGCCGCATAGACGACCTCGCCGCGCGCATCGGAGAAGACCTTTCCGTTCTCCGCGGTGATGAGCGCCGCCAGATCGTCGGCAGCGTCGATGATCAGCTGATACGCGCGCAGGAGGATCGTGGCGCGCACGCGCGGCGGCGTGGCCGCCCAGTCGGCAGCGGCAGCGTCGGCCGCATCGACCGCCGCGATCGCGTCGTCGACGCTCGCACTCGCCACGGTCGCCAGCACGGCGTTCGTGGACGGATCGCGCACGTCGAAAGACTCGCCGTCGCTCGAGGGGCGCTCCACCCCGCCGATGATCAGGCCGGTCGGAACGCTCTGGAGGAAGGTCGCCACGGAGTCGGCGGAGGGAATCGTCATGAGTTCTCTTTCACAGGTGAGGCAGGCGAAGGCGCCGGGGAGGCGACTGGTCCGCCTCCCCGTGCGACTCAGAGATAGAGGTGCTGCGCGGCGCGCTTGTCTTCGTAGACCTTGCGGGCGATCTGCGTCGATTCGAGGGTGGAGACCTCCGCCACCGGCACATCCCACCACGCTCCCGATCCGCCGAAGCGGGCCTGGGCATCCACCTGCACGTAGACCACGCTGGTGCCGTCGTAGGCCTTCGCCTCTTCGAGCGCGCGCGTGAAGTCCGCGGCGTTGTCGGCAGTCCAGACCTTGGCCCCATAGCTGGCGGCGTTCGCCGCGAAGTCCACTTCGAGGCGGGCGCCGTTGTGCATAGAGCCGTCGCCGCGCTCATTGAAGCGTGTTCCGAACGTCTGCGATCCGAGGGTGTCCGAGAGGGCCGCGATCGACCCGTAGCCGTAGTTGTCGACGACCACGAAGGTGATCTTCAGGTGCTCCTGAACCGCCGTGAGGATCTCCTGCGAGAGCATCAGGTAGGTGCCGTCGCCGATCAGGCCGAAGACGTGGCGCGAGCGGTCTGCGAGAGCGTTTCCGATGGCTCCCGGGATCTCGTAGCCCATGCAGGAGTTGCCGTACTCGATGTCGTAGCCCTTGCTCGAGCCCGGCCGCCACAGCCGGTGCAGGTCGCCGGGCATCGATCCGGCGGCGTTGACGATGACGTCGCGCTCGCCCGACGCGGCGTTCAGGATGCCGAGCATCTGCGCCTGAGACAGGGTGCCGGAATCATCGACCTCGATGATGCGGTCGATCTCGGCACGCCACTCCGAGGCGTTGCCGACGGCGGCCGCACGCGTCTCGTCGTCGACGCTCCAGCCGCCCAGTGCCTCGAGCAGGTCGCCCAGCGTCTCGCGCGCGTCTCCGACGAGCGCGGTGGCCGCCTCTTTGAGCGCATCGATCTCAGCCACGTTGATGTTGACGAACTTCACGTCGGGGTTGTGGAAGAGCGTGTTGGACGCGGTCGTGAAGTCGGTGTAGCGGGTGCCGATGCCGATCACGACGTCCGCGTCACCGGCGATGTCGTTGGCGAAGCGCGAGCCGCTCGCGCCCAGCGCGCCCAGGGCGAGCGGGTGCTCATGGGGCATGGCGGCCTTTCCGGCCTGCGTCACTCCGACGCCGATACCGGTCGCATCCGCGAACTGCACGAGCTCGTCGATCGCGTCCGAGTAGATGACGCCGCCACCGGCGATGATCACCGGCTTGCGGGACGCCTTGATGATCTCGGCGGCACGCCCGATCGCCGCGCGATCGGCGCGATTGCGTGCGACGTGCCAGACCCGGTCGGCGAACAGCTCCTCGGGGAAGTCGAACGCCTCGGCCTGCACGTCCTGGGGCAGCGCGATGGTCACGGCCCCCGTGTCGGCGGGGCTGGTGAGCACCCGCATTCCCTCCAGCAGCGCGGAGGCGAGCTGCTCGGGACGCATCACCCGGTCGAAGTAGCGCGACACGGCACGGAACGAGTCGTTCGCCGTCACATCCATCGAATAGGGCATCTCCTGCTGCTGCAGCACAGCGCCTGTCGCGCGCGTGGCGAACACGTCCGCCGGCAGGAGCAGAACGGGCAGGTGATTGACCGTCGCGGTGCCGGCGCCGGTCACCATGTTCGTCGCGCCGGGTCCGATCGAGGTCGACACCACGAGCGCGCCGAGCCTGTTGCGCATTTTCGCGTAGCCGATGCCGATATGCACCATGCCCTGTTCGTTGCGGCCCTGGTAGTACGGGAACTCGTCCTCGTACTGGAGCATCGCCTGGCCGAGGCCGGCGACGTTGCCGTGGCCGAAGATCCCGAAGCCGCCTCCGAAGAACTTCTCGGTGACGCCATCGCGCTCGACGTACTGCGCCTGCAGGAAGCGGACGACGGCCTGGCCGACGGTGAGGCGGACGGTGGGGTGAGAGGTGTTCTGCGTCATTGCTTCAGTCCAGTTCGCTCGCGGCGGAGGTCTCGGGGTATCGGGGGATGAACGGCACCCGCGCATCGAGACCGAGCTCGGGCCATTCGTTCTGCAGCGGTGCGAGCGCGGGGTCCTGGAATGCCTGGAGGGTGCGCTCGGGCGCCGGCCCGGCGAGCACGTTCAGGTAGTAGAGGTCGTGACCGTGCGCGGCGACCGTCGTGTGGTACGACCAGGGAAGGACGCAGATGTCGCCGTCTCGGACCGTCTCGACGAGGTCGAAGTCGCGCTCGGGCGAATAAGCCCGCTGCACCGCCCAACCCTTCTCGGGGTCGCGCAGACGGTAGTAGTACGTCTCTTCCAGCTCTGCTTCGCCATCGTGATCGTGCTCATGCTTGTGAGGGGGAAAGCTCGACCAGTTGCCGCCCGGGGTCCACACCTCGACGACGAGCAGCCGGTCGGCGGGGAAGCCGGGAGGAATCGGGGTCGCGACCTGACGGGTCGCGTTTCCGCCACCTCGAGCCTCGACACCGAGATCGTCGGGAGTGACGAGTCGCACCGCGTGCTTGGTCGTCGCGAGAGCCGAGGCGATCGCGACCTCGGCACCGTCGGCCGAGGTGATGGTGACCTCGGTGTCTCGCGGGACGTAGAGGGTGTATCCGAGTCCGTCGAACACGCTCGCGCGCCCGCCGAAGACGATCTCCTCGCCGTCGACGATCGCTGTCACGATGCCCGAGAGCGGTGTGAACGATCGCTCCTGGTCGTCCGCGGCGATGACGATCGTCTCGCCCGCGGCGAACTGCTTCACCGAGAAGCTGACGTACGTCCAGCCGGCCAGCTCGGGCGTGATGGTGTCCCACTCGCCGGCCTTGAAAATGCGAGGCTGCGCCATTGCGTACCCTTTCGTTGTTGTCTTGAATATTACCAGGTGGACGATGCGTCTGCTAGACGCGAACTTCGCAACGTTCGGTCGATCAGGAACGGGCGCCGCTCTTGCGAGCGGCGCCCACCCGAATCAGTCCTCGGACGTCACCACTCCGGGGTGACGTCCGGGTCGCTCGCGTTCTCGGCAGTGACCTTGATGGACGGCATCAGCAGGTCATCCACCGCGTCGCCCGCGAGCACCTGCTCTGCGAAGACCATCGAGTTCTCGCCATCCCATGACGACGACTGGAAGATCGTTCCGTCCAGCTCGCCCGAGATCACCAGCGGGTTGCCCAGCTTGGTGTTGCCGATCGACGTGATGAACAGCGACGCGGGATCGATGTCGCGCGCCTTCAGGGCGTCGATGGCACCGGCGACCATCGTGTCGTCGGCGGCGTAGATGCCCTTCACGTTGGCAGCGCCCACCGACGTCAGCATCTCAGATACCGCGATCTGCGAGTCGTCCTTGCTCCAGTTGCCCGGCTGCTCGGCGAGGATCGTGACGTTGGGGCAGCTCTCCTCGATGGTGTCGACGAACCCGCCACGGCGCGTCGTCGCGGTCGAGTTGCCGGTCAGACCGTTCACCATCAGGATCCCGACCTCTTCGTCACCGGCGAGCTCGCACATGATCTCGGCCGAAGCCACGCCCTGGCCGTAGGTGTCGGGACCGGAGAAGCCCGCGGTCAGATCCTTGTCCTCCGGGTTGACGTCCGAGTTCGTGACCGTGACGGGGATGCCGGCGGCCTGCGCGGCCGCCAGGCACGGACGCACGGTGTCGCCGACGGCGGGCCACAGCACGATGAGATCCGGCTGCGCGGCGACGGCGACCTCGCACTCGCTCGCCTGCTGATCGGCGTCGTACTTCGAGTTCGTGATGGTCAGCTCGATGCCGAGTTCATCGGCCTTGGCCTGCATGGCGGGCAGGTACGACGTGCCGTACGGCTGGTCGGTGCCCTGGGGAAGAAGCGCGTAGATCTGGTATGACGCTTCGTCGCCGCCCGAGTCGCTCCCCGCCCCACAGCCGGTGAAGGCGAGGGTGGCCACGGCGAGTGCTCCGACGAGCGTCAGTGCTCGAGATGATCGCATTTTCTACTCTTTCGTTCGGGTGATGGTGGTCAGGATGCGGATGCGGGGGGCCGGGCTCTGTCGCGCCCTTGGAAGGACAGCCGGAGCCCGTTGATGGCGGCACGGAGATTCGCCGGATCGGTGATGATCGCGAGGAACAGCACGACGCCGACGAAGATGTCCTGCACGTCGACCTGCACGCCCGACAGGGTGAGCGTGACCTGCAGCATCCCGAGTGCGAACGCCCCGATCAGGGTGCCGAGGATCGAGCCGCGCCCGCCGGTGAGTGCGACGCCGCCGATGATGGCGGCCGCGATGCTCGCCAGGAGCACAGTCGAGCCGGCGGTCGGGTCGGCCGCGGTGCGCTCGAGCGTGTTGATCACGCCGGCGAGAGCCGCCACGAAGCCCGAGATCACGAATGCCGTGACCAGGCGTCGTTTGACGGGGATGCCGGCATCCACCGCCGCCTGACGATTGCCGCCGACCGCATAGAACTCACGGCCGGACTTGACACGGGTCAAGAACAGCTGCAGCACGACGAATGCGAGGAAGAAGAGCAGCACCCGAGGAGTCAGCGGCCCGAGGATCGGAGTGCCGAAGGCCAGGCCGAAGTCGATGTTGGTGAGCCGGACCGGTTCCTCGTTCGACAGCACGAACGCCAGACCGCGCAGGGCGAAGAGCATGCCGAGGGTCGCGATGAAGGAGTTGATTCCGACGACGACCACGAAGAACGCGTTGATCAGTCCGATGACCACCCCGGTCACCAGGGCGGCGACGATGCCGAGCCCGATGTCGGGGATGGATGCCATCACGACTCCCGAGACGGCGAGCGTGCTCGCCACGCTCAGGTCGAGCTCGCCGACGAGGATCACCACCGTCAGGCCCAGTGCGACGAGGCCGACGAGCGCCACACGGCCCAGGGTCACCTGGAACGACGTGAAGACGACGGGCTCGACGATCGCCGCGAACGTGCCGACGAGAACGAGGAGGATGACTGCGCGGCCCTCCGTGCGGCGCGCGATGAACACGCGGACACGGTCGAGCAGGGTTACCGGCTGGGTGTCCAGCCTCATTGTCTGCGTCACCGCTGTGCCGCCCTTCGTGCGATTACGTCGATGGAGACGGCGAAGACGATCAGTGCGCCGATGGCCATCTGCTGGAAGCCGAATCCGATGCCGGACAGGACGAGGATGTTCGTGAGCACGCTGACGAAGATGACGCCCAGGAGGGTGCGCATCACGCTCCCCTTGCCGCCGAAGACGCTCGTGCCGCCGATGATCACCGCGGCCAACGCCCGGAAGTCGTAGCCGACCGACATGGACGACACCGCGGTGTTGGAGAACGCCGCCAGCGCGAATCCCGCGATCGTGGCGGTGACCGCCGTGATCAGGAACGCGCCGATGACCACTCGTCCGGTCGCGACGCCGGCGAGCCTGGTCGCCTCCTTGTTCGAGCCGAATGCGCGGACGGTGAATCCGAACGGGGTGCGGCTCATGATGAACCAGAGGATGACCGCGATCACGAGCATCAGAAGCGCGGAGAGCGGGATCGGTCCGAGCTTGGCCTGGCCGAATGCCCGGATCGGGCCCCCGTCGGGGCCGAACACGATGCTGCCGCCCGAGAGCCAGCGCAGCACGCCGAGCCCGATGAAGGTCGTCGAGAGCGTGACGATCACGGCGTTGGCCTTGAAGAAGCCGACGGCCAGGCCGTTGACGAGGCCGTAGACGAGGGCCACCAGCAGGGCGAGCCCGATCGCCGGGATCAGCCCGATCTGGTTGCTCACCCCGATCAGGATCACGGCGGATGTCGCGACCTGGGCGACGACCGAGAGGTCGAGGTAGTTGCCGCTGACGACGACGAACGTCATGCCGAGGGCCACGATGCCGATGGGAGCCGCGCGGTAGAACACATCGGTGATGTTCTCCAACGAGGCGAATCCGTCGACGAAGATCACCGCTCCGAGGATCAGCAGGATCGTGAAGACGATCACTCCCTGCTGGGACAGCCAGAGGAGTGCGCGCAGGCCCGGCTTCCTCGGCGTGACATCCGGCGTCGTGGCCTCGGTCTTCACCAGCTCGGTGTGCGTGGGGGTGGGTGTCGACATCATGCGCCTACCATCCGTTCTCCTGATGCCAGTGACATGACCGACTTCTCCGTCGCTTCCTCCGGGGAAAGCGTTCCGACGATGCGACCGTCACGGATGACGTGGATCAGATCCGAGAGCTCGAGGAGTTCGGGCAGGTCCGAGCTCACGACCAGCACCGCCGCGCCGTCGTCGGCGAGAGCGCGGACGAGCCGGTGGATCTCCGCCTTCGCACCGACGTCGACGCCGCGCGTGGGCTCGTCGAGGATGATCAGCTTGGGATTGCGGCCCAGCCACTTCGCGATGACGACCTTCTGCTGATTGCCGCCCGAGAACTCCCCGACCTCGCGGGTGATCCTCGGGGGTCGGAGACCGACGTCGCCGGCGAGCTGCCGCACGTACTCGACGATGCGCTTCTTCTGGAGGACTCCCCACCGGGACAGTTCCCACCGGTTGGGCAGGGCGACGTTGTCGATGACGGTCATGGTCAGCGCGGCGCCATCCGTTCGACGCTCCTCGGGGACGTAGCCGATGCCCGCGTTCACGGCGGATCGGTAGCTGCCGATGCGGCGTGTGCGGTCGCCCGCTGTCATCGTGACCGTGCCGCCCGTTCGCGTGTCGGCACCGACGATGGCGCGGACCAGTTCGGTGCGACCCGCCCCGACCAGGCCGCCGAGTCCTACGATCTCGCCTTCGCGTACGGTGAGGTCGACATCGTGGACCTTCTTGGCGCGGATGCCGCGAGCATCGAGGACCACGTTGCCGGGGTGCGCCTCGCGGCGGATCGCCAAGTCCTTGGCGAGTTCCCGCCCTACCATCGCGTCGATGACGGCGCCGGGCGTGGTCTGGTCGAGCCGCCCGCTGGTGACGAGGCGACCGTCGCGGAGGATCGTGACATTCGTTCCGATCCGGAAGACTTCGGGGATGCGGTGCGAGATGTAGATGATGGCCATTCCCGCAGCCGCCAGCCGCTGAAGCATGTCCAGCAGGTAATCGGTCTCGGCCGGCGTGAGGGTCGCCGTCGGCTCATCGAGGATCAAGACCTTCGGCTTGCGGGCGACCGCGCGAGCGATCTCGACGAATTGGCGCAGCGACACCGAGAGCCGCGCGACGCGCTCGTCGAGGTCGACCTCGACGCCGATCTCCGCCAGCGCGCTGCCGGCGATCCGCGCCATCTCGCGTCGGTCGATGAATCCTGCATTCGACGGGGTCGTGCCCAGGACGATGTTCTCGGCGACGGTCATCTCGGGAACGAGGCTGAGTTCCTGATGCACGAGCGCGACACCCGCTTCGAGTGCGGCGCGCGGGCCGCCGCTGAGTGGCGCGCCCTCCACGAGCACTTCTCCGCCGTCCGGTGTGAGCACTCCGGCGAGCATGCGCATGAGCGTCGACTTGCCGGCCCCGTTCTCGCCCACGACCGCGTGGATCTCGCCTCGCTGGACATCGACAGAGACCCGATCGACGGCGATCGCGCCGCCGAAGCGCTTCACGACCTCGACCGCGCGGATGACCGGAGCGGATGCTGGATCTGCGGCGTTTGTCACCGTAACCACCTAAACGTCGTTGTTGTACTGGCTTGCTCGGACAAAGCAGCGCGTCTGTGCGCCTGCGGCCCAATTTGGACCGGTCCATTTTGTGGAGTGACTAAACCGTAGGCGACCATCGCTGACAGTGTCAAGTGCCAGAGGACGATCTGCCCTCAGGGACGGCTGGACCGCCGGACGACCAGACGGGGCTCGATCAACTGGGATTCCTCGTCGGCCCGGTCGGCGTTCAGGAGGAATTTCACGGCGGTCGCACCGATCTCGCGATTGTGGGGATCGATCGAGGTGAGCGAGATCCGGTGGAACGCCGCCAGGAACGTGTTGTCGTAGCCGGTGAGGGCGAGGTCCTCCGGCACCGACAGCCGAAGATCGTCCGCGGCCGCCAGTGCACCCAGAGCCGCGAGGTCGTTGACCGCCGTGATGGCGGTCGGTTTCTGTCCCGGCCGGGTCAAGAGGTTCCGGGCGGCCGTATAGCCGCTCGCCTCGCTGAAGTCCGCGCTCTCGACGCGCACCTCGGCGTCGAGTCCGTGCGCCTTCATCGCCGCTCGATAGGCCTCGGCCCGCTTCGTCGAGACCGGACCGCCGAGGCCTCCGATATGGGCGATCCGGGAATGGCCCTGCTCGACCAGGTGATCGACGACCAGCGCCATCCCGAGCATCTCGTTGCTTCGCACCGAGCGCGCCAGAGGAAGATCCTCGGCGATCGCGCTCGCGACCACGATGGGGAGCTGGTACGCGAGCTGCGACAGGGATGCCATCTCGGGCACCGACCCGACCAGGAGGACGCTGCTCGGCCTCAGGTCGCCGAACGCGGCGAGGATGCGGGTGTCGAGCTGGGCGACGCCGCCGTCACTGGGAAGGACGGCGCTGGTCATCAGGCTGAAGCGTCCTGCTCGCGCGAGCTCGAGTCGGGCGGCGTCGACCACCTCGGCGAGGACGGGGTTGTGAAGGTCGGCCACGAGGATGCCGATGAAGTTGCCGTCATCGGCGGCAAGGGACCTCGCCACCCAGTTCGGGCGGAAGTCGAGCGTGGCGGCGGCGGCGAGCACGCGCTCCCGCCGGACAGCGCTCACGCTGTCGGGGTTGCTGAAGACGAGTGAGACCAAGGACTTCGATACCCCCGCTGCCGCGGCGACATCCCTGATCGTGGGCCGCTTGGGCCCCGCGTTCGCGCCGTTGCTGGGCAATCTCTGTACCACCTATCTGCCGGAGTCAGACTAGCGGAACGGGCCTGGACCGGTCCCGATCCCGTTTTACGGCGCCTCGAATTCGCATGCGGCTTCGTGATCTGCACTTGACAGCGGTGGTCGCCGCGGCATATTTTGGACCGGTCCAGACCAGAGAACACGGTTGGTGGGCGCAGTGTTGCGCAGAGAACGCACGCGGTTCTCCGTCACCCTGCGGCTGCGCAGCAACGGCGTTCGCAACTCAGCCAGGAGACGACATGACCGACTCCCCCACGTCCGCACGCTCGATCGGCATCGGTCTTGTCAGCGTCGGCTGGATGGGGCGGCTCCACAGCCGCGCTTACAGCAACCTTCCGATCGTGTATCCCGAGCTGGGCATCGCGCCCCGGCTCGTACACGCCGCAGACACCGCCGAAGCAGGGCGCGACTTCGCTCGCGATGTGCTCGGCTACGAGCGCGCGAGCGCCGACTATCGCGCCGTCCTCGCCGACCCCGAGGTCGACGTCGTCTCGATCTGCGCTCCGAACTTCCTGCACGCCGAGATCGGGATCGCGGCGGCCCAGGCCGGAAAGCCGTTCTGGATCGAAAAGCCCGTCGGGCGCTCCGCGGTCGACACCGCCGCCGTGCGCGACGCCGCGATCGCGGCGGGGGTCGCGACATCCATCGGGTTCAACTATCGGCAGCCGCCCGCGATCCAGCTGGCCCGCCAGCTGATCCTCGACGGCTCGCTCGGGACCATCACCAACGTTCGCGGCCGCTTCTTCGGCGGCTTCAACGCCGACCCCGAAGCGCCTCTCGCGTGGCGATTCATCCGCGAACTCGGAGGAAGCGGAGTGCTGGGCGACCTCATGGGTCACCTCGTGGACCTCGTGCAGTTCCTGCTCGGCCCGATCGGCTCCGTCACCGCGACCACCGGCACCTACATCACCGAGCGTCCCGCACTGCCGGGCAGCCCGGACGCGGGTCGGAAGCTCCCGGTCGAGAACGAGGACTACGCCAACATGCTCATCCGCTTCGACGATTCGGCTCTCGCGTCGGGCGCCCTCGGCACGCTGGACGCCTCATGGATCGCGGTCGGACCGAAGGCGGAGTACGCACTCGAGATCTTCGGCACCGAGGGCTCCCTCCGCTGGAACTTCGAGCACCTCAACGACCTCGAACTCGCCACCCGAGGTGCCGGCGGGCGCGTCGGCTACACCCGCCTCGTCGCCGATGACACCTTCCCCGAGTACGCCCGCTTCCAGCCCGGGTCCGGCACCCCGATGGGCTACGACGACCTGAAGACGATCGAGGCGAAGAAGTTCCTCCTCGCCGTGCTCGGGGAATCGTCCGAGAACTCCAACATCCACGACGCGCTCGCCTCGGCCCAGGTACTCACCGCTGCAGAAGAGTCCGCGATCACCGGAGAATGGGTCGCACTACCCGTCATCCCCGGCCACACAGGCAACACCCGAGTCACGGAGGTAGTCCGATGAGCGTTCCCAAGATCGCAGGCGCACCCATCAGCTGGGGGATCAGCGAAGTTCCCGATTGGGGCTACCAGTTCACGCCGGAGCGCGTCCTCGGTGAGATGCGAGAGCTCGGATACACCGCGACAGAACTCGGACCCGACGGATTCCTTCCGCCCGAGCCCGCGGCGAAGGCGACGGAACTCGCGAAGTTCGGGCTCTCCGCCATCGGCAGCTTCGTGCCCGTCGTCCTCCACGACGCCGACAGCGACCCGCTCCCCCGGCTCGCCCGAGAGCTCGACGACTACGAGGCTGCCGGCGCAGACGTCCTGGTGGTCGCTGCGGTGACCGGCCAGGACGGCTATGACGTCCAGCGCGAGGAGCTGACCGAGCAGCAGTGGGCGACGTTGTTCCAGAACCTCGACGCCATCCGCGAGCTGGCCGCGTCCCGCGGCGTGACCGCTGCGCTGCACCCGCACGTGGGTACGGTCGTCGAGACCGCATCCGACGTGCAGCGCGTCGTGGACGGCTCGTCCGCGCTGTTCTGCTTCGACACCGGTCACCTCATGATCGGCGGCACGGATCCCGTCGCCTTCGCCCGTGACAACGCCGACCGGATCGCCCACACCCACCTCAAGGACGTGTCGCTCGCCGGGATGCACCGCGTCAAGGACGGCGAGATCAGCTACTTCGATGCCATCGTGGCCGACAGCCTCTACCGGCCGCTCGGGCAGGGCGACGTGGACGTCAAGGCGATCGTGAAGAGCCTCGTCGACTCCGGGTACACCGGCTGGTTCGTCCTCGAGCAGGACAAGGTCGTATTCGACGAGCCGGGCGCCGGAAAGGGACCGATCGAGGATGCGCGCGCGAGTGTCACGTTCCTGCGAGCCGTCCTGGACGAACTCGACGGCGAAGGCTGACGCGGATGCGTGTCGGTGTCGCCGGCCTCGGCCGGATCGGGATGATGCACGCTCGCAATCTGGCGCAGTCCGAGGGCGTGAGCGAGGTCGTCCTGCTCAGCCGCGACAGCTCTCGGCTGAAGCCGGCGCAGGTCCTCCTCGAAGAGGCGCTCGCCCCCGACGCACCGGTCGAGGTCGCCGGCGAGTTCGCTCCGCGCGGGCGCACCGCGGACGTTCGGATCGGTGCCGGGTGGGACGCCGAGATCGAAGCGCTCGACGGTGTGATCATCTCCACGATCACGAGCACTCATCCCGAACTGACCCGAAGCGCTGCTCGGGCCGGAGTGCCCGCGCTCGTGGAGAAGCCGCTCGCGCTCGACCTCGGTGAGCTCGAGCGGCTCGCGGATGAACTCGACGACCTCGGCACCGAGGTGATGGTCGCCTTCCATCGACGCTACGATCCCGCGCATCAGGAACTGCACCGTCTCATTCAGGCGGGCGAGGCGGGAACCGTCCGGGCGATCACGGCGACCAACCACGATCGCCTCCCGCTCTCGACGGCGTACATCCCCGTGTCGGGCGGCATCTGGCTCGACATGCTGATCCACGACTTCGACATGATTCCGTGGGTGAGCGGGCAGCGCGTCAAGAGCGTCTGGGCCACCGGGTCGGTGCTGGATGCCCCGGCGCACGCCGAGTACGGAGACGTCGACTCGGCGCTGGCGGTGTTGACCCTGGAATCGGGAGCCGTCGCGACCGTCAGCGGGCTGCGTCGCAACGGCGCGGGGCAGGATTCCCGCCTCGAGGTGTTCGGATCGCTCAACTCCTACGGCGCAGGCCTCGAGGAGCGCACTCCGATGACCTCGACCGAGCCCGACGCCTCCGCACCGGCGGCGCCCTATCAGCAGTTCATCGAGAGGTTCGAGCGCGCATTCCGCGCCGAGATCTCCGCTTTCATCGACGTGGCGAAGGGAACGGGTGAGAATCTCACCCCGCCCCGCGAAGGCCTCGCCGCCATTCGCATCGCCCTCGCCGCAGACGAGTCCCGGCGCACGGGCGAGACCGTCGATCTGTTCTGACCCACCGGCATCCCTTCATCCATCGAAAAGGAAAACCCATGACCTCCCCCGCGAAAATCGGCCTCATCGGCACGGGCCGCATCGGCAAAGTACACGCGGCCAGCATCGCTGCGCTTCCGGAGACGACCCTCCAATGGGTGTGCGACCCGTTCATCGAGGGTGCCGAGGCGACCGCGCAGCTCTTCGGCGGCGTGCACGTCACCGCCGACCCGAGAGACGTCATCTCATCAGGCGACGTGGACGCCGTGGTCATCGCGGCGCCGACACCGACGCACGTCGACCTGATCGACCTCGCCATCGACGCCGGCGTGCCGGTGCTGTGCGAGAAGCCCATCGACCTCGACATCCTGCGGGTGGATGCCCTCCGCGAAAAGGCGCGCGCGGCATCCACTCTCATCTCCCTCGGGTTCAACCGCCGATTCGATCCTCATTTCGCGGAGCTGCACCGACGCGTGAGCGCCGGCGAGATCGGCGCACTGGAGCAGCTGATCATCACGAGCCGCGACCCCGAGCCTCCGCCCGCGGCGTATGTCGCCGTCTCGGGGGGAATCTTCCGCGACATGACGATCCACGACTTCGACATGGCCCGCTTCTTCGTGCCGAACATCGTGGAGGTCACCGCCCACGGCGGGAACCAGTTCAGCGGGATGATCGCGGATGCCGACGACTACGACTCCGCTGTCGTGGTGCTCCGGGGCGCCGACGGAGAGTTCGTGACGATCACCAACTCGCGGCACAGCGTGTACGGCTACGACCAGCGCCTCGAGGCGTTCGGCGACGAGGGGCTGCTGCAGGTCGGCAACATCGGGCCGTCGAACGTGCGGTCCTCCACGTCGGCGGGAATCGACACCGGTTCCGAGATCTACGGCAACATCGTGCGCTACACCGACGCGTACCGGCTCGAGCTCGCGGCATTCGTCGAGGCGCTGCGCGGCGGCGAGGACCGTACTCCCGGATTCGAAGACGGTCGCGCCGCACTGATCCTCGCCGATGCCGCTCTCCTGTCGGCCAAGGAGAACATCACCGTCGCCGTGGACCTGAGCGCATGAGCACGCCCGAACTCGTCGCCACGTGCTGGACGAGTGCCGGCGATGTGGCTCCGCTGGACGTGCCCGAGGTGAGCCCGTTCCCGATCGAGGAGCGGGTGCGCGCCATCGCCGATGCCGGGTGGGTGGGAATCGGACTCGGTCAGGACGACCTCCGGCACGTGCGCGACACCATCGGGTTCGCGGCCCTGCGGTCCTTGATCGATGACGTGGGACTTCGCCATGTCGAGGTCGAGCTGGCCTCGGGATGGTGGCGCTCCGACCTGAAGTGGCGGGGCACGTGGGAGCTGCTGCTGGATGCCTCGACGCAGCTGAAGGCCGAGTTCATCAAGATCGGCGCCGCGATCGAGACCCCGCTCGACGACATCACGCCTCTCGTCGAACCGCTTCGCCGGCTCGCCGATGAAGCGGCCGCCGTCGGCGCCCGGGTCGCACTCGAACCCCTGCCCTTCGGGCTCGTGGGGACGATCCCGAAGGGAGCGGAGCTGATCCGCGCGGTCGCGCACCCGGCCGCCGGGCTCCTGGTCGACTACTGGCACGTCTTCCGCGCCGACACCACGCTGCCCGAACTGGTGGCGTCGCTCGATGCCGGCATCGTCTTCGGCGTCGAGCTCAGCGATGCTGCGACCGACATCTCGGGCACGCTCTTCGAGGACACGATCCACAATCGGCGGTTGATCGGTCGCGGCGATCAGGACGTCGAAGGGTTCATCCGCGCGATGCGAGAGGTCGGCTTCGACGGCCCGTGGGGAGTGGAGATCATCTCCGCCGAGCATCGTCAGCGGTCGCTCGTCGATGCCCTGACGGCCGCGCACGACTCGACGCTCGAGACGTTCGCGCGGGCGGAGTCCTGACAGCCGCCCGGTGAGACCGGTAAGCGTGAGCCGAGACCCGAACAGGGTCTCGGCTCACGCTTTTTGCTCAGGGACCAGGTCAGGCTCGGCCTCGGGCGTAGAGCTCTATCGCCTCGGCAGCCGTCGCGTGATCGACGACGTCCGGCTCGCCCGACATGGTCAGGGTTCCCACGACCGCATCGCCGACCATGAGCGGGATCGCGCCGCCGGCCGCGCGCAGGGTCACCCCTTCCACCTCTCGCTCTACGAAGTCGACGCCCTCTTCTTCGAATCTCAGCCGCACGAGCAGCGAGGGCACGCCGTACTCGCGCGCGGTCGCCGCCTTGCCCGCGAGCCACGGATCGTTGCCGGGTCCCGTCGATCCGAGCTTTGCCCGGAACACGAGGTCCTCGCCCACCGTGATGTCCACGGCGAGGTTCAATCCCCGTTGCTTGATGAGCTCGACTGCGAGGAGTCCCAGCTCTACCGCGTCGTCGTTGGAGAACGAGTCGAACTGCGGATTGGGTGTCGCGTCCAGGTCGGCGAGCACGTCGCGGATGTCGGCGTTGTCAGGCATGGGACTCCTCTTCGTATGGATCGATCAGGGGTGCGGGGTGAAGCTCGGCGCCGCATGAATCGGCGGAGCGGCGTCGACCTCGACGTCGACGGGGGCGACTGCCCCGGAGTCGGCCCAGGCCGTGCAGCTCCCCATGGCATGCCGCCGCGAGTATTCGAGGGATGCCGCCTATATTTCCACACAGCAGACGATTTGTCTGTTCTGTAGGACATGCGTTACAGTCGCTCCCGAACGGATGAGCGAGGAGAAGCCGTGGCCCTCAATGGCGAGAACACCGACTCGATGGTTCAGGCAACAGCCGAACCTCCAGCGACAGCTGTGGTGCGGGTGCGGCCGACCGCGAGCCCGACGGCGCTCGGCCGCATCCGGTCATTCGCGATTCACAACGCCCTATGGTTCGGTCTCGCCGGCCTGGTGCTGGCGATGTGCATCGCCTCGCCGACATTCCGATCGCTGGTCAATCTCCAGAACGTGCTGTCGCAGAACGCGGTCATCGGCGTGGTCGCTTGCGGAATGCTCGTCGTGATGATCTCGGGCGGTTTCGACATGTCCGTCGGAGCATCCGGCGGTCTGATCGTCGTGACCGTCGCCTTCCTGTCCGGGGTGATCGGCATCGTTCCCGCCATACTCGCCGGCATCGTGATCGGACTCATCGTCGGTGTTCTGAACGGCCTGATCGTCGCGAAGCTGGGCATCAACTCGTTCATATCGACCCTGGCCGTGGGCAGCGTCATCACCGGTGTCACGCTGGTTCTGACCAACGCCGCTCCCGCGCAGGGCGACATCGGCTTTCTCACCGGCATCGCGTTCGGCAAGATCATGGGCGTCCCGTGGCTGTTCGTCATCTTCCTGTCCTTCGCCGCGATCACGCACCTCACCCTTCGGCGCACCAAGCTCGGCCACTGGATCTTCGCCACCGGAGCGAACGCCAGCGCGTCGTATCTCTCCGGCGTGCCGACCAGCCTCGTTCGCGTCGCCGCCTTCACGTTCGGCGGACTCGCAGTGGCGATCGCCGCAGTCATGCTCCTCAGCCAGAGCGCCGTGGGTCAGCCTTCCGCCGGCACCGCCTGGCCGCTCAACGCCATCGCCATCTGCGTCATCGGCGGCACGTCGCTCTCCGGCGGAGTCGGGCGCGTGTCCAACGTCATCGCCGCCGCGCTGATCCTGGGCGTCGTCTCGAACGCCCTCAATCAATTGGGCATCTCGCCGTATTGGCAGCCGGCGGTCAGCGGTCTGGTGATCCTCATCGCCGTGATCGTCGACCGGACCACCTCCGGGCGTCAGCTGCGCTGACTCGACCCGATCCCGCGCATCCTTGTGCACCCCCACAGCTCACTTCAAAGAATGGAATGAACAATGTCGTTGACTTCACGCACCCGCCGTGCCGGCACTTTCGCCGCTGCCGCCATCACGCTGGGGCTCGCCGCCGGCGCACTGACCGCGTGCAGCTCGGATGCCTCCGCCACAGGCGACGATGACGGCTCGTTGTCGATCGCTCTGCTCGCCTTCGACACCACCAACCCCTGGGTCGCGACGCTGGTCTCGGGCGCAGAGAGCAAGGCCGACGAGCTCGACATCGACCTGACCGTCTCGAACGCGAACTACGACAACGCTGCACAGATCGCACAGGTGCAGGATGCGGTTGCGAAGGGTGTCGACGCGATCATCATCCAAGCCGCGGACGCCGACGGCATCGTCCCGGCCGTCAACCAGGCGACCGAGGCGGGCATCGCCGTCTTCGCGGTGAACGCGAACGTCGGCGACGGCGCCGAGGTGGTCAGCTTCGTGGGCGCTGATCAGTCGCAGATGGGCGTCGGGGCGGCCGAGCTGGTCAAGGAGGCGGTTCCCGACGGAGGCGCGGTCGCCCTGATCCAGGGCGCGGTCGGCAACCCCATCTCGACCGTCCGCACCGAGGGCTTCACCGAGACGCTGGGCGAATGGCCCGAGTACGAGATCGTCGCAACGGTGACCGACAACTTCACCAGCGACGAGAATCTCGCTGTCGTGCAGGATCTGCTGGCCAAGTACCCGGCAGGACAGCTCGACGCGATCGTCGCGCAGGGCGGGCAGCTGTACGTGGGAGCCGAGTACGCCGCGAGCATCGGCCGGGACGATGTGGCATTCATCGCCAACGACTATCCGATCCAGGTGCGCGACGCGATCGTGGCCGGGCAGATCTTCGGAACGGTCAATCAGGACGGCGCCCTGCAGGGCTCGTCGGCGGTGGAGGCCGCCTTCAACTGGCTCACCGGCAACCAGGATGCGGTCCAGCGCCCGACGCAGTACATCGACCTCCCGCTGGTCACGCAGGACAACGTCGCCGACTTCGACACGACCTGGCGCAGCTGATCACTCAGAGCCGGGGTCTGCGGCCCCGGCTCTGCCGAACGCCAGGAAAGGGCGACACGGATGACACATGCAGCTTCGGCGCACCGCTTGCGCATGAGGGAGATCAGCAAGTCCTTCGGACCGGCGACGGTCCTTGACCGAGTGAGCCTGGAACTCGCTCCCGGAGAGATCCACGGCCTGGTCGGTCAGAACGGCGCAGGCAAGTCGACACTCATGAAGGTGCTCGGCGGGGTCTACCCCGACCACGGGGGCACGATCGAGATCGACGACGAGAGCATCGTCATGTCGACCCCCCGTGCGGCGCTTGCCGCGGGGATCGCAGTCATCTATCAGGAACTGAGCCTCATCCCGTCGATGACGGTCGCCGAGAACATCGTTCTCGGCATCGAGCCGGGGCGCGTGGGTTATGACCGAAGCCGCAGCGAGGACCTCGCCCGAGAGGTGATCTCCCGTTCCTCGGCCCTGAGCGCACTACCGCTGAACCGTCTGGTCGGCTCACTCGGTGCCGGGACGCAGCAGATGGTGGAGATCGCCAAGGCGCTCGCGCGGAATGCGAAGGTGCTCGTCCTGGATGAGCCGACTGCGCGACTGTCCGGCCCCGAGCGAGATCAGCTGCACGCACTCACGCGCGAACTGGCCTCCCACGGCACCTCCGTGGTCTACATCTCGCACTTTCTGGAAGATGTTCTCGATGTCACGTCCCGTCTTACCGTCCTTCGAAACGGCGCGGTCGTGACCACAGCCGACACAGCGACGTTCACCCGCGACTCCCTCGTCCGTGCGCTGCTCAGCAGGGCGTTGCTCGAAGACGAGTTCTCGGCACGGGACGTGCCGCCGCGCGCATCCGCCATCGCGCTCCGCGCCGAATCCATCAGCGCACCGGGTTTCACCGACATCGATATCGACCTGCGCGAGGGAGAGATTTTCGCCATCGCCGGCCTCGTCGGTTCCGGGCGCACGCGCCTGGCTCGCGCGCTTTCGGGGGCTGCGCGCATACGCCAGGGTCGACTCGAGGTCGGCGGACGCCGCGCCGCATTCCGCTCACCGCGCGCTGCGGCCGCCGCGGGAGTCGTGCTCGTTCCCGAAGACCGCAAGTCGGACGGCATCATCGCGAGCGCGACCGCGCAGGAGAACCTGCTTCTGCGGGCGCTCGATTCGTCGCTCGCCCCCGGTGGCATCGTCCGCATCGGCGCAGCTCGTCGAATCGCTCAGGAACGCATCGAGGAACTGCAGGTGCACCCTCCTCTGCCTCAGCTTCTGGGCTCCGGCTTCTCCGGCGGAAACCAGCAGAAGCTGCTGATCGGCCGAGCACTGCTCGCCCGGCCGAAGGTGCTGATCACCGACCAGCCCACCGCGGGCGTCGACGTCGGAGCGAAGGCGCAGATTCACGCCCTCATCCGGGATGCTGCCGCCGCCGGCACCGCCGTGATCGTCATCTCGGACGACCTCGACGAGTTGCTTGCGCTGGCGCACACCGTGGCGATCGTGGACCACGGGCGTATCACGAGCGTCTTGCGCCGCGACCAGATCGACCACGACCAGTTGGTGGAGCGCATCTCTGCGGCGTAGGGAGCCCTCGGTGCACGGGACTCAGGGCTCCCCACCGTTCTGGGGTCAGGGCGCGCTCGAGATCTCCGAACGAGGGCGCACGTGAAGGTGCGTGAGCTGGGCGTCGGGTGAAGCATCCACCACCGCCCGGATCGCTGCCGCGATACTCGCCGGCTCTATGTAGCGCTCGGGCTCCCACACCGCGCCTCGGGCCGCACGATCGCTGTGCAGCATCGGCGTTGCCGTCTCACCCGGGTACACCGTCGCGACCCGCACGCCCGACGCCCCCTCTTCACCACGGAATGCGTCCGCGAGCCCGTTGAGCGCGAACTTCGACGCGGTGTAGACGCTCGTGGTCGGAACGGCGCGCACTCCGGCGCCGCTGTTCACGAACACCACCTGCCCACGGACGTCGCGGAGGCGGCCGAGGAGCGTCTGGGTGAGCATGGCCGGCGCGATCACGTTGATGTCGAGATGGCTGCGCCATGCGTCGAGGGGTGCGGCCTCGAGCGTGAAACGCTCCGAGACCGCAGCGGCGTGCACGAGGACGTCCACACGGTCGAGGTGCGCAAGCGCGGCGGCGTACCGGTCGAAGTCGGCGAGGTCGAGCTCGACGCACTCCACGCCGGCGACGTCCCGCAGCCGCTCGGCGAGGCGCTCGGCGTTCCTGCCGATCGCCACGACGCGATGCGTCCGAGCGAGATCGCGCACCACCGAGGTGCCGATGCCGCCGGCTGCCGCTCCTGTCACGACGGCGACCCGCTCGGGGCCGGATGCCGTACCTCTCGTCGTCGACTGCTCGTTCATCACTGGGTCCTCTCGGGAGTATGGGTAGTAATAGCGGTGCCCCGGGGCGGATTTGTCACGCTGGGACGGGGATATCCCGCCCCACCGTGGGCTGGGTGCCCCGGGGCGGATTTGTCACGTTTCGGCCGGGATATCCCACCCCGCGGTGGGGGCGGTGCCCCGGGGCGGATTTGTCACGCTGGGACGGGGATATCCCGCCCCACCGTGGGCTGGGCGCCCCGGGGCGGATCTGTCACGCGGATGAAGGCGAGTGCGGCGCGCGTCGCGGCATCCGCTTCGCGCAGGAAGGTTCCCCCGCTGCCGGGGATCGGACTCGCCGTGCCGTTTCCGCGCACCTCTTCGGCGGGAATGCCGAGGAGGAAGACGGGGGCGCGAACGGAACCGTCCGCAGCCACGATGCGACTCTCGGCCTCGGTGATCTCCACCCCGCCGGTGATGTGGTCCGTGCCGTCGCGGCCAGACACGCGGAAGGGTCGGGCCATTCCGGTCTCGATCAGCGAGCGGAGCAGCGGACTGGTCGTGCCGGTCGCGCGCGGCATCTGCATCCATGCGTCGACGAGCACGGTGGCTTCGACGCGCGAGCCGGGCACCGCGGGGGATTCGGCCACGATCACACCCGATGACTCACGCGATTCGACGTGCACCCGCATCCGCGGCCCGACGAGGTTCACGACGCCGGCCGCGATGAGAGCGCGCAGCTGCTGCATCCGGAACGCGGGCGGACCGCTCCCGAGCATGTTGCCGAGCGCGACGAACTCCAGAAAGTCGCGCGCGTGCGACTCGCCCCAGAGGCCCCCGAACCCGGCGACGTCCCACGCGAGACCGCGAGCGCAGCCGATCGACCAGGCGGCGGCCTTGAGCGCGCTGGCACTTCCTCGATGTCCCTCGGCGAGATCCTCATCGATGTACTCGGTCACCCAGTCTCGCCAGGCACCCGCATCGATG
The DNA here is from genome assembly GCF_020682705.1 of Microbacterium allomyrinae. Lineage (GTDB taxonomy): Bacteria > Actinomycetota > Actinomycetes > Actinomycetales > Microbacteriaceae > Microbacterium > Microbacterium allomyrinae. Next base: position 1,089,973 of record NZ_JAGTTN010000001.1, read on the forward strand.
TACTCCCCGTCCGGCCGTGCCGGATCGAGAAGTCGTTTCAGATCCAAGCGACTGCGCGGGTCCGGGACATGACGCGCGAGGGAATCCAGCCATTCGTCCGAGTCGAGGTCGTGCGTCCACAGCAATCCGAGAAGGTCCTCGACCCGACCTCGCACGGCGCCGGGCGACTCTCGTGCCAGCGTCGTGTAGTACGCACTCACGGCATCTTTCCGAATCAGCGGCATCGCGTCGGCGGCGAAGTCGATCCTGCGCGCGGCAGCGAGCGTGCGCAGTCCACCGAGATGCGCCTGGGGCGTCGACGGAGCGAATCCGGCGTACAGCGGCTTGGAGCGGAAGGGAACGCCGCGGCGTGAACCCACGTGCAGTCGCGGCTCGCGACCGGACGGCTCATACCGCAGCCCGCCCTTCGGGTCGGCCTCGATGAATCGGCCACCGCGACCGACCGTCACCAGCGCCATCATGTCGAAGAAGCCCATGCCGAGGCCGCGCACGACGACGTGCTCACCGGCGCCGATCGCATCGAGGTCCTGTTCGATCGGGCTCGCCGGTTCGATCCACGTGAGGCCACGATTCCGGATGCCGCGCCCGAGTTCGACGTCGGCCGACGGCGCCTGCGAGCCGAGCCACCCCAGCGCGAGGATCGCCGCATCGACATCCAGGCGGACGCCGTCGCCGAGCTCCACCGTCAGGGCGGGATGCCCGTCCGCGGCCTCTTCGGCGGTCGCCTCCGCCAGGGCGACGGCGGCGCACTCGTGGCGATGAACGGTGACGCCGGCGGGCAGCGTGCGGATCGCGCGCTGCAGGCACCACTCGAGGTAGCGGCCGTAGAGCACTCGGGTGGGGTGCGACCAGGGCCGCAGCTGCGCGATCTCGGCTCGAAGTTCGGGGTCGAGCGCCGTGCCGGCGTCGTGCTCGGCGAGCACGGCGGCGACCGGGGCGCTCACGGCGAGGTCGCCGGATCTGCCTCCGGCGTGAAGACTCCACTCGTACAGGTTCGGGCCCACGACGATGGGCCCGTCGATGGTCGAGGTCGCATCGGTGAAGAGTCCGATCTCGCCCGCGACCGTGTTCATCACCAGTTCGCGTGACTGCGCATCATGCCAGATCCGTCCTGGGCCGTGCGGGTGAGGATCGATCAGGTGCAGTTCCCACTCCCGATCGTCCGCCGACCCGAGATTCGCGGCCATGCGCTCGACCACCGCAGTGCCGCGCGGACCCATCCCGATCACGGCGATGCGCATCACGTGCGCTCACCCGTCGATCGGTCCGCGCGAAGCGGCAGCGGCGTCATCGATCAGGCCCGCAGTTCCAGGACTTTCGTGCGGAGCGCGAGCTCGCTAGGCTCCACGAGGTGTTCGCCGTCGGGGAAGACGATCACGGGGATCCGCTTGGCACCGCTGATCTCCTGCGCTCGGACGGATGCCGCGTCGTCGGCCTCGATGTCGATGTAGACGAAGTCCTCGCCGAGGCGGCGAAGAGCCGCTTTGGAGCGCGTGCAGTCCCCGCACCAGCCGGTGCCGTACATGATGATGGCGTTCGCGTCGGTTGTCATGATCTTGTTCCTGTTCGTGTTCCTGCGGCGGCTATCGCTGCAGTCCGATGGACGGCGTCAGCGCGCGATGGCCCGGGATCGCATCGAGCAGCGCCCGGGTATAGGGATGCTGCGGCGACGCGAAGACCTCCTCGGTGATGCCCGACTCGACTGCGCAGCCGCGCTGCAGGACGGTCACCGTCTGGGCCACCTGCCGGACGACGGCCAGATCGTGCGAGATGAAGAGGTAGCTCGTGCCCGACTCGCGCTGGATATCGGACAACAGCTGCAGGATGCTCGCCTGCACGGTGACGTCGAGAGCGGACACCGCTTCGTCCAGCACCACGACGGCCGGGTCGAGCACGAGTGCGCGCGCGATCGCGACACGCTGGCGCTGCCCTCCCGACATCTCGCGTGGCCGCTTCGCCGCAGCAGACGCGGGCAGGCTCACGCGCTCGAGCGCCTCGCGAGCCTTCGCGGCGCGTTCCCGTCGCGAGCCGAGCCCGTAGTTGCGCAGCGGTTCTTCGATGATCTCCGCGACGCTCTGGCGGGGATCGAGGCTTCCGAACGGGTTCTGGTAGACCATCTGCAGATGGCGACGGGCCGCGCGCAGCGCCGCACCGCGTTGCGCGCCGATGTCGTCCGTGCCGACCGTCACGCGACCGGATGTCGGGCGCTGGAAGCCCATCACGGCGCGCGCAGTGGTCGACTTCCCCGACCCGGACTCGCCCACGATCGCGTGTGTCATTCCGGCTCCGACCGTGAACGACACGTCGTCGACGGCCCGGAATCCCTCGGTCCTGCCCCCTCGGGAGAAGGCGACCACGAGGTTCTCGACCGCGACGACGGGTGGCCGTCGCGCCGCAACGGCGAGTTGCGAGCGCACGTCCTCGGCGTCGCGCACCGAGGTGCTCAGAGCGGGCGCGTTCGCCACGAGGGAGCGCGTGTACTCGGATGCCGGGGTCTGGAGGACCGCGGCGCTCTCGCCGTGCTCCTGGACGCTGCCGTCCTTGAGCACGACCACATGGGTCGCGCGATCGGCGGCTACGGCGAGGTCGTGCGTGACCAGCAGCACAGCGGTGCCGCTCTCGGCGCGGAGCTCGTCGATCAGGTCGAGGATGGTCTTCTGGACGGTGACGTCGAGGGCGCTCGTCGCTTCGTCGGCGATGATCAGCGCCGGCCGGAGTGCGATCGCGCTCGCGATCAGCACGCGCTGCTTCATCCCTCCGGACAGCTGATGCGGGTACTGCCGCGCCCGTACCTCGGGCTCGGGGATGTCGACGCGCTCGAGGAGTTCGATCACCCGGCGGCGGATCGCCGGGGCGTCGCCCGCGCGATGGATGCGAAGCACCTCGGCGAGGCTCTCACCGATGCGCTTGACCGGGTTGAGCGAGTTGTGCGGGTCCTGGGGGACGAGGCCCACGTGGCTGCCGCGGACGCGCCGCCATTCATCGGGCGTCCAGTCGGTGACATCGAGACCGCCGAGCCGGATCCGGCCTCCGGTGATTCGCCCGTTGGCGGCCAGCAGCCCGATCAGCGATTGGGCGGTGGTGGTCTTGCCCGACCCGGACTCCCCCACCAGTGCGATCGTGTCGCCGCGGTCGAGCGAGAAGGACACGCCGTGCACGACCGGCACTTCGCCGGAACGCGTGCCGTACGCGATCGAGAGCTGGTCCGCCTCGACGACCGGAGCGGAGGCATCCCATCCGATGGCTGGCTGCGTGCGTCCTGCTCGGGATGAACGGAAGAGATTCATGCGTTGCTCCGCTCTGCGATCGCGCTCGAGAACCGGTTGGCGGCGAGCACGGTGAAGACGACGATCAGTCCCGGGATGGTCGTGAGCCACCACGCGGTCGCGACGTAGTTGCGTCCCTCGGCGATCATGAGACCCCACTCCGGGGTGGGCGGGGGTGCGCCGTACCCGAGGAATCCGAGCGCGGAGATCGCGAGGATCGCCGTACCGAACTGCAGTGCGCCGAGCGCGACGACCGGCGTGAGCGAATTGGGGAGCACGTGCCGGAACATCACCGAGAAGAAGGTCCCCCCGCTCGCGAACGCCGCTTCGACGTAGTCGGTCGAGCGCACGCGCAGCACCTCGGCGCGTGCCAGCCGCGAGAACGCGGCGATGCTGGTGACGCCGACGGCGATGGCGATCTGCGCGGTTCCGAAGCCGAGGATGATGACGATCGAGAGCGACAGCAGAAGGCTCGGGATCGCGAGCAGGACGTCGACGATGCGCATCGCACCGGCGTCGATCCAGCCGCCCAGCGAACCGGCGATGAGGCCGATGAACGTGCCGATCACCAGGCCGAGCCCGACGGCGATCAGCGCACTCGAGAGCGTGTGCACCGACCCGTGGACGACGCGGCTGTACACGTCGCGTCCGGTGGCGTCCGTGCCGAACCAATGGATCGCGCTCGGCCCCTGGAGGGCGTCGCTCGCGATGCCCACCGTCGGATCGAGGGGTGCGAAGACCTGCGGGATGATCGCCCAGGCGATCACGAGAAGCAGGAACAGCCCGGCGAGCAGCAGCCCCGGTCGCACCCGCCACCGCGGCCCGGATCGTCCGGTCCTGCGGCGTGGCCGGACCGCGCCGGGAGTGAGCGCCGCGCCGGCGTCAGAAGACACGCCCGGGGAGGCTGCCGCGGCGGCGGCCAGGCTTGCGGTGGCGGCGGATTCCGCCTCGGCGTAGGGAGCGAGCGGGGCAATCGTGGTCTCGGTCATGATCTCGCCTTCGCGGTCGGGGAGAGCCGGGGGTCCAGGAGCGGGTATACGAGGTCGACGATGAGGTTCACGAGCACGAACACGGCGGCCGAGACGATGACCACGGCGAGGAGCACCGGGGTGTCCTGGTTGGTGACGGCCTGTTCGGTGACGCGGCCGATGCCCGTGCGTCCGAAGACCGTTTCAGTGATCACCGCCCCGCCGATCAGCTCTCCGAAGAGCAGTCCCGCGATCGTCAGCGCAGGAAGGACGGCGTTGCGGGCCACATTGCGGGTGAGGATCCATCCCTCGGTGGCGCCCTTGGCCCTCACCACCGTGATGAACGGCTGGAGCGTGACGTCGTCGATGGAGCGGATGAGGATCTGGGCGATCGGCGCCGCGATCGGGAGTGCGAGCGCGATCACCGGCAGGATCAGGCCCTGGATCGGTCCTGGATTGACGACCGGAACCCATCCGAGGCGGAAGGAGAACACCTGGATCAACACGATTCCGAGCCAGAAGACCGGAATCGACACGAACAGTGAAGGAAGCGACCGAAGCGCGTTGCGCAGCCACGTCAGGCGGCGGAACTGCGAGAGGCCTGCGAGTGCCACGGCGAGCACGACAGCCGAGACGAAGCCGGCCGCGGCGAGGACGAGGGTCTCGGGAAGAGCCGTGGCCAGCACTTCCCGCACCGGCGTCCCCGATTGGATCGAGTGCCCGAAGTTGCCGACGAGGAACCCGCCGAGGACGTCGAAATACTGTGTGAGGGCCGGGACGTCGGCCCCCAGGGTGTCGCGCAGGAGGGCGATCTCGGCCGGACTCAGGCCCGCTTCGGGATTCTCGAACTTGATGAGGAGGGCATCGCCGGGAAGTGCCTGAAGGAGGGTGTATGCGGCGGTGAAAGCGATCAGCAGAACGATGGCCGCTTGGGCGATTCGCCCGAGAACGTATCTCACGATGCACTTCCTTTCTGTTCTCCGGTGACGGATGTCCGTACCGGTCGACGGCGGGATGCCGGTCGGGGCCCGCGAGCGAACCCCGACCGGCACGCGTTACTTCGAGGTCCAGACCTCGTAGAAGGACGGACGCGCGACCGACTCGTAGGACATGTCGTGGATGTACGGGGCGATGCCGTACACCTGCGGGTCCTCGTAGAACGGAACGACGTAGGCCTGTTCCGCGATGTACTGCTGGGCTGCCTGGCTGGCGAGAACGCGAGCCTCGGGATCGGGGGTCGACGCGACGGCGGCGAGAAGCTCCTCGAGCTTCGGGTCCCCGATGCTCGAGTCCTCGCGGTCGAGGTTCAGCACGATGTTGCGATTGGTCGAGTAGTACTGCGACTTGATCACGTCCATGTCGGCGCGACCGACAAGGGAGTGCTGAACCTGGATCCGGTCCGAGTCGAGGATCGCGGCGGCGTAGTCACCGGTCCCTTCACGCATGATCGTCATCTCGATGCCGACCTCGCCCAGCTGCTGACTGACGAGCGTGAGCGTGTCGAACGAGCGGGTCTGGGCGGATGCCTCACTCGCGACGAGTGAGAGCCTGACTCCGTCCTTGCTCCGCACCCCGTCCGCCCCGAGGGTCCAGCCGGCCTCGTCGAGCAGATCGGCCGCCTTCTCCGGGTCGTAGACGTAGTACTCCGACGTGTCGATGTACCCCGGGGCGGTGCTGGCGATGGTCGAGGTGGCGATCGGATAGTTCTCGCCGAACAGGGCATCCACCAGACCCTCGCGGTCGACCGCTGCGACGATCGCCTGGCGAACCCGGATGTCGGAGAGGAGCTCGTTGCGGAAGCGGAGGTTGAGAGCGTTGTTCACGCCGTTCGTCTTCGGAGCGTCGAGCGTGTAGCCCGCGGATGTGACGAGCGCTTCGTCCTGCGGCTCGATCACGCGCGCGACATCGCCCTGACCCGAGACGAGGGACCCGGCGCGCACCGCGGACTCGGGTGTCACGACGATCTGCACCGTGTCGATCCGCGCACGGCCGGAGTGGTCCATGCTCTCGGGGGCCCAATCGTAGTCCTCACGTGCGGTGAGCGTGAGCTGGGAGCCCAGCTCCTCGGCGGTCACCGTGAAGGGGCCGGATCCGATGATCTCCTGCGCCGACCCGGCGCCGAATCCCTCGAGATTCTTGTCCAGGGTCTCGGAGGAGAGCAGACCCGAGTTGATCGTCGAGGTCGCCTGGAGGAAGCCCGGCGCGGGTGCAGAGAAGTGGAAGATCACCGTGTCGTCGTCCACGACCTCGCTCGAGGCGTAGTTGTTGACCGCCTCGGAGACGGTGAGGGATCGATCGGCGTCGCCGAGTCCGAAGAGGTCGAAGTTCTTCGCCACGACCTCTGCATCCAGCGGCGATCCGTCGGAGAAGGTCACGTCATCCCGGAGTTCGAATGTGTACTGCGTCGCGTCCGCGTTGACCTCCCACGAGGTCGCGACCCACGGCTCGAACTCGAGGGTCTCGGGATTCTGGTAGACCAGGCGATCCGCGACGTTGTTGATGATGGCGCCGTTCGGATAGAAGCCGGCAGCAGGCGGGTAGAGGTTCGTGAACGGCTGGTGCTCGAGGTAGACGAGCGTGCCGCCCTCAACAGGCTCTCCGGTCGCGGCCGACTCGGTCGCCGCCGGCGACGCGCAGGCGGACAGCAGCAATGCGCCGGCGAGGCCGATCGCGCCTACCGCGAGCGCTCGCCGCGGGATGGGGGTGTGCAGGATCATCAGGTTCTCTTCCTTCGACTGAAGCTCTCGGGTGGGGCGTACAGGGGACGTGGAGCGAGATGGAGGGTGATGGCCGATCGCTTTGGACCGGTCCATCGTCAGGATATGTCGAGCGCTATTTCCTCCGCATTTCATGACGCTGGGTTGCGGGATGCTGAATCAGTGGGGGTGCGGGCTCATCACGCGGATGCCGCCGACAGTGCCGCTTCCGCCTCCATCGCCGCTCGTGCGCGAGGGGGCACGGTCGGCTCGCCGAGCGACAGCATGAGCCGATTGGCCCAGTTGAAGAAGGCCGCGCCGGCGATCGCGTCGGCGATGTCGAGGTCGTTCAGACCGGCATCCGACAGCGCTCGCACGTGCTCGATCGAGAACTCCGACGGCGTGACGGTGAGAGCCCGCGCCGCCTCGACGATCGCATCCCAGCGCTCATCGACCGGCGCGGAGACTCCTTCATCGAGCAGGCGCTGCACGTCCGCCGTGCGCTCCGACATCCGCGACGCATTCTTGGCGTGCACCGACGCGCAGAAGACGCACCCGTTGACTCTCGAGGCGGCCGTGGCGGCAAGCTCGCGCTCCCACTGCGGAAGGCCGCCTTCGGTGTTCTGGAAGACGTCGAAGTCGGTGAGAGTCCGCGCCCGCAGAATCTCGGGCTCTCGCACGAGGAGCGCGAAGTACGGCATCTTCGCCCGCTCTGCTTCGACGAGGCCGTCGTAGTGACGGTCGGTCATCTGCTCGATCGGCAGCGGGGGCAGCCAGGGCTGCCAGCCCAATCCGATCTGCGTGAAGCTGAAGGGTTCGTGGACGTCGGGCCGCAGCACCTGCTCGGTGTCGAGAGGGCTCATCTGGCTGTTCATGCGTGTACATCCCAACTTGCTCGCAGCACGGAGAGCCCGGCTGCCAGGCGGATCTGGAAGGTCAGGAATGCGACGAGCTGCGACACGGTCACGACGTCGTCTACGCTCCATCCCTCGTCGAGCAGGACCTGCAGCGCGTCGGCATTCGCTTCGCGAGGCCGGAAGACGAGGAGATGCACATACTCGAAGAGCGCAGCAAGCTCGTCGCCCAAGACCTCGCGGGCAGCGTGAGGAACGCGAAAGCGCGGGCCCTCGACGGACTGGCCGCTCAGACCGGTCTCGCGGTACACGCCATACGGTCCACTGGTCGTTCCCGCCAGCGCGACCTCACGGAGCGCGTCGATGACCGCGGGACGGGTCTCGCTTCCGGCAAACGCGGCCTCGTAGTGCGCCGAAAGGAGATTCTCACCGTGAAAGCGGGTCGCGACCACGGCGAGACCGAAGCGCTCCGCGACAGAGAGGTTGGTCGGGTGCGTGGGCTCGAACACCGCCTCGTAGCTGAGCTGGGCGTTGGCCTTGGTGCCGGGGCGGGCCTCACGCACGGCGTCGAGACGATCACCCGGCTGCACCCCCAGCGCGTGGTCGAGAATGTCGGGTCGGGACACGATTCCTCCGGTCTGTGGTCGGTCTGAGATGGGGCGAACCGCCGGGCGGTTCTCGAGGCGACAGGTCGGGTCCCGCCGTCACGACTGATGCTGACAGCCGGGGATTACCCCACTGTTACGTCTCATCCGCTCACCTCATGAAGAGGGATGCGAGAGGTTATGCCTCTCATCCCGGCGCACGCTCCCGCGGTCTGGACGGGTATACCTGTCACATGCCGAGCGCGGGCGTTGCCCGCGCCCGCAGCATCCTTCCGATCCCCGCACCGAGAGAAGTCCCCATGCCTGACACCACACGTACGTCGCCGCCGCTGTCCAGCGATCGCCCCGTCGCGATCGTCGCCGGGGCGACGAGCGGCATGGGGCTCGCGATCGCGCTGGACCTCTCGACAACGCACGATGTCCTCGCCGTCGGCCGCACGGCCGCGACCCTTCCCGAACTGCGCGTGCCCGGCATCCGTCCTGTCGCGGCCGACCTCACCGACCCGCAGGCACGCGCGATGATCGCCGCCCAGGCCGAACGGGTCGATGTCGTGGTGCATGCCGCCGCGCTCGGACAGGCGCGGGCGATCGATGACACCACTCCCGACGTCTGGCAGGACTACCTCGCCCTCAACCTCGTCGCGCCCAGCGACCTCACCCGGCTCCTGCTGCCCCAGCTTCGCCTCGCGCGCGGCACGGTCGTCTTCATCGGCTCGGGAGCCAGCACGAAGCCCGTCCCGGGGAGCGCGGTGTACACCGCGACGAAGCACGCGCTGCGCGGGTTCGCGGATGTGCTGCGAATCGACGAGGCGGCCCACGGCATCCGTGTCGCGACCGTCGCACCCGGGCAGACCGATACGCCGATGCTGCGCCAGTCGATCAATCGCAGCGGCACCCCGTACGAACCCGAGCGCTACATCACGGTGCAGTCGGTGGCACGCGCGGTGCGCTTCGTCGTCGATGCGGGCGAAGACGTCCACCTCACCGACGTCGCCGTCCGCCCGCGAACCGAACTCGGCTGACGGGCCGCGGTCTCGGGAAGCGCTGGCGGAGCGCTCAGCGCTCCGCCAGCGGCCGCGACGCCAGCGCACGCCCGAGCGACTCGACCGCGCGCGTCAGGAGTTCGGGCGCCATCGCGAAGTTGAATCGCACCCACTTCTCATATCCGACGCCGGAGTCCGCGCCCTCCGACGTCACGACGCGTGCGTGCTGCGCGAGGTACTCGGCCGGCCGCGACGGCAGGTCGTAGGCGCTGAGGTCGATCCAGGCGAGGTAGGTCGCCTCCGGCTCGTGGTAGCGCGCGTGCGGGGCGTGCACGCGCAGGAGCTCGGTCAGCAGACGTCGGTTGCGGTCGAAGCGCTGGATCGTCTCATCGAGCCACTCCGCGCTGTCGCGATACGCCGCGATCGCACCGATGGCGCCGAGAATGCTCCCGTTCTGCGACGGGACGATGTCGCGTTCCACCCATAGCTGCTGGTCCGCGTCGGACGTCAGGATCAGCTGCGCCGCCTTCAGCCCCGGGATGTTCCATCCCTTCGACGTCGCCGTCGCCGTGACGGTGTGCTGCGCGGCGATCTCGGATGTCGACGCGTAGGGGATGTGATGGGCGCCGGCATAGACGACGGGCGCGTGGATCTCGTCGGAGAAGACGCGGGAGCCCGTCCGATCGACCACCTCGGCGAGCAGCACCATCTCGGCCTCCCGCATCACCTGTCCGAGCGGATTGTGCGGATTGCACAGCACCAGGACGCCGCCTCCCGACAGCGCGCGCTCGATCCCGTCGAGATCGAGCTGCCACCGGCCGTCCGCCTGGACGGAGGGCACCTCGATGACCGCGCGGCCCAGCTTGCGCGGCGTCGACAGGAAGGGTGCATAGCACGGGGTGGGAACGACCACCGGCTGACCGGGAGCCGCGAAGTTGCGCAGCATCACGCGCAGGCCCTCCACGACATCGGCGACCAGATGCACGCGTTCCACCGGCACATCCCATGCGAATCGCCGCTTCAGGAAGGCCGCGCACTCGCGCTCCGCCTCGGCCGCGGTGTGCTGCGGCAGGTAGGTCAGGAACCCCGCATCGACGGCGTCGTGCAGCGCCCGCGTCACGGCGGGGGCCGTGCCGAAATCGGACTCGGCGATCCAGGCGCCCACGTGGTCCGGGGCGACCTCCCACTTTCGCGTGGTCCAGCGGTGATCGTGGCGCGAGGTGGGAGACCCGACGGACGCGGTGAGCGCTGCGCTCCCGGTGCGCAGGAGCATCCCCTGATCGGTGGCGTTCACGATCTGGGCCGTCGCGGCGTGCGTGCTCAGCGGCGTGTACTCAGACATGGCTCACTGCACTCTCAGACGGCTGGCGCCGCGCGCTGACGCTCGATCGACGAAGCGTGTCGAGGGCGGCACGGGCGACGCCGTCGGCCTCCTGCAGGAAAGTCGCATCGGCGCGCGGCATCGGGCTGATGATCGTGTCGCCGCGGTTGTCGCTCACCGGGATGCCCACCAGCTGGATGCAGTCGACGGCGGTACCCGACGCATCGATCACGCGACTCGTGCCTCGCTCGATGTCGACGCCCATGCCGGGGGTCGGCTCACCGGCCACCGAGACACGATGGTGCGAGCGGATCACGCCGTCGTCGCGCAGACCCCGGATGACCGGATCGGCGCTGCGGGCGACGTCGTGCATGTGCATCCACGCGTCGATCAGAGCGTGCGCCCGCACTTCGGACCCTTCCACGTTCGCAGATGCCGACACGAACTCACCGGAACGCAGATCGACCTCCAGCGAGGCGGACGGACCGATGAAGTGAACGATGCCCGCCTCGGTCAATGCGAGCAGCTGCGCGCTTCGGAACGCGGGAGGTCCGCTGCCGACCATTCCTCCGAATGCCATGAAATCGCGATGCGCACGGCCGAGGTAGCTGTCGGCCGTCGTTCCGTCGAACGCGAGGAGCTTCGAGACGGCCTTGCGGGCGGAGCCGAAGACCCACAACGCCGCCTTGAGCGGACTCCGCTCCCCGCGCGCGGATTCGTGCAGGTCGCGCCGGAGGTAGTCCGCGACCCACGCGTCGAAGTGCTCGGGCGAGTCGTGGAAGCCTCCGACGGGGTTCATCGCGGCTGCCAGATCGAAGCGATGTTCGGGCGCCGGCACGAGCGAGCGCAGCCGCGCGTCGATGCCGGCCAGATCCTCGCACTCGTCCAGCGCCGCCGAGAGCTCGTCCAGCGATACGTCGAACACCTCGGGTGACTGCGCGTGGAGGCAGCGGTACCAGGCCTCGTGAGCGTCGAGCACGATCGGGCGCCACAACTGACGCTCGAAATCGACAGGCGCGGTGTCGCCGGCGGCCGCACGATCCGCGACGAACGCGTCGAGGCGCGGCATCCGAGCCTGCGGCGGCAGTCCGCCATAGAGCGACTTGGCTCGAAACGGCACACCCCGGCGCGAGGTGACGTGCAGGATGGGCTCGGATCCCGAGGGGTGGTAGCGGAGCCCGTCCTCGACGCTCTCGAAGCGGCCGCCCCGCCCGACGGTCAGCAGCGCCATCGTGTCGAAGAAGCCCATGCCCATTCCGCGTACGATCGCGTGCCGGCCCGCCGGCACCGCCGACAGAACCTGATCCACCGGGCTGTCCGCGCGCACCCAGGCGAAACGACTGTCGCCCTCGATGAGGCGCGAGATCGCCGCATCCGTCTCGGTGTCCTGGCGTGCGAGCCATCCCGGCGACAGCACCACGTCGTCGACGGACAGTGTGCGGCCGTCGCTGAGATCGACCTGCGGCGCTCCATCGACGAGGCGGACACCCGTCGCCCGGGCGCGATGGAACCGGACCGACACGTTCGGAGGAAGCCGGGTGAGGGCGTGCGCGAGCACCCACGTCGAGTAGGCACCGTACAGCGCGCGACTCGGATGGCTCTCAGGACGCACGCGCACCAGCTCGTCGACGAGCGCGGGACGCTCGTGAAGGACCTGCGGGAGGTCCGCTGCCTGGAAGACGGCCCGCCGCACGGCGGCCACCTTTTCCGCATCCTCGCTGCGTTCGCCGCGCAGCGCATGGGCGGCCAGCACGCACCACTCGTAGAGGTCGGGCCCCTCGTGAACAGGCCCGGCCATCGTGACGTACGGGTCGGTGAAGAGGGTGACAGCACCGGCGAGTGTGTTCATGCACAGTTCGAGCGTCTGATCGGTTCGCCAGACCCGGCCGGCTCCGAATTCGGAGTCGTCGACGAGGTGCAGCGTCCATTCCACGCCGCCATCCAGCGACGCGTTCGCTCCGAGTCGCTCGACGATGGAGGTTCCACGCGGACCGACGCCGACGAGGCAGATGGCAGACGTTGGGTATGGCATTTCATGTTTCTACCGCGGCCACCGCCCGCCGCTGGCATCGCATCAACCCCCGTTATGCACGGGATAACCGCAGCCGCTCGAGTGCCGAACCGCGGGCGAGGTTCGTAGACTGAACGCATCTACGTGGCAGCGAGCGGGAGGTCAGGCGATGAGCGAGCTCCCCTCGCCCGCGAGCGGGCCCGCACCGGGACCCGACCTCAACATCGACGTTCAGACGCTGCGGATCGTGAAGGCCATCCACGAGTCCGGGTCGATCACGGGCGCCGCCAAAGCCCTGGGAACGACGCAGCCGGCGATCAGCCAGTACCTGCAGCGCGCCGAACGGCGACTGGCGATCTCACTCATCGTCCACCGCGGCAGGACGATCGAGCTCACCGAGGCGGGGCAGGTGCTCAGCCAGCACGCTCAGGGCGTCCTCGACGCGCTGGCGGTGGCGGGGAGCGAGCTGGCGGGCCTGGCGAGCCTGCGCTCAGGGCGCATCCGCATCGCCGGGTTCCCCTCCGTATCGGCGACGATCGTGCCTCACCTGATCGCGCGGATTCAGGACCGTCACCAAGGGCTGAGCGTCAACTACACCGAGGCGGAGCCGCCCGAGGCGACCGAGATGGTCGTATCGGGGCAGTGCGACCTGGCATTCGTCTTCAGCTATCAAGGAGAGGCGAACGGGGCCCACCACCCCGACGCGATGGCGGGCCTCACTCTGATCCCGCTCTTCATCGACCCCCTCTTCCTTCTGGTCCCGGCCGATCACCCTCTGGCGGCCGAAGAGAGCATCGACGTCGACACGCTCGAGGACGATCAGTGGATCGCCGGATGCCCGCGGTGCCGCACCCACCTGCTTCGCCTCTGCGAGGAGTACGGCTACGCTCCCGAGATCACGTACGAGACCGACAACTTCGCCGCCACCGTCGGGATGGTGGACGCCGGGCTCGGGATCTCGCTCATCCCGCGGCTGGCGCTCGGCACCGCGGCGCTTCCGTCGGGCGTCGCCGTGAAGAAGCTCAGCACCGACGCGAGCCGATTGATCAGCATCCTCGTCCCGACCGAGAAGCACGATCTGCCGGCCATCGCTGCCGCCGTCTCCACCATCCGCGCCATCGACGGCACGCGCTGGCGTCTCCGGCAGGCGTAGCGCAGGCTCCGGGCGCCGCGGCTCGCCGATGCCGACCCGACGGGTCATATCCGATGCATAAGCGACGCCGTGTTCTCGCATCGACAGGCTGCCTAAGTTCGCCCTATGAACACGATCCGATCCGGCACTCTGCGCCGCAAGCGCAGGACCCTCACCTGGCTCGGTGCGTCGAGCGTCCTCGCGCTCAGCATCACGCTCGCCAGCTGCGCCGGCACCCCGACCACCACCGCGACAGAAGAGCCTGCCGCGTCGTCATCCACCTCCACATCCACGACCGGCTCCAGTAGCGAGGTCGTCGCTCTCGCAGAAGCGTTCGCCGCAACGCTGTCCGACGATCAGAAGGCGTCGCTGTACCAGGACTACTCGCTGGAGAACGCCGAGAACTGGTCGAACTTCCCGAATGCACTGCTGGCCGGCGGCGGCCCCGGCGCGCAGAGCAGCGGCGGCGGCCGTGTCGGCCTGCAGACCGATTCCCTCACCGACGAGCAGTGGACGGCGTTGGAAGCGCTGCTGAGCGCGGTGACCGGCTCCGCCGAGAACGAAGGCTTCGACGAGATCATGCAGCATCTCGCCGCGGACGACTACCTCGCCGACAACGGCGGCGGGTCCGACTACGGCACCGGGAACTTCTTCATCGCCTTCCTCGGCACCCCCTCCGACTCCGGCACCTGGGAACTCCAGTTCGGCGGCCACCACCTCGCCCTGGCGAACACGTACGTCGACGGCGCTCTCGCCGGAGCGACTCCGTCGTTCCGCGGCATCGAGCCCTTCGAGACGGTCGAGCAGGACGGCACGACCGTCCAGGCCGAGCAGCAGGAGCAGGAGGCGTTCGCGGCGCTGCTCGCGTCGTTGACCACCGAACAGCTCGCGACGGCGGAGCTCTCCGAATCGTTCAACGACATCCTTCTCGGACCGGGCAACGACTGGGCGTTCCCCACCACGTCCGAAGGCATCAAGGGCTCGGACCTGACCGACGAGCAGAAGGCGCTCGTCCTCGCGGCGATTGCGACCTACGTCGGTGATGTCGACGATGCGGATGCCGCTGCCATCCTCGCCGAGTACGAGAGCGAACTCGACGAGACGTACATCTCCTTCAGCGGCTCGACATCGATGGCTGAGGAGGGCGACTACATCCGCATCGACGGTCCCTCCGTCTGGATCGAGTCCTCGATGCAGCACGGCATCGTCCTTTCCGGCGCGCACCCGCACTCGGTGTGGCGCGACAAGCAGAACGACTACGGCGGCACGACCTCCTGATGCGCCGGGCTCTCCTCGCCGCGCTCGCTGTGCTCCTCGCGTGCGCGGCGAGCCTGCTCGTCGCGGCCCCTGCGTCCGCGCACGTCGTGCCATCGACGGTGATCGCTCTGGATGTCCACGAAAGCGACATCACCGCGTCGATGACCCTGCCGGCCTCCGATCTGTCCATCGCCAGCGGAATCGAGATCACGGATGCCGTCGACGCGACGACCGCGGAGGAGATCGAGCAGTATCTCGAGGAGCATTTCGCCGTGACCTCCGACAACGCAGGCTGGACGGTCGCGGTCGATGACGTCTCGGTCGCCGACACCGAGCAGTGGGGCACCGGCGAGTTCGCCGCGGTGACGGCGACCGCCACGTTGACGCCACCCGCCACGGCTGATCTGCGGGCGTTCACGCTGGACTACGACGCGATCATCCATCAGGTGGTCACGGCCGACATCTACGTGACGCTTCACACCGACTGGGCGTCGGGCGAACTCGAGTCGGCTCGCGACCTCGGCACGATAACGACCGACACGGTGTCGGGCGCCGTTGCTCCGCTGAGCATCGACCTCGACGACGGCAGCCTGTGGCAGGGGTTCGCCGGCATGGTCGGGCTGGGCATCTCGCACATCGCCGAGGGAACGGACCACCAGCTGTTCCTGCTGACCCTGCTGCTTCCGGCTCCGCTGATCGCGCTGCGCGGGCGCTGGCGAGGCGTCGCGCGTCCTCGCACCACGATCCGGCGGATCCTTACGATCACACTGGCGTTCACGATCGGGCACTCGGCGACCCTCGCGCTGGGTACTCTCGGACTGCCGGTTCCCCAGCAAGCGGTCGAGGCGCTCATCGCGGTGAGCATCCTCGTCGCGGCGGCACACGCCATCCGCCCGCTCTTCCCCGGTCGCGAAGCGCTCGTAGCCGGACTGTTCGGGCTGATCCACGGCATGGCCTTCTCGACCACGCTCACGGCGCTCGACCTGAACGGCGGTCAGCTCGCGCTGAGCCTGCTCGGGTTCAACATCGGCATCGAGCTCATGCAGCTGCTGGTCGTCGCGCTGGTGCTGCCACCGCTCGTGCTGCTGGCGCGAACGCGCATCTACACGCCGCTGCGGATCATCGCCGCGTCGATCACGGCCCTCGCGGCCGTGGGGTGGCTGGTCGATCGCCTCGGGGTGCCGAATGCGATCGGCGAGGCAGCAGATGCTCTCGGGGTCATCGGGCCCGCTCTGGTTCTCGCTCTGTGGCTCGCCGGGATCGTCGTCGCCGTGCGGCGGCTGGTACCGCGAACCGGGCGGTCGTCGGCACGCGACGACCCGCGGGCGCTCGCGCCGCTGGTCGACGGCACCAGCGAGAGGGAATCGGTCGTCAGGCTCTGAGGTGGCCAGGTGCACGACGCACGATCTGCCGGCTCAGAAGGTCGCGAGGAGCCCGCCGTCCACGGGCAGCACCGCACCGGTGATGTAGGTGTTCGCCTCGGACACCAGGAAGGACGCAGCCACGGCGATCTCCTCAGGGCGCGCGGGGCGGCGCAGCGGGATGCGGGCATGCTCCACGTAGACGGTCTGAAACCAGTCGGTGTCATACTCGCTGCGCCCGTCGGCGAGCAGCGCCATGGGTGTGTCGACGAATCCCGGCGCCAACGCGTTGACGAGGATTCCTGATGCCGCGAGATCGACGGCGAGAGCACGGGTGAGGGCGTGCACCGCTCCCTTGCTCGTCGCATACGCCGAACCGCCGGCGCCGGCCGCAAGGCCCTGCACCGAGCCGATGTTGAGGATCCTCGCGGACGGAGACCGCCGCAGGTGCGGCAGGAAGCACGCGACGACCCGCGAGATCCCGATGACGTTGACATCCAGCACCCGGCTCATCGTGACCCCGATGTCGACGGCGTCGGGTGGGACGTCGGCCGGCACCGCGGCGGAGTTCACCAGCACGTCCACTCGCTCGATCTCGGCGGCACGGTCGAGATCGCGCTGGTTCCCGACGTCGAGCAGCATCGGCTCGGCCCCCAGCCGCTCCGCCACGGCGACGACGCTCGCACTGCGATCGGCGATCACGACCCGCAGCCCCTGATCGATGAGGCGCGCGGCGATCGCTGCGCCGATCCCACTGGCACCGCCGGTCACCACCGCGGTGCGCTCCGATGACGTCATTTCTCTCCGCTCGCGTAGGGGTTTCATAAATCGATTCAGTAGCCTGCATACCCGACCTACACGCCTCAGAATCAAGATTCACATCGTTTTGAATGAAACCATTCA
Organism: Microbacterium allomyrinae; assembly: GCF_020682705.1. GTDB lineage: Bacteria > Actinomycetota > Actinomycetes > Actinomycetales > Microbacteriaceae > Microbacterium > Microbacterium allomyrinae. Next base: position 1,107,330 of record NZ_JAGTTN010000001.1, read on the forward strand.
CTAGGCTATCCCCCAACGGCGAGACTCAGATCGGAGAATCGGATAGTGGATGCCTCCGGACCCGACATCTCGCCGTTCGGCGACATCACCACGACGATGAACATGCTCGCCGGCTGGCTCGGGCATCCGGTCGCGCTCGTCGACACGGAGTGGCGGGTGCTCGCGTTCTCGGCGATCGACCCCGCGACCGCGGATGATCTGCAGCGCGACGCGATCCTCTCCCAGTCCGTGCCGGCGGTCCATGCGCGCACCGACTCCCGCGACCGGATCCTCCGCTCACCGGGCCCGGTCGCCTTCCCGGCCGGACGCACCGCGACGGGCGAGGAGGTGTCCGCGCGCATCGGGATCCGGGTGAGGCACGCCGATCGCCCTCTCGGCATGCTCTGGATCCTCGGAGACGCCGACGCGCTCACCCTCGGCGGCCAGGCGCACCTGCGACGCGTCTCCGACGCGGTCGCAGCCCATCTGGAATGGGAACGGATCTCACGCACGGCCGATCGTGCACGCTCGGCGGCACTCGTGCGCGCGGCCGTGGACGGCAGCGATGCGAGCGCGAGTGGTCGCCTCGGCTTCTCCCCGGAGCGAGGGATGCGTATCGCCGCCATCGTCGGTGAAGGATCGATCGTCGATCTTCGCGACACGTTCGATCGTGAGCTGACCGGATTGGGGGTCGCGGCCGCCACCACGGTGATCGGCGACCGGATGATCGTGCTCGGCGATTCAGGACTGCACGGCGCACTCTCACGCCTGATGTGCACACTGCCGGTCCTCGCGGGTACGCGTGCCGGGGTGGGCGGTACCGTCCGTCGAGCGGCCGACCTCCCCGAGTCCGCTCGCGAGGCGGGGGCCGCCCTGACGGCCAATGCTCACGCCGGTACCGCACGCGAGATCGACGAAGTGCTGGTCGAGGCCGCGGTGCGCGAGATCGCCGGTCTCGTAAAATCCGACCCCGGGCTGCTCGTGCACCGCCTGAGCCCGGCCCTGGACGACGGAGTCCGCGCCTACGTCGATTCGGGCGCGGATGCGCGCCGCGCGGCCGAGGTGCTGCACGTCCACCCGAACACCGTGCGGTACCGGGTGCGTGCGCTGCGCGATCGCGGGACGGATCTCGATGACGCGGATACGCGCCTGCTCCTCGCCCTGCTCGTCCGTGCGACGGCGGAGGGGTGACCGCGTTCGCGGGTATGGTGTGAATGGCGTTGTGAAACGATTCACTGACGCGATCCGCCTGGGGAAGAGAGGCTCTCATGACAGACGCACACGACCCGATCGGACCCTCACCGTCGTGGCACGCCTGGCGTGACAGCGCGGGTCTCGGGCTCTGGAGCTGCCTGGACTCGGAGTCGGCGGTCGCGTCCTTCACCGCTGCCGGCTTCGACTACCTCGCGATCGATCTGCAGCACGGGATGCTTCCGCCCAGTGCCGTGCACCGGATCGCGCGGGTCCTGCGCGCGACACCGACGACGTGCGTGGTGCGCGTCGCGTGGAACCGCCCCGAGCTGGTGATGCAGGCGCTGGACTTCGGTGCGGAGCTCGTCGTGGTGCCCATGGTGGAGTCCGCCGCCGAAGCAGCGGCCGCGGTGCATGCCGCGTCGTACCCGCCCGACGGCGCGCGGAGCTGGGGACCGTTGTGGCCCGACACGGCGCGCCGGCCCGGCGATGCGAACGCGATCGTCGGATGCCTCGCCATGGTCGAGACCCGGAGGGGCCTCGATCGAGTCGAGGAGATCGCCGCGACGCCCGGGCTCGCGGGAATCTACGTCGGGCCGAACGATCTGGCGCTCGGGCTCGGCCGAGGACGGGCGACCTACTCGGACGACGACGTCGTGCACGATGCCCTTCAGTCCGTGGCGAACGTCTGCGACCGCCACGGCATCCTCGCCGGACTGCACTGCTCCTCGCTCGAGATGGCCCGCTACTGGCAGCCGCGCGGCTTCCAGATGCTGACCATCGGCACCGACACGTCGCTGCTCTCGGATGCCGCCCTCGCACTCGCCGCGCGCTCCCGGGCTGAACCCGCCCCCGTGGTGCGCGGGTACTGATCCGCCCGGGATCGGGATCTTCGCGGGTCAGTCGCCGCGCGGTAGATCGGCGCCGGCTCGGCGCGTGCAGGCCCCGGTGCTCACCGCGTCTGGGCGGCGTGGAGGCGCGCGTACGAACCTCCGTCGGCCAGAAGGCGCCCGTGCGTACCGATCTCGACGATCCGCCCCCGCTCCATGACGACGATCCGATCGGCATCCCGCACGGTCGAGAGGCGGTGGGCCACGACGAGCGACGTCCGGCCTCGCCGCAACACCGCGAGCGCGGTCTGGATCTGGGCCTCGGACGTACTGTCGAGGGCGCTGGTCGCCTCGTCGAGCAGCAGGATCCGCGGGTCTCGGATCAGCGCGCGCGCGATCGCCAGTCGCTGTCGTTGCCCACCCGAGAGCCGCGCGCCGCGCGGGCCGACGCGCGTATGCCAGCCATCGGGGAGGTTCTCGACGATCTCCATCGCCTGCGCGTCGCGGAGGGCGGCCTCGACCCGTTCGTCGGTCACATCGACGAGACCGAACGTGACGTTGTCGCGAATACTCCCCTCGAACAGGACCGATTCCTGCGGCACGACCGACATGAAGCGCCGCACCGTCCGCATGTCCAAGGTCTCGGCATCCGCACCGTCGATCAGGAGCCGTCCGGTCGTCGGACGGATGAAGCCCAGCACGAGGTTGAGCGTCGTCGACTTGCCCGACCCGGAAGGTCCGACGAACGCGATGGTCTCGCCCGGCTCGATCTCGAGGTCGAGACCGTCGAGCGCGACTCGGTCGTCGTCGGGGAACGAGTACGTGACCCCCTCGAAGCGGATCGTGCCGCTCACCGAATCCACGCCGCGCTTTCCGTCGTTGCGCTCGATGTCGGGGTCCTCGACGATCTCTGCGATCGACTTCATCGACTCGAGGCCTTTGCTCAGGACGGGCGTGAGGCCGACGAGCTGCGAGACGGCTGTCGTGAGCGTGGCGAAGTAGGTGCTCAGCAGCACGACCTGACCGGGGCTGATGGGCAGGATGCCCGACATCGCGGCGTACCCCGCGAAGCCGAGGCACAGCATCGAGAGGATGTTGAAGGCGACCCACGAGGTCGTCTCGAATCGGCCGTTCAGACGGTCCAGCGCCATCCCCGCCGTCTTCACCCGTTGCGCCGTCGCTGAGACCCTTTCGGTCGCGGTCCGTTCGAGGCCGTGGGCCCGGGTGATCGGGATGAGACTCGCCATCTCGCTGACGGTCGACGACAACTGCTCGACCTCCGCACGGAAGCGTTCGTTGCGCCGCGCCGCGCGCGTGCGCATCCCGGCGACGAGGCCCGCGGCGATCGGCACGGTCAGCGCGTAGACGAGCAGGAACGCCGGCGCCTGCACCGCGGTCACCGCGATCGACCCGATCAGGATGCTGCCGGCCACCGCGACGACCGGGAACACCTGCTGCATCAGCAGCTCGATGTTCTCGACGTCACGCACCATCTTCGTCTGGATGATCGAGGCGCTGCGCCGCGAGTGGTAGCCGATCGAGAGCCCCTGCAGACGTTCGGTGAGGGCGTTGCGGATGTCCGCGCCCACGGATCGGTAGACCCGGCTGTAGAGGCGGACGTAGATCAGATGATTGGGGTAGTTCTGAAGGAGCACGAGGCTCGCGGCGGCGACCAGGATCATCAGCCTCGGGATGTCGTCGCCGGCCACGACGGTATCGATGATCATCGCCGTGAATACCGGGATGACCCACAGCGGCGCATCCTTGAGGACGTGGAAGAACGCGGCTGCGATCACCCTGCCCCGGTAGGGACGGAGCATCGCGAACAGCGACCGGACGGGCGCGGCGGCGCGAACCTCCATCAATGCGAACCGGGCATGCCGCCCTGCATTCCCGCAAGGAAGTACCGCGAGAAGAAGACGAAGAGGATCACCAGGGGCAGGCTCGCCAGCAGATAGCCGGCGAACATCGGGCCGAACTGCGTGGCCGACTGCCCTTGGAAGAAGAGCAGGCCGATCGACACGGTGCGAAGGCTGTTGTCGGTCACGGTGAGCAGCGGCCAGAAGAAGTCGTTCCACACCGCCTGCACCGTGATCAACGCGACCGTGCCGATGACCGGCAGCGCCAGCGGCAGCATGAGCGAGACGAACAGGCGGAAGGGTCCGGCGCCGTCGAGCTGAGCGGCCTCGAACAGCGTCTCGGGGATGCCGTCGATATAGCTGCGCATCAGGATGATGCCGAGGATCGCGCCACCCGCGATCTGCGGGAGGATCAGCACCGCGTAGGTGTTGAGGATCCCGAGATCGCGCATCATCAGGAAGAGCGGGATGAGGCTCGCGATGCTCGGAACCATCATCAGCGCCGCGACGCAGGCATAGAGCGCATTGCGGCCCGGGAAGCGGAAGCGCGAGAAGACGAACCCGGCCACCAGCGACACGATGACGATGCCCGCCACGGATGCGATGGCGACCACGATCGAGGCGATCAGGTACGGCGCGATCTGCGCCAACGCGGTGCCGTAGTTCTCCCAGTGCAGCGGCCACGCCGGTGCCCAGAAGCTCTCGGCGTACTGCTGGTTCGTCTTCAGCGAGGTCACGATCATGAACAGGTACGGCGCCAGGCTGAGGAACACGAACGTGATCAGACCGACGTGCAGGCCGATCTGAGGGCGCCGCCCGGTGCGGCGGCGGATCGGCGGGGCTTCTACGGTGGCGATCATCAGTGCTTCTCCTCGACGGCGACGGACTTGGCGGGGCGGGAACGGCCGACGAAGACGACCAGGACGCTGATGAAGAGGGTGATGGCGAACAGCGTGGTCGACAGCGCCGCGGCATAACCCCAGTTCTGTGTCTGGAAAGCCACCGTCAGCACACGCAGGATGGGCACGACCGTGGCGTTGTCGGGACCGCCGCCCGTGAGGATGTAGGCGGTGAATCCGTACTGCAGGGTGCCGACGACGGCGAGGAAGAACAGGATGCGGAACTGCGACGCCATGAGGGGCAGATCGATCTGCAGGATGCGCCGGATGCCGGTCGCGCCGTCGAGCGCTGCGGCCTCGAACAGTTCCTTGGGGATGTTCTGCAGCGCCGAGTACATGATGAGGAAGGGAAGTCCGGCGATGAAGGGGAAGCCGACGAAGAGCAGCGAGATCAGCGCCCAGTTCGGATCCCCCGTCCAGTTGTGTGCGAGATCGCCCAACCCGACCGCCTTCAGCACCTCATTGATGACACCGTTGTTGGGGTCGTAGAAGAACTGCCAGACGAGAGCGGTGACCACTCCGGGAAAGGCCATGGGGATGATGAGGAGCGTGCGATAGGCGAAGGCGGATCGTGCACCGCGCAGGGCGATCAGCATCTCGGCGGCGATGAGCGGGAAGACCCACATGACGACGCCGAAGACGAAGATGATGCCGAGATTGCGGAACGACGACCACCAGACCTCATCGCCGAACATCCGCACGTAGTTGTCGAACCCGAGGAACTCGCTCTGCCCCGACGGCTTCCAGTTCCAGAACGAGAACCAGATCCCGCTGATGGCCGGCCAGTACTGGAAGATGCCGAGGAACGCGAACACCGGCAGGAGTGCGAGAAGCGGAGCCCACCATCGACGACGCAGACGGCGCGGCGCGGCCGCGGCGCCAGCAGGGATCTCGGTCTGCGACCGAACGGGCGGGCTCTCCACGACCTCGCGGTCTTTTACGACTGTCAACGCTTCTCCTTGACGGCAAGATGAGGAGTAAATCGATTCACTTGCCGGATGAGTATTCTCCCGAACCAGGTACGCTTCGACTCTTTCACGTGTTGATTTCACGGGGATTTCAGGTCGCGTCCATTGCGGTGAATTGATTCACTCTTGCAGGCGAAAGACAACGGCATCCGGGCCATCCAGACGCACAACGAGGTCACCGCCGTCGATGCGCCACGACGCCGGCCGCGGAGGGAAGAGCTGCTCGACGATCACGGGTGCATCTGCGCTCACGCGCAACCGGGTCAACGGGATGCGCTGCTCGGCGACCGTCTCCTCGAAGCGATGCACGATACTCACCAGCGTCGACGACGCGCAGCACAGCGCCCAGGTGACCCACGGGTCGTCCCATCCCGGCAGCCCTGTCGGCCAGACCGGCTCTGCGGTCGCGATCTCGTCGCGCAGACCCCGGTGCACATCGACGAAGGTCGCTACCAGGGCGAGCTCCTTCTCGTCCATGCGATCGAGGTGGCCCGAGAGGATGGGCCGGCGGAGCAGGCTGTTCACCAGCGTCGTGTGCACAGCGCCGGGACTCATCCCCGCCTGGGGGTAGGACCACACTCCCGCGATCTCTGGCGGAACGACCAGCGGTGCATTGGCCGAGATCGGCGGCACTCTCGATTCGTCCTGCTGATCGCTCGTGGCCAGCAGGGCGAAATGAGAGAGCGTCTGCCAATCGCAGCGCATACCGCCGGAGGCGCAGTTCTCGATGATGAGATCCGGATGCCGGGCGTGAAGCGCGTCGATCCAGTCCAGCCACGCCACCGCGGTGCGTCGCAGACCTTCGATGGGATTCAGCCCGCCGACATCGGTGCCCGGCGTGGGATTGAGGTTCGCGTCGAACTTCACGTAGCGCAGACCGTAATCCGCGATCAGGCGATCCATGACGGCGTCCATGTGCGCGACGGCGGCAGGGTGCCGGAAGTCGAGGACGTGGCGGCCGTCTTCGACGAGTCGTACGCCGCCGCGCTGCAGGAAGGCCTCGGCCGGGAGCTCCTCGCAGATCGGGCTCCTTACTCCCACCGCCTCCGGTTCCAGCCACAGCCCCGGGAGCATGCCCGCGGCACGAATCGCGTCGAACACCTCGCGGAATCCGCCGGGGAAGCGGGTGGCGGACTCCTGCCACTCCCCCACCGTGTGCCACCAGCCCGGCTCGCCGCTGTACCAGCCGGCGTCGACGCAGAAGACGTCCGCGCGCACGCGACCGACTGCGGCGATGAGCGGCAGAAGCCGGTCGGTCGTCGGCTCGGCCATCAGCGTGTTCATGTAGTCGTTGTAGACGACGGCGACCGGCCGGTCCGTGCGATAGACGGCTCGCTCGCGGCGTCTATGCGCCGTGAGCGCAGCGACAGCCGGTTCGAGTCCGGAGGTGCTCCACGCGAAGGTCGCGTCGGGGGCTGCATGGCTCTCTCCGGGCGCCAGGACGCGAGACCAGCCATGCGTGAGCGCGTCCGCACCGGCCAGGACGAGGCGCAGGGCGCCACCGTCCCGCGTGGGCGATTCGGCCACCCGCCACGACCACCCCGCGTTCGCCTCGAGCTGCCACAGCAGAGTGCCGCCGCCCGGAGCCTCGAATGCTCCCATCGGCAGGTTCTCCGACGTCGACCAGGTGCCCGTTCCGACGATGCACTGCGCGCTGCGGGTGGACGCGCCGCCATGGGCCCGCATCGCGACGTCCACGCCGCCGCGCTCGCGATAGGTCAAGGTCTGCCAGCGGAACTCCGACAGCCACGTGTTCGCTGCGCTGTGGACGGTGGTGTCATCGGCGTCCCAGCGCGCGTCGCCCAGCGCGACGGAACTGACGAACAGCAGCTCGTGCCGACGAGTCGGGTGCTCGTTGACGACGGTGGTCGACACCGTCACCACCTCGCTGCCGGGTACGGTGCTCCAGGTGACGGTCGCGGCGAGGCCGGTCTCGGCATCCGCCAGATCCACCTCGAACACATCCCGTTCGCCCTCGGCACGGTGCCGGTGCGAGCGGTAGCGCAGCCGTGCGCCCAGCTCGGTATCGTCGAAGCGGGTGCCCGCGCGCTTGCTGCATGTCGTGGTGACGATCTCCACGAGCGGCAGCGCGATCGCCACATCTGCAGCGCGATCCCCGAGCATCCGAGTGAGGCGTGGTCGGCCGGCATCGTCGACGTCCACCCGCAGGGCGAAGGGCGCCGCGTGCCATTCCAGCGTGTGCGGCTCAGTCATCGTGCTCATCGCCCGCATCCGCACCGTCGAGCACGACCGCGCGCATGGCGCGCGCGGCCGCGGCGCCATCCCTCGCGCGCATCGCCGCGACGACCGCATCATGGCGTCGCGCGTCGGCGGCGAGATCCTCGTGCGCCGAACGTGCGCGAACCTGCTGGTCGTCGAAGACCCGCAGCATGACGCCCGCGACGAGATCGCCGAACTGCGCCAGCACCGGATTGCCGGTCGAACGGTACACCGCGACGTGGAACGCGACGTCGGCGTGCGCGTAGGCGTCCTCGTCGAGTCGGGCATGCATGTCGGCGACGGCGCCCTCCATGGCGTCGAGGTCATCGGGAGTCGCTCGCAGCGCGGCGAGACGCGCCGCATCGGGCTCGACGATCAACCGGAGCTCCAGGAATGCGGTCGCCAGCGCGGCGCCTTCCGCGCCGTCCAGCGACCAGCGCAGCACCGCCGGGTCGAACGATGCCCACTCCGAGGCGGCGAGTACGCGCGTTCCCACCTTGGGTCTCATCTCGATCAATCCCTTGGCTGCCAGCACGGTCAGAGCGCTGCGCAGCGTCGTGCGGCTCACGCGATAGCGATCGATCAGGTCCTCCTCGCGAGGCAGGGCCTCGCCGGCCTGCAGCTCGCCGACGACGATGGACCGGCCGAGCTCCTCGACGATCCGCTCCGTCAGACCTCGCCCGACGTAGCCCGACGCGGGCGTCCGGTGCGCGGTCATGCCGCCACCTCGACCGACGCGCTCGTGTAGACCGGCTGCCCGTCGATCACGATCTCGACGACACGCTCGTAGCGGCCAATCGCATCCAGGTCGACGCGGATGCCCAAGCCGGGCGCATCGCCGAGCGTCACCCGCCCATCCACCAGGGGGAGGTGATCCGCGGTGATGTCGTGGGCGACGGACTTCGGCTCGGCAGGGAACTCCGACAGATCGAACTGCGCGATTCCCGCGTAGGGCGCGAGCGAGGCCGCGAGGGCGAGATGCGAGGTGAACGTGTGGTTCACGTAGGTCACTCCGCGGCTCAGCGCACGTTGCGCCACGCGCGCGGACGGCCCGATTCCTCCGATTCGCCCGGCATCGATCTGCACGAACGAGACGGCGGCGTGCTCCATCAGCAGGTAGGCCATCTCTTCGCTGTGCGACGCCTCGCCTGCCGCGACGCCCACGGTGCTCAGGGCGCCCGCGAGCCGCGCGGATTCGGCGAACTGGAGCGGTCCGAACGGCTCCTCGATCCACTCCGCGTTCATCTTCTCGAGGGCCGCCACCCGCGAGAGCGCTGCCGCGGGATCATCGGCCCAGATCTGACCGGCATCGACGAACAGGCGGCTCCCCCACCCGATCGCCTCTCGGGCAGCGGCGAGCTGTTCGACGTCATCTGCCGTGGTCCCCGCACCGAACGGCCCCCAGCCGAACTTGACTGCCCGAAAGCCTCTCTCGGCGAACGCACGCCCCTTGCGGAAGGTCTCCTGCGGGTCGGCACCGAACAGTGCCGACGCGTATGCGGTCTTCGCGTGCGGCCGGTCGAATCCGAGAAGGCGCCACACCGGTTCCCCGCGTGCGATTCCGAGCAGATCCCACAGTGCGATCTCGATGCCCGAGAACGTGTGCGGCGCCTGGAGAAGGTCCATGCTCATCCGCTTCACCCGTGTCGAGATCGCGGAGATGTCTTCGGGAGAGTCGATGCGCTCGCCGAGCACCGCGGCTGAGACCGGCTGACATGCTCCGTGCGATGGAGGCGTCACGAAGGCCGCGATGGAGGTGAGCGGCGAAGCCTCGCATTCACCCCAGCCCTCGTATCCACCGGCGCGGACCCGGACCAGGAGCGCATCCTGGCTGCCGTCCCCCTCCAGGGTGATGACGGGCATGCTCACGTAGAAGAAGTCGACGGATTCGACGCGCATGCGTGCTCCTCGGGGGGTCGGAGTCACCTCGGCGAGGCAACATTCGTGAATCAAGCATATGGTATGACTAATGCATTCGCCTCCCCGGGCGATGAGCAGCACCCGATCCACTACTCCCTTCCAGCCCCACCGAGCTCACAAGGAGCACCATGTCGCGCACCACCACGCGTCGCCGCCACCTCCGAGCGGCCGCAGTCGCCGCCACCTCCGTCCTCCTCCTCTCCGGCTGCGCGAGCGGCACGGCGGCCGACGGAAAGACCGTCATCACTCTCGCCGGGCCCAACCAGTGGAACTCGAACACCACGTCGTTCGGACCCGCATGGGAAGAGCTCGTCGCCGCGTTCGAAAAGGCCGAGCCCGACATCGAGGTGCAGACGACGGTTCTGCCTATCGGGAGCGCCTACGACACCCTCTCCACTCAGCTGGCGGCCGGAACGGCGCCGGCGCTCGTCTTCAATCAGGCGTCGTACACACCCGAGCAGATCGTCCCGCTGGACCCCTATCTGGCCGAGCCCAACCCCTACGTCGAAGGCAATGAGCGCTGGCTCGACCTCTTCAATCCCGACTCATACGGCGATGCGCAGCGCAACGGCAATGGCGAACTGGAGTTCATCCCCTTGAACCTGGTGCTGCCGGGTCTCTTCTTCAACGAAGACGCCTTCGCCGAGGCCGGCGTCTCGGCACCCATCGAGTCGGTCGGCGATCTGCTCGACGCGTGCGCGGCGCTCAGCGAAGCGGGATACACGCCGTTGGCGATGGACAGCAACCAGCTGGGGAGCAGCTGGACGAGCACCACGCTGCTCAGCATGTTGATGAACCCGCTCGCCGAGGAGATCAACGTGTACGCCGTCGACGGCACCGAGGGCACTGCGCCGGTCGTCACCCCCAAGTCGATGACCAGGGCCATCATGACCGGCCAGATCGACATGACCGAGACGCCCGCGGTCGCCGAAGGCGCCGAACTCCTCAAGTCGATCTTCGACGAGTGCGCGACCCCGAACTGGTCGGGCGTCGCCGCCTCGTCGTCCTTCATCGGCGGCGAGGAGTTCCTCGCCGGGGATGCCGCGATGGCGTGGGGCACCACCTTCGCGATCGGCAACCTCGACGATGTCGACTGGGCATGGTCGAGCATGCCTTTCCCGACCGTCACTCGCGGTGACACCCCCCTGTCGGACGGAACTCCGGCACGATTCGGCGCGGTAGCGGGCGGCACGAGCTACATGATCCCCGCGACGACATCAGGAGATGAACTCGAGGCGGCGGTCAAGTTCCTGCAGTTCGCCACGAGCATCGACGGCGGCGGGCCCTGGGTGCAGGCGACCGGCGCCATCCCGTCCATCCAGGGAGTCGAGGCCGAGCCGACCGTACTGGATCTCGCCGTCGGCGAATGGGCGCAGCCGCGCGTCTTCGAGGCCGGCATGCTGGGCTCGGCCGAGTACGCCAACACCAACATCTGGGAGGGGTACCTTCTGGGAACCAAGACGCTCGACGAGCAGCTGGAGTTCCTCCAGGGCATCGCGGTGACCGGAGCGCACGAGGCGATCACGTACTTCGACTGGAGCGAGGAGTCCTGGGCCACCGAGTGATCCCAGCAGGGCCCGGCACGCACGTGCCGGGCCCTGCTGCCGCGGGGATCCGCCCGAGTGCCGGGCGGATCCCCGCTCATCGAGAGGATCGGGGATGTCCGATCACCGACTCCGGGCGCATGCGTACACGGCCGACGTCGACACGCGCGGCGCGTCGCTGCGCACCTTCGCCCATGACGGGCGACCGCTGGTGCTCCCGTACCCGAACGGGGCACCGCGTCCCTCCTACCGCGGCGCCACGCTCGCGCCCTGGACGAATCTGCTGTGCGGAGACGGATACCGCACTGCCGAGACGGTCGTCCGCTTCGGCGATGACCGCGAGCGCCTGCACGGCCTGGTCGCCGATGCCGATTTCGCGCTGGCACGGCGCACGCCATCCCGAATCGACCTCGTCACCGAGGTCACGCCGTCCGACGACTACCCGTGGCGGCTCGCGGTGACCGTGCGCTACCGACTCCACGTCGGCGGGCTGACGCAGACGGTCACCGCGACGAACACCGGCGACGGCCGCGCCCCCTGGGGCTGCGGGGGCCACCCGTATGTCGTGGCCGGCCCGTCGCCGCTCGAGGAGTGGACGCTCCGGCTTCCCGCCGCCCAGGTGCTGCTGGTCGACCCCGACCTCGTTCCTCAGCGCCTCCTCGACGTCGCGCACGACTCGGGACGCTTCGACTTCCGGCGTGGACGCCCCATCGGCGACACCCTCCTCGATCACGCCTTCACGGGCCTGGAGACACCCGACGCGAGAATTCCGACCGTGCAGGTGCGCGACCCGAGCGGCTGCGGTGTCGAGATCGAGATGAGCGAGGCCTGTGGCTGGGTGCAGCTCTACACGAGCGACGACGAGCCCGGCGACGACCGGCGCCGCGCGCTCGCGGTCGAGCCGATGACATGCGCTCCGGATGCGTTCCGCAACGCGGAACATGCTCACGACACCGGAATCGTGCTGCTCCCGCCGGGAGCCTCCGCCTCGGCGACGTGGACCATCCGAGCCATCGGCGAGTGAGGTCAGCCCACCTCCGCGAGCGCCAGGTCGAACTCCGCCACGACGGGCGCATCGGCTGCGCTCCAGGGGGTGCGGTGCACCGTCCCCGTGACGAAGGCCTCGGCATCCCGCGGCAACGACGCACTCCACCCCCTCATACCGTCGCTGCCGAAGGCGACGACGCGCAGAGCCGGCCCCCCGGCGTAGGCCTCGCCCCCGCGGTAGTAGGTGGCACGCAGAGGCACCTCCAGCTCACCCGCGGTCGTCATGAACGCGCCGGCGCGCCCGGGCAGTCCCGTCATCGTGTGCAGGTCGCCGTAGCGGTCACCGCTGTCGGCAAGGCGCTCGACCGCATCCAGCAGCGCCGCGGCTTCGGGCTGCGGGACACCGGTGCCGACGGCCGTCACCAGCGTCTCGTGCCAGCGCAGCCAGAGGAGGGCGTCGCGCGAGTCGGCAACCGCCCGCCCATCGAAGTGCAGCAGACGCCGCAGCCGCGAGCGGATCGGACGCGGCCAGGCCGCCACTCGTTCCGGGTGCCGCGCCGCGGCATCCGCGAGCGCCGATTGCCAGGCGGGAGTCGCCGGCCACAGCGCTTCCGCCGTCCATTCGATGATCTCGTCGACGGTGAGCGCATACCCGCGCGCGAACAGATCGAGGCTGCGCCGACCGCGCGAGCCGAGCCGGCCGGGCATGTCATTGAACGCATCCTCGCTGAATGCGCGGAGATCCACGCCCGACGAGACGGTGTCTGGCGCGTCATTGCAGTTCTGGAGGAACCCGGCCGCGGGGTTGCGCACCGTGATCAGCTCATCGACGTCGAGGAAGCCGTCCCACTTCTCGTCCAGCTCACGCACCCGCGCACCCGGCTCGGGGCGACGCGGTACTCGCCCCGTACGTGCGTACAGCACGTCGCCCGCGCTGTCGGCGACGATCAGATTCTGAGGCGGGAACGCCCGGCGCTGCAGCACCCGCTCGAACTCGGCCACGCTGACCGCTCGCACCATCTCGAAGAGCTGCAGCTCGGTCTCGGCGGCCAGCGCCGCGTACGGCGTGCAGACGGCGAATGCCCAGCCGTCCCGGCGAGACACGATCGGAGAACGCAGGCCGTTGATCGCGACCGCGGCCTCGCTCGTGTCGGGCACGCGGTAGAGGTCGGAGGCACGCGGGCCCCCGGTCGTGACCGCCCAGGCCAGGGTGGCATTTCCGCCGAGCGCGGGGACGGCTGCGCCGAGAAAGCAGAAGCCGGTGAACGAGAGCTCACCCGCATGGACGGTGGCTTCGAAGAGTCCGAACGGCGCGCCGAACGGCAGATGAGGGTCGCTCACCAGCACCGTCGAGCCGTCAGCGGTGCGCCACGGTCGGATCGCCCACGCGTTCGAGCCGGGGAGCATCGGCGTGCGATGGAGCTCCGATGGGACGGGGGGAACATCCAGCCCCTCGGCGACAGCGACCGCGATCGCGTCGGCGATCCCCCAGTAGAGCATGAGAGTGATGTCTACGCCGATCGGAAGCGCCGGCTCGAGGGGAGGCGGGTCGGCAGGGACGGCGTCCGGATGATCGGCCATCCAGCGCCGGATCCCGGCGATGAACGCCCGGTACCAGGCGCGGCGGTCCTCGGGAAGCTCGTCGTACGCCTGCCGAGCCGATTCCAGCACGTTCCACCGTCGCTGGTTGGCGTTGCGGTCTGCCGCGTCGGGGGCCGCATCGGGCAGCTCTGCTCGCACCAGCCGGTACTGATCGAGCAGGTCGGCGATCCCGGCATCCGCCTGCGTCCAGCCGAGCCCGAACGCCCCCGCCGTTTCGTGGGGCGCCTCGATGATCGGGGTCCCTCTCTCGTCGCGGCGGACGATCACTGTCGTCGCGCCCATCACCTCGCCGATCTGCACGCTCATGACTCGATTCTGACCGGGCGCCCTGCCGGTCGCTTTGTTCTGCGGAACCAATCAGTGGTGCGCACGCTGGCGCATTCGACATTGACATCTCCGTTGCGACGCCATCGCTGAATCGTTATCACACCACACAGCACTTCTATACTGAAACGATTCATCCGATTTGCCGGAATCGCTTGACAGCACCGAAGTCGGCCCACTACGAACGGTATAACGTTTCACTCTTCCTGGGCACCGCCTCACAAAAGGACGCACGCATGCGATCATCCCCGAAGTCTCCCCTCGCGGCCATTAGCGCAGCAGTCATCGCCGGCCTGCTCCTGGGAGGACTCGCGGTGACGCCCCCCGCCGTGGCGGCCGATTCCTCCTACTACGTGGACAACCGCACCTCCGCGGACTGCTCCGACACGGGTCCGGGGACGAGCCCCGACGCCCCGTGGTGCACGTTCGCGCCGGCGGCGGCGCTCACCCTCGGGCCCGGCGAAAGCCTCCTGCTCGCGCGCGGCGCCGCCTGGTCGGAACAGCTGAGCGTGGGACTGCACGGCAGCGCGACGCAGCCGGCGACGATCGGCGCCTACGGCACCGGCGACGACCCCCGCATCCTCGACAACAGCACCGGCATCGGCATCAACCTCACCGACCCGAACCACGCCGTCGTCACCGGCTTGGAGATCGGCGAAGAGCCGGCAGCCGGCGAGCGCAAGCTCGCGTATGGATTGATGGCGACCTTCACGACCGTCGGCAACGAGGACTTCACGCTGACGGGGCTGAACGTGCACGACACGTGGCAGATCGGCATGCTCGTCCGCTCGACCGCCACGCAGTCGGTCGCGCAGACCGCGTTGACCGGACTCACCTTCTCCGACATCCGCACGACGGGCAATGCCCAGGGCATCGCGATCACGGGTCAGGGGACGATCACCGATCTCCCCGCGAACCCCACGCCCGAGACAGACATTTCGAAGGTCTTCCGCGACGTGCTCGTGGACCGGTACTACTCGATCGACGATGACGCCAACCAGGAGCTCGATCGCGTCTCGGAGTTGGGTGTTCCCTGCGTCGCGCTCACCATCCAGGTCTCGAGCGACGTGGTGGTGCGCAATTCCGTCCTCGACAATGCTGCTGCGTGCCGCACGGCCGTCGGCACTACGGCGCTGTTCCTCGGCGTCGTCGACGACGTCCTGCTGGCCAACAACGTGATCGTGAACACGCCCAACACCATGAATCCCGACATGGTGGCGATCGACTTCGAGGCGCGCACGAGCGATGTGACCCTCGCCGGCAACTACTTCGCCGACAACTACGGCGGCGCCGTCGAGTACCTCGCGATCCACGGGTCCAACGACTACTCGCTCGGGCACCTCACCACCGGCAACGTGTTCGTCCGCAACGGTCGCACCCACCTCATCCCGAATCCCGGCGGCGGCGCGATCAGCCAGCTCGGCAACGGCCCCATCGTGGAGGCGACCATCACCGACAATCTCTCGTACGAGCCGTTCGGGTTCCTGAGCGCCCACGCCGGCGGCAGCCTGTCGGGCTTCACCTCCAGCAACAACATCCCCGTCGACACCGCCGAGGACCTCTTCCCCGCGCTGGCGCAGTTCGGCGGCGACGCCTGGGGCTACCAGTCCGGCGCGGGTGCGACCTGGACCGACCTGTCGTACGACGCGGACAGCGCGACCTACACCGGCGCCGGGACGACGATCGACCGGTTCACGCTGACACCCTCGACGGCCACCGGCGCAGGTCTCACGTGGACAGCGCCCGTCGACGGCGTCGTGAGTCTGCGCGGCTACCCGCTCGCGTACGAGGGGACCGCGGCCGTCGCCGTGACCCATAACGGCGCGACCGTGACGGCGGCCGACGTGGGGACCTCCGGCGTCGCGGTCACGACCGATGGGCTGACCGTCGCCGCCGGCGACGTCCTCCGCTTCTCCGTCGCCCCTGGTGCGGGCACCGTCAGCTGGGCACCGTCGATCGCGTACACCTCGAAGTCCGCGACGACCGACGCCGCGGGCCAGTGGACGTTCTCGGTCGCGGACGATGCGCAGGGATGGTCGTCCGACGCGCCTGCGACGATCGCGCGAGGCTACGCCGCACTGACGACAACGGCAGCGACCACGACGCTGGACTCCCCCGCCGGCCTCGCTCTCTCTCCCGCCGGAAGCGCGGTGCGCCTCAGCTACAACAACGGCACCGCAGCCACATCGGGCCGGGTGTATTTCACCACGAGCGCATCGCAGTCCTTCACCGAAGCCCGATCGGTGGAGTTCGAGGTCAACCCTCGCTCTGTCACCGGGATCCTCGAAGGATTCCAGAGCGTCGTGGTGCCGCTGTCGGACAACGCCGAATGGAGTGGCAGCGTCGACCGCGTGCGAATCGTGCTCGACAGCGAGCCGGGCGCCTTCCTCATCGACAGTGTGGAGCTGATAACCCCGGCCGCTGCAGGCTGGGAGTTCGACACCTCCGACGGATGGATCGCGAACGGTGACGTGCGCTGCTCGTCGCCCGGCACCCCATCGGCAGCGCCCGCCATCGACGTGGACAACACCGCCGGCGACTTCACCTCGCACGCCGACATCAACTGGAATTTCAGTCGGATGCAGCAGTTCACGGTGAGCACGCCGCGCCTCGCGCAGATCGACTTCTGGGCGTTGAAGACCGGTGATCCGCAGGGATGCCTCTACTTCCGCGTCGTGAAGATCACCGATCCCGCCGCCCACACGGGCACACTTCTGTTCACGGGAGCCGTTCCCGCGTCTGCGGTGACCGAGTCCGGCGGATTCGTCAGCATCTATCCGGGGCTGTCGGACCTCGACACTGGGGCGACCTACGCGCTGCAGATCTTCAACCCGTACGCCATCCCCGGCGCCGGCACCTACGGGGTGGCATTCAGTGATGACCCGGCAAAGCCCGCGGCATCCTTCGGCGAGCTCTACTCGCCCGACAGCCGAGGCACGTGGGCCGGACCGGAGACGAACCGCAGCCTGAAGTTCCGCACGTACACCGCATCGTCGATCGCGCCGCAGGACACGACCGCGGGCTTCTCGCCGGTGACCGTATCGGACGGCGTCGTGCAGGGCAGCGGCGGCTACGAGCCCGCGCTCCTGTCGCCCGACGACCTCGGCCTGGACGCGTCCCAGACCCGGTACATCCACCTGCGAATGAGCAACCCCGACGGCCGCTCCACCGGCTACCTGCTGTTCACGACCGAGGCGGAGCCGGAGTTCGATCAGCCGGGCGACGGGTGGCCGGTGCCGAACGAGGCCGGCTACAAGGGCATCGCGTTCTCGCTCGAGCCCGGCGCCGAACTGCACGAGTACGTACTCGACATGTCGACCATTCCCGGCTGGACGGGCACGATCGAGCAGATCCTGCTCGAGCCCGCCACGCGCTGGAGCTACCGCATCGCCGACCTGAACCAGACGTGGGCGGGAAAGATCGACTACGTCCGGTTCGCACCCGACGGGCTGGGCGTGCCCGTCGAGCCCGAGGCGCCTGAGCCCGACACGCACAAGCCGACCGCGACGCTCGTCTCGCCCACGACGGCCGGCCCGTACTCCGCCCTTCAGGTGCAGGTCGATGCGAGCGACGACCAGGGGCTGAAGCGCATCGTCGCCAATGTCTACAAGGACGGCGTCCTCGTCAAGAGCACCCAATCGGCAATCGCCGACGGCGCGACGACCGGATCCCACACCGCGACCGTTGCCCTTGCCGACGGCGGCTACACCGTCAAGTACAACGCGCAGGATCTCGCCGGCAACATCTCGGCCACGGGCACCTTCGCCTTCACCATCGATGCGAACGCGCCGACGGCAACGGTGAAGGATGGCGCGGCCTTCACCGTCAAGACCGGCGATACCTACGACGTCGTGAGCTTCAAGCTCTACGACGCCAGCAAGGTGGACAAGGTCACGATCAACGGCGAGGTCAAGGACCTCACGAACAACACCTGGTCCGATGTCAACTACATCAAGCCCGGCGTCTTCGGAGCCGTCAGCGGCCAGAACACCCTCGTCGTCTACGACGTGGCGGGCAACACGCGGACAGTCGCCTTCACCCTGAACTGACCGATGTCGCGGGAGGCTCCGGTCGATGCCGGGGCCTCCCGTTCGTGTGCGTCCCGCAGGAGACGAGAATGCGGATGCTCAGCGAGGGTTCACGCGGAGGGTCGTGCTCCGACAGACCGACGCCACGCGCGCCCGGTGCGGGTGAGATGAACGATTCGACCGGCCGTCGACGCGACCAGCAGAAGGCACGACAGCACCAACAGCCATCCGATGTAGGTGAATGCCATGCCCAGCACGCCGAATCGCGCTGCCGAGTCGGCGAGGAGCGGCGGGAGAAGCACGCGGGCGAACAATCCGGCGACCGCGAAACCGATCCCGGCGAGCACGGCTCCCGGCAAGAGCTCTCGAAGACTGACACCTCGGTTGATCACGATCCACGACGCGATCCACCACAACGCGCCCCAGAGAACGACCTCCGCGAGGAATTCGGCCACGGGGATCAGACCCTCGCCGTGCACGACGATGCGGGTAGCGACGACCAGCGCGAGCCCGACGACGACTGCGATGAGCGCCGCGAGCCAGCGCCAGGCGAACTTGACGCTCACGGTCGACGTGCGCCAGATCATCCGAATACTCCGCTCGAGAGCGCGCGCGAACGATGTGGCGGCGATCACGAGAACCACCAGTCCGATCACGCCGGTCGCGCGCAACTCCTGCGCCCCGCCCGGCAGCGACTTCTCGAGGATCTCTGCGGTCGCTGCATCCAACCCGAGATGCTCGGCGAAGATCGGGCCGCTTCGCGCGTCGAGACTTGCACGCAGCGCGCCGGCGACGATCAGGATCGGGATGATCGAGGTGAAGACGTGCGCGGCGAGGGTCATTCCACGATCGATGAGCCCGAGGTCGCCGAGATCGCGAGCGAGCCGCAACATGAAGCGCCCTGGATCCGACCGCGCGCCCGCGCGCACCAGGCGATGCATGGTCCACCCAGCCATGACACACCTCACGAACGTGATCGATCAGGACGACATCGTCAGGCCGTGATGCCGGCCGCACCGTCTGCGAACATGATCTCGCAGATCGTTCGCAAGATGGCCTCTCCCGCTGTAGACGGTCAGCTGCCCGACGACAGGTTGACCGTCGACGCCAGGACAACGCGGAGAAGTCGCCGGAACTCCGTTCGTTCGTCCGGCGTCAGTGCGGCGGTGAGCGCCCGCTCGACGTCGTCGACGTGCGGCCGTAGTCGGGCGATCTCGTCCCGACCCGCATCCGTGAGTCGAAGCGTGTTGCGTCGCTTGTCGTCGACATGCCGTTCACGTTCGATCCAGCCGCGATGTTCGAGCCGCACCACCAGGGATGCGATGGTCGACCGATCCAGGTCGAGCTCATCGCAGAGCTCCCTTTGGCTTGCACCGGGCCTGCGCGCGAGCACGGACAGCACGCCGAACTGCACGCTCGTGATGTCGCTGGACACTTCGCGACTCCACACCGCCACATGCGCCTGCTGTGCACGGCGGATCAGAAAGCCGGTGAACTTCATGGGCTCGAGTTGTTCCGCATCCATCTGTCCATCCTGGGGCCTTCGCACGCTCACAGCCATCGCTGCGATCGGGCGCCCGCGGGCAGACGGAGGGACGTGAACCGCCCCAGGGCGTAAGGACACGGGCGAGCCATGGGCTGACCGAGAGTCCGACCCACGGCTCGCACCGCCATCACGAGGTGTACGCCACCGATGGCGCCCAGCTCACGGTGGTCGCGCCTGCCGGCACGACGAAGCGCAGAACATCGCCCGCCGCCACGGTGATCCCGTCGGCTGCGATCGGCACGCCCGACGTGCTTGCCGCGGTGGATGTCACGGTCGTGCCGTTGCGGCTGACGATCACGGTGGGCATCCCGGCTGTCGCGACGGCGTAGCCTCGCACGCTCACTGTGCCCGCCGTCGGCGCCGTCCACGTCAGCGCGGCTGTACTCGTCGACGAGGGCGTCAGGGTGAACCGTCCGATGGCCACGCCGGACCCGGCGTAGGTCGCAGTGGACGAGTCATAGGCGAGTGCCGACCAGGTCGATCCGGTACCGCTCTGATATCCCCACGGCGCCGTTCCGAATTGCGCCGCGGACTGCGATGCTCTCGAGCCATCCGTCACGACGACGTTGTCTGCTGCGACCGTGAACCCTGTTGTCGTACCGCCTGCGCCGGCGACGATGGTGCCGGCCGGCTGGTAGACCACGTTCTTCGTCACGCTGACCTGCACCGCGCTGTCGCCCCCGAGCTGGGCGATGGCGCCGTGGCCGTTCGAACCGTTGGCATAGAAGGCGTTCGACGAGACGACATGGTTCGTCGAGAAGTCGCCGCTTCCATGAATCGCGAGGTACTCGATGGCGGCTCCGTAGTTGTCGCCGAAGTAGGTCCCGGCGATGGTGACATCGTTCGTCATCGACTCGAGGTCGATCCCGCACATGTCGGGGCTGCCCGTGTTGGGGGTGTTGACGACGATGTTGTTCAGGAACCGCACATGATTCACCCTGCCGAGGAAGACGGCCGTCGTGCCGACGGCGGTGTAGCAGGACCCTTCGGTGTCGAAGACGGAATCACGCACCACGACGTTGCTGGCGTACTGCAGGGTCAGTCCCGCACACGGAACGCCGTTGCCGGGGTTTCCGAGCGGCACGTTGGCATCGTCGTGC
Organism: Microbacterium allomyrinae; assembly: GCF_020682705.1. Classification (GTDB taxonomy): domain Bacteria; phylum Actinomycetota; class Actinomycetes; order Actinomycetales; family Microbacteriaceae; genus Microbacterium; species Microbacterium allomyrinae. The sequence continues at coordinate 1,128,327 of NZ_JAGTTN010000001.1, forward strand.
GTTTCGATGACCGCGTCGAGGAGCACGTTGGTGAACGTCTTCGATCCCTCGGAGCCCGAGGTCGGCGACGACGGCATGTCGGTGAAGACTCCCTGACCGACCGTGGCGATTCCCTGGGCGTTGTGCGTCGTCGTCACACGCACGAAGCTGAGTCCGTCGAGCGCGGTCTGGCTCACCGACTGGGTCGCGGTCGAGCGCACGAGGATGCCGATCTGCACGCTGTCGTGCACCGAGAGGTCGGAGAAGGTCAGCGAATGGCGCTCCAGCGATGTGTAGGTCGCCATGATGCCGTACGAGAGCGCACCGAGTCCTGCCGACGTCTTCGCGCCGATGTCGAGGTTCGAGATCACGGCGTACTCGGGATCGGTGAGCGCCAGGCCGATGCCCGTTGACGTGGCGAGGATTCGGGGTGCCGCCCCCTCGCCATAAGCTCCGATCGTCGCGATCCCGTTGGCGGTGCCGGCAAGGGTGGGGTTCAGCTGCTGCGACCACGAATCGCCTCTCGCGAGAAGCAGGCTGTCGCCCGCACCGAGGGTCAACGCGTTCGCGGGAGTGAAGGTGCACCACGGCGACGACTCGCTCGTTCCGGGGCCGGAGTCCGAGCAGTTCGATCCGGCCGCGTTGTCGACGTAGTACGTCGTGTCGGATGCTGCCGCTCGGGCTGGTGCCTCGTCGACGCCGGATGACTGGGCGAACGCCGGCATCGACCCGCCCGCCATCCCCACGGTGATGACGCAGCCGGCTGCGGCGAGCGCGAGCGCGAGCGCGCGCGTGATCGTTCGGGACAGGCTCATTTCGAACTCCTTCATGGGAACGGACTTCATGGGTGATTCCGGGAAGTGGTGCGGCGCCGGAATGCTCGCGCACCGCCTGAGTGCCGGCGCGAATACCCCGGCTGGCGCTGCGGGTGATCTAACGTCGCGAAGCGTCGATCGTGCCCGGGTCGAGCCGGACGTAGTCGATCTTCCCGGTCCATACGGCGCCGAGGTCGCCGTTGGTTCGGTAGCTCCACCGGAATCCGGGTTCGATCATGAGTTGCTCGATCGTGCCCTTCCATCCCGCCACCTTCGACATGTCGAGGGTGTAGTCGTGGAAGCTCGCGCCCGGTTCCAGGGCGAAGACGACGCCCTTGCCGCCTGTTTCCTCGGGCACCGGCCACCCGTCGCCGGGTCGGTCGAAGGTCGGATCCGCCGCAGAGGTGAACAGCAGGTAGGCGACCTGACGGTTGTCGGGGTTGTTCATCCGGATGTGGATGTATCGCGTGGACGCCGCGGTGATCTCCAGCGACGAGGGCGACCGCAGCGCCGGCTCGTATCCTCCGTCGCTCCCGGCGAGGCCGTCGGCGACGGCGACGGGGGTGAAGCCCGCATTCGCGTCCTGCTCTGCGATGCGCGGTGCGCTGTACGTCCTGAACTTCAGGCTTCGCGACGTCTCCGGTCCGTGCCAGATACCGCCGTTGTCGACCGAGTAGTACTCGCCGGATCCGGATGCCGGCTTGGAGGCGTCGTCGCTGTACCCGACGCCGTACGTTCCCGCTCCGGGGATGACGTACGGGTTGAGGATCTGAAGCCCGTACGTGGCCGACGTGTCCAGGCCGGTGAGGCCGGGATAGACGCTGACGAAGCCGCCCGCGGCGCTGACCGCCGACGGCGGGACCGCTCCGGTGAACAGTGTCGTTCCCTTGTGGGTGGTCTCATCGGTGATCTTCACGACGCGGAAGTAGAGGCATCCCTTCGGGTCTCCCTCCTGGTAGGCCCAGAAGTCGACCTGCGCGAGACGCGATGTGCTCACCGTGAACGTCTGCATCCGGGTGCTCAGCCAGTTGATGTCGGCATACGTGCTGAACGCGCCCGTGGTGTTGTCGACGTCGACGACGGGATCGGCGGATGCCGTCCCTCCGGAAGCGCATTCGGCGTTCGGGTTCTGGGTCCATCCGGCGGCCGAGTCGAACTCCCACCCAGATTCAGAGGGCTTCGCGAGTTCGATGCTGTCGATCTGGAAGGAACCGGTCGCGTCGGCGAGCGAGATGCGCAGCTGCTGGATCTTGCCCTTCCAGTCCTTGTTTCCTGAGAGGGGGATGAGGACGCTGTGGTAACCGGCGGTTCTGCCTGTGTCGCTCTTGGGGTTGATCGAGAACGCCACCGAATCCTTCGCGCTGAACGATCCGCCGTTGTTCGTGGCGAAGTAGATCCGTCCCTCCGTCGCGTCGGTCCCGTTGTAGTACGTCAGTCGCAGGCTCGAACTCGCCGTCGCCGAGAGCCCCAGCTTGGAAGCCGAGTCCAGCGTGGTCGTCCCGCCGTTCGTCGTCAGATCGACGACGCCGCGGCGGACGCTCGTGGGCACGGTGCTGGTCCAGCCTCCGGCGTCGCCCGCGACGGAGAACGACCACTGCCCGACCACGTCGGTGGAGTCGGACTGCGACGTGTAGGCGATGGCGGGTGCGAGGCTGATCTCGCCGCCGCCGGCGGCCACGGCGAACCGTACGACGTCGCCGTCGCGCACGCTCACGTCGTCGGCCGTCAGGTTCGCGCCGGCGGTGCCGACCTCCGCTTCGGCGACGACCTCGTCGTTCACGGTGACGGTCACCGTCGCGCCGTCCGTGTGGGCAACGGGGAATGCGCGCAGGCTGATGACCCCGGAGCTCGGTGCGGTCCATGTGATCCCGGCGGAAGCCGTCGGGGACGGCGTGACGTCGAAGCGGTCGATCGAGACTCCGTCCCGACCGTACGAGGATGTCGAGGGGTCATACGGCAGCGACGACCAGGTGGTGCCCGCAGTGTGCTCGTAGCCCCATCGAGAGTCCTTCGCGTCATACTGTGCGGCGGCATGGAAGATGTCGTCGGCAGCCGTGGTCAGCACGTTGTTCGAAGTCGTGAGGCCGGCGGTGCTTCCGCTCAGATGCGCGTTCAGCAGACCGTTCGGTTCGTAGGCGAGGTTGTCGGCGACGCTGCCCCGCACGATGGGGCCGTTCCCGATCTGCGCGATCGCGCCGTCACCGGGATACGGGATGGCATTGGAGGTGCCGTTGTTCACGAAGACGTTCGACGTGAGGGCGTTGTCGACGGAGAAGTCCAACTCGCCATGGATCGCCAGATACTCGACTGCGCCACCGTAGTTGTCGGCGAAGTAGTTGCCGGCGATGGTGACGTCGCTCGTGTACGCCTCGTGGTCGATCGCGACCATGTCGGAGTTCTGCGTGTTCGGTGTGTTGACGATCATGTTGTTGGCGATCAGGACGTGCTGCAGTCGTCCGAGGAAGACAGCGGCCGTTCCGTAGGTGGTACGGCACCCCGCGGACCCATCCAGGATCGAGTCGCGTACGACCACGTCGGTCGCGTTGATCAGGGCGAGGCTGTCCGGGCATCCGACGCCGATCTGCACGGGCACGTCTGCCGGCGATGGCTGGTTGCCGTCGTCATGGAGCTGGTGGATGCCGTCGACCAGGATGTGCCGGAACACCTTCTCCCCCGCCTGTCCAGGAGCCGGCGAGAGGCCGCCGATGTCAGCGTCCTGCGCGACGCGGATGCCATGCGCGTTGTGCGTCGTGCGGATACCCGAGAACGTGAGCCCATCGAGCACCGTCTGGTCGACCATCGTGGCGACGATCGAATGAACGTCGATGCCGGAGGTTCGACTGTCATGCACCGAGAGATCCTCGAGCACGAGGTTCTCGTGACCGATGGAGGTGTATTCCACCAGCACGCCGTACTCGAGTGCTCCAGCGCCGGACTCGGTCTTCGCACCGATGTCCAGCCCTGTGACGACGGCGTTGTCGGGGTCCGTCAGCCAGATTCCCCTGCCGCTGTCATTGCCCAGGATGCGCGGCGCTGCGCCCACTCCATATGCGCCGATGGTCGCGGGATGCTCCGACGCGCCCTCCATCTTCACAGCGAGCTGTTGAGACCAGGCCGAGCCCCGCGCCAGCAGCAGGCTGTCGCCCTCCCCGAGCGTCAACGCCGCCGCGGGCGTGAACGTGCACCATGGCCCGGCGGGGTCCGTTCCCGTGCCCGAATCGGAGCAGTTCGATCCGCTCGAGTTGTCGACGTAGTACGTGTCGCCCACCGACGGAGCCGCCGGAAGCATCGATGACGCGGATGCCGCGACCGGCTGCGCAGCGGCCTCGACCGGCTGCGCGGCACCGAGAATGCCGACCACGAGGCCGCTGGTGAGCGCGATCGCCGTGATCTTGAGAGACAGATGCATGTCGTTTGCTACCTAACTGGAGCAGAGCGGACGAGTACGGCGACACCAGTGCTGATGAATCAGAACTGGAGGTCCGAGCGCGATAAAACGATTCATTCGTACGCGGTTGCAAAGCATCGTGTCAAGGACGAACTTCCCATCTGCGAGGTCACACATGCCGTGAAAGGACTCCCCAACAGGCGATAACGCCCCGTATTCAAGGGTGCCGCCGACCGGTCGCAATGAATAAATCCATTCATTCGTGTCATCGATCCAGGCAAGGGGAGCATTGCCGCACGGGCGTCGAGAACGGGTCGCGGTGGCCTGTTCGTTGCTACACGGCTGGCAGTCGCCGGGATCGCGTGAGGGCTGCTGCGAGGCGCGGGGTCGGAATGCCGAGTCTGCGGGCTTCCTGCAGTGCGTCTCGGAGAACGGCCCGCGGTTCGGCGGCATCCGGATCGGTGTGTGTCGACAGGCTGACCTGAGCGATCGGGAAGCGGGCGGTCGCCCATGCCATGGCGGCCGACGTCTGCGTCGGCAGTCGGTAAGGAAGCACGGTGCGCCGGTGTCGACGGAGATCGACGCCGCGCGCCTCGAGAACGGGCAGCAGCTCTCGGCTGGTCAGCAGCGCTTCACGGAACGCACGGCGGTTCCCGATCATGCCTGCCAGCCCGCCATATCGATGACCTTGGACATGCATGCCGACGTCGGAGATGAAGTGCAGCCACAGCCACCCGCGCATGTCTCTCTCCTCTCGGACGGTGAGACCCGCCTGCCCGAACGCCTTCTTCACGGCGAGTTCCCGCGTGTCGGGCAACGTGCCGGACATGCCCAGGATCACGGCGCCGAACAGTGCGCCGTGCAGGACATCAGCGTCGTCGAAGCCGCCGCCGGCCTGCGGGAATCCGAACACGACCTGAGCTGCCGAAAGCGGTGCGATCGCAGCGAGGGGCTCTTGCCACACGTTGCCGAACACGAGCACGGTCGCATCCCCCACTCGGGGAGCGAGGAAGGCGGCCGCCTCTGCGAGGCGATGATGGGCGACGCTGAGAATGACCAGATCGAACCCGTCCCCAGGCTCGAGGGATTCCTTGAACCAGATCGGGACCGCCTCGCGCACCGGCCTGCCGAGAGGTGAGCGGCGTGCGTCGATGAGGTCCGTCGTGACCCCTTCGCCGTACAAGGCGGCGCGGCCGGGGCGGACGTAGAACTCGACGTCGTGTCCGGCGACCTGCAGCGCCCGACCGTAGATCGTCGCGATCACTCCACGGCCGAACATGAGGATTCGCATCTCAGCCCTTCTTCTCACCATCGATAAAATGGAGATAATCTCCGGATGATACGATATGGAAATCATCTCCGATTGTCAAAGGGAGGGCGAATGCCCGAAGAGAGGGCGATGCGGGCAGACGCCCGCCGCAACCGGGACGCCATCGTGGCCGCCGCGCGCGCGGTATTCGACCGCGACGAGCAGCTGCGGTTCGACGATTTCGCGAGTCGCGCGGGCGTCGGAGTCGGAACCCTCTACCGCCATTTCCCCACCCGGGAAGCGCTGGCCGCAGCGGTGTACCACGACGAAGTCACCGCGCTCTGCGAACACGCGCGCGCGTCGGCCCGACCGGCCGGTGAGACCCTCGAGGCTTTCCTGCGCGGCTTCGCGGACTACGTCATCGCGCACGCCGCGCTGGCACGAACACTCGCTGCCCTCGTGGCTCCCGATGTCCAAGCCGACGGCGGAGGCGAGCTGGAGCGCACGGTGTCGGAGCTGATGGCCCGGGCTGCCGCCGACGGAGCCATCCGCGACGACGTCCCGCCGGGCGCGGTGATGGTCGTCCTTCACGGCATCGGCTCCACCGCCGATCGACCGCTCTGGCCGGCCGAGGCGCGCGCAGCCGTGGAACTGCTGATCGACGGACTCAAGCCCGTCTGATCAGCCGCGTCAGTTCTTCGACGGGCTGATCCGGTTCTACGACCAGACCACGCCGGCAGTGGCCGACACGACCGCGGCGAGCAGGTTCCATCGCATGACATCTCGTCCGCACGAGCATCGACGCAACCTCTGTTGGTCTTGAATCGCTCGATGCCGAGCACCGTGGTGAAAGAATGAAGGATGCCATCTCGTCAGGTGTCGATGGGCGACGTTGCGCGGCACGTGGGCCTCAGCCGCAGCACGATCTCGTTCGTCATCAATGGCCGGACGGATATCAGGATCGCCGAGGAGACCAAGCGTCGGGTCTGGGAGGCCGTTGCCGAGCTGGGGTACCGACCGCACGCGGGGGCTCGTTCACTTGCCTCCAACCGAACGAACCTGCTCGGACTCGTAACCGACATCGCCAGCAGCCCGTTCGGCGGTGGCATCATCACGGGGGCTCAAAGAGCAGCGTGGGAACGGGGTCAGGTTCTGCTCATCGTGAGCATAGACGTGGACGCCTCCGCGGACGCTGCGATGCTCGAGATGCTGCTCGAGCGGCGCATCGAAGGCCTCATCTATGCCACCGCTGGCCACGTCGCAGTCTCTCTGCCGGCGTCGGCGGCTGAAGTGCCCGTGGTGCTGGTGCACTGCGAAGATGTCGACGGACGCTACCCGTCGATCATTCCCGACGAGGAGCACGGTGGCTACACCGCAACCCGGCGTCTGATCGACGGCGGGCATCGACGGATCGGGCTGATCAATCTCGACGCGCCGATTCCCGCGGCCGGGCGCCGGAGTGGCTATGAACGGGCGCTCCGTGAGGCGGACATCGACATCGACCCCACGCTCATCGTCTCCGGTTCTGCGGACGCCGGCGCGGGCTACGAGCTGGCGCGACAGATGTTCCGGCACCCCGACCCGCCGAGCGCGCTCTTCTGCGGCACCGACCGAGTGGCGATGGGTGCCTTCGACGCCATCAGAGAAGCAGGGCTGCGCATCCCTGAAGACGTCGCGGTCGTCGGTTACGACGACCAGGAGATCGTCGCCTCCTACCTCAGGCCGGCTCTGACCACCGTCGCGCTCCCGTTCGAAGAGATGGGCGCCGCGGCGGTGGAAGCCCTCAATGGTGACATCGAGGCCTTCAAGGGCTCGGTCGTGCGGGGCTCGCTCGTCGAGCGCGCGTCCGCCTGATCTCACCGCCACTCTTGTCAAGGGAGCGATGACGGCGCTACGTTAACGCGCGTTAGTATCTCGCTTTAGTTAATGGAGACTATGAAATGACAAGGATGTCCCACGCACTTTCGGTCGGCGTTCTCGCCGGCGTCATGGCTGTCACGGGGCTCAGCCCCGTGGTCGCGCATGCCGACGACCCGGATGCCGAGCAATACCGACCGCAGTACCACTTCTCCGTTCCTGATCACTGGAAGAACGATCCGATCCGTCCTGTCTATCTCGACGGGGAGTACCACCACTACTACCTGTACGACGCCGACTACAACGGCGTTTCGACCCAGACGGCTTGGCGTCATACGACGACGACCGACAACGTCGTGTTTGAGGACGAGGGCATAGCCATCCCCGAGGACACGACCTTCGGCTCGCCGATGGCGGGTTCGATCGTCGTCGACACGAACAACACGGCGGGATTCGGAGCGGGGGCTCTGGTGGCGCTCATCTCCATCGACGAAGGTCCCACCAACGCGACCGATCAGTGGGTGTACTACTCCACCGACGGGGGCGCCACGTTCACGCCGTACTCGACGACGACGCCGGCGATCGCGAACCCCGGCCCGGGGCTCTACGAGTTCCGTGACCCGAAGATCGAGTGGGATGCGGCGAATAATCAGTGGGTTGCCCTGGTCGCCGAGCCCTTGAGCGGGATCGGCTTCTACACGTCTTCGGATCTGAAGAACTGGACGTTCGAGTCCTTCTTCCCCGCCCCGAGCGGCATCACCTTCACCGAGTGCCCGGACTTCTTCCAGATGCGCGCCGACGACAACACGCTGCAGTGGGTCGTGGGCGCCAGCACCGGCGGCAATATGCACACCTTCGCCTACTGGCCCGGCGCCTGGGATGGGAGCACATTCACCCCGGACACCACAGTGCCTCAGTGGCTGGACTACGGCGATGACTTCTACGCCGCCGTCACCTACGCCGACGAATCCTCCACCGATCAGAGCAAGCGGTTCCTGAAAGGCTGGGTGAACTACTGGACACACCCGAACACCGCCAGCAGCTGGACCGTCGACGGCTTCACCGGCACCGACGCCATCACTCGCGAACTGACCTTGAAGGAGACCGACGGCACCTACCGGCTCATCTCCACACCCATCGCAGCGCTCGACGACTACGCGACACGCTCATGGGACCTCGGCGACATCGAGGTGGACGGACAAACCGATCTGGACTACCACGGCACCTCCTATCGACTAGATACGACCGTCTCATGGTCTGATCTCGACAACGTGGCGATCAAGCTCCGGCGATCTCCGGACGGCACCCGCGACTTCAGTGTCGGCAAGTTCGACGACTTCATCTACGTCGACGCCAACGACCCCACGATGTACCGGGAGAATCACGCCCCATATGACCCCGAGGCCACGTCCGTGCACCTCACCATCCTCGTGGACACCACCACCGTCGAGGTATTCGTGAACGGAGGTGAACAGGCGCTGACGATGAAGTCGAACCTCGACCCCACAGACACCGGCCTTCAACTGTTCACCGAGGGCGGGGCAGCCACATTCGGCGATGTCACGATCACCGAGTTCGCGAACGTGACAGGGCAATCGGAAGCCGGGGCTGCGTACCAGGACTTCGACAGCGGCTACGACAGCTGGACGACGACGGGTAGCGCATTCGGCTCCGCACCGGCAACCGGCACGCTCGCCGCGCAGCAGCCCGTTACCGGATGGCTGGGCGCGGGCCTCGTGAACAGCTATCTCGGAGGCGACTCCACGACGGGTACGCTCACGTCGCCGTCGTTCACCGTGTCGAGCCCCTATGTCAGCTTCCTCCTCGGAGGTGGCAATCATCCCACGCCATCGGACCTGTTCAACGGTTTTGAAGGCAGCACCTGGGGGACCGGCTGGACGGCCACGGGCAACTTCTCCGGTCAAGGGCCGAGCACCGCGAGCCTCACCAATCAAGTCGGAGCGAAAGTCGCGGACACCTATGTGAACGGAGGAGATGCGGCAACCGGCACCATCGTCTCCCCCGACTTCACGATCACCCGTGACTACGTCACCTTCAGAATCGCCGGTGGCGATTTCCCGTGGACCGCGAGTGGGAACGCATCCGTGCAACTCGTGATCGACGGCGAGGTCTACTTCACCGCGACGGGCGACGACACAGCGACACTAAGAACCGTCGCATGGGACGTGCACTCGCTGCGCGGCAAGACGGCACATCTCGAGATCGTCGACAACTCAACGTCGACCTCGTTCGGCCACATCATGGTCGACCAGATCGTGCTCGGGAACACACCCACGGCCGTCGTCGGCGAAACCAACGCGCCCACCGCGGTGAACCTCAAGGTTGGCGGCGTCGTCGTCCGGACGGTGACTGGCACCGACAGCGAGCGGTTGCACTGGGAGTCGTGGGACGTCGCCGATTACATCGGGCAGAGCGCACAACTGGAGATTGTCGACCAGAACACGACCGGGTGGGGTCACATCAACGTGGACCAGGTCGTCTTCTCGGACCGGCCGCTCGGATGAGAACGGCGGCGAGCCTCCTGGAGCTCCCGTCGTCGCAACCCGCCGAGGGTCGACGACTGCTGCGACCGGGAGGTTCGCCGGCCGACGAATGTCCGAGAAGGCCGGCGCGACAGCCCCGCAGGACGCGGAAGGGCTCGACGGCGAAGGCACGAGAAGCAGCTTGACACTCTTGCCTAACTCGCGTTAGCATCATTCTCGTTCAAGGCTAACGCGAGTTAGTACCTTCCGATTCCAACGAGGGCTTGATGTCGAAGAAGACCCCGCGCGCGCGAGCCGTGACGATGAAGGACGTGGCTCATCACGCCGGCGTCTCGCGTACGGCCGTGTCGCTCGTGCTCAACGATCGTTACGACGTCACGCTCGCTCAGGACACCCGCCAACGCGTGCTCAGCGCGGCGGCCGAGCTCGGATACCGGCCCAATGCCGGTGCGCGCGCGCTGGCCCAGCAGCGCAGCGACTGGTACGGGCTGGTCACCGAGATCGTGACCGCACCCTTCGCCGTCGACGTCATCAAGGGCGCCCAGGACCGCGCGATGACAGACAGCAAGTATCTGCTCATCGCCTCCACAGAATCAGACCCCGCGGCCGAGACCGCGGCGATCGAACGCTTGCTGGAACAGCGGGTGGAAGGACTCATCTACGCCGCCACCTGGCACCGCGGCGTCACCGTCCCGGAGATCGCCCGCGAAGTGCCCACGGTGCTGGTGAACTGCTTCGACATCGAAGGCCGCTATCCCGCCGTCGTCCCCGATGAGCGGGTCGGAGGCTATCGCGCGACCGAACGGCTCCTGAGCGCCGATCACCGCCGAATCGGCTTCATCAATCTCGACCCCGGCATCCCTGCGGCGATCGGTCGCCGCGAAGGCTACCTCAGCGCACTGCGAGAGGCCGGCATCGAGCCGGACGAGACTCTCGAAGTCACGGGGCATGCCACCGCCGACGGCGGATTCGCGTCGGCCGAGCAGCTGCTCGATCTGCCAGAACCGCCGACCGCGATCTTCTGCGCCAACGATCGCATGGCCATGGGCGCCTACGACGCGATCAAGGAACGCGGACTGCGCATCCCCCACGATGTCGCCGTCATCGGCTTCGACAATCAGGAGCTCATCGCGGGCTATCTGAGGCCGGGGCTGACGACGGTCGCACTGCCCTTCGAACAGATGGGCGCCCGAGGCGTGGATCTCCTCGCCGCAATCACGGCGGGAGAGTCGACCGCCACGAAGATCGTGACGGTCGACTGCCCGCTCCTCGAACGCTCGTCGGTGTGACTGGACATCCCCGGCGAGCAACAGCCTTCGGCTTCAACGCAGAAGAGAAGAAAGGAACACACCGATCATGACAGTTCACAGAGGACGGATGACCGTTCTGGCGGCGGCCGTCGCAGCAGGAGCACTCCTGCTGTCGGGATGCACCGGGGAAGGCGGTCAGTCAACCGCCGATCTCGACGGGACCCAACTGCTCACCATCCCGCGCGAGGACATGGGCACGTTCGACCGGAACTTCAATCCGTTCTCCAACCCCGACTTCCCGATGACGCAACAGGCGATCTTCGAGTCGATGCTCATCTACAACCCCGCCGACGGCTCCACGACGCCCTGGCTGGCGACCGACTGGGAGGCGGCTCCCGACAGCATGAGCATCACGTACCATCTCCGCGAGGGCGTGGAATGGTCTGACGGCGAACCGTTCGTCGCCGACGACGTCGTGCTCTCGTTCGACCTGCAGCGAGACGTGCGCGGTGGGTTCGACTACATCGAGTCCGTCACGGCGGTCGACCCGCTTACGGTGCAGTTCGACTTCAACCAGCCGTTCTCCCCCGCGCTGCTCGACATCGGCCAGCAGATCATCGCCCCCGCCCACATCTGGAACGATGTCGAGGACCCGACGAAGTTCGCCAACGAGGAGCCGGTCGGCACGGGCCCCTACACCGAGATCACCAACTTCCAGGCCCAGTCGTTCGACCTCGGCAAGAACCCGAACTACTGGCAGCCCGAGAAGCAGAAGATCGAAGGCATCCGGATGCTCGCCTTCGCAGGCAACGACGGCGCCAACCTCGCCGCTGCCAACGGCGACGTCGATTGGGCGCCGCAGTTCATCCCGAACATCGACGAGGCCTACGTGGCGAAGGACCCGGAGCACCGGTTCTTCTGGTTCCCGACGACCGGGTCGATGATCAGCTGGCAGTTCAACACCACCAAGGCACCCTTCGACGACGTGAACGTCCGCAAGGCGCTATCAATGGCAGTCGATCGCGAGCAGGTCACCGAGATCGGGATGCAGGGATACACGCACCCCGCCGACTGCACGGGCCTGTCCGGCTCGTATGATTCCTGGCGCGACGAGGCGGTCGTCGACTCGTGCACGTGGACCGAGCGCGACCTGGAAGAGGCCGGCAGGCTGCTGGACGAAGCCGGGATCACCCTCGGCGCCGACGGCAAGCGCGTCCTGCCCGACGGCGCCCCGTTCGAGTTCGAGTACTCGGTGGGATCGACCTCGAGCGACTGGGTGTCGGTGGGCAACGTCATCTCGCAGAATCTCGCCGAGCTGGGCGTGACGGTGACGGTCGCCGCGAAGGACTGGGGCGATGTCGTCGCGGGATACGAGAACGGCACGTTCGACTCCGGCATCGTGTGGAGCGCGAACGCCCCCACGCCGTACCAGTTCTACCGCGGTGTGATGTCGACCGAGACGGTCAAGCCCGCGGGTGAGCAGACGTTCGACAACTATCACCGCTTCGGAAATGCCGACGCCGACGCGCTGCTCGCGCAGTTCGCCGCGACCTCGGACGATGCCCAGCAGCAGTCGATCATGAACGATCTGCAGGCACTGTTCTCCGACGTGGCCCCGGTTGTGCCGCTGTTCCCCGGACCGGAGTTCGGCGCCGCCAGCACTCTGCGCTTCACGGGCTGGCCGACTGAGGACAACCCGTACGCCACCTTGGGCGGGGTGCGTGCGCGCACCGCCGTCCTCATCCTCACCACCCTCGAACCAGTCGTCGCCGACTGACACATCGCGTCGTCCTGCTGCGCCGCCGGTGCGGCGCAGCAGGACTGCCGAGGAGACACAACATGGGCTACATGCTGCAACGCTTCGGGTTCTATCTCGTCGCGTTCTGGGTGTCGATCACTCTCAACTTCTTCCTTCCCCGCTTCATGCCGGGCGACCCGGTGTCGCGCATGGTCGCCCGACTGCAGGGCCAGATCCGCCCCGACCAGATCGAGGCGCTGAGAGAGTCCTTCGGACTCAGCGACGCCCCGCTGTGGGAGCAGTACCTGCGCTATCTCGGTCAGATCTTCACCGGCAACCTGGGCTTCTCGATCTCGAGATTCCCGACTCCCGTCGTCGACGTCATCTCCAGCGTCATCGGCTGGACCTTCTTGCTGGGTTTCGTATCGCTCATCATCGCCGTCGTCATCGGCAACGTCCTCGGCATCCTCGCCGCGTGGCGCCGCGGAGGAGTCCTCGATTCATTCGTCCCGCCCCTGCTGATCTTCATCGGCTCATTCCCGTACTTCTGGCTCGCGATGGGACTGCTGTACCTCTTCGGCGTCACCCTCGGATGGTTCCCCCTGCGCCACGCCTATGCGGTGGGAACCGCCCCGGAGTTCTCCCTCGCGTTCGTCGGCGACGTCGCGTATCACCTGATCCTTCCCGCCACGTCGATCGTGCTCGTCTCGGTCGGAGGCTGGATGCTCGGCATGCGCAACACGATGATCGCCACCAACGCCGAGGACTACATCGTGATGGCCGAAGCCAAGGGGCTCCGCGCGAACCGCGTCATGATGCAGTACGCGGCCCGCAACGCCCTGCTCCCGTCGGTCACCGCATTCGGCATGTCGCTCGGCTTCGTCGTCGGTGGCGCGCTGCTCACAGAGGTCGTCTTCGCCTACCCAGGCATCGGCTACACCCTGCTCGCGGCGGTGCAGAACCTCGACTATCCACTGATGCAGGGACTCTTCCTCACGATCACCACGGCCGTGCTGATCGCCAACTTCCTCGTCGACATCGTGTACGTGCGCCTCGATCCGCGCGTGCGCGTGAGCTGAACGGAGGGTGTGATGTCACTCGCACAAGATCCCCGCGTCATGGCCGAGCTCGAGCTCGGCACCCCGCCCGGTCCCGATGGGAAGGTGACCGCGGCACCTCCACCGCGCCGCCGACAACGCGGAGGCGGACTCCTGCGAGGCCTGCTCAGCAATGCCAAGGCGACGTCGGGCCTCGTCATCCTCGTCCTCTTCGTGCTGATGGCGGTCTTCGCTCCGATCCTCGCCCCCGGTGACCCCACGCTCATCCAGGGCATCGGCTCGCAGCCGCCCTCGGCCGACCACTGGCTGGGAACGACCGCCAAGGGACAGGACGTGCTCGCGCTGAACGTGTGGGGTTCGCGCTCATCTCTGTTCGTCGGCTTCACGGTCGGCATCCTCGCGACGTTCGTCGGGCTCCTCGTCGGCCTCGCATCGGCGTACCTCGGACGCACCATCGACAACGTGCTCTCGCTCGTCACCAACGTGTTCCTCCTCCTTCCCGGACTGCCGCTGCTGGTGATCCTCGCGGCATTCCTACCGCAGGGCCTCGGCACCGTCGTCCTCGTGCTCGTCATCACCGGTTGGGCCGGGGCCGCGCGCGTGCTGCGGTCGCAGGCCATGTCGATCCGTGGCAAGGACTTCGTCGCCGCCTCGCAGGTCACCGGAGAGGGCGGCTTGCGCATCATGTTCCGCGAGATGCTGCCCAACATGGCGTCGATCGTGATGAGCACCTTCCTCGCCTGCGTGATCTTCGGCATCGGCGCCCAGGCCGGCCTGGAGTTCCTGGGCCTCGGCGATATCAGCACCGTCAGCTGGGGCACCAACCTGTACTGGGCCAGCAACGACGGCGCGCTGCTGACCGGAGCCTGGTGGGTGTTCGTCCCTCCGGGCGTGTGCATCGCCCTCGTCGCCTTCGCCCTCGCGCTCGTCAACTACGGCGTCGACGAGACGACCAACCCTCGCCTGCGACGCCCGCGCCGTCGCACCACGCCCGACGCGCCCACTCGTGTCGCCGCCCGTACGCGGAAGGAGGCAGTGCAATGACCGCTGCGCTGCTCGAGATCCAGGACCTCTCCGTCGAGTACGTCACCGAAGCCCGCACCGTGCGCGCCGTCGATCGAGTCTCGTTCTCGATCGACGAGCGCGAGGTGTTCGGCCTCGCGGGAGAGTCCGGCTGCGGCAAGTCGACCATCGCCAACGCGATCCTGCGCCTGCTCCGAGACCCTGCCATCATCTCCGGCGGGTCAGTCCGCTTCGCCGGCACCGACGTCCTGGCGCTGAACGCCGAGCAACTCCGCGAGTTCCGCTGGCGCAAGGTGGCCATGGTCTTCCAGAGCGCCATGAACTCGCTCAACCCTGTGATGACCGTCGGCGACCAGATCATCGACATCTTCACCACTCACGACGGCGTATCGAAGAAGACTGCGCTCGCCCGCGCAGGTGACCTGCTCGATCTCGTGGGCATCCCGCGAGACCGACTGCGCTCGTACCCGCATCAGCTGTCGGGCGGGATGCGACAGCGTGTCGTCATCGCGATGGCGACAGCACTGCGGCCACCGCTGCTCATCATGGATGAGCCCACCACGGCCCTCGACGTCGTGGTCCAGCAGGAGATCATGGCGCAGATCAAAGACCTGCAGCGTGAGCTCGGATTCGCAATCCTGTTCATCACCCACGACATGTCGCTCATGGTCGAACTCTCCGACCGGATGGCGGTGATGTACGCGGGGCGCTTCGTCGAGACCGCACGATCCAACGAGATCTTCGACACACCGCAGCACCCTTACACCCGCGCCCTGATGAACGCCTTCCCGCCGATGTCGGGCCCACGCACGCGACTGCAGGGCCTCGGCGAAGGCGTGAGGTTCCGTGACATTCCCGATCTCGAACCGATCACACCCACGCACTGGGTGGCGCCCAGCGACAACTACTCCCTGGAGGCCATCTCATGACCGCACAGCAGACCCCTGTTCTCTCGACCCGCGGACTGGAGAAGACGTTCACGATCGGCGGGGCGTTCTCCCGCAAGCGGGTCCGGGCGCTCGGCGGCGTCGATCTCGACATCGCCCACGGCGAGGTCGTCGCACTGGTCGGCGAGTCCGGCAGCGGGAAGTCCACTCTCGCCCGCTGCCTCGCTCGCCTCGAGCAGCCATCGGCGGGCACCTTCCTCTTCGAGGGCGAAGACATCATCGCCACATCGAAGCGACGCGCGACGCGGGAGTACCGCTCGGCGGTGCAGATGATCTTCCAGGATCCGTTCGGGTCGCTGAATCCAGTTCACCGTATCGGGCATTTCCTCGAGCGCCCACTGCGCATTCACGGTGCCGCGTCCGGCCGCGCCGAGATGGAGCGCGCGAAGCAGCGGCTGATGGAGAAGGTCGGGCTTCCCGACGAGATGCTGGACCGCTACCCGCACGAACTCTCCGGCGGCCAGCGGCAGCGCATAGCGATCGCCCGTGCGCTCGCGGTCAACCCGCGGCTGATCCTGGCGGACGAGCCCACGTCCATGCTTGATGTCTCGGTGCGGATCGGGGTACTCAACCTGATGCGCACGCTCTGCGAGGAGCAGGGCATCTCGATGCTCTACATCACGCACGACCTCGCCTCTGCGCGCTACCTCGCCGACCGCATCGTCGTGATGTTCGCCGGCGAGTTCGTCGAGGGCGGCGACGCGATGGAGTTGCTGGCCGACCCGGCGCACCCCTACACCCGACTGCTCATCTCGGCCGTGCCCGACCCCAAACGCACCGATCCTTTCGACCCCGTCGAACGTGCGCAACTTCGTCGCGAGGTGCTGCACCCCAGCGGCTGCCCATGGTCGGGCAAGACGACCGAGCCCTGCTCAGCCGAGAACGCTGTGTTCCACCGGCTGAGCGAGAAGCCCGAGCACTGGGTGCGCTGCGGACTGTACGCACCCCCGTCCGACGCCCCCGGCACCGCCTTGGAACTGCCCGACTCCCTCGAAGAAAGCCCTGCCGCATGACCGCGACGTCCACATCCACGATTTTCCCGGCAGAGCTGATCGCGCGCGCCGCCGTCGATCCGCACCGTCCCGCCTACCACTTCACCGCTCCGGCGGGATGGCTCAACGACCCCAACGGCCTCACCCAGCGCGACGGTGTGTACCACCTCTTCTACCAGCTGAACCCATATGCCCCGGTTCACCACCGCATCCACTGGGGCCACGCTGTCAGCACCGATCTCGTGCATTGGCGCGATCTGCCGATCGCGCTGACCCCGAGCGACGGGCCCGACGTGGACGGATGCTGGTCCGGCGTCCTCGTGTACGACGGCGACACCCCTACGATCGTCTACTCTGGCCGCCACGGCGACCGAGAGCTGCCGTGCGTGGCGACCGGCACCCCCGATCTCGTCGAGTGGACGAAGGCTGCCGAAGGTCCGGTGATCGCGGCTCCGCCCACGGGTATCGACGTCACCGCATTCCGCGACCACTGCGTGTGGCGCGAGGGCGAGACATGGCGGCAACTGATCGGCTCCGGCATCCGCGGTCAGGGAGGCACGGCGTTCCTGTATGAGTCTCCCGATCTGCGCGAGTGGACGTACGTCGGGCCGCTGCTGGTCGGCGACAGCACGCTGGGCGATGCGAGCGCCCCAGACTGGACCGGCACCATGTGGGAGTGCGTGGACCTGTTCCGAATCGGCGAGGAGGACGCCGAGCCCCGCGACATCCTCGTCTTCTCGGCCTGGGACGAGGGTGTCACCCACCACTCGCTCTATTGGTCCGGTCATTACGAGGGCGACCGGTTCACGCCTGCCGCCCTGCACCGGCTCGACCTGGGCGGACGTTACTTCTACGCACCGCAGTCGATGCGCGACGAGTCGGGCAGGCGCCTCATGTTCGGCTGGCTGCAAGAGGGACGACCGGACAGCGCCGCCGTCGCGGCGGGATGGTCCGGCGTCATGTCGCTGCCGCGCGTACTGACGCTGGCGGCGGACGGATCCATCCGCCAGGCACCTGCTCCGGAAGTCGACGAGCTGCGCGACGAACAGCTGGCCTCGCTCTCGACGGTGCTGAGCGCCGAACCGGCGGAGGTCGCCCGCGGGGACGAGCTCGATCTCGAGCTGCGACTGACGATCCCCGACGAGGGCGCCGTCACGATCGCCCTGCGGGCCACTGGCGACGACACCGAGCGCACGATCTTGCGACTGCAGCGCCATGGCGACCGCGCCGAGCTGAGTCTTGACCGCACGCGATCGAGCCTGAACCCTGAGGTCGACGCGAGCCCACGATCGGGCGCGGTGCCCGTGGACGCCGACGGCGGGGTGGACGTGCGGATTCTCGTGGACCATTCGGCCCTCGAGGTGTTTGCCGGCGGGATCCCGCTGACAGCGCGTGTGTATCCGACTCGCGCGGACGCCCTCGGCATCCGCCTGTCCGGCGACGACGTTGTGGTGCAAGGGCACGTCTGGTCGATGCGCACCGTCGCACGTGAGGCGGGGGTGCCAACCGCATGAGCACCGACACGGGGCTGAGCATGCGGCCCGAGTATCACTTCAGCGTGCCCGACAACTGGAAGAACGACCCCCAGCGACCGATCTTCGTCGACGGCGAGTACCACTACTACTACCTGTACAACGCGGACTACCTCGCCGGGGGCATCGGCACCTCGTGGCGCCGGGCCACGACCCTCGACCACGTGAGCTTCGTCGATCACGGCGTCGCCATCGAGAAGTTCACCAACGCCAATGGCGACTGCTGGTCGGGATCGCTCGTCATCGACGCCGAGAACACGGCCGGGTTCGGCCGAGGAGCGGTCATCGCCCTGGTCACCCAGGCCGCGGTCGACCAGGTGCCCGAGGGACGCCAGGCGCAGTACCTCTGGTACTCCACCGACGGTGGCCGTTCCTTCCAGCCCGGCGGGGACGACCCGGTGCTAGCCGATCCGGACATCCCGGACTTCCGCGATCCGAAGGTGATCTGGGACGGCAGCCGCGAGAGGTGGTTCATGGCCCTCGCCGAGGGCCGTCGGCTCGGCTTCTACGCGTCGCCCGACCTCGCCACCTGGACGCGCGTCGGCGAGTTCGCCCGTGACGATCTCGGCCTGCTGGAGTGCCCGGACATCTTCGAGATGACCGCCGACGACGGATCCTCACAGTGGGTCCTCGGGGTCAGCGCCAACGCGAAGCATCGCGGAATGCCGGCAACCTACGCCTACTGGACGGGCGCCTTCGACGGCAGCGGGTTTGTTCCCGATGCGCTCGAACCGCGCTGGCTCGACTGGGGCTTCGACTTCTACGGCGCCGTCACCTACCCGCACCACGAGACGTCCGGCGAGGAAGACGCATCGCTTCGTCACGCCATCGGCTGGGCGAACTTCTGGGACTACCCGCACAACACCCCTACCCTTGTGACCGACCGCTACAACGGCGACGACATGATCGTGCGGGACCTCCGGCTGGTGCGCGAGCGCGACGGCTATGCCCTCGCCTCCACCCCCACCGCTGCCTTGACGCAGTACACGACGCGCTTGCACCGCCTCGGCGATCTGGAGGTCGATGGTGACCTCGATCTCGACATCCACGCGCCCGCGTACGACCTGAGCTGCGAGATCGAGTGGGATGCCGACGCCGACTGCCGCAACAGCGACATCGGCTTCGAAGTGTGCCGCGCCGGCGGCGGATCCCGCTTCGTCGCAGCCGGGCTGGACATGTCCGGTCCCTGCGCCTACCTCGACCGGACGCTGACGGTCAATCCGACCCGAGGCCGCACGCAGGCGCCGCTCGACACGTCGGCCGGCCGCGTGGCGATCCGCCTGCTGGTCGATCGGACGAGCGTCGAGCTGTTCGTGGGCAACGGTCGGAGCGCGCAGTCGCACCGCGTCTTCCCACTCGCCGGGGATGCCGGCATCCGACTGTTCGCGCGTGGCGCGACCGCGGTCTTCCGCGAGGTGACGATCCGCGAACTCTCCGTACCGACCGCTGACTGACTGGCCCTCGCCACCGACCTGATCGTCGGGGTCTCCCACGGGCGGCGGTCGGCCGCGTCCGGGCGGCCGTGCGAGACCCGCTACCAGCCGCGGGACGCGTGTCCCCCGAATGGCCGACGTGCGCGATCACGAGAGCCGTGTCACTATGGATCTGCAATGCAAATCGATTTGTACCCTTTCGCTACAAGGAGCAGACAGATATGAGAACTCCCCAGACTCGAGCGAGACGCGCACTCATCGGCGCGGTCAGCGCGGGCGCACTCGTCACCGCGGCGCTAATCGGCCTCCCTGCCTCGGCAGGTGCGGCGCCGGCGGTCTCGACCGCACTCCCCGACCTGCAGGATGGGCCCGAACCCACCGTGCACACTCAGGAGGCCTTCGCCCCCGAGGACGACTTCACCGCGAAGTGGACACGCGCCGACGCCCGCCAGCTGAAGCGTCTCTCCGACCCCACGGCAGGCTCGAAGCAGAACTCGATGCCCACGTCGCTCACGATGCCCGACGTTCCGCAGGACTTCCCGGACATGAGCAACGAGGAGGTCTGGGTCTGGGACTCCTGGCCGCTGACCGATGAGGACGCCAACCAGTACAGCGTCAACGGCCAGGAGATCATCTTCTCCCTCGTCGCCGACCGCAACCTCGTCTTCGACGAGCGGCACGTGTTCGCGAAGATCGGCTACTTCTACCGCCCGGCCGGCATCCCCGCCGACGAGCGTCCGGCGAACGGCGGTTGGACCTACGGCGGCCTCGTCTTCGATGAGGGCGTGACCGGCGAGATCTTCCCCGACCAGTCGTACAGCCACCAGACCCAGTGGTCAGGTTCGGCACGCATCTCGAAGGGGGGCGAGATCAAGCTGTTCTTCACGGACGTCGCGTTCTATCGCAACGAGGACGGCAGCAACCGCAAGCCCTACGACCCGCGCATCGCGCTCAGCGTGGGCAAGGTGCACGCGAACAAGAACGGCGTCCGCTTCACCGGCTTCGACAAGGTGACCGACCTCCTCCAGGCCGACGGCACCTACTACCAGACCGGCGCCCAGAACGAGTTCTTCAACTTCCGCGACCCGTTCACCTTCGAGGACCCGGCGCACCCGGGTGAGACCTACATGGTCTTCGAGGGCAACTCGGCCATGCCGCGCGAGTCGGCGACGTGCGACGCCGAGGACCTCGGCTACAACGAGGGCGACCCGTTCGCAGAGACGGTCGAGCAGGTCAACGCCTCCGGCGCCACGTACCAGATCGGCAATGTCGGCCTCGCGAGGGCGACCAACAAGGCGCTCACGAAGTGGGAGTTCCTGCCCCCGATCCTCTCGGCGAACTGCGTCACCGACCAGACCGAGCGTCCGCAGATCTACCAGAAGGACGGGAAGTACTACCTCTTCACCATCAGCCACCGCGGCACGTTCGCGTCGGGAATCGATGGGCCCGAGGGCGTGTACGGCTTCGTGGGCGACGGCATTCGCAGCGATTACCAGCCGATGAACTCCGGCTCGGGCCTCGCGCTCGGCAACCCGACGAACCTCAACTTCGCCGGTGGCCAGCCGTTCGCTCCGGACTACAACCAGCCGATCGGGCACTTCCAGGCGTACTCGCACTACGTCATGCCGGGCGGCCTCGTGCAGTCGTTCATCGACACCGTCGGCACCGAGGGCGACTTCCGCCGCGGCGGCACGCTCGCGCCGACCGTGAAGATCGACATCGACGGCGCCTCGTCTGCGGTGGACTACGCCTACGGCGACGGCGGGCTCGGCGGCTACGCCGACATCCCGGCGAACATCGACGTGAACAGCGGCGGAAAGATCAAGTAGTCCGTTCGCCGTGCGCCAGGCTGCTCGCCCGCCTGGCGCACGGCGATCCTCGCGCGACCACCCGCATCCGTTCCCGCATCCGATCCCGAAGGATGACATGACCTCCGACTCGCATTCCTCCTCGCCGATCTCCCGCAGGCGACGGCGCCTCGTCGTCATCGCCGTGGGAGCGATCGCCGTGCTGGCGGTGCTGGCCGGCGCGCTCACCCTCGGCACGCACAACGACGACACTGTTGCTCAGCCCGAGCCCTCTCCGACGTCATCCCCCTCCGCATCGTTCGAGCGGCCCGCCGAGTGGGACCCCCACCGCCCGGCCATCCACTTCACGCCCGAGCAGAACTGGATGAACGACCCCCAGAAGCCGTTCCTCCTCGACGGCGTCTGGCACTACTACTACCTGTACAACGCCGATCATCCGGACGGCAACGGCACCGCCTGGTACCACGCGACATCCACCGATCTGATCCACTGGGAGGACCAGGGCGTCGCGATCGAGAAGTACACGAACGGGCTCGGAGACATCTGGACCGGCACCGCCGTCGTCGACCACGACGGCACGGCGGGGTTCGGCGACGGAGCGGTCGTCGCCCTCGTGACGCAGCAGGCCGACGGCGTTCAGCGTCAGTCGCTGTTCGTGTCGACCGACGGCGGATACGAGTTCACGCCGTACGAGGGAAACCCCGTCATGGACAACCCCGGCGTCGCCGACTGGCGTGACCCCCGGGTGTTCTGGGACGACGATGCCGGCCACTGGGTCATGGCGCTCGCCGAGCACGATCGCATCGGCTTCTACACGTCGCCGAACCTGCGCGACTGGACCTACACGTCGGACTTCACGACCACCGGCCTCGGGGTGCTCGAGTGCCCGGACCTCTTTCCGATGTCCGTCGACGGCGACCCGGACGACATCCGGTGGGTGCTCGTCGCAGGCGCGAACGGCACAGAGGAGGGCATGACCACCGGCACCGCATACTGGACCGGCGAGTGGGACGGCGAGCGCTTCGTCGCCGACGGCACGGGCCACCAGTGGCTCGACCACGGCTCCGACTACTACGCCGCCGTCACCTGGGACGACCCGCGACTGCCAGAGAACGAGCGCCTCGCCTCGCGCTACGGGATCGGCTGGATGAACAACTGGGCCTACGCCGGCCGCTTCCCCACGCAGGAGTGGCAGGGAGGATCCGACTCGATCATCCGCAGCATCCGACTCGCCTCCGACGGCGGCCGGGTCACGCTGCGATCGACCCCCGCGCCCGAACTGCAGGCGCTCGAGGGCGATGCGCTGGCCGTCGATGACGCGCTCCTCGATGCCGGAGGCGCCGTCGACGTCACGATGCCCACAGCCGACGCCTACCGGCTGCGACTCGACGTCGCCGCCGCTGATCCCGCCACCGGCGAGGTCAGAGTGAGGATCGAGATGGGCGACGGGCGATTCGCGACTGTGGGATACGACTTCGACAGCGGGCGTGCGTTCGTCACCCGGGATGCCGACGCCGTGGCCGACGAGATGCCGGACGCGTACCGGGAGGTGCGAACAGCCGCGGTCCCCGCGCGCGACGGCCGGGTGCGTCTGGACGTCGTCGTGGACGTCGCATCCATCGAGGTCTTCGTCGGCGACGGGGAGGCGGCGCTCACCATGGCCGTCTTCGGGGCATCGGGCGAGCGCGGAGCGCGCATCGAAGCCGTGCGGGGACCGATCGCGGTCACTGACGCGAGCGTGACCCCGTTGCGCGTCGCGCCGGTGGAGCGGGTGCCGTCCGAGCGGCAGAGCGGCTAGCGGTCGCGGAACGGTGGGGCGACCGACTCGCGCTCGACGAGCCACCCGCGCAGCAGGTGCAGCCCCTCCACCGCGGGCGGCGGCGTGCCGTCGATGCGCTCGAGCAGTCGCTCCATCGCCCAGCGCCCCATCTCGGCGTGCGGCAGGGCGACTGTCGTGAGGCCGGGATCCAGCGCGTCCGCGACCGGGTGCAGATCGTCGATTCCCACGATCGAGAGCCCTGTCGGAACGGGGATGCCCCGCCGCGCGGCCGCCTGCATCACACCCATCGCCATCTGATCGTTGAAGCAGATGATCGCCGTCGGCCGGTCGTCGCGATCGAGGAGCTCGCCCCCGGCCTGACGCCCCCCGACTGCGTTCGAGGTGCAGAACGCGACACGTTCGTCACGGAGCGGGATCCCCGCATCGCCGAGCGCCGAGCGGATGCCGATGAGGCGCCCACGCGCCGCTCGCGATTCGTCGACGGTGCCGACGTAGGCGATGTCGCGGTGGCCGTCTCGGGTGAGGCGCTCGCACGCGAGCGTGGCGATCTGCGCTTCGTCGGGTACGACGGCGTCGACGTTCCATCCGGGCTCGGGTGCGGCATCGACGAGAACGACCGGAAGGTCGTCGGGGATCTCGGGTCGATCCACGCGCTGGTGGTACATCCGCGCGATGAGCAGGCCATCGACCCGCTGCGCGAGGAAGCGCGCGACGAGGTCGCGTTCGGCATCCGCGTCGCCGCCGCTCTCGCCGACCATCAGCAGCACGTCGCGGTCGAGGCCGGCACGACGAGCGCCCTCGATGATGCGACCCGCGAACGGTGTCGCGGCGAGGTCGTCGCCGATCAGGCCGATGACGCCCGTGCGGCGTCGGCGCAGTCCGCTCGCCACCCGGTCGGGGACGTAGCCGAGCTCGCGAGCGATCGCCAGGATGCGCTCGCGGGTCTCCGCGTTGACCGCGCGGGCTCCGCTGAGCGCATGCGAGACCGTGGTCGGCGAGACGCCGGCCGCGACGGCGACGTCGCTCACACGCGCGCGGGAGCGACGTCCAGTCGTCTCGGAAGCCACGGATCTCACCCTACGCGTGACGGCTCCCGGCACGTCTCATTCCGGCGCCTCGCTCTCGACTAGACGGAGGGCCGCCGCACGGGCGGGACGCCGGTGGGCGCTGATGACCTCCTGATCCTCGAAGGCGACACCCGCGGCCTCCAGCGCCTCGAGGCAGCCGGCGAGACGGCCGACCCGAGCGGGAGACCGCGAAGCGGCGTTGATGAACGCGATGCCTAGCTGCCTGGCAATCGCCTGGCTTCCACGAAGGAGCCGCCAGCTCCATCGTTTCGCGCGTCAGCATTCCGCCACCTACCGCGAACCCGTACGCGCCATCCGATGGCCCGCTCAGCCGCGCGAACTGGTACTGGTGGCTACCATCTGGCCGACATGGCCCATACACCTCGAAACGCTCATCGACGAGAAGAGAGCCTCGGCTGGTGAGACCGCCTCAGCTTGTGCGCTCTTCAGCCCGACCCAACTTGCGTGCCAGATCCGTGAAGCGGGCGAGTTCGGATGTCGACAGCCGGCCGGACCAGCGTGCTTCGAGATCGGCCCAGGTCTGTCGCACGGGCTGCTCGAGCGCGCGGCCGGCTGCCGTGAGGGTGACGAGCATGACGCGGCCATCCGAGGACGAACGCGCGCGCTGGACGAGCCCGGCACGCTCGAGACGCTGCACCGACTTCGCGATCGTCGAGTGGTCGAGTCTCAGCGAATCGACGAGTTCCTTCTGAGAGCGGCCATCAGAGGCCCAGAGCTGCGCCAGGATGAGCTCCTGACCGGGGAAAAGTCCGAGCGCGGAGAGGCGTCCGGACGCCACTGTGCGCTGCTCGTGGGCGAGGCGCATGATGGCGGCGCTCACAGGGGCGACATCGATGAACGGATGCTCGTTGTTCGGCGCGGTCATGGTGCCTCATCAGGATCTCGGGAAAGGGCTGGCGGCCCCCGCATCACCACCCTAAGCGCGTCCGGCCCACCGCGAGGAGGTGAGCCGGACGCAGCGAGGCGGGACTAAGCGGCGAGCCGGCCGTAGTCGGTATAGCCGTGCGCGCCGCCCCCGTAGAACGTGGTCGGATCGGCGTCACTCAGGGGCGCACCGGCTCGCAGACGCTCGACGATGTCGGGGTTGGCGAGTGCCCAGCGGCCGAGTGGCACGGCATCCGCGAGCCCGGCAATGACGTCCTGATCGAGCGTCTCGAGAGTACGGCCCGCTCGGAGCACCAGCAGCGATCCCGGCCATGCCCTCCGTAGATCCGCGAGCAGCTCCTCGTCGAACAGCTGGAACGTATGCAGATAGGCCAGCCCGAGCGGTGCGAGCGCGCGGACGAGGTGGGCATACTGTTGGCGCACGTCGTCGCCCTCGTCGACTCCGCCGATGGCCAAGCCGGGCGAAATCCGGATGCCGACCCGCTCGGGACCGATCTCGTCGGCGACCGCTGTCGCGACCTCGACGACGAACCGCGAGCGCGCCTCCACCGAGCCCCCGTAGGGATCGGTGCGCCGGTTGGCGTTGGAAGAGAGGAACTGGTGCAGCAGGTAGCCGTTGGCTGCGTGCAGTTCCACGGCATCGGCACCAGCCTCGACGGCGCTGCGGGCGGCATGGCGGAAGTCGGCGATCGTCTTCGCGATGTCGTCTGTCGTCATCTCACGTGGCACGGGGACAGGCTGAGCGCCAGTCGCGGTGAACATGTCGACTCCGGGTGCGATGGCGGACGGCGCGATCGGCCGGCGGTGGTGCGATGTGTTGTCGGGATGCGACATCCGCCCGACGTGCATGAGCTGGATGACGAGGTGGCCGCCTCGGGCGTGCACGGCGTCGACGACGGTGCGCCAGCCGGCGACGTGTTCGGGTCGGTAGATCCCCGGTGTCATCAGGTACCCCTGGCCGTCGTCGGAGGGCTGAGTGCCCTCGGTGATGAGCAGACCGAGGCCGGCGCGCTGAGCGTAGTACTCGGCCGCGAGCGGACCAGGTGTGCCGTCTGCCAGCGCTCGGCTGCGCGTCATCGGAGCAAGAGCGACCCGGTACGGCATCTGCATACCTCCGATCCGCACCGGCTCCCACAGTGTGCGAGGAGAGACGCGCAGCAGGATCTTGCCCCTGAGGTGTCCCGCCTCACTCATCCGGTGCGCCTCCGCGATCCGGTCGATTGGCAGCACAGCCGCGGCCTCGGTCGTGAAGCGGCCCTCCGCCGCGAGCGCGAGCACCGGGGCGATCGTCGCGGCGGTGAGCGCGAAGGGGTCGCCGCCCGCGACCTGGACGCCCTTCGCGGCAGCCGCGAAGTCGACGATGGTCACGATGCGGTCTGCAGGCAGGAGCAAGAGAACCTGGTCGACGAACCCGCGACCTCCGGCATCGAATGCCGCGTCGATACCCTGGGGCGCCACTGCGGCCAGATCGGTGATGAGATGCTCGCCGTAGCGGACCGGGGTGGCTCCGAGTGATTGGACGTACGAGTGGTTCGCCTCCGACGCCGCGCCGAGGACGATGACGTCCGCCGCGACGAGCAGCTGCACCACGGCGCTCCCCACCGACCCGGCCGCGGCATTGACCAGCACCCTCTCACCCGCCCGCACATCGATGAGCGCGAGCGCGCGCTGAGCGGTCTCGGCCGCCGTCGGAATGGTCGCGGCCTGCTCGAACGAGAGGGTATCGGGGATGGCGGTGAGGCGGTCGGCCGACGTGACGACGAGCTCGCCGTACGCCCCGGAGGTCGTGAATCCCACGACCCGGTCTCCCACCGCGAACGCGGTGACCCCCGCTCCGAGCGACTCCACCACTCCGGCGATCTCATTGCCGAGCACCGCCGGGAAGGCTGTGGGCAGCATCGCCTGCAGTGCGCCGCTGCGAATCTTCCAATCGAGCGGATTCACGGCAGCGACCGCGACCCGTACCAGCAGCTCGCCTGGCCCTGCCGAGGGATCGGGAAGCTCGACCGGCTCGAACGCCTGCGGTCCCCCATAGCCCCGTATGATCTGTGCGCGCATCGGTTCCTCCTGTGATTTATGTTGCCGACCACTTAATAATGCATTCGATTAGGTGGTCGACCACATATGTTCGCGACGGGCGAACGGATTTCGTTGGACCGAGTTGAGGCAGAACATGACGTGGCTATCCGGCTTCGAGGTGAAGTCGCGTCTTGCATACGGGGCAGTCCACCGGCTGAGCGGGCTCCTCGGGGCACGGATCGATGATCTGCCCTCACGACAGCGCGAGGCGATGCGGGTGGCCATCGGGCTGGACGACGGTTCACCCCGGAACACGTGCTCGTCGTCGCCAAGAAGCATGTCTCGGTCTTGCGTGCAGGGCGCTGCCCCCAGCGCCTGCACCACCCGCCACCCGCACGACTCAGGTGGGATAGCGCGCCCTTGGCGCACAAATCGGTGCCACCAAACCGGGCACGCACCAAAGCGAAAACCCCGGCTTGACCGGGGTTTTTCTCGCGGAGACGGAGGGATTTGAACCCTCGGTCCCCTTGCGAGGACTCCACCTTAGCAGGGTGGTGCACTAGGCCGAACTATGCGACGTCTCCAGGCATCCATCGCCCGAGGACGAGCGGATGCACCCGACAATCATAACCCGGCCCGGATGGCGCAACGAACACCTTCGCACAGACAGGACCGACCTCCGAGCCGATTATTCTTGGATGCAGTCCAGCTATCCAGCCTCCCGTGCTCGAAGGATCCACATGCGCCGAACTCTGCTCAAGTCCAAGCTCCACCGGGCCACCGTGACGGGGAGCGATCTGAACTACGTCGGCTCCATCACGATCGATGCGGATCTGCTCGATCTGGCCGACATCCTCGAGCACGAGCAGGTGCACGTCGTCGACGTGAACAACGGCGCCCGCTTCGAGACGTACACGATCGCCGGAGAACGCGGTTCGGGCGTGATGCAGATCAACGGAGCCGCCGCCCGTCTCGTGCACACGGGGGATGTGGTGATCGTGATGTCGTACGCGCAGTACGACCACGAGGAGCTGGCCGGACATCAGCCGATCGTCGTCGACCTCGGCAGCTCTCCTGATGAGCCGGCCAACCGCGTCACCCGCGTGCTCACCTCAGCTGGGGACTGACCGCCGAGCGGACAGACCTCGCGCCTTACCCCTCCGGGACGGTGCAGGTGGTCTGCGCGGCCGTCTGCCCGGCGATCGTCGAAGGCAGTTCGACGCGCTCCTCGGCGACCGGCGTCTCGGCTGCCGTGGTCTCACCGGCGGCGGGGGTCTCACCCGTGGCCTCGTCCGTCGCGGTCGTGTCGGGCTGGACGGCCTCGCCGGTCACCTCGACGCCGAAGCCCTGACTCGCGTCGCCCGTGAGGGTGAGGGGCTGGTTGGCGGCGAGCGCGGCGAACAGCGCGGCCGCGGCATCCTTCACCGGAATCACGCGACTAGCGCCGTCGCCGCCGGCGTACTCGGTGGGGTACTGCACGAACACGATGTCCTCGTACGGCACGTCTTTGACGGCCATCGCGATCTGCACCATGAGCGTCGGGCTCGTGAGCCCCGAGCTCAGCACGAGCTGGCCCTGCGACACCTGAGAGATCAGCGTGCCGGCCAGGTTCAGAAGTGTGCCGGGGTTGGCGAGCACCGATTCGGACTGGAGCTTTCGCACCATCGACGACATGAACTGCTGCTGGTTCGAGATGCGGCCGAGGTCAGACCCGTCGCCGATGCCGTGTCGGATGCGCAGGAACTGCAGCGCCTCGACCCCTACGAGCGTGTGGTTGCCGGCGGTGAGATTGAGCCCGGTGTGCACGTCGCTGATGTCGCCCGCGACGCACACGTCGACGCCGCCGATCGCATCCGACATGTTGATGACGCCCGTCCAGCGGATGGCCGCGGCGAAGTGGATCTCTTCGCCGGTGAGCTGCTCCACCGTGAGCACGGTGCACGCGAGCCCGCCGTACATGTACGACGCGTTGATCATCTGCGACGACATCGCGGAGTAGTCGCCGCTGCCGTCTTCCTTCGGGCACGACGGGATCGGCACGAGCATGTCGCGCGGGAACGAGATGACGGTCACGCGGCGCGGCTCGTCCGAGATGTGCACCAGCATCGTGACGTCGTTGCGCTCGCCCGGCGAGTCGTCGTTGGCGCAGCGCGGGAACAGCGCGACATCCTGCCCCTCGCACGAGTCGCTGCCGACGAGGAGGATGTTCACGCCGCCCTCGATCGCACCGAGCGACGGTGGCAGCGCCTTCTCTTCGTCCAGGACGACGGCGTTGGCGCCGATGGCCTGCGCGGCATCCCACACGCTGTACGCGGCGACGCCGGTCGCGCTCACACCCACGATGCCGAGCACGACGCCCAGCATGGCGAGCATCGTGACGAGCGGATGCCGCGTCCGCAGCTCTCCGTGACGCGCGAGCGGTGCGCGCCCCCCGCGGGAGGGGCTGTTCGACGCCGCCATCAGTCGGTGGCCCTCAGGTTGCCGGCCGAGCAGGTCTGATCCGCCGCGGACTGACCGGGGATGTCGTCGAGGGCGACAGCGGTCTCGCTCGGCGCGGGAGTCTCGGTCGCTCCGGGCGTCGGAGCAGTCTCGACGGGCGCTTCGGTGGGCTGCGGGTCGACGGTGATCACTCCCCCGGTGTTGTTCTGGTCGTTCGTCAGATCGATGGGCTCGTTGGCGGCGAGTGCGGCCCACAGCTTGTCTGCGAGCTCGTAGTTCGGGACGACCCGGTTGATGTCGGCGGGGTCGGTGCTCACCGGGTACTGCACGAAGTTGATGTCTTCGAACGGAACGTCCTTGACCGCCATCGCGATCTGCACGAGCGTCATCGGGTTGGTCAGGGACTCGCTCGGCGTGATGTTGTCGACCGCGGTCGTGGCGAGCTTGTAGAGGGTCGCCGGGTCGGCGAGCACCTCGTCGCTCACGAGCTTGCGCGCGAGGCTCGACATGTACTGCTGCTGGTTCGAGATGCGCGCCAGGTCGCTGCCGTTCTCGAGGCCGTAGCGGGTGCGGAGGAACTGGAGCGCCTCGACGCCCGCGATGGTCCTCGCACCTGCCGGCCAGTCGATGCCGGTGTTGCTGTCGCGGATGCCGCCGTTGCCGATGCAGACGTCGACGCCGCCGATCGCGTCGGTGATGTTGATGACGTTGCCGAAGCTCACCTTCGCGGCGAACGGGATGTTCTGGCCGCTCAGCACCGAGACGGTCTTCGCCACGCACGACAGTCCGCCGAACGACCACGCCTCGTTGATCTGCGCCTTGGAGGTCGCGGAGGTGGTCGAGCCGTCCTCGTTCGTGCACGACGGAATGGGGATCATGAGATCGCGCGGGAACGACACCACCGTCACCCGGCGCGGGTTGTTCGAGATGTGCACGAGCATGTTGACGTCGTTGAGCTGGCCCTCGGCATCCGGTCCGGTGCAGCGCGCCCCGAAGATGTAGGCGTACTCGGGCTCGCACTCGTCTGTTCCGACGAGCAGCAGATCGACGCCGCCCTCGATCGCGCCGATGTCGGGCGGGACGGCGCTCTGGCCTTCGAGAGCGACCGCCTCGTCGGTGAAGCTCGCGGTCAGGTCGTACGCGGCGTAGGCGGCGACGCCGGCGCCCGACACCAGCACGACGGCGAGCATCACTCCGAGGACCTTGAGGATCAGACCGAACGGATGCGGCGACGAGAGCTCACCGTGACGTGCCACCGTGCGGCGGCCACGTCGGGCGGGCTTGTGCGTCTCGCTCACTCGGTTCCTCTCGGGGATGGGTTCTCACGGTCCACCCCCCGGCATACCTTCGCTTGCGGAGGGTGTGGGATTCGAACCCACGGGACATTGCTGCCCACTGGTTTTCAAGACCAGGTCCATCGGCCGCTCGGACAACCCTCCCGACACATGCCACGCGAAACGAGGCATCCGTCGAACAGTCGTCGAGTCTAGCCGACAGCCCTGCCGCCTATTCTTCCCACCCCGCCTGGACAGGCCCTGAACGCGCCCTCCGACGGGAGCCCGCGACCAGAGGCGTCAGAGCCGGCGGAGCACCGCCGCCACGCCGCCGGCCTGCACCGAGGTGGTGGTCTCGCCCGCGGCGTCGCGCACTTCCTGCGGTCCCTGCTCCATCGCGACCGCGCGGCCGCCGTTGTCGAGAGCCCAGCGGAACATGCCGAGGTCGTTGCGACCGTCGCCGATCACGAGCACGTGCGCAGGGTCGGCGCCGAGCTCACTGCGCACCAGCTCGAGGCCGGTGCTCTTGTCGACGCCCTGCGGGGCGATGTCGAGCCAGGCCGTCCAGCCCACGGCGTACGACACCTGGCTCAGTCCGATGCGCGCCACGAGGTCGACGAAATCCCGCTCCTGCTGCTCGGGTGCGACCACGACGATGCGGCACACCGGCTGCGCGCCCAGTTCGTCGAACGGCACTCGCCGGGCGTTGATGAGGTTCCAGTCGTCGAGGTACCCGGTGTACAGGCGCAGACCGTCCGGAAGCTCCACGAGGTAGCGGGCGTCGGGCAGATGCTCGCGCAGCTGCGTCAGCACCTCGCGCGGGTCGAACGTCTCGACGTGCCAGCGCTCGTAGTCCAGCTCACCGGCGTCGATGCGCTTGAGCACGACGGCGCCGTTCGAGCAGACCACGTACTCGGGTGCGATGCCGAGGGCGCGGAGGATGCCGTGGGTGCCCTCCCAGCTGCGGCCGGTCGCGATCATGACCTCGTGCCCCGCGCGGTGCGCGTGCTCGACGGCGTCGACGACCCCAGGGCTGAGCGACTCGTCTTCGAGCAGCACGGTGCCGTCGATGTCGAGCACGATCAGGATGCGTTCGATGACCGAGGGCGCCTGCTCGGTGTCGCGCGCGACCTGCTCGACGAGCCTGGCGGCGTTCTTCTGTTTTACGACCTTGATGGACCCGGTCGCAGGCAGGTGCGCTTCGGTCACGCGATCGGCTCCAGCACCTCGAGGCCCCCGAGGAACGGCCTGAGCACCTCGGGCACGGTGACCGATCCGTCCTCTCGCTGATGCGTCTCGAGGATGGCGACGATCCAGCGCGTGGTCGCGAGCGTGCCGTTGAGCGTGGCGACGACCTCGGTCTTGCCGCCGCGGTCGGCGGGGAGGCGATGGCGGATGTCGAGCCGCCGCGCCTGGTAGGTGGTGCAGTTCGAGGTCGAGGTGAGCTCGCGATACGCATTCTGCGTCGGCACCCACGCCTCGATGTCGTACTTGCGCGCGGCGCTCGATCCGAGGTCGCCCGCGGCGACATCGATCACCCGATAGCTGAGGCCCAGATCCTGCAGCATCGACTCCTGCAGCGCGACCAGGCGCAGGTGCTCGGCCTCGGCGTCGTCGGGCGTCGTGCAGACGAACATCTCGAGCTTGTTGAACTGGTGCACCCGGATGATGCCGCGGGTGTCCTTGCCGTACGAGCCGGCCTCACGGCGGTAGCACGTCGACCATCCGGCGTAGCGCTTGGCACCCTTGCCGAAGTCGAGGATCTCGTCCATGTGGTAGCCGGCGAGGGGTACCTCGCTCGTGCCGACGAGGTACAGGTCGTCGTCTTCGAGGTGGTAGACCTCGGCGGCGTGCTGACCCAGGAAGCCGGTGCCGCGCATGACCTCGGGCCGCACGAGCGTCGGCGGGATCAACGGCGTGAATCCGGCCTGCAGCGCACGGTCGAGCGCGAGGTTCATGAGCGCGATCTCGAGGCGCGCGCCGATACCCGTGAGGAAGTAGAAGCGACTGCCCGACACCTTCGTGCCGCGCTCCATGTCGATCGCGCCGAGCATCTCGCCGAGTTCGAGGTGATCGCGTGGCTCGAACGCGAAGGCGGGACGCTCACCGTGGGTGCGAAGGGTCACGAAGTCGTCTTCGCCGCCGGCCGGCACCCCGTCGATCACGACGTTCTCGATCCGCGCGAAGGCGGCATCCGATGCCTCTTCGGCCGCGGCGACCGCATGCTGGGCCTGCTTGACCTGCTCGCTGAGCTGCTTCGCCGCGGCGACGAGCGCGGCCTTCTCGTCTTTGGGGGCCTGCGCGACCAGCTTGCCGTGGGCGTTCTGCGCCGCGCGGAGCTCTTCGAACGCGGTGATCGCCGCTCGACGTCGACGATCGGCGTCGAGGGCTGCGTCGACGGCATCGGGCGATTCTCCGCGCGCCTCCTGCGAGCGCTTGACCAGCTCGGGATTGTCGCGAAGCAGCACGGGATCGATCATCCGAACAGTCTAGGCTCGGGGCGGTCAGGCGCGAGGCGGGTCATCCCGGCGTCTGTCAACGCCGGGCGACGCGATGCTGAACGACGGGCGAGCGGCAGTCCCGCGCCGCACCGCGCCGGCCGGCGGAGGGGTGGTCCGCGACATACGAGGTCCTGGCCATACCCTGTACCCATGGCGAGCGCCCCCGACGATGAGCAGGATCCCGGCCCGGCGCGCGACGATGCGCCGGATGCGGCGTCGGCGGCGGCTCCCGACGACGTCATCCGCGAGCCGGGCGATGTCGCCCCCGACACCACGGAAGGCGAGGGCGGCGAAGCCCGCCGCACCGACTTCGCGGGGGCCACTCGGCCGATCGAGGGCGGCGAGCGCCCCGGTCGCCAGGCCGCCCTCGTCTACAACCCGACCAAGGTCGACGCAGCTTCCCTCCGCGCGACGGTCACGCGCCTGTCGGCCGCGGCGGGCTGGACCGAACCGCTGTTCTATGAGACGACCGTCGACGACCTGGGCGACGAGATCACCCGCGAGGCGCTAGCGGCCGACGCGGATGCCGTGCTCGTCGCGGGTGGTGACGGCACCGTGCGCGCGGTGTCGGAGGCGATGTGCGGGTCGGGCGTCCCTCTCGCGATCGTTCCCAGCGGAACCGGCAACCTGCTCGCCCGCAACCTGCGTCTTCCGCTCGCCGAGCCCGAGGCGATGGTGCGCGCGGTCTTCGACGGCGACACTCTGCCGATGGACGTCGGCTGGTCCAAGCTCGGCCGCGCCGACGGCACGAGCGAGGAGCACGCGTTCGTCGTGATGGGCGGGATCGGGCTGGATGCCGCGATGATCGCGAACACCAACCCGCAGCTGAAGAAGACGGTCGGCTGGGTGGCGTACGTCGACGGCGCCGCGCGTGCGCTCCCGGGTGCGAAGCCGTTCCGCGTGATGTACGAGCTGCCCGGGCACCGGCTGCACTCGGCGCGTGTGCAGAGCGTGCTGTTCGCGAACTGCGGGTCGCTCCCGGCCGGCCTCGATCTGATCCCCGAGGCTTCGGTCGCCGACGGCGCTCTCGACATCGTGATCTTCCAGCCCAAGGGCCCGCTCGGTTGGCTCCTGGTGTGGCGGCGGGTCGCGTGGGACAACAGCTTCCTGCGGCGCTTCCGCGCGGGCCGCCGCGTGCTCGCCCTGCGCACGAAAGACAACGCGGTGCGCTACTCGCGGGGCGCGGGCATCGAGCTCGCTGCGACCGAGGCGCATCCCGTGCAGCTCGACGGGGATGAGTTCGGCGAGGCCGTGACGGTGAACATCCGTGTCGATCCGGGCGCGCTCCTCGTGGTCCTGCCGAAGGGCCACGACACCAAGGGTCTCTGAGCCGCGGACGGGTCTCTGGGCCGCGGACATGCGAGTGCGGCAGTTTCCTGCGAGTGCGCCGTCGTGCGACGCCGCACTCGCAGGAAACTGCCGCACTCGCGACGCCGGTGGCGCTCGCGGGAGCGGCAGGATGGGTGCATGTCCGGACCGTCCATCGTGTGGCTGCGCGATGACCTGCGCCTGGCCGACAACCCCGCGCTGCGCGCGGCGATCGATCGCGGTGAGCGGGTGATCTGCCTCTACGTGCTGGACGAGGAATCGGCCGGCATCCGTCCCCTCGGCGGCGCCGCACGCTGGTGGCTGCACCACTCGCTCGAATCGCTCGCGTCCGGCCTGCGCGAACGCGGCGCGAGCCTGGTGCTGCGCCGCGGCCCGGCCGAGCGCGTGGTGCGCGAGACGGCGCGGGATGCCGCGGCGAGCGCGGTCTTCTGGAACCGGCGCTACGGAGGTCCGGAGCGCACGGTGGATACGGCGCTCAAGACCGCACTGCGGGCCAACGGGGTCGAGGTGGCGTCGTTCGCCGCATCGGTGCTGTTCGAACCGTGGACGGTGAAGACCGGCACCGGTGCGCACTTCTCGGTCTACACCCCGTTCTGGAACGCGTGCCTGCGACTGCCGCCGCCGCGGCATCCGCTCTCCGAACCGCACGAGATCGCGGGCGAGCCG
The DNA here is from genome assembly GCF_020682705.1 of Microbacterium allomyrinae. GTDB lineage: Bacteria > Actinomycetota > Actinomycetes > Actinomycetales > Microbacteriaceae > Microbacterium > Microbacterium allomyrinae. The sequence goes on from NZ_JAGTTN010000001.1 coordinate 1,163,881, forward strand.
CGACCGCCGGCATCCGAGGCACTCCAGGATTGGGGCCTGCTCCCCCACCGCCCCGACTGGGCCGCAGGACTGCGAGAGAGATGGGAACCAGGAGAGCCCGCCGCGCGTCGACGGCTGCGGGAGTTCCTCGCCTCCGACATCGAGGAGTACGACCGCGCCCGCGACGAGCCTGCCGCGGGCGCCACGTCGCTGCTGTCGCCGCGCCTACGCTGGGGAGAGCTGAGCCCCCACACGGTCTGGCACGAGACCATCGCCGCCGGCCGCGGCGGACGGTTCCTGGCGGAACTCGGCTGGCGGGAGTTCGCGTGGCACACGCTCTTCCACTTCCCCGACCTCGCGTCGAAGAACCTCCGGCCGCAGTTCGATGCGTTCCCGTGGCCACCGCTGCGGCCAGACCTCCTGCGCGCCTGGCACGAGGGACGCACGGGTGTCGCGCTGGTGGATGCCGGCATGCGCGAGCTCTGGTCGAGCGGGTTCATGCACAATCGCGTGCGGATGGTCGCGGCGTCGTTCCTGGTGAAGAACCTGCTGATCGACTGGCGGCACGGCGAAGAGTGGTTCTGGGACACCCTCGTCGACGCGGACGCTGCCAGCAATCCGTTCAACTGGCAATGGGTGGCGGGATCCGGTGCCGACGCTGCGCCGTACTTCCGCGTGTTCAATCCCGATCTGCAGGCGAAGAAGTTCGACGCCGGCGGCCGCTACGTCGCCAAGTGGGCGCCGGAGCACCTGTCGCACGAGCCTCTCGAACCGATCGTCAACCTTGCGGAGACCCGCCGCGCCGCCCTCGACGCGTACGCACACGTCACCCGCTCAGCCCGGAACGCGAAAGACGCTCCGGGCTGAGCCGGCACGAGACGCAGCCCGCTCGTTTCGCTCGATGACGTGACCGGCCATCGTCTCGGAATGAAGCCGTCCCCCGCGCGGTTGGCGCCCACCATGACCACTATCGGAATCATCGGTGCAGGACACATCGGCAGCGCGCTCGCCCGCGCCTTCTCGGGACTCGGCTACGACGTCGTGATCTCGAACTCGCGCGGTCCCGAGAGCCTCGCGAGCCTTGTGGACGAGCTCGGATCCTCGGTGACGGCCGCGACGGCGAGCGACGCGGCGACCGCCGCAGACATCGCGGTCGTGACGGTGCCCCTCAAGGCCCTGAAGGACGTGCCCGTCGAGCCTCTCGCCGGCAAGATCGTCCTCGACACGAACAACTACTACTTCGAGCGCGACGGCCGCATCGATGTCCTCGATCGGGGTGAGGCGACGACATCCGGGCTCCTGCAGGAGCACCTGCCGACCTCGAAGGTCGTGAAGGCGTTCAACCACCTCTACGCGTCCGACATCAACGCCGGCGGCCTGCCCGCGGGCGACCCGCAGCGCCGCGCACTCGGAACGGCGGGCGACAGCGCCGAGGGCGTGGAATTCGTGACCGGCGTCTACGACGCCCTCGGCTTCGACACCGTGAGCGCGGGTCCGCTCAGCGAGTCGTGGCGTCTGGAGCGCGATCGCCCCGCGTATGTCGTCGCACAGACCGCGGACGAGCTGCGCGAGAACCTCGCGAAGGCGAACCGCCTCCCCTGAGCCGGCGCTCGTGTCTCACAACCGCAGGTCGCCCGCCGGGTTCGCTGCGATTGTGAGACACGACGCGGAATAGGAAGGATGCCGCCGCGGGTTGTCGGTGAGGATGAACACCGCTCTGACGACCCCGGCCCTTTCCGTCCTCGACCTCGTGCCGGTGCGCGCGGGGCAGACGAGCGCACAGGCTGTGGCGGCATCGCTCGGCCTGGCAGCACTGGCGGACGGTCTCGGCTACCGCCGCTACTGGTTCGCCGAACACCACAACATGCCTGCCGTCGCCTCGACGACTCCTCCGGTGCTGGCGGCGGCCGCAGCGGCCCGCACCTCGCGCATCCGCCTCGGATCCGGCGGCGTCATGCTGCCGAACCACTCACCGCTCGTGGTGGCCGAGCAGTTCGCGGCGCTGGAAGCCCTTGCACCGGGGCGCATCGACCTCGGCATCGGCCGCGCGCCGGGATCCGACCCGGTCATCACGCAGCTGCTGCGCCAGAGCGGCACCACGAGCGACGTCGAGCGGTTCCCCGACCACGTTCGCGACATCATGTCGCTCGTGTCGGCCGACGGGGCGTCGCTGCGCTTCACGTCGGGCGGCACCTACGAGGTGCACGCCACGCCCGCCGCGACCACGGTGCCCGAGGTGTGGCTGCTCGGATCGAGCGACTACTCCGCGCAGCTCGCCGCATCGCTCGGCCTGCCGTACGTGTTCGCCAATCACTTCTCGGGCGAGGGGCTGGAGCGCGCGCTCGATCTCTACCGCACCTCGTTCGTGGCGTCCGAGACGCTCGCCGCCCCCCGCACCTTCCTCACCGCGAACGTGCTGGCCGCCCCCACCCAGGACGAGGCCGAGGCCCGTGCCCTCCCCAATCTGCGCATGACGGCGCGGCTGCGCACGAACCGGCCCCTCGTCGCGCTCGAGACCGTGGAGCAGTCGATCGCGGGAGCCGCCGATTTCGACGGCCTCGGCGCATCGTTCATGGACTCCGCCCGCGCCAAGTGGTTCGTCGGAACCGCCGGGGTGGTCGCCTCCGAGGTGCGCGCCTTCGCCACCCGGTACGGGGTCGACGAGGTCATGATCTCGCCGATCGCGGGATCGTACGAGGAAGAGCCGATGGATGCCGCGCCCGGCCGTGCCCAGACGCTCGAGCTGCTGGCCGCCGCGCTGGCCGCCTGACGGCGTTCGCTAGTCCTGCTCGACCGGTTCGCCCGAGATCAGTGCGCGCAGCCAGTCGCGCGCCTCGACGAACACGTCGTCGGAGTAGCGCTCGGGGTAGCGCACCACGGCGCGGTCCGCGCGCGGGTACGAGCCCAGGTAGATGACCTTCGGGCTGAAACGGCGCAGGCCCAGGAGGGCGTCGGCCATCCGCTCGTCCTCGATGTGGCCGTCGGCGTCGACGACGAACCGGTACCGGCCCAGCTCGTCGCCGATGGGGCGCGAGGCGAGCAGCGACAGATTGATGCCGCGCGTGGCGAACTGCTCGAGCATCTCGAGCAGAGCACCGGGGTGGTCGTCGGGCAGTTCGACGATGAGCGACGTCTTGTCGGCCCCGGTGGGTCCCGGCGGGACGACCGTCCGGCTCACCAGCACGAACCGCGTCACCGCATTGGGGTTGTCGCCGATGTTCTCGGCCAGCAACTCGAGATCGTAGTGCTCGAGGATCCCGGGGGGCGCGATCGCGGCATCCGCATCGCTCACTCCCTCGACGATCTCCACCGCCGAGGCCACGTTGCTCGCCGCGGGCAGGTGCGCGTGCTCGGGGAGGGTCGCCGTCAGCCACTGCAGGCACTGGCCGTACGCGACGGGGTGCGCCGCGATCAGCGACACGTCCTCGAGGCGGGTGCCGCGCGGCGCGACGAGCACGAAGTTCACGGGAACGAGGTACTCGCCCACGATCCTGAGACCCGGCATGGTGGCGAGGGCGTCCTGCGCGGTGGACACCCCGCCGTCGACGGAGTTCTCGATCGCGATCATCGCGGCATCCGAGCGCCCCTCGACGACATCTGTCAGCGCCTCGCCGACATTGCGCACCGACCGCCAGATCTGATCGCGAGCTTCGGGAACCTGCGTCAGCGCCGCCTCGGTGAACGTCCCCGACGGCCCCAGATAGCTGTAGGTGCGGCGGGTGGTGGCGGGGGCCTCGACGGCGGCGGGCTCGGAAGTCACGGGCTCCAGCTTATTGCGCGTTCGCAACTCCGGACGGTTGCGGGAATTCCCGCGCCGGATCCCCGGGATTCCGGTTGCACAGGGGTGTGCCGCCGGCATTCGTCCGGAGTTGCGAACAGGTTCGGACGCAGGTCGGCCGCCGGTTCGGAAGGCACCAGGCCATGGCTCGGACGTCACGAACCGTGCACCGTGTCTCCGGGACAGGCAGACTAGGCGCATGAGCCGCGCAGGACAGCCCGCCGAAGCATCCGACCTCATCGACATCGATGAACTCATCTCCGCCTACTACGACATCGCCCCTGATCCGGCCGTGCCGGAGCAGCGCGTCGCGTTCGGCACGAGCGGTCATCGCGGCTCGTCGCTGTCGGCGAGCTTCAACGAGGTGCACATCCTCGCCACCACGCAGGCGATCGTCGACTACCGCCGCGCCCAGGGCATCGAGGGACCCCTGTTCCTCGGGCGCGACACGCACGGCCTGTCGCTGCCCGCCGAGCGCAGCGCGATCGAAGTGCTCGTCGCGAACGGCGTCGAGGTGCGTGTCGACTCGCGCGACTCCTGGGTGCCGACGCCGGCGCTCAGCCACGCGATCCTGGCCTACAACAAGGGACGGGATGCCGCGGACCCGGGCCGCGCGGACGGCATCGTCGTGACGCCCAGCCACAACCCCCCGCGCGACGGCGGCTTCAAGTACAACCCGCCGAACGGGGGACCTGCCGACACCGACGCCACCGGCTGGATCGCCGACCGCGCGAATCAGCTCATCGCGGCGGGGCTCGACGGGGTCAGCCGCACGCCGTTCAAGGACCTCGACGCCGACACGCTCGGCGAGCACGACTTCCGCGACGCCTACGTCCGCGACCTCGCGAACATCATCGACGTCGATGCCATCCGCCGCGCCGGAGTGCGCATCGGCGCCGATCCGCTGGGCGGCGCATCCGTCGAGTACTGGGCCCTGATCGCCGAGGTGCACGGGCTCGACCTCACGGTGGTGAACCCCGACGTCGATCCGACCTGGAGGTTCATGACGCTCGACTGGGACGAGAAGATCCGCATGGATCCCTCGTCGCCGTCCGCGATGGCCTCGCTCGTCGCCCGTCGCCACGAGTACGACATCCTCACTGGAAACGATGCGGATGCCGACCGCCACGGCATCGTCACACCCGACGCCGGCCTGATGAACCCCAACCACTACCTCGCAGTGGCCATCGACTACCTCTTCTCGCACCGCCCGGGCTGGCCCGCGGACGCCGCGGTCGGCAAGACGCTGGTGTCGTCGATGATCATCGACCGCGTCGCCGAATCGCTCGGCCGGACGCTGCTGGAGGTTCCGGTCGGATTCAAGTGGTTCGTGCCGGGCCTGCTCGACGGCTCGGTCGCCTTCGGCGGCGAGGAGTCGGCCGGGGCATCGTTCCTGCGCACCGACGGCTCGGTGTGGACCACCGACAAGGACGGCATCCTGCTGTGCCTGCTCGCCGCCGAGATCCTCGCCGTCACCGGCAAGACGCCCTCGCAGCGCTACGCCGAACTCGAGGCCGAGTTCGGGGCATCCGCGTACCAGCGTGTGGACGCGCCGGCATCGCCCGCCCAGAAGGCCGCGCTCGGAAAGCTGGCGCCCGAGGCCGTGACCGCGACGGAGCTGGCGGGCGAGCCGATCACCGCGAAGCTCTCGCACGCTCCCGGCAACGATGCCGCGATCGGCGGGCTCAAGGTGCAGACCGAACACGCCTGGTTCGCCGCGCGCCCCTCGGGCACCGAGGACGTCTACAAGCTCTACGCCGAGTCGCTCCGCGGACCCGAGCACCTCGCGCAGGTGCAGGCCGAGGCCCGCGAGGTGGTGTCGCAGGCGCTCGCCGGAGCCTGATTCAGCTCGGCAGTGGGGCGTGCTTGCTCCGATGGCGGAGGGCAAGCGTTTTCCTGATATCTGGGCGAGAATGGCGGCATGCCTGATTTCACGCTGCGCCTCGACGAGGACGATGCGACCGTCACCGCGGCGGGCATCGACATCGCCCGCTACGCGTTCGCCCCGGAGGGTGCGGCATCCGAGGGGCCGAAGCCCTACCTGCACCCGCTACGCGCACTCGACGGCGCACCGCTGACCGCCTTCCGCCCGTGGGATCACCGCTGGCACAAGGGCCTGCAGATGACGTGGACGCATGTGTCGGGTCAGAACTTCTGGGGTGGCCCGACCTACCGGCGCGACATCGGCTACACGCCGCTCGACAACGTCGGGCGCATGCGCCATAACCGATTCACCCGCGTGACCGAGGCCGGCGCAGAGGTCTCGCTCATCGAGGACCTCACGTGGATCACCCGAGCCGGAGACGAGTGGCTCGCCGAGCGTCGCGCGCACCGGTTCCACTCCCTCGACCTCGTGCGCGGAGTGTGGGCACTCGACTTCTCGACGACCCTGCGCAACACCTCGGACCACGACCTCGAACTCGGCAGCCCGACGACGCAGGGCCGCCCCAATGCCGGGTACACCGGCTTCGTGATCCGGATGCCGCGGGCCTGGACGGGCGGCCGCGTCCAGTCCGCGACCGGTCACGGCGTCGAGAGCCTCATGGGCGCCGAATCGGCGTGGGTGGCCTTCTCGGGCGAGCACGACGAGTTCGACGGCGGCGGCACGGTGCTGGTTTTCGCGGGGACGGTGCGCGTATCGCGCGGTACCGCGACCCAGGACCGGCCGATCAAGTGGTTCGTGCGGAGCGAGCCGTTCCCGATCCTGGCGCCGTCGCCGTCGTTCGACGAGCCCATCGTGCTCGCCCCCGGTGACGAGGTCTCGCTGTCTCACCGCCACGTGTTCGGCGACCGCATCTGGAGCCCCGACGAGACCCGCGCCATCGCGGCCGACCTCGCACTCTGACGCCCTCAGGAGGCGGAAAGCGCATACCATGGTGAAATCCGCCGCGCCGCTGCGTCGGAAGCGCAGTGGGGACGCGCCGGCGCGATGGCGCGACCGGAGCGGCGTGGCGCGAGACGAAGGCGAGAGCGACATGAAGCGAGTCGGCATCCGCGACGTCGCCGAGCGCGCGCGCGTGTCGATCAGCACCGTCTCGAACGCTCTCAACCGCCCGCACCTGGTGAGCCATCAGCTCGTCGAACGAGTGCGCTCGGCCGCCGACCAGCTCGGCTACGTCCCCCTTCAAGCCGCTCAGCAGCTGCGTGCCGGACGCAGCGGCCTGCTCGGCATGACCGTCATCAACATCGCCAATCCGTTCTTCGCCGACATGGTCGCCGGAGCCGAGGACGCCGCGTCCGCGGCGGGACTCCGCGTGCTCGTGGGCAACTCCAGCGACGATGTGGCGAAAGAGCGCGACCATATCGAGCTCTTCGAGCGCGTGCACGTCGAGGGCGCGCTGGTCAGCCCGTTCGGCCCGCTCGAGCCATGGCTGCAGCGTCTGCGCGGCCGCGGCATTCCCGTCGTCCTGGTCGATTCGGTCGACGACTCCGGCGAGCTCCCCTCGGTCTCGTTCGACGACGTCGCCGGCGGGCGCCTCGCCACCGAGCACCTGCTGGCCACCGGACGCCGCCGTCTTGCATTCGTCGGGGCACGCGCAGAGGTGCGCCAGGTTCGCGAGCGCCTGCACGGCGCACGTCTGGCGGTCGCCGCCCACGCCGGCGCGGCGATCGAGCCCATCTGGACCGAGCGCACCACCTCCGACCTCGGGCGCGCGTTCGGCGAGCAGCTCGCCGCACGCGATGCGGCCGACCGGCCCGACGGCGTCGTCGCGTCGAACGATCACCTCGCGATCGGACTGGTGCACGGGCTGATCTCGCGCGGCGTGCGCGTGCCCGAGGACGTCGCCGTCGTGGGATACGACGACATCGAGTTCGCGGCGATCGCGGCCGTGCCGCTGACGTCGATCCGCCAGCCCGCGCGCGAGATGGGCCGTACATCCGCCGAGCTTCTGCTGGCCCGCATCTCGGGCATCGCCGGGAGCGAACTCGGCAGCATCGTCTACCAGCCCGAGCTCGTCGTGCGCGCCTCGACCGCAGGTCACGGTCGAGGCTGACTTCCGCGATCGCCGCGGTGGAACGACCCGGTCGCGACGCCTCGACGGCGCGAGGCGAACGCGCGCCTCTACGATGGTTTTCGAGGGACGAAACCCCAGCCCGTGAGCGGTCGCTCCTCGGGCATGGCAGGTGCGACGATCGAGTCGCCCGCGAGATATGAGGCGTGAATGAGTCCCCTTCCGGCCGCGCAGGCGGCATCCGTCGGTAGCATGTCCTCATGACGCAGAAAGCGTTTACCGGAACGATCCGGATCGCTCAGAGCCCCCGCCCCGCTCGCTCGGTGCTCCGCCTCCTCGCGCGCCGCCCGGGCCGCATGACGATCGCGATCCTCGCATTCGCCCTGAAGGAGATCCCGCTGTGGTTCCTCCCCGTGGTGACCGCCGAGATCATCGACCTGGTCGCCACCGGCGGAGAGGTCTCGACCGTGCTCGTCTGGTTCGCGATCGCCGCGGTGCTGCTGCTGCAGAACTACCCGAACCACATCGTGTACACCCGCAACTTCATGACCGTGGTGCGCGATACCGGAGCAGACCTGCGCAACGCCCTCGCGGCGAGGCTGCAGAGCCTGTCGATCGGCTACCACACGCGCGTCAGCTCCTCGATCCTGCAGACCAAGGTCGTGCGCGACGTCGAGAACGTCGAGGTCATGCTGCAGCAGGTCACGCACCCGCTGCTGTCGTCGATCATGGTGCTCGTCGGCGCCATCGCGATGACGGCGATCACGGTGCCCCAGTTCCTGCCGGTCTACGCCCTCACCGTGCCCATCGCGCTGGGGCTCCGCTGGGCGCTCGGGCGCCGCTCTCGCGCACGCAACGAGGTCTTCCGGCGTGAGGTCGAAGGCTTCGCCGCACGCGTGGGCGAGATGACATCGCTCATCCCGGTCACGCGGGCGCACGGCCTCGAGCAGACCGCGGTGTCGCGAGTCTCGGTCGGCGCCGACGGCGTGCGCCGTGCGGGCCTGCACCTCGACATGCTCAACGGCCACGTCTCGTCGATCTCGTGGGTCACGATGCAGCTGCTCGGACTCGGATGCCTCGTGCTCGCGGCAGTCTTCTCGCTCACCGGCATCCTTCCGATCACCCCCGGCGAGGTCGTGCTGCTGTCGACCTACTTCGCGCTGCTCACCTCGGGTCTGACTCAGCTGCTGATGCTGATCCCCGTCGGCGCGCGCGGCATGGAGTCGATGCGGTCCATCGCCGAGGTTCTGCAGGAGCCGGACCTCGAGCAGAACGAAGGCAAGCGCCACATCGCCGACGTGGGCGGGCACCTCGAGCTCGACCAGGTCTCGCACCTCTACGACGGTGCGGAGCGGGACGCCGTCCACGACGTCTCGCTCGACATCCGTCCCGGCGAGACCGTCGCCTTCGTCGGTTCGTCGGGCTCGGGCAAGTCCACGATGCTCAACCTCGTGCTGGGGTTCGTCCGCCCCACATCGGGTCGGATCCTGCTCGATGGACAGGACATGCAGGATCTCGATCTGCGAACCGTCCGCCGCTCGGTGTCGGTCGTGCCTCAGGAGTCGGTGCTGTTCGAGGGGACGATCCGCGAGAACATCGCGTACGGCCTCGACGATCCGTCCGATGAACGCCTGCGCGGCGCGCTCGTGGATGCGAATGCCGCCGAGTTCGTCGATGTCCTGCCGGACGGATGGGACACCGTCGTGGGCGAGCGCGGCGCGCGCCTCTCGGGCGGCCAGCGCCAGCGCCTGGCGATCGCGCGTGCGCTGGTGCGAGACCCGCGAATCCTGCTGCTCGACGAGGCGACCTCGGCCCTGGACCCCGAGTCGGAGGAGCTCGTCAAGGACGCGCTCAACCGCCTGATGAAGGGCCGCACGACGCTGGTCGTCGCGCACCGGCTGTCGACGATCCGCCAGGCGGATCGCATCGTGGTGCTCGAGCACGGCGAGGTCGTCGAGATCGGCGGCCATGACGCGCTCGTCGCCGCGTCCGGCCGCTACGCGCACCTGCACGCGACGCAGGCGGGCCTGCCCCGCTGATCCGTAGGGGCTCCCGACACGGCTGCGACGACATCGTTCGATTCGAGCATCGGGATAGCGCTTTCCGTCTCGACGTCCTAGGGTGGAACGGATCCATCCGAAGGAGCCCGCCATGACCGACACACTTCGCTGCGCGATCGTGGGTACCGGCGCGATCGCGCACGCGCATGCACGGGGCATCGCCGCACACCCGCGCGCCGAGCTCGTCGCGGTCACCGATCTCTCACGCGTTTCGGCCGATGAATTCTCCTCTCAGTACGGCCGCCCGGCGGTCTACGACGACCTCGAGGCCCTCCTCGCCGCCGAGAAGCCCGACGTCGTGCACGTCTGCACACCTCCGGTGGCGCATCCGACCCAAGCCCTGGCGGCCTTCGCGGCCGGCGCGCACGTGATCGTCGAGAAGCCCCCGGCGCCGTCGCTGGACGAACTGGATGAGATGAGGGATGCCGCCACCGCCGCGGGCAAGCAGCTCGCGGTCGTCTTCCAGCAGCGCACCGGAACGGCGGCCGCGCACGTCAAGCGCCTTCTCGACTCGGGCGCGCTCGGCCGTCCGCTCGTTGCACAGTGCCAGACGCTGTGGTTCCGCGATGCCGCGTATTTCGCCGTGCCGTGGCGCGGCAAGTGGGAGACCGAGGGCGGCGGAACGACCTTGGGCCACGGCATCCATCAGCTCGATCTGCTGGCTTACCTGCTCGGCGACTGGACGCGCGTCGAGGGGCGGCTGTGGCGGCTCGACCGCGACACCGACACCGAAGACGTCTCGACCGCGACCGCCGTGTTCGAGGGCGGCGTGGTCGCACAGATCGTGTCGAGCACCCTCTCGCCACGCGAGACGAGCTCGATCCGCATCGACACCGAGAAGGCGACGGTGACCGTGGATCATCTATACGGTCACGGGCACGAGAACTGGAGCATCACGAAGGCTCCGCACATCGATGACACCGAAGCGGCCACCTGGTCGCTCGGCGGCGAAGAGGAGCGCAGCGATCACGCACCCCTGCTGCGCGACGTCTTCGACGCCCTGCTCGACGGCACTGCGCTGCCTCCGACCGCGGACTCCCCTGCGCGCGCATTCGAGCTCGTCGCCGCGATCTACGCGTCGGCCGCCGCCGATGGCGCCGTTGTGACCCCCGCCGAACTCGCGAACCACCCGACCCATCGCCGCGGTTTCGCGAGCCCCGTGATCGACCTCCGCCCGGCGCGATGACCGCTTTCGAGCCCGGACGCGACCGGGATCGACGGTCCGCAGCGCCGGGACACGATCCGAGCCGGCCCGCGCCGCGCGAGATCTACCGCGACCCCGTCTACGACGGGGCGACAGATCCGACGGTCGTCCGCGATGCGGTCGGCGACTGGTGGATGTTCTACACCCAGCGCCGCGCGACCCATCCCGCGCCGGGAGACGGAGTCGCCTGGGTGCACGGCAGCCGCATCGGCGTCGCACGCAGCCTCGACGGGCTGCAGTGGACGTACGCGGGAACGCTCGAGCCCGCGGCATCCGGCCTGGCCCTGCGCGACGGTGCTCCGCCGCTCGCGGTGGACGAGACGCACTGGGCGCCCGACGTGATTCACGACGGCACGCGATGGCGCATGTTCCTCACCGAGATCGACGGCATCCCGGCGCGGTGGGAGGGCCACGAGCGGCGCATCGTCGAATACGCGTCGGACGACCTGCGCGACTGGACCCGGCGCGGGCCGATCCCCCTCGCGAGCGACCGCGTGATCGACGCCGCGGTCGCACGATGCCCCGACGGGCGCTGGCGCCTCTGGTACAAGGACGAGGCGGCAGGCTCCACCACGGCCGTGGCGGTGTCCGACGACCTCGAGTCGTGGAGCCTCGACGGCGTCGCCCTCGACGGACGCCCGCACGAGGGCCCCTGCGTCTTCACCCTCGCCGGCGCGTGGTTCCTCCTCACCGACGAGTGGCGCGGCATGGCCGTGCACCGATCGGCCGATGCGGTGACGTGGGAGCGGCAGGGCGATGCGGATGCCGTCATCCTGGGCGAGGGCGGGCCACCCGTCGACGGCGTGCAGGTCGCAAGACACGGGGCGGTCATCGTCACGGGCGATGACGAGGCCTCGTTGTACTACTTCACGCACCCCTGGTGGGACGGCAGCGAACTCGCAGACGTCGAGGATCCGAGCCAGCGCCGCAGCGCTGTTCACGTCGCGCGTCTGCGCGTCGTCGACGGGATCCTCGTCGCCGAGCGCTGAGCGCTGAGCGCTGAGCGCTGAGCTGGGCGACGGACGGACAGGACGAAGACTGGGACCGGGCACAGTCTCTTCGGACCCCGGCATCCCGCCCCGTTACTGAATCGTTCAAATTTCTGGACGGGATGCCTTGCGAAACGTTTTTCCGTCGGGTACCGTAACGGGCAAGCGCTTTCCAGCATCGCACCCCAGCACCGCGAGGCACGCGCCCACACCGCACCAACAGACGACGAACGTCCCATGCGGAAACAACCGAACGCAGACGTTCAGGAGAGGACAACGATGTTCAGCACGAAGCGGGTTCTGGCCGGAGCCGCGATCGCGGCCGGCGCCGCCCTGGTTCTGGCCGGCTGTGCAGGCGGCGGCGACGCCCCCGATGCCGACCCCACCTTCGACCCCGACGAAGAGGTCACACTCGACCTCGCGTTCTGGGGCAACGACGTGCGCGCCGAGCTCTACAACGAGGCGATCGCGGCGTTCAACGAGGAGTACCCGAACATCACGGTGAACTCCTCGTTCCTCACCTTCCCCGAGTTCTGGGAGAAGCGTCAGACCGAAGCCGCGGGCGGCAACCTGCCCGACGTGATGCAGTTCGACTACTCGTACCTGCGTCAGTACTCCGAGAACAACCTGCTGCTCGACCTCGGCCCCTACCTCGGCAACATCATCGAGACCGATCCGCTGCCGCAGAACATCCTCGACATCGGCGTCGTCGGCGGGGTGACCACCGGCATTCCGACCTCCACCAACGCATGGGGCCTCTTCACGAACCCCGTCCTGCTCGAGTCCGCCGGCGTCGACGAGTTCGAGGGCGGCAGCTGGGAGGACTACACCGACTGGATGGGTGAGATCACCGACGGCTCGGGCGGCGAGTTCTGGGGCGGCAGCGACTACACCGGCCGCATCCAGAACTTCGAACTGCAGCTGCGAGCGGAAGGCTCGGACCTGTTCAGCGAAGACGGCGAGCCGGGCTTCGACGAAGAGCGCCTCACCGAGTTCTGGGAGTCGGGCGCGGCCATCCGCGACGGCATCGGCGTTCCGCAGCAGCGCGTCGAGGAGGTCTTCCCGCTCGGTCCGTTCGACACGGCGAACACCGCCAGCGAACTGACCTGGGACAACTTCGGCTCGGGCTACCTCGGCAACCTCGGCGAGGGGTACACCGAGCTCGGTCTCGTCGCTCCCCCTGTCACCGAGGAAGGCGCGAAGGACCTGTACCTGAAGCCCTCGATGCTGCACTCGATCTCGGCCAACACCGAGCACCCCGAGGCTGCGGCGACGCTCGTCAACTTCCTGGTGAACTCGCCCGAGTCCGGTGAGATCTTCGGCACCAACCGCGGCCTGCCCGCCTCCGAGACCGCTCTCGCCGCTGCCGAGCTCGACCCGCTCAGCCAGCAGGTCAAGGACTACGAGGCGTCGATCGCCGACCGTCTGGGCGACGCCCCGCCGGTGCCGATCGTCGGCTACGGCACCCTCGAGGAGAAGTTCCGCCAGCTCGGCACCGAGCTGAACTTCGGCACCGTCACGGTCGAGGATGCCGTCTCGCAGTTCTTCGCCGAGATGGACGTCGTCCTGGCCCAGTAGTCCCTCCGGGGCCGGGCGCATCGCGCCTGGCCCCGGACCACCACCCGCACCGCCCGGCCACCCGCACCCGCAAGGCCACCCGCACCGTAAGGGGAGAGTCGACGTGAGCACCACAGCGACCAGAGTGATCGTGACCGGCGAGAAGTCCTCGCGCCGATCCCTCTTCCGAAAGAGCCGTCCCGAGCTGCTGGGCAGGCCCGGCCAGAAGGCACGCCTGCGCCGGGAGTCGCTCGCGGGCTACGGCTTCCTGATCCCGTGGCTGGTCGGCTTCTTCGGCCTGACGCTGGTGCCGATGGTGTACTCGCTGTACCTGTCGTTCACGAGCTACAACATCTTCTCGCCGCCCAAGTGGATCGGGCTCGACAACTACATCCGGATGTTCACGTCCGATCCTGCGTTCATGCAGTCCGCGCAGATCACCCTGATCTACGTCCTCGTGGGCACCCCGATCACCCTCGCCGCCGCCCTGGGCGTGGCGATGCTCCTGAACTTCCGCGACCGCGGCGCCGGCTTCTTCCGCTCGGCCTTCTACGCACCGTCGCTCATCGGCGGCTCGGTCAGCGTCGCGATCGTGTGGCGGGCGATGTTCTCGGCCGACGGCCCCGTCGACAACTCGCTCAGCTTCTTCGGCATCGACCTCGGCGGCTGGATCGGCAATCCCGCCCTCGTCCTGCCCGCGATGATCCTGCTCGCGGTATGGCAGTTCGGCGCGTCCATGGTGATCTTCCTCGCGGGCCTGAAGCAGATCCCGAAGGAGCTGTACGAGGCGGCCGAGATGGACGGCGCCGGCGCGTGGCACCGGTTCCGCGCCGTGACGATCCCGATGCTGTCGCCGGTCATCTTCTTCAACCTGCTGCTCGGCCTCATCGGCGCGTTCCAGGTGTTCGCCTCGGCGTACATCATCTCCAACGGCACCGGCGGTCCCGCCGGGATGACGAACTTCATCACGCTGTACCTCTACAAGCGCGGCTTCTCCGACGGCCAGATGGGCTACGCCGCCGCGATCGCCTGGGTGCTGCTGGTGGTCGTCGCCGTCATCGCCTTCATCCTGTTCCGCACCCAACGGTCCTGGGTCCACTACTCCGGAGACAACCGATGAGCACGACAAGTTTCGGCGAACCCGCCATCGCCACGCTCGAGAACCAGCTCGACGCGACGCCCCGCCAGCCCCGCCGCAAGGTCAGCCGCAAGACGTGGCAGAGCGCGATCTGGTTCGTGGTGCTGATCGTCCTCACCGCGATCGTGCTCTACCCGCTGGTGTGGCTGTTCTTCTCCACGTTCAAGCCCAACAGCGAGTTCGGCACGAACATGGGGCTGATTCCGAACAGCCCCACCATCGACAACTACCTGAAGGTGATGGAGGGCATCGCCGGGGTGCCGATGTGGAGGTTCTTCGCGAACTCCCTCATCATCGCCGTCGGCAGTGTCCTGGGCACGGTGTTCTCGTCGGCACTGGCGGCGTACGCGTTCGCCCGCATCCAGTTCAAGGGCCTGAGCGTACTGTTCGCGGCGATGATCGGCACGCTGCTGCTGCCGTTCCACGTCGTGATCATCCCCCAGTACATCCTGTTCAACAACCTCGACATGATCGACACCTTCTGGCCGATCCTGCTGCCGAAGTTCCTCGCCACCGAGGCGTTCTTCGTGTTCCTGCTGGTGCAGTTCATCCGCCAGATGCCGCGCGACATGGACGAGGCGGCCCGCATCGACGGCGCCGGGCACATGCGCATCTTCTGGTCGATCATCCTGCCGCTGATCAAGCCCGCGCTCATCACGTGCTCGATCTTCGCCTTCATCTGGGCGTGGAACGACTTCCTCGGGCCCCTGCTGTACCTCACCAGCCCCGAGAACTATCCGCTCCCGATCGCGCTGCGCCTCTACAACGACCAGACATCGACCAGCGACTTCGGCGCCACGGTCACCGCATCGTTCGTCGCGCTGATCCCCGTACTCCTGTTCTTCCTCGTGTTCCAGCGCTTCCTCGTGGACGGCGTCGCCACGCAGGGATTGAAGGGCTGACGACATGAACCGCCGAGAGCTGCGAGAAGCACGCCGCGCCGACGCATCGGGCAGCGGCCCGACCCTCGACGAGCGCGCACCGTCGCGCTTCCCGGGCGCGACCGGCGCCTTCGCCCTCTTCGGCGAGGTGCTGCTGACCGGGCTGCTGGTCGCGGCCGGCGGCATCGCGGTCGTGACGCTGCCTGCGGCGTTGGCCGCCGGCATCCGTCATCTGCGCCGTTATCTCGACGCGGATGCCTCGCACGCACGACTGTTCTGGCAGGACTACCGTCGCGCCCTGCCCGGTGGCCTCGTCGTCGGGGCGGTGTCGGTGGTGCTCGCCCTGCTGCTCGCGCTCGACATCGACCTGGCGAACTCCGGAGCGCTGCCGGGCGGTGCGGCGATCGCGGTCGTCGGCTGGGCCGGTCTCGTCGTCGGCGCCGTCGCGCTGCTGGCCGCAGCCGGTGCGTGGACGCCGGAGAGCGGATGGCGCGGCGCCGTGCGCGGCATCTCCGCGACATTGGCGGCCGACCCGGTGGGCACCGCGTATCTCGCTGCCACGGCCGTCTTCGTCGGCGTCGCGACATGGATGCTCGTGCCGCTGATCCTTCCCGCACTCGGATGCGCCGCCCTCGCGGTCGTCGCCATCCCCGCCCGGCGCCGCACGCGCTGATCCGCCGACCCCCGCAACGCAGAGGAGCTGCTCGACGTGCTGTACGGCGCCGACTACAACCCGGACCAGTGGCCCGAAGACGTGTGGGACGAGGACGTCCGCCTCATGCGCGAGGCCGGCGTCAACATCGTGAGCCTCGGCATCTTCGCGTGGTCGCGCATCCAGCCCGCCGAGGACGAGTGGGACTTCGCGTGGCTCGACACCGTCATCGAGAAGCTGCACGCCGGCGGCATCGCCGTCAATCTCGCGACCGCGACCGCGTCGCCCCCGCCGTGGGTGAGCGCGCAGTACCCCGAGACGCTGCCGGCCGATGAGTCGGGCGCGTCGTACTGGCCGGGAAGCCGCCAGCACTTCGCGCCGGCTTCGCCGACCTACCGCCGTCTCGCCGGCGAGCTGGTCCGCCGCCTCGCCGAGCGTTATGCGCATCACCCGGCCGTGGTGATGTGGCACGTCGGCAACGAGTTCGGCTGCCACCTGTGGATGGACTTCTCGGATGCCGCGCGCGACGCGTACCGCGGCTGGCTCCAGAACCGCTACGCCACGGTCGAGGCGCTCAACGATGCCTGGGGCACGAGTTTCTGGTCGCAGCGCTACGGGACGTTCGACGAGGTGTTCCCCCCGCGGCTCGCCCCCTACAGCCACAACCCGTCGTCGATGCTGGACTGGCGCCGGTTCACGAGCGACATGCTGCTGGAGTGCTACCTCCTGGAGCGCGAGATCCTGCTCGCGGCGGGTGCGACGCAGCCGATCACCACGAACTTCATGGGCCCCTTCAAGCCCGCTGACTATCGCACGTGGGCGCCGTTCATGGACGTCATCGCGGACGACTGTTATCCCGATCCGGCAAGCCCCACCCGGGTGCGCGACGCGGCGTTCCAGCGCGATCTCGTGCGCTCGCTCAAGCCCGGCGTGCCGTGGCTGCTGTGGGAACAGGCGACGGATGCCGTCAACTGGCGTCCGTCGAATCTCGGCAAGCGTCCCGGTGCCCTGATGGCCGAGACGGCACAGTCGATCGCGCGCGGCGCCGACGGCATCATGTTCTTCCAGTGGCGGCAGTCCCGCGCCGGCAGCGAGAAGTTCCACTCCGCGATGCTTCCGCACGCCGGCACGCAGACTCGCACCTGGGATGCCGTCACCGACCTCGGCGCGCGGCTCGCGGCCCTTCCGAAGCTTCCCACCCCCGGACGCGACGCGCGCACCGCGCTCGTCTTCGACTGGGAGAACTGGTGGGCGGTCGAGGAGCGCGACCACCCCACCGACGTCGACTATCTCGCGCTGTCGCAGGAGTGGTACGGGGCGCTGCATGCCCGCGGCATCCCGGTCGACATCATCGCCCCCGAAGCGGTCGACGACGGGTACGACCTCGTCGTCGCGCCCGCGCTCTATCTGCTGCGCGAGGAGGGCGCCGCCGCCCTGCTCCGCTTCGTCGAGGGAGGCGGGACCCTGCTCACGGGCCCGTTCAGCGACATCGTCGACAGCAGCGACCAGTTCCGCTCGGGCGGGTTCCTCACGCAGCTCGCCCCCGCGCTCGGTGTGCGCTTCGAGGACTTCGGCGCTCTCGGCGGACCCTCGACGGGCGGCAGCGGCGTCGGTGCCGGTGTTCTCGCCGCGCAGCAGTCGGGCACGGGCGGCACCGTGTCGTTCCGTCTCGGCGACCAGATCCTGCCGGGCCGCCTCGTCGCCGAACGCGTGCACGCGGCGGGGGCGAGCGTGGTCGCCGTCTTCGAAGACGGCCTCGCCGCAGGCTCCCCCGCGCTCACCCGCCACCGCCACGGCGCGGGCGAGGCCTGGTATGTCGCGACGCAGCCCGAGGCGGCAGGGCTCGATGCCGTCGTCGAAGCCGTGGTGGCGGCATCCGGCGTCCGTCCCGTCGTGGCAGGCCTACCGGCCGGCGTCGAGGCCGCACGCCGCGGTGACCTGGTCACGCTGATCAACCACGGCGACGAGCGCGTCGAGGTCGCGATCGACGGGACGGATGCCGAGACCGGCGGCGCCGTCGACCTCGTGGCACTCGATGCCCAGGGTGTCGCCTTCGTCTACGCGCCCGTCGCACGCGACGCACGGCCCACCCCTCGCGCCGCTCCTCACTCCGTCTCACTTCGCGCCGAACCGACGGCACCACCGACCGCCGCCTTCGGCATCCCCACTTCCGCCCGCTGATCCTCCGTTCCGACCGACACTCCAGGAGACCCTGAAATGCCCCGACCTCGCATCCTCATCGCCGCGGCCGCACTGACCGCGGGCGCCGCGCTCGTCCTGGCCGGCTGCTCCGGCAGTTCCGGCACGTCCGACGCGTACGACCCCGACGAGAAGGTCTCGCTCGACTTCGCCTTCTGGGGCAACGACGACCGCGCGACCCGCTACAACGACCTGATCGCGGCGTTCAACGAGGAGTACCCCAACATCACGGTCAACACGTCGTTCACGGACTTCCCCAGCTTCTGGGAGAAGCGCCAGACCGAGGCCGCCGGCGGGGGTCTTCCCGACGTCTTCCAGTTCTCCGACAGCTACCTGCGGCAGTACGGCGAGTCGGGCAACCTGCTGGATCTCGCCGAGGTGGCGGACCACATCGACACGACCACGTTCGAGGAATCGCTGCTGGGCACCGGCGCACTGGACGGCGTGCAGTACTCGCTGCCGACCGGGTACAGCCTGTGGGCGAACTTCGTCAACGACGACCTGCTTGCCCAGATCGGCGTCGACGCTCCCGAGCCGGGAACCTCGTTCGCGGACTTCGACGACTGGATGGCCGAGGTCACCGACGCCTCCGGCGGTGCGGTCTACGGCGGCACCGATTACACCCAGCGCATCCAGGTGTTCGAACTCGCGCTGCGCGCGAACGGCGGAAACCTCTACACCGAGGACGGCGAACTCGGCTTCACCGAGGACGAGCTGCGCGCGTTCTGGGAGTCCGGCGCCGGCATCCGCGACGGCGTCACCGTGCCGCAGCAGAAGCTCGAAGAGCTCTCGCCGAAGTCCGGCTTCGGCGCGAGCGCGACGGCCAGCGAGATGAGCTGGAGCAACTTCCTGGGCGGCTACCTCGCCGATTCGGGCGCCTCGTCGATCTCGCTCGTGGCGCCGCCCACCGCCGAGGAGGGATCGAAGGACCTCTACCGTCAGGCCGGGCTCCAGGTCGCGATCGCGGCGAACACCGAGCACCCCGAGGCGGCGGCGATCTTCCTCGACTTCGTGGTCAACAGCCCCGAAGCCGGTGAGATCTTCGGCACGACCCTCGGCTTCCCCGCCTCGTCGTCGAAGCTCGACGGCACGAACCTCGAGGGCGCCGACAAGCAGGTCGCCGACTACATCGAGTCCGCCGCCGACCGCATCGGCGACGCCCCGCCGGTTCCGGTCGTGGGCTACGGCTCGCTCGAGCAGACCTTCTGGGACCTCGGCAAGTCGATCGGACTCGGCGCGCTTTCGGTCGACGACGCCGTGACGCAGTTCTTCGCCGAGGCCGACGCCATCCTCGGCTGAGCCCGACCCCGAGCCCGAGCCCGACGCATGACAGCAGCGGATGCCGCGACGAGACCCCTCGCCGCGGCATCCGACGCCCTTCTCCCGAGGAGCCCGCATGACCGACGCCGTCGCCCGCCTCGATCCGCACGACGAGATCGCCGAGATCGATCGCCGCATCTTCGGCGGCTTCGTGGAGCACCTCGGCCGTCACATCTACGACGGCATCTTCGAGCCGGGCCATCCCTCGGCCGATGAGGAGGGTTTCCGCACCGATGTCGTCGACCTCGTCACAGAGCTCGGCGTCTCGACGATCCGCTACCCGGGCGGCAACTTCGTGTCGGGCTACCGGTGGGAGGACGGCATCGGCCCCGTGTCGGAGCGTCCGCGCCGACTGGACCTCGCCTGGCACTCC
Source organism: Microbacterium allomyrinae (assembly GCF_020682705.1). Taxonomy (GTDB): domain Bacteria; phylum Actinomycetota; class Actinomycetes; order Actinomycetales; family Microbacteriaceae; genus Microbacterium; species Microbacterium allomyrinae. Next base: position 1,183,964 of record NZ_JAGTTN010000001.1, read on the forward strand.
ACCGAGACGAACCAGGTCGGGCTGCACGAGTTCCAGGCGTGGCTCGACCGCGTGGGCAGCGACCTCATGCTCGCGGTCAACCTCGGCACCCGCGGCACGCAGGAGGCACTCGACCTGCTCGAGTACGCGAACGCGTCCGCGGCGACGATGTGGACGGAGCGTCGTGCCGGGAACGGGCGCGAGACCCCGTTCGGCGTGAAGATGTGGTGCCTCGGCAACGAGATGGATGGCCCGTGGCAACTCGGCCATCGCAGCGCCGATGACTACGGCGCGCTCGCCTCGCGCACCGCCAAGGCGATGCGCATGCTCGATCCCGGCATCGAACTCGTGGTGTGCGGATCGTCCGGCCGCAGCATGCCGACGTTCGGCTCGTGGGAGCGTCAGGTGCTCGAGCACACCTTCGACGACGTCGACTTCATCTCGTGCCACTCGTACTACCAGGAGCACGGCGGCGATGCGCAGGAGTTCCTGGCCTCAGGCGTCGACATGGCGAAGTTCATCGAGTCGGTCGTGGCGATCGCCGACGCGGTGGCTGCCACGCGCAAGAGCGACAAGCGCATCATGATCTCGTTCGACGAGTGGAACGTCTGGTACCTCCACCGCGAGGACGGCACCCTCTCGGGCGAGGAGATCCACGACGCGGGCTGGCCGGTCGCGCCCCGCCTGCTGGAGGACCGCTACCACGCCCTCGATGCCGTCGTCTTCGGCGACCTGCTCATCACGCTCCTGCAGCATGCCGACCGCGTGCGCTCGGCATCGCTCGCGCAGCTCGTGAACGTCATCGCCCCGATCATGACCGAGCCCGGCGGTCCGGCCTGGCGGCAGACCACGTTCTTCCCCTTCTCGCTCACCTCACGCCTGGCGCGGGGCCGCGCGGTGCGGGTGCCGGTCGAGGCGGGCACGTTCGCGAGCGAGAAGCTCGGCGAGGTCACCGTGGTGAACGCCGTGGCGACGATCGACGACGACGGAGTGTCGCTCTTCGTCGTGAACCGTTCGACGACGGATGCGGCGGAGCTCCGCGTCGATCTCTCGCCGCTCGTCGCCTCTCTCGGCCACGACCTCTCCATCGTCGAGTCGCACCTGCTGCACGAGGACGACATGTACGCGGCCAACTCCCTCGAAGACCCCGAACGGGTCGGCGTGCGTCGAGCCGCGGCATCCGTCATCTCGTCCGTCCTCACCATCTCCCTGCCCGCGGTGTCGTGGTCCGCGATCCGACTCGGCTCGAGCGCGTCAGGGACCGAGAAGTCGTGAGGCCCGTCGGATGCAATGGGAAAGCGCTTGCGCGGCATCCGATCGCGTGGCACACTATTGGAAAGCGTTTACCCACTTGCCGAGCGGGTGACCCCAGACTCCCCGGCCGGACCCTGACGTCCACCGGAATCCGAAGGAAAGAAGGAACATCGTGACCGACACGACGCTCGCTCCGGCTCAGGCCGATGCCCGCCCGCAGGTGCGCGAGATCGGCATCATCATGAACGGCGTCTCGGGCCGCATGGGCTACCGCCAGCACCTGGTGCGTTCGATCCTCGCGATCCGCGATCAAGGCGGCATCGAGCTCGCCGACGGCACCAAGGTCACGGTCAAGCCGCTGCTCGTCGGCCGCAGCGCCGCGAAGCTCGCCGATCTCGCCGCGCTGCACGGCATCGAGGACTACACGACAGACCTCGACGCGGCCCTGGCCGACCCGCGCTGGGAGATCTATGCCGATTTCCTCGTGACGAAGGCGCGCGCCTCGGCCCTGCGCAAGGCCATCGCTGCCGGCAAGACCATCTACACCGAGAAGCCCACCGCCGAGACGGTCGAGGAGGCACTCGAGCTCGCGCGCCTCGCGAAGGATGCCGGCGTCAAGACCGGCGTCGTGCACGACAAGCTCTACCTGCCCGGCCTGCAGAAGCTCAAGCGCCTCATCGACTCCGGCTTCTTCGGCCGCATCCTGTCGGTGCGCGGCGAGTTCGGCTACTGGGTCTTCGAGGGCGACTGGCAGCCCGCACAGCGCCCGTCGTGGAACTACCGCACCGAGGACGGCGGCGGGATCATCGTCGACATGTTCCCGCACTGGAACTACGTGATGGAGAATCTGTTCGGCGAGGTCAAGTCCGTCTACGCCCAGGCCGCGGTGCACATCGCCGACCGCTGGGACGAGAACGGCGAGCACTACACCGCCACCGCCGAGGACGCCGCGTACGGCATCTTCGAGCTCGAGGGCGACGTCATCGCGCAGATCAACTCGTCCTGGACGGTGCGCGTGAACCGCGACGAGCTCGTCGAGTTCCACGTCGACGGCACCCACGGCTCCGCGGTCGTGGGCCTCTTCGGCGCGAAGATCCAGCACCGTAACGCCACACCCAAGCCGGTGTGGAATCCCGACCTCGCCGACGGCCACGACTACGACGCCGACTGGGCCGAAGTCCCCACGAACGACGTGTTCCAGAACGGCTTCCGCCAGCAGTGGGAGGAGTTCCTCATCTCCTACGTCGTTGACACCGAGTACGAGTTCGACCTGCTGTCGGGCGCGCGCGGCGTGCTGCTGGCCGAGGCCGGCCTGCAGTCCAGCCGCGAGGGCCGCAAGGTCGAACTGCCGACGCTGTCGCTGGACTGATTCACGATGACCAACCTCACCCTTCTCGCGGGCTCCGGGGCGCTCTCGGTCGCCCCGCTGAACGAGTCCCCGGGGTACACCAGACCCGAGGGCGCGCTCCGCAGCCGCGTGGCCTACGCCGCGGCGCACGTCGTGCCGAAGACCTGGGCCGACAATACGCCGGGCCAGCCGGCCGAGGTCGACTGGGACGCCACGCTCGGCTTCCGTCGGGCGGTGTACTCCTGGGGTCTCGGCGTCGCCGACGCCATGGACACCGCACAGCGCAACATGGGCCTCGACGCCGCGGCGACACGCGAGCTCATCGCACGCTCGGCCGGCGTCGCCCGCGAAGAAGGTGGCTCGGTCGTGGTCGGGGTCAACACCGACCACGTCGAGGACGAGCACATCACGATCGCGCAGGTGATCGACGCCTACACGCAGCAGCTGCACTTCACCGAGGAGCAGGGCGCCGGCCCCGTGCTCATGGCGTCGCGGCACCTCGCGCGCACCGCGGGATCCGCCGGCGACTACCGCCGGGTGTACCGCGAGGTGCTGCAGGCCGCGACGACGCCGGTCGTGCTGCACTGGCTCGGCACGGCGTTCGACCCCTCTCTGGAAGGCTATTTCGGCTCGACGGACTGGCGCGAGGCATCCGCCGTGCTGCTCGAGATCATCGCCGAGAACACCGACAAGATCGCGGGCGTGAAGATGAGCCTGCTGGATGCCGCGTCCGAGGTGTCGGTGCGCGAGCGCCTTCCCGACGGCGTGCGCATGTTCACAGGCGACGATTTCAATTACGTCGGCCTCATCGGCGGGCAGGACGTGCCCGACGCGACCCAGCCCGACCGCGATCCCGCCTCGTCGCGTCAGCACTCCGACGCCCTCCTCGGCGCGTTCGCAGCGATCACGCCGGTCGCGTCGGCCGCGATCCAGGCGCTCGACGCCGGTGATCCGGCGCGCTACCTGGAGATCCTCGGTCCGACCGAGCAGCTCAGCCGGCAGGTGTTCGCCGCGCCGACCTTCTATTACAAGACCGGTGTCGCGTTCCTGTCATGGCTTAACGGTCATCAGGACGCATTCCAGATGGTCGGCGGCCTGCACTCCGCGCGCAGCCTTCCGCATCTCTCGCGCATCGTCGAGCTCGCGAACTCCTCGCTCTCGCTCGAGCAGCCCGAGCTCGCCGCGATTCGCTGGCACGGGATGCTGCGCCACAACGGCCTCGACGTGCCAGGGGTGATCGCGTGACCGCGGCGGCGGCATCCGTGCCCTCCGTGTCCCGATTTCTCGCCGTGGTGTCCCGAAATCGTTCGATCGACCCCCTCTTCTGCGAGCGAAATCGGGACATGGAAGACGGAGGAGCCCGATGAACGCGAGCCCGATGAATACCCCCGACCCGCGCCTGTCGATCAACCAGGCGACCGTCAAGTACGCGGACCTCGCGACCGCCCTGCGCGTCACCGTCGACGCTGGCGTGCAGGCGATCGGCCTGTGGCGCGAGCCGGTGCAGGAGGTCGGGCTCGCCACGGCGGCATCGATGCTGGCCGACTCGGGGCTGCGCTTCACGACGCACTGCCGCTCGGGATTCTTCACGATGCCCGAGGGCGCCGCCCGCCGCGCCTCGATCGACGACAACCGCATCGCGATCGAAGAGGCCGCGACACTCGCCGCCGCCGGGGCAGAGGGCTCGACCGCGATCCTCGTGCTCGTCGCCGGCGGCCTGCCCGAGGGATCCCGAGATCTGGCGGGGGCGCGCGAGCGCGTGCGCGACGCGATAGGCGAGCTGGCTCCGGATGCCGCCGCCGCCGGTGTCACGCTCGCCATCGAGCCTCTTCACCCGATGTACGCCTCCGACCGGTGCGTCGTCTCGACGCTCGGGCAGGCACTCGATATCGCGGCGGACTTCGACCCGGCAGTCGTGGGGGCGACGGTCGACACGTTCCACATCTGGTGGGACCCGGATGTGCTCGGCCAGATCGCGCGTGCCGGCCGGGAGGGCCGCATCGCCACCTATCAGGTGTGCGATTGGAGGACCCCGCTGCCCGCGGACGTGCTGCTCGCGCGCCACTACCCCGGCGACGGCGTGATCGATTTCGCCTCCCTGACCGCCGCCGTCGAGGCGACAGGGTACGACCGCGACATCGAGGTCGAGATCTTCAACGAGCAGATCTGGGCGACGGATCCGCTGCTGGCCGTGCAGCGCACGGCCGCGGGGTTCGCAGCATCCGTCTCCCCGCACCTGCGCGCGCGGGTCGCGGGCTGACCGCCCCGTCCCGTCCCTGCACCGTCTCTGCCGTCGGCGCTGCCCGGGCTGCGCCCGGGCGCGACCCAGGCGCTGCGCCCGCGGACCCGGAGTGGTACCTGCGGGGACCCGGCGCGGCCCTGGCGCGGACCGGAAGCGGTACCGGCGCGGCCCCGACGCTGACCGGAAGCGGTACCGGCGCGGACCGGAAGCGGCCCTGGCGCGGCGTCTACGCAGGCCGGCCGCTGCGCCGGCGCGGGGATACACCGTATTCGCGCCGAGACACCACCGTCCCCGTGGTGGTTCGGCGCGATTGTGGTGTATCCACGAGCAGGACCGAGGAAAACGCTTGCTGATTGAGGACGATGCGCGGGCCCGGGACGTAGACTCGGCGCTGTGAGCCAGCAGTCTGCGCCGACCCGAGGCGCCGCAACACTCCACGACGTGGCACGCGAGGCCGGCGTGTCTCTCGCTACCGCGTCGCGCGTCTTGAACGGTTCGACTCGCAAGGTCGCCGAGAGCTACCGAGAACGCGTCGAGGCGGCCGCCGAGAAGCTCGGCTACACCGCCAATCTCTCCGCTCAGGCGACCGCCCGCGGCACTGCCGCGATCGTCGCCCTGCTGGTCGCCGACATCGCCGACCCCTACTTCGCACAGCTCGCGTCCGGCGTCGCCCGCGGCGCCGATGAGGCGGGCCTGGTGGTCACGATCGCCATCACCGAACGCGACCCGCAGCGCGAGGTGCGGCTCGTCCGGGCTCTGCGCGGCCAGCGACCGCGCGGCCTGATCCTGGCGGCCTCCCGCACCGAAGGCGCCGACGCCGTGGGCCTGCAGAACGAGCTCGACGCCTTCACGGCGATGGGCGGACGCGTGGTGATGCTCGGGCCGAGCCCCGCCGACACGCGCTCCGTCGCGATCGACAACCGCTCGGGCGCGGCGGCGCTGGGCGCCGAGCTCGGCGGCCTCGGCTATCGCGATGCGGTGGTGGTCGCGGCATCCGAGGGGATCCGCACCTCCGACGACCGCCTCGCGGGATTCACGGAAGGCTTCACTGCTGCCGGCGGGACCGTTCGCGAGGTGCGCCGCGCGGGCTTCACCCGTGACGCCGGGTACGCCGCGGCGCAGGATCTTCTCGCGGGCGATCTTCCGGCGGGCACGCTGATCTTCGGCATCAGCGACGTCGTCGCGATCGGCATCATGTCGGCGATCCGGGATGCCGGCCGGCACGTCGGCGCGGACGTCGCGGTGGCCGGATTCGACGACATCTCGACCGGTCGCGACGTGCGCCCCGGCCTCACCACGGTGCGCGTCCCCCTCGAAGACCTCGGCTACCGCGCACTGCACGCGATGCTCGAACCGGAGTGGGATGCGACGCAGCCCTCCCTCCCCCTCGAGGTCATCGTGCGCGGCAGCACTCCGCCGCGCACCTGAGGCGCTGCGGGGCTCCGCCTCGGTTGGCTTACCGCCGCGCCGTGAACGGTGAGGCTGCCCGTTCGGCTATCCTGCGGATCGGCATCCCCGCCCGCTCGGGCGTTCCCAAACTCGTCATCCCTGCCGCTCGGCCTCCCACCCGCTGGTCTTCCCGGCCCGCTCGGTCTTCCCCACCGCTCGGCATTCCCCGCTCTCTGACCTTCCCCGCCGCCCGGCCGCCTGCCCGCCTGGCCTTCCCCGCCGCCCGGCCTCCTGCCCGCCTGGCCTTCCCCGCCGCCCGGCCGCCTGCCCGCCTGGCCTTCCCCGCCGCTCGGCCGCCTGCCCGCCTGGCCTTCCCCGCCGCTCGCCCGCCTGCCCGCCTGGCCTTCCCCGCCGCTCGGCCGCCTGCCCGCCTGGCCTTCCCCGCCGCTCGGTCTCCTGCCCGCCTGGCCTTCCCCGCCGCCCGGCCTCGCCCGCCCGCTGGCCGCCCCGCCCGCCCGGCTTCGCCCACGCACGCCGAGCCTGTGCGCGAGGCAACGGTCCGACGGCGCCGATCTCCGCCCGGCGGCGGCCGGGGAAACGTTTCCTCCGCGGTTAGGCTGAGCGCACACCCGACCGAAGGAGTGACGGATGCCTCGACCACCGAAGGGCGTGACGATCGCCGACGTCGCCGCCCGGGCCGGCGTCTCGCTCTCGACGGTCTCGCGCGCGCTCAACGGCAACCCGACGGTCGACCCCGTGCTCGCGGAGCGCGTGAAGGATGCCGCGGCCGCACTCGACTACACCGCCAGTCCGGTCGCCCGCAGCCTGGTGCTCGGCCGCACCCAGACCGTCGCGGTCGTCGTTCCCGACCTCGCGAACCCCACGTTCCAGGCGATCCTGCGCGGCCTCAGCCGCGCCGCGGCAGCCGACGACTATCACGTGCTCGTCGCAGACTCCGCCGAATCGATCGACGAGGAGCGCATCCTCGCCATCACCACGCGCCGCCGCACCGACGGCGTGATCCTGTGCGCGCCGCGCCTCGACCAGGCCGAGCTCGACCGCCTGGTCGGGGGGCTCCGCCCCGTCGTGCTCATCAACCGGTCCTCGGGCGAGGTCCCCACCGTCCGCGCGGACTATCGCGCGGCACTCGCGGCAGAGCTCGAGCACCTGCGCGCGCTCGGGCACCGCCGAATCGTGTTCCTCGCGGGCACCGCGCAGAGCGTCGCGAACGCCGCGCGCCTCGACGCGATCGGGGCCTTCCGCGCCGCTCACGCCGACACCGAGATCACCGAGATCCCCTGCGGCGTCGACTTCGACGCCGGTGCGTCAGCAGCGCCGGCGGTGCTCGCTTCGGGGGCGACCGCCTCGCTCGCGTTCAATGACCTGGTCGCGATGGGGCTTCTCAGCGCCGTGCAGGCGAGCGGATGCCGCGTGCCCGACGACCTCTCGATCGTCGGCTTCGACGACATCCCCTTCGCCAGCTATACGACCCCGCCGCTGACCACGGCGGCGGTGCCGGCGGGCGAGCTCGGCGCCCAGGCCTGGTCGCGCATGCGCGACCTTCTCGAGGGTGCCGAGGCGCGGCATCCGCTCCTGCTCCTGCCCCGGCTCACGGTGCGCGGCTCGACCGGACGCGCCCGCAGCTGACTCCGGCCCCGCATCTGGGCGAGCGCTTTCCCACCCTCCATGCTACCCTGAGAAAACGTTTCCTGAAGGAGTGAGATGAGCCACCGCCGGTACGCCCTCATCGGAGCGGGTCACCGCGCCCAGATGTACGTCGACGCGATCACCGGCCCGTACGCCGACGACGCGCGGCTCATCGCGATCTGCGAGCCGAACCCCGTGCGTGCGCAGTACTACGTCGACCGCATCGTCGCCGCCGGGCAGAGCGCTCCCGTGATCTACGCGCCGGACGATCTCGAGCGGATGATCCGCGAGCAGCGCATCGACCGCGTCGTGATCTGCGCGCGCGACGACCTGCACGCGCCCTTGATCGTCCGAGCGCTGGACGCGGGTGCCGACGTCGTGGTCGAGAAGCCGCTGACGATCGACGCCCCGAGCGCGGCGGCGATCGAGGACGCGATAGACCGCACCGGCGGCGAGGTCGTCATCACGTTCAACTACCGCTACTCCCCCCGCAACAGCGCTCTGCGCCAGGTCATCCAGGACGGCACCATCGGCGCGGTCACCTCGATCGACTTCTCCTGGGTGCTCGACACCACGCACGGCGCCGACTATTTCCGCCGCTGGCACCGCGAGAAGGTGCACTCCGGCGGCCTGCTGGTTCACAAGGCCAGCCACCACTTCGACCTGGTCAACTGGTGGATCCGCTCGACTCCGCGCCGCGTCTACGCGTCGGGCGCGCTGCGCTTCTACGGCGCCGCAAATGCCGCAGCCCGCGGCATCCGGGGCCGTCCTGCTCGCGGCACGCACGACGGCGGGGACCCGTTCGAGCTGGACCTGCGCGACGACGAGCGCCTGAAGGCCCTCTACCTCGATGCCGAACAGCACGACGGATACCTCCGCGACCGCGATGTGTTCGGCGAGGGCATCACGATCGAGGACAACCTCGCCCTCGTCGTCGACTACGCCTCGGGCGCGACGCTCAGCTATTCACTCAACGCGCACTCCCCGTGGGAGGGTTACCGCGTCGCCGTCAACGGCACCCTCGGTCGGGCAGAGCTCGAGGTGGTCGAGCGCGGCGCGGTCCTTGCCGACGAGGGGCTGCATCCGGTTCTCGATCCCAGCGCGGTCGACGCCGGCGCGTCGGGAGCACTGCGACCCGAAGGCGAGCGCCTCATCGTGCAGAAGCACTGGGAGGCCGCGTACGAGGTGCCGATCGAGAGCACCGGCGACGGGCACGGCGGCGGCGACGCACTGCTTCTCGCCGACGTGTTCGAAGGCTCCGGCGACGATCCGCTCTCCCGCCCCGCGGACTGGCGCGACGGCGTCCGCTCCATCTCCGTCGGCATCGCCGGCAACCGGTCGCTCGAAACCGGGCTTCCGGTGCGCATCGCCGACCTCGGCATCCGCTTCCTCGAAGCCGACAGCGCGGCCGACGCGGCGGCCGCTCGCCGATCATGAGCCGCATCGCCGTCACCGGCGGTGCAGGGCGCCTCGGCCGCACCCTCGTCGCGGGCCTCGCCCAGGCCGGGCACGAGCTGATCTCGCTCGACCGCGCCGTGTCCGATGCCCCCGAGCTGGCCGGCATCGCGCAGATCCCGGTCGACCTCACCGACGCGGATGCCGCGGCCGGCGCGATCTCGGATGCCCGCGCCGACGCGCTCATCCACCTCGCCGCGATCGCCGTGCCGTTCAGCGCACCCGAGGACGTCATCCTGCACACCAACGCCGCGCTCGCGCTGAACGTGCTGTCGGCCGGAGCCGGGGCCGGCGTGCCGAAGATCGTGACGGCCTCGAGCCCCACGGTCCTCGGCTACGGCGCGCCTCGGGGATGGCTGCCCGACCGCTTTCCGCTCGACGAGGAGACCGTGCCGCGGCCCTGGAACGCGTACGCGCTCTCCAAGCACCTCGCCGAGCAGACGATCGCGATGCTCGCACGCCAGACCGGCGACGCCACACGGTTCGCGGCGTTCCGCCCCTGCTACGTCATCGCCCCCGAGGAATGGGACGGCGCTCCGACGCAGCAGGGTCACACCGTGCGCGAGCGGCTCGCCGACCCGGCGCTGTCGGCGCCAGCCCTCTTCAACTACGTCGACGCACGCGATGTCGCGACCTTCGTCGACACGCTCCTCGAAGCCCTCCCCGACATCCCCAACGCCGAGGTCTTCTTCGTCGCAGCCGATGACGCGCTGGCGCGCCGCCCGCTCGCCGAGCTGCTGCCGCAGTTCGTGCCGGGCACCGATGCCCTCGCCGCCGGGCTCACCGGCACCGCACCGGCGTTCTCGAACGCCAAGGCGAGGCGCGTGCTCGGCTGGCGCCCCGCCCACTCCTGGCGCGGCGAGTTCGGCGAGGGCGGCGAAGCCGGCGGGCGCGGCGAGACCGGCGAACGCGACGGACGCGGCGAGACCGGCGAGCACCACGAGCATGGCGACCTCTCCCGCTCATCCGGCGGGCGAAGCGGGACGACACGCACGGACCCCGACCTCACGACCCCGCGAAAGGACGTGCTGGCGTGAACTTCGACGGCATCCTCTTCTTCCCCGTCACGCCGTTCGACGCGGACGGACGCATAGATGACGACGTGCTGCGCCGCCACATCCACGACACGCTCGCTCATTCCCCGGGCGGTGTCTTCCCGGCGTGCGGCACGGGCGAGTTCCATGCGCTCTCGGAGGGCGAAGCCGCGCATGTCGTGCGGATCGCGACCGAGACGGTCGCCGGCCGCGTGCCCGTTGTCGCCGGCACCGGCGGGCCGCTCGGCCACGCCACCGCGCTCGCGCGGGCCGCGTCCGACGCGGGTGCAGACGCGCTGCTCGTTCTGCCGCCATACCTCGTGGGGGGCCCGCAGGCCGGGCTCGTGGCCTACGTCGAGGCGGTGGCCGCGGCATCCGATCTTCCCGTCGTGATCTATCACCGCGGCAACGCCCAGTACTCGGTCGAGTCGGTGCGTCGTCTCGCGCAGAATCCCAAGGTCGTGGGCTTCAAGGACGGCGTCGGCGACATCGGCGTCGCGCAGCAGATCGTGCGCGCCGTGGCCGCGGAAGGGCGCGAGGACTTCGCGTTCTTCAACGGCCTGCTCACCGCCGAGCTCACGCAGGGCGCTTACCGGGGCATCGGCATTCCGCTCTATTCCTCCGCGGCGTTCGCGATGATCCCCGAGGTCGCGAACGCGTACTACCGCGCCTATGTCGCGGGCGACGAGGTGCGCCGGGGCGCCCTCCTCGACGGCTTCTATTCGCCGCTCGTGACGCTGCGCGACGAAACCCCGGGCTTCGGCGTCTCGCTCATCAAGGCGGGCCTGCGTCTCGGCGGTCTGCCGGTCGGCTCGGTGCGTGCCCCGCTGGTCGATCCGACGCCGGCGCAGCAGGCGCGCCTCGCCCAGATCCTCGAGGCGGGGCGAGCGCTGCTGTGATGACCGTCCCGTCGCCGGCCGGCGCGCCGTTCGGAGCATCCGGGCGCGCAGCGAGCGGTGCGGTGACGACCGTCCCCAGGCCCGCCGGCGCGACGCCCGGAGCCGTCACACACGACGGCACGACCGTCCCCACGCCCGCCGGCGCGACGCCCGGAGCCGTCACACACGACGGCACGACCGTCCCCACGCCCGCCGGCGCGACGCCCGGAGCCGTCACACACGAGGGCACGACCGTCCCCACGCCCGCCGGCGCGACGCCCGGAGCCGTCGCGCACGAGGGCACGACCTCCACGATTGCCGCGTTCGACGCGCGGCCGCTCCGCGTGCCCCTCACCCGCGCCTGGGGTGCCGAGGTGACGTCGGTCGGCGTGATCGCGACGCACGTGGTGCGCTCCGACGGCGCCGAGGGGTGGGGCTTCTCGTGGACGCCCCAGATCGGCGCCGAGGCGGTGCATGCCCTCCTCTCCCACGACATCGCGGCGTTCGCGACGGGCCGCACGGCCGACCCGGCATCGCTGTGGGGCGATGCCTGGCGGCACCTGCACGAGGCGGGCGGGGGCGGACTCACCACGATCGCGCTGGCCGGCCTGGATCTCGCGCTGTGAGATGCCGCGTCCCGCGCCGACGGCACGTCGCTGTCGGGCGTGCTCGGCGCACAGCGCGAGGAGGTGAAGGCATACGGCTCGGGCGTGAATCTGCACTACACGCAGGACGAGCTCGTCGCACAGGTACGGCGCTGGGTCGACGCGGGCTTCGACGCCGTGAAGGTGAAGGTGGGAAAGCCCGATGTCGCCGAGGACCTCGACCGCATGCGGGCGGTGCGCGAGGTGCTCGGCCCCGATCGCGCGCTCATGATCGACGCCAACCAGCGGTGGGACCTGGACCACGCGACCCGCTCGCTCGACGTGCTGGCCGAGATCGGACCGGCGTGGATCGAGGAGCCCCTCCGCGCCGACGACCTGTACGGGCACGGCGAGCTCGCCAAGCGCCTCGCCGCGTCGAGCGCGATCCCGATCGCGGTCGGCGAGAACCTGCACACCACCTTCCGCTTCGACGACTTCCTCCGCACCGGCGCCGCGCAGATCGTGCAGCCCAACATCGTGCGGGTGGGCGGAATCACGCCCTTCCTCGGCATCGCGGCCGTCGCCGCCCACCACGGCGCCGCCCTGCACCCGCACCTGCTGCCCGAGCTGTCGGGCCAGCTCGCCCGGTGCCTCCCCTCCGTTCCAGGCATCGCAGCACCCCTGGTCGAGGAGGTCGAGGACGCCGGTTTCGGTGCCCTCGGCGCCCTCCGAGACCCCTCCCCCGTGCGCATCACCGCGGGAACCCTGACCGAGCTCGACCACGTCGGCCTCGGCATCCGCTTCTCTTGATCGCATCCACCCCGTCGAAAGTGCACAGAATGTCCCAGAGAACCGCCTTCCAGCAGCACTTCGCGCACTCTCGGCCGACGTCGACGTCGACGGCCGAGCTCGATGCCCTCGCGGCGGCGGCGGCCACGGCTGCCCCGGTATGGCGGGCGGCGGATGCTGCGACCCGCGCCTCATGGCTGCGTGCGGCCGCCGATGCCCTCGACGCCCACATCGACGAGCTGGTCGCGATCGCCGATGAAGAGACGCGACTGGGCGAGACGCGGCTGCGCGGCGAGGTCGGACGCACCAGCGGACAGCTGCGCCTGTTCGCGGCCGTCGTCGAAGAGGGGTCGTACCTCGAACTCACGATCGACGACGCCGATCCTTCCGCGACCCCGCCGCGCCCCGAACTGCGTCGCACGCTCACCGGCGTCGGCCCGGTCGCGGTGTTCGCGGCGTCGAACTTCCCCTTCGCGTTCTCGGTCGCCGGCGGCGACACCGCATCGGCTCTCGCCGCCGGAAACCCCGTCATCGTCAAGGCACATTCGGGCCATCCACGACTCTCGGAGCGCACCGCGGCGATCGTCGCCTCGGCTCTCGTCGAGGCGGGCGCTCCCGAGGGATCGCTCGGGCTCGTGGTGGGTCGCGAGGCCGGCAACGCGCTCGTGCAGCACCCGACGATCCAGGCCGCCGGCTTCACGGGCTCGCTCGGCGGGGGGCGCGCGTTGTTCGATCTCGCGAACGGTCGCCCCGACCCCATCCCCTTCTACGGCGAGCTGGGCTCGGTCAATCCCGTCGTGATCACCGCGGCCGCCGTCGCCGCGCGCGGCGAGGCGCTCGCCCAGGGCCTGGTCGGATCATTCACGCTCGGCGTCGGGCAATTCTGCACCAAGCCCGGCGTCGTGTTCGTCCCCGCGGGCGCGGGGTTCGAGGACCTCGTCGCCGGCTTCGCCACGGGCAGCGCGGGCGGACCGCTGCTCACCGATCGCATCACCGAGGCGTTCCCCTCCGGCATCGCGCACCTCGAGGCCGACCCGTCGGTGACGGCGCTCGCGCGGGGCCTTCCCGCCGCGGACGGCGCCGCCCGGCCGGTGGTGCTGACGACGGATGCCGCTGCCGTCGCCGCCCGCCCCACGGCACTGCTCGAAGAGTGCTTCGGCCCGGTCACCCTGCTCGTGCGGTACTCGACGCCGGCAGAGCTGGTCGCCGCGCTCGAGGCGGTCCCGGGCTCGCTCACCGGGACACTGCACTCCGAGACGGGCGACGACGTCGATGCCGTGCTCGCGGTACTGGAGCGCAAGGTCGGTCGCGTGCTCTTCGCCGGCTGGCCGACCGGTGTCGCCGTGACCTGGTCGCAGCACCACGGCGGCCCCTGGCCGGCGACGACCTCGTTGCACACCTCGGTCGGGGCGACCGCGATCCGCCGGTTCCTGCGCCCGGTGGTGTTCCAGGATGCCCCCGCGCACCTGCTGCCCGCGGTGCTTCGCGACGAGGCGCTCGCGACGCTGCCACACCGCCGCAACGGGGTGCTGCGGCTGCCGTAGGGCACCTCGGCTCGACCGGGTGGACGTTTGCGTCGGCGGGGGCGGTCCGGCGCCGCGCGACCCGCGCTCCCCACGCCCCCTGCCCCCTGCCCCCGCACCCTCCGCCCCGGGGCGGGTCCCGCACCGCGGGGCGGGAAACTCACGCCCCCGCGTGCCGCAAGCACCCCGGGGCGGATCCCGCACCGCGGGGCGGAAAACTCACACCCCAGGCCCCGCACCCTCCGCCCGGGGCGGATCCCGCACCGCGGGGCGGGAAACTCACGCCCCCGCGTGCCGCAAGCGCCCCGGGGCGGAATCTGCACCCACGAATGCGACCACGCTCGGTCCGGCGCGACCGGTACAACCGAACACTCGACGTGCCCGAAGACCCGACACTCCCCGAACCCGACATCCGTACCCGCGCTCCCCACACCCCAGGCCCCGCACCCTCCACCCCGGGGCGGATCCCGCACCGCGGGGCGGGAAACTCACGCCCCCGCGTGCCGCAAGCACCCCGGGGCGGATCCCGCACCGAGGGGCGGGAAACTCACGCCCCCGCGTGCCGCAAGCACCCCGGGGCGGAATCTGCACCCCGCCTGCAGATCGACTCGGACCGCGCGGCGCTCTCAGACCAGAGTGCGCGCGAGCACGGCGCCGGCCTCGGCGAGCCACCGCGCGGGGTCCGACATCGCCGCCTCGCCCGAACCCGCCAGGTGCGTGAGCGACACGGTCCCGGCGAAATCCGCGGCGTCCGCGTCCGCGGTGATGCGTCCGGCGACGAGCGCGACGGGAATCCCCGCCGCGCCCGCGATGGCGGCGACGTACGCGGGAACCTTGCCCCCCGCCGACTGACCGTCGTACGAGCCTTCGCCGGTCACGACCACGGATGCCGTGGCCACGGCCTCCGCGAGACCCACGAGCTCCGCCACCGCGCCCGACCCGGGTACGAGATCTGCGCCCCACGCCAGCAGGCCGAACCCGGTGCCTCCCGCGGCACCCGCGCCCGGGGCATCCGAGTCGGCGTCGATCAGTCCGGCGAATCGTGCGAGACCGGCGTCGAGGGCGGCGACATCGTCCGGGCCGGCTCCCTTCTGCGGACCGAAGACGGCCGCAGCTCCGCGCGCACCGAGCAGTGGATTGGTCACGTCGGTCAGCACGGCGATCCCGCCCGTCGGCAGGGGCGGGAGCCCCGAAAGGTCGGCCCCGGCGATGGTGGCGAGGCCGCGTCCGCCGCCCGTGATCGGGTGGCCCGCGGCATCCGTGAATCGTGCGCCGAGCGCGGCGAGCATGCCGGTGCCACCGTCGGTCGATGCGCTCGAACCGATAGCGAGCACGAGCCGTGAGACGCCGTGCGCGAGCGCGGCGGCGATCGCTTCGCCGAACCCGCGGGTGTGTGCGTCGAGCGGCCGCAGGCGCGGCGGCGAGCCGAGCAGTTCGATCCCGCTCGTGTTGGCGAGTTCGACGACGCCCGTTCCGTCGGGTGCGGCATCCGTCGCGGGAAGGAGGACCCAGGATGCCTCGACCGGCGACCCCTCGGGACCGGTCACCGTCACAGCCATGCGGCGGGCCTTGCGAACCGCCGTCGCGAATGCATCGACGGTGCCTTCGCCGCCGTCCGCCATGGGAAGCAGCCGGAGCGCGTCGTGCGGCCTCACGCGGTGCCAGCCCGCGGCGAGCGCCTCGGCGGCCGCGGCGGCGCCGATCGTGCCCTTGAACGAGTCGGGGGCGATCACGACGGTGTGCACCATGCCGATATTCTCCTCGGTCGCGCGCTGCCGGCCGGTTCGAGCGTCGAGTAGCGCGGAAAGCGTTATCCTATGCACCATGGTAGCGATGAACTCACCGCATCCCCATTCCTCAGCCCGTGCCACGGCTGCGCCTCGCGCCGTGATCGCCAGCGGAGCCGGTCGCTACGCGGACCCGTGGCATCCGTACGCTGCGACCTCCACCCGCCTCGCCGACATCCTGCGCGGCGACGGCTGGCACGTCGAGGTCATCGACGATCCCGACTGCGCCCTCGCCTCGCTCGAAGGTGCCCAGCTGCTCGTCGTGAACGCCGGCGACCCGTGGCGGGGCGACAACACCACGCGCGGCATCGACCCGGCCGCCGAGAGCGGGTTGGATGCCGCGCTCGACCGCGGGATCGGAGTGATCGCGACGCACAGCGCCCTGTCGAGCCTGCGCGACTACCCGTCCTGGCGCGCGGCGATCGGCGGCGAATGGGAGGAAGGACGCTCCTGGCACCCCGAGATCGGCGACGCGACGGTGCGAGTGGTGGATCCGGAGCGGTCCCTCGTGGGCGAGGACTTCACCATCTTCGACGAGCGCTATACCGACCTCGTCGTCGACTCCGGAGTCTCCGTTCTCGCCGTGCACGACCTCGACGGCGTCGCGCATCCCGTGGTGTGGACGAACGAGACGCGTCCGGGCACACGCCTCGTGCGGTCCGTCGTCAGCGCCCTCGGCCACGACGCGCGGGCGTATGACTCAGCCGGGCTCCGCGCCCTGCTCGCCCGCGCCGCACGCTGGGCCGGCGGCGTCGAGGACTGAGCAGGCACACGCTCGGCGCTCAGCGCGGGACGGCGGTGCTCGCGCGCACGACGAGCGTCGTGGGGACGAGTTCGAATCCCGGATCCCCGTCCTCGATGCCTGCCACCAGCGTCGCGACGGCGAGCTCGCCCAGCCGGTCGAAGTCCTGCCGCACGGTGGTGAGCGGCGGGCGGTAGTCCGCGGCATCCGCGATATCGTCGAAGCCCACGACGCTCACCGCACCCGGCACATCGTGGCCGGCGTCAGTGAGCGCGCGGATCGCGCCGAGCGCCATCTGATCGTTGGCCGCGAACACCGCGGTCACATGCCGATCCGCGAGCGCGAGCAGCGCGCGATGACCGGATGCCGCAGTCCAGTCCCCGCGCAGAGGTTCCGGCGCCGGGAGCCTGGCGCCGACGAGGGCTTCGCGCCAGCCCCGCTCGCGCTCCTCCGCGGCGAACGAGCCGATCGGACCCGCCAGGTGGAGGATCGCACGATGCCCCAGCGCAAGCAGATGGTCGGTGGCAGCCCTGGCCCCACCGGCATGATCGGACTGCACGCCGCCCCTGCGGCCGAGGCCGGGGCCGGAGCCCGCATCGCGGGCAGCGGCAGCTCGGGTTCCCGAAGGCCCAGCTCCGGCGGGCCCAGTATCCGCCTGCCCCACACCGGCAGACCCCACACCGGCAGACCCCACACCGGCAGACCCCACACCGGCAGACCCGGCACCAGCATCCGACGCGACCTTCGACCCCCCGCCCCGCGTGAGCGGTGCGTCGACGGCGACGATCGAGAGGCCACGAGGAGCTGGGGCGTCCAAGGCGAGGGCGGTGGCCTCATTGAGGACGATGACTCCGTCGACGCCCTGCTCACTCAGCCGCTCGAATGCAGGAGCGGCGTCCGTACCGGCGCCGAGCGTGACGACGGTGAGCGCATAGCCGCGCGAGGCCGCAGCATCCGCCACCGCTTGCAGCATGCGGGAGTTGCCCACCGAGGCGAGGGTCGACACGACGAGCCCGATCGTCTGGGTGCGGCCGGTGCGCAGGGCCCGGGCCGCGCGGTGGGGGCGGTATCCGAGGTCGGCCATGGCGGCTTCGACGCGGGCGCGGGTCGCGGGGTCGACGCGAGGACTGGCGTTGACCACGCGCGACACCGTCTGCCCCGACACTCCGGCGCGAGCGGCGACATCGGCCATCGAGACCCGGTGCCCGTCGCCACGCTCACGCGGTGCGGGTGCGGGTGCGGGACGGGAGTTCGCGCTCGCGCGAGAGCCTGCCGGCTCGCGAACACCGGTGCGGTCCTCGAAGCTGAGTTCCATGCACTCCCTCTCCTGCGCGGGCGGGTCACCGTTCAGGACGACCGCGCCATGTTGACGATAACACAGTGGGTCTAGTACCGTGTTGACGTGAACACACCTGAGTTCGGGACGCCACACACCGAAGCCCAGACCCTCGGCGCCGGCGTCGTGAAGCGCGCGACGCGCCTGGCCGACGGCCGCGAGCTGATCTACTTCGACGACCCCGGCACGACGCTCGGGCCCGACCGCGCGATCGACGCCCGCGACCTCGCCCCTCGCCCCGAGACGGCGACCATGCGGCGAGACGTGCTCTCCGGCGACTGGGTGTCGGTGGCCGCGGCACGGCAGAACCGCGCGTTCCTGCCCCCGGCCGAACTCGACCCCCTCGCCCCGCAGACTCCGTCCAACCCGTCCGAGATCCCCTCGCTGTACGACGTAGCGGTGTTCGAGAACAAGTCCCCGTCGTTCGGCCCCGCACTCGCCGCCGCACACGGCGCCACCCCCGCACACGGAGATGCACCCGCAGGTGTCGACGCACCCCGGGATCTGGACGACCTCGATGCCCCCGGGCTCGGCCGCACCCGCACGAGCGTCGGCCGCTGCGAGGTGGTGTGCTTCAGTCCCGAGCACGCCGGGTCGTTCGGCTCGCTCACACCGACCCGCGCGCGCACCGTCATCGAGGCGTGGGCGGACCGCACCGCCGCGCTGTCCGCCCTCCCCGGTGTCGAGCAGGTCTTCCCGTTCGAGAACCGCGGCGAGGCGATCGGCGTCACGCTCCCCCACCCGCACGGCCAGATCTACGCCTATCCGTACATCACGCCGCGTACCACGGGCCTGCTGGCGTCGATCGATCGTGAGGGACCCGACCTCTTCGAGCGCATCCTCGAGTTCGAGCGCGCCGGCGAGCGCGTGATTCTCACCGGCGAGCACTGGACGGCGTTCGTGCCCTTCGCCGCGCGCTGGCCCATCGAGATCCACCTGCTGCCGCACCGGCACGTCGCCGACTTCTCCGAGACGACGGATGCCGAGCGCGACGAGCTCGCCCCGCTCTACCTGCGCCTGCTCCGCGGTGTCGACGCGCTCTACGACACCCCGACCCCGTACATCGCGGCGTGGCATCAGGCGCCCGTGAACCGCGGTCGCGCCACCGTCCGGCTGCACCTGCAGCTGACGTCGCCGCGCCGCGCCGCCGACAAGCTCAAGTTCCTCGCCGGCTCCGAGGCCGCCATGGGCGCCTGGATCGGCGATGTCCCGCCCGAGACCGCCGCCGCACGCCTGCGCGAAGCCGTCGCATCGATCCCCGAGGAGACCCTGTGACCAATGACCACCGCGCCGCCGCGGGCCCGACCACGAACGCTTCCCCCACCGCCGACGCTTCCCCCACCGCCGACGCTGCCCGCGCCCTGTTCGTCGAGCGCTTCGGCGCCGAGCCCATCGGCACATGGTCCGCGCCCGGCCGCGTGAACCTCATCGGCGAGCACACCGACTACAACGACGGCTTCGTGCTGCCGTTCGCGATCCAGCACCGCACCCACGTCGCGCTCGGAACGCGCCGCGACGGCCGCATCCGGGTCGCCTCGCGGTTCGCCGGCTCGCCCGAACACGACGCTGTGGTCGAGGTCTCGCTCGCCGACCTCGACGCCCTCTTCCCCGAGCGCCGCGACGAGATCCCCGAGTGGGCCCGCTATCCCCTGGGCGTCGCCTGGGCGGTGCTCCAAGCCTCCGGAACCGATCCCGCCGCCGCCACGGGCGTCGACCTCGCCTTCGCGTCCGACGTCCCGGTCGGCGCCGGCCTGTCGTCCTCCGCCGCGATCGAGGGTGCGACGGCGGTCGCACTCGCCGAGACGTGGAGCCTCGCCTCCACCACCTCTTCCCTCGCTGAAGGCGCATCGGGCGGAGCCGCCGACCGCACGCGCCCACTCGACCGCGTTCTGCTCGCGAAAGCGGGACGGCGTGCCGAGAACGAGGCTGTCGGCGCCCCCACCGGGATCATGGACCAGATGGCGTCGATGCTCGGCCGCGCTGACGCGGCGATCTTCCTCGACTGCCGCTCGCTCGATGCCGAGATCGTCGACCTCGGATTCGATACGGCGAACCTCGAGCTCGTCGTCATCGACACCGGCGTGAAGCACTCGCACGCGACCGGCGGCTACGGCGAGCGGCGCGCGGCCTGCGAGCGCGGCGCGGCGGCGCTGGGAGTGCCCGCGCTGCGGGATGTGTCAGTGGCAGACCTCGACCGGCTCTCGACGCTCGTGGATGACGTCACCTTCCGCCGCGTCCGTCACGTCGTCACCGAGAACCAGCGTGTGCTCGACACCGTACGGACACTCCGCGAGCACGGCCCGACCGCGATCGGCGAGCTCCTCGTCGCCTCGCACGCGTCGATGCGTGACGACTTCGAGATCTCGGTCCCCGAGCTCGACACCGCGGTCGACGCAGCACTCGCAGCCGGCGCCGTCGGTGCCCGTATGACCGGCGGCGGCTTCGGCGGCGCGGCGATCGCCCTCGTCGCGCGCGACCGCGTCTCGCAGGTGACGGACGCCGCGACCGCCGCCTTCGCGGCATCCGGGTTCGCGGCACCCACGATCTTCACCGTCACGCCGTCTGCGGGTGCCGCCCGCGACGCGTGAATTCCGCGTAAACGCTGCGTCGACCGGGCACAAGCCCCTGGCGGGCGCGGATGCCCCGGCTTAGCGTGGAGCGAGCCGTGGGCCCCCGCCCCGAGGCTCCGCACAGCGCGGAGCGAGGCATGAAGGGGACGGGAAGATCCGTCCGCGGCCGGAAGGAGCGAACGTGGCGCACATCACCGTCGGCACCGAGAACTCGGTCGACATCGATCTCTACTACACCGACCAGGGTCCGATCACCGAGGGCGAGGGAGGCGGCCGGCCGGTCGTGCTGATCCATGGCTTCCCTCTCAACGGCGAATCCTGGGCGAAGCAGCAGGCGGCCCTCCTGGATGCCGGCTACCGCGTGATCGCATACGACCGGCGCGGCTTCGGCGCTTCGACGAAGGCCGGCGCGGGATACGACTACGACACGTTCGCCGCCGACCTGCACGCTCTCATGGAAGACCTCGACCTGTATGACGCGGTGCTCGTGGGCTTCTCGATGGGCACGGGCGAGGTCGCACGGTATCTCTCTCGCTACGGCAGCCGACGTGTCGCGAAGGCGGCCTTCCTCGGCTCGCTGGAGCCTTTCCTGCTGAAGACCGACGACAACCCCGACGGCGCCGGCCCGCAGGCGTTCTTCGACGGCATCGCCCAGTCGGTGCGCGAGGACCGCTATGCGTTCATCGCCGGGTTCTTCAAGGACTTCTACAACCTCGACGACACGCTCGGCTCGCGGATCTCGCAGGAGGCGCTCGAGGGCAGCGTGCAGGTCGCCAACCAGGCGGGAAACGCCGCGATCGCGGCCGCTCCGCTGACCTGGCCGACGGACTTCCGCGCCGACATCCCCGCCATCGACGTACCCGCACTGATCCTGCACGGCACGGCCGACAACATCCTGCCGATCGACGCCACCGCGCGCCGGTTCCGCGAACTGCTGCCCGAGGCGACGTACGTCGAGCTCGAAGGCGCCCCGCACGGGATGCTGTGGACGCACGGCGACGAGGTCAACGAGACGCTGCTCGCGTTCCTGCGCGCCTGATCGCGAACGACGGATGCCCCGGCGAAGACTTCGCCGGGGCATCCGTCGTTCGATTCAGCCCTGCGTCGGGGCGTTCGCCATCGCGATGAGACCGTCGATCATCTCGGGGGTGATCGCGCCGTCCGCCTCGCCCGCGGCGAACATGCCGGCGCGTCCGATCGGGAACGACGTCATCATCTGCGAGGCGTCGGCACCCTCGGGCATGATCGCGTCGAGACCCTCCATGCCGCTCATCATCTGCGCGATCGCGGCCTGCACGATCTCGCCGACGACGGGGTGCGCCATGACTTCGCCGATCGACGACGTGCGCGAGAGCGGCAGGACGATCGGGTCGCCATCGACGGCGACGACGACCGACGAGCGGATGTCGCGGCTCGACGACGCGACATCGACCGCGTAGTCGCCGCCTTCGACGACCCACGCGTCCACGCGGATGTCCCAGTAGGCGAGGTCCTTGCGGCGCACCGTCAGCGAGACCTCGCGCGTCTCACCCGCGGCGAGCGCGATCGACGCGAACGCCTTGAGTTCGCGCTCGGGGCGCTGCACCTCGCCGCCCGGGAGCGACGTGTACACCTGCACGACCTCGCGGCCGGACCGCTCGCCGGTGTTCGTCACCGCGACCCGCACGACGAGGTCGCCGTCGGCGTTGACCGCAGCCGCGGCATCCCCGTACGCGAACGTCGTGTACGACAGGCCGTGCCCGAACGGGAACGCGACCCGCATGCGGCGCGCGTCGTACCAGCGGTAGCCGACGAACAGGCCCTCGCCGTAACGGGTGTGCGAGAACTCACCCGGGAAGTCGAGGTACGCCGGGGTGTCCTCCAGCCGCAGCGGGATCGTCTCGGTGAGCTTCGCCGACGGGTTCACGTCGCCGAACAGCACGTCGGCGGTCGCGCCGCCGCCGGCCTGGCCCAAGAGCCAGCCCTCGAGGATCGCCGGCACACGGTCCGCGAACGGCAGCGCGACGACGCCGCCGTTCGAGAGGACGACGACGGCGTTCGGGTTGACCGCGAGCACGGCGTCCATGAGCGCGAGCTGCTCGGCCGGCAGGTCGATGTCGGTGCGGTCGAAGCCCTCCGACTCCAGCCGAGCGGGCAGTCCCAGGAACACGACGGCAACGTCGGCAGCGGATGCCGCGGCCACCGCTTCGCCCCGGAGCGCCGCGGTCTCGTCGTCCGAGACGCCGGGTGCGACGCTGAAGCCCTTCGCGTAGGCGATCTCCCCCATCGCCAGCGCACGGATCTCGTCGAGCGCGGTGTCGAGGCGGGTCGGGTTGATCATCGACGAACCGGCGCCCTGATAGCGCGGCTTCTCGGCGAATTCGCCGATGACCGCGATCTTCGCGTCCTTCGCGAGAGGCAGGGCACCGTCGTCGTTCTTGAGGAGCACGATCGAACGGCCCGCCGCCTCGCGCGCGAGCGCGTGGTGGGCGTCGATGTCGAGCGGGCCGCTCACCGCGCCGGCCCCGTCGGTGGACTTGCGCACGAGGTCGAGCACGCGGCCCGCGGCGACGTCCACGACGGATTCGTCGAGCGAGCCGTCCTGCACAGCCGCGACGATCTGCGCATCGGTGAGCCCGTTGGACGACGGCATCTCGAGGTCCATCCCCGCCGCGAGCCCGGCGACGCGCTCGTTGACGGCGCCCCAGTCCGAGACCACGAGACCCTCGAAGCCCCACTCGTCGCGCAGCACCTGCGTGAGAAGCCACGGGTCCTCCGACGTGTAGACGCCGTTGAGCCGGTTGTACGAGCACATGACCGTCCAGGGCTGGGCATCCTCGACCACGCGCTGGAAGCCGCGCAGGTAGATCTCGCGCAGCGCCCGCGGATCGACGTCCGAAGAGGACCGCATGCGGTCGTTCTCCTGGTTGTTGGCGGCGAAGTGCTTGAGCGACGTGCCGACGCCCTTCGACTGGATGCCCGCCACGATCGCCGCGCCCAGTGCCCCCGAGACGATCGGGTCCTCCGAGAGGTACTCGAAGTTGCGACCGCACAGGGGCGATCGTTTGATGTTGATGCCGGGGCCGAGGAGCACGGCGACGTTCTCGATCGAGGTCTCGGTGCCGAGGGCCTCGCCCACGCGGTGGACGAGATCCACGTCCCACGACGAGCCGAGACCGACCGCGGGCGGGAAGCAGGTGGCGGGCACGCTGTCGCCGAGACCCAGGTGGTCGCCGCCCTCGCGCTGCTTGCGAAGTCCGTGGGGGCCGTCGGTCACCATGATCGCGGGAACGCCCGCGCGCTCGATCGCCTTGGTGTACCAGAAGCTCGCGCCGCTGGTGAGCGACGCCTTCTCTTCGAGGGTGAGTTCCGCGACATCGGGGATGGTCATGGGCTTCTTTCGATCGAGGGATGAATCACGAGATCGCTCGGCGGCGAGCGATTCGAGAAAACCTTATGTCACTTGGTTTTGAGAAATCAAGCAATACTCGGGTTTACTTCTCCTATGGTCGACAGCCAATCGGGACGAAGAGGTTCCTACGCCAAGGGCGTAGCGAAGCGCGAAGAGATCCTCACGCGCGCCCTCGAGGTGATCGCCCGCGAAGGCTACCGGGGGGCTTCCGTCAAAGAACTGGCGGATGCCGTGGGCCTGAGCCAAGCCGGCCTCCTCCATTATTTCGACAGCAAGGACGAGCTCTTCGCCGAGATCCTCCGCAAGCGCGACGAACTCGACTCGAGCGCGTTCGGCGTCACGCGGGGCGAGCCCGTCGCCGTCGACGACCTCCGCGCCGGGTACATCGGGATCATCCGGCACAACGCCGACGTGCCCGGCCTCGTGCAGCTGTTCGCACGCCTGTCGGTCGACGCCGCCGATCCCGAGCATCCCGCGCATCGCTTCTTCCTCGAGCGCGGCGCATCGCTGCGCGGCTACTTCGCCGACGCGATCGCACGCAAGCAGGCGACCGGAGAGATCAGCGACCGCGTCGAGCCCGAGACGCTCGCGCGCATCTTCCAAGCCGTCGCCGACGGTCTTCAGGTGCAGTGGATGCTGGAGCCCGATGTCGACATGGCCGCCACCGTGAGCGCGCTTTTCGACCTGCTCGACATCCGGGAAACGCCACCCGCCGCGACCCGCGATGTCGCGACCGACGCGAACACCGAGGAGCCCGAATGACGATCGAGACCGACGGCGACGTGGCCCTCGGCATCCCCGCCACCGCCCGCCGCCCTGTCGACGGGCCTGTCGACGGGCCTGTCGACGGTCCTGTCGTCCTCACCGCACGGGGCCGCGTCCGCGGACTGTGGCGCGGCGAGCCCGGCGAGCGCGTGGCATCC
This sequence comes from Microbacterium allomyrinae, assembly GCF_020682705.1. Taxonomy (GTDB): domain Bacteria; phylum Actinomycetota; class Actinomycetes; order Actinomycetales; family Microbacteriaceae; genus Microbacterium; species Microbacterium allomyrinae. Next base: position 1,208,835 of record NZ_JAGTTN010000001.1, read on the forward strand.
GCGGCGTTCCTCGGAATCCCGTTCGCCCAGCCGCCGGTCGGCGATCTGCGCTTCGCCGCTCCGGTGCCGGTCGAGCCATGGGACGACGTGCGCGATGCCGTGGAGTTCGGTGCGACCGCGCAGCGCGGCGACCCGGGCGTGACGCTGATCCCCGAGCCGTCCGTCCCGGGCGACTCGACCCTGAACGTCAATGTCTTCACCCCAGTGCCCGGGGCGACCGAGTCGCCGCTCCCGGTCCTCGTCTGGATCCACGGCGGCGGCTACTTCGCCGGATCCCCCGCCAGCCCCTGGTACGACGGGCGCGCGTTCAACCGCGACGGCGTCGTGACGGTGACCCTGTCGTACCGGCTCGGATTCGACGGGTTCGGGCACATCGCAGGTGCCCCGTCCAACCGCGGCGTGCGCGACTGGCTCGCCGCCCTGGAATGGGTGCAGGAGAACATCGGCGCCTTCGGCGGCGACCCGTCTCGCGTCACCATCGCGGGCCAGTCCGCCGGCGGCGGAGCGGTGCTCACCCTGCTCGGGATGCCGGCGGCCCAGCATCTGTTCCACTCGGTGTGGTCGCTCTCCGGCGCGATCGCGAACGTGTCGGCTGAGCGCGCCCGCACACTGTCGGCGAAGCTCGCCCACCTCGCCGGTGTCGAGCCCACTCGGGGAGGCTTCGCGTCCGTGCCCGAGGCCACGCTCCACGAGCTGCAGGAGAAGGCCGCCACGCCCGAGTCCTCCGACCCGCTCGCGTCGATCCACCTCCTCCTCGACGATGGCCTGTCGTGGGGTCCGATGATCGACGGCGACCTGATCACCGAGCGGACGATCTCCTCGATCGCGTCGGGAGTCGGCGCGGGCAAGCCGCTCGTGCTCGGCTCGACCGACGACGAGTTCACGATGGTCACCGACTCCGCCAAGGGCAGGCTGCGCTTCGTGCCGATGGGGTTCGCCCTCGCCAAGCTGGGGGTGCCGCGCGCCCGGCGTCGCGCCTACCTCAGAGACAACGCCGCGCAGCGGCGCAAGGGAACCGCGGCGGTGCTCGGCCGGTACGTCACCGACGTCGTGTTCCGCTCCACCGTGGTCCAGGTCGCCGACGCGCGCGGGGCGGCCGCGACCTGGACGTACCGCTTCGCGTGGCCGTCCCCGACCCGCACGTGGGCGCTGCACTGCCTCGACGTTCCGTTCTGGTTCGACTGCCTCGATGCCACGAGCGTCGACGTGATCGCCGGCGACGCACCTCCGCGGCGGCTGGCCGACGCGATCCACGGCGCAGCGGTCGGCCTCATCCGCGACGGCGAGCCCGGCTGGCCCACGTGGTCGCACGCTCGCGGGACCACCCGCGTGTTCGGGGGCGAGGCATCCCTCCCCGACGTCTCGTCCGACGGCTACGCCAGCGTCCGCTCGTTGACCTGAGGGCCCGACGAACGGGGTCCCGATCAGGCGAGCGCGCCGATGACCTCGCGTTCGAAGAGCTCGATGCCCGAGAGGTCGTACGCCGCCTCGGGGAAGTAGTGGATCGCGTACCCGAACCCGTGCCGCTCGCGTTCGGCGAGGCGCTCGGCGACCTGCTCGGTCGAGCCGAACGCGGGTGAGGCGAGATAGTCCCGCTCGGCCTGGTCGGCGCGCTCCTGGCCGAGGTGCGGAAGGAGCCGCGCCTTGACGGCGGCGAGGCGCTCGTGCGCCTCGGCCTCGGTGGCACCGACGATCGTGTTGAAGTTCGAGCTGCGGGTGATTGTCGCGAAGTCGCGGCCGATCGCATCGCAGTGCGCGCGCAGCACGTCGCTCTTGTGGTCGATCTCTTCGAGCGATCCGGTGAAATTCGTGTACGACGCGTAGGTCGCCGCGATCTTGAGCGTCACCTTCTCGCCGCCGCCGGCGATCCACATCGGAATGCCGCCGTCCTGCTGCGGCAGGGGCTGCACGATCGCACCGTCCACCTGGAAGAACTCGCCGTCGAGCGTGGCACGTCCGGTCGTCCAGGCCTGCTGCATGATGTCGACGCCTTCGCGCAGCATCCGCAGTCTCTCCGGGATCCGCGGGAATCCGTAGCCGTACGCCTCCCACTCGTGCTCGTACCAGCCCGCCCCGATGCCCATCTCGGCGCGGCCTCCGGACACGTGATCGACGGTCGCCGCGACCTTGGCGAGATACGCGGGATTGCGGTAGCCCATGCACGTGCACATCTGGCCGAGGCGGATGCGGCTGGTCGAGGCGGCGAAAGCCGCCATGAGCGTCCATGCCTCGTGCGTCGCCTCATCGGAGGGCACGGGCGTCGTGTGGAAGTGGTCGTAGACCCAGAGCGATTCCCATGCACCGGCGTCGGCGCGCTGGGCGAGACCGTTCATCACCGCCCAGTGCTCGGTGGGGTCGATGCCCACCAGGTCGAATCGCCAGCCCTGGGGAATGAAGGTTCCGAAACGCATGGGCACCAGCCTAGGAGGCGGTGGCGGCGCCTCGGCTCGCACGAGCGGCCGTTCTGGCCGTCTGCGCGGCTGCCGGTGCCGACGCGAGGACGGTCGCGTGCGGCATCCGCTTTCGCATCACGGCGATCGCCTCGGGGTTGGCGTCGACGAGCACCGCCTGCCTGCCGAGCGCCGAGGCGACCGCCCCGGTGGTGCCGCTGCCCGCGAAGAAGTCCAGCACGCGGTCGCCGGGGCGGCTCGAGGCCTGCACGATCCGCCGGAGAATGCCCTCGGGCTTCTGCGTGGGGTAGCCCGTCTTCTCGCGCCCCGTGGTGGGCACGATGGTGTGCCACCACACGTCGGTCGGGAGTTTGCCGCGCTCGGCCTTCTCGGGCGTCACGAGCCCCGGGGCCATGTACGGCTCGCGGTCCACCGAGTCGGAATCGAACCAGTACCGCTGCGGGTCCTTGACGTACACGAGGATCGTGTCGTGCTTGGTGGGCCAGCGCTTGCGCGTCTTCGCCCCGTAGTCGTAGGCCCAGATGAGCTCGTTGAGAAAACGGTCGCGGCCGAACAGCGCGTCCATCAGGACTTTGGCGTAGTGGGCCTCGCGGTAGTCGAGGTGCACGTACAGCGTGCCGTCGTCGGCGAGCAGTCGCCAGGCTTCGAGCAGCCGCGGCTCGAGGAAGCCCCAGTAGTCGCCGAAGCGGTCGTCGTAGCTGCGCAGATCGCCGCTCAGCCGCTCGTACTCGCGGCCGTGGAAACCGCGCCGCACGACAGCCGCGTTGTCGGTGGTGCGATGACTCAGGCCGGAACCGCCGCCGGTCCGGGCGCCCTCGCGCGATTCCGCGGGAACCGCGCCTGCACCGTCCGCCTCGGCCTGAGTTGCGGCACGGGGTTTGGCGGTCTCGACAGCCTTGCCCTGCACTCGCCCCGTGTTGAACGGCGGATCCAGGTAGATGAGAGTGAACGAGCCGTCGGCGAAGCCGCGGATCACCTCGAGGTTGTCGCCCTCGTGGATCTCGACGGGTCCGGATGCCTGGGCCCCAGGCCTGGCGTCGGCCCCGGGCATGGCCGGAGCCCCGGGCTCGGCGAGATCCTCCGGCGTGATGTCAGCCCCGAGCCTCATATCGGCCCCGGGCATAGCCGGAGCCTCTGGCCCCGCCGTGGCACCCGTCGTCTCCGCGGCATCCGTCCCGACCGCGCCGGTGGTCACGGAACTCTTCGCAACCACGCGTCGGTCGCGAACTTGGACTCGACGAGCGCCTCGGCCTCGGCGTACTCGTCATCGGTGATGCTTCCGGGCACGGCACCGTACAGCGCCGCGAACGTCTCTTTGAGCTTCTCGATGATCGCCTCGCGGGGCAGGCCCGTCTGGCGCCGGAGCGGATCGACGCGCTTCGCAGCGGAGGTCGTGCCCTTGTCACTGAGCTTCTCGCGACCGATGCGCAGCACCTCGGTCATCATCTGACCGTCCATGTCGTAGCTGAGCGTCGCGTGGTGGAGCACCCCGCCGTTGGCGAGTCGCTTCTGGGCGGCGCCGCCGATCTTGCCCTGCGGCGACGCGATGTCGTTGAGCGGCTGGTACGTCGCCTCGATTCCGAGCGCGCGCAGCGCCTGCAGCACCCAGTCGTCGAGGAACGCGTAAGAATCGGCGAAGGTGAGCCCGGCGACCAGGGATGCCGGCACGTACAGCGAATAGGTGACGATCGAGTTCGCACCCATGAGCATCGCTCCGCCGCCCGAGATGCGCCGCACGACGTCGAAGCCGTGCTTCGCGGCGCCATCGGGATCGACCTCGTTGCGCAGCGACTGGAACGAGCCGATGACGACGGCGTTCTCGTCCCACTCCCAGATCCGCAGGGTCGGTCGGCGGCGGCCATCGCCGACCCGTCCGGTGAGCACCTCGTCGAGCGCCAGGTTCATGCGCGGCGACACCGCCCGCTCGTGCACGATCTCCCAGTCGAAGTCGCGCCAGCCCGGCGCGGTGACGAGTGCGCGGCGGACGGCGGTGCCCACGGCCTCGGGAGTGAAGCCGAGCAGCTGCGCGCCTTCGGGAAGCGCTGCGCGCACCGCCGCAGCGATCGCCATGACATCGGATTCGATCGGCAGGCCCTCCACCGCTGCGTCGATGTCGGCAAGAGCGTCGTCGGGTTCGAGGAAGAAATCCCCCGCGAGGTGGAAGTCCGCGATGCGGCCGTCGCGCTCCTCGAGATCGACGACGACGAGCTTGCCGCCCGGGACCTTGTATTCGCCGTGCATGGACTTCAGCCTACGGCCGCGGGCAGCACGCCTCGGGGTCGGGTCCGGCGCGCCCCGGGGCGCTCTCGCCACCGTGGGGCGTGAGATTCCCGCCCCGAGGTGGGGAATCCGCCCCGGGGCACCGACTCACCGGCTGCGGGAGGGTCAGTCGCGCGCGGCGAAGCGCTTGTCGAGCCAGGCCAGCAGGTCGCCCCGTACGTCTTCCTGCACGGCCTCGTTGAAGATCTCGTGCCGGGCCCCGGGGTAGACGAGGGTCGTCACATCGGTGAAGCCCGAGCGCGTCCGGTAGGCGTCGGCGAGCTTGTGCACGCTCCTCGGCCCGCCGACGGTGTCATCGCGGCCGACCATGAGAAGGGTGGGGATGTCGCGGCCGAGGTTCTTGCGCGGGCGTCCGATGATCCGCAGGGTGTCGACCGGCCCGAAGAGCTTCGTCAGAGGCACATCGGTCGTCAACGGATCGTCGAGGAATGCCCGGCCGATCGACAGGTCGGACGAGAGCCACTCGGTGCCCATCGCGCCGGGCTTCTTCCACGGCTTGTTGAGGTCGCCCGAGTTGAGCGATCCGGGCCAGCGCAGCGCGGACCCGCTGAGGACGATGGCGTCGTATGCGTCGGGATGGTCGTTGACCAGGATCTGGGCGAGGAACGAGCCCCACGAGTGGCCGAGCAGAACGAGCGGCAGGCCGGGGTTCTCGGCGCGGATCTGCTGGGTGAGCTGCCAGACCGCCGCGACGGCGGCGGGCAGTCCGCCGGGGCCGAGGTGCCCGAGCTTCGAGGCATCGCCGCCGTGCTGGGCGAGTCCGGTGCGTCCGTGGCCACGGTGGTCGTCGGCATAGACGGTGTAGCCGTCGGCGGTGAGCGCTTCGATCAGCGATCCGTACCGGCCGGCGTGCTCCCCGACGCCGTGCAGGAGCTGCACCACCGCTCGCGGCGAGGTGACCGCCGGGTGGACGTCGTAGAAGATCGAGATGCCGTGCGCATCGGTGTACTCGGGCATGCGGAGAAGTCTATGCGGACGGGTGCCGCCACCGACTCCCGTCTTCGAGAGTTGTGGACGCGGCATCCGCCTTTCTTTAGCAAGACTAATGAGCTATGCTAAGTAATCGCATGAGCAGCCACGAAACCGACACCGCACACACGACACCCGCCACAGACACCGCGACCGACCTCGCCGATCTCTCGACAGACGCGTCGCGCCTGCGGATCGCGACCTTCCGCCTCGCGCGCCGCATGCGCACCCAGCGCGCGGTCGATTCGATGAGCGACGGCCAGTTCGCCGTCCTCGCGGCATTGTGGGTGCACGGCCCGCACACCCTGGGTGAACTCGCCGAGCGCGAGCGCGTCTCGGCGCCGTCGATGAACCGCACGGTCAACTGCCTGCAGGACTCCGGTTACGCCGCACGTTCGGCCGATGAGTCCGATGGGCGGAAGGTCGTCGTCTCGCTCACCGACACCGGCCGCGCCGTCGTGGACGAGACCGCACGACGACGCGACGCGTGGGTAGAGGCCGCCCTCGCCGAACTCACCGACGACGAGCGTGCCACGCTCGCCGGCGCCGCGGCGATCATGGAGCGGATGGCCGCACGATGAGCGCGATGTTCCGGTCCTTCTCCGTCTTCAACTACCGCGTCTGGTTCATCGGCGCGCTCGTGTCCAACACCGGCGCGTGGATGCAGGCGACCGCCCTCAGCTGGGTCGTGCTGACCGAGCTGACCGCCAACGACGCGGCCGCCATGGGAGTGACGATGGCGCTGCAGTTCGCACCGCCGCTGCTGCTGGTGGGCGTCACGGGACTGGTGGCCGACCGGTTCGATCGACGGCGGCTGCTCGTCCTCACGCAGACGCTGCTGCTCGTGCTCGGCGTCGCCATCGGCGTCCTGATCCTCGTCGGCGCGATGACGCTGCCCCTCATGTACGCGTTCGCGCTGGCACTCGGCGTGGTCGCGGCGTTCGACAACCCCGCCCGCCAGGCGTTCGTCTCGGATCTCGTGACACGCGAGAACGCCTCGAACGCGGTGGCTCTCAACGCGGCCTCGTTCAACGGCGCCCGCATGATCGGCCCGGCGCTCGCGGGAATCGTGATCGTCGCAGTCGGCACCGGCTGGGTCTTCCTCGTCAACGGCGTCACATTCTTCGCGATGATCATCGCGCTCATGCTGATCCGCACCCACGAGCTGATCCCGCGCGCGAAGGCGTCGGGCGCCTCGCGCCTCGCCGACGGCTTCCGCTACGTCGGGCGCCGCCCCGACCTGGTCGTCACGTTCGCGATGGTCTTCCTCGTCGGTGCGTTCGGCATGAACTTCCCGATCTTCGCCTCGACGATGGCGCTGGAGTTCGGGCAGGAGGCCGACGGCTACGGTCTGCTCAGCTCGATCCTCGCCATCGGTTCGCTCGCCGGAGCACTGCTGGCAGCGCGCCGCGACCGCGCGCGCATCCGCGTCGTGATCGGGGGCACCCTGCTGTTCGCGGTCGCCGCGACCGTGTCGGCCGCGATGCCGACGTACTGGACATATGCCGCGACACTCATGTTCACCGGATTCGCGGTGGTCACGATGCTCACCACCGCCAACGGGTACGTGCAGACCACGACCGACCCGGCGCTGCGCGGCCGCGTGCTCGCCCTGTACATGGCGATCCTCATGGGCGGAACCCCGATCGGCGCTCCCATCGTCGGATGGGTCGCGGCCGAGCTCGGCCCGCGCGCGGCGATCCTGCTCGGCGCCGCCGGCGCCTTCGTCGCCTTCGCGATCGGCGCGACCTGGCTGATCGTCTCGGGGCGCCTCCACCGCCACGAAGAGAAGCGGTTCCGCCTGACGATCGACGAGACGCGGCCGCTGAGAGTCGTGCCGCCCGAGGAGTTCAGCGACGAGATCGCCGGGACCACCCCGATCCCGCTCCCCCAGTCCGGCGAGGACGCACTCGTCGGCCGCTCCCGCTCCGCAGGCTGAGGCCGCCGGCCGACGCGACTCAGCGCGGCTCGCGCACGCCCAGTCGCTCGAGGTGCGCGTTCGAGAAGCGCCCCGCGGGGTCGAGCCGCTCGAAGACGGCGCGGGCATCCGCAAGACGCGGGTGCACGCGCTCGATGGCGATGCGGTCGAATCCGTGGCGCTTGCCCCAGTGGGGTCGCGCCCCGAACGGCTCGAGGGCCGCCTCGATGCGCGCGACCAGCGCCGCGACCTCGTCGGGGTGGTTCAGCCATGTGAAATGGATGATCACGACGTCACGACGGTAGGCGGGACTCAACCACAGCTCATCTGCGGCAGCGGTGCGCAGCTCGGTCCAGATGAGATGGGGACGGATATCGTCGCCCAGCGCACGCACCGCGTTCAGCGCATCGACGGCGAGCGCGCGATCCACGAAGTACTCGCTCTGGATCTCGTCGCCGAACGACGGCTCCGCGTCCAGCCGGAAGTGCGGAAGCCGCAGCATCCACGGCCCCGGGACGCCGGCCAGCTCCGTGACGTTGTCCTCGACGCCCAGCGGCGACTCGCCCCCGGTGGCGCGGACGGCATCCAGCAGCACGTCGGGCACCGGGTCGTCGTCGGCGTCGAGCCGGGTCTTCACCCAGACATAGCCCGCCGTGTCGGTGTCCCACCGCGAGAACACCGACACGCTGTACCCGGCGCCGGTGAGCGCGTCGTAATCGCCGAGCACGGCATCCCACGTGACTCCCGTGTAGATGTCCTGCCGCACCCGGAACGACCGCTGCACGTCGAGGGTCACCGCCACGACGACGCCGTACGCGCCGAGGCCGACCACGAGCGCGTCGAAGTCCGGGTCGCCCCGCCGCACGTCGTGCACCTCGGCGTCGGCTCCGACGTAGCGGAAGGCCCGGACGGATGCCGAGAGCACCTGATTCGCGTCGCCAGAGCCGTGCGTTCCGGTCGCCGTGGCTCCGCCGACGTTGATGTGCGGAAGCGACCCCATGTTGCCGAGCGCCCACCCGTGCTCCTCGAGCCAGTGCGCGAGCACGCCGTAGCGCGTGCCGGCGGCGACCGTGACGGTGCCCGCGGACTCGTCCAGCGCGAAGTCGGGCGGCATACCGGTCACGTCGACGAGGGTGCCTGTCGTGTCGGGCAGATCCGTGAACGAGTGGCGGGTGCCGAGGGCCCGCACTCTTCCCCGCCCGGCCAGCACGCGGCGCACATCGTCGAGCGAGGTCGCAACGATGATCCGCGGCGCGGTGTACTCGTATGTTCCCGCCCAGTTGCGCGCCACGCTCACCGCCCGCGCTCGGTCGAGCTGCGCACGACGAGCTCCGGCTGGAAGCGCACGTTGCGTTCGTGCGCGCCATCGGCATCCGCCAGCTCTTTCAGCAGGAGGTCGACCGCGGTGTAGCCGATGAGCTCCGCCGGCTGGCGGATCGAGCTGAGGGGCACGACGGTGGATGCCGCGAAGTCAATGTCGTCGTAGCCGATCAGCGCGATGTCGTCGGGGATGCGCACCCCTGCCATGATCGACAGCGCCTGGATCGCGCCGACGGCGAGCAGATCGTTCGCGGCGAAGATCGCGTCGGGCCGCTCCGGCAGCGGGCGCGCAACGATGTCGTGACCGGCAGCGCGACCGTTCAGCACGGTGAGCCCCGGCATCTCGACCACTTCGAGGGTGGCTCCTGGAACCGCCGCGACCGCCTGGCGGGCTCCCGCGAGTCGGTCGGCGACTTGGGCGATCGCCACGGGACCGCCGAGGAAGAGCAGGCGTCGGCGCCCGGTGGCGAGCAGGTGCCCGGCGGCGAGCCTTCCGCCTTCGACGTCGTCGATCGATACCGACGCGAACCCCGAGCCGGCGATCTCGCGGTCGACGAGGATCACCGGCACGCCGGCGTCGCGCGCGCGCGCCAGGCGCGGCACGTCATCGAGCGCGGGAGTGATCAGCACCCCGTTCACGCGCTGCTCGCGGAAGAGCTCGATGTAGCGATCCTCGCGCGCCACCTGCTCGTCGGTGCTTCCGAGCAGCACGGCCATTCCGGCCTCGTCGGCGCGCTGCTCGGCACCGCGGGCGACGGCGGCGAAGAACGGGTTCGCGGAGTCCGGCACGACGATTCCGATGCTGCGGCTGCGCCCGGCACGCAGCTGCCTGGCGGCGTCGTTGCGGACGAAGCCGAGCTCGTCGATCGCCTGCATCACCCGCTCGACGGTGGCGGGAGACACCTTGGCCGGCTGGTTCAGCACGTTCGACACCGTTCCCACGGAGACGGATGCCGCCGCCGCGACGTCTCGCACGCTCACCACCATGTCGCACCTTCCTCCCGCGCGAAACGCTATCGCGTCTGGCGACAATTCTGTCCCACACCACGGGTAAGCGCTATCCCGTTGCATTGCCCCGCGATGGTGTGTATCGTTTGAAACGATTCAGCGCGACGACGAGGGGGCCGCATCCATGACCAGCACGATCAGGGCGACGCGCGTGTGCTTTCAGCTGCAGATCGCACCCGAGCTCCTCGACGAGTACGTCGCCCGGCACACCCCGGTGTGGCCCGAGATGCTCGCCGAGATCGCGGCCTCCGGCAGGCGCAACTACTCGCTGTTCCTCGGCGACGGCGGCCAGCTGATCGGCTACTACGAGACCGACGACGACGAGGCCGCACAGCGCTACCTCGCAGGCTCCGAGGTCGCCACCCGCTGGGAGGCCGAGATGAGCCGCTTCTTCGTCGGCCTGGACGGCCGCCCCGACCAGGCTGCGACCCCGCTCACCGAGATCTTCCACCTTCACGACCAGCTGACCGCGGCTCATGCCGCGGTCTCCGACAACGAAAGCACGGCATCATGACGACGCTGTCTCCCGAGATCACCACGGCACTCGAAGGCCAGGGCATCGAGCTTCCCTCATGGGCGTTCGGCAACTCCGGCACGCGATTCCGCGTGTTCACGACCGAGGGAACCCCGCGCGACCCCTACGAGAAGATCTCCGACGCGGCGCAGGTGAACAAGGTCACGGCGCTCGCCCCCAGCGTCGCGCTCCACATCCCCTGGGACAAGGTCGACTCGTACGACGACCTGCGCCGCCATGCGGAAGACCACGGCGTCGTGCTCGGCACGATCAACTCGAACACGTTTCAGGACGAGGACTACAAGTTCGGCGCCCTCACCCATGCCGACGACGTCGTTCGCCGCAAGGCGATCGACCACCACCTCGAGTGCATCGACGTCATGCATGCGACCGGGTCGCGCGACCTCAAGATCTGGCTGGCCGAAGGATCCAACTACCCCGGCCAGAACGACATGCGCGCACGCCAGGACCGCCTGGCCGACTCGCTGCAGCAGATCTACGCGCGCCTCGGTGAGGAGCAGCGCCTCGTGCTCGAGTACAAGTTCTTCGAGCCGGCGTTCTACCACACCGACGTTCCGGACTGGGGAACCTCCTACGCCCAGGTCGCGGCCCTCGGCGAGCGCGCGATGGTGTGCCTCGACACCGGCCACCACGCCCCGGGCACCAACATCGAGTTCATCGTGATGCAGCTGCTGCGCCTCGGAAAGCTCGGATCGTTCGACTTCAACTCGCGCTTCTACGCCGACGACGACCTCATCGTGGGCGCCGCAGACCCCTTCCAGCTGTTCCGGATCCTGTTCGAGGTCATCCGCGGCGGCGGGCTCAACAACCCCGACGTGGCATTCATGCTCGACCAGTGCCACAACATCGAGGACAAGATCCCGGGCCAGATCCGCTCCGTGCTGAACGTGCAGGAGATGACCGCGCGCGCGCTGCTCGTCGACCGTGCCGCGCTGGACGCCGCGCAGAGCGCGAACGACGTGCTCGGTGCGAACGCGGTCCTCATGGATGCGTTCTACACCGACGTGCGCCCCGCTCTCGCGCAGTGGCGCGAGTCGCGGGGCCTGCCCGCCGACCCGATGGCCGCGTACGCGGCCTCCGGCTACCAGCAGCGGATCGCAGCCGACCGCGTCGGCGGCACCCAGGCAGGCTGGGGCGCCTGATGCGCGCAATGCGGCTCCGCCCCGCACCCCCGGCTCGCTGACGCGGGCTCCAGACCCACCGGGGGCGCGGGATGCCGATCCTCGCGTCCCCGGTGCACCTCGCGAATCACGCGCACGAACCGCCGAACGCGAACCGTCCCCGTCCCCGTCCCGTCCCGAAGGAACCGACATGAGCGATCCGTACGCCGAAGCCGACGGCCTCGTCCGCGTCTACCCCGCGCGCGAGCCGAACGGCACGGGCCTCGTCTGGGCGCACGGCGGGGGATTCGCCGGCGGCGACCTCGATATGCCCGAGTCCGACTGGATCGCGCGCTCCCTCAGCGCACGGGGCACGACGGTCGTCTCGGTCGACTACCGCCTCGCGCCGGTGCCCGCCGAGTGGACAGCGCCCGCTCGCGGAACCGTTCGCGAAGGAGTGCACTACCCGGCGGCATCCGACGACGTCCTCGCGGCCTGGTCGTGGACCGTCGCCCACGCCGCGCGCCTGCGCATCGACACCGGTCGGCTCGCGATCGGCGGAGCGAGCGCGGGCGCCAACCTCGCCACAGGCGCCACGCTGCGACTGATCGAACGAGACGCGGCGAACCTCCCCGCGCTCGTCGTCCTCGCCTACCCCACGCTCCTCGCGGTGCAGCCGGCGCCCGGCCCGGCGCTGCGCGCCGCGCTCGACGCGAACCCCGACGCCGACCGGTTCGGGCCGGCGGCGGTGCTCGGCATGTACGAGAACTACCTCGGCGGCCCCGTCGACGACGCCCCGCTCGCCGCGATTCCCGGTCGGGCCGAGGCCGCTGACCTCGTCGGCTTTCCACCGACGTTCATGATCAACGGCGACCTCGACGAGCTCCGCGTCTCGGGAGAGGCCTTCGCCGCGACGCTCGCCGCGGCCGGGCGCGAGATCGAGGTCGTGATCGAACCCGGCACAGATCACGGGCATCTCAACCGGCCGCTCGAGCCTGCGGCATCCGCCTCTCTCGACCGCATCGCCGCCCGCCTCCTCGCGGTGCCCTCCCCTGCCCGCTTCCCCGCCTACGCCTCCGCACCCGCCTCCGCCCCGGCACTCAGCAGTCAGAACCTGCCGAGCGGCCGCCCCTGAGACCGCAGAAACCCACTGCGGAGCATCCGAACCTACGAAGGAAACACCATGACCAACCAGGCTGCAGCCGACCTCATCTCCCGGTCGAACCGCCTCGGCGCCGACCCGAAGAACACCAACTACGCCGGCGGCAACACGTCGGCCAAGGGCACCGACACCGACCCGGTGACGGGCGAGCCCGTCGAACTGCTGTGGGTCAAGGGGTCGGGCGGCGACCTCGGCACGCTGACCGAGTCCGGGCTCGCTGTGCTGCGCCTGGACCGCATGCGCGCCCTCGTCGATGTGTACCCGGGCCTGGACCGCGAGGACGAGATGGTGGCCGCATTCGACTACTGCCTGCACGGCAAGGGCGGCGCCGCCCCGTCGATCGACACGGCCATGCACGGACTCGTGGATGCCGCGCACGTCGATCACCTGCACCCCGACTCCGGCATCGCGATCGCGACCGCCGCCGACGGCGAGGCGCTCACCCCGAAGATCTTCGGGGACAAGGTCGTGTGGGTGCCGTGGCGTCGCCCGGGCTTCCAGCTCGGCCTCGACATCGCCGCGATCAAGGCGCAGAACCCCGCCGCGATCGGCTGCATCCTCGGCGGCCACGGCATCACGGCGTGGGGCGACACGTCCGACGAGGCCGAGCGCAACTCCTCATGGATCATCGCGACCGCCGCCGACTACATCGCCACGAACGGCACGGCCGATCCGTTCGGAGGAGTTCGTGCCGGCTTCGAGGCCCTCTCCGAGGCCGAGCGCCGCGCGAAGGCGGCCGCGCTCGCCCCTACCATCCGCGGACTCGCCTCGACCGACAAGCCGATGGTCGGGCACTTCACCGACTCCGCCGTGGTGCTGGACTTCCTCGCCTCGTCGCGGGCGCCCGAGCTCGCCGAGCTCGGCACGAGCTGCCCCGATCACTTCCTGCGCACCAAGGTCAAGCCGATGCTGCTCGACCTGCCCGCCGGCGCCACGGTCGAGGCATCCCTCGAGCGCGTCGCCGAACTGCACCAGGCCTACCGCGCCGACTATCAGGCCTACTACGACGCTCATGCCACCGCCGAGTCCCCCGCGATCCGGGGCGCCGACCCGCTCATCGTGCTCGTACCCGGGGTCGGGATGTTCTCGTTCGGTGCGAACAAGCAGACCGCGCGCGTGGCGGGCGAGTTCTACGTCAACGCGATCAACGTCATGCGCGGCGCCGAGTCGATCTCGACCTACAGCCCGATCTCCGACGCGGAGAAGTTCCGCATCGAGTACTGGGCGCTCGAAGAGGCGAAGCTGCAGCGGATGCCGAAGCCGAAGACCCATCAGGGCCGAATCGCCTTCGTCACCGGCGCCGCCTCCGGCATCGGAAAGGCCATCGCGACGCGTCTGGCCGCCGAGGGCGCGTGCGTCGTCGTGGCAGACCTCGACCTCGAGAAAGCACAGGCGGCAGCATCCGAGCTGGGCGGCACGGATGTCGCGATCGGCGTCGCCGCGAACGTCGCCGACGCGGCGGGGGTGCAGGCCGCGATCGACGCGACCGTGCTCGCGTTCGGCGGCATCGACCTCGTCGTCAACAACGCGGGCCTCTCGCTGTCGAAGCCGCTGCTGGAGACCACCGAGAAGGACTGGGACCTGCAGCACGACGTCATGGCCAAGGGCTCGTTCCTCGTCGCGAAGGCGGCGGCCAAGGCACTCGTCGAGCAGAAGATGGGCGGCGACGTGATCTACATCTCGTCGAAGAACTCCGTCTTCGCCGGCCCGAACAACATCGCGTATTCGGCGACCAAGGCCGATCAGGCCCACCAGGTGCGCCTGCTGGCCGTCGAGCTCGGCGAACACGGCGTGCGGGTCAACGGCATCAACCCCGATGGTGTCGTGCGCGGCTCGGGCATCTTCGCCGCGGGCTGGGGCGCGAACCGCGCCGCGACCTACGGCGTGAAGGAAGAGGACCTCGGCCAGTACTACGCCAACCGCACGATCCTCAAGCGCGAGGTCGTGCCCGAGAACGTCGCGGACGCGGTGTACGTGCTGACCGGTCCCGAGCTGAGCCGCACCACCGGCCTGCACATCCCGGTCGACTCCGGCGTCGCCGCCGCGTTCCTGCGATGACCGCGCGGATGCCCGCGGCCGGGGGCAGTCCGCGGCAGTTTCCTGCGAGTGCGGCGTCGCGCGACGCCGCACTCGCAGGAAAGTGGCGCACTCGAGGCGGCGCGCGATGAGCGCACCCGCGCCCAGTCCACGCAGGGTCGTCGCGGCCGTGGACCTCGGAGCCACGAGCGGGCGCGTCATGCTCGGCTACGTCGACGACGGGATGCTGCGCCTCGAGTCGGTCTCACGATTCCCGAACGGCCCGGTCCCGGGCCCGGACGGCCTGCACTGGGACTTCTCGGCGCTGCACCGCCACATCGTCGAGGGTCTCGCCGAGGCGGCGCGCCGCGAGCCCGGTCTCGCAAGCGTGGGCATCGACTCGTGGGCCGTCGACTACGGCCTGGTCGGGGGCGGCGAGCTCGTCGCCGAGCCATTCCACTACCGCGACGAGCGCACGCTGCACGGCGTCGAGCGGGTGCACGGCGTCATTCCGTTCGAGGAGCTCTATCGCCGCAACGGCCTGCAGTTCCTGCCGTTCAACACGCTCTACCAGTACGCCACCGACCGCGGACTCGACGACGCCGACGTCGCCCTCCTCATTCCGGATCTCGTCGCGTTCCTCCTCACCGGCGCGCGCGGGGCCGAGCGCACGAACGCCTCGACCACGGGTCTCGTCGACGTGGCGACGGGTGAGTGGGACCGGGAGCTCGCCGCACGCCTCCGGATTGCGGCATCCGTCCTGCCGCCGCTCGTCGACCCGGGTACGCACCTCGGGGCGCTGCGCGGCGAGGCACGCGAGCGCGTGGGCGCGGCGCTCGACGTGATCGCCGTCGGCTCGCACGACACCGCGTCGGCGATCGTCGCCGTCCCGCTCACCTCTGCGGACTCGGCCTACATCTCGTGCGGAACGTGGGGCCTGGTGGGAGTCGAACTCGACGCGCCCGTGGTCAGCGACGCGGCCCGCGAGGCGAACTTCACCAACGAGGGCGGCGTCGACGGCCGGGTGCGGTTCCTGCACAACGTCACCGGCCTGTGGCTGCTCAGCGAGTCGGTGCGCACGTGGGAGGCCGAGGACGGCGCCTCGATAGACCTTCCTTCGCTGCTGGATGCCGCGGCATCCGTCGAAAGCGAGATCGCCCTCTTCGACGCCAACGACCCGCGCCTCGCGGCTCCGGGCGACATGCCCGCACGCATCGCCGCGGTGCTCGACGAGGCCGGTGCCGCCGTGCCCGTCTCGCGCGCCGCCTTCGCGCGGACGATCGTGGAGAGCATCGCCCAGGCATTCGCGGAGGCTCTGCGCACCGCCGCGCGCCTGACCGATCGCGAGATCGACGTCGTGCACATCGTCGGAGGCGGTGCGCTGAACCGGCTGCTCTGCCAGGCGACCGCCGACCGTTCCGGGCTTCCGGTGCTCGCAGGCCCGGTGGAGGCGACCGCGCTCGGCAACGTGCTCGTCCAGGCCCGTGCGCACGGCTGGCTCGGCCCCGACGCGACTCTCGAGGATCTGCGTCGTGTCGTGGCGGCATCCAGCACGCTCGACCGCTACGCGCCGCGCGCGTAGCCGCAGAATCGTCCCGCAACGCACAGATGCGGATGCCGCGGCCCGCGGACCCGATTCCGCGAGAGAATCCGATCGGCCGGCGAACACCACGACAGACGAGGAGACCGGACATGACGACGTACGGAGCGGCGTTCGACTGGGCGCGACGGCATGTGACGGCGGGCCGCCTGCCGACCGCGGTGCTCGGCGTGGCGACCGCAGACGGCGTGGCCGCGCTCGACGCGTTCGGTGCCACCGCCGGCCGGCCGGCGCGTGTGGAGGATCCGTACTGGCTGTTCTCGATCACGAAGGTGCTCACCGGGCTGACAGCGGCGCGCGCGGTGGAGCGCGGATTCCTCACGACCGAGACCCCGCTCACGGCCGCGATCCCCGAGTTCGGCGCCGAGCGCGACGACGTGGTGCGCCTGCGCCATCTCGTGAGCCACACCTCCGGCATCCCCGAGCCGTCGCTCGATCCGACATGCGGGCTGCGCGCGGCGCTCCTCGCGCCCGGTCGCGACTTCGCCGCGGGCACCGCGTCGCGCTATTCGACCGTCGCCTTCGACGGCATCGCCGAACTCGTCCGCGGTACCGCCGGATGGGAGTGGGATGCCGACATCGCGGAGTGGGCCGAGACCATCGGCGCGACCGGACTCACGCTCGATCCCGCCGCGGACCCGCACGCGGTCATCGACGCAGAGCCTGCGGGCCTCGACATGCGCGGCTTCGCCACTCACCGCAATCCCGGCGCCGGCATGATCGGCACCGCTGCGGACCTGCTGGCGCTCGGCTCCGCACTGCTGCGGATAGGCCAGGGCGAGACCGGCGGAATCGTGCAGCCCACGACCCTCGAGATGATGCGGCGGCCGCTCACCGGCGCGATCCCCCGCCTCGATCCCTACACGGCCGAGCGAGGACAGGACTGGGGCTTCACGTTCAACCTCCGCACCCGCGCGCCGGGACTCATCGACCGCGACGTATACGGCCACGGCGGCTGGGCGGGCACGGAGTTCTGGGTGCATCCCACCGCGGGAGTCGCCTTCGTCCTCCTCACGAATCAGGCGGTCCGGGCGGGTGTCGACCTGGACGAACTCGACAACGCGGTGATCTCGGGGGTCTGACCGCGGCTCGACGAGCGAGCAGCCCTGCGCCGGCATGTGTCCGCGCTGCGCTCGGCCCTGCGAACAGCGGATGCCGCGGCATCCGCCTCTGTCGCTCCCCGCTCGATCGGCCTAGCGTGGCAGCATGACCGAACGCCACGCCGAGGACGAGCCCGTCGAGCAGGACAGTCCCACGGGCGGCGACGAGACGACCGAAGAGCAGCTCGACGCCGACAACCCGGTCGAGGAGGACACCCTCAAGACCCTCGATCCCGACGCACCGCCGGCGTAGGCGGCACCCGCTCGCTACGCTTCGCGCGTGATCGTCACCTTCACGTGCAGGTTGCTCTTGAACGGGCCGGCGTACACGCCGCGCAACGGCGGAACGTCGCCGTAGTCGCGGCCTCGACCGACGAGCACATGGCGATCGCCGATCTCGATGCCGTTGGTCGGGTCGAAGCCCTGCCACTGGCCGGCGAACCACTCGATCCAGGCGTGGGACTCGCCCGGAACGGCAACGCCGACCTCGGCAGACGGGCGCGGGTGGAGGTAGCCCGAGACATAGCGGGCCGGGATGCCGACCTCGCGCAGGGCTCCGAGCGTGATGTGCGTGATGTCCTGGCAGACGCCCTTGCGGGCCTCCCACGCCTCGCTGGCGGTGGAGTGCACCCCGGTGATGCCCGGCATGTACTCGACGGCGTCGCCGACAGCGGCCGAGATGGCATGGGCCGCGCGTCCGGGGTGATCGTGCTGCGCCGCGATCGACTTGGCGATCTCGGCCACCTCGGGGTGCGGGCGGGTGCGACCGGTCTGAACGAGCTGCTCGACCGTTTCGATCGAGCGGCCCGCCTCGCGCGTGAGGACGTCCCACGTCACATCGATGTGCTCGAGCGGACGCGGGCGCACCTCGACGAGCGAACGCGCCGTGATCGTCAGGGACGAGTGCGGCGAGAGCACGTCGAAGGCCGCGACACGGGTGCCGAAGTAGTCGACGTACTGGTTCACCGACGTCGACGGCTCGATGTCGAGCGACGAGTTGAGCACGAACTGGCTGTCGGTCGAGCCGGGAAGCATCCGCGCCTCGTTGTACGAGGCCGACACGTCGCCCTCGTACCCGAACCCGGTCTGGTGCTCGATGCGCAGGCGCTTCATGAGATCTCTCCGATCCAGCTGGGCTCGGCCTGCGTCGGGAAGAACCGTCCGCGAATGGCCTCGGATGCCTCGCGCGTGACCTTCTGCACGCGGTCCATGTGCAGCGGCAGTTCGCCCAGGATCTCGGAGATCGGCCGGTACTCGAGGTCGTTGCGGATCTGTCCCAGCGCCCGCAGCACGGTGTTGGAGTGTCCGACGCGGTCGGCCCGCGGGTCGATGGCGCTCATGCACTCCTCGGCGCGCTGGATCGAGTAGATGATCGAGCGGGGGAACAGGCGATCCAGCAGCAGGAACTCCGCGGCGTTGCGCGCGCTGGGCATGCCGCGATAGGTCCGCAGGTACGCCTCGTACGCGCCGCACGACCGCAGGATGGTCGTCCACGACGGACCGGATGCCTCGGTGAGCGACCGCGTGGCGAGCAGGCGAGCCGTCATGTCGGTGCGCTCGATGCTCCGCCCGAGGGTGAAGAACTGCCACGCCTCGTCGCGACTGGTCGACGAGTCGACGATGCCGACCGCGAGCGCGGCGCGTTCGCGCACCCACTGGAAGAACTCGTGCACCTTGTCGGTCTGCAGTCGCCGCGGCATCCGTGCGTTCGTGGTGTTCAGGGTCTCCCACAGCTCGGTCGACACGATCTCGCGGGCCCGGCGGGCGTTCTCGCGCGATGCCGTGAGCGCGTAGGCGATGCTCGACGGGTTCGTGCGGTCGACGGCCAGCCGTGCCAGCACGTCTTCACGGCGCACATGGGCGACGCCCTCGGGCGCGACCGATCCCATGACGCTGAGGAGCGAGCGGCATGCGGTGTCTTCGTCGATCCACGGGTCTTCGAGGAGCAGCTGCAGGTGCACGTCGAGGATGCGTGCGGTGCCGTCGCTGCGCTCGATATAGCGCCCGATCCAGAAGAGAGATTCCGCGATGCGGCTCAGCATGCTGCCTCACCCTCCTGCGATGCCTGCTGCTGCTGTTCCCGTTGCTGCTGCACCTGCTGCTGCTGCTCCTGCTGCTCGGAGCGGCTGCGCGGCGGGTCCTGCGGCGAGTGCGTCGGCTCGGGCTGGCCGTCGTAGACGATCGGGATCGCGGCGGTCACGGTCGCCGCCTGATCGGCGACGAGGCCCGACACGCCGATGCCCTGCCCGTATTCGACGTGCGACGGGGCGGATCCGCCGATCACCCAGGTGTCTTTCGAGCCGCCGCCCTGACTGGAGTTGACGACGAGCTGCCCCTCGGGCAGGGCGACGCGGGTCAGTCCGCCCGGGAGCACCCAGATGTCTTCGCCGTCGTTCACCGCGAACGGGCGCAGGTCGGCGTGGCGCGGACGCATGCCGTCCTCGACGAGGGTCGGGATGGTCGAGAGCATGACCACGGGCTGTGCGATCCAGCCGCGCGGGTCGGCGAGCAGGCTCTTGCGGAGCTTCTCGAGCTCGGCGGGCGAGGCATCCGGACCCACCACCAGGCCCTTGCCGCCCGAGCCGTCGACCGGCTTCACCACCAGCTCGTCGAGGCGGTCCAGCACCTCTTCGAGCGCACCCGGGTCTTCGAGCCGCCACGTGTCGACGTTCTTGAGGATCGGCTCTTCGGCCAGGTAGTAGCGAATGAGGTCGGGAACGTAGGTGTAGAGCAGCTTGTCGTCGGCGACGCCGTTGCCGACCGCGTTCGCGATCGTGACGTTGCCCAGCCGCGCGGCGAGCATGAGGCCCGGAGCGCCGAGCATCGAGTCGGCGCGGAACGACAGCGGATCGAGGAACTCGTCGTCGACACGGCGATAGATGACGTCGACGCGCTTCGGGCCGCGGGTGGTGCGCATGAACACCTTGCCGCCCACGCACAGCAGGTCGCGCCCCTCGACGAGCTCGACGCCCATCAGGCGGGCCAGAAGCGTGTGCTCGAAGTAGGCCGAGTTGTAGACGCCGGGCGTGAGCACGACCACGTTGGGGTCTTCGATGCCGGCGGGTGCCGAGGCCCGCAGCGCGGCCAGCAGCTTGTTGGGGTAGTCGCCGACAGGGCGCACCCGCATCGACACGAACAGTTCGGGAAGCGTCTGCGCCATGACGCGGCGGTTCGAGATGACGTAGCTGACGCCGGACGGCACACGCACATTGTCTTCGAGCACGCGCATCTCGCCGTGCTCGTCGCGGATCAGATCGATGCCCGACACCTGGATGCGCACGCCGTTGGCGGCATGGATCCCGGCGGCCTGGCGGTAGAAGTACTGCGACGACGCGATGAGCCCCGCCGGCAGCACGTCGTCGCGGACGCAGTGCTGGTGACCGTACGCGTCGTCGAGGAATGCCTCGAGGGCGCGCACGCGCTGCTTCACACCGGACTCCACGCGCGACCACTCGTCGAACGTGATGACCCGGGGCACCGCGTCGAGCGGGAAGGGACGCTCCTCGCCGGCGAAGTCGAACGTGACGCCCTGCGCGAGGTACGAGCTCGCGAGCGAATCGGTGCGGCCTCGCAGTTCTTCCTGCGTCATCTGCGCGAGCGCCTGATAGAGCTCTCGGTAGGCCCCGCGCGACTCGGCGAGCGCCCCGGGATGAGCCGGACTGCCGAACATCTCGTCGAACGCGGGCACTCCCGAAGCCGTCTTTCGAGGCGCGATCGTGGAGCCGTAGCCATCGAACAGATCACCCATGCGATGAGCCTAATGCGGGGCGTGTTGCCGCGGTGTTTCCACCGGATGCCGCCGCCCTGCGCACGGGGACATTCGGGCGGATCAGGACACGCGGCCCGGCACGGACGTACGCTGACACCGTGACGCGCACGCGTACGGCAGACCGCATCCCCGCACCCCTCTCGTGGGTCGCGGGGGTGGCTGCGGTCGTGCTCGGTGCGGGACTGGGCGAACTCGTCGCCGGTCTCGCCGCTCCCGCGTCGAGTCCCGTCGCCGCGATCGGCTCGGCCCTCATCGATCTGGCGCCGGCGTGGGCGAAGGACACCGCGATCGCGCTGTTCGGCACAGCCGACAAGATCGCGCTCATCGTCGGAATCGTGGCGGTGGGGCTCGTGCTCGCCGGACTCGCCGGATGGCTCGAGGCGCGGCGCCCGCCGTGGGGCGCCGTGGTGGTCGGGGTCTTCGGCATCACGGGGGCCGTGATCGCGGCGACCCGGCCCGGAGCGGGTGCGCTGGCCTGGCTGCCCTCCGCCGTGGCCGGGGCCACCGGCGCCCTGACGCTGTGGCTGCTCGTCCGCCTGCTGCGCTCCGCCGTGCGCCGAACTCCTCAGATCTCCGAGCGATCCGCGACGCAAGGCGCCGAGACCGGGGGCGCCGCGCCGGATCCGAGGAGCTCGGCACAGCGGCCCGCCGCGCGCCCCGACCGCCGCACCTTCTTCGTATGGGCGGGTGCCGCCGCGGGAGCCGGCATCCTCGCTGCGATCGCAGGCAGCGTTCGCAGCACCGGATCGGCCACCGTCGCCGCCGCCCGCCGGCTGCTGCGCCTGCCGACTCCGGCGACCCTGGCACCCGCGGTCCCCTCGGGTGCCGAGCTGTCCATCGCGGGGCTCGCCCGCGTCGTGACGCCGAACGGCTCCTTCTACCGCATCGACACCGCCCTCATCGTTCCCGAGGTCGATCCTGCCGACTGGCGACTGCGCGTGCACGGCATGGTGGAGCAGGAGTTCGAACTCACCTGGGACGAACTGCTCGCGCTGCCGCTCGAGGAGAGCTGGACGACACTGGCCTGCGTCTCGAACGAGGTGGGCGGCACGCTGATCGGAAACGCGCGGTGGCTGGGATACCCGCTGCGAGAGCTGCTGGCGCGCGCGAATCCTTCGTCCGATGCCGACATGGTGCTGTCGCGCTCGATCGACGGATTCACGGCATCCACTCCGCTCGAGGCGCTGACCGACGAGCGCAACTCGATCCTCGCGGTGGGCATGAACGGCGAGGCGCTGCCGCTCGAGCACGGCTTCCCGGTGCGCATGGTCGTGCCGGGCCTGTACGGATACGTCTCGGCCACGAAGTGGGTGGTCGACCTCGAGGTGACGAGATTCGATCTGGCGCGCGCCTACTGGACGGATCGAGGGTGGTCCGAGCGCGGTCCCATCAAACTGCAGTCGCGCATCGACGTGCCGCGCAAGGCGCAGGGGCTGAGCGCCGGCGACACCGTGATCGCGGGCGTCGCGTGGCACCAGGGCGTCGGCATCTCGGGTGTCGAGGTGCAGATCGACGAGGGCGCATGGCGGCCGGCGCAGCTGGCGACGGCCATCTCGGACGACACGTGGGTGCAGTGGAGCCTGCCGTGGACGGCCACCGTCGGGGACCATCTGCTGAGATGCCGCGCGACCGGCCGCGACGGCGAGCCGCAGACGTCCGACCAGGCACCGCCGGCACCGGACGGCGCCACCGGCTGGCACGAGCGGTACGTGCAGGTCTTCTGACGACACGCCGACGGCCTTGCCCGAACGGCCTTGCCCGATAGCATGCCGGGAAGGCCAGTCCCTGGGGAGGTACGTGTTGCCTGATCCACTTGAGGTGCTCGTCGGACGTCTGCTCGCACTCGCGACGGTGGATGCAGACACCGGGAGGCGCCGTCTGCCTCCGGAGCGCGAGCTGGGCGAAGCGCTCGGAATGAGCCGCGGGATGCTGCGCGAACAGCTCGCCGTGCTCGAGCGACTGGGATTCCTGCACCGCACGCAGGGTCGCGGGACGTTCATCGAGAATCCGTCGTACGACTTCGTGCGCACGTTCTTCGCGATCGCCCGCGAACTCGGGTATCTGACGGATGCCGAGTTCTCGGAGTCCCGTGTGCTGCTCGAAGAGGCGCTGGCCGAGGCGGCGGCCCACCGCGCGACGCCCGAGCAGATCGCCGCGCTGCGCGACGACGTCGACCGGATGGTGGCGTCGGACGCCGCGGGCGACGCCGAGGACGCCCACGACGCCGATGTCGCCTTCCACCGGCGGCTGCAGCGGGTGGTCGACAACTCGGTGCTGCGCTTCCTGCACGAAGGCCTGAGCCACGTGCTGCGCGACGACATCGCGCAGCGCCGCCTCGAGGTCGCGAAGGGGGGCGAGGACGGAAACGCGCCCGACCGCACCGACAGCGTCCACTACGAGATCGTCGACGCGATCGAGGCCCGCGATCCGGCGGGCGCCCGCCTCGCGATGCGGCGCCACTTCGGCGGTGCCGCCCCGGGCCTGACGCCCGGTCTCGCCGTCGGCTGAAGCGCCTGCTCGGCGCTCCGGCGCCGCGGGAGGATCAGCCCGCGAGCACCACTCGCAGCTGCTCCACGGCCCAGTCGAGCTCGGTCGAGCGGATCACCAGGGGCGGAGCGATGCGGATGGTCTGGCCGTGCGTGTCCTTGACGAGCACGCCGCGCGCGATGAGGCGCTCTGCGATCTCACGCCCGGTGCCCTGTGCGGGGTCGATGTCGACTCCGGCCCAGAGTCCGGCGACGCGCACCCCGGTGACGCCGTGGCCCACGAGCCCTTCGAGCCGCGACGCGAGGTGATCCCCGAGCAGCTTGGCGCGGTTCTGGAACTCGCCCGTCTTCAGCATCTCGACCACGCGGAGTCCGACGGCGGCCGCGAGCGGGTTTCCGCCGAAGGTCGAGCCGTGCTCGCCCGGACGGATGACGCCCAGCACGTCACGATCGGCGACGACGGCCGACACCGGCAGGATGCCGCCGCCCAGCGCCTTGCCGAGCAGATAGACGTCGGGCACGACGCCCTCGCGGTCGCAGGCGAACGTCTCGCCGACCCTGCCGAGACCCGACTGGATCTCGTCCGCGATGAACAGCACGTTGTGGCGTGTGCAGATCTCGCGCACGGCCCGCAGATACCCCTCGGGCGGGATGACGATCCCGGCCTCGCCCTGGATCGGCTCGATGAGCACGGCTGCGGTCTCGGGCGTGATCGCAGCCTCGATGGCTGCGGCATCCCCGAACGGCACCGGCACGAAGCCCGGCGTGAACGGCCCGAAGTCGCCGTGCGCGTCGGGGTCGTCGCTGAATCCGACGATGGTCGTCGTTCGTCCATGGAAGTTGCCGTGCGCGACGACGATGGTCGCGGCATCCGCAGCGATGCCCTTCACGCGGTAGCCCCACGCGCGCGCGACCTTGATGCCGGTCTCCACGGCCTCGGCGCCCGTGTTCATCGGCAGCACGACCTCTTTGCCGCAGAGCTCGGCGAGTGCCGCCGCGAAGGGGCCGAGACGATCGTTGTGATAGGCCCGGCTCGTGAGCGTGAGGCGGTTCAGCTGTTCCTGCGCGGCGGCCAGGAGAGCCGGATGCCCGTGCCCGAAGTTGAGCGCCGAGTAGGCCGAGAGCAGGTCGAGGTAGCGCTTGCCCTCGACATCCGTCACCCACGCGCCCTCACCGCGCGAGATCACCACGGGCAGGGGGTGGTAGTTGTGCGCGACGTGCTCTTGTTCGCCTGCGATGACGCGGATCATCGCGGTGTCGAGCGAGGCTGCGGTAGGGGTCATTCGTCCGTCTCCTGTCAGCGCCGCAGCTCGAGTGTGCAGCACTTGATGCCGCCGCCGCCGAGCAGCAGCTCGGACAGGTCGACCAGCACCGGGTTGTACCCGCGCTCGCGCAGCTGGGCCTCGAAGCCCTTCGCACGCGGCGAGATGATCACGTTGAGGCCGTCGCTGGCCGAGTTGAGGCCGAAGACGGCGCCGTCGGCGTCGTCGACGAGGATCGCGTCGGGGTAGCGCTCCTCGAGGATCTGACGGCTGCGCGCGTCGAACGCTCCGGGGAGGTACGCGATGTTCGCCCGGTCGGCGCCGCCGGGTCCTTGGACCGGATCGAGCACCGAGATCGCGGTGTCGAGGTGGTAGAACCGCGGGTCGACGAGGGTCAGACTCACGACCTCCCGGCCGAAGACCTCGGCGAGTTCACGGTGACTGTCGCCCGTCGAGCGGAATCCGGTGCCGGCGAGGATGGCGTCGCCGACGAGCAGGAAGTCGCCCTCGCCCTCGTTGACCTCCACGGGGGCGGCGACTTCGAAGCCGTTGGCGGCGAACCACTCCATGAACGCCGGCCCCTCGGGCACGCGCTCCTGGAAGCGGAACTTCGCACCGTACGCGACGTTGTCGATCACGAAACCGCCGTTGGCCGTGTAGACCATGTCGGGCAGGCCCTCGATCGGGTCGATCAGGTGCACTTCGTGACCGAGCGCGATGTACGTGTCGTACAGCGTCTGCCACTGCCGCACCGCGAGAGCGGTGTCGGTCGGGTTCGCCGGCTCCATCCAGGGATTGATCGTGTAGCTCACCGTGAAGTGCTCGGGACGACACATCAGGTAGCGGCGGCGCTGTGGGATTCGACCGACGGATGCCGCGGCTGCCGACGGCGAGCTGGTCGCGGTGGCGGCGCCTGTCGAAGCGGCGGACGCGGTGTTCTGCGTGGACATCTTGCTCCTCGAGAAGGGGCGGCGGACGCTGTCCATGGGCCTGGCGGCCCTTCGGCTCGCGCGCTCGCTCAGGAGCTGCAGGTCGAAGGGAGACAACCGGGCACGCCGATCACATTCTCTCATGAAGGCCGGGCAGGACCGCGGATCCGCGGCGTCCGCCGCTAGCCGGCGGCCACGACGAGCTTGCCGGCCACGTGCCGCGTGTCGAGTCGCGAGAGCGCTGCGCCGGCCTCGGCGAATGCGTAGGTGCGCTCGATCACCGGCCGGAGCCTCCCCTCCGTCGCCAGCGTGACGAGCCGGGCGAGCACGTCGGGCTTCGCCGTCGCGGCGAGCGCGCACAGCGGCCGCTTCGAGCCGATCGACAGCAGCGCGGCGCTCAGCATCCGTCCGATTGGTCCGACCACGCGGCCGCCCTCGCCCGACACCAGCACGACGCGTCCGCCGGCGCGCACGAGACGCTGCAGTTCCCGCAGCGGCGCCGTGCCGGCGATGTCGATCACGGCGTCGAAGGAGCCCACGCCGAGTTCGGGGGCACCGGGCTGCACCACGCGGTAGTCGAATGTGCGCGCCGCCCCGAGACCCTCGACCAGTGCGCGATTGTGCGGGCCGCACAGCGCCCAGACCTCGGCTCCGCGCAGCGCTGCGAGCTGGACCGCGAACGTGCCGACGCCGCCCGAGGCGCCGATCACGAGCACGCGCCGGCCCGGCGCAGCACCGCGGGTACCGGCCGCCTGCGCGGGAGCATCCGTCACTCCTCCGCGTTCGAGCGCCTGCCAGGCGGTGCCGCCCGCAACGGGAAGCGAGGCTGCGACCAGCGGGTCGAGGCCGGCGGGGCGCGGCACGAGACGCGCAGCAGGCGCGACGGCGTACCGCGCGAGCCCCCCGCCCTGCGGGAGCTCGCCCACGACCTCGTCGCCCACCGCGAACCCACGGACGCCATCGCCGATCGCGACGACGGTGGCCGCGGCATCCATTCCCCGGATCGCCTGCCGCGGACGCCCGAATCCGAACGCGGTGCGCAGCAGCAGCGGTTCGCCGTGCATCACGCGCACGTCGCCGTTGTTGAGCCCGGTCGCCCGCAGGCGGAGGAGCACTTCTCCCCGACGCGGCACGGGAACGTCGACGATGCCGAGCGCCACGACCTCGGGGCCGCCGTAGCGTGCCTGCCGCCACGCCGGCATGGTGTCGGTCCGAGGAGCCGCGGGGGTGCGGCGAGCGCTGTCGGTCATGTCATGCCTCCGGGTATGCGAAAAGATCGTCGAGACCCACGCCGAACGCGCGGGACAGCTGGAACGCCAGTTCGAGGGTCGGCGAGTACTTGCCCTGCTCGATGGCGATGAGGGTCTGACGGGTGACTCCCACCTGGCGAGCGAGCTCGGCCTGAGTCATGCCGGATGCCTCTCGCGCGGCGCGGATCGAGTTGGTGACCTTGGTGGGCTTGACCATCAGACGAGCCCCCGGCGATAGGCGATCACGCTCGCGAGGCCGCCGATGATCGATGACGCGGCGAAGCCGAAGAACATCGTGTTGGCGATCCAGAACCAATCGGCCTCGAGCGCGCACAGCACGAGGACTCCGAGCCCTGCGATCACGAGGAACGCCTGCCCCACGCGCGTCGACATGTGCGCGATGTCACGATCGCGCTGGTCGCTCTTGCCGACGCCGTCGGGGTCTCGGACGCCCGCGATCATGCCCCATGCGATGCTCACCACGATCGCGGCGACGATGCTCGCTCCGATCGTCCACAGCATGATCGGCACCCAGTCGACCTCGGTGAGCGGCCCTCCGCCGGCCTGCTGCAGCACGACTACGACGTACACGATCATCCCGATCGCGCTGACGATGAGGCTCGCCCAGATGTTGCGCTCTTCGTAGACCATTTCCTTCTCCGACCGTGTCTAACTTTCTTGACATTGACGATAGTCAGGCTTACCGTTCCTGTCAAGAATGTTTGACATCTACGAATGGAGACGACATGTTCACCCCCACCCGCACGGCGCGCTGGACCGGCGGGGCCTATCTCGGCCTCGCCCTGGCCGGCATGCTCGGCTTCCTCGTGCTCAGACCGCAGCTGCACGTCCCCGGCGACTCCGCGGCCACACTCGCGAACCTCGTCGACCGCGGCGCTCTCGTTCAGGCCGCGATCGCCCTCGAGCTGCTGATCGTCGTCGCCCAAGCGCTGGCGGCCGTCGGCTTCTACGCCCTCTTCCGCGCCGATCGGCCGGTCGCGGCCTTCAGCGTCGCCACGTTCGGCATGGCCAACGCGGCCGCGGTGCTCGGCAGCGCCGCGATGATCGTCGCCGCGTACGGTCTCGCCTCGAGTCCCTCCCCGGTCGGCGACCCGGTGATGATCGCGGCCCTGTTCGCCGTCGCCGATGCGTTCTGGACCGTCGGGGCGGTGTTCTTCGGGCTCTGGCTCATCCCGATGGGCTGGTTCGCACTCTCGACCCGTCGGTTCCCGCGCGTACTCGGCTGGATCCTCGTCATCGGCGGAGCGGGATACGTGCTCGACGCCTTCCTCAGCTCGTCCGCGCCGTGGCTGCCGAGCGTCGTCGGCGACGTGATGGTGATCCCGGCCACGATCGGAGAGCTCTGGATGATCGGCTACCTGCTCGTCTGCGGCATCCGTCCCGCTCTCGCCGTCTCCCCCGCCGGCGCGATTCCTGAGCCCGTGGCAGCCACGCGCGACCGGTGACGGCCGAGACGATCACGTCCGGGCTTCGCGGGTTCCGAACACCTGCGGGGCCTGGACCGCTGTTCGCGGCGCGCGGCCGCGCCGACGCATGGCGTCAGATCACACCCTCCGACCACGGATCGGGATTGCCGAAGCGGTGCGCGGTGATCGTGATCGACTGCTCGTGCAGGAAGGGCAGCATCTCGAGGCGTCCGGCCGTCGTCACGTCGTTGTCGAAGACGGCGAGGTCGGGGTTGCCCGCGACGACCTCGGCGAGGCGGCCGTGCAGGGCGACCACGCTCGCGCGTGCGCCCATCAGCCGCACGCGCGACGGCGGCGGTACGGATGCCTCGACCTGTTCGAGCAGCGGATCCTCGACCTCTGCGGGGTGAGTGAGCCGCCCGATCCATTGCTCGTCGGTCTCGACGAAGACCCCGATGCCCTGCTCGCTCAGCGCGCGGCGCACCGGCGCGGGAAGGCCGACCGGAACGCTGAGCGTGAGCGCGGACCCCGCCCGGATGCCCGCGAGGACGACCCGCAGCACGGACTGCCAGGTCGCATCGCCCGTTGCCCGCAGCGCGACGGATGCGACGGGACGGTAGCGGAAGAGGTTGCGCTCGATGCCCAGACCCGAGACGTCCTTCACCTGGCCGAACTCGCGGTCCCACACGATCGCATCCGACAGTGCGGCGCGGCGGAGCCACTCGAACGATTCGTAGTCCAGCGACGGCTGCGCCGCCTCGATGACCGTCGCGATGCGCGAATCGAGTCCGCGCAGGTGCAGGGTGGTCGAGGTCGCGCTGCCCGACGTCGCACGCCATCGCCCGAGGCCGATCAGGTAGTTGGGGCCGCCGGCCTTCGTCCCCGCGCCGACGGAGGATCGCTTCCAGCCGCCGAAGGGCTGGCGCTGCACGATCGCACCGGTGATGCCGCGATTCACGTAGAGGTTGCCGGCCTCGACCCGATCGAGCCAGGTCGCCAGATCGTCGGGGTTCTGCGTGTAGAGCCCCGCCGTCAGCCCGTAGGCGACGGCGTTCTGCAGCTCGATCGCGTGCGACAGCGACGACGCGTGCATGACGCCGAGCACCGGTCCGAAGAACTCCTCGAGATGCACGCGCGAACCCGGCTGCACCCCGGTGCGGATTCCGGGACTCCACATGCGGCCCGCGTACTCGGGCGAAGCGTCTAGGGCCTGCGGGGCGACGAGCCACCGCTCACCGTCGTCGAGAGTCGTCAGCGCCCATTCGAGCTTGCCGTGCGGCGGCTCGATCACGGGGCCCACCTCCGACAGCGGGTCGGTGGGAGGCCCGATGCGCAGCGAGGTCGCGGCGTCGACGAGCTGCCGCGCGAAACGCTGCGAGTGCCCGACGGGGCCGACCAGGATCGCGAGCGACGCCGCAGAGCATTTCTGGCCGGCATGCCCGAAGGCGCTTTTGACGAGATCGGATGCCGCGAGGTCGAGGTCGGCGGACGGCATCACGATCATCGCGTTCTTGCCGCTGGTCTCGGCCAGGAGCGGAAGCTCGGGACGCCACGAGCGGAACAGTGCAGCGGTCTCCCATGAGCCGGTGAGGATGACCCGGTCGACGTCGGGGTGGGCGATGAGCGCCTGCCCCAGCCCGCCCTCGTCGATATCGACCAGCGCCAGCACATCACGCGGGACACCGGCATCCCACAGCGCCTCCGCCACCACGGCGGCGCAGCGACGAGCCTGGGGAGCCGGCTTGAAGACGACGCCCGATCCCGCGGCGAGCGCGGCCAGCACCCCCCCGGCGGGGATCGCGATCGGAAAGTTCCACGGCGGCGTGACGACGGTCAGTCGCGCCGGTTCGAAGACGGCACCGCTCACCCGATCGAGCTCGCGGGCGGTCGCGGCGTAGTAGTTCGCGAAGTCGACGGCCTCGCTGACCTCGACGTCGGCTTCGGCGAACACCTTGCCCGTCTCGGACGCCGCGACCTCGATGAGTTCGCCCCGACGAGCCTCGAGCGCGTGTGCCGCCTCGGCCAGCACGCCGGCTCGATCGGCCGCAGGCAGGGCGCCCCAGCGGTCCGCGGCGTCACGCACCCGCGCGACGATGCGCTGCAGCGCCGGCTCATCGGTGACACGCGCCGCCGCGATCGTCGCGTCGCCAGCGCGTGACGTCTCGATGCGAGCGAGGATGTCGCGTGCCCACGCCCGGTTGCCGGGCAGCGCCGGGTCGGTATCGGGGGCATTGCGGAACCCCGGCGCACCAGGCGCCCGCGTCGCCGCCTCACGCGGTGCGAAGACCGCCGTCTCGACATACTCCACGCCGCCGAACACCTGCTCCGACGAAACCGGGGCGATCGGTGCCGTATCGGCGGTGGCGCCCTCGTCGGGCGCGGCGGCCGACTGCGCGATGCCGATGACGGCCTGCGTGAGCCCGGCGTCCTCGTCGGCCGGTGCGCCGCGCAAGAGGCGAGCGCGGGCGCGGGGCGAGTCCGTCGGCGGAGTGCTGCGGTCCTGCGCGCGACGCGGTCCTGTCACCAGAGCCGGGTCGTCGGCGCGGGCGAGCGAGTCCAGGAACCGGTCGCGCTCGCGGTCGAACATCGCCGGATCGTCGGCGAGCTCGAAGGCGGCGGAGAGGAAGTTCTCGCTCGACGCGTTCTCTTCGAGGCGCCGCACGAGATAGCTGATGGCGACATCGAACTCATCGGGGCGCACCACGGGGACGTAGAGCAGCACCTGCCCGACCTCGCGCGCGACCGCCTCGACCTGCCCCTGCGCCATTCCCAGGAGCATCTCGAACTCGACATCCGCCCGGACGTCTGCTTTCGGGGCGCCTGCGAGCAGCCACGCGTACGCGATGTCGAACAGGTTGTGGCCGGCGACTCCGATACGCACGGCCGCCGTGTGCTCGGGGCGCAGCGCGAACCTCAGGCACCGCACGTAGTTCGCGTCGGAGTCGACCTTCGCGTCGTAGGTGGCGAGCGACCAGCCGTGCAGGACGGCATCCACTCGCTCCATCGCGAGATTCGCGCCCTTCACGAGTCGCACCTTGATGCGAGCCCCGCCCGCCGCGACGCGCTGCTGCGCCCACGCGGTGAGCTGCTCCAGAGCAGGGAGGGCGTCGGGCAGGTACGCCTGCAGCACGATGCCCGCTTCGAGCCCCTGCAGGCGCGGGTCCTCGAGCAGCCGCGTGAAGACCGCGATCGTGAGGTCGAGGTCGCGGTACTCCTCCATATCGAGGTTGATGAAGGTCGGACCACCGGTCGCCGAATCCGTCGAAGCGGCCGAAAGATACAGCGGGAGAAGGCGGCCCACGACCTTGTCGACCACCTCGTCGAACGCCCACATCGAGATGTGGCTGGCGATCGCCGAGACCTTCACCGACACGTAGTCCACGTCGGGGCGACGGATCAGCTCGTGGATGCCGTCGAGCCGGCGCAGTGCCTCCTGCTCGCCGAGCACCGCTTCGCCGAGCAGATTGAGGTTGAGCCGCGCCCCGGATTCACGGATCGCGGCGATCGCCGGGCCGAGCTTCTCGGGACGCGCATCGACCACGAGATGCCCGACCATCTCACGCAGCACGCGGCGCGCGATCGGCACGACGGGCATCGGCAGCACCGGGGCGACGGCGCCCCCCACCCGTACCGCGGCGCGCAGGTACCACGGCAGGAATTCCGGCACCAGCGGAGCGACGCGGTGGAGATTGGATGCCGCGGCCGCAAGGCTCTCGGGACGCATCACACCGTCGACGAAGCCCAACGTGAACGGCAGGCCGTTGCGGTCCTTGAGCACGCCGGCCAGTCGCTCGGCAGCGGGGTCCACGTCGACCGCGGCGCTCTCGGTGATCCACCGCTGCGCCAGTGCCACGGCACGCGAAGCGAGGTCTTCGCCACGCGCCGTGAGGTCGGTGTCCCCCGGGATCGGGTCGGTCACCATGTCGTCAAGCCTAGCCTCGCGCCTCGCCGCGCCGTGGCTTGTGCACAGCGTGTGCGCCACGCGCGACCGGGATGCCGACTCTTCTCCGCCGGCATTCTGGCCGTGGGAGAGTCGACTATCCGGCGATCTCGGGGAACACCCAGCTGCCGTCGGCGATCTCGGGACGCGGTCGGTAGAGCCGAACGAGGTAGTTCCACCCCTCGGTGATCGGGATCGCGTTCGGCGTCCCCACCGGATAATCGCCGAACCGCACCGTCGTCGACCCGTCCGCGTTCTTGACCGCGGTGATGTTGTTGACGGTATAGGCGTCGCGATCGTTGGGTTCGAAGAAGCCCTTCGCGTTGTAGACCGAGATAGACCAGAACCCGTCGACAGGAACATCTCCGACGGTGAGTTCGTAGTGCCCGACCGGCAGGCGCGGGTCGACACCGATATAGGACGCCTCACTGGTCGGCAGGCCACCCCACCCGGCCGCGGTTCCGATCAGATGTCGGACAGGCTGGACGTCGTCCTTCGTGCCGAACATGTGATCGAAGCCGGTCAGGCTGCGGGCCAGCGAAAGCAGCGCATCGCGCGTCTCGTTGAACGACGCCGTGTCATAGTCCGGGTACGCAAAGGGCTCCGCAGAACGACTCGTCAGCGTGATCTGATTCTGCAGCGCCGCCACCTCGGCGATGTCCGCGGGGTCGGCCGGGTCGACGAGGATCCGGACGGCCACGACCACATAGCGACTTCCCAGTTCGTCCGCACTGAGTTCGTACTCCCCCGCGTCGTGGAAGATCGCCGTCACAAAGTGATCTTCACTGACCACCATCGCCGACAGATACCGCTGCCCCGGGTCCGGAAGCGACAAGGTCGCGCCACCCGCCAGGTCGACCACGACGAAGCTGTAGAGCGTGTCCCGATTCAGCCGAATCACGGCCTGGTCATCGATCGCCGCCGGCTCCCGATGATGCAGGATCACGTTGACCCCGCCCCCGCTCTCCTGAAGATCGTGGAACATCCGATCCGTCTCAGCACGAACGAAATTGTCTGCGTTCACCCGAATAGCCACGACGCCGATCTTTCCACGCGCCCGCACCCGGACTTCACGAAACCCGGGGAACAGCCGGAAATCAGCCCCGCTCTGTCCGGCCGTCTCGCGACACCGGCCCGTCGGCAGCATCCGTCGTCGACACGGCATCGACGTCGGTGTCGTCACGCGGACGCACCGTGTCATCCGCATGCGCCCGCTCGTTCGCGGTGTCGACGTAGGGATCCACGGCGTCGGCCTTGCGCAGGGTCTCCGCCTGCTCGGCACGCAGACGTTCGGCATCGCTCCTATGGTCGTCGATCGTCCCGGCACGCTTCTCGGATTGGACCGAAGCCTCCGCCGCCCGTGCGCGGGCCGCCTCCGCCTCAGCGGCCGCCGCCGCGGCGTCGGCCCTCGCCCGCGCCGCCTCCGCCTCGTGCTCCCGCGCCTCGATCTCGGTCTCGCGCGCGTCGGCGCGAAGCTTCTCGGCACGGTCGTGCTGATGCTCGCGTCGCCGCTCACGGCGCCCGCGAGCCGTCACCAGCAGCGCAACGAGCACGATCGCGAGCACGATCGCGATGCCGACGATGATCCAGATCAGGGTGCTCGTGTCCACGGCGCACTCCTTCCGGTTCTGCGCCGGCCGGGTCGCCGGCGCTGCGACCACGCAACCGCAGGTTCGAACCTCCGGCAAACCGCTTGCGCGGTCACCGGCGATGCGCTAGCCCGCTCACTCCCAGACGCTGGGCGCCTGGGCACGAGTGGGAGGAAGAGCGGATGCCGCGGCCCACTCGTGCACCCACGCGTCCACCTCGGGGATTCCCTCGGGTCGCCCGACCGCCGCGAACAGCTCCTCATGACTGAGCGTTCCGCCGCTGCGCTTCATCATGCGGGCGCGCACGATGACGCGGGCATAGACCTCGCCGCCGACCACGGCACGGTGCTCGAGATACACCGCCTTGTCGTCGTGGCCGATCATCCGCGACTCGACGTCGAACCGCTGCCACAGCTCGAGCGACTTGCGGAAGGTGACCGTCTCGCTCGACACGACCGCGTACCAGCCGCGCTTCTGCATGACGTTCCAGAGCCCCGTGCGCACCAGCAGATCCCAGCGGCCGAGGTCGAACAGCGACAGATAGCGGCCGTTGTTCATATGGCGCAGCAGGTCGATGTCGGTCGGCAGCGTCGTCAGCCTGATACGGCTGATCTCAGCGGGTCCGAGCCGGCCGTATCGACGTGCGCGCCGGCGCGCGCTGAGCATCACGAGCAGGGTCCGCCAGATCACGTTCACGAGCAGTGATAGTAGCGATCGGCATCCGTTCGACGCATTCGGTTGTGGGATTGCGACAGCACGACACTCGGCGTTCACACAGGCCCCCGCAGCCCTCGGCGTCGATTTCGCCCCGCGCTCGGGCGCGCGTAGAGTCTGGCCATGGAAGCCGAAACCCAGACCGACATCGTCGTCCGTCCGGTCCGAGACGTCGACGCAGAGGCCCTCGGGCGCGTCCACGCCACCTGCTGGCACGAGACGTACGATCACCTCATCAGCAAGGCCGCGCTCGAAGCGGTCTCGCCCCGGCGCCTCGCGGAGCTGTGGACCCACTGGGCCGTGCAGGGTCCCGAATTCAAGATGTACGCCGCTCTCGTGAACGGCGAGATCGTCGGCTTCGCCGGTTCCGGTCCCGCTCGCGACAAAGATGCCCCGCGCTTCCACGAGCTGTACTTCATCTATCTTCTCGACGCGTATCACGGCACCGGCATCGGCCAGCGACTGTTCGACGCGGTCGTGCCCGACGGGGACGAACTGTACCTCTGGGTCGCCGACGACAACCCGCGCGCCCACCGCTTCTACGAGCGCAACGGATTCGCCCTCGACGGCGCGGCGCACACCGAGCCCTTCCTCGGCGAGACGCTCACCGAAGTGCGCTTCGTCCGCTGACTCTCGCGCACAGGGCGTGTCCGGTTCGCCGGGCGGTCCGCGGCATCCGCGAGACTGGACGACATGCCCCGCATACCCGCGCTCACCGTCTGGCCCCTCGAAGGCATCCCTGAGATCACGGCGGGCACCGACCTCGTCGAGGTGATCGCACAGGCCGCCGGTTCCGACCTCGCCGACGGTGACATCCTCGTCGTCACCTCGAAGATCGTGTCGAAGGCCGAGGACCGTTTCGTCGTCGCCGACGACCGCGAAGACGCCATCACCGGCGAGACGGTGCGGGTCGTGGCATCGCGCACGTCACCCACGGGGCATACGACGCGCATCGTCGAGAACCGTCTCGGCATGGTGTCCGCCGCCGCAGGCGTCGATGCCTCGAACACCCCCGAGGGCACGGTGCTGCTGCTCCCCGTCGATCCCGACGCGTCGGCGCGCAGCATCGCCGCGGGTCTGCGCGAGCGTCTCGGCGTCGAGGTCGGGGTCATCGTCTCCGACACCCTCGGCCGCGCGTGGCGCGAAGGCCAGACCGATCAGGCGATCGGCGCGGGCGGCATCCATGTCTTCGAAGACCTGCGCGGGGGAACGGATGCCGAGGGCCGGCCGCTGATCGTGACGCTCCCCTGCGTCGCCGACGAACTCGCCGGCGCGACCGACCTCGTCAAGGGCAAGTCGGCGCGGCTCCCGGTCGCCGTCGTCCGCGGGAGGGCGGATCTCGTCGGGGCGCTGGATCTGCCCGGAGCGCGGTCGATCGTGCGGCCGCTCGAACGCGACATGTTCCGGCTCGGCGCCGACGAGGCCTACGCCGACGGATTCGCCGCGGGCGCGGCATCCGCTCGCCCGTCCGCGTGACGGATCCGCCCCGGGGCACCCCGACTCACCCCGGGGCGGGAACATCCCGCCCCAACGTGACGAATCCGCCCCGGGCCGGGCGCACACGCGGGCCGGGCCGGGCCGGGCACGCACGGGCGCGGTGACGAATCCGCCCCGGGGCGGGCGCACACACGGGCCGGGCCGGGCCGGGCCGGGCACACACGGGCAGTTGCGCGCGGTCCGCGGGGGCGGCATCCGCTCGCCCGTCCGCGTGACGATTCCGCCCCGGGGCACCCGACTCACCCCGGGGCGGGAATATCCCGCCCCAACATGACGAATCCGCCCCGGGGCGGGCGCACACGCGGGCCGGGCCGAGCCGCGACCGGCAGCCCGCAATCCCGTGCTGAGGATCCGAGGTCCGCGCGAGCGCGGGTCGCGGCGCGTGACAGATCCACAGCGCGACAGGTACCCCCGACTCGCCCCGGGGCGAGTCCGCCACACTGGGACGGGAAAGCCCCGCCCCAGGGTGAACAAATCGCCCCGGGGTCCGAATGCGCGGGCCCTCGCCCGTCCGCGTGACGGATCCGGCTGGCCGCCGGGCGCTCGTGTCGCCGCGGGCCGATAGCGTGGCGGGATGGCCGCACGCACGACGAACACACGCAAGGCACGGCAGACCCAGGCGCCGACGTTCGACTTCGACGGCTCACTGCTCACCGGGCTGACCGACGGCGACCAGGAGATGTTCGAGTCGGAGCGGTTCGAGGCCGTCGCCTACTCCGACATCGCGCGCGACCGGTGGGACCTCGGCGTCGGCTCGACCATCGACGGCTGCCGGATCACGGGACTGAACCTCAGCGCCTGGTCGCTTCGCGGCTCCCGCATCGTCGAGTCGGTGATCGGCGGAGCCGACGTTCCGGTGGTGTCGGCGGCGCGCGGCGGCCTCCGAGACGTCGAGTTCCTCGACAGCCGGTTCGGCTCGATCGAGGCCTACGACGCCAACTGGCGCGGCATCCGCTTCACGAGGTGCAAGCTCGGGTTCGTCAACCTGCGCGGATCCGAGCTGCTCGACATCGAGTTCGTCGACTGCACGATCGACGAGATCGATCTGCTCGACGCGACGGCGCGCCGCGTGTCGTTCGAGTCGAGCCGCATCGGCGCCCTCAACGCGAGCGGCGCGACCCTGTCCGACGTGGATCTGCGCGGGGCCGAAGTGCTCGAAGTCGTCGGGATGGCGGGCCTGCGCGGTGCGACCATCTCTCCCGAGCAGCTGCATCTCATGGCGCCGGCCCTCGCCCAGATGGCAGGCATCCGCGTGGAGGACTGACGACGGGGCGGATGCCGGTTCGCGCACGGCGCCGGCATCCGTCCCGTGTCGTCACTGCGCGCGCAGCACCGCCTCGCCCGCCGAGACGGCGACCCGGATGGTGTTCGCAGCCCCCGGCGTGCTGCCGATGCGGTTGTCGAAGTCTCCGGCCGCGACATCCGAGCTCACGTCGTATTCGCCGTCGGGAACGGTGAGTCGCAGAGAGCCGGCGTTGACCTCGGCGGTGATCTCACCGGGTGCCCGCCCGGTGAGGACGGCGTCCAGCGAACCGGCGTTGACCGTGAACGACGCCTCCCGCGCGCCGTCCAGGTCGATCTCGGCGTGTCCGGCGCTCAGCTGCGCCTCCACATCGGTAGCCGAGCCCGAAACGTCGGCGCGGCCCGCGTCGACCTGCA
The DNA here is from genome assembly GCF_020682705.1 of Microbacterium allomyrinae. Lineage (GTDB taxonomy): Bacteria > Actinomycetota > Actinomycetes > Actinomycetales > Microbacteriaceae > Microbacterium > Microbacterium allomyrinae. The sequence continues at coordinate 1,246,776 of NZ_JAGTTN010000001.1, forward strand.
GGTCGAGCTCTCCGAACGAGCCGTCGACGGTCAGATCGCCCGCGGCGAGGCCGAGGTCGGCATCCACTCCTTCCAGCGACTGCGGAAGGCGCAGGACTGCGCTGCCGTTGCCGCCGAGCCAGCCCCCGAACCAGCCGTTCAGCCAGCCGCTGGGCGAGGCGACGACGAGCGCGTCGTCGCTGGTCTCGAGCGTCCAGCGGTCGATGCCCCACGAGCTGCGCACTTCGAGTTCGGCTTCGTCGATGTCGGCGAACTCGACCCGGATGCTGCCGGCGTCGACCTGCACGTCCAATTCGGTGACGCCGCCCACCGCGAGGGTGCGCGACGAGGTCTGGATGGATGCCGCCGCCCACGTGCCGAGGGCGGACGAGACGATCGCGCCGAGCAGGATGACGGCACCGACCACGATCACGACGATCGCGACGGCGCGGGAGTATCCCGGCCGGGGTGCGGTGGGCGGCGTCTGCTGATTCTGCGCCGGCGGGGTCGGCGGGGCGGGGGGCGCCGGAGGTGCCGGCGGGGTGACGATGGTGCTCATCGGTCTGCTCCTGTCTGAGGCGGGGTGCCGCCGTGCTCGATGTGCGCGAGGGCTGCGAGCACTCGGCGGTTGCCGGATTCGTCGCGCTCGAGCCCGAGCTTCTGGAAGACGGCGGTGATGTGCTTCTCGACGCTGCCCTCGCTCACGTGCAGCGTCCGGGCGATGGCCTGGTTGGAACGCCCTTCGGCGATCAATGCGAGGACGGATGACTCGCGGTCGGTCAGTCGTTGCATGCGCGCGTCGCGGGTGCGGCGGCTGAGCAGCTGCGCCACGACTTCGGGGTCGAGCACCGTGGCACCGGCTGCGATGCGGTCGATGGTGTCGAGGAAGTCGGTGACGTCGGCCACACGATCTTTCAGCAGGTACCCGAGCGACCCGGAGCTCGCAGCGATCAGGTCGGCGGCGTAGCGCTCCTCGACGTACTGCGAGAGCACCAGGACGGCCAGCTCGGGGCGGCGCGCACGCAACGCGAGCGCGGCGCGGATTCCCTCGTCCGTCCAGGTCGGCGGAAGGCGGACATCGATGATGCACAGCTCGGGAGTCGCCTCCACCACCTTCTCGTCGAGGCGCGAGGCATCGGGGAGAGCGGCGACCACGATGTGACCGGAGTCCTCCAGGACGCGGACCAGGCCCTCGCGCAGCAGGGCGGAGTCCTCGCAGATCAGGATCCGCACGGGATGCTCACCTCCACCGAGGTGGGTCCGCCGGCCGGGCTGTCGATCCGCGCCTCGCCACCTGCTGCGAGCACGCGATTGATGATGCCGTCGAGTCCGCCGCCGGCCATGACGGTGGCGCCGCCCACGCCGTTGTCCTCGACCCGCGCCCACAGCGTTCCGGGTTCGCGGCGGCGCACCACGACGCGGCATTCAGTGCCGCGCGAGTGCTTCGCAGCGTTGGTGAGGGCTTCGGCGATCGCGAAGTAGGCGGCGGCTTCGGCATCCCGACTGCATCGTCCGTCCAGCCGGACGTCGAGCTGCACCGGAATGACCGACCGGCCGGCGAGCGCCGAGAGCGCCGCGTCGAGACCGCGATCGTCGAGGACGGCGGTGTGGATGCCGCGCGCCAGCTGCCTGAGCTCGGTGATCGCCGCCTTCGTCGAGGTGTGGGCCTCGGCGACCAGGGCCTTGGCGGCATCCGGGTCGGAATCGATCTTCTGCTGCGCGAGGCCGAGGGTCATGCCGACCGAGACGAGCCGGGGCTGCACGCCGTCATGCAGGTCGCGCTCGATGCGGGTGCGCTCCACGTCGGCCGCGCGTACCGCGCCCTCGCGCTGCACGCTCGACGTCCGCGCGGCCTCGGCGAGCTGAGCCTCACGAGAAGGGACGATGATGGCGCGCGAGATGATCCCGTGCAGGATGCCGAGACCGATCACGCCCGCGGCGCCCACGAGGGCCGCCAGCAGGCCGACGGGAACCGCCCAGGCCAGCGGCACCGCGAAGTCGGTGCGTCCCAGCGACACCGCGCTGGCCTGTGCGAACAGCGGCGCGAAGACGAGGACGATGCCGGACGCGGCGAGCCCGGCGAGCAGAAGGACGACCCAGCCGAGGATCGTCGCGATCGCGGCGTTCGCGACACCGCGCCAGCTGGACGGGTCGATGGTCTGCAGCCACAGCGTGCGGAGGAATCCGCCGAAGCCCGGGCGGCCGCTGGAGCGCACCCGATGCGGGGCGAGGCCGAACGCGTACAGCCCGTCGACGCGCGCCGCCTCGAGCCAGCCGAGCGCGAAGATCGCGTAGACGAACGCGACCAGGAACAGCAGTCCGATGCCGAGGACGGGCAGCAGCCCGATGCCGAGGCCGAGCAGACCGAAGAGAAGGGAGAAGATCGCCGGTCCGACGACGCCGAGCGCGGCCAGCTGTGCGATCGCGCCCGCCACCCGCAGAGGGGATGCCGTGGACGGCGCAGACGGTGAGGTGTCGGAAGTCATACCCTCACGGTAGGCCGCCGCCGCGCCGCGCGCCCCTGAGCCAGCCCGACACTTGCTTTCGGGTTATCCCCCACCCGGCCGCGCTGCGCGGCGCACGCTTATCGGCCCGACACCTTGCCGAACAGACGGGCGATCGGGGCCAGCACGAGGGGTCGGGCGGCGATCCAGGCGGCGGCGATCACGAGGATCGAGACGGCGAAGATCCAGAACCCGGTCCAGTTCATCATGTAGGCGTCGGGGTCGGTCGAGCCCTGTGCGGCGTACATGTGGTTCAGGTTGCGCAGGGCTCCGGTGGCGAATACGAGCACCACGTGCACGAAGATGAACGCCACGAAGTAGAGCATCACGGGGAAGTGCACCGCGCGGGCCCATTCGACGGGATACGCCTTGTTCAGTTCGGTGGCGTTCTTGGGCCAGATGCCAGACATGCGCACCCCGGTGATCGCGGCGAGCGGCGCGGCGACGAAGACCGTGGTGAAGTAGGCGAGCTGCTGCAGCGCGTTGTAGTTCACCCAGCCGTTCTCGGTCGGCCAGTCCAGCGAGACGTACTGCAGGGCCGCGCTGACCGCGTTGGGGAACACCTCCCACGAGGTCGGCACGATCCGCATCCACTGCCCGGTGACGAACAGCAGCACCACGAAGATGACGCCGTTGACCAGCCACAGGATGTCGAGCGACTGGTGGAACCAGAGGTTCAGGCTGATCTTGCGCCGGTTGTTGTTGCGCGGCGACCAGAACGCGGTGGGGCGCTTCTCGGTGCGCACCTGCAGGCCCGAGCGGATGATCAGCACGATCAGGAACACGTTGAAGAAGTGCTGCCAGCCCAGCCACGCCGGGAACCCCACCGGCGCGCCGGCAGGCAGGTGATACTCGCCGGGGTAGGTCATCAGGAAGTCCTGCATGAATTGCAGCGAGAGGAACCAGCGCACCGCGAAGACGGCCATCAGCCCCGCGAACAGCAGCCCGCCGCCGCCCACGATCACCACGCCGGCCCACTGCAGGCGGGTGAAGGGGCCCAGGCGTTTCGGCTCGGACTGCGGCGCCGGACGCGTACGCGCGGCCGCACCCGCCCACACCGTGCGGGTGAACGGCAGCGGCTGCGACAGCGGCACCCCGGTCGGGGTGACGGCCACGGCCGGGGGCGGCGGCGCGGATGCCGCGGTTGCGGGCGCGACCTCGGATGCGAGTGCGGTTTCGGCGGCGGATGCTGCCGGCTCGGGGGCGAGGGACGGCACCGGCTCCGGAGCGACCCCGGACGCCGACTCGACCACACTGCCCGTCGAGGGGACGGCGACCGCGGGGGCGTGGGCCGGTGAAGCGACGCCTGGCGCGGCAGCGGTCGGAGCGAAGCCTGCGGCAGGCCAGGGCTCTCCGCCCGCGACACGGGGAAGCCCGCGACGCAGCGCCCCACCGCTGGGCGCATCGGGCTCGGGGACGGTGGGAGGCACGGCGACAGCAGACGCGGCCGTTGCCACTACCGCCACTGGACCGGATGGCTGCGAGACGTCGGGAGTCATGGCAGGCGTCGAAGCTGCGGCAGGCCCTGCCGTCCCCACGTGCGGGGTGATGGATGCCGGTGGCCACGGTTCGCCGCCGGGCAGCCGCGGCAGACCGCGACGAATCGCGCGGTTCCCCGACACCGCAGTGCCGGCGGGGGCGGCGGACGCTGTGCGAGTGCCGGTGCCGTCCACGGCCTGCGAGTCGGTTTCCGCGATCGGGTCGGCGTCAGCGGCAGGGGCTGCGGCAGCGGTAACCTCCGCGGCACCAGTCGCCTCACTGTCCGTGCCCACGGGGGCGTCGCCGGGCGGAGGCCACGGCTCGCCGCCGGGACGGCGGGGGAGGCCGCGCCGGATCGCGGTGCCGAAGGTCGCCATGCGGGCTATGCCTTCTTCGCCTCGAGCGCAGCGATCAGTTGCGGCACCACCGTGAACAGGTCGCCCACGACACCGAAGTCCGCGATCTCGAAGATCGGGGCATCCGCATCCTTGTTGATCGCGACGATGGTCTTCGCGGTCTGCATCCCCGCTTTGTGCTGGATCGCACCCGAGATCCCGAGTGCGACATACAGTTGCGGGCTGACCGACACCCCGGTCTGCCCGACCTGGTAAGACTGCGGCACGTAGCCGGCATCGACCGCCGCGCGCGACGCGCCCACCGCGGCGCCGAGCGCGTCGGCCAGCTGATCGACGAGCGCGAACTTCTCCCCCGACCCCAGTCCGCGACCGCCCGAGACGACCTTCGCGGCCCCTCGCAGTTCGGGCCGAGTGGACGACACCACAGCTTCATCCACCGATACCACCGCGGCGGCCTTGCGGCCGGACGGCGTCACGGCCAGTGCCTCGACCGCGGGTGCGGCGACCGCGTCTGCGCGCGCATCCACCGATCCCTGCCGGATCGTGATCACCGGAGCGCCCCACGTCACGGCGGACTGGACGTTGTACGCCCCGCCGTAGACGGAATGCTCGGCGACCACGCCTTCTGCATCGCGGGAGAGCCCGACGGCGTCCACCGCGATCCCCGAGCGGGTGCGCGCGGCGAACCTGCCCGCGACTTCCCGGCCGTCGATCGAGTGCGAGACCACGATCGCGTCCGGACGCACCAGGTCGGCGGCAGCCGCCAGGGCGTCGACGACCGGCACGATCAGCCCATCGCGTGGGCCTGTGACCAGCACGGATGCCGCGCCCAGGGCCGCGGCATCCGGCGCCAGCTTCTCGTCGCCCACGATCAGCGCGACCGGCGTGCCCACCAGAGATGCTGCGCCCAGCACCTCGGCGGCGGACTTCGCCAGAGCCCCCGAGGCGGTCACATCGAGCAGGACCAGGATCGAATCATTCGCAAACGTCATCACACGCACCCTTACGCGAGCCGGTTCTGGATCAGGTAGTCCGCGAGCTTCTCGCCCGCATCACCCTCATCGACGATCTTCACGCCCGCCTCACGGGGGGGCTTCTCACTGAGTCCGATCACGATCGACCGCGAAGCGGCAGGGTCGTGGGCATCGATGCCCAGATCTTCCAGCGACAGCGTCTCGAACGGCTTCTTCTTCGCCGCCATGATGCCCTTGAAGTTCGGGAACCGCGCATCGGGCAGCGCCTCGGTGATCGAGATCACCGCGGGAAGCTCCGCAGACACCTGCGCGCTCGCGGCCTCGGTCGCCCGCGTGCCCGACACCGCACCCTCGCCGATCTCGACCGCATTCAGATACGTCGCGGCCGGCACGTCGAGCAGCTCCGCGACCATGGCCGGCAGGACACCACCCGACCCGTCCGTGGACTGGTTGCCGCCGATCACGAGATCGAATCCGGTGCGCCGCAGCGCCGCCGCGAGCACCTCGGCCGTCAGTCCCAGATCAGCTCCGAGCAGCGCATCATCCACGATCTGCACCGCCGAGGTCGCACCCATCGCCAGCCCTTTTCGCACCGTCGCAGCAGCAGACTCGGGCGTCATCGACAGCACGACGACCTCGGTCCCGGCGTTCTTGTCGGCGTAGCTCAGCGCCACTTCGAGCGCGCGCTCACCGATCTCGTCGAGCACCGTCTCGGACACACCCCGATCCGCCAAGCCCGTCTCCAGCGACAGCTTGCGATCCCCGTACGTATCCGGGACTTCCTTGACCAGGACGACGATCTTCATGACGATCTCCTCACGCTGGGCACGAGTCTAGGACGAGACGCACAATGTACCCAATCGGCAGGGTCAACCCGCAAAGCTCTCGTCACAAACGCCCACTGTGTATACATAGACGGCGTTTCGAGGCATCCGTCACCCGTTCGGAACGTGCCGCCGGGTACGGTGGAGGCAGGAGGTTGATGTGGCAGGAAACAGGCGTCTCCCCGTCGACCCGATCGCCGAGGCCAAGCGTCAGTGGATCGCCCATGGGTGGGAATCCGCTGCCGCGGGCATGACCGCCGTCACCTCGATCATCCGGGCCCAGCAGCTGCTGTTCGCGCGCATCGACGCGACGCTCAAGCCGTTCGGGCTCTCGTTCGCACGATACGAGCTGCTCCGACTGCTCGGATTCACGCGAGAGGGACGGATGCCGATGGCCAGCGCCATCGCCCGCCTGCAGGTGCACCCGACCAGCGTCACGAACACCGTCGATCGCCTCGCCCGCGACGGTCTCGTCTCGCGCGAGCCGCATCCCGCCGACGGGCGCGCCGCGATGCTCGTGCTGACGGACGAGGGGCGCGCACTGGTGGAGCGGGCCACCCTCGCCCTGAACGCCGAGGTGTTCGAGCAGCCGGGCCTCGGCGACGATGATACGACCGAGCTCGTGCGCATCATCGCGCGGCTGCGCAAGGACGCCGGCGACTTCACCGATCCGAAGCCGCAGCCCGAGCCCCTCTGAGGGATGCCGCAGCCTCGGGTGTTCGCAGCCCGAGCCCCTCTGAGGGATGCCGCAGCCTCGGGTGTTCGCAGGCCGGGGGTGTGGTCGGCGGGCCCGAGCCCGAGCCCGAACGCCCCGCGCTCCACGCCGAGCGCCCCGCGCTCCACGAAACCGGGGATTCTCGTCGAAACAGGTGGTGTGGCCCCCGGTCTCGGCGAGAATCCCCTGTCTCGGCAGCTGCGCGCGGCGGGTCAGCGCCCCAGGAAGTCGGGGGCGCGCTTCTCGCGGAACGCGGCCATCCCCTCTTTCTGATCCGCCGTATCGAACAGAGACGCGAACACGTGCCTCTCCAGCCGCAGGCCCTCGGCCAGCGACGTCTCGAGGGCGGCATCCAGCGTCGCCTTCGCGGCGTACAGCGAGGGCAGGCTCTTCGACGCGATCGTCTCGGCCGTCTTCGCCGCCTCGGCGAGCAGGTCGGCGGCGGGCACGACGCGTGACACGAGTCCCGAGCGCTCCGCCTCTGCGGCATCCATGATGCGTCCCGTCAGGATGAGGTCGGCCGCCTTGTAGTAGCCGACCGCGCGAATCAGCCGCTGCGAACCGCCCATGCCGGGGATCACGCCGAGGTTGATCTCCGGCTGGCCGAATTTCGCGGTGTCGGCGGCGAGGATGATGTCGCACATCATCGCGAGCTCGCATCCACCGCCGAGCGCGTAGCCCGAGACGGCGGCGATCACCGGCGTGCGCACGGCGGCGAAGTCCGCCCAGCCACCGAAGTGGTCGCCCATCAGCATCTCGAGTCCCGACTTGGACTCCATCTCCTTGATGTCGGCGCCGGCGGCGAAAGCGCGTTCCGAACCGGTCAGCACGATCGCGCCGATCGCCGCATCGGCGTCGAAGGCGGATGCCGCGGCCACCACATCCCGGCACACCTGCGTGTTCAGCGCGTTGAGCGCCTCGGGCCGGTTGAGCGTGATCCATCCGACGCGCCCGCGCGTCTCGACCAGGATCGTCTCGTACTCGGTCATGCGGATCCTCCCTGATCTGTAGGCCTCACCCGATGATGCCGCGTCTCACGTCGTTTCGCAGCCTCTCGGCACGCGCGGCGCGATCCATCCCCATGGGGATTGTTCCCCATGGGGGTGGGGTGGGGGTTCGGGTTAGCCTGTGGGCGGGCCTGATCGGGCCCGTGGTTTTCGAGAGGATCGTGACATGGCGGATTTCAAGGCTTCTTATGGCGAGATGGAGGCCATGTCGGGCAAGCTCGACAGCGGTCGTGAGGAGATCGGCGATGTGCTGCGTCGTCTGAAGAGCGATGTGGACCGCCTGCTGGGCGATGACTTCAAGACGCAGCACGCGTCGGGCAAGTTCGGTGAGGGCTACCAGGAGCTGACCACCGGTCTGGAGAAGGCCATCGAGGGAATCTCCGACATGGGTGAGTCGCTGCGCAAGATGCAGCAGGCGATCAAGGACACCGACCAGGCCCTCGCCGGCAACTGACCTTTCGAACGGATGCCGCGGCACGTGATCGCGGCATCCGCCTTCGCATCAATGCCGCCAGCGGCAAGGGGGAAACGGGGAAATGCCCGACGTCATGCTGGACCTCGACCGACTGCGCCAGACGCAGACCGGGCTCACGGCGTCGATCGACGAGTTCAAGAATGGCTTGCGGCACCGATCAAGGCCCGCGCCGCGCTTCCCTCGCCGAGCATCTGGACGAACCCTTTCCGCAGCATCGCACTCGGCGAATCCCAACTCGTGCAGGCCGAGAACTTCCTCGGCACGCTGGGGAAGTCCCCGTGGGGCCAGTCGCCCGCCGTGCAGCAGTTTGTGACGAGCACTAGGGGGGCGCTCCCCAGCGTGTGGAAGCAGGCGGCAAATTTCACAGTGTGGCTCGGCTTCACGGGAGCGGATGCCGTGCAGTCGGTCCACACGACGTTCGGTGTCGGCCCCGACGTCAAGATCCCCGGAATGGACCAGGTGAAGATTCCGTGATGACAACTCGGCGAGACCGCGGCGCCCTGCTCTGGCGCGTCTATGCGATCGCACTCGGCTTCAACGCACTGATTCTCGTCGCGTTCATCGCCGGTTCGATGTTCTTCACGGGTGGCCAGATGGGCGAGAGTGATACAACCAAATGGCAGCCGGTCTGGTATTGGCCGGTGTTTCCGGTGCCGGCGTGGCTGCTGATCATCCCCGCAGCGATCGCCGCAGTCATCGTCATTCCCATGTGCGTCCTGACGCCCGCGTCGCACGTCACTCGACTTCTCAACGCTGCCGGCGTCACCGGTGGAAGCGCAGCATCTGCGTACGTCTTCATGTTCATGTTCCCCGCGAAGTCCGGTGTATTCCCGATACCCGAGATCGGAACCTATGTCGGCCCTCACTGGATCGCACTCGCGTTGTCGCTGGTCTGCCTGGCAGTGCTCGTCGTCGCCTTTCTGATCAAGGCTGCCGCGTACGAGCGGATGCGCAAGGCGGGAACCCTGCCGCAATGATCGACACGGCACCGAGCGGTTTCCACATCATGATGCCGCCCGGCTGGGTGCGGTACCTGGTGGATGCCGATGGCAAAGCCGCTCTCGTCGCCCAGGCGACGTCGCGCATGCGGCAGCTGTCGCGGCCGGATCTGGACGCGCAGGCGCGCAGCATGATCCAGTCGTACTGGCAGACGCTGACACGGCAGCGTATCTCTGCGATCTACCTCCCCTCCGAAGCGGGGGACGAGGGTCTACCGCTGTCGATCGCCGTCAAGCAGCATGCGGCGCCGGAGGACGCCGCATTCGAGGCATCCCTTCCCGCTCTCGCGGGCGCGCCGATCGAGCGTTTCGAGACCCCCGTCGGTATGGTGCTGCGATGGCAGAAGGACTCGCACGGCCACGACGAAATGGCCGGCGTGACCTCGCGGCAGATCGGCTACGGCTTTCCGCTGCCGATCGCGGGGGACCGGCGGGGCATGGTGTTCCTGGCGTCGATCGCCTACCCCGACGAAGCCGCGCCCGATGCCGTCGCCCTCCTCACCGAGACGAGCGACGCGATCATGGAGACCTTCCGCTGGCGATGACCCTCGAGTACACGTTCGACATCGACTACACCGTGTGGATGCCGGTGCCCCTGGAGTTCCCGTGGATTGGGTACGACACCGCGATGTCATGGGCCGCCGACGTCACCGAGGACCTGCTCGCCGGGCGAGGCGCTCCTGAGGAGGTGCGCCGAGCGTTCGCGGCGACCGCGCTGGAACGGGCGCTCATGCCGGCACCGCTCGAAGAGCCCATCGAGCGGTTCTGGCGCCGTCCCGACACCGGCGCGCCCGATCGGCTGGTGCACCTGTATGCGCTGCAGGTGCAGGGCGACCCCGATCCGGACGAGCTGACCGAGCTCGCCCGGACCGGGCTCGGCGGGTTCGTCCAGTCCGTCACGCCTCTCGATCGCACGCCGTTCACCACCGCACTCCGGGTGGTGCTCCTGCTCGAGCTTCCCGGTGGGTCGACAGCGACCGTGATGCGCCTGATCGGCGCACGCGACGGCACGGTTCTGATGCTCGAGCTCGTCGACGACAACGTCGCCGCCGTGGCCTTCCTCGAACCCGAGATCGAGGCGCTGTTCCGCAGCATCCGTCTACGCAGCGCCTGAGGGAGCGCGTCGACGCGCTCCCGCGTCAGACTCTGTCGCCGCGGATCGTGTTGATGATCCCCGAGAAGTCCTGGCCGGCGCCTTCGCCGTCGGCGAACTCCTGGTAGATCTCACGTGCGAGCCGGCCCATCTTCGCCTCGACTCCGGTCGCGGCGATCGCCTTCTCAGCGAGTCCGAGGTCCTTGTTCATCAGCGCACCGGCGAAGCCCGGCTGGTAGTCGCGGTTGGCCGGGCTGGTGGGCACGGGACCGGGAACCGGGCAGTTGGTCGTGAGCGCCCAGCACTGGCCCGACGCGTTCGAGGCGACGTCGAAGAGCGCCTGGTGCGAGAGGCCGAGCCGCTCCCCCAGCACGAAGGCTTCGGCTACGGCGATCTGCGACACCGCGAGGATCATGTTGTTGCAGACCTTGGCGGCCTGGCCGAGACCTGCGCCGCCGCAGTGCACGACGCGCCGCCCCATCGCCTCGAACAGGGGCCGCGCCGCCTCGAAGTCCTCGTCGGTGCCGCCCACCATGAACGCGAGCGTCGCGTTCTCGGCGCCGACGACACCGCCCGACACCGGTGCGTCCAGCGACCGGTGCCCCGCGGCCTCGGCGAGCGCGTGCGCTGCCCTGGCCTCGTCGACGGCGATCGTCGAGCAGTCCACGAAGAGCGCATCGGATGCCGCGACCGCGAGCAGTCCGTCGGCCCCGTCGACACCGCGATAGGCGCCGAGCACCTGGTCCCCGGTCTGGAACATCGTGATCACGACGGACGCGGCGGTCGCGGCATCCGTCCCCGAGTGGGCCACGGCGACCCCCGCCTCCCGCGCCGCGTCGACAGCGGCGGGGAACACGTCGAAACCGACCACCTCATGCCCGGAGGTCGCCAGGTTCTTCGCCATCGGAAGCCCCATGTGGCCGAGGCCCAGGAATGCGATCCTCATCGTCCTGCTCCCAGCAACTGGCGGCCGATGATCACGCGCATGATCTCGTTGGTCCCCTCGAGGATCTGGTGGACGCGGAGATCGCGCACCACCTTCTCGATCCCGTACTCGTGCAGATAGCCGTAGCCGCCGTGCAGCTGCAGGGCCTCGTTGGCGACGCGGAAGCCGGCGTCGGTCGCGAAGCGCTTGGCCATCGCGCACCGCATGCTCGCATCGGGAGCCTTCGCGTCGACCGCGGCGGCGGCATCTCGCACCAGAGCACGCGCGGCGTGCAGCTCGGTGGCCATGTCGGCGAGGCTGAACACGACGGACTGCTTCTCGGCGAGCGGCTCACCGAACGTGAAGCGCTCGTGCACGTAGCGGATGGCGCGATCCAGAGCCCACTGCGCACCGCCGAGCGAGCATGCGGCGATGTTGATCCGCCCGCCGTCGAGCCCCGACATCGCGATCTTGAAGCCCTGTCCTTCGCTGCCGAGCATGCTCGCCGCGGGCACGCGGACTTCGTCGAGGATCACCTGGCGGGTGGGCTGCGCGTTCCACCCCATCTTGTGCTCGTTCGCGCCGAACGAGAGCCCCGGGGTCGCATCGGGGACGAGGAACGCGGTGATGCCGCGCGAACCCCGGTTTCCCGAGCCCGTCGACGAATCGGTGCGCGCCATGACGATGTAGACGGATGCCTCGCCCGCCCCCGAGATGAACTGCTTGACTCCCGTCAGCACGTAGTCGTCGCCGTCTCGTACAGCGCTGGTGGTGATGGCGCCGGCATCGGATCCCGCCCCGGGCTCGGTGAGGCAGTAGCTGCCGAACCCTTCCATGGCCGTCAGGCGCGGCAGCCACTCGCGGCGCTGTGCCTCGGTGCCGTACGAGTCGATCATCCACGCCACCATGTTGTGGATCGAGATGTAGGCGGCGATCGCGGTATCGCCCTGCGCGAGCTCCTCGAAGATCGCCGCCGCGTCGGAGCGGGTGAGGCCCGTGCCGCCGACGTCCTCGCGCACATAGATGCCGCCGAGGCCGAGTTCACCGCCGCGCCGGAGGGTCTCGCGGGGGAAGTGCGACTGCGCATCCCATTCGAGGGCGTGAGGGGCGAGCTCCGTCTGGGCGAAGTCGCGCACCGCCTCGAGAATCGCGTCGCGCTCATCGCTGGTGAGAGTCAGGGGTTCTGGGGTGATCGTGGTGGGCACCGTTGCTCCTTCGGCGATCCGGCGACGCCCTCGTGGGGCTTCGCGATCAGCGTTCTCGTGCCGCCATCGGCACGAAACGATTTTACATGGATGTCCTAGTAATTGTGAGGACACCCGTGAATCGGTTCGCCGTGAGCGACGAGGTCCGAACGCCGCGGCATCCGAACCCCGTCGTGCGGTCTCTACTGGCTCCAAGGAGCGAAGGCGCGCAGCTCTATCTGCCCGTTACGGGCCATCGGATGCCGCGACGCGATCTCGACCGCCTCGTCGAGGTCGTCGACCTCGAGGATGTCGAAGCCGAGGATCACCTCGCTGGTCTCGGCGAAGGGGCCGCGCGTCGTGAGCACCTTTCCGCCGCGCACCGTGACGACGGTGGCATCGGACGCCGGGGCGAGCACTTCGCCGATGACCCGCTTGCCGCTCGCGTCGAGCGGGTCGACCCACAGGTCGATGTCGGACTCGTCGCTCGGCTGGTCGGGCTGAGCGGAGCTGACGACGAACATCATGAACTTCATGGACTGATCCTTTCGGTCGGGGGCGGACTCGCACCACCCTCACTTCGGACGTCGTCCGGGGCGCACCGATGTCGACACTTCGTTCGCGCGCTCCAGACCGGGAACCCGTATGCTCGCGCGCATGACCGATGTCGCGACAAGGCCCCGGCCCGGAACCAGTGTGCACGGCTTGTCCGCACCGCTCCTGCTGGTGAGCGGACTCGTCGTCAGGTTGAGCCTGTGATGCTCGCGCGGCAGGCCCGCGGCGTCGGACTCGCGCTCGTCGCGCTCGTGGTCTCGGGATGCGCGACCGGACCCTCCGGGGACGGGTCGCAGGCCGATCGAGTGGTGCGCGGCATCCCCGAGGTCTGGAGCGGCCCGAACATCGACCCGCTCGAAGGCGGCCCCGTCGTCGGCTGGATCGATGACGACGAGTTCGCGGTCGTCACGATGGGCAGCGGCAGCTGCCCGCCGGTGGCGCGAGAGCCGGAGGTCGTAGGCCCGGGCGAGCTGCGCGTCACGTTCGGCCCCTCGCCGCACGACCCGTGCACGGCGGACATGAGCACGACGACGCACGTCTTCGCGCTCCCCGCCGAAGTCACCGACCGACCGGTGACGATCACCGTGACGTTCGAGGACTGGAACGAGGAGTTCGTGCTCGAGCTGCCCTGAACGCTCGTCGCGTCTTCGTCACCGCTCACACGCCCGCTCGCCCAACGACCGGGGATGCGGGTCGTTGGGCGAGCGGGGTGGAAAGGAGATGCTCTCCCGTCAGTAGGCGAGCACCGGGATGGGGATGACCGTCTTCGAGTTCGCGTAGTCGGCACCGGTGAAGGTGGTGCGGATCACGTGGATGCCCCGACTCGACAGCTTCACATCGAGCGCGACACGGCCCTTGGCGGAGGCATCCAGCTGCACCGTGCCGACGACCTTGCCGTTGTCGGTCACGGTCACCGTGCCCACCGGCGCGGAGCCGTCGGCTGCGGTGACACGGCCGGCGACGGTGATCGTGCTGCCGGCCTTGACGAGCAGCTTCGTCGGCGCGATGAGCGTGCTCGTCGCCACCGGCTCGCGGTCGACCAGCACCACGGCAGACCGTGCCGGAACCGTGATGGTTCCGGTCGCGGCATCCCACGTGGTCGTCTTCACCACGGCGTCCGAGCCCTTGGCGAGCGCCGGCGTGAGCGCGAAGCTGCGACCTGCGAGCTCGGGCACGACCTGGGTGGCCGCATCGGGTGAGGAGTTGAACACGACGAGCGCACCGTCGAGCTTCGGGTCGACGTCGTCGCCGACGAGGTCGTCGATCAGCATCGTGAGAACGCCGGGTGCGGCATCCGGTCCGCTGCCCGGGAACGTGACCTTCTGTCCAATCAGATCCGCCGAGCCGAGGCGGAGAAGCCCCACCTCTTCACGAACCCGGAGCAGATCGAGAGCGGATGCCTCGGCCGTCGCGATGTCGGCCGCTGCGGGCTTGTTCGCCGGGTCCGCGAGCAGCGGTTGCTTGATCGCCCACGAATCGGCGTTGTCGGCCGCACGCGGAAGACCCGAGCCGAAGGTCGACTCCTGACCGGTCCAGTCGATGCGGTTGAACCAGTCACCCGAGTTGTAACTGTTGCGATCCAGCGACTTCGAGCGCAGCAGCTCGGTGCCGGCGTGCCAGAACGACGGAGTCTGCGAGAACGTCGTGGTCGCGAGCGACAGCGTGTTCATGCGGACCCGATCGGCCATCGTCGTGTCGGCCGGCAGCTTCAGCACCGACAGGTCGTACAGCGTCTCGTTGTCGTGGGCGTCGACGTAGGTGATGACCTCGTCGGGCTGGTCGGCGTATCCCGCGGGCGCTCCGCGGTAGTCGAGCTCGTCACCTGCCGCCGTTGCACCGGTGTGGTCGGTGAGCGTGAAGTCGCGGAGGTTGCCCGCGAGTCCGAGCTTGACCAGATCGATCTGGTGGGCGAGGTCGGCGAGCGCCTGCTCGGTCGTGCCGTTGATCGGCACGCCGTTGGGGTCGGTTCCCAGCCCGGTGCCGAAGCCCTGCTGCTGGATCGTCTCGCCCGCCACCGGGCTGCCACCGTGTACGGCATCGCGCAGCCGGTCGCTGAACGTGCCGATCCCGGTGCCGCCCAGTTGGCCCTGCGTGGCCTGCTCGAAGAGGGCGTTGTCCGCGACCTCGCCGAAGTTCCAGCCCTCGCCGTACAGGTAGATCTTCGAGCCGTCGACGCCGTCCTTCTTGACCGTCAGCTCGTCGAGCGCTGCGCGGATCGCGAGCATGTTGGCCTTGGAGTGGTGCCCCATCAGGTCGAAGCGGAAGCCGTCGACCTTGTAGTCGCGGGCCCACGTCACGACCGAGTCGACCATGAGCTTCTGTGCGACTTCGTGCTCGGTGGCGACGTTCTGGCAGCAGGTCGAGGTCTCGACGCCGCCCGCGAGGTTCAGACGCTGGTAGTACCCGGGCACGACCTGGTCGAGAACCGAGGTGGGCGCCTGACCCGATGCGGTGGTGTGGTTGAAGACCTCGTCGAGGACGACCTGCAGGCCCATGTAGTGCAGCGCCCCGACCATCTCGCGGAACTCTCCGACGCGCGCACCGCCCTCGGGGTCGACGGCATAGGAGCCCTCGGGAACCGAGTAGTGGTACGGGTCGTAGCCCCAGTTGTAGCCGTCGGCGTCGACGACCGCCTCGACGCAGGCCTGCTGCTCGGTGCTGTCGGCGGCGAACGACGCGAGGTCGCAGTCGGGCACGGCCTGCTGCGAGCGGTCCTCCTCGATCGTGGCGATGTCGAAGGTGGGCAGCAGGTGCACCGTGTTGATTCCCGCGTCGGCGAGCTGGCGCAGCTGCTTCGTTCCGGCACTGTCGCGCGTGAAGGCGCGGTACGTTCCGCGCTCGGCCTCGGGCACCGTCTCATCGGTGATCGAGAAGTCGCGCACGTGCAGTTCGTAGATCGCGCGGTCGACCGGGCGGTCGATCACGGGCGCCTTCGTCTTCTCCCACATCTTCGGGCGCCACTGCTTGTCGGCGGAGTCGATCGCGACCGAACGCTCGGAGTTGACCGTGAGCGCGATCGAGTACGGGTCGGTGACGGCGTTCGTCTCGATCGCACCGGTGGTCGGCGCGTAGACCACGACCTCCCACAGGTACTCGTCGCCCTTCAGGGCGTTCTTGCCCGCGACGGTCCAGACGCCGGATGCCGCATCCCAGGCCGCTTCATGGCGCACGGCGTCGCCGTCGGTGCCGGCATCCCACGTGAGCAGGGTCGCGGCCTGAGCCGTCGGCGCCCACAGGCGGAACGTGGGCTTGTTGCCCTGGAAGGTGACGCCGAGGTCGGCATCGGCCACCGCGTCGGCGTACAGGTCGTCGAGCACGCCCGGGATCTGCACACCGGTGAAGGCCGTGAGAGCACCATCGGCGTCGCGCTGCGACACCATCAGCTGTCCGCGCACCAGGGCCGCGGCATCCGCATCATCCACGCTGAGCGCGACGAATCCCGCGAGAGCCGGGAACTTCGCCTTCTGCTCGGCGGTGAGCCCGCCGTCGACCAGGGTGAGGTCGATCGCTTCGCCGCCGGTGATCTCACCGTCGGAGAGGGCAACGGATGCGTCAGCCGACGCGTGCAGCTGCCACGAGGCATCCGCGGGGTCGGTGCCGAGGTCGGCCGGCCACGCGATCGTGTCGGCGTCGATCCAGTGTGCGCGCTGCTCACCGGTGCCGGCGAGCGGCGGGTCGCTGACCTCGATCTCGAGGATGTGCGTGGCGAGCGTGTAGCGGAACACGATCAGCTTGCCTTCGGCCGCGCTGAACGAGTAGTTCGAGCCGCCCAGTGCTCCGCCGACACCGTAGTTCTCCGCCCAGCTGAGACCGTGCGCGACCTTGATCTCGTACGCCCCCTCGGGGATCTGGTCGGTGGTGAACTCGTAGACGCCGTCCTTGTCACCATCGGCCATCAGGGTCGCCAGGCAGTCCGGTGCCCAGTCGCCGGCGCAGCCGAGCTCGCTCTGCGGCGAGCCGGGCAGCGTCACGATCGGGCCTTCCGCCGTCGACTGGCCGATGTTGGAGCGGGGGTCGAAGTAGAAGGTGATCGGGCCGCCCGGGTGCGAGATCGCGATGTTCGCGCCGTCCCTGACGCCGTTCGCACCGTAGTTCTCGTCCCACGATCCGTTGAAGGCGAACTTGTACTCGTAGTCGCCTGCGGCGAGGTCGAACGTGCCGGCCCAGATGCCATCGGCGCGCAGCGTGAGCTTCGCCGCCTCGCAGCCGGGTGCCCAGTCGCCCGCGCAGCCGAGCTCGGAGTCGAGGCTTCCGGCCACCGTGATCATGTCGATCGGCGACTCGGGTTCTTCCTCGACGACGAGCGACACCGAGTTGCCCACCGACGCGTACGTCGAGGCGGCGGCGTGGGCACCGGCGGCATCGGTCGTCACGGCGCGGTACTCGAGGAGCGTGCCGTCGGCCAGCCCCTCGACGGTGTGGAATACCCGGGGGTCGGTGTCTTCGGCCGTGCCGAGCTCGTGCCACTCGTCCGAGCCGACGACGCGCCACGAGAAGCTCGTCTCCTGCCACGTGGTGTCGTCGACGTCGGCGCTGACCGGGCTCGATCCGCTGACACCCGCGCCTGCCGAGGGCGCCGACACGGTGATGGCCAGCGGCGCTTCGGGCGAGGTGACCTGAGCATCGGCGCGGTACACGACGGCCGAGAGGGCCGGGACCGTGACGGATGTCGCGGAGGCGGCATCGGTCGAGATCGCGGTGTCGGTGCCGTACACCGGAGCGAACGATGCGCTTGCGGTGAGGGTGTTCAGCTCGACCGTCTTGGCGGCCGTGGTGTTGTTGAGCGCGACCAGGTACTCGACCTTCTCGTCGCGGTCGACGCGCGAGAACGCGTAGACGCCCGCGCCGCTGTCGGTGTAGCGCTCGACCTGGGAACCCGTGACCAGCGCGGGGTGCTCGGCGCGCAGGGCCGCGAGGTCGGCGATGCGCTCGTAGATCGGAACGGCCGTGCTGAAGCGGTCGACAGAACCGGCGTTCTCACCGGTGATGAGGTTCTGGTTCTGGTACTCCGTCACCTGGCTCGCGAAGAGCGTCTGGCGCGCGTCCTTGTCGCCACCCGTGCCCGCGAAGCCCTGCTCATCGCCGTAGTAGACGACAGGCTGGCCGCGGCCCAGGAACATCAGGTCGTGGGCGAGCAGGTCCCGCTCGAGAGCGTTCGGGGTCGTCTGCAGCATGTAGCCGACGCGGCCCATGTCGTGATTGCCGAGGAAGGTCGGCAGCGCCGTCGACGAGGAGTCGGCGGTCGTGTACCAATCGTCACCGGCGTACAGGCCCTGCAGGCCCTTGGCGCTGTTGCCAGCGGCGTAGCTGACGGCGGATGACTGGAACGTGAAGTCGAGGACCGAGTTCATGTCGGTCTCGCGGACGTACGGGGCCAGCTTCACCGGGTCGGCGTCGTAGACCTCGCCGAACATGAAGAAGTCGGGCTTGCCCGCCGCGTGGGCGTAGTCGAGCACCTCGGTCGACCACTTCTCCCAGAACTCGAAGTTGACGTGCTTGGCGGTGTCGATGCGGAAGCCGTCGATGCCGAAGTCGACCCAGTCCTCGTACACGTCGACGAAGCCGTTCACGACGTCGGGGTGCTCGGTCATGAGGTCGTCGAGACCCGAGAAGTCGCCGTACGTGACCGACTCGCCCGTCCAGGTGGAGTCGCCGCGGTTGTGGTACAGCGTCGGATCGTTGAGCCACGCCGGGACCTTGGCGGTCGTGTCGTTCACGACGGGCGTGTACGGGAACGACGTCGCCGCATCGAGCTCGGGGAACGTGTCGGTGCCCGCGTAGTCGGCCGGATCGAACGCGGTGCCCGAGGCGTCGAGATACGGGGTGGTCGCCTGATCGACGTAGGAGTACTGGCCCTGGGTGTTCGAGATCAGGTCTGCGGTGTGGTTCGTGATGATGTCGAAGTAGACCTTGATGCCCTTGGCGTGCGCCTCATCGATCAGCGCCTCGAGCTCGGCATTCGTTCCCAGGTGCGGGTCGATCTGCGTGAAGTCGGTGATCCAGTACCCGTGGTAACCGGCGCTGGCGTTCACGCCCTCGCCCTGCACGGGGTTGTTCTTGAAGCTCGGCGTGAGCCAGATCGCGGTCGTGCCGAGACCCTCGATGTAGTCGAGGTTGTCACGCAGACCCGCGATGTCACCACCGTTGTAGAAGCCCTTGTCGGTCGGGTCGAACCCGTTCACGAGCCGGTCGCCCGCGATGCCGCCGGTGTCGTTCGACGCGTCGCCGTTGGCGAAGCGGTCGGTCATGACGAAGTAGAACTGCTCCTGGCTGCCCGGCTGACGCACCGGAGCCGCGACCAGCGCGTCGTCGTCGGCGGTGTAGCCGGCGCGCAGGCTCTTCGCCTCGAGACCGACGCGGTGGGTCGTGTCGTCGAAGACGAATCGCAGCGTCGAGGGCCCGGCGACGGTCAGCGGGATGTTGTCGCCTCCGCCGTTGAGTCCGTAGGACTCGTCCCACCCGTCGTTCACCGCGACCTTGTACTCGTAGGTGCCGGCCGGCACCTCGAACTCGGCGGCGTACACGCCCGCCGTGTCGGTGGGCGCGAGTTCGGTCGCGGCGCACTCAGGCTGCCAGTCGGCCGAGCAGCCGAGTTCGGACTGCAGGTTGCCGACGATCGCGAACGTCCGATCGACCGCGGCAGCGGGGGCCGTGGCCACCACTCCCCCGGTGAGGATCAGGGCTGCGGCAGCGATACTCGCTGCGATACGGCGGACACGTGCAGAGGACGGCTTCGACGCTGTCGGCATTGACACAAGGCTCCAGGGGTGGGGCGGGGCACGGCTACGTGCCCGAGGTTGCGGTGTGCGGCCGACGCTAGCAGTGGCTCAGGCGAAAATGCAAGCGCTTACAGGTCACAGAATCGTCTCGTCCAGCGGATGCCGCACCCGACGGCATCCGCTCGTTCGCCCCGCGCGCAATCGCTTGCAGGCCGGACGTGAGCGGCGGGTCCGGCTAGAGCCGCTCGATGATCGTGGCGTTGGCCATGCCGCCGCCCTCGCACATCGTCTGCAGGCCGAACCGGCCGTCCGTCGCCTCGAGGTGCGCCACCAGTGTGCCGAGCAGCCGGGTTCCCGATGCGCCCACGGCGTGGCCGAGCGCGATCGCACCGCCCCACGGGTTGAGCTTCGCGGGATCCGCGTCGAACTCCCGCTGCCATGCCAGGGGCACCGAGGCGAACGCCTCGTTCACCTCGTACGCGTCGAGATCGTCCATCGACAGTCCGCTGCGCTCGAGGATGCGTCGCGTCGCCGGAATGGGACCGGTGAGCATGAGCATCGGGTCGTCGCCCACCACCGCGAACGAGTGGAAGCGCGCCCGCGGAGCCAGCCCCAGCTGCGCGGCCGTGTCTTCGCCCATGATGAGAACCGCCGAGGCGGCATCGGTCAGCGGCGAGGAGTTGCCGGGCGTGATCTTGAAGTCCAGCTCCGGGAAGCGCGCGACGATCTCATCGGTCCGGAACGCGGGTGCCAGCCCCGCGAGGCCCTCGACGGTCGTCCCGGCGCGCACGGTCTCGTCTCGGGCGAGCACGCCGTCGGCGGTGGCCACCGGGAGCAGCTGCGAGTCGAAAGCACCGCGGGACCAGGCATCGGTCGCCCGTCGATGCGACTCGGCCGAGAACGAGTCCAGCTCGTCGCGCGTGAAGCCCCAGCGCTGGGCGATGAGCTCGGCGGAGACGCCCTGCCCCACGAGACCCTCGGGATAGCGGGCGGCGATTCCTGCGGGAAGCGTCGCGCCGGTGCGCGAGGAGCCGAGGGGCACACGGCTCATCGATTCGACGCCGGCGGCGATCACGATGTCGTACGCACCCGCGATCACGCCCTGCGCGGCGAAGTGCGCTGCCTGCTGACTCGACCCGCACTGCCGGTCGATCGTGGCCGCCGGCACCGACTCGGCGAACCCCGCGGCGAGTGCCGCCTGGCGCGCGATGTTGCCGCCCTGGTCGCCGAGCTGGCTCACACATCCCATCAGCACGTCGTCGACCTGCCGCGAGTCGAGGCCGTTGCGCTCGAGAAGGGCGGTGAGCACTCCCGCGGCGAGATCGACCGGATGCACTCCGCTGAGGCCGCCTCCTGGTTTACCCCTGCCGGACGGGGTGCGGACGACGTCGACGATGACGGCCTGGCGCATGAGAGCCTCCTGCTCACAAGCCTAGAACTCGAATGGATGGCGCGGGCCGGGTGCGGGTCAGCCGCGGGCCTCGGGCGTCGCGTAGGTGCTGCGCTGCTCGATGACCGCCAGCGTGCAGCGGGAGATGCAGATGAGCTTGCCCGCGTCGTCGATGATGCGGATCTCCCACACGTGCGCGCGGCGGCCGATGTTGACGGCGGTCACGATTCCGGTGACCCAGCCCGACGAGATCGGGCGGATGTGGTTCGCGTTGATCTCCTGCCCCACCACGTGGAAGCGCTCGCGGTCCACCGCGAGGTAGCCCGCCCACGACGCGAGCGTCTCGGCGAACGCGATGGATGCCCCGCCGTGCAGCACGCCGGCCGGCTGCACGGTGCGATGGTCCACCGGCATCCGTCCGACGAGAGCGTCATCGCGGATCTCGACGATCTCGACGCCGAGGTTCTCGATCATGGTGCCCGGCGCCATCCCGCCGAGGTCGATGTCGGCGAGGTCGCCGTGCCAGATGCTCACCCCGCAGACTCCTCGGCGCGGTCGGCGGTCGCCAGGGATGCGGCATCCGGAACGTAGCCGTCGACGTGACGCTCTGGCGGACCGTTGTACTCGGACAGCGGGCGGATGAGGGCGTTCGACGCCGCCTGCTCCATGATGTGCGCGGTCCATCCGGTCACGCGCGCCGCGACGAACAGGGGCGTGAAGGTGAGCGTGTCGAAGCCGATGAGCTTGTACGCGGGCCCCGACGGGTAGTCGAGGTTCGGGTAGATTCCCTTTCGGCCGACGAACTCGGACTCGAGGGTGTCGTACAGCGCCGCGACATCCGGGCGGTCGTAGTGCTCGACCAGCGTGTCGAGCGCGGCCTTCATCGTGGGCACGCGCGAATCGCCCCGCTTGTAGACCCGATGGCCGAAGCCCATGATCTTCCGCTTCTCGGCGAGGGCCTTGTCGAGCCACGGACCCACGTTCTCAGCGGTTCCGATCTCATCGAAGATGTGCAGCACGGCTTCGTTCGCGCCACCGTGCAGCGGGCCCTTCAACGCGCCGATCGCGGCGACGACGGCCGAGTACAGGTCGCTGAGGGTGGACGTGACGACGCGGGCGGTGAACGTCGAGGCGTTGAACGAGTGCTCGGCGTACAGCACCATCGAGCGGTTGAACGCGTCGACCACGACGGGGTCGGACTCTTCACCGAAGGTCATCCACAGGAAGTTCGCCGCATAGTCCAGGTCGTCGCGCGGGGCCACCGGCTGCTGCCCACGACGTCGGCGCTGGCCGTACGCGACGATGGCGGGGAGCACGGCGAACAGCCGGATGCTGCGTGCCAGGTTCTCCTCCACGCTCCCGGCCACATCGAGCACCGACCCGGTGCCGGCGAGGTCGCGCGCGCCGATGAGGCTCACGGCGGTGCGCACCTCGTCCATCGGATGCGCGTCCAGCGGCACGAGATCGATCGCGGCGCGGACGTCGGCGGGCAGCGACCGGTACGACCGCTCGGTCGCCCGCAGCTGCGCGAGCTGCACGTCATCGGGCAGATCGCCGTTCCACAGCAGGTACGCGACGGCCTCGAACGACTGCGTCGCCGCGAGTTCCTGCACCGGATACCCGCGGTACAGCAGCGAGTTCGTGTCGGGATTGACCTTCGACACCGCCGTGTAGTCGACGACGACGCCGGCGAGGCCCTTCTTGATGTCGGGTTCTGTCATGACTGCTGCTCTCCTTCGAGGTGGTGCGTGTCCCGAAGTGCGTCGCTGTGCGAGTGATCCAGCGATGAGGATCGGGGCTTGCGGTGAGAACTTCGGGACATGGGTCAGCGGGAGATCTGGAAGTTGAAGACGTCCTGGTCGAAGTGGTTGTACTGCTCGTAGTCGATGAGCTCGTACAGGTCGGCGCGATGCTGCATCTCGCCGAGCTTCGATGTCAGGTGCCCCTCCTCATCGAGGGTGTCGAGAGCGCGGGATGCCGCCCCCATCGCGATCCGCAGCAGCGAGACGGGCCAGATCACGATGTTCACCCCGACGTCGCGCAGCTGATCGACCGAGAACAGCTCCGACTTTCCGAACTCGGTCATGTTCGCGAGGATCGGCACGTCTACGGCGGCGCGGATCGCGGCGAACTCCTCGAGCGTGCGCATCGCCTCGGGGAAGACGGCATCCGCCCCCGCATCGACGAGCGCCTTCGCGCGGTCGATCGCGGAATCCATCCCCTCCACCGCGCGGATGTCGGTGCGCGCCATGATGAGGAAGTTCGGGTCGCGGCGAGCGTCGGCCGCGGCGCGGATGCGCTTGATCGCGGTGTTCTCGTCGACGACGGCCTTGCCGTCGAGGTGCCCGCAGCGCTTCGGGTTGATCTGATCCTCGATGTGCGTGCCGGCCAGGCCCGCGTCTTCGAGCGTCTGAATCGTACGCGCCACGTTCATCGGCTCGCCGAACCCGGTGTCGGCGTCGATGATGGCCGGCAGATCGGTCATCCGGGCGATCTGCTGACCACGACCGGCGACCTCGGTGAGCGTCGTGAGTCCGATGTCGGGCAGCCCGAGGTCGGCGGAGAGCACGGCGCCCGAGATGTAGACCCCCTCGAACCCCTTGCGCTCGATGAGTCGCGCGGAGAGCGGATTGAACGCGCCCGGGAACCGCAGCAGCTCGCCGGTCGCGAGGCGTTCGCGGAAGAGACGGCGCTTCTCGTGGGCGGGCACGGTGGAGTACAGCATCGGTCAGTCCTCGGCCCTCTCGCGTTGAGGATTCAGGAGACCCGCCCTGAGCGAGCCCCCACGATCGGCGTTCTCGACGCCCCGCCCCGCGGAGTCAGCCATCAGAACAGCCCCTTCGGTGCCGGGGCGCCGGCGAGGACTCCGAAATCGGCGACGATCGTCAGCTGCTGCACCTCTTCGGGCGTGAGCTCGGGCAGACGCTGGGCGAGGTCGAGGAAGCGCTCGATCTCGGCGGCGGTCAGCACGGGCTCGGCCAGGATGCGGAACTTGCGGATGTAATCCTCGCGGGCGAACGGACGGGCGCCGAGCGGGTGGGCGTCGGCGACGGCGATCTCGTCCTCGATCACCGTGCCGTCGGTCAGGGTGATGACGACGCGGCCCCCGAAGGCCTTCTCGTTCGGGTCGTCCGAGTGGTAGCGGCGGGTCCACTCCTCGTCCTCGGCGGTCGTGATCTTGCTCCACAGCTCGACGGTGTCGGCGCGGCCGGCGCGCTCCGGCGCGTAGGAGGCGACGTGGTGCCAGCCGCCGTCCTGCAGCGCGACCGCGAAGATGTACGGGATCGAATGGTCCAGCGTTTCGCGCGACGCCGTCGGGTCGTACTTCTGCGGGTCGTTCGCCCCGGACCCGATGACGTAGTGGGTGTGGTGCGACGTGTGCAGCACGATCGACTCGACGTTCGCGGGGTCGATCGCCTGAGGCGCCGACCCGTGGAGCTTGCGGGCCAGGTCGATCCAGGCCTGCGCCTGATACTCGGCCGAGTGCTCCTTCGTGTACGAATCGAGGATGCCGCGCTTCGACTCGCCGGCATCCGGCAGCGGCACGTCGTACGAGGCATCCGGGCCGTCGAGCAGCCAGGCGATGACGCCGTCCTCACCCTCGTAGATCGGGCTCGGTGAGGTCTCTCCGCGCATCGCGCGGTCGACCGCCTCGACCGCCATCTTGCCGGCGAAGGCGGGAGCATGCGCCTTCCACGTCGAGATCTCGCCCTTGCGCGACTGGCGCGTGGCGGTGGTGGTGTGAAGAGCCTGACCGACCGCCTGGTAGATCGTCTCGACCGGGAGACCGAGAAGGGTGCCGATGCCGGCCGCGGCCGACGGGCCGAGGTGGGCGACGTGGTCGATCTTGTGCTTGTGCAGGCTGATCGCGCGCACGAGATCGATCTGGATCTCGTAGCCCGTGGCGAGTCCGCGCACGAGCGCGGCGCCATCGGACCCGACGTGCTGGGCGACCGCGAGGATCGGCGGGATGTTGTCTCCGGGGTGGGAGTACTCCGCCGCGAGGAAGGTGTCGTGGTAGTCGAGCTCGCGCACGGCCACGCCGTTGGCCCACGCCGCCCACTCGGGGCTGGTGCGACGCTCGAGAGGGCAGCCGAACACGGTTGCGCCCACGCCGCCGACCGACACCGCGTGGTCCAGCGCCTGCTGGCGGGCCGCGCTGACGGGGGCACGGGTGAGGGATGCCGCGGCGACCGCGGCATTGTCGATCACGCGGTTGACGATCATGTCGACCACGTCCTGGTCGACCTCGACGGGGTCCGCGGCGACCTCGGCGATATGCCAGGCCAGCTGCCCTTCGCGCGCGAGATTCTCGTCGCTGCGGTGAACGCGGAGGTGGTGGATGACGGTCATGATGACGGGGCCTTTCAGAGACGCGACCCTTCGACGGGCTCAGGGACCGGAGAACCGGCCGCTGCGGCCGGAGACCCGATCGCTGAGCTCGTCGCAGCGTCGAGGGAATCGAGGATGTTCGTGAGCGCGTTGTGCAGGTGCACGTGCGTGGCGTGAGCGGCGAGGTCGGCGTCGCGCGCGCCGATCGCGGAGGCGATCAGGCCGTGCTCGGCCACCGATGCCGCCAGTCGGCCAGGGTTGTCACGCGCGAGCCGGCGCACGCGCACGAGGTGGGTGCGGACGGTCCGCAGCGCCGCGGTGAGGTAGTCGTTGGAGACGGAGGCATCGAGCATCTCGTCGAACCGCGCGATGAGCAGGTAGTACGCGTCTCGTCCGGTGGCGAGATCGACCCGGGTGAACTCGCGCGCGAGGTCGGTGAAAGCTGCGGGATCCCCCCGCTCGGCGGCGAGACGGGCGGCGGATTCTTCGAGGGCGCGTCGCACTTCGAAGATCTCGCGGATGTCGTCGGGCTCGATCGCGGTGACGACCGTCACGCGCGGCGACTGCTGCGCGACGAGGCCGTCCGCGGCGAGGCGCCCGAGCGCTTCGCGCAGAGGGGTTCTGCTCACGCCCAGACGTGCGGCCTGCTCGACCTCGCCGAGCACGACCCCGGGCCGCAGGACGCCCGACTGGATCTCGTCGAGGAGGGTCGCATATGCGCGATCGCTGGCTCGCACGCGCATCACCTCCTCGTTCAGGACTCCGTCATTGTATACATAAAGGCGCCAGGGCCGCCACTCCTCGTCCCAATCAGACGTTTAGGTATACACCGGTACCGCACACGGGGGGCCGTCGGGAGGCCGTGAGTATTTCGTGAGGAATCTTCACAAGTTTGTGAAATCGGCGTACGCTCCCCGCCATGACCAGCGTCATCCGCACGAGCGGGCTCGCGAAGCACTACGGCCGCGTCCATGCCCTCGATGGGCTCGATCTCGAGGTCGAAAAGGGCCAGATCCACGGCTTCCTCGGCCCGAACGGCGCCGGCAAGTCGACCACGATCCGGGTGCTGCTGGGACTCGCGAGAGCCACTGCCGGTGAGGCATCCGTCTTCGGCTCACACCCGTGGCAGGACGCCGTCGCGCTCCACCGGCGCATCGCGTACGTGCCGGGCGACGTCAGCATCTGGCCCAATCTGTCGGGCGGCGAGGCGATCGACCTCATGGCGCGCCTGCGCAGCGTACCGCGCCGGGACCCCGCCTACCGGGCCGAGCGCGAACGGCTGTGCGAGGCCTTCCAGTTCGACCCGCGCAAGAAGGGCCGCGCCTACTCGAAGGGCAACCGGCAGAAGGTTGCGCTGATCGCCGCGTTCTCGGTACCCGCCGACCTGTACATCCTCGATGAGCCCACCAGCGGCCTTGACCCTCTCATGGAGGTCATGTTCCGGCGCGAGATCGCACGGGTGCGCGCCGGTGGCGCCACGGTGCTGCTGTCGAGCCACATCCTCTCGGAGGTCGAGCAACTGTGCGATCGCGTGTCGATCATCCGGGCCGGCAGGATCGTCGAGTCGGGCACTTTGGCAGAGCTCCGTCACCTCACGCGCACCGAAGTCTCCTTCGAGGGGACGGATGCCGCGGCCGCCGGCGGCATCGCGGGCGTGCACGACATCGTCGCCGAGGAGGGGCGCGTGCGATTCACCGTCGACAGCGATGCCGTCACCGCGATGCTGCCCGAGCTCGCCCGGCGCGACGTCGCCGGGCTGCGCGTGAACCCGCCGTCGCTCGAGGAGCTCTTCCTCCGCCACTACGGTGACGACCTCGCCGCGATGGAGGCAGGCGGACGATGAGCCGCTTCGTCGCGCTGCTCGGCCAGCGGCTCCGTCGCGACTGGGTGCAGCTCGTGCTGTGGACGGTCGGCACGGCACTGTTGGCCTACCTGTCGTTCGTCGGGGTGGCCGAGTCGTACGCCACCGCGCAGGACCGCACCTCGCTGCTGGCCGCCGCCCTCGCGAATCCGGTGATCCTGTTGTTCCGGGGACTCCCCTCGGGCGCCGGAGAGGGCGCATTCATGGTGTTCCTCATCTTCCCGTGGCTCGCGATCCTCGCGGCCTTCATGAGCACATTCCTCGCGGTCCGCCACACTCGCATGGACGAGGAGGCAGGCCGCACCGAACTCGTCGCGGCGACGCCCGCGGGCAGGCTCCTCCCGGTCGGTGCGACCGCCGTCGAGGGACTGATCGCGAACGCGGTGCTCGCGGCATTGGTCGCCCTCGCCTTCGCCGGCGTCGGCCTCCCCCTCGAGGGAGCGCTCCTGGCGGGCGCTGCGGCGGCAGGCGCCGGGATCGTCTTCCTGGGAGTCGGGCTCGTGGCTGCGCAGCTGATGCGCGCTTCACGGGGTGCCAACTCGCTGGCGGTGTGGGTGACGGTCGGCACCTTCGTCCTCGCGGGAATCGGCAACGCCGTCGGCACCCCGAGCGACGATCTCACCCACATGGAGAGTTCGTGGCTCGCCTGGCTGTCGCCGTTCGGGTGGGCGGAGAACACCCGCGCGTTCGACGAGAACGTGTGGTGGCCCGTGCTCGTCTGCCTCGGCGTCGGGCTGGGGCTCGCATGGACGGCGCTCGCCCTGGCCTCAGTGCGCGACATCGGCGAGAGCTTCATCGCCGAGCGCAGCGGACGTGCCGTGGCGCCGGCATCCCTCTCCTCGTCCACCGGGCTGGTGTGGCGGATCACGCGCGGCGCCGTGCAGGGATGGGCGGTCGGCGGGCTGATCACCGGCATCCTGGCGACCACGCTCGCCTCGCTCGTGCAGGAGGTCGGCGCCGACAACCCGTCGGTCGAGCAGATCCTCGCCCAGATCGCCGGAGGCGGCGACATCGAGCAGGCCACGGTCACCGTGTTCTTCACGATGCTGGGCATCCTCGCCGCGTGCTGCGCCGTGCAGATCGTATGCCGTGCACGCCAGGAGGAGGCGCACGGCACCGCCGAGCCGGTACTGGCGACACCCGTCGCGCGCATCCGCTGGCTCGCGGACTACCTGCTCATCGCGCTCGTCGGCATCGTGCTGGTGATCGCCGCCGCGATCGGCGGTGCCGCCCTCGGCATCGCCGGCCAGGGCGGCACATGGGAGCTCATGCCGGATGTGCTGGTGACCGGCGGCGGGCAGGCGGTCGCGGCATCCGTCTTCCTGGTGCTCACGGCGCTCATTTTCGTCGTCGCGCCGCGGCTGACGATCGCGCTGGGATGGACGCTCGTGCTCGTCGGCATGATGCTCGGACTGTTGGGCCCGCTGTTCGGGTTCCCGGACTGGCTCACCCACCTCTCGCCGGTCGCCGTCGCCCCCAAGGTCGAGGGAGATGTCGTCGACATCGCGGGACTGTGGTGGCTCGTGCTGGCGACCGGCGCCGGCGCGGCGCTCTCGCTCGGCCTGATGCGGCGGCGTGAACTCGCGCCCGCCGGATAGCTCCACGGGGTGAGGAGTCCTATGGCCAACGAGCATCCGGGCATGAAGCCCGCAGAACAGGCCGCCGCGATGCTGGCCGCCGCCGGCATGGCGCGCATGCCCGCCCGCGTGATGATGGCGCTGGTCGGTTCGCCCGACGAGGGCTACACGGCGGCCGACCTCGCGGAGCGGCTGGGAGTGTCCGCGGCAGCGGTGTCGGGCGCGGTGCGCTACCTCGTGTCGATGCGGATGATCCAGCGGGTCTCCCGTCCTGGCGACCGGCGCGACCGCTACGACCTCGTGGACGACGCCTGGGCCGGGATGATCACGGCGAACGCCCCGCTGTACGCGGGGCTCGCCGCGCAGATGGACAGCATCGCCGAGGAGAACGCCGGTGCGCCGATCTCGGTCGCGCGGGCACGCGAGATCGCCGACTTCCTGCGCTACCTCGCCGAGCGGATGCCGCGCCTCGCGGCCGACTGGAGGGCCGAGCGCGAGGCCGCAACCCGCCCCGACCCCCGGTAGCCTTGCCCGGGTGACTGATTCTCCCCGCTACATCGTGGCCACCGACGGAGCCTGCAAAGGAAACCCCGGACCGACAGGCTGGGCGTGGGTGGGCGAGGACGGCGAATGGGCCGCGGGGGCGATCCCGCAGGGCACCAACAACGTGGGTGAGCTGATGGGCCTGCTCAAGGCCATCGAGGACCACGCCGACGTCGAGAACCTCGTCGTGCAGGCCGATTCGAAGTATGCGATCGACACCTATACGAAGTGGATGGACGGCCACCGTCGCCGCGGCTGGAAGACCTCGACGGGCGCGCCGACCAAGAACGTCGACATCCTCGAACAGCTCATCGTCGCGCGTGATGCCCGTCGCGCGGCCGGGCTTCCCGACGTCGTGCTCGAGCACGTGCGCGGACACTCGGGTCACGTCCTGAACGCCTGGGCGGACGAGCGCGCGGTGCGCGGGTCCGAGCACGCCGCGAAGGGCGTCGCGAGCGCGTGGTCGTCGCTCGGCACTCACGACAAGATCGACGTGTCGGTCGCGCCGAAGAACGGGCGCTGACGCTTCACAGGCCCGCGCGATACTCCGCCCATGCGTCGCCGAGACGCCGAAGCCCTTCGCTCAGTACGGCCTCGGGTGCGGTGTAGGGCATCCGGATGTGGTCGTCGTAGGCGACGGATGCCGTGAACTCCGCGCTGCCGGCGACGGCGACGCCCCGCATCGCCGCGACCCGGGCGAAGGCGCTCGCCGAGCCGATCGGCAGCTCCGCCCAGGCAGTCAGGCCGCCGCGCGGCGGTACCACGCGCCAGTCCGGCAGATGCTCGGCCATCTCGGCGAGCATCCGGGTCGCCGCGGCCGCGTGCGTCTCGCTCACGTCGCGCCGCAAGCGACGTGCATCGTCGAGGAGGTCGAGCGCGAGCAGCTGAGCGGGCACGCTGGTGGACTGATCGACGAGCTGACGGATGCTGCGAAGCCGCCTCACCTGCACGGGATCGGCTCGGAGCCACCCGATCCGCAAACCCGACCACGACCATTTCGACAGCGAGTCGATCACGATGATCGGGGCATCTGGACGCAGCGCTGCGAGGGTCGGCGGGACGACTCCGTCGAACGACACGTGCGCCAGCGCCCTGTCCTCCAGCACCGGCACGCCGTACTCCGCGGACAGGTCCGCGATCCGCTGACGCGCGGCGTGCGGCGTGCGCGTTCCCGTCGGATTGTGGTGGTGCGGGTTGACCGCCACCAGCACCGGTCGAAGTGCCACGATCGCCGCCTCGAGCTCGTCGATGTCGAGCCCGTCCGGCCCCATCGTCACGCCGTGCAGCCGCCCGCCCCGCCGGCGCACCGAGTCCGCGAGGCCCGGCCAGGTGACGGACTCCGTGAGGACGAGATCACCGGGGCCGATCATGTCGTCGATGACGAGACTGATCGCCTGCTGGGCGCCGTGGGTGACCAGGATCTGCGCGGCCGTGGCAGGCGTGCCCTCCTCGTCGAACAGCGTCGCGATGCGCCTGCGGAGCACCGGCAGACCCGCCGGGTCGGTCTCGGACATGCCCACCGGGTCGAACACGGGAGAGTGCGCACGCACGATCTCGCTCGCCCGCTCCGGGATCGCCGGCACCGCGCGCAGCAGATCGATCGCGGACGGCAGCGCCGAGAAGAGCGTCTCGCCGCGGGCGACTCGATCGTGTGCCGGAGCCGCCGCCACGTGGCCCGCGACGCGCGTGCCGCTCCCCTGGCGACGCTCGACGAGCTCGTCGTCGTCGAGCAGCCCGTAGGCGGCGACGACGGTGCCGCGTGACACCGCGATCGTACCGGCGAGCGTGCGCTCCGCGGGCAGGCGATCTCCGGGGCGCAGCTCGCCACCGGCGATGAGCGCCGAGATCGCTCGCGCCAGCCGGGCCGCGAGCGTCCCCTCACCCTGGGCCCATCGACCGAGGCGCGTGGCGAGCCGTGCGGCGTCGACGGTGCCCGCCCGGGAGACGGGGCCGCTGTGAGCCGCATGATGGTCCACCGGCCACTCATTGGCCCTTTCAAAGGTCGTCATAGCACCGCATTCTGGTCCAATGCGACCCACTGTTCCCACCGAATCGGTAAACCTCGGTCCACTTCAGCCGAATTGGACCGTCCGCGATCTGCTGTCGTGGATCGCCGAGGACGACACCCGGTGCCATGAGCCCGCGCTGACTCCGCTGGTCGCGGCGCTCGATCGTGCACTCCGCCCGGAACGTCGCCCGGCAGACGGGTCGGTCACCATGTCGTCACCGGTCGGCCTGGTCCGCTCGCTGGCGTCTCTGGTCCGCTCGCAGCCCGCGCTCGGTCGCACCTCGGTACTCTCGCTCCTCCAGGGCGGCGGACAGGTGGCGGGACGATCTCTGCCGGATGCCGTCGCCTCGGGTGTGCAGGATCCGCGCGACCTCGACCGGCGCGCGAGCGACGCGGCATCCGCCCCGGCTCGGGCACTCATCCGCGCGTGACGCCCGCCGGCGCGCTCAGCGACCTGACCGAGTCGGGCCGTCAGGCCTCGGATCCGTCCGTGGAGCCTTCGTAGAGTCCGATCGCATTGCCGTCGGGGTCCGAGATCACCGCCCACCAGCTGGTGGGGCTGATCTCGGCCTTCTCCATCAGCACCGTCGCGCCCGCTGCGGTGGCTGCGCCTACCGTGTCGTCGATCGAGTCGACCTCGACGTACGAACGCGGCTGGCTGAACCCTTCGCTGCGCGGAGCGAGACCGCCGCCCGAGATCTGGTTCGGAGCCTGCCACATCGGGTACCCCTCGAACCCGGGAACCTCCGCGATCTGCCAGCCGAACAGCGTCGAGTAGAACTTCTTCGCCTGCGCGAAGTCGGTGACGGGGATGTCGATGTGCGTGATGTCGCCGTGAGCCATGGTGGTGTCCTCTCGTGCGGTTCCGACCCGGCTAGTCTCCGCCGCGATCCGTACGCTCACAAGGGGTCGGACCGTCAGCCGGCACCTGCGTCGGCGAGGTGCGATTCGAGCGCGTCGACGGCGGGGCGCTGCCCCTTCACGAGCTTCTCGCGGGCGTCGGGCAGCGACATCCATTCGACTCGATCGACCTCGGGAAAGGATGCCGTCCGACCCGATCGCGGCGGCCATTCGAGCTCGAACTCGCCGAACTGCGCCCCCTCGAGCGAGAACCCCGCTCCGTCGGCCACGAAGACCGTCACTCGCTTTCCCGATGAGTAGGCGAAGGTGCCGAGCTCGGCGTACGCGACCTGGGGCGCGTCGAGACCGAGCTCCTCGCGGAACTCGCGCCGGGCGGCGTCGAGCGCCCCCTCGTCGGCTTCGACGAACTCGCCTTTCGGGATCGACCAGGCGCCGGCGTCCTTGCTCGCCCAATACGGCCCGCCCATGTGCGCGATCAGCACGCGGGGCTCGGGATCGAGCCGGTAGAGCAGGATGCCGGCGCTCGTGGTCACCATGTCGGTTCCTGAACGCGTCAGCCGATGCGCGTCTTGGGCGACACCGTGTAGGTGTCTTCGGCGTCGTCGTACACGGCACCCGCCAGGGCCGCATCGATCGCCGACATCGTGTCGGCATCGAGCACGACACCCGAGGCCTTGACGGTGTCGGCGAGCTGCTCGGGGCGCGATGCCCCCACCAGCGCCGACGCGACGTTCGGGTTCTGCAGCACCCACGCGATAGCGAGCTGCGGCATCGTCAGCCCGGCCTGCTCGGCGATGGGCCGAAGCCGCTGCACAGCCTCGAGCACGTCGTCGCGCAGGAAGTCCTTGATGAAGTTCGCGCCGCTCTTCTCGTCGGTCGCGCGCGAACCGTCGGGGACAGGCTGGCCGGGCAGGTACTTCCCGCTCAGCACGCCCTGCGCCATCGGCGACCAGACGATCTGCGAGATGCCGAGTTCCTGAGAGGCCGGAACGACCTTGCCCTCGATCACGCGCCACAGCGCCGAGTACTGCGGCTGATTCGAGATGAGCTGGATGCCGTAGCTCTTGGCGAGCGCGTGGCCACTGCGCAGCTGCTCGGCCGTCCATTCCGAGACGCCGATGTACAGCGCCTTGCCCTGCCGGACGACATCGGCGAACGCCTGGAAGGTCTCTTCGAGCGGCGTCTCGTAGTCGAAGCGGTGCGCCTGGTAGAGGTCGACGTAGTCGGTGCCCAGACGCTGCAGCGAGCCGTTGATCGACTCGAAGATGTGCTTGCGGCTGAGCCCGGTGTCGTTTGCGCCACCCGGACCGGTCGGGAAGTACACCTTCGTGAAGATCTCGAGCGACTCGCGGCGCTGACCGGCGAGTGC
Organism: Microbacterium allomyrinae; assembly: GCF_020682705.1. GTDB lineage: Bacteria > Actinomycetota > Actinomycetes > Actinomycetales > Microbacteriaceae > Microbacterium > Microbacterium allomyrinae. The sequence continues at coordinate 1,280,504 of NZ_JAGTTN010000001.1, forward strand.
CTTGCCGAGCACCGCCTCTGCGAGGGTGTTGGCATAGACGTCGGCGGTGTCGAACGTCGAGATGCCGACGTCGAGCGCCGCATGCACGGTGGCGATCGCCGCCGAGTCGTCGACCTGGGAGCCGTGGGTGACCCAGTTGCCGTAGGTGATCTCAGAGACCTTGAGACCGCTGTTGCCGAGGTACCGGTAGTTGACCATGAGAAAACGCTACCCCGCTGGACGGACACCGCGGGCGGCGTCCATCGCGCCGAGGCCGCGAGACGCGGGTTCGCACGACCGGGTCAGCGCGCGACCAGCCACTCCTCGAGCGTCACCGAGTCGATGATCGCCTCTCCCACGGGCACGAGGCTGGTCTGGTCGACGTCGCGTCCGAAGTAGCCCATGCTCTCGTCGACGACGATCGGTCGGGAGTCGCCCGCCGCAACGAGCACCCGCCCGACGAGACTCGGAATCGACGCCCGCTCGGGACCTGCGACCTCGACGACGCCCGCGGCCGGGGCAACCGCGGCATCGGCGACCGCACGCGCGACGGCAGCCGCAGCGACGGGCTGCATGGTCGCCGGAGCGAGGCGCACTTCACCGGCGACGGTGCTCGCGTCGGCGATGCTCGCCAGAAACTCGAAGAACTGGGTCGCACGCACGATCGTGAACGGCACGCCGCCCTCGTGGATGAGGCGCTCCTGCACGACCTTTCCCGCGAGGTAGCCCGGCGAATCAGGGTCGCGGTCCACGCCCACGATCGACAGGGCGACATGATGGCCGACTCCCGCGCGCTTCTCGGCGGCGAGCACGTTCGCCGTCGCGGCCGAGAAGAAGGCGATCACCGCCGCCTCGTCGAACGCGGGGGCATTCGTCACGTCGACGACGACATCTGCACCCGCGAGGGCTGCGTCGAGTCCGGCCCCGGTCACGCTGTCGACACCTGTCGACGGCGACGCCGCGATCGCCTCGTGCCCTCGATCCCGCAGCTGCGAGACGACCTGCGCGCCGATGAGTCCTGTTCCGCCCAGTACCACGATCTTCATATCTCCACCTAACTCGGATACTTGTTGTCCGGGTTGACCTTACCCGGATAACACCTATCCGAGTCAAGTACGATTTCGGGATGCGGATGTCGGGCGGAGTCGAGTGGGCGGTGCACTGCTGCGTCGTGCTCACCGACGTCGATCAGCCGGTGCCCGCTGCGACCCTCGCGAAGCTCCACGACGTGTCGATGACCTACCTCGCCAAGCAGATGCAGGCGCTCGCCCGCGCGGGACTCGTCCGCTCGGTGCAGGGGAAGGCCGGCGGCTACGTACTCACCCGCGACCCCGACGAGATCACCGTGCTGGACGTGGTCGTCGCGATCGAAGGCGTCGAACCGCAGTTCGTCTGCACCGAGATCCGTCAGCGCGGCCCCCTCGGAACGCCGCCCGAGGATTGCCGCACCGCATGTCCGGTCGCGAAGGCCATGCTGGCCGCCGAGTCCGCCTGGCGCGGCGCGCTGAAGGCGATCACGATCGGCGATCTCGGTCGCGAGGTCAATCGCGGAGCGGGCCGCGACGCCCTCGCGACGATACGGACCTGGTTCGGCGGCGAGGCCGCCTGACGCTCCCACGGGCGACGCGCGGGCGGCGAGCCCGGGCGTCGTCCGGCTCAGCGGACCTGCGCGCTCTCCTCGTCCAGCTCGTCCAGCTCATCGAGGTCTTCGATGCCCGCACCGATGATGTCGTCGGGGTCGGTCGCGGCCTGCTCGAACTGCGAGTTGTAGAGCCGGAAGTACGCGCCCTTCGCGGCGATGAGCTCGTCGTGCGCTCCCTGCTCGACGATGCCGCCGTTCTCCATCACCAGGATGAGATCGGCATCGCGGATCGTGGACAGCCGGTGGGCGATCACGAACGAGGTGCGCCCTTCGCGCAGCGCCGCCATCGCGTTCTGCAGCAGCAGCTCGGTGCGGGTGTCGACCGAGCTGGTGGCCTCGTCGAGGATGAGCACCGACGGCTGTGCGACGAACGCGCGGGCGATCGTGATGAGCTGCTTCTCGCCCGCCGAGATGTTCGACGCGTCCTCGTCGAGCACGGTGTCGTAACCGTCGGGGAGCGAGTGCACGAACCGGTCGACGTACGTGGCGCGAGCGGATTCGAGGATCTCGGTGTCGGTGGCGTCGGCGCGTCCGTAGCGGATGTTGTCGCGGATCGTACCCGCGAACAGCCACGGGTCCTGCAGCACCATGCCGGTCTTCGCGCGGATGTCGTGTCGCGTCAGATCGGCGATGTTCTGACCGTTGAGCAGGATGCGGCCGCCATCGAGCTCGTAGAACCGCATGATCAGGTTGACCAGCGTCGTCTTACCCGCACCCGTCGGGCCCACGATCGCCACCGTCTGGCCGGGCTCGACCCGGAAGGACAGATCGTGGATGAGAGGACGGTCGGGCGAATACGAGAACGCGACGTCCTGGAACTCGATCGTGCCGTCTCCGTCGATCGGCGCCGGCGCATCGGCCGCGTCGGGCTCCTCCTCCGGCTCGTCGAGCAGTTCGAACACGCGCTCGGCGGATGCCGTTCCGGACTGGACCACGGCGGCCATGCCGCCGAGCTCCGACAGCGGCTGGGTGAACTGCTGCGAGTACTGGATGAACGCCTGCACGTCGCCGAGGCGCAGCTGGCCGCCCGCGACCATGAGCGCGCCGAACACGGCGATGCCGACGTAGGTGAGGTTTCCGATGAACATCATCGCGGGCATCATGATGTTCGATAGGAACTGGGCCTTGAACGACGCCTGGTAGAGCTCCTCGTTCTCGACACGGAACGCCTCGCGCGAGGCCTGCTCGCGGCCGAACACCTTCACGAGCGCGTGGCCCGAGAACGACTCCTCGACGCGCGCGTTCAGGCGGCCGACCTTGCGCCACTGGATGCCGAACGCCTTCTGCGAACGCGGTCCGATCACACCGAACAGAACGCCCATCAGAGGGAAGCTCACGAGCACCACGAGCGTCAGCTGCCACGAGATCGAGAGCATCATGATGAGCACGCCGATCACGGTGAGCACGCTCGTGAGCGCCTGCGACAGCGACTGCTGCATCATCTGCGTGATGTTGTCGATGTCGTTGGTGACGCGCGAGATCAGCTCGCCGCGCTGCACGCGGTCGAAGTAGCTCAGCGGCATGCGGTTGATCTTGGCTTCGACCTGCTCGCGCAGGCGCCACATGGTGCGGACCATGATCACGTTGATGACGTAGCCCTGCACCCACAGCAGCAGCGACGACGCGAAGTACAGCGCCAGCACGACGAGGAGCACGCGGCTCAGCGCCAGGAAGTCGACGCCCGCCCCGGGGTCGAAGTTCTGCATCGCGTTGACGACATTGGCGAGATCGGGCTGTCCTGCGTCGATGAGACCCTGGACGACCTGTTCTTTCGTCGCGCCGGCGGGAACCATGCCGGACACGACGCCCTCGAAGAGGATGTTGGTCGCCTCACCCAGCACCTTCGGCGCGAGCACGGCGAGGACGACGCCGGCGGCGCCGAGCAGCGACACGAAGACGAAGGCGACCGCGTTCGGCTTGAGCAGACCCAGCAGCCGGCGGAAGGACGGCCCGAACCGCGATGCCTTGCCGGGAGCGACACCGCCCGACCAGTCGTCGGCCGCGATGCGCGCCTGCTCGCCGAGTTCGATCTCGAGCTTCTCCTCGGCGGACAACGCCACTTCTGCGCGTTCCTTCACCCGGCCCTTCCCGTCCTTCGCCGTCTGCCGGCTCTCGTCGGCGCTCATCGGGCCACCTCCGCGCCGAGCTGGGATTCCACGATCTCGCGGTAGGTCTGGCTGGACTCGAGAAGCTCCTCGTGGGTTCCGAGACCCACGATGCCGCCGTCGTCGAGCACCACGATGCGGTCGGCGTCGGTGATGGTGGAGATGCGCTGGGCGACCACGATCTTCGTCACGTCGGGCAGTTCCCGCCACAACGCCTGTCTGAGCCTGGCGTCGGTCGTGAGATCGAGCGCGGAGAAGGAGTCGTCGAACACCAGGATGCGCGGCTCGTGCACGATCGCCCGCGCGATCGCGAGCCGCTGACGCTGACCGCCCGAGACGTTGGTGCCGCCCTGTGCGATCGGAGAGTCGAGCCCGTGCGGCATCTGACTCACGAAATCGCTCGCCTGGGCGATCTCGAGTGCCCGCCAGATCTCGGCATCCGTCGCGTCTTCTTTTCCGAAGCGCAGATTCGACGCGATCGTGCCGGAGAACAGGAACGGCCGCTGCGGCACCAGCCCGATCGCGCTCCACAGCCCGTCGAGATCGGCCTCGCGCACGTCGAGCCCGCCGACGCGCACCACGCCGCCGGTGACGTCGAACAGGCGTGGGATGAGCGAGACGAGCGTCGTCTTGCCCGCGCCGGTCGAGCCCACGATCGCGACCGTCTCGCCGGGATCGGCGCGGAAGGTGATGCCGGACAGGATCGGATGCTCGGCACCCGGATACGTGTACGCGACGTCCTCGAACGCGAGGGCCCCCGGCGTCGGGAACCGCGACGTGGCATCGTCGGGGCGCACCAGCGTCGATGGGGTGCCGAGCACCTCGCCGACGCGCTCCGCAGAGACGGCGGCACGCGGGATCATCAGCGCCATGAAGCTCGCCATCATGACACCCGACAGGATGATCATCACGTACTGCATGAAGGCGAAGAGGGTGCCGATCTGGATCTCGCCGGAGTCGACCTGGAAGCCGCCGAACCAGATCACTCCGATCACGGTGACGTTGAGGATCAGCATGACGGCGGGGAACAGCACCACGAAGAGCGAACCGACCTTGCGGCCGACGACCATGATCTCGGTGTTCGCCTCGCGGAAGCGCTCCTCTTCGATGGGCTCGCGGACGAACGCGCGGATGACCCGGATGCCGGTGAGCTGCTCGCGCATGACGCGGTTCACCCCGTCGAGCTTGCCCTGGTAGCTGCGGAAGAGCGGGACCATGCGGGCGATGAGGAGCCCCGCCACGACGAGCAGCACGGGGACGGCCACCAGGATGATCCATGCGAGGCTCGCCGCCTGGTCGATCGCGAGGATGATTCCGCCGATCGCCAGGAGCGGCGCCGACACGAGGAACGTCGCGCCCATCATCGCGAGCATCTGCACCTGCTGCACGTCGTTGGTGTTGCGGGTGATCAGCGAGCCCGCTCCGAAGCCGGTCACCTCACGCTCGGAGAAGCTCGAGACCCGCTCGAAGATCCCGTCGCGAAGATCGCGGCCCATCTTCATCGCAGCTTTCGCCGCGAAGTACGTGGCGATGATCGCCGCGACGATCTGACCGAGAGACACCGTGAGCATGACGAGCCCGGTGCGCCAGATGTACTCGGTGTCGCCCTTGGAGACGCCGTTGTCGACGATGTCGGCGTTGAGGCTGGGCAGATACAGCGACGCGAGCGCCGAAGCGAACTGGAACACCAGCACTCCAAGCAGGAGCCAGCCGTACGGCTTCAGATAGCGAACGAGGAGCTTTGCCAGCACGGATGTCTCCAGAGTCTGCCGGGCGCAACGGATGGCGCCCGCGAGGTGATGCAGACACCCTCCCACGTGCCACCGACATCGCGACGGCCCGTTCTCGGAGGGCGGAACGCGCAGAGCAGGCGACCGCCCTTCCGCATCCGTCGATCACGATAACACGATATATCGCGACGTTCGAGGCGAGCGCGCGTCTCTCAGGCGGTCACGCCTCGGCTCCCTGCGCGATGTCCGCGCGCTCGCGCCAGCTGCGTGCCGTGACGCGGTCCAGCGCGACCTTACGGCGCAGTGCGGCGGCCTGCTCGTAGAGCGACGGCTCACCGTAGCTCGTGAGCACCTTCACGAGGACCGGGAGCAGCTCGATCATGAAGAACAGACCGGCGATCAGCCAGTGCGCCCACGCGAGCGTCGGCTCGCGCTGAGAGAGGCGTTCCAGCCCGCTGATCTGGCTGAGCAGTCCCTCGGCTTCGGCATTGCCGCTCGCAACGGCATCGGCACGGGCGTTGTAGGCGGCGAGCGCCGTTTCGTACTGCGTGCGCGCCGCGGGCAGCTCGCCTTCGGCCTGCTCCTTGTTCTGCGCCTCCGAGGCGCCGACGGCGGCCGTGCCGGCGGTCTGCGCGGCAGCAAGATCCGCCTCGGCCGTGCGCAGCTGGGCCGCGATGTCGTCATACGATGCCTGCGCCTGCGCGAGCTGGTCTCGCGCGGCGCCCGAGCTCGCCCCCTCGCCCGCGACCCCGGTGCAGCCGGCGACCTCGCCCGCGCCCTCGCCACTGATCTCGCACTGGTACATCGCGCGGGCCTGATCGATGACCTCCTGCTGTGCAGCGAGCTTCGCCGTCATCTCGTCGACGGTCTGCTGAGCCGTCGCGGTGGTGGCGGACGTCGAGGACGTGCCCTCGACGATGCCCGTCGCCGCCTGGTTCTCGAGCGCGGCGACACGCGCGCTCGCGGCATCCAGGGCCTGCTTCTCGGGGCCCGAGGTGACCGCATCCTGATCGGACTGGGCCTGCACGAGGTTCGTCGCCGTCACCTCGCGTGCGATGTCGTTGTGGAAGATCTGCAGCACGAGCGGCTCGGCCACCACGATGCCGATGACCGCCGCCATGATCACGCGAGGGACGGCCAGCCCGATCAGCCGGCCGACGCTGTGCGTGGAGCGCATCGTCGAGGTCAGGAAGCGGTCGAGGTTGAAGATGATGAGCGCCCACAGGATCGCCAGCGGCAGGGCGCCCCAGGCCACGATCCGCACACCCGTGGTCAGCGCGAAGTACATCGAGATCGCCGAGATCAGAGCGGTGCCTGCGATCACGAAGAACATCTGCACGAATCGAGGCGTCTCGGTGGGCACCTGATCGAGCACATCGGGCTCTGCGCCGCCGAGGATCGCGAGCCGGCGCCATCCCGATCCGCGAGGCCGCCGATGCGAGCGGGCGCGCACCTCGCCCGCGTCGGGAGCGGATGCCTCGTCCGGCGTGGCCGCCGCACCCGCGTCGTGGGGATCGCCCTCTTCCACGATCGTCGTCGGAGCGGTGTCGTCGAAGAGTTCGTCGACCTTCTCGAACGGGTCGACGCGGTCGTCGGGTCCCTGCGCGGGCTCCGGCTCGGACGAGCCGGCTTGAGCTGCGCGCACATCGTCGACGAAGAGGTCGTCGACCTGATCGCCGGACGCGTCGAGGTCGATCCGACCGTCGGAGCCGAAACGGCCGGGCCGGTGTGCGGAGAAAGACATCCGCCCAGGCTAAGCAGGGCCACCTGTGCGGCAGGTGGATGAACGCTATGCCGCGTCAGACCTCGAGCGGCGTGACGGCCGCGACGGCCTGGTCATCCTCGGTCGCGACCAGCTGCCCGCAGGCGCCGTCGATCTCCTTGCCGCGGGTGTCGCGCAGCGTGGTCGGCACGCCCGCCTCATTCAGGCGCCGAACGAACTCGTTCTGCACCGAGACGTCGGACGAGGTCCAGATCGATCCGGGCGTCGGGTTGAGCGGGATGGGATTCACGTGCACCCAGCCGCGGCCGCGCTGGTTGAGCTTCTCTGCGAGAAGATCGGCGCGCCAGGCGTGGTCGTTCATGTCTTTGATGAGCGCGTACTCGATCGAGACGCGGCGGCCGGTCTTGTCGAAGTAGGCGCGGGCGGCATCGAGCGCCTCGTCGACCTTCCAGCGGGAGTTCACCGGGATGAGCTCGTCGCGCAGCTTGTCGTCCGGCGCATGCAGCGACAGGGCGAAGGTCACCGGGATGTCCTCGTTCGCGAGCTTCACGATCGCCGGCACGAGTCCGACCGTCGACACCGTGATGCCGCGGGCGCTCATGCCGAGGCCGTGCTCTTTGTCGGTCATCACGCGCACCGCCTGCATGACCCGCGCATAGTTGGCGAGCGGCTCCCCCATGCCCATGAAGACGATGTTCGACACCCGCTCGGCGGAGTGGTCGTCCTTCTTCTTGCCACCGAGACCGCCCTCGGCGATGAGGCGATTGGCGCGCACGATCTGCTCGATGATCTCGGCCGCCGACATGTTGCGGGTGAGTCCCGCCTGCCCCGTCGCACAGAACGGGCAGTTCATGCCGCAGCCCGCCTGGCTCGACACGCACAGCGTGATGCGGCCGGGGTAGCGCATGAGCACCGACTCGACGAGGGCGCCGTCGTGCAGCTTCCAGAGGAACTTGATCGTGTCGCCGCGGTCGGTCTCGAGGCGGCGCACCTCGGTGAGCAGTGGCGGCAGCATGCCATGCACGAACTCCTCACGGCCCTCCGCCGGGAGGTCGGTCATATCGGCGGGGTCGTGGGTCCAGTGCTGGAAATAGTGCTTCTCGAGCTGCTTCGCGCGGAAGCCGGGCAGACCGAGCTCTTTGACCTTCTCGACACGCTGCGCGGGAGTGAGGTCGGCCAGATGCACCGGCGGCTTTCCGCGCTTGGGGCTCGCGAACTGGAGGAGAGGCCGACCCTCGGCATCCTTCTTCTGCGTCCAGCCTTCCGTCGCCGGACGCACCTGCTTGGGTTTGGTGGCGCGCACGGGCGAGGGCTCGGTCATGCCCTCAGGGTACCGGCCGCACCTGCGCGAACGCTGGTCAGCGATGGCGCGGGCTGTCTGCCGCCGAGAACCGACCAGGGACCCGCCGCCGCGAATCGCGCGGCTTACACTTCTGAGCATGAGCACCGATCCGAAGCCGGCGGCGGCGAGGGCCGTCGTCGCGCACAAGGTGCTCAACAACAATGTCGTCATCACGGTCGACGCCGGCGGCACCGAGCGAGTGCTCATGGGACGCGGGCTGGGCTTCCAGCTGAAGCCCGACGACATCCTCGATCCGGTGAAAGTCGAGAAGACGTTCATCCTGGACGACGGCGCCGAGGGCGATCGCGAGCGCCAGATCCTCACCGACGTGCCCTACGCCGTCATCGAGGCGGTGAGCCGCGCCGTCGACGAGGCCGAACGCGCACTCGGCCACCAGCTCGGCCGGCGGCTGACGATCGCGGTGATCGACCACATCCAGTACGTGTTCGAGCGACTCGAGCAGGGCATCCGCATTCCGACGACGTCGATGCCGGAGCTGCGTGTGCTGCACCCGCAGGAGTTCGCCGCCGCGACCCGCATGGCATCGTCGATCGAATCGGCGCTGAACAAGCCGCTTCCCGACGAAGAGGCCGTCTTTCTCACGATGCACCTGCTCAATGCCACCCGCGACGAGCCCAACGGCACCGCGGCGCTGCTGTTCCGCCGTGTGCAGCACGTCGTCGCGACGGTGGAGTCGGGCCTCGGCGTCGAGCTGGACCTCGAGAGTGCCGACTACGCGCGCTTCATCCTGCACGTGCAGTTCCTGTTGCAGCGTCTCGTCGAACGGACCATGCTCGCCAGCGGCGACACCTCGTTCTTCGAGTTCGCCAAGCACAGCTACCCGCGCTCGCATGCGATCGCCCTCGACGTCAAGGCGTACGTGCGGGAGGCGACGGGGTCGGAACTGACGGACGAGGAACTGCTCTACGTCATCGTGCACGTCGAACGGCTGCGGACCCAGATCGCCAGAGGCGCGAATCCCGACCCTGTGGTAACTTAACAATCGCAGGCATGTCCTGCAGCCTGGATTGTTACCGCGCGAGCGGGCAAAACCTGAACTCATGTCGCCGAATGGCGGCATCCGAGTTCAGGTTTTTTTGTTGCCCGAAAGCGGGCAGCGGTCCGGTCTCCGAATGTACCGAACCAGCCGCATCGATGCGGCGAAAGGATGGCGGATCCCAATGGCGGATTACGCGAAGACCGCAGCCGGTGTGCTCGCCGGCGTCGGCGGCGAAGAGAACGTGCAGTCGGTCGTGCACTGCGCGACCCGGCTGCGATTCGTCCTCAAGGACGAGGCGAAGGCGGATGCCGCGAAAATCAAGGCCGTGCCCGGGGTCATCACGACCGCGCAGGCCGGCGGCCAGTATCAGGTCGTCGTCGGCAATGACGTGCCCGAGGTGTACGCCGAGCTCGGCAAGATCTCGAAGCTCGGCGGATCCGGCGCCGCGAGCCCTGCCGAGGACGGCCCGAAGGGCAACCTCTTCAACCGCTTCATCACGATGATCGCGGCGATCTTCACCCCGCTGCTGTGGGCCCTCGCCGGCACCGGGCTGCTGAAGGCGTTCCTCGCCGCTGCGGCGACATTCGGGTGGATCGACACGGTCTCCAGCACGTACGTCGTTCTCTACGCGCTCTCGGATGCCTTCATCAACTTCCTGCCGCTCGCTCTCGCGATCACGGCCGCACGATACTTCAAAGCGGCGGAGTTCACCTCGCTCGCGATCGCCGGCGCGCTCGTCTATCCGACGATCACGCAGCTCGTGGGCGCTCCGGACCTGACCTTCTTCGGCATCCCGTTCACGATGGTCACCTACGTGTCCAGCGTCATCCCCATCATCATCATCGTGTGGCTCCAGAGTCATGCCGAGAAGTTCCTGTACGCGAAGCTCCCCGGCGCGATCCGTCGCTTCGTGACCCCGATGATCGTCGTGCTGATCGCCGTGCCTCTCGTGTTCGTCGTCATCGGGCCCATCTCGGCCATCCTGAGCGGCTGGATCGGAACCGGCATCGGCTGGGTCTTCGCGACCGTGCCGTGGCTCGGCGGCGCCCTGATGGGTGGTCTCTGGCAGGTGTTCGTCATCTTCGGCCTGCACTGGGGCCTCGTGCCGCTGTTCACGCTCGAGTACCAGACCAGCGGTCAGATCATGCTCCTCGCCCCGGTGTTCGCCGCCGTGCTCGCGCAGGCCGCCGCCGTCGCCGGCGTCTGGGTGCGCACGCGAAACCGGAACCTCAAGTCGCTGGCCGCGCCCGCGACCCTCTCGGGCTTCCTCGCCGGCATCACCGAGCCCGCGATCTACGGCGTGAACCTTCCCCTCAAGCGCCCCTTCGCGTTCGGAATCGCCGGCGGTGTGGTCGGCGGCGCGCTCATCGCGGCAGGTGGCGTCTTCGCCACGAGCTTCGTCGTGCCCTCGGGCCTCGCCCTCCCGGCGCTCTTCGGCAACGGCAGCATGATCATGCTCGTCATCGGTCTCGCCGCGGCGATCATCATCCCGTTCCTGCTGGTGGTGCTCGTCGGCTTCAAGGATCCGGCCGAGGACGCCGTCATCGCCGCCGAGGGCACCGACCTCGCGGTCAACAGCCCGCTCGACGGCACGGTCGTGCCGCTGTCGGAGACTCCGGATGCCGTGTTCGCCGGCGGCGGTCTCGGCGAGGGCGTCGCGATCGTCCCCCGCTCGGGCGCCGTCTACGCCCCCTTCGACGCGACGGTCGCGGCGGCCTTCCCCACCGGTCACGCCGTGGGCCTGCGTCACGCAGACGGCGCCGAGCTGCTCATCCACATCGGCATCGACACCGTCAAACTCGGCGGCAAGCACTTCGATCTGAAGGTGACGACGGGCCAGGTGGTCAAGGCGGGCGACCTGCTCGTCGAGTTCGACCTCGCGGCGATCGCCGCGGCCGGGTACGACCTCACGACGCCGATCGTCGTGACGAACTCGGACCTGTACCCCGAGGTCGGAGGCGCTGCATCCGGCCCCATCGCGCACGGCGAGCCGCTGTTCTTCGCCCGCGCCGTGGAATCGGCGATCGCCGCAAAGTGAGACGTCCGGGTGGGTCGTGTCCCCCACCGCCCCACCCGGCATCCTGAACGAAGGAGAAACCCCATGACCGAAACGACAGTGTTCCCCGAGGGCTTCCTCTGGGGCGGCGCGACCGCCGCCAACCAGGTCGAAGGCGCGTACGACGTCGGCGGCAAGGGCCTGTCGGTGCAGGATGTCCTGCCCCACGGCGGCATCGGATCGCCCCGCAGCGAAGGCCCCACCCCCGACAACCTCAAGCTCGAGGCGATCGACTTCTACCACCGGTACGCCGACGACATCGCGCTGTTCGCGCGGATGGGCTTCAAGACCTACCGCTTCTCGATCGCGTGGAGCCGCATCTTCCCGAAGGGCGACGAGGCCGAGCCCAACGAGGAGGGGCTCGCGTTCTACGACCGTGTGCTCGACGAGCTCGAGAAGCACGGCATCGAGCCGCTCGTCACGATCTCGCACTACGAGACCCCGCTTCACCTCGCCGAGACGTACGACGGCTGGGTGAGCCGCGATCTCATCGGGTTCTACGAGAACTACGCCCGCACCCTCTTCGAGCGCTACGGCGCCCGCGTGAAGTACTGGCTGACGTTCAACGAGATCAACTCGCTGCTGCACGCCCCGTTCATGAGCGGCGGCATCAGCACCCCGAAGGAGCAGCTCGGCGAGCAGGCGCTGTACCAGGCGATGCACCACGAGCTCGTGGCATCCGCCCGCGCCACGCGCATCGCCCGCGAGGTCGCTCCGAACGCGCAGATCGGCTGCATGGTGCTCTCGATGCCGGTCTACCCGCTCAGCCCCGACCCGGCCGACGTGCTCCAGGTCATGAAGAGCGATCACGCGAACCTCGTCTACGGCGACGTCCACACCCGTGGCGTCTACCCGGGCTACTTCCTGCGCACCCTGCACGAGAAGGGCATCGCCCTCGACATCACCGACCAGGACCGCGACGACCTGACGAACACCGTCGACTTCGTCTCCTTCAGCTACTACATGAGCATCGCCGAGACCGCCGGCCCCGCGAAGAAGGTCTCCGGCGCGGGCAACATCATGGGCGGCGTGCCGAACCCCACGCTCGAGGCGAGCGAGTGGGGCTGGCAGATCGACCCGGTCGGCCTGCGCATCGTGCTGAACCAGTTCTGGGACCGCTGGCAGAAGCCCCTGTTCATCGTCGAGAACGGCCTGGGCGCGAAGGACCAGCTGGTCGAGGTCGACGGCGTGAAGACCGTCGTCGACGACTACCGAATCGCGTACCTCAACGACCATCTGGTGCAGGTCGGCGAGGCGATCACCGACGGCGTCGATGTGCTCGGCTACACGTCGTGGGGCTGCATCGACCTCGTCAGCGCCTCGACGGCGCAGTTGAGCAAGCGGTACGGCTTCATCTACGTCGACCGCAACGACGACGGCAGCGGTTCACTCGCGCGTCACCCGAAGAAGTCGTTCCACTGGTACGCAGAGGTCATCCGCACCAACGGTGCGAGTCTGACCTCCTGAGCATCGCCGACAGGACTCCGGGATGCCGCGGCATCCCGGAGTCCCCTTCTTGGAGCCTCCCGTGACTCACCCCCGCATCGTCTTCCTCGACGTCGACGGCACCCTGATCGACCACTCCCAGCGACTCGCCCCCGCCGTCGTCCAGGCCGTCCGCGGCGCGCGGGCATCCGGTCACCTCGTCTACCTCTCGACGGGGCGCTCCCGGGTCGAGATCCCCGACTTCGTCACCGAGATCGGCTTCGACGGCGTGATCTCGGCCGGTGGCGGGTTCATCGAACACGGAGACGACCTGCTCGCCGCCCACACGATGCCGGAACCGGTCGTGCGCGACCTCGTCGGATTCTTCGAGCGCCACGACATCGAGTACACGCTGCAGGCGTACGAGTCGGCCCACCCGAGCAAAGGACTGCTCACGCGGATGCAGCCGCTCTTCACCGAGCTCGGCTTCGACTCTGCTCGCGGGGAGCGCCTCGTCGAGACGATGACCTACCGCGGTCCGGCACCGACGAGCGGGATCGCGAAGGCCACGTTCTTCGGCACCGATCCGCGCACGTTCAGTGTCGTGCGCGACGGGCTCGGCGACCGCTTCCACGTCATCACCGGCACCATCCCGTACCTCGGCGAAGCGGGCGGCGAAGTGAGCCTCGGCGGCATTCACAAGGGTGCGGCGATCACACAGCTCGTCCGCGCCCTGGGCCTGGACATCGCCGACTCGATCGCGATCGGCGACAGCACGAACGATCTGGAGATGCTCGAAGCCGCCGGCGTCGGCATCGCGATGGGCAATGCGGATGCCGCGGTGAAGGCCATCGCCGACGAGATCACCACCGCAGTCGACGACGACGGCGTCGCGCGGGCGTTCGCGCGGCACGGACTCGTCTGACGCCGGCGGACCGCGCCGGCGCGCCCCGCACGCGGGCGGGCTCCTCGCGGCGCCGGTGTCGCCCCCGCGGCTAGGCTCGCTCTGTGGTGCCTCCCGAGAATCTTCTGGCGTTCACGCTCGCCGCCCTCGTGCTGATCGTGATCCCCGGGCCGAGCGTGCTGTTCACGATCGGCCGAGCACTCGCGCTGGGTCGCATCGGCGGCCTTCTCAGCGTGCTCGGCAACGCGCTGGGCCTGCTTCCCGTCATCGCCCTCGTCGCGCTCGGCGTCGGCGGGATCGTCGCGCAGTCGATCGTGCTTTTCACGATCCTCAAGGTCGCCGGCGCCGTCTACCTCATGTATCTCGGCGTCCAGGCGATCCGCCATCGTGGTCGCGCAGCTGCCGAGGCGAACGGTGGAGTGCTCCCCCGGTCGGCGTGGCGCCAGCTGGGCGAGGGTTTCGTCGTCGGGGTGACCAACCCCAAGACGATCGCGTTCTTCGTTGCGGTGCTGCCCCAGTTCGTCGATCTGTCGGCGGGATCGGTGCCGCTGCAGATGGTGCAGCTCGGACTCGTCTTCTTCGTGATCGCCCTCATCTCGGACGGCATCTGGGCGCTCGTCGCCGCAGCCGCGCGGTCGTGGTTCGGCCGCTCCCCGAAGCGCATCGCGACGCTCTCGGCCACCGGCGGCGGACTCATGATCGGGCTGGGCGGCATCCTGCTGTTCACCGGGAACAGGCACTGACCATGACGACACGAACGCCCCCCTCGACACGCACGGGCAAGGCCGCCCCGTCATCCGGGAACCGTCGCCGCATCATCTTCCTCGATGTGGACGGCACCATCCTCGAGCACGGCCAGCACATCGCCCCACGGACCGGTGACGCGATCCGTGCGGCGCGCGCCGCCGGCCATCTCGTCTACCTCAGCACCGGGCGCGCGGCGTCCGACATCCACCCCCTGGTCGCCGAGATCGGGTTCGACGGCGCGATCACCAACAGCGGAGCCCTCGTCACCGACGGCGACGCCGTGATCGTGGACCGCCCGCTCTCACCGGCGGCGACGGAGCGCCTGCTCACCGTGCTGCGCGGCCGCGGCATCCCGTTCTTCCTGCAGACGCACGAGGGCGTGTTCGCGAGCGACGACATGAGCGAGCTCATGCGGGTCTACGCGCAGGCACTGCGCGAACGCGACGCGGCCGCGGGCGACGTCCGCCCCGAAGACTCGCTCGCGGGACTCGCGAACCGCGCGTTCCCGCCGGTCGAAGAAGCCGACCTCGCACACGTCGCGAAAGCGGTGTTCGTGGCGGATCGGCCCGACGGGGTCGAGGTGCTGCGCACCGACCTCGGAGACGGATTCCTCGTCGTGCCCGGAAGCATGCCACTGCCGGGCGGCTCGAACGGCGAGATCAACGAGCAGGGCACCACCAAGGGCTCGGCGATCGAGCTGCTGCTCGATCACCTCGGCCTCGACGCCGCCGATGCCATCGCGGTCGGCGACAGCTGGAACGACGTCGAGATGTTCCAGGTGTGCGGAGTGAGCGTCGCCATGGGCAACGCCCAGCCCGAGCTCAAGACCCTCGCCGACTTCGTCACGACCGACGTGCTCGACGACGGGATCTGGAACGCATTCGAGCGGCTCGGCCTGCACTGACCACGGCACGGACCAGCCGTTCAGGCTGCGGGCTGCTCGGCACCCAGGTTCACGAGGTTGCCGGCCGGATCGCGCGCGGTCAATTCAAGAAGATGTCGGGGAAGAGCGCCTCGTCGGGTGTTCCGGGGACAGCCGCGTAGCCAGAGAAGTCCGTGATGCCCGCAGCTTCCAGCACATCCTCGACGATGAGCGTCTGCCCGGTGTACTCGCGTGCCGGCTTCGTGAAGACCTCGTATGCGGCATCCGCATAGATCTCCGGCGTGCGGCTGACCTTCATCATCGTGTCGCCACCGAGCGCGAAGCGCACGGCCGCCGTCGCGATCGTGGTGCGCGGCCAGAGCGTGTTGGCGGCGATCCCGGCCTTCGCGAACTCGGCGGCCAGCCCCAGCGTCGTCATCGTCATGCCGTACTTCGCGAGTGTGTATCCGGTGTGCGCGCCGAGCCACTTCGGCGCGAGATTCAGCGGCGGCGAGAGCGACAGGATGTGCGGGTTCGCGGCATCCTTCAGAATCGGCACCGCCGCGCGGCTCAGCATGAAAGTGCCGCGAACGTTGACGTCCTGCATGAGGTCGTACTTCTTCGCGTCGAGGTCGAGGGAGCGCGACAGGTCGATGACCGACGCGTTGTTGACGACGATGTCGATACCGCCGAACTCGCCCTCGGTCTTGAGCACCGCCTCGGTCACGTCGTCGTCGTTGCGCACGTCGCCGACGATCGGCAGCGCCTGACCGCCCGCCGCACGGATCTGCTCCGCCGCCGAGTGCACCGTCCCCTCGAGCTTCGGGTGCGGGGTGTCGGTCTTGGCGAGCAGCGCGATGTTGGCACCGTCGCGGGCGGCCCGCAGCGCGATCGCGAGGCCGATGCCGCGGCTGCCGCCCGACATCAGGATGGTCTTTCCGGCGAGCGGCTTGTCGCTCATCTTGTTCTCTCCTTGTGAGGGTTGTTCACTTCATGTCCTCTCACCGAGTTCACACGCTGTGAACGCGAATGTGGTGCGGTTTCGGCGAGCGCACATGCAGTGGACGGCGGGTGTCGACGCGTTCGATGCGAGGTGGGAGGGCGGAGCAGCGGGACCGCGGGTCAGGAACGGGACTTGGAGGCCGCGGCGAACGCCGCGACGCGTGCCTGGGATTCGGGCGTGTCGAAGGCGGCGCCGATCGAGCGCGCCTCTTCGGCCAGCTGCTCGACGAACGTGCGATCGGGCTGCGACCGGATCAGGCGCTTGGCCTGCCCGTAGGCGCCGTACGCGTTCGCCAGCCAGAACCGCGCGATCTCGTCTGCCCGGGCCTTCACTCCCTGGGCGATGGACGCGGGATCGTCGCCGGGCACGACTTCGGCGACGAGGCCCCACGCGAGCGCCTCGTCGGCGGCGAGCATTCGATCCTGCAGCACGAGCTGGAGCGCCCGGCGCTGCCCGATCGCGTGGGCGAGCTGGGCCGAGACCGACAGGTCGGGGGTGAGGCCGATGTTGGCGTAGAGGCTGCCGATGCGCGAGTTCGCACCGACGACGGCGTAGTCGCTCGTCATGAGGATGCCGAGTCCGCCGCCCGCGGTCGTGCCGTGTGCGGCGGCGACGACCGGGATCACCGACTCGGTGAGCGCCCGGATGCCGACATTGATGACTCCGGCGAGCTCGCGGATATCTGCGCCCGACCCCATCTTCTGCGCCATCTCGCGCACATCGCCGCCGGCGCAGAATGCGCGACCCGCGGCATCCAGCACGATCGCTCCGACATCGTCGTGCGACGTCGCCTCGACGGTCACGCGGGCCCACTCGTGCGCGAGCGCGGCGTCGAAGGCGTTCAGGCTCTCCGGCCGGTTCAGCGTGATGCGCGCCAGCCCGTCGTCGACGCTGAACAGGATCGGATCAGTCATGCTGCTGCTCCTTCGCTCGGTGCTGCGCGGTTCATCTGGGCGCCATCCGGATCGCCCCGTCGAGACGGATCGTCTCGCCGTTGAGATAGCCGTTCTCGACGATCGACATCACGAGCCGGGCGTACTCGTCAGGCCGGCCGAGGCGCTGCGGGTACGGCACCTGCTGGCCGAGAGAGTCCTGTGCCGCCTGCGGCAGGCCCTTCAGCATGGGGGTCTCCATGATGCCGGGGGCGATGGTGAGTACCCGGATGCCGTAGCGCGCGAGCTCGCGCGCGATGGGCAGGGTCATCGCGTGAACTCCGCCCTTGCTCGCGGCATAGGCGGGCTGGCCGATCTGTCCGTCGAACGCTGCGACGCTCGCCGTGCTGACGATGACCCCCCGAGCCCCGTCGTCGGTGGGCTCGGTCTTCGCCATCGCGGCCGATGCCTGCGCGATGACGTTGTACGTGCCGATGAGGTTGACTCGGATGATCCGTTCGAAGTCGCCCAGCGGTGTCGGCGCGCCGTCGCGATCGAGCACCTTGGCGGGCGGTGCGATCCCGGCGCAGTTCACCACGACCCGCAGTGGCCCGGATGCCGCGGCCACCGCGACCGCGTCGGCCACCGGTGCCGGATCGGTGACGTCGGCCGGCGCGAACGAACCCCCGAGTTCGGCGGCGATCTCGGCGCCGGCGGAGGAAGGCAGGTCGACGATCGTGACCACTGCTCCGGCCGCGGCGAGGCGGCGGGCGGTGGCGAAACCGAGTCCGCTCGCGCCCCCGGTGACGAGGGCGGATGCACCCGTGAGGTCCATGCGTTCTCCTTCGAACTGATATCGCGTCCCACAATACGTGGTACTGCGTGCCACGTCGCGCACGGTGGCTCTGTGCGTGCGGGACAGTCGCGCCGTGGACCCCACGCTACTCACCGGCTCAGCCGCCGGCATCCTCCCGTTGACACACCCGCTGGCGCACGTGCGGAGGGCAGGATGGGATGAGGTCATGGAACTGCGCCTCAAGCGTGTCTACGGCGAGCCCGATCCGAGCGACGGATTCCGGGTGCTGGTCGACCGTCTCTGGCCCCGCGGGGTGTCGAAGGAGCGCGCCGCGCTGGACCTCTGGGCCAAGGAGGTCGCGCCGTCGGCAGAGCTGCGCAAGGCCTTCCACCAGGGCGGAATGGCGTGGGACGCCTTCGCCGACGCCTATCGCGCGGAACTCGCGGGTGCGACGCGGTCCGCCGTCGAACGCCTGCGCACCGAGTTGTCGCCCCACGCCGTCGTGACGCTCCTGCACGCCGTGCGCGACGACATCCAGAACCACGCCAAGATCCTCTGTGAGGTGCTGGAGAGTCCTCCACAACCCCTGGGCGGGCAGTGATGCCCGCCCAGCGAAGCTGCTCTCAGTTGATCGCCTCCCACGGCCCCGTCGCGACCCCGGGCGTATCGCTGCGCGTCCACCACTTCGCTCGATACGTCAACCCGTCGTGCGTGACGAGATCGCCGAAGTCGTAGATCGTCGTCGTCGTCCACGCTGCTGGTGAACCGGCGGATGGCACGATCTCCGCCCACGCGCCACCTTCCTGCCCCGGCTGCTGATTGCGGTTCCACCACAGCGCGCGGTACCGCACGCCGGCGTAGACGGCCTCTTCGCCGGTCAGGAAGATCCGCGACGGAGACCACACCGAGTCACCCTCTTGAGACTCGATGATGTGCTGCCAGGCGCCGTTCGGGTCCTCACCGGGTGTTGCGCCCTGAGTCCACCAGGCGGCGACGTAGTGATCGTCGTCGTACACGACCTCGTCGCCCGCGTCGTAGATGGCGCCCGCATCCCACGTCGGCGCTTCGTTCGGGGAATCGCCCTCTGCGACGACGGCGGAGGTGTTCCCATCCCCGTCCACAGTTCGCACGCTGTACTCATCGCCCGCACTCGCGTCCGGATCGAAGAAGTACTCGCCGACGCTGACTTTCGAGACGGGTGAGCCGTTCCTGAAGATCTCGTAGTAGGAGATCCAACGATCGTCGGAACCGGCAGCCCATGTCACATCGACACCGTCCTCACCCAAGTGGGTCGCGACGGTCGACTGGACGAGAGAAGGCGAGGTGGGCGCGGTCGCGTCCGTGCCGGCGCCCGGGCGATCCTCGAGATTGAAGTAGACCACTTCTCCCTCCATGTACGCGGCCATCGTGATCCCCGCGGCCATCCAGTCAGCACCGGTCTTGGTCGCAGTCGGTACCGATCCCTCTTGGGAAGCCACCGTGTAAGTCCGGTCAGCCTCGAGTCCCTTGGGGAAGAGTGTGACCGTGCTGCCGACACCGAAGGCCGACTTCGGGAAGGTGATGTAGCCGCGCTCTCCGTCGCCGCTCATCTTCTGGATGATGCCCTCGGCGCTGCCCGTCTGCACGGTGGGTCGGTAGATCTTGACCCAGCGCCCCATGACCTCCTGGGAAGCGAGATATCGATAGAGCTCGGCGTCGATTCGAAGCGGCTCCAGGGCCTCCGGGCCGGCGTTGGTGTCACCTGCGATAGTGAGGTGGAAGCTGAGCAGATGCCGGTTGCTCTTGTCATAGGCGCCGATGTTCCCACGCCCATAGGACATGATCAGCTTCTCAGCCGGGTAAAGCAGCGAAGTCCAGTAGCCCTCTTCCTTTCCGCCCACTCCGTCGCGCAGCAGTGCCAGGTCGGAGAGCGACACGGTATAGAGATTCATCAACCCGCCCCCGTCACTGCACAACTGGAGCCCCGCCGCAGGGTTGTTCTTCACAAAGTCCTCGAGAATCTGCACGGTGGCGTTCGCCTTTTCGAGGTTCCCGCTGTCTGCGCCGAAGTCCGTTTTCAGCATGAACGGCCCGAAGTCGTTCTGCTTCTGCTGCAGCACCTCATCGATATGAGTGACGACGTCCGGGTTCGTCGTGTCCAAACCTGCCTTCCGGTTCGTGAGGTTCACCATCCAGTCCGGATGCTGCTGCGCCAGCTGGGACGATCCTTCTGCACCCCAGGGGACGAGCCAGTACCCGACTTGCAGGCCCGACTGGGCAGCGAAGTCGCGGTACTCGGTGAGCGGCTCATCCTCCTTCGCATTCCAGTCGCCCATCGCGTCCTGCCATCCGTCGTCCATCCACACCATGTCGCCGCCGATGTACGCGAGCTGTCGAGTCTTGTTGAGAATGGTGGTGGGGTCGCTGCCATAGCCGCCATAGCGGATGAGAGGCACATACTCCTCGGACGTGTCGTCCCACAGGTACCGGTACGTGAAGTCCAGGACAGCGTTTCCCATGTCGTCCAGATCTCCCCGGAAGAAGCCGATCCGCCCGGTGGGTCCGGAAATGGTCGCTCCGGAGGCCAGTGCCGTTGCCAAGGTCGCTCTGGGCTCGACGAGCAGCTTGCCGTAGTTGTCCCCGACCGTCGTGCTCCAGTTGCCGGTGAAGTCCCACGTCGCGATCAACCCGTCGTTCGTCTGGCGATTGCGCAGGGCGAGGAAGGGCTGGTATCCGTTCGCGCCGCTCCCACCGAAGGTCCGAACACCGGAGGTCATCGCATATGGCCCCTGGAGTGTCTGCAGCTTCATCCCGGAGGTCGCCTTGTCGCCGCTCATGTTGTAAAGATCGACGTTGGATGCTTCGCTTCCAAGGACGCGCATGGAGATCGCAGAGTAGTCCGTCAGCGTCTTCGCCTCAGACGTCTTGTTGGTGACGTCGGTGCGCTCCTCGATGAACGAGGTCTCCGGATACACCCAGTAGTGGCGGGTGATCCCGAGATCGTCCGTACTGAGCTGGACGATCAGATGGATTGATCCGTTGGGCTGCACTTCGCTCGATTGACCGTCGAGGTTCCAGCCGCCGGTAGAGCCGCGAAAGTCGGTGGCGCCATCGACACGGACGCGGAACTCCGATGTCGCGCCACTCTGCTGGTACTCGTGACCGGTGGAGAGATCAACGAGTGATGTCTGACGATAGTTACCACCAGAGAGCTGAACGACGCGCTTCACCTTGCTCGTGATCATCGTCCAGGTCGAGGTGGTGGCGTCGTACGTGACCGAAGCGTCCCCGGAAGTCGTCGCGCCTGCGGCGTAGGCCGGTGCGACGCCGGTGAGGACGCCCGCGGCCAAGGCGAGTACAACGACGAGGCCGATTCCGGCGCGTCGGGATATTTCTCTGTCCATGATCTGTGCTTTCTCTTCGTTGAGCAGATGGATCGCGTGGGCGGTGGGTGCGTCAGGCGGCGTCGGTGTTCACGACCTTGTCGTGCTCGATCTGGCTGGCTCTGATCTCGTCAGGCCACGACAGCGGCACACCTCTGCGAGTCAGGATCGCTTGGACGTCGTCCAGGTGCCTCGCCCGAACACCCTCGGAACTCTCGCCGGTGGACAGCACAGTGGAGGCCAGTGCCCCCGCCGCTTCACCGATCGCCCATTCCACTGGATGGAGGCGATAGGCGCCATTCGTGATGTGAGTGGTTCCGATGTTCTTGTTTGCGGGTATCAAGTTGTCGGCATCCCGCGGGATCAGTGCGCCGAGCGGGATCTGGAAGGGGTAGCAGCCGATGTCGACGTAGGTTCTGCCGGATGTCGACGGATGCAGATCGATCCGGTAGGAACCGATACCAACCGTGTCGTCGAACAGCTCGGGCGGACGTGATCCGCGCATCTCGCGACCGATGTGAGCCTCCGTGACGGTGAATATCGCTCGGCTCCGTCGCGACTCGCGAATGTAGGCCTCGAGCGCGAAGCCGTCCTCGCTGCCAACAACATCCGGGCGCAACCGAAGGCCCGGGTATCCGGTGCCGCCATCCGGCCGAGGCGCGTCGGTCTGCATCCAGTACAGGAACGCGGTGGACAGGTCGCGGGCACCACGCAGCGCAGCCGACCGGTCCTGGTCCCCGATCCCCGGCCCGACAAGGGGACGTTCCCAATAGTCGATCTGCGGCCAGTTGACCAACGTCACGTCGCGGATCGAGCGGTCGAAGTTGCGGCTGCCGAGCACCCGTCGAAAATGCCAGAAGTCGTCGCCCTCGACCGCATCCGCCGAGGCTGGGGAGCCCGAGAAGATCTGGTGGTGTCTCTCCTCGAGGGTGTATGGAACCACATCGATCCACGACAGCTGCGGCCCGGGCCACCTCGGGTCATGCGTGTCTCGCCAGTGCGAGTAGGACGCCGGCCTGTCGATCGTGTGATCTTCGCCGGGGCGGTGCTCTACCGCAAAACACCAGGAGACTGCTTGTTGGTCCAACGGGTCGCCGTACTCCGGGGCGTGCAGTTCGCCCGTCTCGGAACGCGCTTCGGAGCCCGTGACGAAGTCGAATGCGCCGAGTGCGAGCAGATCACCGAGTTCGGTGGCATCGATAACGACACTGCCCTCGAGGGTCTGTTGCGCCCCGGTGAGGTCATTCTGGACGGTGACGGCAAGGATCCGCCGCCCGTCGCGATGCACGGCGGTCGGCGTGCGATGGCGCAGCACCGTCAGCCGTCCTGTCGCCAGATATGGCGACAGCACCGTTTCCAGTGCGAGCGCACCGACGCGCGGCTCATGGGTGACCCGCGACACGCTGCCCAGTCCGGGGTTCAGGTGCTCTTGCCGCCGAGCGAAGGCGGACAAAGGGTACTGGGCGCTGTAGATCCCGCGGATCGTCTCACGCAGCGATGCGTACGTTGACGACGACATCGTCTCGACCCAGGCGCTTTCGTCTGGGGGCACCGCCTGGGAGGTCAATTGCCCGCCCAACCAGGGACCTTGCGTGGTGATGATTACGGTTCGGCCGAGCGAAATCGCGGTGATCGCTGCTGCGACCCCGCCGAGACCGCCGCCGACGATGAGGATCTCGGCGCGCGCATCGAGTGAAGTCATAGGTGTATCGAGGTCTTTCGTAGTGGGATTTCAGCCCTTGACGCTGCCGTCGGAGAGCCCGGAGATGAAGTGGCGTTGGTTGAACAGGAAGACCAGCAGCACAGGGATGGTCGCGATGACGGCGCCGGCCATCATCGGGCCGTACTGGATGTTGCCCGAACCCAGGAACCGCGTCAGCGCGAGCTGCACAGTCTCGTGCGCAGGCGTGGAGACGATCACGAGCGGCCAGAGGAAGTCGTCCCACACGGCCGTGAAGGAGAAGATGGCGATCACCGCGACGAGCGGGCGGGCGATGGGCAGGTAGATCGTCCAGAACACGCGGAACTCGCCGGCACCGTCGATTCGCGCTGCCTCTGCCAGGTCAGGGCTCGAGGACGAGAAGTACTGCCGGGCGATGAAGATGTTCAACGGGAGAACGATGAACGGCAGGACGATGCCGGCCAGCGAGTCCAGCAAGCCTGTCCCGCCCTGCCCGAGGATGTCGTTGCCGCCGACGAGCGGAATGCCCTTCGCGATGAGAAACAACGGGATCAGCGTGACGGAGACAGGGACTGCTGCCGTCGCGATGAGCGTGTAGAAGAGCGCCGTGCTGCCCCGGAAGGGGAGCATTGCGAACCCATACCCGGCTGCGACCGCGATGCCGCAGTTGGTGATGACGGCGATCGCGCCGACGGCGAGGGAATTGGCCAGCGCCGGAAGCAGATCGGCTTCCACGATGGCGCGGGCGAAATTGTCCCACGTCGGGTCGCTGGGGATCAGCGACATGTCGCCGAATGCCTGCTCCTGCGGTGTGAACGCGATGCTGACCATCCACAGGAACGGCAGCAGCACCAGGAGAGAGGAGACAAACAGCACCAGAAAGGAGCCGGGGCGGAACCGCCGTCGCCAACGGAGAAAACTCCGCGAGGGGAATGCGACCGATGTCATGCAGACCTCCGGGTGATGCTCCGGATCCACACCAGCGACACTCCCGCGATCAGAGCGAAGAGCACGAAGGCCATCGCCGAGGCGGAGCCCATCGAGTTGTATTGGAACGCCTCGGTGTAGATGAGGTAGTTGGTCACGGTTGTGCTGCCGAGTGGCCCGCCGCGAGTGAGAATGAAGATCTCAGCGAACGACTGGGCGAGATAGATCACGTCCATCGCGACGACGTAGACGAGCATCGGACGCAGTCCGGGCAGCGTGACGTAGCGGAACCTCGCCCACGCGCCGGCTCCATCCATTCGTGCCGCCTCGTACAGGTCACCGGGAATGGTCTGCAACCCGGCCAGGAGGAGCACCATGTTGCTGCCCAGGGCCTTCCAGATTCGCATGACAGCCACCGCGGGCAACGCGGCATTCTCGTCGAGCAGCCACGTCTGCGGATCGAGTCCGATGGTCTCGAGAAGTCCGTTGATGGCGCCGTTGCTCGAATAGATCCACAGCCAGATCATGCTCACTGCGGTGAGCGAGACGATGTGTGGCACATAGAGGGCTGAGCGGAAGATGCCGACACCCTTGAACGGCCGATTGACCATCATCGCCAGGGCGAGCGCCAGGATCAGCAGCGCCGGGAGGACGAGCAGGACGTACTGGCCGGTGACGAGGAGCGAGCGGAGGAATCTCGGATCCGCCAGGACGTCCGCGAAGTTCTCGAACCCGACGAACTCGGGCCCGCTGCGCGAGAGCGGACTGTAGTCGGTGAAGCTGAGGACAAGTCCGTAGACGACGGGAATCAGCTGAAAGCCGACGATATAGACCGTGGCCGGCAAGACGAAGAGCAACCCGGCGACGGCCAGTCGCCTTCTTCCCCTATGCGCGGGTCGTTTCGTGTTGATGGGGGCGGCTGGGGAGCTCGCTGCGAACTCCCCGGCCGCCGTCATGTTCACTGTCATGTGTGCGGTGCGTCAGCCTACGAGCGCGCTGACCTCGTCAGACGCACGCTTGAGCGCGTCCTCAGGAGTCGCCTGGCCGGCCAGCGCCTGCTCGAGGTAGCTGTCGAGGATGTCCCGGATCTGTGTCCACTGCGGCACGTTGGGGTTGGGAACGAAGTACGGCATCTGGTTGATGAATACGCCGAGGGCAGGGCTGTCCTTGACGTAGTCACTGTCGACGGCCGAGGCGCGGATCGGAATGGTTCCCGTTCCTTCCGCATAGTCGGTGCTGATGTCGGGTGAGGACATGAAGGTGATGAACTCCCAAGCGGCGTCCTTCGCTTCGCTGTCGGCGTTGATGAACAGTCCGGCGCCCGCGCCACCGAACGTTGCGGGCTCGGTGAACTGCAGAGCCGGAAGGACCCCGACCTTCAGATCGGGGTCTGCGATGGTGATCTGCGATACCGCCTGCGAGGTCAGGAGAGTCATGGCCGCACTTCCTGTCACGAGCGGCTGTTGTGCGGCGGCGCTGTTGACATAGTCTTCGCCGAGGTTGGTGGCTACCGCGTCGTCACCGTTGTAGAGGTCTGCGAAGTAGGTGAGTGCCTGCACGCCCTCACTGCTGTCGAACTCGGGTTCCGATCCGTCATCGTTCATGAGCTGTCCGCCTGCTCCGGAGATCAGTCCGTTGAAGGTGATCGTCCGCTGCTGCGCGGCGGTGCCGAGTAGCAGGCCGGCGCGGGTGATCCGGTCTCCGTCGCGCTCGGTGAGCAGCTCGGCCGCATCCTTCAGGTCACCCCACGTCGTGATACTCGATGGGTCGATTCCCGCAGCGTCGAGCAGGTCCTCGCGGTAGGCGACCAACCACCCGCTCACCGACAGGGGGATGAGATACTGCTTCCCGTCGACCTGCCCGCCGGTGAGCGCGGAGGCGAGGTCATCCTGGTCGTCCTCCGGCCACGAGGCGACATCATCGTCGAGGTCCAGAACACGATCGTTGGCGACCAGGTCGGCCGCCGCCGCGGGGCCGTGGCCGAACACGTCAGGACCAGTACCCGCGGCGAACGCCGCGTTCAGCTTCGGTGACAGATCACCCCAGTCCACGAAGGTGACCTCGACGTCGATCCCGGTTTCGCTCTCGAATTCGGGAACGAGTGTGTTGGTCACAAGGTCGATCTCGGGCTGGCTGGAACCAGGGAACCAGACCGTCAGTGTTTCGGTCGAGTCGGTTTCCTCCGACGTTGACTGTGCAGAGCAGCCGGTGATGGCGAGTATGCCCGCAAGGCCGACGGCGAACGGCGCCGAGCGACGCGCGATGGTGGACATCTTCATTGATTGCTCTCCTTCGTTGGAAAATGAACTTGCTGGTACGTATGAGCACATGCGCATAGCGAGCATGCTTCGACCCTCAATCAATTGATTGGTGGTGCGATCGTTTCGTTTCCGGGCGTCGAGACCGGGAGGGTGACGGGCTGCGGCCGTATGGATTCGTCCATGCAGCGTTGAAGGAGCTGAAGCGCCGCAGCCCCCATCTCCCGCTTGGGTAGGGCCATGCTGCTCCACCCCGAGGCGGCACCGGAGCGGCTGGGGGTATCGAGTACGACACACGAAAGATCCGCCGGTATCGACAGCCCCCGGTCGTCAGCACAAGTGGCGACGGCATCTGCGAGTTCGAGCGTCTCCACCATCAGTGCAGTCGGCTCCGCAGTGAGCATGTCATCCCATTCATTGTCGATCCGAGAAGGGACCAATGTGACGACTCGAGCGTCCAGACTTCGCGACGACATCTCATCGCGATAGGCGCGGAGGCGCTCGTTGTGCGGGTCGTCGCGCTCCACGGTTCCGACGTAGTTGATTCGACGGTGGCCCATGGCCTGTAGCGCGTCGATCGTGGCCGCCACCCCGC
This sequence comes from Microbacterium allomyrinae, assembly GCF_020682705.1. Classification (GTDB taxonomy): domain Bacteria; phylum Actinomycetota; class Actinomycetes; order Actinomycetales; family Microbacteriaceae; genus Microbacterium; species Microbacterium allomyrinae. Next base: position 1,307,513 of record NZ_JAGTTN010000001.1, read on the forward strand.
CGGCATAGTCGGCCGTGACATGGGTGAGTTCGTCGCTGCCGACCGTGCGCCGTCCGATGAAGACGAAGGGGTATCCGTCGCGGGCGAGTTGCGCGAGCTCATCGTCGTCCTGCGCGAGGCCCATGAAGATCGAGCCATCTGCGAGACGAAGTCGGTTCATCCCCTCGGTGAACACCGCACGACTGCCGTCGTCTCGCAGCGTCGAGGAGAAGAGCACCAGGTCGACTCCGTGCGTGACAGCGGCTTCTTCGATTCCGACGAGGAACTCGTGATAGTAGTCGTCTTCGCGTACGGGGAATACCCGCTCATAGGTGTGCACGCCGATGAGGCCGTTGCGAGTCCCTTTCAGCAGTCGCGCGGCCACATTCGGGACATAGCCGACCTCGCGTATGACCTGCTCGATGCGGATCCGCGTCTCCGCCGGAATACGGTTCGCCTCCGCGCGACCGCTCACGACCAAGGAGACCGCCGACTGCGACACGTTCGCCAGCTCTGCGATCGTTCGCTGGCTCGCCTTCGGTGTGCGCGACATCTGTGCCTCTCCTCATCGAGGTTGCTAATTCGTACCAGCAACGTAGCATCGCTTTCCCGCGCAGGTCAAGAATCGGTGCAAGGCGAGGCCTCTGAACGCGACAGATCCCACAGATCGTGCGGCAAGTCACCGCACCGATCCCCCGCCCGCCGGCCGACATCGCCGTGGCGTCCATGTCGACGACGTGGAACGATGGCGAGGGATGAGAAGACGCCCTCATCGACACGCACGGAGTCGAGTCCGACCGCGAGCGCATCGCCTACTACCGGGAGCTGTGGAACGCGACATGACCCACATCACAGGCACCGTGACGAAGATCGACGGCGAGCCGAATCTCGTGATCCTGCGCCGCTTCGCCGCGACCGCCGCCGACGTCTGGCGCGAGCTCACCGACTCAGCGCGCCTGGAGCGCTGGATCGGCCGGTGGGAGGGCGACCCGACCTCGGGTCGCGTGACGTTCTTCATGACGTCCGAGGGGCAGGATGCTCCGCCCGCCGACTTCACGATCGTCGAGTGTGATGCACCCCGCCGATACGCCGGCCATCTTCCGCCCGCGTCGGGCGGTTGGCACCTCTGGGTCGAACTCGTCGAAGAAGCGCCGGCCGACACGGTGCTGACGTTCGGGCAGCGCCTCGCTCCCGGCGAGGATATCGGATCGATCGGGCCGGGCTGGGAGTATTATCTGGACCGCCTCGTGGCATCGCACGCCGGGGTGGATGCGGCGACGGTCGTCTGGGACGACTACTTCCCTGCACTGCAGCCCGCCTATGAGGAGCTCGTCGCCGCCGACTGAGGCGCCGCCCGTTGCCGCCTCCCTGCACCGTGGCGTCGACGATTCAGGAGACACGCCAACCGGCTGACCGGCCCCGTCCGCTTTCCCCCTCGCCGTCCTGAATTCTCGACGGCGAGGGCCGGTGAGCGGCTCAGGACCAGACGAAGCGGAACGTCCCGGCGGCGACGGCCGCGGTAAGTGCGAGCGCGATGATCACGACTCCACCGAGAAGCGCGACCAGGTCGCGCGGACCCACGTGCGAGGGGCGTGCCCACGTGCGGGGAATGCCCGAACCGAATCCGCGGGCCTCCATCGCCATGGCGAGCTTCGTGCCGCGGCGCACCGCGAATACCAGCAGCACGAATGCCATGGAGAAGAAGCGGCGCAGTGCACCGCTGTCGCCGACGCCGCGCGCGCGCCGGGCGAGACCCATGCTGCGCCAGTCGTCCAGGAAGAGTCCCAGCGTGCGCGTTCCGGCGAGCACGCCCAGAACGAATCGCGCGGGCAGCTTCGCGACCTGCGCGAGAGCGTCGGCGAGCTCGGTGGGGTCGGTGCGCCCGAACAGCAGGATCGTCGGCAGCCCCAGTGCGACCACGCGCAGGCTGACCGCGATCGCGAGGGCGATCGAGTCGTCGCTGATCGTCGCGTACCACAACGACCAGTAGACCTGTCCGCCGGGCTGCGCGTAGAGGAGCATGCTCACCCCGGCGATGGGTGCGAAGACGACGATCGGAAGCAGACGCTTGGCGACCGTCGCCACCGCGAGCCCGGTGAGCGAAAGGCAGGCCAGCTGCAGCACGATCGCCGCAGCCGCACTGGTGACATCGATCGAGGCGAGGAGGGGCACCGAAAGCAGCACGGCGAGCACGAGCTTCGTCACCGGGTTGACCCCGTCCAGCCACGCGGGGCGCACGTCGGCGGGGTTGTCGACGGGGGCGATCCGGGCGTCGACGGCGGTCATGCGCGCACTCCCGCGTTCTCCGGGACGCCCGCTCCGAGCTCGATGCGATGCCCGCCGAGGTGGTGGAGCACATCCTCGTCGTGGGTGACCGCGACGACGGTCGTGCCGGCTGCGATCTCGGACTGCAGCAGCCGCACGAGCTCGATCCAGCCGCGCCGATCCTGTCCGAACGTCGGCTCGTCGAGCACGATCACCGGCGGCGCGTCGGCCAGCACCGTCGCCACCGACAGCCGGCGCTTCTGCCCGCCCGAGAGCGTGAAGGGGTTCGCCTCGGCGAGGGGCGCCAGATGCAGACGTTCGAGCAGCTCGTCGACGATCAGGGTGACCGCGGCGGCATCCACTCCGCGCGAGCGCGGTCCGATCGCCAGCTCGTCGCGGACGGTCGAGGCGAGGAACTGATGCTCGGGCTCCTGGAAGACGGTCCCGATGCGGGTGAGCAGCTCGCGCGACTTCCACCGCGACGGGCGACGGCCGGACTTCGCCGCGAGCTCGGCAGCGGCGACGACCTCGCCGGCGGCCTCGGGCAGAAGTCCCGCGAGCGTGAGCGCCAGTGTCGACTTTCCTGCCCCGTTCGGGCCCGTGATCACGGTGGCGGCCCCACGGGGGATGCGCAGGTCCAGCCCGGTGCGCACGACGGTGCGCGCGTCGCGCGAGATCGAGAGACCGGATGCCGCCAATGCAGGCTGCGCGAACTCCGAGGCGCCGGCGACCACCGGAAGCCCGACGGGCCTGCCCGGCACCCACACTCCGGCGGCGGCGAGTTGCGCGCCATGGCGGGCGAAGACCTCATCGGGAGCACCGTCGGCGAGCAGCCCGCCATCCGCGTCGAGCACGATGACCCGGCTCATCAGGTCGGCCCACACCGCGGTGCGGTGCTCGATCACGACGAGCGTGGCGCCGGTCTCGGCGACGATACGGCCGACGCTCGCGCGCACTTCGCGCACGCCGTCGGGGTCGAGGTTGGCGGTCGGTTCGTCCAGCAGCAGCACGCCGGGTCGCATCGCGAGCACACCGGCCAGCGCGAGCCGCTGCTTCTGGCCGCCCGACAGCGCCTTGGTCGGACGGGCGAGCGGCACGTCCAGTCCGACGGCGTCGAGCGCCTCGGCCACGCGGCGGGGAATCTCGTCGACCGGAACCCCGAGGTTCTCGCAGCCGAACGCGACATCGTCGCCGACCTTCGAGAGCACGACCCCCGAGTCCGGGTCCTGCAGCACGAGGCCGACCCGCCCGCGGTGGGCCTCGGGCCGCTCACCGTCGATCAGGAGGGACCCGGCCTGCTCACCTTCGTCGGCGCCGCCGAGCAGACCTGCGATTCCGGCGAGCAGCGTCGACTTTCCGGCGCCGGAGGCTCCGAGCAGCAGTACGCGCTCGCCGGGCTCGATGGTGAACGTCACGTCGCGCACCGCCGGCAGGCGCCGTCCGGCGTAGCGCCAGCCCCAGCCATCGACGCTCACACGCGCAGGACGGACCGCCGGGCGGCCCCCGGAGCCGGCGATCGGCGCCGCGCTCCGCGGGGGTCTGGATGAGGCGCTCCCGGCCACGGGAGGGGGCACGCGGAGCATCGTCAGACCTCGCGTCGGACTTCCCGGCCTGCCGCGAATCGACTCAGTGCCCCGGTGGCGGCAAGTCCTCGCACGGCGAACCAGCCGACCACACCGGCGAGCAGCGCACCCGAGACGACGAGGGTGCCGAGGTAGATCGCGTTGAACTGGGCGGTCTTCAGGATGTTGGGCGAGCTGCCGTAGAAGAGCTCGAACACCCAGGCGCCGGCGGCGGCGCCGATGCCGGCGAGGATCGCGACAGGCAGCGTGAAGCGACGGTAGAGGAAGAGCGCGAAGACGAGTTCGGCGCCCAGGCCCTGGACGATGCCCGAGAACAGGGTCGAGACGCCCCACACGTTGCCGATCAGCATCGACACGATGGCGGCGATCACCTCGACGAGCAGCGCGGCGCCGGGCTTGCGGATGACGAGGCCGCCGACGACGCCGCCGAGCAGCCAGATGCCCACGGCGATGCCGCCGAGGCCCGGGGTGAAGCCATCCATGACCGTGAACCAGGCGTACCCGACGGTGTTCCAGGCCCAGAAGACCAGGCCGATCGCGACACCGAGGACACTGGCCACGACGATGTCGATGACCCGCCAGCGCAGTCGGTGCTCCGAGGGCGACGTGATCGGTGCGGCCTTCGGTGCAGACGTGGACGCGTGCATATGAACTCCTCCCTGCGCCGGCATGATCCGGATCAGGTTCGACGGTCGAAGCGTGGATCGCTTCCTCTCAGCCCGGCTTACCGGACTCCCGTGGTTATGCGGATGAGTATACCGCCGCACAGCCGCGGTATCTTGAGCGGGTGACTCTGGATGACGCCGCCGCGCCCACGCGCCGTGAGCCTCATGCGCCCATCGGGTCGCTCCCCGTGGTCGAGCAGTACGACCCGGACGCGAGCAACATCCAGACGATCGATCCGACAGCGGTGACGGATGCCTCGCACCCGGGCACCGACACCGCACCCGTCGAGGTCGCCGCAGCCGTTTCGACCGACACCGCCCCTGTCGATGTCGACACCCCCGTTTCGACCCTCGCCGCCGCGTCGTTCGTCGACGTCGAGTCGGATGCCGTGCTGGTCACGACCGTTGCCGCCGGGACCTCTTCGACCGGGTTCGGCAGCGGGCCGTCCGGCTCCGGCAACAGCCCGACGCCTTCTGGACGCACCGCTCTCGCGTGGGTGGACGAGAGCACCGTCGGGCAGACCCACGTCCCCGTCGATCTGACGGTCGCCGCGACGGCGTTCGTGCCGGTCGAGACTGATCTGCTCGCCGATGCTCCTCGCCGCACTCCGCTGCGTGCCAGTGTCATCGTGCCCACTCTCATCGCCGTCGGGGTCGTCGGCGCGTATGCGGGCACGACGCTCCTGTGGCCGCTGCACTCGGTCGCACCCACCGTCTCTGCGATCGAGGTGCAGCCCGCTGCCGCACCGGTGACGACACCCGCATTTCCGCCCGCAGGGTCCGCGGCCGTGGCTGTTCAGGGGATGCCGGGGGTCGCGGCATCCGCTGTCGAACCCGAGGCGATCGCGAGCATCACCAAGGTCGTCACCGCGCTCGTCGTGCTCGACGAGATGCCGCTGGCCGTCGGCGAACAGGGTCCCGAGTACCGGTTCACCGCCGCGGACCGGACGCGGTACTGGCAGTACCGCAACAACGGCGAATCCGCACTCGACGTGCCCGCCGGCGGCTCGCTCACCCAGTATCAGATGCTCGAGGGCATGCTCATCGGCTCGGCGAACAACTACGCGGATCGTCTCGCCCAGACCATCTGGCCGACGGACGCGGTCTTCGAGCGTGCCGCGACCGAGTGGCTGTCGACGCACGGCGTGCCCGGTGTGACGATCGTCGAGCCCACCGGGATGGATGCCCGCAACGCGGCGAGTCCCGAGGCACTGATCGTGCTCGCGCAGAAGGCGCTCGCGAACCCCGTGATCGCCCAGATCGTCGCCACGCAGTCGGTCGACCTGCCCGGCGCGGGGCTGGTCGATAACACCAACGGACTGCTCGCCGATCCCGGTGTGGTCGGAATCAAGACCGGCACCCTCAACGCGTGGAACCTGCTGTCGGCGAAAGACATCACCGTCGGCGACACGACCGTGCGGCTGTTCGCGTCGGTGCTCGGCCAGCCCGACGACGACGCCCGGCTCGCGGCATCCCGTGCTCTCTACACGCAGCTCGAGACCGAGCTGCAGCTGAAGCCGTCGGTGACCGGCGGAACAGTCGCCGGCCGGGTCGAGACGAAGTGGGGCGAGAGCGTCGACATCGTCATCGGCGAAGATGCCTCCGTCGTGCTGTGGAACGGCGGCTCGGGCACGGTCGGTACGACCTACGACCTCGGCGACAGCCGCGAAGAGGGCGACAGCGTCGGCTCGCTCACGGTGACCGGCCCGCTCGACACGGCGACGGTCGATCTGCGCCTGGCCGCTGATGTCGACGACCCCTCGCCGTGGTGGCGTCTGACGCATCCGCTCGACCTCTTCGGCCTCAACGACTGACACCCGCTCCTCGGCAGAGGATGCTCGTCCGGCTAGGCGTAGCGGACGGTGTGCTGCAGGCGCGTGCGCACGTCGAACACCTCGTTGCCGCCGACGTCGGCGGCACCGGTGATGCCACGTCGCAGCACCGTCGAGAGCGCGCTGCGCGAGACCACCGCGACCCGCACTCCCCGGACCTTTCCGAGCTCTTCGATCGGATCGATCACGTCTTCGTCGGGCAGCACCACGATCGCGCCGCTGAAGCGCACGCCCGCGACGCGGGCGACGACCCGCATCCGTGCGAGCAGTTCCGTGATCGGCGCACCGGGAACGCCCTCGCCGATGAACTCGCCGCGGCGCAGGCGCACCGGGGCGCCGAAGTCCTCCGAGAGGAGGCCGTACAGTCCGCTCGGGCCGAGAACGATGTGGTCGATCTTGGCGTCGGGATCGGCATCCCGACCCACCGCCGCGACGTCGTGCCAGACCGTGTATCCCATGCCGAGATCCGACACGATGCGCGCGGTCGCCTCTTCGGCGAGTGCGTCGGCGAGCAGGCGCCGCAGGTGCTGCGGGGCGCCGCGCACGAGCGCGGGGTCGTACGGGTCCTCGAGCGTGACGCCGCGTCCGGCCCACTCGCGGATCAGGTCGAGATACCGCTCGCGGCGCCAGCCTCCGGGATGCCCGTACGAGCGCGCCCGGGGACGGGTGTCGGTGCGTGCCGCGGGCGGCCGCCATCCGGACCACTCGGGTGCCGCAGTCTCGCCGAATCCATGGCCCCGGTCGTAGGCGGCTCGCGCTTCGGGCGTGCCGATGAGCTCCCATGCCCGCTGCACCTGGATGAACACGGCCGCGTCGCCGCCGGTATCGGGGTGGGTCTGGCGGAGGCGCAGACGGTAGGCCTTGCGGAGCGACTCGTTGTCGACGCCCGGGTCGACGACGAGCACCTCATAGGCCGAAGCGGACAGTGGACTGTCGAACACTCACCCTCCCCCGAGACCGTCGGACCGCGTCTCGCGGCCGAATCAGGCTACGCCACGCATCGGTGGCCGCGGCTCGGTGACCGCACTTCATACCGAGCCCACAGGTCAGCGGGCCTCGTTGCGCCGGGCGTAGGCCGATGCCCTGCGGCTGGACAGTGCGAGAAGCAGCAGGATGTCGAGGCTGAGCGACAGGAACGTGCCGTAGATCTCGATCTCCTGTCCCTGCGCCCACCACGCCACGAACACGGTGCTGATCGAGATCACCGACACGACCATGACGAGGATCCGCGCCCAGTTGAGCCCCCGGAAGACGAAGATCGCGAGCGCCAGGTCGACCAGCAGCACCGCCGCGCCCACGGCGAGGACGAACCACAGCGCGAGCTGGCGCCCCTCGGGTGAGGGATCGAAGCCGTCCAGCACGGAGTCGGGATCGTCGAGCATCGCGTCCCATCCTGCGGCGATGCCGACCAGCACGATCACGCCGGCGAGCACCCGCAGCAGCACGAGGGCGAAGCCGGCCGTGGTGGCCATCGGACGGCGCATGTCGGGGTCGTAGCCGGTGGGTCGCAGCAGCCGTGCGGCGGGCTCGTACGCCGGCCGTTTGCGCGGCGCGACCTCCTCCGCGGGCGCGGGCGCGGACGAGGTCGCGGGTGCGGACGAGGTCGCGGGTGCGGACGAGGTCGCGGGTGCGGGTGCGGGTGCGGGTGCGGACGCCGAGCCGGACGCCGATCCGCCGTCCGCCTCCGGCCCGTCCAGCGGTGCTCGGCCGGTCATGCGTCCACCCCCTCGAGCGCGCGCACGTCGACGATCGGCAGGTCGCCGTCGGTGCGGATCGTGTCGCCTCCCCCGTTTCGCGCGTGGTAGCCGGTGGCGAAGTCGGCGATGACGTCCACGACGACCCGGGGTGCGGCATCCGTCACCGTCTTGACGATGTGATCACGCTCGACGTCCGTGTCGGCGTCGATGCGGTGGGTCACCTGGAGAGTGAACAGCGAGAGCCCGACGCTCGTGTCGAACGTGCCGGCCGCGAGCCAGTCGACGCGGCGGCCGCCGGGCAGCAGCCAGTCGTCGGGGCACTTCCAGAAGCGCACGTGGTGCCGCTGCGCCGGGTTGCCGTCGACCTCCTGCTGGTAGGCGAAATCCTGCTGGCGGCCGAACAGGAACAGCGGGCTGACCGGCGCCTGGTGGTAGCTCTGCCGGCTCAGGGTCGAGGTCACGATGCGCCATGACGACGTGAAGGTCACGGGGTCGGCGCGTGTCCAGCCGGCGGCGCGCATCGCCGCCTCGATCTGCGGTCCCGCGCCGAGGAACGCCAGGTTCACCGGGTCGCCGAGCAGCCCGTCGCTCGTGCGCGCCCGCCCGATGAAGTAGTCGGGGACGTAGACCGTCGTGAGGATCCGGTGCACACGCGGCAGCACCAGATAGGCCAGCAGCAGCCAGAATCCGACGAAGAACGGGATGCCCCACCACCCCACCTTGAACGTCTCGGTGAAGCTCAGGTACGCGAGCCAGATCGCGGCGAGGCCCGCGAAGACGAAGAAGAACCAGTCGATCGCGATTCCGATCGAGTAGGCACGACGCGGCTTCACCCCCACAGCGGCTCCGGAAAGCGGAAGGCGAGGGCGGATGCCGCGGCATCCGGTGACAGGTCGGCCAGGGTGGCGGGCTGCCAGCGGGGCGAGCGGTCCTTGTCGATGACCTGCGCACGGATGCCCTCGGCGAGGTCGGGCTGGGTCGTCGCGAACCACATCACGAGGCCGTACTCCTGCTCGAGCGCGTCGCGCAGGCCCGGCAGCTCGCGCGAGCGGCGCACCGACGCGAGGGTGACGGCGAGACCCGTCGGCGAGAGTTGTTCGAGCAGGTCCGCCGTTCCGGAGGCGTCGGCCTCGGGCCGTGCCCGCAGGCGCGCGACGATCTCGGGAACGGTGTCGGCGGCGAAGGCCTCGTCGATCCACACGCGGGCGTCCTCGAGCTTCGAGCGCTCGGGGGTCTCGTCGAACAGGAGCACGAGCTCGGTCGGACTCGACGGATCCGCCCGGGTCTCGAGGGCGTCGCGCAGACCGTCGAGGTTGGCGGAGGGCACGAAGTGGTCGGCGAACCCGGCGTAGATCGCGTCCGAGCCATCCATCACCGCCCCCGTCAGACCGAGGTACTCCCCCAGACGACCCGGCGCGCGGCCGAGCAGCCACGTACCGCCCACGTCGGGGGTGAACCCGATGCGAGTCTCGGGCATGGCCAACTGCGACCGCTCGGTGACGACGCGGATCGCGGCATGACCGGCGATCCCGATCCCCCCGCCCATCGTGATGCCGTCCGCGAGGGCGACGATGGGCTTGGGGTACTCCGCGATGCGGGCGTTGAGCGCATATTCGTCGCGGAAGAAGACGGATGACTCGTCGGCCCGGCCGCCGATCACGCGCTCCGCGAGCCCGCGCACGTCGCCGCCCGCGCACAGTCCTCGCTCACCGGCACCGTCGATGACCACAAGATCGACCTCGGTGTCGTGCTCCCACGCGTCGAGCGCCTGGTGCAGCAGGTGGATCATGCCGATGTCGAGCGCGTTGATCGCCCGGGGACGATTGAGCGTCAGCCGCCCGAGGCCCCCGCTCGCACGGACGAGAACGGTGGGCTCGTCGGCGCGGGACTCGCTGGCACGGGGCTCGGGGGCGTCGGTCACGAGCGCAACGTTACCGGCCGCGTTCGCCGCGTGGCACGCTCGCGTGCCGGGTCGCAGGCGTGACGCCGAGAAGTCTCCCCCGCGGGACAGGGGCGAAACCACCCGACTTCTCCCACGGTGGAGCAGGAATCCGCAAAGATAGGCAAAGTCCGCAATGCCGCGGGCGTGCACTCACGTCGATGAGAGGGTTCGGGATGCCCGACGGCCAGTCGCTGGAGTTCTCTGGAGTCACCAAACGCTTCGGCGCCGTCACGGCCGTCTCGGAGTTCACCGCGCGTGTCGAGCCCGGTCGCGTGACCGGGTTCCTCGGTCCCAACGGGGCCGGCAAGACCACGACGCTGCGGATCCTGCTCGGACTCGTCCGTGCGACCGGCGGTGCCGCCACGATCGGCGGGGTGCCGTACGCCCGCCTCGATCGCCCGCTGCAGACCGTCGGTGCGGTGCTGGAGGCATCCAGCTTCCACCCCGGTCGCACGGCCGCAGCCCACCTCACCGTCTATGCGCAGGCCGCCGGAATCGCGAAGGCGCGCGTCGAAGAGGTGCTGGGCCTGGTCGGATTGGCGGATGCCGCGGGTCGCAAGGTCGGCGGTTTCTCGCTCGGCATGCGCCAGCGCCTGGGTCTCGCCTACGCGCTGCTCGGCGACCCGGGCGTGCTGGTGCTCGACGAGCCCGCCAACGGACTCGACCCCGAGGGCATCCGCTGGATGCGCGGGTTCCTCCGCCAGCTCGCGGGCGAGGGGCGCACCGTCCTGGTGTCGTCGCACGTGCTCTCGGAGGTGCAGCAGACCGTCGACGCGCTGCTGATCATCTCGCGCGGGCGCCTCGTCTTCCAGGGTCCGCTCGACGACCTGTCCGACCCGTCCGGGCACGCGACGGTCGTGGACTCCCCCGACCGCGCGGCGCTGTCAGCGGCGCTGCAGGCGGCGGGGGTGCGGTTCGAGATCCTGCGCTCGGGCCTCACCGTGCGCGGGGTCGACCCGGTGGCCGTCGGCGCCACGGCAGCGGCGGCCGGCGTCGCCCTGTCGACGCTGCACCAGCGCGGTCCCGCGCTCGAAGAGGTCTTCCTCGACCTCGTCAACGGCACGCGGGTGCACGCCAGCGCGGCGGGGACGGATGCCGCAGCTGCGGCGAGCGCAGCGGGTGCAGGTGCCGCGAGGGCTGGGGTTGTGGAGGCCCGAGGTGCGGAGGCCGGAGCTGCGCTGGACGAAGACGCTGCGGGAGGTGCAGCCGCTGGCGGTGCCGCGGCAGCGGGTGCAGTAGCCCTGGGCTCCTCGGATGCGACGGATGGTCCGTACGAAGCAGACGCGCCGACGATGCCCGCCGGAGATGCTGCCGTCGACGCGGCGGCCGCGGAGGCGGCGGAATCCGCCCTCTCGGCAGACCAGCTCGATGCGGCCGCCACGAGCCTGCCCGGCGCGGCGGCGGCCGCGGGCACCGCGGCGGCCGCGGCGTGGGCGATCGACGGGTCCGGACGTGCAGAAGCGGCCGAGCCGACGGAGTCCGCCCCCATGGACGCGGCGCCGGAGACCGGTGCACCCGAGTCGGCCGACCCGGGGGCCACCCACGCCCCGGCGGCGTTCGCGGTGGCCGGCACCGGCGTGATCGACATCGTCCCCTCCCCTGCCCCGCCAGCCGAGCGCTCAGAGACCGAGCCGCTGAACGAAGTGGTCGACGAAGCACTTCCCGAGGATGCCGACCCCGACGTCGAGGCGATCGGCGAGATCGACGAGGAGCTGTCGGACCTCGCCGAATCCGATGACGCCCGACCGTGGGAGACCTACCTGAAGACGGATGCCGATATCGACGCGGATGCCTTCTTCCACGCCTTCGACACGACCGGCGAGGGCGGTGCTGCGGGCGCGAAGACTGCTGTGGATCCCGACTCCGAAACCGACGCGGGCCCCGCAGACGCGTCCGATTCCGAGACCGACGCGGACCCAGCCGACACATCCGAATCCGTGCTCCGATCCGACCCCGCCTCCGGCTCCGCATCCGGCTCCGATCCCGAGCCCGACTCCCGACCTGAATCCGAACCCGAGTCGTGGGCGCCACCCGAACCCGAACCCGAGCCCGAGCCCGAGCCCGAGGCCGAGGCCGAGGCCGAGGCCGAGGCGTGGGTGCCACCCGAACCCGAACCCGAACCGGACTCCCGGGACGACGCACCCGGAGTTGAGCCTGACTCCGGGAACGAAGTATCCGGAACCGAACCACATCCTGGCGACGCGGCATCCGACTCCGGCGACGACGAGAACCACGACACTGACGACACCGGCATGGGCACGCTCTCGGATCTGTCGCCCGACTGGGTCGAGACCGACGTGCGCAACCCGCTCGACGACGAGCAGGACCACCAGGGAGGGGAGTCGCGATGAGCCTCACCGCCGCCACGCGCGCCGAGACGACGAAGCAGTTCACCACGTCGATGTGGTGGATCCTCGCGATCGTCCTGTTCGTCTACGTGGGCTTCACCGCCGCCACTCTCGGGTTCGTCTTCGCGGCATCCGCGTCCGGCACCCTGCCCGGCGACGCGCCTCAGATCCCCGAAGAGGGTCTCGCGAAAACGCTCTACAGCACCGCGACGGCGATCGCCTATGTCTTCCCCCTCCTCATCGGCACCCTGATGGTCACGGGCGAGTTCAGGCATCAGACACTCACGCCCACCTTCCTCGCGACTCCGCGTCGCGGGCGGGTGCTCTGGGCGAAGCTCGCGGTCGGGGTCGTGCTCGGCGTCCTCTTCGGAGTCATCGGAGTGTTCGCCTCGGTCGCGCCGTCGGCGCCGTTCCTCGCCGCGAACGGGCTCGAGACGGACCTGTCGTCGTCAGACACGTGGGCGATGTTCGCGCGGATGATCCTCGCGTACGTGCTGTGGGTGTTCATCGGGATCGGCGTCGGCGCGCTCGTGCGCAACCAGGTCGGCGCGATCGTCGGCGTGCTCGTGTTCACGCAGTTCGTCGAGCCCGTCGCGCGCGCCGCAGCCGCCTTCGTCGACGGGCTCACCGAGGTCTCGCGCTACTTTCCGGGAGCGGCGAGCGACGCCCTCGTCGGGGCGAGCCTGTTCACGGGAATGACACCGGCCGGAATGACCGCCGAGACCCCGCTCGAGTGGTGGGTCGGCGCGCTCGTGCTGCTCGGCTACGCGGTCGTCTTCCTCGTGCTCGGCCACCTGACCAGCTGGCGCCGCGACGTCAGCTGACCCGATGCCTCGAGTCAGACCGCGGGGGCGGGGGCGGGAGCCTTGCGCGTGCGGGGCTTCTTCGCCGGCTGGACCGGAATCGTTCCGGTCTCGGCCGCGATGTCGACGACGTCGGCGGGCTTCTCGTCTACCTCGACCCGCAGCGCCTGCACCAGGGAGAGACCGTGGCGGGTGGTGAGGATGATCCGCTCGAACTCGGGGTGGCCCTCGAGATCGATCACCACGCTCGGTCGATGGCGGCGGATGATCGCGAAGTCGTTGCCGCCGGCGGAGCGCCAGGTGCCCATCGCGATGACTCCGCGCAGGTGCGTGCCGGGGCTCGGGATGCCTCGCAGCCACGTCCACGCGTCATCGGTGAGCTGCACCTTCGTGATCGTCGAGCGTTCGATCTCGACATTCCCCTTGCGGAATGCCAGAGCGCGCTCAGACCCCGACAGCACGACTTCGAGCTGCGTCGAGTCGAGCAACAGCGTCACCATGCGTCTAGTCTGCCAGCGCCGACGAGCGGAACAGGGTTGATTTGCTCACAGGAGAGCAACGATCCGCTCCGCGTTCGACGCGGAGTACGACCCCCTGTCCTCGCACGCGGTGCGAGACTGGTTCGATGACCGTCGTGGCCAGCTCCATCGCCGAATCGCCGGCCCGGGCCGCTGCTGCGGCCGTGGACCGGGCGCTCGCGCGGGCGCACTCCGGCGAGCGCCTCGACGTCGCAGATGCCGAAGCACTCCTCTCCGCGACGGGCGAACGTCTGGAACGGCTGCTCCGGATCGCCGGAGCGATGAGGGATGCCGGGCTCGCGGCATCCGGTCGTCCTGGCGTTCTGACCTACTCCCGCAAGGTGTTCGTCCCGCTCACCACTCTCTGCCGCGACCGCTGCCACTACTGCGTCTTCGTCGACACCCCCGGTCAGCTGCTGAAGAAGCGCAAGCCCGCGTTCATGTCGCCCGAGCAGGTGCTCGCCGTCGTCCGGCAGGGGCAGGCGATGGACTGCAAAGAGGTGCTGCTGACCCTCGGCGATCGCCCCGAGGATCGCTGGCCCGAGGCCCGCGCGTGGCTCGATGAGCACGGCTTCGCCTCGACCCTGGATTACGTGGGCCACATCGCCCGCCTGGTCACCGCCGAAACGGGCCTGCTCGCGCACCTGAACCCGGGCGTGATGAGCGCGGACGAGCTGCGGACGCTGCGGCCCACCGCCCCTTCGATGGGCATGATGCTCGAGACGACCTCGCGCCGGTTGTTCGATGAGCCGGGGCAGGTGCACTTCGGCTCGCCCGACAAGGACCCCGATGTCCGGCTCGCCGTCATCGACGACGCGGGGCGAGCGCGCGTGCCCTTCACGACCGGCATCCTCGTCGGGATCGGCGAGACCCTGCGCGACCGTGCCGAGTCGCTCGTGGCGATCCGGGACGCGCACGAGCGGCATATGATCGACGGCCCCGGCGGAGCGCAGGGACACGTTCAGGAAGTCATCGTGCAGAACTTCCGGGCGAAGCCGCGCACCGCGATGCAGGGCGCGCCCGATGCCGAGCTTCTCGAGTACGTCGCCGCGGTCGCCGTCGCCCGGCTCGTGATGGGCCCGCGCATGCGGATCCAGGTGCCGCCGAACCTGTCGGACCCGGCAGAGTTCGATCTGCTGGTGCGCGCCGGCGCCGACGACTGGGGCGGGGTCTCACCGCTCACCGCCGATCACGTCAACCCCGAGCGCCCGTGGCCGCACCTCGACGACCTGGCCGGAATGACATCCGAGCTCGGCTTCGAACTGCGGGAGCGCCTGACGGCCCAGCCCGAGTTCGTGCTCGATGCCGAGACCTGGATCGATGCCGGCCTTCGCCCGGCGGTGGCGGCGCTCGCGGATGCCGCGACGGGGTTGGCCGCGTCGGTCCCCGCCACGGTGAAGGCGGCGGGCCCGAGCGCGCGTTCGGGGCACGATGACGCGGATACGGCGCACCTGGGCCCCGCGCTCTCACGCGACGGCGTCGAGGATTCAGGAGACGCGCCGGCCGATGCCTCTGCGGATGCGCGCCAACGACCGAATCTCCTGAATTCTCGACGTGGGCACGGGGTGAAGGAGCTCGCCGAAGCCGCGGCATCCGACCCGCTCGCTCTCGACGACACGGAATGGGCGACGCTTCTCGAAGCCACCGGGGGCGACCTCGACGCCCTCGCCGCCACCGCCGATGACGTCAGGCGGTACACCGTGGGCGAGGCCGTGAGCCTCGTCGTCAATCGCAACCTGACGTCCTCCGGACTCCGCCCCGAACCGACCGCCGACCCCGCGACGTTCACGCTCGACGACGTCGCGGCGATCACCGCCGACGCCTGGGATCTCGGCGCGACCGAACTGTGCGTGCAGGGCCTCCTCCCGCCCGACGCCGACCCGGTCGGCTACCTCGACATCGCCCGCGCCGTCAAGGCGGCGGCCCCGCGCATCCACCTGCACGCCTACCGGCCGCAGGATGTGCGCGACCTCGCCGAGCGCGGCGGTCTCGGCCTCGCCGGCGCGCTCGCTGCGCTGCGCGACGCCGGTGTCGACACCGTCCCGGGGACGGGCGTGAAGGTGCTGAGCGAGCGCGTGCGCGCGCTGATCGCTCCCGGCGACCTCGAGATCGATCGCTGGATCGAGGGCGTCGCCGCCGCGCATCGCGCCGGCTTCTCGTCCACGTCCGTCCTGTTCTACGGTCACGTCGAGACCGCCGCCGAGCGCGTCGCCCACCTGCGCCGGCTGCGCAGGATGCAGGGCGCTTCGACGAGCCCCGCGGGCGGGCACGGCTCCGCGACGGGCACGGGCGGGCACGGCTCCGCGACGGGCACGGGCGGGCACGGCTCCGCGACGGGCACGGGCGGGTTCACCGAGTTCGTGCCGATCCCCCTCCCGGGGCCCGCGGGCGGCGTTCCGCTGGTGGTGGGCCGGGCGGCGATCGACGAGCACCGCGCCATGGTCGCCGTCTCCCGTCTGCTGCTGTCGGGCAGCATCCCCCACATTCAGATCCCGTGGACGCGCGTCGGGCGCGAGGCATCCGCCGTGCTTCTGCAGTCCGGTGGAGACGACCTCGGCGGCACGCTGCTCGATGGGCGGGTGAAGCCCGCGGCAGGCATCGAACAGGGTCTCGAACTGCCCGTGGCGGATGCCGCAGCCCTGGTCGCGCGCCTGTTCCGGCCGTTCCGCCAGCGCACCACCGACTACCGCGAGCCGCCCGCGGACCGCAAGGCGCTGCAGCGATGACCCGCGTCGAGGTCGCGATCGTCGGGGCCGGATTCGCCGGCATCGGCACGGCCATCGCGCTCCGCCGTGCGGGCCGGGAGGATTTCGTCCTTCTCGAGCGTGCGGCATCCGTCGGCGGCACCTGGCGCGACAACACCTATCCCGGCGTCGCGTGCGATGTCCCCTCGCATCTGTACGGCTTCGCGTCGCACCCGAACCCGGCCTGGTCGGGCACATTCGCGCGCGGCAATGAGATCCACGACTACCTCGAGCGCGTCGTCGACGCGGAGGGGCTGCGGGACCGGCTGCGGCTGGGAACGGCGATGCAGTGGGCGGATTGGGATGCCGAGCACGAGGTGTGGCGCATCGGCACCTCGACCGGGATCGTCGTGGCCGACGCGCTGGTGCTGGCGTGCGGGCGGCTGACCGAACCGTCCATCCCCGAGATCACCGGGCTCGAGACCTTCCCCGGGCCGCTGTTCCACTCCGCGCGCTGGGACCATGCGGCCGATCTCGCCGGCCTCCGCGTCGGTGTCGTCGGTACGGGGGCGAGCGCCGTCCAGATCGTTCCCGAGCTGGCGCGCACCGCGGGTCAGGTGACGCTCTTCCAGCGCAGCCCGGCGTGGATCGTGCCGCGCGGCGGAGGCACTTACTCGGATGCCGACCGCGCCCGGTTCGCGTCGCATCCCCACGAGCTCGTCGCCGTGCGCGCCGACCTGTACGCCGAGGGCGAGGCGCGCTTCGCGTCTCGATCAGGCGACGCGTCGGCCGCCGCAGAGGCTCAGGCCGCAGCGCTCGCGCATCTCGAGGCACAGGTCGCCGACCCGGGCCTGCGCGCCGCGCTCACCCCGGACTACGCCTTCGGGTGCAAGCGCGTCCTGCTCTCGGACGAGTTCTATCCGGCGGTCGCCTCCGGCGCCGTGGCCCTCGTCCCGGCCGCCCTCTCGGCGGTGCAGGGCACTGCGCTCCTCGCGACCGACGGCACCCGTCACGAGGTCGATGCGCTCGTGCTCGCGACCGGTTTCGCGTCGACGCGCCAGCCGTACGCCGACCTCGTGGTCGGTGAGCACGGCGAGACGCTGGCCGCGCACTGGTCGGGCGGCATGACATCGTTCGGCTCGACCGTCGTCGCGGGTTTCCCGAACCTGTTCGTACTCAACGGACCGAACGCCTCGCTCGGCCACTCCTCGTCGGTGCTCATGATCGAGGAGCAGGCGTCCTACGCGGCGCGCGTGCTCTCTCGCCGCGAGTTCGCGGGCGGCGTGCTGCGCGTCGACCCCGCGGCCGAGGCCGCGTACACCGATGAGATCGCGAGCGCGGCTCGCACCACCCCCTGGATGACCGGCGGATGCCGCAACTGGTACGTCGACGAGCGCTCGGGCCGGCTCACCCTGCTGTGGCCGGGCACCGTCGACGCGTTCCGCGCACGGCTCGGCCGCGCCGACGGCTCGGAATTCCTGACCGAGCCGCAACCGGTACCCCCGCACGGCTTCGACCCCGCGCCACGCCTTTCCGCCGGCGGCGCAACGACGAGAGGACTCGCATGATCCCCCTGCGATTCGGATACAAGGCATCGGCCGAGCAGTTCGGCCCGTCCGAGCTGCTCGACTACGCGGTCCTCGCCGAAGAGGTCGGGTTCGACTCGGTCTTCATCTCCGACCACCTGCAGCCCTGGCTGCACGAAGGAGGACACGCCCCGGCATCCATTCCCTGGCTCGGCGCGCTCGGCGCGAAGACGTCGCGGGTGCTGATCGGAACGTCGGTGCTGACGCCGACGTTCCGCTACAACCCGACGGTCGTCGCGCAGGACTTCGCGACGCTCGGGGTGATGTACCCGGGACGCGTGATCCTCGGGGTGGGCACCGGCGAGGCACTCAACGAAGCGAATCTGGGAATCGCGTGGCCCGATCCGCCGGAGCGCTTCCAGCGCATGAAAGAGGCGATCGGACTCATCCGCCGGCTGTGGTCCGAGGACCGTGTCACGTTCGACGGCACGTACTACACGGCCCGCAACATCACGATCTACGACAAGCTGCCCGAGCCCGTGCCGATCTACATCGGCGCCGCAGGACCTGCCGCGACTCGTCTCGCCGGCCGCATCGCCGACGGCTTCATCACCACGAGCGGCAAGAAGCGCGAGCTCTACACCGAGACGCTGCTGCCCGCGCTCGACGACGGCCTCGCGAAGGCCGGCCGCTCGCGCGACGACATCGACACGCTCATGGAGATCAAGGTCTCACTCGACGCGTCGCTCGACGCCGCCCGCGAGAAGACCCGCTTCTGGGCTCCGCTCGCCCTCACCCCCGAGGAGAAGATGGGCATCGACGACCCCATCGAGATGCAGCGCCTCGGCGAGGAACTGCCGATCGAGCGCGCCGCATCACGCTTCATCGTGTCGGACGACCCCGACGAGCACGTCGAGCGCATCGGCTGGTACATCGAACTCGGCTTCCGCCACCTCGTCTTCCACGACCCGGGCCACGACCAGGGCTCCTTCCTGCGGATGTACGGCGAAGAGATCCTCCCGCGGCTGCGGGCGAAGTTCGGCGCGTGACCCCGCTGTTCCGGCGGCCCGGGAAGCAGAACTCCACTGATCCGGGGCCGCCGAGGTCCGCGCAGGGATTCGAGGCCGATGCGAGCCGCAAATCCGTGGAGTTCGGGAACACGCGCTGGATCGTCGTCGTGCCGGTGAAGGCCCCGGCACGCGGAAAGTCCCGCCTCGACGCGCAAGGCGTCGACCGCGCCGCCCTCGCTCACGCGATCGCGCTCGACACGATCACCGCCGCCACCGGGTGCGAGCTGGTCGCGCAGGTCGTCATCGTGAGCGATGACGCGGCGCTGGCCCGAGAGTCCGCCATGATCCCCGCACTGCGGTTCGTCCCCGAGGGCGAGAGCCGGGGACTCGACGCCGCGGTGGCGACGGGAATGACCGCGGTGGATCCGAACGGCCGGATGCCGCGCGCCGCACTCCTCGGCGACCTCCCGGCCCTGCGGTCAGAGGATCTCGCCGCAGGGCTTCGGGCGGCGGCATCCGTCGATCGTGCCGTCGTCGCCGACGCGGAGGGCACCGGCTCGACGCTCGTGACCGCGCGCGCCGGAGTGGCGTGGACGTCGTCGTTCGGCGACGGGTCGTTCGCGAGGCACCTCGCGCTGGGGTGCGCGGCGCTGGAGATTCCGGATGCCTCGACCCTCCGCCGCGACGTCGACACGGCGACCCAGCTCGAGGCCGCACGTGCGCTCGGTCTCGGTGCGCGGACCGCCGCTGTGCTGGACGCGACCCGCCGCTGACCGCGTGGTGCCCGGGTACCAACCGCACACGCCGGCCCCGCATCCCCGCGGCGCAGTTCGCCCGAACTGCCGCGTCAGCGCCCAGATGCGACCACTCGCGGCAACCGCACGGCCTGCGTCCGGTCCCGTCCGGCGCAGTTCGCCCGAACTGCCGCGTCAGCGCCCGGACGCGACCACTCGCGGCAACCGCACACACCGGCCCCGCATCCCCGCGGCGCAGTTCGCCCGAACTGCCGCGTCAGCGCCCGGACGCGACCACTCGCGGCAACCGCACACACCGGCCCCGCGTCCCCGCGGCGCAGTTCGCCCAAATTGCCGCGTCAGCGCCCGGACGCGACCACTCGCGGCAACCGCACACACCGACCCCGCATCCCCGCGGCGCAGTTCGCCCGAACTGCCGCGTCAGCGCCCGGACGCGACCACTCGCGGCAACCGCACGGCCCGCGTCCGGTCCCGTCCGGCGCAGTTCGCCCGAACTGCCGCGTCAGCGCCCGGACGCGACCACTCGCGGCAACCGCACACACCGACCCCGCATCCCCGCGGCGCAGTTCGCCCGAACTGCCGCGTCAGCGCCCAGATGCGACCACTCGCGGCAACCGCACGGCCGGCGTCCGGTCCCGTGCGGACGAACCTGGCGCGCACGAGCCGCACGTTCGCGGCCGGCGCTAGCCTGGCGGGATGAGCGACTACGAAGTGCTGGAGATGGGCGGGCTCGACGAATGGCGGTCGCATTATGGCGGCTTCCGCCCGGAGAGTTCGCGCGATGGACGGCGGGTGGTCGACCACGACATGACCATGCAGTTCATCGGGATGACGGCGAACGCGCTGGAACCCGGCGAAGAGGCAGGCTACTGGCACGCGCACGCGCACGTCGAGGAGGTCTACGTGTTCCTCGGCGGCCGCGGCCAGATGGGCCTCGACGACGATGTGGTCGAGGTCGGTCCGGGCAGTGTCGTCCGGGTCGGGCAGGGCGTGTGGCGTACCTGGCGCGCCACACCCGACAGCCCCGAGCAGCTGCGGTGGCTCTGCATCCGCGCCGGGGGCTCCGAGCTGCCGCATTACCCCGACGACAGTCAGCGAGCCACCGACCGCCCGTCGCCCTGGGCGTGACGGCTCACGCCGGGCAGACACGAGCGTGACGGCGGAGGCGATCGAACCGGTCGATCCGCAGACCAAGACGCTCGCGGCATATGAACGGGGCGCGGCGCGGTACGCCGCGCACACATCGGGTGTCCGCTCTCCGCTCGTCGACGATCTGCTCGCGCACGTCGCACCGGGCGCGGTGGTGCTCGAGCTCGGGAGCGGACCCGGGCGAGATGCCGCGGCACTGGAAGCCGCCGGCCTCGTCGTACACCGGACGGACGGCGCCGAGCCGTTCGTCGCGACGTTGCGTGCGCAGGGGCATGACGCTCGCGTGCTCGACGTGCGCGCCGAGGATTTCGGCGGACCCTACGACGCGGTGTTCGCGAACGCAGTGCTGCTCCATGTGCCGCGGGAGCACCTCGTCGCCGTGCTCGCGACAGCTCTGCGAGCCACTAAAGCCGGTGGCGCCTTGGCCGCGAGTTTCAAGAAGGGCTCGGGTGAGGGATGGTCCAACGCCAAGCTCGAAGACGCGCGCCATTTCACGTACTGGACCGAGGGCGAACTCGCCGCTGCGGCTGATCGCAGCCGGGTGGATTCCGCTGCGCGTCTTCGACTCCACCGGACCGACGTCGCTCGAGCCCTGGATCACCGCGATCGCGCGGGCGGAGGCATCCGTCACGGCCTGACAGAGCGGATGCCGCGTGTCCCGCCACGTCACGACTCAGCGTCGATTGCGTGGCCGAGCGGGCGAGAGTCCTATCGTGACGACATGACGACCCCGGGCCGCGGCCCCTCCTCCACCGCCCGCACGGCAGTGTGGCTGGGCGTGGCGGGCGTGGCGGCCGCGATCGTCTTCTTCCCGTTGTTCACGGCCGGGATGTGCGCCGACTCCAGCGTTCCCGGCGAGTCGTACTGCACGTCGTGGCAGCAGTCGCTCGTCGGGCTCGAGACCACGACCTGGCTCTGGCTCGGGGCTACGGCGGTACTGTGCGGGCTGGCCTGGCTGCTGACCCGGCCCAGACGACGCCGGGCCGAGGGCGAGTGACGGACCCCGTCACACCACGAGCAGATACACCGCGCCGACGACGGTGAAGCCGATCACGAGCTTCTCGAACACGGACTGCGGGATCCGTCCGGCGATCCAGCGTCCGAGGAACGCTGCGGCGACGACGAACGGCACCAGGACCAGGTCGATGAGCAGGCCCGGAACCGTGATGATGCCGATGCTTATCGACAGCGGCACCTTGGCGATGTTGACGATCGCGAAGAACCATGCGGCGGTGCCGAGGAAGGCCTTCACCTCGAATCGGGCGGCGAGGAAGTACATCGACATCACGGGCCCGGCCGCGTTGGCGACCATCGTCGTGAAGCCGCCCAGTGTGCCGTAGGTCGCCGCGGCGACCCGGTGCGACCCGCTCGACGCGGCACCGGCCTGCATGCGGCGGCGCAGCAGGGTGATCGCGATCACCGCGAGCAGGATCACGCCGATCGTGCGCTTCACCCACACGTCGTCGGCGAACGCGAGGAACACCGCACCGACCGCGAGACCGACCACGACTGCGGGCGCGAGACGCACGAGCGTCTTCCAATCCGCGTGCCGCCGGTACATCGTGACGGCGAAGATGTCGGCGACGATCAGCAGGAGCAGCAGCACGCCCGTCGACTGCTTCGCCGGCAGCACCGCGGCGAAGATCGCCACCGCAATGGTGCCCGCACCCGGCACGGCCGTCTTCGAAAGGCCGACGATCACTGCGGCGAGGCCGAGCAGTGCCCACGCGAACCAGGTCAGCTCGGGCACGTCAGACGCCGGCGGCGGCGAGCGCCGATTCGGCGAGTGCGGCGGAGCGATCGACATCGGTCATCCACAGCGGCGTGACGATCGACCGGATGCCGAACCCGTCGACACCGGCGGCCAGAGCCGCGTCCTCCTCGGCGATGAGCCAGGCGTCGAGCAGCCCGCCGTGGGCACGCGCCCCGTAGTGCGCGGCGACGGCGTCTGCGGTCGTCTCGACGCCGATCGCGGCGAGGCAGACGTCGGCCATGCCTCGCACGACCCGTCCGCCGATGATCGGCGAGACGCCGACGATCGGGGCCGCGGTGGCGCGCAGCACGTTGCGGATGCCCGCAACCGCGAGGATCGGGCCGATCGAGACGACGGGGTTCGACGGTGCGACGAGCACCACGTCGGCGGCGGCGATCGCATCCGCCACACCCGGTGCGGGCGAAGCGGAATCGATTCCCGGGTTGTCGAAGCGCGACGGGGTGAGCGTGGCGCGGTGACGCGTCCACCATTCCTGGAAATGCAGGCGCGAGCCGTCCTCGAGGACGACGATCGTGTCGACCTCGGCGTCGGTCATCGGAAGCAGGCGTGCTCCCAGCGGCCAGCGGCGCGACATCCGCTCCAGCACCTCGGTCGGCGTAAGGCCGTCCCTCAACCAGCCGGTGCGGGCGAGGTGCGTGCCGAGGTCGAGGTCGCCGAGCGTGAACCAGGGCCAGCCGGCATCCCACTCCTGCAGCTCCGCGTTGACGCGTTCGGTGTCTCCCTGACGTCCCCAGCCTCGCTCGGTGTCGTTGACACCGGCCAGCGCATACATGATCGAGTCGACATCGGGCTGCAGTCGCACGCCCGACAGCCACAGGTCGTCCCCGGTGTTGACCACGACCGTGAGGGCTTCGGCGGTGTCGGCGATGCCGCGACGACGCAGTGCCTCGCGGACTCCGAGCACGAAGCGCGAGCCCCCGACGCCGCCGGCGAGCACGACGATGCGAGGCGTGACGGGCATCGTCGGTTCAGGCGCGAAGGTCGAGACCGGGCAGCGGCAGGGCCCCCGTCTTGGGAGCGAATTCGTCGGCAGCGTGGGGCAGCGAGAACTTCGCGACCGCGTCGATGAGCGCGTCGACCGTCTGCACCTCGGCGACGATGTCGACGTCGAGTCCGGCGCGCTTGGCATCCTTCGCCGTGCGCGGCCCGATCGCTGCGATGAGGGTCGTGTCGGGAACCTCGGGGAACTGGGCGTGCACCTGCTCGGCGACCGAGCCGCTCGTCACGAGGATGGCGTTGATGCGGCCCGACCGCACGTCCTCGGCGATGCGATCGGTCACCGGAACGCCGACCGTGCGATAGGCGACGACGCTCCGCACGCGGTGACCCGCCTCCGACAGCATTCGCGTGAGCACCGGCTTCGCGATCTCGCTGCGAAGAGTCAGGATGTCGCGGGAGTGCGGCTCGAGAGCGATGAGCTGCTCGGCCATCCCGGCCGCGGAGTTGTCGCGTTCCGGAACCAGGTCCACGCCGTATCCGACGGCCAGCAGGGCGGCGGCGGTGGTCTCGCCGACGGCGGCGATCTTCGTGGTCGGCGGCACGACCGCGCGGTAGGCGTAGAGCACATCCACTGTCGTCGCGCTGGTCACGGTGAGCCAGTCGAACGCTCCGGCGGCGAGGTCGGCGAGGGCCTGGTCGAGCGAGTCCTGGTCGTTCGTCGGTGCGAAGTTGATGAGCGGCGCGATCACGGGAACCGCTCCCTGATGGCGCAGCGAGGCGGCGACTCCATCTCCCCAGGGGCCACCTCGGGGCACGAGGACGCGCCAGCCGGCGAGGGGCTTTGCGGACGAGTGCTGTGAGGCTTGATTCATGGGGGGTCGACTCTCATGGTGCTCGGTCGGCCGCCCTGAACGTTCGAGCAGCCGATGCGCGGTTGAATCGGGTTCGCGCGATCGGCAGCATACGCACCATTGCACTGCCTTGCACCCTGAGCATACCCCCCTGTGAGAAAGGTATGTCCGGTCGGTTCAGTCAGCGGGTATAGAGACGCACCAGTCCCCACACCGCGGCTCCGACTGCGGCGGCGCCGACGACGACGGCCACGGCGGTGAGTGCGGGGTTGGACCGCTGGAACTTGCGGACCTGGGCGACGGTGTCATCGACCTTCCGCGAAACCCGGCGGGGAACGTTCGCCTTGACCTCGATGGCGGCGAGTGCGGCCTTCAGCTCGGCCCTGGCCTGCTCGACCGGATCGGTGATGCCGAGGGGAACAGCGGTCCTGGGCAGAACCACGGCGGTCTGGGGCAGTGGCACGGGCGCGTCAGAGCTCATCGCGCACCTCCTTCACGTCCTGGGCGATCGATTGCACGGGGTTCTGGCGTTCGCCGATCTTGCGGAAGCGCAGGATGCCGAGGAGGGCCAGCACGGCCGTCACGATCAGCATCGCGAAGAAGACGACCAGCGCCGACAGCCACACCGGCCACCACGACGAGAGACCGGCGATCACGAACGTGCCGAAGACGGGCACCGCCCAGAACAGCACGAAGAGGGCGGCGAACATCCACAGCGCGCCCCAGCCGCCGTCCTTAGCGGTGCGCGCGACCCACGCCTTCGCACCCTCAATCTCGGCGATCACCAGGTTGCGGATCAGCTCCGGGATTTCGCCGATCAGCGTGAGCAGGCTGTCGTCCGCGCGGTCGCGGAAGCCACGCGGGCTCGTCACGTCAGGCTCCGCCCTGACCGCTCGTCGCGTCGTCGATGACGTCGTCCACGACATCCTTCACCGCGCGGGCCGACGTGTCGGCCGCTTTGGCGATGTCGTCCGCGGATTCCTTGCCGACCTGCACCGCGGCATCCAGCTTCTGCCCGGCCGAGCCCTTCGACGAAGCGGCCTGCGCCACCTTCACCGCGGAGTCCCACAGCGTCGACGGCAGGGCCATCGCCTGGGACTTGGCGAAGTCCTTCACCTTGCCGACCTGCTCCTGCACGGGGCCGAGGTTCCAGACCTTCAGCCACTGGCCCTTGATCTGCTCGTAGCGCTCGCGGCCTGCCCGGCTGCCCAGCACGTACCCGATGGCGAGTCCGACGACGAGTCCTGCTTTGCCCCTCATGGGGTCTCCTCACGCTCGGTGGTGCACCTGACGACCCTCCCAGGGTAGCCCTGTATTCCGATTCCGGCATCCGCCTTGACACGGGCTGCGCGAACACTCCTCAGGCGTTGTCGCCGCTGCGCCAGATCAGGCTTCTGCGCAGACGATCCGCCTCGGTCTGGGCATCCCCGACGACCTGCGCGAGGCCGCTTCCCGAAACCCACGCCCCCACCGCGGCGATGCCGGGCGCCGCGGCGATGGCGGCGCGTGCGGCCGCAGCACGTTCCCGCTGCCCGACCGCCGAGACCGGTGGAACGAGCGTGAAGGAGTCCCGGTGAGCGCCGACGAGATGATGGTCGTCGAGCGCCACCCCCAGGAGAGCGGATGCCTCGGCCAGCGCCATCCCTGCGGCATCGGCGTCGCCGAGTCCCGCGGTGGCGGGCGGGTCGGCCGGGCCCCCGAAGGCGACGCGCACCACGTGGCGCCCGGGGCCGATCGCGCGCGCGAGCCAGTCCCAGCGCGCGGTCTCGTGGACGAGCCCGACGGCACGGTGGGCGCCCGGGATCGCGTGGACGTGCGCTCCGCGCGGAGCGGTGTCGAGGGCGGGAGCCTCGATGAGCAGTGTGACGACCTCGCGCGCGATGCCCGCCGGCGTGACGTCCGCGAACGCCGGGGAGCCCGCGGCGGACGCCAGCAGCACACGGGCCGTGGCTTCGTCCGTCGCGACGATGACCGCATCGGCGGTGTACTGCGAGGCCGTCTCGGGTGTGAGATCCGGCGCATCGTCGCCCGCACCCGATCCGGGTGCCGCGATGTCCGCGTCGAGGTCGATCGTCCATCCCGCGTTCGCTCGCGCGAGGGCCAGGACGCGGGCGCCGGTGCGGATGGTGGCGCCCCGACCGGCGAGCTTGTCGCGAAGGGCGGCGACGAGCTGCGGCATCCCTCCCTCGATCGTCTCGATCGCCGGACCGGACGCGGCGTCGAGACGGATCTCCGAGACGGCGGCGCCGAGCGACCCGGTACGGGTGAGCGCCGGGCTGAGAGCGGGGATCGCGACCTCGACGTCGACGTCGTCGGGGAGCAGCCCGAAGCGGTCGATGCTGAGAGGTGCGACGAGCCGGTGGAGCACGGCGTCGCCCATGCGGCTTCGGACGAGGCGGCCGAGACTGCGCTGCGTGCCGATCGTCAGAGGCGGACGCAGTCGGTCGACATAGGCGCGCCAGGTGCCGCTCCAGCCGATCACCCGGCGGACGCTCTCGTCCCACGCGTTCGCCGGGATTCCGAGCACGTTCTCGACCGGGAGCGGCGCCGCCGCACCCCGCGGAAGTCCCGCGAGCCACTCGCGATCGTCGCGGGGAGTGACGACGACCGCATCCGGTGCGACCTCGGCGACGAGCCGCCGCACCGCGCCGCCGCGGGTCGACCAGCAGGTCGCGCCGGTCTCGAGGCGAACTCCGGCGACCTCCGCCGAGCCGATCACACCACCGAGCCGATCGGATGCCTCGACGACCGTCACCGACATGCCGACCTTGGCGCACTCCCACGCCGCCGTGAGACCGGCGATGCCTCCGCCGATGACCACGACCCGGGTGTCTCGGGCGTGCGCGACGAGCTCTTCGAGCGGTTCGGAGGCTGGGCCCACACGCCCGGAGACTCCGGGCACCCCGTCTGAGTGCCCGTGGCCAGAGGCTCCGCTCGACACGCCGGCAGCGAGTGGAGAGGCCGCCGGGGCGGCGTCTGGAGAGGGCGTCGGGACGGTCACGGCATCCATCCTTCCATCCCGGGGGTTTCCGTCAGCCGTCGGTGTGGCGCTGTTCCCGCGCCTCGGCGCGCGTGCGCGGGGGGTGCGGCGCGTCTTCGGACGGCCCTTCTGCGTCATCGGATGCATCGGCCGGCCCGGATGCTTCATCGGCCGGCCCGGGACCCGCCGGAGCGTGGCCGCCGACCGAGGTGACGCGTCCGTCGTGCAGCTCGATCACCCGATCGGCGCGCTGCACGAGCAGCGGGTCGTGCGTCGAGACCACCGCCGCCAGCCCCTGCGAGTGCACCAGGTCGCCGATGAGGTCCATGACCGTGGCGGCGGTGCGGGAGTCGAGCTGTCCGGTCGGCTCGTCGGCGATGAGCACGTGCGGCCGCACGGCGATCGCCCGTGCGATGCCGACACGCTGTTGCTGGCCTCCCGACAGCTCGCCCGGTCGCTGGGCGGCGTGATCGGCGAGCCCGACGAGGCGCAGTGCCTCGGCGACGCGGCGGTCGCGCTCGGCCGGCGCCGTCTTCGCGATGCGCAGCGGCAGTTCGACGTTCTCGGCGGCGGACATGATCGGGATCAGCCCGAAGGATTGGAACACGAAGCCGAGGCGCTCCCGCCGTACCCGGGCGAGTTCGTCCTCGTCGAGCGCCGTGGCCTCGACGTCGCCGATCCACACGCGCCCCGAGGTGGGCTGGTCGAGTCCGCCCAGCAGGTTGAGCAGCGTCGTCTTGCCCGCACCCGACGAGCCGCGCACCACGACCAGCTCGCCCTCGGCCACCTCGATGTCGATGTCGACGCACGCGTGCACGTCGCCGGCAGCGGAGCGGAATGTGCGGGTCAG
This sequence comes from Microbacterium allomyrinae, assembly GCF_020682705.1. Lineage (GTDB taxonomy): Bacteria > Actinomycetota > Actinomycetes > Actinomycetales > Microbacteriaceae > Microbacterium > Microbacterium allomyrinae. The sequence continues at coordinate 1,335,663 of NZ_JAGTTN010000001.1, forward strand.
CTTCTCGCCGCGCAGTGCCAGGGTCATGACGGCTCCTCCTCGGTCGTCGGCGACGTCGTCGTCTCGGTCCCCTCCGCCGTGTCCCGGAAATCCTCGCTGGAAGCGGTTCCCCCCGGATGATTCTGGGGCACGGATGCCTCGACCCTCGCGGATTCGTGGTCGCTCGAGCGGTCCGAGGTGGTTGTCGGACGCTGACCGGGCCAGACGCCGACGTGGTCGGGCTCGAGGGCGAGGCGCACGCGCTCACGCAGATCGAGCGCGGACACGAAGTCGTCGGGAAGCTGGAGGCGCCCGACGCGGTCGAGCACGGCGTACTCCTCGGCGACGTGCTGTTCGGCGCCGTGCTCGTCGACGCGCGTCGAGCGGAGCACCTCGGTCGAGGTGCGGCCGTCGCGGATCTGCACGGTGCGCGCGACGTGCTCCGAGACCGCAGGGTCGTGCGTCACGATGAGCGTGGTGACGCCGAGCTCGCGGTTGACCGCTCGCATGGCCTCGAGCACGTGCGCGCTCGTGGTGTCGTCGAGCTCGCCGGTCGGCTCATCGGCCAGGAGCACCCGCGGGCTGTTCGCGATGCCGACGGCGATCGCGACGCGCTGCTGCTCGCCGCCCGACATCTCGGCGGGCCTGCGCTCGGCGCAGTGCGTCACCTCCAGCAGGTCGAGCATCTCTGCGACGCGCGCGCGGCGCGCGGCGGCACCTCGCGCCGCACCGGTGATCGCCAGCGTTGCGGCGACGTTCTCGCTCGCCGAGAGGTACGGCAGAAGGTTGCGCGAGGTCTGCTGCCACACGAACCCGACGCTGCGGCGGCGGAACGCGACGCGCTCCTTCTCCTTCATCGTGAGCAGATCGTGGCCGGCGACCCACGCCACGCCCGCCGTGGGCTGGTCCAGGCTCGACAGGATCGATAGGAGCGTGGACTTCCCCGACCCGGATGCTCCCACCACGGCGACCAGCTCGCCCGCCTCCACACGCAGATTCAGCCCCTGGAGCGCCTGTACCTCGACGCCCTGCCCGCCGGCCGAGAGCACCTTGAAGATCCGCACCAGATCGACGCAGAGGATGTCGGCATCCGGCGCATCCGTTCGCACCGGCGCCTCTCCCGGCTGCTGAGCGTGTCGAACCATGGTCCTATCCTTCCTCCACCGTGCGCAGAGCGCCCGCGGCGCGGATGCGACGTGAGACGAGCAGGGCGATCGCGGTGAGCAGCGTGGCGAGCGCGAGGAATCCGCCGAGCGTGAGCGCGAGGATCGCCGGGTCGATGACGTAGGCGGGTGCGACGGACGATCCCGTGAAAGGGCGGAGATCGACTGCGGCCAGGACGACGAGCGGAACGAGGGCTCCGAACACGGTGCCCGCGACGACGGCCGCGATCGTGGGAGGGCCGATCTCCCACAGGGCGAGGGACGCCCCGGACCGCGGCGGTGCGCCGAGAGTGCGCAGCAGCGCCAGGACGCGTGCCCGGGGTCCGGCGGCGAGCGCGAGCGTCATCGCGATCGCGAGCGCGCTGAGCATTGCCGCCACCCCGGTCGCCAGGAGCAGAGCCCCGCGCACGCCCTGCACCGCGGGACCGGATTCGATGCGCGCGGCGATCTCTGCGGCCGTGTCGATGCGCACCTGGGTGCCCAGGATCGTGCGGAGGTCCTGCTCGACGGCGTCGCGCTCTGCGTCGGCCTCGAGCCTCACCAGCACCGTGCGGTCGCTGGGGTCCAGACCCAGCACTTCGTCGGCATAGAAGGAGTCGAACGTGATCCAGTTCTCGCGCGCGCCGGTCGGCACCGGCCCGCGGGTCACTCCCACCACCTCTGCCTCCACGCCGCCGGCGCTCACCTCGTCGGAGCCGTCGATGATGTCGGCCGTCGCCCCCGCCACGACCATCGGCATCGGATCGTCCGAAGGCTCGATCGAGACGCCGGGTGGCAGCATCCCCGGCCCGTCGCCCTGCACGGCCCGCAGGTCTGCCGCATCGACGACGAACGCGGATGTTCCCCGCCGGTCTCCGCCGATCTCGAGCGTGACGGAGTCCGCTCCCGAGATGCCCGCTGCTGCGGCGACACCGTCGACCGCCTTCACCTGTTCGAGCTCATCGCGGGTGAACGTCGCGCCCGCGATGCGCAGGTCGGCGCCGATCTGCGCGCGCGAGGCCTCGGCGACCCCGTTCTGCAGTGCGGACAGGAGGATGCCCGACGACACGGCCACCGAGACGCCCACCACCAGGGCGAGCACCGGAGTGAGCCCGATCGACGGCTCGCGCAGTGCGCGCGCCGAGCCGAGGAAGACGTCGGCGCCGCGGGATGCGCGCGACCGCGCGAGGATCGCACTCAGCGGCAGCGGATACACCCGCAGCGTGACGAGGCAGGCGACGAGGGAGAGCAGGAGCGGTGTCGCGGCGAGCAGCAGATCGACGCCGTCGCTGTAGCCCCGCACGAACAGCAGGACGAGTGCGACCCCGGCGAACCCGGTGATCACGCCCTCCGAGATGAGGCGCAGCCTCGAGCCGCGCCGCCCCAGATCGGTGCGGACCTGACGCTCTGCCGCGGACGGGGCGAGGACCACGAGGATCGCGATCGGTGCGAGTGCGAGCAGGAGCGCCGGCACGAGCCCCGCGGCGCCGGGCGCGGCGCCGAACGCGACGGCGCCGATGACGACCGCGAGAGCTGCACCGACGATCGCGGGCACGACGCCGATGAGGGCCCCTTCGACGGTGAGGAGGCCGCGCAGCTGGCCGAGGGACGCACCGCGCGCCGACAGCAGGCGCAGTCCGGGGCGACGGCTCTCGAGGATGAGGCGGCATCCGAGGATCAGCACGGCGACCGCGACGCCGACGGGCCCGGCGACCAGCATCGCGATCACGCCCGCGGTGGTCGCCGCCTGAGCGAGGGCGAGTTCGATCTCGGCGGTGATCTCGGCGTCGAACTTCAGGCTGAGGATGCCGGCGCCCTGCGCCGAGGACCCGACGGTGTGTCCGACGGACGTGAGCTTGTTGAGCGCGGCGACGGTCTGCTCAGCGTCGTCGGACTCGATCCGATCGACGTCGGCGGGGTACCAGACGGTCGTGCCGGCCCGGCCGCCGAGGCCGTCGTACATCCATGCCGTGGCAGACGAGGACGGATGCGCGAACGCCGTGCCCGTCACCTGGCGCGCCCTGTTGCCGTCATCGAAGATCTGCGGCTCGATCACCGAGCGAACGTGCTGCCAGAAGTCCGACCGGGGGTCGGCGGCCTCGAACACACCCGAGAGGACGACCACGTAGGGGGCGTCGTCCTCGCGCAGGTGGCGTTGCTCGCCGACCGCCCACTCGAGCTCTCGCGCGGTCTCCGCCGACATCACGACCTCCACGCGATAGCCGCCGCCTTCCTCCACGGCCGGACCCGGCAGCTCGCCCTCGGTCATGCGCAGCTCGGACTCGTAGCCGGGAGAGAACGCCATCGTGAGCAGCTTCGTGGCGGGGTCCTCGAGGATCGGCAGACCGGAAACGGACGCGACGGCGTGCGCCGGCCCGAGCACCGTCGGCAGCGGGCTGTCCGCACTGGTGCGGATGTCTTCGAGCGCCGCGGCGAACTCGCCCCACACCGCTCCCGTCTCGGTCGGCGGATAGGGATCGAGCGCGGGCAGCTGCGGAAAGCTCGGCGAGTCCGCCACGACGTCGCGCTCGGTCGCCGAGAGACCGGCGAGCCGGTCGCGCAGCGCGGCATCCCCCAGCACCCCCATCGCGATCGGCGCGGCCGTCGCGATGAACGACAGCACCAGTACGAGCGCCGCCACGATCACGCTGCCCCCGGCGCGGGAGCGCACGTGGTGGACCGCGAGAGCACGAGTCGTGACACGCCGGGTCATCGCGATTCCTCCCCCACCGTCGCCGCACGGGCGGCGCGGCCGACCCCGGTCGCGGCGACCGCGACGATCGCAACCAAGCCCAGGGCGAGCCCCGCCACGGCGAGCAGGAGAGGCACCCACACGACGGTCACGCCGCCGGCGAGCGAGAGGATGCCGGGGGTCACGGCCCGCACCAGCTCGGGAACGATCAGCCACGACACGAATCCACCCGAGGCCGCACCCAGCACGATCGCCGTCGCGAACACGCCGCCGAGCTCGGCCGCGCGCATCCGCGCCTGTCTGCCCGCCGTCACGCCGAGCGCCCGCAGCACTCCGAGTTCGCGCCGCCGAGCGATCGCGAGGGTCTGCACGATCGCGAATGCCGCGATGAGCGACAGCACGGCGGATCCCGCCGTCGCGATCCACCAGCCGGGAACGAGCGCGCCGACGACGCTCGCCGCGACGCCGGGTGCGGAGGTGATCACGGGGCGGTCGCCGAGTGCTGCGCTCAGTCCGTCGGCGGCGGACTCCGAGCCCGCCGCCCACACCGAGTCGGGTGCCACGATCGACGTGCCCAGCTGCAGCTGCGAGGTCAGAAGGGTCTCCATAGGCACGAAGAGGGAGACGGATGCGGTCGCCCCCGCAATCGCGTCGACGAGCGACGAGATGACGGCGGCGCCGCGTCGTCCGGTGCCGGCGTAGCGGAACTCCAGCGGATCGCCGACTCCGACGCCGAGCCGTGAAGCGAGCGTGCCGGTCACGACCGCTTCGACCGGCGTGGCCGCGCCCCCCGCTCGCGCGCCGCCGTCTGCGAGCCAGAGCACCTCTTCGGCGTTGCCGCCCTCCAGCAGCACCTCCCCGCCGATATCGAGCGGGCCCTGTCCGACCGCCTCCACCTCGGCGAGCGTCACCGACACACTCCGGTTCGAGAGGATGGGGCCGGTCCCGGCGACAATCGCGAAGAGGCGCCATGGGGCCGTACCGCCGGGCAGCACCGCCTCGCCGACGAGGGTCGCCGTGCCATCATCGTCCACGAGCGGGTCGCCGTCCAACGCGATCCGCGCCGGGGCCCCTGTCGCGTCGAACAGGAGCGCGACGACCCGGACATCGGTGACGACACCGCCCGACGGCGATACGAGGTCGGCGCGCACGCGAAGCCGGGTCACGGCCTCGTCGAGCGGTACGGGATCGGAGACCACGACCTCGCCCTCCCCCTCTCCCTCGGCAGACGCGGAGGCCCGGAGCGCATCCTTGTCGATGAGGCCTCCGGCCGAGCTCACGACGGAATCGATCGCCGACGACGGCACCGCGACCAGCTGCGCATCGCTCGAGCCGATCTCCACGGGTGCCACGAGGGCGGGAGCCGCGGCATCCACTCCCTCCACGGACGCTGCAACGGCGACGTCGTCGGGCGTGACGGACTGCGGCGCAGTGTCGACCCGCAGGTCGGCGCCGGCGCGCACGGCGGCCGAGTCCGTCGTCATCGCGGTCCAGGTCGCGGAGTACGCCGAGGCGAACACGGCCTGCGCGACGGTCAGCGCGACGAGCAGCACCGCGACGGCGTAGATCGGGATGCGGCGCGCCACCTGGCGCGCAGGATATCCGGGCTCGAGCGCCGCACCGGCTGCGGCGGGTCGCGACCATGCGACGGCGGCGGATCCGAACAGGGCGAGCGCGACGAGGGCACCGGCCATGAGGACCACGGCGGGGGCGATCGCGACGATCGGGTCGAACCCGGCGCCCCGCGCGAGCGGGAGCTGCCAGATCACGAGCGCCGACGCCAGAAGCACCACGATGACCAGCGCCGCGGTCGTCACGCGGGCACCGCGCGTCGCCGTGCGCCGGGCTTCGCCGCGGCGGATGGCGATCGTGAACGTCGCGGCGAGGAGCACGCCTGTCGCCCCTGCCCACGGCCACTGCACGAGCGCGTCCGAGGGCGCTGCGCCGACGACGGCGGTGACCGCGGTCGCGAGAAGGAGGCCGGCCACGACTCCGGCGAGCGCGACGAGGCCGCCCTCCGCGGCATCCGTCGTCCATGCCTGCGTGCGCGAGAAGCCGCGCGCGCGAATGGTCGCGGTCTCGTGCTCGCGCGCCGCGGCGATCAGCCGTGCGAGCTGGGCGATCGCAGTGGCGGCGAGGATCGCGACCAGGAGCACGAGTGCCGGTGCCGCCGATGCGAGCGCGGCGGTGCCCGCATCGACCTGATCGGCGACCTCCTCGGCCGAAGCGCCCGGCGGGGACGCATCGCCTGCCGCATCGACCGCGCGCGCGAGCCACGCCAGCACGACGCACACGGTCACGACCGCCACCGAGACGGTGGCCGCCGCGCTCGCGAGCAGGCCCGAGCGGGCTCCGGCCCTGATCCGCAGCAGTCGCCAGGACGACGGCGTGCGGCGATCGGGCATGGGCTCGGTCCTCCGCGGTTCGTCCGGCGCTGGCGTGGGTTCTGCCAACCTAACCGACGCGCTCCCGCAGCGTCTCGCCTTCTCGACGCAGGACGACCCGGGCATCGCACGCATCGGAGTCCGGTGGAAGACTGGGGCCATGACGCTCCACATCACGGGCGATGCCGCCGCCGATCGTCTTCTGACCGACGACCCGCTCGCACTCCTCATCGGCATGCTGCTCGATCAGCAGGTCGCGATGGAGACCGCGTTCGCCGGTCCCCTCAAGATCGAGCAGCGCGTGGGATCGCTGGATGCCGCGGCCCTCGCGGGCTACGACCCCGAGGCGTTCGTCGAAGAATTCAAGAAGACCCCGGCGGTGCATCGCTTTCCGGGGTCGATGGCGGCCCGCGTGCAGTCGCTGTGCTCCGCCGTCGCGCAGGACTGGGGCGGCGACGCCGCCGCGATCTGGACGCGTCCGGCGTCCGAACCGGCTGACGGCGCACCCGACGGGCTCACCGTGCTGAAGAGGCTGAAGTCGCTTCCCGGCTTCGGCGAGCAGAAGGCGAAGATCTTCCTCGCCCTGCTCGGCAAGCAGTACGGCTACACGGGCGACGGGTGGCGCGAAGCATCCGCACCCTACGGCGAGGACGGGTCGTACCGGAGCGTCGCCGACATCGTCTCGGCCGACTCGCTCACGAAGGTGCGCGAGCACAAGAGGGCCATGAAGGCCGCCGCGAAGGACGGCGCATCATGAAGAAGACCGAAGTCGGCGTCGACGAATTCCTCGCCGGTGTGAGTCCCGCGAAACGGCAGCGGGATGCCGCGACCATGGTCACCCTGATGCACGACATCACGGGGCACGAACCCGAGATGTGGGGCACCATCGTCGGCTTCGGATCGTGCCACTACCGCTATCCCACAGGCACCGAGGGCGACGTTCCGATCGCCGCGTTCTCGCCGCGCCGCCAGGCCACCACGATCTACCTGCTCGACACCGGCGCGCACGCCGATCGGCTCGCGAAGCTCGGACCCCACGAGACGGGAGCCGGCTGCCTCTACATCAAGGACCTCGAGGCGATCGACGCCGACGTCCTTCGCGAGATCGTCACCGACGACTACCGGCGCGTGATCGACGGCGACACCGGCTCTGCGACGTTCACGGTCACGGGCTGAAGACCGCGGCGGCGCGATCCACGGGAGCGGACGCCGGTCTTAGGGTTGACCACGTGCGGCTGAAGTACTTCGGAGGGTTCGCGGCGGACGCCGACGGGGTCGCGCTCGCGGTGCGCGGCCGGGGCCAGGAGTCGCTGCTGTTCCGGCTCGCACTCGACGCCGGCACCACCGTCGCCTACCGTGCGCTCGCCGAAGACGTGTGGCCGGATGACCTCCCCGACGATCCGCGCGCTGCGCTGCAGTCGCTGGCATCGCGCCTGCGCCGTATCATCCCGTCCGGCGCCCTCGAGGCCGTGCCGGGCGGATACCGCCTCGGGCTCACCCGCGCGGATGTCGACCTGACGCTGTTCCAGGACCTGGTGACCGACGCGCGCCGTGCCGACGATCCCGCCGCCGCGGCGCAAGACGCGCGGCGCGCGCTCGCGCTGTGGATCGGCGAGCCGTGGGTGCCCGGCCCCGGCTTCGACTGGGTCGTGCGCGACCTGCTCGAAGACCGCGCGCATGCGGAGCGCCTGGTTCGCGGCGCACCGACACCGCGCGAGCCGGCGTCGTCCGAGCCCGCAGCGTCCGAGCCCTCGCCGTCCGGCGGCGACGCGTCGGAGGCCTTCGCGCATGGGCCGGTCCCCGCCGCAGTCACCTCCCTGATCGGCCGCCGCGCCGAGCTGGATCTCATCCAGGACCAGCTGCGCGACGAACGGCTCGTGACGCTCATCGGCCCGGGCGGGGCAGGCAAGACGACGCTCGCCCTCGAGGCGGCGCGTCACCAGCCCGGCGCCATCGTCGTGGAGCTCGCGCCGGCCGCGCCGGGCGAGGTGTGGGCCGCCATCGCGGGAGCGGTGGGGCGGAGCATCCGCATCGGCGATCCGCCGACGATCTCGGCCGGTTCACGCGAGCGGGTGCTGGAGGCGCTCGCCGGACGCTCGACCCTGATCGTGCTCGACAATTGCGAGCACGTCTCGGCCGAGGCGGCCGCTGTCGCGCTCGACGTGCTGCACAGCGCGCCGGGATCGCGCATCCTCGCCACCAGTCGCGAGCCGCTGGGGCTGGCCGGCGAGGCGTTCGTCGATCTCGGGCCGCTGCCGCCCGGCGACGCTCGCGAGTTGTTCTCCCGGCGCGTCCGCGCGGCGCGCGGCGCACCGCCGTCACCGGAGGAGGCCGAAGCCGTCGGCCGGATCGTGGCGAGGCTCGACGGTCTGCCGCTTGCATTGGAGCTCGCCGCCGCGAGGGCCCGCACGCTCACGATCGCCGAGATCGACGCCGGCCTCGACGACCGGTTCGCGCTGCTGAGTAACGGTCCTCGGGCGGCCGTCGCACGCCATCAGACGCTCCGCGCCCTCATCGACTGGAGCTGGGAGACGCTGACGCCGTCGGAGCGGACCGCCCTGCTGACGATGGCCGTCTTCCCCGACGGGATCGACGCACGAGACGCCGCCGCCGTCGGCGCCCGTTTCGATGTGGATGCCGCGTCGTTCGACACGCTCGTCGACAAGTCGCTGCTGCACCGCGGCGGCGGCCGGCTCCGAATGCTCGAGACGGTCCGCGAGTACGGGATCGATCGCCTTCGCGCGGACGGCGACGAAGACGCGTTCCGCGCGGAGCAGGCGCGCGCCATGGCCGAACTCGCCGCGCGACGTGACCTGCTGCTGCGCGGCCCCGCCGTGCGCGAAGGGCTCGCCTGGTTCGACGCGGGCGATGAGAACCTCAGCGCCGCGCTTCGGACGTGCGCCGAGCAGCCGGGACTCGCCGACGTCGGCGTACGGCTGGTTCGTGCGTGCCTGTGGACCTGGCTCATGCGCGAGCGGTTCGAAGAGATCCAGGGTGGCGTCCTGCGGTTCTCCGACGCCGCGGCGGCACTCGACTCCGAGCCCGCGGTCGTCGTGCGCGGGGTGGGCCTGGTGCTGAGGACGTTCGCCGCAGCCCGCGAGTCCGACGACAGCGGCATCGCCCTGCTCGGCGACGTCGACCACGACGCCGACGCGATCACGACGGCCGCGGCACTGCACCCGAGCGAGCTGACGGCCGCACTCGTCCCGCTGATCGGCTCCATGAGGACGGCCGTGCGCGACCACCAGCCGGGTGCTCCGTGGACGCGCGACTTCGTGATCGGCGTCGACGGGCTCGACGACGCACCGGCGTGGTCCGTCGCGATCCTGAGCATGCTCCGCTCCGCCCTCGCGCAGAACGGCGGCGACATCGAGACTCTCGGAGCCGAGAGCGAGAAGGCGTTGCGGATGTTCCGCGAGCTCGGCGATGTCTGGGGCGTGGCCTTCTCGAGCCAGATGCGGTCGGAGTGGCTCGTGCTCGCCGGACGCCTGGACGAGGCGCTCGAGGTCGCCGATGCATCGTCGGCGGGCCTCGTCGGTCTCACGTCGGTGACCGACCTCGTGCAGCAGCGCTCGCAGGGCGTCGGGATCCTGCTGCGACTCGGACGCGTGGACGACGCGCGGGTCCGTCTCACCGACATCGATGCGCTGGCGCGTTCGGACGGGTCGCAGCGCGCGGTGGCACAGGCCGAGATGACCGCGGCGGCGGTCGAGATCGCGGTCGGCGACGGCGATCGCGCGCTGCGGCACCTCGACGTTCTCGGTGCTCAGGTCGGCCCCGCCTACCCCGAGCAGATGGTGGCGTGGGCGCAGTCCAAACGGGCGCAGGCCCACCTCATGATGAATCGCCCCAGCACGGCTCACGCGGCGCTCGCGATCGCGCTGCCGGCCGCCGCGAAGAGCGGGGATCAGCCGATCATCGCCGATGTCGCGCTGTCGCTGGCAGGCTGGCTGGCCACCGTCGGACGAGATGCGGATGCCCGGACCGCATTGGCTGCCTCTGCACGGCTGCGCGGCGGTGTCGACGCCGCCGATCCCTTTCTGCGCCTCGTGCTGGCACGACTCGGCGACAGCACGGAGCCGGGCGCCGGTCCCTGGCAGGGACGAGCACCCGGCTCCGACGACATCGCGGCACTGACCGCGCTGCTCGGCTGACGCGGGCTGCCCGCCCGCGGCATCCAGCTATGCCTTGCGCATGTAGGCCCGCACCGTGAGCGGTGCGAAGATCGCCACGATGACGGCGGCACCGATCAGCGTCACCAGCACGTCCGGGCCGACCGTGCCGTTGTTGACGAGATCGCGCACGGCGGTCACGAGGTGCGACACCGGGTTGATGTCGACGAACCACTGCAGCCACGGCGGCATCGTGTCGGCGGGCACGAAGGCGTTCGAGAGGAACGTCAGGGGGAACAGGATCAGCATCGAGACGCCCTGCACGCTCGAGGCCGAACGCGCGATGACGCCGAAGAAGGCGAAGATCCAGCTGATCGCCCATGAACTCACGATGACCAGCGCGCCCGCTGCGACGACCGCCCAGATGCCGCCCTCGGGACGGAATCCCATGATGAAGCCCATCGTGAAGGTGAGCGTGGTGGCGATGAGGTAACGGACGGTGTCGGCCAGCAGCGCACCCGACAGCGGCGCGATCCGCGCGATCGGCAGCGAGCGGAACCGATCGAACACGCCCTTGTCCATGTCTTCGCGCAGCTGCACGCCCGTCACGACCGAGGTCGTGATGACCGTCTGCACGAGGATGCCGGGAATGATGATCGGCAGATAGCTCTGCACGTCGCCGGCGATCGCGCCTCCGAAGATGTACGTGAACATCAGCGTGAAGATGATCGGCTGCACGGTGACGTCGATGAGCTGCTCGGGCGTGCGGCGGATCTTCAAGAGGCCGCGCCACGCCATGGTGAAGGTGTTCTGGAGCGTCTGGGCGATGCCCGAGTGGTTGGTCAGGTGCCGGTCGGCGACCGGCGTGATGGGAACGGCGAGCGCGGTCATGCGCGAACTCCTTCCAGGTCGAATGCGGTCTCGTGGGCGGGCGCGTCGTCGGCCGGCACGCCCGTGCCGGTGAGGGTGAGGAAGACCTCGTCGAGCGTCGGCTGCTGCACGCTGAACTCGCTCAGGTGCAGCCCGGCGGCGCGGAACGCGACGAGGAGGTCGGTGACGCGGTCGGGGTCGCTCATCGGCACCGTGAGGCGCGCAGCTTCGGGCGAGACGACCGCCTGGACATCCAGGACACGGCTGATGACGGCCTGCGCCTCGTCGAGGTCGGACCCCGGCTGCAGACGCATGAGGAGCGATGCCTGACCCACCGACGCCTTGAGCTCGAGGGCGGTGCCCTCGGCGACGACACGGCCGTGGTCGATGACCGCGATGCGGTCGGCCAGCTGATCGGCCTCGTCGAGGTACTGCGTCGTGAGCAGAACCGTCGAGCCCGTCGCGACGAGGCGGCGGATCGTGTCCCACATCTGACCGCGCGTGCGCGGGTCGAGTCCGGTCGTCGGCTCGTCGAGGAAGATGAGCGGCGGCTGGGCGATGAGGGATGCCGCGAGGTCGAGACGTCGGCGCATGCCGCCGGAGAACTTCGCGAGCGGGCGGGATGCGGCCTCCGTCAGCCCGAACTCCTCGAGGAGCTCGTTCGACTTGCGACGGGCGTCGGCGCGAGACAGACCCAGGAGCCGCGCGAAGATGATGAGGTTCTCGGTGGCCGAGAGCCTCTCGTCGACGGAGGCGAACTGCCCCGTCAGCCCGATGAGCTGACGGACGATCTGCGGGTCTCGCGCGACGTCGTAACCGAAGATCTCGGCGCGACCGGCGTCGGGCTTGAGCAGCGTCGCGAGCATGCTGATGGTGGTGGTCTTGCCCGCGCCGTTCGGGCCGAGCACGCCGTAGACGGTGCCGGCTTCGACGGTCAGGTCGACGCCGTCCACCGCGCGATGGGAACCGAAGGTCTTGACGAGACCCTCGGCGCGGACGGCGGGAACGCGGGATGCGGAACTGGTGATGGTCATGGGAACGCCTTTCGACGTCCCAAGGCTCGCTCGGGGGCGCTGTCGCGCCGCTGTCATGGCGGCGGCCCCGCTGTCACCGCGCTGTCAGCACGCTTTCTCCACATGCCGTCGCACGATTGGACACCGGGTCCCAACCGCTGGCTAGGGTGGGAGGACCGCCCGCCCCGCCCCTCCCGTGGAGACAGATCATGCTGCCGTTCCTCATCGTCGGAGGCGTCGGCCTCGCCGTCCTCGTGATCTCGCTCCTCGTCGGCGACATCTTCGACCACTTCGAGATCGGTGACGGCGCCATCTCGGGCACGGCGCTCGGCGTCGCCGCGGTGGTCTTCGGCGCGGCGGGCGTGCTCACCACCACGAGCGGCCTCGACCTCGTCTGGGCGTACGTCCTCGCGGCGGTGCTCGCCATCCTCGCGTATCTGCTCGCGCTGCTCTTCGTGAAGCGGATCACCAAGAGCTCCGACGGCATCCCGCTGTCCGCCATCGGCCTGACGGGCGTCTCGCGCTCCGACATCACGCCCGCGGGCGGCGAGGTGAGCCTCGACGGCCCCGGCGAAGTCGAGCGTCGCCTCGCCTACTCCGACGAGCGCATCGCCGAAGGTGCGCGCATCCGCGTCATCGAGCACTCCGGCACCCGCGTCAAGGTCGTCGCGGAATAGCTCGGCACAAACCTCACCCCCGGCATCCGAAAGGGAACCATGCTCGATACGAGCCTCATCCAGGTCATCGCCGTCGTCGCGCTCATCGTCGCGGTCCTCGGCCTCATCACCTTCATCGCACGTCGCATCCGCCGCGTGCCCCCCAACGAGGCCCTCGTCATCGTCGGTCGTGGCGCCGGCAAGCCCGCTCCGGGCGAGTCGGGCATCGGCCAGCGCGTCGTGATCGGCGGCCGCACGTTCGTGTGGCCGATCCTGCAGCAGGGATTCTCGATCTCGCTCGAGCAGCGCCAGATCGGCATCACGGTCGAGGGCGTCGACAAGAACCGCATCAAGATCGCCATCAAGGCGTCGATCAACTTCAAGGTGTCGGGCACCGAAGACGGGGTGCGCCGCGCAGCCCAGCGATTCCTCTCGCAGCAGGGCGCGCTGACCGAGATCATCAAGGAGTCCCTCGAGGGCTCGCTCCGCTCGATCATCGGCGACATGACGATCGAGCAGATCATCTCCGACCGCAAGGGCCTGTCGGACCGCGTCGTGGCCGAGACCAAGACCGACCTCGTCGAGCAGGGTCTGCAGGTCGATCTGCTGAACATCAGCGACATCTCCACCCCCGGCAGCGACTACCTCGCGAACCTCGGTCGCGCCGAGGCCGCCCGTGCCCGTCAGGTCGCCGAGGTCAGCGAGGCCGAGGCCGCGCGCGCCAGCGAGTTCGCCCGCATCGACGCGGCCGAGCAGATCGCCGAGCGCCAGAAGGCGCTGAGCCTCAAGCAGGCGACGATCAAGGCCGAGACCGACCGTGCCAACGCGGAGGCCCAGGCCGCGGGCCAGCTCGCCACGGCCGAACAGGACAAGCTCGTCGCCGTGCAGGAGCGCGAGGCCCTCACCGAGCAGGCGCTCGTGACACAGGAGCGCCTCGACATCGAGATCCGCAAGCCCGCCGAGGCCGAGGCGTACGCCGAGGTGCAGCGCGCCACGGCGCTGCGCGACGCCGCCAATGCGGCGACCGAGGCCGACGCCTACAAGCGCACCAAGATCGCCGAGGCGAACAAGGTCGCCGCGGTGCAAGATGCCGAGGCGTCCGCGACCGCGGTGCGCTTCGCCGGTGAGGCCGAGCGCGACAAGCAGGTCGCGCTCGCCGCCGGTGTCCGCGCCGAGGGCGACGCCCGCGCCTCGGCGATCCAGGCCGAGGGCCTCGCCGAGGCGGCCTCGACCGATGCCAAGGCGCTCGCCCTGCAGAAGTACGGCGAGGCGGCGCTCGCGCAGGAGATCATCTCGCGCCTACCCGAGATCGTGCGGGCCGCCGCCGAGCCGATCGGGCGGATCGACAAGCTGACGGTCGTCTCGACCGACGGTGCCTCCGAGGTCACCAAGACCGTCGGCAAGGTGCTCAGCGAAGGCACCGAGGTCGTGAAGAACCTCACCGGACTCGACCTCACGACGCTCCTGCAGGGCTTCGCGCTGAAGTCCGCGGGGACGGATGCCGTCGACGGCGCGAAGTCCGTGGCGAACACCCTGACCGACGCCGCGAAGACTGTCGGCGCGGCGGGCTGACGCGCCCTCGCGAAGAACCCGGTCCCCTTCGGGGCCGGGTTCTTCGCTGTCCGGGCGGACACGCGGCGCGAGATGCGCCCTTCGGTTGGCGAAGCCGCAATCGGGCGAGTGCTGCAGTCTCCTGCGAGTGCTGCGTCGCGCGACGCAGCACTCGCAGGAGAAGGCAGCGCAAGCGTGACGGCCCGGGCCGTCCAGAGGCGGTCGGACTCAGCCCAGCACGCGCCCGCTCACCGCGAGGGTGAGCCTGCGCGGCATGACCCGCGCCGCCCACGCACTGAACGCGTTGGCGCGGCCCGACACGACGCTCGGGGGCACATCGTCGCGGTCGAGTCGGCGCAGGGTGAGCTGGACGACCTGCGCCGGCGTCTGAAAGCGCCCGACCGCTGCGTCGCCACCGGTGATGTCGAAGAACTCGGTGCGCGTCGCGCCCGGGCTCACCGCCAGCACACCCAGACCCGAACCCTTCGTCTCGAACGCGAGCGCCTCGGTGAAGCTCAGCACGAACGCCTTCGTCGCGCCGTACACGGCCATACTCGGGCACGGCTGGTAGGCGGCGGTGCTCGCGATGCCGACGAGCACGCCCCTCCCGTCAGCGACCATTTCGGGCAGCAGTTCCCGGGTGATGGCAACGAGAGCGGCGACGTTGACCTGCACCATCTCGCCGACGCGCGCCGCATCCGCCTCGGCGAACGCGCCCTTCATCCCGAACCCCGCATTGTTCACGAGGCTCTGCACGCGGAGTCCCCGCTCGTCGAGCTCCCGGCGCAGCAAGGCCGCGGCATCCGTCCTCGTCAGGTCCAGAGCGATGGGCGTCGCGCGCACGCCGTGGTCTCGCGTGAGGCGGTCAGCGAGCTCGCGCAGGCGGTCCTCGCGGCGGGCCACGAGGACGACGTCGGCGCCACGCGCGGCCAGCTGCGTCGCGTACTCGACGCCGAGTCCGGCGCTCGCGCCGGTGATGAGCGCGGTCGTGCCGCGGTAGTCCCTGGTGGTCATGCCAGCCAATGTAGTCAGTGACAGCATTGTTGTCAATGTCAACATCGCGCTAGAGTGAGTCCGTGACGGAGCGCACCTACCACCACGGCAATCTTCGGGTCGCGCTGCTCGACCGCGCCTGGGACGTCGTCGACGCCGCGGGCGCCGACGCGTTGTCGCTCCGCCAGCTCGCCCGCGATATCGGCGTCAGCCATGGGGCCTCCGCCCGCCACTTCCGCGACAAGCAGGCGCTGCTCGACGCTCTCGCGGTCGAAGGCTTCCAGCGGCTCAACTCCGCGCTCGCCGAAGCCATCGCCGCCCCCGGATCGTTCGCGGACCGATTCCGCTCCGCCGGCGACTCCTACGTGAGCTTCGCCGTGCGTCATCCGTCGATCCTGCGCACGATGTACACCGCCAAGCATCACGCCGCTGCATCCCCCGATCTCATCGAGGTCAGCCACGTCGCGATGCCCGCGCTCGTCACCCTCGTCACCGCGGCGCAGGACGCCGGCGAGCTGCCGCAGGGATCGGCGGAGGAAGCCGCGGTCGTCGCGTTCGCCGCCGTCCATGGCGTCGCGACCCTTGCGACCGACGATCTGCTGGGCGGCTTCCCCTGGCAGGAGGCGACCGCCGCGACCATCTCGTCGGTGTGGCGCGGCCTCGTCGCGACCGGCGCCCCGACCCACGGCCGCTGAGAAGACGCTCAGCCGAGTGCTGCAGTTTCCGGCGACCGCTGCGTCGCGTCACGCAGCGGTCGCCGGAAAGTGCAGCACCCGCGCGGAAAGCGGCGAGAACGATCGTTCCCGCGCCCCTCCAAGCGCCGCTGGCGCGTCGCTCGGAGCCTCGGGGCGCGTGGGCCCAGCCGCCACCGCGGCGGGTGGCGGCGTCCGAACGGCGACCGGGTCGGAGAGCAGGTCAGGCTCCGCGCAGACGCTCCGAGAGACGGGTCAGGCTCCGCGCAGACGCTCCGAGAGAGCGGTCAGGCTCCGCGCAGGCGCTCCGAGAGGTACGCGTGCAGGCCCTCGAGCGGCACGCGCTCCTGCGCCATCGTGTCGCGGTCGCGAACGGTGACGGCGCGGTCCTCGAGCGAGTCGAAGTCGACCGTGACGCAGAACGGGGTGCCGATCTCGTCCTGGCGGCGGTAGCGGCGGCCGATCGCACCGGCATCGTCGAAGTCGATGTTCCAGTCACCGCGCAGGCTCTCGGCCACCTCGCGGGCGATCGGCGACAGCTGCTCGTTGCGCGAGAGCGGCAGAACGGCCGCCTTGACGGGCGCGAGACGGGGGTCCAGGCCCAGCACGGTGCGGGTGTCGGTGCCGCCCTTGGCGTTGGGCACCTGCTCTTCGCGGTACGAGTCGACGAGGAACGCCATCATGGCGCGCGTGAGACCGAACGAAGGCTCGATGACGTACGGGGTGTACTTCTCTCCCGAGGCCTGGTCGAAGTAGGTGAGGCTCTGGCCCGACGCCTCGGTGTGGCTCGACAGGTCGTAGTCGGTGCGGTTGGCGACGCCCATCAGCTCGCCCCACTCCTTGCCGGCGAAGCCGAACCGGTACTCGACGTCGATCGTGCCGGCCGAGTAGTGGGCGCGGTCCTCTTCGGGCACGTCGAACTGACGCATGTTCTCGGGGTCGATGCCCAGATCGATGAACCAGTTCCAGCAGGCCTCGACCCAATGGTCGAACCATTCGCCGGCTTCGGCGGGCGGCGTGAAGAACTCGATCTCCATCTGCTCGAACTCGCGCGTGCGGAAGATGAAGTTTCCGGGCGTGATCTCGTTGCGGAAGGCCTTGCCCACCTGGCCGATGCCGAACGGCGGCTTCTTGCGGCTCGCGGTGAGCACGTTGGAGAAGTTCACGAAGATGCCCTGCGCCGTCTCGGGGCGGAGGTAGTACAGGCCCGACTCGTCGTCGACGACGCCGAGGTAGGTCTTCACGAGACCCGAGAACGCCTTGGGCTCGGTGTAGTTGCCCTTCGTGCCGCAGTTCGGGCACGGCACGTCCGCGAGGCCGTTCTCGGCCTTGCGGCCCTTGCGCGCCTCGAAGTCCTCGATGAGGTTGTCGGCGCGGAAGCGCTTGTGGCACTGCAGGCACTCGACGAGCGGGTCGGTGAACGTCGCGACGTGACCGGATGCCTCCCACACGCGCTTGGGCAGGATGATCGAGGAATCCAGGCCGACCATGTCGCCGCGCCCGCGCACGAAGGTCTGCCACCACTGACGGCGGATGTTCTCTTTGAGCTCGGTGCCCAGTGGGCCGTAGTCCCATGCCGACCGGGATCCGCCGTAGATCTCACCCGCTTGGAACACGAACCCGCGGTGACGGGCGAGGGCGATGACTTTGTCGAGGCGAGACTGCTCGGCCACGGTGGCTCCAATGGTCGGGAAGGAGGAGTGCACGAGAGTGCGGGATGCCGCGAATCGCGGCATCCGTCGATTCTAGTCGCCGCGCGGCACCGGGCCGGTGTCGCCGTCGGCCCGCTCGAACGCACGGTCCCACTCCTGCAGCTCCTTGCGACGGCCGATCAGGCCGTCGAGCGAGACCTGGAAGTGCAGGCCGCGACGGGCGTTGACCTGCTTGATGTTCTCGACGAGCTCTGTCGAGAACGCCGACACCGCGGTGCGCACCTCGCGGACGCGCTCTTCGGGGTCGTCCCAAAGATCCGGATGGGTCAGGATGTCGAGCAGATAGTCGCGATCGAGGGCGCCGGTGAGCTTGCGCAGCGTCTCGCCGTACTCGACGGCCGCGGCCGCGCGCTGGCCTTCCTCGCCTTTTCGATCGAGCCGGTCGAAGAGCTCGGTCGTGTTCGCCGCGATCGTGCCGGCATCGTGCGCCATCTCGACCGCGCCGGCGATGCCCGCACCCCCGGCGCGCGCATACTCCGCACTCAGCGCCTGGAGCGTGCGGACGTGCGTGCGGACCGGCTCGGGAAGCGGATGCGCCCCCGCCTGTCGGGTGGCACGTCGCCGCGAGCGCGTCACGCCGAAGATCACGGCGCCTGCGGCGACCAGCGCCGCCACGCCCAGCGCGATGCCGATGAACGGCCCCGCGTCCACGCCCAGTGCGGGCGCATCCGCGGGGGTGGCCGCGATGACGCCCTGGATCGTCTCGGTGAGCGCGTCGCCCACGTCCGCTCCCGACGCCTCGGCCGCGTTGGCGATCTGCATGGCCTCGTTCGTGGCCAGCACGCGAGAACCGGCCAGGAGGTCGTCGCCCACCGCGACGATGATCGTGGCGGTGTCGGGGTGCGCGGCGGCGATCTCCGAGAGGATCTCGGGACCGGATGCCTCGAGCGCTGCGTTGTCGGAGAAGACCGCGACACCGATCGAGGCGTCTCCCACCTGGGCCGTCAGCTGGTCGTGCAGCGCAGTGGCGCCCGAGAGCTCGGGCGACACGTAGACGCTGCTCTGGGCCAGGGCGTCGACGGCGTCGTCGACGTACCCCTGTCCGCTCATCGCCGCAGTCACGCTCGTCTCGCTTAGAAGTTGTTGATGACGGAGGCGAACACGAGGTCGATCTTGGCGGCGTCCGACGCGTCGAACCACTGGCCGCCGGTGGCCTCGGCGATCCGCTGCAGCGCACCGGTGTCTGCGCCTTCGCCGTAGGCGATCGGGAAGATGCGCACCGGTGCGTCGTCTCCGCCCTCGCTCGACTCCTTGCCGATCTTCGCGATCAGCGAGTCGAGCGAGATCGTCGAATCGGTGTCCTGTCCGTCCGACAGCACGACGATGGCGTTGATGCGGCCTGGCTCTGCCCGCGCCGTCATCTCTTCGTAGGCGGCGGCGATCGCGTCGTACAGCGGAGTGCCCTGCCGATCGGCGAAGCGCAGGTCGTCGAGCGACGAGTCGACCGATTCGCGATCGGAGGCGAGCGGACTGACGTCGCGCAGGACGACGATGTTCTGTCCGGCAGCAGACGAGACCCCGGTCGTGAAGGCCCACACGCCGACCTCATCGCTGGAGCGGAAGTGCCCCAGGGTCGACTGGGCGCCCTCGATGGCGCCGTCGAGCTTGGAGCGGCCGTCGCCGATCGCCTCGTCCATCGAGCCCGAGATGTCGATCACCTCGAGCACCGACGACGGCTTGCGGATCTGCGTCCACTGATCGATGGCGGCCGAGACCACGTCGACGGACGGTTTCGGAAGGGTGACCGCAGGTCCGGCCGGGTCCACGCCGTACTCGGCGGTGAAGAGGTCGCCGAGGGCGACGGACTCGTCGAGCGGCCGGAAGCCGTACTCCGGCAGGATCTGCTGCGCCGCATCGGTCTGCAGGAACTCCGCGAACGCCGCGCCGGCGGTCGCCTGCACCTCGGTCACCCAGTCGGCGCCGAGCACCGTGATGGGGTTGTCGGACCACATCGAGCCACCCGAGGGGTAGACCGCGACGAGCTTCTCCTTCGGAGGCGTGAGCGTCTCGCCGGGCTGCACGGTGTGCGAGTCGGGGTTGCCCTGGTTGTAATTGAGCAGCGAGGTCTCTTCGAGGGCGACGGCCGAGACGTAGCCCGAGCCCCCCGAGCCGTTCTGCGTCTCGTCGTACAGCGTGTTCAGCACCTTGCCGGTCGTGTCGCCGTAGTGGATCACGCACTCCTCGAACACGCGCGAGAACTCGGCGGCCGCGGCGACGTCGGCGGCGGTGAGATCGACGGTCTTGCCGGATGCCTCGTACGACTGCATCAGGATCGCCGAGAGCCCGGTGGTCGAGGTGTTGGGGTTCGTCTTGGAGATCTTGAACGATCCCCACAGCGGCTTGCCGACGCTCGCCCAGCCTGCCGGGTCCTGGCAGAGCGCCTCGAAGTCCGTGATCCCGATCTCGGACCCGGGATACCCCAGTGCCTTCGCCATCGTCTCGGGCACGCCGAACACGACGGGGGTGTGCGTGAACGACTCGGGCTCGCCGACGAGAGAGGCGGATGCCGCGGCCGCGACCCGCTCGGTCCACACGGTCGATGCGGGCGACCACATCGTGGGCCAGCGGCGTGCGTCGTCGTCGGGCCAGTCGCCGCCGGCGGTGAGGAAGCGCGTCGCGTCGCCGGACGAGACGTTGATGGGGCGCACCGTCGCGCATTCGGCCAGGCCCTCGTGCTGCGGCGACTCCTTGAAGGCGTCGGCCAGGGCATCGAGCATGTTGACCTTCTCGGACGAGGTCGCCACGACCACGCTCGTGCACCCGTCGTCGGCGAAGTCGCCGTCGGCATCGGAGTCGACATCGGTGCTCGCACCGAAGCATCCGGTCAGCGCGAGGACCGTGCCCAGCGCGACGACCCCCGCACCCGCCAGGCGGGCGCCGTGGCGCCAACCTGCCGTCGACATCGACGTGACGGAGAGGACGGACGTTCGCGGGGGGCGAGGGGCCATGGGTACAGCGTAAATCCCGATCGGGGTCGATGCATCGTCGGCGTTCTCGCCTCGAATCCTCCGACCCCTCGCGGCCACGCTTCGAGAGGTCTAGCATGTGCCGCGTCGGGGACGGCGACGACTGCCGGGCCTGCGCGAATCCGGGAGGTGCGCGATGACCGCGCCCGAGAACGACGATGCCGTCGACGCCTTCGCCGAGGTCGTCTTCGACAGGCTCATCGGCGGGATCGAGATCCTGTCGATCTACCTCGGCGACCGGTTGGGCCTGTACCGGGCGCTCGCCGGATCACCCGCGACCGCTGCGGAGCTCGCCTCGCGTGCCGGCATCCACGAACGGTACGCGCGGGAGTGGCTCGAGCAGCAGGCGGTGGCGGGGTTCCTCACCGTCGATCCCACCCGAGATGCCACTCAACGACAGTTCGTGCTGCCGGCCGCGCACGAGCGCGTGCTCGCCGACCCGTCGTCGCTGGTCTACTCCGCGCCGCTCGCGCGGATGGTGGCGGCGGCGGCATCCCGCCTCCCCGATCTGCTGACGGCATACCGCACCGGGGGCGGGGTCGGGTGGGCGCTGTTCGGCGACGACGCCCGCGATGCCCAGGGCGACCAGAACCGCCCCTGGTTCGACTCCGCGCTCGCCGGCGCCCTCGCGTCCGTCCCGGCGGTGCACGATGCGCTGTCGCGCGACGGCGCCCGCATCGCCGATGTCGGATGCGGCCACGGTTGGTCGACCATCGCGCTCGCGCAGGCCTACCCCTCGGCATCCGTCGACGGGTTCGACCTCGACGCGCCCGCGCTGGAGTCCGCGCGTCTCCATGCCGAGGGGCTCGAGCGGGTGTCGTTCCATCACCTGGCCGGCGAGCGCGTGGCGGACGGGAGAGAAGCCGCCTACGACGCCGCGTTCGTGTTCGAGGCCCTCCACGACATGCCCGATCCGGTCGGCGTGCTCACGGCGCTGCACCGGGCCGTGAAGCCCGACGGCGTCGTCGTCATCATGGACGAGGCCGTCGCCGAACAGTTCACCGCGCCCGGCGACCCGATCGAGCGGGTCATGTACGGCTACAGCCTCTTCGTCTGCCTGCCCGACTCCATGTCCACCGCGGGTTCGGTCGCCACGGGCACCGTGATGCGCCGGTCGACGCTCGCCCGCTACGCACGCGAGGCGGGATTCCGCGACGCCGTCGCCCTTCCCATCGAGGGGTTCGCGGCGTTCCGCTTCTACCTGCTGGAGCGCTGAGTCAGCTGACGAACGGGATCGACAGCGGGTACGTGTACGGCTGCCCCTGGTTCGCCTTCACCGCGGCGATGATGCAGAACACGATGTTGAGCACGTACGCGGCGATGAGGATGAAGATGCCGATGATCACGATGCTGAGGATGCCGCCGACCACGTAGGCGATGATCAGCGTCAGCTGGAAGTTCAGAGCCGTCGCGGTGTGCGCACGGACGAACGGACCGCGGTCCTTGAGCACCAGGAAGCCGATGAGAGGTGCGAGGAACCCGAAGAACAGTCCACCCAGGTGGACGAGCGTCGACCACAGCTTCTCATCGGAAGGGGTCATGTACTGCGGTGGCTGGGCCGCGCCGTACGGGGGCTGCGGCGGGTAGGGCGGAGTGGTCACGGACCCAAGCCTAGGGGCGGCGCGCAGCCGCCACTCGGGGGCTGCCCCCCCCCCC
>NZ_JAGTTN010000010.1 GCF_020682705.1 Microbacterium allomyrinae
CGATGACGATGGTCTGCATGTCTCTCCTTCGGTTGAGCCGGCGCGCGATCGCGTCGGCGATGAGGTAGCCCCAGAGCACGACGGATGCCGGGATCCAGAACCACGCGGGCAGGGTGTCGATCACCAGAGCGCCCCTGCAACCTGGCCTGCGGCGTGCTCGACGAATCCGGACGGATGCTGCACGTCGTCGCGGTGGAACCAGAGTCGTTGCGCGTTGCCGTCGTCCGTCAGGCATTCGGCGTAGAGCAGGTGTGTCTGCCCGTTCTCCCACCACTCCAGCCACAGCTCGACGACGGTCGCTTCGAGGCGAGGCGCGGGCCGCGCAAGCGAGTACTCGAGGGCGGTGCAGTTGCGCGCCGAGTACTCGACGCGCTGCCCGACGCTGAAGACGACGCCGCGCCAGGTGTGCTCGTGTAGCTGCTCGGCGTGGAACATCGGCGATGGGAACCGCGGATCGCGTGGGCTCATCGGAGCACCGCCCGTTCGAGCGCGGCTTTGACGGTCGCGGTCGCTTCGAGGTCGAACGCGAGGGCCTGGTCGATCCAGGACTCGTGCCCGTCGACGAGGACCACGAGCGTCTGGGTTGCGGTGATCACTTCGCGGGCGTCGGCGACATCGGCGGTGGTGATCATCAGCGGGATGGTGTCCTCGGTGAGCGTGATGAGATCCAGCAGCAGCTCGACGCAGGACACCTGCGCGAGTGTGGGCCGGGTCATCGGGTGACCGTCCAGGCGAGTACCGCGATGGTGACGGCGACCATGCCGGCCACGCATCCGCCGGCGGCTGCGAGGTTGAGTCGCCATGTCGGGTCACTCATCAGCCGTGCCAGGCCGCGCGGCTGGGCCGCGTGCCGCGCGGACGGCGTCTCGTCCTCGTTCGGCTGCGGCTCGCCCCAGACCAGCAGCGCCCAATCGTGGGCGAGGTCGATGCGCTCTTGCTCGGTGAGGGGTGCTTCGCGGGTGTGCAGCTCGTGGCACTCGCAGCAGCAGCCGCCGGACTCGGCGCACGCGAGGTGCTGCCCGTCTCGGCAATCCAGTGTGAGGCTCATGCGCGGATCTCCGTCACGCAGCCGAGACGACAGTGTCGCTCGGTGACCATCTCATGGCCGCACGTGCCGAGAATCGGCGCGGTGCGCCTCCGAGAGTTATCCACAGGCCTCACGTGAGGTACTTGGGAATCTTTAGATGTTCTTAGATGGTCTTCTTTAGTCGTCGGATTTCCAGGCACGGTCGGGCCTACGTAGGTTCCACCTACGTAGGCTTTTCCGTCATAGGTGGGAGACGGGCGCTCGAGGCCTGACAGCACCGGCGCTGCGGGCGGCACGTCCCACGGGTCCGTGAGGGTCCAGACCGTGCCGCCGAGGCGCCCCCTGCGGCGCTCACGGTGACGCGTGAGGTAGCCCTCGCGCTCGAGCTCGGTGACCATCGTGCGGATGGCGTCACGTCCCTCAGTGCCCGTCGCAGACAGGCTCTGGATCGATAGCTCGAAGCCGACGTCGTGCGTCATCAGCTCGCCGAGCAGACCGCGTGCCGCCCGACTCAAGCGCCGGTCACGCAGCCAGGTGTTGGGAAGCTGGGTGAAGTCTCGCTCGAAGCGCATACGCTCGCGGTGGAGAACTCCCCCGTTGGGGTTGGTCGTAGTCACGTGCCCACGATCCTGTGCACATGTGTACAACCCTGTGGATTGCCGTCGGCGTGTCGAGATATTGGGCGCGCTACTATCGCCGTATGAGCATGACGATGCAGTGGACGTTGGGCGAGCTATTGGCGAAGTGGCGCAAGGATGCCGGACTCGATCAGACGCAGATGGCCGAGCGGGTCGGCGTAGCGCGGAACTCGATCAGCAACTACGAGAATGGGCGATCCGTACCCACGTTCGACGTGGTGGCTCGGATCGCCCATGTAACGGGTGGCAGCCTGGATTGGCTTGCACAGATGTGCACCCCCTGGGACTTGAACCCAGAACCCACTGATTAAGAGTCAGTTGCTCTGCCGATTGAGCTAGAGGTGCGTTGTTCACACGAGGCGAACGAGGACCAACATTAGCATCACGATCGCGTCTCGTGAAATCGAGGGCCGGACCGCGCCGGTATCGTTGATCCCGTGACCTCCCCTCTCTCGCAGCCGTCGTTCGACACGCCGTTCGAGGGGGATCTGCAGGCCGATCTCGAGTTCGCGCTGCGTCTCGCGGACGCTGCGGATGCAGCATCCATGAGCCGATTCGATGCCTCGGATCTCGACATCCGTCTGAAGTCGGACGCCAGTCATGTCACCGAGGCCGACCTCGCCACGGAACGGGCGATCCGCGCGCTCATCGAGGCCGAGTGCCCGGGCGACAGCGTGTTCGGCGAAGAGTTCGGGATCACGGGCGAATCGGACCGTCAGTGGATCATCGACCCGATCGACGGCACCGCGAACTATCTCAAGGGCATCCCGATGTGGACGACCCTCATCGCGCTCGCGATCGATGGCGTGCCTCGTGTCGGCGTTGCCAGTCAGCCCGCGATCGGGCGCCGCTGGTGGGCGGCTACCGGACTCGGAGCCTGGACGAACGCTCCCTCGGGCTCACCCAGGCGCCTTGCCGTCTCGGGTGTCGAGACCATCGCAGACTCGAGCGTGAGCTTTCAGAGCATCGGGCAGTGGCGAGAAGCCGGCGAACTCGATGCGCTGGAGCGCCTTACGAGTTCGGTGTGGCGCGACCGCGGCTACGGCGACACCTGGCCCTACATGCTGCTCGCCGAAGGCCGCCTCGAACTCGTCGCCGAGTTCGGCGTGAAGGAGTACGACATCGCCGCCCTGGTGCCGATCGTGACCGAGGCGGGCGGCCGCTTCACCTCGTTCGCAGGGAACGACTCGCTCGCCGAGCGCTCGTCGCTCGCCACGAACCGGGTGCTGCACGACGCCTACCTCGATCTGCTTCACGCCGACTGATCCGCCCGCACGAACCTCCCCGCACGATCCTCCCTCGATCCCTCCCCGGAGTCCCCGCGATGATCCCCCCACGCACTTCCCGCCTCGGTGTCGCCGCCGCTGTGCTCGCCCTGACAGCCCTGCTGACGACGGCATGCTCCGGCGCGCCCGAGGGTGAGCCCGAAGCAACCACGACGGCGCCGACGGCGACCGCTCCCGCGCCCGCGGCATCGGCGACCCCCGATTCCGAACCGGAGGCGACAGCCGAACCGACCTGCGAGACGATCATCGGCCAGAGCGTGGTCGATTCGTTCGAGAGTGTCAACTGGACTTCGCAGGCCGAGCCGTTCTACATCGGCAGCCTCGAGGTGCCCGACGGGCTGCAGTGCGTCTGGGCCGACTTCGAAGGACCCGCGGGCGACCACGGTCAGATGTTCGGGTGGGCCGCCATCTCCGACGCCGATGCCGTCGCCGCGCAGCAAGAGCTGCTGAGTCAGGGCTGGGTGCGCGAGGAGTCCGATCAGGGCGTCTACATCACCGAGAGCCCCGACACCACGATCGCGACCGACGAAGAGGGATACGGCATGACCTACCTCTTCGCCGCCGGCGCGGTGAAGCTCGCCGATACGAAGCAAGGCCTTCTGCTCATCGAGTGGCCGAAGAGCTGATGCTCGGTCAGGCCGCGGCCTCCTCCGACTGAATCAGCTGTCCGAGGGCGCAGCGGTACTCCGCGATCATGCGATCGCGACCGAGCCTCGGTCGTGCGGCGAGGGCGGCATCCCGCCAGCTGCCGCGGTGTTCCAGCACCCGGAGCCACGCCGCGGCGATCTCGTGCGGATCGTGCGGAGTGACCAGACCGATCCCCTCTACGGCTCGGGCCGCGTCGCCGACGTTCGTGGTGACGGGTGTCGCACCGCAGGCCGCCCCCTCGAGCAGGCACAGCGGGGATGCCTCGCCGAATGCGCTCGTGAGTGCCACGATGTCGGCGATCCCGTAGAGCGCTGGCATGTCGTCGCGGATTCCGAGCGGATGCAGGGCGGACGACGGTCCGAGGGACGCGTCCTCGGCCAGTTCGCGCAACGCAGGGTTGTCCCACGTCATGCCCGCGCCGCACAGTAGGAAGTGGGCGTCGGGCCGCTGCGCCCGGAACACCGCGACCGCCCGCAGGAACAGGCCGGGGTCCTTCATCGCGTCGAAGCGCGCGACGAAGGCGATCACCGGGGCGTTCATGGGAATGCCGAGATTGGCCCGCGTGTCCGCCTCATCGACGTCGGAGTGCGGGGCGAACCGGTCGGTGTCGATGCCGTTGGCGACGACGTAGCGGTCGTGCGCGGCGACCCCCGCCCTCGCGTAGGCTTCGCTCGTCGAGTCGGCGCACGATATCGTGGCGGTCACCAGGCCCGTCTCGGATGCTTCCGCGAGCCATCCCAGCGCCGGTCCGGAGTGCATCGGGTCAGAGCGATGCAGGCATGCCGCCACCGGGATGCCGGGCATGAGACCGCGATCGCGGAGGGCCAGCAGCAGGCCGATCGGCTGCTCTTTGAGCGAGAGGATCACGTCGGCGCGCCGGACGGCGCGACTCGCGATCTCGAGCTCGCTCTCGGTGTACGAGAAGCGATCCGGAGGCGCATCGCCGGCGGTTCGTCCGAGCGTCGCCACGTCGATTCCCGCGCGTGCGAGCCGCTGATACCGCGCGTCGTCCACCATCGGCTGCAGCGTCGCCTCACGACGCGTGCGAGACGCGATGGCCAGCACGTTGTGCACCTGGTCGCCGCCTGCGTGGAGTCCCGCGATCAGGTCGCTGTGCAGGATTCGCGCGCCCCCGGCGAAGAACCCCTCGTACAGCGAGAGCACTCGCACAGGTCGGCTCATCGTGACACCTCTCGGATCGTGGAATGACCCCGAGGGGCCGATGGACACGTTCCGGCCCCGACGCCGAATGGACCAATGCTCGGGCCTGGGCGCGAAGATGTCGATGAACCCGAAATGTGCAAACGGTGAACGATACGTGCGCTCCTCTCGCCCCCCGGCCGACGCCCAGCCCTCTCGGGTCGCGCGAGATCAGGCCTGTCGATAGCGTCGGATACACGCTCGTCCGGGGCGCTGGACGGGAGGAAGATCAGTGATGGATCATTTCGACACGATCGTGGTCGGCGCTGGAGTCGCGGGCCTGACGGCTGCCCGCCTGCTGACGAAGGCCGGCCGTCGTGTCGTGGTGCTCGAGGCGCGCGACCGCGTGGGCGGGCGGGTCTCGACGGATCGCCACTTCTACGGACTCGTCACCGATCTCGGCGCATCCTGGATCCACGGCGTCACCGACAGCCCGGTCGCCGCGGCGGCCGAGGCGTTCGGCATGCGCACGGCGGAGTTCACCGTCGGTGGCTATCAGCCCGACAGCCGCCCGATCGCTTACTACGGTCCGGACGGCGAGCGTTTGACGGATGCCGCCGCCCGGGCTTTCGCGGATGACATCCACACGGTCGATGCCACGCTCCTCGCGGTGGTCGCGGACTCGGCTCCGGATGCGTCGTACCGCGACGTCACCGAGACGGCCCTCGCGGCACAGGGCTGGGATGCGGAGCGGACGCAGCGCGTGCGCGAGTACCTGGAGCATCGGTCGGAGGAGCAGTACGGGGCATGGATCGAGGATCTCGCCGCCCATGGTCTCGACGACGATTTCATCGAGGGCGACGAGGTGGTGTTCCCCGATGGCTACGACCGCCTCCCGCGCCAGCTCGCTGCCGCGCTCGATATCCGCCTCATCCACGTCGTCTCACACGTGCGGTGGTCCGAGGACGGAGTCACCGTCACCACCGACCAGGGCACGCTGACCAGCGACACCGCTGTGGTGACGGTGCCGATCGGCGTGCTGAAGGCGGCTGATTTCGTGATCGAGCCGCCTCTGCCCGAACCCGCCGCGGGCGCCTTGAGCCGACTCGAGATGAACGCCTTCGAGAAGGTCTTCCTGCGATTTCGGACCAAGTTCTGGGACGACGGTGTCTACGCGATTCGTCAGCAGGGACCCGAGAGCCGGTGGTGGCATTCCTGGTATGACCTGACGGCGCTTCACGACACCCCCACCCTGCTGACGTTCGCCGCGGGGCCGGCGGCCGTGCAGACGCGCGACTGGACCGAAGAGGAGATCGTCGAATCGGTCCTCGCGCAGCTGCGCCGGCTGTACGGCGACAGGGTGGAGCGGCCGACTCACGTGCACGTCACGGATTGGCAGGATGACCCGTTCGCCCACGGCTCTTACGCCTACATGACGGTGGGCTCGACGACGGCGGATCACGATGACCTCGCGACGCCTGTCGGCGGCGTGCTCCACATCGCCGGCGAAGCGACCTGGACCGACGACCCGGCGACGGTTCCCGCGGCGATGTACTCCGGACACCGTGCGGCGACGAACATCCTTCAGCGCGACATCCCGATCGACGAGGTGTGGCGCTGACGAGTTCAGCCCCGTTGCTGACGATGGCCCCGGCTACCGCTGACTTCAGCGGGATCCGGGGCCTTCTCGTGACCGGGCCTACCGATGGCTCAGGTTTCCGACTCGTTCTCGGCGTCTCACGAGCTGGTTGAGTCGCTCGGACATGAAGAGGCCCAGTGCGACCAGTACGGCGAGGAACAGCGGGAAGGTCCACATTCCCGTCCACGTCGAGATGGCGCCAACAACGGTGGCGCGAACGTGGAGCCGGTATAGGCCGCGGCCATTTGGATGCCGATGATGGCCTGCGAGTTGCGGCGGCCGAAGTTGATCGGAGTGGAATGGATGATCGCGGGGTAGATGGGCGCGCAGCCGAGTCCGAGAACCACGAGCCCCACGAGTGCAAGCACGGTGGTCTCCAGCGGAAGCGCGAGCATGACGACGTCGAGGCCGACCGCCACGAAACCACCACGGATCATCTGCTGGTCTCCGACTCGGTCGGCGAAGAAGCCGGCCAAGAACCGCCCCGCAGTGATGCCGAGCAAGAACAGCGAGGCGAAGGCAGCCGCAGTCGCCGGGGCGACTCCGCGATCGGTGACCAGGTACGTCGATGCCCAGAGGATCGCCGTGCTCTCGAGCGCGCAGTAGGCGAGGAAGGCGGTCAGGATCAAGACGACGCCGGGAATACGGATCGCCCGCGCGAGCGGGACATAGGCTCTGCCCCGTCCGGACGCCTGATCACCGGCGTATTGCGCTTGGTCGATCTCCGCGGCTCGACTGCTCGGAACGATGGGGTTGACCTTGTTCCACAGGGGGATGCTGATCAGCAGCATGAACGTGAGAACGGCTTGGATGAGGCCGACGATGAGGTACGCATTGGACCAGCCCGACCCGGAGGCGAGGGCGTAGCTCATGATGAAGGGGCTGATCGACGCGCCCAACCCCCAACACGCGTGCAGCCAGTTCATGTGTCGGGCGGCATAGTGCACGGCCACGTAGTTGTTCAGGGCCGCGTCCACGGCGCCGGCTCCCAGACCGTAGGGGATCGCCCACAGGCACAGCATCCAGAACGATCCGGAGACGGAGAATCCCACGAGTGCCGCCGCCGTCATCCCGACACTGACAGCCGTCACGGCCCCGACGCCGAATCGGCGGGTGACCCGCTCGGACGCGAGGCTCGAGAAGATGGTGCCGCCGGCGATGATCATCGTGATGATTCCGGCGAAGGCGATGGGGACGCCGAGGTCCTGGTGCATCACCAGCCAGCCGGCTCCCACGAGGGAGTCGGGAAGTCCCAGGCTGACGAAGGCGATTTAGATGATCGCCAGGAGGAGCGAGCACGGCTGGGTGGTCTGCCTTTCATGGACATCAGGGCATCACAGAACGCGACCGAACGGCGCGATGATTCCAGCGTATTCGCCGCAACGACCCCGACCGCCGCAAGCGGATCATCGACGCGTGCCTCGAGGTCATCTCACGCGTCGGTGTCGCAGGCCCGTCCCATCGAAGGGTCGCCGCCCAAGCCGCGAGTCCCCCGGCGAGCCCAACACCCGGAAAAGCGAAACGGGCCGCGGAAACATGCAGCTCTGCGGGGCATGCTGCGACAAGTACATGCATTGAAAATCGCCCACATTCAGACCAAACGCGGGCGATCTGTGGGCGATTCGGCGGAGGCTGGCCTCGACATCGATTCTGCGCACGAACACCCTGCCACGACTTGCCGGCAGTGCTCGCCACAGCCCTCTCCTCCTAGGCTACGCCGCTCGGCGATCCGCGGCCAGCCCTCGCGGACGGCGTCAGCGCCCGATCGACGGTCCCGCGGATTCGGTTGCAGGTCTCTCGAGTGATCAAGTCGGTCGCGAGCCCCTGCTGCCGCGCCTTCGCCATCATGCGCGTCGCGGTGCTGACGCTGACGTCGAGCTCGCTGGCGACGAACTTGAGCGGCGCCAGGTCGACGGTGGAGGCGATCCGATAGAGAACGACAGCCTCAGTGATGGCCTCTGCGGCGGTGCGCTCCCCGCCTGCACGTCAGCGAGATAAGCAAAGAACGACTTCGGCTCGCCCTCGCCGCGCGAGACGGTGACCACGCGCGTCGCTGACGCCGCCACTGCCCATTGGACGCGCGCCTCGCGCTCGTCGGCGTGGACTATCGAACAATCAGCTCGGCATCGACAGTGGGACGATTCCGACCGTCCAGCTCGGCATCGACAGTGGGACGATTCCGACCGTCCAGCTCGGCCCGATACGGATGATCCCACGAGCGGCGCTGCTACGGAACTTCGGCGTCAAATCCTGAGCCGGCGGCGGGAGCACGGTTTACGCGTCTCCGGCCAGCATGCTGACGAGGAGGGCGATCATCAGGTCCTTCTCCTTGGGGTCGCTCATCGCGATCATCAGGGTGATCGCGGCAAGCGCGTTGTTCGAGATCCGGGCGACTCCGCGCTCGACATCGAGCACGCCGTTTCGGGCGAGGAAGTGGACGAACAGCGCCGCGGCGCTGCGCTTGTTCCCGTCGGTGAGCGGGTGATCCTTGACGACGAGGTAGAGCAGATTCGCCGCCTTGTCCTGGACGGTCGGGTAGAGGTCCACTCCCCCGAATCTCTGGTAGATCGTTGTCACCACCCCGCGCAGGGCGTCGCCGCGCTCGCCTCCAAACAGGGTGTCGGCGGGGAACTCCGCACCGATCTCGTCGATGAGGGTGCGGGCTTCGTCGTATGTGAGCGTCCAAGTCGGTGCGTCGCCGGCTGAGGTCGGGATCTCGCCCTCGTCGTAGTCGCGGAGGGTGCGCAGACTCGGCAGGTATCGTGCGACGACTTCCGCGACGCCCGCGACCAGCTGATCGTTGGAGCGTGAGAGCACCTGTACGAGCGAATCGAGCTCTCGAAGTCGGCGCTCGTTCGTCGCGACGCCCTTGAGGAGGTAGCGCTTCAGGACATCGGTCGCCCAACGTCGGAACTCGATCGCGCGCGCGGAGTTGGCTCGGTAGCCGACTGCCAGCACGACGTCGAGGCTGTAGAGGGTGACGAGGCGGTCCGACCCAGCGATATGCACTTTCTGCATATTGCTTTCGGCGGCGACTTCCTCCGCTCGGAGGATGTTGCGGATGTGACGAGAGACGCCCGACTGATCGATCCCAAAGAGCTCCTCGATATCGGCCTGGGACGCCCACACCGTTTCGCCCTCACTGCGCACTTCGAGGGAGACCACTCCATCGGTGGACTCGAAGATCTCGATCGCCGACGTCATTCTTTTAGTTCACCATGAAGCGCCGACGCGAGCATGCCGCCCGTGCGGATCCGTCGCGCGGACAATCAGCCGCCAAGCGGTCCGCGGGGGTGCAGTGCCCGGAGCGAGCGGTTGCTGATAGGTCATGGGTGGGGAGTCGGCTCGATAGGCGGCCAGCCACGGCCGGAGCGCTGGAGATGTCAATGTGGAGCACGCGCAGCGAAGCGAGCATGAACGACATTGACATCTCCAAGCGCAGGCTGAGGATTGGCCGTCGAGGCGATGGCCTGTCGTGATCACTTGCGACTACCGCTGGTGACGCAGCAGTCCCGATCGCCGTTTCGGCGGGTGAGGAGGTCCGTGATGTTGCTGCAAATAGCGAGCGGAGGGAACGGAGCCGCCAACGACTGTTTACCCTCTCGCCGTCGGAGGGGAGGAATCCGCCCATCCCAACTCGATGACAGTCGTTCTCACCCACTCCTCGGACTGACTTGCTGGTTGCCATGGCCGCTCTGAGATCCGCCGTCGCCACGCTATCGTGGGGCGCGCAATCGCAGCGCTCGGCGTCAGCGTGCTGTTCGTGCCAATCATCACTTATGGGTGGTGTGCCGACGGTGTGGAGGACGGGGCTTCGACCTGCGCTGGTCATACGTCGTCAACGGCACGACGAGCCTTGACGCAGCCCACAGGAGGGTCGACGACCGGAGCGCAGCGGAGGCAGGAGGCTGCCGCGAAAGCCCGGAACGCCGCGGTGGGTGCCCACTCTCGCGGTCGGTGAAGGATCACTGCCCCAAGGCCGCGATGACGTGAAGGTTAGGACTGTGTCGAACGTTTACTGAGCGCTTGACGGCTGAGTCCCGACCAGCTGGAGAGCATCACCCACGACACGTCGGTCTTCCGCAGCGCACTCACCAGGCCGTGCGCTCACGCAGCAGCGTTCGCCCCGAACGATGCAGCTTCTCGAGTTGCTTCGAGATGTCGCGAAGCATGTGAGCCCATCTCGCTGCGTCCCCCACTCCAGCTCGAGTTCACGCCGTGCATCTGCCTCGAGCTGCAACCGCCGGAGCTCTGCCGCGTGATGTCGAGCCGCCGTGGCGGCGCTGTCATTGGCTTCGCGCTGACGCGCGTAAGCTGCCTGACGCCGTGCATCCAGCTTCGAATTCCTACTCCGAGCCATGCAACCAGGTTTAAGCGTGATCCCGCTTTCCACAAGGGTTCGCGACGGTGCCCACAGAAGTGCCTGCGCGCATCGCTGATCGTCTCGTCGGGGGGCGGCAGGGTAGGAGACGGCGACCGGGTAGCCCTTCAGAAGTGCGTTTAGGGTTCCCTCCCGAGCATCTCCATCGAGCGGTTTGCACGGGCGTCCCGTGCGGCGACGATTGCGCCGTTCCATGCGATCGACTTCGCGCACAGGTGCCGACCGTTCACGGCACGGTGCCCGACCGGTTATCGGTCGTGGGTCGAAGCTACGATGCTGCTGTTGGTGTGCTCCGCTGGTG
Organism: Microbacterium allomyrinae; assembly: GCF_020682705.1. Taxonomy (GTDB): domain Bacteria; phylum Actinomycetota; class Actinomycetes; order Actinomycetales; family Microbacteriaceae; genus Microbacterium; species Microbacterium allomyrinae. The sequence goes on from NZ_JAGTTN010000010.1 coordinate 11,061, forward strand.
GAACCGATACCGCGATTGAGAACGTCGGAGGCAGTTGGACTGCGTCGGGTCTGATGAGCGGCCTATTCACGATGCTCCACCTCTCGCTCCGCGTCCGGGCCCGTGCGGATGACTCGGTTGCGCGCTCATCGCGTGCTGGCCGCTTCCTGCCAGCGTGCTTCGCCTGGTTCGTGGACGCCACCGAGGATGCCGCGTAAAAGGGACTTGGCTCGTTGGTATCTCCCTCGAGCAGTCGAAGGGTTGATCTGCATGATCCCTGCCGCTTCGATGATGGAGAATCCATCCCAGTGGATCAGACGTACAAGTTCCGCGTCCTGGGGGTCGAGGCGCTCGATCGCGTCCCGGACGTCGCTTCCTGAGTCAGCAGAGCTCCCGACCCGCGGCGCGGCGAGTGTGGCAGCCGCAAGCTTCGCTGTGAGTTCTCGCTCTCGGGTGTACGTCCTCACCCAGTTCGCTGAGACATTCCGGGCGGCGACGAACAGCCACATCCGAGCGGCTTCTGGCACCTCCGGTATGTGGCCGATGCGCCGCCAGGCAATCGCCATCACCTCCGCCACCGCATCGGCCGCGTCGTCGTAGTTGAGACGCCGCTGAAAGTAGCGAAGAAGGTCCGGGGCCTGTTCAGTGAGCAACCGCGTCACGCGTGCCGCGTCAGCCGGGGCCTTCACCACTCTGCTCCCGGGCAGTGGAACTGGCCCTCTGACATCAGATCCCCCGTGTCCACGCCGGACTCTGTGAGTTTCGATTCCAGGTCCTCGTGAATCAAACGCCATGCAGCAAGCCGGTATTCGCTATCCGCGCTGATTGCGACGGCGTTCGCAGCGCCATCCATCGTGCCATCGCTCGCTGCCGTGGCCTCTTCCTCTCGGATCTGCGCGACCATGGCCGCCACGTTTCCGGGGTTCAGAAGCTTCGATGTGTCGAGCGAGCGGTAATGGGCGGTGACCACTTCAACCGCTTCGGCGTCGAGGCCTTGTGTGTTTCCAACGCGATACTCGCACTGGGCGCCGCTCGGCAACGTAAAGTGCGCGACCGCGTCGGGCGTCTCCGCCCAGAGCGGCCAAACCCCGGTGACCGCCGCCGTGGCAGTCGTGGCTCCGCCAATGATGAGAAGACTCATCACGCCCACCGCGAGAGGTCGCCGCCAAGAACGCCGCCCTCTTCGACTGGTCGGCATTGATCGCGCAACGAGGAGATCGAGCTGGTGCGCTACCTCGGGTGTCATTTCCGACGTCGGCGGGACAGCGTCGTTCAGCAACAGGTCTAGGGGATCACGGTCGGTGACTTCGGACATATCAGCTCGCCTCCTGAAACAGATTCACTCCGTACGTGTCAGTCACCACATCAAACGTCCACCATGCGTCAAGATTCGTCGACACAATTCCCTGACCGCTCGGTGACGGATCGACATCCGCGCAGCGTGTGGGGTATTGCCGCGTCAAGGATCCAAGCGCGTCTCTGTACAGTCGGCTGTCCGCTCTGGTGCCGTCGGTGACAAGCAGGGCATTCGTGCCCAGTTTGCGGGGTGTACTCGCCACGGCAAGGGATCGTGACGACCTTGGTCAGCCCTACACGCCATGCCGGAATCAGCGCTTCGAGATCTCGGCGTTCCCGGCTGTTCCGAACCGCGTCGGGTCTGGACGCGATGAATGCGTCCATGCCACGTCGCTCCCAGCTCATCCACGATGGATCCCGGAACACGTCTTGGGCCGTACTCGTCGCCCCACCGCGGACCGACCACCTCCCGCAGGGTAGACTCGCGCTCCTCCGGGGACTGTCCGATAGACGGTGTGTGGGGTCCGGTGGTTTTCATCAGTAGGTGATTCTTTCGAACCGTCCGGCGAAGGTGATCGCGGACGCGCTGAGCGCTGGCTTCCACCTGATCACCCAGCGTGCCCTGCCGGCGCCGGTGGGGTCAAGCGAGCGGGTCACGAGGTAGAGACACTTCAACGCGGCTTGCTCGTTCGGAAAGTGTCCCCGCGCCCGGACCGCCCGCCGGTATCTTGCGTTGATCGACTCGATCGCGTTCGTTGTGCAGATCACCGGGCGGATCTCGACGTCGTATTCGAGGAACGGCACGAACTCCGCCCAGCTGCTCTTCCAGAGTTGGATGATCGCCGGGTATCGCCCGCCCCACGCGCTCGCGAACTCGTCGAACCGGTCTTTCGCGGCCTGCTCCGACGGGGCGGTGTAGACCGGCTTGAGAGCCTTCACGATCGCATCCCGGTGCTGCCGGCCGGCGTTTGTGGGCGATTTGTGGGCGATTCAATTTCGAGTCGCCTCCCGAGAAACGAACGAAGACCCCGAGATCCGCGCAATTGCGCGGCTCTCGGGGCCTTGTTCCGTGACAGCGGATTGGTGGAGATGGGGGGAATCGAACCCCCGTCCATCGCTGGGATACTGCGTCTTCTCCGGGCGCATTCTGTGAAGACGTTCTACTCGGCTCCGACCTTTGTCACAGACACCTAAGTCGACGAGCCCAGTCTGGGAAGAGTCCCGGGTGACGTCCAGACGCCGTCACACAGCAAGTTCCCTAGATGACGCCAGAGTCCGTAGCGGGAACGCCTACGGTCTGACGGAGTTCAGGCTCGCTTATGCAGCGAGGGCGAACTCAGTGCGCTTGGTTTCGGCACTTATTGGTTTGCGGGGATCGTTAACGAGATAACCCTGCATCCTCGGCCCGCTTCTCGCAGATTCACAGGCGATGTCGAAACCGATCATCCCCATGAAGCCTTCTTTCGAAGGGCCGCTGTCACACTGTTGAATTTCCCACGCCGGATGCCGAAACACCCGAGCACATCAGACTACAACGGATGCCGCTCTGCCGCCATTCCCGGCCCGCCCGAAGTCCAAGCCCCGGCAGGGCGCTCTACGATGTAAGGGTGACCTCACCTCGCCGGACCCCCTCCCGCCAGACCACACTCGACGTCGTCGAGACGACATGGCTGACGCCGGGATTGGTACGGGTGACTCTGTCGGGCGATGAGTTCGACGATTTCGCCGATCGGATCGAGACCGACAAATATGCGAAGCTTTTCTTCCCGCCCGCGGACAGTCCTCTCGAGCCGCCCTATGACCTCGCCGCGCTCCGCGACGAGGTTCCGTTCGACCAGCTCCCCACGGTCCGCACGTACACGATCCGTCGTGTCGACCCCGGCCGCCGGACGGTCGACATCGACTTCGTGGTGCACGGCGACGCCGGGGTCGCGGGCCCTTGGGCCGCAACCGCGGGACCGGGAGATCGGCTGACGATGTCCTCTCCCGGCGGGGGGTATCTCGCCGACGGCGAAGCCGACCACCACGTCCTCATCGGCGACGAGTCCGCGTTTCCCGCGATCACCGCGGCTCTTGAGGCATTGCCTGAGACCGCTCACGTCACCGTGGTGCTCGAGGCGCGCTCTATCGAGCATCGCGTCGCCCTGCCCACAGCGGCGACCGCCACGCTGGAGTGGGTGGACGAGGACCACGAGGCGCCCGGCGCACGATTGGTCGATACCGTCGAACGCCTCGAGTGGCCTGCTGGTCGCGTGCAGGTGTTCGCCCATGGCGAGCGAGGTGCGATGAAGGCGCTTCGGCCGCTGCTGATCGAGCGCGGCGTAGCGCGGGCCGACCTGTCGCTGTCCGCGTACTGGGCGTACGGGCGCTCCGAAGACACATTCCAGTCGGAGAAGCGGCTGCCGATCGGCCAGATCTTCCCCGACTGATCGGTCCCGCGGTCCGCCCGTGGCGCGGCACGGCGTGTCGCGGCCGTCACGTAGAGTCGGCGTCATGAGCGATGTCGTCATCACGGTCCGCGGGGAGCACGAGACCCGCATCGCCCCCGAGCGTGCGGTCGCTCACCTGACCATCCGTGCGGAGGGGCCCGAGCGCGGAGCGGTCGTCGAGCGCATCGCGGCGTTCACCGAGCCGGTGCGCGACGATCTCGCGTCGCGAAAGATCGCCGGCACGGTTCTCGAGTGGACGAGTCAGCGCGTGTCGGTCTGGTCGGAACGCCCGTGGAACAACGAGGGCAAGCGTCTCGCGCCGGTGTACTACGCCACGGTCGACTTCTCGGTCACGTTCACCGACTTCGCCGTGCTGTCGTGGTGGGCGGGCGAGGTCGCCGAGCGCGAAGGCGTGCAGCTCGGCTGGATCGAGTGGAAGCTCACGCCCGAGACCCGCGCCGCAACGGAGCGCGATGTCGCCACTCAGGCCGTCGGAGTCGCGGTTTCTCGTGCCGCCGCGTATGCCGGCGCTCTCGGCCTCGGCAACGTGACGCCGCTCGAGATCGCGGATGTCGGGCTCCTCACCCGTCCGGAGCATCCGGAGGGGGCACAGGCGCCGCGCGTGCTCATGGCGAAGGCGGCCTTCTCGGCGGATTCCGTCGGCGGTGGACCTGCGGTACAGCTCCAGCCCGACGACATCGTGGTGTCGTCGGCGGTCGAAGCCCGCTTCCTCGCGCGCTGAACTCGTTGAGGCGGATGCCGCGGCCCGCGGCATCCGAGCCGGGTCAGTCGCCGAGGCGGTTGCGTGAGCGCATCGCGCGCTCGGCCTCGCGCTTGTCTTCGCGCTCGCGGAGCGTCTGGCGCTTCTCGAACTCGCGCTTGCCCTTCGCGACCGCGATCTCGACTTTGGCGCGGCCATCCGAGAAATAGAGCTTCAGCGGTACGAGTGTGTACCCACCCGCGGAGATCGCGTGCGAGAGCTTGATGATCTCGTCCTTGTGCAGCAGCAGCTTGCGGGTGCGCTTCGACGCGTGGTTCGTCCAGTGGCCCTGCGAGTACTCCGGGATGTGCACCGCGTCGAGGAATGCCTCGCCACCGTCGATGTAGGCGTAGCCGTCGTTGATGTTGGCGCGACCCTGCCGCAGCGACTTGACCTCGGTGCCCGTGAGCACGAGGCCCGCCTCGTACGTCTTCTCGATGGCGTACTCGTGGCGCGCGCGACGATTGGTCGCGACGACCTTCTCACCGCGTTCCCTGGGCATGATGTCTCCTCGTGTGAAATGTCGTTCCGGATTCCGGAATCTCGCCGGGCAGACGACAGCCTGTCAGTCTACCCCGGGAACAACCCGCCGCGCGTCGGCGCGCACCCGTCCGGCTCGGTCAGGCGCGCAGCCAGCGGCGGATGGCCACACCCGCCGACACCGCCGCGAGCAGTACGCCGAGCACGATGAGCACGGGCACGACGAGCCAGGCCTCGGCCATTCCGACCCACGTCGTCACGAACTCGACGCGGCCGCGCAGATACATGTTGACACCGAAGTGCACGCCGGCGAGGACGGCGCCGCTGGCCAGCAGCGAGCCGATGAGCGCCGCGAAGACGCCCTCCAGGATGAACGGCGTCTGGATGAATCGATTGGACGCCCCGACCAGCCTCATGATGCCGAGCTCGCGCCGGCGCGCGAACGCCGAGAGCCGGATCGTGGTGGCGATGAGCAGTACGGCTGCGATCAGCATCAGGGCGGCGATGCCGATCGCGATGTATGTGGCGATGGTGAGCGCGGAGAAGAGGGGCTCCAGATATTGCAGCTGGTCTTGAACCTCCTCGACTCCCTGCGTACCGGTGAACGCCTCGATGATGACGTCGGACTGCCGCTGATCGATGAGATTGATCCAGAACGTCTGGTTCAGCTGGTCGGCCGTGATGACGCTCGCGTAGTCCTCGCCGAGCAGTTCGATGACGTTCTGGTAGGCCTCTTCGCTGTCTTCGAAGCGCACGTCGCGGATGAGCGGCGACAGCGCGGCACCGTCGAGCTTCTCCTGCACGGCATCCAATTGCTCCTGCGAGGCCACGCCGTTTGTGCACGTCGCGGCCTGCGAGATGTCGGTGCACATGTAGATGGCGACCTGCGCGCGGTCGACCCAGAAGTCCCGCATCGTGCCGATCTGCATCTGCATGAGGATCGCCGCACCCACGAAAGTGAGCGACACGAAAGTGACCAGGACGACAGAGATCACCATCGATACGTTGCGACGGAGACCTGTGAAGGCCTCGGAGAGGATCAGTCCGAACCTCATGAGGTCGGCCCCACTTCGTCATCGGGCTCGGTCTCGCCCAGGCCGAGCCGATCGGCCAGCCCCAGCTCCGCCACATCCATCTCGTCGAGGTCGGCTACGGGGATCGGCTGCGTGTGCGGAGGGAGATCGGATGCCGTCTCCGGCTCTTCGACACGGTCTGGCACAGCCGCGGGGCGGGCAGGCGGGGGCACGTCGGCAGCGTCAGGCTCGACCACGGTGACCGGCTGCGGCGCGAGTACGGGGGCCGCAGGGGCGGAGGCAGCGAGGGCGGAGGCAGCGGGGTCCGACGGGATCGGCGCGGAGGCGGCATCCGCCACATCGTCGTCGGGCCCGACGATCGTCGGATCCAGACCCGCCGCCGCAGCGATCGTCGCTTCGCGCTGCACCTCGAGCACGGCGGTCAGGGCGGCGACCGCGGCCGCCCCGCGCTCCGGTTCGGGTCGCAGGCTCGGGATTCCCGATGTGTCGCCGTAGCCGCCATGACGCTCGTCGCGCACCATCTCGCCATGCGCGAGCTCGATCACGCGGCGCTGCATCTGGTCGACGAAGCCGGCCTCGTGCGTCGCCATGACGACGGTCGTGCCGCCGGCGTTGATGCGTGCGAGAAGCTGCATGATGTCGACGGATGTCGCGGGGTCGAGGTTTCCGGTCGGTTCGTCGGCGAGCAGCACCTGGGGCCGGTTCGCGAGAGCGCGGGCGATCGCGACGCGCTGCTGCTCACCACCGGAGAGTTCATGCGGGAATCGCTTCTCCTTGCCGGCGAGACCCACCAGTGCGAGCACCTCGGGCACAGCCTGCTGAATGAAACCGCGAGAGGAGCCGATCACCTGGAGCGTGAAAGCGACGTTCTGGAACACCGTCTTGGTCGGCAGCAACCGGAAGTCCTGGAACACGGCACCGACGTGGCGCCGGAAATAGGGAACTTTGCGGTTGGAGAGCGTTCGAAGATCGCGGCCGAGCACGACCACCCGCCCCTCGGACGGAGTCTCCTCCCGCAGGATCAGTCGCAAGCACGACGACTTGCCCGACCCGGACGCGCCGACGAGAAAGACGAACTCCCCCCGTGGCACCTCGAAGTCGACGTTGTTCAGGGCGGGTTTCGAAGTGCCGCGAAAGCGCTTCGTGACATTCTCGAACCGGATCATGGCCTAACGAGCCTAAGCGGATGCCTCGTCACCGGCTCCAGCGACACCCGGAGCCGAAGCATCCGGAATCCGCCGGATCGAGAGCGTCGCCGCACGGGGTCGGCAACAGGTGTCCCGATCAGTCGTTGTCTTTGCGCTTGCGCCAGCGGATGCCGGCCGAGATGAAGCCGTCGAGGTCGCCGTCGAAGACGATCGCGGGGTTTCCGACCTCGTGGCCGGTGCGCAGATCCTTCACGAGCTGCTGGCCGTAGAGGAAGTAGGAGCGCATCTGGTCGCCCCAGCTCGCGGTGATGACGCCCGCGAGCTCCTTCTTCTTCGCCGCCTCTTTCTCCTTCTGCAGGAGCAGAAGGCGGGTCTGGAGCACGCGCATCGCCGCTGCGCGGTTCTGAATCTGCGACTTCTCGTTCTGCATCGACACGACGAGGCCCGTCGGGAGGTGCGTGAGGCGCACGGCGGAGTCGGTCGTGTTGACCGACTGCCCACCCGGACCGGAGGAACGGAACACGTCCACGCGGATGTCACCCTCGGGGATGTCGATCTCGACGGCCTCTTCCATCACGGGAATGACCTCGACGGCGGCGAAACTGGTCTGCCGCTTGTCGGCGGAGCCGAACGGGCTGATGCGCGCGAGACGATGCGTGCCGGCCTCGATCGAGAGCGTGCCGTACGCGTAGGGGGCGTCGACCTCGAAGGTGGCCGACTTGATGCCTGCGCCTTCGGCATAAGACGTGTCCATGATCTTGACGGGGTACTTGTGCCGCTCGGCCCACCGAAGGTACATGCGCAGGAGCATCTCGGCGAAGTCCGTCGCGTCGTCGCCGCCCGCTCCCGAGCGGATGGTCACGACCGCGGCACGGTCGTCGTATTCGCCGTCGAGCAGCGTCTGCACTTCGAGCTGGCCGATGATGTCTTCGAGTTCGGCGAGTTCGCGACGCGCCTCTTCGGCGGAGTCCTCGTCGTCCATCTCGATCGCGAGCTCGATGAGAACGTCGAGATCATCGAGACGACGTTCGATGTCGGTGATGCGCTTGAGCTCGGTCTGACGGTGGCTGAGGGCGCTGGTCACCTTCTGAGCCTTGTCGACGTCGTCCCACAGATCTGGGGCGCCGGCCTCGTCGTTCAGCCTCGCGATCTCGCTGGTGAGCGCCTCGACATCGACGACGGCGCGGATGTCGTCGAAGGTGGAGCGGAGCGCCTGGATGTCGGCGGAAAGATCGAGTTCGAGCATGACAGTCCAGACTAACGTGGATGGCTGTGACCGATCATCCCGACTCCCCCACCGCACGCGACGTGTTGTGGCGGTTCGGGCCGATGATCTATGGGCCGACCGTGCTCTTCGCACTGGGCGAGGGAGCGGTGATCCCTCTCATCCCGGTGATCGCCGCGCAGCTCGGGGCGGATGTCGCCACCGCAGCCCTGGTGGCGTCCGCGCTCGTCGTCGGACAACTCTGCGGCAACATTCCCGCGGGCTGGGCGGTGGCGCGCATCGGTGAGCGGCTCACGATGGCGATCGCCGGCACGGTGTCGCTCGCCGGTGTCGTGGGGCTCGCCCTGGCACCCTCGCTTGGACTGTTCGCGCTCTCGGTTCTCCTGATCGGCTTCTGCGCCGCCGCGTTCGGACTCGCACGCCACTCGTTCATGACGACACGCGTCCCGATCGAGTTCCGCGCTCGAGCGCTGTCGCTGCTGGGCGGGACATTCCGTCTGGGCATGTTCATCGGGCCGTTCGTCGCGGCGCTCCTGCTCGCGGTTCTCGGCGACGAGCATGCCACGATCTGGTTCTTCGGCGCGTGCCTCGTCGCCACTGTGCTGCTCGTGCTGTTCGGACCTGATCCGGAACGACAATTCGTGACATCCGCCGTCGCTCTCGACGATGCGACTCTCGCCGAAGACACCGGTGAGCCGGTGACCGGATCGATCCCCACGACCGAGCGCGTCGGCGTGCTCCGCACGATGTGGCGCTATCGCCGTGTGCTCTCGCGACTGGGCGCGGCCGCGGCATCCCTGTCCGCCGTCCGTTCGGCGCGGCAGGTCGTGCTTCCGCTGTGGGGCGTGTCGATCGGGCTCGACGCTCAGACGATCGCGCTCGTCGTAGGAATCTCGGGCGCGATCGACTTCGCGCTCTTCTACGCCAGCGGCCAGGTCATGGACCGGTTCGGACGACTCTGGGCAGCTCTTCCCGCGATGATCCTCATGGGCGCGGGCTTCATCGCCCTGTCGTTCACGCACGAGAGCGGACAGGCCGCGATGTGGTTCGCGATGTTCGCGGGGGTGCTCGGCGTCGGCAACGGCCTGTCGAGCGGCATCCTCCTCACGCTCGGCGCCGACGTCGCCCCGAAAGACGATCCGGCACCGTTCCTGGGCTCATGGCGCACGCTCACCGACGCCGGCGGGGCGATCGCGCCGCTGCTCGTTTCCGGGATCACCGCGGTCGCCTCGCTCGCCATCGCCACCGGCGCCGTCGGCGCGATCGGTCTGCTCGGCGCCCTCGCGTTCGTGCGATGGGTCCCGCGGTTCGTGCCGCGCACGACGCCCTGACTGCGCCGCGTCGCCCATCACCAGAGAGCGCCGACGAGATCGCCGAACAGCGCCTCGGGGTCGGTATCGAGGCCTCGACGCGCGAACCAGGTCGACACGTTGACGACATCGCGGTACAGGAAGTCGAGACCCTGCGGATTCGCGGCGACATCGACGATCTGCGGCAGGTCGATCACCACGACGCGACCGTGATGCTCCAGCAGGTTGTACGGCGAGAGGTCGCCGTGCGCGAAGCCGGCACGCGCGAACGTCTCGAGGATGCCGACCACCTGGTCGTAGGCACCCGCCAGCTGAGACCCGTGCAGACGGGACTGCGCGAGTCGCGGTGCGGCGACGCGGCCGTCACCGATGAACTCCATGAGCACTTCGGTCTCGCTCACCTGCACGGGGTAGGGCACCGGGAGACCCGCCTGCCACCCCCGTGTCAGTGCGGCGAACTCGCTTCCCGCCCAATGGCCGGCGGCGACGCCGCGCCCGTACGAGGTCTTGCGGTGCACGGCGCGGGCATCCCGCGTATTGCGGATCGCGCGGCCCTCTTCGTAGCTGCCCGAGCGATGGAAGTCGCTGTGCTGGGCGGTGCGGTACCGCTTCGCGGCGAGCAGCGAGCCCGGTCTGCCCGGCACAGCACGCTCGATCAGGTGGACGTCGGCCTCCTTGCCGGTCTTGACGACCCCGAGTTCGGTGTCGAAGGCGCCGCTGGCCGTCACCAGCCAGTCGGGATGGGGCAGCGGGCCTCGCTGGGTCGGCGGGGACGCCGGCCACGTCGACCAGCGCTGGTCGGGCCCGGGCTCGGGAACGGAGTCGCCGGACGCGGCGTGATCGGGGGAAGCAGGGTGGAAGGACGCGTCGAAACGCAGGGATGACATCGGGCAGACACTCCAGGAAGAGGAGGCCGCCGATCGATCAAAGGAAGTGGGCGACCTTTTGGGAAGAGGAAACAGCACGGGGCATGGCGAAGACAGCCATCGTTCGTCCTCCTTCCGGTCCGGGTGCGTGGCGAGGCACGGCACCGATTCGGCGTTCACTCTAGCGGCGCGGCATCCTCCGGCACCAGGGGCATGGACCGACCGGCAGACGCGCGGTCGATGTCAGCGCAGCGCGGTGCGACTGGTGGCGGTCGCCTGGAGAGCAACCCCCTCAGGCACGAAAAGGGTGACCACCGGGGGATGCCATGTGCCGGCGACCGTGACGCGCGCCGATACCCCGTCGGGGGTCATGGCAGACACCAGCACCGCTCCCCCACCGATCTCGACGACCATGGACTCGGCCTGCGCGCGCACGCCGGCGTCGGTGAGCGTGGCGACCGGCTCGTCGGCGACCACCGTCAACTCGAACCCATCGGCTGCGGCGAGCGCCGCGGCATCCGCCACCGCATCGATGCGCTTCTGAGCGAGATACAGACTCGTGGCGGCGGTGCAGATCAGGATCGCCACGAGGGCCAGCACAGCGTACCCGAGGGTGAGAATCAGCACGCTCCCCTCGTCATCGGCCTGGCCGCCCGCACGAGCGCAGCGGCGGAGGTTCACTCGCCGCCCCAGAATCGCGACACCCTGTGCGCTGCAATCGCCTCGACGGGGACCACCGCGATGCGCTCGAGGCCGAGGACCGGCGGTACGAGCGGAAGGGCGACGGTCGTGCGCACGGTGACCACCAGCGTCGCACCCGCGGACGGGCACGCCACGCCCGCCGGCGTGCAGGTGAGCGCGAGATCGACATCGTCCAGCCCGTACTCGTCCTTCACCGCGGCGAGCACCCGGTCGGCTCGATCTCGCGCATCTTCCACCCCCGTCGCCGTGGACACAGCACGGGCGAGGTGCCGCGCCCCGGCCTCGGCACCGAGGGACTGCTCTTGGACGAGGCCGAGCGCGACGATGAGGTAGACGAGTGGTACCAGCATCAGCAGCCCCACGACGATGAACTCGAGTGCAGCGGATCCGCGTTCGGCGTCGTCGAGTCCAGGATCCGCGCGGATGTCGCCGGCCCCTGCGCAGCCGTCGTCAGTCCAGCGATTCGGTGGGCGCATGCGTGGTCACCTCCATCGACCGCGATGCCCCGAGCAATCCGACGAGAGGCAGCGTCGCCGCGACGCGCACCTCTACCGCCGGATATCCGAACGCCGTCGTCTCGCGTGCGATCACCTCGGTCGCGTACTCGGTGCCGACCGTGCGGGCGACGATCTCCCGTGTGCGCTCGGCTCCCTCTGCGAGCGTCGTGTCGGCGAGCGCCGCATGGTAGGCGCCCTCGACGGCGGCATCGTGCACCACGTTTCGCACATAGACCGCGAGGCCGAACTGCAGCACCCCGAGCGTGAGGACGGTCAGAAGAGTGCCCACGAGCACGAACTCGACCGGGCTCGAGCCCTCGTCACCCGCCTGGGCCGTCGCAAGACGCGCCCTTGCGGAGCCCAGGAACCGCGAACGGAGGAGCGCGTCGAAGCGACGCGTAGAGGACGAGCGGAAGCCTCGCACGACTCAGAAGCCGGAGACCCGCGAGATCGCCTGCTCGAAGAGCCCGGCCAGTGCCGGCCCGGCGAGCGCCCAGATCAGCACCACCAGCCCCGCGGTCATCAGTGTGATCAACACCCATCCCGGTACGTCACCGCGTTCGTCGTCAGCGAGATCGCGCCCCGCGGCGCGCAGCCTGTCGAAGGCGCGTCGCATCCGTGTCGTGTTCATCGTTCTCCTTCCGGTCGGCGTCAGCCGATTCCGAGTCGCAGCATGAAGATCCCTGGGAAGACCGCGAACAGCACGCTGAGCGGCAGGATCAGGAAGACCAGCGGGACGAGCATGTAGATCTCCTTGCGCCCCGCCCGTTCGATGAGGCTCCGCTTCGCATCCTCGCGAGCGTCGAGCGCCTGGGCGTGAAGCACGTGCGCCAACGGCGCGCCGCGCTCGATCGCGGCGACGAGCTGATCGACCGATCGCGAGAACGCAGGAATCTGGAGGCGATCCGCGAGCCGTGCGAGAGAGTCCGACAGCGACGATCCGGTGCCCACCGCGATCACCACACCCCGCAGTTCATTCGTCAGCTCGCCGGCGCCCACTTCGCTCACCCGGCGCAGGGAGTCGAGGATCCCCTCGCCGGCAGACAGGCACAGCGCGAGGAACTCCAGGATCGTCGGCAGCTCCTCCTGGATCCGAGCAGCCCGGGCGCTCGCAGCCCGGGTGAGCCAGGCGTCGCATGCGAGCAGTGCGAGCACAGCGCTCACCGGAGGAAGGAGCCCGAGCGCGGGCGATCCTCGGCCGAGGAGCACGAGGACCACCACGACCGCCCCGCCGACCGCCATCCCGGCGACCGCCCACGCGAGCTGCCGACCACGGAAGCGTGCGGCATCCATCGTCCACCCCGCGCGCCGCAGCCGCCGGTCGACGCCTTCGTCGCCGCCGAGTGCACGGGCGAAGCGTCGCTGAAGCGTCTCCCACGCGAGCGCGGCGTCATGGGCTGTCGGAGGGGTCACATCCAGTCCGCGCGGGTCGGTGATGTCGCGGATGTAGGGTGCGATCCGGCGGGCCAGGCTCGGCGCGCCCCATCGCGGTGCGAGAGACAGGAGCAGGCACACTCCGATTCCGAGTGCCGTGCCCAGAACGACCGCGTACGCGATGTCGCCGAGGCCGAATGCCATCATCCGAACCACCGCCGGGGCTCGGGAAGCCGGCCGAGGCGGAGCATGAGCCGGTATGCGACGACCGACACGGCCGCGCCGATGAGGATGAGGGCGATGCCCTCGGGACTGCCGTACGCCTGGGCACCCTCGGGTCTCATCGCGAGCAGCGCGAGGATCACCCATGGTGCGGCGACGCCCAGCACGGCCGCGCCACGGATCCAGGACTGGCGCGACTCCACCTCGGCGCGAAGGGCGGCGTCGGCCCGGACAGAGGTCGACAGCGCCCGGAGCACGGTGGTCAGTTCGGTTCCGCCCACCTGCCGCGCCATCCGCAGGGTCTCCACGATCCGGTCCGCGACAGGATCGGCGAGATTCACCTTCAGCCGCTGCGCACTCGAATCGAAGTGCCCGGACGCCGACACATCGCGGGCGAACACCGCGAACGGCGCACGAAGTTCGGCCGGCGCGGATTCGGCGAGGCTCGCGACGGCGTCAGGGAGGGACATGCCCGCGCGCACGGATGCGATGAGCAGGTCGCAGACATCCGGCCAGAGGTTGCGGCGGGTGCGCAGCAGGCGCGAGCGTCGAGCGCGCAGCCACGCGAACGGTGCCGCGCCACCCGCCGCCGCGGCGACCAGCGCGAGCGGGAGCACCGGCGCAACGAGCCACGCGATCGCCGCGCCGAGCACCGCGGCACCGACGGCGGCGATCGTCACCGAAGTCGTCGACAAGCGCGCGAGGCCTGCGTCTTCGAGCAGGCGCGCGACCCTCCCGCGGCGTGGCGCCGCCGGTGCATCCACCCGCACCGGCCAGAGCCACGGCGATGCGGTGAGCAGCAGCCCGGCGGCGAGCAGCGCGCCCCACACGATCGTCATGCCGCGCCAGCCCGATACAGGGTGGTGGCTTCGATCACGCCCTCGACGACCCTCGTGGGCTCGACGATCTCCACCACGCGCCGGATCCCCTCCGCGTCGCGTCGGCAGTGGACGACGAGATCGACGGATGCCGCGACCGCCGGCAGCACGAACGCTCCGTCGATGTTCTGCCCCGCCAGCAGCGGCAGCGCAGCGAGCTTGCTCAGCGCCTCACGTGCAGAGTTGGCATGGATGGTGGCCGCTCCCGGCACCCCGGTGTTGAGCGCGAGCAGCAGGTCGAGCGCCTCGGCGCCGCGCACCTCACCGACGACAAGCCGGTCCGGACGCATGCGAAGAGCCTCTTTCACCAGCCGCCGCAGGGTCACCTCGCCGGAGCCTTCGAGGCTCGGCTGCCGCCCCTGGAGCGAGACCACGTCGGGGGCGGCGACGGCGAGCTCGAACGTCTCCTCCACCGTGACGATCCGGTGCTCGGGCGGGCAGGCCGCGATGAGTGCGCCGAGGAGGGTCGTCTTGCCGGCATGGGTGGCACCCGAGACCAGGACGGAGCGCCCGTCCGCCATCGCGGACCGAAGGAGCTCTGCCGCGTGCGGGTCGAGCGACCCCGCCGCGACGAGCCGCGCGAGGTCGCGGTATGCGGGCAGGAACTTTCGCACATTCACCGCCCAGTGACGGCGCGTGATATCGGGAATAACCACGTGCAGGCGTGACCCGTCCGGCAGCGACGCGTCGACGAAGGGCTGGCTCAGATCGACCCGACGACCGGTGGACTGAAGCATGCGCTCGACGAGGTCCCGCACGGCCGTGTCGGTGAGCACGAGCGGGGTTCGCTCGGGCACTCCCTGGCGAGCGATGAAGATCCGGTCGGGAGCGTTGATCCAGAGTTCTTCGACGGTCGGGTCATCGAGATACGCCTGCAGCGGGCCGTACCCGGCCACCGCGGCGAGCACCTCGCGCACGCACGCGGACTCGTCATCGACGGGCGCCAGCCCCCGTGCGAGCGCGAAGTCGTTGTGGCGGCGCACCTCGGCGCGGGCGACCTGGACGGCGAGATCGGGGTCGCGGGACGGGTCGGCACGCTCGGCGCGCAGCCGCTCCCGCACGCGCTCGGCGACCACGGTCGCGACGGGTGGGGCGGAGGGCGGGGTCACCGAAGCATCCTCGCAACTCGCGGCCGAGGCATCCGGAAGTTATCCACAGGGCGGGCCGTATCGCCTCTGATCGCGCGGGAGAAGCAGGTGCGGGTGTCCGTCTCACAGGGCAGGATGGAACCCCGCGACGAAAGGAAGATCATGACCAAGGCGAAGACCGAGATCGCTCCCGGAGCGAAGTTCGGACTGGGGATCGTGGGCATCGTGCAGGTCGTGTTCGCGTTCCTCGCGTTCTGGGACCTCGCGCACCGCGAGGCCGATGAGGTGCACGGGCCGAAGGCGGCGTGGATCCCGGCGATCCTCGTCAACTGGATCGGACCCGCGAGCTACTTCCTCTTCGGCATCCGTCGCTGAGCATGAAGCGCGGACTGCATCCCGGGGGCCAGCCCCACCGCCGCACCTCCGGGTCGTCAGTAGACTGAACCCACTCGCGGGAGTGGTGGAATTGGCAGACACGCAGGATTTAGGTTCCTGTGCCTTCGGGCGTGTGGGTTCAAGTCCCACCTTCCGCACGAGGGGTGTCGCAGCATCCCCATCCCTGCCGACCGCCGACCACCTCAGACCGACGGGAACCGCACGTGCACTCCATAGCCCTCATCCCCTGGCTCGACCCCGCGGCGATCATCGCCGCATCGCAGCCGTGGGCCCTGCTCGTCGTGTGCTTCATCGTGTTCGCCGAGACCGGCCTGCTGATCGGCTTCCTGCTGCCGGGCGACACGCTCCTGGTCATCTCGGGTCTGCTGTCCCACCCGCAGCCGGGCGCCCCTGACGGAGTCTTCGGAATCAGCGTCTGGTGGGTCGCGCTGCTCATCGGCCTCTCCGCGTTCGTCGGAGGCGAGGTCGGCTACTTGATCGGACACAAGGCCGGCCCCGCGGTGTTCGAGCGCAAAGAGAGCGGTCTGTTCAGCGTCAAGAACGTGGAGCGCACGAACGCGTTCTTCGTGCGCTTCGGCGGGCTCACGATCATCCTCGCCCGCTTCGTGCCGATCGTGCGCACCTTCGCCCCGGTCGCAGCCGGCGTCGGCCACATGCACAAGGGCAAGTACACGCTCTACAACTTCATCGGGGCTGTGCTGTGGGGTTTCGGCCTCACCATGTTCGGATACCTCATCGGGTTCATCCCCTGGGTCGCCGAGCTCGTCACCGAGTACATCGACGTGATCCTGCTGATCGCGGTCGGAGGTACGGCGGTCATCACGCTCTGGCACTACCTGAGCGAGCGGCGCAAGGCGAAGAAGGCTGCTGCGGCCGGCGAAGACGTCGTGACCGACCACGACGAGGCCGAAGCCCTCGTGCTCGACCCCGAGATCTTCGAGCGCGGCCCTGAGACGCACGACGGCGACCAGGCCCCCAAGGCCTGAGTCCCCTTACGACCGAACGATCAGGACGCCTTCTTCTTCGCCGCAGGCTTCTTGCCGGACGCCTTGGAAGAGGACTTCGCGGGCGCTCCGGCGTCCTTCCTGCCCGACGTCGTCTTCGATCCGCCCTCGCGCGCCGCGCGCGACTTCTCCACGCTCGCCCGCAGGGCCGCCATGAGGTCGATGACCTCCCCGCCGGTCTCTTCGGCCTCGTGCTCGCCGAAAGTCTCGGTGGTGTCGAGCGCATCGCCCTTCTCGAGCTTCGCGTCGATGAGCGTGCGCAGCTCCTGCTGGTACTCGTCGGTGAACTCCTCGGGGTCGAAGTCGCTCGCGAAGCTCTCGACCAGCGAGGCCGAGAGCTCGAGCTCCTTCGCCGAGATCCGCACCGGCTCGTCGAGCGCCGGGAACGCCGCCTCACGCACCTCGTCGGCCCACAGCAGAGTCTGCAGCACGAGCACGTCACCGCGAACTCGCAAGGCCGCCAGACGCGTCTTCTGACGTAGCGAGAACCGCACGATCGCGGTGCGATCAGTCTGCTCCAGTGTCTTGCGCAGCAGCACGTACGCTTTCGGCGACGTCGAATCCGGTTCGAGGTAGTACGCCTTGTCGAGGGTCAGCAGATCGATCTGCTCGCTCGGCACGAACTCGACCACGTCGATCTCACGACTGCGCTCAGCGGGCAGCGATGCGAGGTCGTCGGAGGTGAGCACAACAGTGCGCTCGCCGTCGTCGTAGGCCTTGTCGATGTCTTGGAATGCGACGATCTCGCCGCATATCTCGCACTTGCGCTGATAGCGGATGCGCCCGCCGTCCGTGTTGTGCACCTGATGCAGCGAGACATCGTGGTCCTCGGTCGCGGAGTACACCTTGACCGGGACGTTGACGAGTCCGAACGTCAGCGCACCCTTCCAGATCGCCCTCATCACACCAGTACACACCTGTCACAGCACCCACGGCTACCCTGAGCCCAATACCCTGGGCGCATGGCGGGCGACGAGCAGCTGGTGAGCATCGGCGGCCGCCGCCTGCGTGTCACCAATCTCGGCAAGGTGCTGTACCCCGAGACGGGCACCACCAAGGGCGAGGTGCTCGACTATTACTCGCGCATCGCGCCGCTGCTGATTCCGCACGTGATCGGCAGGCCCGTGACCCGCAAGCGCTGGCCCGAAGGAGTCGATCACCCCGACTTCTTCGCAAAGGATCTCGAACGCGGGGCGCCGCCCTGGGTACGACGGATGCCGATCCCGCACTCGACGGGGACGAAGGACTACCCCCTGATCGGCGACGTTCCCACCCTCGTCTACCTCGCGCAGGTCGCCAGCCTCGAACTGCACGTGCCGCAGTGGCGCTTCGATGCCGACGGGGATCGCGGCAACCCCGACCGGATCGTGCTGGACCTGGACCCCGGTCCCGGGGTGGGCCTCACCGAGTGCGCTCAGGTCGCCCGCTGGGCGCGCGAGATCCTGCAGGGCATGGGGCTGGAGCCGTACCCCGTGACGAGCGGCAGCAAGGGCATCCATCTGTATGCCGCCCTGCCCGGCACCCAGACGAGCGATGAGGTCTCGATGGTGGCCAAGGAGCTCGCCCGAGCGATCGAGGCGGACCATCCCGACCTCGTGGTGAGCGAGATGGCCAAGGCGGCCCGCGGCGGCCGGGTCTTCATCGACTGGAGCCAGAACAACGGCGCGAAGACGACGATCGCCCCGTACTCGCTGCGCGGCCGAGCCCGCCCGACGGTGGCGGCGCCGCGGACGTGGGACGAGCTGGACGACCTGGATCTGCGCCACCTCGAATTCGATGAGGTGCTCGAACGCGCCGACGAGTTCGGCGATCCGATGGCCGCCCTCGGATTCCACGCGGGTGGACGCGAGTCCCCCCACGGCCCACTCGCCGCCTACATCTCCAAGCGCAGCGCAGGGCGCACACCGGAGCCGGTCCCCTCGAACGCCCTCGGCGAGGCATCCGCCACGAGCGCCCCCGCCGACCATCGCGAGCTTCCGCTCTTCGTGATCCAGGAGCACCACGCGAGCCGCCTCCACTGGGACCTGCGCCTCGAACGCGACGGCGTGCTGGTGAGCTGGGCCGTGCCGCGCGGCATCCCGCATTCGACGAAGCGCAACAACCTCGCCGTCATGACCGAGGATCATCCGATGCAGTACGCGTCGTTCGAGGGCACGATTCCTCAGGGCGAGTACGGCGCCGGCACCATGACGATCTGGGACGACGGTCGCTACGAGCTCGAGAAGTGGCGCGACGACGAGGTCATCTTCACCGCGGAGGGGCGACCCGGCGGTCCCCTCGGCCGGGTTCGCCTCGCACTCATCCGCACGGAGGGCGCGGGCGAGAGATCGCAGTGGCTGCTGCACCGTATGAAGACCGATGCCGCGGGCAGGCCGCAGCCGGACGGCGAGGTCGTGGCGGCATCCGAGCACGGCTCCACGGCTTCCACGGACGACGCGTCGCACGCCGATCCGCCGCCGGCTGCGAGCGCTCCGCCGCCGTCGCAGCTGCGTCCGATGCTCGCGACGCACGCGTCGCCGGGCATCGCCCGCCGCGCGGCACAGGACTGGGCCGATGCCGGAGAGCACGGCGAGCCCTGGGCCGAGGTGAAGTGGGACGGCATCCGCGCGATCGGCGTGTGGGATGGCCGGCGGCTGCTTCTGCGCGCCCGCAGCGGCAACGACATCACCGCGAAGTATCCCGAGCTCACGCGCGTCGACGCAGGCCTCGGACCGGATCCGGCGGTCGTCGACGGCGAGATCGTCGCACTCGACGTTCAGGGGCGCCCGAGTTTTCCGCGCCTGCAGGCGCGGATGAATCTGTCCAAGCCACGCGAGATCGAACGCGAAGCGCCCCGCACCCCAGTGCACTACTACCTCTTCGACGTGCTGTCTCACGCGGGGACGGATGCCGCGCCGCTGCCGCTCGCGCAGCGCCGTGGGATCCTCGAGTCCCTCGCCCGAGGGACGATCGATCGCATCGTCGTGCCGCCGGTGTTCGAAGACGTGGACGCCGCTCTCGCCGCCAGCCATCGCTTCGGACTCGAGGGCGTCGTGGTGAAGAACCCCGCCTCGTCCTACCGCCGGGGTCTGCGCTCGGAAGACTGGCTCAAGGTCAAACTCACCCGCACGCAGGAGGTCGTGATCGGCGCGATCCGTCCCGGCCGGGGCGGCCGTTCCGGCGGCATCGGATCGCTGCTGGTGGGTGTGCCCGACGGGGACATCATCCGCTATGCCGGGCGCGTCGGCTCCGGATTCTCGGACGCCACCCTCGCGCATCTGGATGCGGTGCTCACGCCGCTGCGCACGGACGAGAACCCGTTCGAGGGCGTGCCCGCCCTCGACGCGAGGGACGCCCTGTGGGTGCGACCGGAAGTGGTCGGCGAGGTCGAGTTCGCCGAGTTCACACCGGGCGGCATCCTGCGCCAGGCCCGCTGGCGAGGTCTCCGCCCCGACAAGTCCCCCGCCGAGGTCCGCAGGGAGGACTGAGCGCAGACGCCCGGCTACGCGTGCGCGTCGTGCTCGACGTGGCCCGACGGCTCCAGCTGGAACGTCGAGTGCTCCACGTCGAAGTGCTGCGACAGGCACGTCTGGAGCTGGCTGAGGATGCCGGCGGCACGCCCGTCCCTCAGCGTCGCATCATCGACGACCACGTGCGCCGTGAAGACCGGTGCTCCGCGCGTGAGCTGCCACACGTGCACGTCGTGGACATCGACAACCCCGGGGGTGGCGAGGATGTGGTCGCGGATCTCGCGCACGTGGGTGCCCTTGGGCGCGGACTCGGCGAGGACCGACACGACCTCGCGCAGCAGCCCGATCGCACGGGGGATGATCATCGCGGCGATGAACAGCGAGGCGATCGCGTCGGCCTGCGCCCAGCCTGTCGTGACAATCACGACGGCGGCGACGATGACGGCCGCCGATCCGATCAGGTCGCCCATCACCTCGAGATATGCACCGCGCACGTTGATGCTGTGACGCTGCGCCGAACTCAGCAGCCACATCGCAACCGCGTTGGCGATCAGGCCGATGATGGCGACGATCAGCATCAGCCCGCCCGCAACCTCGACCTCATCAGGATCCATCAGGCGCAGGACCGCCTCGAACGCCACCCACACAGAGAGCGCGATGAGGATGATCCCGTTGACGAGTGCCCCGAACACCTCGGCGCGCTGATAACCGAAGGTGCGTCGGTCGTTCGCGGGCCTCGCGGCGACCGTGCTCGCGATCAGCGCGATCACGAGGGCCGCGGCATCGGTGAACATGTGGGCCGCGTCCGCGAGCAACGCGAGGGATCCCGATAGGGCGGCGCCGACGATCTGCACGACCATGACCGTCGCGGTGATCGCGAGAGAGATCGCGAGCAGACGGCGGTTGCCGGTGCCTCGGATCCCTGTCGGCGCGTGATCGTGCATGTGCCCAGGCTAAGCCCGGGATCCGGCTGCGGGCGGCTGTGTCGCCTAGTCGGGAATGATCGTGATTCTCACTTCCGCCCGGGTCACAGCGCGGTGAGCAGCGGCACCAGCGAAGCGAACGCGCGAGAGCGGTGCGAGGCCGCGTTCTTCTCGCTCGCGCCCCATTCGCCGATCGTGCGCTCGGCATCGGCGGGCTGCCCGTCCGGGATGAAGATCGGGTCGTACCCGAAGCCGCCGCCGCCTGAAGCCGCCTCGGCGAGACGGCCTGGCCACACCCCTGTCACCACGTGCTCGCCCGTCTCCACCTCGCCCGGGATCACGAGCGCGATCGTCGACACGAACTGCGCCGTACGGTGCGGATCGCGGATGTCGGAGAGCTGGTCCAGAAGCAGATTCAGGTTGGCCACGGCATCCTTCGCGTGTCCCGCCCAGTACGCCGAGAAGACTCCGGGCGCGCCTCCGAGCACATCGACGCAGATGCCGGAATCGTCGGCGAGAGCAGGCAGACCGGTGTGCAATGCCGCGGCACGGGCTTTGATGAGCGCGTTCTCGGCGAAGGTGACGCCGTCCTCGACGGGCTCGGGGCCGTCGTAGCCGACCACCTCGACGTCGGGGCGCGTGGCTGCGACGATGGCCTGGAACTCCTCGACCTTGTGCGGGTTGTGGGTGGCGAGGACGATCTGGCGCGGCATCCGTCAGTTTCCTGCTTCGACCGGCTCGGCAATCGGGTTCAGACTCGTGAGCTGGTGTTCGCGCAGCGTGCCGCAGCCCGCGACTCCCAGCTCCAGCAGCGCGTCGAGCTCGCGCTTGTCGAAAGGCGCACCCTCGGCGGTGCCCTGCACCTCGACGAACAGGCCGCGGCCCGTCACGACGACGTTCATGTCGGTCTCGGCGCGCACGTCCTCGACGTAGGCCAGGTCGAGCATGGGCTCGCCGTCGATGATCCCGACCGAGACGGCGGCGACGGAGTCGATGAGCACCTGCGACTTCTGAGCGATGAACTTCTTCGTCCGGCCCCACTCGATCGCATCCGCGAGCGCGACGTACGCACCGGTGATCGCCGCGGTACGCGTTCCGCCGTCCGCCTGCAGCACGTCGCAGTCGATCACGATGGTGTTCTCGCCGAGCGCCTTCGTGTCGACCACCGCGCGCAGAGCGCGACCGATCAGACGCGAGATCTCGTGCGTGCGTCCGCCGACCTTGCCCTTCACGCTCTCGCGGTCGTTGCGGCTGTTGGTCGCACGCGGCAGCATCGCGTACTCGGCGGTCACCCACCCCTTGCCCTTGCCCGTCAGCCACCGCGGCACTCCGTTGGTGAACGACGCGGTGCAGAGCACTTTCGTGCCGCCGAACGAGATCAGCGCCGACCCCTCGGCGTGGCTCGACCACCCGCGTTCGATCGTGATCGGGCGCAGCTGGTCCACGGTGCGCCCATCGGCGCGAACGATCTCCGTCATTTCTCTCCTCTTCGGGTGGGACGTGTCTCGAAGTTCATCGGTTTCGTCGGTTGGATCCAATGGACTTCGGGACATACAGCGATGTGATGTGCGACACGGTCGTCTCGGCCACGAGTCAACGAGGAAGGTCGATCGCCCCGGTCTGCACGAGCCGGACGGTGCTCACCTCACGGCCCATCAGGCGGTGCGCGAGGCTCAGGAACTCGTCGGCCGACGCGCCCGTGGCCTCGTAGACGTGGGTGGGCGCGGCATCGGCACCCGCCAGCAGGTCGCGAGAGACCAGCTGGCGGTACACGTCCTTCGCCGTCTCGGTGTCGCTCGACACGAGACTGACGTCGGGACCCATGACGTAGCTGATGGCGCCCTCGAGGAACGGGTAGTGGGTGCAGCCGAGCACGAGCGTGTCTACGCCGGAGTGCCGCAGCGGCGCAAGGTATTCCTCGGCGACGGCGAGCACCTCGGGCGAATCCGTCACGCCCGCCTCGACGAACTCGACGAACCGGGGGCACGCCTGCGCGAAGACCGTCAGCCGCTCGTTGACCTCGAGCATGTCCTGGTACGCGCCCGACCCGATGGTGCCGGCGGTGCCGATCACCCCGATGCGGCCGTTGCGCGTCGTCGACATCGCGGTGCGCACCGCCGGACCGATCACCTCGACCACGGGCACGCTGTACCGCTCGCGGGCGTCGCGCAGCATCGCCGCGGATGCCGTGTTGCAGGCGATCACGAGCATCTTCACGCCCTCGTCGACGAGCGCGTCGAGCACCTCGAGCGAATACCGGCGCACGTCCGCGATGGGCTTCGGTCCGTACGGAGAGCGGGCCGTGTCGCCCACGTAGAGGATCGACTCGCGCGGCAACTGCGCCGAGACCGCCCGCGCGACGGTGAGCCCGCCGACCCCGGAGTCGAAGATTCCGATCGGCGCATCGTTCACGATGAACCAGCCTACGCCAGGCGGTCAGTAGGCTGACCCGCATGAGCGACTCGCGCAGCCTCGCCCTGCACACCGACCGCTACGAACTCACCATGCTCGATGCCGCTCTGCGAGACGGCACCGCTGGTCGTCGCTGCGTGTTCGAGCTCTTCGGGCGCCGCCTCTCCGGAGGACGACGCTTCGGCGTCGTCGCGGGGACCGGTCGCCTTCTCGAGCTCATCAGAGACTTCCGATTCGGCGAGGACGAGCTTCGGTTCCTCCGCGACGAGCGGGTGGTGGATGCCGCGACGCTCGACTTCCTGGAGGGGTACCGCTTCACCGGATCGATCACCGGTTACCGCGAGGGAGAGCTGTATTTCCCCGGCTCGCCGATCCTGACGATCGAAGGCACGTTCGCCGAGGCGGTCGTGCTCGAGACCCTCGCCCTCAGCGTCCTGAACCACGACTCCGCGGTCGCAACCGCCGCGGCTCGCATGAGCGTCGCGGCCGGCGACCGGCCGCTCGCCGAGATGGGCTCGCGTCGTGCGGGCGAGTCTTCGGCGATCGCCGCCGCCCGTGCCGCGTACATCGCCGGATTCGGCGCGACGTCCAACCTCGAGGCGGGCCGTCGGTGGGGCATTCCCACGATGGGCACCGCCGCGCACGCGTGGACGCTGCTGCACGACACCGAGGAGGAGGCCTTCCGCTCGCAGATCGACGCACTCGGTGCGGGCACGACCCTCCTCGTCGACACCTATGACACGCGAGAGGGCGTGGCCACCGCCATCCGTGTGGCCGGCATCGAGCTGGGCGGAGTGCGCATCGACTCGGGCGACCTGCCACTGGTCGCCGCGGCGGTGCGCGCCCAGTTGGACGAGCTCGGTGCGACGAGCACGAAGATCACCGTGACGAGCGACCTCGACGAGTACGCGATCGCAGCACTCGCGGCATCCCCCGTCGATTCGTACGGTGTGGGAACGTCGGTCGTCACGGGATCCGGCACGCCGACCGCGGGCATGGTGTACAAGCTCGTCGCTCGCCAGGACGATGCGGGCGGCTGGGTGGCGGTGGCCAAGGCGTCGACCGACAAGGGATCCAAGGGCGGACGCAAAGCGGCGTTCCGCGTCCTCGATGCCGGCACCGCCACGAGCGAGCTGATCATCATCTCTGACGGGTTCGAGGACCTCTCGACCGCGAAGGCACATCCGGACGCCAGGGCTCTGCAGGTGGCGCTCGTCGTCGACGGCGAACCGGAGGCTGCGCACGGGGGAATCGCGGGCGTCGAGGCGGCGCGCGCCCATCATTCGCGTGTGCGCGAAGAACTCCCGGTCCGCGCTCTCGCCCTCAGCCGATCGGATCCGGCCATCCCCACGGTCTACCGCGACGCGTCGTAACGACCCGGGCGCCGGGGCGCGGGTGGGAAGATCAGCCGCCGAGGGACTCGTAGATCTCTTTGCACGTCGGGCAGACGGGGAACTTCTCGGGATCCCGGCCCGGCGTCCACTTCTTGCCGCAGAGTGCGCGAACCGGCTTTCCGGTGATCGCCGACTCGAGGATCTTGTCCTTCTTCACGTAGTGCGAGAAGCGCTCATGATCGCCGGGTTCGATGTTCTCTTCACGAATGAGCTCTTCAAGCTCTCGATCGAGGGTCGCCAGGCCCCCCTGGTCCGGGCTTTCCAGCGGAGTGCTCATGGTCTGCCAGTGTAGTCGCGCGCGGTGCTGCGGGGGCCTGTCCAGCCCCACGTCAGGTCGACTCCGCGAACTCCATCAGCCTGCCGCCTCGACGCTCGAAGACCGCTGACCCGATCGCCACTCCGATGACGAGTACGCCGAGCCCGATCGCGATGCCGCCCCACAAAGCGGTCGTCGCGGCCTCGGTGTCGCCTCCCAGCGCGAGCCACGCCCACCACAGCACCGGAGCCGTCACCACGAGCACCCCGAGCATGACGAGCGCCTGAGCGATCGCGCCGCCCGCACCGGTGCGCTGAGGCTGCTGGAAGGGACTCTCGCCGGGGCGGGACACCGCGTACGGCGCGACGACCGAAGACACGCTCGACAATCCGAGGCCCGCGAGGAAGAGCGATGCGCAGACCCCCACCATCGGCAGGAGCATCGCCCATCGGCCATGCAGCGAGATCGCCACAGGGATCGCGATCGCGAGCAGCGGCACCCCGACGAGCAGCACGGGCACCAGCCGGCCGATACGGTCAGACGCGCCCCGTACCCCGCTGGCGACATGCATCCATACCGCTGTCGAGTCGTAGGCGAGGTCGTTGTGCGGAAGCCAGCCCAGGAACAGCGCGGCGAAAGGCACCGGGACGAGCGCCACCAGCTGCGGCGGCACTCCAGCGATGAGCAGCGGCACCGCTGTGATCACCGCGGCGAACGGGATCACGATCGCGTTCACGACGTAGCGGCGGTCCCCGAACCAGTAGATGAGACTGCGCGCGGCGATCGCGCCTCCCGGTGTTCCGGGCGCGACCGCGAACCAGCCGATCCCCCCGCGATCGCGTCCGGACGTCGGCCGCTCGGTGGTCGTCAGCAGCCGTCGCACCGCCCACGCCCACAGGATTCCCAGTGCGGCGATCGTGGCGAGCGCAACCGCAAGAGTCAGCCCGACCTCGCCGCTTCCGGCAGCGATGAGACCGGGCAGGGCCCACGCCGCACCGATCGGAGTCCGCGCGAGCGTTGCCACCGCATCCACGAGCTGGCTCGGCACCGTTCCGCCCCACTCGAGCGACGCGAAGAAGACGCCCACCGGCACGACGACGACCAGGACCGCGAGGACGAACACGCCGGAGAGCTCGCGCGAGCGCCGCTCACGCAGGAACAGAGACGCGAGTGCCATGCATACTCGGGCCAGCAGACTGCAGGTCAGGATGCCGAGCACGACCCCGGTGACGGCGGCGGCGGCCGGGGCGCCGTGATCGATCCACACCAGCGCAGCGCAGATGCTCACGGCCAGCAGCGCCAGGATCGGGACGCTGACGAGGCCGACGAGGGCGAGCACCGCGGCGAGGCGCCCCCGCGGCAGTCCCAGGACCGCGAAGCGACGCGGGTCGAGAGGATCCTCCGCCGCACCGAACAACGGGGCCAAGGCGAAGCCGAGAGTCACGGCCGAACCTCCCAGCACCATGACCGCCAACAGCACGTCGGAATCGGCGCTGCGCAGTGTCAGGAGCGCCCAGCACGCGGCGGCGGTGGCGCCGGCGAGCAGCACAAGACCCACGACCAGGCGGACCACATGACCCGCATCGCCGCGGAGAGTGCCGAACAGCAGTGCGAACCTCAGTCGGAGAACGTGTGCAGCCACTCCAGGCCCTCCACGTCGCTGAGCCCGCCCGCGAGCTCGACGAAGCGCTGTTCGAGGGTGAGTTCGCCGCGCACTTCGTCGACGGTGCCTTCGGCGAGCACCTGGCCCGCGACGATCACGGCGACACGTGTGCAGACCCTTTCCACGAACTCCATGCCATGGCTCGACAGGATCACCGTGCCGCCGTGGGCGACGTAGGCGGACAGGATGTCGAGGATGATCGCGCTGGAGACGGGATCCACTGCCTCGAAGGGTTCGTCGAGTACGAGCAGCCTCGGCGAATGGATCAGGGCGCCTGCGAGCATGACCTTCTTGAGCATTCCCGCCGAATAGTCCGAGACGCTTCGGCCGAGCGCGTCCTCGAGATCGAAGGCGCGCGCGAGATCGGCCGTGCGGCTCTCGACCGCGGCTGCGGGAAGTCCGCGCAGAACGCCGTAGTAGTAGAGCAGCTGTCGTCCGCTGAGCCGGTCGAAGGTGCGCAGCCGATCGGGGAGAACGCCCATGAGCTTCTTCGCCGCGAGCGGCTTCGCTGCGGCATCCACGCCCCCGACCTGAATCGACCCGTGATCGGGCTGAAGCAGGCCCGCGATCATCGAGAGGGTGGTCGTCTTGCCGGCGCCGTTGGGGCCGACCAGCCCATAGAACGTGCCGGCGGGCACGGTCAGGTCGATGCCCTCCACCGCATGGGTGCTGCCGAATCGCTTGCTGACGCCGCGCAGGACGAGCACGTCGCCCGCCGCCGCCGGCAGAACCGCCGGCGCCACGAGGACGCTCTCCGGCCCGGCGTCTGCATCGGGCTCGGCAAGTGTCTCGGGCTCTCCCACCGGCTCGATCCCGGTCTCGGGCGTCGTCTCGAGATCCGAGGCGGTGTCGCTTTCGGGGAGCGCGTCACTCTCGGGCGCGGCGCCCGGTTCGGGCAGCGCGTCGGGTTCGGGCTCGGACTCGGTGGCGACGTCGAGGTCGGCGTCGCGCTCGGCGATGGATTCGACGTCGGGCTCGCTCTCGGCACCCGCGTCCGCCTCGTCGTTACCCGCGTCGGCTTCGGCTACGTCGGCGTCTGCTTCGACGACGGCTTCGGCTTCCGCTTCGACCACGGCTTCCGCTTCGGCTTCGGCTTCGGCTTCGTCGTCGCCCGACACGAGCGGGGCAGGCGGCAGTGGCGGCCTGGGGGGAACGACGATGCCGGCGGCGACGATCGCGGCAACGTCCAGATCGGTGGGCAACGGTGGGGGCGGCCCCGGGTGGACGGCTTCCACAGGCGCCGAAGCCGGCATCGGAGGCACGACGGGACGCTCGGTCTTCGGGGCCGGCCTCGCCTTCTTCTTTCGAGGTGTCGCAGGTGCCCTGCGCTCGCCGGACGTCGCCTTTGCGGCCGGAAGCCGCACCACCGGCGTGCCGGAGTGACGATCCGGCTCTTCCGGATCGATGTCATTCGGCACCGGGAGGGAGGCTGTCACCGAACCAACGTATCAAGCGCCTCTTCAGACGGGGCGGTTCCGTGTCGCCGAGTCTCGGCATCCGCGTTATGTCACAAGTTCGCAACGGCGGCCGATCATTCTGCACGTTCCCAGATGCCATCGCTACCATGGACCCGGCACGAAGGGGTGTCTCGTCGGTGAACCGATAGTGAAATCGTAGACTTTTCAGGAGCAGACTTTGACCCTTCAGACCGTCATCCTCGCAGCCGGCATGGGCTCGCGACTCGGACGCAGCCTGCCGAAGCCGCTCACGGAACTCAGCGACGGCCGCAGCATCATGAAGCAGCAGCACGACAACATCCGCGCCGCTTTCGGCACCGATGCGAAGATCACGACCGTCGTCGGCTACCGCGCAGAGACGATCGTCGAGGCCTTCCCCGAGGTCGACTACGTCTACAACGACCGCTACGACCAGACCAACACCTCCAAGAGCCTGCTTCGCGCGCTCGCGAAGACCGGCCGGGGCGGCGTGCTCTGGATGAACGGCGATGTCGTCTTCGACCCGCTCGTTCTCGGCCGCGCCATCGATCTCATCGAACGCGACCAGTCCTTCGTCACCGTCAACACGTCGAAGGTCAGCGACGAAGAGGTGAAGTACACCGTCACCTCGGAGGGTTTCATCAAGGAGCTTTCGAAGACCGTGAAGGGTGGCATCGGCGAAGCCGTCGGCATCAACTACATCTCGAGCGGTGACAAGAAGTCGTTCATCCGTCACCTGACCCGTGTCGACGATCAGGACTACTTCGAGCGCGGCCTCGAGCTCGCGATCGCCGAGGACGGCGTGCTTCTCGAGCCGCTCGACATCTCGGACCTGTACGCCGTCGAGGTCGACTTCGCCGAAGACCTGGAACGCGCGAACCTGTACGTCTGATCGATTCCGGGCGAGCGCTCAGCGGCCGCCCGTAGGCTGACTCCGATGGTCGAGAAGGTGCACAGCATCCACTCCCTGCCGGGTGACTCTCCCTGGCAGGGCGGTCTGCCGCCTGCCGGCTCGGCGGAGCACCCTCGATCGATCCGTGCCCTCGACCGGGTCCTCGCGATCCAGCGCCCCATCGTACTCGCGCATCTGCGGAGTATTCGGCTCCGGCATCCGGCCGCCGGGCCCGCCGACATCGTGCGGATCCTCGAGCGTCGCTATCTGGCCGCCGTCACGACCGGCGGCGCCGCGGTGGGTGCGACAGCCGTCGTCCCGGGGATCGGGACGGGCGTCACGCTGGCGCTGAGCGGGGTCGAGACCGTGGCCTTCCTCGAGGCGACGGCACTCTTCGCCCAGTCTGTTGCCGAGGTGCACGGCATCCCGGTCGCGGATCCCGACCGTGCGCGGGCGCTCGTGCTGACGCTGATGCTCGGAAAGGAGGGCGTGGATCTGGTCGCTCAGCTCGCCGGGCAGGCCGTCGGAAGAGCTCCTACCCGCGACAAGTACTGGGGCGAGCTGATCACCAAGACTCTCCCCCGCGCCGCCATGGGCCCTCTCGTCGATCGACTCAAGACGACCTTCATCCACCAGTTCGCGGTACGCGGCGGGGCATCCTGGATCGGCAAGGCGCTGCCGTTCGGCATCGGCGCCGCGATCGGCGGCGCGGGCAACAACATCCTCGGACGACGTGTGCTGGTGAACTCGCGCCGGGCCTTCGGCATGCCGCCCGCGATTCTCCCGGTGGATATCGAGCCGAAGCCAGGCACTCTTCGCGTCGAGCGCGCCGCAAGTCGCGGCATCCGTCGCGCGGGCGAAGCGGTCGTCGGCGGGGTGACACGCGGCGCCGCGACCGTCGGACGCCTCGGCGGCAAGGTGGTCCGCCGCTCTCCGCCGGAGATCGAGTCGTCACAGGACTGAGCCTCGCCTCCTCCCCCGGGCATGCCGCTCTCCGCGTTTCCACAGGGCCGGCGCGAAGCGGGGGAATGAGGGATGCCCGCGTCGGATGCCGCGCCTACCGTGGCGGCCATGCTTCGAGCGATCGATCCCGACGAACCCCGGCCTACCTCGGCCTATCGCGTGCCATGGCGCATCGATCAGGTCTACGAGCGGCATCCTCTCATCATCAACGTCGGACCCGCCGCCGTGGACTTCGTGCGTGTCTTCGTAGACCTGGGGCGCCGTTCGACGACCGAGGAATGGGGGCAGATGCTCCCGGGGGACACCGCCGAAGTGTGCCTCTGCGACGCCGATCCGGCCGGGGGGCTCGTGACCATTGCATGGTTTCGGCCGGAGGATGGTGTGGAGTACCTGTGGCGTTTCGCGATGTGACGCGCAACGCCGCCCACGGGGTGAGAATGGGCCCATGGGACTCTTCAGTCAAAGACCGGAGGAGCCGACCGAGTGGGCCGGCCTGCCTTCCGAGCCCGCCCGCGCAGAGTCTGCCGCGGAACGGCTCTCGGACGTCGCGGCCGGCGACCTGGGAGGCCTTGACATCGCGGGCCTTGCGACCGGCACCACCGGCACGAGCACATCGCACATCGCCATCGAGTCGATCGTGATCCCGGTCGAACCCGGGATCGAGATCGCCGGTTCCGAATCGTCCAACCGCGACGGACCAAGCGTCCGGTAAGCGCTTGCTGTGGTCCTCGACAGGACCGCCCTGCGGGCATAGCCTCACATGTATGGACAGCACGTTGGCGTGCCTGGCGGCATGGATGCCGAGACAGCGCTGGTACGCCGCGAAAGGGCGCCCGCCGAGCCTGCGACTGGTCTCGTGGTGGGACCTTCCGTCCCACGAGGCCGGCGCCGATGTACGCGTGCGCACGTTCCTCGTCGCCGATGAGGGCGCTCTGCCCACGGTGCTGTATCAGATACCTGTGGTCGCCCGGGCGACCGAGACGGTCACCGCAGACCCGGCGCATGTGATCGGGAGCCCGGAGCCGGGAACGGTCTTCATCGACGGGCCTTTCGATCCCGCGTATACGTCGGCGCTCCTGCAACTCGTCCTGCGCGGCGGTGACGCCTTCGGCCCCCAGACCGTCGCCGTCGGGCACCACACCGGCCTCGTGGCGTCCGAGGAGTCCCCGACCGGCCGCGTCGTGACCGGAGAGCAGTCCAACACCTCGGTGATCTACGCCGATGCGCGGATCCCCGTGATCTGCAAGGTGTACCGGCAGCTGCACGGCGGGTTCAATCCCGATATCGAGTTGCAGACCGCTCTCGCCGACGACGGCTCTCCTCGTGTTCCGCGCACGATCGGATGGGTCGAGGGCACATGGCCGGACCTCGCGACCGCGCACGGCACGGTCAATGGGTCATTGGCGTTCGCCCAGGAGTTCCTTCCCGATGTCGACGACGCGTGGCGCGCGGCTCTTCTCTCCGCTGCACGCGGAGTCGACTTCCATGAACCCGCCTTCGCGCTCGGCACCGCGACGGCCGAAGTGCATCTGGCCCTCGGGCACCTCTTTCCGACGCGGCCGGCTTCGCCTGCGGATCGTCGCGATACTGCCGCGACCTGGGCTCGCCGTCTTGCGATCGCCATCGCCGAGGTCCCCGAGATCGCCGAGCGTCGCGAGGCCGCCGAGTCGGTGTACCACCGCGCGCTCGAGGTCGACTGGCCGCCGCTGCAACGGATCCACGGGGACTACCACCTCGGACAGGTGCTCGAGGTGCCCGGCCGCGGCTGGGTGCTGCTCGACTTCGAGGGTGAGCCGATGCGTCCGATGCTCGAGCGCATCCGTCCCGATCTCGCACTCCGAGACGTCGCGGGCATGCTCCGCTCGTTCGACTATGTCGCGGGCTCGCTGCGCCTCGACGACCCCGAGCGCTCGCCCCAGACCATGCGCGAGTGGGCCCGCGGCGCGCGACAGGCCTTCGTGAGCGGGTATGCCGCCGCGACGGGCACCACCCTCGACCCGCGGCATCCGCTGCTCGCCGCCCTCGAACTCGACAAAGCCGTCTACGAAGCGACCTACGAGGCCCGCAATCGACCGACGTGGGTCGCGATCCCCCTACGGGCCATCGCCCGGCTCGTGGAGCGCCCTGCGGCGGTCGCGTGAGGCGGCAGCGGCTCGGTCGTGGCTCAGCCTTCTACGGCGTCGTCGAGCTCGGCCTCGTCGGGGTCGGGTTCGTCCTCCTCGGTCTCTTCGACCGAGCGCGCGTACCAGCGATCCCACTCGTCCATGAGGTGCTGTACAGCGCCGTGGAAGCGTGCGGTGGCGGCCCCCGGAGCCGCGTCGCCGAAGTAGTGCTGCACCCACTGCTCGAGGCGTGCGACTGCATCCGGGTCGTCCAGCACCCGCTGAGTCTCTGCGACGATATCCGGAGCGGAAGCGGCATCCAGCCACTCGCACGCCGAGAGGTAGCCGTGCGTGTCGATCGCCGCCGCAGCATCGGCGGGCCGCGTGATCATGAGGGGCTTGTCGGCGGCCAGCCGGTCGTACACCATTGCCGAGATGTCGACGATGGCGACGTCGGCGGCCGCGAGCTGCCATCCGAGATGCGGTCCATCGTCGAAGATGTGCTGGGCAGTCGGATCGGCGGCGTTCGCCGCAGCAAGTGCGGCGACGATGCGCCTGTTGCCGGCGCCGTACTCGGGGTTCACGACGCCCGAGCGCGGATGCGGCCGGTACACCACACGATGGCGCCCGGTGGCCAGGAGTGCGGTGACCAGCGCCTCGCCATGGGTGAGGATCGAGCCGTAGTGCGCAGACGGGCGATCGCCTTCCCACGTCGGCGCATAAAGCACCACGGTGCGATCGTCGGGCGGATACGGGAGCGTGCCCGAGTAGTGATCGGCCTGAGGGCGACCGATGTCGAGCGTGCGCCGTTCAACGTCGTAGTCCCACAGCACGCGCGACAGGCGTTCTCGCGCGGCCTGGCCGGCGACCATCGCGTAGTCGTACGCCTTGTACTGGTTCGTGGTCATGTACATCTTGTCGGACTCGCCGTGGTTGATGAACACGTGCCAGCGCCGGCCGTAGCGGAACATCTGGAAGTTGCGGGTGTTCTGGTTCACATACAGCACGACGCGGATGTCCTGCTTCGCGATGAAGCGCTCCAGATCCCGTACCGTCGGCACGAACGCCACGGGCGGCCCGTCTTCTGCCAGCAGCGCCTGCGCACCGGTCGCCGAGCGGCTGAGCACCACGACGGGCCAGGTCCTGCCCAGTTCGGCGAGCGGCTTGTACCACTGCCGCATCTGGTACATGTTCACCGCACCGTCGGCGAAGTACACGGCGACGCGATAGTGCAGCGGCGGATGCTTCGGAGCGGTTGCCAGCGTTCGCCGCACGTCGATGACGGCCGAACGACTGTTGACCGCCTTGCGGACGAGCGCGACCGCCTTCTTCGCATCCGAGACGAAACCCACGGGTCCAGCCTACCGAGGGGCGCCGTGACATGATCGACGCGTGCATGTCGAGCAGCCCGGGCGCAAGGACGCTCCGATCGTCCCTGCCGGCGCAGGCGTGACATTCGTGATGCCGGTGCTCAATGAGAGCGGCTACCTCCGGCGCGCGGTGGAGACCGTGCTCGCTCAGGATGTCGACGCTCCGATGGAGCTGATCCTCGCGCTCGGTCCATCCACCGACGGCACAAGCGAACTCGCGCGAGAACTCGCCCTCGAGGACCACCGCATCGTCCTGGTCGACAACCCCGCGGCCGATATCCCCGTCGGTCTCAATCTCGCCATTCGCGCGGGCCGCTACCCCACAGTGGTGCGGGTCGACGCGCATTCGGAGCTCGAG
The DNA here is from genome assembly GCF_020682705.1 of Microbacterium allomyrinae. Taxonomy (GTDB): domain Bacteria; phylum Actinomycetota; class Actinomycetes; order Actinomycetales; family Microbacteriaceae; genus Microbacterium; species Microbacterium allomyrinae. The sequence goes on from NZ_JAGTTN010000010.1 coordinate 44,967, forward strand.
CCGTCGTACACGACCCACGCGCTCGCGACGCTGGATCGCGTCGGCGCGGCAAACGTGGGGGGCGTCATGCGCGCCGATGGCCGCACGCCGTTCCAGCGTGCGGTGGCGCGCGCGTACAACTCCCCCATCGGTCTCGGCGGCGGCGCCTATCACGGCGGTACGCAGGAGGGCGAGGCGGAATCGGCCTACCTCGGCGTGATGCGGCGAGCAGCGCTCGACGAGGTCGGGCTGTTCGACGAGACGATCCGACGCGGCGAGGATTGGGAGCTCAATCTGCGCATCCGGCGGGCCGGGTATCGCGTGTGGTTCGATCCGACGCTCTCGGTCACGTATTGGCCTCGCGAGAGCTGGGCGCGGCTCGTTCGGCAATTCTCGGCCACGGGCCGCTGGCGCGGGGAGCTGGTGCGCCGGTTCGGGCGAGGCAATTCGCTGCGCTTCTTCGCCCCGCCGGTACTCGTCCTGACGCTGCTGCTGGGCATCGTGGTCGGTGTGCTGCAGGCGACAGGCGTGCTGCAGGGGTGGTGGTCGCTCGCGGCATCCATCGTCTACCTGCCCGTGATCGCCTACGTGCTCCTCATCGCCGGGGTCTCCCTCGGGTCGGGAGGCGGGCACGGCTGGCGCGACAAGCTCTGGACCGCGGCCGTGCTGCCGACCATGCATCTGGCATGGGGCTGGGGATTCCTCATCGGGGTGCTGCGCGGCGCCCACGACACCGTCGACACCTCCCGTCTGGGCAGCCGGAACACCCCGCTGCCGTGACCTCGTCACGCACGAGGTGCCGAGCGCGGCATCGCGGGCCCGGGGGCGCAGCGCTCAGACGCCGGGGTCGATGAAGCCCTGATCGAGGATGCGGGTCACCACGCGTTCGGCGGCGTGCCCGTCGTCGCGCGCATTGAACTTCTCTCGCCACGCGGCGTACCGTGCGGCGTGGGACGACCCGTCATCGTCCTGGAGTGCCGTGACGAGCTCCTGCTGGGTGCGCACGACCGGTCCGGGCGCGTACGCGGCGAGGTCGAAGTAGAACCCGCGCAGCTCACCGCGGTAGTGCTCCATGTCGGGGACGAGGAAGTACATCGGCTTTCCGGTCACCGAGAAGTCGAACATGACCGATGAGTAGTCCGTGATCAGTGCGTCGGCGACCAGCAGCAGCTGCGACGTGTCGGGGAAGCCGGTGACGTCGATCACCCGCGGGCCCTCGGCATCCTTGCCAGGCAGCAGCGTGCGCGAGTGCCCTCGAACGAGAACCACGGCGTCGGCAGCGTCCGCCAGCGCCGCCGGATCCACGAAGTCCACGATCTCGGCGCGGTCGTCGCGCCACGTCGGTGCGTACAGGAGCACGCGCTCACCGGGCCGGATGCCCAGCGCCTCGCGCGTGGCAGAGCCGTCCCCGCCGTTCAGCACGTCGTTGCGCGGGTAGCCCTCCACCCAGATCGGGCGCGAGAGGAACGCGTACGCCTTGCCGAGGATCGTCGCGGCATACGGATTCTGTGCGAGCAGCACGTTCCAGCGCCGGGACTCGCGGATGACCGCCGCCATCCGTCGCGGATCGAAACCCGGACGGTGGAGCGCGAGACGCTTCAGGGGCGTGCCGTGCCACGTCTGCAGGACGACCTGGCCCTTGCGACGCACGAACCGGCGCCGAAGCCAGTCGTTCACGACGAGAAGTCGCGCCGAACCGCGTGCGCGCCACCACTCCGGACTGCCCTCGACGACCGGTACAGCGCCCTCTGGCACAGCGACCGACAGGTCCACGACGCTCCAGTAGCGAGTGACCCCGGGTGCCCGGCGGGCCAGCTCGCGATCGATCGCGAGGGGGTTGCAGCTGGCGTTGCGTCCATAGAAGCTCTCGAAGAAGACCGCGTTCTCGAATCCGGCAGGCCGTGTGGCATAGCGCCGTTCGAGGGCGTCCTGCCCTTCACCCGAGTCGTAGGCGGGATCCATCGGCGGGCCGATCCGCAGCGTGTCGCCGTCGAGCTGTGCACGGAGGGTGCCCAGCTGGGCGAGCGGCACGACATCGGAGGGGCGGATGCTGCCGCCCGCGGCATCCGTCATCCGAAGCTCGTATTCTCCCGCCGGCAGCGGCAGCGGCGGCCCGCCCCATCGGGCCGCGCGAAGAGGCAGCGTGGCCTTCCACGTCTTGCCGCGTCCCGTCAGCGTGGCCGATACCCGCGCACGCGGTCCGACGAGCTCGACGGAGGCGGGTCGTTCGCCTTCGCCCGAGAGCACGAGCGCCGCGCCGCCGTCCGTCCTGAAGCGAGCGTCGGTCATCGGGTTCCTTCCGTCGGGCGGGCATCGTCCGGGCCCACTTGCCGAGGGGCTCCGCGCAGCGCGCCGGCGATGCGTGGAGAGGGCGTCGGGACCATTCCGGCCAAGATCGCACGGTACACCCTCGCGGCATTGCCGCCGTCCCGGTACGCGTGGACGCGCTCACTGCGCGCCCGCGAGCGGGCGACGCGACGCTCACGCTCGGCGGCGTCGCCGAGGATGTCGTCGAGCTGTGCGGCCGCGCCGGACCAGTCCGTGGACCAATCGTCGCCGGCGACCTCGTCGTAGCGGCCGTAGAAGCCGCGGCGCTCTGCGTAGTCGTCGACGTCGGGTGCGAGGAACACGACCGGCAGCGGCACCAGAGCGGCATCGAACGCGAGCGACGAGTAGTCGGTGACGAGCGCATCGAGACCCGTCAGCAGCGGCGTCACGTCAGCGACCAGATCGCTGCCCAGAGGCTGCACACGGTCGGTCGGGAACGGCGGCGCGTACTCGCCCGCGCCGAGCGGATGCGATCGCACGAGCATGGTCGCGTCGTGGCGCGTGAGCACCTCGATGATCCTCGCCCACTCGGCATCGGTGGGGACGGCCGGATCCGCCGCGCCGTCACGCCACGTCGGGGCGTACAGCACGTACCGCGCCGAGGGATCTGCACGGGGCGCGGCGCGCCCGATCGCAGCCCGGGCATCCGCGCGGCGTTCATCCACCGCCCCTCGTGAGAGGACGTCGACCCTCGGCTCCCCGGTGACCGGTACCCGCGCGTCGGCGAGCGCGAACGCGGATTCGAGCCGGCCGCGCACCAGATGCGACGCGGCCGGGAGGATGCGGATGCGCCGCGCCGCGCCGCGGTACATCGCGCGAAGAAGACCGCGCAGGACGGGTGCCGCGGGTGTCCTCGCGATCATCGTCGGAACGCGGAGCGTCTCGGGCGAGTCGAGCCCGATGCGCTTGAGCGGGATGCCGTGCCATAGCTGGACCACGAAGGCGCCCGACACGGCATAACGATTGACGTCGCCGAATCCATGGGTCACGACGATGACACCGGCTCGGGCAGTGCGCCAGAGGCCCCGCGGCGAGCCTTTGCGAACGGTCGGGATGCCGCGGACCGCGGCGTCCCGCGCCTCACGGTCACTCGAGACCAGCCATACCGGCGTGCGTCCGTCGGCCACGGCCTCGTGCCAGAGCGCCAGAGCGCCATCGCCGATCCCGACGCCGCAGCCGAAAATCCATTGATCGCGTGAGCGCGGCACGACCAGAGTCAGCAGACGCCCCGCGGCATACAGCGGGATGGTCGCGAGCTTTCGCGCATTCCCCGCCCCGAACGAGAACGACGCCACCCCGCGAGCCTATCGCGGGGTGGCGGCCGAACTTCGTTCGCTTACTCTCCGAGCGCTCCGAGGGTCACATCCACCGTCCGCGTCTCACCATCACGCACGAGAGTCACTGTCGCGTCGCTGCCGGCGGCCGCGGCACGGACCTGCGCGGTGAGGTCGGTCGCATCGGTGATCGGCACACCGTTGAATCCGGTGACGATGTCGCCTTCCTGAATGCCGGCCGCCTCGGCCGCGCCGCCGGAAACGACCTCGGCGATGTACGCACCGGTGATGGTCGAGCCTTCGACGGATGCCGCCGGCTGAACGCTCGCGCCGAGGAGGCCGTGGGTCGCCTCGCCGTTCTCGATGAGCTCTCCGGTGATGCGCTCGACGACGTCGGAGGGGATCGAGAATCCGACGCCGATCGAGCCGGAGCCGTCCGACGAGCCGCCGGCCGTCGCGATCGCGACGTTGATGCCGATGAGCTTGCCTTCGGAGTCGACCAGCGCGCCCCCGGAGTTGCCCGGGTTGATCGCCGCATCGGTCTGGATGACGGCGATCGAGATCGACTGCGTCGCGGTCGTCTGCTGCTGACCCTGGCCGAAGTCGAACTGGAACGGGCTGTCCGTCTCGCCCTCGCCGTCGTCCTCCTGGGTGTCCTCGCTGTCGCCGGTGTCGGGCGCGGCCGACGAAGCGATCGCGATCGATCGGTTCAGCGCACTGACGATGCCCGTGGTCACGGTGTTCGCGAGTCCGAGCGGGGCTCCGACCGCGATCGTGGAGTCGCCCACGTTGAGCTTGCTCGAATCGGCGAACTCGATCGGGGTGAGGTCCTCCGCACCGACGAGCTTGATGACCGCGAGGTCGTAGGTCGGGTCGGTGCCGACGACCTCGGCGTCGTAGACGAAGCCATCCGAGGTCGTGACGCGGATCGTCGCATCGCCTGTCGCACCATCGAGGGTCACGACATGCGTGTTCGTCACGACATACCCGTCCTCGGTGAGCACGACGCCTGAGCCGGTGCCGCTGCCAGAGGAGCTGGATGCCTCGATCGTGACGACGCTCGGCACCACCTTCGCCGCGATCGCGGTGGTCTGGTTGACCGACTCGGTGTCGTTGACGGTCACCGTTGTGGGTCCGGCGACGGGACTGGTGCTCGTGGGAGCGAACCAGTTGACCCCCGCATACGCTCCACCGAGTCCTGCTGCGCCGCCGACGATGGCTGCCGCAACGATGAGCCCGACGACCTTGCCCGCACCGGAAGGCTTCTTGGGCGTCGTGGCGGTGGAGGCGGGAACGAGGGGCGCGGTTCCGGCGGGAAGCGTTCCCGTGGGAGCCGCGCCGGCTGGACCGAGCGGGAGGGTGGGCTGCGTGTCGGCGCCTTGTACGCCGAACGCAGCGCCCTGCGCCTGGCCCGCGTAGGACTGCGGGTAGGCGGCGGGCTGACCCGCGTAGCCCTGCGGCCGGGCGTAGGCGTGCGCCCCGGCCGGATAGCCTGCGGGCGGTGCCGGCTGCGTCGGCGCTGCGGGCGGGGTCGGAGCCTGCGCTGCGGGCGGGACTGCAGCGGGCGCTGCAGTCTCCTGCGGCGATGCGGGGGGCGCAGACTGCTGGACGGGGGGCACCGGCTGCGGCGCGGCTGCCGCCGCCTCAGCCGGCTGCGGGGGCTGCACCGGCGCGACGGGCTGCTGCGGGACCTCCACGGCCGTCGTCGGCGCGGCGGGCGGTGCGACGCCTGCCGGCGGCTCGGCCTGAGCCTGGGGCTCGGCGGAAACCACCTCGTTGGTGTCGGGGGTGTTGTCGTCGGGGCGGTCGCCCTGAGTGTCGCTCATGATTTCTCCTTCTGCCAGGCACTCACCACCTTGCCCACCGAGGCTGTGCGTTTCTTATGTCGCGGGTGGGACTCGTCTATGCAAACCACGAGAACAGGCCCTGTACCGTGAAGCGATGCGACAGATCCCCGGAGCCTGGCTCCGCACCGCAGCGGGAGCTGGACTCGTCGGCGACGACGGGTCGATCCGCCCCACCATCTTCGCCGAGATGTCGGCCCTCGCGGCCCGCACGGGTGCGATCAATCTCGGTCAGGGTTTCCCCGACGAGGACGGTCCGGCGATCGTACTCGAGGCCGCCCGCGCGGCGATCGCGAACGGTGTCAACCAGTACCCTCCGGGTCGAGGCATCCCCGACCTGCTCGCAGCGGTGGCCGAGCATCAGGAGCGCTTCTACGGGCTTCGGCTCGATCCCGCCCGTGACGTGCTCGTGACAGCAGGGGCGACCGAGGCCCTCGCCGCCACGCTGCTCGCCCTGCTGGACGATCCGGACGACGAGGTCGTGGTGTTCGAGCCGTTCTACGACTCGTACGCCGCGGTCGCCGCTCTCGCGGGGGCCCGGCTGGTGACGGTGCCGCTCCGATGGCCCGGGTTCCAGCCTGATCTCGGAGATCTCCGCGCGGCAGTGAATGATCGCACGCGCGTGATCCTCGTGAACGACCCGCATAATCCCACCGGCGCGGTCTTCACCGCCGAGGTGCGTGACGAGATCGTGCGCCTGGCGGAACGACACGATGCGGTCATCGTCACCGATGAGGTCTACGAGCACCTCGTGTTCGATGCGCCTCACGTGCCCATCGCCACTCTCCCCGGCGCGTGGGAGCGCACGCTCACGATCTCGTCCGCGGGCAAGACGTTCTCGACCACCGGCTGGAAGATCGGCTGGATCAGCGGGCCTGCGCCCCTCGTGGACGCCGTGCTCGCGGTCAAGCAGTTCTTGACTTACGTCAACGGGAGCCCGTTCCAGCCGGCGATCGCGACAGGGCTCCGCCTGGGCGACGAGTTCTTCCGGGGCATCGGCGCCACGCTACGAGCCAAGCGCGATCTGCTGGGAGAGGGCCTCCTCGCCGCGGGCTTCGACGTGTCGGTCCCGTCCGGCTCATACTTCACCGTCGCGGACGCAGGGCCTCTCGGAGCGAACGATGCCGCGGCGTTCTGCCGTGAGCTCCCCGAGCGCGCGGGGGTCGTGGCCATTCCCCTCACCGCGTTCGTCACCGCTGGGCGCCGCGCCGAATACGCCACTCTCGTGCGATTCGCCGCCTGCAAGCGCGTCGACGTGCTCGAGGACGCGGCATCCCGTCTCTCCGCCCTGAGATGAGCCGGCACCACGCGCGCCTCCTCGACGCCGATCGGTTGCGCACAGAGCCTCAGGAGTCTCGCGGTGTCACCCCGAACCGCCGCAGCCGCAGCGCGGGATTGACGCGCCGGATGCGTTCGAGCGCTGAGACATCGAGGTGCGCCACAGCGACATCGGTTGAGGTACCCACCGCTGCGAGCTCGACACCCTGCGGGTCGACGATGAGCGAGTTGCCCACCCCCAGTGGTGGCGGATGGTCCGCGGCGGCCACGAACACGGTGTTCTCGATCGCCCGAGCGTGCAGGAGGGTGCGCCAATGGTGTTCCTTGAGTGGACCCCGCACCCACTCGGCGGGAACGAGAAGGACGTCCGCCCCCGCATCGACGAGCGTCCGGCCCACTTCGGGGAAGCGCAGGTCGTAACAGGTCATCAGTCCGAAACGCAGCCCCGCCACCTCGAATGTCTCGGGCGTCGAGAGCTCCCCCGCCTCGACCCAGTCCGACTCCCGCTGGCCGAACGCGTCGTACAGGTGCAGCTTGCGGTAGTGCGCACGCAGCCCTTCCGCCGCCACCGCGACCACCGTGTTGCGCACGCGGCGTCCGTCAGCGGCCCGCTCGAGCAGGCCGGCAACCACCATCACGGCGTGGGTCTCGGCGATACGGGCGAGTGCCTGGACGAACGGGCCGTCGAGGTTCTGCGCGTTCTCGGCGAGCGAGGAGTCGAAGGGGTCGACGAAATAGCTCGAGTATTCGGGGAACACCACCAGGCGAGCGCCCCGGGCGGATGCCGTGGCCACCAGCTGCGCGATGGCCTCGAGGTTGGCGGCGGTGTCAGCCGTGGGCGCGAACTGCGCCACCCCGATCGCGACGGTACCGGTCATGGCCCCTCCTTCGTGCTCCGGTGACGCGCTCTGATGACGATGGGCGCGATGACCCACAGCACCACGATCACGCCCGCAAGCGCGCCCAACGCCCACCATCCCGCCGACCCGCCGACGACCACATCGAAGACGAACGCCACGACTCCCACCAACAGCACCGAGACCGTGAGCAGGGCGGTGATGAGGGCAGCGTGGCCGTAGGCGACCACGGCGCGCTTGGCGTGATGGCGGAACAGCACACGGTGCAGCGCGACCGGCGCCAGGGCGATGATCGCGCTCAGCGCCGACAGCACGACCAGTCCGAGGTAGACATTGCGCTGGCTCTCCGACAGATCGGCGAACGCGGGCTGGAAAGCGAGCGCCAGCAGGAACCCGGTGAGGATCTGGGTGCCGGTCTGCAGGACGCGAAGCTCTTGCAGCACCTCGATCCAGTTGCGGTCCGCGCGCTCTGCCGGCGACTCGTCGCGGCCGTCGACGATGTCGTCGTCGGGGTCGGAATCGCGCGCGGTCATGCCGTCATCCTCCCGCGCCGGATGCGACCGGAGCAACCGCGGCGGCCTCGTGTCGCGACCACTCCAAAACCCGTGTTAGGCTATTCCTTGTGCCGCGGGGTGGAGCAGCTCGGTAGCTCGCTGGGCTCATAACCCAGAGGTCGCAGGTTCAAATCCTGTCCCCGCAACAGAAAACGAAGAAAGGGCGTCCCCGTGAGGGGCGCCCTTTCTTCGTTCCCCTTCCGAGACCGACGCCACGAGCCCGCGTTCGCGGTCAGTCGCTCGGGTCGATGACTCCGGACAGGTCGTTCAGGAAGCGCTCGATCACCGCGAGCTCGCCCTGGTCATAGCCCACGGCCACGCCGCGCATCGCCCGCAGTCGCTCCCCGAAGATGCGGAAGAACGCGAGACGCGACTCCTCGGTGAGCACCACTACACGCGCCCGGCGGTCACTCGGGTGCGCGAGACGCTCGACGTGCCCGGATGCGGCCAGGCGATCCAGCAGCTTCGTCGTGGAGGCCGTGGAGATCCGAAGGTGCTCGGCGATGTCCCGTGGGCCGACCGCCTGCCCCCGCTGCTCTCGCATGATGAGAAGCCGGAGCGCGGCCAGGTCGGTGGAGTTCATCTCCATGTCGCCCTTCATGCCGCTGTGCATGCGATCCATGGCGTCGCTGAGCGCGCGGATAGAGGTGAGCACGCGCATCACGGCGTGCTCGTGCTCTGTCTGCGGCACCCAACGTTGTGACGTCATGGACGATCCTCCCAACCCGTTGTAGCATTCCACATGAAAGATCGCTAGCTAAACTAGCTACATCGGAGGCCACAATGACCGACACCGACCATGTCGTACTCCTCGACGACGAAGGGCGTGCAATCGGCACCGCGCCCAAGAGCAGTGTCCACGGATCCGAGACGGCGCTGCACCTCGCCTTCTCGTGCCACGTCGTCAATCGCGACGGCGAAGTGCTCGTCACTCGACGCGCCCTCGACAAGAGGACGTGGCCGGGAGTCTGGAGCAACTCCTTCTGCGGGCACCCCCGCCCTGCAGAGACGGTTCTCGCCGCCGTCCGCCGCCGCGCCGACTTCGAACTCGGCCTCACTCTCACCGACATCGAACTCGCACTCCCCCTGTTCCGCTATCGGGCGACCGACATCAACGGCATCGTCGAGCACGAGCTGTGCCCCGTCTACACCGCGATCACGCAGGACGAGCCCGTTCTCAACCCTCTCGAAGTCGTCGACGCCCGCTGGGTGGAGCCCGGGGCTCTGGCGGCATCGATCTCCACCACCCCGTGGGCCTTCAGCCCGTGGATGGTGCTGCAAGCGCGCCAGCTGCGACTGTTCGATCTCGCACCATCACAGCGACGCGCATCATGATCGCGATGCCCGCCGATTCCGCGGCCGACACCATGATCGATGGATCTCTCGCCCGTATCCGTGCCCGCGCCGCCCCGCTGGGCCCGGGCTTCGCGGCCCTGGGCGATGCGATCTCTCGCGCGGCCCGCGGAGGCAAGCGATTCCGGCCGGCCCTGGTGACGGCATCCTTCGAGGCCTTTCGCACCGAGGAAGGCGATTCTGCCGCCGCATCGTCGGTGGCTGCGGCCTTCGAGCTGCTGCACACGGCGTTCGTCATCCATGACGACGTCATCGACCACGACACGATTCGGCGTGGTGTTCCCAATGTCGCGGGCGAATTCCGCCAGCGCGGACGGAGCACCGGTGCGGATGCGACAGGTGCGGCGCTCCTCGGCGATGCCGCGGCCATCCTCGCCGGCGATCTGCTTCTCCACGAGGCGTTCCGTCTGGTCGCCATGGCCGACACCGATGAGGCCCGTCGGGAGCGGCTGTTCGCATTGCTCGACGACGCCGTGTTCGTCTCGGCCGCCGGTGAACTCGCCGACGTCGAGAACAGCGTCGCCGCCGACTGCGCGCCGCGCGAGCAGATCTTCGAAGCGGCGTTCAACAAGACGGCGGTGTACTCCTTCCGCGCCCCGCTGCAGGCCGGCGCCGTGCTCGCCGACGCGTCACCCGCGGCACTGCACGTGCTCGGCCATGCCGGAGGCGGCCTCGGGCTGGCCTTCCAGCTCACCGACGACCTCATCGGCACGTTCGGCACCGCCGGCCAAGCGGGCCGCGACGGCGGAGGCGACCTGCGCGAGGCGAAGCGCACTCCACTCGTGGCGCTGGCGCAGGACTCCGGCGCGGCAGTCCGCGTCGACGAGGCCCTGGCACATGCGCACACCGGCTCGGTCGCCGTTCAACGGGCACGCACCGCCCTCGAGGAGAGCGGAGCCCGTACGCGGCTGCGGGAGATCATCACCGAGACGCTCGACGACGTGCGGCGCTCCTCGGACGACACCGCGCTCACGCCCGCTGCGGCAGTTCTGCTGCGCACTCTCGCCGATGGAATCGAAGCGAGGATCCCGTGACCGGTGCAGAAGCGAGACCTCCCGCCGCGTCCCTCGCGCTCTACGATCGGACGGCGAGGGATGCCGCGGCGACGGTGATCGCGAACTACTCGACGTCCTTCGCACTGGCGTGCCGGCTTCTCGGGGTCCGCACCCGGCCCCACGTACGGAGCGTGTACGCCCTTGTCCGGGTCGCGGACGAGGTCGTGGACGGTCCGGCAGCGGCCGCAGGGCTGCCGATCCCCGAAGCGGCAGCGGTGCTCGACGGACTGGAACGTGAGACGCTCGCCTCGATCGATCGCGGCTTCAGCGCCAATCTGATCGTTCACGCGTTCGCGCTGACGGCGCGAGAATGCGGTATCGGCGCCGATCTGGTCGGGCCGTTCTTCACTGCGATGCGCACCGACCTCTCGATCCGCGCCCACGACGGCGACTCGCACGATGAGTACGTGTACGGATCCGCCGAGGTGGTCGGGCTGATGTGCCTGCGCGTATTCCTCAACGCGGGCGAGGCGGATCCTGTCGATCCACCCCCGGCGCTCGCCGACGGTGCGCGCCGCCTCGGAGCGGCGTTCCAGGACGTGAACTTCCTCCGCGACCTCGACCACGACGGCTCGGTTCTCGGCCGCGACTATCTCGGTCTGGAATCGGGATCGGTCTCTCGCGACGATGTGCTCGCGCGCATCGATCGCGATCTCGCAGCCGCCGCAGAAGTGATTCCGTCGCTTCCGGCAGACTGCCGGCGCGCGGTGACCGCTGCTCATGACCTGTTCGCGGAGCTTTCGGTGCGGCTGCGCGCGGATCCGGGCACGGCGGGCCGCGTGCGTGTTCCCGATACCGTCAAGGCGCGCCTTGCCGCGCGCGCCTGGCTCGGATTCGCCCCGCGGGAGGTGCGCGCGTGATGCCTTCAGCCCCCGGACAGGCGGTCGTCATCGGCGCGGGGATCGCCGGCCTCGCCACAGCAGCCCTGCTCGGGGCCGACGGGTGGCGGGTCACGGTCCTCGAGGCGCGCGAGCAGATCGGCGGCCGAGCGGGCACGTGGGAGACCCGCGGCTTCCGCTTCGATACCGGGCCCAGCTGGTATCTCATGCCCGAGGTCTTCGAGCACTTCTTCCGGCTGCTCGGCACGACAGCTGCACGCGAGCTCGACCTCATCCCGCTCGATCCCGCGTACCGCGTGTACTCGGACCCTTCCACACGCCTGGGTCCGCTCGATGTGCACTCCGGCCGCGATGCGGCGACCGCGCTGTTCGAGAGCGTCGAGGCGGGATCGGGAGCACGGCTGGACGCCTACCTCGACTCGGCCGCGGATGCGTACCAGCTGGCCGTCTCGCGCTTCCTCTACGACACGTACGAGAGCACGGCCGGTCTTCGCGATCCGGCTGTGCTGCGACGACTGCCGCGACTCGCGCCCCTCTTGACGCGCAGCCTCGCCCGTCACGTCGAGAGTCGCTTCTCCGACCCGCGACTGCAACAGATCCTCGAGTATCCGGCGGTGTTCCTGGGCGGCTCGCCCTACGGCGTCCCGAGCCTCTATCACCTCATGAGTCACCTCGATCTCGATGATCAGGTGCTCTACCCCCGCGGCGGCTTCGGAGAGCTGGTGGATGCCGTGGCGCGTCTGGCAGAGGCATCCGACGTCACCATAGAGACCGGCGCACGCGTCACGTCGATCACGACCGCCGACGGCTCGGCGACCGGCGTCGAGCTCGCGGACGGACGCCAGATCCCGGCCGATCTCGTCGTATCGTGCGCGGACCTGCACCACACCGAGACGCAGCTGCTCCCCCGCGCCCAGCAGACCTACCCCGAGGAATGGTGGCGCACGCGCACGCCGAGCCCTGGAGCGCTGCTCGTCATGCTCGGGGTCGAGGGGCCGCTGCCCCAGCTCGCCCACCACACTCTGCTGTTCGCGCGCGACTGGCATGCGAACTTCCACGACATCTTCGGCTCGCGTCCCAAGATCCCCGAGCCCGCATCGCTCTATATCTGTCGCCCCAGCGCCACCGACCCCACGGTGGCGCCTCCCGAGCACGAGAATCTCTTCGTGCTCGTCCCCGTGCCCGCCGACCCCACGCTCGGGCACGGGGACCTCGACGGCGGCGGGGATCCGGGAATCGAAGCCGCGGCCGACCGCGTGATCGCGCAGATCTCCGAGTGGTGCGGCATCCCGGATCTGGCGCGCCGCGTGGTCGTGCGCCGGACAGTCGGACCGGGCGACTTCGCAGATGACCTCGGCGCCTGGCGGGGCAACGCGCTCGGACTGGCCCACACCCTCCGCCAGAGCGCGGTCTTCCGGCCGCGCAACGAATCGCGCAAGGTGCGGGGACTCGCATATGCGGGAGCCTCCACGCTCCCCGGCATCGGCCTGCCGATGTGCCTCATCTCCGCCGAGCTCGTCGTCAAGCGCCTGCGCGGCGATCGTTCACCAGGACCGCTTCCGGAGCCTGCGAGAGTGTGAACATGCCCGGTCTCTACCTCGCCGCGATCTTCGCCTCCGCCCTCGGCGTGGCGCTCATCGACCGTCGCTGGCGGCTGGCGGCTTGGTCGGCACCACGCCGCGCCGCGACGACCGTCGGAATCGGCCTGGTGGTGTTCCTGGCATGGGACGCCCTCGGCATCGCAGCGGGCGTGTTCGTCAAGGGTGACAGCGCATTGCTGCTCGGCATAGATCTCGCGCCGCAGCTGCCGCTCGAGGAGCCCTTCTTCCTCGCCTTCCTGTGCTACCTCGCACTGGTGCTGTGGGCGGGTGCACTGCGCGGCGTCGAGCGATGGGGAAGGCCGGATGCCGTCCCCCAGGCGGATGCGGAGCGCGCGTGACCTATCCGCTGATCGTCCTCCCCTTCGGGCTCCTCACGGTGATCGTCGCGCTGTCGACGCTTCGACGTCCGCATTTCGGGCGCCGCATGGCCGCATCGGCCGCGGCTGCGGTCGTGCTCGTCGCGTTGACCGCCGTCTTCGACAACGTCATGATCGTGGCCGGGCTCTTCTCCTATCCGGCCGAACACCTCACCGGCGTGCGGATCGGACTCGCCCCGATCGAGGACTTCTCCTACGCCGTGTGCGCGGCCTTCCTCGTCCCGGCCGTCTACGCGCTTCTGACCCCGGCGATGGCGACCACCGAGCCCGCGCCATGACCGCTGCCCCTGCGCTGCGCCCCGCAGCTGTCGCCCGCCAGCTGCTGTTGGCCTCTCGACCCGTGAGCTGGATCAACACCGCCTTCCCGTTCGCCGCGGCGTACCTGCTGAGCGCGCGCGATCTGGATGCGACGCTCTTCATCGGGACACTGTTCTTCCTGATCCCCTACAACCTCGCGATGTACGGGATCAACGACGTCTTCGACTACGAGTCCGATCTGCGCAATCCCCGCAAGGGTGGCGCACACGGCGCGGTGCTGGACCGACGCGTGCACGCGATCACGCTGTGGACCGCCGCACTGTCGTGCCTGCCGTTCGTCGTCTACCTCGTCGCGGTCGGTTCCCCGGCGTCAGTGGCGGTGCTGGCCGGAAGCCTCTTCTTCGTCGTGTTCTACAGCGCGCCGCCGCTGCGGCTGAAGGAGCGCCCCTTCGCGGATTCGATCACCAGCAGCATCCACTTCGTCTCGCCTGCCGTCTATGCGCTCGTCCTCACCGGCACGGAGTGGACATGGCAGCTGGCCGCGCTGATCTCGGCGTTCGGGCTCTGGGGCGTGGCGTCTCACGCCTTCGGCGCGGTGCAGGACGTGGTGGCGGATCGAGAGGCGGGGATCGCGTCGATCGCCACGGTGCGGGGCGCGCGATGGACCGTGAGGTTCGCGCTCGTGTGCTACGCCGCCGCCGGGATCGTGATGACGGTGACGGTGTGGCCCGGTCCGCTCGCCGCCCTCGTCGCCGTGCCGTACCTGCTCACGGTGTGGCCTTATCGCTCCATCGACGATGCGCACGCTTCCGAGGCGACAGCGGGCTGGAGGCGGTTCCTGTGGCTCAACCAGCTCGCGGGGTTCCTCGTGACTCTCCTGCTGATCTGGTACGCAGCGCTGACCACCTGATGCGACACGACGAAGGCCGGACCCGCGTGGGTCCGGTCTTCATCGTGCGTGAGGCTACTGCGTGGCGCCGAGCTCGATCAGTCGCTCGACCGCGGCCGTGAGGCGCTCGTCGGCTTCTGCGAACGCGGTCAGGTCACCGGACTTGAGTGCGGTGTCGCGATCCAGCATCGCCTGCTGAGCGTCCTGCAGCGCGGCCTGGTATTCGTCGGTGGGCTCGGTGGGCTCCTCCGGCTCGGCCGTCTCGGTGGGCTCCGGCGTCGGCGTCGCGCCCGGCGTCGGAGTCACGCCGCCATCTCCGGCGTCGGCACCCGAATCGCCGCCGAAGATCACGTCGAGCGCCTCGTTCAGCGTGTCTTCGAAGGCGACCTCGTCACCGAACGCCACCAGCACCTTCTGCAGCTTCGGCAACTTCGTGGCTCCCGACGACTGCACGAACACCGGCTGCACGTAGAGCAGACCGCCACCGACCGGCAGCGTCAGCAGGTTGCCGTTGAGAACCTCGGACTGCCCCTGCTGGAGGATGTTGACGAACGACGAGACGCTCGGCTCCGCATCGAAGGTGTTCTGCACCTGGCCGGGGCCCGGCACCGTGGTATCGGCATCGAGCACGAGCATCCGGAGCTTGCCGTAACCCTCGTTCTTCACCCCCGCCTCGCTTCCGGCGTTCGAGTCCACCGCGAGGTAGCCCATCAGGACGTTGCGCGCGTTGCCCGTCGTCGAGGACGGGATGAACGAGGTGAACATCGAGTACGTCGGGTTCTCCTGCCCGGGCATCTGCATCGTCAGGTAATACGGCGGCTGCAGCTGCGTGTCGGCCTGCGGGTCGTTCGGCGTCTGCCAGCGGTTGTCGCTCTGATAGAACGACCGCGCGTCGTCGACGTGGTAGGTGCCCAGCACGGTGCGCTGCACCTTGAACAAGTCGGTGGGGTAGCGCACGTGCGCCATGAGGTCGCCCGACATCTCGGTGATCGGCTTCACGGTCGAGGGGTAGACCTTCTGCCACGTCTGCAGCACCGGATCCTCTTCGTCCCACGCGTACAGCGTGACCGAGCCGTCGTAGGCGTCGACCGTGGCCTTGACCGAGTTGCGGATGTAGTTGATGTCGTCGAGCGCGAACCGCGGTGCGGGGTTGCTCGAGTCCGAGATCGCGGCGTCGAGGCTGACTGTCGATGAATACGGGTAATTCGCGCTGAGCGTGTAGCCGTCGACGATCCAGACGATGCGGCCGTCCACCACACTCGGGTACGGGTCGCTGTCGAGCGTCAGGTACGGAGCGACCTTCTGCACGCGATCACGCGGGTCGCGATCGTACAGGATCTGCGAGTCCTCGTTGACGTAGTCCGAGAAGAGGATCTGCTCCGCCTGGAACTTGAGCGCGTAGATCAGCCGGTTGAAGACACTGCCGATGCTCGGCCCGCCGTCGCCCTCGAAGGTCGTCTTGGTCTCGCTCGCGCCGTCCTCGCCCGACGGGTAGTCGAGTTCGACCGGCTCGGAGCCCTCGGGGCCGCCGACGATCGAGTACGTGGGCGAGAACTGGCCGAAGTACACGCGCGGCTCGAAGTCCTCCTGATCCGAGAGGAAGCCTGACGCGGGGATGCCCCGTTCGATGAACACGGGGTCGCCCTCGCTCGTGCGGTCATTGCCCTTCGCGGCGACCAGGCCGTAGCCGTGCGTGTATACGACGGCCGAGTTCTGCCAGTCCGCCGCGGCGCCGAGCTGCTCCAGGTTGAGCTCGCGCACCGACACCACTGTGTCCTGCGAGACGCCGTCGACCTCGTAACGGTCGACGTCGAGCGGGTCCGCGAACTGGTAATAGGAACGGTACTGCTCGAGCTGACGGACGTTCGGCGAGATGATCGCGGGGTCCATGATGCGGACCTGGGCGGTCGTCGCCGCGTCGTCGCGCAGCTGGCCCGCCTCGACATCCGTCACCGCGGTGAAGTCCTCCTTGTCGAGGCCGTCCACACCGTATGCCTCTTGCGTCATGTCGACGTTGCGCTGGTAGAACTCCTCTTCCAGCGTGAAGCGGTTCGGCTGCACCTGGAAGGTGTTGACGACCCACGGGTAGCCGACACCGACGACGATCGCCGACACGACGAGGAGGGCGGTTGCGATGAGCGGGTAGCGCCAGCGTCCGATCACGGCAGTGACGAAGAAGAGGATCGCGACGATCACGGCGGCGAACGCGAGGATCGTCTGGCCCGGGATGATGGCGTTGACGCCGGTGTAGCCGGGACCTGTGATGCGGTCGCCCGGTTCGACGAGGGTCTTGTAGCGGTCGAGCCACAGGCTGACGCCCTGCACGAGCAGGTAGAGGCCGGCGATGATCGCGAGCTGGATGCGCGCGGACTTCGAGATGCGCAGCTCGCGCTGGCCGACCCGCACCGCGCCGTAGAGGTACGACACGAGGGCCGTCACGAGCAGGCAGACCAGGAGCACGGCCGAGACGAAGCCCACCAGCGCGCTCCAGAACGGCATCGCGAACAGGTAGAAGCCGGTGTCCAGCCCGAACTCGGGGTCGACGGTGTCGGTGGCGACGCCGTTGAACCACATCCACGTGGTCTCCCATTGCGCCGACGCCGCGAAGCCCGCGAAGAACCCGAAGAAGACGGGGATGCCCCACATCGCCAGGCGCCTCAGCGGCTCGACGACCTCCTGGTAGCGGTCCAGCTGCGAACTCAGCCGCGCGTAGACGGGGCGGAGGCGATAGGCGAGCTGGATCGAGAGCCACACCGGCACGGCCATGCCGAGGAACCCTGCCACGAACATCACCACGCGGGCGATCCACTGCGTCAGCAGCACCGACGAGAATCCGAGCTGGTCGAACCAGAGGAAGTCCGCGTACAGGCTCGCGAAGACGAAGAACGCCACCACGAGGGCCGCGATGATCGCGAGCGTGATCGCGATGATGCGTCGAGAGCGGGACGGTGTGGCCGAGGTCGGCGCTGAGGTCGTGGTCACCGTCCCATCCTAGGCGGCTGGTTCTGGGGCACTGCCTCGTCCTAGCTGGGCGAACTCCCGGAAAACGGCAACGTTTCGGGCACGATCAGCCCGCTGTGCACGTGGGCAGCGCGTCGAGGTCGCCATCCTCGCTGACCGCGTCGAGCACCGCGAGTGCATCGTCGAGGTCCTCCACCGAGAACACCCGCAGACCGTCGGGGATGTGCCCCACGACCTCATCGCAGTTGGCGTCGGGTGCCAGGAACCAGTCGGCTCCGGCATCCAGCGCCCCCCACATCTTCTGACGGATGCCCCCGATCGGGCCGACCGTGCCGTCGGCGGTGATCGTGCCCGTGCCCGCGACCTGCTGTCCGCCGTTGAGCTCGCCGGGGGTGAGGGTGTCGATGATGCCGAGGGCGAACATCATGCCGGCGCTCGGGCCGCCGACGTTGTTGAGCTGGATGGTCACGTCGATCGGGAAGTCGTACTCGGTGATCAGGTTCACCCCGATCAACCACACGGTCTCGCCGTCGGCCGAGGACTGCGTCGGGGTGACCTCGACGGTCTGCTCCTGTCCGTCGCGCTCTATCAGGAGCTCCACCGGAGCACCGCCCCCGTCGTTGATGATCCCGCGCAGATCCGCGACCTCCGAGACCTCCTCGCCGTTCGCCTCGAGGATGAGGTCGCCGTCTTCGAGCACCCCCTGCGCCGCCGAGTCCTCCAGCAGCGAATAGACCGACAGCTGCGCTCCGACGTCATAGCCGAGCTCCGTCAGCGCCGCGGCCGTGGCCTCGTGCTGCGAGTCGACCATCATCGCCGCGCTCTCCTCGCTGCGCTGCTCGGTGGTCTGCCCCTGCGGGAACACCGCTTCGAGGGGCAGCACCGCCTTGCTGGGGTCGAACCAGGCCGTCGCCAGCTCGAACCATGACGGCGTCCGCTCGCGGTTGCCCTGCACCTGCACGGTGAGCAGGTCGAGCGCCCCCGCCGTGGGGAAGGTCTCGGCGCCCTCGACGGAGATCAGGGGCACCTCCTCGCCGTCGGAGGATTCGGTCGAACCGAGGGTGTTGTACACCGGCCCCGGCTGCTGGATGACGTAAGACGTCGGCAGGAAGGTGATGATCAGCAGCACCACCATCGCGACGGCGAGCGCCCAGATTCCGGCGAGGGTACGGCGCGACATGCGCTCTCGCGGCGCGGGCTCGATGGTTGTGTTCTCGTCGAACAGGGCCACGCGGGACCTCTCTCTATGCCTGTCGTTCCGGATGCCTGGTCGTTCGCGACCGGCGTAAGGCGTTCGGGGTCGATGCCGGGGAGTGCGACGGATGCTGCGACTAGCGTAGAACGCGACGTGATCGACCGGCTGAAAGGCGGCTGAAGTGGCAGACGACGACTTCAATTCCAGCGACGATCGCACGCCCGAAGAAGAGTTCCAGGAACTGATGCGTCAGCTCCTGGGCGGCGGAACGGGCGGTCTCGACCCTGAGCAGCTCTCGCGCCTGTCGGGGATGAACATCGACCCCGCGATGATGCAGGCGGTCATGCGGCAGCTCCAGAGCGCCTTCGAAGGCGGCGGCGAGGGCGGGATCTCGTGGGATCTCGCTCAGCGCCAGGCGCTGCACATCGCGAATCAGGAAGGGCTCGGCGTCACTTCGGGCCAGCGCACCGATCTCGACCAGGCGTTCGCGCTGGCGACGTTGTGGCTGAGTGAGGCGACGACCATCTCGGATCTGGCCACGCCGCCGCGAACGTTGACGCGCGGAGGGTGGGTCGAAGCGACGTTGCCGGTGTGGCAGGAACTCGCCGAGCCGGTCGCCACGAGCATCGCCGATGCGCTGACGGCCGCGCTCAGCGAGCAGGCGCCGGACGACATGCAGGGCCTCGTGCAGGGTGCCGGTCGCATCATGCGCACCGTGGGCGGCTCGCTGTTCGCCTCGCAGCTGGGCCAGGTGGTCGGAAACCTGTCGAAGGAGGTCGTGAGCGGCGGAGATGTCGGCATCCCCTTGATGCCCGACGGCGAGGCCGCGATCCTCCCGCAGAACTTCGACGACTTCGGCCGCGATCTCGAGGTGCCCGAAGACCAGCTCGCTCTCTACGTGGCCACGCGCGAGCTCGCCCACGCACGACTGTTCCGGCACGCGCGCTGGCTGCGTCTGCACGTGATCTCCCAGGTGACCGACTTCGCCCGGGGCGTGCACGTCGACACCGATGCGCTCGAAGATCTCGCGTCGCGCTTCGATCCCTCCGAACCCGAAGAGCTTCGACGTGCGCTCGAGAGCGGCGCGCTACTCCCGGCGCGCTCCGAGGCGCAGAACGCAGCGCTCGCGCGTCTGGAGAACCTCCTCGCCACCGTCGAGGGCTGGGTCGAGGTGGTCACCGAGGACGCGACGTCCCGTCTGCCGTCCGCTCAGCGCATCGCCGAGGCCGTGCGGCGACGGCGTGCGGTCGGCGGCCCCGCCGAACGCGCGCTGGGATCGCTCGTCGGGCTCGAGCTGCGGCCGCGTCGCATGCGCGAGGCGGCCGCGATGTGGCGTGCGGTCACGGATGCCGTGGGCTCCGCCGCCCGCGACGCCCTGTGGGACTACCCCGACCTCATGCCCGCCGCCGCGGACATCGACGATCCCGCAGCGCTCGTCGCACGTCTCGAGGCTCGTGCCCGTGGTGAGGCCCCGGTGACCGACGAGATGGATGACGCACTCGCGCGCCTGCTCGCCGGCGAAGAGGATGCCTCCAGCGCTGAAGCGAACGGCGACGAGAACGACGTGGACGGCGACGGCTCGAGCGGATCGGACTCGCCGGACGACCACCGGCCGGTGTAACGCCGTCTCCTCCACAGGCGGAGTCTTCCCGATCCGGAGCGCTGCGCCTGTGGATAGCGGGCTCGACACGATTCCGATCGGCATGATCAAGACCATGCTGCGCATCGACCCCGCCCATCCGCCGGTGTGGCGCTCACCCACCGTTCTCCAGTTCGGCGCAGGACCGGTCGCCGTCATCGACGATCCGCATCCCTGGCAGCAGCGCGTCGTCCGCGAACTCGAGCGCGGCATCCCGGACGACGCGTTCGTTCCTCTCGCCGAGGCATTCGGCGCACCCTCGGCGGCCGTCGCCGCCCAGCTTCTCGCGCGCATCCGACCTGCCCTCGAGGCACCCCCGCGACCGCGTCGGCGCGTCACCGTGCACGCCTCCCCCGGCGTTCCCGCCGCGCAGTGCGACTCGGTCGCCTCCGGCCTTGCCGCGGCCGGGGCCGACATCGACGAGGTTCAGCCGTTCGACCAGCTCGGCGCAGGCGATCCCGGGTCCGCCGTGGTGATCGTGGCGCACCGCCTCGTCGCACCCGCGCTGGCCGCGTCGCTCATGGCCGACGACATCGCGCACATCCCGGTGATCCTCACCGGCTCGGGCGCGACCATCGGCCCGTTCGTGGCTCCGGGAGCAACCGCATGCCTGTGGTGCGTGTCCGCACACCACTGCGACGCCGACCCCACATGGCCGGTAGTCGCCGCGCAGCTGCTCGGTCGATCAGTCGAGGCCGATGCCGCCGTGACGTGGGAGGCGGGCCTGGTCGCCGGACGGTTGATCAGCGAGCGCGAGGGACGTCCCGCGCACCCGCGGAACCGGTCGGTGACCCTGCGCGCCGGGTCGCTGCACCGGAGCGTGCAGGCGCACCGGCCGCACGCAGAGTGCCGCTGCCGATCTCTCGGAGGAAGCGGGAGGGCTGTCGCTCCCGTGCGCCTCGAGACCAGGTCAGCGAGAGCGTTCGCCCGGCCCGCGTGATCCCGACGTATGCGAGGCGGCGCTCTTCATCCACCTGCTCGAATGTCGCCGCATACGAGATCGGCAGCAAGCCCTCCGCGATGCCGACCAGATGCACGTGGTCCCACTCGAGGCCCTTCGCTGCGTGCAGCGTCGCGAGGGTCACCGTGCGCAACGCCGGTTCGTCGTTCACGCGTGCCCGTGCCGTGAGGTCGTCGGTGAAGGCGCGCAGAGTGACCCCCGGCTCGGCCTCCTGCGCGAGCCGCAGGAGCGCAGCCCTGGCCTCCCAGGTGTCGCGCAGGGCTCCCCCGGCCTGCGGCGGCTCGTCGGTGAGCCCGAGCGAACGCAGCACGTCGCGCACGGTGTCGACCAGACCGCCTTCGATGGGGGCGACGGAGGCCGCGCGCAACGCCATGACGCCCTGGCGCACCTCGGGAAGATCGAAGAATCGGCGCCCGCCCAGCACGCTGGTGGCGATCCCGGCGTCGGCGAGCGCGGCGATGAGCTCGGCGGACTGCGAGTGCGCGCGGTACAGCACGGCGATCTGGCGTGGATCGACGCCGTCCGCGATCTGCGCCGTGATGCGGGATGCCACCGCACGAGCCTCCGTCTTGTCGTCCTCGAACGCGGCGACCGTCGGCAGCGGCACGATCTGATCTTCCTCGTCCCCGGTGGCAACTGGCGTCCGGTGGGGCGACGCCGTCAGGTGCAGGGCGCCGGGCCGGCCGCGCATGAGCTCATTGGCGACACCGAGAATCGCGGCATCCGATCGGTAGTTCGTCTCCAGGCGCACGACGCGCGCACCCTCGAAGCGTTTGTCGAACTCGAGGAGGAAGCGGGCGTCGGCGCCGGCGAAGGAGTAGATCGTCTGGCTCGCATCGCCGACGACGCAGAGGTCTCGCCGGTCACCCAGCCACAGCTCCAGAAGCCGGTTCTGCAGGGGTGAGACGTCCTGGAACTCGTCGACCGTGAAGTGCCGGTACTGCTCGCGCACCGCCTTGGCCACCTGCGGTTCGGCCTCGAGCATGCCCGCGCACGCAAGCAGCACGTCCTCGAAGTCGAGCTGGCGGCGCTCATCCTTCAGCTTCTCGTACGAGCGCTGCAGGGCGACGACGCGGTCGACTCCGAGCCGCCCGATTCCGTTCGGCCGGGCCGCGGCGTATGCATCGATGCTGAGCATCGAGACCTTCCGCCATTCGATCTCGCTCGCGACATCGCGCAGCGTCGCACGATCGGGGCTGAGCCCCACGCCGTCAGCCGCGTGTGCGAGCAGCTTCACCTTGTTGTCGACGATGCTCGGAGCGGTGTCGCCGGCGAGCGTCGGCCAGAAGAAGTTGAGCTGCGCCAGCGCAGTGGCGTGGAAGGTCCGCGCAGCGACGCCGTCGACGCCGAGTACGCGCAGGCGACCGCGCATCTCGCCCGCGGCTTTGGCTGTGAAGGTGACCGCCATCACGCGGCCCGGCGAGTACGCGCCGGTATCGACGCCGTGGGCGATGCGGTGCGTGATCACACGAGTCTTGCCCGTGCCGGCACCCGCGAGCACCACGACCGGTCCGCGCAGGGCGGTCACCGCTTCGCGCTGGTTCTCGTCCAGTCCGCTCAGTGCCCCGCCGCTCACGCCGCCCCCACGTGCCAGTCGCTGATCAGCCGATGCGCGATCGATGCGGAACCGGGAAGCACGAATTCGGACCCGCCGCGCAGAGCGTCGCCGATCTCCGCGCGCGTGAACCAGCGCACGGCCGCGATCTCCTCGCCGTCGGCACGCGCCGCGGCGTCGTCGACCGCGGTCGCGTGAAACCCGACCATGAGCGAACGCGGGTACGGCCATGCTTGAGACCCGCGATACTTCACCGCGTCCACCTCGATGCCCGATTCCTCGAGGACCTCGCGGCGCACGGCGGCCTCCAGCCCCTCACCCGACTCGACGAATCCGGCGAAGCACGAGTACCGGTTCGCTACCCACAGCGCGTTCGATCCGAGCAGCAGCAGGTCCGGATCGCTCGCGCTGGTGATCGCGACGATGACGGCGGGGTCGGTCCGGGGAAAGTGCTGGCGACCGCACGAGGGGCAGCGGCGCGACCAGCCGGCGTCGACGAGCATTGTGAGCGCTCCGCACGCGGGGCAGTGCGGGGCTTCGAGCAGCCAGCGGCCGAGGCTCAGCGCCGCCACGAAAGCGCCGGCGTCGTCGGCAGACAGGGTGCCCCCGACGGTGCGCAGTCCTGACCAGCCCGCGGGGGCCGGGAACAGCTCGGCGCCACGCGCTGCGTGCACCGTTGCCAGCAGCGCGGCGCCTGCGGCGTCGCGTCCGAGGAACGCCCATTCACCGCCTGCGGGCGCTTCGGACGGAGAGATCCAGCGCAACTCGTCGGTGGCGGCGAGCGGTGCGGAGTCGCCGACGACCGTGAGGACCCGAGTCGTGGGATCCGCCTTCGCGGACGCGAGGAGATCGGGAATCGCCCGCTCGTGGGCCGCGCGGTCCCAGCCGGCCTGTGAGAGGGGCGAGAGCCTCGAGCTTTCGGGCGCCGTCATCGAGAGTGCTCCGCTTCGTCTGGGCCCCGGGCGAGGATCGGCACGAACGACGCGGTCGGACAGCCAGGGCGTGGCGCGGGGGTGGAGGAGCGCACCCGACCTACCCTGGGCACATGGCACGCTCACCCTTCACTCTAGCTGCGTCGGTCACGTCGGCTCTGCCCCGGGTCGGCGTCGTCGGAGTCGGCACGCTCACCGAAGGCGCGGCCGGTCGCTACGACGCGGCGGTCGCGGACCTCGATGACGGCCGAAGGGTCGTGGTGCGTGTTCCCGCCGATGTCGCAGCGATTCCGGAACTCGCCGCCGAGGTGCGTGCGCTGCGCGCGCTCACCCCGGGCGTGCGGGGGCTGCTCCCCTTCCGTGCACCGGAGTTTCTGGGCGAAGCAGGGCTCGGCGACGCGCGCGTCGTCGTCGTCGACTTCCTCCCCGGCTACCGTGTCGATGCCGCCCACCTGCCGCCGGGGCGCGGCGCCGCGACTTCGCTCGGCGCCGCGCTGGCGTCTCTGCACGCACTGCCTCATTCGGTCGTCCGGGCCGAAGGTCTTCCCGCCCGCACTCCGCAGCAGGTGCGCACCGATGCCGCCCGCCTCGTCGACCGCGCCGAGGCGACCAGGCACCTGCCTGCCACGCTCCTGCACCGCTGGCGACGCGCTCTCGACACCGACGAACTGTGGCGGTTCGAATCCGCCGTCGTCCTCGGCGGAGCCGGCGCAGCGTCGTTCCTCTTCGAGGATGTCGACGGCGTGCCGACCGTGACAGGGCTGCTCGAGTGGCATGGCCTGTCGATCGGCGATCCGGCGACCGACCTGCAGTGGCTGGCGTCCGCCCCGACCGCGGCCGGCGACGTCTACGCGGCATATGTCGCCGGCAGCGACCGAGCCCCCGATGCACGCGCCCGCGAGCGCGCCCGCCTGTTCGCCGAGCTCGAGTTCGCCAAATGGCTGGTCCACGGCCATGACGCAGGCAACGACGACGTCGTTGCCGATGCTGTCGAACTGCTGGAGTCGCTCGCGGTGGGCGTGGCGGGCGACGACCTCGTGACGGATGCTGCGCTCGACGTCGACGACGCGATCGCACTGCTGGATCGGATGCCCGAGGCCGGGGCACCGGCGATCGATACGTCGATGCAGACCGATGCCTACGATCCCGAGGAGCTCGCGCAATGGTTCTCGGACGAGAGCGACGATCTGACCCGCGCGGACACCGGGGACACCGGCGATATCGACGGCGGCTTCGCGGCCGACGAGGAGATTGCGACAGAGCCTGCGTACGATGCAGAGTCCGCACGTGTGGCCGTCGATGGCAGTCGGACCGAGTGGTCCGCGCCGACTGCGTGGCACCCGGACGAGGTATCCACCGCCCCGATCGAGATTCCCGTTGACGCCGACGCAGCCGCTCGGGCGTCCTCGGAGCGTCAGTCGGCACCGGTAGAGGCACCGGTAGAGACGGATGCCGCCGCCGACGCCGAGCGTTCGTCCGAGGCGGCGCTGCGCCGCTGGCTGACCGACTGACCGACGTGCAGCTCCGCCGCTGATCATCGGCGGAACGGGCTCAGCCGCGAACGATCACATCCTCTGCCACGTAGTAGAGCGCAACGTC
This sequence comes from Microbacterium allomyrinae, assembly GCF_020682705.1. GTDB lineage: Bacteria > Actinomycetota > Actinomycetes > Actinomycetales > Microbacteriaceae > Microbacterium > Microbacterium allomyrinae. The sequence goes on from NZ_JAGTTN010000010.1 coordinate 70,295, forward strand.
GATCTCCGCCATCGGCACGCCGTGCTTGGCGTGGTACGCCTGCCGATACAGCTCGAGCTGCAACATCCGCTCGTCCTTCTCGGCGCTCGTGCGCGGCGCCGCGCCGGTCTTCCAGTCGACGATCTCGATGCGGCCGCCGCGATCCTCGCGCCGGTAGACCGCGTCGAGCTTGCAGATGACGATGTGGGGCAGTCCGTCGGGCCCCGCGGTCGCGAAGTCGATCTCCGTCTCGACCTCGATCGGCTGCAGCGGTGCCCACTCGGACACCAGGAACTTCTCTCGCAGCCCCGCGAGCGCCGCCGCGTCTTCGACGGAGGCTTCGGTGCCGGGCACGTCTTCGTCCAGTTCCCACAGCGCGTCATCGAGCGAACCGCCGAGGCCGGGCGCGCCCGAGCGCTGCTCGACCCAGGCGTGGAACAGCGTGCCCAGGCGTGTCTGACGGAAGGGCCGTTCGGGCAGCGGCCGGGCGATCCTCGAGAGCGTGCCTTGCAGGTCGGCGACGTATTCCTTGTATCGCGATGCCGCAATGCGCGTCGGCGCCGTGTGGAGGCGTGCGGCTCGGCGCGCGTCGCGTTCGGCGAGGAGGAGCGCGGCCTGCGGATCGAGCGGTGGGCGCGGGGCGGCCAGCGCCGCTTCGACGTCGGCCGCAGCCCGCTCGATGACACCGCGGCGGGCGCCGAGCGGATCGATCGGCCACTGCAGCACGCGCCGCTCGCCCTGATACGGGTCGTCGCCGGCGTCGTCCTCGGCGAGCGGAACCCCGAGCGCCTGCGCGATCTCGACGAAGAACGTGCTGCGCGGTCGCGGCCGTTTCGTGCCGGACCAGCTCGCACCCGTCAGCAGCAGGTGGTCGCGGGCACGGGTGACGGCCACGTACGCCAGACGACGATCCTCTTCGAGCTGACGCGCCCGGTTTGCCTCGACGAAGGACTCGATCGCCTGCTTGAGGTCCTGCTGCGTCTGCGCAGACTGCCAGCCGAGCGCGGGCAACCAGGCCGAATCGCCGCGGAACGCATACGGCAGCACGCCGAAGCCGAGCCACGCCTTGGTGTCGCGCGGCGCGCTCGGCAGTTCGTCCTTCACCAGGCGCACGACCGCGACGGCGTCCCACTCGAGCCCCTTCGACCCGTGGATGGTGAGCAGCTGCACCACGTCGTCCTCGGGCGGCTCCGTGCGCGGCGCGAACTCGTCCAGCTGTTCGGCGTGCTCGAGCCACGCGAGCAGGCTCGAGAGAGAGCCGGTCTCGTCCGCCGCGAGGAATGCGTGGACTTCGTCGACGAACGCGCGCAGCTGCGCCGAGGCGACTCGTGCCGGCCCGCGCGCCTCGTTCGCGGCGAGCTCCACGTCGAGCCGGAGTTCGAGCTCGATCAGCCGCACGAGTTCGGGGATCGGCATCCCGATGGCTTGGCGCAGCCCTGCGAACACGGATGCCGCTTCACGCAGCCGCTCGCGGGCCTCTGGGGTGAAGGCAGCCAGCCATCCATGATCGAGCTTCTGGCGCAGCACGAAGTCGAGCGCGTCGACGAGCGAACCGTCGTCGTCGCCGGCACTGCCGCGGATGCGTTCGACGACCTCGGGCGCGAGCGGCTGGAGCGCGGAATCGTGACGCGCGATGCGCCGAGCGAGCGCCGCGAGCTCACGGAGGTCGGGCAGTCCGATCGCCCACCGAGGGCCTGCGAGGAGCCGGATGAGGGACGAACCCGCTGCCGGGTCGCTGATCACCCGCAGCACGCACACGACGTCCACGACCTCCGGCGTCGACAGCAGTCCGCCGAGGCCGAGGATCCGGTGCGGGATGCCGCGCCGGCCGAGCGCATCGCCGAAGCGGACCATGTGCTTCTTGCTGCGGAAGAGGATCGCCCCGGTCGTCGAACGACCTTCCCGGGCGCGCGCGGCCCGCACACCCGCGAACCACTCCGCGACGTGCTCCGCCTCAGTGTCGAGGTCGGTGTCGAAAGCGAGCTCGATCGCCCCGTGCGGTGCTGCCGGGCGCGCACGCAGCTCCTGCACCGCGACCGCCGCGGAGGCCGCGAGCGGCGCGAGCACCGCGTTCGCGGCGGTGAGCACCGAGGCGCTGTTGCGCCAGCTGGTGAGGAGCGCGTATTGAGCGCACGGCACATCGGGCGAGAATGCCGCCGGGAAGCCGCCGAGGTTGCCCGCGCTGGCGCCGCGCCAGCCGTAGATCGCCTGATGCGGGTCTCCGACGGCCATCACGCCGGTGCCGCCGAAGAGCGTCGCCAGCAGATCCGTCTGCGCGACGGACGTGTCCTGATACTCGTCGAGGAGCACGACCCGGAAGCGCGCGCGCATCTCGTCCGCCACCGCGTGATGACCGGTGACCACCTCGAGAGCGCCCGCCACCTGATCGGAGAAGTCGATCACGCCCAGTCGCCGCTTCTCGGCCGAGTACTCACGCGCCAGATCCGAGAGCAGTGCGAGGGCGCCGACCTTCTCGGCGGCCTCGGCCACCTCTGCGTAGACCGCCGTGCCTTTGCGGGTAGAGGGCAGCTCGAGCACGGAGCGGAAGCGCTCGGGAAATGCCGCCAGCGCGTCGAAGTCGACGAGGTTGTCGACGCCGTCCCGCGCGATCCGCAGCGCGGCGTCGATGATGCTCCGCACCGCTTCGCCGCGCTCCTCGAGCCGCGGATCGTCCGAGGCGAACACGACCCGGCGCATCAGAAGCCACGCCGCGGACTCCGAGAGCACAGCGGCTTCGGCGTCCCGGCCGATCCGCACCGCGTGCTCACGGACGATCTGATCGGCGAAGCTGTTGTAGGTCGCGACCGTGGGGCGGTGCAGGAGCGCGTCGTCGTCGAACTGGCCCGTGGTGGCGCCCACCGAGCGGGCGAGGGAATCCAGCGCCTCTCCTCGGGCCAGAAGCGCCCGCGCGCCGTCGGTGCCGGAGCGCTCCAGCTCGCCGAACACGTCGAGACGCCCCGCCTCGGCCAAGGCCGGCAGCGACGGCACGAGCCCCCGACGCTCGAACTCCGAGAGCCGTGTCAGGCGCTTCTGAATGCGCTCGGCGAGCTCGCCCGCGGCCTTCCGCGTGAACGTGAGCCCCAGCACCTCGTCGCGACGGACGATCCCGTTCGCCACCAGCCACACGACGCGGGCCGCCATCGTCTCGGTCTTGCCGCTCCCGGCGCCCGCGACCACGAGTGCCGGTTCGAGAGGCGCCTCGATGACGGCGGTCTGCTCGTCCGTGGGGGGGAACTGCCCGAGAGCGGCGGCGATGACGCGCGCCGAGAGCGTGGAGGAACCCGCGACGGTCATGAGGCGCTCACCGCGCCGATCGTGTGGATCCGGCACAAGCCGTACGAATGGTCATCGCGGCAGTGCTCCTCGTACGGCGCAGTGAAGGACACGCCGCGCATGACCGATACCGCGGCACGAATCCGCGTGAGGAATGCGTCGCGGCGCTCCTCGTCGAAGGGCGGCTGCCACGGCGTGGCATAGTCCGACCTCGTGGCGGTGGGGCGCAGCACGAGCAACTTGGCTCCGCCCGGCTCGTGGCCGTTCGCCTCGGCGATCGCGCCGGCCTCGAAGGCGAGCTGATACGCCCCGAGCTGCGGGTTGTCGATCACCTTGGCGTCCGTCTGCGGCTCTCGTTTGCCGGTCTTCAGGTCCACGATCACCACGGTGCCTTCGGGGGTGAGTTCCACCCTGTCGATGTAGCCGGACAGGATCGCGCCGTGCTCGGATGTCTCGTCCGCCGGGTCGTCCGGCCCGTCGAGGGGGATCGCCACCTCGAAGTGCGGCTCGGCGCCGATGAGTCTTCCCCCGGACTGCTCGAAATGCCTCAGGTACAGGTGAAGGCGCCGTACGAGATCACGCGCACGGGTCTGCTCCGCCCGGTCGCGCCAGTCAGCCTCGAAGGACAGCTCGCCCCAACGCGCCTGCACCTCGGCCCAGAGGCTCGCTTCGTCCGAGCCCGTGGCGTGCTCGAGCGCCGCGTGGATGATCGTGCCGAGGCCCGCCGTCGCGCTGCCCGGGTCGCCGCCGAGGTCTCCGATGACCCAGTTCAGCTCGCACTCCTCGAGAGTGTGAAGCCGGGACGGCGAAACGCGCACGTCTTCGCGCGACAGGTCGCGCAACGGGCCGGTCGAGGTCGGCGCCGGTACGCCGTACCAGTCGCGCGGGGAAGCGCCCGGAACCCCGGCATCCGCGAGCAGCGCGAGCTGACCGGCTGCGCGTTCGGCGCCGGGCCGAGACGTGCCCTCCGTCAGTGTGCGTCGATGGCGCGCGACGAGGCCGCGCAGCGACAACGGGTGGTCGAGCGCGAAGCGCTCTGGATCCGGGAGCATCTCGAAGAAGACGCTCGGGCCGGTGTCGTCGTCGTCCACCGCGGTCACCACGACCCTTGCCGTGGCACGCGAAAGCGCCCGCACGAGCAGACGCAGCTCGTCGTGCATCGCGGCACGGCGGCGGTCGAAGGTGCCCGCGGCCTCGGTGTCGGCTCGGGCGGCGGCATCCGCCAGACGCCAGGTATCGAGGAGGCTTCCCCGCAGCCGTGTATTCGGCCACACGCCGTCCTGCACGCCGGCCACGACGACCGTGTCGAACTCCAGCCCGAGTGCGCCGGCGGGTGTGAGGATGCGGACGCTGCCTTCGCGGGCGGGCGCCTCGAGTCGGTCCTCTGCCACCCCGCTGTCGAGGACGCCGCGGACGAAGACTCGCGGATCGGCATCGAGAGAACGCTCGACGAAGCGCTTCGCGGCCTGGAAGAGCGCGACCAGTGCATCGAGGTCACGGTTCGCCTGTTCCGCAAGCGGTCCGTGGCCACGCGAGAGCTCGGACCACGCGCGCATGAGGCCGCTGCGATCCCACGCCGTCCACAGCAGTTCATGAGCGGTCGCACCGCGCGCGAGATCGTCGCGGAGCACGGCGAGAGTGCGTGCGAGGGCTGCGGCACGGCGCGCCTCGCGGGTGTCGACGAGATCGAACTCCAGCGGCTGGCGCATCGCCGACAACACCAGCTCACGCCCGGAGCGTTCGCCGCCCGAACCCATCTCCTGCGCCTCACGCAGCTCGACATGCCGCAGGGCCGAGCGCAGGCGCCTCAGTTCGATCGGATCGAGCCGGCCGTACGTGCCGACGAGTGCGGCCGACACATCGTCGAAGGTCCATTCGTCATGAGCTGCTGCGAGTTCGATCAGACGGAGCAGGTCGCTCACGGGGCGAAGCGCCCCCAGCGCTCGCCCCGGACCGCTCGAGCGTGCAGGCACCTCGCGTGCAGACAGCTCCGCCTCGAGCGCGGCGACCTGGCGCGTGTCGTGAGCGATCACCGCGCACGAGTCCCACGGAACGCCGTCGTGCACGTGCCGCTCTCGAAGCAGCCGGGCGATCGCGTCGTACTCCTCCGCGGTCGAGCGCAGGGTCAGCGCCCGCACCGACTGATCCGGCTCGACCTCGCCGGTCGTGGCACGATGCGCGACGACTCCGACCGCGCCGATGCGCTGGGTGATGCGGCCGACGAGCTCGCGCTGCCATGCGGTGCCCCGGTGCGCCTCGCGAAGCACATGGATCATTCCGAGCGCCCCGGCCAACCGGGCGAAGTTCTCGGGAGTCGCACCCCGGAATGACCCCGACCCGACATCGGGGTCGCCGAACGCGAGCACAGACGCGCCGCGTGCGCGGACAGCCTCGAGCAGTTCGACGCCGCCGAGCGTGAGCTCCTGCGCATCGTCGACGAGCACGACCTGCACGCGGTCCATGGCGGGGATGCCTGCGGGCACCGTCCGCAGCAGACCGACCGCCTCGCGGACGAGGCCCGCCGCGTCCCGGTGCGCGCCGCGCATGTCGGCACGCACCTGTACGTACTCGGCGAAGAAGGACGAGAGCGCGACCCACGCCGGGGCGGCATCCCGCTCGCCCATGGCGCGCAGCCGTGCCGGCTCGATTCCGAGCGTCGTGCACTCGGCGAGGAAGGTGCGCACCTCGGTGCGAAACCCCGCCGTGCCACGGATCGCAGGGCCGAGCCAGTCCGGCCAGCGCGATCCTCCGGCCGCGGTGAGTCCGGCGGCCTCGTCCTCAGCGTCGCCGTCGAGGAGATCGCGGAGGATCTGGTCCTCGTCGCTTCCGGTGAGCAGCTGCGGCGGCTCGGCCTCGATCGCGACCGCATTCGCGCGCACCACCTGGAACGCGTACGAGGCGACCGACCGTGCGAGCGGACCCGACGTCGCCCGTGACACCGCGAGGCCGAGCCTGTCGCGCAGGGCCGTCGCGGTCTGCCGGGACGGGGTGAGCACGAGGATCGCATCGGGCTCGATCCCCTGTGCGACGAGCGCCGCGACCCGCGCGACGAGCGTCGCGGTCTTGCCCGAGCCGGGCGCGCCGACCACGACCCCGGATGCCTCGGACGGCAGTGACAGAACGGCCGACTGCTGCGGGTCGGGCGTGTACGACGCCGCGGCCGTCACCTCAGCCGTCCCCGCATCGATCACGCCCGCCTCAGCCACTGTGCACCGCCACCATGCCCTCGACGGTAGCGCGGCCGAACGACATCGGCCGTTCGCCCAGAGCGTGCGCCGCGCGAGCGGGAGCCACCTGCCGGTGTCGTAGAGTTGCCATGCGTCCCGGGGAGCCCTCAGCCTTTCGGCAGGAACACCGTCGCCCCGCGCAGGAGGTCAGTCACGTGGAGATCCGCATCGGCATCGCGAACACCGGCCGCGAGCTCAACTTCGAGACGAACGAGCCCGCAGCCGACGTCAAGAAGTCCGTCGCAGCCGCCCTCGACGCCGGTGCGACGCACGTGACGTTCGCCGACGCGAAGGGCAACTCGTACATCGTTCCGACAGCCGGCCTGGCGTACATCGAACTGGGCACCGAAGAGTCCCGGCGCGTCGGCTTCGTCGCCTGAGCCCGACGCCATGCAGATTCTCATCGCGTTCATCATCGGCGCCGTGATCGGCATCGGCATCCACTTCCAGCTGCACCAGCGGCTGACGCGTGGCGTCGTTCTCGCGCCCATGATCGGCGCCGTGTCGGCGGGTCTCGTGTGGACGATCCTCACGTGGGCCGGCGTCGGCATCGACACGCCGTGGCCGTGGCTCGCCGCGCTGATCGTGCCGATCGTCGTGACCTATCCCGCGATCATCCTGATCTCGCGCCTGCGCGTCGCGCACGATTCGAATGAGAAGGCCCGTCTCAAGATCGGCTGACCCGGCCGCGTCGCCCCGCGGCGACGGTCCAGTCCGCCTATGCGGCGAGCCCCATCGCGTCCATGCGGCGTGAGTGCGCGGCCATGAGCTCGGTGAAGACGGGTTCGACCTTCTGCTCGTCCACCGACCCCACGGCCATCGGACGCAGTGCGGCGCGCGCGATGAGCAGCGTGTCACCGACGAGCCGGCGTCCCCACATCGCGAGAAGCGATTTCCACTCGAGGTCGCTCTGGATCGTGCCCGCGATGATGTCGACGATCGCCTGACGGTCATCATCGGCCTGGAGGATGCTCGCGACGCGATCGCCGGTCTCGCCGTAGCTCGCCGAGAGTGCCAGATAGAAGTCGTCGAGCATGCCGGCGATGATGTGCACCGAGAGCATCGTCTCCTGCGGGCGCACCCCGTGCGTTTCGCGACGGAAGGCGTCGAGCGGTTCACGGAACGGCAGCATCAGGGCCGTCGGATCGTCGCCCCGCTGGCGGATGACGGCGACGAGCGCCTCGTGCTTGGTGAGCGCGGCCCCGGCGGCGCGCGAAAGCGACTCCTTCTGGGCCAATTCGGGCGTCGACTGGATCAGCTCGCTGAGCGTCTCGAAGAAGCCGAGCTGAAGATACGCGGCCTGGCCGAGGAAGGTCGTGATGTCGGGCGCGAGCTCTTCGAAGTCAACTCGGTTGGCTCCGCCGATGTCGTCGCGCGACTTCAGCTGGAGCTTGCGCCCCGAATCGCGACGCTGCCAGAACCACTTCACCACGCACACAGCCTACGGTCGCAGGCACCGGGTTGCGGCATCCGCTCGTCCGCAACGCTCCGTGCGACTGCGCGTTCGGGCGCGGTGCGGGTGCCTCCGGTATCGTAGAGGCAGTCCCCGGCGTCGGATCGGGGCTCCCGCGCCTGTGGATGAGAGAAGGGCGTGGACCGCACTTCCGCCCGCGCGGCGTCTTCGAGACCGCGCCAGGGCATGGACTCAGGCAGCATCTCACTGCCGGACAGGCTCACATCGTGACGACCTTCGCCGAACTCGGCGTAGACCAGGACATCGTCGAGGCGCTCGCCACCAAGGGCATCGTCGACGCATTCCCCATCCAGGAGCAGACCATCCCCCTCGGTCTGCCGGGCCAGGACATCATCGGTCAGGCCAAGACCGGTACCGGCAAGACGTTCGGCTTCGGCATCCCCGTCGTCCAGCGCCTCGGTCTCGACCCGGCGCCCGGTGTCAAGGCGCTCATCGTCGTGCCGACCCGTGAGCTCGCGGTGCAGGTCTACGAAGACATGGACATGTTGACCTCCAATCGCTCGACGAGCGTCGTCGCCATCTACGGCGGCAAGGCCTATGAAGGCCAGATCGATCAGCTCAAAGCCGGTGCGCAGATCGTCGTCGGAACCCCGGGACGCCTCATCGACCTGAACAATCAGCGTCTGCTCGACCTGTCGAACGCCACCGAGGTCGTGCTCGACGAGGCCGACAAGATGCTCGACCTCGGCTTCCTCGCCGACATCGAGAAGATCTTCACGAAGGTCGCACCGGTGCGGCACACGCAGTTGTTCTCCGCGACCATGCCGGGCCCCATCGTGGCCCTGGCGCGACGCTTCATGTCGAACCCGATCCACATCCGCGCGACCGACCCCGACGAGGGTCTCACGCAGGCGAACATCAAGCACCTCGTGTACCGCGCGCACTCGCTCGACAAGGACGAGGTCATCGCCCGAATCCTGCAGGCCGAGGGCCGCGGCAAGACCGTGGTCTTCACGCGCACCAAGCGCGCTGCGCAGCGGCTCGTCGACGAGTTGAACGATCGCGGATTCAACGCGGGCGCCGTCCACGGCGATATGAGCCAAGAGGCGCGCGAGCGCTCGATGGCCGGCTTCAAGGCAGGCAAGAAGGACGTCCTGATCGCCACGGATGTCGCCGCTCGCGGCATCGACGTGGACGATGTCACCCACGTGATCAACCACACGATCCCCGACGACGAGAAGACCTACCTGCACCGCGCGGGACGCACCGGCCGTGCCGGCAAGACCGGCATCGCCGTCACGTTCGTCGACTGGGAGGATCTGCACAAGTGGGCCCTCATCAACCGCGCGCTCGAGTTCGGTCAGCCCGAGCCCGTCGAGACGTACTCATCGAGCCCTCACCTGTTCGACGAGCTCGACATTCCCGCCGGCACGAAGGGTCGCATCGTCACCGCGCCGAAGACCCAGGCGGTGCGCGTCCAGCCCGAGAGCGCCGTCGAGGTGGCCGCCGAGGTGGAGGCATCCGGCGGCGAGGCGCGCACGCGTCGCCGTCGCCGTCGCGGCACCGGCGGGGCAGCGGATCGCGTCGGCTCGTCGTTCGAGACCGACGACGGCGCCGCCGCTTCCCACGGTGACGCGAAGTCCGACGCTCCCGCGGGCGACAGCGAGCGCCCCGCCGACGGCGGCGGCACGCACGACGGCGGCGGCAAGGAGCACCACGACGGCAAGCCGGCACCCCGCCGCCGCCGCCGGCGCCGCGGGGGATCCGGCGCAGCCAGCGGAGCCCCTGTCGGCGCCTGAGCCCGTCTTGGTGAGAAATCTGCGTCGAGTCGCTCCCATGGGATTCACAGGGAGCGCTAGTCTGAGCGCATGCGGCGACGTTATCGCCGCCACCTCGCAACTCAGAAAGGCACAATCGTGCGACTCATCGACGCCGTGACCACCGGTTACGAATACCAGGGCTTCTGGGGCTCGTTCTGGGACATCATCTGGTGGTTCCTCTGGATCTTCGTCTTCATCGCCTACCTGTTCGCGCTGTTCGCCGTGATCGGCGACCTGTTCCGCGACCACAAGCTCAACGGCTGGTGGAAGGCCGTGTGGATCATCTTCTTGATCTTCGTGCCCTTCCTGACCCTGCTGGTCTACCTGATCGCGCGCGGAAACGGCATGGCCCAGCGTGGCGCCGCTCAGGCGAAAGAGCTGAAGGCCGCCCAGGACAGCTACATCAAGTCCGTCGCGGCCGGCTCGGCGGCAAGCCCGGCCGACGAGATCGCGAAGGCGAAGTCGCTGCTCGACGCCGGCACCATCACGCAGGCCGAATACGACGCGCTGAAGACCAAGGCGCTCGGCTGATAGCCCTCTGAGGTCTCGGCCTCGCACATAGGCACCCCCGTTCGTTCGCGAACGGGGGTGTTTATTCGTGGGCCGGCCTGTTCCCGTACGAACTACGCGTAAACCGGCTCGACGCCGGTGGCGAGGGCGATGATGCGGGCCACCATGTCATCGGTCGTGGTGTTCTCGCCGGGGAGGTTCGGCTTTCCGAGACCGTGATAGTCGCTGGAGCCCGTCATGATCAGGTCGCGCTCGCGACACAGGCGCCGCAGCGTCCGCAGGCCCGACTCCACGTTCTCGCGATGGGCCATCTCGAATCCTGCGAGCCCGGCATCGAGCATCCGTTCGAGGAGCGGCATGGGCAGCAGCCCCGCGCGCCCCGCGGGATGCGCGATGATCGGCACTCCCCCGGCGCCGACGACGAGTTCGACCGCGGTCACGGGATCGGGCGCGTACAGCGCGACGTAGTAGTCGCCGCGCGGGCTCAAGATGCTCGAGAACGCCTCGGCCCGATCACGCACGAGACCGCGCGCGACCAGCGCATCGGCGATGTGCGGGCGCCCCACCGTCGCACCGTCCATCGTCTGGGCGACGATGTCCTCCCAGACCAGGTCGTAATCGCGCGAGATGCGATCGGCCATGACCCGGGCGCGATCCAGTCTCGAGGACCGGATCCGTTCGGTCATCGCTCTCAGCGCCGTGTCGTCGGGATCGGGCAGATAGGCCAGGACGTGGACGCTGCGCCATTCGTGCCGCGCCGACAGCTCCATTCCCGGAACGAACGTCATGCCCAGCGATGCCGCGGCCTCGGCCGCGTCCGCCCATCCCGACGTCGTGTCGTGGTCCGTCAGCGCGGCCGTCCGCAGTCCGTGCGCGTGCGCGGCGGCCATCACCTCTGCGGGAGGCTGTGTTCCGTCGGAGTTGGACGAATGCAGGTGCAGGTCGCTCGGTCCTTCGAAGCGCTGCGGAACCGGCATCCTCCGAGGGTATCGCGGCGTCGGAGCCGCAGCACGTCGACGCCGCTCGTCCACCGCCGGCGCACCCAGATGGATGCCTGCGCACCGGCCGCCACGCGGCGCGCGCTGACCGATCTCCCAGCCTGCTCGCATAGAGTCGCGGTCGTGCTTCGCCTGCTGGGGATCCTCGTGACCGTGCTCTGCGCGATCGCGGCGGCCGTCCTCACCTGGCCGGCATTCTTCCGTCTCGAGCGCGTCTATCCCGTCGCGCAGATCGTGTCGTTCCGCGGCATCCTGGTGCTCGCATTCGCGGCAGCGCTCGTCTTCACGCTCCTGCTCGCGATCGCCCGCCCCATCCGCGGCTTCGCGTTGTCGCTCGCCGTCGTCGCTCTCCTCGCCACCGTGGCGAACGCCGCGGTGCTCTCGGTCAGGGGCGGCACCGGCAGCGAGGCTCTGCCGCCCAAGTCCAGCACGAGCGTGCGAGTGATGACCTGGAACACCGCAGGCCCCGCGACGCCGCCCGAGACGATCGCGAAGATCGCTGTGGCGATGGATGCCGATATCGTGGCGCTCCCCGAGACCACGATCGAGACCGGCGAGAAGGTCGCGATCGCGATGCGTGATCTCGGGCATCGCATGTGGGCGCACCATGCGGAGGATCCGTCCACCGAGTGGGACGCAGGCTCGACCACGCTGCTCATCTCGCCCGATCTCGGCGACTACTCCGTGATCGAATCCTCGCTCGACGGGACGAGCAATACCTCGACCGTGCCGAGCGCGGTCGCGATGCCGACCTCGGGCGACGGACCGATCGTCGTCGCGGTGCACGCCGTGGCGCCGCGCCAGAGCTATATGCAGAACTGGCGAGACGATCTGCAGTGGCTCGCCGACCAGTGCGGCGACGACAACGTCATCATGGCGGGCGACTTCAACGCCACGGTGGACCACATGTCGGGACTCGGGCTCGACGGGGCAACGCTCGGGCATTGCACGGACGCTGCGGTCGAGACTGGCAACGGCGCGATCGGCACCTGGTCGGCGACCATGCCGGCGCTTCTGGGCGCCCCGATCGACCATGTGATGGCTTCCGGCCACTGGCGTGCCTCGGGATCCCTCGTGCTGCGCTCGCTGGATGCGTCGGGCTCCGATCACCGCCCGCTGATCGTGCAGTACGAACCGGTGGACTGACCCCGTCTCCGCTCGCCGTGCCGTGCGAGACTTGAGACATGAGCAGCGCAGCCGACGCCGCGACGGGCACCGCGGGCGACACGATCGCCCCTCCCGCCGCCCAGACCCCCACCACCACGAACCGGCGTCAGCCGTATGGCCAGGGCTTTCTCGACACCATCTCCACCGGGTGGGCCGAGCGTACCGAGCCGACACCCGTCGCGATCGCCCAGGCGCCGTTCGCCGCCGCGCGGCGCGACGCGGTTTCCGCCGCGTTCCCGGGTCGCCGTCTCGTGGTTCCCGCGGGCGAGCTCAAGCAGCGCAGCAACGACACCGACTTCCCGTTCCGCGCTCACTCCGCGTTCTCGCACCTGACCGGCTGGGCCTCGGACGCCGAGCCGGGCGCGACGCTCGTGTTCGAGCCCCGTGCTCACAGCGGTCACGACGTGACGCTCTATTTCCGCGAGCGTGCCGATCGCACCACGAGCGAGTTCTATTCGGATGCCTCGATCGGCGAGTTCTGGATCGGCCCGCGTCCGGCGCTGGAAGGCGTCGCGTCGCAGCTGGGCGTGCAGACGGCGCACATCGACGACTTCGAATCACGTGACGGCGATCTCGTGCTGGACGAGGACACCGACCTCACGCGCGCGGTCTCAGAGCTGCGGCTCGTGAAGGACGCCTACGAGATCGATCAGATGAGGCTCGCGGTCGAAGTGACCGCCCGCGGCTTCGACGACATCGTCGCGAACCTGCCTGCGATCGTCGCGCATCCGCGCGGCGAACGCCTCGTCGAAGGCGTCTTCCACCAGCGGGCTCGCAGCGATGGCAACACCGTCGGATACGACACGATCGCGGCATCCGGCCCGCACGCGTGCTATCTGCACTGGACGCGCAACGACGGCGCGGTGGTCCCGGGCGATCTCATCCTCGTCGACGCGGGCGCCGAGGTCGACAGCCTGTACACCGCCGACATCACGCGCACCATTCCCGTGAGCGGGCGGTTCACCGACATCCAGCGCCGCATCTATGAGACGGTCCGCGAGGCGGCGGATGCGGCGTTCGCGGTGGCACGGCCGGGCATCACGTTCCGATCGGTCCACGAGGCGGCCATGCAGGTCATCGCGACCCGCGTCGCCGAGTGGGGCCTGCTTCCCGTCACGGCGGCAGAGGCTCTCGACGCCGAGCGGGGCGGGCATCATCGCCGCTATATGGTGCACGGCACGAGCCACCATCTCGGCATCGACGTGCACGACTGCGCCCAGGCCCGCCGTGACATGTACTACGACGGCCTGCTCGAACCGGGCATGGTCTTCACCATCGAGCCCGGCCTCTACTTCCAGATCGACGATGTGACCGTTCCCGAGGAGTACCGCGGAATCGGCGTGCGCATCGAAGACGACATCCTCATGACCGGGGACGGTCCGGTCAACCTGTCGGCCGGCATCCCGCGCACGGCCGACGAGGTCGAGGCCTGGATCGCACGGCTCTCGGCCTGACCCGCCCGTGCACCCGCCGAACTACACCCCGGCCCCGTCGTTCACGACGCGACCGACGCTGTCGGGCACGTTCGGCATGTCCGCGTCCACGCATTGGCTCGCGACGGCCACCGCGCAGTCCGTTCTCGAACGCGGCGGGAACGCGTTCGACGCGGCGGTCGCGGCCGCGTTCGTGCTCCATGTTGTCGAACCTCACCTGAACGGGCCGGGCGGTGATCTCGTCGGCATCTTTCACACGGCGGATGCCGACGCCCCGACGGTGCTGATGGGCCAGGGAGCGGCCCCGGCCGGAGCCACGATCGAGCACTATCGCGGCCAGGGTCTCGACCTGGTGCCCGGTGCCGGCGCTCTCGCGGCCGCCGTGCCCGGCGCCGTCGATGCGTGGTTCCTCCTGCTGCGCGATCACGGAACGTGGGAACTCGCCGATGTGCTGTCCTACGCGATCGGATACGCACGCGACGGCCACCCGATCGTCGCCGGTGCGGCCGCCACGATCGCACGGGTCGCGATGCTCTTCGCCGAGGATTGGACGACATCGGCCGACCTGTGGATGCCGCAGGGCGCGCCGCCCGAGCCCGGCGACATGGTGCAGAACTCCGCCTATGCCGACGTCCTGGACGCTCTCGTCCACGCGTCGTGCACCGTGCGCGATGACGGACCCGTCGGGCGCGGCGCTCGCATCGACGCTGCCCGGACGCAGTGGAAGACCGGGATCGTCGCCCATGAAGCGGCCGACTTCCTCGCCCGGCCGCACCGCCATTCCGACGGCGCGCTGCGCCGCGGCGTAATCACGGCCGATGACTTCGCAGCGTTCACCGCATCCTACGAGGCCGCCGTCACGCGTGACTTCCGGGGGCGCACCATCGCCAAGGCCGGCCCGTGGACGCAGGGGCCGGCGCTGCTCCAGACGCTCGCGCTACTCGAGCCGTTGGGCGACGACCTGCTCGACCCGTCACAGGAGGCGGGCGCCCACACCATCCTCGAGGCGCAGAAGCTCGCACTCGCGGACCGCGATGCGTGGTTCGCAGACGTCGACGTCGATCTCGACGCGCTGCTGTCCGAGGACTACCTCGCCGAACGCCGCGATCTCATCGGCCCGACCGCCTCCGCCGAGTTCCGGCCCGGCGCAATCGACGGGCGGGCGCCCTTGCGCCCGCCGCTGCGCACCTCCTACCGCGCATCGTCGCCCGGCACGGGCGAGCCGACCGTCACCAGGACCGGTGAGACGCGCGGCGACACGTGCCACCTCGACGTCATCGATCGCTGGGGCAATATCATCTCAGCGACGCCATCGGGCGGGTGGCTGCAGTCGTCGCCCGCGATCCCGGCTCTCGGCTTCTGTCTCGGCACTCGCCTGCAGATGACGTGGCTGGAGCCGGGGCATCCGTCGTCTCTGGTGCCGGGCCGCCGCCCGCGCACGACCCTCACGCCGACTCTCGTGCTCAAGGACGGAGTGCCCGAGTTCGCAATGGGCTCCCCCGGCGGCGATCAACAGGACCAGTGGCAGCTGCTGGCTCTCCTGCGGATGATCGTGGGCGGCTACTCGCCGCAGCAGGCGATCGATTCGCCGGCGTTCCACACGACGTCGATGCCGGAGTCCTTCTGGCCGCGCACGTGGACGCCCGCCGGAGCGGTTGTCGAGGATCGTCTGGGCGAAGCCGTCATCGACGGACTCGTACGACGCGGCCATGCGGTGACTAGCGCGGGCGAATGGTCGCTCGGGCGCGTATCGGCCGTGGGACGAGACATCCGTCGCAGCACTTACTCCCCCACTGCGCCGACCCCGATCCGGCTGTGGGCGGCTGCGAATCCGCGCGGCATGCAGGGCTACGCCGCCGGTCGCTGAACACCCGCGATGCGGCGAGGGCGGCAGCCTAGGGCCGGCGCATCCAGTCCACGACGAGGGGTACGAGGCCGGCGCCGACCTCGTCGGACGGGCGCTTCCGGCCCTTCACCTCGAACGAATGCCCGCCACCTTCGATCCAGGCGATCTCGGCGATCCGGCAGGAGGCGACGGCCTGCTCGAGCTGCTCGCGGGGGTCGATGAAGGGATCGTTGGAGCCCTCGACGAACAGCTGCCGCTGCGGGATGTCGGGTAGATGCGCCGCCCGCGCCTTCTCCGGGCTGGCGGGGGGATGCAGCGGATAGCCGAGATAGACCAACCCCGCCGGCTCGATCGCCCCCTCTGCCGCCGCCATCGACGCCATCCGTCCGCCGTACGATTTGCCGACGGCGAAGGTCGGCGCATCGCCCGCCCGGTCTGCGGCCGACGCCATCACCGCCCGCCAGGTGGCGGTCGCGTGCGCCGCCGGCCCCGGCATCCGTCGTCCGGCTTCGGAGTACGGAAAGTTGAACCGCAGCGACGCGACTCCCTCACGCGCGAGCGCGCTCGTGAATCCGACGAGGAACGGGTGCCGGTATCCGGCGCCCGCGCCGTGTGCCACCGCGACGAAAGCCCACGCGTTCGAAGGGTGGATCAGGTCGGCCGACACCTCGATGGGACCCGCGGGAAGCGCGACCTCGATGCGGATCGGCTCGGCGTCGGTCATCGCGCGGTGTCGTCGTCCGAAGCAGGCGCCGACGACTCGCCGGCACCGTCGGTCGTGGCCGGCGCCTCCACACGCTCGCCGTACTTCGGCGGTTCCGGGTGCGCGACGGGTGAAGTCGTGGGCACCGGGGGTGCGGCCGCCGGCGTCTGCGTCGACGGAGCAGGCGCGGCACTCGCGCGCTCGGAGCGGGCAGGAGTCGGCTGGGGTCCGAGCACCTGACGTGCACGCTGCAGGCTCCCCGACGCGACAGTGACGTCGTAATGGTCGGCGACGACCTGGATCACCGATGCGTAATCGCGGCGCCGCCGAACGAACGAATAGGTGACGATGCTCAGGAGCATGCCGATCGCGATGCCCACGAACAGCACACCGACGAATGCCTGGATCGGCACGGACGGCGACCCGATGACGAGGATCGCCGAGAACAGCAGCCCGAGAAGAACTCCGTTGACGGCTCCGGAACGGGCGGCGGATGCATATCCGAGACGACCGGTGATCCGTTCGATCGAACGCAGCCCTTGCCCGACGATCGCGATGTCACGCGCGGGCACATCGGCGGCGATCAGCGACGACACGGCCTTCTGCGCGGCCTCGTAGGTCGGGAAGTTCGCCACCATCTGGCCGACCTCGTCAGAGCCCTGCGGGAATCGGCCACCCATCATGCTCATCTCCCCATCCTCCCACGGCCCGCGGACTACGCTGGGACGTGTGAGCACGCAGAGGGTTTTCGTCGCGCGCCTGTCCGGGTGCTCGGTCTTCGATCCCGCCGGCGACCGTCTCGGCAAGGTCCGCGACGTCGTCGTCATCTATCGAAAAGACGATCCTCCGCGCGTCATCGGCCTGGTCATCGAGATCCCCGGCCGCCGCCATGTCTTCGTCTCCATCGGGCGGGTCACCTCGATCGCGACCGGCCAGGTCATCACGACCGGTCTCATCAACGTGCGACGTTTCCAGCAACGCGGCGGCGAAGTGCGCGTGATGGCCGAGATGCTCGGCCGCAAGGTGTATCTGAGCGACGGATCGGGCGAAGCGATCATCGAAGACGTCGCCATCGAGCGCAATCGGCTGGGTGAGTGGGATGTCGGCCAGCTGTTCCTCCGGCGCCCCCGCACGAGCGCGTCGCCCTTCGCGAAGGGGCCGACCACGTTCGCGAACTGGGAGGACGTGCGCGAGCAGCAGAACCCCGGCGAGGCCCAATCCGCCGAGCAGCTCGTCGCGACCTACTCCGATCTGAAGCCCGCCGACCTCGCGAACACGCTGCTGGACCTTCCCGAGGATCGTCTGATCGAGGTGGCCGAAGAGCTTCCCGATGACCGGCTCGCCGATGCGCTGGAAGAGATGCCCGAAGAGGAGCAGGTGCACATCCTCGAGGCACTCGGCGATGAGCGCGCCGCCGACATCCTCGATGCGATGGAACCCGACGACGCCGCCGACCTGCTCGGCCAGATGCCCGAGAAGCGCTCCGAAGAACTGCTCGAGCTGATGGAGCCCGAAGAGGCGGAGGATGTGCGCGCGCTCCTCAAGTACGGCCCCGATACCGCGGGCGGCCTGATGACGAGCGAGCCGATCGTGCTCTCCGCCGACGCGACCGTCGCAGAGGCGCTGGCCCTCATCCGTCGCCACGAGCTGCATCCGGCACTCGCCGCGGCGGTCTTCATCACGCTCCCGCCGTATGAGACGCCGACCGGGCGACTTCTGGGCACCGTGCATTTCCAGCGGATGCTCCGCTATCCCCCGCACGAGCGACTCGGTGCGATCATCGACGACACCCTCGACCCCGTACCCGCCGCCGCCTCCGCTGCCGAGGTGGCACGCCTGCTCGCGAGCTACAACCTCGTCTCGGTTCCGGTGGTCGATCAGGCCCGGCGCCTGGTCGGCGCCGTCAGCGTCGACGATGTGCTCGACTATCTGCTGCCCGACGACTGGCGTTCGCATGAAGGACACTCCGAATCGTCCGCGGCAGCGGCGGGAGCCGGCCGATGATGGCGCGCGCGACGAAGGTCCCCGCACTCGACGCTCCTCGCGGGCGCGGAGGCATGCTCCAGCGGTCGCCTCAGCCCTCCCGTGACCGCTTCGGCCGCTTCTCCGAGTCCTTCGCGCGCGGAATGGGCACGTCGGGGTTCCTCGTCGGCATGACGATCTTCGTGCTGGCGTGGCTGAGCTGGAACATCTGGATGCCGCCCGAGCTCCAGTTCGACCCCGCCGCGACGAACTTCACGCTGCTGACGCTCATCCTGTCGCTGCAGGCGTCGTATGCCGCGCCTCTCATCCTGTTGGCGCAGAACCGTCAGGATGACCGCGACCGCGTCCAGATCGAGCAGGATCGCCAGCGCGCGGAGCGCAACCTCGCCGACACCGAGTACCTCGCGCGCGAAGTCG
This sequence comes from Microbacterium allomyrinae, assembly GCF_020682705.1. Lineage (GTDB taxonomy): Bacteria > Actinomycetota > Actinomycetes > Actinomycetales > Microbacteriaceae > Microbacterium > Microbacterium allomyrinae. Next base: position 89,065 of record NZ_JAGTTN010000010.1, read on the forward strand.
TCGCCCTGCGGATGGCCGTCACCGACTTCTCCTCCGAGGTCGTCACCCGCGACATCCTCCGCGCCGAGCTGCGGGTCCTGCTCGAGAAGCTCGACGCTCGAATGGACGACGATGAGGGCACCGCTCGATGACGGAGGTCGCCGCCGAGCTCATTGTCGAAGGCGTCCGCCGCGCAGTCGGGGCCGTCACCGATCCCGAACTGCGTCGCCCGATCGGCGAACTCGACATGGTGCGCGAGATCTCGGTCGTGGGTGAGGTCGCGCATGTCGCGATCGCCCTGACCATCGTGGGCTGTCCGGCCGCGCAACGCATCGCGTCGGACGTGCGGGCGGCCGCGGCGTCGGTTTCGGGTATCGCGGAGGTCGCACTGGAAGTGGGGGTGATGTCGCCGCAGGAGCGGCAGGCGCTCACCGAACGGTTGCGCGGCGGGAAGACGCGTGAGATGCCGTTCGGGCCGGGCACCCTCACCCGCGTGATCGCGGTCACGAGCGGCAAGGGCGGGGTGGGCAAGTCGACGCTCACCGCCAATCTCGCTGTTGCGCTCGCGGCGCAGGGACTCTCGGTCGGGCTGGTCGATGCCGACGTCCACGGCTTCTCGATTCCCGGACAGCTGGGGTTGGTGGCGCCCGACGGGTCCGTCCCGCAGCCCACGCGCATCGACGATCTGATGCTGCCGCCGATCGCGCACGGCGTGAAGGTGATCTCGATCGGGATGTTCCTGCGCCGGACGGGCGGAGAAGGCCCGCTCGGCGCGGTCGCCTGGCGTGGACCGATGCTCCACCGCACCGTGCAGCAGTTCCTCACCGACGTCTACTTCGGCGATCTGGATGTGCTGCTCCTGGACATGCCGCCCGGAACCGGCGACATCGCGATCTCGGTCGGGCAGCTGCTCCCGAACGCGGACGTCCTCGTCGTCACGACACCGCAGACCGCGGCATCCGACGTCGCCGTGCGCAGCGGCCTGGTGGCGCGTCAGACCGGCCAGCGCGTCATCGGCGTCATCGAGAACATGTCAGCGATGACACTTCCCGACGGCAGCACGCTCGACCTCTTCGGCTCCGGCGGTGGTACGGCGGTCGCCGCAGCGCTGTCGACCGCCGACGATGCCGTTCCCGTCCTCGCGTCGGTGCCGCTCAGCCCCACGCTGCGGGAGGATTCGGATGCCGGGATCCCCGCCGTCATCGCCCACCCCGAGGACGCCGCCTCACAGGCCATCTCGAAGGTCGCCGGTGCGCTCGCGGCAGAGCCCAGAGGGCTGGCGGGACGCCCGCTGCCCTTCCGCCCTCGCTGACCTCCGCGCGGTCGCCGGAAGTGACCGAAAGCGTCAGGTCGCCTCGGTGTCGTACGGGGGTGGCTGCTCCGACGGGCCGCGGAACGGCGAACGGACGGGCGGCGTGGACGGCGCCGCGGTCGACGTCACGGCTCCGGCCACCTCGGCCGCACGCACCGTCGCCACCGGCGCATCGTCGAGCAGAGCTTCGCGGATGATCCGCCGCGGGTCGTACTGACGAGGATCGAGCGTGCGCCAATCGACATCGTCGAAGTCCTCGCCCATCTCGTCGCGTACGCGAGTGCGTGCCGTCGAGAGCCAGTCGCGCGTACGGCGGGTGAAGCCCGCGAGGGACTCCGCATAGCGCGGCAGACGCTCGGGACCGATGATGAGAGCCGCGACGAGACCGATCAGCAGCAGCTTCTCGATCGTGAGGCCGAAGAACATGACATCAGGTTACCCGTCGCGCCTGTGCTGCCTGCACCTCCGGGCCGCGTAGGCTGACGGCGGAGGACTACGGATGGGCGAGCAGAACGCGAACCAGCGGTTCGTCGACGAAGCGACGATCGAACCCGATCACATCGCGCGTGCTCGGGCGCACGCGCTCGAGCTCGGAGCAGCACCGATCAGCCCCGCCCTCGGCGCGCAGTGCGCGGTGCTCGCAGCGGCGTCGCAGGCGTTGAACATCGTCGAGATCGGCACCGGGGCCGGCGTCTCGGGCCTGTGGCTTCTCCGCGGTTCGCCGCGGGCGACCCTCACCACGATCGACAAGGAGCCGGAGCATCTCGGCGCTGCGCGCCAGGCGTTCTCGGAGGCACGGATCCCGCCCGCTCGCGCACGCTTCATCACGGGTCGTGCGGCCGAAGTGCTTCCCCGCATGAACGAAGCGTCATACGACATCGTGCTCGTCGACGCCGACCCCGAAGGGGTTATCGAGTATGTCGAGCACGGTCTGCGACTCGTCCGCGCCGGCGGCACGGTTCTCGTTCCCCGCGTTCTCGCGGGGGGCGCGGTGGCCGATCCCGTGCGTCGGGACGCGATCACGACGGCGTACCGCTCCCTCATCCAAGAGACCCAGGCATCGCCTGCGGTGATCGGCGCATTGTCGATCACCGGAGAGGGCCTTCTGCAGCTCACCACCATGCCCACCGACTGAGCACGGGCTCGTCACGAGACCAGTCTCCCCGGCGAGACGTATGCGCCGCGCCAGGCATATCGGCGTATCAGGAAGCCAAACGTGAACGGCCGGTCCCGAAGGACCGGCCGTTCACGGAACAATGCGACTTACGCTGCTTTGACGACGCCGCCCAGCACGTCGTAGAGCTCCTTGGCCTCAGCGTCGTTCACCGAGACGACGAGGCGGCCTCCACCCTCGAGCGGTACTCGCACGATGATGAGACGCCCCTCCTTCACGGCCTCCATCGGCCCGTCTCCGGTTCTCGGCTTCATGGCTGCCATTGCGGCTCCCTTTCATCGATGGTCTGCTGGTCAAGTTTATCGTGAGGCTGATGCGACCGGGCACGCCTTGGGGATAGCCGCGTCGGAATCTTTCGATCACGGAACCTGCCAGGCGGCATTCCCGAGCGCGTACATGTTGTAGACCCACCACCACTGACCGATGACGCAGAGGGTGAGCACGCCCCCGCGCCATACCGGGGACTTCGGAACCGCGAACGCGCCCCACAGTGGCGAGAGCGGGACGAGGAGCCGGAAGAGGCTCGACTGCGGGAAGAACACGAGGAGCAGGTACACGAGATAGCTCGCACTCCACAGCCGAACCTCCATACCCAGCTTCTTGACGGCGGGAACGAACAGCAAAGCAGCGGCGGCCCCGAGCACGAGGACAGCGAGGGTCACGTATCCAAGTACCGGAGGGAGTTGCCACATCGTGCCGAACCAGAACTCGGCGCCGGTCACGAATCCCTCGAGGGGAGCGAAGGCCGCCTCGCCTGAGATCCAGTTGCGCCGCCATGCGAGTTCTGTGGCCAGATACGCCCCGGGCTCGCCCGTCACTGCAGCGGCAAGCAGCTGCCACGCGAACCCCGATGCTGCTGCGAGCAGCCCCAACGCCACGATGTGAAGGATCTCTCGCGCAGCCAAAGGCTCGCGCGTGCGCCGGAACCAGCGCCACAGCCCGAAGAGCGCGAGGAACAGCGCGAACGCCAGCACACCCGGCCGAGTGAAGGCCATCAGCGGTATCAGCAGGTACAGCCAGCCGTAACGCCGTCTCATCACGCACCACAGCGCCAGGAAGAGCCAGAGCAGATTCAGAGACTCCGCATAGCCCACCTGGAACAGTGCAGCGAGCGGGCCGAAGGCGAAGAAGACGACCGCCCAGGTCGACGTCGTCGCATCGAGCCTGAGTCGCAGCAGATGGTAGAGAACGAGGGATGCCGCGTACCCGGCCGCGATCGAGACGATGAACGCGCCTGCCGCCCAGCTTCCGAAAGGGAGTCCCACCACCTTCGCCAGGTATGCGAAGAGGGGCATGAATGCCCACGCGTTCTCGGCGATCTCGCCGGAATCGGTGCGTGGCAGTTCGGACGGATAGCCCGCCTCGGACAGGTACCAGTACCACTGGGAATCCCATGCGGTGACGGCATCGCCGATGCCTGCCCCCTCCCCCAGGCGCGTACCCGAGGTGGCGAGTTCCGCCGCGAGGAAGAGGAACGCCGTCGTCACCACCCGCGCAGTGAGATAGATCAGCCCGATCCGCAGCGCGATGCGCCCGCGACCGCCGACCGACACTGCGGGAGTCAGAGTCCCAGCAACCACGTGCGAAGGCCCACTTCGACCGCCTCGATCTGTGCGACGGGAACTCGCTCCTCGTCATGATGAGCGAGGTGCGGATCGCCCGGACCGTAGTTCACTGCGGGCACACCCAGCGCGCTGAACCGCGCCACGTCTGTCCAGCCGTACTTCGGCCGGGGCTCCGCACCCACGGCTGACAGGAACTCCCGCGCGAGCGGCGCGTCCAACCCCGGACGGGCGCCGGCCGCCACATCGACGATGTCTACAGCGAACCCGTCGAACACGTCTCGGACGTGACGGGTGGCCTCCGCCACATCACGGCTCGGCGCGAAGCGGTAGTTGACCTCGACCTCGCAGAGATCGGGGATCACATTGCCCGCGACCCCGCCACGGATGCGCACCGCGTTGAGACCTTCTCGGTACACGAGACCTTCGACCTCGAGATCGCGCGGCTGATAGTGCGCGAGACGCTCGAGGATGGGCGCGGCCTTGTGGATCGCATTCTCGCCGATCCATGCCCGGGCGCTGTGCGCGCGTACGCCCTCGGTGCGGATGATTGCCCGGAGGTTTCCGTTGCAGCCACCCTCGACCTCGCCGTTGGACGGCTCCCCGAGAATCGCGAAGTCGCCCGCGAACAGATCGGGCCGGGTGCGAGCGAGACGCGTCAACCCGTTGAGATCCGCGTCGACCTCTTCGTGGTCGTACCACATCCACGTGATGTCGACCCGGGGATCGGTGAGTTCTGCGGCCAGCTTGAGCTGCACGGCGACCCCCGCCTTCATATCGACAGTGCCACGGCCCCAGATGTACGCCGTGCCGTCCTCGACGATGTCACGCGTGGGCACATTGTCGTTGATGGGGACAGTGTCGATATGGCCGGCGATCACCACGCGCTGCGCACGTCCCAGATGCGTCCGCGCCACGATGGTGTCGCCATCGCGGTAGACGTCCAGGTGCGGAAGTCCGCTGATCGCAGCGAAGATCGCGTCTGCGAGCCCCGTCTCATCACCGGAGACACTCGGAATGTCGCAGATCGTGCGAGTGAGGTCTACAGCAGATTCGGTCAGTTCGAGCGACGGCATCCCTCGAGTCTACCGAGCGATGACATGCGTGTTAACGCGAAATGGCCACCCTGCGTTGGGTGGCCATTTCGGTAATGGAAGTCCGGCGGTGTCCTACTCTCCCACAGGGTCCCCCCTGCAGTACCATCGGCGCTGAGAGGCTTAGCTTCCGG
>NZ_JAGTTN010000011.1 GCF_020682705.1 Microbacterium allomyrinae
TGATGGGGCTGCTTGGGTAGTTGGCCGGCGACGGGGCGATATCGGTCGTCGGCGTGATTGCCCGGCCCGTCGAGCCCGAAGCCCCCGTGCGCGTCAGCGCACGGGGGCTTTTTCAAAATATTTTCACAAAGGGGCTTGCGGAGTTGGGGGTGGGTGCTTAGAATCACGCCTCTTTCGCGCTAACGGAAACGCGGCGCGGGAGAGGGAAGCAAGGTTGGTGGAGCGCAGCAGTCTGAAGCGCGCAACCGGCCTGGAAGTTGAGCCCCGCAGTCGCAACGATGTAGTGTAAAAAGTTGTTGACGAACTGCGAAACACGGTTCATAATCTCGCTTCTCTGCTGCTGAAAACGCAGCGCTGCCGGGAAACACGAAGTTCCTCGCAGAATGCTCTTTAAAAATTAACAGCCGATAAGTGTGGGCGCTTGATGGCAGCGAGCTGATCCTCGGATCAGATAGCGAAAGTATCAAGAGTCTCACACTAAAGTAAGTCAGGTTTATGAAGTGATTCATATTCCTGTCAGCTTTGAGTGAGCGACCGGTTCTTAACTGAACCGAAAACAGTAACAGGTTTAAACTGAAGAGTTTGATCCTGGCTCAGATTGAACGCTGGCGGCATGCCTTACACATGCAAGTCGAACGGCAGCACGGGTGCTTGCACCTGGTGGCGAGTGGCGAACGGGTGAGTAATACATCGGAACATGTCCTGTAGTGGGGGATAGCCCGGCGAAAGCCGGATTAATACCGCATACGATCTACGGATGAAAGCGGGGGACCTTCGGGCCTCGCGCTATAGGGTTGGCCGATGGCTGATTAGCTAGTTGGTGGGGTAAAGGCCTACCAAGGCGACGATCAGTAGCTGGTCTGAGAGGACGACCAGCCACACTGGGACTGAGACACGGCCCAGACTCCTACGGGAGGCAGCAGTGGGGAATTTTGGACAATGGGCGAAAGCCTGATCCAGCAATGCCGCGTGTGTGAAGAAGGCCTTCGGGTTGTAAAGCACTTTTGTCCGGAAAGAAATCCTTGGCTCTAATACAGTCGGGGGATGACGGTACCGGAAGAATAAGCACCGGCTAACTACGTGCCAGCAGCCGCGGTAATACGTAGGGTGCGAGCGTTAATCGGAATTACTGGGCGTAAAGCGTGCGCAGGCGGTTTGCTAAGACCGATGTGAAATCCCCGGGCTCAACCTGGGAACTGCATTGGTGACTGGCAGGCTAGAGTATGGCAGAGGGGGGTAGAATTCCACGTGTAGCAGTGAAATGCGTAGAGATGTGGAGGAATACCGATGGCGAAGGCAGCCCCCTGGGCCAATACTGACGCTCATGCACGAAAGCGTGGGGAGCAAACAGGATTAGATACCCTGGTAGTCCACGCCCTAAACGATGTCAACTAGTTGTTGGGGATTCATTTCCTTAGTAACGTAGCTAACGCGTGAAGTTGACCGCCTGGGGAGTACGGTCGCAAGATTAAAACTCAAAGGAATTGACGGGGACCCGCACAAGCGGTGGATGATGTGGATTAATTCGATGCAACGCGAAAAACCTTACCTACCCTTGACATGGTCGGAATCCCGCTGAGAGGTGGGAGTGCTCGAAAGAGAACCGGCGCACAGGTGCTGCATGGCTGTCGTCAGCTCGTGTCGTGAGATGTTGGGTTAAGTCCCGCAACGAGCGCAACCCTTGTCCTTAGTTGCTACGCAAGAGCACTCTAAGGAGACTGCCGGTGACAAACCGGAGGAAGGTGGGGATGACGTCAAGTCCTCATGGCCCTTATGGGTAGGGCTTCACACGTCATACAATGGTCGGAACAGAGGGTTGCCAACCCGCGAGGGGGAGCTAATCCCAGAAAACCGATCGTAGTCCGGATTGCACTCTGCAACTCGAGTGCATGAAGCTGGAATCGCTAGTAATCGCGGATCAGCATGCCGCGGTGAATACGTTCCCGGGTCTTGTACACACCGCCCGTCACACCATGGGAGTGGGTTTTACCAGAAGTGGCTAGTCTAACCGCAAGGAGGACGGTCACCACGGTAGGATTCATGACTGGGGTGAAGTCGTAACAAGGTAGCCGTATCGGAAGGTGCGGCTGGATCACCTCCTTTCCAGAGCTTCTCGCAAAGTTGAGCGCTCACGCTTATCGGCTGTAAATTTAAAGACAGACTCAGGGGTCTGTAGCTCAGTCGGTTAGAGCACCGTCTTGATAAGGCGGGGGTCGTTGGTTCGAATCCAACCAGACCCACCATTGTCTGGCGGTAGGTACCTGAGGTCATCTGTACTCAATGGGGGCATAGCTCAGCTGGGAGAGCACCTGCTTTGCAAGCAGGGGGTCGTCGGTTCGATCCCGTCTGCCTCCACCAATCTTCAATGACAAACATTCGAATGACGATTGTTCGAGTCTTTGTCATTGGCGATTGAGCCAGTCAGAGGATATCAACAGATATCGGCTGTCGTTCTTTAACAATCTGGAAGAAGTAAGTAATTTGGATAGCGGAAGCGTCTTGAGATGGACGTGAAAGTTATCCGGGTTGTGATTGTATCGATGTATCTCAAGATGATTCGAACTCTATGTTTGACTCAATTGGAATACGGCACAACGCGAGAACTCAACCTGTAGCGACTGTCGATGAGACAGACTCGTTATAGGGTCAAGCGAACAAGTGCATGTGGTGGATGCCTTGGCGATCACAGGCGATGAAGGACGCGGTAGCCTGCGAAAAGCTACGGGGAGCTGGCAAACAAGCTTTGATCCGTAGATGTCCGAATGGGGAAACCCACTCCTTTTGGAGTATCCATGGCTGAATACATAGGCCATGCGAAGCGAACGCGGTGAACTGAAACATCTAAGTAACCGCAGGAAAAGAAATCAACCGAGATTCCCAAAGTAGTGGCGAGCGAAATGGGATGAGCCTTGCACTCTTTATTTGTATTGTTAGCCGAACGCTCTGGAAAGTGCGGCCATAGCAGGTGATAGCCCTGTAGGCGAAAACAGTATGAAAGAACTAGGTGTGCGACAAGTAGGGCGGGACACGTGAAATCCTGTCTGAAGATGGGGGGACCATCCTCCAAGGCTAAATACTCGTGATCGACCGATAGTGAACCAGTACCGTGAGGGAAAGGCGAAAAGAACCCCGGGAGGGGAGTGAAATAGATCCTGAAACCGCATGCATACAAACAGTCGGAGCCTCGTAAGGGGTGACGGCGTACCTTTTGTATAATGGGTCAGCGACTTACGTTCAGTAGCAAGCTTAACCGTATAGGGCAGGCGTAGCGAAAGCGAGTCCGAATAGGGCGTTCAGTTGCTGGGCGTAGACCCGAAACCAGGTGATCTATCCATGGCCAGGATGAAGGTGCGGTAACACGTACTGGAGGTCCGAACCCACTAACGTTGAAAAGTTAGGGGATGAGCTGTGGATAGGGGTGAAAGGCTAAACAAACCTGGAAATAGCTGGTTCTCTCCGAAAACTATTTAGGTAGTGCCTCGTGTCTCACCTTCGGGGGTAGAGCACTGTCATGGTTGGGGGGTCTATTGCAGATTACCCCGCCATAGCAAACTCCGAATACCGAAGAGTGCAATCACGGGAGACAGACATCGGGTGCTAACGTCCGGTGTCAAGAGGGAAACAACCCAGACCGCCAGCTAAGGTCCCCAAATATAGCTAAGTGGGAAACGAAGTGGGAAGGCTAAAACAGTCAGGAGGTTGGCTTAGAAGCAGCCACCCTTTAAAGAAAGCGTAATAGCTCACTGATCGAGTCGTCCTGCGCGGAAGATGTAACGGGGCTAAGCTATATACCGAAGCTGCGGATGCGTGCTTAGCACGCATGGTAGGAGAGCGTTCCGTAAGCCTGCGAAGGTGCCTTGTAAAGGGTGCTGGAGGTATCGGAAGTGCGAATGCTGACATGAGTAGCGATAAAGGGGGTGAAAGGCCCCCTCGCCGTAAGCCCAAGGTTTCCTACGCAACGTTCATCGGCGTAGGGTGAGTCGGCCCCTAAGGCGAGGCAGAAATGCGTAGCTGATGGGAAGCAGGTCAATATTCCTGCACCATTGTTAGATGCGATGGGGGGACGGATCGCGGAAGGTTGTCCGGGTGTTGGAAGTCCCGGTCGCTGCATTGGAGAAGGCGCTTAGGCAAATCCGGGCGCGGAATTCAAGGGTGTGGCGCGAGCTCCTTAGGGAGCGAAGCAATTGGAAGTGGTTCCAAGAAAAGCCTCTAAGCTTCAGTCTAACGATGACCGTACCGCAAACCGACACAGGTGGGCGAGATGAGTATTCTAAGGCGCTTGAGAGAACTCGGGAGAAGGAACTCGGCAAATTGGTACCGTAACTTCGGGATAAGGTACGCCCTTGTAGCTTGACTGGCTTGCGCCAGAAGGGTGAAGGGGTTGCAATAAACTGGTGGCTGCGACTGTTTAATAAAAACACAGCACTCTGCAAACACGAAAGTGGACGTATAGGGTGTGACGCCTGCCCGGTGCCGGAAGATTAAATGATGGGGTGCAAGCTCTTGATTGAAGTCCCGGTAAACGGCGGCCGTAACTATAACGGTCCTAAGGTAGCGAAATTCCTTGTCGGGTAAGTTCCGACCTGCACGAATGGCGTAACGATGGCCACACTGTCTCCTCCCGAGACTCAGCGAAGTTGAAGTGTTTGTGATGATGCAATCTACCCGCGGCTAGACGGAAAGACCCCATGAACCTTTACTGTAGCTTTGCATTGGACTTTGAACCGATCTGTGTAGGATAGGTGGGAGGCTATGAAACCGGAACGCTAGTTTCGGTGGAGCCGTCCTTGAAATACCACCCTGGTTTGTTTGAGGTTCTAACCTTGGCCCGTGATCCGGGTCGGGGACAGTGCATGGTAGGCAGTTTGACTGGGGCGGTCTCCTCCCAAAGCGTAACGGAGGAGTACGAAGGTACGCTAGGTACGGTCGGAAATCGTGCTGATAGTGCAATGGCATAAGCGTGCTTAACTGCGAGACCGACAAGTCGAGCAGGTGCGAAAGCAGGTCATAGTGATCCGGTGGTTCTGTATGGAAGGGCCATCGCTCAACGGATAAAAGGTACTCTGGGGATAACAGGCTGATACCGCCCAAGAGTTCATATCGACGGCGGTGTTTGGCACCTCGATGTCGGCTCATCTCATCCTGGGGCTGTAGCCGGTCCCAAGGGTATGGCTGTTCGCCATTTAAAGAGGTACGTGAGCTGGGTTTAAAACGTCGTGAGACAGTTTGGTCCCTATCTGCCGTGGGCGTTGGATATTTGAAGGGGGCTGCTCCTAGTACGAGAGGACCGGAGTGGACGAACCTCTGGTGTACCGGTTGTCACGCCAGTGGCATCGCCGGGTAGCTATGTTCGGAAGAGATAACCGCTGAAAGCATCTAAGCGGGAAACTCGCCTTAAGATGAGATATCCCTGGGGACTAGATCCCCTTGAAGGGTCGTTCGAGACCAGGACGTTGATAGGTCAGGTGTGTAAGCGCAGTAATGCGTTCAGCTAACTGATACTAATTGCCCGTAAGGCTTGATCCTATAACAAGTCTGCCTTGTAGATCGGCGCCGTGCGACAGCACTGGCTGCGATCCAAAGCGATAAGTTGGATTCTCGTGTGTGATACACACAACTCAAGATTACTGCTTCTTCCAGGATTGGTTGTGCTGCGAAGCCAGCGCAACAACCCCTTTTGCCTGATGACCATAGCGAGTCGGTCCCACCCCTTCCCATCCCGAACAGGACCGTGAAACGACTCTACGCCGATGATAGTGCGGATTCCCGTGTGAAAGTAGGTAATCGTCAGGCTCCCTAAGCCAAGAACCCCCGCCCGAAAGGCGGGGGTTTTTGCATTTCAGCGGCGGAAATGCACATGGGATCAGGACGGGCGGCGCTGTCCTTCAGCCCGAGATCTCATGGAATAAGCGTTTCGACGGACTCCCCGCTCAAGAAACGACGACCGCAAATTCGACTCCCGATTCAAAGTCCAGGGTAGTGGTCGAAAACCGCGGGTCGTTGTCCAGGTAGTGCTTGTACGGTCGAACGGCGTCCTCGGCTGTGTACATGTTGTCGGCCAGTACGACCGATCCCGGGCGCAGCAGGCGCTCGATCTGCCTGAACAGTTTCAGATAGGCGTCGGCCCATACATCGATGAACACCATGTCGAAAGTACCGTCCAGTTCGGCGACGGTCTCGAATACGTCGCCCTCCCGCATGTCGACATAGGCATCCAGGCCCGCCGTCCTGACGTGATCGCACAAGCGCGTGATCTTGAGCGCATCGCGTTCGGTCGCGACGACCACGCCACGGCCCAACGTGCGCAGCGCCTCGGCGAAATACAGCGTGGATACGCCGCATGAACTGCCGAGTTCAAGGATTCTGGCCGGTCGTTGCGAGAGCACCATGTTGCGCAAGAATCCGCCCGTTTCCGGCGACACGGCCAACGATAGCGGACTGCCTTCGGGGGAATCGAAGTCGTCGCTGGACAGCCCGAACGTTTCGAGAAACCGCCCCCGCAGACGGGGCGCGATCGCTTCGTATTCCTCGGCTAGCGACAGAAAATCCTCGTTCGATCCCTGGAACTGCGCGCGGGCGCGGGCGACGATTTCGGTGCGGCTCTCTTCGTGGAGCCGCTGCAGAAGGGCGATGGTGGGTGAAGTCATGTGCATTCCTTGATGCGATTGATCCGGTCGACGATGTCTCCAATGACAGCCTCCCCCGTCAGAGTCGCTGCGCTGTCGCTCGATATCGGCGATACATGGTGTTGCTATGCCGTTCGGGCGAGCGTGATCGCGCGTTCGGGGCACGCCGTCACACACAGTCCGCATGACCGGCACGCGTCTGCATTCGGCGTATAGGCGACCTTCATGCCATGCACGCGCTGCTTCAGGCGATGCATCAGGTCAAGGCCGAGGTAATCGACTTTGTCGATGCGCCGGATCTCGAACACGTTCTCGGGGCAAACCGCGACACAATTCCCTTTACCTTCGCAGCGCTTCAGATCGACGACCGGCGCAATCACCCCCGGCTGCTGTTTGCAGTCGTCCGTTGACTTGTCGGGCATGTTCATTCTCCCGTGGGCCGGTTGCTGCCGGATCGCCACGCGGTCCGGAAGTGCTCGCGTTCCTCCGGTGTCATGGATTCCCACTTGCGCCAGTGGCGTCGGCC
>NZ_JAGTTN010000012.1 GCF_020682705.1 Microbacterium allomyrinae
CTCGCCGGAGTCGAGGCCGAAGTCGACGTCGACCTTGAGCTTGCTGGTGACCTGAGCGGTGCCGTCGCTGAGGTCGACGAAACCGATCGAGTTGGCGAGCCATGCCGGCAGCTGCGCGACGGTCAGCTCGCTGAAGTCCTCGAAGAGGTCTTCAGCGACCCACACCTGGGCGAGCGTGGCGCCGATCCGCTTGAGGCGCAGCGCGGTGCGGGTGAGCGCCTTGACGAGCGTGGCGTCGACAATCTGCGTCGGCGTCTCACCGATCGTCATCTCGGCCTGCGCTGCCTCGACGATGACCGATCGCACGTGCGCGTCGCTGTCCGCGTCGAAGTCGGCGCCGAGCAGGCCGAACAGCGAAGCGATCAGGTCGGGGCTGCCGAGGTCGGTGTAGATCCGATCGACCTTGCTGCCGACTCCCCACCGCTCCGAGTCCTCCTCGACCTTGATGGTCTTGCGCTTGCCGGTCGCGACCTCGGCGAAGTTGCCGGCGTACGGCTTGACGCGGGCTTCCTTGTCGGTGCCGGTCTCGGTGTACTCGTCGGCGCGTGCCCAGCGGAAACCTTCGACCTTCGTGCCGGTCAGCGGCTGGACACCGCCGAGCGAGTCGATCCACGGCCGGCCCTCCGTGCGGGCCTGCCACACCTCGCCGATCCACTCGGGCCGACCGATGAAGGCGTTCCCGGCGTCGTCGGCCACACCCACCTCGCCCAGCGCAAGGTTGACGGCTTCGAGGATGCCGGCGCGGTCCTGCCTGCGGGCTGCCTCGGCGATGTCGGCAGCGACCGTCTGGAACGATGCCGGCCGATCCTCGGTGCGCCCGAGGGGTGCCGGTGCGCCCTGCGGACCGGCGGCGTACTCGGCCGGGACGGGCTCGCCGGGAGTGCCGGCTGCCGGCGCGACCGGTGCCGGCGCGGCGGGACGTGCTGCCGCCTCGACGGCGTTGAGGGCGGCGAGGGCAGCGTCGTGCTGCACCTGGGTGATCTGTCCTGCGGCGAGGGCTGCCGCCAGCTGTTCGCGGTTCATGCGGGTGTCCTTTCGGGGTTTGGCCGCGAGAGCGGCGGCGACTTCCTCGACCTGTGCGTCTTGGAAAGCGGGAATCGCGCAGAGGCTCGTTTCGTAGAGCTCCCCGGCGGTGTAGTGGAGCTGGTCCTCTTCGTCCCAGAAGTAGCCGCCGGCTGCGGCGGCGAACCCGACGGAAAGGCCGTCGCGGAGCCCGGCCTTCGCGTCAGCGAGGGCTCGGTCGCCGGCGGCGCCCTCGGGCACGTAGAACGTCGCGCCGGCCTTCTCGTCGTCGATCTCCAGCGCGGTCATGTAGCCGACCGGCTGCGCGTGGTCGTGGTCGACCAGCAGCTTCACGCGGGAGAGCGGGTCGCGCGGCGTGAGGGCGCCGGCCTCGATGATCCGCCCGTCTGTCGACGGGATGCCGAACAGCGTGATGGTGCCGGTGATGGTCCGCGCCGACGGGTCGACGGTGACGGTGGGGACAAAGATCGTCGTGCGCAGTGGCTGCATACCAAGTCGGATGCCGGTCATGTCAGGCGATTCCCTTCAACTGTTGGCCCTCCTGGGCCTCGATCCACGTCTGGTCGATGAAGTTCTTTTCGATCCCGATGGCGTACGTCTCGAAACGGGTCTTGATGTCGTCGCGCGTCAGGTCGTCGGTGCTGAACGCGGTGCTCCACCCGATCGGCGTCGTGTCGTTCATCGACAGCCGCGACGTGATCGGGGTCATGTACGTGGAGAGGAACAGGTCAATCAGCTCCCACGCCCGCGAGCTGCGGTTCGAGTAGTTCAGCGACGCGCCCTCGACAGCGACGTCGGCAGCCCACGCCGGCAGCCCGACCTGACGGGCAAGGTTCACGTCCATCTGCTTCTGCCCGTCGATGAGCAGCTGCGAGTTGGAGATCCCGAGCGTGGTGGCCTTGATGCTCTTGTCGGTATAGCCGACGCCGTACCGGCGGCGGGCTTCCATCCACGACTCGAGCAGCTCGACGATCTGCGTGCCGAGCAGCGCTTCGTTGCCGGTGTTCTCCAGGTTGACGCTGGGCACAGGGTTTTCCTCGGCGAGCGACACGGCCCGATTGAGGATGAACGCGCGGCGCAGCAGCGTCTGCCCGTCGTGCAGCAGCCCGCCATCGGGTGCGTCGAACTGGATGACATCACGCGCCGCGACGGGCTTGCCCCACGCGCCGACGAGCCGGCCGTCCTTGTCGAACTCGGCATCCTTGCGATCGAGCAGCTTCACACCGCCGCGCGCCGGCCAGCCGGCGGCGTCACGCTTCTGCACGATCCACCAGGTGCGCGGGTAGAAGTACAGCGCATCGACGGTCCAAGTCAGGGTCGCGGACAGCGACCGGTCAGCCTCGGGCTGCTGGAGGTAGGCGAGCTGCATCGGCGCCGGCGCGGCGCCCTTGCGGTTCACGAGCTGCATGCGGGCGATGTTGGTAGCGAGCAGCCGGCGCCCCTTCGCGACGATCGGCAGGCCGAGCGCGGTGCGCCGGTTCACGACGATGCCGGACGAATCGGCGATGCCGTACAGCTCGCCGATCAGGCTCAGGTGGCTCGAGTCCGCCCAAGCCGGCGGCGATGCGAGCAGCTGCTGCATCTGCACCGCTGCCTCGAGGCCGAGGAACTTCGCTGCTGCGTTTCCGAGTTTTCCCACGTCCCAGAGCGTCGAGGCGAATCCCCACGTTCCGGATTCATTTGCGCTGCGACGCGGCGTGTCGCGCGCGCCGGTTTCGCTCGTCGAGAGCGCGCCGCGCCTGGTCGATCTCGGGGTGTGCGCGTTCCTCGTGGCGCGCGCCGACTCGCCAGCCGCCGGCTTTGTGGTCAGCGAATCCGTACCACCACGGGCACTTAGTGCAGGTCACCACAACGCTGTAGTTGGTCGCATCGAGCTTGATCGTCATTGGTCCCTCAGTACTTCGTGACGGGCACCCACGAGGGCGCGGAACGGTGGTCATACAGGAACAGCCCGACGGCCGAGGCGACGGGCGCAGCGACGGGGCCGGTGGATGCGGAGCGCGAGATGCGGGTGATCTCGCCCACGCGCTTAAGCACCAGGTGCGCGATGCCGAAACTGAGCGTCTTGGATCCGTCGTGCACCAGGTCGTGCTCGTCGCGAGCGGCGGTCACCCATGTGTCGCACGCGACGCCGAAGTCCTTCATGCCCAGCACCTCGACTGCGTCGTCGCCGAGACGCAGGCGCAGCCGGTCGTTGATCCGGCGTGTCGGCCCGCCGTCGTCGGCACCGAACGCTGCCGGCTTGCGGGCGTGGATCTCGGCGAGCAGGTCTTCCATCCACTGCGTACCGGGGGCGGCGTGCACGACGCGGGTGTGCGGCTTGCCGTCGACTCGCCACGTCGCGAGGATCGCGCCCATCTCGTTGTCGTGCGCAACCTCCCACGAGATCGCGACGTCGCCCCAGCTCGCGCCGATCGTGTCGTCGGCCATCGCGTCCCAATCCGCCGGCGGGATAAACGGGTCGGATGTCTCGGTCCAGATGTTGCAGAACGCACGCAGCCACGTCGCCCGCGACACCTGGTGCGCCAGCTCCATCAGCGACGCGAGATCCTGGGTTCCGGTGCCGTCCATGCGCTTCACGGCCGGGTGGAATCGGGCGATCGCGACAGGGTCGTACGGGTCGGCATCCTCGGGCAGCGAAGCCTCGAAGTACGCGAGCTTCGGATGCGACCCCGGCTTGCGCACCGACTCGCGGCCACGCTCGACCCACTTGCGCAGGAACGCGCTGGCAGCGGTGCCGGCGGTGGAGATCAGCCACACCTGCCGGCGCCCCGCGAGCGTGACCTGGGCGGGGATGATGGCGCCCTCGAGCAGCGCATCGCCGAGCAGCTCGTCGAGTTCCCAGATCTCATCCATGCCCACCAGCGGCGGCGTCTCGCCGTGCAGCGCGGCCTCGACCGGAGCGAAGATCTTGTTACGCGACCCGTTGGGCCAGATGATCGCCTCGTCACCCGCCGACAGCCGGAAGACAGGCTCGAGCGCCATCAGCTCCGAACCCTCGATCAGTTGCTTCAGATCGTTGAACCGGGAGCGGGCATCCTTGCCCGTCTGCGCGGTGTAGAACGTCTTGCACCCGGGGGTCGTGATCGACCGCTCGATCTGCACCGGGCCGTACATCGTCGTCTTGCCCGACTGGCGCGGGACGGTGACGACGACGATCTCGTGGATCAGGCAGCCGAACGAATCGACCTCGCCCGCAACGTCCCACACCTCGCGCTGCCACGGCATCCCCGGCTTGCCGAGCATGCCCGCGATATTCGCGATCCGCCCGCCGATCGTCGCGCGGCTCGGGGTGCGCGGTGTCGCGTAGGTGAACCCCGACCACTCGGGGATCTCGTCCGGGATCGTGAACGATGCGGGCGCGTCGGTGAGCATCAGCCCGCCGCGACGAGCTTGTCGACGAAGTCCTCGAACCGTGCCTTGACGTCGCCGGCCACCGGAGCGGGCAGCGCCATCAGCGTCTCGCGCAGCTGCGCGGCAGCCATTGCGGCAGCCGATGCGCGACCCGAGCGACGGCCGGCCGCGACGGAGTCGGCCATCTCCAGCGCGAGCTGGCACATCGCCACATGCCGAGGCTCGAGCAGGCCTTCCTTCTCGAGCGCGGCGATTGTCGCGATCACCGCGCCGCGCATCGCCGACACGGACTGCTGACCGTCAGGATGCAGCTCGAGGCCGGGAAGCTCTATCGCGGTTTCGTGATCGTTCGGCATGATCTCGCTCGTCTCGGGTTGAAGCTCGGTTTTTGTGGGTGGACCGGGGAGAAATGGAAGCGGCTGCGCGTGGGTGTCCCCAGATCAAGGACTGAAAAAACGCATGCCGTTCTCGATCGGGATGCCGACCGGGCGCAGCGGCTTCTTGCCACGCGAGTAGTTGCATCGGTCGTGTGCGGGGCCGAGGTTGGCGAGGTCGTAGACCGCGCCGCCCTCGGCCCGCGGGATGATGTGGTCCGCGCTGTTGCTGCCCGGTCGACCACAGATGATGCAGATGTCGCCGTACTCGGCGAGTGTGCGCGCCACGTACTCGATCGCCCGACGCCCGCCCCACCGCTGGGGCTTGGCGTCCGGGTCGGCGTAGGTGCCAGGACCGTGGCGCAGCTGCATCAGCCCTCTTGCTCCCAGGCGTCGGCAATCTGCCTCATCACGGCAGCGGCGTTGGTCTTCGAGAGCGAGGATCGCGCGGTGACCATCCCGTCGCGGCCGTAGTGCACGAACAGCGCAGCATCGTCGAGGTTGAGCGACATCAGCCGAGCTTCCTCGGGAAGGCCCAACGCTGCTTTGGCGATGCGCGCGCCCTCGGCGTCGATCTCCTGCGCCAGCTCGACGATCGGGTCGGTGGGGTGCGTCATGCGAACGTCACCTCGCTCGAGCGGAACGCGATCGCCGGCTTCGTCTCGGCCAGCAGCGCTTTCAGCTGCGGGTGGCCCTGCATGCTCTTGAGCACGACGACGCGGTGAGCGGTGCGCCCGCGTGCTGCGTGTGGGGCGCGGGGCGTGACGTACGCGACGGCCTTCGGGAAGCGGGCGCGCCCCTCGGCCACAGTCGACGCGATGACGATGGTCTGCATGTCTCTCCTTCGGTTGAGCCGGCGCGCGATCGCGTCGGCGATGAGGTAGCCCCAGAGCACGACGGATGCCGGGATCCAGAACCACGCGGGCAGGGTGTCGATCA
>NZ_JAGTTN010000013.1 GCF_020682705.1 Microbacterium allomyrinae
TGTTAACGCGAAATGGCCACCCTGCGTTGGGTGGCCATTTCGGTAATGGAAGTCCGGCGGTGTCCTACTCTCCCACAGGGTCCCCCCTGCAGTACCATCGGCGCTGAGAGGCTTAGCTTCCGGGTTCGGAATGTAACCGGGCGTTTCCCTCTCGCTATGGCCGCCGAAACACTATTGATGTTTCAATCATGCACACAACAAAATGTTGGTGCGGTTCTCGACCGTACATCGAGAACCACTCAGTGGACGCAAGCACCAAAGAACGGTGTGTTATCAAGTCATCGGCTTATTAGTACCAGTCAGCTACACACGTTGCCGTGCTTCCACATCTGGCCTATCAACCCAGTAATCTGGCTGGGAGCCTCTCACCCGAAGGTATGGAAGTCTCATCTTGAGGCCGGCTTCCCGCTTAGATGCTTTCAGCGGTTATCCATCCCGAACGTAGCTAATCAGCGGTGCTCCTGGCGGAACAACTGACACACCAGAGGTTCGTCCAACCCGGTCCTCTCGTACTAGGGTCAGATCCTCTCAAACTTCCTACGCGCGCAGCGGATAGGGACCGAACTGTCTCACGACGTTCTAAACCCAGCTCGCGTACCGCTTTAATGGGCGAACAGCCCAACCCTTGGGACCTACTCCAGCCCCAGGATGCGACGAGCCGACATCGAGGTGCCAAACCATGCCGTCGATATGGACTCTTGGGCAAGATCAGCCTGTTATCCCCGAGGTACCTTTTATCCGTTGAGCGACAGCGCTTCCACAAGCCACTGCCGGATCACTAGTCCCGACTTTCGTCCCTGCTCGACCTGTCAGTCTCACAGTCAAGCTCCCTTGTGCACTTACACTCGCCACCTGATTGCCAACCAGGTTGAGGGAACCTTTGGGCGCCTCCGTTACTTTTTGGGAGGCAACCGCCCCAGTTAAACTACCCACCATGCACTGTCCCTGAACCGGATTACGGTTCGAAGTTAGATATCCAGAGTGACCAGAGTGGTATTTCAACAACGACTCCACAAGAACTAGCGTCCCTGCTTCACAGTCTCCCACCTATCCTACACAAGCCACACCGAACACCAATACAAAGCTATAGTAAAGGTCACGGGGTCTTTCCGTCCTGCTGCGCGTAACGAGCATCTTTACTCGTAATGCAATTTCGCCGAGTTCGCGGTTGAGACAGTTGGGAAGTCGTTACGCCATTCGTGCAGGTCGGAACTTACCCGACAAGGAATTTCGCTACCTTAGGATGGTTATAGTTACCACCGCCGTTTACTGGGGCTTAAATTCTCAGCTTCGCCTTACGGCTAACCGGTCCTCTTAACCTTCCAGCACCGGGCAGGCGTCAGTCCGTATACATCGTCTTGCGACTTGGCACGGACCTGTGTTTTTAGTAAACAGTCGCTACCCACTAGTCTCTGCGGCCTTCAAACGCTTTCGGAGCAAGTCCTAATACGTCGAAGGCCCCCCTTCTCCCGAAGTTACGGGGGCATTTTGCCGAGTTCCTTAACCACGATTCTCTCGATCTCCTTGGTATTCTCTACCTGACCACCTGAGTCGGTTTGGGGTACGGGCGGCTAGAACCTCGCGTCGATGCTTTTCTTGGCAGCATAGGATCACCCACTTTTTATCCGCATCGTGTCTCAGCCTATATGAACGGCGGATTTGCCTACCGTTCGGCCTACGCACTTGCCCCGGGACTACCATCGCCCGGGTTGGGCTACCTTCCTGCGTCACACCTGTTAATACGCTAACCGCCTCAGCATAGGGTCGTGTGCTAGGCCCAACGCTTCACCCCGAAGGGATCCGTCACAGGGATTCAGACACTTAGCATTACTGGATTGGTTTGGGCGGTTCTTCGCCGGTACGGGAATATCAACCCGTTGTCCATCGACTACGCCTGTCGGCCTCGCCTTAGGTCCCGACTTACCCAGGGAAGATTAGCTTGACCCTGGAACCCTTGGTCTTTCGGAGGACGTGTTTCTCACACGTCTTTCGCTACTCATGCCTGCATTCTCACTCGTGTAGCCTCCACGGCTGGTTCACACCGCCGCTTCGCTGGCCACACGACGCTCTCCTACCCATCAATACGGCTGGACCACGAAGGCCTACCAAAAATATCAATGCCACAGCTTCGGTGGCGTGCTTGAGCCCCGTTACATTGTCGGCGCGGAATCACTTGACCAGTGAGCTATTACGCACTCTTTCAAGGGTGGCTGCTTCTAAGCCAACCTCCTGGTTGTCTAAGCAACTCCACATCCTTTCCCACTTAGCACGCGCTTAGGGACCTTAGATGGTGGTCTGGGTTGTTTCCCTCTCGACTATGAAGCTTATCCCCCACAGTCTCACTGCTGCGCTCTCACTTACCGGCATTCGGAGTTTGGCTGACGTCAGTAACCTTGTAGGGCCCATCGGCCATCCAGTAGCTCTACCTCCGGCAAGAAACACGCAACGCTGCACCTAAATGCATTTCGGAGAGAACCAGCTATCACGAAGTTTGATTGGCCTTTCACCCCTATCCACAGCTCATCCCCTCAGTTTTCAACCTAAGTGGGTTCGGTCCTCCACGACGTCTTACCGTCGCTTCAACCTGGCCATGGATAGATCACTTCGCTTCGGGTCTAGGACATGCGACTGAATCGCCCTATTCAGACTCGCTTTCGCTACGGCTACCCCACACGGGTTAACCTCGCCACATATCGCTAACTCGCAGGCTCATTCTTCAAAAGGCACGCTGTCACCCCTACTAAGGAGGCTCCAACGGTTTGTAAGCAAACGGTTTCAGGTACTATTTCACTCCCCTCCCGGGGTACTTTTCACCTTTCCCTCACGGTACTTGTCCGCTATCGGTCATCTGGGAGTATTTAGGCTTATCAGGTGGTCCTGACAGATTCACACGGGATTTCTCGGGCCCCGTGCTACTTGGGATACTCTCCACGCCAGAACACGCATTTCGACTACGGGGCTGGCACCCGCTATGGCTGGCCTTTCAAGACCATTCGTCTATACGCTTCTGTCACGTCGACCACTCGGCAGAATGATCAAGAGAGTCCCACAACCCCGAATACGCAACTCCTGCCGGATATCACACGTACTCGGTTTAGCCTGTTCCGGTTTCGCTCGCCACTACTAACGGAATCGCGGTTGCTTTCTCTTCCTGTGGGTACTGAGATGTTTCACTTCCCCACGTTCCCTCTACCCGCCCTATATATTCAGGCGGGAGTCACTAGGTCGGCACGCCGCCCAGCGGGGTTTCCCCATTCGGACACCCTCGGATCAAAGTGTGCTTATCCACTCCCCGAGGCTTATCGCAGATTGCTACGTCCTTCTTCGGCTCCAGATGCCAAGGCATTCACCGTTTGCTCTTAAAGACTTGAAATCACATGAGTTCATCAAAGAATCGGAACAGACCCGAAAGTCTGCCTCGAAATTGACTAATGATCTTTAAGATCATCAATACAAAACAACCCCGAAGGGTCATCTTGAAGATGCTCGCGTCCACTGTGTAGTTCTCAAAGTACGGGCGGTACCACCCCCAGCCACCAGACAAACCGGCAAACCAGAAGAGGCCCAGAAAAACCAGTCACCACCCCACCCCCCAAAGGAAGCAAGACAGTATCCGGTCCCTCAGGACCCAACAGCGTGCACGCCCCCACCAGACCAACCCGAACCGTTCCGACCGCCGAAGCGATGTACTAAACCCGAACTGCCCCCTGTGAGAGCCTCGTCAAATGTTCCACCCATGAGCAACCAGCAGAAACATTCGTTCTGATCTGGCGCCTGGAAGGCCGAAGCCTCCAGATGCTCCTTAGAAAGGAGGTGATCCAGCCGCACCTTCCGGTACGGCTACCTTGTTACGACTTAGTCCTAATTACCGATCCCACCTTCGACGGCTCCCTCCACAAGGGTTGGGCCACCGGCTTCAGGTGTTACCGACTTTCATGACTTGACGGGCGGTGTGTACAAGACCCGGGAACGTATTCACCGCAGCGTTGCTGATCTGCGATTACTAGCGACTCCGACTTCATGAGGTCGAGTTGCAGACCTCAATCCGAACTGGGACCGGCTTTTTGGGATTCGCTCCACCTTACGGTATTGCAGCCCTTTGTACCGGCCATTGTAGCATGCGTGAAGCCCAAGACATAAGGGGCATGATGATTTGACGTCATCCCCACCTTCCTCCGAGTTGACCCCGGCAGTATCCCATGAGTTCCCACCATTACGTGCTGGCAACATAGAACGAGGGTTGCGCTCGTTGCGGGACTTAACCCAACATCTCACGACACGAGCTGACGACAACCATGCACCACCTGTTCACGAGTGTCCAAAGAGTTCTACATTTCTGCAGCGTTCTCGTGTATGTCAAGCCTTGGTAAGGTTCTTCGCGTTGCATCGAATTAATCCGCATGCTCCGCCGCTTGTGCGGGTCCCCGTCAATTCCTTTGAGTTTTAGCCTTGCGGCCGTACTCCCCAGGCGGGGAACTTAATGCGTTAGCTGCGTCACGGAATCCGTGGAAAGGACCCCACAACTAGTTCCCAACGTTTACGGGGTGGACTACCAGGGTATCTAAGCCTGTTTGCTCCCCACCCTTTCGCTCCTCAGCGTCAGTTACGGCCCAGAGATCTGCCTTCGCCATCGGTGTTCCTCCTGATATCTGCGCATTCCACCGCTACACCAGGAATTCCAATCTCCCCTACCGCACTCTAGTCTGCCCGTACCCACTGCAGACCCGAGGTTGAGCCTCGGGATTTCACAGCAGACGCGACAAACCGCCTACGAGCTCTTTACGCCCAATAATTCCGGATAACGCTTGCGCCCTACGTATTACCGCGGCTGCTGGCACGTAGTTAGCCGGCGCTTTTTCTGCAAGTACCGTCACTTTCGCTTCTTCCTTGCTAAAAGAGGTTTACAACCCGAAGGCCGTCGTCCCTCACGCGGCGTTGCTGCATCAGGCTTCCGCCCATTGTGCAATATTCCCCACTGCTGCCTCCCGTAGGAGTCTGGGCCGTGTCTCAGTCCCAGTGTGGCCGGTCACCCTCTCAGGCCGGCTACCCGTCGACGCCTTGGTGAGCCATTACCTCACCAACAAGCTGATAGGCCGCGAGCCCATCCCAGACCGAAAAATCTTTCCAGACGTTGACCATGCGATCACGTCTCATATCCAGTATTAGACGCCGTTTCCAGCGCTTATCCCAGAGTCCGGGGCAGGTTGCTCACGTGTTACTCACCCGTTCGCCACTGATCCACCCAGCAAGCTGGGCTTCACCGTTCGACTTGCATGTGTTAAGCACGCCGCCAGCGTTCATCCTGAGCCAGGATCAAACTCTCCATAAAGAAAAAATGCATAACCAAGACCGGAATAGGTCAAGACCAGCGAGTTTGAACTGACGATCGGATGTCATTACTGACAAATCCGTTTAATCTCAAAAGAATCTCATCGACCAGCCGAAGCTAGCCACGAGGTTTTTTGGCATTTGACAAGTGCACGCTGTTGAGTTCTCAAGGATCGGACGCACCCACCAACCCAGCCTCTCAGCCAGACCCGCAGGGCAACTTCACTATCTTATC
>NZ_JAGTTN010000014.1 GCF_020682705.1 Microbacterium allomyrinae
TGTCGCCGCCGACGCCGCCGTGGGCAACCCCGCCATCAACAGCGCGGCAGTGGCCAGCACCGCCAGCCACCGCCTCATACGCGAACGCGTTCCGACCACACCGGCATCACGCATCTAATGCTCCTTCGCATCAGTAAAGACTCATGGCAGGACGCCACGGCTCACAAACCAACCACAATCGAACACGTTGTGCAAGCGCTTACAGCCACTCCCCTCGGAATTGACTTCGATTGCAATCGCTTCCACGCCGACCGACGACTCGGCGGCCGCAGGCGATTTCACACTCCGCCCAGAAGGTCTCCCTGATTCGACGACCGGTGGGCGGCTGCGCTCGTGGAGCCCGTGGCGCCCCAATTCCACGACCGGTGCACGATGTGTGCATGCCCAGGCATCTTGCTCAATTCGTTATGTAAGCGCTTGCAATCTCCTGTGGACTCGTGGTTGATTTGAGGATCGTGGCATAGATGTCACGTCATTTGATTGGTGCGAGGGAGCATCCGATGCATAGTCCCGGTGTAGTCGAGGACCGTTCCACAGTGAGGCGGTGGCTGGCCATGACGGCTGCTGCCGCATTGATAGTCGCGGCGTTCGTGTCGCTGACACCGCCACAACGCGCAGACGCTGCGGCGCCAGGTCCCAAAGACGCGATCGCGGTGCTCTTCTCGTACACGTGGAATCGGATCGCGCAGGAGTGCGAGACGACGCTCGGCCCGGCAGGGTACGGGTATGTGCAGACATCGCCTCCGCAGGAGCACGCGATGGTCCCCGCTGAGGGCAACCCGTGGTGGATCTACTACCAGCCGGTCTCGTACAAGCTCGAATCGCGGATGGGCACCGAAGCAGAGTTCAAGTCGATGGTGCAGCGGTGCAACGCCGCAGGTGTCGGCGTGATCGTGGATGCGGTCATCAACCACATGTCGGGCCAGACGAACGGCGGCACGGGATGGGCTGGAACGCAGTTCCAGCACTATGACTACCCCGGCCTGTACAACAGCAGCGACTTCCACAGCTGCCGCCGCGACATCGACACCTACAGCAACCGCGACACCGTGCAGAACTGCAACCTGGTGAATCTGTCGGACCTCGACACGAGCAAGGCGTCGGTGCAGCAGACGATCGCCGACTATCTGAACCGCCTCGCCGACATCGGCGTCAAGGGTTTCCGCTTCGACGCGGTCAAGCACATCTCGGCGTCGGACATGAGCGGAATCTGGAACCGCGTCACGAAGAAGAACGAGCTGTACCTGGTCCAGGAAGTGATCCGCGCAGCCGGTGAGCCTATCCAGCCCGAGGAGTACACCTCGTTCGGGGATGTCCACGAATTCGCGTACGCGCGCAAGCTGAAGGAAGCCTTCGGCGGATCGCGCATCGACTGGCTGATCTCCGGTGCGGGGATCGGCGGCACGTGGGCCGGGTTCCTGCAGCAGGACGACGCTGCGGTCTTCGTCGACAACCATGACACCGAGCGCAATGGCGAAACGCTGTCGTACAAGAACGGCAAGTCCTACGACCTCGCTCAGACGTTCACGTTGGCATGGCCGTACGGTTCCCCCTCGATCCACTCCGGTTACGAGTTCAGCAACGACAAGCAGCCCCCGGCTCTCACCGCGAACGGACGGGTCGTGGACCCTGCTCCGGGCCAGAACGGCTGGACGTTCAAGCACGCGCAGAACGACATCAAGAACATGGTCGGCTTCCGCGTAGCCACGTACGGCACGGATGTCGTCAACAAGTGGACCAGCGCTGACGGCTCGGCCCTCGCCTTCGGGCGTGGATCGAAGGGATTCATCGCGATCAACAATGGTTCCGGCGACGTGCAGCGCGAGTTCACGACGTCGCTGGCGGACGGCATCTACTACAACGTGATCAAGGCGACCAAGACGGGCAACGTGTGGTCGGGTGCGACCGTCACCGTCGCGGGCGGCAAGTTCACCGCGACCGTCGCAGGCAAGGACGCCATCGCTCTGCACGCAGACGCGAGGGTCACCCTCGGGTGCACCGATTCGGCAGCGCCGAGCGTTCCCGCGAACGTCAAGGCCACGGCCGACGGAACGACGGTGACGGTGTCGTGGACGGCATCGACCGACGACTGCGGCGTTGCCGGATACGACGTGGTGCGCACCGGTGGAACCGGCGGCTCGGTCACCAAGACGGTCACCGGAACCCAGCTGGCCGACAGCGGCCTGGCCCAGTCGACGTCCTACTCGTACACGGTGCGGGCCAAGGACACATCGGCAAAGACCAGCGCGGCCTCGACTGCGGCGTCGGCGACGACGGGCACGGGG
>NZ_JAGTTN010000015.1 GCF_020682705.1 Microbacterium allomyrinae
CGGTGACCGGTGTGCCGCTCGATATCGCGACGACCAACCGTCCGGGCGCACGGCTCGGCCCACGCGCGATCCGTGCGGCGAGCAGCCAGCTCGGCGTGCTGCTGCCGTATCCATGGGGGATCAATCCGTTTGGGAAACGCTGATCAATGAGCCTGTCGTCCGCATAACGGACGAGGCAGGTTGCAATTTTCAGATTGACGTAGGAATTTGACGACATGCGAGGTGAGTTTCGCTCGTATTCGGGCCTCACTTCCCGCGTTTTTCACACACATGACGGATTGCTCCCATGAGTCGACAACAGCTGATTTTTCGCGATCACCAGGTTCGCCAGCGCGAACAGACTGAACAGCTGTGCCGTGTTCCTGGCTAGACCCTTGTAGCGCACCTTGCGATGACGAAACAGGTTCTTCACGACATGAAACGGATGCTCGACCCGGGCGCGGATCTGCGCCTTGGTTCGCTCGACCGCGATCACGAGGTCCTTCAGCGGACCTTCCTGCATCGCCCTGATCTTTCCGCGCTTGAGCGCCACGTGCCACTTCACCGTCTTGCCCTTCATCTCCTCGCGCTTGTCCACGCCGGTGTAGCCCGCATCGCCAAACGCTTCCTGCTCATGACCGTGCAGCAGGGCGTGGGCCTGCGATACGTCCGGCTCGTTGGCCGCCGTGGTGACCACGCTATGCACCAGACCCGAGTCGGCGTCGACGCCGACATGGGCCTTCATGCCGAAATACCAGTCGTTGCCCTTCTTCGTCTGATGCATCTCCGGGTCACGGCTCTTCCCGGCGTTCTTCGTGGACGGCGCAGCCTCGAAGATCGTCGCATCCACCAGCGTGCCTTCCTTCATCATCAGCCCGCGCTCGCACAACTCGATGCCGATCTCGTCGAACAGCTTTCGCGTCAGTGCGTGCTCGACCAGCAGGCGCCGGAATTTCAACAGCGTGGTGGCGTCCGGCACGTTCTCGCGCGCCAGGTCGATGCCCGCGAAGGCGCGCATCGCGATGCTGTCGTAGAGCGCATCTTCAAGCCCTTCGTCCGACAACCCGTACCACTGCTGCAGCAAGTAGATCCGCAGCATCCGTTCCAGGCCAATCGGCGGCCGGCCACGCTCGCCCTTCGGGTAATACGGCCCGATCACCGACAGCAGCCGCGACCAAGGGACGACCTTCTCCATCTCGGCCAGAAAGCGTTGACGCTTGGTCACCCGCTTCTTGCCCGCACTTTCCGCTTCCGCAAAACCGATCTGCCGCTGCATCGTCGTGGGTCCGTTCCGTGAGCTTCTTTCTACAACGCCCTTGGCCTCGTCAGCGATGACCGCCAAGCCGAATTGATCAGTGTTTCCTTTGACGACTATGCGGTGATCGACTACGGCGACTGCTGGCTCGACGTGCACAATCCGTCGACCGTCAAGGAGACGATCGTCACGCATGCGCGCACGATTCTCGATGCCGGTGCTCGGATGCTGACGCTCGGCGGTGATCACTACATCAGCTACCCGCTACTCGTGGCTCATGCGGAAAAGTACGGCAGGCCGCTTTCATTGATCCATTTCGATGCGCACTGCGATACCTGGCCCGACGATCAACCGGACAGCCTCAATCATGGGTCGATGTTCTACAAGGCGATCAAGGACGGGCTGATCGATCCCGCCCACTCGGTGCAGGTCGGCATCCGCACGTGGAACGACGATTTCATGGGCGTGTCGGTGCTCGATGCGGCTTGGGTGCATGAGCACGGCGTGAACGCGACCATCGCGCGCATCGTCGAGATCGTGGGCGCGCGGCCGGCTTATTTCACCTTCGACGTCGACGGGCTCGATCCGGCCTTCGCGCCCGGCACCGTCACGCCCGTGCCGGGCGGCCTGTCGAGCGCGCAGGCTCTGTCGATCATCCGCGGGCTCACGTCGGTCGACCTGGTCGG
>NZ_JAGTTN010000016.1 GCF_020682705.1 Microbacterium allomyrinae
CGGCATCGGGCCTGTCGAACTTCGTGCGGATCATGTGCGGCGGTATCGGCACGTCGATCTTCCAGACGGCCTGGGACCATCGCAACAACTTCCATCACGCGCAACTGGTCGAGCAGGCGAACGTCTACAACCCGACGTTCAACCAGGCCGTCATGCAGATGGGCAACCTCGGGCTGACGCAGGACCAGGCGCACGGGCTGATCAACAACATGGCTACACAGCAGGCCGCGCAGCTCGGCGTGAACGACCTGTTCTACATCTCGGCGGCGATTTTCGTGCTGCTGATCGGGCTGATCTGGATCACGAAGCCCGAGCGCTCGGGTGGCGGCGATGCAGGTGCTGCGGCATCGGCTGCACACTGAACACGCAGCCTGAACGCAAACAAAAAGCCCGCCTTTCGGCGGGCTTAATAGGATGGTCAGCCCGATCCTCACTCAGTGGACTACGCTGAGTGAGGATTTTGTCCTTCTGGAGGGCCATCATGGACACGGTATCGCTGATCGGAATCGATCTCGGCAAGCACTGCTTCCACCTGCATGGACAGGATGCGTCAGGCAGGATGGTGTTCCGTAAAAAGCTCACGCGTAGCCAGATGTTCACGCTGCTGGGCAATTTTCCGCGTTGCATTGTGGTCATGGAGGCCTGCGCCGGTGCTCACTGGATCGCACGTCGACTTCAAGCGCTGGGCCATGAGGCCAAGCTGATTTCTCCGCAATTCGTCAAACCGTTCCGGCAAGGCAACAAGAACGATTTCGCGGACGCCCAGGCGATCTGCGAAGCAGCCGCTCGTTCGAGCATGCGTTTCGTGAGCCCGCACAACGAAGCCCAGCAAATCGTTTCAGCCTTGCACCGTGTGCGCGAGCGGCTGGTGCGTGACCGCACCGGCACGATCAATCAGATTCATGCGTTTCTGTTGGAGTTCGGTATCAGCTTGCCGCGCGGCATGGCAGTGATCCGGCGACTGCCTGCCGTGCTCGAGGCAGAATCGTTGCCGCCGAGGCTGGTGGTCGTGCTCGAACGTTTGCAGGCGCACTTCAAGTATCTGGACGAGCAGATCCACCAGCTCGAACGTGAGTTGCTTACCCAGCTACACGAGGATGAACGCAGTGAACGACTGCTCGAGATTCCTGGCATTGGCCCGATGACCGCCAGCGTGTTGATGTCTGAGTTGGGCGATGCCCAGCAATATGGCTCAGCAAGGCAGTTTGCAGCTTCGGTTGGTCTGGTGCCGCGGCAGTACAGCACCGGCGGCAAACCAACGCTACTGGGCATCAGCAAGCGTGGCGACAAGGAACTGCGACGATTGCTGGTGCAATGTGCGCGGGCCATCATGCAGCGCATCGAGCACCGCACGGATGCATTGGGCGTCTGGATTCGCAGCCTGTTGGCGCGGCGACACTCGAACGTGGTGGCCTGTGCCCTGGCCAACAAACTGGCGAGGATCGCCTGGGCCATCCTCGCCAAAGGGACACACTACCGGAGCATCGAGGCTGTTCCCTCAGTCTGACGCTTCCTATCGCTTACGGCTTCAGTTTCAGTAGTCACCTCTGGTTTTGCGACGCGAGATACGTGAAGGCATAAACGACTCAACGGCCGGGCAAGTAACCTGACACAAAAAACAGCACCTCAATGCTGTGGGCTTTTTGAGGTTTGCCCGGCGCGGCTCCCATCATGGGGCGGGATCTTTCCCATCCGCGACCCCGGATAGAT
>NZ_JAGTTN010000017.1 GCF_020682705.1 Microbacterium allomyrinae
ATCTATCCGGGGTCGCGGATGGGAAAGATCCCGCCCCATGATGGGAGCCGCGCCGGGCAAACCTCAAAAAGCCCACAGCATTGAGGTGCTGTTTTTTGTGTCAGGTTACTTGCCCGGCCGTTGGAACCTGTCCGCATTTTTGTGGGCGAGGCGGTTGAACAACAGGTTATCCACGCGCCTGCGTGAATCGCTCGCCGAACAGGATAGCAAACTGGTTCATCGCTGATTTCCAGTCGAAGGCGGCCCGCACGGTCTTGGCCAGCACGTTGCGCAGCGCCAGCCAGAGCAGCTTGATCGCCGCCTCGTCATTGGGGAAGTGACCACGGGTCTTGATGATCTTGCGCAGTTGCATGTTCAGACTTTCAATGGCATTCGTTGTGTACACGACCCGTCGAATCTCCGGCGGAAACACGAAGAACGGTATGACGTGCTCCCAGGCGCGCTGCCACGATTGCACGATGGTCGGATATTTCTCGCCCCACGGGCCGTCGGCGAAGTCCTGTAACGCCTGCCTTGCCGCCTCTTCGCTAGCGGCTGCGTAGATCGGGCGCAGGGCTGTGGCGAGCGCCTTACGGTCCTTGTAGCTGGCGTACTCGAGGCTGTTGCGGATCAGATGCACGATGCAGGTCTGAACGGTTGTCCGCGGATAGGCTGCACTGATGGCCTCGGTCAGCCCCTTCAGGCCATCGACCACGGCGATCAGGATGTCCTGGCAGCCGCGCGTCTTGAGTTCGTTGAACACCTTGAGCCAGAACTTGGCGCCCTCGGTCTGCTCGATCCAGAGGCCCAGCACGTCGCGCTGGCCGTCGGCCTGGATGCCCAAGGCCAGATAGACGGCCTTGTTGCTGACCACGCCGTCGTCGCGGATCTTGACCCGCAGCGCATCGAAGAACACCACCGGGTACATTGGCTCGAGCGGGCGGTTCTGCCAGCTCAGCGCCTCGGCCATCACCTCGTCGGTGACCGAGCTGATGAAGTCGGGCGACACTTCGGTGCCGTAGTGCTCGGCCAGAAACCCTTGAATCTCGCGCACACTCATGCCGCGGGCGTACATCGCGATGATGCGTTCGTCGAAGCCGGTGAAGCGGCGCTCGTGCTTGGGAATCAGAATCGGCTCGAAGCTGCCGTCGCGATCGCGGGGGACTTCGACCCGAACCGGGCCACGATCGGTGATGACCGTCTTGCCGCTGGCGCCGTTGCGCTCGTTGGCTTGCCCGGTAGGCTTGGACTGGCCGGACGGGTAGCCCAAATGCAGATTCATCTCGGCGCCCATTGCGCGTTCGATGATCGCTTTGTTGAACGCCAGCATCAGATCCTGGACCTCGGTCGGCGTCATCGGCCCCTTGACCAGTTGGTCCAGCAGTTCCTTGGGCAACTCAGGCAGCGGCCCGCGGGCCGCTGCCTGACGCGCTACGGTTTGTCTTTTCTTCTTCATCGGCATATCCATGGCTTTTACACCTCATGATATGCCCCGCCCACAAAATGACGGATAGGTCCAAGTGCACAACGTCACCGCGCTTCAGGCTTGCGTAGTCGACTACCTGTCGACCTTTCCACAGCCACGCCTGAAACGGCTTGCACTCGATCACGACGCCGTTCTCATTGAGCGTCCACACAAGAAAGTCTTGCCCGAGATCTTCGAATTCGATAGTGATTGACATGTCGTTCTCCTGTAGCGGGAGCGGTTGTTAG
>NZ_JAGTTN010000018.1:0-786 GCF_020682705.1 Microbacterium allomyrinae
CCGGTTGTGACGGGTACGGCGGTGTATTACCAGGCTCCTTCGGGGTGGTCTGCGGCGAATATCCACTATCAGGTGGGTACGGGTGCGTGGACGACGGCGCCGGGTGCGGCGATGACCGCTGTCGATGGTTTCCCGGGCTGGTTCCAGGCGACTGTGCAGGCCGAGGCCGGCCAGACGATCAACGCGGCGTTCAACAACGGTTCGGGCGCGTGGGACAACAACGCGACGAAGAACTACGCGATCCCGTCCGGCGGTGACAAGTCCGTCTCCGGCGGGCTGGTGACCTCGGGCAAGCCCGAGAAGGGCGACCCTCTGGCGGGAACGCTGACGCTGTACTACAAGCCGGCTGGCTGGACGACGGCATACGCGCACTACCAGGTCGGGTCGGGCACGTGGACGACCGCACCGGGTAAGCAGCTGACCGCGGTCGCGCAGTGCACGGCCGGTGCTGGCTGGTTCACGACGACGATCGAGACCGGTTCGGCGGCGAATGTGACCGTCGCGTTCAACAACGGTTCGGGCGCGTGGGACAACAACGCGTCCAAGAACTACACGCTGACCACGAAGGTCGCGGCCGTCAGCGGCGGTGCAGTGTCGTTCAAGGATCCCTGCGCGACCACGCCCACCCCGACGCCGACAGCGACCCCGACGTCCACTCCGACGCCGACGCCGACGAACCCGACCAACGTCCCGGGCCTTCCGGGCGGGGTGACGGCTGCTTCGGCATCGTCGACCTCGGTCGCGGTGTCGTGGACCGCGGTCTCGGGTGCCACGAAGTACGAGATC
>NZ_JAGTTN010000018.1:886-1345 GCF_020682705.1 Microbacterium allomyrinae
GCCCGTCACCGGCCTCACCACCGGTAGCGAGTACTGGTTCAAGGTCCGCGCGGTCAACGCCAACGGCGCATCCGCCTACACCGCGTCCGTGTTCGCCACCCCCGTCGGAACCACCCCGACAGCGACACCGACGCCGACGAACCCGACCAACGTCCCGGGCCTTCCGGGCGGGGTGACGGCTGCTTCGGCATCGTCGACCTCGGTCGCGGTGTCGTGGACCGCGGTCTCGGGTGCCACGAAGTACGAGATCGCCTACCGTCCCACCGTGGCCGGCTCGGTCAAGTACGTCACCACCACCGCAACCACACAGCCCGTCACCGGCCTCACCACCGGTAGCGAGTACTGGTTCAAGGTCCGCGCGGTCAACGCCAACGGCGCATCCGCCTACACCGCGTCCGTGTTCGCCACCCCCGTCGGAACCACCCCGACAGCCACCCCCACCCCCACCACAACCCCCAC
>NZ_JAGTTN010000002.1 GCF_020682705.1 Microbacterium allomyrinae
CCGGAAGCTAAGCCTCTCAGCGCCGATGGTACTGCAGGGGGGACCCTGTGGGAGAGTAGGACACCGCCGGACTTCCATTACCGAAATGGCCACCCAACGCAGGGTGGCCATTTCGCGTTAACAGACCGATTGCCTGGGGGCACGGCATCCAGGAGGATCGAGTAATGACAGACCACGAATCACGTGACGGCGCGGGAGCGAGCGCGCCGCGCGAACGATCCGGGGAGAAGTCGTCCTCGAACCGAAGCGATCGCAAGCCCTACGAGAAGCGCGGCTCCGACCGCGCTCCTCACCAGAAGCGTGACGGCGATAAGTCGTACGCTCCGCGTGAGGGGGATCGGAAGCCGTACGCCCCGCGCGATGGCGATCGGAAGCCGTATCAGAAGCGTGATGGCGACCGTCCCTACGCTCCTCGGGACGGTGACCGGAAGCCTTACGCTCCTCGGGACGGCGATCGCAAGCCGTACACCCCGCGCGATGGCGAGCGGAGGCCGTATCAGAAGCGTGATGGTGACCGTCCTTACGCTCCGCGTGACGGGGATCGCAAGTCGTACCCTCCGCGCGATGGCGAGCGGAGGCCGTATCAGAAGCATGATGGCGACCGTCCCTACGCTCCGCGCGATGGGGATCGCAAGCCGTACACCCCGCGCGATGGCGAGCGGAGGCCGTATCAGAAGCGTGATGGCGACCGTCCCTACGCTCCTCGGGACGGTGACCGGAGGCCTTACGCCCCTCGGGACGGTGACCGGAAGTCGTACGCCCCGCGTGACGGCGATCGCAAGCCGTACCCTGCGCGCGATGGCGATCGGAAGCCGTATCAGAAGCGTGATGGCGACCGTCCCTACGCTCCGCGTGACGGTGACCGGAAGCCGTACACCCCGCGTGACGGTGACCGGAAGCCGTACACCCCGCGTGACGGTGACCGGAAGCCGTACACCCCGCGTGACGGTGACCGGAAGCCGTACACCCCGCGGGACGGTGACCGGAAGCCGTACACCCCGCGTGACGGTGACCGGAAGCCGTACACCCCGCGTGACGGTGACCGGAAGCCGTACACCCCGCGTGACGGCGATCGCAAGCCGTACGCCGCGCGCGACGGCGATCGTGCCTACGCGCCGCGCGGAGACCGGCCGATGCGTGGTGGGGCGGATCGTCCCGACCGCGCCACGCGTGATGGCGAGATCCGTTCCGTTCGCCCGCGGCACGACGACCCCTTCATCCCGGAGGAGGTCACGCCGCACGATCTTCCTGCGAGCGCCCGCAATGAGCTCAAGACCCTGAGCAAGGAGAACGCCGACGAAGTCGCCCGTCACCTGGCGATGGCTTCGCAGCTGATCGACGAGGATCCCGCACTCGCCCACCAGCATGCGCTGTCGGCATCCCGTCGTGCCGGTCGCATCGCGATCGTCCGCGAGACGCTCGCGATCACGGCGTATGCCACGGAGGACTACGCGCTCGCGCTCCGCGAACTGCGGACGTACCGGCGGATCTCTGGCAACGACGACCAGATCGCACTGATGGTCGACAGCGAACGCGGTGTGGGACGACCGGACCGCGCGCTCGAGGTTGCTCGCGCCGTCGATCGCACCAAGCTTCCGACAGCCGTGCGGGTCGAGCTCGCGATCGCGATGTCGGGCGCTCGGCTGGACCTCGGCGAAACGGAGCGCGCACTTCACGAACTGGACATCCCGGAATTCGATCCCGACCGTGCTTTCGAGTGGAGTCCCGCGCTGTTCGCGGCCCGCGCGTCCGTGCTCGAAGAGCTCGGTCGCACGGACGAGGCAGCGGAGTGGTCGCGGCGAGCGTTTGTTGCCGCCGAGGCGCTCGACGCCGCATCCGGAGCCGGCGATCTCGAGACGGTGTTCGTCGAGGACGCGTTCGAGGACAACGGGATCGACGTCGAGGATGACTCGGATGAGGATGACTCGGATGAGGATGACTCGGATGAGGATGACTCGGATGAGGATGACTCGGATGAGGATGACTCAGACGACGAGGACGAGGACGAGGACGTAGTCGCTGCGGCTGCCGAACCAGCGCCGTCGATCGAGGACGAGGTCGCCGAGATCCTCGTCGAAGCAGGCATCGACGATCCCGAGTCCGACGAGCAGATCGACGAGGCCGGACGCTGATGGCACTGTTCGGGCGGCGGTCGTCGTCGACGACCGCCCCGCTCGAGGGTGTGGATGTCGTGCTCGCCGATCTCGATGGCGTCGTGTACGCCGGGGCTGGCGCGCTGCCCTACGCGGTGGACAGTCTGAATCTGGCTCGCGACGGTCGCACGCTCGCCTACATCACGAACAATGCGTCGCGGACGGATGCCTCGGTGGCAGCGCACCTGACGGAGCTCGGTCTCGAGACGGCGCCCCGCGATGTCGTCACGAGCCCGCAGGCCGCGATGCGGTTGCTCGTGGATCTCATCGCCCCGGGTTCGACGATCCTCGTGGTCGGCGGCGAGGGACTCGTCGTCGAAGTGGAGAAGGCGGGCTTCGTCGTGACGCGCAGCGCCGACGACTCGCCGGCCGCCGTCGTGCAGGGCTTCGCGCCCGAAGTGGGCTGGACCCAGCTCGCGGAGGCTGCGTTCGCGCTGAAGACTCCTGAAGAGGAAGGTGGCATTCCCTGGATCGCCACCAACACCGACTGGACGATTCCGCAGTCGCGGGGGATCGCACCAGGCAACGGCACTCTGGTGTCGGCTGTGCACACCGCCATCGGTCGCCTTGCGACGGTGGCGGGCAAGCCCGAGGTGCCGATCTTCGACGAGGCTGTCACGCGATTCGACTCGCGGCATCCGCTATTTCTCGGCGACCGTCTCGACACCGATATCCTCGGGGCCAATCGTGCGGGGATCGCGTCGGCGCTCGTGCTCACGGGAATCGACCGGCCCAAGCATGTGCTCGCGGCCCCAGAAGGCTCGCGTCCCGCGTACATCCTGGGCGATTTGCGTGAGCTTCACGAGCCGTACCCGGAAGTGCTCGTCGCCGACG
This sequence comes from Microbacterium allomyrinae, assembly GCF_020682705.1. Classification (GTDB taxonomy): domain Bacteria; phylum Actinomycetota; class Actinomycetes; order Actinomycetales; family Microbacteriaceae; genus Microbacterium; species Microbacterium allomyrinae. The sequence continues at coordinate 2,988 of NZ_JAGTTN010000002.1, forward strand.
GCATCGCGACGGTGCGGGGAGCGCGGGTCGCGATCGAGGGACCCGACGTGCGCATCGTGAGCGAGGGGGATCGGCCGATCGATCTCGTGCGCGCCGGCGCGGCCGCGATCTGGTCGACGGGGCGGGCGATCTTCGGATTCCGTGTTCCCGAGCGGCTCTACGCGGATCCGTTCCACCGGCCCTGATCGCCGACCGGCGCGCTGCTCGGCCGTATCCTGGGGGCATGGATCAGCCTCGTGACCGTGACGCCGACGCCGGCGACCTGCTGTCGACCCTCGAGGTGATCGAGGCGCAGCCCCTCGCCACGCGAGCGGACGCGTACGACGCCCTGCACGACACGCTGGCCCGCCGCCTCGAAGCGACGCCCGGCGCGACCTCATGACGACTCGCCTCGACGCCGCTGTCGCCGCTCGGGGCCTCGCGCGCTCCCGCACCCACGCCGCGGCGCTCATCGCCGAGGGGCTCGTGAGCGTCGATGGGCTTCCCGTGGTCAAGGCCTCCACCATCGTCTCCGACGACGCGGCGATCGAGGTGGCAGGCACCGACCACTACGTGAGCCGTGCGGCCCACAAGCTGCTCACCGGTCTCGACGCGTTCGGCGTCGATGTGCGCGGGCGCGTTGCGCTCGATATGGGCGCCTCCACAGGCGGGTTCACCCAGGTGCTGCGCGAGCGCGGCGCCGAGCCCGTGATCGCTGTGGATGTCGGGCACGGTCAGCTCGCGGCATCCGTCGCCGGCGATCCTTGCGTGATCTCGATCGAGGGTTTCAACGTCCGTTACATGACGCCCGCATCGCTCGCAGAGGCGAGCGGCGTCCAGGCGCCTGTGTCCGTGATCACCGGAGACCTTTCATTCATCTCTCTGGCGCACGTCCTGCCGGCGGCGCGCGGTGTCGCGGCGTCGGATGCCGATCTCGTACTCCTCATCAAGCCGCAGTTCGAGGTCGGCAGAACCGCGGTCAAGGGCGGCCTGGTGACCAACCCGACTCGTCGCGCCGATGCCGTCGCGGGCGTGCTCTGGGCGGCCTGGGATGCGGGACTGGGTACGTGCGGCGTCATCTCCTCCCCGATCCTGGGCACGCACGGCAATTCCGAGTTCATCGCCCACCTCGCGCCGGACCGGGGAAGCAATCCGACAGAATGGTTGAGCACTGTGAACCGACTGGCGGGGAGCCGATGAACAACGCCGACGCACAGCACCATTCGCGCGCTGACGGGCAGGCCGAGCGCAGCATCCTGGTCGTGGCGCACGCCCACCGCCCAGACACGGTGATCGCCGCGGAAAGGGTCGTGGCGTCTCTGCGCGCTGCCGGCGCGCGACCCGTGCTGGCGCCCGACGATCGCGACGACCTCATCGCGGTGCGGTCCACCCTCGTGGATGTGGCCGTGCTCGGAATCGATGTGCCCGTCGACGACATTGAGCTCGCGATCGTGCTCGGTGGCGACGGCACGATCCTCCGGGCGGCGGAGCTCGTTCGAGAAGGAACCGCACCGGTGCTCGGCATCAACATGGGGCACGTCGGCTTCCTCGCCGAGATCGAACGCGACGATATGGACGAGGCGGTGCACCGCGTCATCAATCGCGACTACGACGTCGAGGAGCGCCTTGCCCTGCAGGTGCGAGTGAAGGACACCGTCGACTCCGTCATCTATGAGACATGGGCGCTCAACGAGGCGACCGTCGAGAAGGCGAGCCGCGAGCGCATGCTCGAGGTCGTGATCGAGATCGACGGGCGTCCGCTGTCGACGTTCGGCTGCGATGGAGTCGTCGTGTCGACGCCCACCGGCTCCACCGCCTACAACTTCTCTGCCGGAGGGCCGGTCATCTGGCCCACTGTCGAGGCGATCTCGGTCGTTCCGCTCTCGGCGCATGCCCTGTTCGCCAAACCCCTCGTCGTCGGCCCCGAGCACGCGGTCGCGATCGAGGTGCTCGAACGAACGAACGGCACCGGCATCCTGTGGTGCGACGGGCGGCGCTCGCACGAGCTGCCCCCGGGCGCTCGGGTCGTGGTGCGCAGGTCAGATCGCCCGGTGCGTCTGGCGCGCCTGCATCTGGCGCAGTTCACCGACCGGCTGGTGCGCAAGTTCCGCCTTCCCGTCGAAGGCTGGCGTGGTCCGGCAGCGATCACCGCGCCGCTCACCAGCCGAACGGTGGATCCCGCGCGCCGTGGCCTTTCGTCCGTCGTTGCGGACGCTCCCGGGGAGCCGGTCGTTCTCGCGCCCCCGGGAACCGAGGGCGCACTGTGATCGAGGAGATGCGCCTGCGCGATCTCGGAGTGATCGCCGAGGCGACGCTGCCGATCGGTCCGGGATTCACGGCGATCACGGGTGAGACCGGAGCAGGCAAGACGATGGTCGTGACGGGTCTCGGTCTGCTGCTCGGACAGCGCGCCGACTCCGGCGCGGTGCGCGCCGGAGCCTCGCAAGCCACGGTCGACGGCGTATGGATCATCCCCGAGGCGGGGGGAGTGGCCGATCGCGTCCGCGAGGCCGGCGGCGACGTCGAGCCGATCGGCGACGGACGTGCCGAGCTGTTCGTCGGCCGCTCCATCTCGAGCGAGGGCCGCGGGCGGGCCTCCGTCGGCGGACGCGCGGCGCCCGCGGGCGTGCTCGCCGACCTCGCCGACGAGCTCGTCGTCGTGCACGGTCAGTCCGACCAGCTGCGCCTGCGGTCGGCCGCGGCCCAGCGCCACGCTCTCGACCGCTTCGGCGGTGCGAAAGTGCAGTCCGCGCGTGATGAGTATCGGCTGGCATTTGAGCGATGGCGCGCCCTCGATCGCGAGCTGTCGCAGCTGACGGCCGATCGCGACACGCGGGCGCGCGAGGCGGAGGAACTGCGCGCCCAGCTCGATGAGATCGAGCAAGCTGCCCCCCAGACAGGCGAAGACGCCGAACTCGCCACGCGTGCGGAACGTCTCGCGAATGCCGAAGAGCTGCGGGTCGCAGCCGCTTCCGCCCATGACGCTCTCTCGGGCGAGGGGGAGGCTCCGGATGCCGGATCCCTGCTCGCCGAAGCACGTCGTGCACTCGAACGCGTGCACGACCCGGTGCTGGAAGAACTCGCCGGTCAGATCGCCGATCTCGGCTACCGGGCCGCCGACATCGCGGCAGCGCTCGCCGGATACCTCGCGGATCTCGACGAGTCGGGTCCTCACGAGTTGGCCGCCGTCGAGGAACGCAGGGCTGTGCTCGCCGGCCTCGCTCGTGCCCACGGCACGCTCGATGCTGCAGTGGCGCTGCTCGACACGGGCTCTTCGCGCCTTGCCGAACTCGAAGACGACTCCGACCGCCTCGAACGGCTGACCGTCGAGCGGGACTCCGCGGCATCCGCTCTCGACAAGACCGCAAGCGCTCTCACCGCGGCCCGCACCGCAGCCGCCGGTCGCTTGGGAACCGCCGTGACGGTCGAACTGCGGGCACTCGCGATGCCCGACGCGCGGCTCGAGGTCGCCGTGTCTGCGGGCACCGAGACCGCGTCAGGGCGCGACGACGTCGCGATCCTGCTGGCGCCGCACCCGGGCGCTGAGCCTCGCAGCGTGGCTCGCAGTGCGAGCGGCGGCGAACTCAGCCGCGTGATGCTGGCCATCGAGGTCGTCATCTCCGCCGTCGACCCGGTGCCGACGTTCGTGTTCGACGAGGTCGATGCCGGAATCGGCGGGGCTGCAGCCATCGAGGTCGGTCGGCGCCTGGCGCGGCTCGCACTGTCGTCCCAGGTGATCGCCGTCACCCATCTCGCGCAGGTCGCGGCCTTCGCAACGAACCACTTGAGTGTCGTGAAGGCGAGCGACGGCACGGTCACCGCCTCGGACGTCCGCCGCCTGGACGGATCCGAGCGAGAGGCCGAGATGGCGCGTCTGCTCTCGGGAATGCCCGACTCGGAGGCTGCGCTCAGTCACGCTCGTGAGTTGCTCAGCCTTCGCACTGCCACCGACTGATAGGATCAAAGCCCGTGATGCAGACTTCTGGTTCTACCCGCGGCGACAGTTCGAACGACACCACCAAGCACATCTTCGTGACCGGCGGTGTCGTTTCCTCGTTGGGCAAGGGCCTCACCGCCGCCAGCCTCGGAAATCTCCTCACGGCGCGCGGTCTGCACGTCGTGATGCAGAAGCTCGACCCTTATCTCAACGTCGATCCGGGAACGATGAACCCGTTCCAGCACGGCGAGGTGTTCGTGACCGACGACGGCGCTGAGACGGATCTCGACATCGGCCACTACGAGCGCTTCCTCGACATCGAGCTGAGCCAGGCGGCGAATGTCACGACCGGTCAGATCTACTCGCAGGTCATCGCCAAGGAGCGTCGCGGCGAGTACCTCGGCGACACGGTGCAGGTGATCCCGCACATCACCGACGAGATCAAGCGCCGCATGCGGTTGCAGGCCGACGAGAATCCCCGGCCCGACGTCATCATCACCGAGATCGGCGGCACGGTCGGCGACATCGAGTCGCAGCCCTTCATCGAGTCGGCGCGTCAGATCCGCCACGAGCTGGGCCGTGCGAACGTGTTCTTCGTGCACGTGTCGCTCGTGCCGTTCATGGGTGCGTCCGGCGAGCAGAAGACGAAGCCCACGCAGCACTCGGTCGCAGCTCTGCGTTCCATCGGCATCCAGCCCGACGCTCTGGTCCTGCGCAGCGATCGCCCCGTCACCGAGGCGAACAAGCGCAAGATCGCGCTCATGTGCGACGTCGACGAGGATGCGGTCGTCAACGCGGTCGACGTTCCGAGCATCTACGAGATTCCGACCATGCTGAATGCGCAGGGTCTCGACGAGTACATCGTGCGCACCCTCGGTCTCGGCAAGGCTGCCGATGTCGACTGGTCGCGGTGGCAGCGAGTGCTCCAGGCGGTACACAACCCCAAGCACGAAGTCACGATCGGGCTCATCGGCAAGTACATCGATCTGCCGGATGCCTACCTCTCGGTCACCGAGGCGCTCAAGGCCGGCGGGTTCGCACAGGAGACGCATGTCAGCATCCGGTGGATCCCGTCCGACGAGTGCGAGACGCCGGAGGGCGCCGAGAAGGCGCTCGGCTCACTCGACGGCATCGTGATCCCGGGCGGCTTCGGCATTCGGGGGATCGAAGGCAAGATCGGCGCGCTCAAGTTCGCGCGTGAGCAGGGCATCCCGACGCTCGGCATCTGCCTGGGTCTGCAGTGCATCGTGATCGAGTACGCGCGGAACGTCGCCGGCATCGTCGATGCGTCCTCCAGCGAGTTCGACCCCGACACCGAGCACCCCGTCATCGCGACGATGCAGGAGCAGGTCGACATCCTCGACCACGGCGACCTCGGCGGTACGATGCGTCTCGGCCTCTATCCGGCGAATCTCGCGGAGGGCTCGATCGCGGCCGAGGTGTACGGCTCGACGCGAGCCGAGGAGCGCCACCGTCACCGCTACGAGGTGAACAACCGCTACCGCGATCAGATCGCCGCGGCGGGCCTCGTCTTCTCGGGAATCAACCCCGACCTCGACCTCGTGGAGTACGTCGAGCTGCCGCGCGACGTGCACCCGTACTACATCGCGACGCAGGCGCATCCCGAGCTGCGTTCGCGCCCGACGAACGCCAACCCGCTGTTCCGCGGCCTCGTCGGTGCGGCCGTCGAGCGTCACCGGGCAAGCGAGCTGTTCGATGTCGAGAATGGCTGATCCGGCCGTGGTCGACCTTCGCACCCTCGCCGACGAGCCGGTCGAGGCGGCGGTGCTCGATACCGAGCTCGTGTATGGCGGGCACGTGTGGGATGTCCGCAGCGACACGGTGGCCTACGGCGACGGACAGATCGTGCGCCAGTACGTCGACCATCCGGGAGCGGCGGCGGTCGTGGCTCTCGATGAGGACGATCGTGTGCTGCTGATCCAGCAGTACCGGCATCCGATCCGTCATAGGGATTGGGAGATCCCGGCCGGACTCCTCGACGTCGACGGCGAGACGCCTCTGGAGACCGCGCGACGTGAGCTCGCCGAGGAGGTCGACCTCGTCGCTTCGTCGTGGGAGCCGCTGGTGAGCATCTTCACGACGCCAGGCGGCAACGACGAGATCGTCCACCTGTTCCTCGCTCGCGGGCTCGCACCTGCCGGCGCGGTGCACGCGCGCGAAGACGAGGAGGCCGACATCCGCCTGGAATGGCTGCCGCTCGCCGACGTGATCGCAGGGGTCTTCGCCGGGCGACTGCGCAACGGCATCATGGCGGTGGGCGTGCTCGCCGCCGCAGAGCGCCTCCGCGGCGCGCAGGCGGAGGCCGCGGGAGACTGACGATGCGGCGCGCAGGGTGCTCGGATGCGGCGTGGCCGACATGAGACTCAAACGCGCGGTGGACTCGTACCTGCGGCACGTCTCGATCGAACGAGGTCTGTCGGAGAACACCGTCGCCGCCTACCGACGTGACCTGGCGGTCTACCTCTCCTGGCTGCACGAGCAGGGGATCGATGACTCGGCTTCGGTGACCACCGATCTCGTCGCGAGCTTCGTGGCCGATAGGGCCGCCGCGAAGCCACCGGTCGCGGCGTCGTCGCTCGCGCGCCTGCAATCGTCGGTGCGGGGCTTGCACCGCTTCCTGGCGCGGGAGGGCGTCGAATCCGATGATCCGTCCGCGCGGCTGCGTCCGCCGAAGCAGCCGCGCCGGCTGCCGAAGGCGCTGACGATCGACCAGGTCGAGAAGCTGCTGGATGCCTCGGGGCCGGCCCCGGCCCCGGCCCCGGCGGTGGCGGTGGCGGAGGGTGCGGCATCCGAGGCGCCCGGCGAGCCCGGAGCATCGGCGGGCGATCTGACGGGACTGCGCGATCGGGCGCTGCTGGAACTGCTGTATGCGACGGGCGCCCGGGTGACGGAGATCGTGCAGCTCGATGTCGACGATGTCGCGCACGGCGATGTGCTGCGTGTGCGCGGAAAGGGCTCCAAGGAGCGCATCGTGCCGGTCGGATCGTACGCACGCGCAGCGGTGGACGCGTATCTCACGCGGGCAAGACCCGAGCTCTCGCGCAGGGGGCGAGCGAGTCCGAGGCTTTTCCTCGGTGCCCGTGGGGCTCCGCTGTCGCGCCAGAGCGCGTGGCTCGTGATCCGATCCGCTGCCGAACGCGCCCACCTCACCGCACACGTCTCGCCGCACACGCTGCGCCATTCGTTCGCGACGCATCTGCTGCAGGGCGGCGCCGACGTGCGCGTCGTGCAGGAGCTGCTCGGGCACGCGTCGGTGGCGACGACCCAGATCTACACCTACGTCTCTGTGGACGCCCTGCGCGACGTCTACGCGACATCCCACCCGCGCGCCCGATGATCGCCGGGCCGCGTCGCCGGTGCTGCGGGTCGTGGCGTGACTAGAATCGGGAGACGGATTCGCAGAGGCGGGAGCATCGGTGGCGGGCAAGGCACAGGCGGCGGCAGTCGCCACGGGGGACGTTCCGATCGGACCCACCGGTCGTCCCTATCAGGGGTTCCCGACCCCGCCGAAGCTCGACGGCCACGGCCCCGCGCGGATCATCTCGCTGTGCAACCAGAAGGGCGGCGTCGGCAAGACGACGACGACCATCAACCTCGCCGCCGCACTCGCGAGCTACGGTCGCAAGGTGCTCGCGGTCGACTTCGACCCGCAGGGTGCGCTTTCGGCGGGTCTCGGCATCCAGACCCACGACATCCCGACCATCTACGACCTGCTGCTCGATGGCAAGCGCGACCCGCACGACGTGGTCGTGGCGACGCGTGTCGAGAACCTCGACATCATTCCCGCGAACATCGATCTGTCAGCCGCAGAGGTGCACCTGGTCAATGAGGTCGCCCGCGAGCAGACCCTCTCCCGTGCGCTGCGCCGGGTCTCGGCGGATTACGACGTCGTGCTCATCGACTGCCAGCCGTCGCTGGGCCTGCTCACTGTCAACGCGCTCACCGCGAGCCATGGCGTCGTGATCCCGTTGGAGTGCGAGTTCTTCGCCCTCCGTGGCGTCGCGATGCTGATCGAGACGATCGACAAGGTGCGCGACCGACTCAACCCGACGATCACTCTCGACGGCGTGCTCGCGACGATGTACGACGCCCGCACGCTTCACTCCCGAGAGGTGCTGGAGCGCGTCGTCGACGCGTTCGGCGACGACGTTCTCGAGACCGTCATCGGACGCACGGTCAAGTTCCCGGATGCCTCGGTCTCGGGCATGCCCATCACCGAGTTCGCGCCCGAGCACGCCGCCGCGCAGGCCTACCTGCGGCTGGCGCGAGAGCTGGTCGCACGTGGCGCGGTCGCCTGACCCCTCGACACCTTCAGGGTCCGCGGGGGATTCTCCTGCAGCCACCGGGCCGGTCGCAAAGACCGGTGATGCCGCAGTCGGCTCGGCCGCAGTCGAGGCGGACGGGTTCCGGGTCTCCCTGTCGAACTTCGACGGCCCGTTCGACCTGCTTCTGAATCTCATCTCGAAGCACGAGCTCGACATCACCGAGGTGTCGCTGTCTCTCGTGACGATGGACTTCATCGCGTACCTGCGGGCTCTCGGGCCCGACGAAGAGCTGGAAGAGGCATCCGAGTTCCTGGTCGTCGCGGCGACCCTGCTCGATATGAAGGTCGCGGGGCTTCTGCCCCAGGGTGAACTCGTCGACGCCGAATCTGTCGCGCTGCTCGAGGCGCGCGACCTGCTGTTCGCCCGCCTGCTGCAGTACCGCGCCTTCAAAGAGGTGTCGGGGTGGTTCGAGCGGAGCCTGCGGCGCGAAGAGCGGCGCCGCAGCCGCTCGGTGCGGCTCGACGAGAAGTACCGCAACGCAGTGCCCGAGCTCGTCTGGAGCCTCAGCGTGGACGACTTCGCGTCGCTCGCGCTGTTCGCGATGACGCCGAAGGAGATCCCGCGGATCGGGCTCGACCACCTGCACGCGCCCCTCGTGAGCATTCGCGAACAGGCCGCGATCGTGGTGACGCTGCTGCAGAATGCCGGGACGCTGTCGTTTCGTGAGCTGATCGCCGGAGTGGATCAGCCGGGAGTGGTCGTGGCGCGGTTCCTGTCGGTTCTCGAGCTCTACCGCCACGCCGCCTTGTCGTTCGAGCAGCTCGAGCCGCTCGGTGAGCTGACCCTGCGCTGGAGCGCGCCGCGCTGGTCGGACGAGAACCTCGCAACACTGGGAGCCGACTATGACCGATGACTCCGATACGTCCGCTTCGCGGGCAGTCGATCCGGCGGATGCCTCGAAAGGCCCGGCGACCGGGAAAGCGAGCGTCGCGGCGCCCGTGCAGACCGCCGACGTCGCGCGGCGACTGGAAGCCATCCTGCTCATCGTCGAGGAGCCGCAGAGCCTGGTGAGTCTGGCGGCAGCCGTGAACGCACCCGTGCCCGCGGTCCGGCAGGCCATCGAGAGCCTCGTCGACGACTACGACGGCAAGGTGGCAGGCCCCGTTCGCGGCTTCGAACTGCGCGAGGTGGGTGGCGGATGGCGGCTCTACGTGCGCGAAGAACTCGACGACCTCGTCAGTGAATTCGTCGGGGGCCAGGCGCCGTCGCGACTGTCGCAGGCGGCTCTCGAGACGCTCGCCGTGATCGCGTACAAACAGCCCGTCACCCGCAGCCAGGTCGCGTCGATCCGCGCGGTGAACGTCGACTCGGTCATTCGGACGCTGGTCGCCCGCGGGCTCATCACCGAGCTCTATGCCGACGCCGAGACCGGTGCCATCAACTACGGCACGACGGACGCGCTGCTCGTGCACCTCGGGATCAACTCGCTCGACGAGCTGCCGCACATCTCGCCACTGCTCGACGGCGCAGACGAAGTGGGCGGCGCCGGCAACGGTTCCGCCTGGGACGAAGGGATTCGACGATGACCGATCTCGAGAACACCGAGGGGGTGCGGCTGCAGAAGGTGCTCGCGAACGCCGGAGTTGCGTCGCGGCGGGTCGCCGAGCAGCTCATCGTCGAGGGACGGGTGCGGGTCAACGGCACGGTCGTGACCGAGCTCGGCTCGCGCATCGATCCCGAGAACGACCTCGTCGACGTCGACGGCACCGCGGTTCAGCTCGATCAGTCCAAGCGATACGTCATGCTGAACAAGCCCACCGGCGTTGTCAGTTCGATGAAGGACGACCGCGGCCGCCCCGACCTCCGCCGGTTCACGAAGGACTGGGAGGAGCGCCTCTACAACGTCGGCCGATTGGATGCCGAGACCAGCGGACTGCTGGTGCTGACCAACGACGGTGAACTCGCGCACGTGCTCGCCCACCCGTCGTTCGGCGTGACGAAGGTCTACATCGCCAAGGTCGAAGGACGCGTCACACCGCAGACGATCCAGAAGCTGACACGGGGGATCGAGCTGGAGGATGGTCACATCGCCGCCGACAAGGCGCGACTGCTTTCCACGTCGGCGGGGTCGGCGGCCGGCGAGTCGGAGGCAGGCGAGAGCGAGTCTCTCGTCGAGCTCACGCTGCATTCCGGCCGCAACCGCATCGTGCGCCGCATGATGGCGGAAGTCGGCCATCCGGTCGTAGAACTGGTGCGCAGGCAGTTCGGGCCGCTGCACCTGGGAACGCTGCCAGCCGGACGGGCGCGCGAGTTGACTAAAGTGGAGCGGGGCGCTCTGCTGACTCTCGCGCGCCGCGCGACTTCCTCTTCGGCAGACGATGCCCCCGACACCCGTGACAGCGATCCGACTGCGCGGGGTGACGTGCCCTCCTCACGGGGCGAACAGGAGAAGTAAGTGACCGATTCGACGCCGGCTTCCGCGCGCATGCCCGCGCGGGCACGCGTCGCCGAGGCGAGCCTCGCGCCTCGCGTCCAGGGAACGGTTCGCATCGTCGGCGCGGGACTCCTCGGCGCCAGCATCGGGCATGCACTCACCGCGCGCGGCGTGGACGTCGCGCTCGATGACAGCTCGCCCGCCCAGCTGCGGCTTGCGATCGACTACGGCGCGGGGCGTCGGGCCCTGGATGACGATGAGCCGGTGCTCGTCGTCGTGGCGGTTCCGCCCGACGTGACGGCCGACGTGATCGAACGGGAGCTGAAGCTGCACCCGCTCGCGGTCGTCACCGACGTGGCGAGCGTCAAGCTCGAGCCGTTGCGAGCGCTGCGTGCGCGTGGTGTCGATCTGACCCATTACATCGGCTCGCATCCGCTCGCGGGGCGAGAGCGCGGCGGCGCCATCTCGGCGCGCGCCGACATCTTCATCGGCAGGCCCTGGGTGGTGTGCCGCGACGAAGAGACGCCGTCGGCCGACCTCGCGCTCGTCGAGGCGCTCGCGCTCGAACTCGGTGCGACGCCGATCGAGATGACGCCCGAGGACCACGACCGCTCGGTCGCGCTGGTGTCGCACGTGCCGCAGCTGATGGCGAGTCTGCTCGCGGGCCGCTTCGTGGACGCCCCTGAAGGGTCGCTGCGTCTCGCCGGTCAGGGAGTGCGCGACACGACGCGGATCGCGGCGTCCGCCCCCGAGCTGTGGGTGCAGATCCTCGGAGCGAACGCACAACCCGTGGTCGATGTGCTCGACCGTCTGGCCGATGATCTGAACGCCGTGGCCGATGCGCTGCGCGCTCCGGACGCGCCCGGTGCACGCCGAGCCGTCGCCGACACCATCCGGCGCGGCAACGACGGAGTCGAAAGACTCCCCGGAAAGCACGGCCAGAACCGTCGCTTCGAGCAGGTCGTCGTCATGGTCGACGACACGCCCGGCCAGCTGGGCCGGCTGTTCGGCGAGCTGGGAGAGCTCGCGGTGAACGTCGAAGACCTTCGACTCGAGCACTCACCCGGAGCACAGTTCGGCCTAGCCGAGATCAGCGTCGTGCCGAGTGCGGTCCGCCGCGCGGTCGATGGTCTGGAATCTCGGGGCTGGAAGATTGCGAGCACCACCAATGACTGACTCTTCGCCCGAATCGGTGACCGAGGACGGTGCACCCGTCGGATCCGCCCCCGTGATCGTCGCGATCGACGGCCCCGCGGGCAGCGGCAAGTCGAGCGTCTCGAAGCAGGTGGCGCGCCGCCTCGGCTACGGCTACCTCGACACCGGCGCCGCATATCGGGCACTCGCCTGGCACGCGCTCGAGCACGGCATCGACACATCGGATGCGGCATCCGTTCTCGACGTCGCGGGTGATTTCGACTACTCGATCTCGCTGGACCCCGACTCGTACTGGGTGCGGGTGGGCGCGACCGATGTGACCGAGGCGATCCGCGACCCCCGTGTGACGGATGCCGTCAGCGGCGTCGCCCGCGTGCCGGTGGTGCGCCAGACGGTCAACGCCCTGTTTCGCGCGCTCGTGGCGGAGTCCCGGCGTGCCGGCGTCGTCATCGAAGGCCGCGACATCACCACCGTCGTCGCGCCCGATGCGCCCGTGCGCATCCTCTTGACCGCCGCGCCCGAGGTGCGGGCGGCACGTCGCAGCGCGGAGGTGACCACGCAGGACGCGGCGGCCGTCGCCGCAGCACTCCACAAGCGCGACACCTCCGATTCGGCCGTCGTCGACTTCCTCACCGCCGCACCCGGCGTCGAGGTCGTGGACTCGACCGACCTAGATTTCGATCAGACCGTGGACGCCGTGCTCGGCGTGATCCGCGGGGCGCTGCCCCGGGCCACGGCCGATCCTGTTCAGACGGGAGCCCGAAATGGCATCTGACAACCGCGAATTCGAATTCGCAGACGACTACGACGACGATGACAATCTCGTCGAGAACCTCGCCGAGATCGACGACACCCTCGCCGACCAGCGTGCAGCCGCCCTGCGCGCAGGTCTCGAGGACTACGACCTCGATCCCGATGACGCGGCTCTGCTCGAGGGACTCGTCCACGGCGAGGACGGCATCGAGTTTCTGCCGGCACTTCCCGTGGTCGCGATCGTCGGGCGCCCGAACGTGGGCAAGTCCGCGCTCGTGAACCGCATCCTCGGTCGGCGCGAGGCCGTCGTCGAAGATACCCCGGGAGTCACGCGCGACCGCGTCACCTACAAGGCCGAGTGGATGGATCGCCGCTTCTCGCTCGTCGACACCGGCGGCTGGGAGCCGGACGCACGCGGTATCGACCGTTCGGTCGCCGCCCAGGCGGAGATCGCCATCGACCTGTGCGACGTCGTGCTCTTCGTCGTCGACGCGATGGTGGGTGCGACGTCCACGGACGAGCACGTCGTGAAGATGCTCCGCAAGAGCGGTAAGCCCGTCTTCCTCGTCGCGAACAAGATCGACGACGCCCGCCACGAGCCCGAGGCGGCTGCGCTGTGGAACCTCGGACTCGGCGAGCCGTACCCGGTCTCCGCCATCCACGGCCGTGGGGTCGCCGACCTCCTCGACCACATGATGAAGGTGCTGCCCGACGTTTCGGCGGTCGCCAAGCACGAGATCGGCGGCCCGCGCCGCGTCGCGATCCTCGGGCGCCCGAACGTGGGCAAGTCGTCGCTGCTGAACAAGGCGGCCGGCGAGGAGCGCGTGGTCGTGAACGAGCTCGCCGGCACCACGCGTGACCCCGTCGACGAGGTCGTCGAGGTCGGTGGCAAGCTGTGGCGCTTCGTCGACACCGCCGGCATCCGCCGCCGCGTGCACCTGCAGCAGGGTGCCGACTTCTATGCGTCGCTGCGCACCTCCACCGCGCTCGAGAAGGCCGAAGTCGCCGTCGTCGTGCTCGATGTGAGCGAGCCGGTGAGCGAGCAGGACGTGCGAATCATCGACCTCGTGCTCGAGTCGGGCCGTGCTCTCGTGCTGGCGTTCAACAAATGGGACCGCCTCAACGACGACGACATGGAAGACATCGATCGCCGTCGTTATCTCGAGCGCGAGATCGAGCAGGACCTCGCACACGTGGCGTGGGCACCGCGCGTGAACATCTCGGCGCGCACCGGTCGCCACCTCGACAAGCTCGTCCCGGCGCTCGAGACGGCGCTCGACTCGTGGGATCAGCGCATCTCGACCGGCAAGTTCAACGCGTTCCTTTCCGAGCTCGTGGCAGAGCATCCGCACCCGCTGCGCGGTGGCAAGCAGCCGCGCATCCTGTTCGGCACCCAGGCATCGACGCGTCCGCCGACATTCGTGCTGTTCACGACCGGTTTCCTCGACCCGGGCTACCGTCGCTTCATCCAGCGGCGCCTGCGCGAGCTGTACGGCTTCGAAGGCACGCCGATCGTGCTCAACATGCGGGTGCGCGAGCGCCGGCAGCGCTGACGAAACGGGTGAGGGATGCCGCGGCATCCCTCACCCGCTTCTTCTCAGGTCGGTGTGCGCGCCGGACGCACCATCGCGGTCTCATCGGGCTCGGCGAAGCCGAACCCCCGGTATAGACCGTGCGCATCGCCTGTGAACAGGATCCAGCGCATATCGGACCCGGGACCGTCGTCGATCATGAGTCGAAGCAGGCGCTTGCCGAGTCCCTGACCGCGGTGCTCCGACAGGACGAAGACATCGGCGAGGTACGCGAAGCCGACCCCGTCCGACACCGCTCGGGCGAAGCCGACCAGCTCGCCTGTGTCGCGCGAGTACGCCCCGACCACACGCCACGCGTTCCGCACCTGGGTCTCGACCTGGTCGCGTGTGCGCCAGCGTCCCCAGTAGGCCTCGGTCGAAAGCCAGGCCCACACCGCGTCGAGCTGGATGCGGGACGGGTCGTCGTCGAGGTCGTAGGTCACCCCGCCATTGTCGCCGGTCGGTCCCGGTCCGGTGCGATTGCCGCGGCAGTCCGCCTGTGCAGCTGTGGCTCGCCCCGCCCTGCCCCGATCTTCGCTGAGTGCGAGTGCGCGCCCGAGCTCGCCTCGCGGCCGCCTTCCGCGCCCTCCATGCGGGCACGCGCACGCCCGGTGCCTGGTGATGGCTACCGCCGCGGGTGACGCCGCATTTCAGCGGAGATCGGCCGGAGCGACGTGTGCACGGCGGTGTGAAAGGCTGACAGCGTGACGATCCAACCCCCCGCCCCCGGCGAACCGCGGCGCCCGCACGGACCTCGCGACCCGGGCGACGCGTGGGTGGTCGCACCGACGGGAGAGCGGTACTGGGGCAGGTTCGGCGCCGCGGGCCTGCTTGCCGTCGACCCCGATCACGGCGTACTGCTGCAGCACCGCGTCTCGTGGAGCCACTTCGGCGACACCTGGGCGCTTCCCGGCGGTGCGCGCCACGAGGGCGAGTCGGCGAGCGATGGCGCGCTGCGCGAAGCGGCGGAGGAGGCGGGTGTTCCAGGTGCCGCGATCCGGCCGCGTCTGCTCAGCGTTCTCGACCTCGGGTACTGGAGCTACACCACTCTCGTGGGCGATGTGGTCGAGTCTTTCGAGGCGACGATCAGCGATCCGGAGAGTCACGAGCTGGCGTGGGTTGCGGCGGATGACGTGGCGCGGTATCCCCTTCATCCGGGATTCGCCGCGTCGTGGGAGCAGCTGCGCCCGCTTCTGGAAATCCGCCCGGCAGTGGTCGTCGACGTCGCGAACGTCATGGGATCGGTCCCCGACGGGTGGTGGCGCGACCGTGCCGGTGCCGCCGAGAAGCTGATCCGCCGCCTCGCGACGCTCGCCGACCGTGGCATCGCCGCCGCCGCCCTCGATCTGCCCGAGCACATCTGGTTTCCCGAGTGGACGGCCGTCGTCGAAGGTCAGGCGCGCGATGCCGCGGGGGCATCGGGCGTCGATGTGGTGCGGGCACCGGCATCCGGAGACGACGCCGTCTTCGCCGCCACCGTGCGGCTCGTCGCGGAGGGACGTGCCGTCACCGTCGTCACGAGCGATCGTGAGCTTGCGGCGCGAACGAGCGCCCTGACTCCTTCGACGGTAGGTGCACCCGGAGTGGCCGTGCGAGGCGTACGCTGGCTGCTCGATCTGCTCGGCTGATCCTCCGACCCGGGTCGTGGATCAGTGCGCGAGGATCGCGCCCGCTTCGTCGTCGGAGGTCTCGGCCGGCTTGCGGACGAAGCACGCGAGGACGACGGCGACCGAAGCGACGAGCGCGCCCACCAGGAACGCGTTGTGCACGCCTGCCGCGGTGGTCGCCGAGGCATCGGCTCCGGACTGCAGCTGCGCGGTCGCGGTCACCGTCATGAGGGTCACGAACAACGCCGTGCCGGCGGCCCCGGCCACCTGCTGGATCGTGCCGACGATCGCGCTTCCGTGCGGGTACAGCGGTCTGGGCAGCGAGCCGAGCGCAGATGTCATCAGCGGCGTGAAGACGAAGCCGAGACCCAGGTTGAGCGCCATGTGCACCGCGACGATCCAGATGATCGGAGTGGCCGTGTCGAACGTGGTCATGCCCCAGAGCGCGGCGGCCGCGACCGCCATGCCCGGGATGACGAGCGGCGTCGGACCGTACCGGTCGAACAGCGAGCCGACGATCGGAGCGATGGCGCCCATCAGGATGCCGCCGGGGAGCATCATGAGGCCGATGGTGAGCGTATCGAGCCCGAGCACCTGCTGCAGGTAGATCGGCAGCAGGATGAGCGAACCGAACAGGGCGGCCATCAAGACGGCGACGAGCACGACCGCCAGGCTGAACGATCGTGAACGGAAGGTGCGCAGGTCCAGCAGTGCGGAGTCGGTGCGCTGCAGCTGTAGCTGGCGCAGCACGAAGGCGATGAGGGCGAGCGACCCGACGACGAGGGGGATCCACACCGGGATCAGCGCGTGCCCGGTCGCCGCTTCGCCGATCGAGCTGAGCCCGAAGATCAGGCCTCCGAAGGCGAATGCGGAAAGCACCACCGACAGGACGTCGAAGCGCACGTCGTGAGTCTCGGTGACGTTGCGCACCCAGATCGCACCGAGCACCAGCGCGAGCAGAGCGATCGGCAGGACGAGCCAGAACAGCCAGCGCCAGTCGAGCGCCGACAGGATGATGCCCGAGACGGTCGGGCCGATGGCCGGGGCGACGGCGATGACGATCGAGATGACCCCCATCATCCGGCCGCGGTGTGTTGCCGGCACGACGGTGAGCACGGTCGTGAAAAGCAGCGGCATCATGATCGCGGTACCCGAAGCCTGCACGATGCGCCCGGCGAGCAGCATCTCGAAGCCGGGTGCGAGGGCGGCGATCAGCGTTCCGATCGCGAACAGTGTCATCGCGGCGAGATACACGCGGCGCAGCGGGAACCTCTCGAGCAGATATCCCGTGAGCGGAATCACGATCGCCATCGTGAGAAGGAAGCCCGTGGTGAGCCACTGAGCGGTTGCGGCTGTGATCTGCAGATCGGCCATGAGGCTCGGCAGGGCGACGCCCATGATCGTCTCGTTGAGGATCACGACGAACGCCGAGGCGACGAGGAGGGCGATGACCGGACCGGTACGGCGGGCAGGGGCGACCACCGGTGCGGCGGGGAGCGAGGTGAGCGTGGGCGGCTGCTGTTCGAGCGTCACGGGAGGCTTTCTGTGGGGTCGCGACGATGAGGACGCGCGGCGGCGAAGGCCGCGGGCGCGACGTCGAGCCGGGCGGATTGAATCAATCATATGGCAGTCTCTGCCATGTTGGCTCAGAGTGTAAACTTCGGCTCGTGAATGAGGCAGCCGCTATCGCCCCGGAGAGTGAACATGTCGACGCGCCCGTGGGTCTACGCGAGCGGCGGCGCCGAGAGACCCTTCGGGAGGTGTCGGACGCCGCGATCGATCTGTTCGAACGGCATGGCGTCCACGGCACCACCGTGGACGACATCGCCCACGCGGCGGGGATCTCGCAGCGAACGTTCTTCCGGTATTACCCGACCAAGGAGCACGCCCTCTTCGTGGACGACGAGGGCTTCGGGGCGGTGATGCGACGCACCGTGGCCGAGATCCGAGAGGGCGCGCCCGTCGTCTCGGCGCTCGAAGCTGGCTGGCTCCTCCTGTTCGACGACTTCGACCGGCGGCCCGAGGAGCACAGGCGTGCGCTGCGGGTGCGCCGACTCATCCAGAACGAGCCCTCGCTGCTCGCCCTCGCGCTCGCCAACGACGCGGAGCACGCCGACGAGCTGACCGCGGCAGCCGTGGAGGCCGCGGGTGCCGACGCCGATGTCCTCATCGCGAGAGCGGTCGTCGCTGCGGTCACCACGACCATCCGGCTTGCGTTCGACGAGTGGGCCCGTCGTGCCGAGGAGGGCACGCCTTCGAGCGCACGTGGCATATATCTGCAACTTCGGCGCGGCCTCGCGACCTACGCTGCGGAACTCGGCAGACCGCCCAGCTCATGATCGGCGGGCGCTGCGCGGGACAGCAGGGGCCGTCGTCGCGCGCCGTCAGTCCTCGTCACGGCCTCGCAGCCGATCGAGGTCGCGTCGTTCGCGCTTGGTCGGTCGTCCGGCACCGCGGTCGCGCACGGGGACGAACGCCGTCAGTTCTCGAGGCAGCGGGGGAGGAGTGCGATCGTCGACCGCTTCTGCGGCGAGGGCGGCGCCCACGCGCTTGGAGATCGGCAGCTTGACGATCAGGATCCGGTCGAAGCCGTTGATCCGAACGCGCAACTCGTCGCCGGGACGCACCGGCTGGGCCGCCTTCGCCCGGTCGCCGTTCACGCGCACATGCCCGGCGCGGCATGCCGTCGTCGCGGCCGATCGGGTCTTGTAGACGCGGATGGCCCAAAGCCACGCGTCGACACGAGCGGAGGCATCGGTCATGCGGTCACCTCCGCCACGCGACGTGCTCGCACGGCGATCAGAACGCCGGCAGCGATGAGGCCCTGACCGAGGCAGTAGGTGAGCATGACGAGCGGGCTCGTCCATTCGGGCATGGCTTCGGGAGTGAAGAGGCGGAATGCCAGGATCGTGTCGGACGCCAGGAAGAAGACCCCACCCCACGCGATGATCGGATGGCAGCGCGAAGCGCCGGCCGCCGTCAGCCCGAGCACCAGCCCGTAGGCGGCGACGGGCACGAGGAGCCCGCCGAGCGCCGGCCACAGCACCGTGAGCAGCACCACCCACCAGGCGGCGAAGACGATGGACCACACCGGCAGTCGCCGGATCGCGAGAACTCGCCAGAACAGCCAGATGTAGCAGAGGTGCGCGAGCCCGAACCAGAGCAGCATGAGGGGGACGGTCTCGAACTGCGGGAAGAATGTACTGGCACCGTCGCCCAGCCACGAGAGGGCAATCGCGACCACGAGCAGGGTGTGCGCGGCCGTCCATCTCGTCCCACGGGCTCCCCACGCCACGGCGACGGCGAGCAACGGCATGAGCGCGAGTTTGCTGGGCGCGGCGATCGTATCGGAGCCGACCGCGAGTGCGCCGACGTGCACGGCGGCGACCACGATGTACGGGGCGAACCCGATCCAGAGCCGTGGCATGATCCTCCTCGATTCGCGGGGCTTTGACATCGTCGCACGCCGCCGCAGCAGGCCATGACACGCGAGGGGACTGCCCCCGAATGCCCCTGGATGCCCCGGGGACCGCGTGACCGGTCAGGTCGTCAGATCGAGCGACATGATCGCGAGGTCGGGCCGGGGGCGCGCGACCTCACGGAAGCCGGCGCCTTCGAACGTCGAGACCACGCCGTGGAAGAGTTCGTTCGCCGGCTTCTTCGGCCCGCGCTCGGGGTCGCGGGGGTAGGCCTCGAGGACTCGCGCGCCGCAGCGGCGCGCGAAGTCGATCGCCGCGTCGAGCAGTTGCGCGTTCAATCCTTCGCGGCGATGCTCTTTGCGGACGACGAAACAGCTCACCGCCCAGACGTCGGGGTCATCCCACTCCTCCTCGGAGTGGGAGGCGAAGTTCCGAGTGCGCGCGAGCCGTACCTGGCGTGTGCGCGGTCCGACCCGCACCCAGCCCGCGGGCTCACCGTCGACGTAGGCGATCAGGGCGGGCGGCGGTCCGGCATCCACTTCGTCGTGAAGCATCGTCCGGCGCTCCTCGCGCGACGTCTTCTGCCATTCGGCGTTGGTGAGTGTCCACCACTGGCATTGGCAGCTGCGGCCGTCGCCGCCCCCGCTCAGTGCGTGCTCGGCGTCATCGAAGCGGTCGGCGGTGACGGGTTCGATGGTGATGTGCGCCATGTCGTGACGCTAGCCCCGCCCGCCGACACCGGCAAGGGCGAACGGATGCCGCGGAGAGCCTGCGAGTGTTCGCGACCAGGCCGGCGAGCGGGTAGGATAGTGGAGTTGCCCGCGCGCAAGCGGGGACAACGGGATGTGGCGCAGCTTGGTAGCGCACTTGACTGGGGGTCAAGGGGTCGCAGGTTCAAATCCTGTCATCCCGACACATAAGCCTCGGAGAACCGCAGAAACACGCGGATCTCCGGGGCTTTCGTCATTTCCAGAATCAGGCTGAATCGGCCCCGTCTCACATGCGTCTCACATTGCATCTCAGGCTGCCTCGGCCGCGCTCGCCGCGAGGGCCTCGGCACGTCGCTTCTCGACCGCTGCGATGACCTCGTTGACGCGGTCTGGCCAGAGGTGCGCGTAAGTGTTGAGCGTCTCGGTGGCGTCCTTGTGTCCGAGCATCTGCTGCACGAGCTTGACGTCGGCGCCGGCGGCGATCGCGTTCGTCGCGGCGACGTGACGGAGATCGTGCACCGACATCGCGATGGCGAGGCCCGCAGCGGCGCGGACCTTCAGCCAGACTCGGTTGTACCAGTTGGACCCGTCGACAGCAGCGCCGCGCACGGTGGTGAAGAGGAACTCTTCGGGGTCGCGCCCCTTCGTGAGCTCGACGAGCTCGAGCATGAGGAATGCGGGGATCGGTAGCCACCGCTTCTCCCACGTCTTGACCGGGCCGAGCTTGCGCCGACCGTCGCGGTCGACGGTCCATGTGCGGTGGACACGAGCGCGGTTGGACATCGGGTCGAGGTCCTTCACTTTGAGTGCGGTCGCCTCGCCGATCCGGGGCCCGCTGTAGGCCAACAGTTGAAGCAGCTCCCGATCGTCCTCGCGCCCGCTCAGCTCGAACGCGGTGTCAGCGAGCTCTTCGATATCGACGAACGACAGCGACGGAAGGTCTGACTCCAGGTCTCCTTCGGTGCGGGGGAGTTCGACGTTCGCGAGCGGATTGCGTCCGATGAGGCTCTCTGCGACGGCATAGCGCAGCGCGCCGCCGAATGTCGAGCGCACGATGTGTCCGAGATACGCGGGCGCCATCTTGACCGGTTTGCGCTCGGTCTTCTTGATGTGCTGGTTCTTGTCGAACACGTGGGGCGCGGTCGCGTCCCGAAGCTGCTGCACCCACGCGTCGATCTGTGGACGCGTGATGCTGCCGATCGTGCGCGCGCCCCACATCGGCAGAACATAGTTGTCGAGCTCGCGACGGTAGCGCCGCCACGTCGAGTCTTTGATTCGGCTCTTCGACGCCAGCCAGGCCTCGGCGACGACGGTGAAGTTCTGCTCACGCGCTGAGGGGTCGATGTAGCGATCGGAGCGGATGTCGTCCTCGAGCGACGCGGTGAAGGACTCCGCGTCCGTTCTACGTGCGAACAGCCGCTGTCGTTGGGCTCCATCCGGTTCGTACCAGCCGGCGACCCAGCGCGATCCCTTGCCGAACTTTGCCGTGCGGAAGTGGTCGGGCAGCGTCTTGATCGCGCGGAGCTGCGCGCTCGTGGGGCTGATCCGCGTTGTCGTGCCGTCGGGCATGGCGACGAGGGCGTCTTTCACCCAGCGGTCGGTGATCCAGGAGCGTGCCATCACACAACCTCTGTGCGGAGCAACCACTGGCCTGCGCCCATGCGCGGATCCAGATAGGTCGCATCCCCGATGCGGTGGAGCATGCTCCGGAAGACCGTGAGGAGCTCGGTCGCGACGTCGAGGTCGAACGCCATCGATTCGAGGTGCCCATCGCGGATCCGCTCCACCTCGACATACTTCGCGTGGTCGATCAGATGCAGGGCTGCCCACTCGTTCGCCTCGCGCTCCTGGCGCTTACGGATAGGGCCGAACTCGGTTGGTCGGTGGCCCAAGATGTGGTGCCCGAGCTCATGCGCGAGGACCGAACGTGCCGACCGTCGTTTCATCCCCGGTGAGAGGCGGATGAGGCGTTCGTCGGCGCGGTATCCGCTGCAGTGCGTTGCGCGTTTCTCGATCACGGTCACCCCGAGTTCAGCGGCGAGTTGGAGCAGTGCCTGCATGATTCCCCCCGGCGTGTCAGGCGTTGTCGAAGTCGCTGTCGGTCTCGACGGGGTCCTCGTCGATCGACTCGTTGGCGACTTCTTGGAGATCCTGCTGGAAAGCCCCGACATCGCGGCGACGAGGGTGAAGCTCTGTGACGTTCGGGGCGGCCGCCGCGCGCAGCAGATCGAATGGGTCGACATCGAGCGCTGCCGCGATCGCATCGATGTCGTTCGTGTTCAGGGGAGTCTCGCCACGCATCTTCCGATAGAAGGTGTTGCGCGGAACACCTGAACGCACGATCAGTTCGGCGTCGGTCATCCCTTTCTGCTCGATGAGCTTCTGGATCACATCGATGACGCGCCAGCTGAATCCACTGAGTTCTCCCATGGTTGTTGAGAGTACCCGTTTTCGGTACTTGATACATGCAAGTACCAAAATTGGTTGCAGGCCTGTACCAAAGTTGGTACTGTCCCATTTATGGGAGTCAAGACGAAGTTCTCGGCGCAGGTTACCGGAGCGATCAAGGCAGAGCTGGCTCGCCGCGACATTGACGGGGTTGCTCTCGTAGACGTTCTCGAGCTGAGTCGCAATTCGGTGTATGCGCGACTGCGGGGGGAGCGGCCGTTCGATACGGACGAGATCGCCGCTGCTTCGGAGTTCCTGGGGATGTCGATCCTTGACCTTCTGGCGTCGGCGAGCATCGATGCCGAGTCCACGAAGGCGGTGGCCTGATGGGTGCCTTGACCTCGCTACCGACGATCGGCATTGAGCCACAGCCAGATTCGACCCTCTCGGGATTCGAAGACGTGCCGGCGGTGATGGCGCCGAAGGCGCTCGCGGCGATCCTCGATGTCACGCCGAAGACGCTCGAGCGCTGGCGTGATGCGAAGACCGGTCCGAAGTGGCTGAAGCTGCCCGGGTCGAGCCTGATCCGTTACACGCGTGCCGACGTGCTCGCCTGGCTGGCGGAGTGTGCAGCATGAGCGCCAAGATGACGCGCCGTCGTCGCCACGACCGCCGCAAGCGGATCCTCACGCAGCGGCGCGAGGACGCCCTGTTCTTCGCCCGCGGCACCTTCCCGGCGTCGGCGACATCGTTCACGATGTGCTCGTGCGGGGCGCGGGCGTTTGCCCGTGGTCGGGATGACTCGTTCCTCGACGACTTCGATGCGGCCCACGCGTACTGCGACGAGGAGCAGTCATGACTGCG
Organism: Microbacterium allomyrinae; assembly: GCF_020682705.1. GTDB lineage: Bacteria > Actinomycetota > Actinomycetes > Actinomycetales > Microbacteriaceae > Microbacterium > Microbacterium allomyrinae. The sequence goes on from NZ_JAGTTN010000002.1 coordinate 26,091, forward strand.
CTGACGCCGCCGGTGTGCTGCCCGGCGCACCCCGAAGGAACACTCATCCCGTGCGGCCCGTGCTACAGCGCACGTCGAATTCATGACGAGCACGCCGCACGTGCGCGCTTCGGGTCAGCGCTCGCGGCGTTCGTACGCGCGGAGAGCGATCTGAATGCTTCGGCGTCGCCCCCCAGCGGCGTCGAAGCGGCCTCGTCGTTCCCCAGCGACGCGGCCGTACCGTCCGGGGCGTCTAGTGCGTTCCCCAGCGCCGCCACCCCCAGGGCAGGCGCCCCGGACACCCAGTGTTGGCGGGCCCGCCGCCGAGCATTCCATGCTGCGGCCGCTGAGGACCTGGAGCGGGAGCTGCGGAACCACTCCCGCTTCCTCACACCCCGTCAGTGGGCACGCCTCAGTCGTGCGGTCGCGCGCCACCGCCGTAAGGCGGGTCTCGCATGATCGCGGAGGCAGCGCTGATCGTGGCGGTCGTCGCGCTCGGTGTGTCGTTCGCCGCGTTCTTCGTCGCGATCGCCGCTCTTGCTCGTGCCGCAGCTGTTGAGCGTGCTCGCCGCGCCCACCAGCTTCCGCCGGCGGCCATCATCGGCTCGCGATCCTCGTTCGAGGGTGACCGGTGAGTGCCGTGGCCGAGCTCGCGCCGACCCGCAAGCTCATCCACCGGTGGGCCCGTCAAGGTGACCTGTACATCGCGACAGTCGGTGACAGGGTCTATGCCCGCGCCGACCAGGTCGAGCGCCTCGCCGAGATCTCGCCGTGGTCAGGCGGCGAGACACTGTTCGGCGATACGTGGCCCCTCGTCCTCGAAGGCTTCCCGTACTACGACCTCGACGACGCGATCGCCCGGTGTGAGTCAGCCGGCACACCCCGCGCGGCCGCGTTCCTCGAATGGCTGACCGACACGCTCGCCCCGATGCTCACCGACGAGGTCCTTGACCTCGCGCAACGCGTCCCGAGCTTCATCGGCTCCCACCCCGTCAACATCGCCGCGCGACTCCTGAGCGAAGACCCCGCGGTCCAGATCGGCCGCGCCGGCCTGTTCGCCCACATGCACCAGCTCGGCTGGATCCTTCGCACTGTCGGCAAGGCCGCACAGCACAGCGACTGGCACATCGCGCAAGCTGCTCGCCGCGCCGGATGGCTCACCGTCCGCGACGTGACCATCCCCGCCACGAACCGCGAGCACCGCCGCACCTACTCCCAGATCCACGTCACCCCCGCCGGCCTCACCGAGCTTGCCCGCACCCTCCACGCGCTGCATCCCGACCGGGACACCGCCGCGCCACCCCACCCGCAGCTCTTCGACTAGGACCCACCGCCATGCCCACCCGATCCAATGACGACGAGCGCGCCACCGCACGCCACTACGTCATCGTCTTCGCCGCGTACACCTTCCTCATCTTCGGCATCCCTGCGCTCGCCGAGGCCGTCACAACGGTGGTGCTCCCGTGACCCGCCGACCCGGCATCGCACGCGACATGCCGATGCGCTACCGCCGCGACTGGCACCACCTCACCACCCTCGCCGTCGGCGCGCTCGCCACTGTCGAACTGGTCGCGCTCGCGGTCGGTGTGGCGGTGGTCTTGTGAGCGTGCTCACGGGTGCCGATGAGCTCCGGGCCCGCATCGAGAACCCTGCACTGTTCGCGGCCGCCGACGACCTGCTTGAGGCGGAGATGGCGCGGCGGGGGGAACTGACCTTCACCCTGCCGTCGTCGAACGGTCTCCGCCCGGTCGACCGCGAGGCGAGCGGCGATCGCGACACGGTCGCGGACCACACCCACACCCAGAGCTACGAGGAGCGAGTCGCAGCATGAGCAAGACCATGAACCGGGCCTCGTACCAGGTGCGCTGGTACATCCGTCAGGAGACGACCCTCGTCCCGTTCGGTACCGCGAACCGTGAAGCCATCGTCTGGGTCGCGTATCGAACCACGGGCCGCGACAGTCAGGGGCGACCCCGTCTTCTCGTGAGCAGCCGAACCTCGTTTTCGAGGGAGCGGGGCGGCCGTGCGGCTGCGTTCCGCTACGCCCGCAACGAGGCCCGCCGCTTCTACGGAAACGCCCGATGATGATGTACCCGACCGAGCTCGAGATCTACGGCAGCTCGCACCCCACCCCCGACACGTGGATCCTGCACTTCGGCTGGCCCACCAACCCGATCCCCGCGAACGGACCTAAGGCGAACTGGCGCGGTCGGAACCGTGCTGTCGCGGCCGCGAAGGACCAGGCGCTGCAGCTGGCGATCGCCGCCCGCATCCCTGAGATGGCGAAGGTCGAAGCGCAACTGTTCTGGTGGTACACGATCAGCCGTCGCCGCGATGTCGACAACCTCGGGGGACTGGAAAAGCCACTCTTCGACGCTCTCGTCGTCGCCGGTGTGGTCCGTGACGACACCCCGGACCTGATGGTTAAGCCGCGGGCGGAGATCCGCCACGTCAACGACTCCGACGGCCTCGTCACCCGCGCCGGTTTCACCCTCCACATCCGCCAGCTCGTCCCGCTCGAGGAGATTGAGCTGTGAGCCACATCATCGGCGGATCCGCTTTTGGTCGCGGCGATGCGCTGATCGACACGACTGACGCGGTGCTGCTGGACGGCACGTCGGTCGCTGTGATCGGCGCGCTTCGCCAGGAGGGTGTCGAGACCGTCATTGCGCTCGAGCTCCGCGGCCGCGTCAACCACGCCACCGAACGCTCGGACGTCCTCTATCTGCTCAACGGTGAGGGTGCGGCCGACATCATCAGCCAGCTGCTCGGAGTCGCGCATCGCGCCAACCCGAAGTTCCTGAACGAGCTGCTCGAGCGGATCGGCCAGCTCCCATGACCGGAGAAGCGAAGCCGCGCCCGACCGGCGAGCAGCTGCTCGCGTTCGAAGCGAAGCACCCGAAAGCCACCGGTCGTAAGGAGACCGCGATCCTCGACGAGCTCGGCATCCGGCCCGCCCGCTACTACCAGCTCCTCGGTCGCCTCATCAAGACCGAGGACGCGCTCCGCATCGATCCGATGCTCACCAATCGTCTCCGCGCTCGCTCGATGAAGCAGCAGACGGAGCAGAAGCGCCGCGCCCACCGCGGCCGCTGACCACCCCACCACCCACAGAAAGGATCCACCCGACATGACCACCGCCACCACCGCTCCCGGTCAATCCGCTATCGAGCAGCTGCAGCTCATCACGATCGACCCGAGCACACTTCGAAGTGCTGACCAGATCCGCGAGGACGCGACCCCCGATGGGCAGCTCATCGACTCCGTCCGCGCTTCCGGCATCCTGCAGCCGCCCACGGTCGTGTGGAACGACACCGATGGTGCGTTCTACATCGTCTTCGGACACCGACGCGTCGGCGCCGCGATCCTTGCCGGTCTCGCCGCGATCCCCGTGATCGTCCGTGACGCATCGACCATCACCGGATCGCTCGTGCTCGAGCAACAGATCGTCGAAAACGAGCGCCGCGAAGGCGTCACCCAGCGCGAGCTCTCCCGCGGATGGGCGAACCTCGAAGGCCTCTTCGGGCTCACCCCCGAAGACATCGCCACTGCGATCGCCGAGAAGCCCGACCGAGTTCGCGCCGGCATCCGCGCTGCCCGCTCCGAAAAGACCTCCGCGATCCTCTCCACCAAGCCTGCGATCGATCTCGAGCAGGCCGCCGTTCTGACCGAGTTCGACGAGCACCCCAGCGTGCAAGCCGAGCTCGCCGATACCGCCTCGACAAAGCCCGCTGACTTCGAATGGAAGGTGCGCAGCGCCCGCGACAAGCTCGCGAAGGACGCACGAGTCGCCGAACTCAAGGCAGAGCTGCGCGCCGCGAAGGTCAAGCTCGCCCCGGTCGATACCTACGGGTCTCTCAAAGGAGGCGCCGCGGCGATCGCTCACCTCGTCGACGAGAAGGGCAAGAAGCTCACCGAGAAGAACCACGCAGCCTGCCCCGGGCACTCCGCTCGCGTCGCCGGATACCGCGTCGAGGACTTCGCCATCGAGTACGTCTGCCGCGACTACGCCGAACACGGCCACCGCCGTGCGAACGCAGTCGCCGCACGCGAACTCACCGACGAGCAGAAGCAGGAGATCGCCGACCGGGAGGCCCGCCAGCAGGCGCTCGAAGCGAACCGCGCCGCACGCCGGCAGTGGATCCACGACCTCCTGCCCGGCAAGATCAACCAGCTCGCCGGCGTCTATGAATACATGGCAGCCGCTCTCCTCGACAACGGCGACTACTACTACGACGACCAGCGCGCCCCGAAATGGACCCTGCCCCTCCTCAACGTCGACGCGCCCGACAACTCCAGCGAAGCAACCGCAGCACTCGACGACCTGATCGCATCCAAGAGAATCGCACCGTTCCGACTCATGCTCGCCACCTCGTTCGGCATCCACGAGAAGCGCACCGAGCACGGTCACGACGAACTCCTCACCATCCGCCACCTCGAGCAGCTCAAGAAATGGGGATACCCCCTCACCGAGATCGACGAAACCGCGCTCGCCGCATGCCGCGAAGCGATCGCCAACCGTGCCCACGACGATGCTCTGCGCGCGGAAGGTGAAGGCCTCGATGGCGACCCCCGCGAGGACGACGTCGATGACGAGAGCGACAACGAGGACTGAGTATGCCGAGGCCGCGCGAGCACGGAACGCCGGAGGGATACGACGCCGGCTGCACGAGGAACACCACCTGCCCCGCATTCACCGTGCACGGCATGAGCTGTGAGTCGGCCCACTTCCGATTCGTCAGCGGCGAACGCCGCTACATGCAGCTCCGTGGTCGCGGGCTCACCTCCACCGAGATCGCCAAGCGCCTCGGCTTCTACCCGCCCACCACCGAAGACGAAGCGCTCGCTCACGAGGAAGCCGCCGCGAAGGACGCTGCCGTCGACGAGGAGTTCGCGAACCGGCCCGACGACTTCCGGTGGAAGCCCCGCCGGATCCGCACCCACACCAGCGAGACCACCCCCACCCCGAAGGACATCGTCATGCCCACCACCCACGACGTCGAGCCGACGACGGAACCGGTCGCACACGTCGAACAGGCACCGCAACCGCTGCCGGCCCTGGTCGAGCCCGACCCGGTTCCCGTCGAAGCGGGGGAGACCACCGCGCCGGCCGTGCCCAAGCAGCCGCGACAGAAGAAGCTGACCACCAGGCAGGCACCTCCCGCGGCCGCGGCACTGTCTGCATCCGACATCCGCGCCTGGGCGAAGCACGTCGGTCTGGACTGCCCCGCCCGCGGCCGCGTCCCACTCGCGATCGTCAAGGCCTACGACGACGCCCACCCGACCCCGGCGGCAACGCCGGCCGCTGCACAGCCCCTTGCAGAGCGCTCCCAGGACGCCGACCCCCAGGAAGACGCCGGTGAAGAGCCGACGATCGAGGAAGAGGCCCCGGCAGAAGGAACGCCGGCCGCCGAGGCCGAGGAGATGGGGCACCCACCGCTCGAGCCCGCCGAGTTCGCCGAAGCAATGACCGGCGCCCGCGCACGCGCCGAGCTCGAGCAACTCAACGACGACGCCGACAACGAACCCGACCCCCCGGCCGCCCCGACCCACGAAACCGACACGCCCGCCGCGGTGTACGTAGAACGGATGCTGTCGCTCGCGTTCGCGAAGATCGGCACCCGCCTCGCGGCCGCATCAATCGACCCGGACGGCACAGCCCGAATCGAACTGATCGAACGCGTCACCGAACTCACGCCCACCGCGCACTGGTGGAACCACACCCGCGACATCCCCATGACCCACACCGCAGTCGTCGACGCCTACGACGACCTCACGATCGCATACCTGCCCGACGACGAGACCGAGCAGGATGAACGCATCGTCGCCTGGGAGCAAATCGCCCAGCACCCGTTCTTCGCGAAATGCTACGACAGCGAGACACCGCTCATCGTCGCATTCCTCCAACAACTCGACCGCCACCACACAGCACCGGATAGTCCGGCACCCACCACCGACTCCCGCCCCGAATGGGCCGACGTCACCATCCCCGAAGACATCGAACGCGCTCGCCGCTGGGCGATCCATTGGGAATCGACGGCCCGGCACCTCGAGGAGGACAACGCGCAGCTGCAGCGCGCGCTCGACACCGTCGTCACCCGCTGGTGGGGGCAAGTCGAGGAGAACAACCGGCTGCAACTCGCGCTCACCGTCGAGAAGGCCGCCAACGCCGCTGTCGTTGCTGGCGCCGGTGCCCTCGTGCGCGGCAAGCTCCGCCAGGCATCCGAGTACCGCCGCCGAGTCCGAGGGAGCCGCCGATGAGCGTCACCGCCCGCCACCGTATCGCCAACGTCATCGCCTACCGCATGTGCCAGCGCGGAGGCCACATCCCAAACCGGGACCGATCGCTGCCCGACGCCTGCGACTTCCACTACCGCGAAGCCCTCGCGCTCGCCGACCTCCTGGTCCCGAACCTCACGCCGGGGGAGCGGTTCGGGCAGGCGCTCAGCGACGTGCTCAACGAGATCACGCGCTCGATAGCGAAGCACGGCGAGCAGGAGCACCTGCCCATGGGAACCGGGCCCGACACGATGCCGCTCTCGGCCGGCGCCGGAGTGCCTTACGTCGACGAGGTATGGCTCGCCGATCACATCGCCGACGAGTTCCGCACCGCGACGAAAGCGCACAGCCACAACGACGGCGGCGACGGCACGGTCACCTGGTGGGAGATCCTCCGCGAAGAGGTCTTCGAAGCCGCGGCCACCGACGACACCGTCGCGCTGCGCGAGGAGCTCGTCCAGGTCGCTGCAGTCGCGCTCAAGATGATCGACGCACTCGACTACGCCGCCGCCGAAGACCAAGCCGAGCGACGCGCTGAGGAGCTGCCCCGATGAACCGCGAGAAGCGGATTGCGGGCCGCCGCGTCCGCCGGCGCCGCCGCATCCGCGTACGCCTCATCGCCTATGCGGCCGCTGCCGGCATTGCGCTCATGCCCTGGCAGATCGAGGTCACCGTACGCCTCCTCGACGGCGAATACCTCCAGCTGACGATGGGGAGGAGGAACTGATGGTCGAACACAACCACATCACGCAGGGCGCCCGCGCTGACTGCTTGTCGTGCGTCTCGATCCGCCCCGAGTCGCAGGTTCACCCGCACCTGGTGCCGCCGTTGCCGGCGGCGTACGTGCCGACGTCCTTCGACCTGCCAGAGGACCCGACCGAGCCCGAAGCCGTCGCCGCTCTGCCGCTGGCGACGCACCGGATCCGCAACGGCCGCGCCGTGTGCGATGGCGGCCGCGATCACCGATGCCACTGGTACCCGTCGTGCGACTGCGACGCCTGGCCCTGCGGACACGAGTATGTCTTCCACAGCGACTGTTGGATCATCGGCTGGCTCGACGAGCCTGCGAACGCGCTCGACGACAGCGCGACCGACGACACGTGGGACCACCACATTTACGACGAGGGCAGCATCACGACCGGCCGCTGGCCGGACGGCGTCATCGACTGGGAGTGGCAAGGCCCGGGCGAAGGCGTCACCTGGTCGTACGCGAGCGTCGACACCCAAGCTGCCGCGCTGCCTGACGGCCGCCGCGAGAGCGACGTCCCGCTGTGGGATGAGGAGGGCGCATGACCCGCCTGGAACCGACCGCGAAGATCGCAGGCATCGTCGGTGCACCGCGCGATCTCGAGAAGCACCTCGGCCGCGCGGTCTCCGCCGAGCAGCGCGTGTACATCCTGCACTCCCAGTCGTGCGTCGACAGCGGCATCGATCTGCGCGAGTGCGAGTACTCGATCGCACTCGACGCCGGCATCGACCTCGGCGTGTGGGACGAACACCAGGACGTCCCCGTCGTGCTCGGCATCAGCGAAGAGTACGGCGACCTCGAACCTGCACCAGTTGAGGCCACCACCCCGACGAACAGGAGCGAGTGATGCCGACCCGTCAATGTCGATCGCGCGACGACACGTCGAGACTCCGGTGCGAACGGATCGACCGCCACGACGGCCCCCACCGAGCAGAGACGGGAGAACCCGCTCGCCCCGCTCCGGACGGCAAGGGCATGGTCCTGCCGATGGCCGTCTGGAACGGGAGGAGCGAGTGAAGCCGCGCTCGCGGCGGGCTTGCGAGTACCCGCTGTGCGGTCGCCCGCACCGTGCGAACGGCCTGTGCAACGCCCACAACGAGCAGCGCCGACGCGGCAAGGAACTCACGCCACTGCTGGCGCTGCCGAAGTACGCGCTCACGTACGTCGCGTACTGGCGCGACGAGCTCGGCCCGGGCGTCGGCGTGCTCAAAGTGGGTCGGGCGTGGAAGTGGTCGCGGATCGAGGAGATGCAGCGCTCCGGCGCGCACGTGATCGTCGCGCACCCCGGCACGGACGCGTCGTGGGAGCGAGAAGCGCTCATCGAGATGGACCGCCTGTTCGAGCCGGCATTCGCGGCCGCGGACGAGGCGGCGCGTCTGCTGTGGCGCGGCCGCGGCTGGACGGAGTGCTTCCGCGTCGACGAGCGCGATCTGTACATGGCGTTCCGGATGTGCATCCGGGCGTTCGCAAGAGGAAATGAAGAGGGAGTCAACCCCGATGACGGCCACCGACCCAAGTGGAACCGCGAGCAGTGGCTCCGCCACAAGATCCGCCAGGTCGCCGAACACCTCGCCGCCGCAGCAGTCTCATCCGACCCCATCGGAAACGCTCACGGGGCTGGCGAGGATGGCGGACACCCTGGGGCGGGTGCCGCTGGACGCGACGCTGATCGCATCGATTCTCACTCCGCACCTGGATGCGCCGACGACGGGCCGCGACCTGCTGGAGACGCACCTGCTGACGCTCGAGGAGCTGGGCTTCCTGACGCTGCGCCCGGGCGATCAGTCGTGGTGGATCGTGCTGCAGCCGGCACACGTCGGCCCGCCGCCACTCACGGCGGCACGCCCGCCAGAGCCCGCCTGGGAGGCGGAATCCTCCACGGCTATAGAGGGAGAGAGAGGAAGAGCGCACACGCGGGAGAGCGCGCGCAGGCGTGCGTGGGAGCAGGTGCTGGACGAGGAACGTCAGGCGGAAGAGCGCTGGGCCGGATGGGATCGCCGGGAACCAGGAACACCCGCCCGACCACAACGCCCTCTCGAACTGCAAGCACCTCCGCTGGGATGTCCGGATCACCCGCACGGCTCGCTCGAGTCTTGTGGTCCCTGCGGCACCCAATCCGACTACCGGAAGTGGTGGATCACTCGCGAACGATACGGGGAACGGCTGGCCATGTTCAAGGAGCAGCAGCCGGAGGAGCCCGACGATGACAAACCCTTCTGACCGCGGGTGCGTTCGTTGTGTCCAGCCGGGTATGCACTTCGCCGTGTGCCCCAGCTACGGCGCGACCAACGGCGACTGCACCGGCTGCGCCCCCAAGCCGGCACGGCCTGAGGGAGGCAGACTGTGCGACACCTGCTACCGACGGATCAGGGGCCTGCTGCGCGATCTGCCCGATTTGATCGGGCGGATGCGATCGCTTGCTGATCCCGCTCGAGCGGCAGTGTTCGATCGAGTGCGAGTGTCCTCGTCCGCCTCGTCCGCGTCGGCACCGATCGCTGATGACCTCGCCGATGCGCTGCACGCTGTCGAGCAGGTCATGGACGTGTGGCTTGCGTACGGGCGAGATCTCGACTGGATTGCCACCCACGAGCGCGCGGCAACCTGGATCGCAGAGCACGTCCTCGACTGGCATGTCGAGGTCGACGGCATCCGTGGCGGATGGTCGGTGCTCGATGCGATGAGGCAGTGGGGAGTGGAACGCCGCGATCGCCACGCCGATCCGCTCACCGAGGCGACTCAGCGAACGAGCGCAGACCGGACCCTCTCGCGCTTCAGCGATCGCGAGAGCGACGAACACGTGATCGCCCGAGCGCCGGTCACCGAGTGGTACGACCCGCTGCTGCCGTTGACGGATGCTGCGGAGAGAGCCGAGGTGTCACAGCGCCAGTTCCGACGGTGGGTGCAGGCCGACGTACTCAAGCCCGCGACGACGTCGCGAGACTCGCGCGGCACCGTCACTCGATGGTTCTACGCCTCAACTGTCGACGCCGCGGCCGAGACGATGAAGGCCCGCCGACACGCCGGGATCCCGCTCGCACCAGCCGCGCAAGAGTGACGACCGCGGCTCGTGCTACGCTGTGCGTGCACGAGAACTATGACAAGGCCTCATCTGAACGGATGGGGCCTTCGTCGTTCTCGGGGGTTGGTGCGTCGTCGAGCGTCTGGGTGGGCGCAGGGGTGCGCCGCACCGACCCTGGCATTCGTCTCGATGAATGGCCCGGGGGTGAAGCGATGCCCTGGGAGAACAGCCGCCCTACCCATGTTCCGACTCCGGTTCGGGATGCCTGCCTTGCTCGCGATGGGTACCGGTGCACGGCGGACCTGAACACGGGGCAACGGTGCCCGGCGACTACCGATCTGCAGGCCGCTCATCGGTCGCAGTGGCAGCAGGGCGAATGCACGACGGTCGACGACGTTCGCACCCTGTGCCACTGGCATCACAATCGCGAGACGCAGGCTCAGGCATCGGCCGCGCGTTCCCGTTTCCGTCCCGGAAGTGGGTATCGCCCGCGCGAGCAGCATCCAGGTCGGCGTTGATTCTGGTCTTCGAGGGGGCGGGGGACCCCCACCCCCGCTCCGGCCCTCGCGGGGAGGAGCTGTGATTCGGAGTGTGTACGGGTCTGAGGAAAATACCCTCAGATCAGGCAGAACTGGATGCCCGCCGAGGCTTCCGCGCGCTACTGGGGGCCTCGCGACCCGATCGGGCTCGCCGCGCTGACATCAGCGCCTGTCGAGAAAAGCGTTACAGATTGGAGCGGGGCGGATGGCCGACGAGGACGAGCGACCCTACGACTACCTGGCGCCCGACGTCGTCGCTGCCCGGGATGCGGTGGCCAAGGCGATCGCGGAGTACCTCCGCACGATCCGCCCCAACGATGACCCCTACGTCGTAGCGTGGGCGGTCGGAGTGGAATGGACGAATGCCGAGCTCGAGCAGACGGGCCGCGCCGGCCGCGACACCGTGTCGCCCTCGGAGCAGAGCATCAGCGCTTCCGCCGGCCTCGGCGCATACCTGGTAAATCGCTTCGGCTGAGGCGAGGCTCGATCACAGCTCGATGGGCGCGAGCGAGCCGTACTGGAACACGCTCCCGGTGACCGTCATGTACCGTCCGGTCGAGTAGACCTCGATGGGCAGGCCGGCCACGGTGTACCGTCGGCCAGGCTGCTCGGCGCGGTGCCCCCAAATGTGAAGACCGGTCCCGCTGGGCGAGATCTCGATGTAGTGCCCCGCGTAGGCGGCGAGGAACGCGGCCGCGGCCGCAGTGAGTTCGCCGTCGACGAGGCAGTGGTCGATGTCGATGCAGCCGAGGCCGTCGCCGAGTGCGAAGCCGAGGCCTGCGCCGACCGTAGAGTCACGGGCGGCCTGGTAGCTGCCCCACGTCGTCGGGTCCGTCGACGAGGCGGGCTCGCCGGTGACAGTGATCGGGCGCTTGCTCGGCGTCCAGCGCACCCACCGGTCGCGGCGGGTGAGCTCGAGCGGCAGCTGCTGGCGCTTCGCGGCGCGGTGGCCGGCGACTCGACAGCGGGTCGAGCAGTACCGGGCCTGAGCGTTCCGGTTCGTGATCGACCGGCCACACGATTCGCACTCTCTCACCTTCCTATTGTAACGGTTTTAGCCGCGAAATCACGCGGTATGTCGCGTTGGAAGGCGCCCCGAAACGGGACGCTCGCCCACCCGAAACGGGGGAGTACGACCCATGAACGGACTCATCTAAATGGCCGGCCGCGGCCCCGCGCCGAAGGCGTCGGATCAGCGAGCTCGCCGCAACAAGGACGTACTGCAGCTGCGCGTGCTGCCAGCGACCGCCACCACGCAGCCGTCCCTGCCCACGATCTACTTCGACGTGGAGATCGAACGTCCCGGCGAAGCTAAGGAGACGGTCAAGCGCCGGTTCAACTGGCCTACTGCGACCCGCGGCTGGTGGAGCATGCTCGCCCACCACCCCCTCGCCCCCGAGTTCACGGACCTCGACTGGTCGTACCTCGCCGAGACCGCGCTCATCCACGCCCACTTCTGGAAAGGCGATATGCGGGTCGCGTCCGAGCTCCGACTGCGCGAGGCGAAGTACGGCTTCACACCCGAGGACCGCGCCCGCTTGCGCCTGCAGTTCGCGATCGCGAACACCGCCGAGATCGAGGCCAAGGAGCGGCTCAAAGCTCACCACGACCAGGCGCCTGGCTCCTCGCGGGACCGCGCTCGCGGCATTGCGCGGCGGGACACGGCCTGATGCCGTGGGTTCCGCAGTTCGAGGGCGATTTCCCGACGCTGGGCTGGCACGTCGCCGATCAGATGGCGGAGTACCTTGGCCGGCCGGACGCGGGCGACGATGACATCTTCGACCCGTTCATCCTCACGATCGAGCAGCAGGAGTACCTCAACGAGCTGTACCGGATCGATCCGCACACCTGTCGGCGCGTCATCCACCGTTCTTCCCTGATTCGTCCTCGAGGGTGGGGGAAGTCACCGTTCGTCGGCAGCATCATGATCGCCGAGGCGATCTTCGACGTCGTGCCCGATGGGTGGGATGCCGAAGGGCAGCCGGTCGGCAAGCCCTGGTCGAAGGTCCGCACCCCGTACGTCGCGATCGCCGCGGTGTCGGAGGAGCAGACGAAGTACACGTGGGAGCCGCTGCTCGAGATGCTCCGCCAGGGGTCCGCGGTGGACGAGTTCAACCTCGACCCGATGGATTCGTTCGTCGCCCTCGAACGCGGCCGCATCTCCCCGGTCACGTCGTCGTCGACCACGAACAAGGGCGCCAAGAACGTCGCCGCATCGTTGGACCAGACCGAAACCTGGCTCAAGGGCAACGGGGGCATCAAGCTCGCCCAGGTGCTCCGCAACAACGCCACCAAGCTCGGCGGCGTGACGATCGAGACCCCGAACGCCTACGTGCTGGGAGAGCGCTCAGTGGCGGAGGCATCGTTCGGGTTCTGGGACGACATCCAGTCGGGCAAGTACAAGAACCTCGAGGACGTCCACTCGATCTACTTCGACCACCGCCCGGCGCCGGCGTCCACGAAGGTCGACGACATGGATTCGCTCGTGCACGGCCTTCGCGTCGCGTACGGGGACTCGGCAAAGCACCCCGACGGGTGCCTGCTGCACGATCCGCCGTGCGCGCCGGGTTGGTTCGACGTGCACCGCGGCGCACTCGACTTCTTCGATACGTCCAACGACATCGCGGTGATGCGCGCCGACTTCCTCAACCAGGTTGACGCGGCCCGCGACGCCTACGTCTCTGATCCGGAGATCCGCGCGTGCATCCCGAAGGAGCCGAAGACGATCGGGCGAACCGAGCCGATCACGCTCGGCTTCGACGGGTCTGAGGGGCGCAAAGACAAGCACATCGCCGACTCCACCGTGCTCATCGGCTACTCGGTGACGCAACGACACTTCTTCAAGCTCGGGATCTGGGAACAGCCGGACGGGCCTGCAGGTGAGGGCTGGCGGCCGCCGAAGCTGGAGATCGAGCAGACCGTGGCGAAGGCGTTCAAGGACTACAACGTCGTCGGGTTCTACGCTGACCCGTCCGCCGGGTGGGCGGGCGAGGTGAAGCAGTGGGAGGCCGCGCATCACAAGCGGTTGAAGGCGAAGATGAGCGTCCCGGAGCCGATCCGGTGGCGGCAGAAGGACATCTCGCGCACGTGCGACACGTTCGACCAGCTGTACTCGGCGATCCGGCAGGTCGAGGTCACCTTCGACGGCGACCCGACCGTGATCGCGCATTTCCTCAACGCACGCCGCGATCCGCGGCGCGCGGGGTACGTGCTGAAGAAGGCCGACGACAACCAGGACTACGGCAAGATCGACGCGACCTACGGGGCCGCGTTCGCGTTCGCCGCCGGCAACGACGCACTCGGTAAGGGCGTCACCGCTCAGACCAACAGGCGGATGCCGCGACAGCTTCGATAGGGGGCCCATATGGCGACCACGCCCGAGCAGTGGCTCCCGATCCTCGCCAAGCGCCTGGATGCCCGGATGCCGGCCATCGTGCGGCTGCGGAAGTACTCCACGGACGGCGACGCACCGATGCCGGAGATGGGCAAGAACACCAAGAAGTCGTGGGAGGCGTTCCAGAAGAAGGCGCGCACCAACTACGGCGGGCTGGGGTGCCAGTCGCTCGCCGGCCGTATCGTCCCCAACGCTGTGCGGGTCGGCACCGCGCGCACCAGCCCCGCGATCGACGCGCTGCGGATCGTCTGGCGCGACAACCGCCTCGACGTCGTGTTCGCCGACGCGATCATGAACATGTTGTCGGTGCGGGTCGGTTACCTGGTGGTCGGCACCCGCGACGGGAAGCCGATCATCACGTCGGAGACGCCGGAGAAGGTCATCACCGCGGCGGACCCGGCGCAGCCGTGGCGCTCCCGCGCCGCACTGCGCGCCTGGCGCGACCAGGACCTCGAGCGCGACTTCGCGCAGGTGTGGGTGCCCGGCGTCCGGCAGCGGTTCTCCCGGCCGGTGAAGACCGTCTCCGGGACCATTCGCGGGACGGTGGCGGGGGACTGGGAGCCGGACGGCGACCCCGAGGTGTTCGACGGCCCGGTGCCGGTGTACGCGCTCGAGAACGAGAACGGCATGGCCGAGTTCGAGCCGCACATCGACGTCATCGACCGCATCAACCTCGGCAAGCTGCAGCGCCTGGTCGTCACCGCCTACCAGGCATTCAAGGCGCGTGCGCTGAAGAACCTGCCGGAGCAGGACGATAACGGCAACGACATCGACTGGAGCAAACGACTCGACTTCGCCCCCGGCGCGCTCATCGACCTGCCCGAGGGCATCGACGTGTGGGAGTCCGGGGCCGTCGACATCACCCCGCTGCTGTCGGGCGAGAAGCAGGACGCCCGCGACTTCGCCGCCGTGATGCGCACCCCGATCGACGTGTTCCTGCCGGAGGGGCAGAACCAGTCCGCCGCCGGCGCCAACAATGCGCACAAGGGCGAGATCCAGAAGGCCAAGAACCGCATCCAGCGGGCCCGCGGCCCTATGGAGGGCTCCCTGCTGGACGCGCTGCGGATCCTCGGCCTCGACGAGGGCGAGACCATCCAGGTGCTGTTCGAGTCCCCGGAGCACGTCTCGCTGACAGAGAAGGCCGCGGCCGCCGCGCAGGCCAAGGCCGCCGGCAAGTCGTCCCGCTGGATCGCGAAGAACATCTGGGGCATGTCCCCGGACGAGATCGACGAGGAAGAGGCCGACCTCGCCGCCGAGCAGCTGCAGACCCTCGCCCTGACTGGAGTGCCTGGTGGCGGCACCGAGTTCTGACCGGCTCACCCTCGCCTACATGCAACGCTCCACCGAGATCCGCAAACGCGTCCGCGCGTTCGCGGCCGCGCTCTGGGGCGCGTCCGCCTCGCTGCGCGACGCGGACGTCGACCGGCTCGTGGCCCGCATCATCCCGGTGGTGCAGGGCGGCCAGCTGCAGGTCGCGAACATCACGAACGCGTACATCCAGCGGCTCGCCGAACTCGAGGGCGTGACCGCCACCGCCACGGCCGTCAACCGCGACCAGGTGGTCGGCTACCGCGGCGTGCCTGCCGCCGACGTCTACCGGCGCCCCGCGGTCGCCACCTACGCGGCGCTCGCGGCCGGGAAGCCGTTCGAGAAGGCGCGCGCGGAGGGGCTGCACCGGCTCGAGTCGATCGTCACGACCGACATTCAGCAGGCCCGCACCCGGCAGGCGCGCGCCGGCTACGAGCAGACCGGGTTCGACTACACGCTGCGGGTGTTGTCCGGCGCGGAGAACTGCGCGCTGTGCGTGATCGCGTCGACGCAGCGCTATCACCTGTCCGACCTGCAGCCGATGCACCCCGGGTGCGACTGCGGCGAACGGGGCGTGAAGGCCGGCCGAGATCCCGGCCAGGTGATCGACGCCGACCTGCTGGAGCTCACGCACACGCAGATCGAGTCGAAGCTCGGCTACACCGACCGCAACGCCCGCGACCTGCTGCGCGGCAAGACCGACAGCCGCGGCCGGCCGATCTCGGACTTCACCGAGCTGATCGTGACCCGCGAGCACGGCGAGCTCGGCCCGACGCTGACATGGCGCTCGGACCAGTTCACCGCCGAAGCCGACATCGACGCACTCCACTGACCTCCCGGCGCTGCCGGGTCGCGGCATCCCGAAACGGGCTGCCGATTCATCACTCCGAAACGGGGAAACCATCATGCCCAAGACGCCCGAAGAGATCGCCGCCGAAGAGGCCGCCGCAAAGGCAGCCGCGGAGGCGGAGACACCCGAAGGCAAGCTCGCTGCGGCGCAGGCCGAGGTCGAGAAATGGAAGACGCTGTCTCGTAAGAACGAGGACCAGGCCAAATCCAACGCCGACAAGGCCAAGAAGTTCGACGAGCTCGAGGAAGCGAACAAGACCGAGCAGGAGAAACTCCTCGCCCGGGCCGAGTCCGCCGAGAAGAAGCTCGCCGACCGTGACGCGAAGGATGCCGCAGCCGCAACGGCAGCGGAGGTCGCGAAGGTGAAGGGTGTGCCCGTCGAGGCGCTCCGCGGGACCACCCGCGAAGAGCTCGAGGCGCACGCTGACGCCCTCGCCGCCATCCTCCCGAAGAAGCCGCCCGCACCGTCCGCAGACGGCCAGGGCGAAGGCGAAAAGATCGGCGCCGGCGAGATGTCGGCCGACGACATCGTCACGGCGGCAACCGCCCGCTGAGACATCCCCCGTAGACGTTCGCCACGAACTCTCACGGGTCCAACCACACCCACCGAAAGGGGTACATCGTGGCGAACATCTTCGTGAAGGGGCAGAAGCTCGCGGCCACCGCGCTCGGACTGCTCCGCAAGCAGGTGAAGGCCCCGGGCCTGTTCACCTACAAGTTCGGCATCGCCGACTTCAAGGGCGCCGAGGGCGACACCGTGATGGTGAAGCGGCCGGCGGTCCTCGTCGCGCGAGAAAAGCCTTGGCGCGGCGACGACGCGATCGTCGTCGATCGGATCGCCAACTCCAAGATCGCCGTCGTCCTCAACCGGCACATCTACAGCGCAGTCGCGCTGTCGCCCGAGGAGGAGACGCTCGACGAGATCGAGTACGTCCGCGACGTCCAGGCACCGCAGGTGCAGGCGGTTCTCGATTTCATCGAGAACATCATCGTGGGCGTGCTGCGTGCCGCATCGTTCGTGTTCGGCGTCACGTTCAATCCGGCATCGGCCGCGGCCGTCGAGAACGACGCACGTAAGGTCGCGATCCGCGCTCGCAAGCTCGCGCAGAAGGCGCACTGGCCGCTCACAGGTCGGTACTGGCTCGTCGGCGCGGATGTCTCCGAGGCGATCGCCACGCACGACAAGCTGCTCGAGGTGGACGCTTCCGGCCTGCCCGAGGCTCTCCGAGAAGGTGTCGTGGGCAAGCTCGGCGGCTGGATCATTGTCGAGCTCGATGCGCTCGGCGACACGGAGTCGTTCTTCGTGCACGAGACGGCGATCGCGATCGCGAACGTCGCGCCGGCAGTGCCCAACGGCGTCGCGAAGGGTGGTGGCGTCGCGGCTGGCAATGGCCTGGCCGTCACGCAGCTGTGGGACTACGACAGCGACCTTCTGAAGGACCGCTCGGTCGTCCACGCGTTCGCCGGTGCCACGCCGGTGCTCGACCCGGAGCAGGACCCCGCCACTGGGGCCATCGTCCGTGACGAGAACGATGCGGTCGTGCTGAAGTTCCAGCGTGCGATCAAGGTCACCTTCGGCGCAGGCGGCGCGGAGAAGGCGACCTACACGCTCACCATCACGGGCGCCCCCACGGGTGGCACGTTCACGGTGACCGTCGACGGGCAGACGACCGACGCGATCGCGTACAACGCGTCGAACGCGACCATCGCGGCGGAGATCAACGAGCTCACCGGAGTGTCGGGTGCCGTCGTCTCCGGTGGCGCGTTCCCGGCCAACGTGAAGACCCTCACGCTCAACGAGCGTGTCGTGGTCTCCGCGACCGGGTCGTTCACCGGCGGCAGCACGCCCGCCATCGCGGTCGCCTGATCGCAACCATCTGAGAGGAGTCAGGGCATGGCTGAGACCTACACCCCGCTCGCGACGTCGGAGAACGTCGTAGCGGCGCTCGGCCGTGCCCTGACCGCCTCCGAGCAGCAGGGCGTCGACGCGAAGCTCGCGAAGGCGTCCGAACTGTTCCGCGACGCGGCTCGACGCACCTTCACCCCCGGGCGCCGCACCATGCGGCTGAAGATCCACGGCGACGAGGTGCGGCTTCCCGAGATTCCCGTCGTGACGGTTCACACAGTCACTGACGACGCCGGCGCGGCGGTCGGCTACTCGCTGTTCGAGAACGTCCTCACCGTGGCGCACTGCTCGCAGGCGTTCGTGCGGGTGGACTACAGCTTCGGATCCGTAACGGTGCCCGAGCTCGCGAAGACCACGGTCGCCGAGATGGTCGCCCGCACCTACGACGTCGACAAGCGCGCCCGCGCCGGCATGACCCAGTTTCAGCAGACCGCCGGGCCCTTCCAGGAGGGCGGCACGTTCGCGGCCTGGGCCGTCGGTGGCCAGGTGCTGCTCTCGCCGGCCGACGCGGCTGCTGCGCAGTCGTTCCGCCCGCCGCGGCTCCCGTCGACGGTGGTGCTGCGTGGAAGGTGAGACCGTCGTCGTCCGCCGGCGCACCCAGACCGGCACCAACAGGCACAACCAGCCGATCTACGACTGGCAGCCCGAGGACGTCGACAACGTCCTCGTGGCCCCCGGCCCTCGTGCCGACCTCGGTGAGGATCGCCGCCCTGATGGCACCACGATCGCGTGGACGCTCTACTTCCCGAAGACATTCACCGGGTCGCTCCGCGGCGCCCAGATCAGTGTGCGCGGCGAGCCGCCCGCGCCGGTCATCGGCGACCCGAAGCCCTACCCCGACGACACTCCGACCGAATGGAACATGCCGGTCGAGCTGGAACGCACCGACGGATAGCGAGGAGGAACCCCCATGACTGCTCAGGTGAAGGTGAACCTCCGGGGCCTGAACCAGCTCATGCGCTCCGAGCCGGTACAGGCCATCGTCGACGCCGAGGGCCGCCGGATCGCGGCCGCCGCCGGCCCCGACTTCGAGTACAAGCCGCTCCCGCACCGCTGGATGGCGCGCGGGTTCGTGCAGCCCGCGAACGCCCGTGGCGCTCGCGAGCAGGCACGCAATGCCGTGCTCGAGCGAGCGATCTCCTGATGGGGATCGTGCTGGCCTCCGCACTCGTTCCGACGCGGTTCGTCGACGTCGAGGTGCTGGTGCTGGACTTCCTCACCGCCAGGATCGACGCGCCCGTTCACACCACCGTCCCGGCAGAGCGTCCGGCCCGGTTCGTTCGGCTGTGGCGCAATGGCGGCGCGGCCGCGAACCGCATCGTTGACCGGCCACAGGTCACCGTCGAGGCATGGTCCACCGATTCCGCGGATGCTGCCGATCTCGCGAATCGCTGCCGCGATCTGCTGCTCGGCGCGTACACGCCGATGACGCTCGTGCGCGGCGTCACCGAGGTCTCCGGACCGTACTCGACGCCCGACCCGGACACCGAGACCCCGCGGTACCGGTTCACGGTGCAGCTGACCGTCCGCGCCAAGCGCTGACACAACGACACAGCCCGCCCCGACCACAGTGGCCGGGCGGAGATCTCCCCGGCGAGGTGTCGGGGGCCATCGCCGGTCATGCCCGGCTCCACACGAAAGAGACACACACATGACCGTGAACGCAGAGCTCGCCCGCATCTACGGCGGGGATGCCGATGCCATCCACCTTGCCCCGTTCGGGACCACGCTGCCCACGACCATCACCGGCGCGCTCGACGAGGCGTTCGAGGACGTCGGGTGGCTGCACTCCGACGGTGTCACCGAGCAGCTCACCGGCTCGGTGAACAAGACCCGTGGCCACCAGGGGCAGGCAGTCGTCCGCACCCGGGTCAGCGAGTCCGGAACAACTCTCACGTTCCACGCGCTCGAAACCAAGGCGCAGACGCAGTCGCTGCGCTACCACGAGAAGTCGGTCGCTGTCGCTGCCGGCGTCCGCACCGTCACTCGCGGTCCCGGCCAGCGCGTCGCCGTCCGCACCGCCGTCATCGACTTCTTCGACGCCGACGACGACGACGTGCAGGAGCGTCTCATCATCCCGCGCTTCGAGATCGTGCAGAACGGCGATCGTGTCTACGGCGGCACCGACATCGCAGGCTTCCCGTTCCTCGGCGAGATCATCGGCGACTACACGCACCTGTCGACCGACGTCGAAGGCGCCGCCTGATGGCCGCGAGGAAGCCGGCCAAGCGGGCGGCTGACTTCGACCGCAGCGCTCCGCACCGACTCGACCAGTTCGGGCGCCCGCACGCGCTCAGCGCCGCCGAAGCCGAGGCGATCGCCCAGCCCAGGGCGAACCTGCCGGCGCTGCCCGTCGAGGCGAAGCGTCCGGCCGCGCCGCCGGCCATCGAGGCCGCCGAGTAGCACCAGACCGGTGGGCGGAGTCACCTCCGACGGCTCCGCCCACCTCACACCAAACCCGCAGTCGGAGATCAGTCGGAGGAGACAACCATGGCCAACGTGCCAGCAGGGGCGAAGACCCCCGAAGACCACAAGCCGAAGACCGCGAAGCCGGAGAAGATCACCGTCACCGTCGGTGAGGGCGACGACGCGCGCGAGCTGCCCGCGCTGCGCGTCACCGTGCACGACATCGAGGTCACCGTGCTTGAGGAAGCGCTGAACGACTTCGAGGTGCTCGATCAGTCTGCGCAGCTGCAGGATCGCAACGCGGCTGCGTTCCCGCGGCTGCTGCGGCTGCTGGTCGGCGACGATGACTGGCGCCGCATCCTCGACGAGCTGCGCGGCGTGAACGGCCGCGTCGCTGTCGAAGACGGTGTCGCGTTCGTTTCCGACCTGATGCAGGCACTGAACCCAAACTCGTGAGCCTGGTGGGCGCCCTCGTCGAGCACGAGGGTGCCCTCCGGGCATCTCTGCAAGCGGTGTACGGACTCCGGCTGCGTCCGGGTGGCCGCACCGAACCCGCACGGACCCTGTCTGAGCTCACTGACCTCGTTGCAGGGCTGCCGCCCGGGTGCGCGCTGTGGCGTGCGGCCGGCGGCGCGGTCGCCCTCACCGATGAGTCGATGCTGCTGCGCGAAGCGATCTACCGGCTCGAGGTTCTCGACTGGCACGCCCACAACCCAAAGGGCGCTCAGCCGAAGCGGATCGAGCTGCCCAAGCCCGCCCATGAGGCGCGTGCCGAGGAAGCGAAGCAGAACGCCAAGGCCGAGGCGTACGCGCGACGGCAGGCACGACGCGCGGCCCGCGAGGCGGACACCGGGTAAAGGAGGAGGCGGGAATGGCGAACCCTTTCGAGATCGCGAAAGCGTACGTCGCCCTGTCCGTGAGGATGCGGGGCGTCCAGCGTGACATCGAGGTGGAGCTCGGCAAAGCGGACGTCGCCGGTGTCGGCGACGACCTGGGCAAGCGGACCGGCCGCGGATTCTCGACGGGGTTCGCGGCCGTCGCCGGTGCTGTCGGCGGCATCGTCGCAACCATCGCACAGAACGCGCTGCAGTCGATCGGCGACGTCGTCGGTGAGGCGCGGATCGCCTCCGACGCGACGCAGAAGTTCGCGCAGACGCTCGGCTTCGCAGGCGTCGACGACAGGGCCATCAAGACGCTGTCGAAGTCGACTCGCGCGTACGCGGACCAGACCGTGTACGACCTGACCACGATCCAGAACACCACCGCGCAGCTCGCATCGAACGGGATCAAGGACTACGACCAGCTCGCCGAGGCGGGCGGCAACCTGAACGCCGTGGCCGGCGGCAACGCCGAGACGTTCAAGTCCGTGGGCATGGTCCTCACCCAGACCGCCGGTCAGGGGAAGCTGACGACGGAGAACTGGAACCAGCTCGCCGACGCGATCCCGGGTGCGTCCGGGAAGCTGCAGGAGGCGCTGCAGCAGGCCGGTGCGTACACCGGCAACTTCCGTGACGCGATGGAAAAGGGCGAGATCTCCGCAGAGGAGTTCAACGCGGCGATCATGACGCTCGGGAACCAGCCGATCGCTGTCGAGGCCGCGAAGTCCGTCGAGACGATGGAAGGCTCGTGGGGCAACCTGCAGGCCACGATCGTCGGCGGCCTGTCCGATGTGATCACGTGGGCGAAGCCGGCGCTGACCGGGTTCGTGAACGGCTTCGCGGAGGTCTTCAAGGGCCTGTTCGCGACCGTCGGGGAGGTCGGCAACTTCGTCCGCGACAACATGACGTGGATCGGTCCGCTCGCGGTCGGCATCGGTGCGATCGCCGCGGCATGGCTGGTGTGGAACGGGTCGATAGCCGCCTGGCAGACCATCACCAAGATCGGTATCGCGGTGCAGGCGGCGTTCAACGCCGTCATGGCTGTCAACCCGATCACGCTCGTCATCATGGCGATCGTCGGCCTGGTCGCCGCGCTGGTGTGGTTCTTCACCCAGACCGAGCTCGGTCAGCAGGTGTGGCAGAACGTCACGACCGCTATCGCCGCCGCGGTGACCTGGCTGTGGGAGTCCGTGCTGCAGCCGGTGTTCACCGCCATCGGCGTCGTGTTCACCTGGATCTACGAGAACATCATCCTGCCCATCGGCACCCTGATCGTGAACTACTTCCGGTTCTGGGGCGCGATCGCGCTCTGGCTGTGGGGCAACGTGCTGCAACCGGTATTCGCGGCCATCGGTGCCGTCTTCCAGTGGGTATGGCGCAGCGTCGTCGAGCCGATCGTCGGCTACATCACGCTCGCGCTGCAGGGCCTTGGTGTCGTGTTCCGCTGGCTGTACGACAACATCGTCAAGCCGGTATGGGACGGGATCGCGTCGGCGATCGCGGTCGCATGGTCGTGGATCGATCAGAACGTGTTCACGCCGTTCAAGTTCGGTATCGATCTGATCGGGCAGGCGTTCGAGAAAGTCGCGGACGGGATCGGCATCGCCTGGGCTGGCATCAAGCAGGCCGCGGCCGTGCCGATCAACTTCGTGCTGGACACGGTATGGAACAACGGTCTTCGCTCGTTCTGGAACGACCTGGTCGACGGGCTCGGGCTCGATGACATGAAGCTGCCGAAAGCGTCCCTCGTGAAGTTCGCGAACGGTGGTGTGCTGCCCGGCTGGACGCCGGGCCGTGACGTGCACCGGTTCTTCTCGCCGACCGCCGGCTACCTGGACCTCTCCGGTGGTGAGGCGATCATGCGGCCCGAGTTCACCCGCGCCGTCGGCGGGCAGGCTGGTGTCGACGCGCTCAATGCGGCCGCACGCCGCGGGCAGATCGGCGACGGTTTCGGCGACATCGCCGGCGACGTGTGGGAGAACGTGCAGAGGGCCGCGGCGGTGGCATGGGAGTTCCTCTCCAACCCCGCCGCCGCGATCCAGAAGCACGTCATCGACGGCATCATCCGCCCGCTGACGGCCGACCAGAACGTGTTCGGGCAGGCGGTCGGCGGTCTCGCCGCGAACACCGTGAAGGGCATGGCCGACCTGTTCAAGGCGGCCGCACCACCCGCCCCTGGCGGCAAGGGCATGGGCTGGGAAGCGATGTGGGACATCGTCCGGGGGCGGTTCCCGGACGCCACGCTCAACTCGGCGCTGCGCCCCGGCGCGGTCACCGTCAACGGCGGCCGGTCGTATCACTCGCTCGGCCGCGCGATCGACCTGCCGCCGCAGATGGAGATCTTCAACTGGCTGAAGACTGCCTTCCCGAACAGCTCCGAGCTGATCTACTCGCCCGCCGGCGCCCGACAGCTGCTCAACGGCAAGGAGCACCTCTGGGACGGTGCGGTGCGCGCACAGCACTTCAACCACGTCCACTGGGCGATGGCCAACGGCGGTGTGGTCCCGAAGCTGTACGACCAGGGCGGGTGGATCCCGCACGGCGGGATGGCTCTCAACCTGTCCGGCCGGCCGGAGGCGGTACTCACCCCGGACGAGTCGCAAGCGTTGAAGAACGGTACCGGCGCAGCGCTGGTGATCGAGGGGGACGTGCACGTGCGTGACCTCGACGAGCTGTTCCAGAAGGCGGAGACGTCGAAGCGGCGGGCGTACGCCCGGGCGGGAGTGTTCTGATGGTCCTTGTTTTCGCGTCGCCCCCGGTGCCCCCTGACGGGTCGCCGGGGGCGTTCCAGCCGCTCGAGTACGAGTGGGTGGCGTGGAACGGGGACACCTACTCGCTCTCCGACTGGACGTCGGGCATCGTGCTCGACAACCGCGGTGTGGAGGGCTTGCACTTCCCGCAGATCACGAAGTTCTCGTCGACGTCGCACGTCGTGCCCGGCAAGCGGCTGCGGGGGTGGCGTGCGGAGGCACGGACCGTGTTCTGGCCGATTCAGATCTGGTCGGATGCCGGGTCGGTCGAGTGGCTCGACCGCGCGCTACGCTTCTTCGCCACGCTCCACCCGTTGCGGGAGGGACGGTGGCGCGTCGGCGCGAACGGTCAGTGGCGTGAGCTGGCGCTGACGGGCGTGTTCGACGAGTCGCACGCGTACCTGATGGACCCGATGCTGGAAGGCTGGGCGCCGTTCGCGGTGAAGCTCGAGGCGGCGCACCCGTTCTGGACCGGCAAGCCCGTGAAAGCGGGCCCGTGGGGGCTCAGCGATGGTGTGGACTTCATCGACCCGGGCGGTGCGCCCAGCTTCCACGTCTCCGCGGCCGCGTCGTTCTCATCCGCCGCGATCACGAACCCCGGCGACGTCGACGCATACCCGATCTGGACGCTGGTGGGGCCGCTGCCGACCGTGTCGGTCGGGATCGGTGGACGGGTGATCGACGTGCCGTTCTCGGTCGCGGATGGTGAGACGCTGCGGATCGACACCGACCCGCGCAACGTGACCGCGACGCTCGACGGAGCGGACGTGACCGCGGACCTCGGCTTCCAGCAGTTCGCGCCGATCCCGCCCGGCGCCCAAGCGAGCTTGGACATCGTCACATCCGGTGCCGGCGCGGTGTCGATCGAGCTGACACCGCTGTACCTCCGGGCATTCTGAGGGGAGCCGTAGTGCTGCAGTTCGTGCTCCTCGACAAGACGTCGACGTTCATCCGACTGATCACCCCGAACACCTCGCACGTCGAGCTGCTGTGGGACGCGGTCTCGTTCGCCGAGCTCGAGTTCGACGACGACGACCCGATCTGGGCGGCCGTCGCCGACGGCGCCCGGGTCCGGGCGCTGTTCGACGGGCAGCCGGTGATGTGCGGGCCCGTCATCACCCGCCGGGGCAACGCCCCGATGGGGTCCTCCACAATGCTCGTCGAGGACGACTTCCGGATGTTCCGGAGCCTCGGCTGGCCGAACCCGGCCAGCCCGCTCACCGCGCAGACGTCCGAGTATCGGCGCTACAGCGGGCCGACGGAGACGATCGTGAAGACCGCTTGCCAGGAACTGTCTGACCGGCTGGGCCTGGGCTGGACGATCACCCCGACCCTGGGTCGCGGGACGTCGCAGCGGATCGAGCTGCGCATGCACCCGCTGGTGGACAAGTTCACGGTGCCGCTGAAAGCGGACCGGCTGACATGGACCATCTCCGACGGCGTCGTCGACGTCGTCGATGGCGACACGTTCCCCCGCGTGCTCACCCCGGACAGTGGCGTTCTCGGCAACTACCGGTGGGAGATCAGCTACCCGGAGGCAACCCGCGTCGTCGTCGGCGGCGAAGGAGAGGGCACCGACCGGCTGTTCCAGCAATTCATCGACACCACCCGAGAAGCCCACTGGGGATCCGTCGTCGACGTGTTCAAAGACTCCCGGATGGCTCAGGGCATCACCGACCTGTCCACGGACGGCGCGGAGGCCCTCGCTGAGGGCGCCCCGAAGGTGTCGGTGTCCACCGACCTGATCGAGAACTCGTGGTTCCGGTTCGGGCGGTATCACGTCGGTGACAAGGTCGCCGTGAACATCGGCCCGATCGACACGGTCGAGGTGATCACGCGCGTGGTCATGGACGACGGACCCGCGGACGGGCTCGTGGTCGTCCCTCATCTGGGGGAGGCGGCCGATACGCCCGACGACAAGACCGCGGCCGCGATCGCGAGCCTCGCCAGAGGTGTCAGAGACCAGGAGAAGAGGTAGGCCATGTCCATCACGTCCCGAGGCTACGAGGGGACCATCGATTACGAGGACTGGGCGCTGCTGACGTCGCACCTGGGCGTGCAGTACTCGGTGTTCGGTGCGGATTCGTTCGCCGTGACCGCCGGTGCTGGGACCCGTGAGGTGG
This sequence comes from Microbacterium allomyrinae, assembly GCF_020682705.1. Taxonomy (GTDB): domain Bacteria; phylum Actinomycetota; class Actinomycetes; order Actinomycetales; family Microbacteriaceae; genus Microbacterium; species Microbacterium allomyrinae. The sequence goes on from NZ_JAGTTN010000002.1 coordinate 52,269, forward strand.
TGGTGCGCGCAGGCCGCGCAGCCGGGCAGGGCATCCTCGACATCTCCGACGCTGACATCACACTGACCGGCGCCGCGGTGACATCGGGGAACCGGTGGGACATGGTCGTGCTCCGACGCGACTGGGCCGCGGGCGCGACCAGCGTCGTGCTGGTGCAGGGCGGGTCTATCAAGGCGATCCCCACCCGGTCGACGGACGTGGGCGTGGAAGACGATCAGCCGTTGTTTCTGGCACGGTTCGCGGCGGGGCAGCCGACCGTACAGGAACTCGTCGACGTGCGCGTATGGAAGGGCGACGGGGGACTGGTCGCGAAGGACCTGCTGGTCCGCGACTACCTGCAGGCCATCGGGTCTACCGTGCGGGTGGGCAGCTCGACGTGGGGGCTCGGGTTCAGCGGCCTCGACATCCCGCAGTGGACGCTCGTGTCTGGCACCTGGGATTCCATCCAGGGGAAGCCGGGCGCGTTCGCCCCGACGTCTCACATTCACGACATCGTCGACGTCCGCCAGGACGGCCAGCCGATCTTCACGCACTACCTGCCGAACACCTACGCGGCGAAGGGGCACAGCCACAACCTGCAAGACCTCGGCGGGAATCTTCCCCTCCTCAAGGGAGGCACGGGCGTCGCCAACCTCGCTGATCTGCGCTGGATCCTCGGGCTCCGCGGGTGGGACGTAGGCAACCCGATCTCGATCAGTGCGGGCGGAACCGGCGCGACGACTGCAGCGCAAGCCCGCTCGAACCTCGGTGCATCCGCGGTCGGGCACACCCACATCGTGAATGAGATCAATAGCGGCACCTGGGATCGGGTGGTCAACACCGCGCAGCCGATCACGACCACGAACCACGTGTATGTGCCGAACAGCTCCGCCGCGGTGTCGTCCTACACGATCGCGTACATCAACAGCGACGGCCGCTTGTCGCGCGGCGCATCCTCGGAACGGTACAAGGATGAAATCACTCTGGTGGAGGCGGCGGCACTCGGGGCAATCTTCCCCGACCTGTACGAGTTCGTGATGAAAGGCGACCGGGGCCAGATGCCCCGCATCGGGTGGATCGCGGAACGGCTCAACGAGTCCGACGATCTGCGGCGGTTCGTTGTCTACGCCCGTGAGGTGGAGACCGACGACGACGGCAATGTGACCGGCGCGCACCTCGCGCTCGACGAGCACGGGGACCCGATCCCCGAATCGATCGACTTCATCTCGCTGCTCATCGCACAAGTCGCACAACTCCACGTCCGCGTCGCCGCACTGGAAGCACGAGCATGAGCCCGCTGGACGTCATCGAGATCCCGGGATACCCCGGCTGGTACGCACGGCGGTGCGCGGTCGAGGCGTGGCAGCGGGCAGGCTCCCCGCCCCTCGTGTCGGCTGGGCGGCTCTACGGCGTCCAGAAGGACCTGTACGACCGTTGGCGGGCCGGTGAGCCGGGGTACAACCCGGCTGACAATCCCGACGACGAAACACAGCGCCTCGCGCATGTGCGGTTCGTCGCGTTCGACCTGAAGAACCCTGCTCGCGACCGTGCGGCGATGATCCGGGAAGGGTTCGTCTTCCCGTACGGATACGAGCCGTGGCATGGCGAGCTTCCGAACGTGCGCAGCTATGCGATCGTCCGCTCGATCCCCACAACCGCATCGACATCGGTCGAGGCGCTGACCACTACGACGGAGGAAGACCCCATGTTCACCATCTATCGGCGCGGCGGCTCGATCCGAGTCGTCGGCAACGATCGTGATTTCCGTATTGGTGGGGCGCTTACCGTCCTGACCGGTGTCGACGGGACGGAGACGCTTGACGTGCTCGCGAAGGGCGCGAAGGTCGTGGATCTCGATGACCGTCAGTGGGATGTGACGATGGTCACTCTCGACGCGACCGCCGGTAAGCCGGTCGCGTCGCTTGACGACACCGTCATCGGGAAGCTCGTCGACGCGATCATCGCGAAGCTGCCCGCAGCCGCCGGTGCAGCGACACCGGCGGATGTCCGGGCTGCTGTCGCGGATGCGTTCGGTGGTCTGGTGCTGAAGGCTGAACGGCCCGCGTCGTGACATGCATCACGTGGGCGGTGCCACTGCTAAACGGGGGCCGTTAATGCCGGACTGGCAGCGCCTGTTCGGCGACACGACCGTCGTCCAGGCGCTCCTCTGGATCGCGGCGGCCGGGGCCCTGATCGTCGTCGTCGTGAAGCTGTGGCCGTTCGTACGCAACGCGGTCGCGATCGTCGACGCGCTCGTGTTGCTCCCGGCGCTCGTGAAGCAGGTCGAATCGATGAGGGCCCAGGTCGACGGCATCCACCACGAGACGCACAAGAACGACGGCTCATCCATCAAGGACGCAGTCGGGCGGGTCGAGGAAGGCGTCGCCGGGTTGCACGGCCGTATGGATGACGTCGACCGGCAACTGGTCACCCTCGCGCGCGAAGACGAAGCCCTGTGGGCCGAACTCGACAACACCAACGACTCCGAGGAGGAGTGATCATCATGAAGACCCTCGCTAACTGGTTCACTGACGGCCGCCGTCAGGCGTTGCAGGCTGCGCTTGCGACGCTGCTGCCTGTCGTCGCGTACTTCGGGTGGGTGACGACATCGCAAGCTGACGCGTTGCTGTCGGTCTCCCAGGTCCTGCTGCAGCTCATACAGGGCGTTATCGGGCTCGCACTGCTTCGCCCGTCGGCCGCGGCACGCTGGCTGTCGACGCTCGGCCGCGGCATCCTCTACGCACTCGCCGGTGTCGTCGGCCCGCTCGGCGTCGCGTTCCGGTGGTGGGGCGACGATACAGCCGCGGGGATCCTGACGATCACGGGCCTCGCGTTGACCGCGTTCGCTGCGTTCGTGCAGGTCGTCAACGTTCAGACCGTCGACGTCCAGTTCATCCCCGGTGTGTCCCTGCGCGCCGATCTCGACAAGGAGGACTGAGCATGGCCATTCAGGATCAGTACGACGCGCCGGTCGCGTTCAACCCCACCGGAGGCGTCGACGGGGGCGGGGCGCTCGAGTCCGGCGCCGAGTTCCAGGTCTTCCTCCCGACCGATGTCGCGTTCTCGACACCGCTGCCCGTGACGGACCCGGTATCGGGCGCCGCGATCAGCCCGTTGCGATCGTCCAGCATCGGCGTACTCCCGGACTTCAAGGTCGCGGGAGATCCGACCGAGGTGGTGCTCAAGTCGGGCACGTTCGTGACCAGGCTGCAGTCGCGTTACGGGATCTTCGTCGAAGCGGGCTGGGACGCCGGCCTGGCAGCCCAGGCGATGGACGCTGCCACCGTCGCTGCGGATGCCCGCGACGCGGCGATCGCGGCGAAGGAAGCAGCCGAGGCCGCCGGCGGAAATCGTCGCACCTGGGCGCAGGCATTCGCCGCGCCGGCTCTCGGCGACACCCCGACCATCAGCGTCGGGACGGCTCTGCCCGCCGGGACGCTCACACCACCGAGCGGCGGCGACACGGACGCCGCATACCGGTACAACGGCGGACCGAGCGTGACGGTGATCGACGCGAACTGGGTCGGCCCCGCCGCACCCCAGGCGGGCGCTTCCTATCTGCTGCACCCGGAGTTCGTCACCGACCGTGGCAACACCGAGTTCTGGATCAAGGTGGAGTCGTCCTCGACCACGCTCGGCATCCGTCTGGTGATCGACGGCCGCTGGCACTCGCTCGACCTTGACCGGTTCGCGGTTGCCAGCGCGACCACACAGTACGTGCACGTGACGTTCCCGACAGGGAAGGCCCGGTTCATCCGGGTCGAGCTCCTCGGGATCGGGAAGTTCGGTGGGGTCATCGTCCCCGCCGGTCAGGCGGTCACTCGCCCACAGCAGCCGATCCGGTTTGCGCTCACGTTCGTGTGGGACTCGTTCGGAGACGGCGCCGGCGACCCGGCCGACACCACCTCCAGACTGGAGACAGCACCGAACTTCCTCGCACACCTGCTCGGTGCCGATCGGTTCATCAACGTGTCGATCGCGGGCACCGGCTGGGACCCGGACGAGGCGAACAACTTCACGCAGCGTTTCCCGTTCGCCGCGGCCACGCACCCGCACGTGATGTGCATCCCTGCCTCCCGCAACGACGACAACGCGAACGACGTGTACACCGCGGCGCTCCCCGGGCTTGCGGTGCTGGCGGATGTGCCGCTGGTCTACACGTTCTCCTCGCCGCTGGTCTCGTTCGCCGCCGTGTCCGCGGCAGTACGTGATGCCGCGATCGCGAACGGCCGACCGTACCGGGACATTCAAGGATCGAACACGGGACTGATCTCGGACGGCATTCACCCGAGCTTCGCCAGCCACCAGGCGATCGCCGCCGCGATGTACGCACAGATCGACGTGAACGAGGTCGGGCAAGCCCTCGCCAGCATCCGCCAGGACTCCGTCGGGATCACCCTCGAAGCGGCGCCCACTGGCTACCAGGAGCAGGGCGAGGACGTCGTGCTGACGGCGACACTGAGCCCCGCGGTCGCCGGCACCGTGCAATTCCGCTCCAACGGTGCAGTCATCGGCACCGCGACCGCGGTCGCGGGGGAAGCCACGTTCACCACAGACGCGCTCGCTCTGGGCGCGCACTCCCTCACTGCCCGGTTCGTCCCGGCCGACTCGTACTCGTACAAGCCGAGCACGTCGACCGCGGCGACGGTCACGATCCTGGCTGAGTTCCTGACGGACATCATCCTGACGAACCTGCTCGCGGAGATCACCGTCACGGCGATCTCCGGGCTGGCGGACGGGGCAGCGGTCACGTCGCTCACCCCGCCCCGAGGCTCACGGGTCGAAGCACTGTTGCAGGCCACCGGCAGCCTGCAGCCGGTGAAGGTCGCGGCCGACTCGCACGGGCACGCGTCGATCCGGTTCCAAGCGGACCGGCTCGACGCACCCGACTGGGCCACCGCGACCGCCGCCGGGACGCCGCTGACGTTCTACACGGTGCATCGCATGGTGTCGCTCGGCTCGGGCCGTCAGGACGTGTTCCGTGGCGGCGCGACAGGCACGGCCGTCGCCTACGGGCACCAGTCGTCCACCGGGGCATACCTCACCGCCACGTCGGCGCTCGCCACCCCGGCGGGCCAGCCGAACGGTGGCGACACCGGCTGGCAGGTAACCGCGGTCACGTTCGACAGCAACTTCGGCACAATCCACCAGAACGTCATCGGATCGCCCGTCTCGGTAGCAGTAACGACGGCGACAGCAACGCTCGACGGCATCGGGCTCGGTCAATTCGGTGGCGGCACCACCGGCTACGACGCGCGGATCAGCGCTGTTTACGCCTACTCGGGCAAGCACACTGCCGAGCAGATCACCGCGATGATGCTCTACCTGTCAGACCTATGGGACGTCCCCCTCGACGTCGCATAGAGCCAACCGCGCACGAATGCCCCCTCTCCCGATTACCGGGAGAGGGGGCATTCGTGCGTGCATCAGTCGTCGTTTGGTGGGGGGAGGAGGCTGCGAAATGCCGCGCGTCGCCGAAAATAGCGCGCCGTGAGGATGCCGACTCCGATCAACAGCGCGAGCATCCCCCACAGGAATTCGTCCCCCAATGAACCGGGGAAGAACAGCAGTGCGGCCCCGCCGCCCAGAAAGAGAAGGCCGACGAAGAACAGGGTGTCTATGGGCGGCTCCGGCGTCCGTGACCCGTTGCTACTCATGGCCTCAGCCTAGACACGAGAGAGGTCCTGTTCTTGCGGGCGTCGTCGGGGAACCTGGAATGGGTCCCGCTGCGGTCTGGTCACGAACCAGGAGGCGACCAGGATGATGAGCAGGTTCGACATCGCCTGCAGCAGCGAGCCCCGCAGCACGATCAGCAGATAGAACGGGATGATTGTCGCCGCCACACCTGGCGCCCCGTAGAGAGACAGCATCGCTTCGGACCGCCGATCGAGGTACCGGATGAGATACCCGAACCCGATCATCCCCGCGATGAGGCCCACCCAGCCGAGGTTGATATACAGCTCAGCCCAGAGCGGTGCGGAGAGGTTGCGGAAGCGATAGTCCTGCCACTCCGCCAGAAAGGTGCCCGTGTCAATCGGCTTCTCAGCCCATCCCTCACGGGGCACCCAGAACAGGACGACGCCGAGGAGCTGATTGCCCCATGTGATGCCTTGCTCCTCGACGTATCGGACGGTGTTCATCAGCTGCGCGAACGCGTCGAAGTCTGCGCTGGTGAGCGAGTCGAGCGGCGACTGTAGTTCGACTGTCGCGTCGAGCGTCCGCCGGAAGGTGTCCAGGATCGGGAAGACCACGATCATGCCCGCCATGGCTCCGACCGCCGCTGCCCGGAACCGGCCAATCGTGGCGTAGAGCCCGAGCGCCCCGAGCACTGCGAGTGCGACGGTGCCGAAGATGTACCGTGCGTTCCCGACGGGGTTGACGAGGGCGACGAGCGTGACCAGGACGACGACGGTCATGAACACTGGGCGCGGCTGCTGTGCCCGTTTCCGCTGACGCCAGAGACTCGCCAGCGCGACGAACGCGACGAGCAGACCCATCTTGGCGCCGGCAACGATGAGCGTGCCGAAAGGACCGCCGAGCGAGTCAGAGCGCGCCGAGCTCAGTTCCGACCGCGCGGCGAAGAGGGTAGAGAACCCCACCTGAGACACGTAGAAGACGGCGAGCAGCAGCGTTGCCAACGCGAGCAGATAGACGTTCCTCGCGTTCACGGGGCGGGATACCGGCGCGTAGTTCGGGTCCTCGGCTCGCCGGTTACCGAGTCCGAGTCCGAGCAGTATCGCGAGGCAGCCGACGAGGACTACCGTCGCGGCGCGGACGGCGAAGACCGAGTCCATTCCTGGTGTGGTGCCCGGGTACGTCGTCTGGATCTGGACGAACGGTGCGACACCTAGGAAGAGGTAGACGAAGAGCCAGAGGACCATCTCGTGCAGGCGTCGGTCGCGGTAGCCGAGCACCAGGGCAAACTTGAGCCCCGAGATCACAATGATCGCGGTGACGGCAAGAAGAGCGTTCGGTTGCAGAACCGGCGCTCCCATGTTCCAGAGCAACAGCGGAACCACCCCGCACAATGCGACCGCTGCGAACGTGGCCAGGAATGGCGACGGGTAGTTCTTCACCACCGGGATCATGCTGCTCCTTGCGCCCTAGTCCGTTGCGGCCACGCTCGGTCGAATGTACCGCTCAACCATCGGGGCGTGTCGAACAGCCACCCGAGTCGAATCTTCGGCGCGATCCGGCCGCTGAGGTATCCGAGGCCGAGCCCGACGGCGCCGATCGCGAGGGGCGTGAGCCATCCGGCGATCGTGCTTGGCTGGATGATGAGCGTCGCGACCCAGACCGCCAGGGCGATCCATAGTGAGTGTGACATGTAGATCGGCAGGGTCGACTGTCCGAGGTGACGAAGTACGACCACGTCGGCCAGGCTCTTGGCGATGACGACGCCGGCCGCGAGCCCCATGAGTCGCAGCGCGAACGAGATCCCGGGAGCGTCGGTGAGGCCGATGCTGTCGAGTTCGAAGTACGCGAGAGCCCATGCGGCAACGATTGCGATGCTCATCCAGAGCCTGGTTCCATCGACGGCGCGAAGGAGCAGTGTCCGCCCGTAGCAGCCGAGGACGAAGAAGAAGTAATACAGCGGGATGCCGTCCCACGCGTTGTTGCCCACGACGTTGCCGTTGTCGATGCTGAACCAGACTGCGGAGATCACTCCGGCGACGACGATCTGCCACACGGGAGGGACGTCTTTGGTCAGTCGGCCGAGGACGAAGAAGATGGCCAGAGCGAAGAGGAACCATCCGCCGATCGGCCATAGCATGTGCAGCGGGAGCTGCAGGATGCCGGTCTCGCTGTCCTCGCCGGGGATGAGGTTCAGCACGACCCAGCGGATCGCGACCCACAGAGCGAACACCCACGCTAGGAGAAGCACCTTCGAGCGGAAGAGCGGACGCCATGGTCCGCTGACCCACTTGCCTGCGAACAGTCCAGCGGCCATGAAGAACAGCGGCATCCGCATCGTGCGGAGGAACTCCGTCGCCGCGACCCAGAACGGATCCGCGAGTCCTTCCGCGAACGAGTAGATGATCCCGTGGTGGAGAACGACGAGGACGATCGCCATTCCACGGGCCGCGTCAGGCCACGCGATACGCGCGCGCTCGTTCTCAGTCATCTATGCCCCCCGCATCGACGGACCCCAACAGCCCGCACGATGCGCGAGTTTACAGCGACTATGTTTCGCCCATCGAACGCCAACGGCGAGAGGCCGCCGGACTAGATGCTCCGGACGGTGAGCAGCTGCCACCCGTCCGGAATATTCGCTTCGAGCGCTGGCATGGTGTCTGCCTCGATCTCGCGTGTCCCGTCACGCCGCGCCATCGTCGCGGTCGCGTCGAGGATGGTGGACCCCTTCCGCATTAGTTCTCCGCGTGCGATCGGTGCGTGACGGCACTGCGCCATACGATGGCCCATCCGCCGGGGACGCGCACGTCGACGACACGGTCGTTCCACGACTGCGCGATCGTCGCGATACGTTCGGTGGTCCCGTCGTCCCACGTCACCCACGCCCACACCGGGATCCCGGGTTTCTGCATCAGCATGCGGTCGGGCCCGTGCGCTTCCTTCGGCAGCACGAGCGGGCGGCGTCCGCCGTTCGCTTGCCGCTCGAGCGAGAGCTCGGTGAGTCGGTCGCCGTACCGCTTGTTCGTTCCCACTGCCAGGGTTCCCCTTTCCCCGGCCGAGGATCTCAGGCTACGCCGACACCACCGACATGCAAGCCGACTTGGCACGTCCCCGCGACGTTCCAAATTCGAGTCCGATTCTTTACACGTCCCCTGTCCGGTATCGAGAAGGACGGCACCGCACTCGGGGGCACCGCAGCGTCTGCACGTCATCGATCCGCGATGAGGCGCCTGTCTCACATTCGTCTCACATGTCGGAGTAGGTAAGGGGGTTTGAGTGTCCGCGAGAGTCGATCGGAAGTGCCCTCTTAACACCTGATCAGGAGGGATACTGAGGGTAGTTGTCCGTCACTGTCGTTCCAAAGGAAACTGCTCGGGCCAATCAAGGGGTCGCAGGTTCAAATCCTGTCATCCCGACAGAGAAAGCCCCGGTAGATCTGAGGATCTGCCGGGGCTCTGTCTTGGCCCAAAACGGCTTGGGACTCCAAAGGGACTCCGGCGTGTCCGAATGAGAGTTCTCTAATGCCCGCTAGGATGCGGGCATGACACTGCCCATCAAGACGGGGGTTGATGACGCCCTCGCCGTGGTCGCCTACCTGAAGTCCAAACCGACCGGCGCCACGCTAGCCGAAGCAAAGGCTGTCATCGACAACCGCGTGCTCGACGGGCGAAAGCTGAACGCCTACCAGGTGTGGGGTCTTGTGGAGCAGGAAGGCGAGAAGTACAAGTTGACCGATCGTGGTCGTCGTCTCGCGCGCGACCCCGAGAGCTCCCCGCAGATCTTTCGAGAGGTCATCAACTCCATCCCCACGTATCGCTCAGCGATCGAGTGGGCGTACCACCAGAAGTTCGACACGATCTCGGTGGACGATCTCGCCGCGAATTGGCACGCACATCATCGGGAAGCGCTGGGCACCGACGCGGACGGGTCGATCAAAGGCGCAGTGACCTGCTTCTTCAACGTCGCTGACGGAGCAGGTCTGGGCAAGTACGTCGTCGGTAGGTCGGGCGGAATGACTCGGCTCGAGGTCTACAGCGCCCAACTGAAGCCTCTTGTAGAGGCTGGCCCGAGTGACCCGCCTTGGCAGAAGCAATCAACCGAGGAGCACGACTCAGAAGAAGAGAGCGATTCTGACGATGTAGAGCCTTCGGCCCCGGCCGCGCCAGTCGTCCCCGCCGAACTTCCCGCGCCCGAGGCGGAGTCCGTCCGCGTGTTCATCTCGCATGGCAAGAACATGGACGTCGTAGATCAAGTGAAGACTGTCCTCGATCTCGCAGATATCAAGTGGGAAGTCGCAGTCGAAGAAGAGTCTGCAGCGATCCCCGTCCCGGACAAGGTCTTCGGCGCGATGCGGAGCTGCAACGCTGGCATCATCTGCGTCAGCGGCGAGGAGGTGTCCGGAACCGAAGGCGAGTACACGCTCAATCAGAACGTGCTGATCGAGATAGGTGCGGCCTTCGTCCTCTACGATCGCCGGGTCGTCCTCCTTTGGGATAAGAGGATTCCCGTGCCCTCGAATCTTCAGGGGCTCTATCGCTGCGAGTTCGACGGCGATGAGCTGTCGTGGTCAGCTGGCACCAAGCTCATGAAAGCAATTCAGGGTTTCAAGAAGTCCTAGCCGCTGATTCGTGACGCGTGAGGAAACTAGATGAAGAGCCGTTCGATAGCTCCCTGGTGCCGGCTGATCTGGAGTACTTGGCATCATCCGAGCTTCCGACGGGTGTAGCCCTGCGTGTTCCGCGCGACTTGGATCGATACGACCCGTTCAAGGGGCGGCCTGTCACCCTGAGCGGTGCAGCGTCACGCCGTCTAGCGGAAGTTGCACAAGCCGAGATGACAGCGGGAGATAGCCCGTTCGTCCGGCCGGAGTGGTTGAACCAGCAGGCGGTCCCGCGGTTGCTCGTATCCGCAAGTTACGACGGGCGTGACGCCTTCGGTGCATCGCGGATGCTGGGCAGGCTCGACCTCGCCGCGCGCAGGGCTGGAGCGATGTATCGCCAAGTTATGAACGGGGACGGGAAGAAGAAGGAGTGGCCGGAACCGCTCCGCACCTACCAAGGTGGATTGCACGTACTAGATGTTCGCGTTGGTTCGTTCGAAGTGCTCACTACGGTGTGGGGCGTCCTCGTCTCTGCTGCGACGAGCAGCCCTATCGCCGTCGCGGGTCTCATCTCACTCGCTTGGGACATCGGACAGACAGGGCGGTACGTCGCCGCTCGCTGGCGGGCGGGCGCACTTACAGACCAAATGCACGGCAGGCCCTCGTTCGATGTCTCAGGCGTGACCGAACCGTGGGGCACCAATCAGACGCAAGCGTTGGTCCCTGTGATGAACCGTGCGATCGAGAACAACCAGGGTTTCGAGTACTCCCTCGATGGGCGTGAACTCCAGGTCAAGCTGACCGTGCTGCCCTACGACGACTAGCCGCCGATCGCTCGGAGCGGAGCTGGGGGGAGTCGTCGCGGCTGCGATGTGGGCAGAGAACGCGGCGCGGTGAGCGCTGTAGTCGCGCTTGCGCAGGTGGGCATAGACCTTGTTGGTCACCGCTTCGCCCGGCCAGAGGCTCGCCACAAGATCAGCGCGGTACGGGTGAGCGCGGAGGTGCGCGCTGAGGTCGCTCAACAGGGTCTCGTCCAGGATTGGCACATCGCGCTTGCCCGCTCTGCGCTTCGGTGTGCCGGTCTGATAGCCCTGGCTAGTGTGCGTCTTGTTAAGCCGCACCTGAATCTCGCCCGCGCGGAGGTCGATGTCGCGGATGCGGAGGGCTGCGACCTCGCCGATGCGCAGACCGCTGAACGCTGCGAGGCGGACGAGCAGGTCGTATGGCGGCTGGGCCGCGAACTCGTCGGAAATTCGCATTACCTCCTCGACCGAGAGGAACCGAGCCTCCTGTGTGTCGGCCTTCGGTCGTGCGACGGCCACGCAGGGATTGAACGCGATCAGTCGGTGCTTATAGGCGTAGGTCAGCACCCGCGCCACCGCCTTGTTCGCGCCGAGCACCGACGTCTCCGAGCGCGGCTGACCGTTGGCCTTCGGCTTGGCGCGCATCATCGCGTTGAAGGCGTCGAGGTCTGCCGACGTAATCGTGTTGATCTGGCGGCTGCCGAACTCCGGGTAGACGTGCGAGCGGAACGCCGCCTCGTAGGCGTCGATGGTCTTCTGCTTTAGGCGTGGCCGCTCTGCCTCCAGCATCCGCTCTGCGACCTCGCGGAACTTCTTCCCTCGCACCGCGAACGGCTCGGTGCTGTGCCCGTCGGCCTGCTCGCGTTCGACCTTGTCGCGGAACCGCTCTGCCTCGCGCTTGACGTAGAACGAGCGCTTGCGGAACTTGTCGGGTGCCGACCGCCACCGGACCGTGTAGCGCGTGCCCTTGGTGGTCTGGTTCTCCGTGATGTGTGCCATCTCAACGCTCCTTGCTGACTTCGATGGGCGCGGTCGGGTCGAACGGGCCGAACGACCAGACCGGCTCGTGTGTGGCCTGCCAGACGTACCGGCACCACAGCAAGATCGCGCCGTGCGGGCGTCGGACCCGGACGTCGACGGCGGGGTGCTCGTCGCTCTCCATGACGATGTGCCCCGGTCGGACTGAGTCGGCTCGTATCCGATGGGTACGCGGGTTGAGCTTCGGCGTGGTCATGCTGCTGGGTCCTGTTCGGTCTTGCTAAGGCGCGCAAGTATGCGAGCGACGGTGCTGGTGTGCCAGGCTCCGCCGTGCGCCGTGGGTACGGCCTCCGCATTGAGTTCGCGGGCGATGCGGGCTTGGGAGAGGCCTGCCGCCCGCAGTTCGAGCAGGCGTGCTTCGCTGCTGGCCGGCAAGGTGCTCGGTCGGCCGACGTGGACGCCGCGAGCCCGAGCCGCGGAGCGCAGCAGACGTCCGCTCGCCGATCACGCGCCGTTCCCACTGCGCCACGGCAGCCATGACGTTGGCGACGAGCTCGCCAGCCGACGTGCTGGTGTCGATGCCGAGATCGATCGCGACGACAGACCAGCGGCGGCGCTGCGCTCGCTCCAGTAGGCCTGCGAAGTCCGCAACAGAGCGGGAGAGTCGGTCGAGCTTGCTGACGACGAGCACTCCCGCTCGGCGGGCGTCCAGTTCGGCGAGGGCGTGCTGTAGCGCGGGGCGCTCCAGGCTCTTGCCCGACATGCCCTCGTCGGCGAAGAAGTCGAGGTCCCAGCCGTGGCTCGCCGCGTAGGCCGTGACGGTCGCCTGCTGGGCCTCCAGTCCCAGCCGCGAGTCGGCCTGCTCCTCGGTGCTCACCCGCAGGTAGCCGATGGCCCTCATGCGGCCTGCTCCTTCGCCTTGGCCTCGGCTGCCGCGAGGATCGCCTTCGCCTTGGCGATGCGGGCGGCTTCGCGCTCGGCCTGCTTCGCGGCGCGCTCTTTGGCGGTCGCCTCCTGCTCGGCCTGGCGCTGGGCGCGCTCGGCCTTGGCTTGCTCGCGAGCCGTGGCCGCGTCCGCGATGCGGCGCTGGTTGTCCTCGCTCTTCTGGAACTCGCCTCGGAGCCACGATGCGAGCACGACGGACTGCACGTCTACGGCGTATCCGGTCTCCCGGGTCAGTCACTCGGCGTAGGCCTGCATGGTCGGGCTTGCCTCCTTCTCGGCGTAGTGCGCGAACTGCGGTGCGGTCGGGGTCTGGGTGGTCTTGCGAGCGGTCATTTCCTTCTCCTTGGTTGGGCCTCGGATTCGAACATTTGTTCGGTTGAGGCGAGACGAAGTTAAACGCCAAACCGTCCGGTTTCGCTACTCCCGGCTGGGAATCCCGCTCCATGGCCATGTGCCGCGTCGGGGACGCCGGACCCTAACCGGGGTAGCCGCCCAGGGATATCAGCGCTCCTGCCTCAGTCCCTGGGCTGCTCCGTGAGAACTAGCCCTCGCCCCGTTCCGCCGCTCGTGCCTCCCAGCGCTTCGGGCTCATGCTTCGGCGGGAGCTCCGCCCCGCGACCCGGTCCGCGTGAGGATCGGCCGTCGATGTGCGGCTCTCCGAGCGCACCGTCTTGTCGGCGCGCTTCCGGGCGGCAGCGGTCCGCGCCTCCGCCGCGCTCTGGGCAGACGTGTCGTGGCGGACGCCGAACTTGTCGCGCGGCGGCAGCTCAGGCTAGCCCAGCTCTCCCGCCTCGAACGCTCGGACCCGTTCGGCCTCCTGGCGAGCGCGCTCCTCGTTCGACACTGGAGGTCGCGGGCTGCGTCGGAGCATCTGCTCCCGCTCCCGGGCGCGTTCCTGGCGCTCGTCCTCCCGCTGAAGCCGGTCCTCGCCGTCCTCGTCGACGATCTCGGCATCCTCGATGTCTTCGGTCGTGGCTGTGATCGGGAGCGGTTCGTCGTCTTCGAGGTCAAGGTCCATGACGACATCGGCCACGGTGTCCTCGAACGATCGCTTGGTAACGCCAACCTCGATGTTCTGAGTTCCGGCGAGGTTGGCCCGGTCCAGTCCGTCGCGGATCGCAACGAGCCGATGCTGAACGGGCACCTTCTCATTCGTGGCGATCTTCAACAGAGCGGCCATGAGCACGTCGGCTTGCATCCGCAGTCGAATCTGCGCCGCTCTGCGGACGTGTGCGGTCGCTCCGCCGTGCATGCGGCAGACCGTTGCGCCCAGGATGGCGAAGTTCCCGCACGGTGTGCCGTTTCGCCGAGTTGCTGTGCATAGCGTCCCGCTGTGCTTACGTGCCTCCAGCCCCTGCGCCGTGTGCGGTGGCGCGAGGTGGGTGGTCGCCGAAGTGGTGCGGCGACACCCCCCGCTCGTCCGGACGAGCGGAGTCCCCGAGTGGCCCCACTCAGTCTTGGTGGTGGAGATGGTCGCGGTGCTTCTCGGTCTGATGGCGCTTGGTCTGGAGGTCGATGGGGCCGGTGACGCTGAGTTCGTCCTCCCAGCACTCGATGCCGCTGATGTCGGGGAGGATGTCGCGGGTGAAGACGGGGTCTCTGCCGGCACGACGCTGGTCTGTGTAGTTCTTCAGCAGTCGGAACGCGATTCCCGATAGCAGGCCGATGGCTATGAGGTTGGTGAGCGCCATGAGCCCCATGACGCCGTCGGCGAAGTTCCAGACGAGGTCTGCGCCGGCGACCGAGCCGACGAGCACGGCGACGACGACGAGTATGCGGTAGCCGGTGAGCACGGAGCGTCGAGTGGTGATGAACTCGATGTTCGATTCGCCGTAGTAGTAGTTGCCGAGGATCGACGAGAACGCCAGCAGGAAGATGATCACGCTCAACGCGATGTTCGACCATTCGCCGAGAGTGCCGACGAGTGCGCCCTGGGTGAGCCCGATCCCTCGTTCGGCGCCGGCAAGGTCGGGCACCGAGACGAGGATGATGAATGCGGTGATGGAGCAGACGAGGAACGTGTCGAAGTAGACCCCGAGGGTCTGCACCAGTCCCTGCTTGACGGGGTGGGTGACGGCGGCGCTCGCCCCGGCGTTCGGTGCCGATCCGAGGCCTGCCTCGTTCGAGAACATGCCGCGCTTCACACCCGTGAGGATGATGTACCCGAGGCTCGCGCCGACGACTTCGTTGAATCCCCAGGCCTGCGTGAAGATCTCGACGAATACCGGTCCGATGCGGTCGACGTGAAGGCCGACGACCACGAGCCCCAGCAGCAGATAGGCCAGCGCCATGATCGGGACGAGCAGCTGAGTGACGGAGGCGATGCGCCGCACGCCGCCGAAGACGACGAGTCCAGTGAGAGCGGCGATCCCGACGCCGATTCCCCAGGGAAGCCACGCCGGGCTGTCGCCGACGCTGGAGGTCACCGTGGCCGAGATCGTGTTCGCCTGCAGCGAGCTGAATGCGAAGGGGAAGCAGATGATCAGGATGATCGCGAACCAGATTCCGAGCCAGCGGGCTTTCAGACCGCGCTGCATGTAGTACGCCGGTCCACCCCGGAAACTATCGCTGTCGCGCACCTTGAACAGCTGCGCGAGCGAGGACTCGATGAAGCTCGACGCGCCGCCGATGAACGCCATCACCCACATCCAGAACACAGCGCCCGGTCCGCCGACCGCGATCGCGGTTCCGACGCCCGCGATGTTCCCGACGCCGACGCGCGACGCCGCCGAGATCGTGAACGCCTGGAACGCGGACACAGACTGCGGCTCCCCGGACTCGGTCCGCGGAGTCTTGTCCGTCAGCGTGCGGAACATCTCCGGGATCAGCCGGAACTGCACCACGCCGGATCGAATCGTGAAGTACAGCCCGAGCAGAACGACCACGGGCAGCACGACCCAGGTCCACAGATTGTCGCCCCAGGTCAGCAGCCACTCGTTAACGGCATCCATGGACGTCAGTATGGCGAACCCGCGCCGCGGGGGATAGCTCCCGTGTCTCGGGTGGTGTCGCGGGCGGGGCGCTGATGATCGCCGCACTCGCACTCGCACTCGCACTCGCACTCGCACTGGTCTGGGCGAACGCCCCCTGGCAGGACGCGTACGTGGCGACCTCCGAAACCGTCGTCGGGCCGGCCGTGCTCCATCTCGATCTGAGCCTCGCGAGGTGACGAGGAGCCGTCACCCGTTGACCCAGAAGATGTTAGTGACTAACATTCGAGGATGACCAGGGCATCGCGGACGCACGCCGCACTGCTGCGCGCCGCTCTCGAGCTCTTCGAGGAGAGGGGGTACGACGCCACGACGGCCGCCGCTATCGCCGCCCGCGCAGGAGTGACCGAGATGACGTTCTTCCGGCACTTCGCCTCGAAGGATGCGGTCCTGGTCGACGACCCCTACGACCCGCTCATCGCCGAGGCGGTCGCCCGCCAGCCGGTCGAACTCGCGCCGCTCGCGGCCGTGATCGCCGGGGTGAGGGAGGCATGGGATGCCGTTCCGGCCCCCGCCGTGGTCGAGGTGCGCGATCGGCTTCGTGTCGTGTCGCGGACCCCTTCGCTGCAAGGCGCACTGGCACGCAACAGCACCGGCACGGCGGAGGCGATCTCGAGCGCACTGCGGTCCCGGGCGACCCCGGCCGCCGAAGCGCGAGTCGCAGCGGCCGCGACGATCGGCGCGCTCAACGCCGCCTTGCTGGAATGGGCGGACGGCGACGACCCGGATCTCGGGTCGGCGATCGAGATGGCGCTGTGCGTCCTGACCGGTGGTGGGCCGTGACCGCGTCCGTGTTGTCCGCACACCGCGCGACACGCACTTTTCGGAATGGCTCCGGCGTATTCGACGTCGACCTGCAGCTGCACTCCGGTCAGGTGCTGGCCCTGGTGGGTCTGAACGGTGCGGGCAAGTCGACACTGATGCGGATGCTGTTGGGGATGCTGCGTCCCGATCGTGGCGAGGTGAGGCTCGAACGGTGGAACGTCGCTTTCGCGCCGGCTTCGGCATGGGCGCGAGTCGGGCACCTGGTGGAGTATCCGCTGGCGTATCCAGAGCTCTCGGTCCGTCGCAACCTGCAGCTGAGCGCCCGGATGCGCGGCGCGCGCGACGTTGACGCCGCGGTGGAGAGCATCATGGCCGAGTTCGCGCTGGAGCCCTATCGTGAGCGCCGGACCCGGGCGCTGTCGCTCGGGAACAGACAGCGGGTCGGCCTCGCCGCCGCGCTGCAGCACGATCCGAACGTGATCGTCCTCGATGAGCCCAGCAACGCGCTCGATCCGGCCGGGGTGATCCGACTGCGCGAGAGTCTGCTTCGCAGGGCCGGTGAGGGGGCGGCGGTTCTGGTCAGCAGCCATCACCTCGACGAAGTGGCACGCATCGCGGACCGCATCGTCGTGATGAACGCGGGCAGACTCATCGGCGACCTCGATCCGGGTACCCCGGAGATCGAGCGGGCGTTCTTCGAGACCGTCCGGGTCGACGATGAGCGCGGTGCACGATGAGGCCCTCACTGTGGGCGGAGGCGGTGAAGCTCACCGGCTCCACGGTCGGTCGTGTCGGCTCGGTAGCCGTGGTGGCCGGGATCGCCGTGCTCAGCGGAGCGATGCTGGCTGCCGCCGCGTCGGGAGATCCTCAGCTGCTCGCGAAGCTCGGACCCGCGGCGACCAGAGACTGGAACGGGTTCCTGCTCGCGGCGGCGCAGATCACGTCGGCCGGAGGGCTGCTGGGATTCGGCGTCGTGCTCTCGTGGATCTTCGGCCGCGAGTTCGGCGACGGCACGATCACCGGACTCTTCGCCCTGCCGGTGCGTCGAACCACGATCGCGGTGGCGAAGATGCTCGTCTACGGGGCATGGGCCGTCGCGATCAGCGTGTGCCTTGCCCTGCTGCTGCTTCTCGTCGGACTGGTCGCCGGTCTCGGCGTCCTGACGGCGGACGTCTGGACGGCGCTGGGCCGCCAGGTGGTGCTCGGCATCATGACGGCGGCGATCGCCGCACCGGTCGCGTGGGCGGCGACCTTGGGGCGATCCGTGCTCGCCGGGGTGAGCGTCGCCATCGGACTCGTCGTCATCGCGCAGGTGGCCGTCCTCGCTGGAGCAGGGGGATGGATGCCCCTGGCCGCGCCCGCTCTTTGGGCGATCTCGTCGGGGCAGAACGTCACGCCACTCCAACTCGGGCTGGTGCTGCCCTACGTCGCCTTCTTCACCCTGTTCACCGCCGCGGCCTGGCGGACGATGCAGCTCGATCGGTGACATCCCCCGCGCGGGTCAGCGGGTGCCCAGAATCTTCTCGAGGCGTTCGATGGGATCGTAGAGCCCCGCGTCGAGGATCCACGTCTGCAGCTGCTTGTCGAATCCCGTGATCACAGCGATGCCGACGAGAACGAACAGCACTCCGACCATCCGGCGGAACCAGCCGTCCGGATCGGCTAGCCAGCCCAGTCGGCGGACGATGCGTCGTCCCAGCAGCGCGATGAGCAGCAGCATGGCCGCGAGGCCGACCGCGTAGGCCACGACGTAGAGCACGCCCTGAGCGAGCGAGACAGGCAGCACGGCCGCGACGATCAGCGCGTATGTCGGGCTGCAGCTCGTGAACACCGGCCCGAGGGCTGCTCCGGTGAGGATGTCGCCGCCGATGCCCCGTCGTGAAAGGGATCGGTTCAGCATCGCGTCGCTCCGCGACGAGAGCTTCAGTACCGCGGAGACGCGGTCCCACAGCGTCGGGAAGAGCAGATTGACACCGAGCAGGATGATGACCACTCCCGAGACGATCTGCCAAACCTGCGGGGGGATGCCGAGCAGGGCGGTCGAGGCCTTCAGCAGCAGCGTGAAGGCCACGATGCTCGCCGCCAGCGATGCGACGATCAGGTAGGGTCGCCCGCGTGCCCATCGGCCACGATCGTCTCGCGCGATCGCACCGCCGATGATCACCGGGAGCAGCGGCAGCACGCAGGGAGCGGCGACGGTGAGGATGCCCGCCGCGAGGCTGAGCAGAAGGGTTCCCGTCATGTCGGCGTCACGGCATCGCGGCGACGAGCGACGCCACCGACGGATCGTCGTACAGCACCGTGCTCGAGATGAGCTCGCCGGCGTCGTCGACGAACACCACGGTCGTCTGCAGCGTGACCCCGTACTGCTGCCGGAGATCGGTGCGGCTGTCATAGTCGACCTTGAAGACGGTGAGCCCGTCCGGCGCGCCCTTGGCCTTCAGATCCTCGTCGAGGTGCTGACACTTCGACCACTGCGGCACCCTCATCGCCGAGCACAACAGGTTCAAATCCTGTCACTCCGACCGGAAAGCCCCGGTGGATCTAAGGATCTGCCGGGGCTTCGTCGTTTCCGCGGCCGGCTCGCACAAGTCCCGCTCCGGGCCCTTCCGCAGCAGTCTCCGTCGGCAGGGAACCTCACCCGCGGAACGCGTCGACGGCGAGGGTGGCGAACCGGCTCGCGGCGGCGTCGCGGTCGCTGGGGGGCACGGAGGCCAGACCTCGTCCGGCACGCAGGATGAGTACGAGGTCGCCGATGACGAAATCCTGGCGCAACGAGCCCTCCATCCGCGCGCGTCGACCGAGTTGCTCGAGCATTTCCAGGAGTTCGCGCCGATGGAGCGTGAAACTGCTCTCGGGCGTGTCGGCCGACATGAACGCGTCGACGAATCCTCGATTGCGAGCGTTGAGCGCCGTGAGGCGCCTCACGACGGAGACGAATCCTCGCCACGGATCGGGGTCTGCGCAGCCGTCTAGGACGATCTGCCGACAGGACTGCATTTCGAGGGCGAAGGCTTCGGCGATGAGATCCTGCCTCGTGGGAAATCGGCGGTACAGGGTCGCCGGCCCGACCTCGGCACGGCGTGCGACCTCGCGCATGCCGACATCGAGGCCCTGTTCGGAGAACAGTTCCCGCGCCGCCGTCAGCAGCCGGTCGCGGTTGTCCTGCGCGTCGCTGCGGAGCATCCGAGGCATCTGCGGCCCCATGATCCTCACTTCCTCTTAGCGGACAGGTGCGTCCGTTAACCTCCTGATCGTAGCTCTGAAGACGTGATCAGCCAGGAGAAGAAGATGCGCGCAGTAGTCATCCGACGATTCGGAGATCCCGGCGGAATGGCCGTCGTAGAGATTCCCGTGCCGACTCCGCCGACCGACCACGTACTGATACGAACCGAGGCGATCGGTGTGGGTGGCGTCGATGCGGTCATCCGTCGTGGAACCTTGGGCGCCGGTTTTCGGACCGGGATGATTCCGGGCAGCGAGGTGGCCGGGATCGTGGAAGCCGTCGGTGCGAGCGTCGACTCGTCGTGGATCGGACGCCGCGTGTGGGCGTTCACGGGGACCGACGGTGGTTACGCCGAACACACGCTCGCCCCTGTCGGTGAACTCGTGCCGATCCCAGAGTCCTTGGCGTCGGTCGACGCCGTGACGCTCGGCAGTGCGGCAACCGTCGCACACTTCGCCCTGGCGCACGCGCACCTCTCGGCGGGTGAGTCGGTGCTTGTCCGCGGTGCCGCGGGCAGTATCGGTATCGCGACCGTCGAGTTGGCTCGTCGTGGCGGCGCGAAGGCCATCGCCGTCACCACCTCATCAGTCGAACGCGGTCTTCAGCTGAAGAGACTCGGAGCCACCGAGCTTCTCAGCCGCTCGGGGCAGTCCGACTCACCCGTCCCGAAGCAATTCGACGTGATCATCGACATCGTGGGGGGCCCGGACATGCCGGCGTTCCTCGACCGGCTCGCACCGAACGGTCGGATGATCCTTGTCGGAGCGGTGGCCGGGCTTCCCCCTGAGAACTTCGGCTCGCGCCTCCTTCGCGCGTTCCAGCAATCGCGGTCCTTCGCCACATTCAGCCTCGCATCGATCCCTCTGGAGGCGAGGGACACCGTTCGCGCCGAGGTGTTCGACGCTGCCGTCCGCGGCGAGCTGCATCCGATCGTCCACGCGGTCATGCCGCTCGATCACGCAGCCGAAGCTCACCGCCAAATGGATCTGGGAGCCGTGCTCGGACGGATCGTACTCACTCCATAGCAGGAACGGGCGACGTGCCCCCGTCCGTCGAGGTGGAGCGCATCGGCGGATCGCGCCCAGCGGAAGAGTCTCGGGTTTCGTTCTCGCCCTGAGCGGTCGGGGCCGCCCAGGCTCCGGTCGTCCACAGTTGGCTAGGCTTGGCCGGTGCTCGCCTGGTCAGTATCCCTCCGGCGTGCTCTGGTGCTTCTCGGACTGGTGGCCGGCGTCGTGATCACGGGGTGGCTGAGTCTTCTCCTCGGGAGCAACCCGCTGCCGCCGGGTGTCGTACTGCAGGCACTGTTCGATCCGTCGCAGGATGTAGGAGCCGTGGTGTGGGGATCGCGGGTGCCGCGCACCGTGCTCGGAATCCTCGTCGGAGGCTCTCTCGGAATCGCAGGTGCGGTGATGCAGGGGCAGACGCGCAATCCGCTCGCCGATCCGGGCATCTTCGGCGTCTCCGCCGGTGCCAGCCTCGCCGTGGTCGGGGGTGTCTTCGTCTTGGGATCCACATCGGTGATGACGACCCGGCCGACCTCGCCAGAATCGAAGCTCCGACGCTCGTGATGTCGGGGGACCGCGACACGATTCGAGTCGACCACAGCTTGCTGATCGCCGCGTCGATCCCGGGCGCGGAGCTCTGCATCGTGCCGGGCACTTCGCACGCGGTCATCGCCGAGCGGCCGGAACTGATCAGCACGATCATCCGCGAGTTCCTCCAGGGCTGCTGAACCGGGCGCTGTCGAGCGCTCCCGATCCGTCATCGCGTGGCGCGGATCGGGCGCCTCGGCGGGCAATGAATTCCGATTGTCCGGTTCCCGCTGGCCCGTCAGCATCGCCCCGCCCTCGCATTTCCCGACTCATCTTGCGGTTCGGGTGAGCTCGGGGGAGTTGTCCTCGCTCGTCGTCCGGTTGCGGTATCGTCGGAGAGCACACTCGACGATGTGTCTGCAGAGCCCGTCGAGTGTTTACCTCCCCCACCTCTCCGGGTACTGCCGTCCCGCGGCTTCGCCACGGCGTCGTCTGTGCAGGCGCGCTGCCTCTGAAGCCCCAAGCATGTGGGGGCAGCGCGCCCCCTTTTGCGGCAGGCCGTTGCGATCCTGTCCGTCCCTCAGGGGTTCTGTGGCGCGCGTCTGCTCCAGAGGGGAACCACCAGGGTCTCCCTCGCGACTGATTCTCTTCGTACCGTTGGGTGATGTCGCGCCGTCCGGCGCGTGCTCCCCGCCACGAAGGAGACCGATCGATGATCATCGAACCTACCCAGCCCACGGGGAAGAACCCGCGGGAGATGTTCGCCGGCGATGTCTGGCTCGACGTCATCGCCGCGCCGCATGAGGTGGGTCAGCGCATGACCGTCGCCACTGTCCGGTTCGCGCCTGGCGCCCGCACGGCCTGGCATTCGCACGCGCGTGGCCAGTACCTGAGGGTCACGCAGGGCGTCGCCCGTTTCGGGCATCGCGATGGCACGATCATCGATGTCCACCCCGGTCAGACCTTGTACACGCCGCCGGGCGAGGACCATTGGCACGCGGCGGCGCCCGGATGCTTCATGGAGCACATCGCCATGCTGGAGGCGGGCGACGACCCTGCGACGACGACGACGTGGAAGGAACACATCACCGACGACGAGTACGCCGGGCGCTCCGTAGACGGCTGACCTCGATCGAGGCGGGTTGTCACGCCTCCACGGGCCGCAGCGTACGGGCGTAATCCTCTTTCAACACAGCAACGTGGAACCAGGACTCGGCGCGCGACGCCTGGCAGAGCGCGGATGCGCTCGGGCTCGCGTACAGAGCACCGACTGAAGGCTCGACCAGCGTGGTGGACGGCGTCGAAGCGACCGAGCGTGCGCGCGGCGAAGTCGACGTCGCGACTGAAGGGCCGTCGGCGCGATTCGCGGCCGGGCCGTTCCGCGTTCTTCGGTGAGAATCGACGGATGGATGCCTCCGCACCACGTCCGCCGGTCCCGCCGTCGTCATCCGTCCGCGCTGCCGTGCCTGCCTCGGGCTCGCGCCGGATCATCGCGGCGATCCTGCTCGTCGCGGTGGTCGCGACAGGCCTCGCCGTCCACACGCTCCTGCCCGATACTGCGGCGACCGACATCGCGGGCGACATGCTGTACGCCTCGGCCGTGTACGCCGGTCTCGTCGTCGTGTTTCCGCGATGGGTGCCGCTGCTCACCGGTGCGGTCGCGGCGGCGTGGTGCATCGCGATCGAACTCTTCCAGCTGACCGGCATCCCTGTGGCGCTGGGCGCGGAGTTCCTGCCTGCGATGCTCGTGCTCGGGACGGTGTTCGACCCGCGCGACCTCCTCGTCTACGTCGTGACCATCGCGCTCGTGGCGGCCGTCGACGCCGTCGTGCGGGTGGTCGCGCGCCGCGCGAGCTGAAGCGGCATGTCACGAAGGTTGCGGCATCGGATCGGTGCGCCCACCATGGAGCACATGGGGGAAGGCTCGGACGACGCCGACATCTCGCCGCGGGCGCACGCGGTGAGCGTTGCGGTGCCCGCGCGTCGGCGTCGCGTGATCGGCTGGGTGCTGATCGGCGGGATCGCGATGCTGGTGGCCGGGGTCATCGTCGTAGCGGCGCTCCAGCTCGCAGGATCGGGGACGGCCGCGCCGACCACGTCCGCCTCGGCAGAGGTCACGCCCACGCCCACACCGACCGCCACGCCGACTCCGACGCCGACCCCGGTCGGCTATCCCGCGAACACGGCCGTGTACGACGTCACCGTGCTGCCGCAGGTGAACGTCTTCGCGGTCATCCCCGGGCTACCGGTCGACGATCAGCCGTTCGCTATATCGACGGCCGAGCGCGCGCTGCCGCTCGGCATCGGCGCGCCGGTATGGGCGGACCCGGCGGGTGAGCCCGTCGCATATCTCCCGCGCGAGCTGCCGTTCGACGGCACGACGGTTCCGGTCGTGGAGAGGCAGCAGAACTGGGTGAAGGTGCTGCTCGTCGGCCGCCAGGCGGTGCCGTCAGCGGGCGATCCGTCGCAGGTCGCGGGGTGGCTGCGCACCGCCGACGTCGAGTTCGCGCCCACGGCCGACAGCGTGGTCGTGAGCATCTCGGCGCGCACGGTCGACATCGTCCGCAGCGGGGTCTCCGAGCGGGTCGCTACCGACTTCGCGTGGGGCGCCGATCTCACCCCGACACCGCTCGGGCGTGCCTACATCATGACGACCCGAGTCGTACCGGAGTACGGGTACACGCGCGGGCATCCGATCGTCTATCTGTCGGTGCAGTCTCCGACGCTCGACGGATTCGGGGGAGCGGATGTCGCGGTCACGGCATTCCATTACCACGACGACCGCTCCGGCCCGATCTCGAACGGGTGCATCCGCCTGGACCCCTCGGCGATCACGGCGCTCGCCGCCCTGCCACTGGGCACCCCCGTGACCATCAGCCCCTGAGCGCGCTCAGCCGGCCGCGGGCAGCCAGGGCAACGCGAGGCTCCACCCACGCATGGTCGCCACGGTGACGAGGGCCACGAGCACCAGTACGTTGACCACGACAGTGCCCCAGAACGATCGTCGGAACGATCGCTTGCGCGTCTTATGGCGAAAGAGCTGCTGTGCGAGAAGCGCACCCGGCCAGCCGCACACGAGGCCGAGCGTCAGCAGGGTCCGCTCCGGCACACGCCGCCACCCCCGCTGCGCGGCGGTCTTGTCGATGCCGTAGACGGTGAACGCGATGAGGCTCATCACCGTGTAGAGGGCGGGCATCCACCACGGGAGCGCGAGAACGACGAAGGCCACGGCGAAGACGGCCACGAAGACGATGAGCACCGTCCAGCTGAGCGTCGCCGGCAGCGGACGCGAGAGATCTCGCGTCGGACGAGCCGGCTGGTGCGGTGCAAGCGACATGTCGTTGATCCTAGGGCGGGGCAGGACACCCGATCTCGCGCTCGACGGGAGCACGCACGCGGCGCGCCCGACGAGGCGCCCGCCTCCGGGAGCGAACCCGCGCCGGGAGTATCGTGTGGCCTGTGCCCCTCGCTCCCCGCGTGACCGTCGTGATCCCGTGTCGCGACGACGCCGGGTTCCTCGACGCGTGCCTGACAGCGCTCGCCGCCCAGACGCACCGTGCCGATCGCGTGATCGTGGTCGACAACGGCAGCACGGACGACTCTGCCGCCGTGGCACGCCGGCACGGAGCAATCCTCGTCGAGGAGCCGGTCGTGGGCATCTGGCCGGCCGCGGCGCGAGGGTACGACGAGGCGATGGACGGCGCCGACATCGTCGCGCGTCTCGACGCCGATTCGCGTCCCCACTCGGACTGGATCGCGCGGCTGGTGCGGGCATTCGTCGCGGACCCGTCGCTCGGGGTGCTCACGGGGGGAGCGGAGTTCTATGGCGGCACCTCGCTGCAGAACTATCTCGGCGAGCACTGGTACATCGGCGGTGGGCACTACTGGATCAGGAAGTGGCTCGGCATACCGCTCGTATTCGGCTCGAACTTCGCGATGCGCGCCGGGGTGTGGCTGCGAGTACGCGACCAGGTCGATCGCGGGAATGCCCGCATCCACGACGATCTCGATCTCACGATCCGGCTGCGGGCATCCGACGGCGTGCGCTACGACCCCCAGCTGCGCATGCCCGTTTCAGCGCGCCCGGTGCAGACGGTCTCGGGACTCTCGCGCCGTGTGTTCAAGGTCGCGACGACGTTCGCGGTGAGCTGGCCCGAGGGGGCGGCGTGGCGCAGGCGCGGCGAGTCCACGACGGCCGCGGCTGACGCCGAGTGGCTGCCCGACGGCGACGACTGGGCGCCCGAGTACGGGGGCTGATCGAGTCGGCATTCGGCCGAGCAGCTCGCCGTGTGTCGGGCGCTCTCGGTAGCCTCGTGTCGTGATGATCGAGTTCGACGGCGATGTGTTCCGGTGGGCTGCGCGTGCGGACTCGTCGTGGTTCTTCACCTCGGTCCCGCCCGAGCTGAGCGACGACATCCGTGAGATTCCGCGCCCGTATCGCGGGTTCGGCTCGGTGCGCGTGCGTGCGCGCATCGGTGGCTCGGAGTGGACGACGTCGATCTTCCCCTCATCCGACGGCACGTACGTGCTGCCGTTGAAGAAGTCGGTGAGGGAGGCTGAGAGCCTGGTCGACGGCGGACCGGTCACTGTGCGACTCGACGTGCTCGATGCGTGATGAGCACGTCCGCTGGGTCTGATCCCACGCGTCCCCGCCGTGTCCGTCCGCGCGCACCCGGATTCGGCCTTCGTGCGATCATGGGGCGTGCTGCCGGGACTCGTGACATTGTTCGTCGGGACGACCGACCCGATCGCCGGGGCATTCCTCGGCGCCGGCCCTGCGCTCTGGGTCGTGACGAGTCGGCCCATCGACGTGATCGCGGTCTCGACGGGCGCGACCGCTGCGGAACTCGGGGCGCTCGCTGCCGTGATCGTCGCGTTCCTGTACTTCGCGGTGATCAGTGTCGTGCTCACTCTCATCGATATCGATACGCACCGACTGCCGAACAGGATCGT
Organism: Microbacterium allomyrinae; assembly: GCF_020682705.1. Taxonomy (GTDB): domain Bacteria; phylum Actinomycetota; class Actinomycetes; order Actinomycetales; family Microbacteriaceae; genus Microbacterium; species Microbacterium allomyrinae. Next base: position 78,674 of record NZ_JAGTTN010000002.1, read on the forward strand.
GCTGCCGAGCTACCTCGTCGCCGGCATCCTGTTCACGATCGCTGCGTTGCTCGGCGGCGACGCAGCAGCCCTGCTGCGCGCGGGAATCGGCATGGCCGTGCTGTACGCGTTCTACTTCGTGCTGAGGCTGCTCCGCCCCGGTGGCATGGGAGGGGGCGACCTCAAACTCGCCGGCGTGATCGGCATGTATCTCGGCTGGATCGGTTGGGGCGCGCTCGCGGTGGGCGCGTTCGCCGCGTTCTTGCTGGGAGGGCTGTTCGGTATCACGCTCATGCTGGTGCGGCGCGCGGAACGCCAGACCGCCATTCCGTTCGGCCCGTGGATGATCCTGGGTGCGTGGATCGGTGTGTTCGCCGGCGAGGCGGCGGCACGCGAGTATATGAGTGTGTTCGTCGGAGGCTAGGAGGTCGAGATGTCTGGACTGATCGCCCGAGTGACCGCGTGGGCGCTGTCGCTCAAACCCGTACGGGTGTGGTTCCACTATGCGGAGCGCCGCGGATTCATGCTGGCCGACAGCATCACTTATCGCGCGCTGTTCTCGGTGTTCGCGGCCGTGCTGCTGGGGTTCACCTTCGCGGCGCTCTGGCTCGACGGCAACCCGGCCGCGTGGCAGGCGCTGATCGACGCTGTCGACGCCGCCATTCCCGGTCTCGTCGGCGAGGACGGTCTCATCAAGGTCAGCGCTATCGAGGCTCCCGTCGGACTCACACTCACCGGCATCCTCTCGCTCGTCGGCCTCGTGGGCGCGGCGATCGGTGCGATCGGATCGCTGCGCGCGGCGCTGCGCACCCTCGCGGATGAGCTCCACGACGATGTCTTCTGGATCTGGGTGATCCTTCGCAACCTGCTGCTCGCCCTCGCCATCGGCGGGGGACTGGTGCTCTCGGCCGCCGCGACGTTCTACGGCTCGACATTGATCGACGTCGTCGGCACCTGGGTCGGCGGCGACGAGGTCGTCGCGGGAATCGCCTCGCAGGTCCTTGCGATCGCGGCGGTGTTCGCCCTCGATGCCGGCGTCATCGCGCTCGGGTTCGTGGTGCTCAGCGGAGTGCGCGCCCGCGCGCGTGTGCTCTGGCCCGGCGCGCTCCTCGGCGCGGTGGCCCTCACGGTGCTGCAGCAGCTGTCGGGGCTGTTCGTGCGCGGGGCAGGCGCGAACCCCCTCTTCGCGTCGTTCGCGGCCCTTATCGCGCTGCTCATCTGGTTCAACCTCTCGGCCCAGGTGGTCCTGCTCGCGTCGACCTGGATCATCGTCGGCGTCGCCGAGGAGCGCGACCCGATCCGCGAACGCCACGGGGCTCCGACATTCGCGCTGCGCCGGGTGCAGCGGGCGGAAGATGCCGCGCGCGTCGCCGTCGCAGAACTCGAGCTCGCTCGTGCCGAGGCCGATCGCGAACGTGAGGCGATGCTCGCCAAGAACGCCCCGTCGGGGAGGAACTGAGCGCCTGGGGCCCGCCTGCGGCACGCCGGTGATGCCTCTTACTCTTGCGTCTACCTTGCGTATCGCTCGACGAACGTGCGGAGCATGACGCTCGGGTGCGAGACGGCGGCTCGGCGCACGGCGCTGAGCGTGAGATCGAGTTCGTCGGCTGCGAAATAGCCGTGGTCGGCGTAGGCGTGAATGCGCGTCGTGATGCCGTCGACATCGAGCTCGGGGTGGAACTGCGTCGCGTACACGTTGTCTCGCACTTTGAACATCTGCACCGGGCATGCCGGCGACGACGCCAGCAGCGTCGCAGACTCGGGCAGGTGCGAGATCGCCTCTTTGTGACCGACGAAGGCATCGAACGTCGTCGGGATGCCCGCAAGCAGCGGATCGGATACCCCGGCGTCTGTCATCGTCACTGGCACGACGCTGATCGGCTCGGGGTAAGTGCGGTCGATCACCGCGCCCTGATGTGCGCCCAGGGTGCCGATGCCGTAGCAGGCGCCGAGGAAGGGGAAGTCCCGGGCGACGACCTGGTCCAGGAGAGTGGCGAACTCCGATTCGACGCGATGCTGCACCGCGGACTTCTTGTCGTCGGGATCGGACGCGTTGAAGGGGCCACCGCCGACGAAGATGCCCGAGAGCTCATCGAGGTCGAGCGGCGGCATCGACCGGGCCTCGAGGCGAACGCGGATCAGCTCGCCCTCGGCGAGTCCGCTGTAGCGGAGGAAGAGCTCGTACTCGTCATCGGCGGGGACGTCCTCGGCACGGGTCGCGAGGAGCACGAACGGCTTCACCTCTCCAGCCTACGGGGGCGGCGACGGCGGTCCTTCCGCCAATCCGGAAGCCGGAGTCCGCGCCTCCTTCCGGACCGATCCTCAGCGTGGGATCCTTCAGGAGCCCGCAAGCCGAATCCTGGACCGACGTATCGGGGGCGCGTGCCGTCGAGCGGCGCGAGCCCCCGACACAGGGGCGCATCCCTCCTGCGATCAGCGTCCGGCGCTGAACCGATGCGTCCAGCTCGATGTCGCGCCCGCGGCGACGGCGACGCCGGGCTTGGGCACAGCGGTGACCGTCACCTCGGCACCACGAGCGACCTTCACGATCGGGATCCGCACCTTCTCGCCGTCGACGTAGTAGTCGAACGAGCGGTCGGGCACGACGATCACGACGTCCAGCAGCGAACCCCGAGGATCGACGAACCGGGGCTCGCGCGGCGCCGCCGCCACGGTGTGCACGGGTACGTTCGCGAAGTCCATGTCGCTTGCGAGGTAGTAGCTCGTGTACGACGGCTGGTTGTACGTGGTGTTCTGGCGCGCGACCTCGGCACGGTACTGCACGTCGTGCATGAGCGTCGGCAGTTTGTGCGTGGTGACCTCGATGCTCGTATAGATGCGCAGCGCGTGCGAGTCCGTCGTCCGCACGAGCAGCTCCTCGCGCCAGTCGCCGAGCACGTCGGCCACCAGCGAGGCGTTGCCCTTCGTGCCGTTGTTGCTGCGCGTGCCTTCGGCCGTGAGCACGGTGCCACGTGTCCAGTCGTCGATCGTCACGTTCGCGTCGCCGCTGCCGTTCACGATCTGCGTCGTCAGATCGGCGGCCCAGCGGATCGACTGATTCGTGCCGGGGATCGCGGTGTCGAGGATCGCTCCCGTGGCGCTGAGCAGGCCGGATGCCTCGGTGCCGCCGGGCATGCTCGCCCAGGTCTCGATTCCCGGGACGTCGGCGCGCACATCGCCGATCATGCTCCGGCCGGTGTCTCGGCCCGAATACGCGCCGAACAGCACACCGCCGGTCGCGGCATCCCTGAGGGCCGAGCCGTACGGCGCGAACGTGCCGCCCTCGTGCGCGGTCCAGATCTCGAGACCGGGACGGGTCGGGTCGATGTCGGTGACGTGCATCGCATCGCCGTGACCGAGACGCACGTTTTCGCCGGGCGCTGCGCTGCCGGCCGGGAGAGTGTCGAACGAGCTGTAGAGCAGCCCGCCGTCGTCGTCGATGGTCGCTGAGCCGTAGACGATCTCGTGCTTGCCATCGCCATCCACATCGGCGGCGCTCAACGAATGGAAGCCCTGCGTCGTGAGGGTGCCGTACACCGGATCGGTGCCATCACGGCCGTGGGGGCTGTCGTTGAACGGGTTGGTCATGGGGACGTGGCCGCTGTCGACGAACCAGCGGGGGCTGAGGTGCTCGCCGTCCCAGTCGTACGCCGCGACCGTCGAGCGCGTGTAGTAGCCCCGCGCGAAGATCGCGGAGGGATGCGTGCCGTCGAGGTACGCGACGCCCGCGAGGAATCGGTCCACTCGGTTGCCCGGCTCGATCCGGGCCATCGCATAATCGCCCCACATCAGACCGTCATCGCCGCGACCGGGCTCGTAGCGGACGGTCTCCAGTTCCTCGCCCGTCGCCGAATCGAACACCGTGAGGTACTCGGGCCCGTCTACGATGAATCCCTCGAATGTCGTGAGGTCGTTCCGAGCGCTGCGAGCGGGCGCGTACGTGGTGATGAAGTAGTCGACGAGCTCGGCCGCGGATTCGGTGGACAGAGGATACTCGTGCGCAACGGGGATGCCGAATGCCTCCTCGAGCGTGGCCGGCCAGTTGCCGGCGACCACCTCGGGATGCTCCGCCCAGCCCTCGAAGACCGCGATCAGGTGGTCGCGGTATTCCGCGGCGCTCATCCGGTAGTCGTCGTCCGGCGAGTAGCCGGCGGCGAGGTCTTCCGCGAGCATCGTGATCCCGGCGTCGGAGACCACGCTGCCGTCGGTGTCGTAGCGGAACGACTTCGTGCCCGGCGCGGTCTTGAGCATCGTCTCCGACCGGCCATCGCCATCGAAGTCATAGACCATGAACTGCGTGTAATGCGCCCCGGCTCGGATGTTGACTCCGAGGTCGATGCGATTGAGGAGTGTGCCGTCGAGCTCGTACGTGTCGATGTAGACGGGGCCGGTATAGCCCTTCTGCGAGACATCCTTGGAGTTGGACGGGTCCCATTTCACGACGAACTCGTACGCGCCGTCCCCGTCGACATCCGCGACTGAGGCGTCGTTGGCGGAGTACGTGTAGGCCTCGCCCGCCGGTGTCATCCCGTCGGCGGGCTTGTGAAGGGGCAGATCGTGGAAGCCGCCGCTCCACGCGGTGACCCCGGCAGATTGCTCGCCGGTGACGTCATGCCATGCCGGAGCCACCGTGTACACGGCTGCGGCCGATCCGTCCGGGTCGGCGTAGTTCGTGCTGTCGTCGACGGTCGCGATGCGCTTTCCGTCGCGGAACACGACGAACGACGGCCCGCTCACACCGGTGTCGGTCGCCGCGCCCGCCTCTGTCGCGAGCAATCGCCAGCTGAGGAACACGCCCTCGGCGGTCGAGACGGCGACGAGGCCGCGGTCGAGCGCTTCGAGCTGCACTCCGGCCTCGCCGTGCGGTCGGTCCTGGGCGGTGGCAGGCTGCACCGCTCCGAGGATCAGGGCGCCGGCGATGCCGCCGGCTGTCAGAATGCGTGCGGATGTGCTCCGAAGATTCATCGTCGAATCGTTCTCCCGGTTCCTGGTGCGCGGAATGCGCTTTCCGGTCTCGACGCTAGTTCGAAGCGGAATTCGGGTCAACGGGCGGAGGTGATTGTTGGAACGTTTTAATGTTCGGAGGCCTCATACGCCGATTCGGAGGTCCGGCGTTCCGCGCCTCGCTCCGCGTCGACCGACGGCGCCGCAGTCGATCTCCGCTCCGGTGTCCGAGCGCGGCGGCCGGCGTCAGGATGCGTAGGTGACGAGCCCCAGCTCCACCGGCGACACGAGCTGTGGGTGGCTGGGCACGACACGTACGGCGTAGCCGAATGTTCCCGTGACCGTCAGGGGCAGCGTGCCGGTGAATGTCGTCACGCCATCGACCGCCGGCCCGGCGGGTGACAGCCGGTACACGGAGTGATCCCGCGCCAGCGCATCGTTCTCATCGGTGCGCCCGTAGGCAAGTTCCACGGCGACGTCGTCGGGCGCGAGGCCATCCAGCCGCACTGCAGCGCGCACCTCGAGCGTGTCGCCCGCCTGCGCCTGCTGGGGAATGCCGCTGCTGTCGACGCCGGCGATCGAGACCCGATCCCAGGCATTCCTCACGCGCCCGACGAACGCCGCCAGCGCCTTCGCCTCGGCGAAGCCGTCGGCGCGGAGCGCCGCGTCGTGCGCGGCAGCAGGCACATACAGGCGGGTGACGTAGTCGTGCACCATGCGGTCGCTCGTCGCCTTCTTGCCGAGCTCGGTCATCGTATGGCGCACCATCGCGAGCCAGCGCAGGGGGATTCCGCTCTCGCGGTCGTAGAACTTCGGAACGAGCTGGTGCTCGATGAGGTCGTACAGCGCCGATGCTTCGGCATCGTCGCGCTCCTCGTCGTTCGCGGCGGTGTCGGCCGTCGGGATCGCCCAGCCGTTCTCGCCGTCGTACCACTCGTCCCACCAGCCGTCGAGGATCGACAGATTGAGTGCGCCGTTGAGGGCCGCCTTCATGCCGCTCGTGCCGCAGGCCTCGAGCGGGCGCAGCGGATTGTTGAGCCACACGTCGCAACCGGGATAGAGATCCTTCGCCAGCGTGATGTCGTAGTCGGGCAGGAACACGATCCGCCCGCGCACCTTCGGATCGCGGCTGAAGCGCACCAGCTCCTGGATGAGGATCTTGCCCGAGTCGTCGGCCGGGTGCGACTTGCCGCCGATCAGGATCTGCACGGGACGCTCGGGGTCGGTGAGCAGCTTCGTGAGCCGTTCGGGCTCGCGGAGCATCAGCGTCAGGCGCTTGTAGGTCGGCACGCGACGGGCGAAGCCGATCGTGAGCACCTCGGGGTCGAGCAGATCATCGACCCACGCAGGAGTGACCCCGGAGCCGTGCGACAGGGATGCCGCGACCCGCCGGCGCGCCTCCGCCACCAGCTCGCCCTTCATCTGCTGACGCACGCCCCACAGCTCCGCATCCGACACGACTTCGCGATCGGTCCAGTCGTGAGTGTCGGTGTGAGCGTCGCCCCAGGCTCGCTCGCTCACAGCCTTGAGCGCCGGATGCACCCAGGTGGGGGCGTGCACGCCATTCGTGATCGAGGTGATCGGCACCTCGTCGTTGTCGACTCCCGGCCACAGCATCCCGAACATGCTGCGGCTGACCTCGCCGTGCAGCACCGAGACGCCATTGGCGTGCTGGCCGAGGTGCAGGCCGAGGACGGCCATGTTGAAAACGCCCTGGTCGCCGCCCTCCCACGTCTCGAGCCCGAGCGCGATCGCGCGCCCGGCGTCGAGGCTCTGGAAGAGGCCGCTGGAGAGGAAATCGGCGATGAGCTCGCGCGAGAATCGGTCGATGCCCGCGGGCACGGGTGTGTGCGTGGTGAACACCGTCGACGCGCGCACCTGTGTCAGCGCCTCATCGAACGAGAGTGCATCGCTCGTGATGAGCTCCGACATCCGCTCGAGGCCCTGGAAACCGGCGTGGCCCTCATTGGTGTGGTAAACGTCCGGGGCGGGGCGCTCGGTGATGCGCGAGAAGGCGCGGACCGCGCGCACACCTCCGACGCCGAGCAGGAGCTCCTGCAGGAGGCGGTGCTCGCCGCCGCCGCCGTACAACCGGTCGGTGACCTTGCGCATGTCGTCCGAGTTCGACGGCGTCTCGGAATCGAGCAGGAGCAGCGGGATGCGCCCGATGTCGGCCACCCACACGCGAGCGTGCAGACGACGGTCGCCGGGCAGGTCGAGCGTGATCTCGACCGGGGTGCCGTCGTTCTCGCGCAGCAGCGTCAGCCCCAGACCGTACGGATCGAGCAGCGGGTAGCTCTCGCGCTGCCAACCATCGTCGCCGATCGACTGCCGGAAGTACCCCGCGCGGTAGAACAGGCCGACACCGGTCAGCGGGACGCCCAGATCGGACGCGCTCTTGAGGTGATCGCCGGCCAGGATGCCGAGGCCGCCCGAGTACTGCGGAAGCGAGCCGTCCACGCCGAACTCGGGGGAGAAGTAGGCGATGTGCGAAGGCTTGCCGCCTTCGAGCCGCTGGAACCAGCGGTCGCCTTTCAGGTAGGCCGTGAGCCGCTCGTCCTCCTCGCGGACCCGCGCGACGAACTCATCGTCGCGGGCGAGTTCGTCCAGACGCTGCTGCCCGAGCGCGCCGAGCATGCGAGCGGGGTTGGCGCCGATCTCGGCCCAGACGGCTGGATCCATCGACGCGAACAGCGAATGCGTGGCCCGGCTCCACGACCAGCGCCAGTTGGAGGCGAGACGGTCGAGCGGGGCGAGGGAATCCGCGAGGACGGGTCGGACGGTGAACGTTCGGATGGCCTTCACGCGTGCGAGTCTAAGGGCACAACCTGGAAGCGTTTTCACGTCAGAGGGGGGGGAACTCCGCCACCCGCGAATCACGCGCAGGTCACCCGCGCGTGATCGGACCCAGCGTCAGGTGCCGGGTCTACGCTGGGCGCATGACCATCGCACGACTGCATGGGGGTCCGCTCGACGGACAGGTTGTTCCGCTCGACCCCAACGTCTCCGACTCGTACATCGTTCCCTACGGTGAGGGGCAGCTCGTCTACCGCCGCGAGGGCGCCGAGAGCAGGACGGGCGATCACGACGGGCCGACCGAGACGCGGTTCGTGTACGTCGAAGCCACGGAAGACATCGATCCGAATCCGGATGGGCGTGACGACTGAGCCCGACTCGACCGACGGAGCCGCTCGTTCGGTCGAGATCGAGGTGAAGTTCGACGTCGCTGCCGACACGCCCCTGCCCGACTGGTCGGCCCTGCCCGGCGTCGCGTCGATGGGCGAACCCGAGCGTCGCGACCTCGACGCCCTCTACTTCGACACGGCCGGCCTGACGCTTTCGCACGCCGGCTACGCCGTCCGTCGCCGCACCGGGGGACCCGACGAGGGGTGGCACATCAAAGGGCCCCGCGTCGGCGACGGCCGCATCGAGCTGCACTGGCCGCTCGGGCAGTCCGACGACATCCCTGAGGGCGTGCGCGCGGCGCTCGCCTCGGTGATGGATGCTCTCGGAGCATCTGCCGAGGGTGCGCTCGATCCGGAATCCTCGGCCCTCACCCCGATCGCGCGTATCCAGAACACTCGCACCGCCTATGCGCTGCGCGACCAGGACGGCGGGCTCGTCGCCGAGTTCGTCGACGACCGGGTCGTCGCGAACGACGAGCGAGCGGGAGTCGAGCGCCGCTGGCGGGAGTGGGAGCTCGAGCTCGGGCCCGCCGCTCCGCTCGCGCCCGAAGATCGCACGGCGTTCTTCGCAACGGCCGATGACGCCGTGCGCGCCGCGGGCGGTCGAATCGCGGCCTCCGATTCGAAGCTCGCTCGCGCACTGGGAGTCTGACGGCCGCAGCGGGTGGCGCAGTCATAGTCTGTGACTCATGACGACCGACATTCCTCGCACCCGGACGTTCGGCTGGGAAGACCCCGGCCCGCCGCTCGCAGCCTCGCGCGGCCTCGACGGGCTGAGCTACCTGCGGGCGCTCATCGCCGAGGAGCTGCCGCCTCCGCCGATCTCTCGGCTCATGAACTTCTGGATGGTGTCGGCCGAGCCCGGCGAAGTCGCCTTCGAGTGCGAGCCGGGGGAGTATCACTACAACCCGCTCGGTATGGTGCACGGCGGGCTCGCCTGCACGCTCCTCGACACGGTCGTCGGCTGCGCCGCGCACACGACCCTCCCCGCCGGGGTCGGGTACACGTCGATCGACCTCAATGTGTCGTACCTGCGGCCGATCCTCGCGACGACGGGCGTGCTGCGTGCGCGCGGGCGCGTGGTGAAGGGCGGCTCGCGGGTGATCTTCGCCGAGGGCGTGCTGGAGGATGCCGCGGGCACCGTCCTCGCCACAGCGACGAGCTCGCTCTTGGTGCTGCGGCCCTGAGAGTGTGAGTACGCCCCGGACCAGATGGTCCGGGGCGTCTTCGCGTGATCAGGAGATCTCGATGCGACTCGTTCGCGTCACAGGTTGATCATGTGGCCTGCGAGGCCGTGGAAGGCCTCCTGCACCGCTTCCGACAGAGTCGGGTGGGTGTGGACGTTGCGGGCCGCCTCGAGGGCGGTGAGGTCCCACTTCTGTGCGAGCGTCAGCTCGGGCAGCAGCTCCGACACGTCGGGGCCGATGAGATGGCCGCCGAGCAGTTCGAGGTGCTCGCCGTCGGCGATGAGCTTGACGAAGCCGATCGGCTCGCCGAGGCCGTTCGCCTTGCCGTTGGCCGAGAACGGGAACTTCGCGACCTTGACGTCGTAGCCCGCGTCGCGCGCCTGCTGCTCGGTGAGCCCGAACGAGGCCACCTGCGGTGAGCAGAACGTCGCGCGCGGCATCATGCGGTAGTCGCCCAGCGTCATCGTCTCGGCCTTGCCGATGGTCTCGGCGGCGACCACGGCCTGCGCCTCGGCCACGTGAGCCAGCTGCAGCTTCGCCGTGACGTCGCCGATCGCGTAGATGTGCGGCACATTGGTGCGCATGTAATCGTCGATGTCGATCGCTCCGCGGTCGGTGACCGCGACGCCGGTCGTCTCGAGCCCGAAGCCCTCGATGTTCGCGGCGAAGCCGATCGACATCATGACCTTGTCGGCGTCGATCGATCCGGCGGTGCCGTCCTTGGCCGTGTAGGTGACGGTGACCTTGTCGCCGTGGTCGGTGACGGTCTCGACCTTGGTCGAGGTCAGGATGTCGACGCCGTAACCCTTGTACTGACGCGCGATCTCTTTCGACACGTCGGCGTCCTCGTTCGGTAGCGCACGATCGAGGAACTCGATGATCGTCACCTTGACGCCGTAGTTCGTCATGACGAAGGCGAACTCCATGCCGATGGCGCCGGCGCCGACGATGACGATCGACTGCGGCAGCTCACGGGCGAGGATCTGCTCCTCGTAGGTGACGATGTTGCCGCCGAGTACGACGCCCGGAAGCAGACGCACCTTGGAGCCGGTTGCGATGATCGCGTTGTCGAAGGTCAGGGCCTCGCTCGAGCCGTCTGCCTTGGCCACCGTGATGGCGTTCGGGCCCGTGAACGAGCCGCGCCCCTCGTATTCGGTGACCTTGTTCTTCTTCATCAGGTAGTGGATGCCCTTGACGTGGGTATCGGCGACCTTGCGGCTGCGATCCCACGCGGTACCGAAGTCGAACGACACGTCGCCCGAGATGCCGAAGAGCTCCGCCTTGTGGTGGAAGGTGTGGGCCAGATCGGCGTTCTTCAGGAGAGCCTTGGAGGGGATGCAGCCGACGTTGAGGCACACACCGCCCCAGTACTTCTCTTCGATGATCGCGACGGAGAGGCCGAGCTGTGCGCTGCGGACGGCCGCGACGTACCCGCCGGGGCCCGCGCCGAGGATGACGACGTCGTAGTGAGGCATGGTCTCAAGCCTATCGGTCAGTGGGAGTGTCGGAGTCGGACTCGGGCGCCGTCGAGGACGCCGCCGCGAGCGCCTTCTCGCGGCGTGCACGCGAGACGAGCAGATAGACGACCGCTCCACCCGCGGCGACGGCGATGAGGCCGAAGACGACCCACGGCCACACATCGCCGAACGATGAATCCTCGTCGGCCGGCAGGGTGGTGGGCTGCGCGGTCGGCGTGGGCGCCTGCGTCGGCTCGGCTGTCTCGGACGGCGCGACGGTCGGCTCGGCCGTCTCGGTCGGGGTCGGCGCTGCCGTCACGGTGAACGTGAACTCGCCCGAGATCGGATGCCCGTCGCTCGAGACGACCTTCCACAGCACGGTGACCACTCCAGACGCCTCGCCCGACAGCGGCTGCGTCAGCGTGTTGTCCTGCGCGACCGGCGCCACCTCCGCGAGTACCCTGCCCTCGGCATCCGTCACCTGCACCTCCGACGCGCCGGCGTCGGTGGCGATCGCGGCGCTGAAGGTGAGGGTGAGTTTTCCCGGAAGGGCGTCGATCGAGCTGTCGGCGGCCGGATCGCTGCCGATCAGCTCGTCGTGAGCACTCGCGGGCGGGGCGAAGACGAGCGCGGCCACGACGAAGAGGACCGCCACGATGGCGGCGACGAGCGGGCGGATGTCTCGGGCAGAGGTGTGAGCAGGCATCTGCTCCAGGCTACGCGGTGACTCGCGCGCGTCGATCACCGGTGTGCGGGGGAGTGCCCGGCGGGGATTGTGACGCGCATGTGAATTCCTGCTCATCCTGCGAGGCACCACGTGACGCCGCGCGCGCCGCGGAGTAGCGTTCCGATCAGCGGCGGAATCCGCCGTTACGACGACGGAGGAGCGTGAGATGGACTCGATGATGATGGGCGCCATGTCGAAGGACATGATGTCGATGCCCGGCATGGAGATGATGGACATGTCGATCATGCAGGCGTGTATGGATGCCTGCTCGGCCTGCGAGCAGGCGTGCACCGTGTGCTCCACCCAGATGATGTCGTGCGCACCGGCGTGCATGAACTGCGCCGACATGTGCAACACGATGATGCGCGCCATGATGCGCATGCAGGGCATGACGCCCGCTGCGATGATGGCGATGCTCGACGCATGCATCGCGATGTGCCAGGTCGCGATGGACGAGTGCATGGAGCACGCCGACCACAGCGAGGTCTGCAAGATGTGCGCTCAGGCCTGCCAGGCCTGCATGGACGCCTGCATGAGCATGAAGAACACGATGATGTCGATGAGCTGAGGCCCTTCGCCTCGCTCTCTCGGCGTCCGCGTGCGGATCGGCCGAGGACTAGCCCCGCAGCACGTTGAATCGCTCTCGCCCGACGGCGAGCACGTGGTAGCGCTCGTGGAGCGAGACCGGCGTGCCGGGAGTGAGGGTCGACGCAGCGCCCGTGCCGTTCCACAGCGCGATCGGCTCGGCATCGTCGAGCGTGCGCACGATCACGAATCCGGAGCGTGCGTCGGCCGCCTCGACGATGGCGTCCGCCCAGTCGGAGGGCGTGGCCGACGCCATGCGCGCCTGGATCAGGTGGAGTGCATGGCCGGGTGCGAACGAGCTGCAGGTGTCGCCGTGGTCGCACATGCACGCCACACTCTCCCGTACCTCGACGGGGGCGTTGTGGTGCTGTGCATGGGACACGGGGGCTCCTTGTGGTTCGCTTTCGGTCTTCCGCCAGGCTAGGCTGACCGGTCGCTCAGGGCATCTCCGACGACACGCGGCGAAACAATGCCGCACCGGATGACACCACCCGAAACGGCACTTTCGCGCGACGGGCGATCGGCTAGGCTGGGCACGCAGAGGAGGCCAACGTGGAGGACGACCGCCGCTCAGACCAGGGCGACAATCGGAGCGACATCAGGCGAGCAGCCGGTGTCGACGCACACGAGTCCGACCGCGCCGCCGACACGACGCAGACGTTCGGACACGATTCCGACCTCTCGTTCGTGCCGTTCGGCAGCGAACTGGGCGAGGCCGAGCTCGATGCGATCGAGTCGCTGCCGTCAGGAGCCGCGCTGCTGCTGGTGCGCTCCGGGCCGACGGCCGGAGCCCGCTATCTGCTCGACACCGACGTGACCACGGTGGGGCGGCATCCCGAAGCCGACATCTTCTTCGACGACGTCACGGTGTCGCGCCGCCACGCCGAGATCACTCGCACGGGTGTCGCTTTCGAGCTCGTCGATCAGCGTTCGCTCAACGGCACCTACGTCAACGGCGAGCGTGTCGACCGCGCGGCGCTGTCCAACGGCGCCGAGGTGCGCGTCGGAAAGTTCCGTCTCAACTTCTTCGTCTCGCCGGCCGACCTGCCGCAGGCCGCGGAGGCCTGATGCCTGCGGTCTCCACCCGCGAACGGTCATCGTCCGCGGGTCTCCTGAGCATCGGCCAGGTGCTCGCCCGGCTCTCTCCCGAATTTCCTTCCCTCACTTCGAGCAAGCTCCGCTTCCTCGAAGTGCAGGGCATCGTGACACCGCTGCGCACAGAGTCGGGCTACCGCAAGTTCTCGCCCGCCGACCTCGAGCGGCTGCGACTGGCGCTGACCCTCCAGCGCGACCACTACCTGCCGCTCTCGGTGATCCGCGATTACCTCGAAGACGTCGACGCCGGGCGCGACCCGGCCACACCGACAGCGGTTCCGCCTCCATCGATCCTGCCGGCACCGCGTCGCTATCGTCGCGACGAGCTTCTGGCCGCCTCGGGCGCCGCTCCGCAGCTGCTGAACGATGCCATCAGCACGGGCATCCTCACGGGCGCCGAGGCCTACACCGATCAGTCGGTGGCGCTGCTGCGCGCCCTCGTCGCACTCGACCGCCACGGGATCGAGCCGCGCCATGTGCGTGCGCTCCGTCAGAACGCCGAGCGTGACGTGGCGCTGGTCGAGTCGGCGCTGGCGCCGCTCCTGCGCCGAACGGATGCCGCGTCACGCGGTCGTGCGGGCGAGGTCGCGCCCGAGCTCGCAAAGCGCCTCGACGAGGTCCGTTCGATCTTCGTCCGCACGGCGCTGGATCGCCTGCTGTCCTGACGATTCATCCGTCGAAGGCCGTCGATCCGGTCTTGCGGCGCGACACGCCGACCCGCCGACCGCGGATGTCATTGCTGCACGGGGAAGGCTCATCTAGCGTGGAAGTATCCGATTCCGGAGGGGGGCGAGCATGACTGCTCGAGATGCGGCTGCAGGCGAGCCGTTCGTCGCTGAACTCCTCTTCACGGACGGACTGCCTGCCATGGACGATGCGGTCGGGTACAAGGGTGCCGTGGCCGCGCGCGCGGCGGGAATCACCTACCGCCAGCTCGACTACTGGGCACGTACCGAGCTCGTACAGCCGACCGTGCGCGGTGCCAACGGCTCGGGGTCGCAGCGTCTCTACGGCTTCCGCGACATCCTCGTGCTCAAGCTCGTGAAGCGCCTGCTCGACACCGGGATCTCGCTCCAGCAGATCCGCATCGCCGTCGATCAGCTGCGCGCCGCGGGCATCCGCGATCTCGCCGGAACGACCCTCATGAGCGATGGCGCATCGGTGTACCTCTGCACCTCGAACGACGAGGTGATCGATCTCGTCAGCCGCGGCCAGGGCGTGTTCGGCATCGCCGTTGGCAAGGTGCTGCGCGAAGTCGAGTCCGAGCTCGTCGAATTCGACGCTCAGGCTCCCGACGCGATGGATGAGCTGTCAGCTCGTCGCGCCGCACGCACCGCCTGATTCAGTTCGCGGTCGCCGCCACGCGCACGCGCGAGTCGGCGTCGATAGACGTGAGCGCGTGAGTCAGATCCGCGACGAGGTCCGCAGGATCCTCGAGCCCGACGGACAGGCGCACCAGCGCATCGGTCGGCCGGGCCTCGGACTGCACCGGACGATGAGTGAGCGCCGCCGGGTGCTGGATCAGCGAGTCGACGCTGCCCAGCGACACCGCGTGCGTGAAGAGCTGCACGGCCGCGGTCATCGAGCTCGCGGCCTCGAACCCGCCGCCGAGCTCGATCGCGATCATCGCGCCAGGCCCGGCCTGCTGAGTTCCGACGAGCCCGAGCGGATCGCATTCCGCGAATCCCGGGTAGTGCACCCGCGTCACCTCCGGTCGCGTGCGGAGCCACTGCGCGACGACTCGGGCGCTCTCCTGCTGAGCACGCACGCGCACGGGCAGCGTCGACAGGCCGCGGTGCAGGAGGTAGGCGGCGAGCGGATGCAGGACGGCGCCGGTGATCGCCCGCGTACGGCGGAGTGCGGCCGCGGTCCGGGCGTCGCACGCGACGACGCCGCCCACCACGTCGCCGTGGCCGCCGAGATACTTCGTGGCGCTGTGCAGCGACATCGCCGCGCCCAGATCGAGCGGATGCTGCAGCACGGGTGTGGCGAACGTGTTGTCGACGAGCACGGGCACGCCTGCGGCAACGGCGACGATCGCGCGGATGTCGACGAGCTCGAGGGTCGGATTAGCAGGCGACTCCAGGATGACCAGGGCGGTGTCATCGCGGATCGCGTCGGCAACGGCATCCGCGGCGCAGTAGGTCGTCTCGATGCCCAGCAGACCGGAGGCGAGAAGGTGATCGGTGCCGCCGTACAGCGGCCGTACCGCGACGACGTGATGCTTGCCGCTCTCGTGCGCGACGGCGAGGAGCACCGCCGTCATCGCGGCCATGCCCGAGGAGAACGCGACACCTTCTTCGCCATGCTCGAGCCGTGCCAGCGCCTCCTCGAAGCGTGCGACGGTGGGATTCCAGAGGCGGGCGTACACATGCGAGCCGCCGTCGAAGGGGTGGCCGCCGGAGGCGAGCACCTCGTAGGACATTCCGCCGACATCGATGCCCGGCAGCGGGTTCGTCGATGAGAGGTCGAGGGGGAGAGCGTGCACGCCGAGGCTCGCGAGATCGTCGCGGCCGGCGTGGACGGCAAGGCTGTCGGGATGCAGCGTCATCGGTGCCATGGTCGATATGTTCAGCGATATCGCTGTGAATGGCAAGTCATGGTCAGCTTGCCGCGCACATATCAATCAAAATGATCGTCGGCTGAGCAGACTGGTGAGTGAAGTCCGGTGACCGGATCACAACGGATGCCGAAGGATCCGCTCGAGAGGGATCAGGAGCGCGTTTCGCCCGCGACCGGGATGCGACCCGTCCGCATGACACGGTCCAGCAGCGAGTCGAAGTCGGCCGCGAGCTCCTGTGCCGAGTCGCCCGGCCAGATATGCAGCGGCTTGGCGGCGCCCTGCGCCTGCTGCAGCGACGTGCGCTCGGGCAGCTGAGGGGTGAGCACGAGAGGGCCGAACATGTCGCGCAGCTCTTTGATGCGGAACTGGTGCTCGATCGACTGCGGACGCACGCGGTTCACGACGATGCCGAGGGGCTGCAGGCGGGGGGACAGGCCGCGACGGATCTCTTCGATCGCGCGCAGGGCGCGGTCTGCCGCGGCGACGGAGAAGAGACCGGGTTCGGTGATCACGATGACGCGGTCGCTCGCCGCCCACGCGGTGCGCGTGAGGGCGTTGAGCGACGGCGCGCAATCGATCAGCACGAGGTCGTAGTCGGCCTCGATGGTCGCGAGCGCCTCTTCCATCTTCCAGACGTCGCGCACGCTCGGGTGCGGCCCGTCGAAATTGATGGCGGATGGGCTGCCGATCATGACGTCGATGGTGCCGGGATGCACCTTCGCCCAGCCGCTGGAGGTGATGGCCTGGCGGACCGTCTTCTCCTTCGGATTGGCGAGGACATCGGCCACGTTCAGGCGGCCGGCCACCTGGATGTCCATGCCTGTCGACACGTCGGACTGCGGGTCGAGGTCGACGACGAGTGTTCGGACACCACGCGCGAAAGCCGCGGAGGCGAGTCCGAGAGTCACGGTCGTCTTGCCGACCCCACCCTTGAGCGAGCTGACGGATAGGACATGCACAATCCACCACGTTACCGTCCCCTAGGCTGAGAGGACACTCAGCCCCGCCCGCACAGGCGCACCCGGAGGTCGAATGTTCCGCAAGATCCTTGTCGCCAACCGCGGCGAAATCGCGATCCGTGCCTTCCGTGCGGCCTACGAGCTGGGGGCGCGCACGGTCGCGGTCTTCCCTTACGAGGACCGCAACTCGCTGCATCGCCTGAAAGCCGATGAGGCCTATCAGATCGGCGAGCGCGGGCATCCCGTGCGTGCGTACCTCGACGTCGACGAGATCGTCCGGGTCGCCAAAGAGGCCGGCGCTGACGCGATCTACCCCGGCTACGGCTTCCTCTCGGAGAATCCCGAGCTCGCCGAGAAGGCCGCGGCTGAGGGGATCGCCTTCATCGGACCGCCCGCCCGTGTGCTCGAGATGGCCGGCAACAAGGTCACCGCCAAGCATCATGCGGTCGCGGCGGGCGTACCCGTGCTGCGCTCCACCGAGGCCTCCGACGACGTCGACGCGCTGCTCGCGCAGGCCGAGGGCATCGGGTTCCCCATCTTCGTGAAGGCCGTCGCCGGCGGCGGCGGACGGGGGATGCGGCGGGTCGCGGTGGCCGAAGAGCTCGCTCCCGCTCTGGCGGAGGCCATGCGAGAGGCAGGCAGCGCCTTCGGCGACGCGCGGGTGTTCCTCGAACAGGCGGTGCAGCGACCGCGCCACGTCGAAGTGCAGATCCTCGCCGACAAGGTGGGCGAGACCGTTCACCTGTTCGAGCGCGACTGCTCGGTGCAGCGCCGGCACCAGAAGGTCGTCGAGATCGCACCCGCTCCGAACCTCGACCCGGAGGTCCGCGACTCTCTGCATGCCTACGCGATCGCGTTCGCGCGCTCGATCGGCTACGAGAACGCCGGCACCGTCGAGTTCCTCCTCGAGACCACAGGCCCTCGCACCGGTGAGGTCGTCTTCATCGAGATGAATCCCCGCATCCAGGTCGAGCACACGGTCACCGAAGAGGTCACCGACGTCGACCTCGTGCAGTCGCAGATGCGCATCGCCGCCGGGCAGTCGCTCACCGACCTCGGGCTCACCCAGGACAGGATCCAGCTCCGCGGCGCGGCGCTGCAATGCCGCATCACGACGGAGGACCCGACGCAGGGCTTCCGCCCCGACACCGGCAAGATCACGACCTACCGCTCGCCGGGCGGCGCGGGCATCCGTCTGGACGGCGGCACCACCGCAGCCGGCGCGCAGATCAGCCCCCACTTCGACTCGATGCTCGCCAAGCTCACGTGCCGCGGCCGCGACTTCAACGCCGCGGTCGTCCGTGCCCGCCGCGCGCTCGCGGAGTTCCGCATCCGCGGCGTCTCCACGAACATCCCGTTCCTGCAGGCCGTGCTCGACGACCCGTCGTTCGTCGCAGGCGACGTCAGCACATCGTTCATCGATGAGCGCCCCGAGCTGCTGAAGGGCCGCGAATCGAAGGACCGCGGTACGAAGATCCTCAACTGGCTCACCGACACGACGGTCAACAAGCCCCACGGCGAGAATCCCGTCACGATCGACCCGCGCCGGAAGCTGCCGAAGATCGACCTCACGGCTGAGCCGCAGGCCGGCTCCCGTCAGCGCCTTCTCGAACTCGGTCCCGCCGGTTTCGCCCGGGCGCTGCGCGAGCAGACCGCCCTCGGTGTCACCGAGACCACCTTCCGCGATGCGCATCAGTCGCTGCTGGCGACCCGCGTTCGCACGAAGGATCTCGTCACCGTCGCGCCGTACGTGGCGCGGATGACTCCGCAGCTGCTGTCGGTCGAGGCCTGGGGCGGGGCGACGTACGACGTCGCGCTGCGATTCCTCGGCGAAGACCCGTGGGAGCGTCTCGACCGCCTGCGCCAGGCCCTGCCGAACGTCGCGATCCAGATGCTGCTGCGCGGCCGCAACACGGTGGGCTACACGCCGTACCCGACCGAGGTCACCGACGCGTTCGTGCGCGAGGCGGCGGCATCCGGAATCGACATCTTCCGCATCTTCGACGCTCTCAACGATGTGTCGCAGATGCGACCCGCGATCGACGCGGTTCTCGCCACGGGCACCTCGATCGCCGAAGTCGCCGTCTGCTACACCGGCGACCTGCTGAATCCCGCCGAGGACCTGTACACGCTCGATTACTACCTGCGCCTCGCCGAGCAGATCGTGGATGCCGGCGCGCACGTGCTCGCCATCAAGGACATGGCGGGCCTGCTCCGGCCGGCCGCGGCATCCCGACTCGTCTCGGCACTGCGCGATCGGTTCGATCTTCCCGTCCACGTGCACACGCACGACACGGCCGGAGGACAGCTCGCGACGCTGCTGGCCGCGAGCGCGGCGGGGGCGGATGCCGTCGACGCAGCGGCCGCGCCGATGTCGGGAACCACCAGCCAGCCCTCGCTGTCGGCACTGGTCGCCTCGCTCTCGCATACAGAGCGCGACACGGGTATCGACCTCGATGCTGTCAGCGATCTCGAGCCGTACTGGGAAGCGGTGCGTCATCTGTACCGTCCGTTCGAGTCGGGTCTTCCGGGCCCCACCGGGCGCGTCTACCACCACGAGATCCCGGGTGGACAGCTGTCGAACCTGCGGCAGCAGGCCATCGCGCTGGGGCTTTCCGAGGACTTCGAGCTCATCGAGGACATGTACGCCGCGGCGAACAAGATCCTCGGGCGCGTGCCGAAGGTGACGCCGTCGTCGAAGGTCGTCGGCGATCTCGCGCTGCATCTCGCCGCCGTCAAGGCCGACCCGAAGGACTTCGCCGAGAACCCGCAGAACTACGACATCCCCGACTCCGTCGTCGGATTCATGGCGGGTGAGCTGGGCGATCTTCCCGGCGGATGGCCCGAGCCTTTCCGCACCAAGGTGCTGCAAGGCCGCCACATCAGCATTGAGGTGACGCCTCTCACCACCGTCGAGTCCGCTGCCCTCGAGGCGGATTCGCTGTCGCGACGCGAGATGCTCAACACGCTGCTGTTTCCCGCCCCCACCCGTGCCTTCCGGCAGGCGCGCGATGTGTTCGGGGATCTCAGCGTGCTCGATACCGCCGACTACCTGTACGGCCTCGCGCCGGGCACGGAGCACATCGTCGAGATCGAGCGCGGCGTACAGCTGTTCGTAGGGCTCGAGGCGATCGGCGAAGCCGACGACAAGGGCATCCGCACCGTCATGACCACGCTCAACGGGCAGCTGCGTCCCGTGTTCGTACGAGACCGCAGCATCCAGGTCGAAGCGCGCCAGGCGGAGCGAGCCGACACATCCAAGCCCGGTCAGGTCGCCGCGCCGTTCTCAGGAGTCGTGACCCTCAAGACGGCCGTCGGAGACACCGTCACGGCCGGCCAGCCGGTCGCATCGATCGAGGCGATGAAGATGGAGGCGGCCATCACCGCACCCGTCGACGGCGTCGTCGAGCGACTCGCGATCGTCGGCACCGCGCAGGTCGATGCCGGGGACCTTTTGGTCGTGGTCCGTCCCGCCCAGTAACCTGGAAGGCGGCATCCGCCCGATTCCGCCTTCTGCTTTGGAGAACGCCGCAGTGACGCCCGACCGCACTGACCACACGCCCGACGAGCCCGAACACGGCGTGCTCTCCGACACCGGAAGTCTCGAGACCACCGGTATCGGCATCATCGGTGGCGCGACGGCTCAGGTGAACGTCGAGCTTCCGACCGAGGAAGACGACGATCTGGCTGACGACGGCGTCATCGATGACGAGGTACCCTTCGTCATCGAACTGCCCGCCGAAGACATGCCGTTCGTGGTCGAGATCCCGGCCGCGGCCGACACCGAGCCCGTCGTCGAGACGGCCGTCGCGGAGATCGTCGAGAGCGAGCCCGAGCTCGAGGAATGGACCGTCGAGGAGGGCGGCTTCACCGCCGTCGACCGCGCTGACGACATCCACGATGCCGATGAGGTGCTGACCGAGGTCGAGGCAGATGTGGCGGTCGCCGTGATCGCCGAAGAGCTCGGCGACGACTTCGACGTCGAAGAGTTCGACGTGTCGGAGTACGACGTGTCCGAGTACTCTGCCGCAGAGTTCGCGGTTGAGGCTGTCGGGAGCGAAGAGACGGCGAACGAAGTGCTCGCGGCCGAGGCTCCCGCAGCTGAAGGGGCGGACGCCGAGGCGTCCGGCGAGGTCGGCGCTGACGCAACCGACGACGACACGACCGATGCCGTGGAGGAACCCGTGAACGCGCACAACCCGTCCGACGACGAGACGCACGCCGCGGTATCCGTCCCTGACGCGTCCGTCTCGGATGCGCCCGAAGCGCCGATCGCTCCCGCCTCGCCCCCTCCGGCTCCGGTGACCGCAGCCGCCACCGCGGCTGCCGCAACGGCCCCCGCGGCCACGACGCCGGCAACGCGACGCGAGGCGCACCACACCGGTGCGCTGCCCGTGGTCGACCGGGTAGATCGCGTCGAGCGCGTGCAGCCGCGACCCGAGGTCGCGCTCACCTCGAAGCGCCTCGGTGAGTTCGAAGCCGATCGAGAGACCGCCGATCTGCTCACCGCCGACCGTCTGCTCGACCCGCACCAGGTCGTGCGTTCCGAGCCCGAAGGCGCCTGGCAGCACTTCGTCTACTCGGTGTCCGGCCATCGCATCAACCTCGGTGACAGCAAGCGGGCGCGCGCCCGCAAGGCGCTCGACCGTCGGATCGCCGCGCCCCTCGACGGCGGTGCGCGCTTCGTGCCGGTGCTCTCGCGCAAGGGAGGCGTCGGCAAGACCACGGTGACGACTCTGCTCGGCATGGCACTCGCAGACGCACGCGACGACCGGGTCATCGCCGTCGACGCCAATCCCGACCGCGGAACGCTCGCCGAGCGCATCTCGCGGGAGAGTGGCAAGACCGTCCGCGACTTGGTGCGCATCCGCGGCGATGTGGTCGGCTTCAACGATCTCTCCAACATCGTCGCGCGCGACGAGACCCGGCTCGACGTCGTCGCCTCCGATACCGACCCCCGCGTCTCAGAGGCGTTCAACGACAGCGACTATCGTGACGTCGCCTCGCTGGCCGCGCACTACTACTCGGTCGTGCTCACCGATACCGGCACGGGCATCGTCCACTCCGTCATGGGAGCGACGCTGAACCTCTCGGACCAACTCGTCATCGTCGCCGGTCTCAGCGTCGATGAAGCGCGACTCGCGTCCGAGACGCTGACGTGGCTCGAGACCAACGGCTACTCCGACAAGGTGCGCAGTGCCGTCGTCGTCCTGAACAACGCGCGTCCCGGCCAGCCGCTCGTGCAGCTCGACGAGCTCGACGCTCACTTCCGCTCCCGCGTGCGCGCGGTCGTTCGCATGCCGTACGACCCGCACATCGCCGCCGGCAGTGCGATCGTCTTCCGCGACCTGCAACCCGCGACGCGCCTCGCCGCCCGCGAGCTCGCAGCGACCGTCATCGAGGGCCTGCGCTCGTACGCGCCGGCCGCCTGAGGCAACCGTGGCAGTCCGCCCCATCCGGGTCTTCGGCGACCCGGTCCTCAAGTCCGCGAGTGCACCCATCGGCGACATCGATGACGGTGTGCGTGCGCTCGTGCGCGACCTCGTCGACACCGTCGAGCTGCCCGGACGCGCGGGCGTCGCCGCTCCGCAGATCGGCGTGGGCCTGCGCGCCTTCAGCTACAACATCGACGGTGACATCGGCTACGTGCTCAACCCCGTCCTCGTCGAGGTCTCAGGAGATCCCGAGGCGATCGGCGAAGGCTGCCTCTCGGTGCCCGGGCTCTGGCACGACACGGTGCGCTATCCGTGGGCGAAGGTCGTCGGCATCGATCTCGACGGCAACGAGGTCGTGCTCGAAGGGGAGGGCCTTCTCGCGCAGGCGCTCCAACACGAGACCGACCACCTCGACGGCACGCTGTACCTCGACCGCCTCACACCGGAAACCCGGCGCGTCGCAATGCGCGAGGTGCGCGAGTCCGACTGGTTCTGACGTCCCTGGGGGGCGACGACGAAGCCCCGTGCCCTCGAAAGGGCCCGGGGCTTCGTCATGTGCTCGCGGACTACGAGAGGGACACGTTCGTCGTGTTGACCGGAATCTCATAGATCTCGGCGATGTCGCCGGCGAAATCGTCGAGGATCACGTTGCGCTTGATGCTCATTTTGGGCGTCAGGTGCCCGCTCGCTTCGGTCCACTCGGTCGGGAGGATCGTGAACTTGCGGATCGACTCGGCGCGCGAGACGTGCTTGTTGGCCTCATCGATCGCTCGCTGCACCTCAGCACGTACGGCCGGGTTGCCGACGGCCTCGGTGAGAGGCAGATCCGCGGCCAGGCCGTTGTTCGAGAGCCACGTCGGCAGCATGTCGGGGTCGAGCGTCACCAGGGCAGCGATGAACGGCTTCTGGTCACCCACGACGACCACCTGGCTGATGATGGGGTTAGCGCGGATGGGGTCTTCGAGTGCGGCCGGTGCGACGTTCTTGCCACCCGCCGTGACGATGATCTCCTTCTTACGACCGGTGATGGTGAGGAAGCCCTCATCGTCGAATGCGCCGATGTCGCCCGTCTTGAACCAGTCACCGTCGAACGCCGCCGCTGTCGCCTCGGGGTTGCGCCAGTACTCCTTGAAGACGTTCACGCCGCGAACCTCGACCTCGCCGTCATCGCCGAGGCGGATGCCGACACCGGGCAGCACGGGGCCGACTGTGCCGATCTTGGACTTCGTGGCGAGGTTCACCGTGGCCGGCGCCGTGGTCTCGGTGAGGCCGTAGCCCTCGAGGATCGTGATGCCGAGGCTGTGGAAGAAGTGCCCCAGACGCGGGCCGAGCGGCGCCGACCCCGACACGGCGTAGACCACGCGGCCGCCCATCGCCGCACGCAGCTTGCTGTAGACGAGCCTGTCGAACAGAGAGAACTTGATCTTCGTGAGTAGCGGCACCTTCTTGCCGTCCTGCAGGAGCTTCGAATGCTCGACGGCGGTGTGTGCCGCGGCCCGGAAGATCTTGCCCTTGCCGCCGGCCTCGGCCTTCTGCTCGGAGGAGTTGTACACCTTCTCGAAAACGCGCGGCACAGCGAGCAGGAACGTCGGCTTGAACGAGCCGAGGGCGGGCAGGAGCTGCTTCGTGTCGGGCTGGTGGCCCGTTTTGACGCCGGCGTGGATGTCGAGGATCGAGATGAAGCGCGCGAAGATGTGCGCCGTCGTGATGAACAGGAGCGTCGACGAGCCCGGCACCGAGAGCACCTCGTGCAGCGCCACCGAGGAGTTGCGCACGAGCTCGACGAAGTTGCTGTGCGTCAGCACGCAGCCCTTCGGGCGTCCCGTCGAACCGGACGTGTAGATGAGAGTCGCGATGTCGGCGCCGTTCGCGATGTTGCGGCGACGCTCGATCTCGTCATCGCCGATCGCCGTGCCATCGGCGACGAGCTTGTCGAGGTCACCCGCATGCATGTCCCAGACGGAGCGGACGAGCGGAAGGTCGGCACGCACCTCGGCGATGCGGGCGGAGTGATCGGCGGACTCCGCGATCACGGCGATGGCGCCCGAGTCCGACAGGTTCCAGGCGATCTGGGCGGCCGAGCTCGTCTCGTAGATCGGAACCATGACGGCGCCGGCGAAGAACAGGGCGAAGTCGACGAGCGTCCAGTCATACGTGGTGCGGGCGACGAACCCGACCTTGTCGCCGGGCTGAATGCCCGCGGCCGCGAACCCCTTCGCCAGAGCGACGACCTGGGTCTGGAACTCGGCTGCGGTGATGTCTCGCCAGCCATCGCCGTCGGGCACGGCGAACAGTGCGAGATCGGGGGTCGCCTTCACCCGATCGACGAGTAGGTCGGTGACGTTTGCCTGCGGATCGGCAGGGACGATCGCGGGAACTTCGAATTGGACCACGGCAACTCCTTCGGTACCGGACGAATGATTCTCGGTCGGATCTCACACGAGTCTAATCCGCTGTCACGCGCGGACCATCCGGGGCTGTGGAGGGCGCCGTCTGGATAGACTGCAAGGCGCCGTCGCGCGGGCGACGGCAGGAGAGGGAGTGCAGTGCTCAAGGTCGGCATCGACATCGGCGGAACGAAGATCGCGGGCGGCGTCGTCGACCTGCAGGGACGCATCGTCGAGAAGCTGCGCGTCGACACCCCGATCGACACGGGGGCCCTCGCTGCCGCCGTCGTCGACATGGCGAACCACCTCCGGGCGCGTCACGAGGTCAGCGCCGTCGGTGTTGCGGCGGCGGGCTTCATCGATCGTGATCGCGCGACGGTGATCCACGCTCCCAACATCGCGTGGCGCAATGAGCCGCTGAAGGCGGTGCTCGAAGCCGGGATCGGCGTTCCCGTCACGATCGAGAACGACGCCAACGCGGCCGGATGGGCGGAGTTCCGCTTCGGCGCGGGCCGCGACGTCGACAACATGGTCATGCTCACCATGGGCACCGGGGTGGGCGGCGCGATCGTCATCGACGGCGCACTGTTCCGCGGTGGCCACGGCATCGGCGGTGAACTCGGGCACATGCGCTTCACGCGCGACGGCCTGCCCTGCGGATGCGGGCAGAACGGATGCCTCGAGCAGTACGCGTCGGGCCGCGCCCTCCAGCGCGAGGCCAACGCGATCGCCGACGCCGGCGGGATCGGCACGGCCCTCGCGGCGCTGCGCGCGGAGAAGGGCACCATCAGCGGGCCGGCCGTGTCGCGACTCGTTCTTGCCGGTGACGAAGGTGCCGTCGAGGCGCTGCGCCGCGTCGCGACCGCGCTCGGCGAGGCGTGTGGCGGCTTCCAGGCGGTGCTCGATCCCGAGCTGTTCGTCATCGGCGGCGGCGTGGCGCAGCTCGGCGACGACCTTCTCGAGCCGGTGAGGATCGCCTACGAGACGTCGCTGCCCGGTTACGGCGACCGCCCGATCGCTGCGTTCGCGATCGCCGAGCTCGGCAACGACGCGGGACTGATCGGTGTGGCCGACCTGGCGTCCGCGGAGGGGTAGGCGATGTTCTACTGGCTGATGAAATACGTGGTGATCGGACCGATCGTCAAGGCGATCTTCCGCCCGTGGATCGTCGGCCGGCGCAACATCCCGATAGAGGGCGGCGCGATCCTCGCCAGCAACCACCTGTCGTTCGTGGACTCGGTGATCCTCCCGCTGATGATCGATCGTCCCGTCGCGTTCCTGGCCAAGAGCGACTACTTCACCGGCAAGGGGCTCAAAGGCTGGGCGACCCGCGTGTTCTTCAAGGCCACCGGCCAGTTGCCGATCGACCGTTCCGGTGGAAAGGCGTCAGAGGCGTCTCTCAACACCGGACTGCAGGTGCTGGGCGGCGGCGAGCTGCTGGGCATCTATCCCGAGGGGACCCGCAGTCCCGACGGCAAGCTGTACCGCGGCCGCACCGGAATCGCGCGCATGGCGCTCGAGGCGCGCGTCCCCGTCGTGCCGCTGGTGATGGTCGACACCGACACGATGATGCCGATCGGCCAGCGGCTGCCGAACGTCGTGCGGGTCGGTGTCGTGATCGGCGAGCCGTTGGACTTCTCTCGGTTCGAGGGGATGGAAGGCGACCGCTACATCCTGCGCTCCATCACGGACGAGATCATGGTGGCCCTGCAGCGACTGGGTGAGCAGGAGTACGAAGACGTATACGCGTCGACGGTGAAGGACCGGCTCAAGACCACCTCCTGAACCCTCGTCACCCGGCGCCGGAGGTCGTCCGGCCACGGATAGACTTGGCGGATGCCTCAGCAGCTCGACCCTCTCGACCACTGGCGGACCTTGCCGATCAAGCAGCAGCCCCAGTGGTATGACAGCGACGCGGTGGCCGAGGCATCGGCGGAACTCGCCACGCTTCCCCCGCTCGTCTTCGCGGGCGAGGTCGACAACCTCCGCGACCGGCTCGCCCGTGCGGCCTCGGGGCGTGCGTTCCTGCTGCAGGGCGGCGATTGCGCCGAGACCTTCGCCGGCGCCACGGCCGAGCAGATCCGCAATCGCATCAAGACGGTGCTGCAGATGGCTGTCGTGCTGACCTACGGCGCCTCGATGCCCATCGTGAAGATGGGTCGCATGGCGGGCCAGTTCGCCAAGCCCCGATCGAGCGATACAGAGACGCGCGGCGATGTCACGCTGCCCGCGTACCGCGGCGACATCGTCAACGGCTATGACTTCACCGAAGGCTCGCGCCGTGCCGACCCCCAGCGACTGCTGAAGGGCTACCACACCGCCGCGTCGACCATCAATCTGATCCGCGCGTTCACGACCGGCGGTTTCGCCGACCTCCGCGAAGTGCACTCGTGGAACAAGGGCTTCGCGCAGAACCCCGCCAACCAGCAGTACGAGCGCCTCGCGACCGAGATCGACCGCGCCATCAAGTTCATGGAGGCGGCCGGTGCCGACTTCGACGAACTCAAGCGCGTCGAGTTCTACACCGGTCATGAGGGCCTGCTGATGGACTACGAGCGGCCGATGACGCGTATCGACTCGCGCACGAGCACGCCCTACAACACGTCGGCGCATTTCCTGTGGATCGGAGAGCGCACGCGCGAGCTCGACGGCGCCCACGTCGACTACTTCTCGAAGATCCGCAACCCGATCGGCGTGAAGCTCGGCCCGACGACGACGCCCGAGACCGCGCTCGCGCTCATCGACAAGCTCGATCCGAATCGCGAGCCGGGCCGCCTCACGTTCATCACGCGCATGGGCGCAGGCAAGATCCGCGACGCGCTGCCGCCGCTGCTCGAGGCCGTCAAGGATTCGGGTGCCACCCCGCTGTGGGTCACCGATCCGATGCACGGCAACGGCATCACGACGCCGACGGGCTACAAGACGCGTCGTTTCGACGATGTGGTCGACGAGGTGCGCGGCTTCTTCGACGCTCATCGTGCGGTCGGGACGTTCCCCGGCGGCATCCACGTCGAGCTCACCGGCGACGACGTCACCGAGTGCCTCGGAGGATCGGAAGAGATCGACGAGGCCGCGCTCGCGACGCGATACGAGTCGCTGTGCGATCCGCGCCTGAACCACATGCAGTCGCTCGAACTGGCGTTCCTCGTGGCCGAGGAGCTCGAGAAGCTCTGACCTCCGACGATGAGAATCCCGGATGCCTCGAGCGAGGCATCCGGGATTCTTCTTCGCAGGTGACGGCGAACGCTGGGCCTTCGCGACGAGCCGACGTCAGAGCGCGGCGGCGATACGCAGTGAGATCACGGTGCCCTTGCGCTTCCTCTCACCCTCATCGGGGTTCTGCGACTCGACTTCGGTGAACGGATCGGGGAAGGCATCCCACCGGTCGTCGTAGTCGATGGTGAAGCCCTGGTCGGCGGCGGTCTGCCGTGCCTCTGCCAGGGTCATGCCCACGAGGTCGGGCACCTCGAAGAGCTGCGGCCCGGTGGAGACGACGAGGGTCACCGTGTCGCCCGGGGCGAGCGGGCTGCCGTCGTCCTTGCCGATCACGCGGATGACGCGACCTTCGTCGATCGAGTCGCTCGACTCGGTCTGGCTGGGATCGGCGACGATGAGTCCGAGGCCTTCGAGGTCGCTGCGCGCCTTGCCTTCGCTCTGACCCACCACGTCGGGAACCGGGCCGAGCGAGATCGAGAGCCGGGCGGCATCGCCCTGGTGAACGGTGCATCCCTCGTTGCATTGGACATCCTGCGAGCCGTCCTCGGCGGCGCCCGCCGGACGGATCGCCACAGCGACCACCGTCTCGGCGGGGGAGTCGGTGAAGTACGTGGTGTTCTCGGGCGCGACGTCGATGACGAGGGACTCCAGGATGCCGCGTGCTTCGGCCTCAGGCTTGCCCGACAGGTTCTCGACGATCGCCTCGGCGGGTCCGAGCGACACGAACACGGTCACCGCGGCGTCGCGGTCCACGCGGGCTCCGCTCGGCGGGTCCGTGCGGATGACCTGCCCGGCCGCCACTTCGAGGCTGTTCTCTCCCTGCTCGGTCGCCACCAGCGAATCCTGCGCGAGTCGATCCGACGCCTCGGCGAAGCTCATACCGGTCACGTCGGCGACGGGGACGAGCGAGCCCGGGCCGGATCCGAAGAACCAGCCGAGGGCCGCCGCCAAGGCGGCGAGGAGCAGAACGACGGCAACGACCCAGCCGCCCTTGGAGCGTCGGCGCGCGGTCGCACGGCGCAGCCGTGTGGCGTTGTCGACCTCGTCCATCGTCGTGGTCGGCCCCGTCGCGCTCGCGGGGAGCACGGCCGTCAGCTCGCCGGTCGCGGCCGCGTCATCGCGCACGATGCCGATCGGCCCGGTGCGGGTGACGACCGGCGTGATGCCGAGGTCCCGCTCGATCTCGCGCAGCCGCGTCACCATCTCGCGTGCGTCCACCGGGCGGTCGTCGGGGGAGCGCTCGGTCGCCCACAGGACGAGTTCGTCGAGGGGCTCGGGAACGCCGGGGTTCTTGACGCTGGGGCGCGGCACCGAGTCGGTGGCGTGCTGGAATGCGATCTGCATCGGCTGCTCACCCTTGTAGGGCTGCTCGCCGGTGAGCATCTCGTACAGCATGATGCCCAAGGCGTAGATGTCGCTGCGGGCGTCGGCGGTGCCGCGGGTGACGAGCTCGGGGGCCAGATACGCGATCGTGCCGAGCAGTTGCGCGCCGGTCGCGGTGTTCGCGGTCGTCGCTCGCGCAAGGCCGAAGTCGCCGATCTTGATACGACCGTCCTCGGCGAGCAGCACGTTCTCGGGCTTCACATCGCGGTGGACGATTCCGGCCTTGTGCGCGGCCGCGAGTCCGGTGAGCACGGCATCGAGGATCGTGACCGCCTGCGGGACGGTGAGTCGGCGCTGCTCGCGCAGGAGATCGCGCAGGGTGATGCCGGGCAGGTACTCCATGACGAGGTACGCCATATCGCCGTCCTGGCCCTGATCGAACACGTTCACGACGTGCGGATCGGCCAACCGGGCGGCTGCTCGCGCCTCCTGGATGAAGCGGCTCTGGAAGACCGAGTCGTCGCTCAGGTGCCCATGCATGACCTTGAGCGCCACGCGGCGTTCGAGACGAAGGTCGGTGGCGACGTAGACGGTCGCCATGCCGCCACGGGCGATGCGAGCACGCACGCGGTACCGGCCGTCGACCAGACGGCCGATCAGCGGGTCCGTCTGCTGGCTCGTGCTCACGCTGAGAGTCTACGGATCCGCGCCTGAATGCCCGGGGAACGGCTCACCCTCGGACCGTTCCGTTACAGAACGTCAGCCGAGCGCGGCGAGCCACGCGTATGCCGGAGACTCCCACTGCGCATAGCGCTCGGGATAGGCCGAGATCTGCACGGCCTGGGCGGCGTCGGCGTATGCCATGCTCTCCCATCCGGGGACATCGAGCAGCCCGCGCGTGCGCGAGCCGTTCGGATCCGAGGGGCCGCCGTAGAACGCCTTGATCGAGCGCACCGTGTCGCGCACCTCATCGGCGGTTCCCCAGCCGGTGCTGGGGCGCTGCTGGAACAACCCGAGCGAATCGCGGTCGCCCCAGTCGAGGTTTCGGATCCACGATTCCTGCATGGCGGTGCCGAGCGCGATCGCGATCCCGCGGTCGGGGACGCCGAGCTCGCGACCGATGCGGACGATCAGCTGCGCATTCGCGGCTTGCTCCCCGGTGAGTCCGGAAACGCTGGGAGCGGATGCCGCCACGGCCGCGATCGGGAGGGCGATCGTCTGTCCGGGGTAGATGATCGAGGACGTGCTGAGGCCATTCGCCGAGAGCACGGCCTCGGTGCTGGTGCCGTGGAGCCGGGCGATGGCGCTGATCGTGTCGCCGGCCTGGACGGTGTATCCCCCCGTCGTCGGGGTCGGCGCAGGTGCCACCGGGGCGGGGGCGGGGGCGGGGGCTTCGACGGGCAGCGCGGCGGAGCCGGGGATCGAGATCGTCTGACCGGGATAGATGACCGACGACCAGCCGAGTCCGTTGGCGGAGAGCACCGCGTTGACGGTGACACCATGGCTCTTCGCGATGGCACTGATCGTGTCACCGCCCTGCACGGTGTACCCGCCCGCCGACGGGGTGGGTGCGGACGGGGCTGCGGGAGCCGGTGCGGCGGCTGTGGGGGAGCCGCCCGAAAGCGTGAGCACCTGACCGGGATAGATGATCGACTTCCATCCGAGACCGTTCAGAGCCAGGACGTCGGTCGTCCGCAGCCCGAACCTCGCCGCGATCGCGCTGATCGTATCGCCGCGCTGCACCGTGTAGGTCGCCGGCGCCGCGGCGGTGGCGACGCGGATCGCTTTGGGCGCGGCGTGGGTGAGAGTCGGTGCGGCGAGCGCGGCCCGCGCGGCGAGCGGCTGCTCGACGACAGCACGGATACCGCGCAGAACGCGTTCATCCACGCTCCGCGCTGCAGCCTCTCTCGTGTCGGCCTGCGCGGGCGCGGCGGTAAGCGTGAGTGCGATGGAGCCGACGACTGCGACGGGGAGCCCGGCTCGCAGGGCGCGCGAGGCACCGGATCGGAGTGTGGCTGGTCGGAGCGTGTCGCCACGCAGCGTACGGCTCGCAGGTCGCATGAGTTTCCCCCCTCGTCGACTCCCGAAACCGTGTCACGGATGTGAATTCCTGTCAACGAAAGATACAAGAGTGATCACTGTGTCGAAAGTGAAAATTGTTACTCGTGTGGCCAGCGTTGACCCTGCTGCGCGATGTGATCCAGGGCAGGGAACACGGGTTCGAAGCGGATCTGAGATAGTTGCAGGGTGACACCCGCAGACGATTCCCGCATCGAGTCCGAATGGCTCACCCTTCCCGATCTGGTCGAGGTGCTCGACGAGCCGCTCGGCCGCGTCCGGCGCTTTCTCGATGAGTATCAGCTCGTCGGATCGCGCCGCGAGGGTGCGCTCAAGGTGCCTGCGCTCTTCGTGAAGGACGGCGAGCTCATCCCGTCGCTGCGCGGCACTGTGATCGTGCTGCACGACGCCGGATTCTCCGACGACGAGGCGATCGACTGGCTCCTCGCACTCGAGGACTCGATCGGGGTCGCTCCCATCGAGGCATTGCGCGCGGGGCGCAAGAGCGAAGTGCGTCGCGTCGCGGCGGCTCTCGCCTGACCCGACCGCCGAGCATGGGTGCCGGGTCGATGCCCGCGCGCGCGTCCGATCAGGTGACCCGCACCGTTGCCGCACGAGCGAGGTCTCGCAGTTCGCCGACCGCCGCGTTGCCGAGCTTCGCGCCTGACAGGGCTCGGTCGGCTTCCCGCACGTAGTCGGCGATGAGCGCCTCGACCCGATCGAGCGCCCCGGTGTCGACGATCGTTCGCTGGAGCGAGGCGATCTGGCCGGCCTCGAGCGTCGGATCGCCCACGAGCTCGTCGACGATTCGTCGCGCGGTGGGCGAGAGGGCCTCGCGCGCATAGGCGATCAGGACGGTGCGCTTTCCTTCGCGCAGGTCGTCGCCCGCGGGCTTGCCGGTCTCGCGCTCGTCGCCGAACACGCCGAGCACGTCGTCGCGCAATTGGAACGCCATGCCGAGCGGATGCCCGAATGCGGCCAGTGCCGCCGATTGCGCGGCATCCGCTCCCGCCAGTGCACCCCCGATCGCGAGCGGCTGCTGCACGCTGTACCGGGCCGACTTGTAGGAGGCCACGCGTAGGGCTCGCGCGGCATGCCGGTCGTCGGGCTCGGATGCGTAGGCGGACTCCTCGGCGATATCGAGGAACTGGCCGAGCGTGACCTCGCGACGCATGCGCCCGTACTCGCCGCGGGCGGCCGCCGCACGCGGGGTGCTGGTCACGGCGAGACCCTCTTCGAAGAGGTCGTCGCTCCAGGCCACCATCAGATCGCCGAGCAGGATCGCACTGGACCGGCCGAATGCCCTCGCATCGCCGACCCAGCCGGCATCGCCGTGCGCGGATTCGAGCGCTCGATGCGCCGACGGTCGGCCGCGACGCGTGTCGGAGTTGTCGATCAGGTCGTCGTGGACGAGCGCCGCAGCGTGGAAGATCTCGAGCGCGGCGGCCGCGGCGAGCACCGGTTCCGGTGCGCGGCGCGGCGCGGCCGAGGATTCCTCCACAGCCCTCCACCCGGCGATGCAGAACCGACCGCGGAGACGCTTTCCGCCCGTCGTCGCACTCGCAGCCGCCTCGACGAACAGGGCTGCATCGGCTCCGGCATCCGCGATGCTCGCCCGCTGAACCGAGACGAAAGTGTCGAGTCGCTGGGAAATGGCTTCGATCGGCTCTGCAGAGGCTGACACGGGCCTAGCCTAGTGATCTACGGCACGCGTAGACTTTGACAACGGCCGCTGAAGGCCATCGGAAGTACAGAGGGGGATGCATGCCACTCTCCGAACAGGAGCAGCGCCTGCTCGACGAGATGGAACGCCATCTCATGCGCAACGACGCGGATGTCGTCAGCGCGCCCCGCGACGGACGCAGCCTGAGCTATCGCAACATCGTCTACGGCACGATCCTCGTGCTGCTGGGCCTCGGTGCCCTCATCGTCGGCGTATCGATCCCGCTCGTCGTGGTGGGAGTCATCGGATTCGTCGTGATGCTCGGCGGCGTCATCCTCGCCGTCACACCTTCCAAAGGCCTCGGCCATGTCCGCACCGAGCCGGACCGACCAGCCGCACCGCAGAAGAGCGCGTCGTTCATGGATCGCATGAACGACCGCTGGGACAGGCGGCAGGAGGAGCGCTGAGCGTCCCCACCCGCTAACCCGGCAACGAAAAGCACCGACCTGAGGGTCGGTGCTTTTTTGTGTGCTCGCACGTCTGCGGGATCGGCCCGCACGATGGCGAAGCGGGTGCCAGGCGTGGGCAGACGGGTAGCGAAGTGGAGGAGAGTGGAGTAAAGTGGCGGATAACCCGGGGGGCCGGCTGAAGGGGGTGTGATGTACCGATGCTGTTGGGCACGCACACACCCAAGCTCGATGACAAAGGCCGCGTCATCCTTCCGTCGAAGTTCCGCGACGACCTCGGTGGAGGAATCGTGGTGACACGCGGGCAGGACCGCTGCCTCTACGTGTTCAGCGAGCAGGAGTTCGAGCGGGTGCACGAACGCATCCGTGAGGCGCCGCTGGCCAACAAGCAGGCTCGAGACTTCCTGCGCATGTTCCTCTCGGGCGCGAGCGCCGAGAAGCCCGACAGCCAGAACCGCATCACGATTCCCCAGCCGCTCCGCGCCTACGCCGGCCTGGAGCGCGACCTCGTCGTCACCGGCGTGGGCGCTCATGCCGAGATCTGGGATGCCGCGGCGTGGAACACCTACGCCGAGGCCAACGAAGCCAGCTACGCCGAACTGGAGCAGGAGGTGATTCCCGGCCTGTTCTGAGGCCCCCGGTCCTGACTCCCAGCCGCTCCCGCCCTGACGCACTTCCCCGGCGCCAGGTCAGAGCGGATGGGGATCAGGACCGGGGGAGCAGAAGCCCCGATGATCATGAACCTGCGCGATATCCACACTCCGGTCATGCTCGATCGCTGCATCGAGCTGCTGGCGCCCGCCCTCCAGCGCGAAGGCGCGGTCTTCGTCGACGCGACCCTCGGCATGGGCGGCCACTCCGAGGCATTCCTGGAGCGCTTCCCGGGCCTGCGCCTGGTCGGCCTCGACCGTGACACCGATGCGCTCCGCATCGCCGGCGAGCGTCTCGCACGATTCGGCGATCGGGTGAGGCTCGTGCACACCGTGTACGACGGCATCGCCGACGCCGTCCGATCGTCGGGCTTCGCCGCCGCCGACGGCATCCTGTTCGATCTCGGCGTCTCGTCGCTGCAGCTCGACATGGCCGACCGCGGCTTCGCCTACTCGAAGGATGCCCCGCTCGACATGCGCATGGATCAGTCGGCCGGCACCACCGCCGCCGACATCCTCGCCACCTACGGTGAAGGCGACATGCGGCGCATCTTCGAACGGTACGGCGAGGAGAAGCTCGCCGGCAGGTACGCCCGCGCGATCATCGCGGCGCGGGCCGAAGCCCCGATCGAGCGGTCGGGGCGGCTGGTCGAGATCCTGCAGGCGGCGACACCGGCTGCGGTGCAGAGAACCGGACATCCTGCAAAGCGGGTCTTCCAGGCCCTGCGCATCGAGGTCAACCGAGAGCTGTCGGTCCTCGAGCGTGCAATCCCTTCGGCTCTCGGCATCCTTCCCGTCGGCGGACGCATGGTCGTGCTGTCCTACCAGTCGCTCGAGGACCGTCTGGTGAAACGTGCCCTCGCGGAGGTCTCGACCTCGACCGCGCCCGCGGGGCTGCCGGTCGAGCTGCCCGAGCATGCGCCGAAGTTCACGCTGCTCGTGAGGGGTGCCGAACTCGCCTCCGAAGAGGAGCGCGCGGTCAACCCGCGCGCCACACCCGTGCGCCTGCGCGCCGCTGAACGAGTGAGGCCGGACGCATGAGCACGACTGCGAACGCCCTCGCCGCGCCGCTGACCCTGCCGGGCCGGCCCGCGCCGCGCACCGTCGGACCCGACCGCGACGACGCTCCGTCGCGGCGTCTGCGCGTCGTCGACGCCCCCGCCCGCCGCCGTCGCCCCAAGCTGCTCTACGGCGTCGTGGCCGTGCTCGGCGCGTTCCTGATCGCCGGCTCGCAGATGGCATTGTCGATGATGACGACGCAGAGCTCCTACGAGCTGTCGTCGCTGGTCACGCAGCAGCGCGATCTGACCTACCAGAAGCAGATCCTCTACGACGATGTGGCCGGACTCAGCTCGCCCCAGTACCTCGCCGCCAATGCGGCCGCGCTGGGCATGGTGATCGACGAGTCGCCGAGCTACCTACGGCTGAGCGATGGCGCCCTCCTCGGCGCGTCGGAAGTCGCCCTCGGCTCGTCATCGGTCGACGCGATCGGACGGGGAGCGGTTGCGAATGCACTCATCGCCGACACACCGCTGGTCACGGTGCCCGACGCGACCATCGGCGGGCTTCCGGTCGAGGTCGCCGAGACCGTCCCCGGCGACGGCGGAGTGTCCAACACTCCGCCCGCATTGACCGACGGACTGCCCACGCCGAGCACACACTGAACCATGACGAGCGCGAGCCGTTGGGGCGATGAAGATACGAAACCGATGAGCACGCGAAGCCGATGACCACACGAAGCACGAGAAGCCCACGCCGCCGCACCGTGGTGGCTCTCGCCGTCGTCCTCGCGGTGCTCGCGGGGTTCATCGTCCGACTCGTCGACATCCAGGTCGTGAACGCCGACGAGCATGTCTCGGACTCGATGGACAACGCGTTCGCGGGCACGCAGACGCTGTACGGCACGCGCGGCTCGATCGTCGACGAGAGCGGCCAGACGCTGGCCGGGAGCATCCTGCTCTACGACTGCCAGCTCTCCCCGCTGCTCATCACGCAGATCGACGCCGACGTCCTCGCCGAGAAGTCGGACGACCGGCTGTGGGCGGATGTGTCGGACGACGTCGCGGAGATCACCGGGCAGACCCCGGAGGAGGTCCGGCAGATCGTCGCCGACGCCCTCGCCGAGAACCCCGACTCGCAGTTCACCTACCTGAAGAAGAGCGTCTCGACCGAACAGTTCCGCGCGCTCGCCGACCTCGACGCTCCCTACATCAGCTGCATCCAGCATCCGGCCCGCGCGTACCCCGATGGAGCGGTGGCCGGCAACGTCGTGGGCTTCGTGGGCAGCGACGGAGCAGCGCTCGAAGGGTTCGAGCAGTCGCAGGACTCCTGCCTCGCGGCGACCAACGGCAAACGGGAATACCAGCGGGGCAAGGACGGCGTGATCATCCCGGGCACCGAGAGCGAAGTCGCGGCGACCGACGGCGGCACCCTGCAGCTGACGATCAACCGAGATTTGCAGTGGTACTTGCAGCAGCTGATCGCCGAGCAGACCCAGAACATGGCGGCCCAGCACGGCTCGATCCTCGTCTACGAGGTGAAGACCGGAAAGGTGCGCGCCGCCGCCGAGTATCCCACCGTCGATCCCAACAACGTCAGTGCCACGGAAGCCGACGACCGTACGAGCCAGATCCTGCGTGGCACGTTCGAGCCGGGCTCGACATTCAAGGCGCTCACCGCGGCGACCGTGATCGACGCGGGCGGGCAGACGCCGACCTCCACCGTCGTCGCGTCGGGCCTGGAGACCTTCCCCAACGGCGCCCGCGTGCGCGACTCGTTCCAGCACCCGGCGAACGAGTACACGCTCACCGGCGTGCTGATCGACTCGTCCAACGTCGGCATCTCGAAGTTCAGCGAGAAGGTGAGCGCGCAGACGCGCTACGACTACTTCAAGCGGTTCGGCATCGGCGACGGCACCGCCTCGGGATACCCGCTCGAAGGGAACGGCCTCATCTATCCGGCCGACGAGTGGGGCGCCCAGAGCACCTACAACACGGCGTTCGGCCAGGCGCTCACGACCACCATGCCCGAACTCGCGCGCGCCTACGGCGGCATCGTCAACGGCGGCGTCATGATGCCGCTGTCGATCATCGAGTCGTGCACGACGGCCGACGGCACCGTCGTCCAGCCCGAGCTCGCCGAACCCGAACAGGTCGTCAGCGAGAGCACGTCGGCCCAGATGCGCGCGATGCTCGAGAACGTGTTCCTGCAGGCGCCCTACGCGAAAGCCGTCGAGATCCCCGGCTACCGCATCGGCGGCAAGACCGGAACCGGCGAGAAGAGCGACGGAAACGGCGGATACAAGGCTGGCGTCTACTACACGACCATGGTCGGCTTCGCCCCCGCCGACGACCCCGAGTACGTCGTCGTCGTCACGCTCGACGAGCCGACGAAGGTAACATCGTCTGCGGCCAACGCGACCGCGTTCCAGAAGGCGATGACCCAGGTTCTCAAGACCTACCGCGTCATGCCCTCCACGACGGCGCCGGAGCTGCTGCCCAAGTTCGGGTAGCCTCCCGACCCGGCCGGAGAATCATGATCGCGCTCACCATCGCCCAGATCGCCCACGCCGTCGCAGGCGAGGTGCACCTCGCCCGCGCCGACACGCTCGAGACCGCCGTCTCGGGCGCCGTCGACACCGACTCGCGCCTCATCGAAGCCGGAGGCATCTTCGTCGCGAAGCCCGGAGCCGACACCGACGGTCACCGATTCGTCGACGCCGCGGTGGCGAACGGCGCCGCGGTCGCTATCGTCGAGCACGTCGTCGAGACGGCGCCGGAGGCGGCGGTCACCCAGATCGTCGTACCGAGTGCCGTCGCTGCGCTCGCAGACCTCGCCCGCGCGGTGGTCACGCGGGTGAAGGCGGCCGAAGAGCTGCGAGTCGTCGCGATCACGGGCTCGAACGGCAAGACCACGACGAAGAACCTGCTCGCGCGCATCCTCGAGGGCGAGGGCGAGACCGTCGCCCCGAAGGCGTCCTTCAACAACGAGGTCGGTGCACCCCTGACGATGCTTCGCGTCACCGAGGACACGCGCTTCCTGGTCAGTGAGCTCGGCGCGAGTGCACCCGGCGAGATCGCCCGGCTGGCGGGACTCATCGATCCCGATGTGGCCGTCGTCCTCATGGTCGGCATGGCCCACGCGGGCGGGTTCGGCGGCATCGAGGCGACATTCCAGGCCAAGTCCGAGCTGGTCCGCGCGCTGCGCGCGCGCGGCGTCGCCATCCTCAACGCCGACGATGCCCGCGTCGCGGCCATGGCGCCGCTCGCCGCCGAGCGTGAGGCGTCGGTGCGATGGTTCGGTCGTGGGCCCGCAGCGACCGATGTGCGCGCCGACGACGTCGTGGTGACGGCATCCGGAACCTCGTTCGTCGTCACCGCCGACGGCGTCTCGCTCGCGCTCCGCCTCAAGGTGCTCGGCGAGCACCATGTCATGAACGCCCTTGCGGCGGTCGCCGCCGCCACCGCGCTCGGCGTGAGCCTCGCCGACGCCGTCGCGCGGCTGGAGACGGTCGAGATCGCGGAGCGCTGGCGCATGCAGCCATTGGGCTCGGATCGCATCCGCATCATCAACGACGCCTACAACGCCAGCCCCGATTCGATGGCCGCAGCGCTTCGCACCCTCGCGCAGATCACGGGACCGGGGGAGCGCACCGTCGCCGTCCTCGGCGCCATGAGCGAGCTCGGGGAATACGCCGAAGAGGAGCACGACCGCATCGGCCTGCTCGCGGTGCGACTGGGCATCCAGCGCATCGTGGTGATCGGTCCCGACGCGCGCCGCATGTTCCTCGAGGCCGTCGCGCAAGGGTCGTGGGACAACGAGGCGGTGTTCTTCGCGACCGCCGACGAGGCGTTCGTCTATCTCCAGAGCGAGCTGCGCGACGGCGACCGCGTGCTGGTCAAGTCCTCGAACTCTGCGGGGCTGCGGTTCCTGGGCGATCGTCTGGGAGAATCGTTCTCGTGAGATCTCTCCTGACCGCGGCGGCGATCTCGCTGGCCTTCACGCTCTTCCTCACCCCCGTGTTCCTGCGGCTGTTCCGCAAGTGGGGCTGGGGTCAGGTGATCCGCACGCCCGAGGACATCCGCAACCCCAACCATCAGACCAAGCGCGGCACGCCCACGATGGGCGGGACGATCTTCATCGTCGGCACGATCGTCGGCTATCTCGTCGGCGCCTACACCGGCAACAACCCGCCGACGATCTCGGGCCTGCTCGTGATCTGGATGATGGTCGGGTTCGGCGCGGTCGGGTTCATCGACGACTACATGAAGGTGCGCCAGCAGAAGTTCATGGGACTCAGCGGCTGGCGCAAGATCGTCGGCCAGATCGTGGTGACGGTTCCCTTCGGCGTCGTGGCCCTGACCATGCCCAACAGCTACGGCCAGACACCTGCGTCGCCGTTCGTCTCGGTGTTCCGTGACGTTCCCGCGTTGTCGTTCATGGCTCTCGGTCTCATCATCGGCTGGATCCTCTACCTCGCGTGGGTCTCGTTCATCGGCGTCGCCTTCTCCAACAGCGTCAACGTCAGCGACGGGCTCGACGGGCTGGCGGCGGGCGCCGGAATCTTCGTCACCGGCGCCTACAGCCTCATCGCCTTCTGGCAGTTCAACCAGGCCTGCTGGGGAGGCGAGGTGCTCTCGGCGTCCGCCCAGGCAGCCTGCTACCCGACCCGCGACCCGTTCGACCTCGCGATCGTGTCGGCGTCGTTCGTCGGCGCCCTGGTCGGTTTCCTCTGGTGGAACGCCCCGAAGGCGAAGGTCTTCATGGGCGACGTCGGATCCATGGCGATCGGCGGCGTGATCGCCGCGATGGCGATCCTCACCCGCACCGAGCTGCTGGCCGTTCTCGTGGCCGGCGTGTTCATCATCGGCCCCGGCTCGGTCATCCTGCAGCGGCTGTACTTCAAGCTCACGCGCGGCAAGCGGCTCTTCCTCATGAGCCCGTTCCACCACCACCTCGAGATGCGCGGCTGGTCCGAAGTCACGATCGTCGTGCGCATGTGGATCATCGCCGGACTCCTCGCCGTCTCGGGCGTCGGCTTCTTCTACGTCGAATGGCTCTCTCGCACATGACATCGCCTCGCCTCGCCGCGCTCACCAGCTGGAACGCCGACTGGAAGGGTCTGCGGGTCGCGGTGCTCGGCCTCTCGGTCACCGGATTCTCGGTCGCCGACACCCTCGCGGAGCTCGGCGCCGATGTGCTCGTGGTCACCGAGAAGGCCGACGAGGAGTACGCACGCCTGCTGCCGATCATCGGTGCACGCCTGTGGGCCGGACCGCTCGACGCGGTGCCGCAGACGCTCGTCGACTTCGCCCCCGAGGTCGTGGTCGCCTCGCCCGGCTTCTCGCCGCGGCATCCGATCGTCGAGTGGGCGCAACGCAGCGGCATCGCACTGTGGGGGGATGTCGAACTCGCCTGGCGGGTGCGCGACAAGGTGGTGCGCGCGGACGGCACACCGGCCGACTGGATCCTCATCACCGGAACCAACGGCAAGACCACCACGACCCGCCTCGCGGCCACCATGCTCGTCGCGGGGGGTCTGCGCGCCGCGCCCGTCGGCAACATCGGCACGCCTGTGCTGGACGCCGTGCGGGATCCATCGGGCTTCGACGCGCTCGTCGTGGAGCTCTCGAGCCACCAGCTCTGGTACCTCGGGCTGCAAACCGGCGCCGACCCCGTCTCGCCGCACGCCGCAGTGTGCCTCAACCTGGCCGACGACCACCTCGAGTGGCACGGCTCGTTCGAGGCCTATCGCGACGCGAAGGCGCACGTCTACGACAACACGCGCGCCGCCTGCGTCTACAACAAGGCGGATGCCGCGACCCGGCAGATGGTCGAGGACGCCGATGTCGTCGAAGGCGCGCGTGCCATCGGCTTCGACCTCGGCATTCCGGGGCCGAGCGATCTGGGCGTCGTGGACGGCATCCTGGTGGATCGTGCGTTCCTGGACGACCGCCACACCAGCGCCCTCGAGTTGACGACCGTGGACGAGTTGACAGAGCTCGGCCTCTCGGCACCGCACATCGCCGCGAACATCCTCGCCGCTGCCGCGCTCGCGCGCTCCCTCGGCGTCGCGCCCGAGGCGATCCGCGATGCGCTGAGAGACTTCCGCCTCGACCCGCACCGCATCGAGGTCATCGCCCGGCATCGGGGCATCACGTGGGTCGACGACTCCAAAGCCACCAACCCGCACGCCGCCGCCTCGTCTCTCACGGCGTATCCCGGCGCCGTGTGGATCGTCGGCGGATTGCTGAAGGGCGTCGACATCTCCGAGCTGATCGCCGGCCGAGGCTCGCGCGTCAAGGCCGCCATCGTCATCGGCATCGAGCGGGACGCCGTCCTCGCGGCGTTCTCACGACACGCGCCCGCGGTGCCCGTGTTCGAGGTCGACGACGTCGAGACTGAAGAGGTCATGACGCGGGTCGTCGAACTGGCGGCGGGGGTGGCGCGTGACGGGGACGTGGTTCTGCTCGCCCCCGCGTCGGCATCCTTCGACCAGTTCACGTCCTACGCCGACCGCGGCCACAGGTTCGCCGCAGCCGTGAGAGACCGGATCGGAACGGGGGTCGAGGGTGAGCACGACACAGCCGCGGATCCGTCCGATACCGATCTCTCCTGAGCCGGAACAGTCCGGCAGGCGCGGGCTCGCCGCGCGTGTATCGCTCGGCAGGGTCTTCGCGCCGGTGCCGAGCGAGTTCCTCCTGATCGCGTCGACGACGCTCCTGCTGACCGTGTTCGGTCTCGTGATGGTGCTCTCGGCCACCTCGGCGACCGCCTCTGCACGAGGTGAGGCGCCGTGGGACATCGCACTCAGGCAGGTCGTGTTCGCGGTGATCGGCATCCCGCTCATGCTCATCGCCAGTCGCCTGCCGGTGTCGTTCTGGAAGAGGATCGCGTGGCCCGCGCTCATCTTCGGCGTCGTGTTCCAGCTGCTGGTGTTCACACCCCTCGGGTACTCCAACGACGGAAACCGCAACTGGATCATGATCGCGGGCTTCCAGGCGCAGCCGTCGGAGTTCCTCAAGCTCGGGCTCGCGCTGTGGGTCGCGTACGTGCTGTTTCGCAAGCAGACGCTGCTCACCAAGTGGCAGCACGTGTTCATCCCGCTCGTCCCGGTGGCGATGCTGGCCATCGGGACGGTGCTTGCCGGTGAGGACCTCGGCACAGCGATGATCCTCGTCCTCATCGTGCTCGGGGCGCTCTTCTTCTCCGGTGTGCGCCTGCGGATCTTCGTCCTTCCGGCGATCGGGGCTGCCGCGGCGGTGGCGTTCCTCGCGGTGACCAGCCCCGACCGCATGCGCCGGTTCATGAGCTTCCTGAATCCCAACTGCCTCGCCGATTATCTGAACGACTGCTACCAACCGCTGCACGGCATCTGGGGCCTCGCGAGCGGCGGAATCTTCGGGCTCGGGCTCGGCAACTCCCGCGAGAAGTACGATTGGCTCCCCGCGGCCGCGAACGACTACATCTTCGCGATCGTCGGCGAAGAGCTGGGCCTCATCGGCTGCGCCGTCGTGCTGACCCTCTTCGCGCTCTTCGCCGTCGGCGCCTTCCACGTGATCCGAAAGACCGACGACCCGTTCGTGCGCATCGCTGCCGGCGGCATCACGGTGTGGATCGTCGGCCAGGCGCTCATCAACATCGGCGTCGTGCTGCGGGTCTTCCCCGTGCTCGGGGTGCCGCTGCCATTCATGTCGCAGGGTGGCACGTCGCTCGTGTCGGTGCTGCTGGCCTCGGGGGTCCTGCTCGCATTCGCGCGCTCGCTCCCGGCATCCGTCGCGAAGCGCGAGGCGGCGATCCAGCAGGCGCGCACGGCTCGCCAGCGCCGCGAGGCGCGCGCCGCCCGCGCATCCCGCTGAGCGGGCCGGTCGCGGACAACGCGCCCGACCCTCGCGCATGATTCGGATTGGCGTCGCATCATCCTTGGGAATGCGCCCCGGGGCGCATTCTTCACGTTGGGGCGTGATTCGCCCGTCCCGACGTGAAGAACGTGCCCCGGGGCGGCGCCGTTCCTGGTCGACCGCAGCCGGGTGCCTCGCATGCACCCGCATTACGCCGCTCTTGTGCATGGAAGAATCGTTCGGATGACGACGTACCTTCTTGCCGGCGGTGGCACCGCCGGCCACGTCAATCCGCTCCTGGCGGTCGCAGACGCGCTGCGTGCACGCGATCCCGAAACCGACGTGCTCGTGCTCGGCACCCGTGAAGGTCTCGAAGCCCGGCTCGTGCCCGAGCGGGGCTACGAACTCCTGTTCGTCGACAAGGTTCCCTTCCCGCGGCGCCCCGATCGCGCAGCCGTCGCCTTCCCGGCGCGTTTTCGGCGCGCCATCGCCCAGGTTCGAGACCACATCGCCGCACGAGAGGTCGACGTGGTCGTCGGCTTCGGCGGGTATGCCTCCGCTCCCGCCTACCTCGCCGCGCGGCGCGCGCACGTGCCGTTCGTCGTCCACGAGGCCAACGCCAAGCCGGGCCTGGCCAACGTGCTGGGAGCTCGTCGGGCGAACGGGGTGGGTGTCGCATTCGCCGGCACACCGCTCAAGCGTTCGCGCGTGGTGGGGATGCCCCTGCGCCGTGAGATCGTCACCCTCGACCGCACTGCGCTGCGCGCCGAGGCGGCCGACCACTTCGGTCTCGACGCCGCGCGACCCGTCCTGCTCGTCTTCGGCGGCTCGCTGGGGGCGCAGCGCCTCAATGAGGCGTTCGGCGAGGGGTACGGCGCCGCCTGGCGCGACGTGCTCGATGCGGGCTGGCAGCTGCTGCATGTGACGGGGGAGCGCTCTGAACTCGTCGATCCGGGTGCGGCAGGCTACTCGGTGCGTCGATACGTCGATCGCATGGATCTCGCATTCGCGCTCGCCGACTTCATCGTCGCGCGGTCGGGCGCCGCGACCGTGAGTGAGATCAGCGCCCTCGGCATCCCTGCGATCTACGTCCCGTATGCCGTCGGCAACGGCGAGCAGGCGCTGAACGCCGCGTCCGCGGTGGCGTCGGGGGCGGCGATTCTCATCGCGGATGCCGATTTCACGGGTGACCGCGTGCGCGCCGATATCGTGCCGCTCCTTGCCGACGAAGCGCGCCGCACGGCGATGACGGCGGCTGCGGCATCCGTCGGCACCCGCACGGGTACCGAGAACGTCGTCGCGATGATCGACGAGGCTCTCTCGGAGGCCTGACCGGCGCCCGGCTCAGGGCGCCGTGCGCGGCGACTCTGCGCCCCGCAGAGCCGCCGCGACCAACGCGAGCGCCTCGTCGGTGTCGAGGCGCAACGCCCGAATCTGCTCGGCGTACGCGATCGCGGCGCGCTGTGCCTGCTGATGCGCGGGGTCTCCGTGCGTCGAGACGAACGTGCCGTTGCGTCCGCGGGTCTCGATGATCCC
The DNA here is from genome assembly GCF_020682705.1 of Microbacterium allomyrinae. Taxonomy (GTDB): domain Bacteria; phylum Actinomycetota; class Actinomycetes; order Actinomycetales; family Microbacteriaceae; genus Microbacterium; species Microbacterium allomyrinae. The sequence goes on from NZ_JAGTTN010000002.1 coordinate 122,930, forward strand.
GGATGCCTCGAGCTCGCGATACGCCCGCGCGACGGTGCCCGCAGCGACGCCGAGGTCCTCGGCCAGACGACGGACGGTCGGAAGTCGCTCGCCGGCTGTGAGCGCGCCCGACGAGACGGCGTCGACCAGGCCCGCGCGCACCTGCTCGAACGGGGGAAGGGGTGAGGACGGATCGACGACGATCGCGCGGGGGAGGTCTGACATGGATCGAACGTGGCACGCTCGATCCATCGTGTCAACACAAAGCGCACCGGCGGCGCCCAGCGCGCCGGGGGTCCGGGCATCCGTACCCAACTTAGGATTGGACGGTCATGATCAGACCCGACCTCAGCCTTCCCATTCCCGAGAACATCGAAGCCGCCCATTTCATCGGGATCGGCGGCTCCGGCATGTCCGGGCTCGCTCGCATGTTCCTGGAGCGCGGCATCCGCGTATCGGGATCAGACCGCGCCGACAGTGCGGCGCTGCGCGAGCTCGCTGATCTGGGGGCGACGGTGCATGTCGGCCATGACGCGGCGAATCTCGCCGCCGACGTCGACACCGTGGTCCACACGGGGGCGATCTGGCCCGAGAATCCCGAGTTCCTGCTCGCCAAGGAGCGCGGGCTGCACGTCATCCACCGCTCGCAGGCCCTGCACTGGTTCATCGGCGGCCACAGGCTCGTCTCGGTCGCCGGTGCACACGGCAAGACGACGTCGACCGGAATGATCGTCACCGCCCTGCGCGACCTCGGCGTCGAGCCGACCTTCGTCAACGGCGGAGTGATCGCCCAGCTCGGTGTCTCGAGCGGCAGCGGTGCCGACGAGCTGTTCGTGATCGAAGCCGACGAGTCCGACGGCACCTTTCTGCTCTACGACACCTCGATCGCGCTCGTCACGAACGTCGACCCCGACCACCTCGATCACTGGGGCTCGCGCGAGGCCTTCTACGCGGCGTTCGCCCAGTTCGCGAATGAGGCACGCGAGGCGGTCGTCATCTCCTCCGACGATCCGGGCGCCCGCATCGTGACCGCCCAGCTCGCGCATGCGAACGTCATCACGTTCGGCGAAGCATCCGATGCCGTCGTCCGCGTCGGTGACATCGTCACCGACGGCCCGGTCGCGTTCTCGGTCACCCATGACGGGATCACCGTCGACGCACGGCTCCCGATCCCCGGTGCGCACAACGCGATCAACGCCGCCGGTGCCGTTGCGGTGCTGCTCACCCTCGGGCACTCGCTCGAGCCTGCCGTACGTGCCGTCGAGGGCTTCGCGGGAACGGTCCGCCGCTTCGAACTGCACGGGGTCGAACGCGGTGTCAGCGTCTTCGACGATTACGCGCACCACCCGACCGAGGTCGCCGCGGCTCTCGCCGCCGCCCGCACGGTGATCGGCGACGGCAGGATCATCGCCATTCAGCAGCCGCACACCTACTCGCGGACGCAAGAGATGTACCGCGAGTTCGCGGAGGTGCTCGAGCGGTATGCCGACCACACCGTCATGCTCGATGTCTACGGCGCCCGTGAAGACCCGGTTCCCGGCGTCACGGGCGAGCTCGTCAGCGGCGCGTTCGCCGATCCTTCGCACGTGCATTTCGTGGCGGACTGGCAGCAGGCCGCGGACTACACCGCGACGGTCGCCCGCGACGGCGACTATGTCATCACGCTCGGCTGCGGCAACGTCTACCAGATCATCCCGCAGGTGCTCGATGCCCTCGGGCGCACGCGGGCGGGCGCAGCTCCCGGCTCGGCGGAGTAGGCGCCGATGCGCCGCCCGTCGCCGCTGCCGGAACCGCCCAGCGCACCGCCCGGCGCGCAGCAGACCGCGCCGCCCTCGCGGCGCGCGCCCCGCTCCTCCGACGCCGCGCGCGCTGCGGACCAGAAGCCGGGCGACGCGACGGCGAGTGGCACGACGGATGCTGCGCCTCGCGCTCCGATCGGAGGTGCAGGCCTCACCCCTGACGAGTACGCGACGACGCCTCTCGCGCCTCTCGCCGCTCCGGAGCCGCTGCCGCTTCCTGAAGCGGAGCCGGCCCCCGGAATGACCGGGGATGCCGATGCGGAAGCGCCCGATGTCGGATTCCGCGAGGTGTTCAGGGCCGCTCGTGCCCGGCGTAAGGCGCTGCGCGCCGAGATCCGCCGCTTCACCGTGCGCCAGCGGCGCCGGCGCGCGCTGTGGATCGGAATCACGGCATCTGTTCTGGTGCTCGCGCTCGCGACGATCGGTGCCGCCTACAGCCCTCTTTTCGCCGTCGAGCGGATCGTCGTCGTCGGTGCTGTCCAGCTCGACGCCGCCGAGGTCGCAGACGCACTGTCGGAGCAGATCGGCACGCCGCTGCCTCTCGTCGACGAGAGCGCCGTCAAGGCGGAACTGGTGGCGTTCCCGCTCGTCGAGTCCTACACGCTCGAGGCTCGCCCGCCGCACGACCTGGTCGTGCGGATCGTCGAGCGCACCCCGATCGGCCTCATCGAGACCCGCGCCGGGTACACCCTCGTCGATGCGGCAGGCGTCGCCCTCTCGACGACGGCCGAACCCGGCGCCGGAGTACCCGTGCTGACGATCACGGGTGGCGTCGACTCCGACGCATTCGAGGCTGCCGGCCAGGTCATGCGTTCGCTTCCCGATGAGATCCGGGCGCAGGTCACTGCCGTATCCGCCTCGACGCCGGATGACGTCACGCTCACGCTCGGCGGCACGAACACGCAGGTCGTGTGGGGGAGCGCCGAGGACTCGGCCAGGAAGGCGATGGTGCTCCAGAAGGCGATGGATGCGCGCCCGCCGGCCGATGTCGTCAGCTACGACGTCTCCTCGCCGCAGGCCATCGTCGTCCGCTGACGCCTCTGCGGCGGCGCTGAGTCGCCTCGGGCAGGCAATTCTGTGCGGGATGTCGCGACACGCCCGTGTCGCTCCGCGCGCGGGAGCGGCATCCGCATACTTTCAACTCAGGAATTGCATACCGGGCAATTCTTTATACCTCTACTAGAGGTTGAAGGTTTACAGGTCCAGGGCTACGGAGGCCGGCATGAGCCAGAACCAGAACTACCTCGCCGTCATCAAGGTGGTCGGCGTGGGCGGCGGCGGCGTGAACGCCGTCAACCGCATGATCGATCTCGGCCTGCGTGGCGTCGAGTTCATCGCCATCAACACCGACGCCCAGGCGCTGCTCATGAGCGACGCCGACGTCAAGCTCGACGTGGGCCGCGAGCTCACCCGCGGACTCGGCGCAGGAGCCGACCCCGAGGTCGGCAGGCGCGCCGCCGAGGACCACGCCGAGGAGATCGAAGAGGCCCTGCGCGGCGCCGACATGGTCTTCGTCACCGCGGGCGAGGGCGGCGGCACGGGCACCGGTGGTGCCCCCGTGGTCGCCAAGATCGCGAAGTCGATCGGTGCGCTCACCATCGGCGTGGTGACGAAGCCCTTCTCCTTCGAGGGGCGCCGTCGTCAGCAGCAGGCCGAGACCGGTGTGGCCAAGCTGAAGGAAGAGGTCGACACCCTCATCGTGGTGCCGAACGACCGTCTTCTCGAGATCAGCGATCGCGGCATCTCGATGATCGAGGCCTTCGCGACCGCCGACCAGGTGCTCCTCGCGGGTGTGCAGGGCATCACCGACCTCATCACGACGCCCGGTCTCATCAACCTCGACTTCGCCGATGTCAAGTCGGTCATGCAGGGCGCCGGTTCGGCGCTCATGGGGATCGGCTCGGCCCGCGGCGCGGATCGCGCCATCAAGGCCGCCGAGCTCGCCGTCGAATCGCCACTGCTGGAAGCCTCGATCGAGGGCGCGCACGGCGTGCTGCTGTCGATCCAGGGCGGGTCGAACCTCGGCATCTTCGAGATCAACGACGCCGCGCAGCTGGTGAAGGAGGCCGCGCACCCCGAGGCCAACATCATCTTCGGCACGGTCATCGACGACACGCTCGGCGACGAGGTCCGCGTCACGGTCATCGCGGCCGGCTTCGACGGCGGAGAGCCCCAGACGCGCATCGAGCCGATCACGGCTTCGCGTGTCGTGACGGCTTCGGCGCCCGCGCTCCCGGTCACGTCGGCCGACGACGCGGCCAAGGACCGCGACGTCGTGGAGACGCCCGTCCCAGTCTCGGTCGGCGCAGCCGTGCCGGACTCGTCGTATGACTCCGCATTCGGCGACGACGACCTCGACATTCCCGACTTCCTGAAGTAACTCTTCGACAGGCTCAAGAACCGCATGGAGGATCTCTCCGTCCGCCTCGCGACGGTCGACGACGCGATAGCGGGTGCCGCGCGCGCGGCGGGCAGGGATCCGTCCGAACTCACGCGCATCGTCGTCACGAAGTTCCACCCCGCCGCACTCGTCCGAGAACTGTATGCACTCGGCGTGCGCGACGTGGGGGAGAACAGGCAGCAGGAGTTCAGCACCAAGGCCGACGAGGTCGCCGACCTCGACGGCCTCCGCTGGCACTTCATCGGGCAGATCCAAACCAACAAGGCGCGAGCGGTGAGGGCCGCGGGGACCGTCGTGCACTCACTCGACCGCACGCGCCTCGCCGACGCGCTGCACGCCGCCGCCGAACCCGGTGACTCGGTACTCGACGTACTGCTGCAGGTGAACCTCACCGACGATCCCGGCCGGGGCGGCATCGCCCCGGCCGACCTCGAATCGCTCGCCGCGCACGCGCACGCGCTGGCGTCGTTGCGAGTGCGGGGAGTGATGGCGGTCGCGCCTCTGGAGGAACCGGCCGCCGACGCGTTCGAGCGGCTGCAGGGCTACTCCGAAACGGTCCGCTCGGTCGTGGTGGACGCGGTCTGGATCTCGGCGGGCATGACCGCCGACTATGTCGAAGCGATCGCATGCGGCGCGACACACCTGCGGATCGGCTCGGCAATCACGGGCCCCCGCCCCGAACGCGGTTAACCTCGGAACAGATGAGCACTACGGAGGATGCGATGTCGAACCCGCTCAAGAAGACCATGGTTTACCTGGGCCTCGCCGATGAGGAAGAGATCTATGAAGAGCCGACGCCCCAGCCGCGCGGTCGCAAGACCGATGCGGTCGTCGAGAGGGCGGCGCCCGTGACGCCGATCCACCGTCCTGCCGTCGTGCGCCAGCCGGTACCGCAGGCGATCAGCGAGATCCTGACCGTCCACCCCAAGCAGTACCGTGACGCGCAGGTCATCGCAGAGAACTTCCGGGACGGCATCCCGGTCATCATCAACCTCTCGCAGATGAGCGACGCCGATGCGCGCCGACTCATCGATTTCGCGAGCGGGCTGTCGCTCGGCCTCTATGGCCGCATCGAGCGCGTGACGAGCAAGGTCTTCCTGCTCTCGCCCGAGAACGTCGCCGTTTCGGGCGACGGCGCGGTCGCGCAGGCGGATCCGGACTCGGTTCCGTTCTCGCAGCCGTAATCTGACTACGTGGCTGTCGTCCAACTCATCGCATCGATCCTCAATCTCGCGCTGCTCCTTTATGTCTTCGTGTTGCTCGCGCGGCTGATCATCGACTGGATCCCGTTCTTCAACCGCGAATGGCGCCCACGCGGCGCCGGTCTCGTCGCGGCAGAACTCGTCTACACCGTCACGGATCCGCCGATCAGGCTGTTCCGGCGCTTCATCCCACCATTGCGAGTCGGAGCGATCGCGATCGACTTCGGCTTCGCGCTGACGATGCTGCTCTGCTTCATCCTGCTCAGCGTCACCCGCGCGATCGCCGGTTGACCGATCCTGCCGACTGCGGCATGGTCGTCTTCGACACGCTCGGATGCCGCGGCTATGCTTGCCTGAGGCGGTCGGCCTCAGCCGGTCGGCCACCGACATCGGCCAGCGACCAGACCGCTCGAAAGAGGAATCACCATGGCATTGACCCCCGATGACGTCGTCACCAAGCAGTTCCAGCACGTCCGCTTCAAGGAGGGGTTCGATCCCGACGAGGTCGACGACTTCCTCGACGAGATCGTGGTGGAGTGGCGAAAGACGATCGCGGAGAACGATGAGCTGAAGGCCAAGCTCGCGGCGTACGAGTCGAGTTCCTCGACTCCTGCTGCAGAGCCCGCCGCCGCCGCTCCGGCAGCCGTGGCTGAGGCGCCTCTCGCGAGCGGTCCCGCCGCCAGCGCGGGCATCATCGAACTCGCCCAGCGCCTGCACGACGAGCACGTCGCCGAAGGCATCGCCCAGCGCGACCAGCTCGTCTCCGATGCAAAGGCGCAGGCTGCCTCCATCGTCTCCGAGGCCGAGACCCGTGGCCGCGAAGAGCTCGCGAAGCTCGACCGCGAGCGCACGACGCTCGAGAGCCGCATCTCCGAGCTCCGCACGTTCGAGCGCGACTATCGCGCTCAGCTGCGCAGCTACATCGAGGGCAAGCTGCGTGACCTCGAGACCACGACGACGACCTCTGGCGCCCAGCCGGTCTCGGCGCTCGGTCTCTAAGCCGAGCCTTTGACAGCCCGACCTCCCCTTCGTCAGGCGGCGGCCGGCACCATCATCGCGATCCTCGCGGCGCTGGTGCTGGCCGCCGACCAGTTGGCGAAGCATTTCGCTCTCGAGAATCTGCCCTACCAAGAGCCGGTTCACGTCATCGGCGACTTTCTGATCTTCTACCTGACGCGCAATCCTGGTGCCGCTTTCTCGCTCGGCGAGGAGGTCACGTGGATCTTCACCATCGCGCTGGCCGCGGTCGCGATCACGATCGTGTGGCTGGCGGCGACACGAGTGAAGTCACGCCTGTGGGCTGTGGGTCTCGGCCTCCTCCTCGGCGGTGTGCTCGGCAACCTCACCGATCGACTGCTGCGCGAACCGGGCTTCGCGATCGGCCACGTCGTCGACTTCATCAACACACCCTGGATGATGCCGGCGATCTACAACGTCGCCGACATCTTCATCGTGTCGATGATGATCGGCGTCGCGCTCCTGGTTCTCGTCGGACTCCGTCTCGACGGCACACGCGAGCAGCGCGCTGCGACGACGACCGAGGAGACCGCCGGCGAGGACTCCGACGTCGCGACTCCGGGCGCGATCGAGCCCGACGCCGACTCGACGACGGATGCCGCGGCATCCGATTCCCCAAAGGACTGACCGACGTGGAATCACGCAGCCTTCCGGTGCCGGACGGGCTCGACGGCACGCGGGTCGATGCAGCTCTCGCGAAGATGCTCGGCTTCTCACGCACATTCGCCGCGGACGTCGCCGAGGCCGGGGGAGTCGTGATGGACGGGCGCACGCTCGCCAAGTCCGACAAGCTGCGCGGCGGCTCGTGGCTCGACGTGACGTGGGCTCCGAAAGAGGAGCCGCGGATCATTCCCGTCGAGGTTCCCGACCTCGGCATCGTCTTCGACGACGATGACATCGTCGTGGTGGACAAGCCCTCGGGAGTCGCGGCCCACCCCTCGATCGGCTGGGAGGGTCCGACCGTGCTCGGCGCCCTCGCCGCAGGCGGGTACCGCATCGCGACGACCGGCGCTGCCGAAAGGCAGGGCGTCGTACACCGCCTCGATGTCGGCACGAGCGGCCTGATGGTCGTCGCCAAGACCGAGAGCGCCTACACCGCACTCAAGCGCGCCTTCAAGGAGCGCGAAGTCGAGAAGATCTATCACGCTGTGGTGCAGGGGCATCCCGACCCGCTGGCCGGCACGATCGACGCGCCGATCGGCCGCCATCAGACCCACTCATGGAAGTTCGCCGTCACACCCGATGGCAAGGACTCCGTCACCCACTACGAGACGCTCGAGGCATTTCCCGGTGCGTCGCTGCTCGAGATCCACCTCGAGACGGGGAGAACGCACCAGATCCGCGTGCATATGGCCGCACACCGGCATCCCTGCATCGGCGACCCCCTCTATGGGGCCGACCCGACGATGTCGGCCCGGCTCGGCCTCACGCGGCAGTGGCTGCACGCACACGAACTCTCGTTCGCGCACCCGGCGACGGGGGACTGGGTCACCTTCGGATCGCCGTATCCCGCCGATCTCCAGTACGCTCTCGACGCTCTGCGCGACGACTGACGCAGATCCGCGTCAGCGGCCGCCCTCGAACCGCGCGACGTCGTCTTCACCGATCGCGAGCGCGATCCGGCGGCGCATGTCGGAGTGCTCGAGGGACGGAAGTGCATCGAGGTCGTACCACCCGACCTCGGTCATCTCACCGTCTGCGGGGTACGGGTCGCCCGACACCCACGCGCAGCGGAACACGAGGTCGAGGTAGTCCACCTGGTCGCCGTGGCCGTAGACCACGCGCGGGAGCTGGTGCACCCAGGCCAGGCGCTCGACGCGGCATACGACACCGGCCTCTTCGAGGGTCTCGCGCACGGCCGCGTCGGCGGGCTCCTCGCCGGGGTCGACGATGCCGGTGATCGGCGTGAGTGCGCCGTTGTCGCTGCGGCGCCCGAGCAGTACCTTCTCATCGCGGAAGACCACGGCGGTCACACCGACGAGGGGCAGCGGGTCGGTGCCGATCTTGCGGCGCAGGTCCAAAACGAAGTCAGGGGTGGCCATGTTCCTCACCCTAAGCCGCTGAGGTGCTGTCGAAAGTGCACGAACCGCGCTCGCGGAGCGGACCTCGTCGCAGTTCGTGCACTCTCGGCGGGTTGTCGATGTCGGATGCCGAGAGCAGAGTGTTCGCATGGCGATCCAGGTGCGGCCGGCAACCGTGTTCGACGACGTCGCGGCGGTCGTCGGGCCCAAGAACCCCGGGTCGAACGTGTGCTTCTGCCTGAGCTACCGCATTTCGAGCAAGGAGAACCTCGCGCTGCGCGGTCCTGAGCGCTCAGAGCGCGTGCGCCGGCTGATTGCGGAGGAGGGGCCGATCGGAGTCCTCGCCTACGACGGCGATGACGTGGTGGGCTGGGCCGCCGTGGCACCCCGCTCCCGTACCCATTTCGCGACGTTCCGCAAGATTCCACACGTCGATGAGCTGGACGTGTGGTCGCTGTGGTGCTTCCGGGTGCGACCCGGCCATCGCAAGCAGGGAATCATGCACTCGCTCATCGACGGAGCCGTCGCCTTCGCGAAGGACAGCGGCGCCCCGGCGGTCGAGGGCTACCCCGTCGACAACGGCGAGTCGAGGGTGGACCTCACGATGGCGTACGTCGGCACGCGTCGTCTCTTCGAGAAGGCCGGGTTCGCCAAAGCGGCAGACACGGAATCGGTGCTCTCCGGGTTCCCTCGCGTGCTCATGCGGCGGGACCTGAGCTGAGCTCGACCATCGCGCCGTAGCTGCGGCATGTGCTGATGTCGGTGATCGCCCCTAGCGTGAGACTCGTGAAGGACCTCCTGCGTCGCCGTCTCACCCGTGCCAAACGCCCTGTACCTCGACTTCGTCGATGCGCTCACCGCCGAGCACCTGGGCTCGCGACTCCCCGGCCTGCCGTCCGACACCGTCGGGCATCAGCTGTGGTGCGTTCTCGGCGCCCGCGAGAGCTACCCGCCTGCCGCCCGCGCGGGCGAATGGCAGGGCTTCACGAGCCCGGTCACGGCGGCGCAGACCACGCATCCCGCGGTCCTGCGCACGGCGCTCGTTCAGACCGCGGCTGACGTCGACGAGTGGGTCGCGGGCATCGACGCCGAAGACGAGGCGTCCTTCTCCTATGTCCTTTCGCTGCTCGAGCACGAGACTCAGCATCAGGGGCAGCTCATCCGCTTTCTCTACGGCCTGCGGATCGCTCGGCCGCAGTCCTGGCAGCAGCAGTACGCCCTCGACGAGGACTTCTGAGAAAACGTGAACCACGTGCGCAGCATCCGGCAATACCTGATGTGAGTACAGACAGCGAGATCATCCGCCGGTCCCTCGACGCGCCCTCCGTGTTCGCGGAGCTGTTCGGGCGGCACGCGCGAGTGGTCGGCGCGTTCGCCGCGCGGCGGGTGGGATCGGAAGCCGCCGAGGACGTGAGTGTGCCGGACGGCGGCGCGCCGGTGTACGGAATCGGAAGTTCTCGCCGGCACGCCGGGGCGCGGCATCCGGGACCGGCGTGTCGCCGAAGCCCTCCGATTCTGTGCACCAGCACAGGGGAACTTTCGATCTCTGGTTGAAGGTGAAGTGACATCACGGTGCAATCCGATGGCGGCGCGCGAGCCCGGCCGGAGCGTCGGTGGGCGTCCGTAGACTCGATCCGTGGCATCCGACTCTTTCGTTCACCTGCACGTGCACAGCGAGTACTCGATGCTCGACGGTGCTGCCCGCATCGGGCCGATGGTGCAAGAGGCCGTGCGTCTGGGCATGCCCGCGATCGCGGTGACCGACCACGGCAACACGTTCGCCGCGTTCGAGTTCTACAAGACCGCGAAGGACGCGGGCATCAAGCCGATCATCGGCATCGAGGCGTACGTCACTCCCGGCACGCACCGCAGCGACAAGGCGCGCGTGCGATGGGGCACACCCGAGCAGAGCAACGACGACGTGTCGGGCGCCGGTGCGTACACGCACATGACGCTGCTCTCCCACTCCACGCAGGGCATGCACAACCTGTTCCGGCTCTCGTCTCTGGCGAGCATGGAGGGGTATTACTTCAAGCCCCGCATGGACCGCGAGCTGCTGCAGAAGTACTCGAAGGGACTCATCGCGACGACCGGATGCCCCTCCGGAGAGGTGCAGACACGCCTGCGTCTCGGGCAGTACGACGCGGCCCGCGCGGCGGCGGCGGAGTTCCAGGACATCTTCGGCAAGGAGAACTACTTCGCCGAGATCATGGACCACGGTCTGTCGATCGAGCGGCGCGTGATGACCGACCTGCTGCGCATCTCGAAAGACCTCGACATCCCGTTGGTCGGCACGAACGACCTGCACTACACGCACCAGCACGACGCCACAAGCCATGCCGCACTGCTTTGCGTGCAATCGGGCTCCACCCTCGATGACCCGAAGCGGTTCAAGTTCGATGGCGACGGCTACTACGTCAAGTCTGCTGCCGAGATGCGCCAGGTCTTCCGAGACCACCCCGAGGCCTGCGACAACACGCTGCTGATCGCCGAGCGGTGCGAGATCGAGTTCAACACGAGCGCGAACTACATGCCGCGCTTCCCGGTGCCCCAGGGCGAGACCGAGGACTCCTGGTTCGTCAAGGAGGTCGAGCAGGGTCTGCACGTGCGGTACCCGGCCGGCATTCCGGATGCCGTGCGCACGCAGGCAGAGTACGAGACCGGCGTCATCCTGCAGATGGGCTTCCCGGGCTACTTCCTCGTCGTCGCCGACTTCATCAACTGGGCCAAGAAGAACGGCATCCGTGTCGGGCCGGGTCGTGGCTCCGGTGCCGGGTCGATGGCTGCCTATGCGATGGGCATCACCGATCTCGATCCGCTCCAGCACGGCCTCATCTTCGAGCGGTTCCTCAACCCCGACCGTGTCTCGATGCCCGACTTCGACGTCGACTTCGACGACCGTCGTCGTGGCGAGGTGATCCAGTACGTCACAGAGAAGTACGGCGACGAGCGCGTCGCGCAGATCGTCACCTACGGCACGATCAAGGCCAAGCAGGCGCTGAAGGATGCCGGTCGCGTGCTCGGATTCCCCTTCAGCATGGGGGAGAAGCTCACCAAGGCGATGCCTCCCGCCGTCATGGGCAAGGACATGCCGCTGGAGGGCATGTTCGACAAGAACCACGCGCGCTACAAAGAGGCGTCCGAGTTCCGCCTGCTGATCGAGACGGATCCCGAGGCCAAGACGGTCTTCGACACCGCGGTGGGCCTGGAGAACCTCAAGCGGCAGTGGGGCGTGCACGCTGCCGGTGTGATCATGTCGAGCGATCCGCTCATCGACATCATCCCGATCATGAAGCGCGAGCAGGACGGCCAGATCGTCACGCAGTTCGACTACCCGTCGTGCGAGTCGCTCGGTCTGATCAAGATGGACTTCCTGGGGCTTCGCAACCTCACGATCATCAACGACGCGCTCGACAACATCACCGCGAACCGCGGCACCGACCTGGTTCTGGAAGACCTCACGCTCGACGACGCAGCGTCTTACGAACTGCTCTCCCGCGGTGACACGCTGGGCGTCTTCCAGTTGGACGGCGGACCGATGCGTTCCCTTCTGCGACTGCTGAAACCTGACAACTTCGAAGACATCTCCGCCGTCATCGCCCTCTACCGACCAGGGCCCATGGGCGCCAACTCGCACATCAACTACGCGTTGCGCAAGAACGGCCAGCAGGACATCACGCCCATCCACGAAGAGTTCAAGGAGTCGCTCTCCGAGATCCTCGACACGAGCTACGGCCTCATCATCTACCAGGAGCAGGTGATGGCGATCGCGCAGAAGGTCGCCGGGTTCAGCCTCGGCCAGGCCGACATTCTCCGACGTGCGATGGGAAAGAAGAAGAAGTCCGAACTCGACAAGCAGTTCGAGGGCTTCCAGGCGGGCATGCATGCCAACGGCTACTCCGATGACGCGGTGCAGAAGCTGTGGGAGATCCTGCTGCCCTTCTCGGACTACGCGTTCAACAAGGCTCACTCCGCCGCCTACGGACTCGTGTCGTACTGGACGGCCTACCTCAAGGCGCACTATCCCGCCGAGTACATGGCCGCGCTGCTCACCAGCGTCGGCGACTCGAAAGACAAGATGGCGGTGTACCTCAACGAGTGCCGTCGCATGGGCATCAAGGTGCTCCCGCCCGACGTCGGCGCATCGATCCGGTACTTCGCCGCCGTCGGTGAAGACATCCGCTTCGGTCTGGGCGCCGTGCGCAACGTCGGCGCGAATGTCGTTGACGGCATCGTCGCGTCGCGGGCAGGGGAGCGCTTCTCGAGCTTCCACGACTTCCTCGCCAAGGTGCCGGTGCACGTGGCGAACAAGCGCACCGTGGAATCGCTGATCAAGGCCGGTGCCTTCGACTCGCTCGGGTCGACCAGGCGCGCGCTCATGGAGATCCACGAGGATGCGGCCGAGGCGGCCGTCGAGGTGAAGCGCAAGGCCGCGACCGGCGCGATCGGATTCGATTTCGACAGCCTCTACGACGAGGTCGACGAAGTGGCTCCCGCCAAGGTGCCGGAACGACCGGAGTGGACGAAGAAGGACAAGCTCGCCTTCGAGCGGGAGATGCTCGGGCTGTACGTGTCCGATCACCCGTTGGCCGGGCTGGAGATCCCGCTTGCGAAGCACGCGTCGACGAGCATCCACGACCTCCTCGCATCCGAGGACATCAACGACGGCGATCAGGTCACCGTCGCCGGCCTCGTCACCAGCGTGCAGCATCGCGTCGCCAAGCAGAGCGGCAATCCGTACGGCATGATCACCGTCGAGGACTTCGACGGCGAGGTCACCGTCATGTTCATGGGCAAGACGTACACCGAGTTCCAGTCCATGCTCGTGGCCGACTCGATCTTGGTCGTCCGCGGCCGCGTCTCACGGCGCGACGACGGACTGAACCTGCACGGTCAGACCGCGTTCAGCCCCGATCTCGGGGCGATGGACGAATCGGGGAGCCTGGTGCTCGTCATGCCCGAACGGCGGGCGAACGAGATGCTCGTCGGAGAGCTTCTGCGAATGCTCGAGCGCCACAGGGGAGACACCGAGGTGACCGTGAAGCTGCACAGCGGTAACGTCGCGAAGGTCTTCGAAGTGCCGCACCCGGTGCGCATCACCCCGGATCTGTATGGCGAATTGAAGGGTCTGCTCGGCCCGCAGTGCCTCGGATAGAGACCTTTGCGTGGATGTCGCGGCGCGACATCGGATCTCATCGGCGTCTCATGCGCCGTGGGTAGTATCAGGACGAAAGCGGGCTTCGAGAGCCCGCCGGAAAGGACGATCGTGACGTTTGACCAGCAGGACGCCGGCAGCGAGGTCGACGCCTCCGTGACGAAGGAGCAGCCTCAGTACGGCGTCGGGCCGTTCTCGATCCGCGAGGTCGCGCTGGTGGGCACCTGGCTCGTCGCGTTCGTCATCTCGTTCTTCCCGATCTACGGCGAGATCGGCCGTGGACCGTCGGTGTGGAGCAACGGCATCGACTGGGTGCTCACGATCGGCGTCCCGACCGCCGCAGTCTTCCTCATCGCTCTGCGCCGCCTCTCGCCGCAGGGTATCCGCCGTGTCGGCTCGCTCGGGATCGACCAGTTCGCCTCGGTCGCCTTCTCTGTCTCGACCGTGCTCTGGCTGACCACGATCTGGAACTCCTTCATCACCCTCGCCAACCAGCGCGTGTTCCTGGCGACCTGGGTCGTCTGGGTCGAGTTCTTCCTCATGCTCGCCGGTGTTCTGCTCACGGTGTTCGCACCGCTCATCGCGCCGTTCCAGCAGGACTTCCAGGACCGCGTCGAAGTGCCCGCGCACCGCAACGCCCGCCCTGTCCGCGCCGTGTCACCGCGGCCGGCCACGATCGTGCCCGCCGCCGTGGCGGAGGATCCCGCCGCCGGGGGAGCGTACGCGGACTACGCCGCACCCGACGAGGCCGCAGGCTACGCACCGGCGGACGCGCACGCCGCTGTCGTCGACGATGCCACGGACTCCGCTTCGCAGGCGGAGCCGGCCGCCGCCACCGCCGCGTACGCCCGGATCGGCGACGAGGACCCGGCCATCGCGTCGGATGACTCCCTCGTCGACGCCGGACAGGCCGCGGAGCAGTCCGCCGCCGAGTGGCCCTCCGCAGAATCCGGCACCACGCACACCCCCGCCGAGGCCCCGCGCCACCAGGCGTTCTGGGCCCTCGTCCCCGAGGACCGCGACATCGTCGACGAGATCGGCATCCCGGTCTTCCGCATCGGCCCGAGCGCGTGGGCGCTCGTCATCGAGGATCGCGGCGAAGCGTTCGTGGTCCGCCACGAAGACGGCCGCATCGGGTATCTGCACGACGTCTCCGGCGTCACGCGCGGCTAGCCTCTGGGCTGCGCGCGATACCGTAGACGGATGCTCCGGACGATCGACCTGCGTGGGCGTGTGCTCTCACCCACGGAACTCCTCGAGACCGTTCCTCGTGCGACGGCAGCGCGCGAAGAGGCCCTCGCGACAGCTGTCCGCATCGTCGATGACGTCGCGCAACGCGGCGAGGCGGCGCTGCGCGAGCAGGCCGACCGATTCGACGGCGTGACGGATCACGACGTGCGAGTGCCTGCCGTACATCTCGACGAGGCGCTCGAAGCCCTCGACCCCGCAGTTCGGTCGGCGCTCGAACAGGCGATCCTTCGCGTGCGCGAGGCGTCCGCCGCGCAGGTCCCGCCGATGGCCGTCACCGAGCTCGCACCCGGTGCACGCGTGGTGCAGCGCTGGCAGCCGGTTCGCCGTGTCGGCCTCTACGTGCCCGGCGGCAAGGCCGTCTACCCGTCCAGTGTCGTCATGAACGTCGTCCCGGCGCAGGTCGCCGGCGTGTCCGAGATCGCCCTGGCCTCGCCGCCGCAGCGTGAGTTCGGCGGCCGCGTGCACCCGGTGATCCTGGGGGCTGCCAAGCTCCTCGGCGTCACCGAGGTCTACGCGATGGGTGGCGCCGGGGCGATCGGCGCGCTCGCGTACGGCGTGCTCGAGATCGGCCTCGAAGCCGTCGACGTCGTCACCGGGCCGGGAAACAACTTCGTCGCCGCCGCCAAACGCGCCGTGGCGGGGAGAGTGGGGACGGACGCCGAGGCCGGCGCCACCGAGATCCTCATCGTCGCCGACGACACCGCAGACGCGCGCCTGGTGGCCGTCGACCTCATCAGCCAGGCGGAGCACGACGAACAGGCCTCTGCGGTTCTGGTCACGACCTCCGAGCGTCTTGCCGCCGCCGTGCGCGAGGAGATCGCTCCGCGTGCCGCGGCGACACGCCACGCCGTACGCGTGGAGGCCGCGCTTGCGGGGCCGCAGTCGGCGATCGTGCTCGTCGACGACCTCGCGACCGCCACGGCGTTCAGCAACGCGTACGCGCCCGAGCACCTGGAACTGCACCTCGCCGACCCGCGCGCCGAAGACTTCGTCCACGCGGGCGCCGTCTTCGTCGGCGCGCACTCCCCGGTGAGTCTGGGCGACTACCTGGCGGGGAGCAATCACGTGCTGCCGACAGGAGGACAGGCACGCTACGCCGCGGGGCTGTCCGCGGCGACCTTCCTTCGCCCGCAGCAGGTGATCGAGTACGACCGCGATGCTCTCGCTGCGGTGCACGACGCCATCGTGACCCTCGCCGAGGCCGAGGCGCTCCCCGCGCACGGTGAGGCGATCACGGCGCGGTTCGCCGTCCCCGACGCTCAGGAGCCCGGTGGCAGGTCCAGGCCGTAGGCTGGACCCGATATGCACTGCCCGTTCTGCCGCCACGCCGATTCGCGAGTCATCGACTCGCGTACGAGCGACGACGGTCTCAGCATCCGTCGCCGGCGCCAGTGCCCCCAGTGCGGCGGGCGCTTCACGACCGTCGAGACCGCGAGCCTCAACGTCATCAAACGATCCGGTGTGATCGAGCCGTTCAGCCGCGAGAAGGTGATGTCGGGCGTTCGCAAAGCCTGTCAGGGGCGACCGGTCACCGAGGGCGATCTCGCGGTGCTGGCGCAGACGGTCGAGGAGAGCGTCCGCCAGACCGGGGCATCGCAGCTCGACGCCAACGAGATCGGGCTCGCGATCCTCGGCCCGCTGCGCGATCTGGACGAGGTCGCCTACCTGCGCTTCGCGAGCGTCTATCAGGCGTTCGATTCGCTCGAAGACTTCGAGGCTGCCATCGAGCAGCTCCGCGTCGACCATGCGCGCAGCGACAAGGTGCTCGACGACGCCGACGCGTCCGCCACGGGGGAGTGACGAGCGAAAGCCTCGGCACACGGCCGCGGTGGCGCGAGCGGATAACCTGGACGGGATGTATCCCCTCCTCTTTCGCACCGTGCTCACGCGCATGGATCCCGAGTCCGCCCATCACGCCGCGATGGCGGTGATCCGCGTCCTCGGTGTTCCACCGTTCTCGTGGGCCGCACGGGCCATCACCCGGCCTGCGCCGAGCCTCCAGACGTCCGCGCTGGGCCTGAGATTCGAGTCGCCGTTCGGTGTCGCAGCCGGATTCGACAAGGACGTCAAGGGCGCCGCCGGCCTCTATGCGCTCGGATTCGGACACGTCGAGGTCGGGACGCTCACCGCGATCCCGCAGAACGGCAATCCGCGTCCTCGACTGTTCCGTCTGATCCCCGACCGCGCCGTCGTCAATCGCATGGGATTCAACAACAAGGGGGCGCAGGCTGCCGCGGAGCGCCTGCGCTCGCTGCGCCGCCGCTCGCGTCGCGCCGTGCTCGGTGTCAATATCGGCAAGAGCCGCGTGGTCGACGTGGCCGATGCGACCGCGGACTACGTGAGGTCCGCGACGCTCCTGGCCCCTCTCGCGGACTACCTCGTGGTCAACGTCTCGTCACCGAACACGCCCGGTCTGCGCGGACTGCAGGCCGTCGAGACACTGCGCCCGCTGCTGGCCGCTGTGCGCGACGCAGCGGGTGAGACACCGCTCCTCGTGAAGATCGCCCCCGACCTGCCCGACGACGAGGTGTCTGCGGTGGCGCATCTTGCCGTGGACCTGGGGCTTGCCGGCCTCATCGCGACCAATACGACGATCTCGCGCGACGGGCTCGCGACCGATGCCGCCACGGTGGCGGCGGCCGGGGATGGCGGCCTCTCAGGTGCGCCGCTCAAGGCGCGTTCGATCGCGGTGCTGCGACTGGTGCGCGCGGCCGTGCCACCCGAGTTCTGTGTGATCTCCGTCGGCGGGGTCGAGACGGCTGCGGACGTGCAGGAGCGGATGGATGCCGGCGCCACCCTCGTGCAGGGCTACACGGCGTTCCTCTACCGCGGGCCCCTCTGGGCGCGGCAGATCAACCGGGGCCTGGCGCGCGCGAACGGCTGAGCCGACGCGCCCGCCGGGCGGGGACGGATCAGGCGGGCTTCTGGCCGCGCTTGACCTGGGCCTTCGGCAGACGCAGGAAGCGCATCTGCACGGTGCGCATCGACGCGTACCAGCCGAGACCCTTCTCGATCTTGTCGGCGCCGAACTTCTGCTTCACGGCCCGCTTCACGTTGATCGAGGTCAGGATCATGTCGCCGATGACGAACAGGATGAAGATCCACAGGCCGACGAACGCGTAGTACTGGATCGCGGCGACCGGCAGGAATGTCGCGAGGATCACGAGCACCATCGCGGGCATGACAGCCTCGCCGAGGTGCCAGCCGGCATCGACGTAGTCGCGCACGAACTTTCGCTGTGCGCCCTGGTCACGAGCGGGAAGGTAGCGAGGGTCGCCGGCCGCCATGCCGACACGGGCCTTCTCGCGCTGTGCAGCCAGATCTGCTTTGGCGCGGGCCTTGGCCTCTTTGGTGTCGGGCACGAGGGGACGCTTGCGCGCGGCCTCCTGCTCGGCGCGGGTCGGGGTCGCCCGGCCCTTCGGCGAGGCGCCCCCGGTGGGGACACCGTTCAGCACGGTGCCCTCGGACGGTGCGTCGTTGGATGAGGGAGCTGCAGGTGTCTTGGCCACGGGTCATCCTCGATAGTGCGATAGGGGGTTCGCTTAAGATTACCCGCATGACCTCTGAGCTCTCCCGACAGGATGCTGTGCGCGATGCCGCGGCATCCGGCATCCCCTCCGCTCTCGCCGATCTGGGCGCCCTCGTGCGGATCCCGTCGATCGCGTTTCCGGGATTCGACGCCGCCCAGGTGCAGCGAAGCGCCGAGGCAGTGGCTGAACTGGTGCGGGAAACCGGATTGTTCGAGTCTGTCGAGATCCGAAGTGCGGCGATCCCCGGCACCGATGAGCGAGGCAACCCCGCCGTTCTCGCGACGCGGGCGGCGCGAGCGGGCCGGCCGACGATCCTGCTCTACGCGCACCACGACGTGCAGCCGGTCGGCGACGAGGCCCTGTGGGAGTCCCCGCCCTTCGAGCCGACGGTGCGCGACGGGCGCCTCTACGGTCGTGGCGCAGCCGACGACAAAGCCGGTGTCATGGCGCACATCGCCGCGCTGCGCGCCTTCAAAGAGGCCGTCGGCGACGACTTCGACCTCGGGGTCGTGCTGTTCTTCGAAGGCGAGGAGGAAGCCGGCTCGCGCTCTTTCGCGCAGTTCCTCGCCGACAATGCCGACGCGCTGCGCGCGGATGTCATCGTGGTCGCCGACTCCGGCAACTGGGATGCGAAGACGCCCGCGCTGACGGTGTCGCTGCGCGGCAACACCCGCTTCACCCTTCGCGTGCGGACGCTCGAGCACGCGTCGCACTCCGGGATGTTCGGGGGGGCGGTGCCCGACGCCATGATGGCGACCGTGAAGCTGCTGTCGACGCTCTGGGACGACGACGGCGCCGTCGCCGTGGAGGGACTGACCGAACGGGATGCCGTCACCCCGCCCTACAGCGAGGAGACCCTGCGTGACGAGGCAGGGCTTCCCGACGGCGTCACACCCGTCGGACGGGGCACGATCCTCAGCCGCATCTGGAATAAGCCGTCGATCACCGTCACCGGCATCGATGCGCCGAGCGTCGTCAACGCCTCGAACACCCTCACCCCTGAGGTAGCCGTCGTGATCAGCGCGCGCGTCGCGCCCGGCCAGCCGGCGCGCGACGCGTACGCAGCGGTCGAGGCGCATCTGCGTGCCCACGCGCCGTTCGGCGCACGGCTCGAGTTCAGCGACCAGGACTTCGGCGACGCCTTCCTCGTCGATACGTCTGGCTGGGCCGTCGCCGCCGCGCGCGAAGCCCTTCATGAGGGCTACGGCGTCGAATCTGTGGATATCGGGGTGGGTGGCTCGATCCCCTTCATCGCAGACCTCGTGCGCGAGTTCCCGGGGGCGCAGATCCTCGTGACGGGCGTGGAAGACCCCCACGCCAAGGCGCACAGCCCGAACGAGTCGCTCCACCTGGAGACGTTCCGCAACGCCGTGCTCTCGGAGGCGCTACTGCTCGAGAAGCTCGACGCGCGGACCGCCGAAGCATAGAAACGTCGAGCTCGGAGCCTCCTCACGGCAGGCGCGCGTAGAATCGAGCCATCCAGCCGCTCTGTTCACCGATCTTCGATCCAGGCGGCCCGTCCAGAGGAGTGCCATGACCGACACCGCACTGACGACAGAGCAGACCGTACGCGAGCACGGTGTGCTGCTGACCGACGCCGCCTCGATCAAGGTCAAGAACCTGCTGTCGCAGGAGGGTCGCGACGACCTTCGTCTGCGCGTCGCCGTCCAGCCGGGCGGATGCAGCGGCCTGATCTACCAGCTCTACTTCGACGAGCGCTTCCTCGACGGAGACAAGGCGGTGGACTTCGACGGTGTCGAGGTCATCATCGACGACATGAGCGTCCCCTATCTCGATGGCGCGACCATCGACTTCAAGGACACGATCTCGGAGCAGGGTTTCACGATCGACAACCCCAACGCCGCCGGCAGCTGCGCCTGCGGCGACAGCTTCCACTGAGGCTGGAGACGGCGATCAGCGGTGGCTGATCCGAGAGACATTTCCGGCGGGCCCGGGCGCTTCGAATAGTGCCCGGGCCCGCCTTTTTTCGTCCCTGCGACACGTTTCAACCTGAGCGGATGGCCTGAATCCCCTGGATGCTTGCCCTAGACTGACTGAAGTCCTGTTCGCGATCCGGAAAGGTGCACCGTGCCCTCGAAACGCCGTATCCGCTGGGCCGTTCTCCCTGTCGGAATCGCAGCGGCGGCAGTCCTCGCCGGGTGCACCCCGACGGAGTTGCACGGCTTCCTCCCCGGCTTCACCGAAGACGGCCAGGCCGCCACGAACCACACCGACATGGTCGCCGGCCTGTGGGTCAACTCGTGGATCGTGCTGCTGGCCGTCGGGGTCATCACGTGGGGTCTCATGGGATGGGCCGCGATCGCGTATCGCCGTCGCAGGGGCCAGCGTGGCCTCCCGGTCCAGCTGCGCTACAACATGCCGATCGAGATCTTCTACACGATCGTGCCCCTGATCCTCGTGATCGGCTTCTTCGCCTTCACCGCACGAGACCAGACGATCCTCGAGACCCAGTACGAGGACCCCGACGTCTCGATCACCGCGATCGGCAAGCAGTGGTCGTGGGACTTCCAGTACGACGGCGAGACCGACGACGACTCCGTGTGGACAATGGGCGTCCAGGCTCAGACCGACGAGCGCGGCGATGTCGTCAGCGAGCTGCCGACCCTGGTGCTCCCCGTCGATCAGACGGTGAAGATCAAGCTCCAGTCGCGCGACGTCATCCACTCGTTCTGGATCATCGACTTCCTCTACAAGAAGGACATGTACATCGGGAAGGACAACTTCTGGTCCTTCACCCCGACTCGCGAAGGCACCTATGCCGGCAAGTGCGCCGAGCTGTGCGGCGAGTATCACTCGATGATGCTGTTCAACGTGGAGGTCGTGAGCGAGGCTGAGTACGAGGACTACCTCGACACGCTCCGCGACGCCGGTCAGACCGGTGACATCAACGATGCGTACGACCGCCTGCAGAACATGCCCGGCACCGGTACGACCACGAACACAGAGGAAGACTGATCATGGCGACGACGCTTCCGCTCGAGGAGAAGACGCAGGGTCGTCCCACGACGCTGCCGCCTCGTCAGGCCGCACTGCTCAGCGCATCGCGCGTCGAGCAGAAGGGCAACATCATCGTCAAGTGGATCACCTCCACGGACCACAAGACGATCGGCTACCTCTACCTCATCGCGTCCGTCATCTTCTTCCTCCTCGGTGGAGTGATGGCGCTCATCATCCGTGCAGAGCTGTTCGAGCCCGGGATGCAGATCATCCCGACCAAAGAGCAGTACAACCAGCTCTTCACGATGCACGGCACGATCATGCTCCTCATGTTCGCGACCCCGCTCTTCGCCGGATTCGCCAACGCGATCCTGCCGCTGCAGATCGGCGCGCCCGACGTCGCGTTCCCGCGACTGAACGCGTTCGCCTTCTGGCTGTTCCTGTTCGGTTCGACGATCGCCGTCGCCGGATTCCTCACCCCGCAGGGTGCCGCCTCGTTCGGCTGGTTCGCATATCAGCCGCTGGCGAGTGCCAGCTTCTCGCCGGGTGTGGGCGGCAACCTCTGGATGCTCGGCCTCGGCATGAGCGGTTTCGGAACGATCCTCGGCGCCGTGAACTTCATCACGACGATCATCACCATGCGCGCGCCCGGCATGACGATGTGGCGCATGCCGATCTTCTCGTGGAACACGCTGGTCACCAGCATCCTGATCCTGATGGCGTTCCCGGTTCTCGCCGCAGCCATCCTCGCGGCTGCTGCGGACCGTGTCCTGGGAGCTCACATCTACGATCCGGCCAACGGCGGCGTGCTGCTGTGGCAGCACCTGTTCTGGTTCTTCGGCCACCCCGAGGTCTACATCATCGCGCTGCCGTTCTTCGGCATCGTGTCCGAGATCTTCCCGGTGTTCAGCCGCAAGCCGATCTTCGGCTACAAGACGCTGGTCTACGCGACGATCGCGATCGCCGCGCTGTCGGTGGCGGTGTGGGCTCACCACATGTATGTGACCGGAGCGGTGCTCCTGCCGTTCTTCGCGCTCATGACGATGCTCATCGCGGTGCCCACGGGTGTGAAGATATTCAACTGGATCGGCACGCTCTGGCGAGGGTCGGTGACGTTCGAGACGCCCATGGCGTTCGCGCTCGGGTTCCTCGTGTCGTTCGTGTTCGGTGGTCTGACCGGTGTCATCCTCGCATCCCCGCCGCTGGACTTCGCCCTGTCGGACTCCTACTTCGTCGTCGCGCACTTCCACTACGTCGTCTTCGGAACCGTCGTGTTCGCGATGTTCGCCGGCTTCTACTTCTGGTGGCCCAAGTGGACGGGCAAGATGCTCAACGAGCGTCTCGGCTACGTGCACTTCTGGATGCTGTTCATCGGCTTCCACATGACGTTCCTCATCCAGCACTGGCTGGGCGTCGACGGCATGGTCCGCCGCTACGCGGACTACTCGGCTGCTGACGGTTGGACCTGGCAGAACCAGGTGTCGACCATCGGCGCGATCATCCTGGGCGCCTCGATGATCCCGTTCCTGTTCAACGTGTGGATCACCGCGCGCAAGGCGCCGAAGGTGACCGTGAACGATCCGTGGGGCTACGGAGCGTCGCTCGAGTGGGCGACATCCTGCCCACCGCCGCGTCACAACTTCACGTCGATCCCGCGCATCCGCAGCGAACGACCCGCGTTCGACCTGAACCACCCCGAGGCCGGAGTGCCCGTCGGCGTGGGAGCCGCGAAGGACGCGCCCGAAGCTCCGGTTGTCGACCTCGCCGATGGAGAGGGGAAGTAAGGTGCGCACCAACACCGGTCTCTGGTGGCTGCTGTCAGGGTTCTTCCTGCTGATAGCCGTCATTTACACCACGTGGAGCATCCTCGCCCACCCCGATCGTGAGATCGTCAACGCCATCGAGTGGGTCGGCAGCATCGCGCTGCTGTTCACGGCTCTCATGGGCGCGCTCATCGCGTTCTACATCGGCAAGGTGCACCAGGCGCAGGGCGGCGAGCTGCCCGAAGACACGCTGACCGCCGACATCGACGATGGAGACCCTGAGCTCGGCGAGTTCAGCCCGTGGTCGTGGTGGCCTATCGTCCTCGCGTTCTCCGCAGCGCTCGCAATGATCGGCCTCGCGGTCGGCGCATGGCTGATGCCCATCGGCATCTGCGTCTTCGTCGTCGCCATCGTCGGCTGGGTCTACGAGTACTACCGCGGCTACTTCGCGCGCTGATCTCCGGACAGTTCTGACTTCTGTGCCATTGCGGCGTACGCCTGTGAGGTTCTGTCGATGACAGAGCCTCACAGGCGTTTGCGTGTCGCGGCCGCATCGGAGACGGGCGCCTATCGGGCAGTCAACCAGGACGCCGCCTTCACCGCCCCCTGGGCCGTCGCCGTCGCGGACGGCGTAGGCGGGGGACCGGCGGGCGATCTGGCTTCCGCGGCGCTGGTTCACCGCCTCGCCGCAGGCCGTGGCGATGTGATGGATGCAGAGCATCTGGCCGCGAGCATTCGCGCCGCCAACTGGGATCTCCGCGCCCACGTCGAGCGAGACCCGACGCTGGACGGCATGGCGACCACATTCACCGGGATCTTCGTCTCGCGAGCCGGCACGCTTCTTCTCGCGCACGCGGGAGACTCACGGGCGTATCTGCTCCGCGATGGCGCATTCAGTCAGCAGACTCGGGATGACTCGCTCGTGCAGGCCCTCGTCGATCAGGGCCTCATGACGGCGGAGGATGCAGCGAACTCTCCGCGCCGCAATCTGATCACGGCATCGCTCAGTGGTGGCGAAGGCGACAGCGTGACGGTCGCAGTGCACGCGCAAGTACCCGGTGACCGGTGGATGCTGTGCAGCGACGGCCTCAGCGACTATGTTCCGCGTGCCGACATCCATAGCCTGCTCGCGACGCACAGTGATCCCGCCGAGGCGGCGCGTCGCTGCGTAGAGCTGGCGCTCGAGGCCGGGACGCGCGACAACGTGACCGTCGTCGTGTGCGACGTGACCGACGAGGGTGATCAGGTCGGCACTGCCACGCAGACGACGTTCTACGGATCTGCGGCGGCGCGCTTCATGGAGGGCCTCGAGACGGCCTGAGCGTCGCTCAGCCGGCCACCGGAGCCCGTACGACCATCACGTGGGGATCGAATACCCGGGGGAGTGAGCCTTCGTCGTTCTCGGTCGGCTGGCCTTCGCGCACCCAGTACTCGTAGCCACCGATCATCTCCTTGACGGCGTAGCCGAGACGGGCGAACTCCACGGCCCCTTTCGCGCCCGCATTGCACCCCGGGCTCCAGCAGTAGACGACGACGGAGACGGACGGCTCGATCTCGCGAGGGGCACGCTCCGCGATGTCGCGGTACGGCATGTGGATCGCGCCGGTGATGCGCCCCTGCGTCCATGCCTCGTCGCCACGGACATCGATCAGGACGAAGCGCTCGCCTGCCTTCTGGGCGGCGTACACGTCAGAGGCGTCTGTCTCGACAGCGAGCTTGGCGGAGAAGTACGAGAGTGCGTCTGTCATGCGTTCAGCCTACGAGCGGGGCACGTCCGAGATGGTGGGCAGGGAAGACACCGGGCGCCGGAATCCTGCCGATCTCTTCGGGCGCGCCGGCGAGATCGTGGCCAAATGACGGATGCCCCGGCCCGATCCTTGTGGATCAGGCCGGGGCATCTGCTCTCGCGGGGTACGACCTACTGGCCGGACTCCTTCTCACGGTTCTTGGCCGGCTTGGTGCCCGGCTCGGGCTCAGGAACGATCACGTTCGAGGGACGAACGGCCGTCTCGGAGTTGCGACCGTCATCGATCGGCGTGTGAGGGGCATCGGGCACGCCGGCGCGCTCGTGAGCGGCCTGCAGCTCGACATCCTCTTCGGTCGCGATGTGGTCGAGCGCGTGGTGCTGGTGCGCCAGTGCGGCGTCGACCTCGCTCTGCGTCACGGGCACGAGCCGGTCCTCGAAGAACCAGCGCGAGATCGAGGCGCGGACATTCTCGTGCCACGGGATGCGTCCCTTGGCATTGGGGCGCACGACCAGCGGCGCATACGTCTCGTAGCCCGACAGCTTGTAGCGCTCGTACGTGTCGACGGGCTGGTGGACCTCGATGTACTCGCCGCCGGGGAGGCGGACGATCCGACCCGACTCATAGCCGTGCAGAGCGATCTCTCGGTCCTTCTTCTGCAACGCGATACAGATGCGCTTGGTGACGAAGTACGCGATCAGCGGGCCGAGGATGAGCAGTGCCTGGAGCGTGTGGATGACACCCTCCATCGTGAGCCAGAAGTGGGTCGCGATGATGTCGGAGGCCGCTGCGGCCCACAGCACCGCGTAGAAGGTGACTCCGGCTGCACCGATGGCGGTACGGGTCGCCGCGTTGCGCGGCCGCTGGGCGATGTGGTGCTCGCGCTTGTCGCCCGTGACCCACGCCTCGATGAAGGGGTAGATCAGGACGAGGACGATGAACACGCCGATCACGATCAGCGGGGCGAGGATGTTGAACGACCAGGTGTGGTCGAGGAACACGATCTCCCAGCCCGGCGGCACGAGGCGCAGAGCACCGTCGGCGAATCCGATGTACCAGTCGGGCTGCGTGCCTGCAGACACGGGGGACGGGTCGTACGGCCCGTAGTTCCAGATCGGGTTGATCGTGAACAGCGACGCGACGAGCACGATGACGCCGAACGTGAGGAACAGGAACCCGCCCATCTTCGTCATGTAGACCGGCATCATCGGGTAGCCGACGACGTTGCTGTTGGTTCGCGCGGGGCCGGCGAACTGCGTGTGCTTGTTGATCACCATCAGCATCAGGTGGACGACGAGTAGGCCGGCGAGGATCGCGGGCAGCAACAGGATGTGCAGCGAGTACAGGCGGCCGACGATGGCGGTGCCGGGGAACTCGCCCCCGAACAGCAGGAACGAAGTCCAGGTGCCGATCAGCGGGATGCCCTTGACCATGCCGTCGATGATGCGCAGGCCGTTGCCCGAGAGCACGTCGTCAGGGAGGGAGTATCCGGTGAAGCCCTCTGCCATCGCGAGGATGAACAGCACGAAGCCGATAACCCAGTTCAGCTCGCGCGGCTTGCGGAAAGCTCCGGTGAAGAAGACGCGGAGCATGTGGACACCGATGCCGGCGACGAAGACGAGTGCGGCCCAGTGGTGGATCTGGCGGACCAGCAGTCCACCGCGCAGGTCGAACGAGATCTCGAGCGTCGACGCCATCGCGGCCGACATCTCGATGCCTCGCATCGGCAGGTACGCGCCGGTGTAGTGGGTCTCGACCATGGAGGCCTGGAAGAAGAACGTCAGGAACGTGCCCGACAGGAGCACGACGACGAAGCTCCACAGCGCGATCTCGCCCAGCATGAACGACCAGTGGTCGGGGAAGATCTTGCGACCGAGCTCTTTGACGAAGCCCGAAAGGCTGGTGCGCTCGTCGATGTAGTTCGCCGTGGCGCCGATGAAGCGCCCACCGAGCGGCTTCTCACGGTCGGTCGTCGATGCGGGAGCCGCGGCGGGAGCCGCGGTCTGCTCGGGGACGGTTGCGGTACTCAATGACGCTCCCAGAAGCTCGGGCCGACGGGTTCGGTGAAGCCGCGGCGTGCGACGAGGTAGCCCTCGTCGTCAACGGTGATCGGCAGCTGCGGGAGCGGCCGCGCGGCGGGTCCGAAGAGCACCTTCGCGTGGTCGGTGACATCGAACTGCGATTGGTGGCACGGGCACAGCAGGTGGTGCGTCTGCTGCTCGTAGAGAGCGACGGGGCAGCCGACGTGCGTGCAGACCTTCGAGTAGGCGACGATGCCGTTGTAGGACCAGTCCTTGCGCTCCTCCGACTCGGTGAGGTCCTCGGGAAGAAGGCGCACGAGCAGGACGATGGCCTTGGCCTTCTCTTCGAGATAGCCGTCGTGGTGCGACAGCGACGCGAGCTCTTCGGGGATGACGTGCACCGCCGAGCCGAGCGTGAGGTCGGCGGCACGGATGGGCTCGCCGCTCGGGTCGTGGGCGAGGCGCGACCCTTCTTTCCACATGGTCTGCTCGAGGAGGTAGACCGGATCACCAGCATGCGGGTGCTCGGGGGAGTCCTGCGGAGCGAGGCCGCGGAACAGCACGATTCCGGGCGCGATGGATGCCACAAGAGCAGCGATCATCGAGTTGCGAACCAGCACGCGCCGTCCGAAGCCCGATTCCTCGTTCGCGTCGGCGAAGGCCTGGATCGCAGCCTCTCGCGTGGTGTCGCGTCCACGGGTCGCGTGGCGGGGCTCGATGAACTCCTTGTCGGACACGATCGCCTTGGACCAGTGGATCGCAGCGATGCCGATGGCGAGCAGCGCGAGTGCGATGCCGAGCCCGATGAAGAGGTTGTTGTTGCGGATGTCGACGATCCGGCCGCTCTCGATCGGGAAGAGCATGTAGGCGGCGATGGCCCAGATGCTGCCCGCGATCGACAGGTAGAAGAGCGTGTAGACCGTCCGCACCGCGCGCTTCATGGCGGCGGGGTCCTGGTCGGTCACCCGCTCGCGGTGCGGAGGGAGCTCCGGGGTGTGCACCGGGTCGGTGACCGCGACGGCGAGCCCGGGGGAGGGCTTCCAGGAAGCCCTCTCGTGCTCGAGCGGGTCGTCCTCGTGTGCCATGCTGCTCCTCGTCAGTGTTGCTTCTTGCGTTCGTTCGTCGATCAGTTGGACTTCGCCGTGATCCACACGGTGATGGCGATCAGCGAACCGATCCCGAAGATCCAGATGAAGAGGCCCTCGGACACCGGTCCGAGCGAGCCGAGCGAGAACCCGCCCGCCGACTCGTTGTCCTGCAGGTACAGCAGGTAGGTGATGATGTCGCGCTTCTCTTCGGTCGTCAGCGTCATGTCGTTGAAGACAGGCATGTTCTGAGGACCCGTGACCATCGCGGCGTACATGTTTAGCGGCGTGGTCGTGTGGAGGGCAGGGGCATACTTTCCCTCGGTGAGCGCACCGCCTGCGCCGGCCACGTTGTGGCACATCGCGCAGTTGATGCGGAACAGTTCGCCGCCCTCGGCCGCGCTTCCCTCGCCGTCGAGCACCTCGTCGTCGGGGAAGGTCGGTCCCGGAGCGATCGACTGGATGTAGTCGCCGATCGCGGTGATCTGATCGTCCGTGAACTGCACCGGCTTCTGCGGTGCCTGCGGGCCCTGCATCTGCAGCGGCATGCGACCGGTGCTCAACTGGAAGTGCACGGCGAGCTCGCCGACGCCGTAGAGCGACGGGCCGTCGCTGGTGCCCTGGACGTCGAGCCCGTGGCAGGTGGCGCAGTTCGCCTGGAACAGCTTCTTGCCGTCTTCGGCGGTGAGCGCCGAGTTGACGGTGGATTCGGTGGTGGTCGTCGCCATCGCGGCGGACGCGCCGGCGTACACGCCGCCGGTGATCAGCAGACCGATGCCGATGAGCGCGGCTGCGGCCCACGGGCTACGACGGCCCTGTGCGCGCGGCGTGCGCGCGCGACCGTCTCGGGAGCGGCGCGAGGTATCACGTGCCATGTCGGGAATCAGCTCCGCTCTTATTTCAGGAAGTAGATGACGAGGAACAGGGCGATCCAGACGACGTCGACGAAGTGCCAGTAGTACGACACGACGATCGAGGAGGTCATCTCTTTGCGCCCGAAGTTCTTGACGGCGTACGCGCGTCCGATGACGAGCAGGAACGCGATGAGACCGCCGGTGACGTGGAGCGCGTGGAAGCCCGTTGTCAGGTAGAAGGCCGACGCGTAGGAGTTCGCGCTGATCGGCATGCCCTCGGCGACCAGCTGCGCGTATTCCCACACCTGGCCGGAGACGAAGATCGCGCCGAGCGCGAAGGTCAGCCAGAACCACTCGACCATGCCCCAGCCGAGCCACCCGCGCTTCTTCGTCGAGTACGGCTGGAACCGCTCCGCGGCGAACACTCCCATCTGACACGTCACCGACGAGAGCACGAGGATGATCGTGTTCGCGGTCGCGTAGGGGATGTTCAGCAGCTGCGTCTCCTCGGCCCACAATTCTGGGGAGGTGCTGCGCAGGGTGAAGTAGATCGCGAAGAGGCCCGCGAAGAACATCACCTCACTGCCGAGCCACACGATGGTGCCGACAGCGACCGGATCCGGCCGCTTGACGGACCGCATGGCCTGAGAGTAGGTCGCTGTGGAGGTCGTCACGCTCCCCATTATGGCCGATTCGAGCCGGCGATTTTCGCATCCGGGCGCACCTATTTGCCTCGACCCGAACTTAGGACCACCTAAGAGAACCCCGCGAGTATGCCGTGAACACGTGGTGAGGACGCGGAATCGCCGGCTCGGGTACGCCGTGTCACGAATCGGTTCCGATCTGTCGTCGCGGCTAGGCTTGTGCGTCATGGCAGAGCAGTACACCTGGCCCGCAATCCTCACCACGCTCCTCGAGCGACGCGACCTGAGCGTTTCCGAGTCGACATGGGCGATGCGCCAGATCATGTCGGGTGCGGCCACTCCATCGCAGCTGTCCGGTTTCCTCATCGCGTTGCGGGCGAAGGGCGAGACGGTGGACGAGATCGTGGGCTTCCGCGACGCGATCCTCGAGGCCGCCGTCCCGCTGCGGGTGGATCCCGCCGTCCTCGATATCGTCGGCACCGGCGGTGACCGCTTCGGCACGGTCAACGTCTCCACCATGTCCGCACTCGTTGCCGCGGCATCGGGTGTTCCGGTCGTCAAGCACGGCAACCGGGCCGCCAGCTCGTCGTCGGGCTCTTCCGACGTGCTGGGCGCTCTCGGCGTCGACCTGTCGCTGTCACCGGAAGCGGTGGCCGAGACGCTGTCGAGGGCCGGAATCACCTTCGCATTCGCGGCAGCGTTCCACCCGGGCTTCAAGCACGCCGGGCCGTCGCGCAGCGAGCTGGGCGTACCGACCGTCTTCAACTTCCTCGGACCGCTCTGCAACCCGGCCCGCGCCGAGGCCAACGCCGTCGGCGTGGCGCAGCTCGACCGCGTACCGCTCATCACCGGCGTGTTCCGCACGCGAGGCGCGACCGCACTGGTGTTCCGCGGCGACGACGGGCTCGACGAGCTCACCACCACGGGCCACAGCCGCCTATGGGAGGTCAGCCGCGGAGACATCCACGAGCACGACCTCGATCCGCGCGACCTCGGCATCCCCCTCGCCGAGATCGACGACCTTCTGGGCGGCGATCCCGTGCACAACGCCGCCGTGGTGCGTCGCGTGCTCTCTGGCGAGGAGGGGCCGGTGCGCGACATCGTCCTGCTCAACGCCGCGGCAGGTCTGGTCGCCTATCGTCTGTTCCTCGACGCTGCCCAGGTGCAGCGGCCCATCCTCGAGCGCCTGGCCGAAGCACGCGATACCGCCGCCGCCGCGATCGACAGCGGCGCCGGCCTGGCAACGCTCGACCGATGGGTCGCGACCACCCGCGAACTGTCTTCCTGACTCCGAGCCTGTCGGAGGGCGTGGTTTTGCACGGCTCCCGCTCTTCCGAGTCGTCGTCGCCCAGCGATACGGTGTCCCAAAGACGCCCTGATCTGCTGGAGGATCCGATGAGCCAGGAAGCACCCACCACTGCCGACACGATCGAACCGCCGGCGAAGAAGGTCGGTCTCGTCAAAGCGGTCGGCATTCTCGGGATCATCGGCGGCGTGCTGCTGATCCTCGTCGGTCTGATCGCTTGGATCGGCGTCACGAACCAGCTGACAGCCGAGAACATCACGATCCCCGACGATGCGGCGGCGTTCCAGGGCCAGCAGGTCACGGGCCCGTTTACCGCCTTCGTGCAGGCCGACATCATCAACCATCACGCGCTCGAGGCGTCGGGCGGGAAGACCTACGCGGAGCTGGATCAAGATGACCCGGTCCGCGCCACGATGATGCAGGCGTCCTTCCTGCGTGCCTCGCTGTTCACCTCGGTCGTCGCCTACGGCGTCGCGCTGTTCGCCGCCGGTATGGGCGTGCTGGCGATCCTGTTCGGCTGGGCGATTCATCGCCTGGCGAGCGTGCCCGTCGTGGTGAAGCGGTCGGTCCTGACCGAGTGATGGCGCGACCGCGCGCACGGCACAGCTGATGAACCCGCACGACGCTCTCACCGAGATCGCGACGCTTCTGGAGCGCGAGCGCTCCTCGCGGTACAAGTCGAAGGCGTTCCGCGCGGCGGCCGATGCCATCGAGGGGCTGAGCGAGGCGGAATTGCAGGATGCCGCGGCCCTTCGCCGCCGCAAGGGCATCGGCGATTCCACCTTCGCCGTCATCGAGCAGGCATTGGCGGGTGAGGTGCCTGGGTATCTGGTGGATCTGCGCGAGCGCGCGGGTGTGCAGCGCGCCTCGACGCTTCGCCCGCTGCTGCGCGGTGACCTGCACTCGCACAGCGACTGGTCGGACGGCCTCACTTCGATCGATCTGATGGTCGATGCCGCGCGCGCCCTCGGCCACGAGTATCTCGCTCTGACCGACCACTCGCCGCGGCTGCGCGTAGCGAACGGTCTGTCGCCCGAGCGGTTGCGGACCCAGCTCGGCGTGGTGGCGGGGATGAGCGGCGATGGCTTCACGCTGCTCTCGGGAATCGAGGTCGACATCCTGGACGGCGGCGCGCTCGATCAGGAGCCCGCTCTGCTCGACGAACTGGACATCGTGGTGGCCTCGGCGCACTCCAAACTGCGAATGGAGAGCAGGCCGATGACCCGGCGCCTGATCTCAGCGGCGTCGAACCCTCACGTCGACGTGCTGGGGCACATCACGGGGCGGCTCGTAGAGGGGTCGCGTGGAACTCGTCCGCCATCCACCTTCGAGGCGCGGCCCGTCTTCGAGGCGTGCGCTCACCACGGTGTCGCCGTCGAGATCAACTCCCGGCCCGAGCGACAGGATCCGCCGGACGACCTGATCGCGATCGCGCTGGAGCTCGGGTGTCTCTTCTCGATCGACTCGGATGCCCACGCGCCCGGCCAGCTGTCGCTTCTCGATTACGGCGCTGAGCGCGCCGAGCGCCTCGGGGTCCCGCCGGAGCGGATCGTCACGACCTGGCCGCTCGAACGGCTCCGCGCCTGGGCCTCGCGGGAGCGCGGCACCTGAAGGCAGGGTCGAGCGACGGGCGAGCGCGCCGTGATCGTCAGACCGTGTCGAAGGCGTCGAGGATGCGCTTCATCGCGGTTCCCAGCGCCCATCGCTCGGCGAGGGCCGCGGCATCCGCCTTCTCCTGTTCGTCGAGCGGGTGCAGCGTTGCGTCAGGCAGCGTGAGAGGCAGATCGCGGACGACCGCCACGACGGTCGGTGCCACCGCCAGGTAGGGCAGACCTGCGAGGACCTTCGCCCGCACACCCGCCGACATGCCCTCGCCGGCCTCTGCCGCCGCGATGATGCCGGCCAGATCCCCGTGCGTGGCGAGGAGGCCAGCCGCCGTCTTCTCGCCGATGCCGGCCACCCCTGGCAGGCCGTCGGACGAGTCGCCGCGCAGCGTTGCGAAGTCGGCGTACTGACGAGGAAGCACTCCGTACTTGGCGACGACGGTGGCGTCGGTGACGACCTCGAGATTGCTCATGCCGCGGGCGGTGTAGATCACGCGCGCTTCGCGGGCGTCGTCGACGAGCTGGAACAGGTCGCGGTCGCCGGTCACGATGTCGACCGGCATCGTCGCGGTGGTCGCGAGCGTGCCGATGACGTCGTCGGCCTCGTGAGCGGCAGCACCGACGACGGGGATGCCGACCGCGGCGAGTGTCTCGCGGATCACCGGCACCTGCACCTCGAGCGGATCGGGCACGACCTCGACGTCGGGGCCGACCGCGGTCACCTCGGCGACCCGGTGCGTCTTGTACGTCGGGATCAGGTCGACGCGCCACTGCGGACGCCAGTCGTCGTCCCAGCAGGCGACGAGATGCGTCGGGCGATACGTCGTCACGAGCTTCGTGATTATGTCGAGGAACCCGCGCACCGCGTTCACGGGCGTGCCGTCGGGTGCGCGCACCGTGTCGGGCACCCCGTAGAACGCACGGAAATACAGCGATGCGGAGTCGAGGAGCATGAGGCGGTCGGTCACGGCTTCATCCTGGCATGTCCCGTCGACACCCGAAGGGATGCCGCAGCGCCGTCGGCCGTCATGTGAAGCGGTACGTGAGGTGGGTGACGTGCGGCGTCGCGCGCACGCGCACCGGCTCCAATCGGAGGGGCGGGACACCGTCGAACACGCGCACGCATGGCGGCTCACGCCCCGCTCGCCCGAAAGCCCCGCGTCCTGCGCGCTCGCGGCACCCGTCGTTCATCTGCCGGACCGCTGCCGGCCCACCCGGGGCACCCGTCGCGTTCACGTCTCGCGCCCACCGTGGTGAGACGGCCGCGAAGGAGGCGACATGGGCAGGGACGACGTCCTGGCGTGGGTGGAGTCCCCGCTGCAGCTGCTCGGCGCGGCCGAATGGGCCGCTGCGCACGGCGCCACGGTGCCTGTCGCAGGCCGGCTGACCCCGCAGATCTCGGAGACGGCGGATGAACTCGTCGCGCGCGGTGCGCGCTTCGCCGAGTTGGAGCCGTACCTCGGCATCCCGTGGAACATGCTC
The DNA here is from genome assembly GCF_020682705.1 of Microbacterium allomyrinae. Taxonomy (GTDB): domain Bacteria; phylum Actinomycetota; class Actinomycetes; order Actinomycetales; family Microbacteriaceae; genus Microbacterium; species Microbacterium allomyrinae. Next base: position 156,747 of record NZ_JAGTTN010000002.1, read on the forward strand.
TCGCGTCACGGACACTGGCTGGTGGGCGACGGGTTCTCGGGGCAGTTCCGGCTTGCCGCGGCAGTTCTGCGCCCGCATCGCATCACGTTCCTCGATGACGGCGCCCACGCGATCGCGTACGCCGACACTCTTCTCGGACGCCGAGAGTATGCGCGACCGGCAGTCGCCGAACACGGCCTGACGACGGCGGTCGCACCGTTCACCGCCGAGATCATCCGGCGACGGGCCGCGGCACGCCGTGCCGGCATGTTCACCGCATTCGAGCTCGGCGCCGATCGACTCGACGCCCTGGCGGACCGGGGCTTCGGCATCCGTCGTCACGACTTCTCGTGGACCCGCGCCACCGCGCCGGCGACGCCCGATCTCGGACGGCGGATCGTGCTGGGCAGCGCCCTACCCGTCGACGGACGCATGCTGCTCGTCGACTATGTGCGCTGGGTGAGGGATGCCGCGGCGGAAGGCGCCGTCTACCTTCCGCACCGGCGCGAGACCCAGGAGCAGCTGGATGCCGTCGCCACGGTCTCGGGCATGGCCATTCGCGAGACGCGACTGCCGGTGGAGCTCGTCCTGGCCGGCGCCACCGAGCCGCTCGACATCCGCACCCTCGCATCGAGCACGACCACCACGCTTCCGCTCGTTCTCACCGGGACGGGATCGCGCCTGCGCACCGACACGGTCCGTAGCAGCGCGCGCACCGGTTCGGCCGGCACCGTCAGCACGCAGCGAGCGGGTGTCGCATGAGCGAGGTCGTCGCGATCATCCCGGCGCGCGGGGGATCCAAGGGAGTCCCGCGCAAGAACCTGCAGCGCGTCGGCGGCATCCCGCTGATCGCCCGTGCCGTCGACGCGGCGCTGCGATGCCCCGCGATCGATCGCGTGGTGGTCACCACCGACGATGACGAGATCGCCGCCGTCGCGGCCGAGTGGGGCGCCGAGATCGTGCAGCGCCCCATCGCGCTCGCAGGGGACGAGGCGAGCTCGGAGTCTGCGCTCGTACACGCTCTGGACGAACTCGAGAGGCGTCATGTCGACGTCTCGGTGGTGGTGTTCCTGCAGGCGACTTCGCCGTTCATCGACGTCCCTGCTCTGGATGCCGCGGTGCACCTCGTGCGCTCGCGTCGCCGCGACAGCGTCTTCTCGGCCGTCGAGACTTACGGCTTCCTCTGGGAGAAGGGCGCCGGGGATGCCGCCGAACCCGTCAATCACGACATCGATGTGCGTCCACGCAGGCAGGATCGCACCCCGCACCACCTCGAGACCGGCGGCTTCTACGTGATGCGTGCGGCCGGATTCCGTGCGGCCGGGCATCGCTTCTTCGGAAGCGTCGGCATCGCCGAGGTCGCACCGCGCACGGCGATCGAGATCGACACGACCGACGAACTGGAGCTGGCGCGCATCCTCGCACCCCTCGTGGACCGGCCCGCAGCGATCGCCGTGGATGCGGTGGTCACCGACTTCGACGGCGTGCACACCGACGACACTGTGCACGTCGACCAGGACGGCGTCGAGGCGGTGACCGTGAGCCGCTCGGATGGCATGGGGGTATCGCTGCTGCGGGCGGCGGAGGTGCCGGTGCTGATCCTCTCGACCGAGTCCAACCCCGTCGTGACTGCCCGGGCCCGCAAGCTCAGCGTCGAGGTACGACAGAACACGGGCGACAAGGCCGCTGCGCTGCGCGAATGGTCGGATGCACGCGGCATTCCGCTCGAGCGCATCGCCTATCTCGGCAACGACGTCAACGACCTGTCGTGCCTCGAAATCGTCGGCTGGCCTGTCGCCGTGCCCGACGCCCACCCCCTCGTCCTCGCCGCCGCACGCGTCGTGTTGGACCGTGCCGGTGGTTCCGGCGCCGTGCGCGACCTGGCTGAGCGCGTGCTCGCCGGCCGCGCCGCGGCATCCCAATCCCTCACCGCTCCACAGGAGGCATCATGACCGTCACGATCGGAACCCGCGTCATCGGAGGCGGCCGACCCGCCTACGTCATCGCCGAGATCGGGCTCAACCACAACGGCGACGTCGAGATCGCCAAGCAGCTGATCGACGTCGCGGCCGAGGCCGGGGCCGACGCCGTGAAGTTCCAGAAGCGCACCCCCGAGATCGCCACGCCCGAGCACATGCGCGACGTGCCGCGCGAGACGCCCTGGGGCACGATGACCTATCTGGAATACCGCCGACGCGTCGAGTTCGACCGCGACCAGTACATCGAGATCTCGGACCACGCCCTGCTGCGAGGGCTCGAGTGGTTCGCGTCGCCCTGGGACGAGCCGAGCGTGGCGTTCCTCGAAGACCTCGGCGTGCACGCCCACAAGGTCGCCTCAGCCTCCTTGACCGACCATGGCCTGCTGCGGGCGCTGCGTGAGACGGGCAAGACGGTGATCCTGTCGACCGGCATGTCGACGATCGAAGAGATCGACACCGCCATCGAAGTTCTCGGCACCGAGCACCTTCTTCTCATGCACGCCACCTCCACCTACCCGATGGAGCCCGGCGAGGCCAACCTGCGCATGATCCCGGCGCTGCGCGACCGTTTTCCGGGGGTGCCGGTGGGGTATTCGGGCCACGAGCGCGGCCTGCAGATCTCGGTCGCCGCGGTCGCGCTCGGCGCGGTCGCGGTCGAACGGCACATCACGCTGGATCGCACCATGTGGGGTTCCGACCACGCGGCATCGCTCGAGCCGACCGGGCTTCAGCACCTCGTGCGCGACATCCGGGTGGTCGAGGCGGCGCTGGGCGACGGCGTCAAGCGCGTCTATCCCGGCGAGCTCGCTCCCATGGCGAAGCTGCGCCGCGTCTCCGCGTGACATCCCGCCATAACCGGGGCGGCGGCGGGCCGGCACTCCCGAAGATCGTCGCGATCGCCGACACCGACTCGTATGTGAAGTGGGCGGCTGCGCTGATCGGCACTCTGCCCGGCGCAGGCGCTGGGGGATGGGATGCCTCGCTCCTGGTGCTGCAGACACCTCTCGCGGTGAGCGAAACCCAGTTGACCGCGGCCCTCAGTGGCAGCGGGCTGAGCGATGACCGTGTGGAGCGCGTGGAGTACGAGCGGCTCGCGGCACGCCTGGCGCACCTGCAGCCCGACGCGGTGCTGATCGCTGCCCGAGGACCGCTCGTGCGCGTGGTCGCCCGCGACGTCGCGGCCATGGCGCCGCGTCCGGTGATCGTGACGGGGCTTCCCGGCATCTCGATCCCCGCGACGCGAAAGGCGGTCGTGTATCGGATGCAGTGCGACCTGTTCGTCCTGCACTCGCACCGTGAGCTGCGCGAGTTCGCAGATCTCTCGGTGCGGACAGGGTTCGCGCAGAGCTACGCGCTCGCCACCCTCCCGTTCGCACGCCGTCCGGAAGGGGAGGACGCCGTGGCATCAACAGACCGATCCGCGGCGACGCCTGCCGGAAGCGACCTGGTCTTCGCCGCGCAGGCCGTGGTGCCCGCCGAACGCGCGGATCGACTGCGCATCGCGCGTCTCCTCGTGCGGGCTGCGACTGCCGATCCGGGTCGGCGGGTGGTCGTGAAGCTGCGCGCCGCGCCCGGCGAGCAGCAGACTCACGCCGAGCAGGACGGCTATCCCGAGCTGCTCGCGACGCTGGGGCCGCTGCCGGCGAACATCGTGACGTCGACGGCGCCGATGGGCCGGGCGCTCGCCACCGCCGAGGGACTCGTCACCGTGAGTTCGACGGCCGCGATCGAGGCGGTCGCAGCAGGCATCCCGGTGATCGCGCTCGACAGCTTCGGCGTGTCACCCGAACTGATCAACGAGACGCTCGCGGATGGCGGACTGCTCGGCGGAGAGGACGACGTCGTCGCCCGGCGGTTCCGTCGCCCGGTGCCCGAATGGCTCGACGACAACTACTTCCACGCGCCGCAGGACGACGACTGGGCTCTGCAGCTCGCCACGCTCGTGACGCAACGCCGCGCGGGTTCCCTCTCGCCGCGTTCGGCCGTCGCCCGGCGGGGCGGCGCGTTCCGAGACGCGTGGGAGCGCAGGGTCGCGCTCGGACGCAACGACACGTCAGCGGCGGGAACAGTCGCCTACGCGGTGGGTCTGCCGCTTCGCGGAATCGTCCGGATCCGCAACAGGGTGAGGCGAGCGCTGGCCGGACAGGACGCGAACGCGATGGCCCGCTCAGCAGCCCGGGCCTGAGGGGTCCTCGGCGCACGTCCGGTCCACGAGGGCCGTGCGCGCCTCGACCACGCGCACGTCGTAGCCCGCCGCGGTCGCGCGGACGACACCCGGCACGGGCCTCCACGAGCCGTTGCCGAAATCGACGGATGCTGTATTTGCAATATCCGCTAGCGATGTCGCAGAGTCCGCGGATATTGACGAAACCTCCAAACTTCGCCCATAGACAGAAGTCGTAGCGCAGGACGCACGAACTCGGGCCACCGGTGCGCGATATCTAAGGCATGTCACTTCCCGAAGCCATCGCCGCCCTCCGTGCCCTCGACCGGCTACCCCGTCCGCGGCAACGTGAACTGATTGCGCGAGCCGCACTCATCCACGACCCTGCCGAACTTCGCCGACTTGTGTACATGGCGCGTGCGGAGGAAGCACGCGCCATCGCGGTGCAGGATGCCGACTACCGCGCCGAGTACGAACTGCGCGCCGCGTACTCGGCTCGCCATGTTGGCGACCATGTGACCACGCGCCAGCACGCCCGCACGTCCGGCTCAACGTACGCACCGGTACCCCTTCGCGAACCGGTACATCGCCCCGTCGTCGTGACGTGGACGACGCCGTCGCGGCCGGACATCATCCGGCCTGAGAGACGGCCCGAGATGGCGGAAGGACGCGAGACGAACCGCTCGCACCGCTGTCCGCCCGAGCATCGACATGAGCGTACTTCAAGCTGTTACGTGGTGCACAAATGTCGATGCGTGCCGTGTCGAGAGTTCCAGATTGCACGAATGAGCGCGTGGCGCGAAAGAAGAAGGCTCAAAGACAATTCATGAAAATGGCAACGGGGCCATACCGAACTATTGTTAGAGGTCGGCCAACAGCGCATCCAAATCTTTAGTATCTAACCATGAAGAGTCTTCTTCTTGGGTGTCCATCATCAAATGAATCTCATCTGCTCTGAGAGAATTCTTCTTTGAAGAATCCGCGTCTGACGACGCGGGCGATGGAGCGTCAGCGACTGAGCGATTCTTATCATTCATTACATTACTGAGATTCCTATTGTGTTCTCCAGTAGCACTACCCGGTTCTCCAGTAGCACTACCCGGTTCTCCAGTAGCACTACCCGGTTCTCCAGTAGCACTTGCTCTTTCGGTCCATCCTTCTGCATCTCGCTTGGACAATACCTTTTCCACTTCTGGTGAGCGACGGAACTCGAAGACTTCCGAAGGCTGACCTCCGTTCCTCCCCTGGTGAAGCTCGACCACCTCAATGGCTCCGTTGGTCTTCAGAACGTCCAACACCTTAGTGATGGTCTCATGGTGAGCACCCGTGAGCCGGTGGAGGGCCTTCTTGCTTGGATTCACCCTCGTACCGGTCTCGTAGTCGCCGAACTGTGCCAGGGTCATGCCCACGGCCACGAAGGACGGACGGGATACACCAGCCCGCTTCAGGGCCAATGTAGGGAAGTGCAGGACGAACCATCTGAACTCAGAGTGGCTGAGTGCCCCAGGGGCAAGAATCTTCTGGGCCTTGCGTGTTGGCTTCTTGTATTGGGCCATTGTCGTACTCCATGTTTGCTTTGCCTTCTCTATTTCGGAATCGAGAAGGACGAGGCCAGGCGGTGCGGAAACATGGAAATCGCTAAACCGCCTGGCCTCACCTAGGGTGACGCGGGATTCCGATTCCGCTGACGTACTTATACGTCCGCCTTTCACTATCGTCCAGAATCTTCTCAGAATCTTCTCGAAATCTCGTCACTATCTCGCTCAGTGCGCGATAGTAGAAAGTACGGAATTGGAAAGGCAAAAGGGAATCCTTACCCAAGGGCTTTCTGATTCCTACTGGGGGGATTCTCGCGGGGTACACCCCAGCCCAACAAAGAGTCGCGAGAATCCGCAAATCTTCAAAGGAAACAGACCATGGCCAGACAATCGACGGTGACGACACACCCGCAAGTCGCGCGCATCAACGAGATGTTGGCCGATGGTGTGCCTTACTCGGAAATCGCACGGCACATGGGGCTGTCACTCGCCAGTGTCGGAAGATATGCCCTTCTCGTTAAGAGCGAGCTAGCCAAGTTTGTGGACGACGAACCGTCGGCTTACGTCGTCATCACCCGGCTTCTCGAAGCCGCCGACCACGCCCAGGAAGCTCGTCGCCGTTCTCGCGTCTCGGGGTCCCCGATTCACCAGGCGAGGGCAATCAAGGCCGAGACCGATGTTCTCGCGCGACTGGTTGACGAACTCGGAATCACTGACACATCGGCGACAGAGGTGTACCAGGCCTCACACGAGCTTGTGCAGGTTCTCGCAGAGTATGCCCGCGATGAGCCGCAGTATGCGCGAGCACTAATCGACCGCCTGAAGAAGCACGACAACCTCACTGACCTAGCGGCGGCACTCAGCCGCCAGAACAGGAACCAATCATGACTAAGCCAGCGACCGGCATCTACCACGTGAGGGCCTCCGGGCTCACCGTCCCGGGAATCCCGGCGACCCCGACCGGCACGGCGACGGGGCGAGTTCTCCGACGTGGCGAAGAGTTCGAAGTCACGCCCGAACTGTACGCCGAAACGCTCGACCGCAACGGCGAATCTTGGTTGGATTTGACCCCCGAACAACAGGTGACCCGATGGGGGCAACAGCGCTTTGGTGCTGGGCCAACGCCGGAGGGCATCGTCATCGGTGATGACGATGAAGGCTATTTGTATCGCCTGGGTGTCGCGGCACGTGAGCAGGCGCTTGCAGTGTCGGACCCCGGCGACCGCGCACTCGCACTGAAGGCGGTCTACCGCGATTACGGTGCGGCCCTGAACCCAACCCAGCCAGCCCAGATTTACCCGGCGCGGAACGGTTTCTAGAAGATGAACTCGGCAAACGTCGCTCTCGTCGCTCTCGTCGCCGTCGTGGCCGACCTCGACTCAGGCCGAATCGCCGCTTCCGACAACGACCACGAAATTCTGAATCACGCGATGGAAGTTCTCGCCCAGCTTGGAGACGAAAATGAACGATGACACGTCCTGGCGTGCCCCTCGAAAGAGCACACCGGCTGATGATGCGCGACTACGTGCCGTCGTTGCCGACATGCGCCAAATCGAGCGTGACGCCGCGAACGCCTACGTCGCGCCCGAATGGACCGATGAGGACGTGGCAAGAATCTTCGACGCCGACGACCCCGAGGTAAAACGACTCACCCGAGTCGATGACGCCGACCCCGAAGTTTCCCGCCTCGCGCGTCTTGCACGCGACCTAGACCGCTGAGCGCCCCCTACTCGCTCAGCCCCCACATCGCCCCTTCGCGCCTCTCCTTGGGTCTCCGCGAAGGGGCGATGTTCTCTCTCAAAAACGATGCTCCCTTGAGAGAGCGCCGATGCCCCTTCCAGTACGTTCCAGTACGCCGAATGGGTCTATCAAAACCCAAGCGTTAATGACTTGCATAAATGTGCGAGTTGTTGAGAGACTAGACGCATGGCAACCGCGACAGGCACCCGGCTCGGATACGTTCGCGTCTCGACGGGCAAGCAAGACGAAACCCTCCAGCACGACGCCCTCGACGGCGCAAAGGTGCTGAAGCGGAATCGATACGTTGACCATGGCGTGAGCGGGTCCAAGACTTCCCGCCCCGGACTCGATGCCCTTCAGGCAGATGCTGAGCCGGGAGACACCATCGTGGTCTACAAGCTCGACAGAATCGGGCGCAGCACAGCACACGTTGCCCAGTTGCTTGCAGACCTCACTGAGCGCGGCATCTTCGTAGAGTCCATTAGCGATGGCCTCAACTCCTCTACGCCGACCGGCAGGGCCATGCTCCAAATGCTGGCCATCTTCGCCGAGATGGAGCGCGCGTTCATCTCTGAGCGCACGACGGCAGGACTTGCCGCCGCGAAGGCTCAGGGCCGCGTGGGGGGACGCCCCAAGACTGACAACGCCAAAGCTCGCAAGGCTCAAGCTCTCCGCAACTCAGGGGAGAGCGTGCCCGAGATTGCCCGCACGCTGGGCATGAGCGCGGCGACTGTCTACCGGCTGACCAAAGCCGTCTGATTCCCTTCGCTCCAGTACGCTCCAGTACGTGCTGAGTGCCCCGGATAAAGCCCTAGAGAATCGCCTACGCCGTGCCGCCAAGGCACGCGGCTACTTGCTGGAGCGGAATCCCGTCAGGACGCCCTCAGCGCCCGCCTACGGCCTCTACAGGCTCAGGGCGTCCGCAGGTGCGAAGACGGCACCCTACGCCCTCCCGCTGTCACAGGTGGCGGATGCAATCCAGACCGCCAAGACCCCGAAGAAGCAACGTGTGGTCACTGACCGATGGCTAACGCCGAAGCCTCTAGTTCAGGCTCTGGGCGAGTTTGACCTAGACCCGTGCGGAGCACCCGGGCATGAGTTGGCCGCTCGAACGCTGATTCTTGAGAATGGGGATGATGGCCTACAGGACCCTTGGCATGGCCGGGTCTGGCTCAATCCGCCATTCTCCCGTGCAGAGCCCCACAGAGCGTTTGTCGCCCGGATGGCAGAGCACGGGCACGGAACAGCCCTCCTCCCCCTTTGGACCGATACTGACGTCTGGGAGGACTCCGTGTGGACAGTCGCGGCGGCAATCCTCGTGCTTCGTAACCGAGTGCGATTCCTGAAAGCGGATGGTAGCCCCTCACCAGGCGCGCCCTTCGCGATGGCTCTAGTCGCCTACGGCGAGCAAGACGCCGACGCCCTGGCCGGTTCCGGCATTGGAGGGCACTTTCTGCCGGTGAGCTAGTCCGGCCTCTATGCCCAGGCCTCTTCGGATTCTGGATTGAGTGACAGCACCTTAAGGTGTGATACCTCGTACTCCCGATTCTTCCCGCCCAATAGGCGAACTTGTACGTAAGTCCGGGCCAAATGCCGCCGTTGCTCCAGCGGCAGTGCGTCAAATCGAGAAGCTAGTTCCTTCTGAAGCTCAGCCATGCCTTCGAATGAGGCTACGTGCGTTACTGGGTCGATGAAACCGGCTCGGAGGTCCACAAGCATGTGGGCGGACGCAGAGCGCGTTCTAGCGCCTTCTAGCTTCGCCTGGAGCTTTGCAAGAGGTTCGTTACTTTTGTCCAGCACCTTCTTCAATTCAGCCGCAGTGATGGCCCCAGAGTTTCTGAGGGCGATGAACTCACCTCGTCTGGCTTGAAGCTCTTTCACCTGAGCCTGGACTGAGAGGACATCTGCCGTACCGTCTCCCAACTCTTTGGTAGTGCCATAGGCGAAGGCATCGATAACGGCCTTCCGAATCAGGGCATCCACTTCTGCGACGTGTCCTGATGGGTGACGTTCGCCGTTCCGCTGAGGGTTGGCACAGTTGAGAATCTTGATATTGCCGGTCTTGTCCTGGGAAGTGTTGCTTTTCGTCTTGAAGCCACACTTGCCACAGATGGCGGAAGCCGTAGACATGTGAGTGGGTTTGAAGCCAGGACTGAAGGACGTTCCGGAGCCGATGGTGTGCGTTACGCGCCTCCAGAGTTCTTCATCCACAATGGGCGTCCAGGAGCCGTAGACGCCTTCAATCAGATGCCCCTCCTTGTCGGCCACCAGCCCAGCGTTTCGGGGTCGCAGGAGAATCGCCCGGATGTGTGCATGGGTCCATCCCTTCTTGCCTCCCTTGCGCTGGGGAATCTGGAGTTCGTTCCAGAGCTTCACGAGGCTGGAGATGGATTTGCCTTCGTCCATATGGACGTACGCGGCGCGGATGTGGTCTGCCTCCCACTCGACAATCTCGAAGCCGTCATAGCCGAAGGTGTTCGCTGGAGCGGGAAACTCACCTTCTGTCCTCATGCGTTCGAACTCGCGCCGGATGCGCTCACTCTTCACTTGAGATTCGAACTGAGCGATGGCATCGAGAATCTTGGCCAGAAGTCCACCCTCGGCGGTTGACGGGTCCACGGTCATGCCGCTAGCGAACTGCCATGTAACTTTCTTCTTCACACTGCCCACGCGCAGGATGGTTGCCTCTTCCTCGTTGCGCGTCAGGCGGTCCTGATGACGGGCAAGGATGATGTCAACTTCCCCGTCATCCATCGCGCTCAAGAGCCGTGTGAAGGCCGGTCGGGTCTTACCGGAGTACCCTGACATGCCGTCGTCCACGAACTCCCCAGCGGCCTCGTAGCCGTTCGCAGAGAGCATCTTTCGGAGGTCGGCTAGCTGGGTCTCGATGCTGTCGCTCGGCTCGGCATTGCCCTTGTCGTTCTGGGCCGTAGACAGACGTGCATAGATGGCCGCTCGAAGTGGGATTTGGCTCACACGGACAACTGTAAAGCCGCAGATGCCGCGTACTCGACCGTGACGGCCGCCTCGAAGCTTCCGCGCGAACGGTACGCGTGGCTCGTGGTGGTGGGCGTGAACTGCGCCTGCCCGAGTGCCGCCCATGCGGCGCCGCCCGTCGCACTGCGCCAAGACGTGCCGTCGCCGTGATCGAACACGAACGCGACCGGCACGAAGCGCACGGTGACGTCCCAGCCGAGTACGACGCCCGCCAGGTGCTGCTCGGATGCCGCGGCCACGAGATTCGCCGGCATCCCCACCAGGCCGAACCCGGCCGGCTCACCCGAAAGCGTCGGCGTGGCCGGACGGAATGAGGCGAGGTCGTCGAGAGTCACATCGGGGAACGAGACGACGCTGTACTCGATGCAGCGATTGAGCGGACCGCAGTCCTCCGGCACCGGCGTGGGGGCGGGATCGGGGGCGGTGATCGAGTTCGGACCTTGGTCATCCCCGCCGTGGGTTCCCGGCGTCCATGCCCCGCCATCGGAGCGGTTTCCAAAAATCGTGACTTCCGCCTCGTCGGTCGTCACGCACAGGCCGGCTGCAGCTGCGGTCGCGCTGCAACCGCCGACTGCGCTAATGGGAACAGAAGCTGTTGAGACGGTGAGCAAGACGGACAACGCGACCGACGTCAGCACTGTTTACCCTCGGCCACAGCGCTCTTGGAAATAAGCAACTCAGAGTCGGTCTTGAGGAACGTCGACTCAAGAGCGATCGTCGGTTCACGATCGGCAGGCGTTACATCCGCGCCAGATTCATCAATGACGCGCGCTTCAGTTGAATCGAGGCAAACCACGGCGACAACCTCGGTGTACTCACTCGATGTGGACTCACCGTGAAAAGATGCGAGACGACTCGGCCCAACGATCATCACATGTGACTGGGTGAGGAGCTGATGTGTATCGATTTCCGCCTCAAGTGCGTCGCCGATTAGGAAGTCCATCGGGTCGGGCAATGCGGATGGATCGGCCCGGCGTGCGTTCAGCGCATCGACATACGCACGGTACGTGGCCTCGGCGGCGGCGAAAGCCTCTTCCTCGGTACCGAAGGCGGCGGTCGGAGTCGGCGTCGGGTCGGGCGCAGCCGGGGCGCACGCGCTCAGCGCGATCACGAGCGCCGCGATGCCGAGCGCGTATGCCAGAGGTCCTCTCACCCGCACCAACGTACCGGGGCGGCACAGGCGGCATCCGAGTTATCCACACCCGGACGCAGCAGCGGAAGAAGCCGGCGATCGCGCGGGGGGTCGCAGATCGCCGGCTCCGGGCGGGTCGGTGAGACCGCCCCTCGTGCCCCCGGGGGTCGGGCACGAGGAGTGGTCCCCGGCGACGCTTCGCCGTGCGGGAGAATCGCGCGGAATCGAGGCCTGGAGACGCTTCGGCGACCCCGCGAGTTCCTCTTCACCCTGTCATCGCGACCTGGGAGGAACCTATGGTCCGACCCCATTTTCGCCCCATGCCGAGGCCCATTCCCCGCTCTGTCCGCCATGTTGCTCGCGCCACGCTGGCAGCCACGTCCGCCGCCTGCCATCATGTGCCCATGGGTATCGCGAAGCGGCTGCTCGTTCTGGGTGTGGCAGGTGCTGTGCTGGCACTGTCGGCGTGCGCGGCACCCGCCGGATCCGGCTTCCCTCCCGTCAAGGCCAACGTGGACGAACTGCAGGGCGCGAGAGTGGGCCTCGCCGTCGGGCAGTTGCTCAGCATCGACACCGGAGACCTGGCGGTCGTGAGCTACACCGGTGTCGTGGCCGATCCCGCCGTCGCCCGCTTCATCGCGGGCCGCGACGAGAGCGGGACGCTCTACAACCCGGGTATCGAGGGGCTGTCGGTGGGCACCACCACCGTTGTGCTGTCGAACACCGACGGGGGCATCGAGGACGTCACCTTCACCGTCCATGTCTCGCACTGACGTACGCGAGTGCGGGCGGGCCGGATCGGTCGTATCCTCGGGGCGATGACCACCGCCGCCCACCGCACCGAGTTGCGCGCCCTCCTCGATGAACTCCGGACCGAGGCGGTCCAGCGTCTCGCCGCGATCGACGAGACCATCGCCCAGCTGCGCGCCGACCGTGGAACCGATGTGGCGGACGACGAGCACGATCCCGAGGGCGTGACGCTCTCCGCGGAATGGGCACGGGCGGTCGGGCTTCAGGCGGCGGATCGCCGCGAGATCGCAGAGATCGACGATGCGGTGCGCCGGTGGGAGGCGGGCAGGTACGGAGTGTGCATCGACTGCGGTCGAGGCATCCCCATCGCTCGTCTGCGCGTTCGTCCGTTCGCGACCCGCTGCGTGGCCTGCGCCGAGAAGGCCGGGGTCTGACGTGTCGTTCGGCGCGGCGGCATCGGGCGCCGCGAGCGACGGATTCCCCCGTGTCGACGAAAGTGCCGCGTGTCCGTGCGGCAGCGGGGAGCGATTCGACGGATGCTGTCGCCCCCTGCTGCGGGGATACCCGGCCCCGACGGCCGAGCGGCTCATGCGCTCGCGGTACACGGCGTTCGTCGTGGGCGACGCCCGCTACCTGTCCGAGACGTGGCATCCGGGCACGCGACCGGACGATCTGTCGCTCGACCCGGGACAGCGCTGGAGCGGACTTGAGATCGTCGATGTCGTCGACGGCGGCGACGGCGACGCGCGCGGCGCCGTCGAGTTCCATGCGCGCTGGCGCTACGGTCGCGACCGTGGCGAGCTCCACGAGCGCAGCCGGTTCGTGCGGCAGAGCGAGCGCTGGTGGTACCTCGACGGGATCGTCCAGTAGCTCGGCGGCCGGCCCGCAGACGCCCGCGCGCCGATAGCGTGGAACCATGACGACCCAGGCAGAGAAGGCACAGACCCTTGCGCGGCTGCACGCGGCGCCCGAGATCCTGCGGGTGGTGAACGTGTGGGATGCGGTGTCGGCGAAGACGATCGCAGCGCTGCCCGAGACTCGCGCCATCGCCACCGCCGGCCATTCCATCGCGGCGACCTTCGGCTACGCCGACGGCGAGAACATCCCGCTCGAGCTGATGCTCGACATGGTGGGGCGCATCGTCGAGGCGGTCGGCGATCTTCCGGTCAGCGCCGACCTCGACGCCGGATTCGGCGATGCGGGAGAGACCGTGCGCCGCGCGATCGGCAAGGGCGTGGTCGGCGCGAACGTCGAGGATCGCCTGCGTCCCCTGGGCGATGCCGTCGCTGCGGTCGAAGCCATCGTCGCCGCCGGAGCGGCCGAGGGGGTGCCATTCGTGCTCAACGCCCGGACCGACGCGTTCGTGCGCGCCGGCGGACGCCCGGCCGAGGAATCGCTCGCCGACGCGATCGAGCGCGGCCGCGCGTACCTCGCGGCCGGTGCCGACCTCGTCTTCGTGCCCGGTGCACTCAACGCCGACGTGACCCGTGCGCTGGTCGAGGGCATCGGCCCGCGCAAGCTCAGCGTCATCGGTCTTCCCGGAGCCCTGACCGCCGCCGAGTACGAGGCCCTCGGCGTCGCCCGCGTCTCGTACGGGCCGATGACGCAGCGGGTCGCCCTGACCGCGCTGCAGGATGTGGCCGCAGACCTGTACCGCGACGGCGCCATCCCGGCGGGCACCCGCACCCTGAACTGACGTGGACCGGGATGTCGCGTCCGCAGGCGCGACATCCGGGCACGGCCGGCCGGGACGATCCCACCGAGGCGAGTGCCGGCCGGTGCGCTGGGCGCTGCCCGGGAATCGCCGAGCGATGACCGACGTTGCGTCAGGCATGGAACCCGCAGCCATCGACGTCGACGTGGTCGTGATCGGTGCCGGGCAGGCGGGGCTGTCGGCCGCGTACCACCTGCGCCGCCGCGGATTCGTGCCACTCGGCCACCCGGACGCCACCGACCGCGTCGACCCGTCGTTCGTGGTGCTCGATGCGAACGCGGATGCCGGGGGAGCGTGGCAGCACCGGTGGCCATCGCTGCGCATGGCGACCGTGAACGGCATCCACGAGCTCCCGGGATTCGCCGTGCCGCCGGCCGATCCCTCCGCCGCGAGCCGCGACATCCTTCCCCCGTACTTCGCGGACTATGAGGACCGCTTCGGTCTCGCCGTCGTGCGACCGGTCACGGTGTCCACCGTGCGCCGCGCCGACGACGATCCGCTCGGGCGACTGATCATCGAAACGGATCGCGGGGCGTGGGCGGCGCGCTACGTCATCAACGCCACAGGAACCTGGACACGGCCGTTCTGGCCCCGCTATCCCGGTCAAGCGCGCTTCGGCGGCCGTCAGCTCCACGTCGCCGACTACGTCTCGGCCGAAGAGTTCGCCGGCAAGCGCGTCGTGATCGTCGGGGCGGGCATCTCGGCGGTGCAGCTGCTCGATGAGATCTCGCACGTCGCCGACACATTCTGGGTGACGCGCCGTGAGCCGGAGTGGATCGACGAGGACTTCGACATCGCGAAGCGGGTCGCCGCGATCGCCGGCGTCGAGGATCGCGTGCGGCGCGGCCTGCCGCCCGGCAGCGTCATCTCGGTCACCGGCATGCACTGGACTCCGTGGGCGCGAGCCGCCGAGGCGCGGGGTGTACTGGTGCGGCATCCGATGTTCTCCGCGATCGAAGTGGGCGGGGTCCGCATGCCGGACGGGTCGTTCGAGGCCGCCGACGTGATCCTGTGGGCCACCGGGTTCCGCCCTGCTCTCGACCACCTCGCTGCGCTCCGCCTCCGGACGCCGGACGGCGGCATCCGTGTGGCGAACGGCCGGTCGATCGACGAGCCCCGTCTCTTCCTCATCGGGTACGGCCCGTCGCAGTCCACGGTGGGCGCCAATCGTGCCGGACGCGAAGCGGTGCGCGCGATCATGGGCGACCGAGCGGCGCTCGCCGCCTAAGGTCGGGCGAGGTGCTCGACGAAGGTGCGGATGACGTCCCACGCCCCCTCGGACGAGTTCGACACGATCGTCACCGTCGCCCGCGTCTCGGGATCGAAGCGCGTACGGATCGACACCCCGGCGTCGTACCCCTCGAGCACGATCCCCGGGCCCTCCGCGTCGAGCCAGAACCCCATGCCGTAGCGAAGGCGCTCAGATTCCACGAACACGCGAGGGCGCCACATCTCGGCGATCACCTCGTCAGGAAGCACCAGGCCGTCCGCGAGGGCGCGCCAGAAGCGGCTCAGGCCCGCAGCGTCGGAGAACGCGCCGCCGTCGCCGTTGCCGCGCACCGGCAGGTGCAGCACGTTCGTCCGGAGCGACTGCGGGTCGTCGGCCAGGTAGCCGATCGCGGCATCACCGGGCAGCTCGTCCAGACGCAGGAATCCGGTGCGGGTCAGCCCTGCGGGGGTGAGGACGCGTTGCGCGACCACGTCGTGGAACGGCATTCCCGACACTCGCTCCAGCGCGATCGCCAACACGATGTAGCCGCCGTTGTTGTATGCGAATCGCTCGCCGGGCGGCGACTTCTGCGGTTGCCCGTCGACGGCGCGCACGAACGCCTCGGTCTGGGCGAGCTCATGGACCGGCACCGTCAGGACGTAGTCCTCGACCTCCCAGTCCGCTTCCTCATCGAGATAGTCGCCGATCCCCGAGGTGTGGGTCAGGAGGTGCTCGACCGTCACCGCGTCGTCCACCAGCGGCAGATCCGCACCCAGGATGTCGCGCACCGGTGTGTCGAGAGCGATCACGCTGTCGCCGATCAGCGACATCGCCGCGAGCGCGGTGAACGCCTTGCTCGCGCTCGCCATGGCGAACATCGTGCCGACGTCGTTCGGGATGCCGTGCGCCCGATCGGCGAGGCCGTACGCCGACGAGAACACCTGGACGCCGTCGGCGTCGATCGAGACGACGCCGCTCATGCCGCTCTCACGGGCGCGCACATCCAGCGATCCGCCGAGGGCTGCGAGGTCGAGCGCATCGGTCATGCAGCTCACGCTACGGGTGCCCCGCCCGCTCCGCCAGGCGCTGCGCGGTCGGTCGCGGGCCTTGTGCCTGCGTAGGCTTGCGGGGTGACGACGCTCCTCGCCGTGCTCCTGTTCCTCAACGCCGCATTCAACGTCCTCGTGTGGCCGACGTTCTACCGCCGGGTCGCGAAAGACCCCCGTGCGCGCGACGCGAACGGTCGTGCCACCCGATTCCTCACGGTGCACATCGTGCTCATCGCGGTCGCGCTGACGCTGGCTGCGGCATCCGTCGTCGCCGGTATCGCCGCGCTCGTCGGCTAGGCCCGAACCAGGCGTTCACCCGTCACGCGTAGCGTGGAGGGACGCGACGAAAGGAACACCATGGCACGCATCCTCATCTTCGGCGGTCACGGCAGGATCGCCCTTCTTCTCGAGCCGCTCCTGGTCGCGGCCGGCCACACGGTCACCGCGGTGATCCGCAATCGAGAGCACGAAGCGGATGTCGCCGCGACGGGCGCTCAGCCGCTCGTGGCCGACGTCGAGCGGTTCGACCTCGCCCAGCTGACCAACCTCGTGAGCGGCAACGACATCGTGGTGTGGACGGCGGGCGCCGGCGGCGGCGATACCTCGCGCACTTATGCGGTGGACCGCGATGCGGCGATCCGCTCGATGGACGCCGCGGCCGCCGCGGACGTCGAGCGCTACGTCATGGTGTCGTGGATCGGCTCTCGCGCCGACCACGGTGTCGACCCGGAGTCGTCGTTCTTCGCCTATGCCGACGCCAAATGGGCTGCCGACGCGCACCTCGCGGACAGCGACCTGGACTGGACGATCCTCGCTCCGGGCACGCTCACCCTCGACGCACCCACCGGCCGCATCGAGGTGGATCCCGACGGGAGCGGGGCGGTTCCTCGGGCCGATGTCGCCACCGTCGTGGTCGCCACGATCGCCGACGACACCACGATCGGCCGCACGATCCGATTCGGCAGCGGCGACGAGTTCATCGGCCACGCGATCGCGCGCTGAGACGGCGCCGAACCGGCGGGACCCGACCGTCGAGTCATAGGCTCGACCCATGCTCGCCACCGTCATCCACGCCGCCCGTGACATCCGCGTCGAAGAAGTCCCCGACCCGGTCCTCTCGACAGGCGCCGACGCGATCGTCCGCGTGGTCGCCGCATGCGTCTGCGGATCGGACCTCTGGCCCTACCGAGGCGTGACCCCGACCGATCGCCCGCATCGCATCGGCCACGAGTTCGTCGGCGTCGTCGAAGAGGCGGGGCCCGAGGTGGCGCTCGTGCGCCCCGGCGACTTCGTGATCGCGCCGTTCTACGTGTGCGACGGAACATGTGCGAACTGCCGGAACGGCGTCAGCACCTCATGCCTCGCGGGCGGCTGGTGGGGCAGCGACGACCGTGCCGGTGCCTTCGCCGACGGCGGGCAGGGGGAGCGCGTGCGTGTGCCGCTCGCCGACGGCACCCTCGCGGTCGTCCCCGGTCCCGTCTCGGACGACGAGATCCCCGGGCTGCTGACGCTGAGCGACGTGATGGGCACCGGGCACCACGCCGCCGTGTCGGCCGGGGTCGCCCGCGGAGACACGGTCGCGGTCGTCGGTGACGGTGCTGTCGGGCTCTGCGCCATCATCGCGGCGAAGCGACTCGGAGCGACGACGATCATCGCGATGTCGCGGCATCCGCAGCGCCAGGCGCTCGCCCGCGAGTTCGGTGCCACCCATGTCGTCGAGGAGCGGGGCGACGAGGGTGTCGAGCGGGTGCGAGCGCTCACCGGAGGGCTCGGCGCCGATCGCGTGCTGGAGTGCGTCGGCACCAAGGAATCGATGGATCAGGCACTGCGATCAGCGCGTCCGGGCGGGATGGTCGGCTTCGTGGGCGTCCCCAATGGTGGGCCCGAGCTGCCGGTCAGGACGATGTTCAGCCGCAACGTGGGCGTGAACGGCGGTGTCGCGCCGGTACGCGGATACATCGAGGAGCTCCTTCCCGATGTGCGCTCGGGGGCGATCCGGCCCGGTCTGGTCTTCGATCTCGAACTGCCGCTGACGGATGCCGCGGAGGCGTACGCCGCGATGGACGAGCGGCGTGCGACCAAGGTGCTCCTGAGGCCCTGATCGGTCCTCGTCGACCGGCGGCAGTGCGGGAGACGGACCGGACCAGGCGACTCGCCGCGCGCCTGACCGGTCGACGCTGGCTGCGGGGGTAGAACTGCAGGAGTTGCGCTCTGGGGGGATCGCTCCCGCCGTCGACTCGAAAAGGACCCCCCACACACCATGAAGCTGGTCAAGCGCATCGTCATCGGGCTCGTCATCGCGTTCGCGGTGTTCTATCTCGTCACCCGCCCGCAGGATGCGGCCAACGCCGTGCAAGGCGCGATCGGAGCGGTGTGGGGCGCCGGCGCCGCCGTCGCCCAGTTCTTCACGACCCTCGCCAGCGGGTGAGTGTGTTCGATCCGCGGATCGAGAAGCACCTCATCGTCGATCACGGCGAAGTGGTGATCGACGAGGTTCGCAAGCACTGGGCGGCGATCGTCGCCGCAGTGCTCGAACTGTTCGCGGGGGCCATCGTGCTGCTGCCGTCGTTCTTCGTCCCTCCGCTGGTGTGGTGGGTGCCGGCGCTCGTCGGCGGGGGAGTCGTGCTCCATGCGGCGTGGCGCATCCTCGAGCAGCACACCGACCGGTTCGTCATCACGAACATGCGCGTGTTCCGGGTGCACGGCATCCTCTCGCAGAGCATCGCGACGATGCCGCTCGCGCGCATCCTCGACATCTCGGTGCACACGCCGATCATCGGCCGGATCTTCGGATACGGCCACTTCGTTTTCGAGTCCGCCGCGCAGGCTCAGGGTCTGCGTGAGATCCGCTTCGTCGGAGACCCGGACGCGCGGGGGCTCACGATCCAGCGCGTCATCCAGCAGGCCGGTCTTCGGGGTCGTGTCGATCCGCAGACGCAGGCTCCGGTGGTGCCGCCCCGCCCCGCACCACCGCTGCCGGCGCCCGGTAATCGCCCGGAACGCCCCGAAGGCGACACCGACGGATGGGGCTGGCTCGCCGACGCGCAACGGCGCGAGGACGAGCATCTGGATCGGCTGCGGCGCGGCGAGACGAGCCCTGCTCCGGCGTCATTCGATCCCGATCGCACGACCACCGCCCCGATCGATCTGCCCCGCTGAAGAGGTGCTGTTTCACCCGCGCCGAGCCCGATCGGGCGGGCGATACGGAACATCGCGGTTGACCCCCGCGTTCTGATAGCCTTGGGTGTCACTCGTGTGGCCGTTTCGGCACGCCTGGCTCCCGGTTTCGCACCGGTATCCAGAACCTCACCAGGGCGGGTGACATCGCACGGCAACAAATCCGCTTCGCTTCGGCTCGAGGCATCCGTTCGCGCTCGCGCGGGGGGACCGCCACGAAACGCCGGGGCCCGATACCCCAAACCCAACAAGGACAACCCACTACATGACTACCGCAACGACCGCCCCGGCCACCAAGCAGGTCGCGATCAACGACATCGGATCTGCCGAGGACTTCCTGGCAGCGGTCGAACTGACCCTCAAGTTCTTCAACGACGGCGACCTCATCGAAGGAACCGTCGTGAAGATCGACCGCGACGAGGTGCTCCTCGACGTCGGCTACAAGACCGAGGGTGTCATCCCCTCACGCGAGCTCTCCATCAAGCACGATGTCGACCCCAACGAGGTCGTCAAGGTCGGCGACGAGGTCGAGGCTCTTGTTCTCCAGAAGGAGGACAAGGAAGGCCGCCTCATCCTGTCCAAGAAGCGTGCGCAGTACGAGCGCGCGTGGGGCGACGTCGAGAAGATCAAGGAGAACGACGGTGTCGTCACCGGTTCCGTGATCGAGGTCGTCAAGGGTGGCCTCATCGTCGACATCGGCCTCCGCGGCTTCCTGCCGGCATCGCTCATCGAGCTGCGCCGCGTCCGCGACCTGACGCCGTACCTCGGCCAGGAGATCGAGGCGAAGATCCTCGAGCTCGACAAGAACCGCAACAACGTCGTGCTCTCGCGCCGCGCCCTGCTCGAGCAGACGCAGTCCGAGTCGCGCACCACGTTCCTCAACAACCTCCACAAGGGCCAGGTCCGCAAGGGCACCGTCTCGTCGATCGTCAACTTCGGTGCGTTCGTCGACCTGGGCGGCGTGGACGGCCTCGTGCACGTCTCCGAGCTCTCGTGGAAGCACATCGAGCACGCCTCCGAGGTCGTCGAGGTCGGTCAGGAAGTCACCGTCGAGATCCTCGAGGTCGACCTGGATCGCGAGCGCGTGTCGCTCTCGCTCAAGGCGACGCAAGAGGACCCGTGGCAGGTCTTCGCCCGTACCCACGCCATCGGCCAGGTTGCACCGGGCAAGGTCACCAAGCTCGTTCCGTTCGGTGCGTTCGTGCGCGTCGCGGACGGCATCGAGGGCCTCGTGCACATCTCGGAGTTGTCGGGCAAGCACGTCGAGCTCGCCGAGCAGGTCGTGTCGGTCGGCGAAGAGGTCTTCGTCAAGATCATCGACATCGACCTCGAGCGTCGCCGCATCTCGCTCTCGCTGAAGCAGGCGAACGAGTCGGTCGACCCCACCGGCACCGAGTTCGACCCCGCCCTCTACGGCATGGTCACGGAGTACGACGAGAACGGGGAGTACAAGTACCCCGAGGGATTCGACCCCGAGACGAACGCCTGGCTCGAAGGATTCGACGAGCAGCGCGAGAAGTGGGAGCAGGAGTACGCCGCTGCCCACGCTCGCTGGGAGGCGCACAAGGCCGCCGTCCTCAAGGCCCTCGAGGCCGAGGCTGCAGCGCCCGTCGAGACCGGCTCGAGCTCGAGCTCGTACTCGTCCGACAGCGGCCCCGCGGGCACGCTGGCTGACGACGAGGCTCTCGCGGCTCTCCGCGAGAAGCTGTCGGGCCGCTGATCCGGCAATGATCGACCGGCTCGTCTGAGCCGTCATCCGAAAGGGCCGTCACCACGGAGCAATCCGTGTGTGGCGGCCCTTTCGCCGTTGTTGGGGGAGGGGCGGCGTAGTCTCGCGGGGTGCCCGATGACGTCCGCTGCCTCGTAGACGATGACGGATGCCGCGGCCAGGTGCCGCGGGATGCTCCGGTGATGCTGTGCGAGCGACATCTGGCAGCGGCGGGAGACTGGTGCGAGGCCGAGTACGGGGCGAGCGACGTGCTGCCGTCCCCGTGCGTGCTCTGCGGCTCGAGGCTCGGCGTGCGGCATCGCTCGGGCTGGCTGTGCGCCGTGTGCGAGTGGCGTCACGGCGACATCCCCGATGACGAGCTGCCGCCGCCCCGTGTCGATGTCGTCTACTACCTGCGCTACGCGGATCGCGTGAAGATCGGAACGACCGCGAATCCGCGGCAGCGCTTCGGCGCGATCTGGCACGACGAGGTCATGGCGTTCGAACGCGGCGATCGCGCGCTGGAGCAGCGACGGCACGTGCAGTTCGCGGCGGATCGGTACGAGCGCACGGAGTGGTTCCGGCTGTCCGACGCCCTGCGCGCGCACATCGCGACGGTGGCTGCGGGGATCGACGATCCCTGGTCGCGGCACGCGCGGTGGATGAGCGAAGCGATCGCTCTGCGGGGTTGAGACGGGAGCCTGCGACGGGCGGACCCGGCTCTGCCGGCGCCGGCGACGCGGCGCGGCCCGCGCGCGGGGGCCGCGGCATCCGTTACCGTCACGGTATGACCGCCGCGAGGGAGGATCGATCGAGCCCGCGCGTCGTGCCGCGCGGTCGATCCGGAACGGGCTGGCACGCGCAGGACCTCGCCGATCGCACGCGGGATCGCACCGCCACGTTGAATCAGCTGCTGCTGGCATCCGTCGTCTTCGTGCTCGGCGTGCTGGTGGCGCTGGGATCCTTCCGAGGCGATCTCGTGCTGTTCTTCGCCGGGGTCGTCCTCGTGATCGTGGTGACCGGGGCGACCTTCGTGGTGCCGTGGAACACGATTCCCTACGGCTGGGTCGCGGTCGTGCCCGCACTCGACATCGTCGCGATCACGATGATGCAGGTCGCGGCGCCGACCTCGGCGCTGGGGCTCCTGTGGATCTTCCCGACGACCTGGATCGCGGGAGGGTTCGGCCTGGTGGGCCTGCTCGGCGTCATCTTCGCGATCGCCGGGATCATCAGCGTTCTGAACGCGCTGAGTGACGAGGAGCTGACCTACCAGACTCTGCTGCTTCCGCTCGTGCTCTTCGCGGTCGCGGCGACCAGCCATCTCAACAGCCGCCGTTCCGACGCGCAGCGCATGCTGCTCGCGAAGCAGTCGCAGTTGCTGCGCAGCGTTCTGGCGCGTACGCGACGACAGGAGCAGGTGGTGACGGAGGTGCTCGACGCGGTCGACTTCGGGATCGTGCGCATCGATCCCGACGGTCGTGTGGCCGTCACGAACGATGCACATGGCCGTCTGCAGCAGGCGCAAGAGCCCGACGATTCTGCTCAGGCTGCATTCCGCGACGACGGCACGACCCGGTTGCCGCCCGACGAGCTTCCCGTGGAGCGCGCCCGCCGCGGCGAGGCGTTCGATGATCAGGTCGTGTGGTTCGGAGACGATCCCGAGGAGCGTCGCGCTCTGACGATCACGGCGCGGCGCCTCACCGACCCCGACGGCGAAGATGCCGGCGCGGTCGTCGTGTCGCGCGATATCACCGTAGAGCTCAACGCCCTGCGCGCCCGTGACGACCTCGTCGCGTCCGTGTCGCACGAGCTGCGCACGCCGCTCACGTCGATCCTGGGCTACCTGGACCTCGCGATCGAGAACCCCGAGATCCCCGAGGCGGTCCGCGCGAACCTCGACATCGCCGAGCGCAACGCCGAGCGTCTGCTGCGGATCGTCGCCGATATCCTGGCGGCCTCGAGCTCATCGTCCTCGTCGATCGAAGCATCGCTGACCCCTCAGCTCGTCGATGCGCAGGACGTCGTGCGATCCGCCGCCGAGTCGGCGGTACCGCGCGCCGGCATGCGCGCGATCACCATCGACACGACCGGACTCGAACCCGCACCCGTGTGGGCCGATCCCCTTCGGCTTCGCCAGGTGGTCGACAACCTGGTCTCGAACGCGATCGCGTACAACAAGGACGGCGGCACGGTGTTCGTGGGCACGACGACCGATGGCTTGTGGAGCTGGGTGCTCGTGCGAGACACGGGCGTCGGAATCTCGGATGCCGATCGGTCGCGGCTCTTCCAGCGGTACTACAAAGCGGGTGCCGAGCGTCGTGCGGGAACCGGGCTGGGCCTGGCCATCACCCGCGACATCGTGCGCGCGCACGGCGGCGAGATCGGGCTGCACAGCGCGCCCGGGGTCGGCACCACCTTCGTCGTCAAGCTGCCGGCCGTCGCCGGCGAGAGGACACCGACATGACCCTCGACCTCGCCAGTGTCCTGGTGATGACGGCGCTGGTCGTCAACATCAGCGGCATCCTGTTCATCATCGAAACGTTGCTGCGGCGCGACGAAGGCGCCGGCCGCATCTGGGCGGTGGGCTTCCTCGCCGCGATGCTGACGACGCTCGCCTACATGATCTGGGCGCAGCCCGGAGACGCCTGGTGGGCGATCACCGTCGGCAATGCCGCATTCGTCGCCGGCACCGGATGCATGTGGCTCGGCTGCCGCCGCTTCAACGGCCGGCGGATGACGTGGGCATCGCTCGGCGTGATCGCGGCGGTGATCGCGGCGGCGATGTCTGTGGTCGTGCAGGGTGAGGACGGCGGCGACTGGGCAGGTGCGGTGTGGATGTTCGTCGCCCTGGTCGTGTTCGCCGGTGCGGGCGCCGTGGAGTGTCTCCGCGGCGCGCTGCGAGAATCGCGGACGGCCCTGGTGCTGGGCGCCGTGCTGGGATTCCAGTCGCTGTACTACGTCTTGCGCACAGCGGTCTTCGTCACCTCCGGACCGGAGAGCCCATTGTTCCAGGCCGGGTTCGGAACAATCAGCACGAGCTTCCTCACCGTCATGCTGACGATCGTCGCCGTCGTGATCACCTCGGTCCTGCGCGCGACGCGCGCTCCGATGCGCGGTCACCTCCGACCGGCCAGCGCGTCGGGCGCGTCGGACGGCATCCTCGACGCGCCGTCCTTCTCACGGCTGCTGAGGGACCTATCGGCCCGGGCCGCATGGCGCTCCGAGATCGTTGCGGTCACGGCGGTGCGCATCGACGACCTCGAGCAGATCTCCACGGCGTTCGGCAGCGAAGTCGCCGGAGCGGTGACCGAGGCATGGCGAACCGGTGTCCGACGTCACGCGCCGACGAACGCGACCGTCGCGGAGGACGGGCCGACCGGACTGGTCGTCGCGGTGGTCGTCGCCTCCGCGCAGGAAGCGCGCCGTCAGGCCGGGACCATCTACCGGGGACTGTTCGACGATCTCGGCCGTGTCGGCGGGGGAGTGATACCCGTCGTCGGAGTCGGGGTCTCGCTGAGCGACGCCGCGGGCTACGAGCCGGGGGAGCTCATCCGCGTCGCCCGGGAGGCGGCGAGTCGCGCCGCGACGAGCGTGGAGACATCGGTTCTGATGGGTGACGCCGAGTAGCGGAATCCGCCGTCACGCGGTGAGTCGGTATCCGACTCCGCGCACGGTCTCGATCCAGCGCGGCTGAGCGGGCGACTCGCCGAGCTTGCGGCGGAGATTCGCCACGTGCACCTCGATCGCGCGGGAGTCGCTGTCGGTGACGAACTCGATCCCGGTGTGCTGCTCGCCGCGCAGCATGAGGGCGAGATCGGACTTCGCGCGCACTCGGCGACCCGCGGCCAGCAGGTCGGCGAGGATGTCGAACTCGCTGCGCGTCAGGTCGGTGTCGGCGTCGTCGACGGTGACGATGCGCGTGTGCACGTTCAGGCGCAGCCCGTGATGCTCGAGCCACGCGGCGTCCTGTCGGGCGCTCTCGTCGGCCGTGGTGGTCGCGGCGACATGGTGTCGCGGCCGTCGCAGCATCGCATCGATCCGCGCCCGCAGTTCGCGGGGCCGGAACGGCTTCGCGACGTAGTCGTCGGCGCCGGCCTCGAGGCCTTGCAGTGCGTCGATCTCCTCGGTGCGGGCGCTCAGCATCACGATGTACGTCGAGCTGACCGCGCGGATGCGCTTCGCCGTCTCGAAACCGTCCATACCGGGCATATTGACGTCGAGCGTCGTCACGAGCGGCTGGTGCTCGAGCACGAGATCGAGCCCCTCGGAGCCGTTGGCCGCGCCGTGCACGTCGAATCCCGCCTGCGACAGCACGGCAGAGAGCAGTGACCGGATGTCTTCCTCATCTTCGATCACCACGGCGACGCGCGTTTCTTCCACCGATGCACCTTCCGGAGCCGGTGAGTCGACGGCGGGCTCCTGGACGTCGGTCAGGATATCCCAGAACGCGGTTCGGAACGTACGATCGGCCTCGAGCATCAGACGCGCCGTGCGATGCTGTCGTGCCCGCAGCCTGCCCCGGTGAGGCGGCGGCCCGGTCCCCCCAGGAACCCGGTGCCGCACGCCCCGCCGGAACGAAAGGGCCGCGCGTACTGCGAGGGACATCCCCACGCCTCGCAGTGCGCTCGCCCCCGTGGGACGGATCGGAGCGGCGGTCGCCCCCGCTGTCGCCTCTCCTCCGTGCCCTGACGGAACCTTCCGCACCGGCCGGTGGCACGATGCAGGCGGTAGGGCAGGCTTTCGGCCGACGTCACTTCGTCACGTCCGCCGAACATGTCTGCCCTTCCCCAGAGCCGCTCCCGCGGTTCCGTCTGTTTCGGGTAGCCCGACGCTATCGCCGGCTGCTCAAGGCGGCCTCAGCGCGGCCTCAAGAACTGCCCAGTCTTCGTGACGGCCTGGCAGCGTGCCCTCGCGTGGCATGCTCGATCCATGCCTCTCGTCGCGCTCACCGGCGGCATCGCCTCCGGCAAATCCACGATCGCCCGTCGTCTCGCCGCGCACGGTGCCGCGGTGGTCGATGCGGATCAGATCGTCCGAGAGGTGCAGCAGCCGGGATCGCCGGTGCTGGCCGCGATCGCGGCCGAGTTCGGCGACGGGATGCTGATGGCCGGCGGCGCACTGGATCGGGCCGCGCTCGGAGGGCGGGTCTTCGGCGACGACGCCGCCGTCGCGCGGCTGAACGCGATCGTGCATCCCGCCGTGCGTGCGGAATCGGCCCGCAGGTTCGCGGCGGCCTTCGCAGACGATCCCGCGGCGGTGGTGGTGTACGACGTGCCACTTCTCGTCGAGGCGCGCGCGGACGATCCATGGGCCCTCGTCATCGTCGCGCACGCGCCGGCGGAGGTGCGTATGCGCCGCCTGGTCGAGCTCCGCGGCATGAACGAGAGGGATGCCGCTGCTCGCATCGCATCGCAGGCGCCGGACGATGTGCGCCTCGCGATCGCCGACGTCGTGATCGACACCTCCGGCGAACTCGACGAGACCCTCCGCCAGGTGGATGAGCTGTGGGCGGAGCTGGACACTCGCATCGCAGTCCGCGCGGCCGCGCAATAGCGGCGCGGCCGGGTCCCTACGTCCGTCGAGAGCGCGGCCGGCTCGGGCGTTCGCCGGGGCTGTCGCCTCCGGCGCGCCGGGGCGTACCCTGGTGCCACGTCACTGGAGGTCGGCATGGGCATGCTCTCGAGATTCCGTCGGCGGAAGACCCCTTACGCGGCCGTCACCGACGAAGAGCGCATCGCGCGCTACGTCTATCTGCTGGGATCGCTCCCCGCGTCGGTGATCGAGTCCTCGCACGCCACCGCGTTCGCAGATCTGCCCGCGGAGCGCCGTCGCGAGCTGTTCGAGCAGCTGAGACCGTTCATGGCCGAGTCCGAGCGGGACGCGGCATCCGATGACCCCACGGTGCTGGCGCGACTGTTCCGCCGCGCGGAGGAGCATCGCGCCCGGCGCGCCGCGAGCGCATCCGCGGAGTCCACGATCGGACCGGCCATCGTGACGGCCGAGCGGGTGGACGACGATGCCGATCGCGACGACCTCGTACGGACGACGGATCCTCGGGACGGTGTGGACGTCCGGGGAATGCTCGCGAGCACGGGCGTGCTGGCGCTCGTCGCGAACCAGGTGCTCGTCTCGAGCGCGGTGACGAGCTATTACACGCTGGGAGCCGGCTCGCTGATGATCGGAACCGAGCCGGGGTGGATCGGCGACACTTACGACCTCGGCTCCGCGGGGCTCGACGGCGGCTCCGCGTTCGGCGGGGGCTTCGACGGCGGCGGAATGGATGCCGGGGGCTTCGGCGGCTTCGACGGCGGAGGTTTCGGCGGCGGCGGGTTCGACGGCGGCGGCTGAGACGACGGCGGCGGCGCCGGGGCCCGGCATCCGCCGCCCGCGAACACGGCCCCGATGTCGGCGGTGCCGCCTACGCTGGACGAGTGCAGACCACTCGATCCGTGCGGCCCTTCGAAGTCGTCAGCGAATACTCGCCGTCGGGGGACCAGCCGCAGGCGATCGCCGAACTCGCGGCGCGCATCAATGCGGGTGAGACCGACGTCGTGCTGCTCGGTGCCACCGGAACCGGAAAGTCCGCCACCACGGCATGGCTCGTCGAGGCCGTGCAGCGCCCGACTCTCGTGCTGGCGCACAACAAGACTCTGGCCGCGCAGCTGGCGAACGAGTTCCGCGAGCTCATGCCGCACAACGCCGTCGAGTACTTCGTCAGCTACTACGACTACTACCAGCCCGAGGCGTACGTGCCGCAGACCGACACCTTCATCGAGAAGGACTCGTCGGTCAACGCCGAGGTCGAGCGGCTGCGTCACTCGACCACGAACTCGCTGCTGAGTCGTCGAGACGTGATCGTGGTCAGCACCGTCTCGTGCATCTACGGTCTCGGCGCTCCCGAAGAGTACATGCGGGCGATGGTTGCGCTGCAGGTGGGCGAGGCCTACGACCGCGATGCGTTGATCCGCAAGTTCATCGCGATGCAGTACAACCGCAACGACGTCGACTTCTCCCGCGGCAACTTCCGCGTGCGCGGTGACACGATCGAGATCATCCCGGTCTACGAGGAGTACGCGATCCGCATCGAGATGTTCGGCGACGAGATCGAGGCGCTGTACATGCTCCATCCGCTCACGGGCGATGTGCTGCAGAAGATGGACTCGGTGCCGATCTTCCCCGCATCGCATTACGTCGCGGGAACCGAGACGGTGCACCGGGCGATCGGCACGATCGAGGACGAACTCGCCGAACGGCTGAAAGAGCTCGAGTCGCAGAACAAGCTCCTCGAGGCGCAGAGGCTGCGCATGCGCACGACATTCGACCTCGAGATGCTCCAGCAGCTCGGGTTCTGTTCGGGCATCGAGAACTACTCGCGGCACATGGACGGCCGCGCGCCGGGCGAGCCGCCTCACACCCTTCTGGACTTCTTCCCCGACGACTTCCTCATGGTGATCGACGAGTCGCACGCCACGGTCCCGCAGATCGGGGCCATGTACGAGGGGGATGCATCGCGCAAGCGCACGCTCGTCGAGCACGGTTTCCGGCTTCCCAGTGCCCTCGACAACCGCCCGCTGCGGTGGGACGAGTTCAAGAATCGGGTGGGCCAGACGGTGTACCTGTCGGCGACGCCCGGCCGGTACGAGATGGGCATCGCCGACGGGGTGGTCGAGCAGATCATCCGCCCGACCGGCCTGGTCGATCCCGAGATCGTCGTGAAGCCTTCCAAGGGGCAGATCGACGACCTTCTGGAAGAGATCCGCATCCGGGCGGCGCGTGACGAGCGAGTGCTCGTGACCACGCTCACGAAGAAGATGGCCGAAGAGCTCACCGACTTCCTCAGCGAGCATGGGGTTCGCGTCCGATACCTCCACTCGGACGTCGACACCCTGCGCCGCGTCGAGCTGCTCAGTGAGCTGCGCGCCGGCGTCTACGACGTGCTTGTCGGCATCAACCTGCTGCGCGAAGGACTCGACCTGCCCGAGGTGTCGCTCGTGTCGATCCTCGACGCCGACAAAGAGGGGTTCCTGCGCAGCGGCACCTCGCTCATCCAGACGATCGGCCGCGCCGCGCGCAACGTATCGGGCCAGGTGCACATGTACGCCGACAAGATCACCGACTCGATGGCCAAGGCGATCGACGAGACCGATCGCCGCCGCGAGAAGCAGGTGGCCTACAACACGGCGAACGGGATCGACCCGCAGCCGCTGCGCAAGAAGATCGCCGACATCACCGAAGTGCTGGCACGTGAGGCCTCCGACACGAATCGGATGCTTTCGCGCAGAGGCGGTGCCTCGGGAAAAGGCAAGTCGCCGACTCCTCAGCTGCGCCGTGAGGGGATCGGGGCCGAAGGCGCCCAACAGCTCGAGGCCACGATCGGCGACCTCAGCGATCAGATGCTGGCCGCGGCGGCGGAGCTCAAGTTCGAGCTCGCGGCCCGGCTGCGCGACGAGGTCCAGGACCTCAAGAAAGAGCTCCGCGCGATCGAACGCGCGGGTCACGCCTAACCCCTCGCCCGGTCGGGCCGCGTCGACTCTGCCGTCGTCAGGGGCAGTGCATGAGCGGCTTCGGGCCGGACCGGTCGAACGTGTGCTCCGTGATGGGCGCCCCGCAGAGCGGGCACGCGCGCTCCGCGCGTTCGGCTGCCGACGGCGGGGGAGTCGTCTCGTAAGGGCCGACCGCGGCCGGGCCGGCGAGGCGGATCAGTCTGGTGTTGAACCAGGCGTACCAGCCGCCCGCCTCTCGCACGCGAACGCGAAGCGGCTGAGGAGCGGCGGTCGAGGCATCCTGTTCTTCCATGTTCATTAGTGTACTAACTATTCGTGCCGATACGATATGGGGGTGACGGAATCCGAACTCAGCCTCGACGACATGCTGCGCCTGGACAACCAGCTCTGCTTCGCGCTGGTCACGGCTGCGCGAAACGTGGTGTCGATCTACCGGCCGATCCTCGAGCCGCTCGGGCTCACGCATCCGCAGTATCTCGTCATGCTTGCGCTCTGGGAAGACTCGCCGCGCTCGCTCCGCGACCTCGCAGACGCGCTCGCGCTCGAGCCCGCCACGCTCTCGCCCCTCGTCAAGCGGCTCGAGAGCCAGGGCCTGGTCACCCGTGCGCGCAGCGGCGCGGACGAGCGGGTGCTCGACGTGGGGCTGACGCTCGAAGGGGCGGGCCTTCGCACGCGGGCACTCGAGGTTCCTGGTCGCGTGATGGCCGTCACCGGCATGGATGCCGCCGAGATCGCGCGGCTGCGAGATGCTCTCACGCGCTTCTCGGGACGGATGCCCGTCGTCCCTTCCTGAGCCGGCTGTCGTACGGCACGTCTCGGTTGCGTTGCCATTCGATGAAGTCGCTCTCATGATCGTTGGCAGACTCACGGCAGACTCTTAGGCTCGGCTTCGTGCAGCGCCGCGCGACATCATCGCGCGCGCCGTCGTCTCTATCGGCTCGAACACAGAGGAAGCTCCATGCGATCTCGGTCACACCCCGACCACGCGTCATTCCGAACCCCTCGTCGACTGGCCGCGTTCGCGGTGGCCACCGCTGCAGCGCTCGGCGCGAGCGCGCTCGTCGTCCCTGCGGCGCATGCCGCGACGACCGAGGTGCAGATCCTCGCGACGAACGACTTCCACGGCCGCATCCTGAACAACACGACGAACGGCGAAGCCGGCGCCGCTGTGCTCGCCGGTGCGGTGAAGCAGCTGCGCACCGAGCACGCGAACACCGTGTTCGCCGCGGCGGGCGACCTCATCGGCGCTTCGACGTTCGAGTCCTTCATCCAGGACGACAAGCCCACCATCGACGCCCTCAACGCTGCAGGCCTGGAGGTGTCGGCCGTCGGCAACCATGAGCTCGATCAGGGCTACGACGACCTCATCAACCGGGTGATGGCCCCGTACGACGCCGTGACCAACCCCTGGGGCGGGGCGCAGTGGGAGTACATCGCTGCGAACCTCAAGGTGAGGCAGACCGGCGACCCCGCGGTACCCGCCACCTGGATCAAGGAGTTCGGTGACGTGCAGGTCGGCTTCGTCGGAGCCGTCACCGAGGAGCTTCCGGGGCTCGTTTCCCCCGGCGGCATCGCCGACATCCAGGTCGAGGGGATCGTCCAGTCCGTCAACACGGAAGCCGCGGCGCTGGTGGCCGAGGGCGCCGACCTGGTCGTGATGCTCGTGCACGAGGGAGCGCCCGACGCCTCCTGCGACAAGATGGATGACGGCGGCAAGTGGACCGACATCATCAACACCGTGTCGCCGGACGTCGATGCGATCGTGTCGGGTCACACGCATCTGGCGTACAACTGCTCCTTCCCCGTCCCGCAGTGGGCGACCGAGCAGCGGGCTGTCCTCAACCGCCCGGTCGTGTCTGCAGGGCAGTACGGGATGAACCTCAACCAGCTGTTGTTCAGCGTCGACGGTGAGACCGGCGAGGTTCAGGGGATGACCCAGAACCTTCTGCCCCTCGAGGCGACGGGCGATGTTCCGCTCTATCCGGCCGATTCCGCGGTCGCGGAGATCGCCGCGGCCGCCGCCGCGGAGGCCGAGGTGCTCGGCGCCGTCGAGCTCGGCAAGATCGGAGGGGCGCTCAACCGCGCACAGGCGGTCAACTCCGCCGGAGCGCGCATCGAGAATCGGGGTGGCGAGTCCACCCTCGGCAACCTGGTCGCCGAGGTTCAGCAATGGGCCACCGAGAGCCCTGAATCGGGCGCCGCGCAGATCGCCTTCATGAACCCGGGCGGGCTGCGCACCGACATGGCAGGGACCGACCCCGGCGACGGCTCGTATCCGCGCACCCTGACGTACAAGCAGGCCGCGGTGGTGCAGCCGTTCGCGAACACCCTCGTGAACATGCAGCTCACCGGCGCCCAGATCAAGGCGGTGCTCGAGCAGCAGTGGCAACGCGACGCGTACAACGCTCTTCCGACCCGACCCTTCCTGCGGCTGGGCGCATCGGAGGGCTTCCAGTACACCTACACGCAGGAGACCGTGACCGAGGTCCAGCAGGACAACCCCGCGACCGTGGTGAACGAGGCGGGCCTGACCTATCAGGCTCCGCAGGGCACCGTGACAGGCATGTGGCTGAACGGCGAGCCGATCGATCCTGCCGCGTCGTACTCGGTGACGGTCAATTCGTTCCTGTCGACCGGTGGCGACAACTTCCGCGAGTTGGCGAACGGCGCGGGCAAGCGCGACACCGGCAAGATCGATCTGACCGCGATGGTGGATTACATGGACGCGTTCGCGTCGACGACTCCGCTCGCCGTGGACCATCGGCAGCACGCGGTCGAGGTCGCGTTCCCCGCAGATGCGCCCGCGACGTACGAGCTGGGCTCGACCGTCGCCTTCGGCGTGAAGTCGTGGACCATGTCGCCGCTCAGCGACGCGAAGGACACCGAGGTGGTCGTCTCGCTCGGCGGTGAGGCGCTGGGCTCCTTCCCGCTCGACAACACGATCGGCGCCGCTGTCTACGACGACTACGGCACCGCCTCGGTGTCGGTGGCCCTGCCCGCCGATGCTCCGGTCGGCGCCGCCGAGTTCGTGCTCACCGGCGCCACGACGGGAACGTCCGTCATCGTGCCGATCACGACGTTCGATCGTGCCGACAGCGTCACCGTCGGCATCCCGAACAAGCTCATCGCCAAGCAGAAGTCGGCGATCCAGTACACGGTCATCGTCGTCGCCGAGGGTGGCGTGCGGCCCACCGGCGAGGTCACGATCTACGACGGCGACGCGGTGATCGCAACGGCGACCCTCACCGAGCAGAGCCGCGGCATCGTCAAGGTGAAGCTGCCCGAGCTCGACAAGGGCGTGCACAAGCTGTCGGCGTCGTTCGCCGGCAGTGACGCGGTGCGGCCTTCGACGAGCCCGAAGGTGCCGGTGCTCGTCTACTGAGAGCGTGTGAATGCGGGGTCTCCGGCGCCCATGTCGGAGGCCCCGCCTACACTTGTTTGGTGCCCATCGTCCCTGTCGCCATGCCTGGAAACTCCGCCGGAAACAACAGCGGGATGCTCAGCGTCCGCGGTGCCCGAGTGCACAATCTGAGGAACGTCGATCTCGACATCCCCCGCGATTCGCTCGTGGTCTTCACCGGACTCTCGGGCTCGGGCAAGTCCAGCCTCGCGTTCGACACCATCTTCGCCGAGGGCCAGCGGCGGTACGTCGAGTCGCTGAGCGCGTACGCCCGCCAGTTCCTGGGGCAGGTCGACCGGCCCGACGTCGACTTCATCGAGGGTCTGAGCCCCGCGGTCTCGATCGACCAGAAGTCGACCAACCGCAACCCGCGGTCCACGGTGGGCACGATCACCGAGATCCACGACTACATGCGCCTGCTGTGGGCCCGCATCGGCGTGCCCCACTGCCCGGAGTGCGGCGAGGTCATCCAGCGACAGACCGTGCAGCAGATCGCCGATCAGCTCATGGAGCTGCCCGACCGCACCCGATATCAGATCGTTGCGCCGGTCGTCACGCAGAAGAAGGGCGAGTTCGTCGACCTCTTCAAGGAGCTCGGCGCGAAGGGCTACGCCCGTGCCATCGTCGACGGCGAGCTGATCCAGCTCGCCGAGCCGCCGACCCTCAAGAAGAGCTACAAGCACGACATCGCGGTGGTGGTCGATCGTCTAGTCGCCAGTTCCGACATCCTCGGCCGCGTCACCGACTCCGTCGAGACGGCGCTCGGCCTCGCGGGCGGCATCATGCAGATCAACTTCGTCGACCTCGAGGGCGACGAAGCCTGGCAGTCGTTCTCCGAGAAGCTCGCGTGTCCCAACGGACACCCACTGCAGCTCACCGAGATCGAGCCGCGCACCTTCTCGTTCAATGCGCCGTTCGGCGCATGCCCGGCGTGCTCGGGTCTGGGCACCCGCATGTCGGTCGACACCGAGCTCATGCTCGGCGACGAAGAGCTGTCGATCCGCGAGGGCGTGATCATCCCGTGGACGACCCAGGGCAAGGGGCTGTTCCAGTACTACGAGCGACTGCTCGAGGGTCTCGCCACAGACTTGAGCTTCTCGCTCGACACCCCGTGGCGCGATCTCCGAGTGGACGTGCAGGACGCAGTCCTTCGCGGTGAGAACTACAAGGTCACCGTCAAATGGAAGAACCGCTACGGGCGCGAGATGCGCTACTCGTCGGGCTTCGAGGGTGTCGTGCCCTACATCGAGCGGCAGTACACGCAGGCCGAGTCCGACACGCAGCGCCAGCGCTGGTCGGAGTACCTCCGAGAAGTGCCGTGCCCGGTCTGCGACGGAGACCGCCTGAAGCCCGAGGTGCTGGCGGTGCTCGTGCACGGCCATTCGATCGCGGATGCCTCGCGCCTGAGCCTCGGCGAGGCTCGCGAGTACTTCGCCCGGCTCACGCTCACGCCCCGCGAGGCGACGATCGCCGCACAGGTGTTGCGCGAGATCCGGGTGCGATTGGACTTCCTCATCCGCGTCGGCCTGGACTATCTCAGCCTGAGTCGCGCGGCGGCGACGCTGTCGGGCGGCGAGGCGCAGCGCATCCGGCTCGCGACGCAGATCGGCTCGGGACTGACCGGTGTGCTGTACGTGCTCGACGAGCCGTCGATCGGGCTTCATCAGCGTGACAACCGCCGTCTCATCGAGACCCTCGTGGCCCTGCGCGACCTCGGCAACACGCTCATCGTCGTGGAGCACGACGAGGAGACCATCCATGCCGCGGACTGGGTCGTCGACATCGGCCCGGGCGCCGGGGTCAACGGAGGCGCCGTGGTGCACTCCGGTCCGCTCGAGGAGCTTCTGGCAGACCCCGCGTCGATCACGGGGGACTACCTCGCCGGCCGGAGGGCGATCCCGACGCCGAAGAAGCGGCGCAAGATCGACAAGAGCCGGCAGGTCAGCGTCGTGGGTGCGCGCGAGAACAACCTTCGAAACGTCACCGCCGACTTCCCGCTCGGAGTGCTCACCGCGGTCACCGGTGTCAGCGGTTCGGGCAAGTCGTCGCTGGTGAACGGCATCCTCTACCAGGTGCTGGCCACGCGTCTCAACGGCGCCCGCCGCGTCGCCGGCAAGCACACGCGCGTCACCGGCCTCGACAACCTCGACAAGGTCGTCCACGTCGACCAGGCGCCCATCGGGCGCACGCCGCGATCCAACCCGGCCACCTACACGGGCGTGTTCGACCGTGTCCGCACGCTCTTCAGCGAGACGCCCGAAGCCAAGGTGCGCGGCTACCAGCCGGGTCGCTTCAGCTTCAACGTCAAGGGAGGGCGCTGCGAGGCGTGCTCGGGCGACGGCACGATCAAGATCGAGATGAACTTCCTGCCCGACGTGTACGTGGACTGCGAGGTGTGCCACGGCAAGCGATACAACCGCGACACACTCGCCGTGCACTACAAGGGCAAGAACATCGCCGAGGTGCTGGAGATGCCCATCGCCGAGGCGGCGGAGTTCTTCGAGCCGATCCAGGCGATCCATCGCTACCTGAAGACCCTCGTCGATGTGGGCCTCGGGTACGTGCGTCTGGGCCAGTCCGCGACCACGCTGTCGGGCGGTGAAGCGCAGCGCGTCAAGCTCGCCACCGAGCTCCAGCGCCGCACGAACGGACGCTCGATCTACGTACTCGACGAGCCGACGACAGGCCTTCATTTCGAGGATGTGCGCAAGCTCCTCGAGGTGCTGAACGGCCTCGTCGACAAGGGCAACACCGTCATCGTCATCGAGCACAACCTCGACGTGATCAAGTCGTCCGACTGGGTGATCGACCTCGGTCCCGAAGGTGGATCGGGTGGCGGGCAGATCGTCGCCACGGGCACACCTGAGCAGGTCGCTCGCGCCTCGGGCAGCCACACCGGCATGTTCCTGGCCGAGGCCCTCGGAGGCGGCCAGGCGGTCCGCAAGGCCGGCTGAGCGCGATGGCACGATCCGCACCGACCGTCTCCTACAAACCGAAGCCGGGAGAGATCCCGACGAATCCGGGCGTCTACCGGTTCCGCGACGCCGACGGGCGCGTGCTCTACGTCGGCAAGGCGAAGAACCTGCGCGCCCGCCTCTCGAATTACTTCGCGCCGCTGCACACGCTGCACGAGCGCACGCGGCGCATGGTCACGACCGCGGCCTCCGTCGAGTGGACGGTGGTCGCCACCGACGTCGACTCGCTGCAGCTGGAGTACCAGTGGATCAAGGAGTTCGATCCGCCCTTCAACGTGCGCTACAAGGACGACAAGTCCTACCCGTTCATGGCGATCACCCTCGCCGATGAGGCGCCGCGGGTGATCGTGACCCGCAACCGGCGCATAGCGGGGGCGAAGTACTTCGGGCCGTACCCGAAGGTCTGGGCCGTGCACGACACGATCGACCTCATGATCCGTGTCTTCCCGATCCGGACGTGCAGCGACTCGTCGTACAAGAAGGCGATGGCCACGGGTCGGCCGTGCTTTCCAGGCCAGATCGGGCGCTGTGGCGGCCCCTGCTCGATGAGGGTCACGATCGAGGAGCATCGGGCGATCGTCGACGACTTCGTGGCGTTCATGTCCGGCGGTGATCAGCGATTCACCAAGGCGCTCACCGCGCGAATGCGAGAGGCGTCCGCCGCGATGGACTATGAGGCGGCGGCGGGGTACCGCGACAAGCTGCAGTCGATAGACGCGGTGCTGAACCGGAGCGCGCTCGTGCTCGCCGCCGATACGGACGCGGACCTCTTCGGCATCGCGGAGGACGAACTCGCGGCCACGGTCCAGCATTTCGTCATCCGCGGCGGCCGTGTGCGAGGAGTGCGCGCCACGACGATCGAGAAGGAGATCGACATCTCGACCGGTGAGCTGGTCGACCAGGTGCTGCAGCGCACCTACGGCAGTGCCTCCGGCGCCGACATCCCGAAGCAGGTCCTCGTCCCGGTCATGCCGGATGACGCCGCGGACCTCGAAGAGTGGCTGCGAGCACGGCGGGGCAAGTCGGTCACGATCCAGGTCGCGCAGCGCGGCCGCAAGTCCGAGCTCATGAAGACGGCGACTCTGAACGCCCAGCAGGCGCTGATGCTCCACAAGACGCGCCGCACCAGCGACTACGTTGCCCGCTCGCAGGCGCTCACCGACCTGCAGGAGGCTCTCGACCTGTCGGAGGCGCCGCTGCGCATCGAGTGCTTCGACGTGTCGCACCTCAGCGGAACGAACGTGGTCGCCTCGATGGTCGTGTTCGAGGACGGCCTGCCGCGCAAGGACCAGTACCGCTCCTTCGGCGTCGCCGAGACCACCGACGACACGGACTCGCTGTACCAGGTGCTCACGCGGCGGCTCGCGTATCTGGATCGTCCGGAAGAGCCCGTGAAGGATGCCGATCCCGACGGCGCGGTCATCACCGAACGACGTCGACCTCGATTCGCGTACCGGCCGCAGCTGCTGGTCGTGGACGGCGGACAGCCCCAGGTCGAGGCGGCGGCCCGCGCCCTCCGCGACGCCGGGCACGAGGAGATCGCCCTGTGCGGCATCGCCAAACGTCTCGAGGAGGTGTGGCTGCCGGGGGAGGAGTACCCGGTCATCCTGCCGCGCACCTCAGAGGCGCTGTATCTGCTGCAGAGGCTCC
This sequence comes from Microbacterium allomyrinae, assembly GCF_020682705.1. GTDB lineage: Bacteria > Actinomycetota > Actinomycetes > Actinomycetales > Microbacteriaceae > Microbacterium > Microbacterium allomyrinae. Next base: position 194,413 of record NZ_JAGTTN010000002.1, read on the forward strand.
GCGATGAGGCACACAGGTTCGCGATCACGCACCAGCGCAAGCGCCGCCGCCGCGACATCCAGAGCGTGCTGTCCGAAGTGCCCGGCCTGGGCGACGCGCGGATCAAGGCGCTGCTGCGCCACTTCGGCTCGGTCACGGCTCTGAAGAACGCGACGCCCGCCGAGATCTCGCAGCTGCCGGGTGTCGGGCCAAAGCTCGCCTCGGCGATCCACGGGCATCTGTCCGGTGGCTAGGCTGGGATCGACGGGGGTGGACATGGCCGAGGCGACGCACCGCGAGAGCGGGGAAGTTCTGATCGTCACCGGTATGTCCGGTGCCGGGCGATCCACGGCTGCCAACGCCCTGGAAGACCTCGGCTGGTACGTCGTGGACAACCTTCCTCCGCAGATGCTGCGTCCGCTGCTCGATCTCACGGAACTCGCCGCAGGCGTGCTTCCGCGAGTCGCCGTCGTGGTCGACGTGCGCGGCCGCGACCTGTTCTCGGATCTGCCGGAGGCGATGCGAGCCCTCCGAGAACGCCGCCAGATCCGTCTGCTGTTCCTGGATGCCTCGGACGATGTGCTGGTGCGCCGTTTCGAGGCCGTCCGGCGCCCGCATCCGCTGCAGGGGGACGGCACGATCATCGACGGCATCCGCCTGGAGCGCGACCGCCTGGCTGCCATGCGCGAGAGCGCGGACGTCATCCTCGACACGTCGTCGTACAACATCCACCAGCTCGCGACGCAGGTCTCCGACCTCTTCACCGCGGTGGACGCCGCCCGCCACTCGCTCACCGTCCTGAGCTTCGGGTTCAAATACGGGCTGCCGCCGGACGCCGACATGGTCGCCGACATGCGGTTCCTGCCGAATCCGTTCTGGAACGAGGAACTGCGCGCACTCACCGGCGAAGATGCCGACGTGCGTGACTTCGTGTTCGCTCAAGAGGGCGCGAAGGAATTCATCGACGCGTACTCGACGGCGTTGCGTCCCGTGCTCGAGGGCTATCAGCGCGAGAACAAGCGACACTCGGTCGTCGCCGTGGGCTGCACGGGTGGCAAGCACAGATCCGTCGTGATGGCGCGTGAGCTCGCCGAGCGACTCTCCACCGTCTCGGGCGTGGCGGTGCGCGTCAAGCACCGCGATCTCGGTCGGGAGTGACCTTCGCATTCAGGTGCGGCACGGTGTTCGTGAGTTCAGCCGAGTAGGCTGGATCCTCGTTCCCGAACCCGTCTGAAGAGGAGTCCCGTGTCGTTGACCGCTGATGTGAAGGCCGAGCTGATCACGGTGCGCGATCCGCGCCCTACGGCGAGGGTCGCCGAGCTCACCTCCCTGCTGCGGTTCTCGGGCGGACTGCACTCGATCGCGAACCGAGTCGCGGTCGAGGCCGAGCTCGACTCCGATATCCTGGCCCGCCGCACCGCACGCGATCTCGTCGAGCTGTACGGCGTGCGCCCCGAGCTGGTGCATGTGCAGGGCTCCGGTGCCCGCAACGGCAGCCACTACGCCGTGCGCGTCATCGAAGGCGGCGAGACGCTCGCACGCCAGACCGGTCTTCTCGATCAACGCCGTCGTCCCGTGCGCGGTCTGCCGAACAAGCTGACCACGGGCTCCCGCGGCGACCTCGCGGCGATCTGGCGCGGTGCGTTCCTCGCCGCCGGATCGCTCAGCGAGCCCGGCCGGTCGGCGGCGCTCGAGATCACCTGCCCGTCGTCCGAGGCCGCGATGGCGCTCGTGGGCGCCGCGCACCGGCTCGGGATCCCCGGTAAGGCGCGCGAGGTACGTGGCGTGCCGAGGGTCGTGGTGCGCGAAGGCGAGGCGATCAGAGCCGCTCTGGCTGCGATGGGCGCCGTGCGCTCCGCTTCGGACTGGGACCAGATGCGTCAGCGCCGCGAGGTGCGTGCGGGCGTGAACCGGCTGGTGAACTTCGACGACGCGAATCTGCGGCGCTCCGCACAGGCCGCCGTGGCCGCCTGTGCGCGGGTCGAACGAGCGCTCGAGATCCTCGGCGACGAGGTGCCCGAGCACCTCAGCGAGGCCGGCGCGCTGCGCCTTGCGCACCGCGACGCGAGCCTGGACGAGCTCGGCCACCACGCCGACCCGCCGCTGACGAAGGATGCGGTCGCCGGCCGCATCCGACGCCTCCTCGCGATGGCCGACAAGAAGGCCGAGACCGAGGGCATCCCCGGCACCGAGTCAGCCGTTCCTGCGGGCCTCGAGGACTGACGGCGACCCCTTTATCCCTTCGTCATGAAGGGAAGCAACCCCCGCACCCGGGTGTTGTCGGTCAGTAGGATGAAGCCGTCACCCTCGCTGCGCCGTGGAGTCTCGGCGCGCGCCGACAAAGGAAGAAGAGAACATGGCGAATTACACGTTGCCCGACCTCCCCTACGACTATGCCGCTCTCGAGCCGCACATCAGCGCGACGATCATGCAGCTGCACCATGACAAGCACCACCAGGCGTACGTCACCGGTGCCAACACGGCGCTGGAGCAGCTGGCAGAAGCGCGCGAGAAGGGTGACTTCACCTATGTGAACAAGCTCGAGAAGGACCTCGCGTTCAACCTCGGCGGTCACACCAATCACTCGATCTTCTGGACGAACCTCTCGCCGAACGGCGGCGACAAGCCGACCGGCGACCTCGAGTCCGCGATCGCTGACCACTTCGGTTCGTTCGACAAGTTCCAGGCCCACTTCTCCGCCGCCGCGCTCGGCGTGCAGGGGTCGGGCTGGGCGGGACTGTTCTGGGATTCGCTCGGCGAGAACCTGATCATCCAGCAGTTCTTCGACCAGCAGGCGCAGTTCGCCGCGGGTACCGTTCCGCTGCTCCTGCTCGACGTCTGGGAGCACGCGTACTACCTCGACTACAAGAACGTGCGCGCCGACTACGTCAAGGCATTCTGGAACATCGCGAACTGGGCCGACGTCCAGAGCCGCTTCGCCACGGCCCGGGAGAAGACCTCGGGGCTGCTGGTACTGTCATAGCAAGGCGAGGCGTCCCGGCGGGTATGCCCGCCGGGACGCCGTTGTCCTCCGTCTGAACCGCAATAAACCGCGCACTCGCGCACGACACATCTCAGGAGAAACTCCGTGGCTGTCAAGATCGGCATCAACGGCTTCGGCCGTATCGGACGCAATTATCTTCGCGCGGCACTCGCGCAGGGTGCGGACCTCGAAATCGTGGCGGTGAACGACCTCACCGACAACAAGACTCTGGCGCACCTGCTGAAGTACGACTCGGTCGGCGGCCCGCTGTCGGAGGACGTGTCGTACGACGCGGACTCGATCACGGTCGGCGGCAAGAAGATCAAGGTCTTCGAAGAGCGCGACCCCGCGAACCTCCCCTGGGGCGAGCTGGGCGTCGACATCGTCATCGAGTCGACCGGTCGCTTCACCAACGCCGTCGACGCGAAGAAGCACGTCGCGGGCGGCGCAAAGAAGGTTCTCATCTCGGCACCGGCCACCGGTGACGACGTGACGATCGTCATGGGCGTCAACGAGGGCGACTACAAGCCCGAGTCGGACGTCATCATCTCGAACGCCTCCTGCACCACGAACTGCCTCGCACCCCTGGCGAAGGTCTTCAACGACGCGTTCGGCATCGAGCGCGGCTTCATGATGACCGCACACGCGTACACCGCCGACCAGAACCTGCAGGACGGCCCGCACAGCGACCTGCGCCGTGCCCGCGGCGCGGCGATCAACATCGTTCCCGCCTCGACCGGCGCCGCGAAGGCCATCGGCCACGTGCTCCCCGAGCTCAACGGCAAGCTCAGCGGCTCGTCCTACCGCGTGCCCGTACCCACCGGCTCGATCGTCGACCTGACGATCGTCACGCCGGCCGAAGGCCTCACGGTCGACCAGGTCAACGCGGCCTACAAGGCAGCGGCCGCCGACGGTCGCCTCGCGGGCTACCTCGAGTACACCGAGGACCCGATCGTCTCGAGCGACATCCAGGGCAACCCGCACTCGTCGATCTTCGACTCGGAGCTGACCAACGTCAGCGGCAACCTGGTCAAGGTCTCGGCCTGGTACGACAACGAGTGGGGCTACTCGAACCGCCTCGTCGACCTCACCGAGTACGTCGCCGAGCGCCTCTAAATCCGCCATGGCTCTGCGCACCCTCGAATCGCTGGGTTCGCTGGCCGGCAAACGCGTCATCGTCCGTGCTGATCTCAACGTTCCTCTCAAGGACGCGATCATCACGGACGATGGCCGTGTGCGGGCCACGCTCCCCACGCTCAATGCCCTGATCAACCAGGGCGCCCGCGTCGTCGTCTCGTCGCACCTCGGCCGCCCTGACGGCGCTCCGGACGCGAAGTACAGCCTCGCGCCCGTCGCCCAGCGGCTCTCCGAGCTGCTCGGCAAGCCCGTCGCCTTCGCCCTCGACACCGTGGGGCCCTCCGCTCACGAGGCGGTCGCCGCTCTCGAGGACGGCGACGTCGCCGTCATCGAGAACCTCCGCTTCAACCCGGGCGAGACCGCCAAGGACGACGTGACCCGTCGAGAGTTCGCGGAGCAGCTCGCCGCCCTCGGCGACGCGCTCGTGTCGGACGGCTTCGGTGTCGTGCACCGCAAGCAGGCCTCGGTCTTCGAACTCGCCCAGATCCTGCCGTCCGCGGCGGGCCTGCTGATCGAGAAAGAGGTCGAAGTTCTCGACCGCCTGACCGAGAACCCGGAGCGTCCGTACACCGTGGTGCTCGGCGGCTCGAAGGTCAGCGACAAGCTGGGTGTCATCGAGCACCTGCTCCCGCGCGTGGACCGGCTGCTCGTCGGCGGCGGCATGATGTTCACGTTCCTCGCAGCCAGTGGCTACAAGGTCGGGTCCAGTCTGCTCGAGCAGGACCAGCTCGACACCGTCAAGCGGTACATCGCCACGGCGAAGGAGCGCGGCGTCGAGCTCGTGCTCCCCGTCGACGCGGTGGTCGCGGCATCCTTCTCGGCGGATGCCGAGCATGTGGTGACGTCCGCGTCCGCGATCGAGGAGACCCCGTTCGGCGCATCGGGCCTCGGCCTCGACATCGGACCCGAGACCGCCGTGCTGTTCGCCGATGCGGTGCGCGGCTCGCGAACGGTGTTCTGGAACGGCCCGATGGGTGTGTTCGAGATGGCGGCGTTCGCCGCCGGCACGAAGACCGTTGCGAAGGCCCTCACCGAAGTCGACGGCCTGTCGGTCGTCGGCGGTGGCGACTCCGCTGCGGCCGTCCGCCAGCTCGGCTTCACAGATGACGAGTTCGGTCACATCTCGACCGGAGGGGGCGCGAGCCTCGAATTCCTCGAAGGCAAGAAGCTCCCCGGACTGGAGGTCCTCGGATGGCAGTAGCAGTGCGCACACCGCTCATCGCAGGCAACTGGAAGATGAACCTCGACCACCTGCAGGCGGTCGCGTTCGTTCAGAAGCTGCACTGGACGCTGAAAGATGCCAAGCACGAGGACGGATCGGTCGAGGTCGCGGTCTTCCCGCCCTATACCGACCTGCGCACCGTGCAGACGCTCCTCGACGCCGACAAGATCCCGTTCGCCCTCGGCGCGCAGGACCTCTCGTCACACGACTCCGGTGCGTACACGGGTGAGATCTCGGGCGCGTTCCTGGCGAAGCTCGACGCGAAGTACGTCATCATCGGCCACTCCGAGCGTCGCCAGTACCACGCGGAGTCCGATGACGTCGTGGCATCGAAGGTGCAGGCGGCTCTGCGCCACTCGCTCGTTCCGGTGATCTGCGTCGGCGAGACGAGCGAGGACCTCGAGAAGTTCGGTGCGAGCGCCGTGCCGGTCAGCCAACTGGCCGTGGCGCTCGAGGGTCTCTCGGCCGATGCCGACATCGTCGTGGCGTACGAGCCGGTCTGGGCGATCGGCTCCGGCCAGGCGGCGACGCCCGACCAGGCTCAGGACGTCTGCGCCAAGCTGCGCGAGGTCGTCGCTGAGAAGCTGGGTCACGACGCCGCGGCCCGCACGCGCGTCCTCTACGGCGGATCGGTCAAGTCGACGAACATCGCGAGCTTCATGCGCGAGCCGGATGTCGATGGTGCGCTGGTCGGCGGCGCCAGCCTCGTCGTGGACGAGTTCGCCGCGATCATCCGCTACCAGAAGCACGTCGGGGTCTGACCCCGTCTCGTCGTTTCGCCGCTCGCCCAACGACTGGAGAACTACTTTCCGGTCGTTGGGCGAGCGGAGCGAGACGAAACGGCGCAACCCGTATACTTGTCCCTTGTGCGATCGGCGACCGATCGCAGCGAAAGGCTTCAACGACTGTGCAGATCCTCGAGTTCGTCCTGCAGGTGCTTCTCGGCATCACCAGCCTCCTGCTGACCCTTCTCATCCTGCTCCACAAGGGGCGTGGTGGCGGCCTGTCCGACATGTTCGGCGGCGGCATGACTTCGGCGCTCGGCTCCTCGGGTCTCGCTGAGCGCAACCTGAACCGGTTCACCGTCGTGCTCGCGCTGGTGTGGTTCGTAGCGATCGTGGCCCTCGGCCTGATCACGAAGTTCCAGGCGCTCTGATGGCTACCGGAGGCAACGCGATCCGCGGCACCCGAGTCGGCGCGGGACCCATGGGTGAGCAGGACCACGGCTTCCACGCCGACCGCGTGGCCGTGTCGTACTGGGATGCCCTCGGCAACGAGACGGTTCGCTACTTCGCTGCGGGAATCCCCGAAGAGGAGATCCCCGAGACGATCGACTCTCCGCACTCGGGCCTTCCGGCCGGTCGTGACAAAGAGAACCCGCCTGCGGTTGCGAAGACCGAGCCATACAAGACGCACCTCGCCTACGTGAAGGAGCGTCGCACCGAAGAAGAAGCCGTCGCGCTTCTCGACGATGCGCTCAAGCAGCTGCGTGATCGACGCGGTCAGAGCTGACGACGACAACGTACAGAAGAGCGGATGCCGTGACACGGCATCCGCTCTTCTCGTCTGTCCGGTGTAAGAACCGGTCGTGCGTCAGTACTCGCGGTCGATGAGATCCGGCGGAACCTGCGAGGCAGCCGCCTGGTCGATGAAGAAGATCGTGCGCTTGCGCCCCTTGGCGCCGGCTGCCGGAACGCTCGCGTAACTCGCGCCCGCGAGGGCGAGGCCCAGTGCCGATGCTTTGTCGGCGCCTGCCATGACCAGCCACACGCGCTTGGAGCTGTTGATCACGGGCCGGGTCATCGTGACGCGCTCGGGCGGAGGCTTGGGGGAGTCCCGCACGGAGACGACGGTGCGATCGGTGATCTGGATCTCGGAGCGGTCCGGGAACAGTGAGGCGATGTGCCCGTCCGGTCCGACCCCCAGGAAGCACACGTCGAACGACGGCCATGCATCGATCGAGCTCGGGAATCCGGCGAGCTCGTCGGCATAGGCTGCCGCAGCGGCATCCAGATCGGCGCCCTCGTCGCTCGCGAGCACCGAGTGGATGTTCGCGGCGGGGATGTCGAGTGCGTCGAGGAGAGCCTCGCGGGCTTGCTTCTCATTGCGATCCGGATGCTCCCGAGGTACGAAACGCTCGTCGCTCCACCAGAAGTGCGCGCGTGACCAATCGATGCGCTCGAGTCGGGGGTTGCGAGCCGCCGCAGCGAGCACCGCGGATCCCATGGAGCCGCCGGTCAACGAGATGTGCGCGAGCTTGCCTTCATCGATGCGCTTGGCCACACGGCTGAGGAATCGGGCCGCGACCGCATCGGCGAGGGTGGCGGTGTCGGGACTGATGACGACGCGTTTCTCGGCCCAAGCTTCAACCATCCGCGTCTCATCCTCGCTCATCGACCCTGCGTCGCCTTCGTCGCCGGCTGATCGAGCAGTGCCCAACCCTCGGTGATCACTCGACCATACAGGACGTCCGGGTCGAGCCGACGAAGCTCCTCCGCCAGGCACTCGCGCAGCGAACGACGGGGGAAGGCGAGCTCGTGGCTGGGCTGGCCGGGCTGCGTCAGGATCGCCGTACCGGGCGACGGGCGCTCCAGGAGCACTTCGCCGCTCTGACGAACGAGCGCGACCGACTTGATGCCGTGCGGCCACTCGTCGGCGTCGAGATACGCCCAGTCGACGGGGACGTCCAGCGCGAGGCGCAGCCACGCCGCAAGGAGCGCGGTCGACGGCGAGTCGGATGCTCCGCGCACCCGCACGCCGATGACGGGCTCGTACGGCGGCTGGTCGAGGATCGCGGCCAGCTGCTCGCGCCAGCGCGTCAGGCGCGTCCACGCGAGGTCGGTGTCGCCCGGCGCGTACTGGCTGCCGAGGTCGGCGACCCATTCCGAAGGATCGGACTTGGTCGCGGCATCCGTGATCCGGCGCTGAGCGATCCTGCCGATCGACGTCTTCGAGATGTGCTCGGGTGTGCGGTTCGGCCACCACACCACGACCGGCGCATCCGGCAGCAGCAGGCCGGTGACGAGGCTCTCGAGGTTGGAGTGCCCCGCCTCACCGAACGCGCGCAGAGTGACGACTTCGCTCGCGCCGGCGTCGCCGCCGACCCGGATCTGTGCGTCGAGACGGGATTCCGCCTCGAGGCCGTCGCCGATCATCAGCACGATGACCCGCATGGGATGCTCGCGCGACGCATCGTTGGCGGCTTCGATGACCTCTTCGACCGCGCCTTCGCGCGTGAGGATGATCAGCGTGAGCACGCGGCCGAGCGCGACGGCTCCGCCTTCTTCTCGCACGCTGACCAGCGCCCGGGAGATCTTGCTGACGGTGGTGTCGGGCAGATCGACGATCACGGGCGCCTCCAGCTACGGCCGTCGCGGGAGAGCATCTCGTCCGCGGATTCCGGGCCCCAGGACCCGGGAGAATACTGTTCGAGCGGGCCGCCCTGCGCGTCCCAGAACTGCTCGATCGGGTCGAGGATCTTCCATGAGAGCTCGACCTCCTCGTGGCGAGGGAACAGCGGCGGGTCGCCGAGGAGCACGTCGAGGATCAACCGCTCATAGGCCTCGGGACTGGCTTCGGTGAAGGCATGGCCGTAGCCGAAGTCCATCGTGACGTCGCGCACCTGAGCGCCGGCACCGGGAACCTTCGATCCGAACCGGATCGTGACACCCTCGTCGGGCTGGACGCGGATCACGAGGGCGTTCTGGCCCTGGCCGGACGTCTGATTGCGAGAGAACAGCTGCTCGGGAGCGCGCTTGAACACGACTGCGATCTCGGTGACGCGGCGTCCCAGACGCTTGCCGGTGCGCAGATAGAACGGCACGCCTGCCCAGCGACGAGTGTTGACCTCGAGGGTGACAGCGGCGTAGGTCTCGGTCGTGGATTGCGGGTTCATCCCGTCTTCCTCGAGGAACCCGAGCACCTTCTCGCCGCCCTGCCAGCCGCCCGCGTACTGACCGCGAGCGGTGGAACGACCGAGGTCGGCGGGCAGGGTGACCGCCGCGAGAACCTTCTCCTTCTCGGCGCGAAGATCCTTCGCGTCGAACGAGATCGGCTCCTCCATCGCCGTGAGGGCCATCAGCTGCAGCAGATGGTTCTGGATGACGTCACGGGCTGCGCCCACGCCGTCGTAGTACCCCGCGCGACCGCCGACGCCGATGTCTTCGGCCATGGTGATCTGCACGTGGTCGACGTAGTTGCGGTTCCAGATCGGTTCGTACAGCTCGTTGGCGAAGCGCAGCGCCAGGATGTTCTGGACCGTCTCCTTGCCGAGGTAGTGGTCGATGCGGAAGATCGAGTCCGTCGGAAACGCCGACCGAAGCACGTCGTTCAGCGCGCGCGCCGAGGTGAGATCGTGTCCGAACGGCTTCTCGATGACGACTCGCCGCCATCGGTTGGTCTGGTCGGCGGTGTCGTCCACCAGTCCCGACGCCTTGAGCTGCTCCGCCACCAGAGGGAACGCCTTGGGCGGGATCGAGAGGTAGAACGCGTGATTGCCCATCGTGCCGCGCTCGGTGTCGAGGCGATCGACGGTCTCGCGCAGGCGGCGGAACGCATCCGGGTCGTCGAACTCGCCGGAGACGAATCGGATTCCCTGCAGCAGCTGCTGCCAAGTCTCGTCACGGAACTCGGTACGGGCATGCTGCCGTACGGCTTCGTAGACGACCTGTGCGAAGTCCTGGTCCTCCCAGTCGCGGCGTGCGAATCCGACGAGTGCGAACCCCGGAGGCAGCAGACCGCGGTTGGCGAGGTCGTAGACGGCGGGCATGAGTTTCTTACGGGAGAGGTCTCCCGTAACTCCGAAGATGACGAGCGCGCTCGGACCGGCGATGCGGTTGAGGCGACCGTCTTCGGCGTCGCGCAGCGGGTTCTGCCCGTGCGAGATCTCGACAGTCATGGGGCGGTGGGCTCCTACTGGGCCGCTTCGAAGAGCGAGAGCACTTCGATCTGCGGGTCGGTGAGGGTGAGGGTGACGACGGGGCGACCGTGGCCTTGCGCGAGCACGCTCGCGTCGCCGGCGGCCTGCGCCTGGATGAGCTCGCCGAACGTGAACGGGCGGTCCGGGATCTCGAGGTCGACGTCTGTCTGCTCGAGGATCTGAAGGAACACGCCGTTCGCCGGTCCGCCCTTGTGGTACTGACCGGTCGAGTGCAGGAACCGGGGGCCCCAGCCGAAGGTCGTCGGACGACCGGAGTCGGCGGCGACCAGCTCGCGCAGGCCCGTGAGCTGGGGCAGCTCGAGGCGGTTGACGTAGGCCTGGATGGCGACGTAGCCGTCTTCGGGGATCTGTGCCCACAGCGCGTCGAGGACGCCTGCCACCGACCCCGATACGGCGAGCTGCGGGTCGGAGACACGCACCTCGACGCCTTCGACGGTGAACGCCGGGGCGGTCGGGTCGGGCCGTGCGTCGAGCAGGCCGCGGGTGGCGATCTTGGCGGATTCCACATCGGGCTGATCGAACGGGTTGATGCCGAGCATCGATCCGGCGATGGCCGTCGCGTACTCCCACACGACGAACTGCGCGCCCAGCGAGCCGCTGATGACGATCTCGCCCTCGTGGTGCTCGAAGAGGTGGAACTTCTTGGCCTCGTCGACCAGGCGGACGATCTGCAGGTCGGCCGGCGCGCTGTCGATCTCGGGCGAGACGGGGAGAAGCACGACGGGCAGGATGCCGATGCCCCCCTTGCCGGTGGACTCGGCGACCAGCTGCTCGATCCAGTCCGGCAGCCCGACGATGTGCGTGCCGTCGGTGATCAGGCCCAGCTTGTCGCGACGCGGCTCGCCACCGGCGATCGCCGCGGCGAGCACCAGGGCGGGGTTGTCGGGGCTGTCGATCGCCACCTCGAGCAGCGACGCCTCCGCCTCGTCGAGGAGCTCGGAGATGTCGACGCCCGCGAGGCCCGCGGGCACGAGACCGAAGGCGGTGAGCGCGGAGTACCGGCCCCCGACGGTCGGGTCGGCGTTGAAGACGGTGTAGCCGTCGGCCCGTGCCGCCTGATCCAGGGGTGAACCGGGGTCGGTGACGACGACGATGCGCTGCAGCGGATCGATGCCGAGGTCGCGGAACGCGGCCTCGAAAGCCCGCTTCGCCGAGTCGGTCTCGACGGTCGCCCCCGACTTCGACGACACCACGAGAACCGTGTGGGTGAGCCCGCCGGCCTCGGCATCGCCGTCGAGTGCGGCGAGCACCTGTCCGGGCGCGGTGGAGTCCAGGATGACCAGGGGCACGCCCGCGGTCTGGGCGATCACCTCGGGTGCGAGTGATGAGCCGCCCATCCCGGCGAGCACGACGCGCGTGACGCCCTGGGCGACGAGCTGCACGCGCAGCGCCTCGATCTGGGGCACCAGCGGCCGGGACACGCTGACGGCCTCGACCCAGCCGAGGCGCTGCGACGCCTCGTCCTCGGCGGCAGTGCCCCACAGAGCTGCGTCGCCCGCCGTGATGCCCGACGCGACGAGGCTGGAGACCAGCCCCGGAAGCGTGGCATCGACGACGGACTTGACGTGCCCGCTCAGGTGGATGTCAAAGCTCATCGAGCGGCCTCGAGGGCGCTTTCGAGCGCCGACTTCACCGTGCCCTGCAGGTCGTGCCACGAGGCGATGAACTTCTCGACGCCTTCATCCTCGAGCACCTGGGTGACGTCGTCGAAGTCGACGCCGACGGCGGCGAGATCGGCGAAGACCTTGTGAGCCGCCTCGTAGGTGCCGGTGACGGTGTCACCCGCGATGGCGCCGTGATCGAACGTGGCCTCGAGCGTCTTCTCGGGCATCGTGTTGACGGTGCCGGGAGCGACGAGCTCGGTCACGTAAAGAGTGTCGGGAAGGTCCGCCGACTTGACGCCGGTCGATGCCCAGAGCGGCCGCTGCACATTGGCGCCGGCATCCGTCAGCGTCTTCGCGCGGTCGGAGGAGAACTCCTTCTCGAACAGCTCGTACGCGAGCCGCGCGTTTGCGATGCCCGCGAGCGACGCGAGGCCTGCGGCCTCGTCGGTGCCGATCACGGCGAGGCGCTTGTCGACCTCGGTGTCGACGCGCGACACGAAGAACGAGGCGACGGAGTGGATCCCGGACAGATCGTGTCCGTTCGCCTGAGCCTTCTCGATGCCGGAGAGGTAGGCGTCGATGACCTCCGCGTAGCGCTCGAGGCTGAAGATCAGGGTGACGTTGACCGAGATGCCCTCGGCCAGCACCGCCGTGATGGCCGGAAGGCCAGCCTTGGTCGCGGGAATCTTGATGTGCACGTTGGGACGTGCGACCTTCGCCCACAGTTCTTTTGCCTGCGCGATGGTCGCGTCGGTGTCGTGGGCGAGGTCGGGGGAGACCTCGATCGACACACGCCCGTCCACGCCGGCCGTCGCGTCGAAGACGGGACGGAAGATGTCGGCCGCGTCGCGGACGTCGTCGGTGGTCGCGGCGAAGATCGCCTCGTCCACCGTGGCGCCTGCGCGGGCGAGCTCGGCGATCTGGCCCGAGTACGCGGGGCCGCCGCCGCCGATGGCGCTCTGGAAGATCGTGGGGTTGGTGGTCACTCCGCTGACGTTGCGTGTGCTGATGAGCTCGGTCAGGTTGCCGGACGTGATGCGGTCGCGCGACAGGTCGTCGAGCCAGATGCTGACGCCCTGGGCGGTGAGCTGCTGGGTGTGGGTGCTCATGTGCGTTCTCCTCGGTACTACTGGGCTGCCGGGCCGGCTGCCGCGAGGGACTCGCGGGCTGCCAGGACGACGGCGTCGGCGGTGATGCCGAACTTCTCGAACAGGGTCTTGTAGTCGGCGGATGCGCCGAAGTGGTCGATCGCGACGGAGCGGCCGGCGTCGCCGACGATGCCGCGCCAGGTGAGCGCGGATCCGGCCTCGACCGAGACGCGCGCCTTGACGGCGGCGGGGAGGACTTTCTCTTGGTAGGAGGCGTCCTGCTCGGCGAACCATTCCAGTGAGGGTGCCGACACGACGCGGGCGTTGATGCCCTCGGCCGCGAGGGTCTCGCGTGCGGCGATGGCGAGCTGCACTTCGGAGCCGGTGCCGATGAGGATCACGTCGGGCGTGCCGTTCGGGGCTTCGGCGAGGATGTACGCGCCCTTGGCGACGCCGGCGGTCGAGGCGAAGACGTCGCCGGAGGCGTCTGCGTCGCCGCGGGCGAGCACGGGGATGTTCTGCCTGGTCAGCGCGATGCCGGCCGGGCCGTCCTTGCGGCGGAGGATCTCCAGCCATGCGGCCGAGGTCTCGTTCGCGTCGGCGGGGCGCACCACGGTGAAGTTCGGGATGGCGCGCAGCGTCGCGATCTGCTCGATCGGCTGGTGGGTCGGGCCGTCTTCGCCGAGCGCGACGGAGTCGTGGGTCCAGACGAAGATCGACGGGATGTCCATCAGCGCGGCCAGACGCACCGAGGGGCGCATGTAGTCGCTGAAGATGAGGAAGGTGCCGCCGAAGGCGCGGGTCGGTCCGTGCAGCACGATGCCGTTGATGATCGCACCCATGGCGTGCTCGCGGATGCCGAAGTGCAGCACGCGGCCGTAGGGGTCGCCCGACCACTCGTGGGTCGACCATTCCCCGGGGATGAAGCTCTTGGCGGCCTTGATGGTCGTCAGGTTCGACTCGGCGAGGTCGGCCGAACCGCCCCACAGCTCGGGAAGCTCCGCCGCGAGGGCGTTGATGACCAGGCCCGACGCGGCACGCGTGGAGACGTCCTTGCCGGCCTCGAACACGGGCAGGGCGGCGTCGAGGTCGGTGGGAAGCTCGCCGGCCTGGAGCCGGTCGAACAGCGCCTTGCGTTCCGGATTCGCGGCGGCCCAGGCGTCGAAGCCCTCCTGCCACACGGCGCGGTCCGCAGCGGCCCGGTCGGCGAGGGCGCGGGTGTGGGCGATCACGTCGTCGGCGACGACGAAGCTCTGCTCAGGGTCGAACCCGAGCACCTTCTTGGTCGCGGCGAGCTCGTCGGCGCCGAGCGCGGAACCGTGGATCTTGCCGGTGTTCTGCTTGCCGGGCGAGGGCCACCCGATGATGGTGCGCAGAATGATGAGCGACGGCTTGGCCGTCTCGCCCTTGGCCGCCTCGATCGCCGCGTACAGCTCGGCGACGTCCTCGACGTACTGGCCGGACTTCTTCCAGTCCACGACCTGCACCTGCCAGCCGTACGACTCGTACCGCTGGGCGACATCCTCGGTGAACGCGACGTTGGTGTCGTCCTCGATCGAGATCTGGTTCGAGTCGTAGATCGCGATGAGGTTGCCCAGCTGCTGGTGCCCGGCGAGGCTCGACGCCTCGCTGGTGATGCCCTCCTGCAGGTCGCCGTCGCCCGCGATCACGTAGATGTGGTGGTCGAACGGCGACTGCCCGGCGGCGGTCTCGGGGTCGAACAGGCCGCGCTCGTAGCGGGCCGCGTAGGCGAACCCGACGGACGAGGCGAGCCCCTGACCCAGCGGGCCGGTGGTGATCTCCACGCCCGCGGTGTGCCCGAACTCCGGGTGACCCGGCGTCTTGGATCCCCAGGTGCGCAGCGACTTCAGATCGTCGAGCTCGAGCCCGAACCCACCCAGGTACAGCTGCACGTACTGCGTCAGCGAGGAATGCCCTGCCGAGAGGATGAACCGGTCACGGCCCACCCAGTGCGTGTCGGCCGGGTCGTGGCGCAGCACCCGCTGGTAGAGCAGATATGCGGCCGGCGCCAAGCTCATCGCAGTACCGGGGTGGCCGTTACCCACCTTCTCGACCGCATCCGCTGCCAGCACACGCGCGGTGTCAACCGCGCGCCCATCGATCTCATCCCAACGCAGTTCCGACACCCGGCGCCTTTCTCGAGGAGTTAGTGCGCCCAGAATTTGCCGGTCCGCGGCCCTTGTCCGGATGGAGAAGGGGGAATCGGCGGCGGGCGCGCGTGTGGTCTCAGCATAGCGAAGGGGTATGCCACCCAGGCCATGCGGACCGCTGTGTGACAGAGTCTTGCGAACCTCGCCTCGTGCCCCGTGTCCGCACCGTGTCGCGCGGGTCACGTTCTGCTCACGCGACGCGAGGCGATGTTGTGAGGGCTAACGGCCGCCGGCACGCGCAGCACCGGCGTCGCGTCGGGCCGGGGGACGGCTTCGGGGCGACGGAGCCGATGCCATAGACTTGGGGAGTTCTGCATACGGCGATTGCGGGGGCGATGGACATCACGAAGACGGCCGGGGTCGAGGCTTCGGTCGACGGTTCCCGCCCCACCCGCCGAGGTTTCGGCCGTACCGTCCGTGCGTACGTCGCACTGATGAAACCGCGCGTGCTCGAGCTGCTGCTCGTGACCACGGTGCCGGTCATGATCCTCGCGCAGGGCGGTCTGCCCAGTCTGTGGCTCGTCGTGGCCACCGTGATCGGCGGCACCGCGAGCGCCGGATCGGCGGCGGCGTTCAACATGTACCTCGACCGCGACATGGACGCGCACATGCAGCGCACCGCCAACCGTCCGCTGGTGACGGGCGAGGTGTCGCCGCGCGGGGCACTGATCTTCGCGTGGACGCTCGCCGTCGGCTCGACCGTGTGGCTCTGGCTCGCCACCAACTGGCTGGCAGCGACTCTGTCGGTCGCCGCGATCTTCTTCTATGTCGTCATCTACACGATGATCCTGAAGCGCCGCACCGAACAGAACATCGTGTGGGGCGGGATCGCGGGATGCTTCCCCGTCCTGATCGGCTGGACGGCCGTCACCGGCTCGCTCGCCTGGCCGCCGGTGATCCTGTTCACGCTCGTGTTCCTGTGGACGCCGCCGCATTACTGGCCCCTGTCGATGAAGTACAAGGAGCAGTACGAAGAGGTCAACGTGCCGATGCTCGGCGCGACTCGCCAGGGTTCACAGGTCGGGCTGCAGGTCATCCTCTACGCGTGGGCGACCGTCGTGTGCTCGCTGCTGCTGATCCCGGTCGCAGACATGGGTCTCGTCTACATCGTCTCCGCGGTCGTCTTCGGTGGATGGTTCATCTACGAGTCGCACGTGCTCTACAACCGTGCGGTGCGCGGAACCGAGCCGCGCCCGATGCGGGTCTTCCATGCCTCGATCACCTATCTGACGCTGCTGTTCGTCGCGATCGCCGTCGATCCGCTGCTGCCGTTCTGACAGGCGTACGAGAAGAGGCCACCCGGCGAACCGGGTGGCCTCTTCTCGTACGCCTGTCTCAGCGAGATTCGGTTGTCTTGGGCTCCGCGGGCGCGGTGGTCTCGGTGGTCTCCGATGCGGTGTCGACCGCGGCGGTGTAGCCGAGGCCCTGCTCGTAGCCGTGGGCGGGTGCCGCTGTGGTGTCGTCGGCGACGGTCTCTGCCTCGCCCTCCCAGTCGATGGGCTCGACGACCTCGACGGGCGGGTGGGGGCGCAGGGTCGCAGCGGCGGCGACACCGAGCGCCAGCAGGAGGCCGATGACTCCGGCGCCGACGAGAATCGCACCGAGCTGCGCGACCGACTGGCCGACGTAGACGTCGACACCGGTGGCGGTGCCATCGGTGAGGGTCGTCGTCATCGTGCCGAGCGTGCCGTTGAGCACGTACGCGCCACCGGCGATCGTTCCGAGCGAGACGGCGACGAGCCCCCAGAACGGGATGCTGCGGACAAGGCGGGGACGGGTTGACATGTGTCGATCACTCCTCGGGATGCGCGGCCCGGATGGCTGCGACATCCGTCACGCTGTCATCCCCGTTCGTGCGGAAGCGATGTGAATCCTATGAAATGGCTGTGTGCGCTGCGCGGACCGGGGCCTTCAGATTCATGACGACCGCGGTCATCGCCGCGACGAGCATGACGGCGAGCACCATGTGGATGTTCACGAGCCAGATCGGAAGCCCGGTGCGCGCCTGCCACAGCCCGACGACGATCTGCACGAGCTCGACGGCGAGGAGGAGCCCGGTCCAGAGCGTCAGGCGCAGGGCCGGGGGAGTGCGTCGTGCGCCGAGGACGAGGACGATCGTCAATGCGAACGTGACGTATGCGGGCCACGAATGCACGTGCTGCATGAACTCGGGGTTCAGGCCGTTGCGCGCCGCGCCGCCGTCTCCCGCGTGCGGGCCGGAGCCGGTGACGAGAATGCCGACCGCCACCGTCACGAGCACCGCGAGGCTGGTCAGGTGGGTGGTGATCGCGTACCAGCGGGGCACTGCCCGCTCCCGCGGACCCGGAGTGGCGTACACGCGGACCACGAGGATGGCGGCGAGTGCGACGAGGACGACCGATGCGAAGTAGTGGAGCCCGACGACGTACGGGTTGAGGTTCGTGAGCACCGTGATACCGCCGATGATCGCCTGGAGGGGGACGTAGAGGCCGATCCCGAGCGACAGCCAGAACAGGTCGCGGCGCTCACGGCGCATCCGCACCACGAACAGGAACATGAGGATCGCGACGATCACCAGGACGAACGTCAGCATGCGGTTGCCGAATTCGATGACGCCGTGGATGCCCATCTCATGGGTGGCCACGAGCGAGTCCTCGGTGCAGCGAGGCCACGTCGGGCAGCCGAGGCCGGATCCCGTGAGCCGCACCAGGCCGCCCGTGCCGACGATGCCGATCTGCACGGCGAGGGTCGACCACGCGAGAGCGATCACGCGGCGGTCGATCGTCGTGGGAAGCCACTCCCAGAAGCGGTGCCGCACGCCGGCCACCGCGTTCAGGATGCGCCGCCAGGTTCCGGTCGATGACGTCGTCGGTTCCGCGGACATGCTGCTGGTCGCCTCCAGGGCTGGTTCCGCAGCGAGGCATCCATGGACACGCGGGCCCGGTGCCGGGACGGAACCTGTAGAATCGAGGGGTCGGTCGCGCGCGCACTTGAGGCGGCGCACCACCGACAGTCTAGGCGCGATGCTCAGCGCCGCATGAAAGGGCCCACGAGCGGCATCCCCCCTCCGGTAACTCCACCGGAGGAGCAGGAATGCCGGGACGGATCACACCGCCAGGGCCCGGAGGAGAACGTGACGATGTCTGATGTGCTGATCGACCGCCCCGAGCTGGATGGCCTGGGCGTCTACGAGTTCGGGTGGCATGATGCGGATGCCGCGGGCGCTGTCGCGCAACGCGGCATCAACGAGAACGTCGTGCGCGGCATCTCGGCGCTGAAGAGCGAGCCCGAATGGATGCTGAAGACGCGTTTGAAGGGCTATCAGCTCTTCGGACGCAAGCCGATGCCGACCTGGGGCGCCGACCTCAGCGAGATCGACTTCGACAACATCAAGTACTTCGTGCGCTCCACCGAGAAGCAGGCGCAGTCGTGGGAGGACCTCCCCGAGGACATCCGCAACACGTACGAGAAGCTCGGCATCCCCGAGGCGGAGCGTCAGCGCCTCGTCGCCGGCGTCGCGGCACAGTACGAGTCCGAGGTCGTCTACCACCAGATCAACGAAGAACTCGAGAAGCAGGGTGTCATCTTCATGGACACCGACACGGCGCTGCGCGAGCACCCGGAGTTCTTCGAGGAGTACTTCGGCACCGTGATCCCCGCCGGCGACAACAAGTTCGCCGCGCTGAACACGGCCGTATGGTCGGGCGGCTCGTTCGTCTACGTCCCTCCGGGCGTTCATGTCGAGATCCCGCTTCAGGCGTACTTCCGCATCAACACCGAGAACATGGGCCAGTTCGAGCGGACGCTGATCATCGCCGACGAGGGATCGTACGTGCACTACATCGAAGGCTGCACCGCCCCGATCTACAAGTCCGACTCGCTGCACTCCGCAGTCGTCGAGATCATCGTCAAGAAGAACGCCCGCGTGCGCTACACGACGATCCAGAACTGGTCGAACAACGTCTACAACCTCGTCACCAAGCGCGCTGTCGCACACGAGGGCGCCACCATGGAGTGGATCGACGGCAACATCGGCTCCAAGGTCACGATGAAGTACCCGTCCATCTTCCTGATGGGCGAGCACGCCAAGGGCGAGACTCTGTCGGTCGCGTTCGCTGGTCCCGGACAGCACCAGGATGCCGGCGCCAAGATGATCCACATGGCGCCCTACACCCAGTCCTCGATCGTCTCGAAGTCGATCGCGCGTGGCGGTGGACGCGCCGGATACCGCGGCGAAGTGCGTGTCGACGCCAACGCCCACCACTCTGCGAACACCGTGCGCTGCGACGCCCTGCTCGTCGACACCAAATCTCGCTCCGACACCTACCCGTCGATCGACATCCGCGTCGACGACGTGCAGCTCGGCCACGAGGCGACCGTCTCGAAGGTGAGCGAGGAGCAGCTGTTCTACCTCATGAGCCGGGGCATGCCCGAGGACGAGGCAATGGCCATGATCGTGCGCGGCTTCATCGAGCCGATCGCCCGAGAGCTGCCGATGGAGTACGCGCTCGAACTCAACAAGCTCATCGAGATGGGCATGGAAGGATCCGTCGGCTAGTGAGCTCTGTGACTCAGGCCCCCGCCACCATTCCCGGTGCGAAGGGCCACTCCGATGGCGCCGGTGCGTTCGTTCCGGTGCAGACCCGGTCCGAGCGCCTGCGCTCCTATGACCCCTCCGACTTCGAGGCGCCCGTCGGGCGCGAGGTGAACTGGAAGCACACGCCGGTCGCGCGACTCGAGCGTCTTTTCGCAGACGCCGCCGGCGACGCCGGGGCGGTTTCGCTCGTCGTGTCCGGACCGCTCGCGGCCGGGAGCCTCGAGATCGGCGCCACTCCGCGCGGCGAGGTGTTCGTCCCCGAAGACCGGTCCGCCGCGGTGGCCTGGAGCCGCTCCGCCGAGGCCCTCTACATCTCTGTGCCCGTCGAAGCCGAATTCGACGAGCCGATCGTGATCGAGGCCGTCGGCGGTGGCGCCGATCTCGTCGCTCATTCGCACGTCGTGATCGAGGCATCCCGTCACAGCCGCGCCACTGTGGTGCTCCGCCACGTCGGCGCCGCGCAGTTCGCGCAGAACGTGGAGATCATCGTCCGCGAGGGTGCCCATCTCGAGATCGTCACCGTGCAGCGGTGGGACGACGAGGCCGTGCACGCGGCATCCCACCAGGCCCGCGTCGAGCGCGACGCCACGCTCCGTCACATCGTCGTCAGCTTCGGCGGCGGCGTCGTGCGGGTGAACCCAAGTGTCGAGCTCGCCGGCACCGGCTCCCGCGCCGAGCTGTTCGGGCTGAGCTACTCCGACGCCGGCCAGCACCTCGAGAGTCAGGTGTATCTGCACCACAAGGGCGCCGAGACCTCTGGCGACGTCCTCTACAAGGGCGCGCTTCAGGGCGCCGGCGCACGCAGCGTCTGGATCGGCGACGTTCTCATCGGGCCGGATGCCGTGGGCACTGATTCGTACGAGGCCAACCGCAATCTGGTGCTCACCGACGGCGCCCGTGCCGAGTCGATCCCGAATCTCGAGATCGAGACGGGCGATATCCGCGGTGCGGGTCACGCCAGCGCCACCGGGCGCTTCGACGACGAGCAGCTTTTCTACCTGCAGGCGCGCGGGATCTCCGAAGACGAGGCGCGACGCCTCGTCGTCCTCGGGTTCCTCTCCGAGATCGTGCAGAAGATCGGTGTCCCCGAACTCGAGGTCGAGCTCTTCGCCGCGATCGAAGAAGAGCTCGCCCAGGTGGTTGTTCGATGACCGCTCAGCGCGTGTGCGCTCTCAGCGATCTCGAGCAGGATGCCGCCGTGCGCTTCGAGGTCGACGGGGTGGCCATGGCCGTCGTGCTCGACTCGAACGGTGAAGTGCACGCTATCGGAGACACCTGCACACATGGCGACATCTCGCTCGCCGAAGGCTTCATCGACGGCGACACGCTGGAATGCTGGGCCCACGGCTCGGCGTTCTCGCTCCGCACCGGTAAGCCCTTGAACCTCCCCGCGTACGAGCCGGTCCCCGTCTTCGCCGTCGTCATCGACGGTGACGACGTGATCATCGACCCGGCCGTCAAAGTAGAGCTGTGAAGAAGGAAGTTTGAATGTCAGTCCTCGAGATCCGCGACCTGCACGTGACGGTCGAGACGGATGCCGGAACCACCCCCATCCTCAACGGTGTGACGCTCACGATCCGTACCGGTGAGACTCACGCCATCATGGGCCCCAACGGCTCGGGCAAGTCGACTCTCGCGTACACGATCGCCGGTCACCCGAAGTACAACGTGACCAGCGGCTCGATCGCCCTCGACGGCGAGGACGTCCTCGCGATGACCGTCGACGAGCGCGCCCGTGCCGGGCTCTTCCTCGCGATGCAGTACCCGGTCGAGATTCCGGGTGTCACCGTGACGAACTTCCTGCGCACCGCGAAGACCGCGATCGATGGCGAGGCTCCGTCGATCCGCACGTGGACCAAGGACGTCAAGGCGTCGATGAAGGCACTGCGCATGGACCCCAAGTTCGCGCAGCGCAACGTCAACGAGGGCTTCTCCGGCGGCGAGAAGAAGCGTCACGAGATCCTCCAGCTCGAGCTGCTCAAGCCGCAGATCGCCGTGCTCGACGAGACCGACTCGGGTCTGGACGTCGACGCGCTCAAGATCGTCTCCGAGGGCGTGAACCGTGCCAAGAGCGAGACCAACCTCGGTGTGCTGCTCATCACGCACTACACGCGCATCCTGCGCTACATCCGTCCTGACTTCGTCCACGTGATGGTGGGCGGTCGAATCGTCGAGGAGGGCGGGTCCGAACTCGCCGATCGTCTCGAGGACGAGGGCTACGACCGGTTCCTCCCGGCAGGCGAAGAGGAGCCCGCCGAGGCTCCCGTGAGCACCGAAGCGTAGAATCGTTACATGACCGCAACGCTCACGCCCGAGAAGTACGACGAGGTCACCGAGGCGCTCAAGGACGTCATGGATCCCGAGCTGGGGATCAACGTCGTCGACCTCGGCCTCATCTACGATCTGGGTTGGGATGACGAGAACGACGCGCTCGTCATCCACATGACGCTCACGTCAGCCGGATGTCCCCTCACCGACGTGCTCGAAGAGCAGACGGCACAGGCTCTCGACGACGTCGTGGACCAGTTCCGCATCAACTGGGTGTGGATGCCGCCGTGGGGGCCGGAGCGGATCACGGACGACGGGCGCGACATGATGCGCGCGCTCGGCTTCGCGATCTGACTCGACTCCCGTGTCCGTGGCTTCACACGGTGACGCGCGGCGGATGCCTCCGCGTCGTGCTCGATAGGCTCGAAGGGTGAGCGTCACCCCCCTTCAGGCCCTGCCGATCGATGAGCTGCGCCAGCGGACGAGCACGAAGTGGCGCAAGTATCCGCCGCAGGTCCTGCCGCTCTTCGTCGCGGAGACCGACTTCCCGCCGGCGCCGGCGATCACTGCGGCCCTCACGCGGGCGGTGCTGCTCGGCGACACCGGCTACACGCCGCCGGATCCCGGCGTGGCGACCGCGTATGCGAGCTTCGCCGCCCGCCGCTTCGGTTCCGACGTCGATTCCTCGCGGATCCGCTGGACGGGCGACGTGATGATGGGCGTGGTCGAGATCCTGCGCGCCGTCACCCAACCGGGCGACCGCGTGGTCGTGACCCCGCCGGTCTACCCGCCGTTCTACGACACGGTCGAAGAGGCCGGCGCGGTCGTCGAGCGTGTTCCCCTCCTCGACACCGGCTCGGCGTGGGAGCTGGATCTTCTCGGTATCGAGGCGGCCCTCGCCGGCGGTGCGCGGGCCGTGCTGCTGTGCAACCCGCACAATCCGACGGGCACGGTGCACTCCCGGGCCACGCTCGCGGCACTGGCGGATCTCGCCGCCGGGTTCGGCGCCGTCGTCATCAGTGACGAGATCCATGCGCCCCTCGCGCATCCCGGGGTGGTTTTCACTCCTTTCCTCGACGCATCGCCCGCCGCGGCGCGCGTGGGCTACGCGGTGACCAGTGCCAGCAAGGCGTTCAACTTCGCGGGGCTCAAATGTGCGCTGATGGTGACGGCGGACGATGAGACGACCCGCATCGTCAAGGCGCTGCCCGACGAGGTCGAGTGGCGTACCGGGCTGTTCGGCGCCATCGCGAGCGTCGCGGCGTTCTCCGAAGAGAGCGACGCGTGGCTCGATGGACTTCTGGCCGCACTCGATCAGAATCGGCTGCTCCTGGCGGACCTGCTCGCCGAGCACGTCCCCGGCGCGCGGTATCGGATCCCGGATGCCGGCTTCCTGGCGTGGGTCGACCTGTCCGATCTCGGCTGGGGCGACAACCCTGCGGTGAAGATCCGCCGCGAGGCGGACGTCGCCCTGCACTTGGGCCCGCTGTTCGGCACCGAGGGCAAGGGGCACGTCCGCATCAACTTCGGGTGCTCTCCCGAAGTGCTCCGCGAGGCCGTGGAGCGCATCGGAGCCCTGGCGAGATCGTGACGACCTCCGACGGGGACGCCGTCGGAGTCTGGCAGTCCCGCTATCTCTGGGTGACCGTCGGCGCCGTCGCGCTCGTGTTCCTGGCAGCGATGCAGTCGCTCGCGGTGACGACGGTCATGCCCGTGGTCAGCGCGGACCTCGACGGCGATCGCCTGTACGCGGTTGCGTTCGCCGGAACGCTCGCCACGAGCGTGATCGGCATGGTCGCGGTGGGTGCGTGGTGCGACCGGGGCGGGGTGCTGGCGCCTCTCACCACCGCGGTCGTGTTGTTCGTCGTGGGGCTGGTGATCGCCGGTCTCGCGCTCAGCATGCCCGCGCTGGTGGCAGGACGGCTCGTGCAGGGTCTCGGCACCGGCGGGCAGACGGTCGCACTCTATGTCGTGGTGGCGCGTGTCTACCCGCCCGCGCTCCACGGTCGCGTGTTCGCGGCCTTCTCCGCCGCATGGGTGCTGCCGTCGCTGATCGGTCCGTTCCTCGCCGGTGCGGTGACGGAGTTCCTGCACTGGCGCTGGGTATTCCTCGGTGTGGCCGGGCTCACCGTGATCGCCTTCGCCCTGGTGGTGGCGCGATTGCACGGACTCTCGCTGCACACCGATCATCCGTCCACCGAGCGGGTGTGGCCGCGCCTGGCCTGCGCGGTCGCACTGGCGGCAGGCGCGCTCGGACTCAGCCTGGCGGGCGAACTCGGTGCGTGGTCATGGGCGGCCGTCGCGGCATCCGCTCTCGTGATCGTGCTCTCGTCGCGCCCACTGCTGCCGCGCGGCACGCTCGTAGCAGCGCGAGGCCTGCCCAGCGTCGTCCTCATGCGCGGACTCATCGCCGGCGCGCTGTTCGGCGCGGAGATCTACGTGCCCTACCTGCTCATCGCCGACTACGGATTCACTCCGACATGGGCGGGGCTGGGACTGACGGCGGCCGCGCTGGCGTGGGCGGTCGCGGCGGATCTGCAGGGGCGCTTCGGTGACCGGATCGGCAACACGCGCATCACCGTGATCGGCACGGGGCTGCTCGTCGCGGCCCTCCTCTTCGCGCTCGTCACCGCTCTGCTGCTCCTGCACCCGGCGGTGATGATCGCGGGCTGGGCGCTCGCGGGCGGCGGAATGGGTCTCATGTATCCGCGTCTGACGGTGCTGACGCTGGCGTACTCGAACCCGCAGAATCAGGGCTTCAACTCGTCCGCGCTGTCGATCGCGGATTCGATCGGCACGGCGACGACGATCGCGGTGATGGGTCTCGTCTTCACAGCCCTGGTGGGAACGGATGCCGGATTCCCCGCCGTGTTCGCGATCGCCGCGGTTCTCGCGCTCGGCGCCCTCGTCCCGGGGCTGCGTCTCGGGCACGCGCATGAGATGCGCCAGGTCGGCGCCGATCGCGGCGCCTGACGCTCGCGGGAGCCCGGACACGCCGCACGAAGCTCCCGCCCGACGTCGACCGTGCCGACTCACGCCGGGCTCGACCGCCGCGGCCCGCGTCACACGTCAGTTCTCGGCACGCCCGAGGCGCCAGTAGCCCATGAACGCGACCGCACGGCGATCCACGCCCCGCTCGGCGACCAGATGCCGGCGCAACGCCTTGATCGCGCCCGCCTCTCCGGCCAGCCACGCGTAGAGGCGCGCGCTCTTGAGCGCAGCGCCGCCTTTCGCCGTCCGCGGCACCTCCCAGAGGATGTCGGTGTCGATGTCGATCTCCTCGACGTCGGAACCCTCGCCGCTCGGCGCGAGGGTGGCCGCGGCATCCGTCACCGTCGACAGGAGGTGGCTGTGACGGTCGCCATCCCCGCGCGCACCGACAAGGTATTCGAAGCCGGGGTGGCGGGGCAGATAGGCGATGTCCTCGTCGCGAGGCACTTCGAGCGCGACCACGCCGCGGGCCTCGGGCGGAAGCTGCTCGAGGATCACCGCGATCGCCGGTGCGGCGGTCTCGTCGCCCGCCAGGAGGATCTGATCGACCCGGGCGGGCGGCACGAAGTCGATTCCGTAGCTGACGCCGCTGTGGGCGGTGGTGGGGGCGAAGATCAGAACCTCGTCGCCGATGCGAGCACGGGCGATCCAGCCGGATGCCGGGCCGAGCACGTCGTGCGACACCATGTCGACATCGACCTCACTCACTTCGTTGCGCACATAGCGCGTCGTGTAGGTGCGGAACGGCGGGCGCTCGGCCTCGGGAAGCTCGCGCCACTGGGTGTACCAGTCCTCGCCGACCGGCATCGTGTCGAGGCTCACGGAATCAGTGGGGAAGACGATCTTGATGCGCTGATCCAGGCCCGGGTTGCCGTAGACGGTGAGGTCGTCGCCGCCGAACGTGAAGCGGCGGAAGCTCGGAGTCAGATCGGTGATCGAGATCACCCGTGCGCGGAAGAAGCGGTGGACGTCAGCGGTCGGGGCCATCGGGGGATCCTGCCTGGGTTGTGAGGGGCTGTGCGGTGGCGCGGGGGCTCGTGACATGGTGGCGGCCGCGGGGCAGGACGATGGGGGCGCCGGACACCGGGTCGGAGACGACGAGGGCGTCGAGATCGAACACCTCGCGGATGAGGTCGGCCGTCATGACCTCGTGCGGCTCGCCACTGGCCACGAGACGGCCGGCGCGGAGGGCGAAGATGTGATCGGCGTAGCGCGCCGCGAGATTCATGTCGTGCAGCACCATGACGATGGTGGTGCCGCGGTCGCGGTTGAGGTCCGTGAGGAGATCGAGCACTTCGACCTGGTGCGCGACGTCGAGGAATGTGGTCGGCTCGTCGAGGAGCAGGATGTCGGTCTCCTGTGCAAGCGCCATCGCGATCCACACCCGCTGGCGCTGCCCGCCCGACAGTTCGTCCACCGAGCGATCGGCCAGCTCGGTGATGCCGGTCGCCTCGAGAGATTGTGCGACCACCTGGTAGTCGCGTTCGCTCCAGCGCGCCAGCAGCTTCTGATGAGGGTGGCGTCCGCGCCCGACGAGGTCGGCGACCGCGATCCCCTCGGGCGCCACCGGACTCTGTGGCAGGAGGCCGAGCGTGCGCGCGACCTCTTTCGAGGGGCGCCCGTGCAGGGCTTTGCCGTCGAGGACGACCTGACCTGCGCGCGGGGTGATCAGTCGCGCGAGCGCCCGCAGGAGCGTCGACTTGCCGCAGCCGTTCGCCCCGACGATCGCGGTGATGCGGCCGGGCGGGATTTGAAGATCCATCCCATCGACGATCGTGCGATCGCCGTAGGCGAGTGTCAGGGACTCCGCCGCGAGGCGGTGCGGATCGGTCATAGAGAGCCTCCGGATCGGTTCGTCCTGATGAGGAGGTAGACGAGATAGGGCGCGCCGAGCACGCCGGTGATGACGCCGACCGGATAGCGGGTGTCGAACGCGAACTGGCCGATCAGATCGGCGACGAGCACCAGCAGCGCGCCGACCAGCCCCGAGGGCAGCAGCAATGATCCGCCGGGACCGACGATGCGTGCCGCGATCGGCCCCGCCATGAAGGCGACGAAAGCGATCGGCCCGCTCGCGGCCGTGGCGAAGGCGAGCAGCGCGACGGCCGCGACGATCAGGAGCACCCGGGTACGCGTGACAGGCACACCGAGGCTGGCGGCGGCGTCATCGCCCAGACGCAGCATGTCGAGGCCGGCGCTCTGCGACAGCAGCACGGGTATGAGCAGAACGCACGCGATCGCGAGGGGCAGGACGATCTGCCAGGTCGCCCCGTTGAGGCTCCCGGTGAGCCAGCGCATCGCGACCTGCAGATCCCATGTGGCCGCCTTCGACAGCGCGTAGGTGATCACACTGTCGAGCATGGCGGCGACACCGATGCCGATGAGGATCAGGCGTGTTCCGGCGAACTGGCCACGGTGGGACAGCAGATAGATTGCTCCGGCGGTGAGGAGCGCGCCCGCGAGTGCGAGGAACGAGACGGTCGTCTCGTCGAGGGAGAGGATGACGATTCCGATGACGGCAGCAGCACTGGCGCCGGAGCTGATGCCGATGATGTCGGGGGAGGCCAGCGGATTGCGCAGCATCGTCTGGAATGTGACGCCCGCGATGCCGAACGCGAAGCCGGCGAGAAGCCCGAGCGTCGCGCGCGGAAGGCGCAGCTCACCCACTGTGAACGATGCTCCGGGCACCGTCTGGCCCAGCAGTACCTGGAGGACTTCCGTCGGCGCGTAGAACGTCTGACCGATCATGAGGCTCAGCGCGAAGGTGACGACGATCGCGACCACGAGTGCGGTGACGGTGAGCCCGCGGTTGCGCACCCGCCGACGGCGCCCCGCGACGACGACCTGGATGCTCACAGTTCACGCACCTTCTGGCGGCGCACGATCCAGATGAAGAAGGGTGCGCCGATGAACGCCGTCACGATCCCGACCTCGATCTCTTCGGGGCGTGCGACGACGCGGCCGATGATATCGGAGGCGACCAGCAATGCAGCTCCGGCGAGGGCGGAGAACGGCAGCAGCCAGCGATGATCGGTGCCCACGAGCAGTCGGCAGAGGTGGGGGATGACGAGACCGACGAAAGCGATCGGCCCGGCGACGGCGGTCGCGGCGCCGCAGAGGATCACGGCGCCGGCGGATGAGATCAGACGGGTGCGGGCAACGTGCTCGCCCAGCCCGGCGGCCAGGTCGTCGCCGAGGGCGAGGGAATTCATCCCGCGTGCGGTGAGCAGGCAGATGATGGCGCCCACAGCGAGCACCGGGAGAACCGTGGCGATACGGTCCCAGGTGGCTCCGCCGACACCACCGATCTGCCAGAAGCGGAATGTCTCCATGATGTCGACCCGGGGGAGCAGGATGGCGCTCACCAGAGACGTGAACGCTGCCGTGGTGGCGGCGCCCGCCAGCGCGAGCTTGAGCGGCGTGGCGCCCCCGCGCCCCACGGATCCGACCGCGTAGACGAACACCGCGGCGCTGGCGGCGCCGAGGATGGCGAGGCCCATCGTCGCGTAGGGATCGGTCAGCGCGAAGAAGGCGATCCCGATCACGACGGCGAGCGCCGCGCCGCCGGAGACACCGAGGATGCCGGGGTCGGCGAGTGGATTGCGCGTGACGGCCTGCATCGTCGTGCCTGCGAGGGCGAGCGCGGCCCCGACGAGGATGGCGAGCACGGTCCGCGGGATGCGGGTGACCACGGCCGCTTCTGCAACGCCATCGATGTCACCGCGGAGGGCGGTGAGGATCTCTCCGACGCTGACCTCTCGCGCGCCCAGCGCGACCGAGGCGATGCACAGCATCGCGAGCACCAGCGCTGCCGCCGCCAGCCAGCCCAACCGCACCGCCGCCGAGCGCCGCAGGGTGGCGGCGTTCGGCAGCGGCGTACGGGTCTCTGAGATAGTCACGTGGTGAGGGTTTCGAGGTGTCCGGCGTGCTCCCGGGTCCGACGAGAGACGGGCCCGGCTTTCGATGGACTCAGGCTTCGAGGGCTCAGCCGAGCGCGCCGGCAAGCACGGCGAAGTACTCGTCGATGCCCCACCCGATCGACAGCGGCGACGGGTTGGCGGAGGCTGCGAGTGGCGTGGAGCTCTCGAGGATCGCGATCCGTCCGTTCGCGATCGCGGGGATCTGCGAGAGGAGCGGGTCGGACTGGAGCTGGTCGATGATCGCGCCGTCTGCCTCGCCGTAGGTCACGAAGACATCGACGTCCTCGAATCGGTCGGCCTCTTCGGAGCTGATCGTGAGGTAGAACTCTTCCGTGTCCGCCGACTCCTCCTCGACGACGGCCGGCAGCGGCAGCCCGAGATCGGTGAGGAAGCCGGGCCGCGTGTCGAGGCTGGTGTAGAAGCCGACCTGGCTGAGGTCGGACGGGTCGATGTACGAGAAGAGCAGCTTCGAATCGGCGAGTTCGGGGTAGTCGGCAAGTGCCGCGTCGACCTCGGACTGAAGCTCGTCGATCAGGTCGTCGCCCTCGTCGGCGAGTCCCAGAGCCGCCGAGTTGAGCCGGATCATGTCCTGGTAGGAGGTGCCCCACGCGAGGTCCGGGTAGGCGACGACGGGGGCGATCTTCGACAGGGTGTCGTAGTCCTCCTGCGTGAGGCCCGAGTAGGCGGCGAGGATCACGTCGGGCTGCGTGTCTGCGACGGCTTCGAAGTCGATGCCGTCCGTCTCGTCGAACAGCACCGGGGTCTCCGCGCCGAGTTCTTCGAGCTGGTCCTCGACCCACGGCAGCACGCCGTCGCCGTCGTCGTCGCCCCAGGTGGCTTTGCTCATGCCCACGGGCACGACGCCGAGTGCGAGCGGGACCTCGTGGTTCGCCCATGCCACCGTCGCGACGCGCTCGGGCTTCTCCGTGATGGTCGTCTCGCCGTACGCGTGCTCGATCGTGACGGGGAACACATCGCCGTCGCCGGCCTCCGCATCGTCCGACGCCGGCGCGGTGGTGCCGCTCGCGCAGCCGGTGAGCAGAAGGGCGGACGCCGCGGCGAGGCCGAGGGCGGTGCGGGTGCGTGAACGAAGCACGGGACTCTCCAAGTGTGGGGGATGCCCTGGGGAGGTGTTAGGGCAGGCTTACTTTACCTTGAGGGTCGCGGCCGTGCCAATCGATGACGCTCCGAGATGACGAAAGGTCCCGGTCGCACGGGGCGACCGGGACCTCCGAAAGAACGACCTCGTCAGACCTTCTTGCTCGCGTCGGCTTTGCGGACGAGCGCCCAGGCTCCGGGAATGATCGCTGCGGCGACGCCGGCCTTGATGAGTCCGCCGACGATGAACGGCAGCAGTCCGACTTCGAGAAGCGCCGTGAAGGAGTAGTCGAGGCCCATCACGACGTTCAGGATGAACGCCATGTAAGGGATGCCGAACAGGAACGGCACCACGCTCGCGGCGGCGAAGCCGACGAATGCCAGCGCCGGACGGCGGTCCCATGCGCGCTGGGCGAACCAGCCAGCCACGAAGGCCGAGAAGATGAAGCCGATCACGAATCCGAAGCTCGGCTTGCCGACGGCTGCGATCGTGCCGGTGAAGCCCGCGAACACGGGGAGGCCGGCGAGTCCGACGAGCATGTAGGCGGTGAGGGCGGCCGCGCCGCGCCACGCGCCGAGAGCTGCCCCGACCACGATGACACCGAGGGTCTGGCCCGTGATGGGAACGGGCCAGAGGGGGATCTCCACCTGAGCCAGCAGCGCCACGACGGCCGCACCGGCGATGACGAGGCCCGCATCGAGAGCGAATGCGCGGGCTCGTGAGGACGGGCGTGCGATGACGTCGGCGAGCACCCGACGTGCCCCGGTGGACGCGGAGGGAGTGGCGGCGATGGTTGACCTGCGACTCAGCTTAGAGCCGGGCACGCCCGACTACTTGGATGCAGTCCACCAATGAATCCGGATCCCGCTGTGCAGGTTCCACACCGGCGCCGCGATGACTGTTCGGCTGGCACGCAGGCAGCGCAACCTATACTGGGAGGCTGGCCGTTCGGTCAGATCACTTCTCCCTCCAAGGAACGGACGTTCGCTGTGCTCGCCGTGCACGACCTCGAGATTCGCGTGGGCGCCCGCGTGCTCATGTCGGATGTGTCCTTCCGCGTATCCGACGGCGACAAGATCGGACTCGTCGGCCGCAACGGTGCCGGCAAGACCACGCTGACGAAGGTCCTCGCCGGCGACCTGCCGCCCGCCGACGGCAAGGTGGAGCGGTGGGGCGAGCTCGGTTATCTTCCGCAGGATCCCCGCGCGGGTGACCCCGAGATGCTCGCCCGCACGCGCATCCTCGATGCTCGCGGGCTCGGCACGCTGGCGCTCGGCATGCACGAGGCCTCCCTCGCGATGGCGAGCGAGGATGAAGCCGTCGCGGCCAAGGCGATGCGCAAGTACGCCAACCTCACCGAGCAGTTCGAAGCTCAGGGCGGATACGCCGCCGAGGCCGAAGCCGCGATCATCTCGAACAACCTCTCGCTGCCTGACCGCATCCTCGACCAGCCCCTGAAGACCCTGTCGGGCGGACAGCGTCGCCGCATCGAACTCGCGCGCATCCTATTCTCCGATGCGCAGACGATGATCCTCGACGAGCCGACCAACCACCTCGACGCCGATAGCGTCGTGTGGTTGCGCGAGTTCCTCAAGGGATACAAGGGCGGCCTCATCGTCATCAGCCACGACGTCGAACTGGTCGGCGAGACAGTCAACCGGGTGTTCTACCTCGACGCCAACCGTCAGGTCATCGACACCTACAACATGAACTGGAAGAACTACCTGCGTCAGCGGGTGGCCGACGAGGAGCGCCGCAAGAAGGAGCGCGCGGGCGTCGAGAAGAAGGCGACGCAGCTGCAACTGCAGGCGGCGCGCTTCGGCGCGAAGGCGTCGAAGGCCGCGGCAGCCCACCAGATGGTGGCGCGCGCCGAGAAGATGTTGTCGGGCCTCGACGATGTGCGCCAGGACGAGCGCGTCGCCAAGCTCCGGTTCCCGAAGCCGGCGCCGTGCGGCAAGACGCCGCTCATGGCGTCGGGGCTGTCGAAGTCGTACGGGTCGCTGGAGATCTTCACCGACGTCGACCTCGCGATCGACCGTGGCTCGAAGGTCGTCATTCTGGGCTTCAACGGCGCGGGAAAGACCACTCTGCTGCGCATCCTCGCCGGCGTCGACCAGCCCGACACCGGGCAGCTCGAACCAGGGCATGGCCTCAAGATCGGCTACTACGCGCAGGAGCACGAGAACCTCGATGTGAATCGGTCCGTTCTCGAGAACATGATGTCGGCCGCTCCCGACATCACCGCGACTGAGGCGCGCAAAGTGCTGGGATCGTTCCTGTTCACGGGCGATGATGTGCTGAAGCCCGCAGGAGTTCTCTCCGGCGGCGAGAAGACGCGCCTCTCGCTCGCGACGCTGGTCGTCTCGAGTGCCAACATGCTGCTTCTCGACGAGCCGACGAACAACCTCGACCCGGCATCGCGTGAAGAGATCCTCGGTGCTCTGGCCCACTACGAGGGCGCCGTCGTCCTCGTCTCGCACGATGAAGGCGCCGTGGAGGCGCTCAACCCCGAACGCGTGCTGATCCTCCCCGACGGCGTCGAAGACATCTGGGGCCGCGACTACGCCGAGCTGATCAGCCTGGCCTGATCGCGCCCGCGCCGCGTTCGCGTCACCGTCCGGCGGCGTCTATCAGCGCGTCTTCGTCCTCGGCATCGCGATCGCGACGACGGCGCGGCGATGCAGATGCAGATGCCCCGGGGAGTGCGGGATCCTCTGCCGGCCGCGGCATCGAGTCGTCGCCGTCGTCCTCGGCGTCCTCGCGGCGGTGGCGACGCTCGGTACGGATCACGTAACCGATGAACACGAAGCCCATCACCGCGAACAGGATCCATTGGATCGCATATGACAGATGAGGCCCCGGGTCTTCGGACGGGCTCTCGAGCGCCTCGGGGGCGGCAGCGGGCGCCGGGTCCTCCGTCACCATCACGCCGTAGGCGGTCAGCTCGAGGTCCTCGCCCGTCTCAGCGGAGACGGTCGCAGCGATGAGCGGCAGATTGATGGTCGGCACCTGGCCGTCCGGCGCGGAGCGACCCGATGAGGGCAGCTGCTCGCCCGGACGAAGGCGCACGATCACGCTGACATCGCCCGCCGGCGCCGCCGGAACCGCATCGGGTTCGGGCTGGTCCTCGCCGGGCCGAACCCAGCCACGATCGACCAGGACGACGCGCCCGTCGTCGAGTCGGAACGGTACCAGCACCTCGAACGCCGATGTGCCGCCGTGGGGACGGTTGCGCGCGAGCAGCTGGTCTTCGGGAAGGTACCGGCCCTCGAGAATCACCTGACGCCACTGGTCCGAAGGATTCAGCGCACCGCCGACCGGGATGACGTCGGCCAAGGGGACGGCGGGCGCGTCGTAGTTCGCCGCCACGAGGGCGAGCTGCCCGGAGCGCTCCTCGTTGCGCGTGAACTGCCAGTTCGAGAGGAACGCGCACGCTATGGCGAACACGATGGCGAGGGCGATGTAGATCGACCAGCGTCCGCCGCGGGGGAGATCCTGCATGCTGAGGGCGCGGCCGGGGCTCATCGTGGTGCCTCCGCCGGGGAGAGAGCCGTCACCGTGAGCGGAAAGCTGCGCGCCGCGAGGAATTCGCGGAGGTAGTCGCGATGCTCGTCGCACGCCACCCAGGTCTTCGTCCGCCCCTCGGTGTGGATCCGCGGGTTGCGCCAATCGATCCGCCACGCCGCGGGGGCGCGGCATCCGGCCCGCGAGCAGGTCGCCGGCGCGACGGGCTCGTCCGCTGTGGTGCTCATGCGTCGTCGTCCGGGCTCTCGCTCGGGCGCGCGAGCGGCGCAGGCGCCTCGGGGGCCTCGAGATGCGACTCTTCCAGGCGGATGATGCGCGCATCCGGGACCTGCGGTGCGCTCGGCGTGGCCGGCAGAGCCGGTTCGGGGTCCTCGCGACGATTGCGGCGAGCCTCCTG
Organism: Microbacterium allomyrinae; assembly: GCF_020682705.1. Taxonomy (GTDB): domain Bacteria; phylum Actinomycetota; class Actinomycetes; order Actinomycetales; family Microbacteriaceae; genus Microbacterium; species Microbacterium allomyrinae. The sequence continues at coordinate 228,312 of NZ_JAGTTN010000002.1, forward strand.
GCCGACGTTCGCACTCACCACGGCGATGTAGGGGAGGAAGATCGCCGCGGCGCCGAGAACCCAGGTGTACCAGCCGTACGGCGTGATCACGACCATCAGGATGAAGCACAGGACGCGTACGCCCATCATCACGAGATACCGCGTGGAGCGCGCGCCGACATCGTCGCGCGGCGCTCGCGGCAGCGACGTGGCGGATGGTGCGTGGCTCGAACTCTTCACGGTGCTTCCAGCGTACGCCGGAAGCACCGTGAAGGAGGGTCAGTACTCGTAGTCGAAGCGCGATCCCTGGCTGGCCGCCCACGCGATGAAGGCGAAGAAGATGATTCCGCCGATGATCCACAGGCCCAGCCCCACGTACCCGGCGATCGTGCCCCCGAGCGCCATGCCGCGACCCTTCTCGCCGCTGGTCTTCAGCTGATTCAGCGAGATGTGGCCCGTGATGATGCCGCCGATCGAGCCGATGATCGGCAGGAAGCCGATGAATCCGACGATCGAGGCGATCAGCGACACGATCGCGAGGACGTTCGTCTTGACCTGGGTTCCGTATCCGTAGGCGGGCGCCGCGCCGTAGCCCTGTGGTGCGCCGTAGGTCTGTGGTGCGCCATAAGCGGGTGCGGTGCCGTAGGCCGGCGCCGCACCGTAGGCGGGTGCTTCGCCGTAGGCCGGAGGAGGGGTCGGAGCGCCGTATGCCGGCGGCGGGTATCCGCCCGGAGCAGGCGGCGGGTAGGCGGCGGGCGTGGCAGTCGCCGGCGCACCGGGGTCGGCCGGGGGAGCGGCGGGCGACGCCGGGGCGGGCGGTACGGGCTGTGTCGGCTGCGCCGACGGGTCCGGCACCGGGGTGTCGGGGGTGTTGTCGCTCACGGGAGGCCTTTCGTCGAGGTACCGGTCCAGCGTTCCAGCGTACGTCGGGGAGTGTCAATCGGCGAGGGTGCCGATGGACCCGCCGCTAGGCTGGGGCGGATCCGTCACCGAACCCGGGAGCATCACCATGTCCAGCGATCGTGTCGTCCTCGTCACCGGCGGAAACCGCGGCATCGGCCGCGCCATCGCAGAGCGCTTCGTCGCGCTGGGCTACAAGGTGGCTGTGACCGCGAGGTCGGGCGAAGGGCCCGAGGGCACCGTGACGGTGCGGGCGGACGTGACGGACTCTGCGGCCGTCGACGCCGCGTTCACAGAGGTCGAGAACACCCTCGGCCCGGTCGAGATCGTCGTTGCCAACGCCGGCGTCACGAAGGACACCCTGCTGCTTCGGATGAGCGAGGACGACTTCGACAGCGTCGTGGCCACCAACTTGGGCGGCGCATTCCGTGTGGTGAAGCGCGCCTCCAAGGGCATGCTCCGCGCCCGCTGGGGAAGGGTGGTGCTGATCTCGAGCGTCGTCGGCCTCTACGGCTCGGCCGGACAGATCAACTACGCCGCGTCCAAGAGCGGACTCGTGGGCTTCGCTCGCTCGCTCACCCGCGAACTGGGCGCTCGGGGGATCACCGCGAACGTCGTCGCACCGGGGTTCATCGAGACCGACATGACGGCCGAGCTTCCGGAAGAGACGCAGGCCGAGTACAAGAAGAACATCCCCGCGGGCCGCTTCGCGACCGCGGATGAGGTCGCCGGTGTGGTCGCGTGGATCGCCTCCGACGACGCCGCGTACATCTCGGGTGCTATCATCCCGGTGGACGGCGGCCTCGGTATGGGGCACTGACCCCCCCCCAGCCCGCTTCACGCTTCGGCAGGTCCGGCGACGGGTGAATTTCAGACCGCGAGCCTGTCGTCAGTCGATCGCGCGCAGGATCGCCTCTGCTACCGCGCCGGGCTGGGAGAACTGCGGCCAATGCCCCGTCTTCTCGTCGGCCGCGTTGAGCTGGACGATGTCGAGGTTCTCGAGGGCCGCCAGCTCGGCGGCCCAGGCGGGTGCCTGCCGGATGTACTCGCGGATCTCGGCCTCGGGCACCGTGCTGGTGATCATCGTCGCGGGGACCGCGCGGCGGCGCTCGTCGGTGAGCTTCACGGCGTCGGTGGGCACACGCGCGGGCACGGATTTCGCGCGGGCCGCGACATCTGCTCGCGTAGCGGGATCGAGATCGGCGATCTCCGGCTCGTCGAAGAAGTCCCACCCCGGAAAGGGGATCACGCCTTCGACGACCGGGAACTCCCAGATCGATCCGCCGTCGGAGGGCGGGAAGGTGTCGAGGAACACGACCCGCGCCACGCGGTCGGGGCGTGCGTCGAGCGCGCCGTAGACGACGTTTCCGCCACCGGAATGACCGACGAGCACGACCTGGCCGTCGAGCCGGTCGATCTCGGCGACAGTGGCCGCGACCCAATCAGCGATGCCGATATCGGCGGATTCGGAGGCCGGGGCGCCGACCCCCGGCATGGTGAGCGGGTGGGTGCGATGCCCGGCGGCCTCGAGCGCGGGAGCGACCTCGCCCCACGTCGCCGCGTCGAGCCACAGGCCCGGTACGAGGATGATGTGCATGCGTCCGACGCTACCGGCGACGCCCGACATACGGCAGGCCGCGGCAGGGTCAGGGCAGAAGCGCGATGACCTCGCGAAGATCCACCGGCCCGACGACGACGTCGGCCTGAGCGCGGACGGCGGGCTTCGCATTGAACGCGACACCGAGTCCCGCCGCCGCCATCATCGTGAGGTCGTTGGCACCGTCGCCGATCGCGATCGTGCGGGTGAGGTCGACCCCGCGCTCGGCCGACCACTCGCGCAGTGCTGCGGCCTTCGCCGCAGCATCCACGATCTCGCCGTCGACGACGCCGCTCAGTACGCCGTCCTGCGTCGCCAGTCGGTTGGCGCGCCAGACATCGACCCCCAGCGACGGCGCCACGGTGTCGAGGACTTCGTGGAAGCCTCCCGACACGACCCCGACGGCGCCGCCGCGCGAGTGGACCGCGTCGATCAACTCCCTCACGCCCGGCGTCGGCTCGATGCGCGCCAGCACGCGGGCGAATGCCGTGACCGGCACACCGGCGAGGGCCTCCACACGCGAGCGGAGGCTCGTCGCGAAGTCGACCTCGCCGCGCATCGCCGCCTCGGTGGCTGCAGCCACCTCCGGCCCGCGTCCGGCCTCATCGGCGATGAGTTCGATGACCTCGTTGCGGATCAGCGTCGAATCGGCGTCGAGCACGACGAGGAAGCGTGCGGGTGCGGCAGCAGACATCCCTCCACGCTAGCGGGAGCGGATGCGCGCGCCGTGTCACCGATCGACGTGGATGCCCTTGCCGACGACCGTGATGCCGCTTTCGGTCACGGTGAAGCCCCGGGCGAGGTCCTTCTCGCGGTCGACACCGACCGTCGCACCCTCGGCGAGCACCACGTTCTTATCGAGGATCGCGCGATGGATTCGCGCGCCCGCACCGACATGGACATGGTCGAACAGCACCGAGTCGGTGATGGTGGAGCCGCCCCCGGCGAGCGTCCAGGGGCCGACGACGCTGCGCTCGAGGTGCGTGCCGGACAGCACGGACCCGAGCGAGACGATCGAGTCGATCGCGTTTCCGATGCGGCCGACCGAGTCGCGCACGAACTTGGCAGGCGGCGAGTTCACCGCCTGCGAGTGGATCGGCCAGTCGGTGTTGTACAGATTGAAGATCGGCAGCGTCGAGATGAGGTCGCGGTGCGCGTCGAAGAACGAATCGATCGTTCCGACGTCGCGCCAGTAGTACCGGTCCCGGTCGGTCGAACCCGGCACGTCGTTGCGATTCATGTCGTACACACCGGCCTCGCCGCGTCCGACGAAATACGGGATGATATCGCCGCCCATGTCGTGATTCGAGGTCGGCAGCTCGCCATCCGATTCGACCGCCTCGATCAGGGCGTCGGCGTCGAAGATGTAGTTGCCCATGGAGGCGAGCACCTGGTCGGGCGCATCCGAGAGACCCGTGGGGTTGAGCGGTTTTTCAAGGAACTCATGGATCTTCGCGGGGTCGTCCTTGTCGACGTCGATGACACCGAACTGGTTCGCCATCGAGATCGGCTGACGGATGCCGGCGACCGTGGCCCGTGCGCCGGATTCGATGTGCGCGGCGAGCATCTGGCGGAAATCCATGCGGTAGACGTGGTCGGCGCCGATCACGACGACGATGTCGGGCTGCTCGTCGTTGATGAGGTTGAGGCTCTGCAGGATGGCGTCGGCCGATCCCGAGAACCATCGCTTGCCGAGGCGCTGCTGAGCCGGCACCGAGGTGACGTACGAATCCAGCAGGGCCGACATGCGCCACGTCTGCGAGATGTGACGGTCGAGGCTGTGCGACTTGTACTGCGTCAGCACGACCACCTGCCGAAGTCCCGAGTTCAGCAGGTTCGAGATGGCGAAGTCGATGAGGCGGTATTGACCGCCGAAGGGGACGGCGGGCTTCGCACGATCCGCGGTCAGGGGCATCAACCTCTTTCCCTCTCCACCTGCGAGGATGATTCCGAAGACCTTGGGCGCTGCTGGCATGGCACCACACTATGACGCGTTCCGGCCGGTGTACTAGCGTTCGACACATGCGCGTCGACATCGTCACCAAGGAGTACCCGCCGGAGATCTACGGGGGCGCCGGCGTGCACGCCGCCGAGCTGGTGAAAGCCCTCCGCTCCACCGTCGATGTCCGCGTCCGTGCGTTCGGCGCCGAGCGTGACGAAACCGGCACCACGTCCTACACGGTGCCGAGCGAACTGGCGGCGGCGAACGCGGCGATCCAGACCCTGGGAACCGATCTCGAGATCGTGACCGATGTCGCCGGTGCCGACGTCGTGCACAGTCACACCTGGTATGCGAATTTCGCCGGGCACCTCGCATCGTTGCTCCACGGCATCCCGCACATCGTCACGGCGCACAGTCTCGAGCCGCTGCGTCCGTGGAAGGCCGAGCAGCTCGGCGGCGGCTATGCCGTGTCGAGCTGGATCGAGCGCGCCGCCTACGAGGGTGCAGCCGCGGTCGTCGCCGTGAGCGAGGGAATGCGCGCCGACATCCTGCGCAGCTACCCGGCTCTGGACCCCGAGCGGGTGCGGGTCATCTACAACGGCATCGATGTGTCGGCGTGGCGCCCCGTCGAGGACCCCGAGCTGCTCGCCGGGCTCGGCATCGACCCCGCCAAGCCCTCAGTCGTGTTCGTGGGGCGCATCACGCGCCAGAAGGGACTGCCGTACTTCCTCCGCGCGGCCGAGCTGCTGCCGGCGGACGTGCAGGTGATCCTTTGCGCGGGAGCCCCAGACACCCCGCAGATCATGGCCGAGGTCGAGGGCCTCGTCCGCGGCCTGCAGGAGACGCGCCAGGGCGTCGTGTGGCTGGATCGGATGCTGTCGCGCCACGAGCTCTGCGCGATCCTGAGCTCCGCCACCACGTTCGTGTGCCCGTCCGTCTACGAACCGCTCGGCATCGTGAACCTCGAGGCGATGGCGTGCGGCGCCGCGGTCGTCGGCACGGCGACCGGCGGCATCCCCGAGGTCGTCGTGGATGGTGTCACCGGGCGGATCGTGCCGATCGAGCAGCTGCAGGACGGCACCGGCACCCCGACGGATCCCGAGAAGTTCGTCGGCGATCTCGCCCGTATCCTCACCGAGGTCGTCAACGATCCAGCCCGCGCACGTGAGTACGGCGCCGCAGGCCGCGAGCGGGCGACGAACGACTTCAGCTGGGAGAGCATCGCCCAGCAGACGGCCGCGCTCTACGCAGAGGTGGCCGCCGTCGGCCGATAGGCTTGACGGCATGCCCCAGGTGCTCGAGTTCTCCGACGTCGTCGTCCGTCGAAACGCCCGGAACATCGTCGATCACGTGGACTGGACCGTCCGCGACGACGAGCGGTGGGTGATCCTCGGGCCCAACGGCGCAGGCAAGACCACCGCGCTGCAACTTGCCGACACCCTGCTGCACCCGACCTCGGGAAGCGTCACGATCCTGGGGGAGCGGCTCGGCCGCACCGACGTCTTCGAATTGCGTCCGCGCATCGGATTCGCGTCCTCGGCGATGGCTCGCCGAGTGCCGCCAGAAGAGACGGTCTTGAACGTCGTACTGACCGCGGCGTACTCGGTGCTCGGCCGCTGGCGCGAGGATTACGAAGACATCGATGAGCGCCGGGCGCTGCGGGTGCTCGCCGAATGGAAGCTCGATCACCTCGCCGACCGCACGTTCGGAACGCTCAGCGACGGCGAGCAGAAGCGCGTGCAGATCGCTCGAGCGGTCATGACCGACCCCGAGCTGCTGCTGCTGGACGAGCCGACCGCGAGCCTCGATCTGGGTGCACGCGAGGAGCTCCTCATCCTGCTCGGCGGGTACGCGCAGGCGCCCACCACGCCGGCGATGATCATGGTCACCCACCATGTCGAAGAGATCCCGGTCGGATTCAGCCACGTCCTGCTCCTCAAGGACGGAATGGCCGTCGCCGCCGGCCCGATCCGCGAGACCTTGACGGGGGAGGCGCTCAGCGAGACCTTCGGTGTGCCCATCCGGCTCACCGAGGAAGACGGCCGCTTCGCCGCTCGCGCGGCGCATTCCGGCACCGGCTCCTGAGCCCGTCGAACGACGATTCACCAGGATGCCCGCGGGCTGATAGAATTGTTGTTTGGTGCGCTCGCACCCCAGACTTTGACCGCCCTGGCAAAATCCAGGGCATCATCCTCAAAGGACCATCATGAAGACTGACATTCACCCCGACTACCAGGCAGTCGTGTTCCGCGACCTCGGCTCGGGCGACACGTTCCTCACGCGTTCGACGGTTTCCAGCGACAAGACGATCGAGCTCGACGGTGTCGAGTACCCCGTCATCGACGTTGAGATCTCGTCCGCGTCGCACCCGTTCTACACGGGCAAGCAGCGCATCATGGACTCGGCCGGCCGCGTCGAGAAGTTCAACCAGCGCTTCAAGGGCTTCGGCGGCGCTTCCCAGTAAGCCCGCTCCTTCGAAAAGGCCTCGCTTCGGCGGGGCCTTTTCGTTTCGGCCTCCGACTCAGCGGATCGGCCAGCTGCCGTCGACGCGATCATCGGGGTCGAGGCGTCCGATGCCGATGAAGTACTCCGTGAGGCTCTCGGCCTGCGCGCGAGCCCACGCGATCTGCCGCGTGTGCAACTCGTGCGCCGTAGCGGGGAGGGATCCGGCGAAGCGCTCGGCGAGTGCCTGAGCCACGCGACCCGCTGCGACCGCGTCGGCCGCGGCCTCGTGCGCGCCGTCCAGCCGCACCGCGTAGTGCGCGGCGACGACCTCCAGGGTGCGCTTGCCGCGCCGCCAGCGGTCGTACGCCTTGTCGACCACCAGTGGATCGATCACCGGGAAAGGTGCGTCGATGGGTGCGATCCCATGCCGAAGCGCCTCGTGCTTGAGCAATGAGAAGTCGTAGGGGGCGTTGTAGGCGACGACGGGGATGCCGGCGTCCAGAAGTGCGCGCAGCGCGTCGACGACCTCGGCCACGACCGCCGCGGCGGGTCGGCCGGCACGGCGAGCATGCTCGGTCGTGATGCCGTGGATCGCGCTGGCGCCTTCGGGGATCTCGATACCGGGGTCGGCGAGCCAGTCGCGAGCGCGGATCACCGAGCCGGTGGCGTCGAGCAGACCCACGTGCGCCGTGACGATGCGGTCGCCCGTGACGTCGACGCCGGTCGTCTCTAAGTCGAAGACTCCGACCACTCGCACCCATTCCGGAATATCGAACAAGGCGAGCTGTTCGCCGGGCGCGTGCTTCATGCCGTTCACGGTATGAGCAGGCGCCGACATCGGAGTGGAGGCGCTCCGTGTGCGTGCGCACTCGTAGACTCGACGCGTGGCCGCTCCCAACCCCTACGCACCCCTGCTCGACGAGATCCCCGTCGAGCGGCGTGAGGTCGCGGTGCTGGGGGGAACGACGGCGTACTGGGTCTATGGGCCGGCCGAAGCGGACACCACGATCGTCGCCGTGCACGGCTTCCGCGGTGAGCACCACGGTCTCGAGCCGGTCGTCGCGCATCTTCCCGGCATCCGTGTCGTGTCGCCCGACCTTCCGGGCTTCGGCGAGACCGGCGCGGTTCCCGGCCGCACGCACGACATCGCCCTCTACGCGGACTGGCTGCGTGAGTTCGCGGCGGCCGTCGCACCGGGCGCCGTCATCCTCGGGCATTCGTTCGGTTCGATCGTGGTCGCGAAGGCGGTCGCCGAGGGTCTCGTGGCGCCGCGCGTGATCCTGGTGAACCCGATCGGCGCACCCGCCCTGGAGGGCCCGCGCGGCATCCTGACCCGCCTCGCCGTGTTCTACTACTGGGCGGGCGCGCGGCTCCCGCGCCGTGTCGGAGAGGCGGTGCTTCGCAACGGGCTCATCGTGCGGGTCATGAGCGAGTCGATGGCCAAGACAAGAGACCCCGAGCTGCGGCGGTTCGTGCACGACCAGCACGACACCTACTTCTCGAACTTCGCGGATCGCGATGTGCTGCACGACGCGTTCCTCGCGTCGGTGTCCAACGACGTGCGGGCGTTCGCGCCGCGCATCGCACAGCCGACGCTCCTCGTCGCGGCCGAGCGTGACGACATCACGCCGATCGAGGTCGAGCGTCGTCTGGCGACCATGTTCAGCGACGCCGAGCTGGTCGAGATCCCCGACGTCGGCCACTTGATCCATTACGAGACGCCGGCGGTCGCGGCCGCCGCGATCACGCGGTTTCTCGCGCCTTCCGACGCCGATACGCGTTGACGTTCATGCGGTTGCCGCAGTTGCCGGTGTCGCAGTACCGTTTCGATCCGTTCTTGGAGTAGTCGACGTAGACCGCGTCGCAGTCGTCGGCGTCGCACACGCGGATGCGGTCGTACTCGTCGGCGCGGATCACGTCGACGAAGGCCATGGCCGCCTCGACGAGGATGCGGGTGGCGAGCGGCGAATCGTCGGTCGTCGCGTGGATGTGCCAGTCGTACGCATCGTGGATGACGAGCTGGGGGAGCGCGTGGCCGTCGCGCAGCATCTCGTTCACGAGCGGCACGGCGCCTTCGCGATCGACAGCCCAGAGGGCGCGAAGGCGGTTGCGGATGCCGCGGACCGCGGCGAGCTCGGCGGCATCGCGTCGCAGCAGCCCGGTGTAGGGGTTCACCACGAGGTATTCGTCGAGCTCGGCGGTGGTCTGCAGGCGATCTTCTCCGTCGTAGCCGGGGAGCGTGTTCACAAGGTGCACGGCCGCCATGAGCGCCTGCTGCGTGTCATGGATGAAGACCATGTTGACTCCTGACATTCGCTTCGATACTGTCACCAGTGTAAGCACACTTCACCCCTGACAGTCGGATGTCGCCCATGACCGCCTCTCCCGCGCCCCTCCCCATGATCACCGCGGGTGCGGCATCCGCAGAGCTCCCCTTCGGTGCGACCTCGCCCGCACGGCTGCGCACGAGCGGACTCGTGATGGGTATCGCCTCGGCGCTGGCGTTCTCGTCGAGCGGTCCTTTCGTCAAGCCGCTGCTCGAGGCGGGGTGGTCGCTCGGGGCCGCGCTGCTCGTGCGCATGGGAGTGGCGGGGCTCATCCTCGCGCCCGCGATCGTGCTCGCCATGAAGCGGCAGCGCGGTTTCCTCCGGCGCCACTGGCGCCTCATCACCGGTTTCGGGTTGATGCCGGTGCTGGGCTGTCAGCTGTTCTTCTTCTCCGCGATGCAGCGCATGCCGGTGGCCGTCGCTCTGCTCATCCAGTACCTCGCGCCGGTCATGCTGGTCGCCTACGTGTGGGTGCGCACGCGACGAGCGCCGTCCGCTCTCGTGCTGTGGGGGTCGGCGGTGGCGGTCGTCGGACTCGTGCTCGTCGTCGACATCTCGGGTGCATCCTTCGACCTGCTCGGCACTCTGCTCGCCCTGGCCGCCGCCGTGTGCGTGTGCGCCTACTTCGTGCTCTCGGAGCGCGCGGGCGATGACATGCCGCCACTGGCGCTGGCAGCCAGCGGCCTGCTCGCCGGCGCGATCGTCATGGGAGTGCTATGCCTCGCGGGCATCATGCCCGTCGCCGCGCCCCCGGTCTCGGTCGTCCTCGCCGGAGTCGAGGTGCCGTGGTTCGTGCCGATGCTGTGGGTCGCCGCCGTCGCGACGACCGTCGGCTACGCACTCGGGGTGATGGCGGTGCCGCGCATCGGCTCGCGCGTGGCGTCATTCGTAGGGTTGTCGGAGGTGCTGTTCGCACTCGGCTTCGCCTGGGTGTTCCTGGGCGAGGTGCCCGCCCCGGTGCAGTTCGCAGGGGGCGCGCTGATCCTGGTAGGCGTCGTTCTCGTACGCGCGGACGCGTCGTCGACCAGATCTACGCGCTCTCTCACTCCCGCCGCGCCAGCTCCATGAGCGGCGTCACGCGATGGGGGATGACCTCGCCCATCACCAGCGAGGTCTCGGTGCGCTCGACGCCCTCGATCGCGAGGATGCGCGCGTCGGTGTCGAACAGGTGCTGGGTATCGCGGCACGCCACGCGCACGAGCAGGTCGACCTGACCGGAGAGGCCGTGGGCCTGCACCACCTCGGGCACCCGAGCCAATTCCACGGCGATCCTGGGCAGCTCGGCTTGGCGGACGATGACGCTGATGAAGGCCTCGATCGGGAACCCCAGCGACGACGACGAGATGGCGCGCTCATACGACAGGAAGACCCCGGAGCGCTCCAATCGCGCCATGCGCGCCTGGACTGTGTTGCGCGACAGTCCGAGCCGTTCGGCGAGCGCGACGACGGTCGCGCGCGGGTCGGCGGAAAGTGCGGCGAGAAGCTCGAGGTCGACGTGATCGAGGGCACCCATAATGCGAAACGTTAGCACGGGTTGAGGGAGGGATATTTGTCAACATGCTCAAGAAGTCCTCGCAAGCTTGAGCGAGGTGCGATGCCGACGTAATCTCGGGCTAGCCGGCGACGATGCCGGCGTACCACGACGCGACCCCTCACGAGGGGGCCCGCACCGAGGAGTGATGACGATGACGCACACCCTGACCCCGACAGCGGATCCCGCCACCGACATCGATGATGTCGCGCGACTGCTGAGCCCCGACGGCGAGAGGATCGCCGACCCCGAACTGGATCGCTGGGTGCGGGATGTCGACGCCGCAGCTCTGCGTGATCTTTACCGCGACATGACGCTCGTGCGCCGCATCGACACCGAGGGCGTGGCCCTCCAGCGACAGGGGCAGCTGGCCCTCTGGCCGCCCTGCCAGGGGCAGGAAGCCGCCCAGATCGGCACCGCACGGGCGCTCCGCCATGACGACTTCGCCTTCCCGAGCTACCGCGAGACGGGTGTCGTCTTCGTCCGTGGCGCACGCCCGGAGGATTACGTCCTCGCCTGGCGGGGCGAGGAGCACTCCACCTACAACCCGTATGAGCTGAACACCGCGACCCCCCAGATCATCATCGGAGCGCAAACGCTCCACGCCGTCGGGTACGCGATGGGCGTGCAGCGCGACGGCACCGACCAGGTGTCTGTCGCCTACTTCGGCGACGGAGCGTCGAGTCAGGGCGATGTGAACGAGGCGATGGTGTTCGCCTCGTCGTTCCGCGCCCCGGTGGTATTCGTGTGCACGAACAACCAGTGGGCGATTTCGGAGCCGGTCAGCGTTCAGGCGAAGTTCCCGATCGCCGGTCGCGCGCCGGGGTTCGGCATCCCGAGCATGCGCGTCGACGGGAACGACGTGCTCGCATGTCTCGCGGCGATGCGCTGGGCGCTCGACATCGCTCGGACCGGCAACGGGCCGGCGTTCATCGAGGCGGTGACCTACCGGATGGGCCCGCACACCACCTCGGACGATCCCACGCGCTACCGCGACAAGGGCGAGGTCGAACGGTGGAAGGGCCGTGATCCCATTTCACGCGTCGAGGCGCTGCTGCGCGCGCAGGGCGAGTTGGACGACGAGTTCGCGGCGCGCGTCGCCGCCGATGCCGACGCGCTCGCGGCCGAGGTCCGCTCGGCGGCCATGGGAGCGGAGAGCCGCGAGCCGATCACCGTCTTCGATCACGTCTACGCCGAAGCCCATTCGGAGCTCGACGAGCAGCGCACGCGATTCTCTGCCTACCTCGACGGGTTCGCGACGACGGAGCCCGTCACCGGCGGTCAGGGGGTCGCGCGATGACTCAGTTGACGATGGCGAAGGCCGTCAACGAGGGGCTGCGGCGCGCGATGGCGGACGACGCGAAGGTGCTCGTGATGGGCGAGGACATCGGAAAGCTCGGCGGGGTGTTCCGTGTCACCGACGGCCTGCTCGACGAATTCGGCGGCCAGCGCGTGATCGACACGCCGCTGGCGGAGTCCGGAATCATGGGCGCGGCCGTGGGGCTCGCATTCCGCGGCTACCGACCCGTCGTCGAGATCCAGTTCGACGGCTTCGTCTATCCGGCGTTCGACCAGATCGTGTGCCAGGTCGCCAAGCTCCACTACCGCACCCGTGGCAACGTCACGATGCCGATCACGATCCGGATCCCGTGGGCGGGCGGTGTCGGAGCCGCCGAGCATCACTCCGAGTCGCCCGAGGCATACTTCGTGCACACGTCGGGTCTGCGCGTGGTCGCGGTGTCCCACCCTCAGGACGCCTATGTCATGCTGCGTCAGGCGATCGCGTCCGATGACCCGGTCGTCTACTTCGAGCCCAAGCGGCTCTATCACGCCAAGGGCGAGGTCGACCTGGACCTCCAGCTCGCCGACGCGCCGCCGATGGGACTTGCGCGCGTGGCGAAAGAGGGCACGGATGTGACCCTGCTCACCTACGGCGCGCAGGTGTCCACCGCGCTCGACGCCGCGACCGCGGCCGAGGACGACGGCATCTCGATCGAGGTCGTCGACCTGCGCTCCATCTCGCCGGTCGACTATCGCACCGTGACCGCATCCGTCCGAAAGACAGGTCGCGTCGTGGTGACGCACGAGGCCGCGCGTGAGGCCGGAGTGGGCGCCGAACTCGTCGCAAGCATCACCGAGCGCTGCTTCCACTATCTCGAGGCGCCGCCCGAGCGGGTGACGGGGCATGACATCCCGTATCCGCCGGCGAAGCTCGAGAAGCATCATCTGCCCGATCTGGACCGGATCCTCGACGCGGTCGACCGTGTGATGGACCGGCCCAACAGCATGTCGGGGCTGGTGGAGGCATGATGCGCACGAGCACACGGGATCGGCGCACGTGTGGGGGCGGCCAGCGATGATCGAGGACTTCCTGCTCCCCGATCTGGGGGAGGGCCTGCCCGAGGCCGAGCTCGTGCAATGGCTCGTGGCCGAGGGTGACACGGTGGCGCTGAATCAGACGATCGCCGAGGTCGAGACCGCCAAGGCCGTGGTCGAGCTCCCGTCGCCGCACGCGGGAGCGGTGAAGACGCTGCATGCCGCGGTCGGCGACGTGATCGCGGTGGGGTCGGTGCTGATCTCGTTCGACACCGGCGGAGCTGCGGATGCCGGACCCGCCGCGCCCGCGACGTCCGGTCAGGTCGCAGCCGTCGTCGCGCCCGCGGTCGAGACGAGCGTTCACGACACGACGGTTGCCGGCGCGACGGCGGACGAGACGTCGGGGCAGTCCGCGAAGGCGGAGCCCAATCTCGTCGGCTACGGCGCTGCTCCCCGCGGCGAGCAGCGACCGCAGCGGCGTGCTCGGGGCGGTCGCAAAGGAGCATCGACCGCCGCGCTCTCGGAGGCTGCGGTGCTGGAGGCCGCCCCGCACGACGCCATCCAGTTCGGCGAGATCGCCGAGCAGCCGCTGGAGCGACCGCGATCCACGCCTCCGGTCCGCCGATTCGCCAAGCAGCTCGGCGTCGACCTGGCACTCGTCGAAGCCACGGGCGCCTCGGGGCTCATCACGCGGACCGACGTCGAAGAGTACGCGGCTCGGGTGGGCGCCCGCGCCACGACGCTCGCGCCCTCGGAGCCGTACGAGGAGGTCGCGCCCGCATCGCTCCCGCTCGGATCGGCAGCACCCGGCGAGCGCATCACACGCACTCCGATCCGCGGGGTTCGCAGGGCGACCGCCGCGGCGATGGTGCGCAGCGCCTTCACAGCCCCGCACGTCACGACCTTCCTCACCGCCGACGTGACCGCGACGAGCGAGCTCATCGCGTCGCTCAAGGCGGATCGCGCGCTGCAGGAGCACCGGATCGGTGTGATGGCCGTCGCCGCCAAGGCGGTGTGTCTCGCGCTCGGCCGCCATCCGGGGCTCAACTCGCGCTGGGACGACGACGCGGGCGAGATCGTCGAGCACCACTATGTCAATCTCGGCATCGCTGCGGCCACGGGCCGGGGGCTCGTGGTCCCCAACATCCGGGATGCCCAGGAGCTGACCCTGGCGGAACTGGCGGACGCGATACGCGGGCTCGCCGAGACGGCCCGTGCCGGCAAGACGGCGCCGGCCGACATGATGGGCGGGACGTTCTCGATCACGAACGTCGGCGTCTTCGGCGTCGATGCCGGAACTCCCATCATCAACCCCGGAGAAGCGGGGATCCTGGCGCTCGGAGCCGTGCGCCGCCAGCCCTGGGAGCACCGCGGCGAGATCGCCCTCCGCGACGTCATGACGCTCGCCCTCTCGTTCGATCACCGACTGGTCGATGGCGAGCAGGGATCGAGATTCCTGGTCGAGGTGGCCGAAGTGCTGCGCGAGCCGGGGAGGGCGATGCTGCTGCGCTGACCGCACCCGGGGATGCGAACGGGTGAACCGGCGCGCCCGAGCCGCGGCATCCGCTCGGTCACTCCACCTTCGGGTAGAACAGTCCGAGGCCGTGCTCCTGCAGGACGGTGTACGCCTCGGCGTACGTCTCGGGCTCGGGTGCGCCCTGCGGGCCGTAGCGCGCGAGCAGCAGACCGAGAAGGCCGCGTCCGGGCGGACTCAGAGGCTTGTCCTTGTGCGCACCGTCGCGCAGGTCGAGCTGCTCGTCCTCATGGGGGTTCGGCGGCACGTACATGGGATGCACGACCGGCCACGTCGCCGGATCCCGCGGGGCGTCGAGGTTGACGATCGAGAACAGATCGCGAGCGTCGGCATCGCGGCGGGTGAGCGGGCGCAGGCCGTGCAGGCGGGCGAGGGTCGCGATCACGGCGCCATGGTGGAACTCGTCGTGCACGATCGTGCCGGCGCGAGTGTAGGCGGAGACGGCGATCGTCGGTACGCGCACACCGAGCCGGTCGAACGCGAAGCCCATCTCGCCGGGAGCGTCGCCCGCCACAGGCGGTGTGGCGGGGGGCGGCGGGACGTGGTCGTAGGTGCCGCCGTGCTCGTCGAACGTGATCAGAAGGAGGGTGTTCATCGCGTTGGAGCCGTTCGGGGTGGCGCTGGCCTTGACCGCGTCGTACACGTCCGCGATCAGCTTCTCGCCGGCGCGGACGTCCGAGACGGCAGAGTCCAGCACCGGCGTGCCATCCACGTCGCTCTCGCGGAAAACGCCGAACGGCGGGTGGAAGTCATTGTGGTTGTAGACCATGCGCGGCTCGATGAACGCATACGCCGGCAGGCGGCCGGCTTCGGCATCCTTCGCGAACTCCGACATGTGGGCGAATCGTCCGGTGCGCCAGTACTTCTCCAGAGCGGGGGCGTGCATCATGCCGGTGAGCGACACGAGCTGCATCTCGTCGAAGTAGATCCTCCACGACACTCCCGCATCTTCGAGACGATTGAAGATCGTCGGGGTGTCGGGGGCGTCGAGCCACTTGTCGTAACCGCCGCCATGCTTGTTGGTCACGTACCCGTGAGATGTCGATGCATGGAAGAAGGAGCGGTTGCAGTAGGTCTGCGACGGCACCGCGGCGAACCATGCGTCGAACACCGCGAAGCCCTTCGCGAGGGTCGAGAGCACGGGCAGCTGTTCGGGCGAGAACCCGCCCATGATGTGGGATGCCTCCTCGAGCGTCGGCGTCCGCCCATGGCGGAGGCGCTCGAGGTTGTGCCAGTAGTCGCGGAGGAAGCCATCCATCGTCGGCCTCGTCCCCGCGGCGGGCGCGTTGAACGGGGAAGTCATGTCACTCACCGGGCTGGTGGCGTTGGAGGGAGGGACCACCGTGCCGAAGAGCTGGGTGTTGACGTGCGGGAACTCCTCGCCCGGATCGGGGTTGGGTCGCCCCATGAGTTCGTCGGTCGGCCCCGTGTAGGTGTGGGCGGCGACGCGCTCGCCGGTGGGTGCCGTATTGGCGTGCTCGCCGAACGCGAGGCCGTCGAACGAGGCGCCCTCCGGCAGCGTCTCGGGGGAGTACAGCCAGCCGAGCAGATTGTCGAACGAGCGGTTCTCTCCCATGATGACGACGACGTGGTCGAACCCGGGCTCGGAGCGTGCCGGCACGGCGCCGAGGTCGATCGAGCCGTCGCGGTAGCCCTGAGGGTAGGCGATGGATGCGGCCGCTGCGGCTCCGACTCCGCCGCCCACGGCGAGCCCTGCTGCCGCGATCCCGCCGAACTTCAGGAAGTCGCGGCGCGTGCTGCCGCCATCGGGCGCTGTGCCGGCGTGAGATGTATCGACGGCCCCCGGGCCGCCATCGCGACCCGTGCGCGGGTCATCCGCCTGATCGTTCTTCTGGTCTCGCCCCGCCATGGTGCGACCCAGAATAGGGCACCGCGGCGCTCTGCGAATCCGTTCGGGTAACCCGGGCTAGGACATCAGCGCCGCGCGGGCCATCGACTGCAGGATGCCGCCGACGTCGCGCTCGCCGGACGGCGCACGGAGCGCCCGCACGCTGTGAGGCGTCGAGTTGATGAGCCCGAAGCAGGCGTGCGCCCGCACGCGGAGCTCGTCCTCGTCGCGGCCGGGGTGCGCAGACGCGAGGATGCCGATCCAGACCTCGACGTACTCGCGCTGGAGGCGACGCACGGTGTGGCGGTCCTCGTCGGCGAGGCTCGCGAGATCGCGGTCCTGGACGCGGATGACATCGGCGTCGCGAAGGGCGAACTCGACGTGGAACGCGATGATCGCGTCCAGCTGATCCGCCGGCTCGCTGTGCTCGGCCAGCACCGTGCGGCCACCCGCGAGCAGCCGCTCGCTCACCTCGACCAGGATCGCCCCCAGGAGCGCCTGCTTGTTCGCGAAGTGGCGGTACAACGCGGGTCCGCTGACACCCACCGCGCTGCCGATGTCTTCCAGGCTCACCCCGCTGAATCCGCGTTCGGCGAACAGCGCCGCCGCTTCGTGGAGGATCGCCGCGTGGCGGTCTGCCTTGGCGCGGTCGCGCTCTGTGACACCGCTTGTCATTTCAGTTAATCCTCGCTAACCTCAATCCCAGTTAGTGAACACTAACCACCACGATCGCGTCTGGACAACAGACGTGATCCGATCGTGACGTCGATGCGGATGACACGGGAGATGACATGAGCGCGCTGGCGACCGATGCCGTGCACGACGAGACCTTCGCGCGCGCCCACCACGCACAGCGGATATTGGCGCAGCGCCTGCGCGAGCGGGTGGCCGCAGCGTCCCTCGGCGGCCCTGCCGCCTCTCGCGAACGGCATGTCGCGCGAGGCAAGCTCCTGCCGCGCGATCGTGTCGTCCGTCTGCTCGACGAGGGTAGTCCGTTCCTCGAGGTGGCTCCCCTCGCCGCGGAAGGCCTCTACGGGGGAGACGCCCCTGCGGCCGGGGTCATCGCGGGAATCGGGCTGGTCCACGGACGCCACGTGATGGTCGTCTGCAACGATGCGACCGTCAAGGGCGGCACCTACTACCCGATGACGGTGAAGAAGCACCTGCGTGCGCAGGAGATCGCGTTCGAGAACCGGCTGCCCTGCATCTACCTCGTCGACTCCGGCGGCGCGTTCCTGCCGATGCAGGATGAGGTCTTCCCCGATCGCGACCACTTCGGCCGCATCTTCTTCAACCAGGCACGTCTGTCGGCCGCAGGGATCCCGCAGATCGCCGCCGTGCTCGGCTCGTGCACGGCCGGCGGAGCGTACGTGCCGGCGATGAGCGACGAGACGGTGATCGTCCGGGGGCAGGGCACCATCTTCCTGGGCGGTCCGCCACTCGTGAAAGCCGCGATCGGCGAGATCGTCACCGCGGAGGAACTCGGCGGGGGAGAGCTGCACGCGCGGCGATCCGGAGTCGTCGACCACCTCGCCGAGGACGACGAGCACGCGATCGAGATCGTCCGCGACATCGTCGCGACGCTGCCGCAGCCCTCGGACCCCGCGTGGGAGGTCGTGCCGGCTGTTGCCCCCGCGGTCGATCCCGCCGATCTGTACGGCGTCGTCCCCGTCGACGTCAACCAGCCGTATGACGTGCGCGAGGTGATCGCCCGCCTCGTCGACGCCAGCGAGTTCCACGAGTTCAAACGCGAGTACGGCGAGACGCTCGTCACCGGCTTCGCACGCATCCACGGCCATCCGGTCGGCATCGTCGCCAACAACGGGGTGCTGTTCAGCGAGTCGGCGCAGAAGGGCGCCCACTTCATCGAACTGTGCGACCAGCGCGGCACTCCTCTGCTGTTCCTGCAGAACATCTCGGGCTTCATGGTGGGGCGCGATGCCGAGGCCGGCGGCATCGCGAAGGACGGCGCCAAGATGGTCACTGCGGTCGCCACGACCCGTGTGCCCAAGCTCACCGTGGTGATCGGCGGTTCGTTCGGCGCCGGCAACTACTCGATGTGCGGGCGGGCGTACTCGCCCCGATTCCTCTGGACCTGGCCCGCGAGCCGCATCTCCGTCATGGGCGGCCCGCAGGCGGCATCCGTCCTGTCCACCGTCAAGCGCGACCAGCTCCAGGTGCGCGGCGAGGAGTGGTCGGCAGACGAGCAGACCGAGTTCGAGGCGCCGATCCGCGCCCAGTACGAGGAGCAGGGGAGCCCGTACTACGCGACCGCACGGCTCTGGGACGACGGCGTCATCGATCCGCTCGACACCCGCGACCTGCTCGGCCTCGCCCTGGACGTCGTCTCGCGCCCGCCCCTGCCCGAACCACGCTTCGGCGTCTTCCGGATGTGACCGCCGTGACCGTCTCCCCGCTCTTCTCCACCGTCCTGGTCGCCAACCGTGGCGAGATCGCGCGGCGGGTGATCCGGACGCTCCGACGGCTCGGCATCCGATCCGTCGCCGTGTACAGCGATGCCGACGCAGACGCGCCCCATGTTCGCGAGGCCGATGTCGCCGTCCGGATCGGTCCCGCCCCAGCCTCGGAGTCGTACCTCTCCATCGATGCCGTGATCGCCGCTGCTCGCGAGACGGGCGCCGATGCCGTTCATCCCGGCTATGGATTCCTCTCGGAGAACGTCTCGTTCGCGCGGGCATGCGCGGCCGCCGGGGTCGTCTTCATCGGTCCGGATGAGCGCGCGCTCGAGGTCATGGGCGACAAGATCCGGGCCAAAGAGCACGTCGTCGCGAACGGCGTGCCGATCGTGCCCGGGTTCAGTGCGGCGGGCATGACGGAGGCCGCGATCGCGGTCGCCGCGCACGACACGGGCTATCCGCTGCTGGTCAAACCGTCAGCGGGAGGCGGCGGAAAGGGCATGCAGGTCGTTCATGCGGCGTCCGAGCTGCCCGACGCGCTCGCGACCGCCCGGCGCGTGGCGGCGGCTGCCTTCGGCGACGACACGCTCCTGCTCGAGCGCCTCATTCAACGCCCGCGCCACATCGAGGTGCAGGTGCTCGCCGACGCGCACGGCAGCGTCATCCACCTCGGCGAGCGCGAGTGCACGCTGCAGCGTCGCCACCAGAAGGTCATCGAGGAGGCTCCCTCGCCGGTCGTGGATGCCGCGACCCGTGCCCGGCTCGGAGCCGCGGCCTGTGCGGCGGCCGCGTCCGTCGACTACCGGGGTGCGGGCACCGTGGAGTTCCTCGTCGCCGGGGATGCCCCCGACGAGTTCTTCTTCATCGAGATGAACACGCGGCTGCAGGTCGAGCATCCGGTCACCGAACTCGTGACCGGGGTCGACCTCGTCGAGCAGCAGCTTCTCGTCGCGGCGGGGCGACCGCTCGCACTCGTCCAGGACGACATCCGCTTCGAGGGTCATGCGATCGAGGCGCGCGTGTACGCCGAGAGTCCCGAGCGCGGATTCCTCCCGGCGACCGGTGACGTGCTCCTCTGGCGGCCCCCGCGCTCGCCGGTCGTCGTCGATGTCTCCTCGTCGGACATTGCACCGGTCACCGTGAGGACGGATGCCGCGGTCGAGTCCGGCAGCGTCGTGACGGCCGACTACGACCCGATGATCGCCAAGGTGATCGCACACGGCGCCGACCGTGCGACCGCTCTCGCCGCCCTGAGCACGGCGCTGGCCGACACCGTACTGCTCGGCGTGGACTCGAACATCGGCTTCCTGCGGGAGCTGCTGGCGGTGCCCGAGGTCACCGCGGGCGACATGGACACCGGTCTGATCGATCGGATCCCGCCGTACGCGCCACCCGGGCCGAGCACCACTGCGCTGCGAGCCGCGGCATCCGTCTCCGTCATGTGCTCTCACCGAACGCACACGTCGCTCGCGTCGGCTTCGTATGCGCTCGGTGAGAGCACACGAAGCGGACGCGCCGGCGCAGCGTGGCGATCGCTCCACGGATGGCGCATCGGTGCGCCCGCAGTGCCTGTGACGTCGGTCTTCCTCGATGATGCGGGTGCGGTGCACTCCGTCGCCTTCCCGCCTCCAGGTGGCGGCTCCGGCGACATCGGGCCTCACGTCTCGGCCGAAACCGATACTCGAGCACCAGCGACGACTGTCGTCGATGCGGACGGCGCGGTGTGGGTGCACGCCGACGGCGCCACCCACCGTCTTCGTCCGCTCACGCGCCGGCAGGCGATGGACAGGCGGCTCGCCGTCCGCGAGCGCGGCGTCGCCGCGACGGACCCCGCGCTGCGCGCCCCCATGCCCGGCGCCGTCGTCGCCCTCCACGTCGCAGACGGTGCGACGGTAGCCGCCGGTGATCGCATCGTCACGATCGAGGCGATGAAGATGGAGCATCCGGTCCTCGCGCCGCACGGGGGAGTCGTCCGCCTCGACGTCGCAACAGGCGATCAGGTGCGGCGCGATCAGGTGCTCGCTCACGTATCCGCCGCAGCAGATCCCGCCCACGAGGCATCCGAAACCCGCTCCTGAGACCCAGAGGAGAAGAAGATGGACCACTTCAACCTGACCGACGACGAGCGTGAGCTCGCCCGCATGGTGCGCGACTTCGCCGACGAGGTCGTCGCACCACAGGCTTACGAGGCCGACCGGACGAAGACGCTTCCGCTCGATGTGGTGCGGCAGATGGGCGAGCTGGGGCTGTTCGGACTCCCGTTCCCCGAGGAGTTCGGCGGGCAGGGCGGCGACTACTTCGCCCTGTGCCTTGCGATCGAAGCCCTCGGCCGCGTCGACCAGTCGATCGCGATCACACTCGAGGCGGGGGTGAGTCTCGGCGCCATGCCGGTGTTCCGCTTCGGCACCGAGGAGCAGAAGCAGGCCCTTCTTCCCGACCTCTTGGCAGGCAGGTCCCTCGCCGGCTTCGGGCTCACCGAGCCCGAAGCCGGCTCGGACGCCGGCGCCACGCGCACGACGGCCAAGCTCGAGGGCGACGAGTGGGTCATCAACGGTTCGAAGCAGTTCATCACCAACTCCGGCACCGACATCACCCGCTTCGTCACGGTCACGGCGGTCACGGGGGAGCGCGACGGTCGAAAGGAGATCTCGACGATCATCGTTCCGTCCGGCACACGCGGGTTCACCGTCGAGCCCGGTTACGACAAAGTCGGCTGGCACGCCTCCGACACTCACCCTCTGACGTTCCAGGACGCGCGCGTTCCCGCGGCGAATCTCCTCGGCGAACGCGGACGCGGATTTGCGAACTTCCTCCACATCCTCGACGAGGGCCGCATCGCGATCGCGGCGCTGTCCACCGGCGCGGCAGAGGGATGCCTCGAGGCGGCGGTGGACTACGCCAAGAAGCGCACGGTCTTCGGCGACGCGCTCTCGACCCGCCAGGGCATCCAGTTCCTCCTCGCCCGCATGCAGCTGCGGGTGCACAACGCCCGGCTCGCCTGGCACCACGCCGCGCGCCTGCGCGACGCCGGCAAGCCGTTCAAGACCGAAGCGGCGATCGCCAAGCTCACCGCCAGCGACGCGGCGATGGACAACGCGCGCGACGCGACGCAGGTGTTCGGAGGCAATGGCTTCATGAACGAGTACCCCGTCGCGCGTCACTACCGGGACTCGAAGATCCTGGAGATCGGCGAGGGCACCACCGAGGTGCAACTCCTCGTGATCGCCCGCTCGCTCGGCGTCGCCTGAGCCGGGTACCGTGAGGATCATGGACGGAATCGGCGACGCGGACGCAATCGTCCAGCGCGGTCTGTACTTCGATGAGCTCGACGTCGGCGCCCGCTTTCTCCACCGCCCCGGTCGCACCGCGACCGAGGCCGACAACGTGATGTTCTCGTCGCTGACGATGAACACGCAGGCACTGCACCTCGACGCTGCATTCGCCGAGACTCAGCCGTTCGGACGGCGCCTCATGAACTCGATGTGGACGCTCGCGACGATGGTCGGCTCGTCCGTCTCGCAGATCACACAGGGCACACTCGTCGCGCAGCTCGGACTCAGCGACATCGTCTTCCCGGCGCCTCTCTTCCACGGCGACACGCTGTACACCGAAACCGAGATCGTCGACAAGCGGCTGTCGGCCTCACGCCCGGGGCAGGGCATCGTCACGTTGCGGCACACCGGCCGCAACCAACGCGGCGAGGTGGTCGCGACGGCGACGCGCGTCGCTCTGATGTGGTGCGGGCCCGATGCCGATGGGGACCAAGATGCCGCCCGCGCGACAGAAGGGAGCGGATGATGGCGGGAGCCATGACACCGACCGCGGCGAGGTTCCATCTGGGTCCCGCGCTGCTGTTCTGCCCGGGCGATCGACCCGAGCGGTACCGCAAGGCGATGGACCGCGCGGATGCGGTGATCCTCGATCTCGAGGACGCTGTTGCGGGGACCGACAAGGCGGTCGCCCGCGGGCATCTCATCGAGTCCGAGCTGGATCCGGAGCGGGTGATCGTGCGGGTGAATCCGCCCGAGACCGACGCGTTCACCGCTGACCTCGCGACGCTCTCGCAGACCGACTACCGGCGGATCATGGTCGCGAAGGCGGAGTCGCCCAAGCGCATCGCGCGTATCGACGCGCGCTTCGAGGTCGTCGTGCTCTGCGAGACGGCCAAGGGTGTCGCGCAGTCCGACCGTCTCGCGGCGCTCGACAACGTCTCCGCTCTCATGTGGGGAGCGGAGGATCTCGTGGCCAGCCTCGGAGGATCCTCCAGCCGCAAGCCCAACGGGCGCTACCGCGACATCGCCCGCTATGCGCGCGCTCGCGTGCTGCTGGCAGCGGGAGCGCGGGGCAAGGCGGCTATCGACGCCGTGCATCTCGACATCGACGACACGAAGCGGCTCACGATCGAGGCGTCCGATGCCGCGGCATCCGGATTCGCCGCCACCGCGTGCATCCACCCGAGCCAGGTGGCGATCATCCGTGCCGCCTACCGGCCCGACGAGAAGACCGTGAGCTGGGCGCGCGCCGTGCTCGCGGCGGCCCAGCAGGAGCGCGGTGTGTTCGCGTTCGAGGGACGGATGGTCGACGAGCCCGTGCTGCGACACGCGCGCGGAGTGCTGGAGCGCGCACGACGGTGACGACGGATTCCCCGCCCGCCGCTCGCGGCCGGTCCTTCGCCGTGTGAGGGTCGCGCTGCTCGGACTAGGCCGCGAGCCCGGTGTAAGCGACCAGGCGGAGGTGGTCGCGTTCGTACACGAAGTCGTGTGCAGACCCGTTCGCGAGGCGCTCGCCCACCGGGGGAAGCTCGCCACCGGTAGCGTGACGGATGATCTCGCGGATGAGCGCCCCATGGCTCACGACGATCAGGGTGCCCGCGGCCGGCGCCGTCGCACGCCGATGATCGCGCACCGCGTGGCCGAGAGCGCTGACGGCGCGCTCGCGGAGAACCGGCCACGGCTCGGCGCCAGGGATCTCGGCCGCGTGCCAGTCGCCCCAGCGCGTGCGGAACTCCTCGACATCCAGCCCCTCGGCTTCGCCGTACGCGCGTTCGCGCAGGCCCGGGTAAGCGCGCGGCTCGGCCATGCCGAGTTCGGCGGCGATGATCTCAGCGGTCTCGCGTGCTCGCGAGAGGTCACTCGAGACGACCGTGAACGGCACGTCGAGGTCGAGTCGCTCTCGCAGCGCCGCCCCGGTGGCACGCGCCTGCGCGCGGCCCGTGTCGTTGAGCGGAATGTCGGTCGAGCCCTGGATGCGCCGATCGCGATTCCAATCGGTCTCGCCATGGCGGATGAGGGTCAGCGCAGTCACCCGTCGAGCCTACGGGACCGTTCTGAAGGGTCGCCGCGCGACTATGTCAGCGGCGGGAGGGAGTCCGCGAGCGCCCGCAGCACCTCGCTCGTTCCGGCGTCGATCTTCACGGTCGCGCGCGAATCGGCGCGAGTCGCTCCGCGGTTGACGATCACGACCGGCAGCCGGCGACGCCGGGCGCGCTCGAGTAGACGGATGCCGGAGTTCACCACGAGCGACGATCCCGCGATCACGAGTCCCTCGCTGGTCTGCACGAGCTGTTCGGCCTCTCGGAACTTCTCGGCCGGGATGAACTCGCCGAAGAAGACGACGTCGGGCTTCAGCATTCCGCCGCACACGCTGCAGTCGGGAACCTTGAATCCATCGACGCTGCTCGGGAGAACGTCGCCGTCGGGTCCGAGCTCGACGTTCTCGGGAACGGTGATCCAGGGGTTGTCCGCCTCGACGCGCACGGCGAGGTCGCGGCGGTCGAACACTTGGCCGCAATGCGTGCAGAAGACGCGACGCATCGTGCCGTGCAGCTCGACCACCCGGCGGCTGCCCGCGCGCACGTGCAGCCCGTCGACGTTCTGGGTGACGACCCCGGTGGCGATGCCGCGCTGCTCGAGGTCCGCGAGGGCGCGATGCCCGTCGTTCGGAGCAGCCGAGGCGAACGCCCGCCAGCCGAGGTGGCTTCCCACCCAGTACCGGCGCCGTGCGGCGTCGCTGGCCAGGAACTGATCGACGGTCATGGGTGTGCGCACCGGCGCGCCTTTGCCTCGATAGTCCGGAATGCCGGAGTCCGTCGACACACCGGCACCGGTGAGCACCGCGATACGACGGCCGGACAGCGTCGACACGGCCTCGGCCACGGCGTCCGCGGTCGTGGCGCCGAACTGCGTCTCGATCGTGGTCGCCATGTGGCACCCCCTTCAGGTCGAGTGTAGGCGGCGCGGTTTTCGGGGATGTTACGGATTCTGCGAGAGTGGACCGGTGAGGATCGAACGCATCGCCGCCGCCGCCGACGAGCGTCTGGCCGATTATCGCGATCTCACGGATGTGGCGCTCCGCCGGATCCTCGAGCCCGAGGGCGGGCTCTACATCGCGGAGTCGGCGAAGGTGATCTCCCGTGCGGTGCGCGCCGGCCACCGCCCGCGGTCGGTGCTCGTGCAGGAGAAGTGGCTCGCCGAGATCGAGGTTCTGCTGGCGTCGCACGACGACGTTCCGATCTACGTCGTCGATTCCGCCCTCGCCGAGCGCCTCACCGGGTACGCCGTGCATCGCGGTGCGCTGGCATCGATGCATCGCCCCGACCTGCCGTCGGTCGCCGAGGTCGTGGCAGACGCGCGTCTCGTGGTCGTGCTCGAAGACCTCGTCGATCACACCAACGTCGGTGCCATCTTCCGCGCGGCAGCCGGGCTCGGCGCCGACGCCGTGCTCGTCAGTCCCCGCTGCGCCGATCCGCTCTACCGGCGGAGCGTGCGCGTCAGCATGGGAACGGTCTTCCAGGTGCCGTGGACCCGTCTGCCGAAATGGAGTGAGGCCGGACCCGTCCTCCACGAGGCGGGCTTCCATCTCGCCGCCCTCGCGCTTGCGGACGGCGCCGTGCCGCTGGACGAGTTCAGCGCCGCCCGGCCCGAGCGCATCGCCTTGCTGCTCGGCGCCGAGGGCGACGGGCTCAGCCGCGCCGCGCTCGCCGCGGCCGACACGGTCGTCACGATCCCGATGGGCGGCGGCGTCGACTCGCTCAACGTCGCCGCGGCGAGCGCGGTCGCGCTATGGGAACTGCGCGCGCGCTGATCAGGTCGAGTCGTCGGCGCCGGGCTCGGCCGCCCGCGTGACAGGGAGCGGATCGGGCCTCTTCGCGGTGACCGTATCGCCCGACGACTGGTGGCGCACGCGCCGCAGAACCCACGGCACGAGATGCGTGCGCGCCCACACCAGATCGACCGCGCGCGCCTCGCGCCACGTGCGGATCGGGAGGGGATCGGGCTGCATCGGCTGAAGGTCGTTGGGCACGTTGAGCGCACGCAGCACCATGCGCGCGACCTCGTGATGGCCCAGCGCGTTGTAGTGCAGCCGGTCGTCGTCGAAGAAGCGCGGGTCCTGCACCTCTTTCAGCGACCATTGGTCGGCGACGATGCAGTCGTAGCGGTCGGCGATCGCGCGGATGTTCTCGTTGTAGATGGCCACCTTGCCGCGGATGCCTCGGAAGACCGGCGTGAAGGCGGTGTCGATTCCGGTGAACACCACGACCGTGGCCCCGCCACCGGAGAGGCGGACCACGGCGTCTTCGAAGACCTGCGCGACGGCATCGGGATCGGATCCGGGCCGAATGACGTCGTTGCCGCCGGCGGAGAAGGTGACGAGATCCGGCTTGAGCGAAATGGCCGGCTCCACCTGCTCGGCGACGATCTGTCCGATGAGCCGCCCGCGGATCGCGAGGTTCGCATAGGCGAAGTCGTCGACCTGCTGAGAGAGAACCTCGGAGACACGGTCGGCCCAGCCGCGCAGACCGTTCGCAGAGCCGGGCTCGGGATCTCCCACACCCTCGGTGAACGAGTCGCCGATCGCGACGTAGCGGCGCCACGGATGCGTCTCGGGGTTCGGAAAATTCTGTGCGGCGTGTGCGTCGCTGATAGGCATGCGTCTTCCTCGGTTCGTGACCGCTGACAGGTTACCGCGACCCGCCGACGACGGGCGGGTGGGCGCAGCCGTCGACGTGCGCGGGCTGTGCGGCGAATCGGCGATGTCGGCGCGATGTCCTATCGTGGTGTCTCGTTGTCGACGGGGGAGGTGCATTCGGTGACCGACGAAACCATCCTGGACATGCCGTCGTCCGAGCCCCACATCGGCAGCTTCGCGGCGGAGCACCTCAGCCCCACCTACCCGCAGCGCGCTCCCTGGGGAACCGCGCAGCGGCTTCGCGCGTGGCAAGCCGAGGCCCTCGATCTCTACTTCGATCTCGACGGGCCGGACGGACCGGGCGGCGGTCCTCGCGACTTCCTCGCGGCGGCGACGCCGGGCGCCGGAAAGACCACGTTCGCGCTGCGTCTGGCGAGCGAACTGCTGCGCCGCCGCATCATCGATCGCATCGTGGTCGTGGCCCCCACCGAGCATCTGAAGACGCAGTGGGCCGACGCCGCGGCCCGGGTGTCGATACGACTGGATCCCGCGTTCAGCAACCGGCACGTCTCGCCGGCCCGGCAGTACCACGGCGTGGCGGTGACCTACGCGCAGGTCGCGGTGAAGGCATCCGTTCATGAGCGTCTGGTGATGGATGCGCGCACGCTCGTGATCCTGGACGAGGTGCACCACGGGGGCGACGCGCTCAGCTGGGGCGAGGCTCTCCGCGAGGCGTACGCACGCGCGACGCGGCGACTGCTGCTCAGCGGCACCCCTTTCCGCAGCGACACCGCGCCGATCCCGTTCGTCGAGTACCACCCCGATGCGAAGGGCATTCGCATCTCGCGCACCGATTACGCCTACGGGTACAAGCGCGCGCTCGAAGACGGCGTCGTTCGCCCGGTGATCTTCATGGTCTATGCGGGCCATATGCGCTGGCGCACCAAGACCGGCGACGAGATGGAAGCCCAACTCGGGCAGGACAACACGAAGGACATCACTTCGCAGGCCTGGCGCACGGCGCTGGATCCGGAGGGGGACTGGATCCCGGCCGTGCTGCGGTCGGCGGATCGACGGCTCACCGAGGTGCGCGAGCACGTTCCGGATGCCGGCGGCCTCGTGATCGCGACGGACCAGACCGCGGCACGGGCCTACGCCGCGATCCTCCACGAGATCTCGGGCGAGGCGCCTACGATCGTCCTGTCGGACGAGGCCGAGGCGTCGAGCCGGATCGAGGAGTTCTCGAAGGCCACGAGCCGGTGGATGGTCGCCGTCCGCATGGTGTCGGAGGGCGTCGACGTGCCGCGGCTGGCCGTCGGCGTGTACGCGACGAGCGCGTCGACTCCGCTCTTCTTCGCGCAGGCCATCGGACGCTTCGTGCGGGCCCGCCGCCGTGGCGAGATGGCCAGTGTCTTCCTGCCGAATGTGCCGCAGCTGCTCGCCCTCGCCAACGAGATGGAACGCCAGCGCGATCATGCGCTCGACCGTGACACCGACGGCGAAGACGAGTGGAACGCCGAAGAAGACCTCATGGACGCCGCCGAGCGCGAGGACAAGGCGTCCGATGCGCTGACCGAGGAGTTCACCTACCAGGCACTCGGGTCCCTGGCGCACTTCGATCGGGTGCTGTTCGACGGCAAGGAGTTCGGACAACTCGCGGTTCCGGGAACCCCGGAGGAGGAGGAGTTCCTCGGTCTTCCCGGCCTGCTCGAGCCGGAGCACGTCCACGAGCTCCTCATGCAGCGCCAGGCCCGACAGGGCAGGCATCGGCAGGTGCGCGAGGCCCGTGAGGCCGCTGCGCCAGAGGGGGAGGAGCCGGCGCTGCCGCAGGCCCTCCATCGCACGCTCAAAGAGCAGCGGCAGCTGCTGAACAGCCTGGTAGGCCTGTACTCGCGGCAATCCGGCGAGGCGCACGGTCTCGTCCACGCCGAGCTCCGACGCATCTGCGGCGGCCCCGCGGTCTCGCATGCGACGGTCGCCCAGCTGCAGTCGCGCATCGACGTGCTGCGGGGCCGGGTCCACTCCTGATCCCGGCCTAGACTCCGGTCATGCCGGCGGCGTACTCGTTCGTGACCCGATGGCACATCACGGTGCCGGTCGATCGTGCCTGGACGGAGATCGAACGGATGATCTCGATACGCGCGCAGAGCGAGCACTCGATCCGGCGGCTGCATCCCGGCGCCGAGCGGACGTGGTGGCCCGGTCTCACACTGCCCATGCCGGCGCGGCGGCTGGCGGCGGGGGAGCGAATGGTCCTCGCGGTGCGGAGCCCTCTCGGATACCGGCTCCGAATGCTGCTCGAGATCTCGGACGTCGACCCCGGCCGCTCGATCGAGGCCATCAGCAGGGGCGACCTGCGCGGGACAGGGCGCGTCAGCGTCGCCGCCGACGGGGCGGGGGCGTCCGTCGTCACCTTCCGCTGGAACGTCGAGACCGACCGCGTCTGGATGAACACCACGTCATGGCTGCTGCGACCGGTGTTCGAGCGCGCCCACGCCCACGTGATGCGCCGGGGCGAGCGCGGACTCCGCGAGGTGATCGCCCGAGCGTGACGTTCGGAGGCCCGAAATACTGGCAATACCGGCAGACGACCGACGTGCACGCGCACCGCTGGCTAGCGTGGACGAAGCCCGAGACCCTCTGGAGGCCTGAGTGAGCGCGACCGCCGCACCCACCGACCGTGATCGTCGCCGCTGGGCGCAATACCTCGTGAACGAGCGCGCGGAAGCCCACGTCTACCGCGAACTCGCCGGCCGTCGCTCCGGGGAGGAGCGCGTGATCCTGCTCGCCCTCGCCGAGGCCGAGGGGCGTCATGAGGCCCACTGGCTCGGACTGCTGGGCGGCGAGCCGGCGCGGCTTCCGCGGGCCGACGGGCGAACCGTGCTGCTGGGGTGGATGGCCCGCCGGTTCGGGTCGATATTCGTCCTCGCCCTGGCTCAGAACGCCGAAGCGCGCTCGCCCTACGACGATGAGCCTTTCGCGACGCCGATGATGGCGGCCGACGAGAAGATCCACCACGAGGTGGTGCGCGGACTCGCCGCGCGCGGGCGGCGACGCCTCTCGGGCACCTTCCGCGCCGCCGTCTTCGGCGCGAACGACGGGCTGGTGTCGAATCTCGCCCTCGTTATGGGCATCGGTGCCACGGGCGTTTCGAGTCAGTTCGTGCTGTTCAGCGGGATCGCGGGGCTGCTCGCCGGCGCGCTGTCGATGGGAGCCGGCGAGTTCGTCTCGGTGCGATCGCAGCGCGAACTGCTCGCCGCCACCGAGCCGAGTGACTTCGCCGACGGGGCGATCCCGCACCTCGACATCGACGCCAACGAGCTCGCTCTCGTCTATCGCACGCGAGGGATGCCGGAGGCCGAGGCATCCGCTCGCGCACGGCGCGCCGTCGAGTCCGCGCGCGCCCTGGGCCAGGGGCGCGCCGAAACCGGCCCGATCGAGGTCGTCGACCACTCCGACGTCATCGGCAGTGCGTGGGGAGCGGCGCTGTCGAGCTTCCTGTTCTTCGCCTCGGGTGCTGTCATCCCCGTGCTGCCGTGGATGTTCGGCCTCTCGGGCGTCACCGCCGTGGCTGTGGCGCTGCTGCTCGTCGGGATCGCGCTGATGTCGACGGGCGCCGCAGTCGGGCTTCTCTCGGGCGCTCCGCCCCTGCGTCGAGCACTCCGCCAGCTGGCGATCGGATTCGGCGCGGCTGCCGTGACGTACGTCCTCGGGCTCCTGTTCGGGGTGTCGATGGGGTGACGCGCCCGGGTGCCGTTCGATTCGTTGAACGCTCAGCGACATGGTAATGTCATTCCTCGGTTGCAAAACCGAAATCCACCTGCGCGGGTGGCGGAATAGGTAGACGCGCTAGCTTGAGGTGCTAGTGCCCTTTAACGGGCGTGGGGGTTCAAGTCCCCCCTCGCGCACAGAATGAGAAGGCCCCCGAAAGGGGGCCTTCCTCATTTGCGGACTGTTTCGTTCCGGCCGTCTTCGTACCCCGTTCGTCGCCGGAGCGAAATCTCGAAACGATAGGTTGGACGCCATGCCCGCACCCGTCTCCGAGCTGCCCGAAGTCGCCGCCGTCGCGCGCGACCTGATCCGGTTCGACACCACGAATCACGGCGGCGGACGGGCGACGGGGGAGCGAGAGGCCGCCGAGTATGTCGGCGCCTACCTCGACCGCCTCGGGCTGGAGCCCGCGTTCTACGAGCCGATTCCGCGCCGCACCAACGTGATGGCCCGTGTCGCGGGTCGCAATCCCCACAAGCCCGCTCTCGTGCTGCACGGGCACCTCGACGTCGTGCCGGCGATCGCCGCGGACTGGAGCGTGGACCCCTTCGAGGGCGTCGTGCGGGACGGGATGCTGTGGGGCCGCGGTGCCGTCGATATGAAGGACATGGACGCCATGATCCTCACCTCGGTGGCCGAGATCCTCCGAGAGGGGGATCAGCCCGAGCGCGACCTGATCCTCGCGTTCTTCGCCGACGAGGAGAACGGCGGCGTCGAAGGATCCGCGCTGGTGGTGCAGGACCGGCCCGAGTGGTTCGACGGCGCGACGGAGGCGATCAGCGAGGTGGGCGGCTACTCGATCTCGATCGGCGACCGCCGCGCCTACCTGCTGCAGGTCGGCGAGAAGGCGCTGGTGTGGATCCGGCTCGTGGCACGCGGCCGGGCGGCCCACGGCTCGAGCTTCCATTCCGACAACGCCGTCACGAAGCTGGCAACCGCTGTCGCGGCGCTCGGGCGCACCGCCTGGCCGGTGACGCTCACCGACACCACGCGCGAGATGGCCGACCGACTGGCCGAACTCACCGGGCAGGATCCCGGCGACCCCGATGCCGTCGCCGCGGCGACGGGTGCGGCATCCGGCTTCCTCCGTTCGACGCTGCGGACCACGACCAACCCCACCGGGCTGACCGCCGGCTACAAGCACAACGTGATCCCCGACCTCGCCGAGGCATTGATCGACGTGCGGGTGCTGCCCGGAACCGAAGAGGCAGCTCTCGCCGAGATCCGCCGCATCGTCGGCGACGATGTGGACGTCGAGATCGTGCACCAGGACATCGGACTCGAGGTGCCGTTCTCCGGCGACCTCGTGGACGCCATGGTCGCGGCCCTCGGCCGGCACGACCCCGAGGCGCCGGTCATCCCGTACCTGATGGGCGGCGGCACCGACAACAAGGCGCTCGCCACTCTCGGCATCGCCGGGTATGGATTCGCCCCGCTGCGCCTGCCGGCCGACCTCGACTTCACCGGCATGTTCCACGGCGTGGACGAGCGCGTGCCGATCGACGCGCTCGTCTTCGGCCAGACCGTTCTCACCGACCTGCTCCGCACCTACTGAAGACCCGCGGATGCCGATCCCGGCATCCTGCAGCGAAAGGCGCCCATGCTTCTCGAAGCGATCATCCTCGGCTTCGTCCAGGGACTGACCGAATTCCTCCCCGTGTCCTCCAGTGCGCACCTGCGCATCCTGGGGGAGTTCCTGCCCTCGGCGCAGGACCCCGGCGCCGCGTTCACGGCGATCACGCAGATCGGCACCGAGGCTGCCGTCGTGCTGTTCTTCTGGCGCGACATCGTGAGGATCATCAGCCATTGGTTCCAAGCCCTTATCGGCCGGATTCCGCGCAACGATCCCGACGCGAAGATGGGATGGCTCATCATCGTCGGCAGCATCCCGATCGTCGTGCTCGGGCTGCTGTTCCAGGACCAGATCGAGACCACGTTCCGCTCGCTCTGGCTCATCGCGGGCATGCTGATCTTCTTCGGCGTGCTGCTCGGCATCGCCGACCACGTCGGAGCGAAGAAGCGCAAGCTCCAGGACATCACGATCGGGCATGGCGTGATCTACGGCTTCGCGCAGTCGCTCGCGCTCATCCCGGGCGTCTCCCGCTCAGGCGGCACCATCACGGCCGGTCTGTTCATGGGCTACGAGCGCGCCGCGGCCGCCCGTTATGCGTTCCTCCTCGCGATCCCGGCGGTCTTCGGAAGCGGCTTCTACCAGCTTTTCAAGAGCTTGGACGAACCGGGTGTCTTCACCCTCGGCGAGACCGCCGTGGCG
Organism: Microbacterium allomyrinae; assembly: GCF_020682705.1. Taxonomy (GTDB): domain Bacteria; phylum Actinomycetota; class Actinomycetes; order Actinomycetales; family Microbacteriaceae; genus Microbacterium; species Microbacterium allomyrinae. Next base: position 261,100 of record NZ_JAGTTN010000002.1, read on the forward strand.
ACCGTCGTGGCATTCGTCGTGGCGCTGGGCGTGATCGCGTTCTTCATGAACTGGATCTCGAAGCACAGCTTCCTGCCGTTCGTGGTCTACCGCGTCGCGGTCGGGTCGCTGCTGCTCGTCCTCCTCAGCGCCGGGATCATCCAGGCGTAGGCCGGCGCATTCGCTGGGCTCGTCAAGAAGGTTCGACGAGCCCAGCGAGCGGACGTGCTCGGTGATTCGATGCGGTCAGCGACCGGAGCGGGGTTCGTCTCGGCCGGGCTTCGTGGGTCCCTCGCCTCCGCCGCGGCGAAGGTATCGCTCGAACTCCTGGGCGATGGCGTCACCGGAAGCCTCCGGAGAGTCCCACGTGTCGCGGGTGCGCTCGAGCTGGTGGATGTACTCGGTCATCTCTTCGTCGTCGGCCGCGGCGGCGTCGATCGACGCCTCCCAGGCGGCCGATTCGGTGGCCAGCTCGCCCCGGGGCACCGGTGCGCCGGTCAGATCCTCGAGCTTGTCGAGCAGTGCCAGCGTCGCCTTGGGCGACGGGGTGTGGCCCGCGACGTAGTGGGGCACGCTCGCCCAGAGGCTCGCGGCCGGGATGCCCGACGCATCCGCCAGGTTGCCGAGCACGCTCAGGATGCCGACGGGTCCCTCGTACGTGCTGCGCTCGAGGTCGAGCGATCCTCGGAGAGCTTCGTTGTCGCTGCCGGCGAAGACCGAGATGGGGCGGGTGTGGGGGACATCCGACATCATCGAGCCGATCGCGATGAAACCGGTGATGTCCTCGCGCAGCGCGATATCGATGAACTCGGAGGCGAAGGCCTGCCACGCGCGAGCCGGCTCGACGCCGGTCAGCAGCCACAGCTGCGTGCCGCGGGTCGAGCGCTTCGGGCGGAGCAGTGTCGCCTCGGGCCACTTCAGAGTCCGGCGCCCCTCGCTGTCGGCCGCCATCTGCGGGCGCGTGTACTGGTAGTCGAAGTAGAGCTCGGGATCCACCGAGAACACCGGTTCGTACGACCCGCCCTCTTGGAGGTGCGTGATCGCGGACGATGCGGCTTCACCCGCGTCGTTCCACCCATCGAATCCGGCGATGAGCACACGGCGACCCAGTCCGTCCACGAGACCTCCTTCTCCACCCGCACGCTCCTTCAACGGGATCCTTCCAGGATAGGCCTCCCTTCCGCGGATGGGCCGGAGACGCCTCGGTAGGATTGCACGGTGAACCCCCCTCGCCTCGCGGCCGTCCTCTGGGACATGGACGGAACCCTCGTCGACACGGAGCCGTACTGGATGGCGGCCGAGACCCCTCTCGTGGAGCGGTTCGGCGGCACCTGGTCGCACGAGCAGGCACTCGCCCTCGTGGGGCTCGGGCTCGAGGACTCGGCTCGCATCTTCCAGGCCGCGGGAGTGCGCATGAGCGTGGATGCGATCATCGACCACCTCACCGACGAGGTGATGCGGGCGCTCGCCACGACCGGCGTGCCGTTCCGGCCCGGGGCGCGGGAGCTGCTCGCCGATCTTCGCGGGGCGGGCATCAAGACGGCCCTCGTCACGATGTCGATGCGGCGGATGGCTCAGACCGTGGTCGATCTCATCGACTTCCCGGCGTTCGACGTGGTGATCGCGGGCGATGACGCCACGCGTCCGAAGCCGTTCCCCGACCCGTACCTGCAGGCCTGCGAAGCGCTCGGCGTGTCGCCCGAAGAGACGGTCGCGATCGAGGATTCGCCCAACGGCCTGCGCTCCGCGGTCGCTGCGGGCACTTCCGCCATCGGCGTGCCGCTCATGGTCTCGGTCGCCGGCGCCGGCGCACACGCCGTGTGGCCGACACTCGAGGGTCGCTCCGCCCAGGACGTCGCATCCTTCCATTCCGCCCACCGCGCCGCACAGGAGAGCACCCGATGACCGAACGACTGAGCGGCCCCTTCCGCCTCGGCGACCGCGTACAGCTGACCGGCCCGAAGGCCCGCCTGCACACCATCACCCTGCGCGAGGGGGGCGAGCTGCACACCCATCACGGCGTGCTCCGCCACGCCGACCTCGTCGGGCAGCCCGACGGCTCGGTCGTCGCGAACAGCGGCGGGCACGAGTACCTCGCGCTTCGGCCGCTGCTGCGCGACTTCGTGATGTCGATGCCGCGCGGCGCGGCCATCGTCTACCCGAAGGACGCGGCGCAGATCCTCGCCGAGGCCGACGTGTTCCCCGGAGCGACGGTCGTGGAGGCGGGCGTCGGTTCGGGCGCGCTGTCGCTCTGGCTGCTCCGCGCGATCGGCGCGGAGGGCCGCCTGGTGTCGTTCGAGCGCCGCGAGGACTTCGCCTCTGTCGCCCGTGCCAACGTCGAGACGTTCCTGGGTGACATTCCGCCGAACTGGGACGTCGTCGTGGGGGATCTCGCCGAGGCGCTGCCCGCCACGTTGGCCGCGGCATCCGTCGATCGTGTGGTGCTCGACATGCTCGCGCCGTGGGAGTGCATCGACGTCGTGGCCGAGGCGCTCACCCCCGGCGGCGTGGTGGTCTGCTACGTCGCGACCGCGACGCAGCTCAGCCGGGTGGCGGAGTACATCCGCAGCACCGGCCTGTTCACCGAGCCGGACGCCAACGAGACGATGGTCCGCGGGTGGCACGTCGAGGGTCTCGCCGTGCGGCCTGACCACAGGATGATCGCGCACACCGGCTTCCTGATCTGGGCGCGCCGCCTCGCACCCGGAGCGATCCTCCCTGAGGTCAAGCGCCGCGCATCCAAGTCGAGCTATGGCGACGAGGATGTCGAGCTCTGGACGCCCGGAGCGGTCGGTGACCGGCAGATCACCGACAAGAATCTCCGCAAGCGCGTGCGCGAAGCCGAGCGCGCAGCCGAGGGCGCGCGCCAGGCTGCAGGGGCCGGCGACGAGGAATCGGAGTGATGCGGCCCCGACACGTTCGCCCTTCCCGACGCATCTAGACTGTTCCGGTGCGCAAGATCCCCGCTGCTCTCGTCGTCCTGGGCCTCGTGACGGTCGGCCTCACCGGCTGCTCGCTGTCCGGTGCCGCCTCCGACTGCTCGCGTCCCACGGTCTCGGATCCCGAGACGATGGATCTCATCGATGTGACCGGTGAGACGGACGCCGAGCCCGAGGTCGAGGTGTACACGCCGTTCAAGGCCCCCGAACTCGCCTTCGAAGACATCGTGACCGGTGAGGGCACGGCGATCACCTCGACCGACCAGCTCGTCGTCATCGATGTCGCGCTGGTGAGCGGGGTCACCGGCGAGCCGCTCGTGGCGACGCCGTACGACGGGGACCTGACCCGGGTCTACCCGGTGTCGCAGTGGACGCAGAACTTCCCGGCCTTCGAAGACGCTCTCGATTGCGCGACCGAGGGGTCGCGCATCGCCGTGGCCCTCGCCCCCGGCGACATCGCCGCGGAGTCCGCCGCGAGCCTGGGTCTCGCCGAGGACGACTCCGCCGTCGCCGTCATCGACCTGCGCAAGGTGTACCTGCCCGCCGCGGACGGCCAGGACCAGTTCAACAGCGACCGCGGCATGCCCATGGTGGTGCGCGCCCCGGACGGGCGCCCCGGGCTCATCATCCCCGAAGGTGCGGCACCCGAGGAGCTCTCGATCCAGACCCTCAAGAAGGGCTCCGGCGCCGAGGTGACCGGCGAGGTCCCTGTTCGCGTGCACTACACGGGTGTCGTGTGGGGCCAAGACGAGGCGTTCGACAGCACGTGGGACGCGCAGCCCGCATCGCTCACGCTCGATGCGCTCGTGCCCGGATTCGCGCAGGCGCTCGAGGGACAGACGGTCGGCTCCCAGGTGCTGGTCGTGATCCCGCCCGAGCTCGGATACGGCGATCAGACGCAGGGCACGATCCCGGCGAACTCGACGCTGGTGTTCGTGGTCGACATCCTGGGTCTCGACGCCCCCGTCCAGTAGCGTTCGAATCGGCGCCGCGATGGCCGCGCCCCGCTCGCTCCGCGTGGTATCGGCGGCGACCTAAGATGGGCGGGTGCCTGCCAATCTCGCTGCGAAGATCCCTCCGGAGGAGCGGCTCGTCAACCTCGTCGTCGCGCTCATCGCGACCGATCAGGGGCTGACGAAGGACACGATCCTGACCTCGGTCGCCGGGTACCGTGAGCAGAGCGATGCCGGTGCGTCCAAGGATGCGCTCGAGAAGATGTTCGAGCGCGACAAGGAGAGCCTGCGCGGCCTCGGCGTGCCGATCGAGACAATCGGGGACTGGGCCGATCCCGACGACCTGCGTGAGGCCCGCTACCGGGTGCCGAGCGCCGAATACGAACTGCCGGAAGACATCGACTTCTCGCCGGCGGAGCTGGCGTTGCTCAATCTCGCCGGCGGGGTGTGGAGCGAGAGCTCCATGTCGGACGACGCGCGCAGCGGACTGCGCAAGATCAGGGCGCTCGGCGACATCGTCGACGAGCCCATCATCGGCTTCTCGCCGCGGCTCAGTCTGCGCGATCCCGCCTTCCCCGTGCTGCAGCAGGCCATCGAGCAGAGCCGGGTCGTGACGTTCCCGTATCTGAAGCCCGGCGAAGAGGCGCCGCGCGTGCGCCGGGTGCAGCCGCTGGCGCTGGTGGAGTACGAGGCGCGCTGGCATGTGTTCGGGATCGACCTCGACGCCCACGGCGACCGCACCTTCCTGCTGTCGCGGATCGTGGGACAGGTCGTGGTGACGCGCACGAGCTTCGACGCGGCTTTGCGCGACGGTGCCGGCGACCGCGCGCTCGCGGGGCTCGAAGAGGTCGCCGCCCGCAACAGCGCGCTGCTCGAGGTGAATCCCGGCACCGAGGCGGCGCTTCGCCTCGCCCGGCGTGCCCGACCTGCAGAGCAGGGGATCCGTGTGCCGTACGTCGACGTCCACATCTTCGCCGACGAGCTCGCCTCGTACGGGCCGGAGGTGCGCGTCGTCGAACCGGCCGTGCTGCGAGACCACGTCATAGACCGTCTCGCGACGACGCGCGAACTGCACGGAGGCGCATCATGACCGCCCGCAGACCCCTGGTGGCGACAGACCGTGCGGCGCTCATGCTCCAGCTCGTGCCGTATCTGATCGGCAAGGGCGAGGTGTCGATCGCCGAGGCGGCCGACGATTTCGACGTGTCGCCCGCCCAGATGCGATCGATGGTCGAGAAGCTCACCGTGATCGGCCTGCCCGGAGACGGCGGGTACTGGCAGATGGCGAACGACCTGTTCGACATCGACTGGGACCTGCTCGACGAGCGCGATCTCATCGTGATCACCAACACCGTCGGGCTGGAGCGCGCTCCGAAGCTCACCGCTCGCGAGGCCGCCGCGCTGCTCGCCGGGCTGCAGCTGGCTCGCGCCATCCCGGGCGTCGGCGACACCGAGCTCTACACCGGTCTGCTGGCCAAGCTCTCGCGGGGCGCGTCGGCGACTCCGGCCGAAGTCATCCTGGCGACCGAGCCGGTCGACGCCGTGCGCGATCTCGTGGCCGACGCGCTGCGGCGAGGCGTGGCGGTCTCGTTCACCTACAAGGCACCGGATGCCGCGCCCACGACGCGCACCGTCGACCCGGTGAAGGTGCATATCGCGAGCGGCCAGTGGTACCTGCAGGGCTGGTGTCACCTGCGCGAGGCGATGCGCACCTTCCACCTCGACAGGGTGAGTGATCTCGAACTCACCGGAATCCCGAGTTCTCACGCAGGCGAGACGGCGCCGGGGTTCTTCGAGCCCGGTGACGGCGACATCGTCGCACGCGTGCGGTTTGCCGAGGCGGTGGCGCCTCTCCTGGGCGACTACATCGACCGCGCTACGCTCGAGACGGTCGACGGGGTGACCGTCGCGACGATGCGAGTGGCCGATGAACTCAGCCTTCGCCGCCTCGCGGCTCGCCGGGGCGGAGCAGTCGAGATCCTCGAGCCTGCGGCGGCCCGGCGAGCAGCGGCCGAGTGGGCCGAAGCCGGACTCGCGCAGTATCGGTGAGCTCAGGCTCTCCGCTTGGCACTCTCGCAGTTAGACTGAAAGTCGACCCACCGCACCGAGAAGTACGACACGACGGAGTTCATCATGTTGGGCAATCTGAACGGCTGGCATCTGCTGATCCTGCTCGTCGTCATCCTGCTGCTGTTCGGCGCGGCCAAGCTCCCGGCGCTCGCCAAGAGCATGGGCCAGTCCGCTCGTGTGTTCAAGGGTGAGATGAAGGCCATGAAGGAGGAGGACGGTGCCGCCGACCCGGCGACCTCCACCTCGGCCGACTCGACGGCCGCCGCTGCCCCCCGCCCCAACGACGGCACTCCTGAAGCCAAGCCCTAGCGGATGGTGGCAGAAGCCGGTTCCCCGCCCGTCGATGGGCCGGAGGCGCCGAAACGCGACAAGCGCATGTCGCTCGGGCAGCACCTCGTGGAGCTGCGCAGGCGGCTGATGTTCGCGGCGATCGCGCTGGTCGTCGGCATGGTCGTCGCATTCCTCATCACCGACCCGATCATCCACTGGATCACGGGTCCCATTCGACAGATCACCGAGGAGCGCGGCGACAATTTCGCGGCACTGAACTTCACCGCGGTGACCTCCGCGTTCGACATGCGCATGCGCATCGCCTTCACGATCGGTCTGTTCCTGTCGGCTCCGGTCTGGCTGTGGCAGATCTGGGCGTTCATCATGCCCGGCCTCACACGCAAAGAGATCCGCTACACGGTGGGCTTCGTCGCGGCCGCCGTGCCGCTGTTCTTCGCCGGCTGCTACGTCGGCGTCCTCGTCGTCCCCCACGTCATCGAGCTGATGTGGGGGTTCACGCCCGAAGGCGGCGTCAACTTCTACAACGCGCCGGACTACTACGACTTCGTCTTCAAGCTGATGATCGTCATCGGCATCTCGTTCGTACTCCCGGTGTTCCTGGTGGCACTCAACATGGCGGGGATCATGTCGGGCCGGGCGATCCTCAAAGGCTGGCGCGTCGCGATCATCATCGCCACGGCGTTCGCAGCCCTGGCCACCCCGGCGGCCGACGTCGTCAGCATGCTCATGCTCGCCGGCATCCTGGTGGTCCTCTTCTTCGCCGCTGCGGGCCTGTCGATGCTGTTCGACCGGCGCAAGGCGAAACGGGCCGCCCAGATCCTCCCGCCCGAGGCGAGCGCATGATCGAACCCGGTCCGGCCGAACGGTACGCGCGAGCGCGAGAGTCCGTCGAGCTCGACCGGAGCCATCCGATCACGGCGTCGTTCGCGGCAGCCCAGCGGTTCACACTGGATCCGTTCCAGCTGGCCGGATGCCGCGCGCTCGAGTCTGGTCGGAGCGTGCTGGTGGCCGCTCCCACGGGGGCCGGCAAGACCATCGTGGGCGAGTTCGCCATCCACCTCGCGATGCGCGAGCCGTCGGTGAACGGACACGGTGACAAGGCCTTCTACACGACGCCGATGAAGGCGCTGTCGAACCAGAAGTTCCGCGAGCTGCAGGAGGTCTACGGGGCTGACCAGGTCGGGCTGCTGACCGGCGACACCAACATCAACGGCAACGCGCGGGTCGTGGTGATGACCACCGAAGTGCTGCGCAACATGCTCTACGCGAACTCGCCCGCGCTGCGGGGCCTGCGGTACGTGGTCATGGACGAGGTGCACTACCTGGCCGACCGGTTCCGCGGCGCAGTGTGGGAGGAGGTCATCATCCACCTCGCGCCCAGCGTCCGGCTGGTGTCGCTGTCGGCGACCGTCTCCAACGCCGAGGAGTTCGGAGACTGGCTCGACACCGTGCGCGGCGACACCGAGGTGATCGTCTCCGAGACTCGTCCGGTTCCGCTCGAGCAGCACGTGCTCGTGCGCGGCGACCTGCTCCCGCTGTTCGACGACCGCGCCGGTGTTGCGACGGCACAGGTCAACCAGGAGCTGATGCGCATCCGCTCGGTCAAGGGATCGAACTACGAGAACAACCGGCGCGCGCAGGCATCGAGCAGCGCCCGCAACGCCGGGTACGAGGCCTCCCGTCACCGTCCGCACAAGGGCGGCAGGAGGCCGGTGCGCTCGGCGAATGTGCAGCGTATCGAGCGGCTGGACAGGCCGGATGTCGTCGAGCTGCTGTCGCGCGCGAATCTTCTGCCCGCCATCTTCTTCATCTTCAGTCGTGTCGGATGCGACGCCGCGGTGCAGCAGGTGCGCCGCGCCGGCGTGCGGCTCACCTCGCACGAGGAGCGACTCGAGATCCGAGAGATCGTGGAGGAGCGCACCCGCACCCTCCACGACGAGGACCTCGCGGTGCTCGGCTATTGGGAGTGGCTCGACAATCTCGAGCGCGGCGTCGCGTCGCATCACGCCGGCCTGCTGCCGGCCTTCAAAGAGGTCGTCGAGGAGCTGTTCCGCCGCAAGCTGGTCAAAGTCGTCTTCGCCACCGAGACGCTCGCGCTCGGCATCAACATGCCCGCGCGCACGGTCGTGCTCGAGAAGCTCGAGAAGTTCAACGGCGAAGCGCGCGTCGCCATCACGTCGGGGGAGTACACCCAGCTGACCGGGCGCGCAGGGCGCCGAGGCATCGATGTCGAGGGGCATGCCGTCGTCCAATGGACGGAGGGGCTCGACCCGCAGGCGGTCGCCGCGCTGGCCTCGCGCCGCACCTACCCGCTCAATTCGAGCTTCCGCCCGACGTACAACATGGCCGTGAACCTCATCGATCAGTTCGGGCGCGCGAAGGCGCGCGAGATCCTCGAGTCCTCGTTCGCGCAGTTCCAGGCCGATCGCGCGGTCGTGGGGCTCGCGCGCCAGGTGCGAGAGCAGGAGGAGTCGCTCGCGGGCTACGCCACCGCGATGACGTGCGACAAGGGCGATTTCGCCGAGTACGCCGCGATCCGGCGAGAGCTGAGCGACCTCGAGAAGATCAACCGCAGAGATGTGAGTGCGTCCCATCGCACCAGGGACGAGCGGCAGCGGCAGATCGCGGGCCTGCGCAAGCGGATGCAGCGCCACTCCTGCAACCAGTGTCCCGACCGCGAGCACCACGCGCGATGGGCCGAGCGCTACTACAAGCTCAAGCGCACGATCGACAAGATGCGTCAGCAGATCGATACGCGCACGGGCACGGTGGCGCGCATCTTCGACCGCGTCGTCGATGTGCTCGCAGAGCTCGACTACGTCCGATCGGCCGACGACGGCACGACGGCGCTCACGCCCGCCGGTCGCACGATGCGGCGCATCTACGGCGAACGCGACCTCCTCGTGGCGGAATCGCTTCGGCGCGGAATCTGGAAGGACTTGGATGCCGCGTCGCTCGCGGCCCTCGCCTGCTCGCTCGTGTACGAGCCGCGCCGCGACGATGCGGGCCCCGGTGAGCGCGGTCTTCCGCGGGGCGCGTTCCGGCCCGCCTTCGCAGCCACGATCGAGCTATGGCAGGCCCTGGACGATCTGGAGCGCGAGCACAGGCTCCCGGGTTCCGAGCCGATCTCCTCGGGCCTGGCACCGGCGATGCACTCGTGGGCGCGAGGGGCGATGCTCGACCGCGTGCTCGTCGAGGCCGATATGGCCGCGGGCGACTTCGTGCGCTGGGCGAAGCAGACCATCGATCTGCTCGACCAGCTCTCGCTCGTCGCGGATCAGCCGATCGCGTCCACCGCCCGCAAGGCGCTGGACGCCGTCCGCCGCGGCATCGTCGCCTACTCGACGGTCTGAACGCCTCCTGGCCAGAGTCGAGAACTGAGGCCGTCAGGCGGGCTGACGGCCTTGTTCTCGTGCGGCCGCAGCATCGCCGGATCGCGACACAGCGTCAGTGGGCGCCGGGCGCTCGCTTAGGGTGGATTCCGTGCCCACCGCCCGCCCGGACCTTCCCCGCCCGGTGCTGCCGCTGTGGGCCGCCGTCATCGCTGCGGCTGCCGGTGGCCTCGCCCTCACGCTCGCCTTTCCCGCGGTCGCATGGTGGCCGATGGTGTTCGTCGCCATCCCGTTGACCCTGCTGAGCCTGATCGGCCGACGCGTCTGGGGAGCGGCGCTGGTGGGCCTGGTCTTCGGCCTCGCGTTCTTCCTCGTGAACGTGTCGTTCACGGCTCGCTATCTCGGTCCGATTCCCTGGCTGGCACTGTCCACCCTCGAGGCGCTGATCACCGCGGCGGGCGCGATCCCCATCGCGCTGGCGTATCGCTGGCTCCCGCGCGTGCGCGCAGGTGCCTGGGCGCGGCTGGTCGCCCTTCCGGCGCTCGTCGCGGCGCTCTGGGTCCTCCGCGAGCAGGTGCTCGGCACGTGGCCGTACGGGGGCTTCCCGTGGGGGAGGGTCGGCATCACCCAGGCAGACAGCCCGCTCGCGAGCGTCGCATCGTGGGTCGGAGTCGCCGGCTTGTCGTTCCTCATCGTCATGGTCTGCGCGGGCGTCGTGGAATGGGTGCGGCTCCGCCGCCACCGCGACCCGCGCTCCGCCATCCCTGTGCTCGTGGTGGGACTGCTGATCTTCGCGCTCCCGCAGTTTCCGACGACGGATGCCGGCACCATGCGCGTCGGCGCGGTGCAGGGCAATGGTCCCGCCGGCTACTTCGACGAGCGTGGCCGCAACGACGTGCTGAACGCCCAACTGGCCGCGACCGCTCCGCTGTTCGGCGAGGACCTCGACGTGCTGTTGTGGCCGGAAGGCGGCGTCGACTCCGATCCGACCACCGACGAGAGCACCGCGCGAACCCTCGATGCGCTGGCCGAGCGCATCGACGCCCCCCTCGTGATCGCGGCGATCACCCAGCGCGGAGACGAGTACTTCAACTCGTCGCTGCTGTGGGAGCAGAATGCCGAGAATCCGGTCGATGTGTACGACAAGCGGCATCCGGTGCCGTTCGGCGAGTATGTGCCCGATCGCGGGCTGTACCGCCTCTTCGCTCCGGATCTGATCGATCTCATCCAGCGAGAGTTCGAACCCGGCACCGTGCGGCCGTTCTTCGAGGTCGACGGCGTCGGCGTCGGGCTCGCGATCTGCTTCGATGTGATCTACGACGACGTCATCTGGGACGGCGCATCGGACGGGGCCGAGATCTTCATGTTCCAGACCAACAACGCGGACTTCCGCGGGACGGATGAGAACCTGCAGCAGCTCGCGTTCGCCCGCATGCGCGCTGTCGAGACGGGTCGCTCGGTCGTCAACATCTCGACCGTCGGGACGAGCCAGGTGATCGCCCCGGACGGTTCCGAGATCGCGGCGATCGACGCCGACACGGCCGGGCACATGCTCGAGGACGTGCCGCTGCGCACCGGTCTCACACCCGCTGTGATCCTGGGCGCCGCGATTCAACTGGTCCTGGTGTGGGGTGGGGTGCTCGCGCTCGTCGCTCTCGGCGTCCTCGGACGATTGCGCTCGCGCGGGCACGCGAAAACGCCGACCCCGTAGGGTCGGCGTTGCGCGGTGCGTCTGGGATCAGGCGCTGATCTTGTCGACGGCGTCCTGGGTGGCGCCGCGGCGGGCACGCACGAAGGCGAGGCGCTCCTCGAGGAGCTCTTCGAGCTCGGGGATCGTGCGGCGCTCCAGCAGCATGTCCCAGTGACTGCGCGGGATCTTGTCGCCGGAGTGGTCGACGGTAGCGGTGCCGTCGCCGACGCGGAGCAGGGCTTCTGCGCCGCAGGTGCGGCACTCCCATGCCGGAGGCACGTCGGCGTCTGCCGCGAATGTCAGTGTGGTGTCACGTCCACACGTTGCACACGTGTAGATGTGCTGTGCACGCTCATGGAAAACGACGCCCTCTTCGCTCTGTAGGCTCTGGGCGCCGAGTCGGATGCCGCGCAGGCTGCGGTCTGCCATTTTGTGGTCCTCTCGTCGCTGTATAGGTATAACGAAGGGACCTGTGCGGATCATCCGAAGGGGCCCCGTTCACCCTCCATTCACAGTGGATCCACAGCGGGGGAGTAGGGCACGCTGGCGCCCGTCACGAGAGGTTCCCGAGTGCGATGTCGGCGCGGTCGGTGACGATGCCGTCGACGCCGAGACGGACGAGGCGGCGCATGTCGTCCGGATCGTTCACCGTCCAGACGTGGACCTCGACGTCATGGCGGTGCGCGGCGGCGATCAGGCGCGGCGTGACGATCCGCACGCGGCCTCGCCGTTCCGGCACCTGCAGGGCGTCGATGCCTGTGAGAGCGCGCGCGAGGAGTCGATCGGAACGCGTCGCGACAGCAGCGAGGACGCGCGCGATCGTGCTGCTTCCAGCGGATGTCGCAGGACGGACGCCGCGCGCCGCGGTCTGCGCGGCGGCCAGGGCCTCGCGGCGGCGCGCGTCGGAGAAGCTCGTGACGAGCACTCGGTCCCCGTAGGGCGCGACGGTCGTCCCGACGGCCGTCGCGGCATCCGCAGCTTTCACGTCGAGGTTGAACTTCATAGTGGGAAAGGCGTCGAGGGCCTGCGCGAGGGTGATGAGGCCCCCTCGCTCGGCCATCAGTCGCTCGAGTTCGAGGACGGTGACGCCGGCGACGGTGCGCGGATCGCCCGTGACGCGCGACAGGTCGTCGTCGTGGAAGAGCACGACGATGCCGTCCGCGGTGAGATGGCAGTCGGATTCGACGTATGGCGCGCCCGCGGAATGGGCGGCGGCGACGGCGGCGAAGGAGTTCTCCACCACGCCCACGCGGGCGTCGTCGGGCGCGACGAGACCGCGATGCGCGAGGACGCGGGGTGTTGCGGTTCCCTCGAACCAGGGGTGCGTCACGGAGCGGGGGAGGTGCCGCGCTGCTCGTTCGCGCGCGACCTGGCCGAGGAATCCGCGACCGCACCGCCGAACGAGCCGCTCAGACCCTTCAGGGCCTCGGTGAATTCGCTCGGGATGATCCACAGCTTGCTCGACGCGCTGTCGGCGATCTTCGGAAGCGTCTGCAGATACTGGTACGCGAGAAGCTTGTCGTCGGGGTCGCCGGCGTGGATCGCGTCGAAGACGACCTGGATCGCCTCGGCCTCGCCCTGCGCGCGCAGGACGGCGGCCTGCTTGTCGCCTTCGGCTTTGAGGATCTCGGCCTGCCGCTGGCCCTCGGCGGTGAGGATGGCCGACTGCTTGGTGCCCTCGGCTGTGAGGATGAGCGCGCGGCGGTCGCGTTCGGCGCGCATCTGCTTCTCCATGGAATCCTGGATGCTGTGCGGCGGGTCGATCGCCTTGAGCTCGACGCGTCCCACGCGGATACCCCATTTGCCCGTCGCCTCGTCGAGCACGAGACGCAGCTGGCCGTTGATGCTGTCGCGGCTGGTGAGTGCCTCTTCGAGGTTCAGCCCGCCGACGACGTTGCGGAGGGTCGTGGTGGTGAGCTGCTCGACGGCGCCGAGGTAGTTGGCGATCTCGTAGGTGGCCGCTCTGGCGTCCGTCACCTGGAAGTAGATGACCGTGTCGATGGAGACCACGAGGTTGTCTTCGGTGATCACGGGCTGCGGCGGGAAGGACACCACCTGCTCGCGCATGTCGAGGAGGGGACGGAGGCGGTCGATGAACGGCACCAGCAGGTTCAGGCCGGGGCTGAGGGTCTTGTGGTACCGACCGAGACGCTCGACGATTCCGGCACTGGCCTGCGGGATGATCCGGATCGATCGCGCGATGACGACGAGTACGAAGATGAAGACCGCGATCGCGAGGATCCACCCGATCGCGGTGGGAATGACGGCGTCGAGATCGTTCATGCGCGGGGATCCTCTGCGGCGATTGCTGGCGGGTCTGTGGGCTCGGCGGATCGTACGATCGCCGTCGCGCCGTCGATGCGGCTCACGCGCACGCGGGTGCCGGGTTCGAGCTCGCCGATCTCGACGCGAGCGGTCCAGATGTCGCCGTTGACGAGCTTCACCTGGCCGCCGTGCGCTCCGACCGTCGAGACGACGGTGCCGGTCAGATCGACGAGTGCGGCGACGTTGGACAGGGTGGGGTCTTCGCCGCGCCGGAGCCTCCTCAGCAGCGGCGGGCGCAGGAACAGCACGAGGATCGCGGCGACAACGCCCGCGATGATCACCTGAAGCCAGATCGGCGCACCCAGAAGGTCGGCGCCGAGACCCGCGAGTCCGCCGATGCTGAGCATCAGGAACGTGAAATCGAGCGTGAGTATCTCGATCACGAGGAAGACGAGGATCAGGACGAGCCAGCCGATCCACGCCCACTGTTCAACGGTCTGGATGAGCTCCACGGTGCGCCTCCTCTTCACTCGAACCTAGCAGGTAGGGTCGTTTCGTGACTGAGTCAACCACCGCGACAAACACCCCACTTCCCGCAGGTTCTCTGAGCGGCAAGACCGCGTTGGTGACGGGCTCCTCCCGTGGCATCGGCGCCGACACGGCGCGCTATCTGGCCGAAGCCGGCGCCAACATCGTCATCAACTACCGCAACAAGGCTCCACGGGCAGAGAAGCTCGCGACCGAACTGCGCGCGCTCGGCGTCGACGTGCTGGTCGTCGGTGCCGACCTGACCGATCCGGCCTCGGTGCAGACCATGTTCGACGAGGTGCGCAATACCTTCGGGGCGCTCGACGTGCTCGTGCTGAACGCCTCGGGCGGCATGGAGTCGGGCATGGCCGAGGACTACGCTCTGCTGCTCAACCGCGATGCGCAGGTGAACGTGCTCGAGACGGCCCTGCCGCTTCTGGGCGAGGGGTCTCGTGTGGTGTTCGTGACGAGCCACCAGGCGCACTTCATCCGCACCACGCCCACGATGCCGGAGTACGAGCCTGTCGCGCTGTCCAAGCGCGCGGGCGAGGACGCCCTGCGCGAGCGCATCCCCGCACTCACCGAGCACGGCGTCGAGTTCGTCGTGGTGTCGGGCGACATGATCGAGGGAACGATCACGGCGACGCTGCTGGAGCGCGCCAATCCCGGCGCCATCGCCGCACGCCGCGAGGACGCCGGCAAGCTCTACAACGTTTCGGAGTTCGCGGCCGAGATCGCCGCCGCCGCCATCGAGACCGTTCCTGCGGACAACACACGCCTCATCGGCGACGTCTCGTCGTTCGCGGGGGAGTGACGCGTGCGCGCTCGAGACATCGAGAGCCTCATCTCGGTCGGTCGCCCCGACATCGCGCCTGACGGCTCCTTCGCCGTCTTCGCCACATCGCGCCCCGATCTCGCCGCCAACCACTCGGTCGGACAGCTGTGGCGGATCGAGCTGCCCGACGGCACGCCTCGCCGGCTGACGCGCGGGATCGCCGATTCCCGACCTGCTGTATCGCCGGACGGCACGCGCATCGCTTTCGTCCGCGGGGATGCGAAGGGCAAGCCTCAGGTGCACGTGCTCGTGGCTGCGGGCGGCGAGCCGGTGCAGGCGACCGATGCGGTGCTCGGCGTCGAGGACTTCGCCTGGTCGCCCGACGGGGCGAGGCTGGCCTTCACCGCCCGCGTTCCCGAGAAGGGTCGGTACGGCAGTGTGGAGGGCCTGGACGCCTCGGCCGAGGCGCCGCGGCACGTCACCGGCATCCGCTGGCACGCGAACGGTCTCGGATACCTCGCCGACCGTCCCGCACACGTGTTCGTGATCGCGGCGCCCGCGGCCGATGCCGAGCCGTTCTATGAACCGGCGTCCGCGGTGCTCCCCGAAGGGGTCGCTCCACCGAAGAAGACCATCGTGGCGGCCGAAGCTCGGCAGCTCACCGAGGGCACCGCCTCGCACGGCGGTGCCGTCTTCACCGCCGACGGGCGCGAAGTGCTCACCGTGCCCGACGAAGTCGAGCCGCTCGCTCGCGACCTGCGTTCGCGCGTGGTCGCGATCGCCGTCGACGGATCGCAGCGGCGCGAGGTGCTCGGCGTCGACGCGGGCCTCTCAGTGCTGCACCTGCGCGTGTCGGTGGACGGCTCGATCGCGGCACTGGCGCACGAGGTCGGCGACGGGGTCGACTTCATCGCTCCGGGCGTCGGGCTGTGGCTGCTCGAGCCGGACGGCGCCCGCAGGCTCACCGATGCCGAGACGATCGATCTCGGCGAGGTCGGCAGTCATATCTCACCCATCGGCGACGACTTCCTCGTGCAGGATCGCACCCGCGGGCGCGTGAGGCTGCTGCGCGTCACGCGATCGGGAGACGTCACCGAGGTCCTCGGCGGCGACGTCGAGGTCGTCGGTCACGCGGCAGCGGAAGACCGCCTCGTCGCCTCGATCGCGGCGCCGGACTCCTTCGGCGAACTCGTGCTGGTCGACGACGCCGGCGGGGATCTCGATGGACTGTCGCGCACACTGACCTCCTTCGGTGCACGGGCCGCGGCATCCGGAATCATCGCTCCTCAAGAGCTCACGATCACCGGGCGTGACGGATACCCCGTGCACGGCTGGGTGGCGACGCCCGAGGGCGAGGGACCGTTCCCAGTGATCCTGCAGATCCACGGTGGACCGTATGCGTCGTACGGCGTCCACCTTTTCGACGAGACGCAGGTGCTCGTGGACGCCGGTTACGCGGTCGTGTACTCGAACCCGCGCGGTTCTGCGGGTTACGGGCGGGCGCATGGGCGCAGCATCCGCCGCGAGATGGGAACGGCCGACTTCGCCGATGTCATCGACTTCTTCGACGGTGCGATCGCCGCCGATCCACGCCTGGATGCCGACCGGGTCGGCATCATGGGCGGTTCCTACGGCGGCTACCTCACGGCGTGGGTCATCGCGCACGACCATCGGTTCGCCGGCGCCATCGTCGAACGAGGATTCCTCGATCCCGCGACCTTCCAGGGCACGAGCGACATCGGCACCTTCTTCGGCGACGAGTACGTGGGCGTGTCCGACGCCGACATCGCCCGCCAGAGCCCCATGGCCGTCGTGTCCCGGGTGAAGACGCCGACATTCGTCATCCACTCCGAGCTGGACTTCCGCTGCCCGCTCGAGCAGGCGACCCGCTACTACTCCGCGCTCAAGCGTCAGGGAACCGAGGCCGAGATGCTCGTCTTCCCCGGTGAGAATCACGAGCTGACACGGGCCGGCCAGCCGCGACACCGCGTGGAGCGATTCGACGCGATCCTCGACTGGTGGGGCCGCTACCTTCCCGTCCGCTGACGCAACGTGAAACGGCCCCGAGAGCAGCTGCTCTCGGGGCCGTTCTGTCGACCGAGGTCGGGTCAGATGTCGCCCTTGAACGTGAAGGCGCGGACGACGTTGATGATGCCGAGGACGATGAGCGAGATGCCCAGGATCCACCACAGCACTGCGACGCCCCACAGCGGGGAGAAGAGCACGAGGATACCGGCGATGATGCTCAGGATGGCGAAGAAGATCGACCATCCCTTCGATGCCGCGTCGCCCAGCGTCGACAGTGCGACGATGCCTTCGACGATCCACATGATACCGACGAGGATGCCGAGGAACAGCGCGAGCCAGGCGGTGGTCTGACCGAGGTTGAAGAGGGCCACGACACCGGCGATGATGAACACGATGCCGAGGGCGATGTGGCCGACGCGCGCCCACCCGCCCTTGGTCTTGGAGAAGATGCCGAGGCCGGCATAGACCAGCCCGGCGGCGATCGCGTAGATCGCGATGATCGCCGCGACGAACATCGCGGTCTTGCCCGGCCAGACCAGGATGAGGATTCCGACGATGACGGCGAGGACGCCGCCGACGCCGAGTGCGGTGCGGATGCCGTTGACGGCCGACTTCTCGGCCGCGGATTCGGTGGACATAGGAGGGTCCTTTCTGAGAGTTCCCTGAGAGGTGCGGCTAAAGCTTAGACCCGAAGTCGAACTTCGCCGTACGCGCGCGGGTGTGTCGCGACACGAACGTTCGCACGGCGCGAGCATCCGCTCTCGCGCACGCAGCCGTCCGCGCGCTACCGTGGGCGTGCTTGCGCGCGACGAGGAGGACTTCGATGGCCGTGATCTCGAGGGGATTCGGTGCCCGTCGCCGTGACAGCGACCCGCACCTTCCGCCGGGGCAGTATCTGACAGAAGATTTTCCGGTGCTGTCGGCGGGGCCCACTCCTCGCATCGACACCGACGAGTGGTCCTTCGAGATACGCACCGAAGGCGGCGACGTGACGTCCTGGACGTGGGACGAGTTCCAGGCGTTGCCGATCGAGGACGTGCAAACCGACATCCACTGTGTGACGCGCTGGTCGAAACTCGGCACGTCGTGGCGCGGGGTCTCGCTCGACACACTGCTCGATGCCGTCGAGACGGAGGCGTCGTTCGCCATGGCGCACTCGTACGGCGGATACACGACGAACGTGCCCCTCGACGATCTCGTGGAAGGGAAGGCCTGGGTCGCCTTCGAGTTCGACGGCGAACCGCTGGATCCCGAGCACGGCGGACCGGCGCGTCTCCTCGTGCCGCACCTGTACTTCTGGAAGAGCGCGAAGTGGGTGCGGGGGCTCACGCTCATGGACGATGACGCGCCGGGATTCTGGGAGCAGAACGGCTACAACATGCACGGCGACCCGTGGACCGAGGAGCGATATTGGTGACGGTGGGCGGCTGGAGGCCCGCACGGGTGGCCGAGACCGTCCCGGCCACGGCGTCGGCGCGCATCCTGCGGCTCGAGGTTCCCGGCTGGCCCGGAAACGACGCCGGTCAGCACGTCGATGTGCGACTCACCGCGGAGGACGGGTACCAGGCTGTGCGGTCGTACTCGCTCGGCACGTACGGGGCGGGCGAGAGGATCGAACTCGCCGTCGATGAGATTCCCGACGGAGAGGTCTCGCCGTACCTCGTGCGAGACGTCCTGCCGGGTGACGAACTCGAGGTCAAGGGCCCGCTCGGAGGCTACTTCGTGTGGCGCGCCGGGGGAGAGGAGCCGGTGCAGCTGATCGCGGGCGGATCGGGGATCGTCCCGTTGGTGGCGATGGTGAGGGCGGCGACGGATGCCTCGGCTGCGGCATCCGTTCGGCTGCTCTATTCCGTACGCAGCCCCGAGAATGCGATATATCGCGAAGAGGTGGAGAATGCGGCGGGCCCCGGGGGAGTGCGGGTCGACTGGACTTACACGCGCACCGCGCCGCCGGACTGGCGGGGACGCGTCGGACGGGTCGACGACGACACGCTTCGCGAAGCCGTGTGGGAACCCGCACGCAACCCGATCGTCTACGTGTGCGGGCCGACGGGCTTCGTCGAGCACGTCGCCGACGCACTCGTGCGGCTCGGATATCCGCCCACGCGGATCAGGACCGAACGCTTCGGAGGTGCATGATGCGAGCAGGCAACGCCGGGGAGATCCTCGACGGCAACGCTGCGGCGGGGCTGCTGACAGATGTGTTCGACACCGACGTCACGGCGTTGATCGCGGTGTGCGCCGGATGCGGCGCCGCGGCGCCTTTCGCCGAAACCGTGGTCGAGCTCGATGAGGCGGCTGCCATCGTTCGATGCCGTAGTTGCACCCACACCCTCTTGACGGTGCTGCGCCAGGGACAGGAAGTGCGGGTTGTGATCGGGATGCTGGGGGAGTTGGTGCGCCGCTGAGGCGGCGGCCCTACCCGAGCAGCAGGGTGACCGCGATCAGCACGGGGACGCAGCCGATCGTGGTGAGGAACACGGTGTCGCGCGAGATCGTCTCGCCGACGTCGTAGCGCTGTGAGTAGTTGAAGACGTTCTGCGCGGTCGGCAATGCTGCCAGCACCGTCACGATGAGCACGTCCTGGGTGCTGAGGCCGAAGACGAACTCGGCGACGGCCCAGGCGATCAGCGGCATGGCGACGAGTTTGAGAATCGATGCCAGCACGATGTCGCGGCGGCGGCCCGAGGGGCCGAGCACGCGCTGGCCGTGAAGCGAGATTCCGTAGCTGATGAGCAGGATGGGCACGCACGCGTTGGCGATGAGCAGTGCGGGCTCCATGACGACGGGCGGAAGATCGAGGTCGAGAACCGAGACGAGGGTGCCGAGCACCGAACCCAGGACGATCGGATTCGTCACGACGCGGCTGACCGCACGCCAGAGCGACGCTCGTGCGGTGGTGACGGCATCCAGGATCGCCATCGTGATGGGAGTGAACACCAGGAGCTGCAGCAGGATCACCGGCGCCGGGTAGGCGGCGCTGCCCAGCAGATACAGCGACAGCGGGATGCCGATGTTGTTCGAGTTCACCTGGCCGGCGCTGAGGGCGCCGATCACCGTCTCGCCGACCGAACGCCGCCAGAGCAGACGTGCGACCAGCGTGTAGACGGCGATCACGGCGACCGCGGCGATCGCCGAGACCGGCAGGAGAGCCGAGAAGAGGGTGTGCACGTCCGCCTGCGCGAGCACGACGAACAGCAGGAACGGAGACAGCACGAAGAACGTGAGCCGGGCAAGCACCGGTCGTGCATGCTCGCCGAGCAGGTCGATGCGGCCCAGGATCCAGCCGACCAGGATCGCGACTCCCACCACGACGAACCCGGTGAGCGACTCCAGCATGCTTCGAGCCTAGAGAAATCGTTCTCTCATGCCGAATCGCTGCGGCCCTGATCGAGCGGCGGAAGTGTGGTCGCGGCGACTCGACTCGGGCTATGGAGTCCGCGGCCACTCGCGCTGCAGGCGAGCCTCGATGGCCTTGTTGAATCGCTCCAGGAGGTCGGCGAAGGTGCCGCGATCGTGCGGGGACCAGTCCGTGATCACGGCGGCGAGCGCCGCCTTGCTCGCCTCGCGCTCCTCTGCGAGCACATGGTCGCCCTCGGCGGTGGGGCGGAACTTTCGCGCCATCCCGCCGTCGGGATCTGCGATGCGCTCGGCGTAGCCGTCGCGCAGGAGCGCCGCTGTCTGCCGATTCAGTGTTGATGCGTCCAGGCCGGTCACAGCCCCGAGTTCCGCGATGCTGGCTGGGCCACCCTCGTGAAGAACGGCCAACAGCGTGTACGCGCTCTGATCGATGAGCCCTCCACGACGTCTGCTGCGACCGGGAAGGCCGGAGAGGTGGCGGCCGAGGATCAGCGCCTCGTACTCGATGGTGGCGATCGGATCCACTGACATGCCTGTCATGCTCGCACAAAGTATGCAATACACATAGTGTGTGTAACATGCATAAGTGACGTTGATCGAGAGACAGCAAGAGCCCGTACTGACAGACACGCTCGAACCGGGAACCAGATCGAGTGTGGTGGTGGCGACCCTGGCGGCAGCCGGGATCGTGGTGTCGCTCGCGCAGACTCTGGTGGTTCCGATCATCGGTTCGCTGCCTCAGATCTTCCAGACGGATGCATCGAATACGGCATGGGTCATCACGGTGACGCTGCTCGCCGGCGCGGTGTCCACGCCGGTCGTGGGGCGACTTGCCGACATGTACGGCAAGAAGCGGATGCTGCTCATCGCGATCATCCCGTTCATCGTGGGGTCGGTACTGTGTGCGCTGTCTGCGGATATCGTGACGATGATCGTCGGTCGCGGAATGCAGGGACTGGCGACCGGCATGATTCCGCTGGGAATCTCCCTGCTGCACGACGTGCTGCCGAAGGACAAAGCCGGTGGAGCGATCGCGCTGATGAGCTCGTCGATGGGGATCGGCGGTGCTCTGGGCCTGCCGATCGCCGCGGCGGTCGCCGAGTTCGCCGACTGGCGTGTGCTGTTCTGGGGGACGGCGGGGGCGGCAGCGCTGGTGGCCCTCGCCATCTGGCGCGCGATCCCGGTCCGTGAACCGAAGGGGCAAGCGCACGGGTTCGACTACGTCGGGGCTTTCGGGCTCGCGTCAGGTCTTATCGCGCTGATGCTGGCCATCTCGAAGGGGGCCGAGTGGGGCTGGGGAAGTGCTCTGACCATCGGGTGCTTCGTCACGGCGGCGGTCGTCCTCGGGCTCTGGGGGTGGTACGAGCTACGCCGTCGCGCACCGCTCGTCGATCTGCGCACGACCACGAAGCCTGTCATCCTGCTCACCAACATCGCTTCGATCCTGGTCGGATTCGCCATGTATGCGATGAATCTCATCGTTCCTCAGGTGATGCAGCTGCCTGTGGAGATCGGCTACGGTCTGGGCCAGTCGATGTTCCAGATGGGCCTGTGGGCCGCCCCGATGGGAATCGGAATGATGGCCGTATCGAACCTCGGCGCCCGAATCAGCCGCGTGCGTGGTGCGAAGGTGACGCTGACGCTGGCGGGGATCGTGATCGCCGTCGGGTACGGCGTGACTGCGGTCGTCCTCGCGACGATCGGGAGCCGTGCGCCGGGACCCGCAGACGATGCAGTCGTGCTGTGGACGCTGATCCTGCTCACGGTCGGCACCACGGTCGTCGGGTGCGGCGTCGGATTCGCGTTCGGCGCCATGCCGGCGCTCATCATGAGTGCCGCGCCCGCGAACGAGAAGGCAGCCGCGAACGGATTCAACTCGCTCATGCGATCGCTGGGCACCACGGCTTCGGCGGCGATCGTCGGCGCGGTGCTCGGATCCATGGTTCACCGCGTCGGCGAGTACATCTTCCCGACGCAGGGCGCCTTCATTCTGTCGCTCGTCATCGGATGCATCGCTGCGCTCGTCGCATCGGTTATCGCATCGACGATCCCGGGCAATGTCAAGAGGTAGCGGCGCACTGAGGTCTCATCGGGACGGAGAATATTCGCTGATAATGCACATTATGTCAGTTCGAGCATCCGACGTCATGATCAGCCGGGTGGGACGACGCCCTCCTCGGCGCCGTCCCACCCGCGCCGTCAGGTCAGAGGCCGGTCGTGTCGTCGGTCGCGCTCGTGCTGTGACGCGTCACGCGTTCGCTCGCATTCGGGTCGACGGCGGTACGGGTCACCGTCTCGGACCGCCGGCGGCGTGCGAGCAGCACGATCCCGAGCACGAAGACGACCGCGCCGGCCGCCATCAGGATGTAGCCGACCAGATCGAGGTTCACCCATTCCACCTCCACGTTCACGGCGAACGCGAGGATGGCGCCAAGAGCGAAGAGGGCGATGCCTGCACCGATACTCATGTGCGGTTTCCTTTCCGGGGCGCGGGCGCGGGCCCTCCCCTGTTCCGGGAAGTGTTCTCCCTCCGTCACACTCCCCCGTCTTCGCCTCGATTCCCAGGGGGTTGACAGACGCGCGCCGTCGACGCTTCGGGGCTACTCGCCGCAGTTCGCCAGATCCGTCTCGGCGAGCGGCTTGCCGTCGGGAATGACGTACGTGACCCACAGGACGACATCCGTATCGCCCTCGTTGCGCCCTTCGTGCGGATACGACGCTCCCTCGATGATCGAGTCGCCGGCCTTGTAGACGTGGACACCGCCGGGATGCGTCTCGGCGTAATGCGTGAGCTCGCCCTCCTTGACGACTGCGATGAGCTGGCCGTAGTGGCAGTGCTCGCCCGTCCCTGCTCCCGGCTCGATCGTGATCTCGCGGAAGGTCACGTCGACGCCGTCAGGGCCGCCGTCGACCAGCACCTCTACGGGTTCGACCTGCTCCCCCGACGCCAGGTCGACGGCTCGCACGGGTGCCTCGGGTGTGGCTGAGGCCGAGGGCGAGGCGACGGCCGGCTCTGCGGCAGGCGCCGTGGCGCTGCACGCCGAAGCGATGAGCGTCGCGAGAAGGATGACGATGACGGATGCCGTCCGTCGCGGACGGCTTCTGACGTGCTGCACAGCTACCCCCAGGCGGCACCGATCTCGTTGACCTCGCTTGCGTGCCTTACTGGACCATAGCGTGGAAGCTGCATCCCGTTCATGGAACGCCGGGCCGGTCTCTGACAGACTTCCCGGATGCCTTCCACTGAGGTTCTCGCGCGGCTCTGGCCGGCGTCGGGCGTTCGCGTGCGCGCCGGAGATCTCGAGCTGCGCTGGATCGACGATGAGCTGCTCGTCGAGCTCGCGGCCCTTGCGGGGCGCGGCATCCACGCTCCCGATGCGATGCCGTTCGAGCATCCGTGGACGCGAGGCGAGCCCGATGAGGTCGCCCGCAACGTCCTGACGTACCAGTGGGATGTGCGCCCGAGGGTCTCCCCCGACCGGTTCGCCGTCGAGCTCGCGGTCCTCCACCACGGGGTCCCCGTCGGCGTCCAGGGGCTGACCGCGAACGATTGGCCGGTGCTGCGACGCGTGCAGACCGGCTCGTGGCTGGGGATGGCGCATCAGGGTCGCGGGATCGGCTCGCGAATGCGCGTCCTCGCGCTCCACCTGGCGTTCGAAGGTCTCGGCGCGCGCGAGGCGACCTCCGGGGCGTTCGCCGACAACCCGGCGTCGAATGCCGTGTCGCGGCGGGTGGGCTATGAGTCCGACGGCGCTTTCATGGTCGCGCGGGAGGGCGTAGCGGTCTCGCACAACCGATACACGATGTCGCAGCAGCGCTGGGTGGAGCTCCGTGCCCCGCACCGCGCACTGCTGGGCGCGCCTGTGGAGCTGCGGGGCGTCGACGCGTTCCGGCGGCAGCTGGACCAGACCGCCTGATCCGCCGCTGCGGACGATCAGCAAGCGGATGCCGCGGGTCGAGGCATCCGCTTCCCACCAGTGGGTCTGCCGCGCGGGGGGCCGCTCCGCGGTGGGTACTGTGGATAGTGTGCAGCGCGTGTCCGGATCCCCCGTGACCGGGCCGGGAGCCCGCGCGTGGCTCATCTGGGGCGTCGGCGTCGCCGCTTACGTGCTCGCCATCACCAACCGCTCCTCGCTGAGCGCGGTCGGAGTCGACGCCGCCGACCGGTTCGATGCGGATGCCGCCACTCTGTCGATGTTCGCCGTCGTGCAGTTGGCGGTGTACGGCGGCATGCAGATTCCGATCGGCGTGCTGCTGGATCGCTTCGGCGCCCGGCCCATCATGACGATCGGCATGCTGCTGATGGCGGCGGGCCAGCTGACGATGGCCATCTCCCCCAGTGTCGGCGTCGCGCTCATCGCACGCATGCTTCTCGGAGCAGGCGATGCGGCGATCTTCCCCGGCGTGCTGCGCCTCGTCGCCACCTGGTTCCCCGCCCAGCGCGGCCCGCTCATGGTGCAGTTCACCGGCATCATCGGGCAATCGGGGCAGCTGCTCGCTCTTATTCCGCTGGCTGCGCTGCTGCACTCCACGTCCTGGACCATCACGTTCGGAAGCATCGCCGGTCTCGGCGTGCTCTTCGCGATCCTGGTCGCGCTCCTCATTCGCAATCATCCGCCAGACCGTGACGACGACGTGTCGGTCGACACCGGCACCGGCGCGATCCGCGTCGTCACCTCGGCGGTCGACACCGGCGTGGGCATCCGTGCTGCCTGGGCGCACCCCGGCACGCGTCTGGCGTTCTGGTCGCACTTCACGACACCCTTCGCCGGGACCGCGTTCGTGCTGCTGTGGGGAATGCCGTTCCTCACCGCGGGAGAGGGGCGCACGGTGGCCGAGGCGGCCACCATCATGTCGACGTACGTCATCGTCGGCATGGTGCTCGGACCGATCATGGGCGGGATCTCCCAGCGCATCCCGCACCTGCGATCGCGGGCTCTGGTGCTTCCGGCCGTGGCAGTGCAGGTCGTCGCATGGCTCGCCGTCATCGCGTATCCGGGACCGGCGCCGCTCTGGCTGCTGTTCGCCCTCGCTTTCGCGCTCGCGATGGGCGGTCCCGCGTCGATGATCGCCTTCGACCACGCGCGCACGCACAACCCATCGCATCGCCTGAGCACGGCGACCGGCGTGACCAATGCCGGCGGGTTCCTCGCCGCACTGATCGCGATCCTGATGATCGGGCTCGCTCTCGACCTCCAGGGTGCCGGCACACCCGAGACCTACACGCTCGACGCCTTCCGGATCGCGTTCCTCACCCAGCTTCCGCTGTGGCTCCTGGGCAGCGCCTTCATCATCGTCGAACGCAGGCGCACCCGGGTCCGGCTCGGGATCGATCCGCCGCGGGCGCCGCGTCGCCCCCGATCCTGAGCCGATCCCACCTGCATCGGGCTCGCGCGCAGAGCAGGAGCCACGGCATGCGTCGTGTCGGTACTGTGGCCGTACCCGACCGAAGGATACGCCCGTGACCTCTGCCCTCGTCGTCGCCCCCGAAGTTCAGGATGCCCTGCGTGCGGGGCGCCCGGTACTCGCCCTGGAATCGACGATCTTCACGCACGGGCTGCCGCGTCCGCGCAATCTGCAGGTCGCACTCGACGCCGAGGCGCTGGCGCGCGCACAAGGTGTCGTTCCCGCCACGATCGGCGTGATCGACGGCCGGCCGACGGTGGGGCTCTCACCGGATGAGATCGAGCGCCTGTCGATGACCGACGGCGTCGTCAAGGCCAGTCTGCGCGATCTGCCGATCGCCGCTGTCAAGGGTCTGAGCGCGGGCACGACGGTCGCGGCGACCGCCCACCTCGCTCACCGAGCGGGGGTGCGGGTGTTCTCCACCGGCGGGGTCGGCGGCGTCCACCGCGGTGCGTCGCAGACCTTCGACGAATCCGCGGACCTCGGCACTCTCGCCACGCTGCCGCTCGTCGTCGTGAGCGCCGGCGTGAAGTCGGTCCTCGACATCCCGCTCACGCTCGAAAGGCTCGAGACACTCGGACTAGCGGTCGTCGGCTACAAGACGACCGACTATCCCGGCTTCTACGTCGCGGACTCGGGCCTGGACATCGAGTACTCGGCGGACTCCCCCGCCGAGATCGCCGCCATCGCCCGCACCCGCGACGCGCTCGGCATCGCCGCGACACTGCTCATCGCGAACCCTGTTCCCGCCGAGCGCGAACTCGATCCCGCGGTGCACGACGCCGTGCTCGAGCAGGCCCTCGCCGCAGCCGACGCGCAGGGCGTGAGCGGCCACGACACCACGCCCTTTCTGCTCGATTTCCTGCAGCGCGCCACGGCCGGGCGGAGCCTCGACGTCAACGTCGATGTGTACCGCGGCAACGTCGAGCTGGGTGCACGGATCGCCGCCGCCCTCGCGGGCGCTCTCTGACGGGTTCGTCGATCGCTGCCGACGCTACGGGGTTCAGGCGCCTTGAATCGCTTCCAGCACCCGCTCGATGTCGTCGACGAAGGCGTTGTAGCCGGCGATCGTCGCCTGGACCTGCTCGTCGGTGAAGTCTGCGCGATCCTGGCGGATGGTGAGCTGCGTCCCCCCGTCCACCTCATCCAGGTCGAACAGCACAGGCAGGCCGGGATCGTCGCCCGGCTGATCTGTGAGGGTCATCGCGAGGTGCGACGGCGGCTGCACGACCCGGTACTCCCCCGACCAGTCGATCCGGTTGCCGTCAGGCAGGAGCATGACGGCGCGGAACTGGCCGCCGGGGCGCACGTCCATCGTGAGGCTCTCCTGCGGCACGTGCACCGCCGCCGTGCCGAACCACACCGCGAAGTGCTCGGGTTTGGTGATCGCGTCGAACACCAGCTCACGCGGTGCACGCAGGGTGCGGGTGATCGTGAAGTACTCAGTCATCGTCGTTCTCCTTGTCGGTGTCTTGCGTAGGTTCACTGAGCTCCTGCAGGGCATGCAGGTATTGGTCGAGCGCATCGACACTGTCTTCCCAGAAGCGGGCGTAGTCGCCGATCCAGCGGGATGCCGCGGCGAGCGGTCGTGCGTCGAGTCGTGCCGGTCGATACTGGGCGTCGCGACCGCGGCTGACGAGCCCCGCCCCTTCGAGAACGCGCAGGTGCTTCGACACCGCGGCGAACGTCATGTCGAAGGGTGCCGCCAACTCCCCCACCGTGGCTTCGCCCTCGGTGAGACGTGTGAGGATCGCCCGGCGCGTCGGGTCGGCGAGTGCCGAGAACGTGCGGGTCAGGGAATCGGTCATGCGAATCACCTCCGTATTAAACTGATCAGTACAGTACCAACTAGTTGAATAGAGGTCAAGACGGCCACGCACGTGTCGGAGCCAGGCGGTACCGTGACCGCATGCCCCGTGTGATCTTCTACACAGCCACCACGCTCAACGGCTTCCTCGCCGACGACCACGACTCGCTCGAATGGCTCTTCGCCGCTCCGGGAGGTGAAGGCGGCGATGACGATTTCCAGCGCTTCCTCTCCGGGATCGGCGTGCTCGTCCAGGGGTCGTCGACCTATCGCTGGGTCGTCGAGCACGAAGACCTCGTCGCGCATCCCGACAAATGGCCGGCGTACTACGGCGACCGCCCGACGTGGGTGTTCTCGAGTCGTGAGCAGCGCGCCGTGCCAGGCGCAGACATCCGCTTCGCCAGCGGCGACGTGGCGGCCGAGTGGCCGGCGATCCGCGATGCCGCGGGCGAGCGCGACGTATGGGTCGTGGGTGGTGGAGATCTGGCCGGTCAGTTCGCCGACGCCGGTCTCCTCGACGAGATCCGGGTGTCGATCGCGCCCGCGACGCTCCCGTCCGGCAAGCCCCTGCTGCCGCGTCGGATCGGCGCGGAGCGGCTCACCCTCACCGCCGTACGGAAGGCGGGCGCGTTCGCTGAGCTCACGTATGCCGTTGGCGCTCCCGCAGCCGAGTGACGGCGTGCTGGGGCTGTCAGCCGTCGGTCGAGGGCGCGAACGGAGTCCACGTCCCGAACTTCGCCGCACGACCGTCTCCTGACGACGTGCCCGTGAGACGGCGGCGCACCCACGGCCCCACGTGCTCACGGTAATACGCCGCCCCTCGTGCACCGGCGGGGGGCAGCGGGGGCATCGACCACCATGCCGGCGGCGGCTCCATGCCCAGGGCGGCGAGCACCCGCGCCGCGACGCGGTGATGGCCACGGGAGCTCATGTGGAGACGGTCCTCCGACCAGTAGGGCGGGCTCGCGAGTTCGCGATCGAACCAGTTGTACGCCCGCACGACATCGGTGCGCTCTGCCACGCGCGCCTCCACGGCCCACGAGAGCAGATCACCGCGCCGCTGGATCAGTCGGCTGAGCGGCAGTTGTCCGGATGGATTGGCGCCCGACAGCAGGATGAGGCGGACGCCCTCCTCATCGCACCGGCGCAGCACGGTGTCGAAGGCGTCGACGACATGCGACACACTCGTGCGCGGACGGAGCATGTCGTTTCCGCCGCCGTTGAACGACAGGTGGGTGGGGCGCAGCGCCAGCGCGGGTTCGAGCTGCTGCTCGAGGATGGGCCACACCAGCTTGCCGCGGATCGCGAGGTTGGCGTACTCGATCGGCTCGCCCGAGGCATCCGCCCAGCCTTGCGCCACAAGGTCGGCCCAGCCCCGCACATGCCCGTCGGGAAGCTCGTCGCCGACGCCCTCGGTGAATGAGTCGCCGATCGCGACGTAACGCACGGATGCCATCGCTCCAGCCTACGTCTGCCTCACCGGTCGTCGAGCGCGACGCCGCGGCGATCGGCCAGACCCCACGCCGCACCCGCGGCCACCGCGAAGAAGGCGGCGAACACGACGAACAGCGCGGGTGCTCCGCCTGCCGCGAGCAGCGGAGGCACCGTGAGCGGCGCGATGATCGAGGCGATCCGCCCGACGCCCGCAGCCCAGCCGGACCCGGTCGCACGCAGTGACGTCGGATAGGTTTCGGGCGTCACCGCATACAGCGCTCCCCACGCACCGAGGTTGAAGAACGACAGTGCCATTCCGGCGGCGATGATGGCGCCTGCGCTGCCGGCCGTGCCGAAGACGATCGCGGATGCCGCAGACCCGACCAGGAAGACCGAGAGCGTCGTGCGCCTCCCCCACACCTCGATCAGCCAGGCTGCTGCGGCATATCCGGGCAGCTGTGCGAGGGTGATGATGAGGGTGAACCCGAACGAGCGCACCAGGTCGTATCCCTGGGCGACCAGGATCGACGGGATCCAGATGAACGCTCCGTAGTAGGAGAAGTTCACGCAGAACCACACGACCCACAGACAGGCCGTCCGCACGCGGAACTCCCGCGACCACAGTGCGCCCAGGCGCGCGCCGGCGCTCGTCGCGGCCGCAGGAGCCTCGGCGGAGGCAGGCGGCGTGGTCTCGGCTTCGGTGGGCGACGAGGCTCCCGGCGTGCCCGACCCGGGCGACGGCGCTGACCCCTCCCTGCTCAGCGCGGCCTGCTCGAACGATCGCACGACCGCCTCGGCGTCGGCATGCCGGCCACGGCGCTGCAGCCAGCGAGCCGATTCGGGCAGGCCCCACCTCACGATGAGTGCGTAGAAAGCCGGAATCGCGCCCAGCGCGAACGCCCACCGCCAGCCGTTCTCGGAGGCGGGGATGACGAGGTAGCCGATGATCGCCGCTGCGGTCCACCCCACGGCCCAGAAGGCCTCGAGGACTACGATCAACCGGCCGCGCATGCGGGCCGGGGCGAGCTCGCTGACGTACGTGCTTGCCACCGGCAGTTCGGCGCCGAGACCGAGTCCGACGAGGAACCGGAGCACGAGGAGCGCGGCGAGGCCCCCCGCGAGCGCGCTCGCACCGGTGGCGACGCCGTACACGAGCAGGGTGACCGCGAAGACCTGCCGCCGTCCGAAACGGTCGGCGAGCAGGCCGCCGAGCGTCGCTCCGAGTGCCATGCCGACGAAACCGATCGAAGCGATCCACGCCGTCTCCTGGGGTTGCAGGCTCCACTGCGCGGCGAGGGCTGCGAGCACGAACGAGATCAGTCCGACGTCCATGGCGTCCAGCGCCCACCCGATGCCGGATCCGGTGAGCACTCGCAGATGACGGCGCGTGAAGGGCAACCGGTCCAGGCGCTCCGAGACCGTCGCTGCGGCGCGGGTATCGGCATCCGTCATGGCGTCATGCTACGGATCTCGTGCTCTCTGCGGGAGTGCGACCCCACGCTACGCCAGCATGTCACGCACGAGCGGAGCCACCCGTGTGCCGTACAGCTCGATCGAGCGCATCATCTTCTCGTGCGACAGCGTGCCGGTGGAGAACTTCATGTCGAAGCGGCCGTTGCCGAGCGTGCGCACTGTCTCGGCGATCTTGCGGGCGACGGTCTCGGGCGAGCCGATGTACAGCGCGCCCTCTGGTCCGACGTCGTGCTGGAACCGCAGCCGGTTGTACGCCGGCCAGCCGCGTTCGCGGCCGATCGTGTTGTTCATGGCCTCGAACCCCTCGAAGGCCTCGTCCCACGCCTGCTGGTCCGTCTCGGCAACATGCCCCGGCGAATGGACGCCGATCGGGCGCGGCGCGTGCTCGAATGTCTCGAGCGAGCGGCGGTAGAGGTCCGCGAAGGGCCGGAAGCGGTCGGCGGGCCCGCCGATGATCGCCAGCATGAGCCCGTATCCATAGCGCGCGGCGCGCACCGCCGACTCGGGGCTGCCGCCCACTCCGACCCACGCGCGCAGTCCGTTCTCGGTCTTGGGAAAGACATCGGCCTCGCTGAGCGCGGCGCGCAGTGTTCCGTCCCATGTGACGGGCTTCTCGGTCAGCAGACGCGAGAACAGGTCGAGCTTCTCCTCGAACAGCGTCTCGTAGTCGCGCAGGTCGTATCCGAACAGTGGGAAGGACTCGATGAACGAACCCCGGCCGAGGATGACCTCTGCGCGGCCGTGAGAGACCGCGTCGAGTGTCGCGAAGCGCTCGTAGACGCGCACCGGGTCGTCGCTCGAGAGCACCGTCACCGCTGTGCCGAGGTGGATCCGCTCGGTGCGTGCCGCAGCGGCCGCCAGCACGATCTCGGGGCTCGAGACCGCGAACTCGGGGCGATGGTGCTCCCCCACGCCGAAGAAGGACAGACCGACCTGGTCGGCGAGCACCGCCTGATCTACGACATTGCGGATGGTCTGGGCATCGCTCAGGCGCGTGCCGCTGGCGTCGTGCGTGACGTCGCCGAAGGTGTCGAGGCCCAGTTCGAGGGCGGAGAGATCTGTCATTTGCGGATCCTTTCCATGCGTCTGCATGAAACCATTCCCCGGCCCGCACCATTCCCCGCTCGGACGGGCAATCCACACGCAGACAGGCGGATGCCGCGAGCGTAGCGTGGTGCAATGGCACTGTTCGCCGACCGCAGGGCCGCGGGGCGGGAACTCTCGAAGTCTCTCGCACCCTGGCGCGACGTGGATGCCGTAGTCCTCGGCATCCCTCGTGGAGGTGTGGTCGTCGCCGCGGAGGTCGCCGCGATCCTCGCACTGCCGCTCGATGCGGTGATCGTGCGCAAATTGGGCGCGGACGGCCGCGAAGAGTTCGCGGTGGGAGCCATCGCCGAGGGCGTGCGGATCGTGACCTCGAGCGCCGTCCGGTGGGCGGGAATGAGGCCCGAAGACGTCGACCGGGTCGAGGCGACGGAGCGGGATGAGCTCGCACGCCGGACGGATGCCTTCGCACCGGGCGACGACGATCTCTCGGGCCGCATCGCGATCGTCATCGACGACGGCGTTGCGACGGGCGCGACCGCGATCGCCGCGTGTCGTTCGGTGCGTGCACGGAAGCCGGATCGAGTGGTTCTGGCTGTCCCCGTCGCCCCGTCGAACTGGCGCGCGCCTCACGATGCGGTCGACGAGTACGTCTGCCCGCATCGTATGCGGGAGTTCTGGGCGGTCGGGGAGTTCTACGACGACTTCACGCAGACCGAGGACGCCGAGGTCGTCGCGCTGCTTCGGAATGCACCGACAGGCCGGGCGACCGGAGAGGATCGCGGCTCGTGAGCCGCGATCCCGGTCGCCGAGCCTGACGACGGGTCAGCGCGAGAGCGCCGAGCGCAGCGTGTCGAGTCCGACGCCGCCGATATCGAGCGCGCGCTTGTGGAACTGCTTGATCGAGAACGCATCGCCCTCGCGTTCGGCGACCTCGTCGCGCAGCTGCTCCCAGATGCGCTGGCCGACCTTGTACGACGGCGCCTGCCCCGGCCAGCCGAGGTAGCGGTTGACCTCGAACTTCACGAACTCGTCCGGCATGTTCACGTTGTGGCGCATGAACTCGAGCGCGAAATCCGCATCCCACACCCCGCGTCCGTCGGGACGCTCCTTCTCGAGGTGCACACCGATGTCGAGCACGACGCGCGCGGCGCGCATGCGCTGACCATCGAGCATCCCGAGACGGTCGGCCGGATCGTCGAGGTAGCCGAGCTGTTCCATGAGGCGTTCCGCGTACAGGGCCCAGCCTTCGGCGTGGCCGGAGGTGCCCGCGAGCAGACGCCGCCAGGAGTTCAGCTGCGCCCGGTTGTACACCGCCTGCGCGATCTGCAGGTGGTGGCCCGGAACGCCCTCGTGGTAGACGGTCGTTAGCTCTCGCCAGGTATCGAACTCCTCGACGCCCTCGGGCACGGACCACCACATGCGGCCGGGACGCGAGAAGTCATCGGTCGGGCCGGTGTAGTAGATCCCACCTTCCTGCGTCGGCGCGATCATGCACTCCAGGCGGCGGATCGGCTCGGCGATGTCGAAGTGGGTCTTGCCGAGCTCGGCGACTGCGTGGTCGCTTGTCTCCTGCATCCACTTCTGCAGTGCCTCGGTGCCGTGCAGCTTGCGGGTCGCGTCCTGCTCGAGGAAAGCGACCGCCTCCGCGACCGAGGCACCCGTCTTGATCTCGTTCGCGATCGATTCCTGCTCGGCGACCATGCGCGAAAGCTCTTCGAGTCCCCATTCGTAGGTCTCGTCGAGGTCGATCGTCGCACCGAGGAACTGGCGCGAGTGCAGGGCGTAGAGGTCGCGTCCTACGGCGTCCTTCTCGGTGGCCGCGGCGGCGAGGTCGGCGGCGAGGAAGTGTGCGAGAGCGTCGTAGGCGACGCGAGCGGCGTTGGCGTTGTCGGCCAGGTCGCGGGCGAGGGATGCCGGGAGCTGGCCCTCCGACGGAGCGGCGTCCGCCGCGAACGTCGCGAAGTAGCCGCTGTCCTCCGTATAGCGGCCGATCTGACTGACGACCTCGAGCACTTGACGACGCGCCGGGACGATGCCCTCGGAAATGCCCTCGCGAAGCGTCTCGACGTAGCCGTCGATGGCGGCGGGCACGGCCTTCAGACGCGTCGCGATCACCGACCAGTCTTCGGCGGTCGCGGTAGGCATGAGGTCGAACACCGAGCGGATGTTCTGCGCGTGGGAGGCGATCACGTTCAGATCGCGAAGGTGCCACTTCGCGTCGTGCAGGTCGATGCCCAGCTCGATCTCGCGGGCGAGGTCCTCCTTCGTCACGGCATCGATGTCGTCGAGCGGGGTCGCACCCGAGAGTGCGCCGAGCACCTTGCGTCCTTCGGCCACGAACTGCTCCTGGCCGGCGGGGCTGTAGTCGCCGAAACGGTCGTTGTACTCGGAGCGTCCGATGTACGTCGCGAGGGTCGGCTCGATTTCGGCGAGCGTGTCCACCCACGCGTCAGCGATCTTGTCGATCTGCGTGGGTGTGCGGGTTTCGTCAGTCATGCTTTCGAGCCTAGGCATGAGACGCGGTGTCGACAAAGCCCCAATTCAGTGCCTGGCGTGCCGGGCCCGACCCGTCTGAGTCCCGGGTCGCGTTCAGTGTCCGGCGGAGTGCCAGTCACCTCCGCGGCCGATCTGAACGTCGAGGGGCACCGAGAGCGCGGCCGCATCGCCCATGCGGGCGTGGACGATCTGCTCAGCGGCATCCCATTCGCCCGGTGCGATCTCGATGACGAGCTCATCGTGGATCTGCAGCAGCACGCGCGATGAGAGTCCCGAAGCGGCGAAATCGTCGTGGATGTGAAACAGCGCGATCTTCATGATGTCGGCAGCGCTGCCCTGGATCGGCGCGTTGAGGGCGGCACGCTCGGCGTTCTCGCGCAGCACGCGGTTAGGGCTCGCGAGATCGGGGAACGGCCGGCGCCTTCCGAAGATGGTCTCGGTGTACCCGTCGATGCGTGCCTGCTCGACGGAGGATCGCAGATAGTCGCGCACGGAGCCGAACCGCGCGAAGTACTCCATCATGAGCTGTTTGGCTTCGGACTGCTCGATGCGCAGCTGCTTGGACAGCCCGAACGCCGAGAGGCCGTAGACCAGTCCGTACGACATCGCCTTGACCTTGGTGCGCATCGCCGGGGTGACGTCCTGCGGGTCGACGCCGAAGACGCGCGCTCCGACGAAGCGGTGGAGGTCCTCACCGGAGTTGAACGCCTCGATCAGGCCGGGATCCTCGGAGAGGTGCGCCATGATGCGCATCTCGATCTGCGAATAGTCCGCCGTCAGCAGCGTCTCGTAGCCCTCGCCGACGACGAACGCGGAGCGGATGCGCCCGCTCTCTTCGGAGCGGATCGGGATGTTCTGCAGATTGGGGTCGGTGCTCGACAGCCGCCCGGTCTGGCTGCCCGTCTGGACGTAGGTCGTGTGGATGCGGCCGTCCGCGCCGATCGCCTTGTCTCCGCCGATGGCGCTGTCGAGCGATTCGATGATCTGACGGAGCTTCGTCGCCTCGCGGTGCTGCAGGAGCAGATCGAGGAAGGGGTGGGGGTTCGTCTCCTGCAGATCGGCGAGGACGGCGGCGTCGGTCGAATAGCCCGTCTTGGTCTTGCGGGTCTTGGGCAGCTGCAGATCGTCGAACAGCACTTCCTGGAGCTGCTTCGGTGAGCCGAGGTTGACTTCGCGCCCGATCGCGGCATAAGCGGCCTGCGCGAGAGCGTCGGCGCGTGCACCCAGTTCGCCTGAGAACGCCGCCAGGGTGTCGTGGGAGACAGCGACGCCGGCAAGCTCCATGTCGGCCAGGGCCAGGAGCGTCGGCAGCTCGATGTCCGTCAGCACCGTCGCCACGCTCGGCGGCAGCTCGCCGCGGACCTCTTCGGCGACCCGGAGCGTGAACCACGACAGTTGCCCGGGAGTGGCGCCCTCGGTTTCGGGGACCAGCTGGGTCGGATCGGCTTCAGGCAGCTTCTCGTCGAGGTAGCGGTCCACGAGGTGTGCGAGGGTCTTGTCGGGGAAGCTCGGACGCAGCAGCCATCCCGCGACGATCACATCGAACGCGAGCCCACCCAGACGCAGCCCGGCTCGGCGCAGCGCCTTGACCTGCGGCTTGGCATCGGCGAAAACCTTGGGCGCATCGGACGCCAGCCAATCGGCGAGAGCATCGGCGATCTCGGGCGTCCACGACGCCTCGGCCGCGGCGGGGCCGACGCGCCCCGAGTCTCCCGACGACGTGCCCGCGGCGCTGGGAGAGGGCATGGGGAACGTGGTCGAGAAGCCGATGCGCTGCGGCAGCCCGCCCTCGACGACGACCGTCACGCCGACCTCCGCATCCGCCCCTTCGAGCCACGCCCGCAGGTCTGCCGCCGACGGCTCGACCGGCGCCGGCATGGGCACCGCGGCGGCCGACGTCACAGCCGCCATCTGCTGCTCGATGCCGGCCAGCTCGGCCACGCGCGGGATGAGCGTCTTGAACTCCAGGCGCGCGAAGATGTCGCGTACGGCCTGGGCGTCCATCGGGCGCACCTCGAGGTCGTCGACGCTGAGCGGCAGCTCGACGTCGCGCAGCAGCCGGTTGAGCGCACGGTTGCGGCGAACATCGTCGAGGTGCTCTCTCAGGTTGCCGCCCACGACGCCGGTGATCTTGTCGGCGCCTTCCAGCAGCGCGTCGAGCGAGCCGAACTGTGTCAGCCATTTGACGGCGGTCTTCTCCCCCACCTTGGGCACGCCGGGCAGGTTGTCGCTGGTCTCGCCCACGAGCGCGGCGATCTCGGGATACTGCTCCGGCGGCACGCCGTAGCGGTCGATCACGGCCTGCCGGTCGTAGCGCTTGAGCTGCGAAACGCCCTGCACGTTCGGGTACAGCAGCGTGACGTCGTCGTTCACCAGCTGGATGGTGTCGCGGTCACCCGAGCAGACGAGCACGTCGAAGCCCGCTTCGGCACCCTGCGTCGCGAGCGTGGCGAGGATGTCGTCGGCCTCGATGTCTTCTTTCTGCAGCACCTGGATGCTCATCGCGGCGAGGCAGTCCTGCAGGATCGGGATCTGGCCCTTGAACTCAGACGGCGTCTCGGAGCGGTTCACCTTGTATTCGGGGTACACGCGCGTGCGGAACGACTGACGCGACGTGTCGAAGGCCACCGCGATGTGGGTCGGCTTCTCGGCCT
This sequence comes from Microbacterium allomyrinae, assembly GCF_020682705.1. Taxonomy (GTDB): domain Bacteria; phylum Actinomycetota; class Actinomycetes; order Actinomycetales; family Microbacteriaceae; genus Microbacterium; species Microbacterium allomyrinae. The sequence goes on from NZ_JAGTTN010000002.1 coordinate 297,627, forward strand.
TGATCAAGTTGATCAGCATGGCGAGGAAGCCGTAGATCCCGTTCGTGTGCTGCCCGTCCTTCGTCGAGAAGTTGTCCACGGGGAGGGCGTAGAACGCCCGATAGGCCAGCGAATGGCCGTCCACGACGAGAAGGGTAGGCTTTGCGGAGTCCGTCACCCTGCAAGCCTAGCCAGGCCCGCGGACAGCCGTTCCCCGCCGGTGCCTGCTTCGACCTGAAGGTGTGAGATGCCCGAACACTCCCCCGTGAGCCTCGACGGACTCGAGTGGGCAGCGAACCGTGGAATGGGCGCGCTGGCCGAGAAGATGGGCATCCGCTTCACCGAGTTCAGTGTCGAGCGGTGCGTCGCGACAATGCCTGTAGAGGGCAACACCCAGCCCGTCGGACTGCTTCACGGCGGCGCATACGTCGTGCTCGGCGAATCGCTGGGGTCGATGGCCGCCAATCTCCACGCGGGCCCCGACCGCCTCGCCGTCGGCGTCGACATCAACGCGACCCACACGCGCTCAGCGACGTCCGGCATCGTCACGGGAGTGTGCACGCCGGTGCACCTGGGCCGCAGCCTCACCGTCCACGAGATCGCCGTCACCGACGAGCAGGGGCGTCGCTGCTCCACCGTGCGCATCACGAATCACATCCGCCGGATCGAGTAGCCGCGTCGGGCGGAGCCCGACGCCGCGCAGACAAAGAGCGGATGCCTCTCGGAGGCATCCGCTCTTTCTGAAACCTGAGGTCAGCCCTTCTTGGGCGCCAGCTGCTCGATGATCGCCTTGGCGACATCCTGCATCGTGAGGCGACGATCCATCGATGCCTTCTGGATCCAGCGGAACGCCTCGGGCTCGGAGAGGCCCATCTTCTCGTTCAGCAGCCCCTTGGCCCGATCGACGAGCTTGCGGGTCTCGAAGCGCTCCACCATGTCGGCGACTTCGGCCTCGAGCGTGATGATCTGCTCGTAGCGGGCCAGCGCGATCTCGATCGCGGGCAGGAGATCGTTCGGCGTGAACGGCTTGACCACGTACGCGAGAGCGCCGGCCTCGCTGGCACGCTCGACGAGCTCCTTCTGGCTGAAGGCGGTGAGCAGCACCACGGGGGCGATGTGGTTCTTGCTCAGCTTCTCGGCAGCGGAGATACCGTCGAGCTGAGGCATCTTCACGTCCATGATCACGAGATCAGGACGCAGTTCTGTGGCGAGCGCCACCGCCGTCTCGCCGTCTCCGGCCTCTCCCACGACATCGAATCCGTTGTCGCGGAGGATCTCGACGATATCGAGCCGGATGAGCGACTCGTCCTCCGCAACGACGACTCGACGGGGGGTGGATGCCGTCGATGCGGCGGTCTGCTCCTGCTCAGTCACTATTGAATCCTACGGTATGGTCGTTCGCGGACGCGCGGTACGGCGTGCGCCGGTGTGGCGGAATGGCAGACGCGACCGACTCAAACTCGGTTGCCCGAAAGGGCGTGTGGGTTCGACTCCCACCACCGGCACCGATGCGAAGAGCGGATGCCTCGTCATGAGGCATCCGCTCTGTCGCTTTCTCGTGCGCGGTCAGGCGCCGAAGAACTGGTTGCCCAGGGCCTTGCTCTTGAGGGCGTCGAACTCGCCCTGCGAGATGGTGCCGGCGTCGAGGAGCTCTTTGGCCTTCGCGATGTCGTCGGCAGGAGTGGAGGAGGCAGCGGGGCGGTAGTCGTCGGACTCGGGCACCACGCCTCCGCGAGCCGACTGCGAACGCTCGGCCATCCCCTTGCCTCGGGCGATGATGTAGACGAGCGCGGTCAGGAAGGGCACGAAGACCAGCGCGATGATCCACACCGCCTTCAGCCACCCGTTGAGCTTCTCGTCGCGGAACAGGTCCGTGATGATGATGATCACCACATACAGGTACGCGATGAAATAGAAGCTCCACAGGAGGAACCAGAAAAGGTCCTGGAAGAACATCGGGGGCACACCTTCCACAAAGAAACGGGCTGTCGCGATCACACTAGTGGTCGCGACAGCCCGTTCGGGAGATTGTCAGCCCTGGTTCTTGTAGATCGGTGCCTTGCCGTGAACGGCATCGCCCACTTTGTGGATGCGGATGTCGTTGGTCGAGCCGATGATTCCGGGAGGAGATCCTGAGATCACCACGACCTTGTCGCCGACCTTGGCGAGGTCGTTCGCCAGCAGGTAGTCATCGACCTGGATGAACATGAGGTCGGTGTGCGCGACGTGCTCGACCAGGGTGGACTGCACGCCCCAGGTGAGCGCCATGCGGCGGCGGATCGCCGGCTCGGGTGCGAAGCCGATCATGGGGATGTGAGGGCGCAGACGCGACATTCGGCGCGCGGTGTCACCCGACTCGGTGAAGATGCAGAGGTACTTCGCATCGACGAACTCCGCGACCTCCATCGCGGCGAGCGTGATGGCGCCACCCTGCGTGCGCGGCTTGGTGTTCAGCGGCGCGATGCGCTCCAGCCCGTGCTCCTCGGTGGAGCGGATGATGCGGGCCATCGTCTCGACGACGCCGACCGGGTACTTGCCGACGCTCGTCTCGCCCGACAGCATGACCGCGTCCGCGCCGTCCAGCACCGCGTTCGCCACGTCACTCGTCTCGGCACGGGTCGGAACCGGGTTCTCGATCATCGACTCGAGCATCTGCGTCGCGACGATGACGGGCTTCGCCATGCGGCGGCAGAGCTCCACCGCGCGCTTCTGCACGATCGGCACGGCCTCGAGCGGAAGTTCGACACCGAGGTCGCCACGAGCGACCATGATGCCGTCGAACGCGTCGATGATCTCTTCGAGGTTCTCGACCGCCTGCGGCTTCTCGATCTTGGCGATGACGGGGACGTGGCGTCCTTCTTCGGCCATGATCACGTGGACGCGCTGCACGTCCTTCGCGTCGCGGACGAATGACAGGGCGATGAGATCGGCGCCCGCGCGCAGGCCCCAGCGGAGGTCGGCCTCGTCCTTGTCGGACAGCGCGGGCACATTGACCGCGACGCCGGGCAGGTTGATGCCCTTGTTGTTCGACACCGGGCCGGCGACGATCACCTTGGTCGTGACGACCGTGGCGTCGGTTTCGATGACCTGAACGCGGACCTTGCCGTCGTCGATCAGCAGGTAGTCACCCGGCTTGACGTCGTGCGGCAGTCCCTTGAAGGTCGTGCCGACGATCTCCTTGGTGCCGAGGATGTCGTCGGTGGTGATCTTGAAGATGTCGCCGACGGCGAGCTCGTGGGGGCCGTTCTCGAACTTTCCGAGGCGGATCTTCGGGCCCTGCAGGTCGACGAGGATCGCGACGGCACGTCCTGCATCGTCGGCGGCCTTGCGTACGTTGGCGAAGTTGTTGTCGTGGACTGAGTAGTCCCCGTGGCTCAAATTGAAGCGGGCTACGTCGACGCCGGCATCGATGATCGCGCGGACCATCTCATACGTCGACGTTGCGGGCCCAAGGGTTGCGACGATCTTGGCGCGTCTCATCCGTGGTTTCTCCGGGTGGTTTGGAAGGTGGCGAATGCCTGGGCCAGCCTACGCGGGCTGCAGGCCGATGGCGATATCGGTCGGGCGCACCGGAGCGGGAAGCTCCGTCGCACCCATGAGGTAGCGGTCGACGCTCGCGGCGGCCGCACGGCCCTCCGCGATCGCCCACACGATCAGGGACTGCCCACGGCCGGCGTCGCCGGCCACGAACACGCCGGGGGCGGTGGTCTGGTAGTCGTCCTCACGCAGGACGTTGCCGCGGTCGGTGAACTGTGCACCGAGCTGGTCTTCGAGAAGTGCACGCTCGGGGCCGGTGAAGCCCATCGCGATGAGCACGAGGTCTGCGGGGATCTCGCGCTCGGTGCCGCTCTTGGGCACGCGGCGGCCGTCGACGAACTCGGTCTCGGCGACGCGCAGCGCGCGCACCTCGCCGACCTCGTTGGAGAGGAACTCGACCGTCGAGGCCAGGAATGAACGCTCGCCGCCCTCTTCGTGCGCGGACGACACCTCGAACAGCGTCGGGGACATCGGCCAGGGCTGGCTGTCGGGTCGCTCCCCCGGGGGGCGACGACCGATCGCGAGGTTGGTGACGCTGAGCGCTCCGTGGCGGTGGGCGGTGCCGATGCAGTCGGCACCGGTGTCACCGCCGCCGATCACGACGACATGCTTGCCCTCGGCGGTGATCTGATTCGGCACCGAATCGCCGGCGGTCGCCTTGTTCGACTCGATCAGGTACTCCATGGCGAAGTGCACCCCCGCCAGGTCGCGTCCGGGGATCGGCAGCTCACGCGGCACAGTGGAGCCGGTGGCGACCACGACGGCGTCATATCGCGCCCGAAGGTCGCTCCACGAGATGTCCTTGCCGATCTCGACGCCCGCGCGGAAACGCGTGCCTTCGTCCTGCATCTGGCGAAGCCGCGACTCGAGGTGCTTCTTCTCCATCTTGAAGTCGGGGATGCCGTAGCGCAGCAGTCCGCCGATGCGGTCGTCGCGCTCGTACACGGCGACGGTGTGACCGGCGCGGGTGAGCTGCTGGGCTGCCGCGAGACCGGCAGGACCCGAGCCCACGACCGCGACCGTCTTGCCCGTCAGGCGTCCCGGGGGCTCGGCTTCGACCCATCCGCTCGCGAACGCCTCGTCGATGATCGAGACCTCGATCTGCTTGATCGTCACGGCGGGCTGGTTGATCCCGAGCACGCACGAGCTCTCGCAGGGCGCCGGGCAGAGCCGGCCGGTGAACTCGGGGAAGTTGTTCGTCGCGTGCAGGCGCTCGATCGCCGAGCGACCCTCACCGCGCCACGTCAGGTCGTTCCACTCCGGGATCAAGTTACCCAGCGGGCATCCCTTGTGACAGAACGGCACGCCGCAGTCCATGCATCGTCCCGCCTGGCGACGCAGCACCGCGGAGTCGCCCGGCTCATAGACCTCTTTCCAGTCCATGATGCGCACCGGCACGGGGCGCCGCGTGGGCAGCTCGCGCTCGGTGGTCTTCAGAAAGCCCTTGGGGTCAGCCACCCGTCACCTCCAGGATGCGGTTCCAGACCACGTCGCCGTCGGGGTCGAGCCCCTCGGCGACCGCCGTCTGGCGGGTCTGCAGTACTGCCGCATAGTCGCGGGGCAGCACGCGGACGAAGTTGTCGAGTTCGGTTTCGAAGTCGTCGAGGAGTGCGCGTGCGAGCGTCGAGTCGGTCTCGGTGACGTGCTGCTGGAGCAGATCGCGGAGGATCTCGGCGTCGCCCGAGCCCAGCGCGCCGAGCTCGAGTTCACCGGACGCGATCGCCTCGCGGTTGACGAGCTTGCGGTCGAGTCGGTACACGTACGCGGTACCGCCCGACATGCCCGCGCCGAGATTGCGCCCGGTCGCGCCGAGGATCACGGCGAGGCCACCGGTCATGTATTCGAGCGCGTGGTCGCCCACGCCCTCGACGACGGCGGTGGCGCCGGAGTTGCGGACGAAGAAGCGCTCGCCCACGACGCCCCGCAGGAACAGCGTGCCCTGTGTCGCTCCGTAGCCGATCACGTTTCCCGCGATGACGTTCTGCGACGCGTCGAACGACGCGTCCCGGGGCGGACGGACGACGATCTGCCCGCCCGACAGGCCCTTGCCGACGTAATCGTTCGAGTCGCCCTCGAGCCGCAGCGTGATGCCGGCCGGCATGAACGCGCCGAACGACTGTCCTGCCGAGCCCTTGAGATTGATCACGATGCTTCCCGACGGCAGGCCGTTCTCGCCGCGTGCTCGGGTCACGTGGTGCCCCAGCAGTGTGCCGACGGCACGCTCGGTGTTGCGGATGGGCAGGTCGAAGGTGATCTGCCCACCGTTCGCGATGACATCCTGGGCCTGCTCGATGAGCGGGATGTCGAAGTGACGGTCCAGCTCGTGGTTCTGACCGACCGCGTTGCGACGAGGCTCGTCATCGGCGAACTCGGGGCCGTGCAGCACCGGAGTGAGATCCAGCCCACTGGCCTTCCAATGGTCCACCGCACCGTCGATGTCGAGCAGGTCGCTGCGGCCGATGACCTCGTCGAGCGACCGGTATCCGAGCTCGGCGAGATACTCGCGCACCTCTTGCGCGATGAACTCCATGAAGTTCACGACGAACTCCGGCTTGCCGTTGAAGCGCGCGCGCAGAACCGGGTTCTGGGTGGCGACCCCGACGGGGCAGGTGTCGAGGTGGCAGACGCGCATCATGATGCAGCCCGACACGACCAGCGGAGCCGTGGCGAAGCCGAACTCCTCCGCCCCCAGCAGCGCACCGATGATGACGTCGCGACCGGTCTTGAGCTGGCCGTCCACCTGCACGACGACGCGGTCGCGCATGCCGTTGAGCATGAGCGTCTGCTGCGTCTCGGCGAGGCCGAGTTCCCACGGCGTGCCCGCGTGCTTGAGTGAATTGAGCGGGCTCGCGCCTGTGCCGCCGTCGTGGCCGGAGACCAGGATGACGTCGGCGAGGGCCTTCGCGGTGCCGGCGGCGACCGCTCCGATGCCGGACTGGCTCACCAACTTGACGTGCACGCGCGCGGAGGGGTTCGCGCGCTTGACGTCGAAGATCAGTTGCTTGAGGTCTTCGATCGAGTAGATGTCGTGGTGAGGCGGCGGCGACACGAGTCCGACACCCGCCGTGGAGTGCCTCGTACGGGCGATCCACGGATAGACCTTCGTCGACATCAGCTGTCCGCCCTCGCCGGGCTTGGCGCCCTGGGCGAGTTTGATCTGGATGTCGTCGGCCTGGGTGAGGTACAGGCTCGTGACGCCGAACCGGCCGGACGCGACCTGCTTGATCGCGCTGCGACGCTCGGGGTCGAGGAGGCGGTCGACGTCCTCTCCCCCCTCGCCGGTGTTGGACTTGGCGCCCAGCCGGTTCATCGCGATGGCGAGCGTCTCGTGCGCCTCGCTGGAGATCGAGCCGTAGCTCATCGCACCCGTCGAGAAGCGCTTGACGATCGACGACACCGGTTCGACCTCGTCGATCGGCACCGGCGTGCGACCCTGCGTCTTCAGGGTGAACAGCCCGCGCAGCGTCTTGAGCTCGTTCGCCTGGTCGTCGACGAGCTTCGTGTACTCGCGGAAGATGTCGTATCGGCGCGTGCGGGTGGCGTGCTGCAGCCGGAACACCGTGTCGGGATTGAACAGGTGCGGCGAGCCGTCACGGCGCCACTGGTACTCGCCGCCGGTCCAGAGCCGCTCGTGGGCGCGGACCGCGGCGTCTTCCGGGTAGGCGTACGCGTGACGTGCCGCGTTCTCCGCGGCGATGACCGAGAGCCCGACGCCGCCCAGCTTGGACTCGGTGCCGGTGAAGTACGAGTCGACGAAGTCCTGGCCGAGGCCGACGGCTTCGAAGACCTGGGCGCCCGCGTACGACGAGACGGTCGAGATGCCCATCTTGGACATGATCTTGAGCACGCCCTTGCCGAGCGCGTAGATCAGGTTCTTGACGGCCTTCTCGGGCGTGATCCCGGTGATGAACCCGGCGCGCACGAGGTACTCCGCCGTCTCCATCGCGAGGTAGGGGTTGACCGCGGATGCCCCGTAGCCGATCAGCGTGGCGACGTGGTGCACTTCGCGCACGTCGCCGGCCTCGACCACGAGACCGCACTTCATGCGGGTCTCGTTGCGGATCAGGTGGTGATGAACAGCCGCGAGCATGAGCAGCGACGGGATCGGCGCGAGGTCCTTGTTGGAGTCGCGGTCCGACAGCACGATGAACTCCGCGCCGTCCTCGATCGCCTGGTCGACCTCGGCGCACATCTGCGCGAGGCGCTTCTGCATGCCCTTGTGCCCGGCCTCGACGCGGTACAGACCGCGGATCGTGACGGAGGTCCGGCCCACGAGGGCGGTGTCGATGTGCTGGATCTTCGCGAGCTCGTCGTTGTCGATCACCGGGAAGTCGAGCGTCACGACCCGCGTGTGGTCGGGACCCCACTCGAGCAGGTTGCGCTCGGGTCCCAGCCCCAGAGCGAGCGATGTGACCACCTCTTCGCGAATCGAGTCCAGCGGCGGGTTCGTCACCTGCGCGAACTGCTGCGTGAAGTAGTCGAAGAGCAAGCGGGGACGCTCGCTCAGCACGGCGACGGGTGTGTCGCTTCCCATCGCGCCGAGGGGCTCGGCACCGTTCTGGCCCATCGGGGTCAGGAGGATCCGCACCTCCTCTTCGGTATAGCCGAAGGTGCGCTGACGGCGCGTGATCGAGGCGATCGGGTGCACGATGTGCTCGCGCTCGGGCAGATCGGCGAGACGCACGCGGCCGGCGTCCAGCCATTCCTGCCACGGCTCGAGGTCCGAGAGCTGCGACTTGATCTCGTCGTCCTCGATGATGCGGCGCTCTGCCGTGTCGACGAGGAACATCCGGCCGGGACGCAGGCGTCCCCGGCGCTTGATGCGCTCCGGGGCGAAATCGAGAACACCGGTCTCGCTGCCGATGACGATGAGGCCGTCGGTCGTCTCGGTCCAGCGGCCGGGGCGCAGGCCGTTGCGGTCGAGCGTGGCGCCGACGAGCGTGCCGTCGGTGAAGATGAGTGCGGCCGGGCCGTCCCAGGGCTCCATCTGCATCGAGTGGTACTCGTAGAACGAGCGCAGCTTCGGATCGATGTCGGCCTGCTTCTCGTAGGCCTCCGGAACCATCATCATGATCGCGTGCGGAAGGCTGCGACCGGTGAGCGTGAGCAGCTCGAGCACCTCGTCGAACGACGCCGAGTCGCTCGCGCCCTCGGTGCAGATCGGCAGCACGGGACGGATGTCGCCCAGCAGCTCGGATTCGAGCTGCGACTGGCGGGCGCGCATCCAGTTGCGGTTGCCGTTCACGGTGTTGATCTCGCCGTTGTGCGCGAGCATGCGCAGCGGCTGCGCGAGCGGCCACGACGGGAAGGTGTTGGTGGAGTATCGCGAGTGCACGACGGCGAGTTCGGATGCGAAGCGCTCGTCCTGCAGATCCGGATAGAACGGCTCGAGCTGGAGCGTGGTGACCATGCCCTTGTAGCCGAGAGTGCGAGCCGACAGCGAGACGAAGTACGCGTCGAGCTCGGTCCGGGCCCGCTTGCGCAGCCGGAATGTGCGACGGTCCAGGTCGATCCCCGACAGCGGCGGCGCATCGCCGACGGCGGGGCGCGACACGAAGAGCTGCTCGAACACGGGGCGGGCGGCGAACGCCAGCTTTCCGAGGTTCTCGTCGGAGGTCGGAACCTCGCGCCAGCCGAGGACGGTGAGGTTCTCGGATGCCGCGATCTGCTCGATGCCCGCCTTCTGAGCGATGCGAGCATCGTCGTCGCGGGGCAGGAACACCATGCCGGCCGCGTACTCCCCCACCGGGGGCAGCTCGAATCCCGCGACGGCGCGGAGGAAGGCATCCGGCATCTGCGTGAGGATCCCGGCGCCGTCACCGGTGCCGGCGTCAGAGCCGATCGCACCGCGGTGCTCGAGATTGCGCAACGCAGTCAGGGCGAGGTCGATGATGTCATGACCTGCCTCGCCGCGCAGCGTCGCGACCATTGCCAGACCGCAGGCGTCTTTCTCGAAGGCGGGGTTGTACATCCCCTGCTTCGCCGGGAACCCGGCTTTTCCAGATGCTGCGGTGGCGTTCGCCTCACCAGAGGCGAGCTGACGGGGGCTCGAAGCCATACCTACCGTCCTCACGTTGATACTCAAACTGGGACGACGTCGGCCCGGTGCTCGCCGCCGGGGGCGCGAGCTCTAAATTCGTGGCGACTCTGCTTATGGAGTGTGGCTCACGGCTGCGCTTGTGGCGCTGGCCCCGCCGGCCTCGGACGTCGGGGGTTCGCTGACGTCGACGAAGTCGTCGGTGTTCTGCGATTGTACAGCCCCGTCGGGCTTCCATTCGCGCCCCGGTACGTACGGCGATGGCTCATAGCCCGGGTGGCGCCGGTTCTGCACGAACATGATCGCCAGACCGAGCACGACGCCGAAGATCGCCGCCCACACATTGGTGCGGATGCCGAGGAAGATCTCGCTCGGATCGATGCGGATCGACTCCCATACGATGCGGCCGGCGCTGTACCAGACCAGGTAGAGGCCGAACAGGCGGCCCCACTGCAGACGGAACCTGCGTCCCGCCCAGAGCAGCACGAGCACGCCCAGACCGTTCCACAGCACCTCGTAGAGGAACGTGGGCTGGAACAGGGTGCCTTCGGGCAGTCCGATCGGCCACGCCGGGTTCGGATAGTCGATCTCGAGGCCCCAGGGCAGGTCGGTGGGCCAACCGAACAGCTCCTGGTTGAACCAGTTGCCGAAGCGGCCGATCGCCTGTGCGAGCAGGAGGCCGGGCGCGAGCGCGTCGGCGAATGTCCAGAACCGGATGCCGGTCCACCGGCATCCGAGCCAGGCGCCGATCGCGCCGCCGATGAGGGCGCCGTAGATCGCGATGCCGCCCTCCCAGATGAACAACGCCGAGATCGGGTTCGCGCCCTCGCCGAAGTAGAAGTCCCAGTGCGTGACGACGTGGTAGATCCGCGCGCCGATGATCGCAATGGGAACCGCCAGCAGGGAGATGTCGATGACGACCCAGGGCTCGGCGCCGCGCTTGGTGAGGCGGCGGTTCGTCAGCAGCACAGCGACCACGATGCCCGTGATGATGCACAGCGCGTAGATGTGGATCCGCAGGGGGCCGAGGTCGAAATAGCTGATCGACGGGCTCGGGATGCTGGCGACGACGCTCGCAGCGGCGTTGATCATGGGAGAACCGTGTCCTTGCTGGTGGGGATGTCGGCGGCGGGCCGACGTCAGAAGTCTAGTTCGCGGTCTGCGCGGCGCCTGCGGCCAGGGCGCGAGCCGTTTCGGCGAGGCCCTCGAGGCCGCCGTCACGGAGCGCGCGCACCAGGGCCGTGCCGACGATCGCGCCGTCGGCATAGTCGAGCACACCCGAAACCTGAGCGGGCGTCGAGATGCCGATCCCTACGCACGCGTGCTCGGCCCCGCGCGCACGCAGACGTGCGACGAGGGTGCGGGCGGCGGCATCCAGCTGCGCCCTCTCCCCTGTGATGCCCATGGTCGAGACGGTGTACACGAAGCCGGTCGAGTTCTCGATGATGAGGTCGAGACGTTCGTCCGTGGACGTCGGGGCTGCGAGGAACACGCGGTCGAGTCCCGTTCTTCTGCTCGCAGCGATCCATTCCGCTGCCGACTCGGGCGTGATGTCGGGCGTGATGAGCCCGGCGCCACCGGCGGCGGCCAAGTCATCCGCGTAGCGGTCCACCCCGTACTGGAGCACTGGGTTCCAATAGGTCATCACGAGCACGGGGATGTCGACGCGCCGGGTGATCTCGCGCACCGCGGTGAACGTGTCACGAAGGCGGAAGCCGCCCGCGAGCGCCGCCTGCGTCGCCTCCTGGATCACCGTGCCGTCCATGACCGGGTCGGAGTAGGGCGGGCCGAGCTCGAGCACGTCGACACCGCTCTCGGCGAGCGTCACCGCCGCATCGATGCTCGTCTGCAGATCCGGGAATCCGAGGGGAAGGTAGCCCACGAACGCGCCACGGCCCTCGGCGCGTGCGGCATCGATCGCCGCAGCGACGCGCGAGGTCATAGCTTCGTGCCCTCTCCCTTGGCAGCATCGTCGGCCGGCGCTGAGTCGACCGCGGGCTCGTCGTCGTACAGCTCGAAGTAACGCGCGGCGGTGTCCATGTCTTTGTCGCCGCGACCCGAGAGGCAGACCGCGAGGATCGCGTCGGGGCCGAGCTCGCGCCCGATCCGCAGTGCGCCGGCGAGGGCGTGCGCGGACTCGATCGCGGGAATGATGCCCTCGGTGCGGGAGAGCAGTCGCAGGGCCTGCATCGCCTCGTCATCGGTCGCGGGGATGTACTGCGCGCGACCGATCGACGCGAGCCAGGAGTGCTCGGGACCGACGCCCGGGTAGTCGAGGCCGGCCGAGATCGAGTGCGACTCGACGGTCTGGCCGTCCTCGTCCTGCAGCACGAAGGTCTTCGCGCCGTGCAGGACGCCGGGACGACCTCGCTCGATCGACGCGGCGTGGCGCTCGGTATCGACGCCGTCACCAGCCGCCTCGACGCCGTAGAGCTTGACGCCTTCGTCATCGAGGAACGCATCGAACATGCCGATGGCGTTCGAGCCGCCGCCGACGCACGCGATCACGGCGTCGGGCAGACGGCCGGCTTCGTCGAGCAGCTGCTGGCGGGCCTCTTCCGAGATGATCTTCTGGAAGTCGCGCACCATCGCCGGGAACGGATGCGGGCCGGCGGCGGTGCCGAAGATGTAGTTCGTCGTCTCGACGGTCGCGACCCAATCACGATACGCGTCGTTGATCGCGTCTTTGAGCGTGCGCGAACCCGTCTTGACGGGCACGACCTCGGCACCGAGCAGCCGCATGCGCGCGACGTTCAGTGCCTGTCGCTCGGTGTCGACCTCGCCCATGTAGATCGTGCACTCCATGCCGAAGAGGGCCGCCGCGGTCGCCGTCGCGACGCCGTGCTGGCCGGCGCCGGTCTCGGCGATGACACGCGTCTTGCCGAGACGCTTCGTGAGCAGCGCCTGCCCCAGCACGTTGTTGATCTTGTGCGAGCCGGTGTGGTTGAGGTCCTCGCGCTTGAGGAAGACCCGCGCGCCGCCCGCGTGCTCGGCGAATCGGGCGACCTCGGTGATCGCCGACGGCCGGCCCGCGTAGGAGCTGAGCAGGTGTGCGAGCTCGGCCTGGAACGCCGGATCGACCTTCGCGGCCTCGTACTCAGCGGTGAGCTCATCGATCGCGGCGATGAGGGATTCGGGCATGTATCGCCCGCCGAACTCTCCGAAGAAGGGCCCGGGTGCCTCGCGAAGACTCATGCGCCTGCCTCCAGGAATGCTCTCAGGGTGGTGACGGGGTCGTTCGTCACGAGAGCTTCGCCCACGAGGACGACGTCGGCTCCGGCAGCCCGGTAATGCGCGACATCGGCGGGGGTGAGCACCGCGGACTCCGCGATCTTCACGGCATCAGCGGGGATGCGCTCGGCGAGACTGCCGAACAGGTCGCGATCCAGCTCGAACGTCGACAGATTGCGGGCGTTCACGCCGATCAGCTGGGCGCCGAGGTCGGCGGCGCGGTCCACCTCGCGGGCGGAGTGGGTCTCGACGAGGGGTGTCATGCCGAGCTCGATCGTGAGGGCATGCAGGCGCTGCAGAACTTCCTGCTCGAGTGCGGCGACGATCAGGAGCACGAGATCGGCGCCCGACGCCCGCGCCTCGAGCACCTGGTACTCGGTCGCGATGAAGTCCTTGCGCAGCACCGGCACACCGACGGCGGCCTTGACCGCCTCGAGATCGGCGAGGCTGCCCTTGAAGCGACGGCCTTCGGTCAGCACCGAGATCGCGGTGGCACCGCCCTCTTCATACCGTCGTGCCTGGAAGGCCGGGTCGGGAATCGCAGCGAGGTCGCCGCGCGAAGGGCTCGCGCGCTTGACCTCGGCGATGATCTTCACGCGATCTGCGGGAGCAAGCGCTGCAAGGGCGTCGCGCGCGGGTGGCTGAGCGAGGGCAGCGGCTTCGACAGCGGCCAGGGGCCGCGCCGATGCTCGTTCCTCGGCGTCTTCCACCGCGCCGGCCGTCAGGTCGGCGAGCATGCTCAGTGCTCTTTCGGCGAGTACTTCGGGCCGTTCACGCCGTAGCCGGCCTTGGAGAGCACCCAACCGACGATCAGGCCCACGAGGACGAGGCCGGCGGACACCCACACCAGCACGGGAAGGTCGAACCAGTAGAACAGCACACCGAGGGTCACCGCGACGAGCATGATCACGACGGCCGTCCAGGCGGCGGGCGAGTGTCCGTGGCCGGGGTCGCCGATGTTGTTGCTCATGGGTGTCTCCTTGTTCAGCCGGGGATCGGGATTCGACCGGAATCAGCGGTCGGCCGGATCAGCGCGGGATGCCGCCAGTCTAGCGGTCAGGCCGTCGGATCCTCGCCACGCGAGAGGTCGTCCCAGTCGTCGATCGCGTCGTGCGGGCGGGATCCGGCCGCTGTCGCCGGGCGTGTCGAATCGCCCGATTCCGCATCGGCGGTGCGATAGCGACGCCCCGTCCCCGCCCAGCCGCGTGCCGTCGCGATCGTGAAGACGCCGGCGGCCACGAGCAGGATCCATCCGGCAAGGGTCACGACCGGCCAGGCGGTCGCCGTGATCGACGCGATCAGAGCGTCGACCGCAGACTCTCCCGCGATACCGGTCGACTCGGTCACCGTCGCGATGACGGATGACGTCGGATGCTCGAACGTCACATTCGAGGTGAGCCACACCAGCAGGATGCCGATGGCCACCGACAACGCGCCGAACACGTATCGCAGGATCAGTCCGACGATCGACAGTGCGGCGCCCAGCGCCAGCACAGCGAGGCTGAGCGGTGCCAGCACCGGAATAGCGGAGGCCCCCGGCACGTCGAGCAGGTGCCCGGCGCCGTCGTCGAGCACGACCGTCAGCCATGTCTGCGTCGAGGAGATGATGCCGAGGGCACCGCATACGACGATCACGACGACCGAAAGCAGCCGCGCTCTGCGGATCACGCGGGTCGCTCCTCGGCCACGGCCGGGGCGAGATCGTCGGCGTCGAAGCAGGTGCGAGTGCCGGTGTGGCAGGCGGGTCCGACCTGCTCCACGATCACGAGGATGGCGTCTCCGTCGCAGTCCAGGCGTGCCCCGCGGACCAGCTGGATGTGCCCCGAGGTGTCGCCCTTGCGCCAGTACTCCTGGCGGGACCGCGACCAGAACGTCACGCGCCCCTCGGTGAGAGTGCGGCGCAGCGCCTCGGCATCCATCCATCCGAGCATGAGGACCTCGTGCGTGTCCCACTGCTGGATGATGGCAGCGACCAGGCCGTCGCCGTTGAAGGCGACGCGGTCGATCCGCTGCTGGGTCGTCTCGCTCATGCGGCCACTTCCCTCACGGGGATTCCCTCTGCCATGAGAGCAGCCTTCACATCTCCCACCGTCAGCTGCCCGGAGTGGAAGACGGATGCCGCGAGCACGGCATCCGCGCCGGCGGTGATCGCCGGGGCGAAGTCGGCCGCCGTCCCGGCGCCGCCGGAGGCGATCACGGGCACGCTTGCGAGTTCGCGCATGAGTCCGACGAGCTCCAGATCGAAGCCCTGCTTCGTGCCGTCGGCGTCGATGGAGTTCACCAGCAGCTCGCCGGCTCCTCGCTCGATCGCCTCGCGCGCCCACGCGAGCGCGTCGAGGGGCGTCTCGGTGCGGCCACCGTGCGTGGTGACGACGAAGCCGGACTCGGTGTTCGGGGAACGTTTCACATCCAGCGACAGGACCAGTACCTGCGCGCCGAAGCGGTCGGCGATCTCGTCGAGGAGGTCGGGCCGGGCGATCGCTGCCGAGTTCACGCCGATCTTGTCGGCGCCCACCGAGAGCAGGCGCGCGACGTCATCGGTGGAGCGCACTCCCCCGCCGACGGTCAGAGGAATGAAGACCTCCTCGGCGGTGCGGCGCACCACGTCGTAGGTGGTCGATCGCTCGTCCACGGTCGCGGTGACGTCGAGGAACGTCAGCTCGTCGGCGCCCTGTCGGAAGTACTCCCGTGCCAGTTCGACCGGGTCGCCCATGTCACGCAGGTTCTCGAAGTTCACGCCTTTGACCACGCGTCCGGCGGCGACGTCCAGACACGGGATGACGCGGCAGACGAGGCTCATCAGAGCCTCGCGTTGTGGATCGCTGTCACCAGGATCGCGCGGGCGCCGATCGCGTAGAGCGCGTCCATGACCTGGTTGACCCCCTTGCGTGCCACCATGACCCGCACGGCAACCCAGTCGGGGTCGCGCAGCGGCGAGATCGTGGGCGACTCGATGCCGCCGGCGATCTTCACGGCCTCGTCCACGAGCGAGGCGGGAAGGTCGTAGTCGACCATCACGTAGCGCCGCGCGACCATCACGCCGCGCAGGCGTCGCAGCAGCGTCTCGGTGCCGGCAGCCTCGATGGGCGCGGCGATCAGGACGGCCTCGGATTGCAGCAGCACCGGGCCGAAGATGTCGAGGCCCGCCTGACGCAGGGTGGTGCCGGTCGACACGACGTCGGCGACGGCATCCGCCACTCCCAGACGCACCGCGGATTCGACCGCGCCGTCCAGCGGGACGAGGTCGACGGCGACGCCGTGCTCGTCGAGGAACGCATCCACGAGTCCCGGATACGAGGTGGCGACACGGTGGCCCTCGAGGTCCTGCACTGTCGAGAACCGGCCGGGAGGGCCGGCGAAGCGGAACGTCGAGTCACCGAATCCCAGCTGCTCGATCTCGCGAGCGCCCGGCATCCGGGCGTCGAGCAGCAGGTCGCGACCCGTGATTCCGACGTCCAGCGCGCCGGAGCCGACATACGTCGCGATGTCTTTCGGGCGCAGATAGAAGAACTCGACCTCGTTCTGAGGGTCGATGACGTGAAGGTCTTTCGGGTCACGGCGGCCGACGTACCCGGCCTCGTGAAGCATCTCGGTGGCGGTCTCGGCGAGCGAGCCCTTGTTCGGCACGGCGATTCGCAGCATGGCAGCGTGGCTTTCGGGTTCGAGGACGGAAGGGAGAGCGAGCTCAGAGATGTCGGTAGACGTCTTCGAGGCTCAGACCCTTCGCGAGCATCAGCACCTGCAGGTGGTACAGCAGCTGCGAGATCTCCTCGGCGGCGGCATCCGTCGACTCGTACTCGGCCGCCATCCAGACCTCGGCAGCCTCTTCCACGATCTTCTTGCCGATCGCGTGCACGCCCGCGTCCAGCTGTGCCACGGTGCCCGATCCCTCGGGGCGCTCGGCCGCTTTGGCGGCGAGCTCGTCGAACAGCGCATCGAACGTCTTCACCACCCCAGGGTATCTAACCGGCGGGATGCCGCGGCGCCGCGTGACGCGAGGGGTCCATCTCGCCGAGAGTGCCCGAAACGTCATGCGGGTCCGCCCACCGCCGCAGTTCCTGCACTCTCGACGTGGGGTCGACCGGTGGAAGCGGGTCAGTGGGTGTGGTGCTGGGCCGCCGTCGCGCGGAGCGCGGCGATGGCGTTGCCGGGGTCGGAGGCCCCGAACACCGCCGATCCGGCGACGAACGTGTCGGCTCCGGCCTCGGCTGCCTGCGCGATCGTCGACTCGCCGATGCCGCCGTCGACCTGCAGCCACACCGACGACCCGCGCCGGCGCGCCTCGTAGGCGAGTCGGCGGAGCTTCGGCATCGTCTCGGGCATGAACGACTGGCCGCCGAAGCCGGGCTCCACCGTCATCACGAGGATCTGATCGAAGTCGTCGAGCAGGTCGAACAGGCCCTCGATGGCGGTTGCGGGCTTCACGGCAACCCCGGCGCGCGAGCCGATCGCACGAAGCCGCCGCGCCAGCGCGACCGGCTCGGTCGCCGCCTCGAGGTGGAACGTGACCGATGCCGCGCCGAGCTCGGCGTACTCGGGCGCCCAGCGATCGGGATCGGCGATCATGAGATGAACGTCCAGCGGCACCGGACTCGTCGCCTGAATGCGCTCCACCATCTGCGGCCCGAACGTCAGATTGGGCACGAAATGGTTGTCCATGACGTCGACGTGGACGAAGTCCGCCGACGCGATGCGCGCGAGCTCGGCCTGCATGTTGACGAAGTCGGCGGCCAGGATGCTGGGGTTGATGCGGATGCCGCCCAGGCGGCCCGTGTCGTCGATGGGGAGCACGCGTCCATTATGGTCGAGCCGTGGATCCCATCACCGCGCTCCTCGACGATCTGCTCGCCGAGGTCCGCCCCCTGACCTCCGGAGCGCCGGCGACGTACATTCCAGAACTCGCCACGGCCGATCCGGACCGGCTCGCGTTCGCGGTCGTCGGCCCTCGCGGACGGGTGCGCGATGTCGGCGACACCGATCACGAGTTCACCATCCAGTCGATCTCGAAGCCGTTCGTGCTCGCTCTCGCACTCTCGGAGCGCGGTCGGGACGCCGTGCTCGCCAAAGTCGGTGCCGAACCGAGCGGCGAGCCGTTCAACGCGATCAGCCTCGAGAAGCACACCGGCCGCCCCGCCAACCCGATGGTCAACGCGGGCGCCATCGCGACCACCGCGCTGGTCGAGGGTGCCGGGATCGACGATCGCATGACGCGGATCGTCGAGACGCTCTCGGCGTTCGCCGGCCGCTCGCTCTGGGTCGATGAAGACGTATATGCGTCGGAGTCGGCCACCGGCGACCGCAACCGTGCGCTCGCACACCTGCTGCGCTCGCACGGGGTGATCGAGGGGTCGGTCGATATCGCCGTGGAGACCTATTTCCGGCAGTGCTCGCTGCTCGTCACCGTGCGAGACCTCGCCGTGATGGCCTCGACGCTGGCGTTCGGCGGAGTGAACCCCGTCACCGGGCATCGCGTCGTGGCCGAGACCGTCGCCCGCGACGTGCTGTCGATCATGGCGAGCTGCGGAATGTACGACTTCTCGGGCGAATGGCTGCTCCGGGTCGGTCTACCGGCCAAGAGCGGCGTGTCGGGCGGTCTGCTCGCCGTCGCCCCATCTCAGTTCGGCGTCGCGGCATTCAGCCCGCGGCTGGACGCGCACGGCAATTCCGTCCGCGGCATCGCCGCCGTCGAGACGCTCTCGGAGCGGTTCGGGATGCATCTGCTCGAACCGCACGAGAGCGTCTCGGTCCCGGCGCTCACGGTCGAGGAGACGGACAGCGGACGCGTTGTGCGCCTTTCGGGCGAGCTCGGCTTCGCGGGCACCGAGCGGATCGCGGCCATTCTGCGCGAGCTCGTGGAGGTGCTCCCGGCCGACTCGTCGGTCACGGTCGACGCGAGCGACCTCGGCCGCACGCATCCCGCCGCCCTCATCGCGCTGCGTGCCGAGTTCGACTCGATGCCGGCGGGGTTCCGTCTCGCCGAGTGAGTCGGGCACCGCGCCGAGACACTTCAGACGCGCTGCAGCAGGGAGATCGACTCAGACGCGCTGCAGCAGGGAGATCGACATCGCGTCGGTGTTGTGGCGGTGCGGCCACAGCTGAGCACGCCCGCTGCCGTCGGCCTGCGCGGGCAGCCCCGGGTCGGCATCCGACAGCGCCGTGATCACATCGCGCGCCGAGAGCTCTTGGATCGCGTCACCCCACGCGCGCTTCGCCTCGGCGACGACGCCGGATGTCTCGGCCAGGTGCGGAGAGCAGGTGACGTACGCCACCACTCCTCCGGGCTTCAGCGCGCCGATCGCGGCGTCGAGCAGGTCCCGCTGAAGCTCGGTGAGCGCCGGGACGTCGCTGGGCGCTTTGCGCCAGCGTGCTTCGGGACGGCGGCGCAGCGCGCCGAGGCCCGTGCATGGCGCATCGACGAGGATGCGGTCGTATGCTCCGGGGGCATTGCCCGCGCGGGTGCGGCCGTCCTCCTCCGACACGATGACGTCCAAGGGGACGCCCGCGATCGCCTGCCGCACGAGCTCTGCGCGCGTGGGCGAGATCTCGTTCGCCTCGAGCGTCGCGCCGTGGGCGAGCGCTTCGGCTGCGAGCACGGCGGTCTTTCCGCCCGGACCGGCGCACAGGTCGAGCCAGCGCTCCCCCGCGACCACCGGCAGGGCGCGGGTGAGCGCGAGCGCGGCGAGCTGCGACCCTTCGTCCTGGACCCGGATGCGCCCTTGAGAGCCGCGTACCGTCGAGTCGGGGTCGCCGCCCCCGAGGCGGAAGCCGATCGGCGAGAACGGGGTGCGGCGCGCGTCGTCGTCGGGGACCTCGGCCAGACCCGGGAGGGCTGCCATCGTGACGCGCGGGGCCACGTTGTCGGCGGTGAGCAGTGCTTCGAGCTCGTCGGCGCGCCCTTCGGCGACCAGAGCGCGGCGGAAGGCGCGGACGATCCACACCGGGTGCGAGAACAGCAGACCGAGCTGCTCGTCGTCCGAGCGGGCGGTCGCGGCCACGTGCGTCATCCAATCGCCCGGGGTGTCGCGCGATACTCGTCGCAGCACGGCGTTCGCGAATCCCGCCGCGCCGCGTCCTCCGGCACCGCGGGCGAGCTCGACCGACTCATTTACCGCAGCATGCGAGGCGACCCGCGTCGACAGCAGCTGGTGCACTCCGAGCCGCAGCGCGTCGAGCACAGCCGGATCGATCTCATTGATCCCACGATCGGCGGCGATGGCGATGACGGCGTCGTAGGTGCCTTGACGCCGCAGGGTGCCGTAGGTGAGTTCGGTCGCCAGAGCCGCGTCGGCTGTGGACAGACCTGCTCGGGTGATCGAGCTCGGCAGCAGGAGGTTGGCGTACGCGTCGGACTCGTGCACGGCGCGGATGGTCTCATAGGCCACCCGGCGGGCGGCGACGGTGCCGTTCATGACGCCGCCACCAGATCTGTCGCGCGAAGCCCGCGCCACCAATCGGCGGCACGCATGGCGCCCTTGCCGGCGGGCTGCACGGTCTCGAGCACGATCGGCGCGCTCGACGTGCCGACGTGCACCTCACGGGAGTGGAGAGCGAGTGCACCGGGTGCGAGCGGCGGCGCATCGGGGGCTGCGGGCCGAACGGCGAGAACCTTGACCCGCGCATCGTCGATCGTCGTGTGGGCTCCCGGTTCCGGAGTGACTCCGCGGATGCGCCCGAGGACGGCGGAGGCGGGCTCGTCCCAGCGCACCCGACCGTCGTCGTCACCGAGCTTCGATGCGTACGTCGGCTCGCCCTGCTGGGGCCGGGCGGTCGCGGTTCCATCGGCGATACCCTGCACGACGTCGGCCAGGAGGCCTGCGCCGTCCTCGGCCAGCGAGGCGAGCAACTCCCCCGCCGTCGCCGAGGGCGGCACCTCCTGAGCGATCGCGCCGAACACATCACCGGCATCCAGTTCGGGCACCAGCTGGAACACGCTTGCGCCTGTCTGCGCGTCACCGGCGATCAACGCGTGCTGCACGGGCGCGGCACCGCGCCAGCGCGGCAGCAAGGAGAAATGCAGGTTGATCCAGCCGTGCGAGGGCGTCGAGAGCAGCGGTTCGCGCACGAGGCCGCCGTAGGCGACGATCACTCCCAGATCGGGCCTGAGCGCGGCGATCTGCTCTGTGACGCCCGCGTCGAGCCGATCGGCCCGGATCACCGGAAGGCCGAGTTCCTCGGCGGCCGCCGCAACCGGCGACGGCGTCACGATGCGCTTGCGCCCCAGCGGAGCGTCTCGGCGCGTGACGACGGCGACGATGTCGTGGTCGGATGACGCGAGCCGTCGCAGGGACGGCACCGCCGGCGCCGGCGTGCCGGCGAAGACGAGGCGCATGGGGCTCCTCAGCATTTGATGATCAGATGGGCGACGGGTGGATCACAGATCGAGATCCGGGACGTCGACGCGGACTTTCAGTGTATTGGCGCGACCGGGTGCACGACCCTTCGCCGGGCGGCGCCCCTTGACCGCAGCGCTCACGACCGAGGCGCGAAGGCTCTCTGTCACGCGCGGCCCCAGACCGTAGTCGAATCGCACGAGGGCGCGCACGGTTTCGTCGTGGGCGAGCGGGCCCAGCACGGCCTCGGCGTCCAGTTCGGGGACGGCGGCACGGAGCGCCTCGAGGGCGGCATCGACGGCACGCCGTGGGCCGTCGACGGAGGCGACGCGCACGGTCGGCGGCATGCGCAGCGGTGCACGCTCGGCCAGCTCCGTCCGCGCGTAGCCCGGCTGCGTCCACGTCGCGAGAGCGCGCGCGACGGGGCCCGTCACGCCGACGAGGTGCACCGGGGCGCCCGGCGCGGCCAGGGCCGCCGCGTTCGACCACCACCGCAGGCACGACTCGCCGATCCTCAGATCGTCGGCCAGCAGCATCCGGTCGCCGTCCAGCAGGATGACCGCGCGGTAGCCGCCGACGGCGAGGGGCTCCGCACCCCGCGTCGACACCACGAGCGCGGGCCGACCGTCGATCTCGGTGACGGGATGGTCGCCGTCCGCGACGATGACGCGGGTCCCGGGAAACGCGCGGCCCAGCTCGTCCGCGGTGCGTTCGCTTCCCGAAGACGCCATGCGAAAGCGCGTCGACGAGCAGTCGGGACACGCCCAGCTGTTCGCCGAGCGGCCGCACCACGTGCACGTCGGCACAGCGCCCTGACGAGCGGCGTGCAGCGGGCCGCCGCAGTGCGCGCAACGCGCCGGATGCCGGCACTCCGCGCACACCAGCACAGGTGCGTACCCGGGGCGCGCGACCTGCACGAGCACCGGGCCGCTCGCCAACGCCTCACGTGCGGCGGCGAAGGCCGATGACGGCACGCGTGCCCCTCTCGATTCCCCCTCGCGTGTCGCGCTGAGCACGACCCGAGGGCTGCGCCTGCGGGCCGCAGGCAGTTCCCGCACCCATCCGACGGCGACGAGCCGCTCGACGTCGGTCGTTCGGGTGTGCCCTGCGAACACCAGCGCGCCTCCGTCGAGCTCCTGTCGCAGCAGCGCGGCATCACGGGCGTGCACCCCAGGACTGAGCGGCTCGGCCAGGAGAGGATCGCCGTCGTCCCACAAGGCGACGAGACCGAGCTGGGCGACCGGCGCATAGACCGTGGATCGATTGCCGATCACGACGCACGGCGCCTCGGCGAGCGTCCGCAGAAACGCGGTGTAGCGCGCGGGAGCGCTCTGCTTCGCATCATCGCGGACCAGTGCTCCCACCGGCACATACGTGGCGAGCACCGCCTCCAGCTGCGCACGGTCGCGATGATCGGGCACGGCGATGACGGCGCTGCGGCCCGAGGCGAGAACATGCACGGCGGCGGCGGCGAGCAGCACCGCCCACGCTCCGACCGCGGCGCCGTCATGCACGGCCGGAGATGGCGGGGCATCCACGGCCAGACGCTCGCCATCAGCCAGCGCGGCGGTGAAGCCCGGGTACTCCGCAAGCACGCTCGCCGCCCACGCGGCCGACTCGGCGGCGACCTCGGGGGTCGCGGGCGGGTCGGCGGCGATCCACGCCTTCTCGGCGCGCACCATGCGCCGGGCGATGGCGAGGCGCAGGATGTCGCCGGCCGAGCCCGCCGCGCGGTCGGCGGCTCGCCGGGCCAGCGCATAGAGCCGCGCGGGCAGGACCGGCACCGGCGAGACCACGGCGTCGAGCTCGGACAGCGGACGGTCCGAGGCATCGGGCTCGCCGAGCTCGACCAGGTAGCCGTCCACCATCCGCCCCGCGCTGCGCAGAGGCACGCGTACCCGCACGCCCGGGAGGGCGTCAGTGGCGAGGGCATCGGGGATCGCGTAGTCGAACAGGCGATCCAGCTGCGGCAGCGGTGAGTCGATCAGCACGCGCGCCACGCGCCGAACGCTCATGGTTGCACTCCGCGCACTCCCGGGAGGCTGCGTCGGGGGTCACGCACCGCGCTCACGCGGCCGACGTCAGAGTCCGGCAGCCGCGCGCAGTGCGTCGGCGCGGTCGGTGCGCTCCCACGTGAAATCGGGCAGCTCGCGCCCGAAGTGGCCGTAGGCCGCGGTCTGGGCGTAGATCGGGCGCAGCAGGTCGAGCTGATCGATGATCGCCTTCGGGCGCAGATCGAACACATCGAGGATGGCGCGGGTGATGGCGTCGTCCGAGACATGACCGGTGCCGAACGACTCGACATAGAGGCCGACGGGCTTCGCCTTGCCGATCGCGTACGCGACCTGCACCTCCAGTCGGTCGGCGAGACCGGCAGCGACGGCATTCTTCGCCACCCAGCGCATCGCATACGCGGCCGAGCGGTCGACCTTCGACGGGTCCTTGCCGCTGAACGCACCGCCGCCGTGACGTGACGCCCCACCGTATGTGTCGATGATGATCTTGCGGCCGGTGAGTCCGGCGTCGCCCTTGGGGCCGCCGATCACGAACGGTCCCGCCGGGTTGATGTAGAACTTGACGTCCGACAGGTCGAGCCCGGTCGCCTCGAGCACCGGGTCGATGACCTCGGCGCGTACCGCGGCGCGCAGTGCCTTCTGCGAGATCTCGGGGTTGTGCTGCGTCGAAAGCACGACCGAATCCACGGTCTTCGGTGTGTGGCCGTCGTAGCCGAGCGTCACCTGGGTCTTGCCGTCGGGGCGCAGGAACGGCAGCGCTCCGGACCGGCGCACGTCTGCGAGGCGCTCGGCCATGCGATGCGCGGTCCAGGCGGCCATCGGCATGAGCTGGGGCGTCTCGGTCGTCGCGTATCCGAACATGATGCCCTGATCGCCCGCGCCCTGCAGGTCATGCGGGTCTTCGGAGCCGTCCTCGCGCCGTTCGAACGCCTTGTCGACGCCCGCCGCGATATCGGAGGACTGCGCGCCGATCGAGACGCTCACACCGCACGATTCCCCGTCGAAGCCGGTCTCGCTCGAGGTGTAGCCGATGCGATTGACGACGTTGCGGACGATCGCCGGGATCTCGACGTACGCGGACGTGGAGACCTCGCCCGCGACGTGCACGAGGCCGGTCGTGACGAGGGTTTCGACAGCCACGCGTCCCCGCGGATCGGCGGCGAGGATCGCGTCGAGGATCGAATCCGAGATCTGGTCGCAGATCTTGTCGGGATGCCCCTCGGTGACGGATTCGGACGTGAACAGACGCAGGTCGGTCATCGATGCTCCAGATCGGAAGAGTGCAGGCACCAGTATGCCCCCGAAGGCGGACATCACCGCCTCGGGGGCATCAGGACGTAACGGGCTCTACTCGATGTGACGCAGACGCAGCTTGTCCTCGTGGATCTCGTGCATCGCGATGGTGAGCGGCTTGTCTTCGACGGTCGAGTCGACGAGCGGGCCGACGTTGTCGAAGAGGTTGCCCTCGTGCAGGTCGGAGTAGTAGTCGTTGATCTGACGCGCGCGCTTGGACGCGAAGATCACGAGCTGGTACTTCGAGTCGACCTTGCCGAGCAGGCTGTCGATGGGGGGCTCGATGATGCCCTGGTTCGTTCCGGCCATGGGAATCCTCCTGGATCGGATGACGGATGGAGAGTTCTGAGCGCCTCGGACGCACCGAGGCATCCCACCATTCTACGCGAGCGGGAGTCGCTCAGCGCGCAAGCCGTGCAACCTCGTCGGCTGCGCGCGCCACGTCGTCGTTGACGACGCGGAAATCGAACTCCCCCTGCGAGGCGAGTTCGGTCTTGGCGGTGCGCAGGCGACGGGTGCGCTCGGCGGCGTCTTCGGTGCCGCGTCCGACGAGTCGCTGCACGAGTTCGTCCCAGCTCGGCGGCAGCAGGAACACCAGGGTCGCCGACGGATCGGCGGCCCGCACCTGACGTGCGCCCTGCAGGTCGATCTCGAGCAGAGCGGTGCGCCCCTCATCGAGAACCTTCTCGATCGGGCCGCGGGGCGTGCCGTAGCGATACGCATTGTGCACGGTGGCGTGCTCGAGCAGTTCTCCCTCGGCGACGAGGCGGTCGAACTCGGCGTCGTCGACGAAGTAGTAATGCTCCCCGTCGACCTCCCCCGGCCGTGGCGCGCGGGTCGTCGCCGACACCGACAGGTGGATCTCGGGATGGTGCTCCTTGATATATGCGGCCACCGTCCCCTTGCCCACGGCCGTGGGACCGGCGAGCACGACCAGACGGCTGCGGCCGCCGCGCGGCTCGAGTTCGGGCCAGCGGTCGTCGAGGAAGCGGCGAAGATCCTCGCGCTGGCGCGAGCCGAGGCCGCCGAGACGCTTGACCGGTGAGATCTGGAGGTCCTGCAGGATGCGGTCGCGTTTTCCCTCGCCGATCGCCGGAATGGCCGTGAGGAACTCGGGCACGCGCATCGCGCCGGCGGGCGACGTGGGCTCGGCCAGGGCACGACGCAGAAGCTCCTGGGGCGTGATGACCCGCATCGCGACGTCCTTCTTCAGAGCGGCGCGTTCGCGGCGGGCGGCGACGGCGCGACGGGATGCCGCGACCCGGTCGACCTCGGGAGGCGTGCGCACGTCAGACATGAGCGCCGTTCCGGTACAGCGCGGCGCGCTCTTCGATGCGCGCGACGATCGCGGCGGGACCCGCCGACAGGATGCTCCGGCTCTCGGAAGCGACGACGTTCGGAGCGAGCGCGCCGAACAACGAGGAGAGGTCCTCGGCGGAGGCGCCTTGGGCGCCGAACCCCGGCGCCAGCAGAGGGGCGCCCCGCAGCGCTTCGTCCGACAGGCCCACCGCGGCACGATCCACGGTCGCGCCGACGACGAAGCCGATCGGACCCAGACCTCCGGCGAACGCGGCCGAGCCGTTGATCCAGCCCGCGTCCCGCGCGACGCGCTCCGCCACCGACTGGTCGTCGCTCGCGGCGACGTCCACCGTGCGTGCGCTCTGCAGCGCGAGAGCCTCGGGGTTGCTCGTCGCGGCGAGCACGAACGCGCCCTTGCCGGCACGGACGGCCGTCGTGAGCGTCGCACGAAGCGAGTCGGGACCGAGATACGGGCTCAGCGTGAGGGCGTCGACCTCGAGCGGGGAGCCTGCAGCCAGCCATGCGCCCGCGTAGCCGTCCATCGTGGAGCCGATGTCGCCGCGCTTGGCGTCGGCGATCACGATCAGTCCGGAGTCGCGAGCCGCAGCGAGAACATCCTCGAGGGCGGCGAAGCCGCGCGAGCCGAAGCGCTCGAAGAACGCCACCTGGGGCTTGACGACGCCGACACGGCCGGCGGCCGCCTCGACGACGCGCAGTCCGAACTCGCGGACGCCGTCGGCGGAGGCATCCAGACCCCATTCCACGAGCAGGTGCTCGTGCGGATCGATGCCGACGCACAGCGGCCCGAAGCGGTCGAGCGCGACGCGGAGTCGCTCGCCGAACGAACTCATGATCGTGCCGCCCGATCCGCGGCGTACTCCTGCAGGCTCTTCACCTTGAACCCTTCTCGCAGCACCGGCAGGGCGCTCACTGCCGCACCGAGGACGGCCATCGTGGTGAACAGCGCCTTGTCGCCGGCGACGGCGGCCGCGCGGATCTCGTAACCGTCGGCACGCGCGGTGCCGCCGGACGGGGTGTTCACGACGATGTCGATCTCGCCGGCGTTGATGAGGTCGACGATGTTGGACTCGCCCGAGTCCTGCGTCTCGGAGTACTTGCTCACAACGCGCACCGCGATGCCGTTGCGGGCGAGGATCTCGGCGGTGCCCTCGGTCGCCACGAGGTCGTAGCCGAGCTCCTGCAGGCGGTGGGCCGGCAGGATCACGGCACGCTTGTCGCTGTCGGCGACCGAGATGAACACGGTGCCCTCCAGCGGCATGCCCCCGTACGCGGCCTCCTGCGACTTGGCGAATGCTGTCGGGAAGTCCCGGTCGATGCCCATGACCTCGCCGGTCGAGCGCATCTCGGGTCCGAGGACCGAGTCGACCGTCTGTCCGTCGGCGGTGCGGAACCGCTTGAACGGCAGCACCGCCTCCTTGACGGCCACCGGGGCATCCAGCGGGACGCGCGAGCCGTCCTGGACGGGCAGCATGCCCTCGTCCTTGAGGTCGGCGATCGTGGAGCCCGCCATGATGCGGCTCGCCGCCTTCGCGAGCGGAATGCCGAGAGCCTTCGAGACGAAAGGCACCGTCCGGCTCGCCCGCGGGTTGGCCTCGATGACGTACAGGACGCCGGCCGAGATCGCGAACTGCACGTTGAGCAGCCCGCGCACGCCCACGCCTTCGGCGATCGCGTGCGTCGCGTCGCGGACGCGGTCGATGTCGGTGCGGCCGAGGCTCACCGGCGGCAGGGTGCAGCTCGAGTCGCCGGAGTGGATGCCGGCCTCTTCGAGGTGCTCCATGACACCGCCGATGTAGAGGTCGGTGCCGTCGTAGAGCGCATCGACGTCGATCTCGATCGCGTCGTCGAGGAAGCGGTCCACCAGCAGCGGCTTGCCCGGTTCGACGATGACCTCGCCGGCGGTGCGGACGAAGTAGTCCCGCAGGCTATCGGTGTCGTAGACGATCTCCATACCCCGGCCGCCGAGCACGAAGCTGGGACGCACCAGCACCGGGTAGCCGATCTCCTCGGCGATGCCCACGGCCCCGTCGACGTCGACCGCGGTGCCGTGGCGGGGAGCGACCAGCCCGGCATCGTCGAGCAGGCGCGAGAACAGCTCTCGCTCCTCGGCGAGGTCGATCGCGGCGGGGCTCGTGCCGAGGATGGCATAGCCGGCGTCCTCGATGCCCTTCGCGAGCCCGAGCGGAGTCTGGCCGCCGAGCTGGCAGATGACACCGAGGATCGTGCCCGACCGCGCCTCGGCGTGCAGCACCTCGAGCACGTCCTCGAGCGTCAGCGGCTCGAAGTACAGGCGGTCGCTGGTGTCGTAGTCGGTCGAGACGGTCTCGGGGTTGCAGTTGACCATGACCGTCTCGTAGCCGGCGTCCGACAGGGCGAACGACGCGTGCACGCAGGAGTAGTCGAACTCCACGCCCTGACCGATGCGGTTGGGGCCGGAGCCGATGATGACGATCTTCGTGCGCTCCGAGGGGGTGACCTCGGTCTCGAAGTCGTAGCTCGAGTAGTGGTACGGCGTGAGTGCGGGGAACTCCCCCGCGCAGGTGTCCACCGTCTTGTACACCGGGCGCAGCCCCAGACCGTGACGGATGCCGCGGACCCGAGTCTCGGTGTCGCCGCGGAGCTCTGCGATCTGGGCGTCGCTGAAGCCGTGCTCCTTCGCGACGCGCAGGGTCGCGGCATCCAATTCGTCTGCGTGGCGCACGAACTCGGCGACCTCGTTGATCAGCACGATCTGGTCGAGGAACCACGGGTCGATCTTGGTGGCCTCGAACGCCTGCTCGATGGTCGCGCCCTTGCGCAGCGCCTGCTGCAGCACGACGATGCGTCCGTCGGTCGGCTTCTTGGCGATCTCAAGCAGTTCGTCCGCCGTGCGGTGCTCCTCGCCCCAATGGAAGCTGGAGCCGCGCTTCTCGAGCGAGCGCAGCGCCTTCTGCAGCGCGGTGGCGTAGTTGCGCCCGATGGCCATGGCCTCGCCCACCGACTTCATGGTGGTCGTGAGCGTGGTGTCGGCCGCGGGGAACTTCTCGAAGTTGAAACGCGGCACCTTCACGACCACGTAGTCGAGCGTGGGCTCGAAGCTGGCCGGAGTCACCTTGGTGATGTCGTTCGGGATCTCATCGAGGCGGTAGCCGATCGCGAGCTTCGCGGCGATCTTGGCGATCGGGAACCCGGTCGCCTTCGACGCGAGGGCCGACGAGCGCGACACGCGCGGGTTCATCTCGATCACGATGATGCGGCCGTTCGCCGGATCGATGGCGAACTGGATGTTGCAGCCGCCGGTGTCGACGCCGACGGCACGAATGATGTCGATGCCGATATCGCGCAGCTTCTGATACTCGCGGTCGGTCAGCGTGAGCGCCGGTGCGACGGTGATCGAGTCGCCGGTGTGCACGCCGACGGGGTCGACGTTCTCGATCGAGCAGACGACGACGGTGTTGTCGGACGTGTCGCGCATGAGCTCGAGCTCGTATTCCTTCCACCCGAGGATCGACTCCTCGAGCAGCACCTCGGTCGTCGGCGAGTCGCGCAGGCCCGCGCCCGCGATGCGACGGAGGTCTCTCTCGTCGTACGCGAAGCCCGAGCCGAGGCCGCCCATCGTGAACGACGGGCGCACGACGAGCGGGTAGCCGAGCTCGTCGGCGGCGCTGATCACCTCGTCCATCGTGTGGGCGATGCGCGATGCCGCGACATCCGCTCCCGCGTCCAGCACGAGCTGCTTGAAGATCTGGCGGTCCTCGCCCTTGTTGATCGCCTCGAAATTCGCACCGATCAGCTCGACGTCGTACTTCTCGAGGATCCCGTGGTTGTGCAGATCGATCGCCGCGTTGAGGGCCGTCTGGCCCCCCAGCGTCGGCAGGATCGCGTCGGGCTTCTCCTTGGCGATGATCGTCTCGATGACCTGCCACGTGATCGGCTCGATATATGTTGCGTCGGCGAAGTCGGGGTCGGTCATGATCGTCGCCGGGTTGGAGTTGACCAGGATGACGCGCACGCCCTCCTCGCGGAGCACGCGGCAGGCCTGCGTGCCCGAGTAGTCGAACTCGCACGCCTGGCCGATCACGATCGGGCCCGACCCGATCACCAGGACGGAATTGATGTCGTCGCGCTTGGGCACTTACTTCTCGCTCTTCTTCGCCAGGTCGGCGATCACAACGTCGCGGAACCGATCGAACAGGTAGTTGGCATCGTGCGGACCGGCCGCGGCCTCGGGATGGTACTGCACGGAGAACGCGGGGATGTCGAGGGCGCGAAGGCCTTCGACCACGTTGTCGTTGAGGCCGACGTGACTGACCTCCACGCGGCCATAGCCGTGCGGGCTGTCGAACTCGCCCTCGACCGGCGCATCCACGGCGAACCCGTGGTTGTGGGCGGTGATCTCGACGCGACCGGTCGTCTTGTCGAGCACCGGCTGGTTGATGCCGCGGTGGCCGAACGGAAGCTTGTAGGTGCCCAGACCCAGCGCACGGCCGAGCAGCTGGTTGCCGAAGCAGATCCCGAAGAAGGGCAGGCCGTCGTCGAGCACCTCGCGCAGGAGCGCGACATGGTCGCCGGAAGCGGCCGGGTCGCCGGGACCGTTGGAGTAGAACACGGCGACCGGCTCGATCGCACGGATGTCGTCGATCGTGACGTCCTGCGGGAGCACGTGCACCTCGAACCCGCGGGCGGCGAGGTTGTCGATCGTGGCCTTCTTGACGCCGAGGTCGAGCACCGCCAAGGTGCCGATGCGCTCGCTCGTGGCCGGGGTGATCTCGACGGCCTCGACCGACACGGCCGCGGAGAGATTCTGCCCCGCCATCTGCGGAGCCTCCTGCACCTGGCGCAGCTGCTCGTCGGCGTCGAGCCCGGCGGACTCGCCCGAGAAGATGCCGCCGCGCATGCTGCCTGCGGCGCGGATGTGGCGCGTCACCGCCCGCGTGTCGATTCCGCTGATGCCGATCACTGCGTCGTTCACGAGCGCGTCGTCCAGCGACTCGTCGGCGCGCCAGTTCGACACGACGCGAGAGGGGTCGCGGACGATGTACCCCGATACCCAGATCCGTCGTGACTCGTGGTCTTCGTCGTTCATGCCGGTGTTGCCGATGTGCGGCGCTGTCTGCAGCACGATCTGGCCCGCGTACGAGGGATCGGTGAGCGTCTCCTGATAGCCGGTCATGCCGGTGGCGAAGACGACCTCGCCGAGAGTCGTGCCGAGGGCGCCGTAGGCGCGGCCGACGTGGCGCGTGCCGTCTTCGAGGACGAGCACGGCGGGGTCGGACTGGAACAGGGAGGTCATGCGTCGGTTCCCGTCTGGGTCGGGTGGAGGATGCCCGCCACGGCGTCCGCGAGGGCGCGGGCCGAGGCATCCTGGGGGCGGAAGTAGGAGTCGACGACCGATCCGATGTCGGTGCGCCAGGTGAGACGGGTGAGACCGTTCTTCTCGACGACGCGGTCGATGGCGACGGTCGACTGGCTCACGTCGACGATCTGGTCGACGCCGAGTACGAAGCGCGGACGGCCGGTGAGGTCGACCGCGACGCCGGTGTCGGCGACGGTGACCGTCGCGCGCGAGCGCATGCTCAGGCCGGGTGCGGCGATGCGATCGAGCGGAGCATCATGCTTCGTGGTCGCGACGTAGAGCGCCTCGAAGGTCGCGAGCACGCGCGCGGACTCGGGGAGTTCGCTCGTGTGGACGAGCGGCCCGGAGTCGCGCCGCGACCGCCGCCACCACGCCCAGGCGAGCACGGCCAGCAGGAGGACGGCGACGAGGACGATGATCGCGAGCGCGCCCTCGCGGCTCATGCGCGGACCCCCGGCGTGTCGAGGAGGCCGCCCTCGGCCACCGTGACAGTGCCCTGGTGCAGGGTCCAGCGCACGTCGCCCGGCAGGTCGCGCCCGAGGTAGGGCGAGTTCAGGCTGCGTCCGCGCAGGTCGTCGGTCGTGAAGGGGCGCATCGGCGCCGGGTCGTAGAACGCGAGCGAGGCCGGCTGCCCCTCGGTGAGCGGTGTGCCGTGCCCGGCGAGGCGCCCGATGTGGGCGGGCTCGCGCGACATGACGCGCGCGACGTCGCCCCACGTGATGAGCCCGGTGTCGACCATCGCGGACTGCACCACGCGCAGAGCGCTCTCGAGCCCGACCATTCCGTTCGCGGCGGCGTGCCATTCGCAGGCCTTGGCCTCGGTCGGATGCGGCGCGTGATCTGTCGCGACGATGTCGATCGTGCCGTCGGCGAGTCCTTCGCGCACTGCGAGCACATCCTCTTCGCGGCGCAGCGGCGGGTTCACCTTGAAGCGCGCGTCGTAGTCGCGAACCAGTTCGTCGGTGAGGAGCAGGTGGTGAGGCGTGACCTCGGCGGTGACGTTCACGCCGCGCTTCTTCGCCCACCGGATGATGTCGACCGAGCCTGCGGTGGAGAGGTGGCAGACGTGCAGGCGGGAGCCGACGTGCTCGGCGAGCAGCACATCGCGGGCGATGATCGACTCCTCGGCTACGGCCGGCCAGCCGGCGAGGCCGAGTTCGGCCGATACCGCCCCCTCGTTCATCTGAGCGCCCTCGGTGAGGCGGGGGTCCTGAGCGTGCTGGGCGATCACGCCGTCGAACGCCTTCACGTACTCGAGCGCTCGCCGCATGATGAGCGGGTCCCACACGCAGAAGCCGTCGTCGCTGAAGACGCGCACCCGCGCCCGGGAGTCGGCCATCGCGCCGAGTTCCGCGAGACGCTCGCCCTTCTGCCCGACGGTGACAGCGCCGATGGGCTGAAGGGTGACGAAGCCGGCGGCCTCGCCGAGCGCGAGCTCCTGCTCGACGACGCCGGCGGTGTCGGCCACCGGTGATGTGTTCGGCATCGCGAACACGGCGGAGTATCCCCCGGCGGCGGCGGCCCGCGATCCGGTGAGGATGGTCTCGGATGCCTCGTACCCCGGTTCACGCAGGTGGGTGTGGAGATCGACCAGGCCGGGGAGCAGAACCAGGCCGTCGACGTCGATCACCGTGGCGCCGGCCCGGCTGAGCCCGGTGCCCATCTCGTCGATGACGCCGTGCGAGACGACCACGTCGGCGGGAGCCGATCCTTCGACGAGCGCGCCGCGGAAGAGGAAGGTCTCAGCTGTCGAGTCGCCGCCTGCGGCGTTTCGAGACACGCTCATCGTGGGGTCACCTTCCGTGTGGCATCTGTCGTATCGGCGTCGCCCTCCGCGCCGGCGAGAAGCAGGTAGAGCGCGGCCATGCGCACCGAGACGCCGTTCGCGACCTGCTCGAGCACTGTCGAGCGGGCCGAGTCCGCGGCCTCTGCGGAGATCTCGAGCCCCCGGTTCATCGGTCCCGGGTGCATCACAATGCTATCCGCTCCGAGGGCGTTCAGCCGCCGCGCGTCCAGACCCCAACGACGGGAATATTCCCGTTCAGTGGGGAAATAAGCGGCGTTCATGCGCTCGAGCTGGATGCGAAGCATCATGAGCGCGTCCGGGCCGTCGGCGATCGCCTCGTCGAGGTCGTAGAGGATGCGCGCAGGCCAGCGCGAGACATCCTGCGGAACGAGTGTGGGCGGCGCTACGAGGGTGACCTCGGCTCCGAGCGTGTGCAGCAGCCAGACGTTGGAGCGTGCCACCCGCGAGTGCAGGACGTCGCCGACGATCGTGACCTTCACACCCGCGAGGTCGCGACCCCGGCTCTCGCCGCCGTAACGGCGTTTGCGGATCGTGAACGCGTCGAGCAGCGCCTGCGTGGGGTGCTCGTGCGTGCCGTCGCCCGCATTGACGACGCCGGCGGTGATCCATCCGCTCGTCGCAAGCGTGCGCGGCGCGCCCGACGCGCCGTGACGGATGACGACCGCATCCGCGCCCATCGCCTGGAGCGTCTGCGCGGTGTCCTGCAGCGACTCCCCCTTCGAGACGCTGGAGCCCTTCGCCGAGAAGTTGATGACGTCGGCCGACAGGCGCTTGGCCGCCGCTTCGAACGAGATGCGGGTGCGCGTGGAGTCCTCGAAGAAGAGATTGACGACGGTCTTGCCGCGCAAGGTCGGCAGCTTCTTGACCTCACGGCGCTGCGTGTCGGCCATGTCCTCGGCGACATCGAGGATCCGGAGGGCGTCGCTCCGGCCGAGGGACTGGGTGTCGAGGAGATGCCTCATGACTCGATCGTCACCTCTTCGCGGCCGTCGGTCTCGGCCAATCGAACGTTGACCCGCTCGTCGCGGGAGCTGGGAAGGTTCTTGCCGACGAAGTCGGGGCGGATCGGCAGTTCCCGGTGACCCCGGTCGACAAGCGTGGCCAGACGCACCGCGGCAGGGCGTCCGATGTCCTGCAGTGCGTCGAGAGCGGCACGGATGCTGCGCCCCGAGAACAGCACGTCGTCCACCAGGACGACGACCTTGCCGTCGATGCCCCCGGCCGGGATCTGCGTCGGCTGCGGCGAACGCGTGGGATTGCGATGCAGATCGTCGCGGTACATCGTGACATCGAGCGCGCCGACCGGCACGGCTGCCGAGCCGAACTCCTCGACGAGCGCCGCGATGCGGTGGGCGAGGGTGACGCCGCGGGTGGGGATGCCGAGCAGCACCAGATTGTGGGGGCCCTTGTTGGACTCCAGGATCTCGTGCGAGATCCGAGTCAGGGCCCGGGCGATGTCGGCCTCGTGAAGCACGGTGCGCGTGCTCATCAGCCACTCCCTTCTCCGCCTCACAGGACGGGATTAAAGGTTGTTCGGTCATTCCAGCATACCCGGGCGGCAGACACGACGAGGCCCGGACACCACATGGTGTCCGGGCCTGTTGCCGGGCGCGGCGAGTCGTCTCGGGAACCCTCTCAGCGCACGCGACCGGGACCGCGGAGGACGCGGGAGGCGATCACGAGCGCGGCGGCGATGAGCACCGCGTTCTTGAAGATGTACTGGCCGGTGAGTGTCGGGCCAGCGGTGCCGAAGACCTCGGCGGGGAGCAGGACGATCGGCGACAGGATGCCGATGAAGGCGAGCGCGAGGACGACCAGGCCGATGCGCGCGAACGCGCCGCCGAGGATCAGCAGTGCGCCGGCGGCGACCTCGATGAGCGCGGTGGCGATCATCGCCGCCTGTCCACCGACCAGCCCGAACGTGAGCTTGTCCCACGTCTGCATCACGAGCGACTCCACGGGGCTCGCACCCGGGACGAACTTGAGCGCCCCGAACACGACGAACACCGCGCCGAGGGCGACGCGCAGCGCCGGGATGCTCCAGCGCTCGAGGAACACCTTGGTCCCGGCCTCGGCGCGAGCCTCGAGCGCCAGAAGCGCGCGGATCGGCTGGGTGCGTGTCGGGACCGCGAGGCCGGCGGCGCCGTGCGTGACGGGAATGGTGGTCATGTCGTGACTCCTTCGGGTTCTGATCGCCCGGACGTCGGGCACGGTGATCAGGACGCGCAGGTGTGCGAGATGATACGGAATCGCTCAGATTGGCGGTCTCGCCACAGGCTCGCGCCGTCTGGCGCGGAAAGTCTTGTGGAGGATCGACAAACGGGTCGTGGGTCGCCGTTCAGGCGACGGGCGCGGCCTTCGTCTGACGGAGGTCGTGCGCACCCGTGTCTGCGCGGCTCGAACGGATCGGGTGCCCCTGGGTCGACAGGCACTTGCCCGACGCGAGGTCCCACTTCCAGTCGTGGAGGCTGCAGGTGAGCACGCCGTCCTCGATCTTGGCGGTCTTGGAGAGGTCCGCGCGAAGATGCGGGCAGCGCCGCTGCACGACCCACTCCTCCAGCTGGATGTCCTCCGAGACATCCGACTGCTCGGCGTACCAGTTCTCGACGTACTCGATCCGGTCGCGCGAGAGGCACTTGAAGAACGTGTAGATGAACTCGTTGAACTTGCCGACGCGGCCCGCCTGGAACTGCATCGAGAGGAAGATCGAGTTCGACCAGTCGATCTCGTGATCGCGGATGTTCGTCGAGACGAGATCGGCGGGGATCGTGAACCAGTAGCTGGTCTCCTCCCCCGCGTATTCGCGGACCTTCGCCTTCGGGAAGTCCACGCACAGGTCGAGGTCTCCGATGGTCATCCGGACCGGACCGCCGACTCCGTCGCGGAAGATGCGGCCGCGGCGCAGGAGCGGCTCCCACCAGGCCTTGAGTTCCGCGAGCATCTCGTCGGGCGGCAGCACCGGTGCGCGGGAGGCCTCCTCCGCCGCGATCTCGCCCTGGCGGGAGTCGCGCTGCTCGGCGAGGTAGTCCCACTTCTCGTCGAAGATCCGGTCGATCTCGGCGTCCGCATAGAGGGTCTGAGTGACGGTGAGCTCACCGCCGCTGATCTCGACGACCGTGCCCGGAAGGAACTCGTAGCCCTTCTGCGCGGGGCGCTCGTCCTTCATATGCTGCAGGAACTGACGCTGATCGGTGAAGATCGCGTCGTTCTCGAGCCCGGTCCCGTTGTAGCGGAAGAGCTCGTCCCGCAGGAACATGGGCGGTCCCGCCATCGGGAACACATGCTCGGCGTCGACCTTCTCGATGTAGTACATCGCGCGCTTGTTCTGCGCATCGCGCTTGAGCTTGGCGAAGTTCTGCTTGGCGTCCTGCGGCAGGTCGTAGACCATCGGCCACCAGATCGCGCCGGACACCTGCGTGAAGTAGGCATCGGGCTTCGAGAAGCCGAGCAGCGTCTCGAGATCGAGCGGGTGCGAGTCGTTCTGATTCAGGATGCTCGCGCTGCCGTCGTCGACGCTGAGGGACGAGTCGCCGATCGGGCCGTCGCTCGGCGCGCGCAGCGGGGTCACCATGAGCGTGAGGTCGCCGAACTCGAGGGGCACCCCGGCCTGGGTGTAGATGATGTTGTCGTAGCCGAGGGCACGCAGATCGTTCTCGAGATCCTCGGTCGGGTAGTCCGGGAGGAGGACCTTGATGTCCTTCGGCACATGCTTCTGCATGAGCGCGGGGTCGAAGTGATCGCGGTGGCGGTGCGAGATGTAGAGGAAGTCGGCGTTGCCGAAGCGCTCCCAGTCGAGTCCCCGGTTATCGGGGAACGGAAACCATGATCCGAAGAACGTCGGGCCGATCACCGGGTCGCAGAGGATGCTTCCTCCCGCCGTCTCGATGAACATTCCGGCGTGGCCGAGGCCCGTGATGCGCATGGGATTCCTCCTGTATCGAACCAGTCGATTCTAGGCGAGTGGCGTGAGCGAGGCCGTTCGGACGGGCCGTGCAAAAGGGATCGGCGCCCCTCTCAGGCGTCGAACAAGCCCCGGATGTCGTCGGCGCTGAGGGCCTGCCCGAACAGTGCGTCGTCATCGAGCACCGATCGGAAGAGGCGCGCCTTGCGCTGCTGCAGCGCCATCACCTTCTCTTCGATCGTGCCGCTCGCGATCAGTCGGTACACCATGACGCTGCGCTCCTGACCGATGCGGTGCGCGCGGTCCACCGCCTGCGCCTCGGCCGCGGGATTCCACCACGGATCGAGCATGAACACGTAGTCGGCCTCGGTCAGGGTCAGCCCGAATCCGCCCGCCTTGAGGCTGATCAGGAACACCGGGGCCTCGCCCCCGCGGAACCGCGCGATCGCCGCGTCGCGGTCGCGGGTCGACCCGTCGAGGTATGCGTAGGGGATGCCGCGCTCCTCAAGCCGAGCGGCGACGATGCCGAGGAAGGACGTGAACTGGCTGAACACCAAAGTGCGGTGCCCTTCGGACAGCGCCTCATCGAGCTGCTCGAACAGCGCTGTGAGCTTGCTCGGGGCGATGTGGGAATGAGCCGGGTCGATCAGTTCGGGCGCGAGGCTCAGCATCCGCAGCAGCGTGAGCGAGCGGAACACGATGAACCGGTTCCGATCGAGGTCGTCCAGCAGGCCCAGCACCTTCTGCCTCTCGCGCTGGAGCACGGTGTCGTAGAGCACCCGGTGCGCCGCGTTCAACTCGATGCGCACCTCCTGCTCCTGCTTGGGCGGCAGATCGCTTGCGACGAGCTCTTTGGTGCGCCGCAGCACCAGCGGACGGATCCGCCGCCGCAGCCGGGCGAGGCGTCGCGCGCGATACTCGCCGCCCTCCTGGTTGCCCGGCACCTTGCCCTTCTCGATCGGCCCGACGTACTCCTCGCGGAACCGACGCGAGGAGGCGAACAGGCCGGGGGCGGTCAACGAGAGCAGTGCCCAGAGCTCGGTGAGGCTGTTCTCCAGCGGCGTCCCGGTGACGGCGAAGACGACGTCGGCATGCAGCGCCCGCACCGCTCGATAGATCTTGGTCTGGCTGTTCTTGACGAATTGAGCTTCGTCGAGCACCACTCCGGCCCACTCGACGCCGACGAACTCGGCCTCGTCGAGACGCAGGAGCGTGTACGACGTGACGACGAGATCAGCGGATGCCGCGGCATCCGTCACGCTCGTGCCGAGCGTGGACTGCGTGGCGCCGATGACGACTACGCGCAGATCCGGGGCGAACCGCGCCGCCTCCGTGCGCCAGGTCGAGAGTACGGAGGTGGGAGCGACGACGAGGAGAGGGCGCGTCTCCCCCGCCGTGCGCGTGTGCGATATGAGCGCCAGCATCTGCAGCGTCTTGCCCAGCCCCATGTCGTCGGCGAGGATGCCGCCCAGACGGTGCTGCCAGAGGAACGCGAGCCAGTCGTATCCGGCGCGCTGATACGGTCGCAGCTCTGCGTGAAGGCCCGGCGGCAGCGGCGCGACCGGCACCCCCTGCGCGTCGCGCAGCCCTTCGGCCGTGGCTCGCCACGACAGAGCGGGCTCCGCCTCGTCGGCGACATCCTCGAAGTCGGCCCAGAGATCTGTCTGATACCGGCTGATGCGAGGCCCGGTCTCCCACTCGTCGAGCTCACCGGCTTCGTCGATGAGGTCGCGCAGTCGCTGCAGCGACGGGTGAGCCAGAGAGAAGTAGGCGCCGTCGCTGAGGAGCATCTTCTTGCGTCCTCTCGTCAGCGCCGAGAACAGGGCTCCGAACGGGATGCTGCGTCCGTCGATCCTGACCACCACTCCCAGGTCGAACCAGTCCGCATCGGTGGTCTCGACACTGGAGACCTCGATGCGCGGGTCTCCGGTGAGCTCGCGGTAGCGAGGGCGCTCACCGCTGATGTCGACCGTGACGTCGTGGTCGGCCTCGAGCACGGGCAGCAGGCGCGATGCGAACTCCGCGGCTTCGAGGCCCGACACGCTTCCCGACGGCGAGAACTCGATGGGCGAGGCATCGCTCCAGAGCGTCTCGACGCGCGCGCGGATCGGTCCCTCGGCGGCGGCATCGCGATCCGGCGAAGGCGGCGCGTCGTAGGCGAGCGGGTCGCCGAGGCCGTAGCGCCATGCGAGCAGGAAGTCGAGGCGGTGCGACGGCAGGAAGCGGACGGTGACGACGAGCGTCGGGCGAGGCGCCGGAGCGATCTCGATACCCGGGGCTTCCACGGCGACACGGCGCGAGATCTGCGGAAGGTGCTGGGAGACGAACTCTTCGGTCTCAGACGCCGGGATCGTGACCGCTTCACGGGAGGCGAGCAGCGCCGGCACCGGATCGGGCAGTGCCACCGCGGCGAGCGTGAGGTCGATGCGGTCCCGTTGGACGAGGAAACGGTACACGCCGGAGCGCCCGATCGGGCGCACAGAAGCGACATCCGCATCTTCGCCGTCGATCATCACGTGCGGTGAGACCTCGAGACCGTTCTCGGTCGATCTCGCGCGCACGGCCACACTCGCCTCGCCGGCGACCGACACCGTCATGGTCCGCTTCGTCGAGACGAGAGGGATGCTGCGCTCCGGGGCGGTGGCGAGGTGCGACCACAGCAGGCTCGACTCGATGTCGTCGAGCGTGAGCCATTCCGAGACGTCGGAGAAGGCACCGAAGCTGCGGACGTCGCGCCCGATGCTGTGCAGTTCGGCGAACCAGCGCGACTGCTCCGGGTCGAACACGGTGTTGGGGCGGCGCAGAGCATCCCATGAGACGGTGCCCTTGACCCACGCGTTCGACCGCGCGCTGCGGGCGAGTGGGCGCAGCCCCACCAGCACGTCGGCACCGTGCTGGTGCAGTCCGCGCGCCGTCGCCGTCTCGACGCGGGCCGGAGTCCACGACGACGCGCCCCGGAGGATGCGCTGGCGCAGTTCCACCCCGAGTGCGAGCGTCGCCGCGTCGCGCGGGTTCGGCACGGTCGGTTCGAGCAGCGACCGCCACGATGCCGCCCGCGGCGCAGGCGCTTCGGCGGCGAGCCTGTTGCCCGCCAGCAGAGTGGCTACGGCATGCTTGCAGTCGAACTGCACCGGGCAGGTGCACGACGTCGCCGCGATCGGACGCTCTGGCCGCCGGGGATCGAGGCGGACGCGGCACCGGTACGACGACCGTCCGCTGCCGTCGACGACCGACTCGATCGTCGAGGAGGGCGCATCCCACGTGATCGAGCGCACCGCTCCTGCGGCGAAGTACGCGACACCTCGCTCGAAGGCGCCATCGCCGGCCATGAGCCGGATCTGGACGGAATCGACGAAGGGCTGGTTCACGGCATCCCTCCTCGCAAGTACCGCAGACGCCCCGCCGCGGCTGCGGTGATCAGGACGAGCGCGCGATGCGGGCGAGAACGCCGTGCACGAAGGAGCCGGACTCGTCGGTCGAGAACTCCTTCACGAGATCGACCGCCTCATCGATCGCCACCGCGGTGGGCACGGCGTCGTTGTAGAGGATCTCCCATGCCCCGATGCGGAGCACCGCGCGGTCGACCGCGGGCATCCGCCCGAGCGACCAGTCCTTGGCGAATGTCGTGATCTGCTCGTCGATGGCGTCGCGGTTGTCGATGACGCCGTCGACGATCTCGCGGGCATACAGCCACGATGCTTCGCGGGCCGGCTCGTTCGCGGCGCGCTTCGCCTCGGCGGCGAGCACCGTTGCGACCTCGTCGCCGCGGACGTCCGCCTGGAAAAGGATGTCGAGCGCGCGTTTGCGCGCCTTGGTTCGAGCACTCATGAAGGGCGGTTCCCCGCGCTCAGCTCACGCGGCCGAGGTAGTCCCCGGTGCGCGTGTCGACCTTGACCTTGGTGCCGGTCTCGACGAAGAGCGGAACCTGGATCTCGTACCCCGTCTCGACGGTCGCGGCCTTCGTGCCGGCCGACGAGCGATCGCCCTGCAGGCCCGGCTCGGTGTAGGTGATCTCGAGAATGACGGATGCCGGCAGTTCGACATACAGCGGGTTGCCGTTGTTCAGCGCGATCTGCACCTGCTGGTTCTCGAGCAGGAAGTTCGACGCGTCGCCGACGGTCGCCGCCCCCACCGTGATCTGGTCGTAGTCGTCGACGTCCATGAAGACGAAGTTGTCGCCGTCGTTGTAGAGATAGGTGAAGTCGCGGCGGTCGACGTTCTCGATCTCGATCTTGGCCCCCGCGTTGTACGTGCGGTCCACCACCTTGCCCGAGACGACGTTCTTGAGCTTCGTGCGCACGAACGCGCCACCCTTGCCCGGCTTCACGTGCTGGAACTCGATGACGTTCCAGAGCTGGCCGTCGATGCTGAGGACGACGCCGTTCTTGATGTCTGCGGTGGAAGCCATGAGGTGAGGAAGTCCGTTCGTAGGAGAAGTGTCGGGCGGCGCGCGTATCGGAACGTACGGCCCGACAGGACATTCTACGGGATGCTCCGCCCCCACTACCGGCGGCACCCGCGGGCGTTCACTCGGGCCTGCGCGACCCGAGGGGAAATGCCGAGATCAAGCGCTCATCCGTCCGCTTGGCCCGTGATGACGTCGATGAGGCGTGCGATCGCGGTCGCGTAGCCCGGCACGCCCTCGCCGATCACGTGCACGATCGCGACGTCGGCGACAAACGAGTGGTGGCGGAACGGCTCCCGCTTCATCACGTCCGAGATGTGCACCTCGGCCACCGGCAGCGATACGCCTGCCAGGGCGTCGCGCAGAACAACAGAGGTGTGCGTGAGGCCGCCGGGGTTGATGACGATCCCCGCGCAGTCCTCGCGTGCCGCATGGATGGCATCCAGCAGTACGCCCTCATGGTTGCTCTGCAGGGCACGGACGTCGAAGCCGCGGGCGGCTGCGGCGTCCGTCGCGATCCGTTCCACGTCGGACAGGGTCTGAGATCCGTAGATGGCGGGCTCGCGCGTGCCGAGGAGGTTGAGGTTCGGTCCGTTGACGAGCAGGAGTCGGCGGGGGGCGCTCATGCTCGCACGATATCAGCGAGGGGAACGACCGCCGCGTCATCGTCGCGGC
The DNA here is from genome assembly GCF_020682705.1 of Microbacterium allomyrinae. Classification (GTDB taxonomy): domain Bacteria; phylum Actinomycetota; class Actinomycetes; order Actinomycetales; family Microbacteriaceae; genus Microbacterium; species Microbacterium allomyrinae. Next base: position 339,492 of record NZ_JAGTTN010000002.1, read on the forward strand.
AGCGCCCTGCCCATCACGATCTCGGGGCCGATGGGACTGGACAGGGTCTCACCCGTCGGCGCGAACCCGCAGCGGCGGTACGCCGCCTGTGCGCGCGCGTTGTCGCGGTGGACGTCGAGGAAGATCTGTGCGAGGCCGAGGCTTCCCGCCCACTCCGCGGCCGCGGTGAGCAGCAGATCGATCGCCCCCGAGCCCCGGAACGAGGGGCTGACGTAGACGCCCACGACATCGGCGCGTCGATCGTCGACGTACCGGCCGAGGTGATCTACCTGCCCGGTCGCGCGCACCAGCACCGATGCGCTGCCCACCCACACGTCGCGCACGATCGCGACGAACTGCGCGGCGACCTCGCTCTCGGCGGCGTCCGAGCTGCGCTCCTGCCAGAACTGGTCGGTCCGCGACGCGACGTCGATGGGGCTCTCGAGGAAGGCGATCGACGCATCGGGGTCGTTCGTCGCCTCGACGCGCAGCGCGCGCACGGCCTGCCACTCGTCGGCGCGGATGCGCCGAACAGCGACGCGGGGGTCGGTGGATGCCGTCATGGATGTACCTCGTCGACGGGCCGGTGTCAGCCCGTGACCTCCTGGTACGCGGCGAACAGCAGCGACTCATCAGGTGCTTGGAGCACGGTGGGCTTCGCGATGTCGTCGAGGACGATGAAGCGGAGCATGCCGCCTCGGCTCTTCTTGTCGCGCTGCATCGTCGCCAGCAGCGTCGGCCAGCGCCCTGCGCCGTACGTCGTCGGCAGGCCGAGGGTGTCCAGGATGTCGCGGTGACGCTGCGCCGCGGCATCCGGAAGGCGTCCCGCGAGCCGCGACAGCTCGGCGGCGAACACCATGCCCACCGAGATCGCGGCCCCGTGACGCCAGCGGTAGCGCTCCGCGTGCTCGATCGCGTGGCCGAGGGTGTGGCCGTAGTTGAGGATCTCGCGCAGGCCGGCCTCGCGAAGGTCTTGGCCCACGACGCGCGCCTTCATGTCGATCGCGAGTTCGATGGTGCGCCGGAAGGCGTCGCTGTGCGGATCCACCGCAGCCTCGGGATCGGCCTCGACGAGGTCGAGGATCTCGGGGGCCCAGATGAATCCGGCCTTGACGACCTCGGCGTAGCCTGCGACGAGTTCGTTCCGCGACAGCGAGTCGAGCAGGTCCAGATCGCACACCACGCTTCGCGGCGCCCAGAAGGCGCCGACGAGGTTCTTGCCTTCGGCCGTATTGACACCGGTCTTGCCGCCGACGGCGGCGTCGACCATGCCGAGCACCGTGGTCGGCACCTGCACGACCTCGACACCGCGCAGCCACGTCGCGGCGACGAAGCCGGCGAGATCCGTGACCGCTCCCCCGCCGAATCCGACCACGACATCCGTACGGGTGAAGTCCGCCTTGCCCATCACCTGCCAGCAGAACGCCGCGACCTCGATGCGCTTGCCCTGCTCGGCGTCGGGAATCTCGGCCAGCAGCACCTCGCGCTCGCCTCCGAGCCGAGCGCGAAGGCTCTCGGCCTGCTCTGCGAGCGTCGGCGGATGGATCACGAGAACCTTGCGCGCAGCCGGCGGCATTGCGTCGGCGAGGGACGACAGGATGCCGCGTCCCACCGTGATGTCGTAGCTGGCGTCTCCGCTCACGCTGATCGTCGTGGCGTCGGTCATCGCTGCTCCTCCGGCGGCTCACCCTGGGGGTCCGCGTTCTCATTGATCCAGGCCACGACCGCATCCACGACGCTCTGCAGCGGACCGCTGGAGGTGTCGAAGGCGACGTCGGCGAGTTCTTCGTAGACGGGTCGGCGAGCCTCGTAGATCGCCGTCCAGCGCTCCAGCCCGTCCTCCCCCTGCAGCAGGGGGCGATTCGAGTCGCGCACGCGTCCTGCCACGACCCGCGGCGAGACGGTCAGCAGGATGACCCGATGCGTCGACAGGTCGGCACGCGTGTCGGGATGCAGCACCGCTCCGCCGCCCAGCGAGACCACCCCGCCTCGCGCGAGGCCCTCCGCGACCGCCTGGCGCTCCAGCGCCCGGAAATGCTCCTCGCCGTGCTCGGTGAACAGCACCTCGATCGGACCGTGATCGCGGACGATCGCGATGTCGGAGTCGAAGAACGACACACCGAGAGCGCGCGCGACCTTCCTGCCGATGCTCGTCTTGCCGGCGCCCATCGGGCCGATCAGGACGATCGGATCAGTCTGCGGGGTCATACTCGGCGAGGCCGGCGTCGCTGGATGCGGTGGTGCGCAGCGCGTCGGGGATCGCCGCGAGGTAGCCCTCGAGGTTGCGTCGGGTCTCGGCGACGCTGTCGCCGCCGAACTTCTCGAGCACGAACTCAGCCAGAACGACGGCGACCATGGCCTCTGCGACGACGCCCGCAGCCGGCACGGCGCACACGTCGGAGCGCTGGTGGTGAGCGGCCGCGGTCTCGCCGGTCGCGACATCCACCGTCCGAAGCGCCTTGGGGATGGTGGCGATCGGCTTCATTCCGGCGCGCACGCGCAGCACGGTGCCGGTCGACATGCCGCCTTCCGTGCCGCCGGCCTTGTCGCTCGAGCGCGTGATGCCGTCGGTCGCGATGTGCAGTTCGTCGTGGGCCTGCGAGCCCCGGCGGCGGGTCGTCTCGAAGCCGTCGCCGACCTCCACGCCTTTGATGGCCTGGATGCTCATGAGGGCCTGGGCGAGCCTGCCGTCGAGGCGGCGGTCCCAGTGCACGTGCGAGCCGAGCCCCGGCGGCAGGCCGTAGGCGAGCACCTCGACGATGCCGCCGAGCGTGTCGCCGTCCTTGCGGGCCGCATCGACCTCGGCGACCATCGCTTCGCTCGTCGCGGCGTCGAAGCAGCGCAGCGGATCCGCGTCGAGCGCGTCGACGTCGTCGGGCGTGGGCAGAGCCGCGCCCTCCGGAGCCTGGACCGGACCGATCGACAGGGTGTGGCTGACCAGACGGATGCCGAGCTCGGAGAGGAACGCGCGGGCGAGTGCACCGAGCGCGACACGTGCGGCCGTCTCGCGCGCGCTCGCGCGCTCGAGGATCGGACGCGCCTCGTCGAACCCGTACTTCTGCATGCCCACGAGGTCGGCGTGCCCCGGGCGGGGACGGGTGAGGGCGGCGCTGCGACCCCGGGACTTCTCGGTGAGTTCCACGGGCTCGGCGCCCATCACCTCGACCCATTTGGGCCATTCGGTGTTGCCGATGCGCAGCGCGATGGGGCTCCCGAGTGAGTAGCCGTGGCGCACGCCGGTCGAGATCGTCAGCTCGTCCTCCTCGAACTTCATCCGCGAGCCGCGGCCGTAGCCGAGCTTGCGGCGTGCGAGGTCGGCCTGGATGGCCGCGCGAGAGATCGGGACGCCCGCAGGCAGACCCTCCATCAGGGCGACGAGTTCGGGGCCGTGCGATTCGCCGGCCGTGAGCACGCGGAGCATTGGTCCAGTCTCCCACGTGCGCGGTGCGGGTTACGTCGCGTTCCGGCGTCAGCTCTCGGGCGGCGCTTCGAGCGCCCGGCGCATGGCATCCACGAGCGCGTCCTCGTCGGCGAGCCCGGCAGCGCCGGCCAGAGGAGTCGCGGGATCGCCGTGGACGAAGATCCGCACCTGCAGCAGCGCCTGATGCAGGAGCATTCCGAGGCCGGACCGCGCGCTCCCGCCCGTCCGCTCCCACCCGGCCGACAGCGCGGTGGGCCAGTGTCCGTAGACGACGTCCAGCAGCAGTCCGCCCGAGCGGGCGAGCGCGTCGGCCACGGCATCCGTCACGGGCGCATCACCCGGGAGCGTCGCGATCGTCACCGGGACGTCCTCGAATCCGGCGGCCTCGAATCCACCGGCGACGACCTCGATGCCCAGCAGTCGACCGAGGACGCGCAACGGCTCGACCGCCTCGGGGCGACGCGCGACGACCTCCACGTCGCGTGCACCGAGCTCGCCGAGCGCGACCAGAGCCGAGGTCGCGGTGGCGCCGGCGCCGACCACGCGCGCCCGCGGCACAGCAGTGACGCCGTCGTCCGCGAGAGCGCGCACGATGCCGCCGACGTCGGTGTTGAACCCGCGCGGACCATCGGGGCCGATCAGCAGCGTGTTCACGGCGCCGGTCAGCTCGGCGCGACGGTCGTGCGTCGCGGCTGCAGCGAACGCGACGCCTTTGAGCGGCATGGTGAGCGAGAGGCCGCGCCAGCACGCATCGAGTCCGGCGAGTTCGCCGGCGAACGACTGCTCGTCGACGCGACGGCGGCCGTAGGACCACTCGAGGCCGAGGAGCGCGTACGCGGCGGTGTGCAGCTGCGGCGAGCGGCTGTGCGCGATCGGGTCGCCCCAGACCTCCAGACGCGTCGCGTCGTCGCTCAGCACCCCGAGTCCGGGTGTTCGCCGCACCACTGCTGCCACTGGTCCACGTACTTCAGGTGCTCGCTGTACGTGCTGGTGAACACGGTCTCGCCGGTATCGAGGTTGACGGTCACGAAGTACAGCCACGGTCCTTCGGCCGGGTGCATCGCGGCGTTGATCGCGACATCCCCGGGGTTGGAGATCGGCCCGATCGGCAGCCCGGTGTTCATGTACGTGTTCCACGGATTCGGGTCGTTCAGCGCCTCTTCGGACGAGCTCACCGTGCCGTCGTGCATCTCGCCATAGCCGTACTGCGCCGTCGAGTCCATCTGCAGCTTGCCGAAGGTCTCCTGGTTGCTCTCGTCGAGGCGATTCTGGATGACGGTCGAGACCTTCTGCATGTCGGCCTCGTAGCGTGCTTCGCGCTGGATGATGGAGGCGATCGTGAGGATGCGCTGACGATCCTCGACGGGCACTTCGGCGGCATCCAGCGACTCGATCGTGCGGTTCACGAGCGTCGTGATCACGTCTGTCGCGGTCGCCTCGGGGGTGAACGTGTAGGTCGCGGGGAACAGCCAGCCTTCGAGCGAGTCGGCGCTCACGCCGTACGCCGCGGGGTCGGCGGCGGCCGCCTCGAGCTCTTCGAGCGGGATGCCGGTGCCGTCGGCCAGGAGCGGCAGGGATTGCTCCACCGTCAGGCCTTCGCGCAGCTGCGCCGTGTTCTCCATCCGGTTCGCCGGGTCCAGGAGCGCAGTCAGCGCGGCCTCGGAGGTCATCTGCTTCTGCAGCTGGAAGTAGCCGGGCTGGAACATCGGGTCCTGGCCCGAGTCGATGAGGTAGTCGTAGAAGGCCTCGGGGGTCTTCGTCACCCCGGCGTCGTAGAGCTTCTGCGAGATCGGCGAACCGGTGTCACCCGATGCGATCGTGACGAACGCCTCGCCGTTGGCCAAGCCCGCCTCGAAGTCCTGGGGTTCTTCCCAGCCCATGACTTCGCGGATCTTGTCCTCATACGTCGTCCACACGTACCACCCGCCCCCGGCGATGCCGCCGAGGAGGAGCAGCACGACGCCGAGCGCGATCCAACCGCCGATACGGCGGCGGCGCTTGTTCTTGGGAGGAGGCACGGTGCCGATCTCGTCGATGGATCCGGTGCCGCTGAACAGAGCGTCGAGGCTGCCGGTCGGAGCGCTGCCGCCGGCGTTCGCGCCGTCGGCTGTGGCGGCGCGTCGGCCGTTTTCGGCGGCCACCCCTGTGCGTGACGGCACATCGTCGCCGTCCGGCTGCGCGATACCGCCGGTCTCGCCGGTCGCCGTGCGCGTGCCGGTCGCGGGAATCGTGGCGATCGCGCCGCTGCGGCTGTACGGCAGTGCGGGCGAGGCGGCGGCCGCGCCGAAGATCCAGGGGTCGGCGCCGCCCGACTCCACGACGTCGATCGGCGCGGTCGGGCGAGGCGTACGGAGTGGGACCGGGCGGAACCCGCTGCCGGGCTCGCCGGACCGGCTCGCCGCCTCGGCGGATTCGGTGCGCGTCGGAACAGAGTCGTGTCGCACCGAGGCGGGGCCCGCAGGCTCCGGGCTCGGCGCAGCAGTCGAGCCTGTGGTCACGCCGTCGGCGCTCTGCTCAGGCGGGGAGGTCTTCTCTGGTGAGGACTGAGCCGCCGCCGCCTCGCGCGCGGCGCGGCGTGACAGGGGGGCGCCATCGCCGTTCACCGGGTGCTCCGTGGACGCCGGTGCCGCGGGCTGTATCGAGCCGTTGCCCGTGTCCGGGCTGCGAAGCTCGCGCGACCGCGGGTCGGGCAGCTTGCCGAACAGATCCGCGAACGGATCGTCGGACAGGGAATCGGGCATGTCAGGCGGGCTCCTGGGGGACGGGGACTCCGGACGGCCTGCCGGTGCTCTTCTCGACATCGAGTGCTTGCTGGAGCAGTACGACAGCGGCGACCTGGTCAACGATGCTACGCGAGGATCGCTGAGATCTGCCCGAACTTCTCAATGCCGCGTGCGCCGACACGGTCGAGAGCCTCTCGTCGACAAGACGGACGGGCAGACCGGATGCCGTCGCCAGCGCCGCCGCGAACTCCCGGGCATCCGTGGTCGAAGGAGTGTCTTCGCCCCGAAGATTCAAGGGCAGACCGACCAGGAGCTCGTTCGCCGAGTACTCCTCCGCGAGGGCCACGAGCCGCGCGATCGCGGCATCGTCGCGGGCCACCGTCTCGACCGGTGTCGCGAGCAGGCCGTCGGGATCGCAGCGCGCGACACCCACGCGGGCCTTGCCAACGTCTATGCCGAGGCGCACCCCGCGGCGGAAGTCGCTCACGCTCCGAGCGCGCCCTTCACCGAGGCCAGCGCCGCGGGCAGTGCCGCGACATCCGTCCCGCCTCCCTGGGCGACATCGTCGCGACCGCCGCCGCCACCGCCGAGCACGGACGCCGCGGCTTTCGCGAGCACCCCGGCCTTGGCTCCTGCGGCACGAGCGGCGTCGTTGGTGGCGACGATCACGACCGGGCGGCCATTGACCTCCGCGCCGAGCGCGACGACCGACGCATCCGCGCCGAGGCGGTCGCGCACCTGCAGGGCGAGCGAACGTACGTCGTCGCCCGACGATGCCGATCCGATCGACTCGGCGACGACCAGGGTGTCTCCGACACGGGAGGCGGCGGCGGCAAGAGCCGGAAGACGATCGCCCAGAGCCTTCGCCTCGAACGCGGCGATCTTCTTCTCCGCGGCCTTCAGGCTCGCGGTGAGTTCGGCGATACGCGCGGGCAGTTGCTCGCGGGGGGTCTTGAGAGTGGAAGTCAGCTGTGACACGAGCGCGCGCTCGGCGGCGAGCGAGCGGAACGCGTCCAGTCCCACCAGCGCCTCGACACGGCGATTCGATGCGCCGACGGACGACTCGCCCACGAGGTTGATCAGCCCGATCTCCGCACTCGTCGAGACGTGGGTGCCCGCGCACAGCTCGCGCGACCACGGACCGCCGATGTCGACCATCCGCACGGTGTCGCCGTACTTCTCGCCGAACAGCGCCATCGCGCCGAGTTGCTTCGCGTCGTCCAGAGCGAGCACGCGCGTGGTCACCTCGAGGTTGTCGCGGACCGCGTTGTTGGCGATCTCTTCGATCTCGGTCTTGGTGGAATCCGACAGCGCCTGGCCCCACGTGAAGTCGAAGCGCATGTAGCCGGCGCGGTTCAGCGAACCGGCCTGCGTCGCGGTCTTGCCCAGCGTGTCGCGCAGCGCTGCGTGCACGAGGTGGGTCGCGGAGTGCGCCTGTCGCGCGGATCGCCGGTTCGCGGCATCCACGATCGACGTCGCCGGCTGACCCACACCCACCTCGCCGGCCGTCACCTCGACGGTGTGGCTGATGAGGCCCGCCACGGGCTTCTGCACGTCGAGCACATCGAGCTCGTAGCCCGGGCCGACGATGACGCCCTTGTCGGCGACCTGGCCGCCGGACTCCGCGTACAGCGCGGTGTCGGCGAGGATGACCTCGGCGATCTGACCCGTCGTCGCGCGGTCGATCGAGACGCCGTCCACGAGGATGCCGAGCACGCGCGACTCGGTCTCGAGATCGGTGTAGCCGGTGAACACGGTCTCGCCCTGGGCGCGGATGTCGCGGTACACGCTCGTGTCGGCGAGCTGGCGCTTGCGTGCCCTCGCGTCGGCCTTCGCGCGCGCCCGCTGCTCCTGCATGAGCGCGTCGAACGATGCGCGGTCGACGGTGAGGCCCGCCTCCTCGGCGATCTCGAGCGTGAGATCGATCGGGAAGCCGTACGTGTCGTGCAGCAGGAACGCCTCGGCGCCGGCGATCGAGGTGCCGCCCGCCGACTTCGTCTGTGCGAGGGAGTCGTCCAGGAGCGTCTCGCCCGCGGCGAGGGTGCGCAGGAACGTGGCTTCCTCGGCCAGCGCGTACTGCGAAATGCGCGCCCAGTCGGTCGCCACGACCGGGTAGGCGTCCTTCATCGCGTCGCGCGAGGCTGCGAACAGCTCGGCGAACGTCGGTCCGTCGACGCCCAGCAGACGCATCGAGCGGATCGCGCGGCGCATCAGGCGGCGCAGGATGTAGCCGCGGCCGTCGTTGGACGGCGTGACGCCGTCCGACATCAGCATCAGCGAGGACCGGATGTGATCGGCGATCACGCGGAAGCGCACGTCGTCTTCGTGGTTCGCGCCGTACGTGCGTCCCGAGAGGGCGACCGCACGGTCCAGGACCGGGCGCACCTGGTCGGTCTCGTACATGTTGTCGACGCCCTGCTTGATGAACGCGATGCGCTCGAGCCCCATGCCGGTGTCGATGTTCTTGGCAGGAAGCTCCCCCACCACGTCGAAGTCGTACTTCGATCGCACGTTGGTGATCTCGTACTGCATGAAGACGAGGTTCCAGATCTCGACGTAACGGTCGTCGTCGGTCGCGGGCCCCCCGTCGATGCCGTATTCGGGTCCGCGGTCGAAGAAGATCTCGGAGCAGGGGCCGGCCGGCCCCGGAAGCCCGGTGCTCCAGTAGTTGGTGTCCTTGCCGAGACGCTGGATCCGCTCGTCGGGCAGGTCGGTGAGCGACAGCCACAGGTCGCGCGCTTCGTCGTCCTCTTCGTAGACGGTGACCCACAGATCCTTCGGATCGAACCCCAGCCCGCCCTCGTCCTCGGGCGAGGTGAGCAGCTCCCAGGCGAAGCGGATCGCGCCGTCCTTGAAGTAGTCCCCGAACGACCAGTTTCCGAGCATCTGGAAGAAGGTGCCGTGGCGCGGTGTCTTGCCGACCTCTTCGATGTCGTTGGTGCGGATGCACTTCTGGTTGTCGGCGGCGCGCCGATACGGGGCCGGCACATCACCGCTCAGGTACGGAATGAACGGCACCATCCCGGCGACCGTGAACAGCAGCGCCGGGTCGTCGGTCACCAGCGATGCCGACGGCACGATGGTGTGGTCGTTCTTCTCGAAGTAGTCGAGGAAGCGCTGGGCGATCTCGGCGGTCTTCATTCAAGTCCTCGCAATGCGCGGTCCACTCCCCCGTCCAGCGGGGAAGACAGGCCGATGGGTCAGTCGGTGAGCTTGTCTGCGGTATCGGCGACGGCGTCGACGGCTTCGGATGCCGCGGCTTTCGCGGCGCCGGCGACTTCGGCGGCGGCATCCCGCACATCGTCGACGAGCCCGGAGAATCGGGCCTCCTGCTCGCGGTACGCGTCACCGATGCGGTCGGTGAACTCCGTGATGCGAGCGTCGACGTCTGCCAGGAGCTCCTGCCCCCGGGGGTCCTTGTTCACGAGGTGGGCGAGAACGAATCCGCCGGCGACACCGAACAGGAACCACACCAGCTTCTTCATGTCACCACTTCCTCGCGGAGCCGCCCGTCGCGGCATCCCTCCATCGTATGCGGAAAAGACCCGCTCCATCGCGGAAACGACGAAGGGCGCCGGGTTGCCCCGACGCCCTTCGTGCGATTCGCTTCGCTGGATCAGCGAGCTGCGTAGTACTCGACCACGAGCTGGACTTCGCAGACGATCGGAACCTCGGCGCGCTTGGGGCGACGCACGAGACGCGCCTGCAGCTTGTCGAGCTCGACCTCGAGGTAGGCGGGAACCGGGGGCAGGACGTCGGCGTGACCGCCGGCGGCTGCCACCTGGAAGGGCTCGGTGCCCTCGCTCTTGGCCTTGACGTGGATGATCTGACCCGGCTTCACGCGGAAGGACGGGCGGTCGACGAGCTGTCCGTCGACGAGGATGTGACGGTGCACGACCATCTGACGCGCCTGCGCCGTGGTGCGGGCGAAGCCGGAGCGCAGGACGAGGGCGTCCAGACGCTGCTCGAGCTGCTCGACGAGGTTCTCACCCGTCAGGCCCTGCGTGCGGCGTGCCTCGTTGAACTGGATGCGAAGCTGCTTCTCGCGGATGCCGTACTGCTCGCGCAGACGCTGCTTCTCGCGGAGGCGGACGGCGTAGTCGCTGTCCTGCTTGCGCTTGGTGCGACCGTGCTCGCCGGGCGCGTAAGGGCGCTTCTCGAGGTACTTGGCCGCCTTGGGCGTCAGTGCGATGCCGAGGGCGCGGGACAGGCGGACCTTGCGGCGGTCCTGGGACTTCGTTGCCACGAAGTGTTCCTTCCGTTGACGTGGCCGTGTCTTTCACGACTCACGGACGTATCCCTGCCACCTGCCTGTCGAGACGCACGTCGGGGCGACCCGGAGGCTGTGAAGGGTGGTGGGGATGCCCGAAAACTCTGTTTCGAGCCGGTCAAGCTTATCAGACGGGGCGGTGGCAACCGCCGGGCGCTCCGGCGGCGGCGCAGCACGCCTTCATCGGTCGCCGCGCAGGATGCGCCGGATCTTCTCCAGGCGTGCCTGGACATCGCGTTCGGAGCCGTGGTTGGTCGGCTCGTAATAGCGGCGGTCGCGGAGTTCGTCGGGGAGATACTGCTGCGGGGAGACTCCGATCTCGGAGTCGTGCGGATACACGTAGCCCTTGCCGTGGCCGAGGCGCTTGGCACCGGGATAGTGCGCATCGCGCAGATGCATGGGCACGCGGCCGAAGCCGCCGCCTCGGACGTCGGCGATCGCCGCGTCGATCGCGAGGTACGCGGCGTTCGACTTCGCGGTCGTCGCGAGATACGCCGTCGCCTCCGCGAGTGGGATGCGTCCCTCCGGCATGCCGATCAGCTGCACGGAGTCCGCCGCAGCAACGGCGATCACGAGGGCGTGGGGGTCGGCGAGTCCGATGTCCTCGGCCGCCGAGATGATCAGCCGCCGCGCGATGAACCGGGGGTCCTCGCCCGCTTCGATCATGCGCGCCAGATAGTGCATCGCCGCATCCACGTCCGAGCCGCGGATCGACTTGATGAACGCGCTGATGACGTCGTAGTGCTCGTCGCCCTGCCGGTCGTAGCGCAGCAGCGCCCGATCGACGGCCTGCGCGACGTGTTCGGCGGTGATCTCCGCAACGGCGGCGGCGTCCGGCGCCTCGTCGCCTTCTTCGGCGGGGAGGGCGAGCGATGCCGCAGCCTCGAGCGACGTCAGGGCACGGCGCGCGTCGCCCGAGGCAAGTCGCACCAGGGCATCGCGGGCTTCACTGCTGAGCGACACGGCGCCCGTCAGGCCGCGGGGGTCGACGACCGCGCGATCGATGAGCATGCCCAGGTCTTCGTCGGTGAGCGGGCGCAGCGTCAGCAGCAGCGAGCGCGACAACAGCGGTGAGATCACCGAGAACGACGGGTTCTCGGTCGTGGCGGCGATGAGAACGACCCAGCCGTTCTCGACGCCGGGCAGCAGAGCGTCCTGCTGGGCCTTCGTGAACCTGTGGATCTCGTCGAGGAAGAGGATGGTGGACTGGCCGTACAGATCGCGCTGGGTGAGCGCCTCCTGCATCACTTCGCGGACGTCACGCACTCCCGCGCTCACGGCGGAGAGTTCGACGAATCGGCGCCCCGAAGACCGGGCGATCGCCTGCGCGAGCGTGGTCTTGCCCGTGCCGGGAGGGCCCCAGAGGATGACGGATGTCGCGGCGCGCGCGGACGCGTCGGGATTGGCGAGCATGACCAGCGGCGAGCCCGCCCGCAGCAGATGGGACTGCCCGGCGACCTCGTCCAGCGACGTCGGGCGCATGCGGACTGCGAGGGGGGTCAGCCCCTGGAACAGCGCGGTCGGGGGGCCCATGCTCCCGGAGGCTCCACGCGAGGCGCCGGCGGCGCGTGGCGACGGAGCGGGGACAGTCATCTTCCCAGGCTATCCCTGGGGTGAGACGGTGGGCGGTCGGCGGGTTTGGCCGGCGCCGCGCCCGCGCCGTAGGATCAACCCGGCCCGGGCTCGGACCCGGAGCGAAGGAGGTCCCGTGGCGACCGGAGGCAAGGATCGCGATACACGTGCGACGCGGGAGCGGGCACGGCTGTATCAGGCGCGCCGGGAGTTCCACGCGGGGCAGGAGCGCCGCCGCACACGCGACAACCTGATCGCGGGCATCGCGGGAGGACTGCTCATCCTCGGACTCGTCGCCGCACAGACGGTGTACTTCGTGGCCGGTCCCGGTGCGCCCGAGCCGGCGCCGACGTCCACGCCGACACCCACCGGTACGACTCCGGCCCCGACACCGGACTCGAGCGTCACCCCGACCCCGACTCCCTGACGCGGCGCGCAACCTCATCGGAGACGGCGGCATCCGCCGTACTAGGCTTGGGAGCCGTCCTACTCCCCCAACGGCGGCGCGAGCCGCGATGAGGTGCATCCCGTGACTGCCGCAGCAGAATCCAATCCCGAGTCCGTCGTGCCCGAAGGCGTCGAGACGCCCGCGACCGAACCCGTCGAGATCGATGTCGTCGATACCGACGGCGTCGTCACCGGCTCAGTCGAAAGCGACGGCACTGACCGCGACACCGCCGCTCCCGAGCCGCAAGCCGTCGAGGCGGCAGCTTCGGGAGACGCAGAAGACGTCGACGCATCGCGTGCAGCAGAGCGGTCGGCGGACGACATCGATGTCGAAGCGGCCGAGGCCGAGGGCGACACGGTGGTTCCCGCGGAGCTTCTCGCCCATGTCGAGGAGGGTGCAGAGCCGATCGCCGAGCCAGAAGCCGGCACCGAGCCAGAAGCCGGCATCCAGCCAGAAGCCGAGCCCGCGCCCGAAGGTGAGCCCGCGCCCGAAGCCGCCACCGACACCGAGCCCGAGTCCGTCTCGACCGACGCTCCCTCACCATCACCGGCACCCGCCATTCCGACGCCCGGCGGCTTCGCCAGGCCGAAACCCCCGGCACGGAAGACCCCTGCTCCCGCGGCGACGCCCGTCGCTGCCGGCGAGCCGTGGGGCCGCGTCGAGGAAGATGGCACCGTCTCGGTCCGCGAGGCCGAAGGCTGGCGGGTCGTCGGACAGTATCCTGACGGATCCACCGATGAGGCACTGGCATACTTCGAGCGCAAGTATGCCGACCTCGCCGCCGAGGTCACGCTGCTCGAAGTGCGTCATCGCCGTGGTGGTGCATCGGCGGCGGATCTGCGCGCGGCCGCTCGCACCGTCTCCGCCAAGCTCGACAACGCTGCCGCTGTCGGCGACCTCGCAGGTCTCGACGCCCGCGTCGCAGCCCTGAACGCCACCCTCGCCGCGGTGTCCGAGACCGAGGCGGCAGCCGCACGCGAAGCGGTCGACGACGCGGTGCGCTCGCGCACCGAGCTGGTCGAGGCCGCCGAGGCGCTTGCCGCCCGCGACCCTCGTTCGGTGCAGTGGAAGCAGGCGACCACTGAGCTGAACACACTGTTCGATCAGTGGCAGTCGCAGCAGCAGAACGGTCCGCGACTGCCGAAGGCGACCGCCCAGCAGCTGTGGAAGCGATTCCGCGACGCGCGAGCCACGGTCGACAAGCACCGTCGTGCCTTCTACGCAGAACTCGACGAATCTCACAAGCACGTGCGCGACAGCAAGACCCGCCTCGTCGAGAAGGCGGAGGCGCTGGCACCACGCGGCGAGGACGGGATTCCCGCGTACCGCGATCTGCTCGACGAGTGGAAGACCGCCGGCCGTGCCGGCAAGAAGATCGACGACGCGCTGTGGGCGCGCTTCAAAGCTGCCGGTGACGCACTCTACGGTGCGCGAATCGAGCGCGAATCCGCGGATGCCGAAGCATCCCGCGAGAAGATCGCGGCCAAGCGCATCCTGCTCGACCAGGCCAAGGCCGTCGCCGATGAGCGCACGATCACCAAGGCGCGCGCATTGCTCACGGGCATCCAGCGCGAATGGGACGAGATCGGCCGGATCTTCCCCCGCGATGCGGAGCGCACCCTCGACGACGAGCTCCGCAAGATCGAGCAGGCGCTGCGCTCGCGTGAGGATGCCGACTGGAAGCGCAACGATCCCGAGACCACCGCGCGCGCCAACGACATGACGCGCCAGCTCGCCGAGGCGATCCAGAAGCTCGAAGACGAAGTCGAGGCCGCGCAGAAGTCCGGCGACAAGCGTGCGATCGCCAAGGCGACCGAGGCGCTCGAGGCTCGTCAGGCGTGGCTGCGGGCCCTCGGCGGCTGAGACCGGTGAGCGCCTGACGTCCGCAACCCCGTGCCGCTCGATGAGCGGCACGGGGTTCTCCACAGGGCGCGAGGCCGCGGCATCCGTCGATGCGCGATGTCGGGCACACTGCCGACATGGCGTCTCCTTTCCTGTACTTCACCGACGACCGACTCTCTCGCGCCGAGCTGTCTGCCGCGTGCCTGGACGGCGACCTCGTCGAACTCGGAGAGGCCTACATCCCGGCGGACGCGGTCGAGACCGCGGCCCTGCGTGCCGGCTCGCTCACCAGGATCCTGGGCGTGACATTGGCGGCGACCCATCTGAGTGCCGCCTGGATCCACGGCGCGCTGCTCCTGCCGCCTGCGCGGCACACCGTGCAGCGGGCGGTGTCTCGGCGCATCAACGTCGTGCCCGGCCGGCAGCTGGTCTACCGTGACCTCGCCGTGGATCCCTCCGACCTTCAGCTCGTGGGCGGGGTCCGCGTGACCGCGCCCGTGCGCACGCTCATCGATCTCGCTCGCATCGGCGACGACGAGCATGCGCGGGCCATGCAGCTGCTCGCGGGCACCCATCCTGCCTCGGTCCCCGATGCGATCACGCGCCTCGAGGCGGGGGTACTCCCCCACAAGCGTGTCGCTCTCGCCCTGCTGCGCCGGGTGGCGGTGGGTGAGATCAGGAAGACGTGACGCGGTACACGTCGTAGACGGCGTCGATGCGACGCACCGCGTTCAGCACCCGATCGAGGTGAACGATGTCACCCATCTCGAAGACGAATCGGCTCAGCGCCAATCGATCATTCGTCGTCGACACGGTGGCCGAGAGGATGTTGACGTGGTGCTCACTGAGCACTCGTGTGACGTCGCTGAGCAGGCCCGAACGATCCAGTGCTTCGACCTGGATCTGCACGAGGAAGATACTCTTCGTGGTCGGCGCCCACTCGACGTCGATCATCCGCTCGGGATCCGACTTCAGCGACGCGACGTTGGTGCAGTCGGCCCGGTGGACCGAGACGCCGCTTCCGCGCGTGACGAATCCGACGACCTCGTCTCCGGGAACCGGAGTGCAGCACTTGGCGAGCTTCACGAGGATGTCGGGGGCTCCGCGCACGAGCACGCCCGAGTCACCGCCGCGCGGTGCACGCGTTCGGCCGACCGTGGGCAGATCGATCGGACCCGTGCTGGTGTCGTTCGCCGCGACGAGGGAGGTGACCTTCTCGATGACCGACTGGGTCGAGACATGGCCCTCGCCGACAGCGGCGTACAGAGCCGACACGTCTTCGTAGCGCAGCTGGTGCGCGACCTCGGAGAAGGAATCCTGGCTCATCAGGCGCTGCAGTGGCAGATTCTGCCTCCGCATCGCGCGTGCGATGGCCTCTTTGCCCTGCTCGATCGCCTCTTCGCGGCGTTCTTTCGTGAACCAGCCGCGGATCTTGTTGCGGGCACGGGTGCTGCGGACGAAGCCCAGCCAGTCCTGGCTGGGTCCGGCATCGGGGTTCTTGGAGGTGAAGACCTCGACGACATCGCCGCTCTTCAGCTCGGACTCCAGCGGGACCAGACGCCCGTTGACCTTCGCGCCCATCGTGCGGTGACCGACCTCGGTGTGCACGGCGTAGGCGAAGTCCACGGGGGTCGCGCCGGCCGGCAGACCGATCACCCGACCCTTCGGCGTGAAGACGTAGACCTCTTTCGCACCGATTTCGAATCGGAGCGAATCGAGGAACTCCCCCGGATCGGCGGTCTCGGCCTGCCAGTCCGAGATGTGGGCGAGCCATGCCATGTCGGTGTCGAGCGACTTGGCGTCGGGCTTCGCGCCGTTCATCCGCTCTTTGTACTTCCAATGCGCCGCGACACCGAACTCGGCCTGCTGGTGCATCTCGTTGGTGCGGATCTGGATCTCGACCGTCCGGCCGCCAGGGCCGATGACCGTCGTGTGCAGTGACTGGTAGAGGTTGAACTTCGGAGTCGCGATGTAGTCCTTGAACCGACCGGGAAGCGGCGTCCAGCGTGCGTGGATCGCGCCGAGGACGGCATA
Organism: Microbacterium allomyrinae; assembly: GCF_020682705.1. Taxonomy (GTDB): domain Bacteria; phylum Actinomycetota; class Actinomycetes; order Actinomycetales; family Microbacteriaceae; genus Microbacterium; species Microbacterium allomyrinae. Next base: position 355,781 of record NZ_JAGTTN010000002.1, read on the forward strand.
GCAGTCACGCACGCTTCCGACCAGGATGCGGATGCCGATCAGATCGTAGATGTCGTCGAACTCGCGGCCGCGGACCACCATCTTCTGGTAGACGGAGTACAGCTGCTTCGGGCGGCCCATGACGCGCCCCCGGATGCGAAGCTCGCGCAGATCACTGTCGACGGCGTCGATGACGTTCTGCACGTACTGCTCGCGCTGCGGCGTGCGCTGCTTGACGAGACTCTCGATCTCGGCGTAGAGCTTCGGGTGCAGCACCGCGAACGAGAGATCCTCCAGCTCGGACTTGATCGCCTGGATGCCGAGGCGGTGCGCGAGCGGTGCGTAGATCTCGAGGGTCTCCGTCGCCTTCTTCCGCGCCTTCTCGGGCGGGACGAACCCCCACGTGCGGGCATTGTGGAGCCGGTCGGCGAGCTTGATCAGCAGCACGCGGATGTCGCGCGACATCGCGACGATCATCTTCCGGACCGTCTCGGCCTGGGCGCTCTCGCCGTACTTGACCTTGTCGAGCTTCGTGACTCCGTCGACGAGCATCGCGACCTCGTCGCCGAACTCGGCGGTGAGCCGATCGAGCGAGTAGTCGGTGTCTTCGACCGTGTCGTGCAGCAGTGCCGCGGCGATCGCCCGGGGCCCGAGGCCCAGATCGGCCAGGATCTGGGCGACGGCGAGCGGATGCGTGATGTACGGCTCGCCGCTCTGCCGTGCCTGACCGGAGTGCGCCGCCTGAGCTGCGGAGTAGGCGCGCTCGATGATCGAGAGGTCGCCCTTCGGATGGTGCGTGCGCACCGTGCGAAGGAGCTGCTCGACGTCGTCGCGGCGTGCCGAACGCGAGAAGATGCGCGGCACGAGACGGCGCAGGGACGACGACTGGGCGGGAGGGACGGTCTCGGTCACGCGATCGTCTCCCCTCCGCTGGAAGTCACAATCCTACGCCCCGCGCGGGCAGAGCCCGCGCGGGCGCAGGTCAGGCGGGCGTTCCCGCGAGCTCTCGAGCGGCGAGGATGCGCTCGTCGCGCGATTTGAGCGTGGGTTCGTTCTCGCGGAGCAGCGAGTACAGCGGCGCAGCGACGAAGATCGTCGAATACGCGGCCACGATCGTTCCCACGAAGATCGCCAGCGAAAGATCGGTGAGCGTCTGCGCGCCGAGCCACAGCGCGCCGATGAACAGGATCGCTCCCGTGGGAAGGATCGCGACGACCGTGGTGTTGATCGAGCGGATCAACGTCTGATTGACGGCCAGGTTGACGGACTCGCCGAACGTGCGGCCGGACACCTCGCCGTCCTCGTCCGTGTTCTCCCTGATCTTGTCGAACACCACCGTCGTGTCGTAGAGCGCATACGAGAGGATCGTGAGGAATCCGATGACCGCGGCGGGCGAGATCTCGAAGCCGAACAGCGCGTAGACACCGACGGTGATCACGAGCACATCGACGAGGCCGATGATCGCCGAGACCGACATCTTCCACGTGCGGAAGTACAGCGCGAGGATCAGGAAGGTCAGAGCGAGGAAGATCGCGAGTCCCCAGAGCGACTGCCGGGTGACGTCCTCGCCCCAGCTGGGACCGATGAACGAGGCGCTGACTTCGCTTTCGGGAACCTCGTAGATGTCGGCGAGTGCGGTCGAGACCTCGCGGCTGTCGGCATCCGTCATCTGATCGGTCTGGACGCGCACGGTATCTTCGCCGATCGTCACCACCTTCGTGGCGGCGTCGGGGACGACCGAATGCACGGCATCGGTGGCGAGGGACTGATCGACCGGTGTCGCGACGCCGCTGACCGTGAACTGCGATCCGCCGGTGAACTCGATCGAGAACTGGATCGGGCGGAACAGCGGAACGAGCGCCGAGGCGAGCACGAGGATCGCCGCGATCAGGAACCACAGCTTGCGTCGCCCGACGAACGGGAAAGAGGTCTTGCCGGTATAGAGGTCGTTACCGAACTGGCTCATGGAGCGCATCAGCGGTCTCCCTCCTTGGCGGTCGAGGCGGATGTGGAACTGTCTTTCACACCGGCGCCTGCCAGCTCCGCCTGCTTGCGCTCGGCGATGGTCTGGCGGCGCTCGGCTTCTCCGCGCGACTTGGCGGCGCGGCGACCCGCGGCCGTGTCGGCGGTTGCTGCGGCCGGGGCGCGGAACTGCGCCCTGCCGCGGTACACGGCGCCGAGGGCCGTCGGATCGAGGCCCGAGAGCGGATGCCCCGAACCGAAGAACTTCGTGCGCGCCAGCAGCTGCATCACCGGGTGGGTGAACAGGATGAAGATGAGCACGTCGATCGCGGTGGTGAGCCCCAGAGTGAAGGCGAAGCCCTTCACCGTGGAGTCGGCCAGGATGTAGAGCACGACGGCGGCGAGGATGTTGATCGACTTCGAGATGTAGATGGTGCGCTTCGCGCGCCCCCAGCCGTCCTCGACGGCGCTCGTGATCGACTTTCCGTCGCGCATCTCGTCTCGGATGCGTTCGAAGTAGACGATGAACGAGTCCGCGGTGAAGCCGATCGTCACGATGAGTCCGGCGACACCGGCGAGCGACAGGCGGAAGCCCATGCGCCAGGCCAGGATGCACAGTGTGAGGTAGGTGAGCACACCCATCACGACGAGCGAGGCGATGATGACGAAGCCGAGCGCGCGATACACGATGAGCGAGTAGATCGCGACGAGAGCGAGTCCGATGAGACCCGCGATCAGCCCGATCTGCAGCTGCTGCGAGCCGAGGGTCGCCGAGATCGAGTTCGAGCTCTCGACGGTGAAGCTGAGGGGAAGAGCGCCGTACTTGAGCTGGTCGGCCAGGGTCTTCGCGGTCTCCTGCGTGAAGCTGCCGGTGATGCTCGGCTTGCCGTCGAGGATGACGCCGTTCATTGACGGCGCCGACAGCACGGAGCCGTCGAGGACGAAGGCGAACTGGTTCAGCGGCGCGGTCGCACCGTACAGGCGCTGGCTGATCTCGCCGAAGGTCGTGGTGCCCTCCGCGTCGAACTGGAGGTTGACCGCCCACTGGTTGTTGGTCTGCTGCAGGCCGAAGGTCGCATCGTCGATCGACGAGCCGTCGAGTTCGACGGGACCGAGGATGTACTTCACCGTGCCACTGGCATCGCACGTGATCAGCGGTTCGTCGGCGGGGGCGTTCGCGGGGTCGTTCGCGGGGTCGGCGCAGTCATACGCCAGGAACTGCGCGTACAGCGCGTCGGTGATCCAGTTCGGGTCGCTGCCGTTCGTCGGCGCCACGGTCGGCGTCGCGTTGAGCGCCGGGTCGGGGGTGGGGTACGGCGTGGCGCTGCCGTCCTCACCGACGAAAGACGTGGCGGGGTCGCCCGTGTAGAGCACGGCACGCAGTTGGAGCTGGGCGGACGCCTCGATCCGGTTGCGGGTCTCCTCGTCGGCTTGACCGGGGATCTGCACGACGATCTGGTTGCCGGCCTGCGTGGTGACGTCCGCCTCGCCGACGCCGGACGCGTCGACGCGCTGACGGATGATCGTGACCGCCTGCTGCATCTGCTCGCTCGTCGGCTCGACGCCGTCCGCCGTCTGGGCCTCGAGGACGATCTGCGTGCCGCCCTGGAGGTCGAGGGCGAGCTCAGGGGTCCACGAGCTCTCGCTGAAGACGTGGACGCCGAGCGCGTTGATTCCGAACAGGATGGTCGTGATGGCGAGAAGGCCGGTGAGGGCGCGCCACGCATGCCGGACGGGAGTGGATGTCGCCACGTCTTCGCTTTCTGCAGATGCCCTTGCGGGCAGAGGGTCAGACGGTCAGTCTCGCGACTTGGGGCCGGCGTCGGGGTCGGTGTCGTCGGTCGCGGCGGCGTTGTGGTCGTCGCTCACCGAGGTGATGTCGCCGTTGGCGACGCCCTCCGCGTATTCGGCGTGGCTCTCTTCGGCCGCGAGGTAATCGTCTTCGGTGACGGCACCGATCGTCGGGTTGACGACGCGGAGGATGGACTGGCTGTGGACCTTGATCTCGACACCGGGAGCGAGTTCGACGATCGCGGGCTGGTCGAGGTTCTCGGGGTCGTACGAGATGATCGTGCCGTAGAGACCACCCTGCAGCAGTACCTCGGCGCCGGGAACCGTCTGGCGGGCGCGCTCTTCCTGTTCGTGCTTCTGCTTCTGCATGCGTCGACGCGAGCTCCAGAACATGAAGACCAGGAGGACGACCAAAAGGATGATCAGGCCGTAGTTGCTCAAGAAATCCATGGAGCCGGGTGCACCTTTCGGGTCAGGCGCGCCAGGGCGGCACTGCCTTGCATGAGGGGGGTGGGCGAAAGCCTTCAGTGATTATAGGTCATCGATACCCAGCACCGAGTCGACCGTCGGCACGCCGAGGTGCGCATAGGCAACCGGCATGGCGATACGGCCGCGCGGAGTGCGCCCCATGAACCCGATCCGCACGAGGTACGGTTCGACCACCGACTCGATCGTATCGGCCTCCTCGCCGACGGTCACGGCGAGTGTGCCGAGACCGACGGGACCGCCGCGGAATCGTCGCACGAGAGCATCGAGCACCGCACGGTCGAGTCGGTCCAGGCCGATCGCATCGACGTCGTACAACTCCAATGCGGCGTCGACGATCGCGGCGTCCGCGGCCCGGCCGTTGCCGTGCACGATGCTGTAGTCGCGGACGCGGCGCAGCAGTCGGTTCGCGATGCGGGGCGTGCCGCGCGATCGCCGTGCGATCTCGGCGCGCGGGCCCGGCGGAACGGCGATTCCCAGCATGGCGGCGGAACGTTCGATCACGCGCTCGAGCTCTTCGGGCTCGTAGTACTCGAGGTGGGCCGTGAACCCGAAGCGATCCCGCAGCGGGTTGGGGAGCATCCCCGAGCGGGTGGTCGCGCCGACGAGCGTGAACGGCGCGAGATCCAGCGGAATGCTGGTCGCCCCTGCGCCCTTGCCGACCATGATGTCGATGCGGAAATCCTCCATCGCCAGGTACAGCATCTCTTCGGCCGAGCGCGCCATGCGATGCACCTCGTCGATGAACAGGACTTCGCCCGGCATGAGGCTGGACAACAGGGCCGCGAGGTCGCCCGCGTGCTGGATCGCCGGCCCGCTCGACATGCGGAGGGGTCGGCCCACCTCGTGGGCCACGATCATCGCGAGGGTGGTCTTACCGAGACCCGGCGGGCCTGACAGCAGGATGTGGTCGGCTGATCGCTGCTGGATCCGCGCGGCGTCCAGCAGCAGCTGCATCTGCCCGCGGACCTTCTGCTGTCCGATGAACTCCGCGAGCGATGCCGGTCGCAGCGCGCCCTCGATCGCGAGTTCGGTCTCGTCGACCGGCTCCCCCGTCTCTCGCACGTCATCCACCGACCGTCTCCTTCCGTGCGGGGCCGAGAGCGGCGAGCGTGAGGCGCAGCAAGGCGGGCACCGAGGTGCGGTCCGACTCGCCGGCGTCGCTTGCCACGGTCTCGACGGCGTCGACCGCGATGCGCTCCGACCAGCCCAGACCCACCAGTGCCTGCACGACCTGTGCGGGCACCGCAGGGGTGCCCGCGGCATCAGGGCCGGACGCGGCCGGTCGTGTGGACACGATCTTGCCCGCCAGTTGCAGCACGATCAGCTTCGCCGTCTTCGGCCCGATGCCCGAGACGCGTCGGAACGGCGCGTCGTCGTCGGCCGAGACGGCATCCGCGATCTGTGCCACCGAGAGCGTCGCCAGCACGCCGAGCGCGGACTTCGGCCCGACGCCGGTGACACCGAGCAGGAGTGTGAAGACCGCGAGCTCGTCGCGGGATTCGAACCCGAAGAGTGACAGAGAGTCCTCGCGCACGATGAGCGTCGTATGCAGGGTCACGGGCTCGCCGAGGTGGGTCGCGCGCGCGATCTGGGGCGTGACGGCGACGTGCAGTCCGACGCCGCCCACCTCGACCACGACGGAATCCGCATCGATGTGCACGGCGGTGCCGCGGACGGAGGAGATCATACGTCGAGCCTACGGCCGTCGTTCGGAGCTTTGTTCGAGCGACACGCTAGCGACGTGCTCCGCGCTCGGCGTCGGCCCAGGCCCGCTGCGCCGGAGTGAGCGGCCCGGATGCCGCGGAGACCGCGCCTCCGCCGCGCCACGCATGACAGAGTGCGAGGGCGAGCGCGTCGGCCGCGTCGGCGGGTTTGGGCAGCTCGTCGAGTCGCAGCACGCGTGCCACCATCGCCTGCACCTGCCGCTTGTCGGCGGAGCCGTAGCCGGTGATCGCGGCCTTCACCTCGGACGGCGTATGCGTCGCCGCCGGCAGCCCGCGCTCCCCCGCGATCAGGAGAGCGATGCCGCTGGCCTGTGCCGTTCCCATGACCGTCGAGCGGTTGTGCTGGGCGAAGACGCGCTCGACTGCGACGACATCGGGATGGTGCGCGTCGACCACGGCGCGCAGGCCTGCGGCGATCAGCGCGAGTCGTGCCTCGATCGGATCGCCGGGATCGGATCGCACGACGCCCACATAGACGAGCCGTGCGGAGCGATCGGGTGCGACGTCTACGACGCCTACGCCGCACCGGGTCAGGCCCGGGTCGATGCCGAGGACGCGGAGGGAACCGCGGGAGGAGACGGGCGTCACTCCCCCACGGTAGGCGAGTGCCCGGATGCCGCGGCGCAGGCGCGCCCGCCCGCGGGATCCGTCACTGATCAGTCGTTGTCGTCGTTTTCGAGCTCGGCCTGCACTTCAGGCGTGAGGTCGAAGTTGCTGAACACGTTCTGCACGTCGTCGCTGTCTTCGAGCGCATCGATGAGGCGGAAGATCTTGCGCGCGGTGTCGGCATCGATCTCGATCTTGAGATCGGGGACGAACTCGATGTCGGCCGACTCGTAGTCGATCCCGGCGTCCTGCAGCGCGGAGCGCACGGTGACGAGGTCGGAGGCTTCGGTGACGACCTCGAACCCTTGCGGGTGCGCCTCGACCTCTTCGGCGCCTGCCTCGAGCACGGCGAGCATCACGTCATCCTCGGTGGTGCCTTCGCCCGAGACGATGATGACGCCCTTGCGTGAGAAGTTGTAGGCCACGCTGCCGGGGTCTGCCAGCGTTCCGCCGTTGCGGCTGAGGGCGGTACGCACCTCGGCGGCGGCGCGGTTCTTGTTGTCGGTCAGACACTCGATCATGAGTGCGACGCCGTTGGGACCGTAGCCCTCGTACATGATCGACGTGTACTCGACGGCGTCGCCGCCGATTCCCGCTCCGCGCTTGATCGCGCGGTCGATGTTGTCGTTCGGGACCGAGGTCTTCTTCGCCTTCTGCACGGCGTCGTACAGGGTCGGGTTGCCCGACAGGTCGGCGCCGCCGAGCTTCGCAGCGACTTCGATGTTCTTGATGAGCTTCGCGAACGACTTCGCACGACGGCCGTCGATGACCGCCTTCTTGTGCTTGGTCGTCGCCCACTTGGAATGCCCGGACATGGTCCTCCTGATTTGCGCGTCGGCGGATCCTCGGCCGACGCCGTTCGCTCGCCGGCACCACATCCACCGACGGACCATTCTAAGACAGTCGGGCGTCCACCATGTCGAGGAACAGCCGGTGGAACCGGTGCTCGCCCGTGACCTCGGGGTGGAATGACGTTCCCAGCAGGGATCCCGCTCGCACGGCGACGACGCGTCCGTCCGCCAGCGTCGCGAGGCGCTGCACTCCGTCACCGGTGGCCTCCACGAGGGGGGCGCGGATGAAGACCGCGTGCACCGACGGCGGTCCGAGGACCGGGATGTCGAGATCGACCTCGAACGAGTCGACCTGGCTGCCGAAGGCGTTCCGCCGCACCGTCACATCGAGTCCGCCGAAGGTCTGCTGCCCTTCGATCCCGTCCACGATGCGGTCCGCGAGCAGGATCAGCCCTGCGCAGGTGCCGTACACGGGCAGACCCGCGTCGATCGCGTCGCGGATCGGCTCTCGCATGCCGAAGGCGCGCGACAGCTTGTCGATGACGCTCGATTCGCCGCCCGGGAGCACGAGGCCGTCGACCTGGGCGAGCTCGGACGGGCGGCGCACCAGGGAGACCTCCGCGCCCAGTGCAGCGAGGACGTGCGCGTGCTCGCGCACGTCCCCCTGCAGCGCGAGAACCCCGACGCGCGGTCGAGGTGTCGTCACCAGCCGCGCTCGGCGAGACGGTGCGGTGCGGGAAGGTCGCTGACGTTGATGCCGACCATGGCCTCGCCGAGGCCCCGCGACACCTCCGCGATGACCTTCGCGTCGTCGTAGAACGTCGTCGCCTTCACGATCGCGGCCGCGCGCTCGGCCGGGTTTCCCGACTTGAAGATGCCAGACCCGACGAAGACGCCGTCCGCGCCGAGCTGCATCATCATGGCCGCATCGGCGGGAGTCGCGACGCCGCCGGCGACGAACAGCACCACCGGAAGCTTGCCGGTCTCGGCGATCTCGGCGACGAGCTCGTACGGCGCCTGCAGCTCCTTGGCGGCGACATACAGCTCGTCCTTCGTCATCGAGCGCAGGACGTTGATCTCGCTGTGGATCTTGCGGATGTGCTTGGTCGCCTCCGAGACGTCGCCCGTGCCGGCCTCGCCCTTCGAGCGGATCATCGCAGCGCCTTCGTTGATGCGGCGGAGCGCCTCGCCGAGGTTGGTCGCACCGCAGACGAACGGGACGGTGAAGCCCCACTTGTCGATGTGGTTGACGTAATCGGCCGGCGAGAGCACCTCGGACTCGTCGATGTAGTCGACACCGAGCTCCTGCAGAACCTGGGCTTCGACGAAGTGGCCGATGCGGGCCTTGGCCATCACCGGAATCGAGACGGCCTCGATGATGCCGTCGATCATGTCGGGGTCGCTCATGCGCGACACGCCGCCCTGGGCGCGGATGTCTGCGGGAACCCGCTCGAGCGCCATGACGGCGACGGCGCCGGCGTCCTCGGCGATCTTGGCCTGCTCGACGGTGACGACGTCCATGATGACGCCGCCCTTCAGCATCTCGGCGAGGCCGCGCTTGACGCGGTTGGTTCCCGTGTCGGGGGTAGTCACGAGGGGTCCCTTTCGATGGGTCGCGCGGTGCGCGCGGGCGGTGCGGACAATGCGAGCCATTGGCCTAGGCCAAAAGATATCATGTACCGCGCCCTACACTCGGGAAGGCGATGGACCACGAGATGAACCACGAGATCACCGGCGGCTCAGCGGCCGAGATCGCCGACAGCCTGCGCGCGCTCCTCGAGCGCGGCACGCTGCGCGCCGGCGACTCCTTGCCGCCCGTGCGGGCACTGGCGGAGAGTCTGGGCGTCAACCGCAACACCGTCGTCGCGGCGTATCGCCAGCTCGCGCAGGCCGGCGTGATCATCGCGCGAGGGCGCGGCGGCACCCGGGTCGTCGACCGCGCGCCCGTCGCCCAGGAGGGCTTCGCCGGTGACAGCGTGCTGCGCGATGTCGGGACCGGCAACCCCGATCCCGATCTCATCCCCGATCCGCTGCACGCTCTGGCGAGCATGGCCGGGCGCCCGGTTCTCTACGGCGAGCCGGTCATCGACCCCGACCTGGAGCACTGGGCGCACACATGGATGAGCGACGGCCTCGCGCCGGCCGCGTCGATGCGACTCACGATCACGAGCGGTGCTGCCGATGCCGTCGAGCGGCTGTTCGCGCAGGCGCTGACGCGCGACGACGCCGTCGCGCTCGAGGACCCGTGCTTCCTCGCGAGCATTCACACCGTCCGCCTCGGCGGATATCGCCCTGTCGCTGTGCCGGTCGATGAGGAGGGGATGACGGTCGCCGGTCTCCGCGCGGCACTCGCGCAGGGTGTGCGAGCGGTCGTCTGCACGCCTCGGGCGCAGAACCCGACCGGTGCGAGCCTCACCGCCCGACGCGCGGCCGACCTGCGCGACGTGCTGCGCGAGCACCCCTACGTCCTGGTGATCGAGGACGATCACTTCTCGATGCTCTCCCGCCGCGAGTACCACTCGCTGATCGGGCCGGACCATCGCCGCTGGGCGCTGATCCGATCGGTCTCGAAGTTCCTCGGACCCGACATGTGCCTCGCGGTGACGGCATCCGATCCCGAGACGGCAGAGCGTCTCGCGATGCGCCTCACTCCCGGCACCACGTGGGTGAGTCACCTCCTGCAGCGGCTCACTCACTCGCTGGTCACGGATCCCGAGGTGATGGCGGCGATCGAGGCCGCCGCGGGCCACTATGCCGCGCGCAACGCCGCCTTCGCCGAACGGCTGACGTCACACGGCCTTGCGACCGAGGCCAGCGACGGTCTCAACCTCTGGGTGCGTCTGCCCGTCGCGGCCCGAGCCGTCTCGGAGCAGCTGATGCGGCGCGGATGGCTGGCACGCACGGGTGACGAGTTCGTCCTCGGCGCGGTACCTGTGGCGTCCCAGCGCCTCCGGCTCACGGTGCACGACCTCGACGATGCCGACACCGAGCAGCTCGCCGCCGATATCGCGGCGGCCGTGCGGGCGGTGCGCGGACGGACCGCGACGGTGGGAAGTGGCATGATCGAGCGGTGAAGATCCTCTCGATCCAGTCCGCGGTGGCCTTCGGTCACGTCGGCAATTCGGCCGCCGTCTTCCCGCTCCAGCGCATCGGCGTCGAGGTCATGCCCGTGTACACGGTGAACTTCTCCAACCACACCGGCTACGGCGCGTGGCGCGGACCGCTCATCAGCCCCGACGACGTCCGCGACGTCATCCTGGGTATCGAGGAGCGCGGGGTGCTCCCCCAGATCGACGTCGTGCTGTCCGGCTACCAGGGCGGGGAGGGCATCGCGGACGTGATCCTCGACGCGGTGTCTCGTGTCAAAGCGGCCAACCCGTCCGCCGTGTACGCGTGCGACCCGGTGATGGGCAATGCCACGTCGGGCTGCTTCGTGGCTCCGGCGATCCCCGAGCTGCTGCGCGAGCGCGTCGTTCCGGCAGCCGACATCATCACCCCGAACCAGTTCGAGCTGGGCTACCTGACCGGCACGACGCCCGACACCCTCGAATCGACGCTCGATGCCGTCGACCGCGTGCGCACCACCGGCCCCTCGACGGTGCTCGTGACCAGCGTCGAGCGCCCGGATCGGCCCGCAGACACCATCGAGATGCTGGCCGTGGACGACCGCGGCGCGTGGATCGTGCAGACGCCCCGCATCGCAATGAAGGCCAACGGCTCGGGCGATGTGACGGCCGCTCTGTTCACCGCCCACTACCTGCGCACCGGCGATGCCGCGGACGCGCTCGCGCGCACGACGTCGAGCGTCTTCGATCTGCTCGAGCGCACGCACGCGTCGGGCGAGCGCGAACTGCAGCTCATCGAGTCGCAGGACGCCTATGCGAACCCGCGCCTGCAGTTCGCGGCCCAGCAGGTGCGCTGACTCAGGCGTTTCCTGCGCCGGTGCTCCAGGCATCCGAGACCGCACGTCGCACGTCGCCCAGCAGCTGCGGCAGCGCCTTGGTCTTCGCGATGATCGGGAAGAAGTTGGCATCGGACGCCCAGCGCGGAACGATGTGCTGATGCAGGTGCTCGTCCACGCCGGCTCCCGCAACGCTCCCCTGGTTCATGCCGATGTTGAAGCCGTCGCAGCGTGACACCGACCGCAGCACGCGCATACCCTGCTGCGTGAGCTCCGCGATCTCCGCGACCTCTTCGGCGGTCGCCTGGTCGTAGGTGGCGATGTGCCGGTACGGGCACACCAGCAGGTGGCCTGAGTTGTACGGGAAGAGATTCAGCAGCGCGTAGGACGTGCGTCCTCGGAAGACGATGAGACCGTCCTCATCGGACTTCTCCGGAGCCTCGCAGAACGGGCAGGCCTTGCGCAGCACTTCGGGACCCGCCTGGATGTACGCCATCCGGTGAGGCGTCCACAGTCGCTGAAACTCGTCCGGCACTCCCGGAAGCGTCGCGGCGTCGATGAGCGCCGCGTCTGCGGCATCCGTCCCGCTCTCCCCGACGACCTCGGGAGCCGGGACGGTCGCCGCACGCGCGGCGTCGCTCACGAGAAGTCCTGCGCCGTGCTCACCAGAGCGTGCGTCTCGATGCTCTCGCGCACTCGGCGGATTGCATCCGCGATCGGGATGCCGTTCTCCTGCGAGCCGTCCCGGAAGCGGAACGATACCGTTCCTCCTGAGCGGTCCTGCTCGCCCGCGATCAGCAGCAGCGGCACCTTCTGCGTCGTATGGGTGCGGATCTTCTTCTGCATGCGATCGTCGCTGTGGTCCAGTTCCGCACGCACGCCTTCGCTGCGCAGCTGCGAGATGACCTCGCCGAGGTAGTCGGCGTACTCGTCCGCGACGGGGATGCCGACCACCTGCACCGGCGACAGCCACACCGGGAAAGCGCCGGCATAGTGCTCGAGCAGGATCGCGAAGAACCGCTCGATCGAGCCGAAGAGCGCCCGATGGATCATGATCGGCCGCTTCTTCTGGCCGTCGCGATCGGTGTACTCGAGCTCGAAGCGGTCGGGGAGATTCGGGTCGACCTGCACCGTCGACAGCTGCCATGTGCGCCCGATCGCGTCTTTGGTCTTCAGGTCGATCTTGGGACCGTAGAACGCCGCCTCGCCGGGCACCTCGGTCAGCTTCAGGCCGCTGGCCATGGCGACGTTGCGCAGTGCATTGGTCGAGTAGTCCCAGAACTCGTCGGTGCCGATCCACTTCGACTTCTCGTCGTCGCGCATCGAGAGCTCCAGCTCGAAGTCGTCGAGGCCGAAGTCGCGCAGCATCGAGATGACGAACTCGAGCACACGGGTCGCCTCGCCCTCGAGCTGGTCAGGGGTGACGAACAGGTGCGAGTCGTCCTGTGTGAAGCCGCGCACGCGGGTGAGGCCGTGCAAGGCGCCCGACAGCTCATTGCGGTACACGGTGCCGTTCTCGGCGAGTCGCATCGGCAGGTCGCGATAGCTGCGTGCGCGCTCCTTGTAGATGAGGATGTGCATCGGGCAGTTCATCGGCTTCAGGTAGTAGTCCTGGCCGTGTTTGGTGATCTCGCCGTGCTCGTCGCGCTCCTCGTCCATCACGATCGGCGGGAACATGCCCTCCTTGTACGTGACGAGGTGATTCGAGGTGAGGAACAGGTCCTCCTTCGAGATGTGCGGCGTGTAGACGTAGGTGTATCCGCCCGCGATGTGGCGTCGACGCGCGTGCTGCTCCATCTCGCCGCGAACCACGCCGCCGCGGGGATGCCACACCGACAGGCCCGACCCGATCTCGTCCGGGAAGGAGAAGAGATCCAGCTCCTTGCCCAGTTTGCGGTGGTCGCGCTTCGCGGCCTCCTCGAGGCGAGCCTGATAGGCGCGCAGCTCGTCCTTCGTGGGCCATGCGGTGCCGTAGATGCGCTGCAGCTGGGGGTTCTTCTCGCTGCCGCGCCAGTACGCCCCGGCGACGCGCTGCAGCGCCCAGCCGTTGCCGATCGTCCGGGTGCTGGGCAGGTGCGGTCCGCGACACAGGTCCTTCCAGACCGTCTCGCCGTCGCGGTTCACGTTGTCGTAGATCGTGAGCTCGCCGGCGCCGACTTCGACCGACGCGCCCTCGGCGGCCTCTTTCGATCCGCCCTTGAGTCCGATGAGCTCGAGCTTGAACGGCTCCTCCGCGAGCTCGGCGCGCGCCTCGTCGTCGGTGACGACCCGGCGCACGAAGCGCTGGCCCTCGCGGACGATGCGCTGCATCTCCTTGTCGATCGCCTTCACATCCTCGGGCGTGAAAGGATGCTCGACGCCGAAGTCGTAATAGAAGCCGTCGGTGATCGGGGGGCCGATGCCGAGATTCGCCTGCGGGTTGATGCGCTGAACCGCCTGCGCGAGAACGTGCGCGGCAGAGTGGCGGAGGATGTTCAGACCGTCGGGGCTGTCGATCGCGACGGGCTCGACGGCATCCGTCTCCTGCACGGTCGTGGCGAGGTCTTTCAGCTCGCCGTTGACACGGAGGGCGACCACGGAGCGGTCGGGAAACAGGGCGAACCCGTCAGCGGGGTAGGACACGGCGTCAGTCACGTAACTCTCCTGGAGTGGGAACTGATCAAGGCTATCGTCCTGCGCGCGCCGGCCCGCCCGATCAGAGATGCTTCAGCGCCTCACGACGGCTGAGCGGGCTGAGCGGGTGCTCCGACGCGAACGTGCGCACCCATTCCGGATCGATGCGCGCGTACTCTCGCAGCGCCCAGCCGATGGCCTTGCGGACGAAGAACTCGCGATCGTCGATGTTGGGTGTGATCGTGTCGGTCAGCACCGCGGTCTCGACGTGTGCCCCCCGCCCGAGCTGGGACAGGATCGAGATGCGCCGGATCCACATGTCGTCATCGCGCGCCCACGTTCGCGCGAGGGTCGCCGTTTGTGCCGAGTGGCACTCGTGGAGCTCGGCCAGTCGGTGTGCCAGCTCGTCGGTGACGTCCCACCACGCGCCGGTGCGGACCATGTGCTCGACGTCTTCGAAGAGAGCAGGGTCGCCTGCCACCGGGCGCAGCGCCAGAAGTGCCATCGCCGCGTAGCGCTCCTCGCGGAAGTTCGCCTCGTCCCACAGCCGCCGGGCCGCGCGGCGAAGGGTCGTGGCATCCGTCGTCTCAGCCGCAGCGCGCCTCGCGACCTGACGGGCGTCCGGCACGCGGACGCCGAGGAACGGCATGGCCGACTTCATGTAAGCCTGCTGGCCGGCCGCGCGCGCGGGATCTGCGCGGGAGCGGAGTGCCGCACGGATGTCGTCGACGAGCCCGACCATGCCGTCACCGTACCGCGCCGGTCCTGCTCGGACCGTGGTGGAAACGACGAAACCCCCGCCGAGGCGGGGGTTATCTGGTGGGCGATACTGGGATCGAACCAGTGACCTCTTCCGTGTCAGGGAAGCGCGCTACCGCTGCGCCAATCGCCCGAGTCATGCTCCGGTCGGGACCGGGAGTGGAGGTGGCGACGGGATTCGAACCCGTGTAAACGGCTTTGCAGGCCGGTGCCTAGCCGCTCGGCCACGCCACCGTGTGGTTTGACCCCACGTGCCGTGATCACCTCGAAAGGAGATCCCTGCACTCGAGCGGATGACGAGACTCGAACTCGCGACCCCAACCTTGGCAAGGTTGTGCGCTACCAACTGCGCTACATCCGCATTTCATCCCCGGGATTCTCACCCGGGCACTTGAAAGACTCTATCCGATCCTCGCTGTCATGCAAAACCGAGCGCGGCCCGCGCGTGTCCGCTCGAATGGTTCGGTGCGGCGTTCGTCATCCGGTAGGATCGATACTCGTCCCCCTCGGGGAAATGGGCGATTGGCGCAGTTGGTAGCGCGCTTCCTTCACACGGAAGAGGTCGTGGGTTCGAGTCCCGCATCGCCCACAAAGAAACCCCTGGCAGATCCCTCTTCCGGGGGTTTTCCCATTCCTGAACGCGTCGTACGCACGAACGGCGAGTCCGCCTCGTCGATCAGTTGCCGACATCCCACCCGTATCGGCGATGAAGGGCATCCGCCACCCGCGCGAAGCGTTCGAGATCGAGGGCGGATGCCTCGCGTCGCATACCGTCGCGATGCACGCGGTAGATCTGCTCGATGTCGACCCAGGACGGCCGACCGCGCGAATCCCAGTCCCCGGATCCGATCGACAGGAAGTCGCGGTCGCCGTCATGGGCCTTGCTGGTCAGGCGCACGACGTAGACGCGTTCGTCGTCCTCACGGGCGATGACGAGGACGGGGCGGTCTTTTCCACGCCCGTCGTGCTCGCTGTACGGCACCCACGTCCAGACGATCTCCCCCGCATCGGGATCGCCGTCGCGATCCGGGGCGTAGCCGATCCGCAGCGCTCCGCGCGCGGGCGGGACGACCTCGACCGTCGCGGACGAGCCTCGCTGCGCGGCCGACAGGCCCGCCGTGACGGCGGACGTGCGTGCGGCGGGAGCGGTGGTCGCCGTCTTCTTCCGGGGTCGGAACAGTCCGGCGAGGGCGGCGAGCAGGCCGTTGCGTGGGGTCACATCGTCACCCTAGTCAGAGGCAGCGAACCTGGACGAACGGCGAGGGCGCCGCGGCGATGCCGCGACGCCCTCGTTACCGGGGAGAAGTGTTGCGAGTCAGACGCGTTCGTCCAGGAGGTAGCCCTCCTCGCCGTGCACGACGGTGTCGACACCGGCGAGCTCGTCTTCGTTCTTCACGCGGAAGCCGATCGTCTTCTCGATGATGATGCCGATCACGAAGGCCACGATGAACGAGTAGATCAGGACGCCGAAGGCTGCGATGACCTGAACCACCAGCTGCTCGGGTCCGCCACCGAGGAGCAGGCCGGTCTCGGTCGCGAAGAAGCCGAGGTAGATCGTTCCGATGAGGCCACCGACGAGGTGGATTCCCACGACGTCGAGCGAGTCGTCGAAGCCGAGCTTGAACTTGAGCTCGATCGCCAGGGCGCAGACCGCACCGGTGACGACGCCGAGCAGCAGCGCGAAGCCGGGTGTCAGGTTCGCACAGGCCGGGGTGATCGCGACGAGACCCGCGACAGCACCGGAAGCAGCGCCGACCGAGGTGGGCTTTCCGTCCTTGAGCTTCTCGACGATGATCCAGCCGATGACTGCGGCGGCGGTTGCGCCCAGCGTGTTGATCGTGATGAGGCCGACACCGCCCATGTCCTCCGAGAGCCACTCGGCGCCGCCGTTGAATCCGAACCAGCCGAACCACAGGATCGCGGCGCCCAGGAGCGTGAGCGGCACGTTGTGCGGCTTGAGGATGCCCTTCTGGAAGCCGATGCGCTTTCCGAGGACGAGGGCGAGTGCGAGGGCTGCCGCACCGGCGTTGATGTGGACCGCGGTGCCACCGGCGTAGTCGATGACGGCCACGCCGCTCTCCTCGCCGAAGATCGTCGTGCCGAGGTTGTAGACCCAGCCGCCGCCCCAGACCCACGCCGCGACGGGGAAGTAGACGAGAGTGGCGAAGAGGCCCGCGAAGATGATCCAGGCGCCGAACTTCGCGCGGTCCGCGATCGCTCCCGAGATCAGCGCGACCGTGATGATCGCGAACGTCGCGCCGTATGCGGTGCCGAGCAGGCCGGTGTTCGCGCCTTCGCCGGACGCGAGGCTCGCGAGACCGAAGTCGCTGAACGGGTTGCCTGCGAAGCTCCAGGTGCTGTCGACGACGCTCATGTTGGCGCCGTAGAGAATCCAGAGCACGCTGACGAGGCCGAGAGCGCCGAAGCTCATCATCATCATGCTGACGACGCTCTTCGCCTTGACCAGGCCGCCGTAGAAGAACGCCACACCGGGCGTCATGAAGAGGACTAGAGCGGTCGCAGTGACCGCCCAGGCGATGTTGCCGGGTGCGTCCATGGGGTGTTTCCTCGCATCGGGTCGGTGACAGGGACACGAGCGTCACGGGTGTCCGCTGCGTGCTGTCGCAAGTTTTGCGAGTGCGGGTTTCACCCGTCGTCCGTATCGTGTTTCGCGATCGTTACGACGACCCCCCGTACGTAAACATCACGTTTCGTCAGGGCGAGAGCGTGCCGCGAAATGCCCCGAACGGGCGGCGCCGCGGATCAGGCGAGAGTAGAGGCCACGAGGCGCGAGATCGCCCGAAGGTACTTCTTGCGGTACCCGCCGGCGAGCATCTCGTCGGGAAAGACGAGGTCGAGAGAGGTTCCCATGGCGCGGATCGGCAGCTCGGCGTCGTACACCCGGTCGATGAACGCGACGAACCGGAGCGCCGCGGACTGGTCGGTGAAAGGCTCCACATCGCGCAGCCCCACCACCGAGAGACCGTCGATCAGCTTGATGTAGCGGGAGGGGTGCACGCGCGCGAGGTGGCTCACGAGGTCGCCGAACGCGTCGTCCGACACCAGGGCGCTGGTCGCGGCATCCGCGATCGCCGCCTCGTACTGGGCGCCCGAGAGGACGGCGGCATGCCCGTCGACCGCGCGGTGGCGGAAGTCGGTGCCGTCGATGCGGATCGTCTGGAAGCTGGCCGACATCGCGTGGATCTCCCGGAGGAAGTCCTGTGCGGCGAAGCGGCCCTCGCCGAGCGCGTTCGGCGGAGTGTTGGATGTCGCGGCCAGCCGCGTCCCGGACGTCACCAGCTCCGCGAGCAGTCTCGTCATGACCATGGTGTCGCCGGGATCGTCGAGCTCGAACTCGTCGATGCAGAGCAGATCCGCGCCGCGGAACAGCTCGACGGTGTTCTGATAGCCCAGGGCTCCTACGAGCGCGGTGTATTCGATGAACGATCCGAAGTACTTCCGGCGCGCGGGAAGCGCGTGGTAGATCGATGCGAGCAGGTGGGTCTTGCCGACGCCGAAGCCGCCGTCGAGGTAGACACCGGGCTTGATCTCCGGTCGCTTCGCGCGCCGGAACAGGCCCCCCTTGGCTGCCGGTGCGGCACCTGCGAACGCCTGCAGCAGGTCCTTGGCCTCTTGCTGCGAGGGGAACGCCGGGTCCGCGCGGTATGTGGCGAAGGTCGCGTCGGCGAACTGCGGCGGCGGGACGAGCGCGGCCACCATCTCGGCGCCGGCGAGCTGCGGGGTCAGCTCCGCGAGGTGGACGACGCCGGTGCGGGTGGCGGAGACGGTCATACGGATCCTGTGTCGGAGTCTTGTGGACCTGCGACGTCGTCCATGCCCGGCGGGCTGTGACGGCGTCTTACAGCTGGGGTGTGCTCCCCCGCCCGGGAATCTAGGGTCGGAAGGGACGGTTCAACCCTATCCGTCACCCGCTGCGGCCCCGACCCGGGCTGCGCGCCCACACGAGGAGTCGTCCATGTCCGTCGAGCCCGACAACACGTCTGCCAAGTTCGCCGAGTACGCCGAGCCCGGACGGCTCGTCACGACCGAATGGCTCCAGGCGCGGCTGGGCAAGCCGGGCCTCGTCGTCGTGGAGTCCGACGAGGACGTCCTGCTCTACGAGACCGGGCACATCCCGGGCGCGGTGAAGGTGGACTGGCACACCGAGTTGAACGACCCGGTCGTGCGGGACTACGTCGACGGCGCGGGCTTCGCGGCGCTGCTCGGGCGCAAGGGCATCTCGCGCGACGACACCGTCGTGATCTACGGAGACAAGAACAACTGGTGGGCCGCGTACGCATTGTGGGTGTTCTCGCTCTTCGGCCACGAAGACGTCCGCCTGCTAGACGGAGGTCGCGACAAGTGGATCGCCGAAGGACGACCGATCACGACGGACGCCGCCGCTTCGGCCCCGACCGAGTACCCGGTCGTCGAACGCGACGACACGTCGCTCCGTGCCTATAAGGACGACGTGCTCGCTCACCTCGGCCGAGGCCCGCTGATCGACGTGCGATCGCCTGAGGAGTACGACGGCTCGCGGACGACCGCGCCGGCATATCCGGAGGAGGGTGCGCTGCGCGCCGGCCACATCCCCACCGCCCGCAGCGTCCCGTGGGCGCGTGCCGTGGCATCCGACGGCGGATTCAAGCCGCGCGCCGAGCTCGACGCGCTCTACCGCGACGAGGTCGGACTCCAGGACGGTGATGCGATCGTGGCCTACTGCCGCATCGGCGAGCGGTCGAGTCACACCTGGTTCGTGCTCAGGCACCTGCTCGGATTCGACGATGTGCGCAACTACGACGGATCGTGGACCGAGTGGGGCAGCGCCGTCCGCGTGCCGATCGTCTCCGGAGCGGAGCCGGGCAGCGCCCCGGAGCGCAGCTGATCGTGCGCCCGATGTGGACCTGAGGCAGGCCGTGCGAACCGACGTCGTGGGATGATGGCGGAGATGACCGACGCGCCTCTTCCCGATAGTCTCGCCGCGATCCGTGACGAGTTCCTCGAGCTCGCCGAGCCCGACCGGCTGCAGCTGCTGCTGGAGTACTCCTACGAGCTCCCTGCGGTGCCGGCGGAGTACGAGGGGCGCCCTGAGCTGACGGAACGGGTGCTGGAGTGCCAGTCCCCCGTCTTCATCGTGCTCGACGTCGACGAGAGCGGGTCCGTGTCGATGCACGCCACCGCGCCGCCCGAAGCGCCGACGACGCGGGGCTTCGCGAGCATTCTGGTGCAGGGACTGACCGGCCTGAGCGTCGCCGAGGTGCTGGCCGTGCCCGCGGACTACCCGCAGAGCATCGGGCTCACTCGTGCCGTCTCGCCGCTGCGGATCTCCGGAATGACCGGCATGCTCATGCGCGCCAAGCGTCAGGTCGCCGCGAAGGCCGCGATCTGACTCACGACGGGGCGAGTCCGCGCTCGGTGACCCACGCGCGAATCGTGTCGCTCCACCGTTCCTGGTCGTAGTTCCACAGCTTGGTGTGTCGCGCGACCTCGAACACCTGCAGCTCGACGAGGTCGGGCCGGGCCGTGACGAGATCGTGCGAGGAGTCCGATGGCACGAAGCCGTCGTCATCGCTGTGAAGGATGAGGATCGGATGCCGCAGCTCGGCCGCTCGTGCCACCATGTCGAGCCGGTCGAACGGGATTGCGCCGCCGGAGCGTGTGAGCGGCGACGCCCACTCCGTCTGGAGTGCCTCTATCGCGAGACCGCTGACAGCGGTGGGCACCTTGAGGCTGCGCGCCTGGAACTCGAGGACCACGCGCCAATCGACGACGGGTGACTCGAGGATGAGTCCCTCGATGATGTCGCCGTGTGCAGAGTTCAGTGACAGTTGCAGCGCGATCGCGCCGCCCATCGACCAGCCCATCAGTATCACGCGCCGCGCGCCGCGGCGCCGTGCAAACCCGACCGCCGCATCGACGTCGCGCCATTCGGTCGCGCCGAGCGTGTAAGTGCCGCTGCGGCTGCGGGGGGCTTCGCCATCGTTGCGGTACGACACGATGAGCGAGGTGACACCGAGGCCGTGGAACACGGGGACGGCACGCAGGCACTCCGCGCGCGTGGTGCCGCGGCCGTGGATCTGGATCACCCAGGTCTCGCCGTCTCCGGCGGGGAACAGCCACGCGGGGCATGGTCCGATCGTGGAGCCGATCAGTTCGGGGGTGAAATCGAGATGCAATTGCTCGGGGCGGTCGTAGTACCACCCGCTGAAGGCGGCGTCGGGTGCGAGGCTCGCGTCGGAGCCGATGTGCGTGAGCAGCTTGCGCTTGACGCTCGTCTCGTCTTCGGAGAGCACGGAACCGAGCTTCACGTACGAGGACGAACCGGTCGTGAACAGCCCATATCTGCCGGGCAGCTCGGTATCGGGTGTACGCGAGAGGGTGATCGTCTGCGCACCGGTGTCGAGGGCGAGGATGCGCGTGTCGGGCAGTCGCGCCGCGGGGGTCACGACGCGGCGCGCCATGCGGACGGAGCCGGCTGCGAGCAGGGCGAGCACGCCGGCGAGAGCCAGGCTCAACACCGTGAGCGCGGCCTTCACACCGGCGAGGAGAGCGGGTGATGCGCCGCGCAACGCGGCGCGCCTGGAGGAGACCATCGAGGCCTCACTCTAGTCTGTCGGCGTGGCTGAGCAGCGTCCTCCGGCGGCACCTTCTTCGTTCGAGGAAGCGGCCGAGGCTCTGCGCGCGATGGAGTTCCGTGATGATCTCTTGGTGCGCGAGATCGCTGCACCGAACGGTCTTGCGCCGCACACCATCGCCGTTGCCGGCGATGTGCGCTCGGATGCGGACGGGGTGGAGTCTCCCTACGGCACCGGCAGGCTCGTGCTCATGCACGACCCCGACGAGCCCGCACCGTGGAACGGGCCCTGGCGGATCGTATGCTTCGCACAGGCGCCGCTCGAGCCGGAGATCGGGACGGATCCGTTGCTCGCCGACGTCGCGTGGGCATGGCTGACCGATGCGCTGAAATCGCGGCGTGCCGGATTCCACTCGGCGTCCGGAACGGCAACCAAGACACTGTCCAAAGGCTTCGGCTCGCTGGCTACGGAAGGCGATGGCGCACAGATCGAACTGCGTGCCTCCTGGTCACCGGAAGGCGCGATCGGCCCGCACGTGGAAGCATGGGCGGAGTTGGTGTGCATGCTGGCGGGACTCCCGCCGGGTTCGGAAGGGATTGCGATGCTGGGTTCGCGTAGGTCGACGCGTGGCTGATTATGTCGTCATCGATGAGGTCGACGGTGTGTTGGAGGCGGCGCTGCTGCTCGCCGAGGGCACCGGTCCTGTCGCGGTAGACGTCGAAAGGGCGTCGGGTTTTCGGTACTCGCAGCGCGCCTATCTCGTCCAGGTCTTCCGCCGTGGCGCAGGTGTGTTCCTGTTCGACCCGCCACCGATCGGAGACTTCACCGCTCTGCAGGAGGTCATCGGCGGCGAGGAATGGGTGCTGCACGCCGCGAGCCAGGATCTGCCGTCGCTGCGCGAGATCGGTCTCGAACCCGAGAGGATGTTCGACACCGAGTTGGCCGCCCGGCTGCTCGGGCACGAGCGCGTCGGGCTCGGCGCCGTCGTCGAGGACACTCTCGGGATCACGCTCGCCAAGGCCCACTCGGCGTCGGACTGGTCCACTCGGCCGCTCCCGCAGGCGTGGCTCGAGTACGCCGCGCTCGATGTCGAATACCTCATCGACGTGTACGACAAGCTGGTCGCCGAGCTCGCCGATCAGGGCAAGACGGAATTCGCTGCCGAGGAGTTCCGGGCGGTGCTCGAGCGCGAGCCCAAGCCGCCGCGTGACGAGCCATGGCGGCGGCTGAGCGGCCTGCACACGGTGCGCGGCCGCAAGGCCCTCGCGGTGGCGCGTGAGCTCTGGACGGCCCGCGAGGACTACGCCCGTGAGCAGGATGTCTCGCCGGGGCGCCTCGTCCCCGACCGCGCGCTCGTCGCCGCTGTGCTCGCCGACCCGACCTCGAAGAGCGGCCTCGCCGCCGTCAAAGAATTCACGGGCAGGGCCAGCCGTTCGCAGCTGGACCGCTGGTGGGCCGCGATCGAGGCGGGCCGCGCAGAGACTCAGCTGCCGCTCGAGCGGGCGACCGGCGGTGACACGCTGCCGCCGCCGCGTGCCTGGGTGGACCGCAACCCCGAGGCCGATGCACGGCTGAAGGCCGCTCGGCCGGTCGTCGAACAGCGTGCCGAAGAGCTCGGGATGCCGACGGAGAACCTCTTGACCCCCGAACTCCTGCGTCGCCTCGCCTGGTCGCCGCCCGAGCCGGTGACGGCGGTGTCCGTCGGTGAGACACTCGAATCCCTCGGCGCTCGTTCGTGGCAGATTGCGCAGACTGCACAGCTGATTGCGGATGCCTTTGTGGGATCCGTGCAAGAGGCGACAATCGTGTCCGAATCCGCTTCGTAGGATTCCCCCACCCGATTCCTGGCGCTCGACGGGCGCTCCTAGGCTGGCTGCATCCCTATTATTGGAGGCAGAGTGGCCGAGATTTCGGACGTCTTCTTCGTGGACGGCATGCGTACCCCTTTCGGGCGAGCCGGCGAAAAAGGCATGTACTGGAACACCCGTGCGGATGATCTCGCCGTGAAGGCGACGATCGGGCTCATGGAGCGCAACCCGGATGTTCCGGCGGACCGCGTCGACGATGTTGCGATTGCGGCGACCTCGCAGACGGGCGATCAGGGCCTCACCCTGGGCCGCAGCGTCGCGATCCTCGCCGGGCTTCCCCAGACTGTGCCTGGATTCGCGATCGACCGCATGTGCGCGGGCGCGATGACGAGCGTCACCGCGATGGCCGGATCGATCGGCGTCGGCATGTACGACGTGGCCCTCGCGGGCGGCGTCGAGCACATGGGGCACCACCCCATCGGCGCGAACACCGACCCCAACCCCCGCTTCGTCGCGGAGAAGATGGTCGATCCGGGCGCGCTGAACATGGGCGTCACCGCGGAGCGCATCTTCGATCGCTTCCCGCACCTGACGAAGGAGCGCTCGGACCGGTTCGGCATGCTGAGCCAGCACAAGGCGCAGGCCGCATACGACGCCGGCAAGTTCCAGCCCGATCTGGTCTCGGTGGCCGTCAAGGACGCTGAGGGCTCGTGGGGTCTCGCAACGGTCGATGAGGGCCGTCGTCCGCAGACCACGATGGAGGATCTCGCGGCGCTGAAGACCCCGTTCCGGCCGCACGGCCGGGTGACGGCGGGCACCTCGTCGCCCCTCACCGATGGTGCGACGATGTCGCTGCTTGCCGGCGGCGGCGCGGTGAAAGAGCTGCGTCTGCGCCCGAAGATGCGCCTCGTGTCCTTCGCGTTCGCGGGGGTTCAGCCCGAGATCATGGGCATCGGTCCGATCCCGTCGACCGAGAAGGCGCTGCGCAAGGCAGGGCTCACGATCGAGGACATCGGCCTGTTCGAGCTCAATGAGGCCTTCGCGATCCAGGTGATCTCCCTCCTCGATCATTTCGGCATCGCCGACGACGATGCTCGCGTGAACCAGTGGGGCGGCGCGATCGCGCTCGGCCACCCGCTCGCCGCGTCCGGCGTGCGCCTCATGATTCAGCTGGCGGCGCAGTTCGCGGAGCGACCCGACGTGCGCTACGGCCTCACCGCGATGTGCGTGGGGCTCGGCCAGGGCGGCTCCGTCGTCTGGGAGAACCCCCACTACGACGGCAAGAAGAAGTAGGGCCCGAGGAATGACGAACTACGAAGAGATCGACTTCTCCCCCATCCAGGCGCTCACCGAGGGCGAGGTGATCACCCACTCGCGAGTGCGCGACATCCGCCTCGGCTCGGGCAAGGTCCTCGCACTGGTCACGCTCGACAACGGTCGCGACCACACCCGCCCCAACACCCTGGGACCGGCCACGATGACCGCGCTCGGCGAGACTCTCCAGGCGCTCAAGACGCGCGCCGCGACCGATGAGATCCAGGCCGTCGGCATCACCGGCAAGCAGTACATCCTCGCCGCCGGTGCGGATCTGTCCGACATCACCAAGGTGGGGTCGAAGGACAACGCCCGCCTGGTCGCGCAGCTCGGCCACATGGTGCTCGGCAAGCTGTCGGATCTGGGCGTGCCTTCGTTCGCGTTCGTCAACGGGCTCGCGCTCGGCGGCGGGCTCGAGATCGCACTGAACTCGACCTATCGGACGGTGGATGCCTCGGCCGCCGCCATCGCGCTGCCCGAGGTCTTCCTCGGCATCATCCCCGGGTGGGGCGGCGCATATCTGCTGCCGAACCTGATCGGCATCGAGAACGCGCTCGAGGTCGTCATCTCGAATCCGCTCAAGCAGAATCGGATGCTCAAGCCCCAGCAGGCGTTCGAGTACGGGATCGTCGACGCGATCTTCCCCGCGGCGAACTACCTGGAGAACTCGCTGAGGTGGGCCGACGGAGTGCTCTCGGGCGCGACCAAGGTGGAGCGCAAGCATGAGCCGGGCAAGATCGAGCGTCTGACCAAGTGGCCGATCGCGATCAAGATGGCCCGCGGCATGCTCGAGTCGAAGATCGGCACCGTGCCACGCTCGCCCTATGTCGCACTCGACCTGCTCGACAAGGCGAAGAACGGCACCAAGGCCGAGGGCTTCGCTCGGGAGGACGACGCCCTGGCCGAGCTCGTGACGGGCGACCAATTCGCGGCATCCATGTATGCGTTCGACCTGGTGCAGAAGCGCGCCAAGCGCCCGGTCGGCGCTCCCGACAAGGCGCTCGCCAGGAAGGTCACCAAGGTCGGCATCATCGGCGCCGGGCTCATGGCGAGCCAGTTCGCTCTGCTGTTCGTGCGCAAGCTCCAGGTTCCCGTGCTCATCACCGACCTCGATCAGGCACGAGTCGACAAGGGAGTCGCGTACATCCACGAGGAGATCGGCAAGCTCGAGGCCAAGGGCCGCCTCGATGGCGACAGCGCCAACAAGCTGCGTGCGCTCGTCACGGGAACCACCGATAAGAGCCTCTATGCGGACTGCGACTTCGTCATCGAGGCCGTGTTCGAGGAAGTCGGCGTCAAGCAGCAGGTGTTCGGCGAGATCGAGAGGATCATCGCCGAAGACGCGGTGCTCGCGACCAACACCTCGTCGCTGTCTGTCGAGGAGATCGGCTCCAAGCTCGCACATCCCGAGCGTCTCGTCGGATTCCACTTCTTCAACCCGGTCGCGGTCATGCCGCTCATCGAGATCGTGAGGACACCCGAGACGTCGGAAGCAGCGCTGTCCACGGCGTTCATCGTGGCGCGAAACCTCGGCAAGAACGCGGTGCTCACCGCCGACGCGCCCGGGTTCGTCGTGAATCGTCTGCTCGCGAAGGTCATGGGAGAGGCGGCGCGAGCCGTCTATGAGGGCACCCCGGTCGCAGATGTCGAGAGGGCGTTCGCTCCCCTCGGGCTGCCGATGGGCCCTTTCCAGCTCATCGACCTCGTCGGCTGGAAGGTCGCCGCACACGTGCAGGACACCATGGTGCGCGCCTTCCCCGAGCGGTTCTACGCGAACGAGAACTTCCACGTGCTCGCGGAGCTGCCGGAAGTCGTCGAGAAGGACAAGGGCGGCCGCGTCGTCGGCTTCACGAAGGCCGCGGAGAAGGCCCTCAAGCCCGCCGTGGGAAACACCCCGGCTCCGGCTGCGGTCATCCTCGCGCGCGTGCAGGACGGTCTCGCGCAGGAGATCAGGCTCATGCTCGACGAGGGGGTGGTCCCTGAGGTCGAAGACATCGACCTCTGCCTCATCCTCGGTGCGGGGTGGCCCTTCATCGACGGCGGCGCATCGCCCTACCTCGACCGCGAAGGCGCCTCCATCCGCGCCTTCGGCGATACCTTCCATCACCCGGTGATCAAGGGAATCGGCTCGTAGCGTCGTCGTTCGACATCGGAAGGGCGCATCCATGGCGGATGCGCCCTTCCGCATTCACCCGATGCGGTTCTAGACTCTGAACATGTTCAGTTCTGCGATCGTCCCTCCGACGAAGAGCCAGCGCACCCGCGCGCACATCCGCGACGTGGCGCTCGTGTCCTTCCGCGAACGCGGCTATGACGCCACGACGATCCGGCTCATCGCGCAGGAGGCGGGAGTGTCTGTGGGAACGACCAACTACCACTTCTCCTCGAAGAACCACCTCGTGCAGGAGCTGTACCTCGACGTGCAGAACGCGCACCGCGAGGCGGCCGCACCGCTGCTTGCGGCATCTGGAGACCTCGTCCATCGGATCGGCATCGTCTACCGCTGCGGACTCGACCAGCTCTCGGCGTATCACCCCTTCGCACCCGAGTTCCTCTCAGCGGCAGTATCGCCGCGGTCGCCGATCAACCCGCTGTCGGACGAGTCAGCGCCGGCGCTGGCGATCGTCGAGGGGCTCTTCCGGGAGGCGGTGGACGGGGCATCCGCAGCGCTGCCCGCGGAGTTCCGCGATGGCTTTCCCCACGCCCTCGTGCTTGCGCACCTGCTCCTCGCGCTGTTCTGGGTGTACGACCGCTCCCCCGGCCAGAAGCGCACGCACGCTCTTCTGGAGCGCGGACTGCGGCTGCTGCGCCTCGCGCTGCCCCTCACCCGGCTGCCGCTGCTGCGCAAGCCGCTCCGAGAGCTGCTCGACCTTGTGGCGGATGTGAAGGCATGAGCGAGCGGACGCCGGATCCCTCGCCGCGGACGGACGCCGAGCCCATGGCGTTCACGGCCGATGAATTCCTCCGAGGGGCCGTCGCCGCGTGGCTGTGGTTCAACCTGCTCTTCGACCCCACGCTGGCGGTCGTCTCCGTCATGTCGCAATCGCCGCAATGGGGTCCGTGGTGGTCCGGTGCCGCGATGATGCTCCTGTACGGCGCGCCGATCGCGTTCGTGGTCTCGGGGTTGGTGACCCTCCTGTCCTGCGGCGCGGCATGGATCGTGGGGCGAATGCTGTCTCGCCGGCGATCCTTCGTCCTGCATTCCGCCTGCTTTGCGCTCCTCGGCGCCGCGATCGGCACCCTCGTCGTCGTCGGCTACACCGTCGCGATCGGCGCATCCGTGGGCGAGATGAACCCGATCGCGGTGATCGCGATCGGATCGTCCGCTGCGGCTGTGCCGCTCGGATGGGGCTGGACCGTTCGACGGTCGGTGCGGATCGAAGCCGGACGCGAACGACGGCCGAGCGCGGATGTCGACGCCGAGTACGAGGATTCGCTCTAGCGGCGTTCCTCGCGGGAGAGATCGTCGATCGTGGGGATCTCGCTCGTCTGCGCACCGCGTGCAACGGGGATCCGCGTTCCCAGCACCTGGGCCACGACATCCTGCGCGATCTTCGCAGGCATCAGACCGGCGTCCTCGAGGATCTGCTCGCGCGTCGCGTGATCGATGAACGCATCGGGGACGCCCAGTTCGTCGACGGCCGTGTCGACACCGGCTTCCCGCAGCACCTGACGTACACGAGTGCCGATGCCGCCGACACGGATGCCGTCCTCGATCGTGATGACCAGGCGATGCGATGCCGCGAGCTCGACGATCGACGGCTGCACCGGAATGACCCACCGAGGATCGACCACGGTCGCGCCGATGCCCTGGGCACGCAGACGCTCGGCCACCTCCATCGCGGTGTGCGCCATCGGGCCGATGCCCACGAGCAGCACGTCCTGCGCCTCGGAGCGCGCCAGAATGTCAACGCCGTCCGCCAGGCGCTCGATCGCAGGAAGATCGGGACTGACCTGTCCTTTCGGAAAGCGAATGACCGTCGGCGCGTCGTCGACGGCCACAGCCTCGCGCAGCTCTTCGCGCAGTCGGGATTCGTCGCGGGGCACTGCGATGCGGATGTGCGGCACGATCTGCAGTATTGCGAGGTCCCAGATGCCGTGATGGCTCGGGCCATCGGGACCGGTGACCCCCGCACGGTCGAGCACGAAGGTGACTCCCGCGCGGTGGAGTGCGACATCCATCAGCACCTGATCGAATGCGCGGTTCATGAAGGTCGCGTAGATCGCGACGACGGGATGCAGGCCACCGAACGCGAGTCCCGCCGCGGAGGCCACCGCATGCTGTTCGGCGATGCCGACGTCGTAGACGCGATCGGGAAAGCGCTGCGCGAACGGCAGCAGGCCCGTGGGGCGGAGCATGGCGGCCGTCATCGCGATGACGTCGTCGCGTTGCGAGCCGACCTCGACCAACTCGTCGGCGAAGACGTCGGTCCATGCCTTCCCGCCACCGCCGCCGATCGCCTCGCCGGTCACCGGGTCGATCTTGCCGACAGCGTGGAACTGGTCGGCTTCGTCCTCGCGGGCGGGTGCGTAACCACGACCCTTCTCGGTGATCGCGTGGACGATGACGGGAGCACCATAGGATTTCGCGAGCTCGAGGGTCTCCATGAGCGTGGGAAGGTCGTGGCCGTCGACCGGGCCGAGGTACTTGATGTCGAGGTTCGAGTAGAGCGCAGCGTTGTTCGTGAAGCGCGACAGGAACCCATGGGTGCCCCCGCGCACACCGCGATACACCGCGCGCGCGGCCGGACCGAGCTTGCGTGACAGCGAGTCAGAGCCGCGGTGCAGCGATCGGTACGAGTCGGCGGTGCGCACGCGGTTGAGATAGCGAGCCATGCCGCCGATGGTGGGCGCGTAGGAGCGGCCGTTGTCGTTGACGACGATCACGAGATTGCGGTCGTTGTCGTCGGAGATGTTGTTCAGCGCCTCCCACGTCATGCCGCCCGTCAGAGCCCCATCGCCGACGACCGCGACAACATGCCGATCCTTGCGGCCGGTGCGGGTCAGCGCCCGAGAGACGCCGTCGGCCCAGCTGAGGGAGCTCGATGCGTGGGAGGACTCGACGACGTCGTGCGCGCTCTCGGATCGCTGCGGATAGCCGGCCATTCCGCCGCGTGCGCGCAGATCCGCGAAATCCTGGCGACCCGTGAGGAGCTTGTGCACATAGGACTGATGTCCGGTGTCGAAGATGAACGGGTCGGATGGCGAATCGAACACGCGGTGCAGTGCGATCGTGAGTTCGACGACGCCCAGATTCGGGCCCAGATGCCCGCCGGTGCGGGAGACGTTCTCGACGAGGAATTCGCGGATCTCGTTGGCGAGCTGCTCGAGCTGATCGATCGTCAGCGTGTCGAGGTCACGGGGTCCGGCAATGGACGACAGCAACGACATCCTGCTCTCCTTTCCCAGCCCCGGACGGGCCCTGTCATTCTAGCTGGGGCATGGCTGAGGGGCCGGACGCACCGCGTCCGGCCCCTCAGCGATCGATGTCAGACCAGTGACCGCAGCACGTACTGCAGGATGCCGCCGTTGCGGTAGTAGTCGGCTTCGCCGGGCGTGTCGATGCGAACGACCGCGTCGAAGGTGATCGTCTCTTTGCCGGCGGCCGAGAACTCGCTCGGGGCTGCCGTGACCTTGACGGTCTTCGGTGTGACGCCCTCGTTGAGCTGTTCGAGGCCCTCGATCGAGACGATCTCGGTGCCGTCGAGGCCAAGCGACTCCCAGCTCTGACCGGCCGGGAACTGAAGGGGCACGACGCCCATGCCGATCAGGTTCGAGCGGTGAATGCGCTCGAAGCTCTCGGTGATGACCGCCTTGACGCCCAGCAGGCTGGTTCCCTTGGCGGCCCAGTCACGCGACGAACCCGAGCCGTACTCCTTGCCGCCGAAGACGACCAGCGGGGTTCCCTGTGCCTGGTAGTTCTCGCACGCGTCGTAGATGAACGACTGCGGGCCGCCCTCCTGCGTGAAGTCGCGCGTGTAGCCGCCCTCGACGACCGCACCGTCGTTGACCGCGGACACGAGCAGATTCTTCAGTCGGATGTTCGCGAACGTGCCGCGGATCATGACCTCGTGATTGCCGCGGCGCGAACCGAACGAGTTGAAGTCCTTCTGCGCCACGCCGTGCTCGGTGAGGTACCGCGCCGCGGGGGTGCCCGCCTTGATGTTGCCGGCCGGCGAGATGTGGTCGGTCGTGACCGAGTCGCCGAGCGTCGCCATAACGCGCGCGCCGTGAATGTCGCTGACCGGCGTCAGCTCCATCGTCATGCCGTCGAAGTACGGCGCCTTGCGCACGTAGGTCGAGTTCTCGTCCCACTGGAAGACGGAGTCATCCGGGGTCGGGAGGTTCTTCCAGCGGTCGTCGCCCTCGAACACGGTGGCGTACTGCTTGATGAACTGCTCGCGCGAGATCGACGTGTCGATCGTCGCCTGCACTTCCTCCGGCGTGGGCCAGATGTCCTTGAGGAAGACGTCGTTGCCCTCGGTGTCGGTGCCGAGCGGGTCGGTCTCGAAGTCGAAGTGCATCGATCCGGCGAGGGCGTAGGCGACGACGAGCGGCGGCGACGCGAGGTAGTTCATCTTCACGTCCGGGCTGATGCGCCCTTCGAAGTTGCGGTTGCCCGACAGCACGGCGGTGACGGCGAGATCGTGGTCGTTGATCGCGGCCGACACCTCTTCGATCAAGGGTCCCGAGTTGCCGATGCAGATCGTGCAGCCGTAGCCGACCGTGAAGAATCCGAGGCTCTCGAGATCCTTGTCGAGGCCGGACTTCTCGTAGTAGTCGGTGACGACCTTCGAGCCGGGGCCGAGCGTGGTCTTCACCCACGGCTTGCTCTTCAGGCCCTTCTCGACGGCCTTGCGCGCGAGAAGGCCGGCTGCGAGCATCACCGAGGGGTTCGACGTGTTCGTGCACGACGTGATCGCTGCCAGCGTCACGGCGCCGTTGTCGAGGATGTAGGACGTGCCGTCGGGAGTGCGGACCTTGACCGGCTTGGAGGCCGCGGCGGGACCGCCGCTGGAGATGTGGACGATGCGCGTCTCCTCGTGCTCGTCACCAGGCGCGGCGCCGGGGTCCGATGCGGGGAAGGAGTGCTTCGACTCGAGGTCGACGATGTCTGCGGACGTGGTCGGTGCCGCGTAGTTGAGGATGTCCTTCTCGAACTGCGTCTTCGCCTCCGACAGCAGGATGCGGTCCTGCGGGCGCTTGGGCCCGGCGATCGAGGGGACGACCGTCGAGAGGTCGAGTTCCATGTACTCGCTGAAGGTCGGCTCGTGCGACGCGTCGTGCCACAGCTTCTGGACCTTCGCGTACTGCTCGACGAGGGCGACGGACTCGTCGCTGCGGCCGGTGAGACGCAGGTAGTCGAGGGTCACGTCGTCGATGGGGAACATCGCGGCGGTGGAGCCGAACTCCGGGCTCATGTTGCCGATGGTGGCGCGGTTGGCCAGCGGCACCGAGCCGACGCCTGCGCCGTAGAACTCGACGAACTTGCCGACCACGCCGTGCTTGCGGAGCAGGTCGGTGATCGTGAGGACGACGTCGGTCGCTGTGACACCGGCGGGGATCTCGCCGGTCAGCTTGAAGCCGACCACTCGCGGGATCAGCATCGACACGGGTTGACCCAGCATCGCAGCCTCGGCCTCGATGCCGCCGACGCCCCAGCCGAGCACGCCCAGGCCGTTGACCATGGTGGTGTGGGAGTCGGTGCCCACGCAGGTGTCGGGGTAGGCGCGCAGCACGCCGCCGACGCTGCGGTCGTAGATGACCTTCGCGAGGTGCTCGATGTTGACCTGGTGGACGATGCCGGTGCCCGGCGGGACGACCTTGAAGTCGTCGAAGGCCGTCTGCCCCCAGCGGAGGAACTGGTACCGCTCGCCGTTGCGCTCGTACTCGATCTCGACGTTGCGCTCGAGTGCGTTCTCGGTGCCGAAGAGGTCTGCGATGACCGAGTGGTCGATCACCATCTCCGCAGGCGAGAGCGGATTGATCCTATTGGCGTCTCCGCCGAGCGCCTCGACGGCCTCGCGCATGGTGGCGAGGTCGACGATGCAGGGCACGCCGGTGAAGTCCTGCATGACCACGCGCGCCGGGGTGAACTGGATCTCGGTGTCGGGCTCGGCCGCGGCATCCCATGATCCGAGCGCTTCGATCTGAGCCTTGGTCACATTCGCGCCGTCTTCGGTGCGGAGGAGATTCTCCAGGAGCACCTTGAGGCTGAACGGGAGCTTCTCGAAACCGGGGACGGTGTCGACGCGGAAGATCTCGTAGTCGGTGCTGCCGACCGTCAGGGTGCTCTTGGCACCGAAGCTGTCAACCGTGGACACGTCTGTCTCCTTCGTCGGCGGCGGGAGCGGGCCGTGGGCCCGGTCCTCCCCATCTTCCCCTGGCCTGGGCGCCTCTGCTAGTGAGGTCAACCTAATCCACTCGGGGAGAATTTATCTTGATGTCAAGATAAATATATCACTTCGGAGTCTGCGGATAGAGCGCGCGGACGGCGAGCCACGTGACGGCGACGAGTGGTGCGAACAACGGCAGCCCCATCACGAGCTTGAGGGTTCCGAGTGCCGTCACGTCGCCGGCGAAATAGAACGGGAGCTGTACGAGCAGCCGCGCCGCGAAGAGCCCCGCCCACGCGATCGCGAGCCAGAAGTACACGCGACGCTTGCGCTTGTCGGCGCGCCAGGCTGTTCCCTCGCCCATGAGGAAGCCCGAGGCGAGCCCGATGAGAGACCATCCGATGAACGCCGAGACGAGGAACGCGGTTCCGTAGAGCGCATTCGTCACGAAACCCGGGATGAAGTTGTTGGTCGCCTCGCCCGTGAACGCGGCGAACGCGGCGGCGACGCCGGCCGCGACGAGACCGCTGACCGCGGCGGTGACCGGCTGCCGGGCGATGAGTCGGGCGATCGTGAACGCCGCGGCGATTCCCACCGACAGACCCAAGGCGAGCCAGAGGTTTCCGTCCCCGCTCTCGCGGTCGATCGTGACGGTGTAGGCGAGGATGAAGACCAGGCCGGGCAGTACCGACTCGAGGACACCGCGCCATCCGCCCATCGCCGCCCACACGACGTGACCGGTGCTCTTGCCCTCTGCGGGGTCCATGCCGGCTCGCCGCGCCGCACTCCCGAGTGCGGCGCCGAGCATGTCGGATGCCGACGGCTGAGGCTCGTTCGCCGGCTCGGGTCCGTCCTCGATCGGGCCGTTCGTGCGCGCGTCGTCGCTCACGCGACGCCCGGCGTGGCCGGCATGCGCAGTGGAATGAGATCGCGGGGCGGCATCGGCGAGCCGCCGCGCACGACGACGATGGAGCGGAAGAGGTCCTCGATCTTCGCCGCGGCCTCGACGTCCGAGGTCGCCGCGCCGCCGATCACGCCGCGCAGGAACCAGCGCGGTCCGTCGATCCCGATGAAGCGCGCGAGACGCTTGCCCGCTGTGCTGTCGGGTCCGGCGACGACGGGAACCTCGGCCAAGAGTTCGGGACCGAGAGGTCCTTCTCGCTCTTCGACCCGTCCGCCCTGCTGGCGGATCTGCTGGCGGATCTGCTCGCGCGTCTCCTCCCACAGCCCGTTCGAGCGGGGCGCGGC
This sequence comes from Microbacterium allomyrinae, assembly GCF_020682705.1. Lineage (GTDB taxonomy): Bacteria > Actinomycetota > Actinomycetes > Actinomycetales > Microbacteriaceae > Microbacterium > Microbacterium allomyrinae. Next base: position 389,677 of record NZ_JAGTTN010000002.1, read on the forward strand.
GAACGGCTGCACCTGCAGGGTCGAACCGGCGTAGTCCAGGCCGACCGCGACGATGCGCTTGGTCTGCTCCTCGACCTCGAGACGCAGGTTCAGGCCTTCACGCGGAAGGATCTTGATTCCGCCGAGGTCGATGTAGGGCCGGACCGGGTTCGCCTCGGACTCGTCGAAGGGGCCCGCGGTGCTGCGGTCCTCGGGCGTGTTCGACTGCGGCGCGTCGTCGGGGGTGGGATCAGTCATGCGAGGACTCCGTCCTTCTGGTAGCCGGTGGAGCCGAAGCCGCCTTCGCCTCGAGCGCTGTCGGGCAGCGTCTCCACAGGAATGAATCGGGTGCGCGGAACCGGCATCACGATCATCTGCGCGATGCGATCGCCGACCGCGATGTCATGGGCGTGCTCGGCGTCGGTGTTGAGCAGGATGACCTTGATCTCGCCCCGGTAGCCGGCGTCCACGGTGCCGGGAGCATTGACGACAGTGATGCCGTGCTTGGCGGCCAGGCCGCTGCGGGGTACGACGAATGCGACATGCCCCTCCGGAAGCGCGATACGCACTCCCGTTCCGACCATCGCCCGCTGGCCGGGTTCGAGTCGAACGGCCTCCGCCGCGACGAGGTCGGCTCCGGCATCCCCGGGGTGCGCGTACGCGGGGGCGTCGGGGGCGATAATGAGGACGTCCACCGTTTCAGTCACCCAACGAGGGTAATGCAGAAGACAGCGCGCAAGACCAGGGCCGACGTCTATCGAGAGAGACTCGGGCCCTCCTTGTGGATCCTGGTCTCGGCGGCGGTCGTCGCGCCGATGACGGCGCTCGTCGTCACTCCCATAGACACGACGCTCGCACTGGCGATCGGGGTAGGGGTCGGAGTCGTGCTGATCGTGCTGCTCCTGATGGCTTCCCCGGTCGTGGAAGTGCGCGACGGAGAGCTTCGCGCGGGACGGGCGCATATCGACGTCGAGTTCCTGGGAGAACCCGAGGTGCATGTGGGAGACGACGCGCGGCACGCGCGTGGTGCGGGGCTCGACCCGCGATCCTGGCACCTGATACGGGGCGGGATCGACGGCGTCGTGGTCACGCCGGTCGCCGATCCCGACGACCCGACGACGATGTGGGTCATCTCGTCGCGGACGCCGGATCGGCTCTCGGCCGCGTTGCGGCGGGCTCAGGCTACGCGGAGCACTCCGCGCAGATAGGTCCGTCAGCGGTGTCGTGATCGAGCTGCGAACGGTGCTTGACCAGGAAGCAGTTCACACAGGTGAACTCGTCTTCCTGCGGGGGGAGCACGACGACGTCGAGCTCCAGGTCCGACAGATCGGCACCGGGGAGTTCGAAGCCCGAGGGGTTGTCGGCGTCCTCCACGTCGACCGAACCCGAGAGCTTGTCGGGAACACGCTCCTTGAGCGCTTCGATCGACTCACTGTCATCCTCGGTCTTGCGGGGGGCGTCGTAATCGGTGGCCATGCGTCGAGGTCTCAACTTCCGGGTATCGCGGTTGCACGCCCTTTCGGGCGGCCATAGTTTGCACGACCGAATCCCAATACGCAAATGCGAGGGGAAAGAACACTGACCGTGCGTTCGCGTGAAACTCGCGCCACGCGCTGGATATTCCCGGCGCATGCGGTTCGCTATGACACCATGGGCGAACACGCAGGATCGGAGGGGCGTTCGCATGGAGCAGCTCAAGGTCATCGGAACCGAGGACGACAAGCTCATCCTGGCGACGGAGTCCGGCGAGAGGTTTTCGCTCGACGTCGACGATGTGCTCCGTGTCGAGTTGCGCAAGGCCCGTCGTGAACGCGACGCGGATGTGCAGACCGTCCGTCCCAGTCCCCGTGAGATCCAGTCGCACATCCGTGCCGGACTCTCGGCAGACGAGGTGGCCGCGCTCTTGGGCGCACGCGTCGAGGACGTTGTGCGATTCGAAAGCCCCGTCCTCGCCGAGCGCGAGCACATCGCCGGACAGGCGCTGGCGGTGCCGGTTCTTCTCGGCGGGGACTTCGAAGGCGACGGCCAGGTGACCTTCGGCTCCGCGGTACGTGCGAAGCTCGCGGAGGCCGGTGCCACAGGCGAGCGCTGGACGAGCTGGAAAGAGCCGACCGGCTGGATCGTCAAGCTCGAGTTCACAGCGAACGACGTCGCCCACGACGCGCGTTGGGGGTTCGACCCGCGGCGCAGCACGCTGTCGCCACTCAACGCCGACGCCATCCAGCTCTCTCGGCAGGGATCACTCCCCGACGGCCTGATCCCCCGCCTGCGCGCGCTCGAGAGCGTGCCGCCCAAGGACGACTCCCGCTTCGACAGCGGTGCCTTCGGTCCGCGTCGGCTCCCCGATGCCGATCTGGAGTCGCCTGATCTTCCCGTACCGACCGCTCCCGCGGTGCAACAGGCGGCCATCAAGCGGGCCAGTGAGCCCACCGTGACCTCGGCCGAGACAGCCGACCTGCTCGAGGCGCTGCGGCGCCGCCGCGGTCAGCGCGAGCCGCTCCCAGGTTCCGACGAGGTCACCACCTCTGCGCCGCGAGGCTCGGCGCCGGTCGCGCTGTTCGATGCGCTCGAGCCGGGATACGACGAGGCGCCGGACGACCAGGGTCCGGCCGACGGCTCCGAACATCAGGCTGCTTCGCAGGCGGTCGCCGAGGCAGGGCGCCGCAAGGGCCGCACCTCGATGCCGTCGTGGGACGAGATCGTCTTCGGCGCACGCACCGACGACTGAGTCGATCGGCCTCAGGCGAATGCGCCGAGCCGGAGAAGCGGCACGATCCGCTCTTCGTCGGTGAGAGAGCCGTGCTGACCCACCATCTTCTGCGGCCCCTTGTCGCTGAGACGGTCGTCGTAATATGCGATTCCTGCACGGGGGGCGACGACGACGTCGCCGATGCGCTCGTAGACCTCGGGGGCGACGGCGCCCATCACGCCGGAGGCGATCAATTCGGCGCGAGATGCCACCCAGGACCGCTCGCCTTCGGTCTCCCGCCAGCGCGCGAGCACGTCGGCGGCGGTGCCAGGCTCGGTGTAGAGGTGCAGCATGCGAGGTTCGCCCCCGATGAGCCGTACGCCGTCGAGGAGCGGATCACCGTCCGCGAGCAGGACGTGACGGTGACGCGGGACATCGACCATGCCGTGATCCGAGGTGACGATGAGCCCGGTGCCGGACGAGAGCGACCCGGCGAGCGTGCGGGCCGCGGCATCCACCCGTTCCAAGGCCGCCACCCATTCGGCGGACTGCCAGCCGCGCTTGTGGCCGATCGCGTCGAGATCCGGGGCGTACAGATACGTGAGAGAGCCCGGATGCCGCGCCGCGAGGTCCGCCGCGAGTCGCACCCGTTCGTCGAGGTCTTCGGCACCGTGGAACTGCGCGCCGCCGAGCGTGACCTCGGTGAATCCGGTGCCGGCGTACATCGGCCTGGTGACGGTGAAGAAGGGGCGGCCCAGCGTCTGGGGCAGTGGGGTCGCACGCTGGAACGAATGCGGAAGCCCGTCGGTATCCCATCCACGCAGCTGGTTCACGACATGATCGGTTCCAGGAATCCGCGCGCGATACCCGACGATGCCATGTTCCCCCGGTGTCGTGCCCGTGAGCAGGCTGGTGAGCGCGGCGGCCGTCGTCGACGGGAACACCGTGCGCGCGACATCCCGCTTCGTCCTCGCCTCCGCCAGAAAGCGCGCGTGACCGGTGTGGGATGCGAGGTTGTGCGCACCGAGACCGTCGATCACCCAGACGATGGCACTTCGCGCAGGGGCGAACCACTCCGAGCGCCCCTCGAGTGCGGCCGACATCTCGGGCACGACACGGGTGAGGCTCCGGGCGCGCGGCGGGTCCACGGGTAGGCTGAGGGACATCGGGGCCAGTCTCGCACACCGCACGCAGGCCCCAGCCGCTCCGCCGTCACCCGAGGCCTCATCGTCATGCCCGCATCCCGCACCGACTCCACTCCTGCAGACCACGGTCGCATCGAGGACGTCGACGTCTCGTCAGAGATGCAGACGTCGTTCCTCGAGTACGCGTACTCCGTCATCTATTCGCGCGCGCTCCCCGACGCGCGTGACGGTCTCAAGCCGGTACAGCGGCGCATCCTCTTCCAGATGGCGGACATGGGCCTGCGGCCCGATCGCGGGCACGTCAAGAGCGCCCGCGTCGTCGGCGAGGTGATGGGAAAGCTCCACCCCCACGGAGATGCCCCGATCTACGATGCCTTGGTGCGTCTCGCGCAGCCCTTCTCGCTGCGCGTGCCCCTCGTCGACGGGCACGGCAACTTCGGCTCCCTCGACGACGGCCCTGCGGCGCCCCGCTACACCGAGGCGCGACTCGCGCCCCCCGCTCTTGCGCTCACCGAGAACCTCGACGAAGACGTCGTCGACTTCATCCCGAACTACGACGGACAGTTCCAGCAGCCCGAAGTGCTGCCGGCGGCGTTCCCGAACCTGCTCGTGAACGGCACCACCGGCATCGCGGTCGGCATGGCGACCAATATGGCGCCCCACAACCTCATCGAGGTCGTCGGCGCGGCGATCCACCTGCTCGACAACCCCGAGGCGACGGTCGAAGAACTCATGGAGTTCGTACCTGGCCCCGATCTTCCCGGCGGCGGCATCATCGTGGGTCTCGACGGCATCAAGGATGCCTACACCGCGGGGCGCGGGAGCTTCCGCACCCGCGCGAAGGTATCGGTGGAATCACTGGGACCGCGTCGCATGGGGCTCGTGGTCACCGAGCTTCCCTACCTCGTCGGTCCCGAGCGCATCATCGACAAGATCAAGGACGCTGTCAACGCCAAGAAGCTCCAGGGTATTGCCGACGTCAACGATCTGACCGACCGGCACCACGGCCTGCGTCTGGTCATCGGCATCAAGACGGGGTTCGACCCCCAGGCCGTGCTCGATCACCTGTACCGGCTCACGCCGCTCGAAGACTCCTTCAGCATCAACAACGTCGCGCTCGTCGAGGGGCAGCCGCAGACGCTCGGGCTGCGCGAACTGCTTCGCGTGTATCTGGATCACCGCATCAACGTGGTCACCCGGCGCAGCCAGTTCCGCCTGGCTCGTCGCAAAGAGCGACTGCACCTCGTCGAGGGGCTGCTCGTCGCCATCGTCGACATCGACGAGGTCATCCAGGTGATCCGCGCCTCGGACGACAGCGAGCAGGCGCGTGCACGGCTCATCGACGTCTTCGATCTCTCCCACCTGCAGGCCGAGTACATCCTGGAACTGCGACTGCGTCGACTCACGCGCTTCTCCCGCATCGAACTCGAGGCCGAGCGCGACACCCTCAAGGCCGAGATCGCCCAGCTCGAGGAGCTGCTGGCCAGCGAGGTGCTGCTTCGTGCGTTGGTCGCGCGCGAGCTGGATGCCGCGGCCGAGGCATTCGGCACCCCGCGGCGCACTCTGCTTCTGAACGGCGGTCCGGTCCAGCCTCGTTCGCGCGCCGCGGCTGCCACGGCCGATCTGCAGATCGCCGATGCACCGTGCCGCGTCTTCCTCTCCGCGACCGGGCGCATGGTGCGGGCCGAAGTGGCCGCCGACGCCCCCAACGGCGGAATCGTCCCGCCGGCGCGGCGCTCCAAGCACGACGCGATCCGCGCATCGGTCGACGCCACGACGCGCGGCGACCTCGGAGCGGTCACGAGCGCCGGCAGGCTCGTTCGCTTCTCCCCCGTCGACCTGCCGTCGGTGCCCGGCAACTCGGTTCAGCTCGCCGCGGGAACTCGCGCCGACCAGTATCTCGGACTCGGCAGCGGTGAGCATGTCGTCGGCCTCGTGCCGCTGACGGACGGGCCGCCGATCGCCCTGGGCACGCAGCAGGGCGTGGTCAAGCGCGTCGCCGCGGGCGAGATCGGAACGAAGCACGACATCGAGATCATTGCGCTGAGAGACGGCGACAGGGTCCTGGGCGCGGCGACCGCGTCGGATGGTGCGGAGCTCGTCTTCGTTGCGAGCGACGCCCAGCTACTGCGCTTCGATGCGTCGTCGGTTCGCACGCAGGGCCGGTCCGCGGGCGGGATGGCCGGCATCCGGCTGACGGATGGTGCTGAGGCGATCTCGTTCGACGTCGTCGGGCCATCGGACTTCGGGGCGGTGGTCGTGACCGTCGCGGGCTCGACCACGGCGCTGGCCGGCACCGACGCGGGCAGCGCGAAGGTGTCGCCGTTCAGCGAGTTCCCGGCGAAGGGCCGAGCGACCGGCGGCGTCCGCGCGCAGCGCTTCCTCAAGGGCGAAGACGCACTCACCCTCGCCTGGGTGGGAACGGATCCGCGCGGTGTCGGCACGGACGGCGCGACGCGCGCACTGCCCGAGCCAGGTGCCAAGCGGGATGCCTCGGGGACACCCTTGGACGGCGTCGTCGGCGCGGTCGGCACCGGGGTTCGCTGAGCCGGGCGCTGACGTGCCGGAACGCCGACTCAGGCGTCGATGCGTTCGCGCACCAGGCGGTCGCTGGAGTCGATGATGAACTCCTTGCGTGGTGCGACGTCATTGCCCATGAGCAGTTCGAACACGGATGCTGCGGATTCGGCATCCTGCATTCGCACGCGACGCAGGGTGCGACCGGCGCGATCCATCGTCGTTGTGGCGAGCTGATCCGCGTCCATCTCGCCCAGCCCCTTGTAGCGCTGCACGGGCTCCTGCCACCGCTTGCCCGACTTCGTGAGCTTCGTCAGCAGGGCATGGAGCTCCTGCTCGGAATACGTGTAGATGGTCTCGTTCGGCTTGGTGCCCGGATTCATGACGACGACGCGGTGCAGCGGCGGCACAGCGGCGTAGACGCGGCCTTCGTCGATGAGCGGGCGCATGTACCGGAAGAACAGTGTGAGGAGCAGTGTGCGGATGTGGGCACCGTCGACGTCGGCGTCGCTCATCAGGATGATCTTGCCGTAGCGAGCGACATCGAGATCGAATGATCGGCCGGATCCCGCGCCGATCACCTGGATGATCGCGGCGCATTCGGCGTTGGAGAGCATGTCGCTGACCGAGGCCTTCTGCACGTTGAGGATCTTGCCCCGGATGGGAAGCAGCGCCTGATACTCGCTGTTGCGGGCGAGCTTGGCCGTGCCGAGGGCCGAGTCTCCCTCGACGATGAACAGCTCCGAATCGGCAACGTCGTTCGAACGGCAGTCCGCCAGCTTCGAGGGCAGCGACGACGATTCGAGTGCGTTCTTGCGTCGCTGAGTCTCTTTGTGCGTGCGTGCCGAGATGCGCGCCTTCATCTCGGAGACGATCTTGTCCAGCAGCAGTGCCGACTGGGCCTTGTCGTCGCGTTTGGCCGATGTGAAGCGAGCGGTCAGCTCGCGGGTGACGACATTCGCGACGATCTGGCGAACGGCCGGGGTGCCCAGGACCTCTTTCGTCTGGCCTTCGAACTGAGGTTCGGGAAGTCGAACGGTGAGAACGGCGGTGAGGCCGGCGAGGATGTCGTCCTTCTCGAGTTTGTCGTTTCCGACCTTGAGACGGCGGGCGTTCTGCTCGACCTGTGTGCGAAGCACCTTCATGAGGCCGAGCTCGAATCCGGCCTGGTGCGTGCCGCCCTTGGGCGTCGCGATGATGTTGACGAAAGAGCGGCTGCTCGTCTCGTAGCCCGTTCCCCAGCGTACGGCGATGTCGACCTCGCACACGCGCTCGAGTTCGGTCGGCACCATCGTCCCGGAGGCCTGCAGCACCGGAACGGTCTCGGTGAACGTACCCGAGCCGGTGAGGCGCCAGGTCTCGGTGATCGGCGCGTCGGGGGCGAGGAAGTCGGCGAACTCCGAGATTCCGCCGTCGAAGCGGTAGCTCGTCTCGATCGCCTCGGCGCCGCTCTCGCTCGCACGCTCGTCACGGATGACGATCTCGAGTCCCGGGACCAGGAACGCGGTCTGACGGGCGCGCTGCTCGAGGTCCTGCAGGTTGAAGGCGGCATCCTTCGTGAAGATCTGCGGATCCGCCCAGTAGCGGATGCGCGTGCCGGTGACGCCCTTCGCCGCCCGGCCCGCCACGCGAAGCTCCGAACTCTTCTCGAAGGGTGTGAATGCGGATTCGGGGCTGCCGTTGGAGAAGATGCCCGGCTCGCCGCGGTGGAACGACATCGCCCAGGTCTTGCCGCCGCGGTCGACCTCGACGTCGAGGCGCGCGGACAGCGCGTTCACGACCGAGGCGCCCACGCCGTGGAGGCCTCCCGATGCGGCGTACGACCCGCCGCCGAACTTTCCGCCGGCGTGGAGCTTGGTGAAGACCACCTCGACCCCGGTGAGACCCGTCCGCGGTTCGATGTCGACCGGGATGCCGCGTGCCCGGTCACGCACTTCGACGCTCCCGTCGGCGTGCAGCACGATCTCGATGCGCGTGCCGTGGCCGGCGAGAGCCTCGTCGACGGAGTTGTCGATGATTTCCCACAGGCAGTGCATGAGGCCGCGCGAGTCAGTCGAGCCGATGTACATGCCGGGGCGCTTGCGGACCGCTTCAAGCCCTTCGAGCACCTGCAGATGATGGGCGGAGTACTCGGAGGTCACAATCTCCTATGGTAATCGGGGCTCCGACAGCACCCGTGCAGACACGCTTCAGGGGTGTTCCGCGTACGCGCTCAGCGAAATGTCACTGGTTCGCGGCATTCTTGAAACATCGCCGTGGTTGTATTTCATCACCGGCACGAGAGTTCTAGATGTACGAGGAGGCACCGAGATGAACACGCTATCGACACCGACTGAGGCCGCTGCCGTCCTCGAGCACCGACTCACCGCTGCGGACCGCTGCGATTCCTGCGGCGCTCAGGCGTACATCGCCGCGGAGGTCAACGGCAGCGAATTGCTGTTCTGCGCCCACCACGGTCGTAAATACGAAGAGAAGCTCCGCTCGATCGCGACGTCCTGGCACGACGAGACCGCCCGGCTGGCAGAGTCGGTCTGACCTTCGGTCAGCCGCCCACGTACTCGCGCGGCACGAGCGGAGATACGCGCACCGCGATCTCCTCCCCGATCGTTCCGATGATCTCGGCGAGGTCGGTCGCGCTGCTCTCCCCGCGGTCGCCTGCGCCGTAGACGGTGACGACGTCGCCCACTGCAGCGCCCGGCCACGTCTCCACTCGCGACGCAGTGTCGACGCTCATGAGCCGCCGTGCACCGTCGGGTGTGCCCACCTCGGCCAGGCCGGCGAGTGATGACGGCACTCCGTCTAGAGCGCCGATGCCGATGGTGACGGCGTCGTCCTCGACGGACACCACGTCGGCATTCAAAGAGGCGGCGGGCACCAGGCCGAGATCCGTGGCAGAAGGCCCGCCGGCGGAACGGATGCCGTAGCAGAACGCTCCGACCCGGACCATGTCATAGCGGAACTCGGGTCTGGCGAACGCAGCCGCACTGGCGGCGAGGTGACGCATCGACGGGCGGAGTCCTACCCGCCGCGCATGCGCGATCGCCCAGTCGAAAATCGTGCGCGCGTCGTCGTCGTCCGCATCGGACGCTTCAGCGATGTGACTCCACACGCCTACGACATCGATCGTGCCGTCCGCCTCGAGCTCGGCTGCGCGCGTGACGAATCCCGGCCAGTTCTCCGGACGCACACCGTTGCGATGCAGTCCCGTATCGATCTTGAGATGTACCCGTGCCGGCGTGCTGGCGCTGCGCGCGGCATCCGCCAGATCTTCGAGCAGGGCACTGTCGCCGATGCCGAGGTCGAGCTCGTCTGCGATCGCGACCTCGAGATCTTCCCGCGAAGCGGCGATCCACGCGAAGATCCTCGCGCGCGAGCCCAGCTCCGCTCGCACGGCACTCCCGGTGCGCACGTCGAATGCGCCGAACCACTCGACGCCGGCAGCTGCGGCGGTGCGCACGATCGGGCCCAGTCCGTGTCCGTAGGCATCGTCCTTGACGACCAGCATGAGGCCTGCCGGGGCGACCGTCGCCCGAATACGCGCGATATTGCCGCGGATAGCGTCGAGATCGACCCGCAGGTGAGTGCTCACGCTGAGGCCTCGCGGATCGCTCGAAGTCCGACCGTGGTGATCAGCTCCGCCGCGTCCAGACCGCTCGCGCGCGTCCATTCCACGAGGGAGGGCTCACCCTGAGCCGGGTCACCGAGGAACAGTGCCTCGTCGCCCCGTGCCGTCTGGGCGTTCGCGATCTCGACGACGCAGACATCCATCGCCACGCGCCCGACGATCGGATGCCGCTCTCCTGCGAGCCACACGTCCACGGCGCCGCCGAGCGCGCGAACGACGCCCTGCGCATAGCCGCCCGTCACGAGCGCCACGCGGGTGTCGTGCGGGGCCCGATAGGCATAGCCGTAGGAGACTCCCTCGCCGGCGCGCAGGTCCTTGACCGAGAGCACCGTGCCGGTGAGCCGCAGGGCCGGCGTCGCGGCCGGATCCCCCCCGGGGAGGCCATAGAGCGAGTGGCCGTGGAGAGCCGGCGCATGCGCCGTATCGGGGTGCATCGACGGGGTGATTGCGTGGCGTTCCAGGACCTGCCGCACCAGCTCGACGCCGTGACCCCAGGCATCCGCCATCAGGATCGACGCGTCGAAGCACCGTATGCCGCTCGCTGAGGCCAGTCGGGCGTTCGCGGCCAGCACACCGTGCGACACACGGGCGACGGGGCCGCTGCGAGGGCTGGATCCGGGCACCGACACATCGTGCCCAGGGATCGCGCGGCTCATCACACGAGCCTACCGGGAGGCGCGCCTAGACTATCGGGGTCCCCCGAACCCGACCCCGGAGCACGCATGCCTTCTCAGGGCCTCGCCCTTTCGAACCGCCTTCGCTACCTCGCCGCACGCGCTCGGCGCATCGACGTGGGCTCGGTGATCGAACGCGCCAGGGAGACCTCGCGCGATCACGGCAAGTGGACCCCCGCGGTGCTCGCCGACATGCTGTGGTCGGCGGGTTTCCGCCAGGTGGGGTTCCAGGACTACGTCGACTACGACTTCGCGATCCTGAACCGCGCCGAGCGCGACACGTACATGACCCATCCCGTGTCCAACGAGTTGTCGCAGAAGTTCGACCACCCCGACTATCGTCTGCTGTTCCAGGACAAGGTCGAGTTCGATCGGGTCTTCAGTGACTTCCTCCGCCGCGACTGGATGGTCGTCGAACGCGGCAACGCCGAGGCGGTCAAGACCTTCACCCTCGCGCACGGCACGATCGTCACGAAGGAGCCGGTCGGCCAGGCAGGTACGGGAGTTCACCGCTATCACGCCGCCGACATCCAGGATTGGAACGACTTCCATGCCGGCCTGCTGCAGCGCGGCGAGCTGCTGATCGAAGAGGTCATCCGCCAGCATGCCGACCTTGCAGCCGTCTGCCCGGGCACGGTGAACACGACACGCGTGACCGCGTTCTTCGACGGTGAGAAGACGCACATCCTCGCGATCGCGCAGAAGTTCGGCCGCGGCGCCGTGAGCGACCAGATGACGTTCGGCGGCTTCTACACGATGCTCGACGACGGCGGTCGCGCCGTCGGGCCCGGCTACGACTCACACGGGCACGTGCACCGCCAGCACCCTGACAGCGGAGCGGTCATCGCCGAGTTCCAGCTGCCCATGATCGACGAGGTGAAGACGTTCGTAGATCAGGTGGCGCGCGTCGTGCCGCAGGTGCAGTACGTCGGCTGGGACATCGTCGTGACGCCCGATGGGCCCGTACTCGTCGAAGGCAACTGGGGAGCCGGGGTCTACGAGAACAAGCCCAGCGTCACCGGGATCCGTACCGGCCACAAGCCGCGCTACCGCGCAGCGATCGGGTTCTGACACGAAGAAGGCGCGGCCCCGAGGGGCCGCGCCTTCTTCGTGAACTCGTCAGATGGCGCGAACGATCCCGAGCGGGGTGGATTGGTGTCCCTGCCCGAGAGGGTTGTCCTTGAGGATCGCGACCAGGCGCTTCTCCCCCGCGCTGTCGAGCGTCGATCCGAGAATGTTGCCGCCGAGGTCGTTGATGTCGACCACCGCGACCTCCGGCACGCCGCCGAGCAGTGTCTTCAGGTGCTTCGCGACCTCGCGCGGACGGTCCGGCCCGAGAACCACGGCCTTGTTGTACGGCGGGATGGTCCCACTCGTCGGCCCGTCGATGGCTCGTGCCTTGTCGCCCGCGATGCGATAGAAGTCGCCCTTGCGACCGAACGCCTTGGTCACCGCTGCCACCGCGGACGCGAGCAGGATGCGCGGCGTGCCGCACTCCCGCAGCGCCATCTCCATCGTCTCGGGCATGCCGAGACCGATTCCGTAGGGTGTCCGCGTCACGTACTTCGACAGGAACAGCGCGAGCTTTCGCGGCGTGATGTCCTCGACGAGGTAGGACCGACCCTGGGTGATCGCGACGATCTTCTCGGTGACGAACAGCAGGTCGCCCTCACGCACGAGATCTGCGGCGTACTCCCGCACGAAGGCATCGAGATCGTCGCCCGGCATCACGACCCGCGTGCGGATCGGGATGCGGGCGAACGAGGAGCCTTCGATCTGAACAGTGAGCGCCTTGCCGGCGTTCGCTTCGCTCACTCGAGGTAGTCCCGCAGCGACTGCGAACGCGACGGATGCCGCAGCTTCGCCATCGTCTTGGACTCGATCTGGCGGATGCGTTCGCGGGTGACCCCGAACGTGTCGCCGATCTGGTCGAGTGTCTTGGGCTGACCGTCGCCGAGACCGAAGCGCATCCGGATCACGCCGGCCTCGCGCTCCGAGAGCGAGTCGAGGAGAGACTCGAGCTGGCGTTGCAGCATCGTGAACCCGACCGCGTCGGCAGGGACCACGGCCTCGGTGTCCTCGATCAGGTCGCCGAACTCGCTGTCGCCGTCCTCGCCGAGCGGGGTGTGCAGCGAGATCGGCTCACGGCCGTACTTCTGCACCTCGATGACCTTCTCGGGGGTCATATCGAGTTCGCGGCTGAGCTCTTCGGGCGTGGGCTCACGTCCCAGATCCTGCAGCATCTGACGCTGCACGCGCGCCAGCTTGTTGATGACCTCGACCATGTGGACCGGGATGCGGATCGTGCGCGCCTGGTCGGCCATGGCGCGCGTGATGGCCTGACGGATCCACCACGTCGCGTACGTCGAGAACTTGAAGCCCTTGGTGTAGTCGAACTTCTCCACCGCGCGGATCAGACCGAGGTTGCCCTCCTGGATCAGGTCCAGGAACTGCATGCCACGCCCGGTGTAGCGCTTGGCGAGTGAGACGACCAGTCGCAGGTTCGCGCCCAGCAGGTGGCTCTTGGCGCGCTGCCCGTCGCGGGCGACCCATTGCAGGTCGAGTCCCGTCTGCGACGTCTTCTCGGCCGCAGACATGTGCGAGAGCTTCTCTTCGGCGAACAGACCCGCCTCGATGCGCATCGCCAGCTCGACCTCTTCGGCCGCGTTCAGGAGCGGCACCTTGCCGATCTGCTTCAGGTAGTCCTTGACAGGATCGGCGGTCGCGCCGGTGATCTGCGTCGAATAGACCGGCACATCCTCGTCGTCCGAGGAGGAGATGACGATCGCGCCGGTCGGGAGCGGCTCGGTGAACGCGGGCTTCGTGTTCTCCTCGTCCTCCTCGTCCTCGGCGTCGTCCGAGGCGGCAGCGTCGTCCCCTTCGGTCTTCGCGCCCCGCTTCGCCGCGGGCTTCGCGGTGTCGTCGGTCGAATCGTCGTCGGCGTCGTCCACGAGTTCGACGTCGTCGTCGAGCTCCTCGGCGCCGTCCTCGAACTCGTCGTCCGCCTTCGCGCCGCGCTTCGCCGCCGTCTTGGGCGCGGCCTTGCCCTTGGGGGCTGCCTTCGCCTTCGGGGCCGCCTTCGTCTTGGCTGCCGTCTTCGCGTCGGCCTCGGCGACGATCGTCTCGTCCGCCTCGGTGTCCTTCGCGGCCGCACGGGCCTTGGTGTTCGTGCCTGGAGTCACGTTTCGCCTTTCACCGGTCGGCATGCGCCCATGCCTCCGGTCGATTACGGACACTAGTAAGACCCTTGTCAAGTCCCCGCTTCGCTGAAAAGTCTCATGAAGCTGGTTGACAATGGGTCAGGGCATCCAGTATCTCATACTTGCCGTGCGTCGCCAGTATCGCCCCACCAGCATGCCCGCACGGACCTCTGAAAGGTTCAACGCGTCGGGTTCCCGGTGAATTCCGCTCAGGAGCCGCGTTTGTCGTCCTCAGCCGGCCGAGTTGCGAGGAACCGCTCCAACTCGGCGGCGAGTTCGTCGGCGCTGGGCAGATCACCAGTGTGGATCATCGGCGTCGCGAGCGTGGATCCGGCCATATAGGCGTCGTATCGCTCTTCAAGACCCTGCACCATGCGGGCGAGCTCGTCGCTGCCCTCGATCTGATCGGTGACCTTCGCCAGGTAGTCGCGGTTCTCGTCGCGCAGTTCGTCTCCCGCGAACACCAGGCCGGTGGCGACGGTGAGGCTGTCCAGCGCCGCGAGGGCTGCGGCGGGGAACTCGGTGTCGCCGAGATAGTGCGGGATCAGCAGGACGAATCCCGCGATGCGCGCGCCCACCGCGGCGAGCCGGTACTCCAACAGATGTCCCGCGGTCGCCGGCACCTGGGTGTGGGGCTGCCAGACGGAGTGGGCCTCGGTCAGCTCGGTGCGGGTGCCGCTCACCGTGGTGCCGATCGGGCGCGTGTGCGGCACCGGCATGGGGATGGCATGGACCCATGTGACGGTCGACACGCCGTAATGCTCGGTGAACTCGACGACGGACTCGGCGAAGGCATCCCATCCGAAGTCGGGCTCGTACCCGGCGAGCAGCAGGAACGGCTGTCCGAGCGCATCGTGAGCGAACGAGAGCTCGAGCCGGGCCGGGCGGTAGTCCGTCAGATGATCCTTCTCGAACGAGATCGTCGGCCGGCGCGCACGGTAGTCGAGCAGTGAATCGTTCGAGAACACCACGAGGGGTGTCGGCGCCAGATCGTCGCGGAAGTAGTCGATCACGCGGCTCACGGCGCTGCCCGCATCGGTGAACCCCGTGAGGGCGATGACCAGAGGCAGCCCACGGGGCACCGGCGGCGCGGATGCCGAACGCTCGTACAGCGGACCGGGGAAGGGCATGCCTCCATGCTACGAGCCAGGCGGCAGCGTCGGGTCGCAGTGGTCGTGCTCAGAGCGAACAGTCGAATCCCTAGGATGGAGCGCATGTCGTTTCCCGACCTCGAGTACAGCACTGCACCGATCCGAGAGTCCGAAGCAGACGCGCTTCTGTTGGCGCTGCCGCCGCTCGACGCCGAGGGGTCGCCCGACCTGGACGACTGGCCGGGCCTGCGCGACGCGCTGCTCGCTGTGGGTTTCGCAGGGAGCCCGGGCGGCGTGGTCCGCGTCTACGCCCCCGAGGTCACCACACGTCCGCTCGCCGTCATCGGCACGGGCGCCCAGCCGGATGCCGCGACCCTGCGCGACGCCATGGGCGCGGCGATCCGCACCCTCACCGGCTTCGCGACGATCGCTGCGGCCGCGCCGTTCGCCGATCCCGCGCTCTGGTCCGCTGCTGCCGAGGGCGCCGCGCTCGGCGGCTATCGGTTCGACGGATACAAGACGGATGCGCCCAAGCCTCGTGCGTCGCGCGTCGTCGTGCACGGTTCCGCCGAGCCCGACGTCGATGCGCTGCGGCTGGTGAACGAGACCGCCGCGGCGGTGGCACTGGTGAAGGATCTGGTCACCACTCCCGCCGAGTGGCTCGGGCCATCCGACTTCGCGGAGCGTGCGAGCGAATCCGTCGCGAGTCTTCCCGTCACGGTGGAGGTCCTCGACGAGGTCGCCCTCCGCGAGCAGGGATACGGCGGAATCCTGGGTGTCGGACAGGGATCGGAGCGCCCACCCCGGCTGGTGCGCCTCGACTACGCACCCGAAGGCGCTGCGCGGCACATCGCGCTCGTCGGCAAGGGCATCACGTTCGACACGGGCGGGTTGTCGCTCAAGCCCGCGTCGTCGATGGTCGGCATGAAGTACGACATGTGCGGCGCCGCCACCGCACTCGCCGTGCTGCGGGCGGTCGGAGCCGTGGGCGCCGCCGTCAGGGTGACGGCCTGGCTCTGCATCTCCGACAACATGCCGTCGGGCGGCGCGACACGGCCCGGCGACGTCCTGCGCATGCTCGACGGGACGACCGTCGAGGTCCTGAACACGGATGCCGAGGGGCGACTCGTCCTCGCGGACGGGCTGGTGGCGGCAAGTCGTGAGCGCCCCGACCTGATCGTCGACGTCGCTACGCTGACGGGCGCCATCACGGTCGCGCTCGGCACGCGCCATGCCGGCGTCATGGGCGACGACGACGCCGTTGCCGCGTATCTCGTCGCTGCGGCAGAGTCGGGCGAGCCGGCGTGGCAGCTGCCGCTGCCGGCCCACATGGTGGATGAGCTCGACTCCCCCATCGCCGATCTGCAGAACGCGAAGATCGGCGACCCCGCAGGCGGTTCGCTCTTCGCGGCGCTCTTCCTGCAGCATTTCGTCGGCCGCACCAGCGACGACGCCGACGCCCCCCGCATCCCGTGGGTGCACCTCGACATCGCCGGCGTCGGCACGCACAAGGGCGCGCCGTACGGGTTCACTGACAAGGGTGCCACCGGCGCGACGGTGCGCAGCCTCATCCGCCTCGTCCTGACAGAGGAGTCACGATGACCGACCACACCTTCGACCTCGTCATCCTCGGCGGAGGCAGCGGCGGCTACGCCGCCGCGCTGCGCGCCGCCGAGCTCGGCAAGTCCGTCGCTCTCGTCGAGAAGGACAAGGTCGGTGGCACGTGCCTGCATCGCGGCTGCATCCCTACGAAGGCGCTGCTGCACGCGGCGGAAGTGGCCGAGACCGCGCGGGATGCCTCTGCGATCGGCATCCGCGCTACTTTCGACGGCGTCGACCCCGCCGGCGTGCGCGCGTACCGCGAGGGGATCGTCGCCAAGAAGTTCAAAGGCCTCGAAGGCCTCGTGAAGGCGCGCGGGATCACCGTGGTCGCCGGCGAGGGCCGGCTGGAGTCCGGTCCGGCGATCCGGGTCGGCGAGGATCTGTACCACGGAACGGATGTGATCCTCGCGACGGGCTCCTACAGTCGTACGCTGCCGGGCCTCGAGATCGGCGGTCGCATACTCACGAGCGAGCACGCCCTCGAACTCGATGTGGTCCCCGGCCGTGTCGTGATCCTGGGCGGCGGCGTCATCGGCGTCGAGTTCGCGAGCGTGTGGCGCTCGTTCGGCGCCGAGGTCACCATCGTCGAAGCCTTCGACCACCTCGTCCCGAACGAGGACGTCACTCTGAGCAAGGCCCTCGAGCGCGCCTTCCGCCGTCGGGGCATCCGATACTCGCTCGGCGTCCGATTCCAGAGCGCGACCCAGACGGCGGATGCCGTCACCGTGACCCTCGAGGACGGCACGACGATCGACGCCGACTATCTGCTGGTCGCCGTGGGCCGCGGCCCGTCGACCGCCGGCCTCGGATTCGAGGATGCGGGTGTCACCATCGATCGCGGATTCGTCATCACAGATGAACGACTGCGCACGTCGACGGCGCACGTGTGGGCCGTCGGCGACATCGTCCCCGGTCTTCAGCTCGCCCACCGGGGCTTCCAGCAGGGGATCTTCGTGGCCGAGGAGATCGCCGGTCTGAATCCTGTCGTCGTCCCCGACACGCAGATCCCCAAGGTGACGTACAGCCACCCCGAGGTCGCGTCTGTCGGACTCACCGAGGCTCAGGCCGTCGACGCCCACGGTGCGGACGGCGTGGTGGCGTATGAGTACAACCTCGCGGGCAACGGCAAGAGCGAGATCCTCGGCACGAGCGGGGTCATCAAAGTCGTCCGCGCGAAGGACGGACCTGTGCTGGGCGTGCACCTCGTGGGTGATCGCGTCGGCGAACTCATTACCGAGGGCCAGCTCGCCGTCGGGTGGGAGGCGCACCCCGAAGACATCGCTCCGTTCATCCACGCGCACCCGACGCAGAGCGAAGCACTGGGCGAAGCCTTCCTGGCTCTCGCAGGCAAGCCGCTGCACGCGCTCTGACGCTCGGGCTGCGCAAGCATCACTAAGCTAGATCCGATATCCATTCCGAAGGAGACATCGTCATGAGCACTTCCGTGGTCCTCCCTGCTCTCGGTGAGAGCGTCACAGAGGGAACGGTCACCCGCTGGCTCAAGAGCGTCGGCGACACCGTCCAGGTCGACGAGGGCCTGCTCGAGATCTCCACGGACAAGGTCGACACGGAGATCCCGTCGCCCGTCAGCGGTGTGATCGAAGAGATTCTGGTCGCGGAAGACGAGACTGTCGAGGTCGGCGCCATTCTCGCGAAGATCGGTGACGGCTCCGGTGCTTCGGCAGCACCCGCTCCCGAGACCGCTGAAGCCTCCCCTGCCGCTGAGGCTCCGGCCGAAGCGGCTGCACCTGAGGCTGCCCCGGCCGCCGAGCCGGCTCCGGCGGCACCCGCCGCAGCTGCACCCACCGGTGCAGGCAAGGACGTCGTCCTCCCCGAACTGGGCGAGAGCGTGACCGAGGGCACCGTGACGCGGTGGCTCAAGCAGGTCGGCGACGAAGTGGCGGTCGACGACGCGCTGCTGGAGATCTCGACCGACAAGGTCGACACCGAGATCCCGTCGCCTTTCGCCGGCGTTCTGCAGGAGATCCTGGTCCAGGAGGACGAGACGGTCGCCGTGGGCTCCACGCTCGCGCGTATCGGTGAAGCGGGCGCCGCCCCGGCTCCCGCAGCAGCCCCTGCGGCACCCGCTCCCGCCCCGGCTCCCGCTCCCGCCCCGGCACCCGCCCCGGCTCCCGCCCCGGCTCCCGCTCCCGCCTCGGCACCCGCTGCCGCCCCGACGCCCGCTCCGGCACCCGCTGCCGCTGCTCCGGCACCCGCCGCTCCCTCGCCGATCGACGAGATCGACGGCGCGTCTTATGTCACCCCGCTGGTGCGCCGTCTGGCGCAGCAGCAGGGTGTCGACCTCGCATCGGTGAAGGGAACCGGAGTGGGAGGACGCATTCGCAAGGAAGACGTCCTGAAGGCCGCCGAGGCCGCATCGGCGCCGGCCGCTGCCGCTGCCGCGCCCGCTGCGCCGGCACCGCTCGAGGTCTCGCCGCTGCGTGGCACGACCCAGCCGATGTCGCGCCTGCGCAAGGTGCTCGCCGAGCGCGCGGTCGCATCGATGCAGTCCACCGCTCAGCTCACCAGCGTGGTCGAGGTGGATGTCACCAAGCTCGCATCGTTCCGCGACAAGGTGAAGGGCGACTTCCAGGCCAAGACCGGCGACAAGCTGTCGTTCCTGCCGTTCTTCGCGCTGGCGGCGGCAGAGGCACTGCAGGCCTACCCCGTCATCAATGCGACCGTCGACGGCACCGACATCGTCTACCCGGCGAGCGAGAACCTCTCGATCGCCGTCGACACCGAGCGCGGGCTGCTCACGCCGGTGCTCCGGGACGCCGCCGCCAAGAACCTGGCTCAGATCGCTCACGAGATCGCGGACCTCGCCGCGCGCACGCGTGACAACAAGCTGAAGCCCGACGAGCTGGCCGGCGGCACGTTCACGTTGACGAACACCGGCTCGCGTGGCGCGCTGTTCGACACCCCCGTGGTGTTCCTGCCGCAGTCCGCGATCCTCGGAACCGGTGTCGTCGTGAAGCGGCCCGGCGTGGTCTCGGTCGACGGCAAGGATGCGATCTCGGTCCGCTCGTATGTCTTCCTCGCGCTGTCGTACGACCACCGTGTGATCGACGGCGCCGACGCGGCGCGGTTCCTCGGTGCGGTCAAGACCCGTCTCGAGGCGGCCGCGTTCGAAGGCCAGCTCGGCATCTGAGCCCACTCGCAGCACCGATCTATGGCTGCTGCGCGACGTCACGCACGTCGCGCAGCAGCCATCTTTCGTTCCGGCGGATGATCACGACGAGCTGAGCCGGATGCGACGCCTCGGCCGCGTCCACCCGGGCTACGGCGACGTCTCCGAAATCGTCCAGGAGTGTGACGGTGCGCTCCCCCGCGGGAAGGTCGATCGCGCCGGTACCGAGCGGCGCAGTGGGATCGGCGAGGGGTCCGGCGAGACATTCCGTGTCGCCGTTGCAGTCCGCGCGCTCATCAAGGAGCGCTGCCACCACGGCGGCCAGATCCATCGACTGCACGTCCCCGTCGCCTGCCGTTGTCTCGACCGCTGCGGAATCCGGGTCGGCGTGAGGTGCAGACGGTGAATCCCCGGAATCCGGTGAGTCGTCCGCAGCGGCCTCGACCGGCGCCGTAGGCGTCGCCGGACCGACCGTGGCGACGCCTCCCGCGGCCGGCCAGAGCGCCCCTCCCGCGAGCACTGCCGCCGCAACGACGCCGCCCACGAGCCACGGCGCTTTGCGGGAGCTCGTTCGCACGCGCATCCGCCGCCACAGCGCCGTCGTGGCGATCGACACGGTGTCGGCGAGGTCGGAGTCGACACGCCCGACCAGGCTGCTCCACAGGGACCGCGGCGGGTCGGTCTCGAAAACGGCGCCATCCCGTCCGGCGGCGCCGACGTCCAGCGCAGTGCGAGGGCTGAGAGTCAACGTGGAGAGCGGCTCCGGTGCCGCTGCGGCGAACAGCTCTTCTTCGGCGTCCGCGAGGCCCCGCGCCGTCATGCGTTCCCTCGTCACTGCGCCGATGGCGGCGTCCCACGCGCGCTCGACGCGCGCGGGCACCACGAAGCTGCGCAGCGCACTCGCGGCGGCCTCGAGGGCACGGCGGTCCGAGGCATCCGTTGCAAGCAGTGGTCGCCCGGCGTCGTCGAGCCACCACTCCCCTGTCGTCTCGGGAACGTTGATGACATCCGCGCACCCGCGAAGGATGCTCACCCCGACGGTCACGGCTTCGCCTGCGGTCAGCGGTGCACGGGAGGCGCGCCGACGGAGGAAGTCCTCGACCCGCTCCGTGCAGACCGGGAGCACGACGTCGTGCCCGTCGACGCGCCTCGCGAGATCCAGGGGCGCGAGAAGGTGGCCTGAGGAGGAGGCATCCCATCCCCGCCATCGAGCACCGAGCACTGCCGCATCGACGAGCACCCGCGCCTCACCGGAGGAGGTGCGGACCAGCGAGCCGGGCCAGGGGCCGTCTTCGGGTGCGCGGACGGCGCGCACCGTGCGGTACGGCGTGCGCAGGAGACCGTCGTCGTTCGTCACGGGTGCCAGTCTGGATCGCCCGGATGCCGTCGTCCGTGGATCCGTTGCAAGCTGTGGGAGAACAGGCTCGGCCGCCGGCTGGGGAGGAGCCGGAGAAGACCGTCCCGGAAAGGTAGGCTGGAGGTATGGCCGCCCGCAGTACCGCACCCGAGAAGCGCCCCGGCTTCTTCTCGCAGCTTCGCACCCTCTACACCTTCACGCAGAAGGCGTTCCCCTGGCTGCCGTACCTTCTGGTCGGCATCCTGATCCTCGGCATAGCTGCCGGCGTAGGCGTCGGATTCGCGCTGCCCCCCGTCGCGATCTGGAGCATCATCCTGTGGGGCGTCACCGGCCTTATGCTCGGCATCCTCGCCTCGCTCATGACCATGACGCGCCTCTCTACGCGCGCCATGTACCAGCGGATCGACGGGATGCCGGGGGCCGCCGGGCACGTGCTCTCCACGTCACTCGGCCGCAAGTGGGTAGCCAGCGAGATGCCCGTGGGAATCAACCCCAAGACGCAGGAAGCCGTCTACCGCGCCGTCGGTCGTGGCGGCGTCGTGATCATCGGCGAAGGTGCCCGGGGTCGTCTCACACGTCTCGTGAACGACGAGCGCTCCAAGGTCCAGCGCGTCGCGTCGGGCGTGCCCGTCACTGTCCTTTACGTCGGGCACGGCGACGACGAGGTCACCATCGCGAAGCTGTCGTCGACGATCAAGGGGCTTCCCACGAAGATCGATCGCTCGACGATGGCCGCGGTCATCAAGCGCATCGACTCGGTGTCGCAGACGCTCACGTCGCTGCCGATCCCCAAGGGCATCGACCCGACGAAGGCGCGCGCGCCGCGTCCTCGCTGAACGGGCGCGTGTCCGTCTCGCGGCCGACGGGCGCAGCCTGCGTCGCTACGACCGGATGAGGACGGTGCCCACGACCTTGTCGTGCAGCCCGCGCTGATCGGCGTCCCAGATGACGGCGGGGATCACGACGATCAGCAATGCGGTGCGCACGATCGGACGCCAGAGCCCGACCCAGCTTCCGTCGAGCCGCGCGAGGCGCATACCGAAGAGGCGATGCCCGGGACTCCCTTGCAGCGTCGGCAGGAACGCGATCTGGATCACGGCGAAGATGGCGAGGATCGCGAGCGGATCCCAGCCGAAGAACCCCGAGATCAGGTACGCCGCCCCGTAATCGATGAACAGGGCGCCGACGCGCCTGCCGATACGGCCGATCGAGCCTGCACCCTCGCGGGGCAGACCGAGGCGTTCTCCGGGATACGTCTCTGCGCTCTGGGTCACCTCACCAGCGTATCCAGCGGGCCGTAACATGCCGGAAACATAGGTGACACTACCGGGCAATGCCCTACGGGTAACTTGCCAGAGAAGTCCGCGCCTCGCGCGGACGGTCCCGAGTGCCCTACTTCTGGAGTCTTCATGTTCAAAGATTCATCCGAGGTGCTGAAGTTCATCAAGGACGAGGACGTGAAGTTCCTCGACATCCGGTTCACGGATCTTCCCGGTGTACAGCAGCACTTCAACATCCCCGCTTCGACCGTCGATGAAGAGTTCTTCACCGTCGGCCAGCTTTTCGATGGCTCCTCGATCCGCGGCTTCGCGAACATCCACGAGTCCGACATGCAGCTGATCCCTGACGTGTCGACTGCATACATCGACCAGTTCCGCGAAGCGAAGACTCTCATCATGATCTTCGACATCTACAACCCGCGCACGGGTGAGATCTACCACAAGGACCCGCGCCAGGTCGCCAAGAAGGCGGAGAAGTACCTCGCCTCGACCGGCATCGCCGACACCGCCTTCTTCGCCCCCGAGGCGGAGTTCTACATCTTCGACGACGTCCGCTACGAAGTGAAGCAGAACTCGAGCTTCTACTCCGTCGACTCCGAAGAGGGCGCCTGGAACACCGGTCGGGTCGAAGAGGGTGGAAACCTCGGAAACAAGACGCCCTACAAGGGCGGCTACTTCCCCGTCAGCCCGGTCGACAAGACGGCCGACCTCCGCGACGACATCACCCTCAAGCTCATCGAAGCCGGCTTCACGCTCGAGCGCTCGCACCACGAGGTGGGCACGGGCGGTCAGCAGGAGATCAACTACCGCTTCGACACGATGGTGCACGCGGCCGACGACATCCTGAAGTTCAAGTACATCGTCAAGAACACCTCCGAGCAGTGGGGCAAGACGGCGACGTTCATGCCCAAGCCGCTCTTCGGCGACAACGGCTCGGGCATGCACGTGCACCAGTCGCTGTGGAGCGAGGGAAAGCCGCTCTTCTACGACGAGACGGGCTACGGCGGGCTCTCCGACGTCGCACGCTGGTACATCGGCGGTCTGCTCGCGCACGCTCCCGCCGTGCTCGCGTTCACCAACCCGACGGTGAACAGCTACAAGCGTCTGGTCAAGGGCTACGAGGCTCCGGTCAACCTGGTCTACTCGGCCGGTAACCGCTCTGCCGCCATCCGCATCCCGATCACGGGATCGAACCCCAAGGCGAAGCGCATCGAGTTCCGCGCGCCGGATGCGTCGGGTAACCCGTACCTCGCGTTCGCTGCACAGCTCATGGCCGGCCTCGACGGCATCAAGAACCGCATCGAGCCGCACGAGCCGGTCGACAAGGACCTGTACGAGCTTCCCCCCGAGGAGGCGAAGAACATCCCCCAGGTTCCCAACTCGCTGCTGGACTCGCTGGATGCCCTTGCGGCCGACCACGACTTCCTGCTCGCAGGTGGCGTCTTTACGCCCGAGCTGATCGAGACCTGGATCGAGTACAAGATCGAGAACGAGATCAAGCCGCTCGCCGCGCGCCCGCACCCGTTCGAGTACGAGCTGTACTTCGGCGTCTAGCCTTCTGGCGCGGGATTCCGCGGGTTGAGCGGCCTCTAGTCCGCGTTTAGTCCGCAGAATCTGACGAAGAGCCCTCCGAGTCCGCGCTCGGGGGGCTCTTTCGCGCGCCCAGCACGGCCGCGACGGCGGCGCGCGACGTGTCGTCAGTGTCCGGCCACAGATGCCCGTACGTATTGAGCGTGACCGTCGCGGAGGCGTGCCGCATCCGGGCCTGCACGACCTTCACGTCGAGGCCTGCCGCGATCAGCATCGACGCGAAGTAGTGCCGCAGATCGTGGATCCGAAACCCCGGCGGGAGACCCTTCACCTTGACGCGGGCTTCGTCCCAGACGCGGTTCAGTTGGTAGGCGGTCACTCCGCGGCCGAACACTCCGGGCACCACCTTCCGGGTGCCGACGTTCTGGCGCAGCATCTTCGCGAGCTCGAGCGGGATCGGGATCGACGTTCCCGAGAGGTCGCTCTTGAGGTCCTCGTCGTCGTGCTGCACCTCGGGCGTGATGACGCCGGACTCCCAGTCGACGTCGTCGATGTCGAGCGCGGACATCTCGCCGGCGCGCAGACCCGCGAACGCTCCGAGGAGCACCACGTTCCGGTATCCGGGTTTCAGGGCGTCGTGCAGTGCCCACACCTGCTCCGTGGTGGCCACGTACGGCTTCTGCTTCGGAGCAGGCGGTGACGTGCGCCTGGAGCAAGGGTTCTTGACCAGCACGCCGTCGTGCACGGCATCCGAGAGAATCTGGCTCAGGCGACGGTGCAGGGCGTAAACGTAGCTGGGCGCATAGGTCTTCTGAAGCTCCGCGGTCCACGCCTTCACATCGGACGGGCGGATCGTGCGCAGCTGACGGCTACCGAACTTCGCGCGAATGAGCTTCGCGTGAACCTCCGCCGCTCGGAGCGTCCGGGGCTTGTTCGACGCGTACCCGGCGAGCCAGGTATCGAGCCACTCCCCCGCCGTCATCTTCGACGTCGTCGGGTTCACCCACGTGCCGGCCTGCATCGCCGCCGTGGCCTCGTCAAGCCACGTCTGCGCATCCCGCTTCAGATTCGCGTGCTTCGCGTACTCCTGGCCGTCTGGCCCCCGGTAGCGGGCGCGCCACTTCCCATCAGGGCGCTGCTTGATGCTCGCCATCAGCGTGCGTTCTCTCCGGCTGGGCGTCCTCAATGCTTGGCAATAGTCCCTTGGTCGACCGCGGGTCGGGCTGCTTCTCCCCCGTCAACTCCTGGAGCGCGAGCGCAAGCGACAGGTAGTTCGCCACAGCGGCATCGTGGTCTCGAAACATTTCGTCGATCTCGACTGCGCGAGTCTCGTCCCTGCGTGCCACCGCTTCGCGCAAATCCAGACCCACCCGCCAGCCGAATGACTCGCCAGAGTCCAACGCGCTCGCGATCTCGGGCAACCGGTCGCCAAACCCCCACGCTCTCGCGGTGTCGACTATCTTCTGGCGAATCGTGTCAACGCGTGCGTCCGCTCCGTAGAGCGATACGGCTGTCCTCAATACCGCCGTCGCACGTGCCGACGCGCCTGTCGACATTGAGGATGACGCCCCCCGAAACATCTGCGTGAGCTTCCCGACGCTGTATGCCCACTTGCCCACGACGTGGTGGGAGAAGGGGCGATCCACCGGGAGCATAAGTACGAGTGGAGGCACATCGAGCGCTTGGCTTAGCGCGATCACCTCCGAAACGGTGATGTCGGTGCGCCGGTTGTTCTCGATATTTGCGATGACGGATCGCGTGAGTCCTGCCCGCTCTGCGAGTTCATGGGCGCTGAACCCCGCGAGTTTGCGATAGCGCGCCAAGCGCTTCCCGATCGTCTCCTCGGAGCCTTCATGTGCCATAGAGACACACTAGCGCGGCGGTTGCGCTCGTCGGGAGCAATCGGGCATACTGTGTTGTGAAAGCACAGATCAACGCAGTGTGGCCCGAATCGACACGAATCTGGCCGTGGCATGGAGGGAGCAAGTGATGCAGGATAACGACGCACCAGATCTGTTGTTCGTCGATGAGGTGGCAGCCAAGCTGCGCCGTTCGGTGGACGCGGTCCGATGGCTCATCAACACGAAGCAGCTCAAGGCAGCCAAGCTCGGGGGTCGCGTGGTCGTCCGGCGCGCCGACCTCGAAGCGTTCATCGACGCCGCGTTCGCGGAGGTGTCGTGAGCACCCGTGCACGCCCTGCTGTCCTCGACGGTCTCTCGGTGGAGGCGGACGCGTCGATCGACGCGGAGACGAAGGCGAAGGTCGAGGTCGTCGTGCTCGACATCCTCCGTGTGGCGGGGGCGTCGACGGATGACGTGATCGTCGCGCTGTACGAGTCCCGTGTGGAGCACTTCCCCGGAGTGCCGCGCGTGACCCCTCAGCGGGTCCGTACCGCACGCGCAGCGTGCGTGCGGCGAGGGCTTGTCGGAGCACATCCGACTCCCGGCACGTCGCGGGTCGGCAATCGCGCCACCCGCTGGCAGCTGACCGTGAGGAAGGACGCCTGATGGTGAACGATCCGACGGCGCGGCGCGCGGAGAAGTCCGTGGCCGCTGCCGCGATGACCGACACGATCGCGATCAATGGCGGCGAGCCCTTGAGGGTCTCACGGGCAACCTCGAAGGCGATCACGAGCCAGTTGGACATCCAGTACAGCCCGAGCGCCGGCGAGTACTTCGCGACCCTCAAGGCCGACCAGTGACGCGCCGAGCACACGACGCGCATATCCGTGAGCAGACGTTCGCGGTCGAGAGCTGCGCGTACTGCGCAGATGAGAAGAATGCCCCCGGTTCGGCGGCCACCGAGCCCGAGGGCGAAGATCCCACCCTTGAAGGAGAAATCATGTCCATCATCGCAGACACGAGCCCGATCGTCGACGAAGTCGCGCAGGAGGTCGCTCACTGCTTGCGCGAGCTCGAGGCGGGTGCCTTCCAGATCGTCGTGACGGGCGGCCCGTTGTTCATGGAGGCGGAGGAACGGGTCGACCTGTTCCGAGACCTTCGCATCGACGAGGACCAGGCGCGCCTCGACATCGAGAACGGAAAATCGCACTGGTTTGCCGACTTCTATCGACCGGATGGCACCCGTGTGGGGCGCGAGCGCACTGACGAGGGCTGGTTTGACCGGGAACTCGCATCGATCCGTCGCATCGATATGACCACGCAGAACGGCCTCGCCCGGACCACATCCGGCTACCTCATGGTCTCGCGCGGCTCTTGGATCCCGCGTGAGATCGTCGATATCCCGGAAGGCCGAGCCCTACGTTCGATCACCGTACGGAGCCATACCGCCCAGGTCTTCGCAGCCGCGGCCGCGGCAGAAGCCGCGTTCATCGCGGCGAACCCCGCCATCACTGCAGCCAAGCCCGCATGGGCGGATCATGTGGAGATCTTCGACATCGACCCTGCCCCGACCGAGGGCGTCTTGGTGACGTACGTGCTCGAGAACGCGAGCGCGCGCGTCTCCATTCACGGCGTGTACCTCGACGGCACCATCATGATCGAAGACCCCCGACCGTACTTCGCTCTCGAGCACGAGGCCGAGGGCACTGCATCCGCGCGCGAGGCGATCGCACTCATGCAGGAGCTCGTCGACGCCGTGGAGGCGGCACTGTGACCGTCGTCGACGCCCGGTTTGCTGGCGGCCAGATCGCCGTCCAACGCGGCGAGCTTGACGGCCAGCCCGTGGTCGACCTCGTGCTCCCCGGCGCGCAACGCATCCCGCTGCGCCTGCACGAGGCCGATAACCTCGCGAACGCGCTTCTCGAACGTGGAGAGTACACAGAGGAGGGCACCAACCGTCGTGAGGCCGCCGAGAACGTCGTGCTCGGCCGCGATGCCGGGACGCTCAACCCGAGCCACGTGCTGTTCGTCAACACGTACCCGTTGGAACTGGACCAGCCCGCGGCTCTCGCCTTCGCGTCTCGACTGATCGAGCTCGCCGCCCAGCTGCCCGCCCCGCCCCGGATCCTGCGCCGCCGTACCGACGTCGATGCACATCTGACCCTCGGGGATGTGTGACGACGAACACCAGCATCCTGACCCGCCGGAGCGCTCACTCCCGCGGGTCAGGATCGCGTTCGGAAGGAGCCCGTATGGGCGCTAATCTCGTCGGCCGAACGTTCAGCTATCGAGCGCACGTGCCTGTGCTCAGCCAGACCGAGTTCGACCTCCTCGTGTACATGTCGCTGACCGCGCTCGACAACGACACTCCCCCGCTCTACTTCGACTCTCGCGAGTCCTCAGCGCTCGCGCTCGGCCGTATCGTTCCCGACGCTGTCGCACCCGACGACCCCAGATGCGACGAGGTCGATCGTGAGCGCACGGCGGCATTCCAGCGCGTCAAGGTCGCGATCCAGGGCCTCGTCGCGTTGGGCGCGATCGAGCGCGTCAGGCAGGGCGGGAACGGGCACCGAGCCGAGTTCGCGATCGTCCTCAACGTGCCCGTCTCGCAGACCACAGACGAGTACCGAAAGCGACTCCGAAAGCCCCGGCGAGCCGCTCCGCGCAGGGGTACGGCTGACGTACCCCTGACCCCTGTGGATAACCCCGGGGTCAGGACCACTCACCGACCCCCCAGGGGTACGTCGAACGACTCTCTCAGGGGTACGTCCGACGTACCTGTTGGGGTACGCCCGGCGTACCCCTCAGCGGTACGCCCGACGTACCCCTTAGAAGGAACCACAGAGGAATACCAGGAACACAAGAGGAAGAACATCACCAACGCAAGCACCTCACCAGAGCCTGTGGACAATTCGCAAAGGGCATCATGACCAGTCACCACAAGCACCCGACGTACGTCCGAAACGCCCGCATCATCCGGACCGCGACGAACCAGCGACTGAAGTCCGGGATCGCCGTGCAGTGCATCGGATGCGGCGGGCCGATCACCCCCGAGCAACGCTTCGACGTCGGCCACCGCATCGACGCCAGCCGAGGCGGATCCCATGACCTCGACAACCTCGGCCCGCAGCACCGTCGGGAGAACCGTTCAGCGGGCGGCCGCATCGGCGCACTGCACACCAACGCCCAGTCCCGACGAGCGAGAGGCCTCCCGACATGGTGACGAACCGATGCGACCAGCCGAACAAGACCGGCGGCACATGCCGACGCCGCACCCGTGACGGTGCGCCCTGCCACCAGCACCGCAACGCTGAGCGCCGCGATGACGCGACAGCATCCGCGACAACGACCCCGACCCCCGCTTCTTTGAGAGGGCCTTCACAACCCCCGGGCATGGCCCTCACAGGCGACTTTTTGTTCGGCGAGGAGGGCTGGCTCGCGCTGCGCACCGAAGCGCTCACGCCGTTGCACGTGTCGGAGCTCGTGACGACCGAGCGGGACCGACGCGAGTTCCTCCGCGGCGCGACGATGCTGCGGTTCTTCGGCGAGCGGGCGATGACGGGCCGGGCACCTCGGCCGCAGCAGCTCGTCGTGGTCGATGCGCTCGCCGCGGGTCGGCAGCGGAACGCGTGCCTGTTGCCGCGCCGGTCTTCGAAGTCGACGACGCTGATCGCGATCGGGCTAGGGCGGGCAGAGTCGCGGGAGGACTACCGTGTCGGGATCCTCACGCTGACGACGGGCAAGGCTGGACGGTCCCGTTTCCTGAAGGACGTGGTGCCGGCGCTCGAGCGGTCCGCGGTGCCGTGCAAGGTCATCAAGTCCGCAGGGCAGGAGCGGGTCGAGTTCCCCGGCTCGGGCGGGATCGTGCAGTGGCTGTCGTCGATCGAGGATCTCCGTGGTGAGGCGTTCGACCTGATCATCCTCGACGAGGCGGGCGAGGCGGACCCGCAGAAGGTGGAGGACACGCTCGCCGCGGCGATGCCGACGCTCGACACCCGCCGGGACGCGCAGGTCGTCGTCGCCGGGACGGCGGGGAAGTACCGCACCGGGAACATGCTGTGGGAGTGGCTCGAACTCGGCAGGGCGGGCCGCGCAGGAATCGTGGAGTACGCGATGCCCGACCGGGTACAGGACGAGGACCTGTCGACGTGGGAGGCGATCGAGCCGCTCGTGCTCGCATCCCACCCCGGCATCGGGACGCTCACGACCGCCGAGGTCATCCACGAGCGCTACGAGACGCTGCCGCGCCTGGTGTTCATCGCGGAGTATGGCGGGATATTCGGCGACGAGGGCGGCACGGTGTCGCTGTTCGACGCGCTCAAGTGGGCGCGCACCGGTGTTGACGGGGACCCGGCGAGGGTGCCACTGCCGGAGCGGTGGTCGCTGTCGTTCGCCCCGCACCCGGACCAGCTGTGCGTGTCGATCATGGCCGGGTGGCGCGACGACGAGGGCCGTGCGGTGGGGATGCTGCTGGACCGCATCACCGGGATTGATGACGCCGCGCCCGCGCTGCTGCGGCTGGCGCGGAAGTACAAGGTCCCGATCGTGCATGACGCCGGCTCGCAGGTGGCCGCGCTGATCGTGTCGAAGCTGATGCAGAAGAACCCTCGCCCCCGCGTCGAGGCGTACCACTTCGTCGACGTGAAGAAGGCCGCGTCGCTGATCGTGGACGAGGTCGACCGGGAGAACGTCGTGCACTGGTCCCGGCAACTTGAGCTCAACGAGGCCGTGCACAAGGCCGTGAAACGCAAGGCCGGTGACCGCGGATGGCTGGTCGGCCGGGACCCGAAGAAGCCGGATGACGATGTGACAGGAGTCGAAGCATGGGCGTTGGCGTTGCTGCACTACGACAGCACGAAACCGAAGCGGCGCATGAAGGCCGTGGTCGCGGCAGCATGACCAGCCGCATCCGTCTCGACGCGACGAAGATCAGCGTCGTCGTGACGTGCACGGACTGCCCGCACTGGTCGGCGTTCCGGTTCACGAAGCGCGACGCGTGGCAGGCGGCCAGGGCGCACGAGAAGCGCGCGCACCCGGGCGCGACGCAGGCGACATCGAACCTCGCGAAACACGCCGACACGCCGTAGCTGCTCCGCGCTTTCAGCGCGCATAAGCCGGACTGACGCTTCGTATGTGGCGTGGTTCGACAAGATATTCCGCAGACCGGTGCAGCTGATGGACTTCGTCCAGGCTGCGCCAGTCGCGTTCGGGTTGGAGTCCCCGAACCAGACCTCGACACTCGCGAAGGTCACGTTCTCGGAGTACTTCACCGGCGAGCTGGGCGAGGTGTCGCGGGAAGCGGCGATGCAGATCCCCGCGCTGAAGAAGGCCCGCGACATCTACATCGGCATCATCGCCGGGATGCCGCTGAAGGAGTTCCAGGGCAACACCGACACCACGCCCGGATGGCTCAAGAACACCGCCACCGGGATCAGCCCCTGGCATCGCGCCGCGTACACGTTCGACGACCTGTTCTTCTACGACTGGTCCGCATGGGCGGTCGACCGCGACAAGAGCGGGCAGATCACCGACGGGATCCGTGTCCCCTGGGAACGATGGGAGGCCAACGACCACGGCCAGGTCCTCGTCGACGGCCGCACCGTGTCCGCCGAGCAGATCATCCTCATCCCCGGCAACGGGTCCGGCGGGATCCTCGCGTGCGGTGCGTCCACGATCAAGGGATACCGGGCGCTTGAGCGGGCATGGATCGGGCGGGCGCAGAACCCGATCCCGCTGATCGAGCTGCACCAGGTCACTGACGACGAACTCACCGACGGCGAGCCCGCCGATGAGGAAGACACCGAGCCGGACAACGAGATCCAGGACCTCATCGACACGTGGGCCGCGGCCCGCACGTCGCCGACCGGCGCGGTCGGGTTCACTGACAACCGTGTCGAGGTGCGCGTGCACGGCACCGTGAACACCGACCTGTATGTCGAGGGTCGCAATGCCGCCGTGCTCGATATCGCCCGTCTCGTCGGGATGCCGGCCGCGCTGCTGGACGGATCGCAGTCGACCGCGTCGCTGACGTACTCCACGCAGGAGTCGAAGCGCAACGAGTTCGACGACTACTCGCTGCCGATGTGGACTTCGCCGATCGAAGCACGCCTGTCGCTCGACGACGTGTCCCCCGCCGGCCGGGTGATCCGCTTCGACCAGTCCGGTCGCCGCGCCACCGCCGCGCCCACGATCACCCAGCCACAGGAGGACTGAGATGACCGATGCACTGTTCGCCGTGGACGTCGCGAAACGACGCATCCGCGGCCTGCTGATCCCGTACGGGGAACTGTCCAGCCCGTCCGTGAACGGCACTGAGCCGGTGATGTTCGCGAAGGGCAGCGTGACGCTGCCCGCCGACCCGTCGATCGTGACTCTCAACGACGGACACGACCAGCTCGAACCCCGCGGCCGCGCCGTCAGCCTCGAGGACACCGACGCCGGCGTGGTGGCAGAGTTCGAGATCGCCCGCACCCCGGAGGGTGACGCGCTGCTCGCCGCCGCCCAGGCGATGCCACGCCCGTCACTGAGCGCCGAACTCCGCGGCCTGGTACGTCGAGGCGTCAACGCTGTGACAGCGCACCTGCGGGGTGCCGCAGTCGTCCCCGCAGGTGCGTTCCAGTCCGCCGCCCTGTTCGCCGCGCTCGACCCGATCACGGAAGACGACATCAGCGATGACCTCGTCGACCGGATCGCCGACGCCGTGATCGAGAAGCTCCAGACCCCCGAGGCCACCCCCGAAGAGAAGAAGGAAGACATGACCGCATCTGCTGCTGTCGTGCCGGATGGCCTCACGCCCCCGGCCGCACCGAAGAAGGACCTCACCACCGCCGACGGCCTGTTCGCGGCCGTCGCCGCGTTCAAGTCCGGCAACGCCGACGCCGTGAAGCCGTACGCCGGCGGCGACGCGCTGTTCGCGATCTCCACCATCCAGCACGCCGGCCCGACGACCGTCACGATCGGCGCGGACGTGCAGACTCCGGCGTACGTCGGGCAGCTGTGGAAGCGTCGCCGCTACGCCCGCCGGTTCGTGCCGCTGCTCTCCCACGGCGTCCTCACCTCGTACAAGGTCATCGGGTGGCAGTGGGACGACGGCAAGGAGCCGGTCGTCGGCGACTACGCCGGCAACACGGCCGAGATCCCGTCGAACGCGATCGACACCAAGCAGGTGACCGCGGATGCCGCGCGCATCGCCGGTGGTCACAAGATCGACCGCCGGTACCTGGACTTCAACGACCAGGGCGTGATCGCGAGCTACTTCGACCACATGGTCGAGGACACCGCCCGCAAGACCGACGCGAAGGCGCTGGCCGCGATCATCGCGAACGCGACCGTGACCGCACCTGGCACCGTCCCGTCCGGCATCGCCAAGGGCCTCGCCGCGATCGTGGACGGTGCGCTCGACGTCATCGGCACCGAGAACGCGCCGTCGTTCGCGGTCGTCTCCCCGGAGCTGTGGCGCGACATCATCCTGTCGCCCAAGGACGACGTACTCGAGTACCTCAACGCCGGCTTCGGACTCGAGGAGGGATCCCTGCAGGGCTTCAAGATCCTCCCCGGCGCGGTCGGCACCGGGAAGGTCATTGTCGGCGCGAACGAGGCGCTCACGTTCCACGAGCTCGGCGGCGAAGCGCCTATCCGTGTCGAGGGCATCGATCCCCACCACGGCGCGTTCGACCCGGCCGTGTTCGCCTACTGGGCGGTCATGGTCAACAACGCCGCCGCGGTCCGCTCCGTCACCGTCGCGGCCTGACCCACAGGGGCGTAGACGATGGCCACCTGGCATACCCCCGAGACGCTGCGCGAAGAGTGGACCGACGCTGACACGATCAGCGACGACACGCTCGACGCGCTGCTCGAGGTCGCCCAGGATCAGGTCATCGCCTACGCCCCTTCCCTTCCCGCGGTCGACGTCGCCTGGGTGGACGGTTATCTCGTCCCGGAGTCGCCGTCGAGCATCCCCACCCGCTATGCGTACGCGCAACTCCGGCAGGTGCAGAACCTCTGGAACGCAGGCCGCGTGGACACCACCGGCGGCATCGGAGACGGTGGCGACTTCGTCATGCGCCCGCACCCGCTCGACTGGCACGTGAAGGCCATCATTCGACCTAAGCGAGGCAAGCCCCGTGTCCGATGACCAGACCGTTCGCGCCTATCTCGTCGAGCAGTTGAACCTGCCCGACGACTGGCTCGTCATCCCCGAGCAGCGCTTCCCCGAGACGCTGAGCGTGACGACCGTCGTGCTGCAGCACACTCGCATCGAGCACCTGGCCGCCGCCCCAATCGGGAACCTCGAGCACCAGGTCGTACTCTCCGTGCTCGACCCTCACACCGACATCGCCGCAGCAGAGAACGCGCTCGACGATGCCGTGACTGAGGTGATCGGCCGTATCGATGCGCACTCACGAATCGGATGGACGACCGCCGACAAGGTCATGCACCGCGATACCTACCCGGCGTGGAACATCACGCTCACTGTCATCACCGGGCGTCCTCCGCTGCCCGCCCCGCCTGAGGCGGAATAATGACGGGCCGCATCTCACTGCTCGTCTCCCGCGACCTGTCGACGCTCATCCAAGCGGCGCAGTCGCTCGACCGGGAAGTCGCCGCGCAGAACCGCAGGCACACGCGCGCCAACGTCGAGCCGATGTGGCGTGAGGAGATCACGCATCGCACCGGCACCCGACTGCAGACCCGCGTGCTCGTCGACACGGCCCGGGTGAGCGTCACCGACACGAACGTCACCCTCAAGTCGGCGCACATCAGCAAGGTGCACGGCACGCCCGCCGACCTGCTCAAGGGTGGTGCCGAGTTCGGCGCGAACGAGAACAAGGTCATCACCGTGAAGCGCAAGGGCCGCACCTACAGGCGCCGGCTCGGGAACGCGTTCGGCGGGCCGCGCCGCGCCGGCAACGTATTCCACCCGGCCGCGTACGCGTTCATCCCGCGTGCCTCGTCGCTGTGGATGCAGACCACCTATCGCACGGTCGCAGAGACCTTCGAGAAGGCGGGCGCCTGACATGGCCAAGGGCTACACCGTTGGCATCGCGTCCGAGACGAAGGCCTTCAAGCAGGGCATCGAGTCCGGCGTCATCGACCCGCTCGAGGACGCGCAGCGAGAGCTGCTCGCACTCGGGCGGAGCCGCGGCCCCGAGCAGCTGGAGACCGACCTCAAGGGCGCGCAGAAGGCGACCGAGAAGCTCTCTGAAGAGATCGACACCACCCGTCGCGACCTCGAGCGGATGGGCCGCTCAGGCAAGGACTCCGCGCAGGACATCGGCGAGGGTCTGTCGACGGTCAAGGATGAAGCGCGACAGTCCGGCAAGGAAGCAGCAGCGTCGTTCTCGGGAGAGTTCGACGACGTCGCCGACTTCGTACAGGAAGTGATCGCGAACGCGTTCGAGGGTTTCGGCCCCGCAGGAGCGGCCGCAGGCATCGCGGTCGCCGCCGTGATTGGCACGGTCCTGAGCAACGCGCAGGCCGCGCAGGAGAAGCTCGCCGACGCCCGTGAGAAGGCTGTCGATCTCGCGTCCACGATGTACGAGAACGGCGGCAAGCTCCCGATCGCCGAGCGGGTCGAGGAACTCCTGACCTACCTCGGCTCGGAGCGCCTGGCCCGCAACCCGGTCGAGAAGATCGCCGACAACTTCGTCGACCTCGGCACCAACATCGACGAGGCACGTGACGCCGCCCGGACGGCAAGGGTCCCGTTCGAGGATCTCGTGAAGGCGCTGTCTGGGTCGAACCTCTCCGACTCCCGCAGCATGCTCAGCGCGATCAACGACGAACTGGCACGCCTCGACCGCGCCGCCGGCGACGTCGACCTCACAGCCTGGCAGGAGCAGAAAGACGCGCTATCGAACGTCAAGACCGAGCTCGAGTCCGTCATCAAGCAGTCCGAGCTTGCCCGTGACCTGTACAACTCGACGGAGTTCCTCAGCACGCAGAAGCTCGAGAGCCTCGCCGAGGCGTGGCGAAACGCCGCGGTCGACGCGGGCGGCTACTTCACACAGACCGAGGAAGGCGCAACCTCGTTCGACTGGTCGGCTTACCTCACCGACGGGGAAGCGACCATCGCGGCCGCAGACGAGATGAAGGCGCGCCTGGTGGGGATGCCGCCCGACATCAAAGCCGAGGCTGAACGGATCTTCGCTGAGCAGGGAGCGGTGTCCGCGAACGAGTACACCAAGGCGTACGAGTCCGCATCGGCGGCCGACAAGTCCCGGTTCATCAGCATGGCGACAGCGAACGGTGAGGCCGCGGGACTCGCGCAGGCCAACGCGCTCAAGAACGCATTCGGCACCCCGCAGCTCGAAGCCGTTGCGAAAGTTCGTCTCGATAAGAGCGAGTGGGATCGGTGGGTGCCGAATCCGAAGACGGGTGTGCTGATGGCGCAGGTCTCCCGCACGATCAACGAGTGGGAGTAGTGGAATGCACACTAACGAGATCGAGTCGGCAACATCCCTTGAGCTCGGGACCCCGCTCGCAGCACCGCTGCAGCCTCACATGCCCCGACATGAAGCGATGAAGCCGCGGGGAACGGCGGAGTGGAAGTGACGACGAAGCAGAACGACATCGTCTGGACCGCCGCGACAACCGACCAGATCATCTCCCGCTATCTCCCCGTGGTGAACGGGCACATCGTGAACAACTACCGCGGGATCGCGAGGCGCGGCAACTGCCTATGTTCTGTCGAGGATCTACAACAGATCGCGGCAATGCAACTCGTCACGCTGGCCGCGGAATGGGACGCGATCTGCGCGAGCAAGCAGATCCTTCGCGACGACGAACAAGGACCGCTGTTCTGGGCGTTTCTCAAGCACCGGGTGAAGCAGGCTGTGCTCGAGTTCTTCAATCGCGCAGGGAGCAAGGGCGTCGGCGCAATCTCTCTCGACGAAACCGCGACTGAAGATGCCAAGGACTTCCGGACATCGCTCCATGCCCCCGGCGACACGCCTGTCGCACAGATCATCCGCCGCGACCTGGTCGACTTCTTCGAGATCATGCCTCGACGCGACAAGGTTCTCATCGCCCTCCGCTACTACGACGAGTTGCCATGGTCGCAGGTCGCCGACATTCTGTCCGCCAACGTGCAGACCACCAGAAATCTGTCGTACCTGGTGGAGGAACGCTGGCGTGTGCACGCCCGCAACATGTTCACCGACTATCCGACGGAGGAAGTCCCGCGACGGGCGAAGCATTGGGATCTGCCGGAGACGCTCGAGGTGTATCTCCGCACCCGGCACCGCAAGGACCTTCCCGGTTACCTCTGGTTCGTGACAACGTGTTTCCGAGAAGACGTCTCGTACCTTGTCGACGTCCTCGGCAACGAGCACATCAAGATGCCGGGCGCGTTCGAGCCCACACTGTCACCCTTCCAGCAAGCGCAGATTGATGCGATGCTGCGCGACGGCGTAAGTACGCTCGAGATCGGGCGCCTCCTCGGGCTGTCCCGCGGCGTCATCAGCACACACGCAAAGCGCCGCCACGCCGCCGCGTGATTCTGGGAGGCGTCAGTGCCCCCCCTGGCAGGATGACGTCATGACCGATGACTACGCGGCCCAACTCGAGGTGAGGTTGCGACTGCAGGCTGTGCTGTCCGCGGCTGTGCGGTACGACGACGCCAAGACCGATCCGAGCGAGGAGACCGCGGCGCAGAGAGAGCTCTTCGCCGCAAGTCGATCACTGCTGGCTTCCGGAGACCACCCTCCGGAGTTCTATGTCTCCCTCGTCGCTGACGCAGCAATGCGCTACGTCAACTCGGCCGCCAACGATCTGGGCATCGACCTCCCCGCCGAGCTGTTGACGATCGAGCTCGATCTGCTCACAAAGATCACCGACGACGACGCCACCGATGATTGACCGGTGAGCACGCAGCCGCGGCGGCACGCGTCCCGA
The DNA here is from genome assembly GCF_020682705.1 of Microbacterium allomyrinae. Classification (GTDB taxonomy): domain Bacteria; phylum Actinomycetota; class Actinomycetes; order Actinomycetales; family Microbacteriaceae; genus Microbacterium; species Microbacterium allomyrinae. Next base: position 427,232 of record NZ_JAGTTN010000002.1, read on the forward strand.
ACAACGTCGGAGCCGATGGCTACAGTGGCGGGATCCGAACCTTTGAATGGGGGCCCGAACCATGGGTGTGAAGATCCACTACAACGGCACGACCTACGAACCGATGGAACTCGACGCCGAGCAGGCAGAGCGCGACATCGTCGACCTCATCGCGGACGGTGGCGGCGCGTACCGCGTGAACACGAATGGCGGATGGATCAGCCTCGTGGTGACGCCGAGCATCCCGCTGGTGATCGAGCATCTCGAGCCGGTCGACGTGATGTCGACGATCGGCTGATCCGATGGTCAGCAGCTGGCGTGAACTCATCCTCGAAGGCATCCAGCAATGCCACACGGCGACAGCGATCGCCGTCCAGCTGAAGACGCACCGGGATCCAGCCGTTGCCGAACTGGCCAAGGCTGTTCACTTCCTCTCGTTCGGCATCCAACAGATCGGACTCGCTCTCTCTGATGAAGGCCGCATCGACGATCTGCCGATCCGACGCGCGTAGTTCGCATCCGATGCGCGTGAAGATCCATTACGGCGGCGAGGTCTACGAGTCGACACAACTCCGCGCCGACCACGTCGAGCGGGAGATCGCCGACATCGTCTCCGGCGGTGATTGTGGCTTCCTACGAGTCAACACGGCAGCCGGCTGGGTGAGCCTGCTCGTGACTCCCAACATCCCGATTGCTGTAGCGTCCGACACCTCCGTCGAGCCGAAGTCCGACTACAACTGGTTCACGCCTGAGTAGGTCCGCAGACGTCTCGTGGAGGTCCGCAGAAAGTCCGCAGAAGTCCCACAACCCCCCCATCATCGACACTCGCGGACAACGTGGAAACCGCGGAATCACGCGGGAGACACCACCCACCGCCACCCACCGCGAACCCGGCGAAACTCCGAGCTGTACTTCGGCGTCTGAGCCGTAACCGGATGTGAGAAGGGGCCCTGGGAGACCAGGGCCCCTTTCTGCATCTGCGCGTGGGATGCGCGCGCCGACGTCTATTGGGTCGGCCGATCAGCCGTAGAACAGCTTCTCGAACACGCGGCGCGCGCGCCGTGTCGTGCCGAGGTAGTCCTCTTCGACCGCGGTCGCCGACCGCGGCGGGTACTCGAGCAGTCGGCCGATGCCGTCGAGCTTCTTGCGATCGACCGGGAGGACGTCACTCGTCTGTCCTGACAGCAGCGTGTTCGCCGACCGCAGACGACTTGCCAGGCGCCAGGCCTCCGCGAGCCGGTCTGCGGCGTTGGTGGCGACGATCCCCGCCTCTTCTGCGGCGCGCAACGCTCCCAAGGTCGAGGTCGTCTGCATCGTCGGAACGCTGTGCGCATGCTCGAGCTGCAGCATCTGGACGAGCCACTCGACGTCGCTGAGCGATCCGGGGCCGAGTTTGAGATGGCGTGCGGGATCGACGCCTTGCGGCAGGCGCTCGTTCTCGACGCGCGCCTTGATGCGCTTGATCTCGCGCACGGCCTTGTCGTCGACGGAAGCCGGATAGCGCACCTGATCGGCGAGTTCCATGAACGCACGGATCAGCTTGACGCTTCCCGCGACGCCACGCGCACGCAGCAGCGCCTGTGCCTCCCACGACAGCGACCACCGGCGGTAGTACTCCGCATATGCGTCGAGCGAGCGTGCGATGGGGCCGTTGCGACCTTCCGGACGCAGGTCTGCGTCGAGGTCCAGCGGGACGCGGTGGTCCTCGGAGTAAGTCCGCAGTGCCGACACGATCTTGAGCGCCAGTTCGTGGGCTCGCTGCGGATCGACGCCGTTGGCCCGGTACACGTACATGACGTCGGCATCCGACCCGAAGCCGAGTTCCGCTCCACCGAAACGGCCCATCGCGATCACCGAGAAGTCCAGAGCTGCGTCTTCGGGGGGCACGGTGTCGCGTCGCACCGCGCGCAGTGTCGCCTGGATCGTCACATCGGTGATCGTGGTGAGCCCCTCCGCGACCTCTTCGATGGTCACTGTGCCAAGGATCGCGGCCATCGCGACCCGCAGTTGCTCCCGCCGCCGGAGTGCGCGCACTGCCCGCATCGCCTCGTCCACCGTGTCGTGGCGCATCTGGATGGCACGCGCCTCTTCTTGCAGCGCGAGTCCGGAGCGCGGTCGCAGAAGATCGGGGTCGTCGAGCCAGGCGGCCGACTCTGGGATCCACTCCATCAGCTCTCCGACGTACCGCGAGCCCGAGAGCACTCGGGACAGGCTCTCGGCCGCGCCGGATGAATCGCGCAGCATCCGCAGGAACCAGTGCGTGTCGCCGAGTCGTTCGCTCAGACGACGGAACGTGAGCAGGCCGTAGTCGGGGTCGACGCCGTCGGCGAACCACCGGATCATCACCGGCATGAGGTGACGCTGGATCGTGGCTTTGCGGCTCAGACCGCTCGTGAGCGCCGCGATGTGACGGAGCGCGCCGGCAGGGTCGGTGAAGCCGATCGCCGCGAGGCGGTCGTGCGCCTGCGCAGTCGAGAGCCCGCGCTCGTCGGCCGAGAGGGCGGCGACGGCGGACAGGAGCGGACGATAGAACAGCCGGACGTGGATGTCGCGCACCTCGCGCTTGACCGACTCCCACAGGCTCCAGATGCCGTCGGCCGTCTCGGCGAGCCCGCTGGCCCGCGCCAGCACACGCAGATCGTCCGGTCGGGACGGCATCAGATGAGTGCGACGGAGGTGGCGAAGCTGCACCCGGTGCTCGAGCAGTCGCAGAATCCGATAATCCCGCGAGAAGACGGATGCCTCGGCTCGGCCGATATAGCCTTCGGCGACCAGCGCATCGAGCGCGTCGAGAGTGCCGCGCTGGCGGATGCGCTCGTCGCTGAGGCCGTGCACGAGCTGCAGGAGCTGGACGGTGAACTCGATGTCGCGGATGCCGCCCGGCCCCAGCTTGAGCTGGTACGCCACCTCTTCGGCGGGGATATGTTCGGTCACGCGCTCGCGCATGCGTTGAACGCTGTCGACGAAGTTCTCTCGTGCAGCGCTTGTCCAGATCTTCGGCTGCACGGCCTCGACGTACGCCGCGGCCAGCGTCTCGTCGCCGGCGATCGGGCGCGCTTTCAGCAGCGCCTGGAACTCCCAGCTCTTCGCCCATCGGTCGTAGTAGGCGAGGTGCGAATCGAGCGTGCGAACGAGAGCGCCCTGCTTGCCCTCGGGCCGTAGATTCGCGTCGACCTCCCACAACGGTGGTTCGATCTCGATGCCCGAGATGCCCCGCATCGTCTGCACGGCCAGTCGTGTGGCGATGTCGACGACGCGGCTCTCGCCGAGCTCGGCGGTGGTGGCGTCGTCGGCGCCGCCCACGAAGATCACGTCGACGTCGCTCACGTAGTTCAGCTCACGCGCGCCGGTCTTGCCCATGCCGATGATCGCCAGTCCCGTGCGGGCGACCTGGTCACGCGGGAATAGGCCAGCCCCGGCGACTCCGCCCGACACGCGTGTGCGGGCGACGGCGAGGGACGCTTCCAGCGCCGCGCCCGCGGCATCTGCCAGAGCCGCGGACACCGCCGCGATCTCGTCGACCGGCGACGCGCTCAGCAGATCGTACGCCGCGATGCGGGCGAGGATCCGCCGGTAGCGCACTCGGAGAGCGACCCAGGCGTGCTCGCTGCTGTCGGAGGCGAATCCCTCGACAGCGTCGACGGAGTCGAGCAGGCTCTCGCGCATCTGGCCGGCGGAGGGCAGGGTGGGCCCGGCATCCGCCAGCAGTGCCACCTCGGCGGGATGCCGGAGGAAGAACTCTCCGAAGCCGGTGGATGCACCCAGGAGCGCCCACAGGGCGCGCCACGCCTGGGGATCGGCACGCGCTTGGCGAACGACCGCTGCGTCGCGCCGCGCCAGTCGGGTCAACCCGATGAGCGCTTCGTCTGGATCGGCGGCGTGCGCCGCGGCCTCGAGTGCTGCCGAGCGCGGAACACCGGCATCCGTCTCGAGTTCATCGAGGAGACCGTCCGCCTCGGCGAGCCGGCTGAAGCCGAGCCGCGCCAGATAGGTGAGGGAACCGGATCGTTCGCTCGCAGTCATGCGGGACCTGACGTCAGAGCATCTCGAGGTTGCTCTTGAGCTCGAAGGGCGTCACCTGCGAGCGGTACTCCTGCCACTCGCGGCGCTTGTTCAGCAGCACGTAGTTGAACACCTGCTCGCCGAGGGTCTCGGCAACGAGCTCCGACTCCTCCATGTACTCCAGAGCATGGTCGAGGCTGGCAGGCAGCGGCGCGTAGCCCAGTGCGCGGCGTTCGGAGTCGTTGAGCGACCAGACGTTGTCCTCGGCTTCGGCCGGGAGCTCGTACTCGTTCTCGATCCCCTTGAGGCCCGCCGCGAGCATGAGCGCGAACGACAGGTAGGGGTTCGCCGCCGAGTCGAGTGCACGGTACTCGACGCGCGAGGACTGCCCCTTGCTCGGCTTGTACAGCGGCACGCGCACCAGCGCGGAGCGGTTGTTGTGGCCCCAGCAGATGAAGCTCGGTGCCTCATCGCCGCCCCACAGCCGCTTGTACGAGTTGACGAACTGGTTGGTGACGGCCGAGATCTCGTTGGCGTGGCGCAGCAGGCCGGCGATGAACTGACGGCCCACCTTCGAGAGCTGGTACTGGGCGCCCTCTTCGTAGAAGGCATTCACGTCGCCCTCGAAGAGCGACATGTGGGTGTGCATGCCGCTGCCCGGCTTGCCGGTGAGGGGCTTGGGCATGAACGTCGCATAGACGCCCTGCTCGATCGCGACCTCTTTGATGACGGTGCGGAACGTCATGATGTTGTCGGCGGTTGCGAGGGCATCGGCGTAGCGCAGATCGATCTCGTTCTGGCCGGGTCCGCCCTCGTGGTGACTGAACTCCACTGAGATGCCGAGGTCTTCGAGCATGCGCACGGAACGGCGGCGGAAGTCATGAGCGGTGCCGCCCGGGACGTTGTCGAAGTACCCGGCGGAGTCGACCGGCTCAGGACCCTCCGTGCCGAACGACGACGACTTGAGGAGATAGAACTCGATCTCGGGGTGCGTGTAGAAGGTGAACCCGGCATCCGCGGCCTTGGCCAGCGTGCGCTTGAGAACGTGACGCGGGTCGGCGACCGCGGGCTGACCGTCGGGAGTCGTGATGTCGCAGAACATCCGCGCGGTCGGATCGATCTCGCCGCGCCACGGCAGGATCTGAAAAGTGGTGGGGTCGGGATGAGCGAGCAGGTCGGACTCGTACGAGCGCGTCAGACCCTCGATCGCAGAGCCATCGAAGCCGAGGCCCTCGCTGAACGCGCCCTCAACCTCCGCCGGTGCGATGGCGACCGACTTGAGCGTGCCGATGACGTCTGTGAACCACAGCCGTACGAACTTGACACCCCGCTCCTCGATCGTCCTCAGAACGAAGTCACGCTGCTTGTCCATCGCATCCTCTCCGGTGCCCGCTGCGGCCGTTGCCAGACTACTGGTCGTCGCCCGTCTCGCCCGACACCGTGCCGGTTCCCCACGAGTCGGCACGCGCTTCCTCTTCGGCCCATGCCTTCGACCGCGCTCGAATCACATCGGGGGCTTTCGCGGCCTCCTCCGGTGTGTCGAACGGGCCGGCACGGTCGACGGAGGGCGATTCGAAGCCCTTCTCCACCTCGCCGGTCTTGAGGTTGTACCAGTACTTCTCACTGTCGCTCGTCATGGCGGGCTCCTCGGTCGTCGGGGGTTCCCCTCGTTGGCTCGATCCTAGTGATCACGGCTGCTTCGCACCCGGGTCGCGCGCCGTGGATAGGCTGTGCCCATGGCATCTGACGTGGCGCGCGCCGTCGGCGTGGACATCGGCGGCACCGGGATCAAGGCGGGGGTCGTCGATCTCGACCGTGGTGAGCTCATCAGCGACCGCGTCAAGGTCGCGACTCCGGCAGGGGCTCAGCCGCCCGACGTGCTGGCGGCAGTCACCGAAGTCTTGTCGGTGCTGGGCGTCAGCGACGATGCGATCCCGCTCGGCGTGGCGTTCCCCGCGATCGTGAAGAACGGGCGAACGCTGTCGGCGGCGAACGTCTCCGACGAATGGATCGGGTTCGAAGCCGAGAAGTTCTTCGAGGACGGGCTCGGCCGCGACATCCATTTCGCCAACGACGCGGATGTCGCCGGTGTCGCCGAAGCCCGGTACGGCGCCGCGAAGGACCAGCCGGGCCTGACGATCCTCACGACTCTCGGCACCGGCATCGGCTCGGCGCTGCTGTACAACGGCGTTCTGGTTCCGAACTCGGAACTCGGCCACGTGCAGCGCGCCCGGCACGGGAAAGATGCGGAGGCGTATGCCGCCTATTCCGCGATGGAACGTCACGACCTGTCGTGGACGCAGTGGGCCAAACGGCTGCAGTGGTACTACAGCCACATCGAGTTCCTGTTCAGCCCCGACCTGTTCGTGGTCGGCGGCGGTGTGTCCAAGCACTCCGACCAGTTCCTCCACCTGCTGTCGCTGAACACGCCGATCGTTCCCGCGGTGCACCGAAACAATGCGGGCATCATCGGCGCCGCTGCGCTGGCGCGCGGCTGACGCTCTGAGAGGGCGAATGGGCCGGCCTGTACGCCGGGTTCTGTCCGGGGGCCGAAGCCCCGTGGACGGTCATCTCTCTCGGCGACACGTTGCCGTGCCGCTCTAGCGGCCTACCCGAGGACTCGGCGAGCCGCGTCAGCATCCTCTGTCTGGCCTTGCTCCGGGCGAGGTTTACCTTGCGGGTCGTGTCACCACGACCCCGGTGGTCTCTTACACCGCCGTTTCACCCTTACCGCGGCCGGCACTTCGACGAGCGAAGCGACCGGTGCGGCGGTCTGTTTTCTGTGGCACTGTCTCGCGGATCACTCCGGGTGGGTGTTATCCACCGCCCTGCTCTGTGGAGCCCGGACGTTCCTCGGCGCGATACGGCGAACCGCACGCGACGCGACCGTCCAGCCGACCCATTCGCGAGCACGATCCTACGTGATGCCGCGCGGAGCGCCTCGGAGCGTCCCGGTTCGGCAGGGTGGTCGATTCGGGTGAAATTCGGGTGTATAATCACCGCCACCAGACCCGACTGGGGAGTCCGGCTGGCTGTGCCCGCTGGGAGGCAACGAGATGAAGACGAAGACGTTTGCCGTGCTCGTATTGAGCGCGATGCTGGTCCTCAGCACACCGTTGGCGGCCGCCGCCGACGCCGACGACTATACGCCGACGGATCCTGCGACGCCGTCGCTCGCAGGTTCGTCCGCCGTCGGGGAGTGCGACCGCGACGTTCCGTGGATCTTCTTCGAGGTGGCGTTGACCGATCCCGACAAACAGGTCACGAGCAACGAGGCGAAACTCGTGCTCACCAACGGCACCGAGACGGCGACTCTCCCACTCGGTCCGCTCGTCGACGGCACGCTGAAAGGCCGCGTGCTCTGGCCGGGCGCATCGATAGACAGCTCCGGGAACGCGAACGGATGGCCCGGCTGGGCGTTCGAGAACGGTGTCTGGGTGGAGACGGACGGCAACTTCCGATGGACGCGCGGTGCCATCACCGCAACCATCGAGGTGAACCCGTCGGTGGTGGTGCCGCTTTCGTATCCGCCGGCGACTCCTGTCTGCGATGCGAATCCCCCGCAGAGCGGTTCTGCGGCAGCGCTGCCCGCCACAGGCATGGCTGCCGCCATCCTGCCGATCACCGTATTCGGTCTGCTCGCCGCAGCTGCAGGCGTGATCCTGCTCCTGCGACGCCGGTCTGCTCGCCACTGACGTGTCTTCGACCGCTCGGGCGCCCCGGCGTCGACGTTGGATCGTGCTGGGCCTGTCGCTGCTCGCACTGGCGGTCGTCGCGGCGGTCGTCTGGGTCGGCGCGCGCGCATTGCTCGTGAAGGCGGAGTTCGACGACCTGTTGCCCCTCGCCGACGAGGTCGGCGCAGCGGCCGCAGCAGGAGAGTTCGATCGGGTTGACGCGATCGCACCGGCGCTCGCGGAGCATGCCGACCGGGCCCGCGCACTCACCGCGGATCCGGTCTGGGCGGCGAGTGAGGCCATCCCGATGGCCGGTGCGAACTTGCGCGCCGTGCGAGTCGTCGCGGCAGAGCTCTCCCGGCTCTCGGGAGTGCTCCCCGATCTGTCAGAGGTGGCCGCGGAGCTCCAGCGGCGCTCCCCCGGGCTCGTACTGAACACTGCGGCGCTTGCGGCGGCGGCCGACGCACTCGAGGGCACTGACGCGGTGGTGACGCATTCCGTCGACGAACTCGCCGCCCTCGATGCTGATGCACTCATCGGTCCGGTCGCGACCGGTGTCGTTCGCCTCCGTGACGCCCTTCACGGTCTTGCCCCGGGGATCGGCACGCTCGCTCAGGCCGCCCGGGTGCTGCCCGCCACGCTCGGAGAAGACGGCGAGCGGATGATCCTCGTGATGGTCCAGAACCCCGCCGAGCTGCGCACCGGCGGCGGCATCACCGGCACGTTCGCGGCGCTCCGCGCCGATCATGGGCGACTGACACTCGAACGGCAGGCAGGCTCTTCGCAGTTCCCGTCGGTCGCTTCGCCGATCGTCGCCGTACCCGCCAGCACGACCGCGTTGTACGGTGACGGCGTCGCCCGTTACATCCAGAACACGTCGATGACTCCGGACTTCGCAGCGACCGGCACCATGGCGGCGGCGTGGTGGCTGGGTCTCACCGGCGAGACCGCCGACACGGTCGTCTCGGTCGACCCGTACGTCCTTCGTTCCCTCCTGACGGTGATCGGACCGGTCGAGGTGGAGGCAGCGGGAGCGATCGGCGCCGAGAACGTCATCGACGCCCTCCTGGTGCAGCCGTATCTGTCCCTCTCACCGGAGCGACAGAGCGCCCTGTTCGAAGGCGTCATGGATGCCGTGTTCGCCCGGATCGCGAGCGGCGACGTCGATGCGATGGCTTTGGTCGGTGCTCTGCAGGAACCCGCGTCAGAGGGGCGCATCTCGCTGTGGAGCGCCCATCCCACCGAAGCCGAGGTCTTCGCGGCCTCGTCGCTGGGAGGATCGGCCGCACGACAGGATGCCGCCGGCGACGGCGCCTTCGCGGTGTACTTCAACGACGCGACCGGTGCCAAGCTGGCACCGTTCCTGGACGTCTCGATCGAGCAGAGCGTGGTCGCATGCCGTCGCGACGATCTGGCCGAGGTGCTCATCACCGTCACCATGGGCAGCAACGCGCCGGCCGATGTGGGCGATCTGCCGATCAGTGTGACCGGGGGCGGCCTGTTCGGCGTGGGCGTCGGCGACATCGGCACCAACGTCACCGTGTCGGCTCCGCGCGGCGCGTTCGTCTCAGAGGTTCTGGTGAAGGGCGAGGCCTACCCGGCTGCCATTGCGATCGACGGCGGACGCGCGGGAAGCACGGCGCGCGTGAATCTCTCGCCCGCGGAGGTGAACATGCTGGAGTACCACTTCCTGGTGCCCGTCGATCTGACCGAGCACATCGACGTCCTGCACACTCCGCTGATGACATCGCCGACGATCACGACGGATGGTGGTGCTTGCAAGGGTGCCGCAGCATCGCCGCAGGGCGGTTAGTCCTTGAACGCGGTGATGGCGGTCCGGACGTCCAGGCGGAAGTCCATCGGGAAGTCGCCGAAGAGGATGCGTCCCGCCGTGTCGGCGGCATCCTTCACGGCCTGCGCCGCAGCTTCTGCGTGCTCGACGGGTGTGTGGACGATCACCTCGTCGTGCAGGAAGAAGGCCAGGTGCGGTCGCCGGGCGAAGACCGGACCGGAGCGGGGCGCGGACCGCTCCGCGGGAACCGGCGGGATGGCGTCGAGGCGGGTCCGCAGGTCGGCGAGCCAGGCGAGCGCCCACTCGGCCGCAGTACCCTGCACCACGAAATTGCGGGTGAATCTGCCTCGGTCACGCGCCCAGCGACGTGCGCGTGTCTCATCGGCACCGGTTGCGTCGGCCTCGCTCGCACGCGACTGCGCCTCTGCCCACACCTCTGACGGCGGCGGGCACGTGCGACCCAGCCACGTCGATACGAGCCCGCCGTCCTCGCCGGTGCGTGCGGCGTCGTCGACCAGCCCCATCGCTCGGGGATAGGTGCGGCGAAGCCGCGGGACCAGGCGGCCCGACTCCCCCGTCGTCGCGCCGTACATCGCGCCGAGGATCGCGATCTTGGCTTCGGAGCGCGTCGCCACCGCGCCGCTTTCGACGATGCCCGCATAGAGGTCGCGGTCGCGGGCGGCCCCCGCCAGCGTGAGATCGCCCGACATCGCGGCGAGCACGCGGGGCTCGAGTTGCGCGACGTCGGCCACGACGAGTGTGAATCCGGGATCGGCCCGAACCGCCTCACGCAGTTGACGGGGGAGCTGCAGGGCCCCGCCGCCGGACGAGGCCCAGCGTCCTGTCACGACGCCGCCCGGCACGAACACCGGACGGAAGCGCCCGTCGTCGACCCATTCCGCAAGCCACGCCCACCCGTTGGCGGACAGCAGGCGCGAGAGCTTCTTGTACTCCAGGAGCGGTTCGATGACCGGATGTCGCTGCTCGGCGAGCTCCCACCTGCTCGTGGATTCGACCAGCACGCCGACGCGATGGAGTGCGCGCAGGAGCTTCGGCTGAGAATCGAGGCTCGCGGTCGGGTCGCCGAGAGCCGCGCGTACGCGCGCGGCGGACGCCGCGAGATTCGCCGGCTGTCCCCCGGTGCCGCGCTCCCCCAGCGTCTCGGTCAGGATGCGATCGTGGGCGGCGGCATCCCAGGGCAGCCCCGCCGCCTGCATCTCTGCGGCGACGAGCGCCCCGGCCGATTCCGCGGCGGTCAGAAGGCGCAACCGGCCGGGCTCGGCCCCACCGGCGATCGCGTCGCGCTGGCGGGTGAACTCGGCGAGCGCATCGTCCAGATCTGCCGGCGGACCCTTCGCCGCGTCGGCAGGGCCCTCGAAGTCGAACAGCGTGGGCGCTGCCGCCTCCAGCGTCACATGGGGGGCGGCATCCCAGCCCGCGGCGGTGCGCACCGGCGCGTGCGGATCGACCAGCGCCGACGCGCGCAGGATCACGTGGCACAGACGCAGGTCGTGGCACCGGGCGATTCGCACGCCGTGCGCGAGCAGAGCCGGATACCACTGCGGAGTGTCGTGCCAGACCCATCGCGGCGCCCACTCGGCTTCGGCGTGCGCGATCCAGTCGGCGAGCTCGGAGGCTGCGACTTCGTGGCGCCGCTGCTCCATGCCTCCGGGATCGAGGTATGCGACTGCGGCGCCGGCGACGGTGCGGCCGAGGACGATCCATGCGGGAACGCCGGTCACGGGCACCGTCGAGGTCATGTCACAGGCCGGACTCCTCGTGGCGGACGAGGATGCAGCCGCACTCGGGGCACGTGACGACGGCGTCGACAGCGGCGTTGCGCAGCACCTGCAGATCGGTTCCGGCCAGCACCATGTTGCAGCCCTCGCACGTGCGGCGACGCAGGAAGGCCGCTCCCGCGCTGCGCGGGGCGAGACGGTCGTACAGGGCGAGCAGATCCGCGGGGATCTCACCCGCCACCGCCGCACGATCACGGGTCGTCGCATCGAAGGCCGCGGTCGCCTCTGCAACCGCGCGCTTGGCATCCGCGCTGAGGTCTGCGCCCTCGGCGTTGGTCGCGGCGATCAGCGCCTCCTGTTCGGTCACGGCGGCGTCGGCCGACTCGAGGCGCTCCATGATCTCGAGTTCGGCGTCTTCGAGGTCGCTCTTGCGACGAGCGAGCGCCGCGATCTCGCTCTCCAGACCCTGCGCCTCTTTGGAGTTGCTCGAGGTGGCGAGCCGGCCCGCGTCACGTGCGGCGCGCGCGTCGACCACGGCGACGTCGGACTCGATGCGCGCCATTTCTGCGCGCAGATCGTCACGGGCGCCCAGGCGTGTCGAGAGCTCCCGAGACAGCTCTTGGCGTCGTGCGAGCAGTTGCTGCACGCGCGCGGCCTGCGGCGGATTCTTGCGGGCGTTGTCGGCCTGGCGGATACGGGCATCGAGAAGGGCCACCTCGACGAGGCGGTGCTGATCGGCGGGGCTGGCATTCACGCTTCCCAACCTACCGTGGCCCATCGACGGCGGAACGGCCGCGCACTAGCATTCAACGACCGGTCCAACGGAGGGAAGGCGCACTCGATGAGCGTTCTGCGAACGAAGTCCGTCGAGCAGTCGATCGCCGATACCGAGGAACCCGAGTATCGGCTGAAGAAATCGCTCAGCGCACTCGACTTGACCGTGTTCGGCATCGGCGTCGTGATCGGTGCGGGGATCTTCACCCTGACCGGCCGCGCTGCGCACGAGGTGGCCGGCCCCGCGATCGTGGTGAGCTTCGTCGTGGCGGCGATCGCATGCGCCCTCGCGGCGCTGTGCTACGCCGAGTTCGCATCGACCGTTCCGGTCTCGGGCTCGGCCTACACCTTCTCGTACTCGTCGCTCGGCGAACTCTTCGCGTGGATCATCGGGTGGGACCTGATCCTGGAGATGTTCCTCGGCGCAAGCGTCGTCGCCCAAGGATGGAGCGCCTATCTGGGCACGCTGATGGAGCAGCTCGGGATGCCGATCCCGGCGGCGATCGGCTACGGAGGAACCGTCGATCTGATGGCGATCCTGCTCGTGCTCGTGCTGGGTGGACTGATGAGCTTCGGGATAAAGGAGTCGCTCCGCGTGAACCTCGTTCTCGTCGCGGTGAAACTCTTCATCGTGCTGTTCGTGATCGTCGCCGGCGTGCTGTTCATCGACCCGGCGAACTGGGTGCCGTTCGTGCCGGAAGCCGCTTCGCGCGAGTCCGCGTCGGGGCTGAGTCAGCCGCTCCTGCAGTTCTTGTCGGGGATCGAGCCGACGGCCTTCGGCGTCGGCGGCATCTTCGCCGGCGCGGCGCTGGTCTTCTTCGCGTACATCGGATTCGACGTCGTCGCCACCACGGCGGAGGAGACCCGCAATCCTCAGCGCGACATGCCCATCGGCATCATCGCGTCGCTCGCGATCTGCACCGTCCTCTACTGCGCGGTCGCGTTCGTCGTCACCGGCATGGTCCCCTACCAGGATCTCGATCCCGCGGCAGCCCTCGCCAACGCGTTCGCATTCCACGGCCAGGCATGGATGGCGACGCTCATCTCCGCGGGCGCGGTCGCCGGCCTCACCACGGTCGTGCTGACGCTGCTCATCGGCGCCACGCGCATCATCTTCGCGATGTCGCGCGATGCGCTGCTGCCGATCGGCCTTGCGAAGGTGCACCCGAGGTTCCGCACGCCGTGGCTGATATCACTGGTGGTGACCGTGATCGTCGCCGTGGTCGCGGGGTTCACCCCGATCGGGCTCCTCGAGGAGATGGTGAACATCGGCACGCTGTCCGCGTTCGTGATGGTCTCGATCGGCGTCATCGTGCTGAGACGCAGACGACCCGACCTGCCTCGCACGTTCCGGGTCCCCTTCAACCCATGGCTGCCAGGGCTCTCAGCGGCGATCTGCGTCTACCTGATGCTGAACCTCACGGTCGAGACATGGCTGCGCTTCCTGATCTGGCTCGCCGTCGGATTCGTCATCTACTTCGCGTACTCCCAGAAGCGATCGCGGATCGGACAGCCCGGATACATCGATCCCTCATTGCCGCATGTCGTCGCGCACAGGCGCGAAGGGGAGGACGAGACGACCTGACTTCGCTGCGGTGGGCCCAGAGAGACTCGAACTCCCGACCCCCTCGGTGTAAACGAGGTGCTCTAACCAACTGAGCTATAGGCCCGCGACTGTCAGTCTACGAGGTGCATCCGGGCCCGCGTGGACTCGGTAGGCTGACACATGGTGCGCTGTGCAGGGCCGACGAAGCCCGCCACGCTCCGGTAGCGATTCCCTGGCATGATCTGCCAGACGACGAAAGGTCTTCTGTGACTGTCAACGATCAGGATCCGTACTCGCAGGACCCGCTCGACAGCGATCCCGACGAGACGTCCGAGTGGCAGGAATCCCTGCAGCAGCTGGTGCAGGCCAAGGGTCACGGTCGAGGCCGCGAGATCATGCTGAGCCTGCTGCAGACCTCGCACGAGCTCCAGCTGAACGTGCCCCAGGTTCCGACGACGGATTACATCAACACGATCTCACCCGACGCCGAACCGGAGTTCCCGGGCGACGAAGAGCTCGAGCGTCGGTACCGCCGCTGGATCCGCTGGAACGCCGCGGTCACGGTGCACCGCGCCCAGCGCCCCGGGATCGGCGTCGGCGGCCACATCTCGACGTACGCGTCTTCGGCGTCGTTGTACGAGGTGGGCTTCAACCACTTCTTCCGCGGGCTGGACGACCCCAACGGCGGCGACCAGATCTTCATCCAGGGCCACGCCTCGCCCGGCATCTACGCGCGATCGTTCCTCGAGGGCCGTCTGACCGAGACTCAGCTCGACGGATTCCGCCAGGAGAAGTCGAAGGCGCCCGACGGTATCCCGTCGTACCCGCACCCGCGTCTGATGCCGGACTATTGGCAGTTCCCGACGGTCTCGATGGGCCTCGGCCCGATCAACGCCATCTACCAGGCGATGACGAACAAGTACCTCACGAACCGCGGCGTCAAAGACCTGTCGAACTCGCACGTGTGGGCGTTCCTCGGCGACGGCGAGATGGACGAGGTCGAAAGCCGCGGTCAGCTGCAGGTCGCGGCGAACGAGGGCCTCGACAACCTGACCTTCGTCGTCAACTGCAACCTGCAGCGTCTGGACGGCCCGGTTCGCGGCAACGGCAAGATCATCCAGGAGCTGGAGAGCTACTTCCGCGGTGCCGGCTGGAACGTCATCAAGGTGGTCTGGGGCAGCGGCTGGGACGAGCTGCTGGCCAAGGACACGGACGGTGCTCTCGTTCATCTGATGAACACCACCCCTGACGGCGACTTCCAGACGTACCGTGCCGAGGACGGCGCGTTCATCCGCGAGCACTTCTTCGGCCGCGACGAGCGCACCGCTGCTCTGGTGAAGGACTGGTCGGACGAAGACATCTGGGGCAAGCTCCGCCGCGGAGGGCTGGACTACCGCAAGGTGTACGGCGCCTACAAGGCCGCCGCCGAGCACAAGGGTCAGCCCACCGTCATCCTCGCCAAGACGATCAAGGGCTACGGTCTGGGTCACCACTTCGAGGGTCGCAACGCGACCCACCAGATGAAGAAGATGACCCTGCAGGACCTCAAGTACTTCCGCGACTCGATGCGCATCCCGATCTCGGACGCGCAGCTCGACGAGAACCCGTACCTGCCGCCGTACTACAACCCCGGCGGCAACGACGAGACGATCCAGTACATGCTGGAGCGCCGTCGAGCCCTCGGCGGTTTCCTGCCCGAGCGCCGCACCCACCACGTCGGCCTGCAGTTGCCCGGCGACGAGGCGTACGCGCTCCCCAAGAAGGGCTCGGGAACGCAGGAGATCGCCACCACCATGGCGTTCGTCCGACTCCTCAAGGACCTGCTGCGTGCGAAGGACTTCGGCCACCGCATCGTGCCGATCATTCCCGACGAGGCGCGCACGTTCGGCATGGACGCGTACTTCCCGACGGCCAAGATCTACAACCCGCACGGCCAGAACTACACGTCCGTCGACCGTGAGCTGCTCCTCGCCTACAAGGAGAGCCCGCAGGGTCAGATCATCCACGTCGGCATCAACGAGGCCGGCGCCGTGGCGGCGTTCACCGCAACGGGCACGTCGTACTCGACGCATGGCGAGCCGCTCATCCCGGTCTACGTCTTCTACTCGATGTTCGGCTTCCAGCGCACCGGCGACGCCCAGTGGGCCGCGGGAGACCAGATGGCGCGCGGCTTCATCATCGGCGCGACCGCAGGCCGCACCACGCTCACCGGTGAGGGTCTTCAGCACGCTGACGGTCATTCGCACCTTCTCGCGTCGACCAACCCGGCCACGGTGTCGTACGACCCCGCCTACGGCTACGAGATCGCGCACATCGTTCGCTCGGGAATCGAGCGGATGTACGGTGGCAATCATCCCGACCCGAACGTCATGTACTACCTCACGGTCTACAACGAGCCGCTCGTGCAGCCGGCAGAGCCCGAGGGCGTGGACGTGGACGGCATCGTGCGCGGCATCCACCGGATCTCGTCGTCCGAGGGCGAAGGCCCCCGCGCGCAGATCCTCGCGTCGGGCGTCGGCGTGCTCTGGGCCCATGAGGCGCAGCAGCTGCTCCGCGACGACTGGGGCGTCCAGGCCGACATCTGGTCGGTCACGTCGTGGACCGAGCTGCGCCGTGACGGCCTCGCCGCAGACGAGCACAACTTCCTCCACCCGCAGGACGAGCCGAAGACCGCCTACATCTCGGAGAAGCTCAAGGATACGGCAGGCCCCGTGGTCGCGGTGAGCGACTTCATGCACGCGGTGCAGGATCAGATCCGTCCGTGGGTGCCGGGACGCTTCGTCACGCTCGGCGCGGAAGGCTTCGGATTCTCCGACACACGTGCCGCCGCGCGTCGGTTCTTCAAGATCGATGGACCGTCGATCGTCGTCCGCACGCTCCAGGCCCTCGCGGCCGACGGCGTCGTGGATGCGTCGCTCTCGGCCCAGGCGATCGAGAAGTACCGCCTTCACGACGTGACGGCCGGCACGAGCGGGAATGCGGGCGGCGAGAGCTGAAGCACCCGATGCCCCCCTCTCCGGCCTCGATGGACAAGACCGAGACGCTCGCCTGGCTGCGACGCATCTCGGGTGATATCGCGACGGTCACCATCAAGCGGCTCGAAGACACCCTGCCGTGGTACGCCGAGATGCCACCAGCCCGACGCTCTGCCGTCGGGCTGGTGGCCCAGGCGGGCATCACCTCATTCATCCAGTGGTACGAGGACCCAGCGTCGACTCCGTGGATCGCGTCCGACATCTTCGCCGCAGCGCCTCGCGAGCTCTTGCGGAGCGTCAGCCTGCAGCAGACGTTGCAGCTCATCCGCGTCACCGTCGAGGTGACCGAGGAGCGGGTGGCGGGCAAGGGCGAACACCTGCGCGAGGCGATACTGCTCTATTCGCGCGAGGTCGCCTTCGCCGCGGCCGACGTGTACGCCCGTGCAGCCGAGGCCCGCGGGCTCTGGGATGCGCGGCTCGAGGCGCTGGTCGTGGACTCGATCCTGACCGGCGAAGCCGATGAGGAACTTCCCAGCCGCATCGCCGCCCTCGGCTGGCACGGCCACGGCGAGGTCGCCGTCCTCGTCGGAACGACTCCCCCGCAGTTCGACGTCGACCAGCTGCGCCGGACCGCGCGCAAACTCGGCGTCGATGTGCTGATCGGGGTGCAGGGCTCACGCCTGGTGCTCGTGGTGGGGCGCTCCGAGCAGTCCGCCCGAGCCGAGGATTCGGCATCCGATCTGCCGTTCGGTGAGATCGCGCGCCGACTCGAGCCCGGCTTCGGCAGCGGCTTCCTCGTGCTCGGCTCGACGGTGCCGGCGCTCGTCGATGCGGGTCAGAGTGCCCGTGCCGCACTGGCCGGGTTCGCCGTGGCACGTGCATGGCGCCACGCTCCCCGTCCGGTGGAGGCCGATGACCTGCTGCCCGAGCGAGCTCTCGCGGGCGACCCGCTCGCCAAGCAGACGCTGGTGGAGCGCATCTACCGGCCCCTGCAGGCGCACAGCGCCGACCTCGTCGCGACGCTGTGGGCCTATCTCGACAACGGCCGCTCGCTCGAGGCGACCGCGCGCGAGCTCTTCGTGCATCCGAACACGGTGCGGTACCGCCTCAAGCGCGTCTCCGAAGTCATCGGCTGGGATGCGACGGGGCCGCGTGAGGCGCTGATTCTGCAGACCGCCCTGATCCTGGGATCGATCGGCACGGATGCGACCCGTCGACGTCCGCCGGCGATGCGACGCGGCCCGGCCTGACTCACAGCGTTCTGGCGCAGACCCGTTGTAGCCGCGATGGTGTGTGGAGCTCGCACAAAGCCTTTTCGGATTCTTGTGACGATGTCGCCAGAACCTGTCGCCTGATCCTTGGCAGGATGGAAAAGTGCGAATTGCGGTCTTCCCCGGACAGGGCTCCCAGTCCCCCGGCTTCCTGACACCCTGGCTCGACGTCCACGGCGCCGCCCAGCGGCTCGAGGCCTACTCGGATTGGTCCGGTGTCGACCTCGTCGCGGCGGGCACCGAATGGGATGCCGACCAGATCCGTGACACGCAGGTCGCGCAGCCCTTGATCGTGGCCGCGAGCCTGCTCTCGTGGAACGCGCTGACGGATCGCTCGACGATCGCCGGTGTCGCGGGCCACTCGGTGGGCGAATTCGCCGCCGCAGCCGCCGCGGGAATCCTGAGCGAGCAGGATGCTCTCACTCTGGTGGGCATCCGCGGCCGGGCGATGGCCGAGGCCGCAGCCATCGAGCAGACCGGAATGAGTGCCGTCATCGGTGGCGACGAGTCGGCCATCCTGACGCGACTCGCCGAACTGGATCTCTCGCCCGCGAACTACAACGGCGGCGGCCAGCTCGTCGTCGCCGGTGCGCTCGACGCGCTCCAGGCGCTCACCGCAGAACCCGTCGCCGGCACTCGCGTGATCCCGCTCCAGGTCGCCGGCGCCTTCCACACCCGCTTCATGACCCCCGCCGTCGAGACGCTTCGCGCCGCTGCGGCCGAGGTTGCGGCATCCGATCCCACCCTCACGGTGTGGAGCAATCGCGACGGTGCCGCCGTGCCGTCGGGCGATGCCTTCGTCGGCTTCCTGGTGGATCAGGTCGCCTCTCCGGTCCGCTGGGATCTCTGCATGGCGTCTTTCGCCGAGGCCGGGGTCTCGGGCATCGTGGAGCTGTCACCTGCAGGAACCCTGACCGGGCTCGCGAAGCGCGCGTTGCGCGGCGTGCCCGCCGTCGCCGTCAAGACCCCCGACGACCTGCAGGCGGCTGCCGCCCTGCTCGCCGCCGACGCCTGACCGGAGAATCTCCCCATGACCCCCACCCTCGTCCAGCCCACCGGGCCCGCGCACACCCGCATCTACGCCTACGGCGCCGCCCGCGGCGAGATCGCGGTACCCAACGAGGACCTCGTCGGCCCGATCGACTCCAGCGATGAGTGGATCCGTCAGCGCACCGGTATCGTCACGCGCACTCGCGCAGTCCCCGAGACCGATGCGATCGATCTCGCGACGGATGCCGCGCGCGAGGCGATCGAGCGCTCCGGTGTCGACCCGGCCCTGGTGGACGCGGTCATCGTCGCCACGATCAGCAACCCGAAGCAGACCCCCTCGGTGTCGGCCATCGTCGCCGATCGCGTCGGCGCGAACCCGGCGGCGGCCTACGACATCAACGCCGCGTGCGCAGGATTCGCCTACGGCGTCGCGCAGGCCGACGCATTGATCCGCGCCGGCGTCTCGCACTACGCGCTCGTCATCGGCACCGAGAAGCTGAGTGACGTCGTCGACCCGACCGATCGCAGCATCTCATTCCTTCTCGCCGACGGCGCGGGAGCTGTTGTCATCGGCCCCAGCGACACTCCGGGCATCGGACCCACGGTCTGGGGTTCCGACGGATCGAAGGCCGACGCCGTCGGCATGAACCACACCCTCACGGAATTCCGCGACGGCAAGGCGCCGTGGCCGACGCTGCGGCAGGAGGGCCCCACGGTCTTCCGCTGGGCCGTGTGGGAGATGGTCAAGGTCGCCCGTCAGGCTCTCGAGGCCGCGGGGATCGAGGCATCCGATCTTGCGGCGTTCGTTCCTCACCAGGCCAACATGCGGATCATCGACGAGTTCGCCAAGCAACTCGGCCTGCCCGACACGGTGGTGGTCGGCCGCGACATCGAGACGACGGGCAACACGTCGGCCGCCTCCATTCCGCTCGCGACCCACCGCCTGCTCCAGGAGCATCCCGAACTCAGCGGTGGACTCGCGCTTCAGATCGGCTTCGGCGCCGGACTCGTGTTCGGTGCGCAGGTGGTCGTGCTCCCCTGACCGGGCGAGGCCCGACCATAGACTGAGACCCGGCCCGTTCGGGCTCGCGAACCCCTAAGAAACAGGAGAAACCCATGGCATTCACCAGCGAAGAGGTCCTCGCCGGACTCGCCGAGCTCATCACGGACGAGACGGGGATCTCGGCTGACGAGGTCGCACTCGAGAAGTCGTTCACCGACGACCTCGACATCGACTCGATCTCGATGATGACCATCGTCGTCAACGCCGAAGAGAAGTTCGGCGTCACCATTCCCGACGACGAGGTGAAGAACCTCAAGACCGTCGGCGACGCCGTCAGCTACATCGCGTCCAACCAGGCGTAGTAACTCCCGGTGGGGGCCGAGGCCCCCACCGGCACACCCCAATGAGGATTCAACCCATGACCAACTCCCGCATCGTCGTCACCGGCATCGGGGCGTCGTCGCCGATCGGCGGCACCGCACCCGACAGCTGGTCCGCCCTGCTCGAGGGCGTCTCCGGCGCTCGCACGCTCGAGTACGACTGGGTGGAGAAGTACCAGCTCCCGGTCACCTTCGCCGCCGAGGCGAAGGTGCGGCCCGACACCGTGCTCGATCGACCGATCGCCAAGCGATTGGATCCTTCTTCGCAGTTCGCTCTCGTCGCCGCGAAAGAGGCGTGGGCCGATGCCGGCAGCCCGGAGGTCGACCCCGAGCGCCTGGGCGTCGACTTCGCCACCGGAATCGGCGGTCTGCACACCCTGCTCGATGGGTGGGACACCCTGCGCGAGAAGGGTCCTCGCCGGGTGATGCCGATGACGGTGCCGATGCTCATGCCCAACGCGGCCGCCGGCAACCTCTCCCTGCACTTCGGAGCCCGTGCGTACGCCCGGACTGTCGCGAGCGCATGCGCGTCGAGCACCGAGTCCATCGTCAACGCCGTCGAGCACCTGCGTGCGGGGCTGGCCGATGTCGTGATCGCGGGCGGAACCGAGTCGGTGATCCACCCCGTCACGATCGCCGCGTTCTCGTCGATGCAGGCGCTCTCCAAGCGCAACGACGACCCCGCCACCGCGTCGCGCCCGGGCAGCATAGATCGCGACGGCTTCGTGATGGGCGAGGGCGCAGCCGTGCTGATCCTCGAGACCGAGGAGCACGCTCGCGCTCGTGGCGCGAAGATCTACGCGGCCGTGGTCGGCGGCGGCGTGACCGCGGACTCGTACCACATCACGGCCAACGACCCGGATGGACTCGGCGCGGCACGCGCGGTGCGGATGGCGCTCGAGATGGCGGATGCTTCGCCCGACGACGTCACGCACATCAACGCGCACGCCACCTCGACCCCGGTCGGCGACCCCAACGAGTACCAGGCGCTGCGCGCGGTCTTCGGCGCCCGCGTAGACGAGATCCCCGTCTCGGCGACGAAGGCTTCGACCGGGCATCTGCTCGGCGGCACCGGCGCGCTCGAGGCGATCTTCACGATCCTCGCGCTCCGCGATCGTGTCGCTCCCCCGACGATCAACATCTCGACGCCCGACCCCGAGGTGCCGTTCCGGCTCACCGGGGCACCGGTCCCCCTCGGCGATGGAGATCAGCTGGCCATCAGCAACTCGTTCGGCTTCGGCGGCCACAACGCTGTCGCAGCCTTCGCATCGGTCTGACGCGCGACACTTCGACCATGACACGCGCGCGGGCGCGTGCACATACGAAGACGCCCCCGGGAAGCCACCGGGGGCGTCTGTCGTGTCAGGCGGTGATTCGCTGTCCCGCTGCCCGGGATTCATGGCCTCCGAGCCTCGGTAGTGGCGCCTCTGCCGCCTGCGTCTGTGTGTCTGGATACACTCCTTCGTCGCTCCTCGAGAACCGATCGGTGAATCAGACCCTGTAACCCGGCTCAGCCGACCTTGTGGAGCCAGACCACCCGGGCGTCGTCGCTCGCGTGCCGGAATGGTTCGAGTTCTTCATCCCAGGCAGCCCCGAGGGCCACCTGCAGCTCTCGGTGAAGCTCGACGGGGTTGCCGCCCGCGACATCCATGGCATAACGGATGCGGTCCTCGCCGACCACGACGTTGCCCGCGGTATCGGTCTGGGCGTAGTGGATGCCGAGGCCGGGCGTGTGCAGCCACCGTCCACCGTCGCTGCGCGGTGTGGGATCCTCGCTCACTTCGAACCGCAGGTGCTCCCAGCCGCGGATCGCGGTGGCGAGGGCGGCACCCGTGCCCGCCGGGCCTTCCCAATAGAACTCGCTGCGGCGGCTGCCGGTGAGGACGGGCTGTTCCGTCCAGTCGAAGCTCACCGCGCGCCCGAGAGCGCGTCCTACCGCCCACTCCAAGTGGGGGCACAACGCTCGTGGCGCGGAGTGAATATAGATCACTCCACGCGCCTGTGGTGTCGCCATGATCTCTCCGTTCGTCAGGTGCGTCTTCCCCAACGACCTGAAACGGGCTCACGGCGTGCTCTTCGGTTGTGCTGCCGCCATTATCGCCGAGAGGGCGGCGAAATCACAAGAGTGTGATTCCGCCGCCCTCTCGAATCTGCGTGTCGCGGCTCAGGCCTCACTCATCGCCTGGACCTCGACCTGGCCCTTGGCTGCGTAGTACGCGGCGCGTGCGGCGTCCTTGCGCGCCTGCTCGGCGTAGCCGGCGTCGAGCACGTCCTGGGGGACCTCGACGCTCTCGATCTTGTTCACTCCGTTGTACTTCTCGATGTACGCGTCGAGTTCGGGGCCGGACGTCCACGAGGTGATGAGGCAGTAGCGCGGTTCGTCGCCCACGTGGGTGGCGGCGTGCCAGAGGCGCTGCGTGTCGATGATCAGCTGCGCGCCCGCGGGAAGCGCGATACGCACCTCGCCCGCGGGGTCGGTGCGGTTCTCGCGGAGCACGAAGAAGCTGTCCTTGTCGTCGCTCAGGTTGAAGAAGCCACGGACGACCCAGCCGGTGCCGTCGGGGTTGAGGCGATTGTTGTCGTCCTGGTGCAGGTTGTAGAGGCACTCGCCGTAGGGCGTCGGCTGCAGTTCGATGACGCGGCAGCGCCCGACGTTGGCGCCAGGCTCCTGCGCGCGGCGCGTGAGGTTCGGGGCCTTCTCGACCTGGGATTCGATCCAGACGCCGTCCTTGTCGGTGCGCGGCGGCTTGTGGTTCCAGAATCCGTTGCACTCGATGTCGCCGAAGGCGCTGGCCAGCGGCGCGAAGCGCGTGTCGCCGGAGGACTTCCAGTCGTTGTACTCGATATCGAGCCACTCTTTGGGATCGAGCTCTTGGTTGTAGCGGTCGAGGACGACATAGCCGGTCTCTTCGAGAGCGGCAGACTTGATGTAACCCATGAGGTGGATCAGCCTTTCGTAGGGAGCCAGCACGTTTTAACAGGCTCAACTTAGGCAAGCCTACCTCGGGTGATTTCGAGGGGCGGAAGACGGGCCGTGAATAACCGGACGCTGGGCACGCGCGCATAAACTGGTCCGGATATGGTCACTGCCACGAACGTCGATGCAACCGCTGTCAATACGATCGGGTGGCTGTCGGCGGCGGATTGGACGATCGTCGTCCCGGTGTATCAACGGCAGTACCGCTGGGATATCGGCGGGTGCGAACAGCTCCTCGCCGACATCCGCGCGGTGGCAGACCTCGACGACGGCAACATGCACTTCATCGGATCGATCCTGTCTTCCGCCAGTGACGACGGAGAGGGTGCCGAACTCGTCCTCATCGACGGGCAGCAGCGCATGACGACTCTCATGCTCCTCGTCGCAGCGCTTCACCACACGGTCCGCGAGACCGATCCGTCGCTCGCCGACCGTCTCGCGCGTGTCCTCGTGCATTCCGATGATCCGAGTCTCACGAAGCTGCGCCCCCACCACGCATGGGCATCGGTCTTCGAGCGAGTCGTTCTCGATCGGCCGCTCCCGCCGGGCGAGGCGCGCGACTCACGCTTCGACGACAACTACGCCTTCTTCCGCAGCCAGATCAGCCCTGATGAGGCGCCGCAAATCTGGCGCGGCTTGCAGAAGCTCGAGCACGTCGCCATCACGCTGGGGGCCGGCGCGAACGCCCAGCAGATCTTCGAGAGTCTCAACTCCACAGGTGAGCCGCTGCGCGATCACGAGCTGATCCACAACTACGTGCTGATGGGGCTCGGCCATGCCGAACAGCGTGAGATCGAAGCCGACTTCTGGCAGCCGATCGAGCAGAACACCGGCGAATCGATCGCCGATTTCTGGCGCCAGTACCTGATCATGGCGACCGGCCGTGAGGTCACGATCGTGGGAGGCCGGGGCGTATACGACGCGTTCCGTCAGGAGTTCCCGCGGCTGGATCATGCTGACCTCGTCCGTCATGCGGCGGAGTGGCGCGCGCTGTCCCGTGTGTATCGCATCCTTCTGAATCCGCAAGAGGCGGCGGATGCCGAGATCGCTCGGCACATTGCGTACGTGAGTACTTTCGGCACGGTCATGTATCCCCTCGTGATGCTCGCCTACCGGGACTTCGAACGCGGCGGGATCGGCCGTGATGACCTTCTCGAGCTTCTCGAGATGCTCCAGTCGCTGCTCGTGCGCCGCTCCATCGTGGGCACGGGCGTCGATAGGCTCGTCGCGCGGCTCTGCCGTGCACGCGCCGAGAGTCCCGACGCCCTCGTCGCGGCGATCTCGCGCATCACCCCGTCTGACGAGCGCATCGCGATAGCTCTGAAGTACGTCGAACTCCCCCACGCCCGCTACGTTCTTGGCCGGATCGCCGGAGTCGACGGCGCGGGCGATCTCGACGTGGAGCACATCTTCCCGCTCGCGCCGGGCGACTCGTGGTCCGGTGACGGCGTACGCGAATGGCCGTCTTACAGCGACGACGAGCAGAACAGTCACCGTGCACTGTCGAAGACCATCGGCAACATCACCGTGCTCGAAGAGGACATCGCGCTGCGCGCGTTCGATCGCTCGTTCCCCGACAAGCGCGCGCACTACGCCCGCAGTGGCGTCTCAGTGACGGCCGAGCTCGCCGAGGTCGAATCGTGGGGCACCGCGGCGATCGCCGCTCGTTCCGCGAAGCTGACCGAACGATTCGTCCAGGTATGGCGGCGGCCCGGCGGTCCTGCGATCGACGACGACGGTCTGACCCCGATCCTCGATGCGGTGCGTCGCCGGGGCTGGCCGGCGGGATGGCAGCGGGAATGGTCGTACGTGGAGTACTGCGGCGAGCACTGGGAGGTTCCCGACGTCAAGTACCTCTTCAACCGCGTCTTCAAACGCCTCTGGGCCGACTCGCGCGAGGCCGTCGTGCAATACAGTCAGCGCCGCGGTGGTCCGGTCTACAGTGCGCAGTCGTGGAACGGTCAGTGGGACCGCCTGGACGACGAGCACTCGCTCTACATGGGCTGGGACTCCAGTTACATGCTGAGCGCGGTGCAGGGCGTCCTCGACGAGGCGGGTCTCGCCCCCGAGGTGTTCGTCAAGTACTCGTACATCGGCAACGCGATGTGAGGAAGGTGACGGATGCCGCGGCTACGGCATCCGTCACCTCCTCGATCTGCGTGAGCGGATCTATTCGAACTCGACCGTCGCATTCTCGTTGTTCAGGACGATGACCGGGGTGATCGACGGGTGGCCCGCCGCGCGGATCTTCGCGAGATCGAAGCGCAGCAACGGCGTGCCTGCCGCTACGGTCTGCCCCTTCTCTACCAGGGTCTCGAACCCGTCGCCCTTCATCGACACCGTGTCGATACCGACGTGGATGAGCAGCTCGGTACCGTCCGTCAGCACCAGCGCGACGGCGTGACTGCTGTCGAAGGTCGCGCCCACCGTGCCGTCGGCCGGAGCCACGACGGTGTCGCCGCTCGGCTCGATGGCCACTCCCGGCCCCATGATCCCCTCGCCGAACGTCGGGTCGGGAACTGTCGACAGCGGTACGACCCTGCCGCTGAGCGGCTGGCGCAGCGTGATCCGCGTCGGCACACCGGTCAGAACGGACGCTCGGGCGCTTGCGCCAGAAGCTGGCGCAGGTTCGGGAATCGCACCGTCGGGCTCGGTTGCCCGCCCCGCCATGATGTCTTCCATCGCGTCCTTCACGAACTGCACGTTCGTTCCGTAGATCACCTGCACCGACTTGCCGCCCGGCCGCATGGTGCCGGCCGCGCCAGCGCGCTTGAGCGCGGTGTCGTCGACTTTGCTCACGTCGTTGATCTCCATGCGGAGCCGAGTGGCGCAGTTGTCGAGTTCGAGGATGTTCTCTTTGCCGCCGAGCGCATCGATGAAGCGACTTCCGGTGACGAGGTACTTCTCGTCTGCGGAGTGGGTGTCGAACTCCGTGCCCTCCTCCAGGATGTTGTCGTCCTCGCGGCCGGGCGTCTTGAGGTTGAAGCGCTTGATCACGAAGTAGAACACGCCGAAGTAGATGAAGAACCAGAAGACACCCATCACCGGTATCAGCCAGGGATTCTGCGCCATCGGGTTCGTCCAGTTCAGGACCAGATCGACGAATCCGGCCGAGAACCCGAAGCCCATGCGAACGGGAAGGATCGCGCTGATCGCCATCGATATTCCAGTGAACAGCGCGTGGATGACATAGAGAACCGGCGCGAGGAACATGAACGCGAACTCGAGCGGCTCGGTGACGCCGACGAAGAACGACGACACCGCTGCGGAGAGCAGGATGCCGTAGGTGATCTTCTTGCGAGTGGTCTTCGCTGTCAGGTACATCGCGAGGGCGGCCCCGGGGAGACCGAACATCATGATCGGGAAGTACCCGGTCATGTATTGCCCGGTCACGCCATACTCGCCGGTGCCGGCGAGGAAGTTGTTGAGGTCGTTGATTCCGGCCACGTCGAACCAGAACACCGAGTTGAGCGCGTGGTGCAGGCCTACCGGGATGAGCAGGCGGTTGAAGAAGCCGTAGATGCCCGCGCCGAGCGCTCCTAGTCCGGAGATCCACTCGCCGAAGCTGACCAGTCCGCCGTAGACGAAGGGCCACACGAAGAAGAGGAGATCGCCACGACGAGGGAGATGCCAGCGGTCACGATCGCGACCGAGCGCTTCCCCGAGAAGAACGACAGCGCGTCGGGAAGCTTGGTGTCCTTGAACCGGTTGTAGCAGAACGCCCCGATGAGTCCGCAGATGATCCCGATGAAGACGTTCTCGATATTGAGGAAGGCCGCGGGCACCTCGTTGACGTCCTCGACGCCGGTGAACAGCGCCACGGACTCCGGTTTGAGAAGTGATGTGATGACCAACCACGACACGAGGCCGGCCAGGGCCGACGTGCCATCGGACTTCTTCGCCATACCCAGCGAGATGCCGATCGCGAACAGGAGCGCAAGGTTCGACAACAGCGCGAGGCCCGCTGTCGAAAGGACGTCTACGACGACACCGCCGCCGACGGTGCCTTGGATCCAGTTGGCGATTCCGACCAGGATCGCCGCCACCGGCAGCACGGCCACCGGGAGCATGATCGATCGGCCGAGTCTCTGCAAGAACTTCATCGTTCGCCTCCACGGGGAGTGAGTGACACGTGATGCGCATGAGGTTACACAAACGAAAGGGTCACCGATACAGGTGACCCGCTGAACGACTCGAGGTCTGCCGCCACCCGTTGGGCAGCGACAGACCTCGATTCGTAGGGCGGGTGGGACTTGAACCCACGATCGTCGGGTTATGAGCCCGCTGCCTTGACCAGCTTGGCCACCGCCCCTCGCGCAAAGAGCCTACCGTCCGACGGCACGCGTCGATGCGGCCGGCTCAGCGGGTGCCGGGATCGTCCGCGCGGTCTTTGACCGGCGGATCCGGCCACACCTTGGACACGGCCTCGGTGACACGTATCGACCCGGTGTGCGGGTGCCCGGCATCTGCTCCCCCGCTGCTGCCACGCTGAATGGGCAGTCCTTGGCTGTCGCTGATGATCTGCGGGTGGTACCTGGCGAGCTGGTACACGCCCCAGATGGCGATCGCGCCCACGATCGCGAAGGCGATGTAGACCCAGAGCGGAGCACCGGCCGCCTCCTGCAGGATCGTGAGGCCGATGATGATCGCGACGATGGGATCGATGACAGTGAGGCCGGCGACGACGAGATCGGGAGGTCCCGAGGCGTATGCGCTCTGCACGAAGTATGCGCCGACAATGGCGCCGATGATGAGCGCCGCAAGGCAGGTGAACGTCAGCCAATCGAAGTCACTGACCTTCACGCGCTCGATCACGACCTTGGCGAGAGTCGCGACGAAGCCATAGATGACACCGGCGGCGGTGATGTAGAACAACGCGCCCATGCGCGTGCGGAGCCAGATCCACAGACCCGCGAAGACAAGCGTGACCACGCCCAGAAGCACGAGGATCGTGATCAGCTGTCCGTTCGACACCGGCTTCTCGGTCGCGAACAGCGCCGCGATCGTGACGAAGACGAAGATTCCGCCGACACAGGCGCCGATCGCGATCAGCGACCGCCTCGTGGGCTTGTGCCCGCTGATCTGGGCGTTCAGCAGCGTTGTGATGACAAGGGCGACCGCGCCGAGGGGCTGCACCACGATGAGCGGAGCGAAATACAGGGCCGAGAGCTGGCAGACGATCGCGAGACCCAGCATCACCGTGCCGATGACCCAAGAGGGCCGCGCGAGCAGTTTCAGCAGGTGACTGGGCCCGAGGCCCTGGTTGGTGTGCCCCCCGCTCAGCCGCTCGACCTTGGTCACGCCGCGATGCTGGTACTGCGCACCGAACGACATGAAGACGGCACCGAGCAGTGCCAGCGGGATGCCGATGAGGATTCCGGGATTCTGGAAGGCGCCGACGAGCTGATCGCCCACGTCCTCGAGTTCCACCGCTGTCCACACCACACATCGACACTAGCCGCAGCCATCGGTCGATAGGCTCAAGGCGTGGCTGTTCTCCCGATTCGCATCATGGGCGATCCCGTCCTCCACTCCCCCGCCGCGTCGGTGGACGAGATCACGGACGAGGTCCGGACGCTCGTGGCCGACATGTTCGAGACGATGGATGCCGCGCCCGGCGTCGGTCTCGCCGCTCCACAGGTGGGGGTGGGGCTTCGCATCTACACGTACTCGTACCCCGACGACGACGGCGCGCCCTGGCGCGGCGTGATCATCAATCCTGAACTCTGGATGCGTCCGCTCGACCCTGGTGAGCCCGACCCCGATGACGAGGCCGAGGGGTGCCTCTCATTCCCGGGTGAGCGATTCCCCCTTCGGCGGTCCGACGAAGTGCTCGTGACCGGCATCGATCTGGCCGGTGCGCCGGTCCGCATCCAGATCGACGGCTGGCGCGCGCGCATCATGCAGCACGAGTTCGACCACCTGGACGGCATCCTGTACGTCGACCGACTCGGTGATGGCGACTGGAAGACGGTGCAGAAGATCGCACGCAAGCGAGGCTGGGGGCGTCCCGGCAGCTCCTGGACACCGGGAATCGACGACCTCGACGCCTGACGGTCCGGCTATCGGCGGTTCTGCCGCTCGACCCAGCGACGCAAGTGCGCGTCGGCGCCGGGCGGTGCCTGGGCGATGATGTTCATCCCCTGTCGAACCATGTGGGTGCCGACGTCCACGCGCCCCCACACCCGAGCGGTCGCCAGTTCGCCGCTGTCGACGTCTCGCACCTGCACCTGGGTCGTCTGAGAGGCGGTGCGCCGCTTCTTCGCGGAGCCGGCGACGTGCTGGACGGCGAGCACGGGCAGACCGCGCGCGGCTGCGGTCGCCAGGACCGTATCGAGGTCGTGGGCGGCCCACTGACTGCGGATGCGGCGCACGAGCCAGAGGGCGACCAGCACCACCGCGATCGTCGTCGCGCCGGTCGGAACGATGCCGAGACTGAGGACCGCCAGCGCGATCGACCACACGACGATGCCGCGCAGCGCGAGCAGGATCGCCGCAACCGACGGGATCAGCAGGAGCAAGAGCCACGGAGCGGGCAGCGCGACAGGGAACGTCCACGGCTGTCCCCCGAAGATCACATCGAGCACGACCCATGCGACGGATGCCGCGAACAGCGCCAGGACGGTCAACAGCGACGTGGAGCGGTAGATGGGCGCGGGTGCGGGCACCGTTCCCTCGACCGGGAGCACCGGCACCGCTTTGGCGCGACCCGCCATGTGCACCCCTCAGGAACCGCCGAGCAAATGAAGAACGGCCCCAGAGTGGAGTCCGGGGCCGTTCGCTCCCCCACTTGGACTCGAACCAAGAACCTATCGGTTAACAGCCGATTGCTCTGCCAATTGAGCTATGGAGGAATGTCCCGCACTCTCGCGCGGGCAACCATCCCATATTAGCAAAGCCGAAAGGGTGCTCGTGACATTCAGGAGGAGATGAGTCGATGATCGGCGTCTGCGCTGGGAGTCCAGAGGAGATCGTTCGTGCCGTGTCCGTAGGCGATCGCGTGGCCGCCGCGCAGCACCAGCACATCGGCATCGAGGTCGCGCACCACGTCTTTGTCGTTCGTGACGACGAGCGCCGCCATGCCGAATTCGCTTCGCCGGCGCACGATCGCGTCGCGGGCGGCCTTTCGCACTTCGATGTCGAGGTTGGAGAACGGCTCGTCGGCGATGAGGAGACGCGGCTCCAGCATGAGTGCACGCGCGAACGCGACACGCTGCCGCATGCCTGCGCTCAGCTCGTACGGATACTTCGGCGCGGCGCCGAGCGGCAGCATCAACTCGTCGAGCAGAGAGGCCACCCGCACGGCCAACGCGCGCGGATTCACGTGCCGGTCACGGCTCGTGAGCGGCTCGCCGATCGCTTCGGCGACGGTCAGCCGCGCCGGCAGATGCGCGCCCGCGGACTGGGGCAGGTAGCCCGTGCAGTACGCCAGCAGGCGGTGCTCGCGACCGGGACGACGGATCGAGATCCCTTCCACGAACGCGGCGCCGCCGACGACGGCGAGCCCGTGCTCGTCGATTCCGGCGAGCACCGCGGCCAGCGAGGACTTACCGGCACCCGTCGGTCCGAGCAGTGCGAGCGTGCCGGCGCGCGGCAGCCGGAACGAGACGCCGTCGATCACCCGCTGCACGGGACCGCCGCGGCGCGATCGGGCGATCGACAGGTCGGTGCAGTCGATCGCGACATCGTCGTCTCGTCGGCGGGGCATGCCCACATCCTGCCCTGTCATCGTGTCCGTCGCCAGGAGGGACGCGGGGGCGGATCACACCTCGTCGGCGACGACCTGGCGACGCGCGTCGATTTCGCGCAGCCGCAGACGTATGCTGCGGCCTTCCTCGGAATCCGCCGGCACGCGCTGGATCGCGCCGAGCAGCTCGCTCTTCTCGCGGGCCAGGCCGCGCATGAGGAGTCTGCGCGCCAAGTCGGTCGCCGAAGACACCGCCTCGTCGTCGTTCGACGCCGGGAAATCGCTCGCGAGGAGTTCGGCCCCCAGTGATCGAAACGGCTCGCGCACGGCGGTGACGGCATCCATCGCCCACCCGGGCCGCTGCATATCGGGGGCGTTCTGCACCGCCACGCGCACCGCATCCAGGGCGGGATGGCGGAACGGCAGTTCGAGAGCGCGTGCGACGAGGTCGGCGTCCATGCGGTGGCCGAACTGCAGCACTCCCATGAGCGCATCGCGCTCGATGCCGACGTCGGGGGTTCGCGGCAGAGACGCGACGCTCACGCGCATCGCCGCCTCGTCGGCGGGAACGTCGACCGGGGCGGCACCGGACGTGCCGTCGCGCCGCGAGCCGAGGCCGCGTGCGGCCCGTTCGACCTCGCGGCGGACGTCTTCGGTGTCCATGCCGAGGCGTCGGGCGAGCACGCGCACGTACTCGGGCTGCAGGAGGGGATCGCGCAGATCCGCGACGACCGGGGCTGCAGCGCGCAGTGCCCCCACACGGCCCTCCACGCTCGCGAGGTCGAAGCCCGAGATCCGCTGATCCAGGACGAACTCGACCATCGGCACCTTCGTCTCGATGAGTCCTCGCACCGCACCGTCTCCGCGCGCCAGTCGCAGATCGCACGGGTCGAGGCCTTCGGGACCGGTCGCGACGTAGGTCTGGGCGTTGAACCGCTTGGCGTCGGCGAACGCGCGCAATGCGGCCTTCTGACCTGCGGCATCCGGATCGAACGTGAACACGACTTCGCCCGCGGTGGTGTCGTCGCCCATGACCCGGCGAAGCACCGAGATGTGATCCGACCCGAACGCGGTGCCGCACGTCGCGATCGCGGTCGTGATCCCCGCGAGATGGCATGCCATCACATCCGTATACCCCTCGACGACCACCACGCGGTGCGAGCGGGAGATGTCGCGTTTGGCGAGGTCGAGGCCGTACAGCACCTGGGCCTTCTTGTAGATCGTCGTCTCGGGGGTGTTGAGGTACTTCGGGCCCTGGTCATCGTCGAAGAGCTTGCGCGCGCCGAACCCGATCACCTGACCGGTGACGTCGCGGATCGGCCACACCACCCGGCCGCGGAATCGGTCGTAGACCCCCCGCTGACCCTGCGAGACGAGACCCGCGGTGCTGAGCTCCTCGTCGCTGAATCCCTGCGAACGAAGCGCGGAGTGCATCGCGGACCAGCCTTTGGGCGCGTATCCGACGCCGAAGTGGGCGGCGGCGCCCGCGTCGAATCCGCGCTCTCCGAGAAAGCGGCGGGCGATGTCGGCGTCGGGGGTGGCGAGCTGAGCGCGGAAGTACTCCGCCGCGGCGGAGTTCGCGGCGTAGAGCCGCGTGCGCCCGGTGTTCTCGGGCGCAGCCCCGCCGTCTTCGTAGTGCAGCGCGAAGCCGATACGCCCTGCGAGCCGCTCGACCGCCTCGGTGAACGACACATGGTCCATGGCACGCAGGAACGAGTAGACGTCGCCCGACTCGCCGCAGCCGAAGCAGTGGTAGAAGCCGGCCTGCGGACGCACATTGAAGCTGGGACTGCGTTCGTCATGGAAAGGGCACAGCCCCTTCATCGCGCCCACCCCGGCGTTCTTGAGCGCCACACGCTCCCCGATGATGTCGGCGATGTTCGTGCGCGCCTTCACCTCGTCGACGTCCGCTTGCCGGATGCGCCCCGCCATCAGCGGGCCTCAGGAGGCGTGGACGTGGCGGTGTGGGCCGCGTCCATGGGGCGGGCGCCGGGCGCCCATACACCGAGGGATGCCGCGTCCACGGGTGCGACGAGCGAGCCGTGCCACGCGATCGCGAGCTGATCCGTGAGGCTGGCGACCTGGTCGACGACGACGCGGCGTCGCGCGGCGTAGGTCTCTGCCACGGCGAAGTCCTGCGCGTGCAGCGGATCGAGGGAATCGGGACGCTCCCACAGTGCCGTCGCGAGGCGCTTGAGGACGCGTCGCTGCTCCTTGTAGAGGTCCTTACGGCCCTCTATCGACACGACGAAGGCGCCGATCGTGCCCTTCAGCACCGCCATCTCGGCCTGCACCACGCGCGGAACGATGAGACGGCCGCGATAGCGGGTGAGCACCGACGTCTCATAAGCGTCGCGAGTCGCTGTGGTGGCTGCCCGTGCGAAGCGGCCGATGAGGTCGGAGGTCAGGTTCTTCAGGCCCGCCAGCGACGCGCGCGTGCCGTCGAACGAGTCGATCCATTCGGGGATGCGCATGAGTCGGTACAACGCGTCCTCGAGCTCGTCGCGGGCGAAGTCGAACCCGACCCAGGCCTGGATCGCGGTCAGCAGAGCCTGGTGCTCGGCCGGGGCGGCCAGACGTGCAGGGTCGAGATAGCCGTTCACGACGGCATCCTCGAAGTCGTGCACGGAGTATGCGATGTCGTCGGAGAGATCCATGACCTCGGCCTCGATGCAGCGCACGCGCCCCGGAGCGCCCTCGCGCATCCAGCGGAATACGTCCTCGTCCTCGGGATAGACCCCGAACTTGAGGCGGCCGCCGGGATCCGGCAGTGGATGATCCGCCGTCCACGGGTATTTGCAGGAGGCGTCGAGGCTCGCCCGGGTGAGGTTCAGGCCGAAGCTCCGCCCGCCGGCGTCGATCACCTTGGGTTCGAGACGACTGAGGATGCGCAGCGTCTGGGCGTTGCCCTCGAACCCGCCGACATCCGCCGCCCACTCGTTCATGGCGCGCTCGCCGTTGTGGCCGAACGGCGGGTGACCGAGATCGTGGCTGAGGCACGCCGTATCGACGACATCCGCCGCGAGATGAAGCGCAGTCGCGAGTTCGCGCCCCACCTGTGCCACTTCGAGCGAGTGCGTGAGGCGGTTGCGGGCGAAATCGGCGGGACTCGCCGGGCTCAGCACCTGCGTCTTGGCCGCGAGGCGTCGCAGCGCCGCAGAATGCAGCACGCGCGCACGGTCTCTCGCGAATCCGTCGCGCTGGGACCGGTGGTGCTCTGCGTGGAAGCGCGCGGCATCCGCATCGTCGTAGCCCGGCGGCCGCTCCGACATGCCGACGCCCTCACCCGCCACTGTGGTCGAGTTCTGCGTCGGCGAGGGCACAGGATGCCTCGGCGCCGAGATCGCGCGAGTCCAGCCAGCCGTCGGGGAGCGCGGGGCGCTTGGGGGTGCCGGCGCGGCCTCGCTGACCTTCTGCGGCGTGACCGGGGTAGGGCGCGGCGAGATCCATCTCGGCCAGGAGGTCGTCGATCTCGGCCAGAGTCGAAGCGGTGGCCAGACTCGCACGCAACTCGCCGCCGACCGGGTAGCCCTTGAAGTACCAGGCGACATGCTTGCGGATGTCACGGCATCCGCGCCCCTCGTCGTCGAAGAACTCCACCAGCAGCTCGGCGTGACGGCGGAAGGCCTGCGCGACGAATGCGAGCGTGGCGTCGACCGGCGGGCCGGCTGCGGCGTCGGGTTCGCCGAGGGCGCGCGCGAGATCACCGAACAGCCAGGGTCGGCCGAGGCATCCGCGACCCACGACCACACCGTCGCAGCCCGTCTCGGCCATCATCCGCGCGGCGTCGTCGGCCGACCAGATGTCGCCGTTGCCGAGGACCGGGATGCTCGTCACGGCTTCCTTGAGCTTCGCGATCGCCGACCAGTCGGCCTGGCCCGAGTAGAACTCCGCCGCTGTGCGGGCGTGGAGTGCAACGGCGGCGACGCCGGCGTCCTCGGCGATCCGGCCGGCGTCGAGGTAGGTGATGTGGTCGGAGTCGATTCCCTTGCGCATCTTCACCGTGAGCGGGATGTCGCCGGCCGCGCGCGCCGCGCGCGTCACGATGTCGCGGAAGAGTCCGAGCTTCCACGGCAGTGCGGCGCCGCCGCCCTTGCGCGTGACCTTGGGGACGGGGCATCCGAAGTTCAGGTCGATGTGATCGGCGCGGTCCTCTTCGACCAGCACGCGCACCGCACTCTCGACCGTTGCGGGATCGACTCCGTACAGCTGGATCGAGCGAGGCGTTTCGGACTCGTGGTGCGTGATGAGCCGCATCGTGGTCGCATTGCGCTCGACGAGCGCCCGCGAGGTGATCATCTCGCTGACGTAGAGGCCGGCGCCGTATTCGCGGCACAGGCGCCGGAATGCCGTGTTCGTGATTCCGGCCATCGGAGCGAGCACGACGGGCGCATCGAGTTCGATGGGCCCTATTCGGAGGGTGCGCGCGGGAGCTATGGCGGTTGTCACGGGTTCATTCTCCCAGACTTGCGCTGAGTGAGCGCAGCGAGCCGAAGTGCGAATCCGGCCCCCGCCCGAATCGCAGGCCTTAGCCTGGGGGCATGACAGAGGCGACCAAGACCGACCTGCGCGAGATCCCGTTCCAGACCGCCGACGGCGGCACCGCGACTCTGGCCGATTTCGGAGAACAGGTGGTCCTGGTCGTGAACGTCGCATCGAAGTGCGGACTGACACCCCAGTACGAACAGCTCGAGCAGCTGCAGCGCGCGTACGCCGATCGCGGATTCACCGTGCTGGGCTTCCCGTGCAACCAGTTCATGGGGCAGGAGCCGGGATCGATGGATGAGATCCTCGAGTACTGCTCGACGACCTGGGGCGTCACCTTCCCGGTCGTCGACAAGGTGAAGGTCAACGGCGGTAAAGCAGCGCCGCTCTACAAGGCGTTGAAGAAGGCAGAGGACGCCGAGGGCAAGAAGGGCCCGATTCTGTGGAACTTCGAGAAGTTCGTGCTGACGCCGGAGGGTGGCGTGCATCGATTCCGTCCGAACGTGAAGCCGGATGACCCGGCGATCGTCGAGGTCATCGAGTCGCACCTGCCGCGCTGAGCCCGTCGAGCAGGCGGGCGCCGGCTCACTCTGCGGAGAATCGCAACAGCGCGCGAGAATCATCGTGATTCTCGCGCGCTGTTGCGTTGTGGCGTTGCGAGGGAGTCAGGCGTCGACGTCCGCGGGCTCGCGATTCTCTGCCCACACCTGGCGGACGATCTGAGCGAACGCCTCGGCGGGCTGGGCGCCCGACACGCCGTACTTGCCGTCGATCACGAAGAACGGCACGCCGTTGATCCCGTAGGCCTGAGCCTGGGCCTGGTCGGCGCGGACGGCCTCCAGGTATCGACCGGACTGCAGCGCCTCGCGCGCGGCGTCGGCATCGAGGCCGGCATCCGTCGCGAGTGCGACCAGCTCGTCCTCACGGCCGAGGTGGCGTCCCTCGGTGAAGTACGCCGCCATCAGTCGCTCGGCGAGTTCGTGCTGGCGTCCCTGCTCCTTCGCGAAGTGCAGCAGCTCGTGCGCCTTCACCGTGTTGGTGTGCTTGAGCAGGTCGAAGTGATAGTCGAGTCCCGCCTCGGCGGCGACTCCCGTCACGCGCTCCAGCATCTGCTGCACCTGCTCGCGCGCCATACCCTTGTGCTGCGACAGGAAGTCCAGCTCGTCGCCTTCGAAATCGACGGGGGTGTCGGGCGAGAGCTCGAACGAGTGGAAGGTCACCTCCACTGCGGGGGCGTCCTCATCAGCGGATGCCTCGGCCAGCCCCTTCTCGAGATTCCGCTTGCCGATATAGCACCACGGGCAGGCGATGTCGCTCCATACGTCGATCTTGATGGCGTCCGTCATGCTGGTGACAACCCGAGGATCCGGGGGATCTATTCCGGGGAATGCGCCCCGAGTCACGCCGTCGGGGTGTCGACGGCCCCGCCGAAACGTCGCTCGCGGCCGAGGTAGGCGTCGATGCCGTGCCAGAGGTCGGCCCGGGTGAAGTCGGGCCAGAGGGTGTCGAGGAAGACGAACTCGGCGTACGCAGATTCCCACAGCAGGAAGTTCGACGTGCGCTGCTCGCCGCTCGATCGCAGGAACAGATCGACGTCGGGCATGTCCGGCTGGTAGAGCCGGCGCTGGATGAGCTTCTCCGACACGGCCGACGGCTTGAGGCGTCCGGCGGCGACGTCGTCGGCGATCGAGCGCATCGCGTCGACGAGCTCGACGCGGCCGCCGTAGTTCACGCACATCGTGAGCGTCAGCACGTCGTTGTCGGCGGTCAGGCGCTCGGCGTGCTGCAGCTCTTTGATCACCGAGCTCCAGAGGCGTGGCCTGCGACCCGCCCATCGCACCCGGACCCCCCACTCGTTCAGCTGGTCGCGGCGGCGGTGCAGAACATCGCGGTTGAATCCCATGAGAAACCGGACCTCGTCGGGAGAGCGGGCCCAGTTCTCGGTCGAGAACGCATAGACCGACAGGTGCTTCACGCCGATCTGGATGGCGCCGGCGACCACGTCGAGCAGCGACGCCTCGCCCGCCTTATGCCCCTCGATGCGCGTGAGGCCGCGGCGGTTGGCCCATCGCCCGTTGCCGTCCATGACGATGGCGACGTGATGAGGCACCGTTCCCGTCTCGTACTCGGAGGGGTAGACGCCGGTCCAATCGAGTGGACGATACGCCACTGCGTCGCGATGCGTGTAGGGCTTGGGGCTCACCGGCGGCCTTCCTGCGGGGCGGCTGAGACGTGGGACAGCGAACGGATGCCGCGCTCGAGATGCCATTGCGCGTACGCCGCGATGAGTCCGGAGGCGGCCGCGGACGACGCCGGGGACGCGGCATCCACGTCGTCCCATTCACCGGCCATGAGGGAGTGCATGAGCATGACGGTGGGCGCTGCGACGCGCGCCGCGCCGGTGGGGGCGCAGTCACCGCAGATCATGCCGCCGAGCTGCGCGACGAAGGTGTCGTGCGGCCCGCTGCGACCGCAGCGGGCGCATTCGGTGAGGCCGGGGGCCCAGCCGGAGAGCGCCATCGCCCGCAGCAGGTACGAATCGAGGACGGCGCGAGCGACGTGCTCGCCGCGAGACAGTGCACGCAGCCCGCCGACGAGGAGGAGGTATTGCTGCGGCGTCGCCTCGGCCTCGTTGAGCCTGTCGGCCGCTTCGACCATCGCGTGCGCGGCGGTATAACGGTCATAGTGGACGGCGATCTGGGCGCCGTACGAGCCGAGCGACTCGGCCTGCTGCACGATGTCGAGCGAGCGCCCCTGGTACAGCTGGACATCGGCGACCATGAACGGCTCCAGTCGCGCCCCGAAGCGCGACGTCGTGCGCCGCACGCCTTTCGCGACGGCGCGCAGCTTGCCGTGTCGACGGCTGAGCATCGTCACGATCCGGTCGGCCTCGCCCAGTTTATGGGTGCGCAAGACCACGACTTCATCGCGGTAGGTGGGCACGCTTCAATTATGGTCGCCGCCTCCCCCGCGGGACGCTACGGCGCGGCCCGTTGCGTCAAGATGGACCGCCGCATCATTATGTAGACATATTCACTATGTCTGGTACGCAGATTCTTGACTCCCTCCTCGGCATCTCGCAGTTGCTCCATGCCGACCAGGAGCGCGAGCTCGACCGTCGCGGTCTCACCACATCCCGGACGCACCTGCTCTGGGTGCTCTATCACGGCGGTCCGCAGACCCAGGTGCACCTCGCGGAGGCCATCGGCGTGACGCCCCGCAACGTGACGACGCTCGTCGACGCCCTCGACGCCACCGGGTTCGCCCGCCGCGAGCCTCATCCGAGCGACAGACGAGCGGTGCTCGTGCAGCTCACCGAGCGCGGACTCTCGATCATGGAGACCATGGATGCCGAGCACACCGCCCTCGGCTCCGATCTGGTGGCGGGACTCGATGCCGAGACGGTGCAGACCGCGCTGCAGGCGCTCGCCCACATTCAGGAGCGTCTGCACCTGCTGATCGCCGAGCACGACCACCGACAGCGCGAGCGCACGGAGATCGGATGAACGTCGGAATCAGGCCCTCATCGCCGACGCCGGGTGGTCGGTTGGCCGGAATCGCCCGTACCGCGTGGCGCGCCGAGGTCGGGATCTGGCAGAGCCTCTATCGGTGGGTCTTCCGTCGACCGCGCGTGCCGGTCGGTGCCTCGGCGTTCGCCTACCACTCCCCTGTCCTGACGATCCTCATCGTCTTCATCTCGCTCTCCGCCCTCGAGATACCCATCATCGATCTCATCGTGCATCCGTGGCCGTGGGTGCGAATCCCCCTGCTCGTGCTCGGGATCTGGGGTGTCACATGGATGGTGGGACTGCTGCTCAGCTACCTCACCCGACCACACGCCGTCGGGCCCGCCGGCATCCGTGCCCGCGTCGGCGCCGACATCGACGTCGACCTGCCCTGGGAGGCCGTCGCGTCGGTCGAGCGCTCGCGAGACGTCACGGAGAAGGCCCCCAAGATCAGGCGCGAGGCGCACGGACGCACGCTCGCGCTGCGCATGCAGAACGAGACCAACGTTCTCGTCGTGCTGGAGCATCCTGTCGCGACCCGTCTGCGCGGAGAGGTCGTCGACGTCGACGCGGTCCGCCTCTGGGCCGACGACGTCGACGGATTCCTCGCCGCGGTGCGCACGCACATCCCCTGAGATGCCACGCGAGCTTCGCGACTCGCCGACAATGGAGGGGTGAACGAGCCGATCTTCGTGATCCCCCTGTGGGCAGACCTCATCGCCGTGGGCCTCGGTGGCATCCAAGGAGCACTCTTCGCATCGGGGTTCCGCGGGGAGCGGCGCCTCGACCTGCTCGGCGTGGCGATCATCGGCATCGTCGTCGGCATGGGCGGCGGCCTCATCCGCGACCTGCTCCTGAATGTCACGCCCACCACTCTGCAGAGCAACTGGTACCTGCTGACCGCAACGCTCGCCGCCCTGCTCGGCATGCTGCTGGCAGGGCTGTTCCAGCGTCTCAACGCACTCATTCTCGGGCTCGACGCTCTCGTCATCGGCCTGTTCGGCGCGTTCGGCACCAGCAAGGCCCTCGTGCTCGGACTTCCGGTCGTTCCCGCCGTCTTCGTCGGAGTATGCGCAGCGGTGGGCGGCGGCATCCTGCGCGACATGATCATGGGCCTTCCCGTCGCGATCATGCACGTCGGGTCCCTCTACGCGGTCGCAGCCGGCGCAGGATGCCTCGTGCTCGCGACCGCGCACGGGCTGGGGGCGAATGTCGTGGTCGCGGCCATCATCGGCATCGTCGTCACCACCGTGATCCGACTGCTCGCGGTGATCTTCGACATCTCACTGCCCGAGCAGCGCGCCCTCTACCGCCGCAAGGTCGCCGTCGAAACGACCGCGATACCGATCATCAAGCCGTGACCCGAATCGTGACAACTCAGCTGCGACGAGCAGGCGACACACAGACGAGACCGTGGGAGGGGCCCACGGTCTCGTCAGATGCCGGCGCGCTGTCGGCGTGGTCGCTGCGGGTCAGACCGCGGCGAGGGCGCCGGAGCGCTCGCGCGTTCGGATCGCGCGGTTGACACCCGAGACGATCGCCTTCAGGGATGCCGTCGAGATGTCGCCGTCGATGCCGACGCCCCACAGGCGCTCGCCGTCGACCTGCAGCTCCACGTAGGACGCGGCCTGGGCATCGCCTCCTGCGCTCAGGGCATGCTCGACATAGTCGTACAGCGTCACGTCGAAGCCATGCGAGCGCACGATCTCGAGGAACGCGGCGACCGGACCATTGCCCCGACCGGAGGCCTCGTACCGCTCATCGCCGTCGCGCAGGGTGACGTCGAGAGAGACGTCACCCGACATGTCGCTGCGGGTGCTGGTGGCGAGCAGCTCGAAGCGGCCCCAGCGATCGTCGGCCTTCTCGGTGGGCAGATACTCGTCGTGGAAGATCGCCCAGATCTGGTCGCTGGTGACCTCGCCGCCCTCGGCATCCGTCTTCGCCTGCACGACACCCGAGAACTCGATCTGGAGCTTTCGAGGCAGGTCGATCGCGTGGTCGGTCTTCAGTAGGTACGCGACGCCGCCCTTGCCGGACTGCGAATTCACCCGGATGACCGCTTCGTAGGAACGGCCCAGATCCTTCGGGTCGATGGGCAGGTACGGCACGGCCCATTCGATCTCGTCGACCGTGACGCCTTCGGCCGAGGCTCGCGCGTCCATCGCCTCGAAGCCCT
The DNA here is from genome assembly GCF_020682705.1 of Microbacterium allomyrinae. Taxonomy (GTDB): domain Bacteria; phylum Actinomycetota; class Actinomycetes; order Actinomycetales; family Microbacteriaceae; genus Microbacterium; species Microbacterium allomyrinae. The sequence continues at coordinate 468,188 of NZ_JAGTTN010000002.1, forward strand.
TCTTGATGGCGTCCTGGTGCGAGCCGCTGAACGCGGTGAACACGAGGTCGCCCGCCCACGGGCTGCGCTCGGGCACGGGCAGCTGATTGCAGTACTCGACAGTCCGCTTGACCTGATCGACGTCGCCGAAGTCGATCTGCGGGTCGATCCCCTGCGTCAGCAGGTTGATGCCCAGCGCGACGAGATCGACGTTTCCGGTGCGCTCACCGTTTCCGAACAGGCAGCCTTCGATGCGATCGGCGCCAGCCATGTAGCCGAGCTCGGCCGCCGCGATCGCCGTGCCGCGGTCGTTGTGCGGGTGCAGTGACAGGATCACGTTCTCGCGGTGCGCGAGACGTCGCGACATCCACTCGATCGAGTCGGCGTACACGTTCGGCGTCGCCATCTCGACCGTCGCGGGCAGGTTGATGATCACCTTGCGTTCGGGCGTGGGCTCGAAGACCTCGATCACCTGGTTGCAGATGTCGACGGCGAACTCGAGCTCGGTGCCGGTATAGCTCTCGGGCGAGTACTCATAGAAGACGGCCGTCTCGGGGATGCGCTTCTCGAACTCGCGGCACAGCCGCGCGCCCTCGAGCGCGATGTCGATGATGCCCTGCTTGTCGGTGCGGAAGACCACGTCGCGCTGCAGCACACTCGTCGAATTGTAGAGATGGACGATCGCGCGCTTCGCGCCGGCGATCGACTCGTAGGTGCGCTCGATCAGGTGCTCGCGCGCCTGCGTCAGCACCTGGATGGTGACGTCGTCGGGGATCAGGCCTTCTTCGATGAGCTGGCGTACGAAGTCGAAGTCCGTCTGACTCGCCGAGGGGAACCCGACCTCGATCTCTTTGTAGCCCATACCGACCAGCAGATCGAACATGATCCGCTTGCGTTCAGGACTCATCGGATCGATGAGCGCCTGGTTTCCGTCGCGCAGGTCGACCGCGCACCAGCGGGGTGCGGTGGTGATCCGCTGCGCGGGCCAGGTACGGTCGGGCAGGTCGATCCCGAACTGCTCGTGGTAAGGCCGGTACTTGTGGATCGGCATTCCCGAGGGCTTCTGGTGGTTCTGCATGGTTCGTCGCTTCCGTTGTCGCCGCGATCAGGTCGCCTGATCGGGCTGGCTCAATGCCGGATGGTGCGGGCCAACAGGAAGCTCCGCGACGAGGAAGGCCCTAGAACGAGGTCTCGTCGCGGCGGCTAAGAAGAAGGAGCCCGCGGAAGCGCATGTACCGATGGTAGCAGGATGCCGCGAATGGGGGCGTGACCCACTTCGCAGGCCGTCCACATCGATGAGTTCGCCGCACCGACCGGATCAGAACCCGAGGCGTCCGAGCTGCTTCGGATCTCGCTGCCACTCCTTCGCGACGCGCACGTGCAGCTTCAGGAACACGTTGGTACCGACGAGCGGCTCGATCTGCGCGCGTGCGCGAGCCCCCACGTCACGCAGGCGCGAGCCCTTGTGCCCGATGATGATCGCCTTCTGACTGTCGCGCTCCACGATGAGGTTGGCGTGGATATCGGTCATCGACCCCGTCTCGCGCTGGGAGATGTCCTCGATCGTCACCGCGATCGAGTGCGGCAGCTCGTCGCGGACGCCCTCGAGGGCTGCCTCGCGGATGATCTCGGCGATGCGATCCTCGAGCGACTCGTCGGTGACGACGCCCTCTCCGTACAGCGGCGGCCCGACCGGCATGAGCGAGAGCAGCTCGTCGGTCAGCACATCGAGCTGATCGTTGGTGAGAGCAGACAGCGGGATCACCGCCGCCCAGTCCTCGCGCAGTGCGTCGACCTCGAGCAGCCGCTCCGTGATCTGATCGCGGGAGGCGGCATCCGTCTTCGTGACGATCGCGACCTTCTTCGCGCGGCGATACCCGCCGAGTGACTCGGCGATCCGGCGGTCGCCGGGGCCGACCTTCTCGGTCGCGGGCACGCAGAAGCCGATGACATCGACGTCTCCGAGCACCTGTTCCACGAGGTCGTTGAGTCGCTGGCCGAGAAGAGTCCGCGGTTTGTGCAGACCCGGGGTGTCGACGATCACGAGCTGGCCGGATGGCCGGTTGACGATGCCGCGGATGGCTCGGCGGGTGGTCTGCGGCTTGTCGCTGGTGATGGCGACCTTCTCGCCCACGAGGGCGTTGGTGAGCGTGGACTTGCCGACATTCGGTCGTCCGACGAACGTGACGAATCCGGAGCGCCCGTCGTCTGAATCGCCGCGCACCTCGTTCGCGCGACGCGCATCGTCGTCGGGAAGCGAAGCCGAATCGGCGGTGGGATCGGTCATGGGTTTTCCCCCTTCTTCGACACGCGCACCTCTCCGGTGCGTGTGCCGGTGGTGCGGATCTCACCGGTGCGCGGTGAGCGATCATTGTCTGGACGGCCCTCGCCGCGCTCGACGAACACCGTCGAGATCCCGCGGCCGCGGCCTCGCGCTGCGCCGCCGGTCAGAACCAGCCCGGCGTATTCCGCCGTCGCTCCCGGCTGCGGCACGCGTCCGAGCGCCTTGCCGAGCAGTCCGCCGATCGAATCGACGTCCTCGTCTTCGAGCTCGATCCCGAAGAGGTCGCCGACCTCGTCGAGTCCCAGTCTCGCGCTGACACGATAATGTCCGGGCTCCATCTCGGTGACCTCGTCGGCGCGCGGGTCGTACTCGTCGGCGATCTCGCCCACGAGTTCCTCGATGAGGTCCTCGAGGGTCACCAGACCCGAGACACCGCCGTACTCGTCGATGACGAGGCACACGTGGACCGCGTCGCGCTTCATCTGCTGCAGCAGCGATTCGGCTTTCATGGACTCGGGCACGAACACCGCGGGGCGGGTGATCCGCGTGATGGGGGCATCTCGCCAGCCGGACTCGTCACGGAAGCCGAACTGCACCAGATCCTTCAGGTAGAGCACCCCGATCACATCGTCGGCCTCGTCGTCCACAACGGGGACGCGCGAGATGCCGTTGTCGAGGAAGATCGTCATCGCGTCCCGAGTCGAGGCCGATGCGTCCACTGTCACCATGTCGGTTCGCGGCACCATCACCGCGCGCACGAAGGTGTCGGTGAAGTCGAAGACCGAGTGGATGAGTTCCCGGTCGTCCTGCTCGATGAGGGCGTTCTCGGCCGCCTCGTCGATGATGCTGAGGAGCTGCTCCTCGGAGGCGAACGAGGACCCGCGCGACGCGCCCGGCGTGATGCGCGTGCCGAGCGCCACGAGCCCGTGCGCGAGCGGGCCCAGGATGATGCGCACGCCGCGGATCACGGGCGCCGCGCTGCGCAGCAGACCCTTGGCGTGCAGGCGTCCGACCGAGCGGGGACTCGCCCCGACGACGACGTACGAGACCCCTGTCATCAGCACGGCCGCCGCGAGCATCGCCCACCAGATGTTCTCGAACAGCAGGGTGAACGCAACGGTCACGAGCACCGCGGCGGTCGTCTCGGCGAGCACGCGGATGAAGATCACCGCGTTGGCATGTGCCTCGGGATCCGCGGCGATGCGGTGAAGGATCGCGGCATTGCGCCCCGCGGCGCCCAGCTCGGCGAGATCGGCCCGCGAGGTGACGCCGAGCGCGGCGTCGATCGACGCCATGAGGGCACCGAATGCCAGCAGCAGCGCGGCGGCGACGAGCAGGAGGGCTGCGGTCATGCGCGAGGTCGCCGGCGTTCGGCGGCCTGGAACGACGTGATGAGCTCGCGCTGCAATCCGAACATCTCGCGCTCCTCGTCGGGCTCGGCGTGGTCGAACCCGAGGAGGTGGAGCAGCCCGTGCGTGGTCAGCAGGACCAGCTCGTCCTCGGTGCTGTGCTTGGCGGCGACCGCCTGCGTCTCTGCCACCTGGGGGCACAGTACGATGTCGCCGAGCAGGCCGGGAGGGGTCGGTGCGTCCTCGGTACCGGGGCGCAGCTCATCCATGGGAAAGCTCAGGACGTCGGTCGGACCGGGCTCGTCCATCCACTGCACATGCAGCGCCTCCATCGCTCCCTCGTCGACGAGGAGGATTGCGACATCGGCGTCTGGACTCACGTGCAGCTCGCCGAAGTTGTGTTCCATCAGGCGCAGCAGCACCGTCTCGTCGACGGCGATCCCGGACTCGTTGCCGATCTCGATGGTCATGCTCGTCCTCGCTTCGGAAGGTGATCGCGCGGACCGGACGGCCGCGCAGCTGAGCGCTTCTCAGCGCGGTTGGCGAACTCGGATGCCTCGTCCCGCTCACGCCGCCCGGCGAGCCGCCTCTCGTCGTACTCGGTGTACGCGTCGACGATCCGCCCGACGAGGGTGTGCCGGACGACGTCCTCGCTGGTGAGATAAGCGAAGTGGATGTCCTCGATGCTGTTGAGCACCCGCGTCACCAGTCGCAGGCCCGAGGCGCCCTGCGGCAGGTCGACCTGGGTGATGTCTCCGGTCACGACCATCCGCGTGCCGAATCCCAGACGCGTGAGGAACATCTTCATCTGCTCGGGGGTCGTGTTCTGCGCTTCGTCGAGGACGACGAACGAGTCGTTCAGAGTGCGGCCGCGCATGTACGCAAGAGGTGCGACCTCGATGGTGCCCGTCGCCATGAGCTTGGGGACGATGTCGGGATCCATCATCTCGTTGAGCGCGTCGTACAGCGGGCGAAGGTACGGATCGATCTTGTCGTTGAGCGTTCCGGGAAGGAAGCCCAGGCGCTCCCCCGCCTCGACCGCGGGCCGTGTGAGGATGATGCGGCTGACTTCCTTGCGCTGCAGTGCCTGCACCGCCTTCGCCATGGCGAGGTACGTCTTGCCAGTGCCGGCAGGCCCGATGCCGAAGACGATGGTGTTCTCTTCGATCGCGTCGACGTAGGCCTTCTGCCCGAGCGTCTTCGGGCGGATGATCTTGCCGCGCGAGGACAGGATCGCCTCGCCGAGAACCTCGGATGGACGCGGGCCGCCCTCGGTGCGCAGGATGCGGCTCGACGACGACACATCCGACTCGCCGAGCGCATGACCGGCCTTCGTCATGGCCAGCAGCTCATCCACGAGGGATCGGGCGGCGGCCACGGCACCGGCCTCTCCGGTCAGGGTGATCTCGTTGCCGCGCACGTGGACGTCGACGCCGGGATGCTCCTTCTCGACCACGCGCAGAAGGCGGTCCTGCGGGCCGAGCAGTTGCACCATTGCGACCCCGTCGGCATACACCCGATCGATCACGGGTTCCGAGGCTGATTCGTCAGGCACCAAGGCTCGCTTCCTCGAGTCCTCCGGCAAGCACATGGGCATGCACGTGGAAGATGGTCTGGCCCGCGTTCGGGCCGGTGTTGAAGACCAGACGGAAGTCCCCGTCTGCGTGTTCGGCCGCCAGGCTGTTGGCGAGGCCGACGACCTCGGAGAGAAGGTCGGGGTCTCCTGCCGCGAGCTCGACGACGTTTCGGTACTGCTCGGTCTTGGGGATCACCAGCAGATGCACCGGCGCCTTGGGGGCGATGTCGCGAATAGCGAACGCGTTCTCGGTCTCGGCGATGATCTCGGACGGGATCTCGCCGGTGCGGATGCGCGTGAAGATGGACGGTTCGCTCATGCGGCAAGTCTACTGACGGGGTGTCGCTCTCGTCCTGGTCGGGCGGGGATGGGGACTCACCAGCGACCGATTGCCGCGCTTACGACGGCCAGCGCCGCCGGCCCGGCGGTCGACGTGCGCAGCACGGTGTCGCCCAGCCGCACGAGCTGCGCGCCGCCGCGGGCGAGGGCGTCGAGCTCGTCGGAGGCGATGCCGCCCTCGGGGCCGACGACCATTACGACATCGTCCTCGCGATCGTCGAGCGCGAGCGAGGTGAGTGCCTCTTCTGCGTTCGGCTCGAGTACCAGGACGACCGCAGACGCAGCCAGCGCTGAGAGTTGCGCTGTGGTGGCGAGAGCGCCCACCTCGGGAACCCAGGCACGGTGCGCCTGCTTGGCCGCCTCGCGGACGATGCCCGCCCAGCGGTCGCGACCCTTCTGAGCCTTCGCGGCATCCCACCGGGAGACGCTTCGCGCAGCCTGCCACGGAACGATCTCGTCGACGCCGAGCTCGGTCGCCGCCTGGACGGCCAGTTCGTCGCGGTCGCCCTTCGCGAGCGCCTGCACGAGCACGAGGCGACGTGTCGGTGCGGGAACGTCGGCGCGGGACGAGATCCGCACGATCACTTCACGCGGGGCGACCGACTCGACCTCACCCGAGAGCCAGGTGCCGCGACCGTCGCCGATCGTGACCTGCTCCCCCGTGCGCACCCGCCGCACCGCCGCCGCGTGGTGCGCCTCCGCGCCGGTGAGCGTCACCGGGTCGCCCGGTCCCGCGTCCGACACTTCGGCACCGGCACCGGCACCGGCACCGTCGAGAAGGAAGTGCAGGGGCATCTGTCAGGCGCTCCGGAAGCGATCGCGCAGCTTCGCGAACAGACCCTGGTGGAACTCGGCGAGCTTCGGCTCAGGGGCCTTCGTGCGCTTGGCGAAATCCTCGATGAGTGCGCGCTCCTTGGCATCCAGCCGGGTCGGCGTCACGACGTGAAGTCCGACCTTCAGGTCGCCGCGCTGCGAGCCCCGCAGGGGCGTGATGCCGCGACCCTTGATCGTGAGTACGTCGCCGCCCTGCGCACCTGCGCGGACCTCGAGCTCGACAGATCCGTCGAGGGACTGGATGGTCGTCGTCGTGCCGAGGATCGCGTCGGACATCGATACCTCGAGGGTGGCGAGCAGGTCGTCGGCATCGCGGCTGAAGATCTCATGGGGCGAGACGGTGACCTCGATGTACAGATCGCCGTTGGGACCACCGGCGGGGCCGACCTCGCCCGAGCCCGGGAGCTGCAGCCGCAGCCCCGTCTCGACGCCGGCCGGGATGTCGAGCGACACCGTCCGGCGCGCGCGCACCCGGCCCTGGCCCTGGCATGTCGCGCAGGGGTACGGGATCGTCGTGCCGTAGCCCTGGCACACGTTGCACGGCTGGTTGGTCACCACGTTGCCGAGGAGGCTGCGAACCTGACGCTGCACGTTGCCGGTGCCGTGGCAGATGTCGCATGTGACCGGGCTGGTCCCAGGCTGGCAGCACGAGCCCTGACACGTCTCGCACAGCACCGCGGTGTCGACCTCGATGTCGCGGTGCACGCCGAAGACGACATCGGCGAGTTCGAGGGTGACGCGCACGAGGGCGTCCTGGCCGCGCTCACGGCGTGAGCGGGGTCGCCCCCCGCGGGCGCCGCCGGCGCCGCCGAAGAACGTCTCGAAGATGTCGTTGAATCCACCGAACCCGCCGGCACCGCCGAAGCCGCCGCCGTCGCCGCCCATGTCGTAGCGTGCGCGCTGGTCGGGGTCGCTCAGCACGTCGTAGGCATGTGTCACGAGCTTGAATCGCTCGGACGCCTCTTCGCCGGGGTTCACATCGGGGTGGAGCTGGCGCGCCAGGCGCCGGTACGCCTTCTTGATCTCGTCGATGGAGGCGTCTCGCGAGACGCCGAGGACCTCGTAATGGTCAGCCACTTTCGCCTTCCTGCCGCGACATGGCCGCGGGATCGTGTGTGCGCGACCGCGTCAGCGGCTGCTCTCGTCTTCTTCGAGCATCCGCGTGAGGTAGCGCGCGACGGCTCGCACCGCCGCGAGGTTCGTGGGATAGTCCATGCGTGTGGGCCCGAGCAGCCCCACACGGGCGCGAGAGCCGGTCGCGTCGTAGTCGCTGGCGACCACGGAAGCCTCGGCCAGGCCGAACGGCTCGTTCTCCCGCCCGATGCTGGTCGACAGGCCCTGCGAGTCGGTGACCATCTCGCCCATGAGGCGCAGGATCGTGACCTGCTCCTCGATCGCCTCGAGGAGGGGGTAGATGCTTCCCCGGAAATCCGATTCCCGTCGGGCCAGTGTCGCGCTGCCGGCCATCACCAGGCGGTCCTGGCGGAACTCCTCGAGCTCCTCGGCCACGGCGCGGACGATCTCGTCCGTCGCGGCCTCATGGGGCGCCGCAGCGGGCGAGGCCTCCGAGAGCCGGTCGGCGATCCGCAGCAGCCCTTCGCGCACCGAGCGGCCGACGAGCAGCGTGCCGAGCTCCGCGCGGATGCGGGCGAGATCGGAGTCGTCGAACTCGTCGCGGACGAACGTCAGCCGCTGCGAGACGCGGCCGGTATCGGTGACGACGATGACGAGCATCCGCCCGCCGCCCAGCTGGACGAGCTCGACGTGGGTGACGTGAGCGCGGGCGAACGACGGGTACTGCACGATCGCGACCTGGCCGGTGAGCTGCGTGAGCGCGCGGACAGTACGCGAGAGCACGTCGTCGAGGTCGCTGGAGCCATCGAGGAATGAGCCGATCGCCGCGCGCTGGGCTGAGGACAGCGGGCGCAGTTCGGCGAGATGGTCGACGAAGACCCGGTAGCCCTTGTCGGTCGGCACGCGACCCGACGACGTGTGCGGCGCGGTGATCAGCTCTTCGTCTTCGAGGAGGGCCATGTCGTTGCGGATCGTGGCGGCGGAGACGCCGAAGGCGTGCCGTTCGACGATCGCCTTGCTGCCGACCGGTTCATGGGTGTCGACGTAGTCCTGGACGATCGCTCGCAGCACTTCGAGTCCGCGTTCGCTGACCATCCCGCCTCCTCACGCTGCTGTCGACACCAAGGGTTTGGCACTCGCATGACTGGAGTGCCAATTCTACCGGATGCGATGGGCCGGAGCGGGAAGGCGCGTCACTCCGTCAGCGCGCGAACGACAGCGTCCGCGAGCAGACGCCCTCGGCGGGTGAGCACGATGCGCCCTCGCAGCGCGGTCGGGCCGTCGATCAGTCCGTCGGCGATGAGCGCGGCGACCGCGTGCCTTCCCTCGCCGAGCAGGTCCGCGACGGCGAGTCCTTCGCGGATGCGACTGCGCAGCAGGACGTTCTCGAGGAGACGGGCAGAGGCATCCGGCACCTCCCGCCCCGCCGCGGGCGACTCGCCAGCGGCGAGCCGCTGGGCGTACGCCGCCGGATGCTTGACGTTCCAGAACCGTGTGCCCGAGATGTGGCTGTGTGCCCCCGGCCCGAAGCCCCACCAATCCGCGCCCGTCCAGTAGGCGAGGTTGTGGCGCGAGCGGTGGCGTTCGTCGCGCGCCCAGTTGGACACTTCGTACCAGTCGAACCCGGCATCGGCGAACTGCTCGTCGGCGAGCTCGTACATGTCGGCCTGCAGGTCGTCGTCTGGCGCGACCACTTCGCCGCGCCGGATCTGACGTGCGAGCTTCGTGCCGTCCTCGATGATGAGCGCGTAGGCCGACACATGGTCGGGTTCGAGTGCGACGGCGGCGTCGAGCGAGGCGCGCCAGTCGTCGATCGACTCGCCCGGCGCGCCGTAGATGAGATCGACGCTGACGTCGAGTCCCGCCCCGCGTGCAGCGGTCACGGCCGTGCCTACACTGGCGGGCTCGTGGGTGCGGTCCAGCGCGGCGAGGACGTGCGGGACGGCAGACTGCATGCCGATCGACAGACGCGTGACTCCGGATGCCGCGAGTTCGGCCGCGACGGCGTCGGTGACGGTATCGGGGTTGGCCTCGACCGTGATCTCGGCATCCGCATCGACGCCGAACGTCCGGCGCACGCCGTCCAGCATGCGCGCGAGGTCGCCCGGAGGCAGGAGCGTCGGGGTACCGCCGCCGAAGAACACCGTCGAGGCGGGACGGAGTCCGCCGGCGCGCTCGAGCACCCGGGCGGCCAGATCGACCTCGCCCAGCAGCGTGTCGGCGTACTCGTCCTGGCGCGCGCCGCGCAGCTCGGACGATGTGTACGTATTGAAGTCGCAGTAGCCGCAGCGCACGCGGCAGAACGGCACATGGAGGTACACGCCGAACGGCGCGGCGGCATCGACGAGAGTGCCGGACGGGAGTGAGCCGTCCGCCGGAACGGGCTCACCGAGAGGAAGCGCGGAGCCCATCTGAGCGTCAGGCAGGCGTCGTATACAGGGGCGAGATCGCCCGCAGATATCGGGTGAACAGCTCCCGTCGGCGTCGGCGGGTCAGAGCGGGTACCAGGCGGTACAGGAACGACTGCGGCGCGTCGAAGGCTCGCACGGTGAACCACACCTCGTCATTGTCATGCCAGTCGAGCATGAACGACTCTTCCCCGCTCACGACCGAATCGCTGACGGTTCCGAGGGCGAACCCCACGCGCCGCGGCTCCTCGACGGCGAAGATCACGCGCAGCTCGGCATCCGCCCGCATGCCGCTCACGCGACCGTCCACGCGGATCGTGGTTCCCGCGCCCACATAGGGCGTCCCGTCGCTGTCGTAGCGCAGATCGGTGTCGGACCGGCTCGGGGCGATCGCATTGCCCTCGGCGTCGAAGCTGACGCCCGAGTACATCGGTCCAGACGCGGGGCGCACATCCTTGAGCGTGAGGCCCGCACCGCGCTGCGCGGTCCATGACATGAGGGCCTCGCCGGCCGCCTGGAAGCGTGCTTCGCCGCTGCCGATGCGCCACGACTCCTCGGCCGGGATGCTCCGCTCCGGCGGAAAGTGCATCAGGTCGGGTGCTTGCGTCGCACCGACCGCGGCGTAGTCGACGGTGTCGTCCCGGAAGTTTCCTCGACGCATGACGACCAGCCTACTTGGCGTCCTTCTTCTCGACGTCGCCCGACAGCGCGGCGATGAACGCCTCCTGGGGGACCTCCACGCGACCGACCATCTTCATGCGCTTCTTGCCCTCCTTCTGCTTCTCGAGCAGCTTGCGCTTGCGGCTGATGTCGCCGCCGTAGCACTTCGCGAGAACGTCCTTGCGCATAGCGCGAATCGACTCGCGTGCGATGATGCGCGCGCCGATCGCGGCTTGGATGGGCACCTCGAACTGCTGACGCGGAATGAGCTTCTTGAGACGCTCGGTCATGAGCACGCCGTACGCATAGGCCTTGTCGCGGTGCACGATGGCGCTGAACGCATCGACCGGTTCGCCCTGCAGCAGGATGTCGACCTTGACCAGATCGGCTTCCTGATCGCCACTGGGCTCGTAGTCGAGCGAGGCGTATCCCGCCGTCTTCGACTTCAGGTGGTCGAAGAAGTCGAACACGATCTCGCCGAGCGGCATGCTGTAACGGATCTCGACACGGTCCTCACCGAGATACTCCATGCCGAGCAGGGTGCCGCGACGCGACTGGCACAGCTCCATGATCGTGCCGACATAGTCCTTGGGCGCGAGGATCGCGGCCTTGACCATCGGCTCGGTCACACTGGCGATCTTCGTGCCGGAGGGGAACTCGCTCGGGTTCGTGACGGTGAACGACTTCTTGTCGTCGGTCAGAACCTCGTACGTCACCGACGGAGCGGTGGAGATGAGGTCGAGACCGAACTCGCGCTCGAGACGCTCGGTGACGATCTCGAGGTGCAGGAGACCCAGGAATCCGCAACGGAACCCGAACCCGAGCGCGACCGAGGTCTCGGGCTCGTAGTTCAGCGAGGCATCCGACAGCTTCAGCTTGTCGAGTGCTTCACGCAGAACCGGGTAGTCGCTACCGTCGATCGGGTAGAGGCCCGAGAAGACCATCGGCTTGGGGTCGGTGTAGCCGGGCAGCGCAGCTTTGGAGGGCTTCGCCGCGCTGGTGACGGTGTCGCCGACCTTGGACTGGCGGACGTCCTTCACACCCGTGATCAGGTAGCCGACCTCGCCCACGCCGAGACCCTTGGTGGGGGTCGGCTCGGGCGAGGAGACGCCGATCTCGAGAAGCTCGTGCACCGCGCGGGTCGACATCATCTGGATGCGTTCGCGCGGATTGAGGGAACCGTCGATCATGCGGACGTAGGTGATCACGCCGCGGTACGAGTCGTAGACCGAGTCGAAGATCATCGCCCGGGTCGGAGCGTCCGGATCGCCCTTCGGCGCGGGGATCTGCGCGACGACATGGTCGAGCAGCTCCTCGACGCCCATGCCGGTCTTGCCGCTGACCCGCAGTACGTCCTCGGGCTTTCCGCCGATCAGTCCGGCCAGCTCTTTCGCGTACTTCTCGGGGTCCGCCGCCGGCAGGTCGATCTTGTTCAGCACGGGGATGATCTGGAGGTCGTTCTCGAGCGCGAGGTAGAGGTTCGCGAGCGTCTGCGCTTCGATTCCCTGCGCGGCGTCGACGAGAAGGATCGCGCCCTCGCAGGCGGCGAGCGACCGGCTCACCTCGTAGGTGAAGTCCACGTGGCCGGGCGTGTCGATCATATTGAGCGTGAACGTGCCCTCGGCCGTGGCCCACGGCATCCGCACCGCCTGGCTCTTGATCGTGATGCCGCGCTCGCGCTCGATGTCCATGCGGTCGAGGTACTGCGCGCGCATGTCGCGGTCGGAGACGACGCCGGTGATCTGCAGCATGCGATCGGCCAGTGTCGACTTGCCGTGGTCGATGTGGGCGATGATGCAGAAGTTGCGGATCAGCTCGGGCGGAGTCGCGGACGGCTCGAGAGGCTTCAGGGCGCGGGGTGACATATCCCGACGATTCTACGGGTGACGGATGCCGTCATCCTGCGCGTCCGCCCGGTCACGCCGGTGCGGGGATGCGAGCGAGTCCTTCCAGGAGCTGATCGCGCTCGCTCGCGACGCACACCCGGATCCATCCTTCCCCCGACGCGCCGAAGGCGGTGCCGGGCGCGACGGCGACGCCGGACTCGTCGAGGAACCGTTCGCACCAGGCCATGACGTCGCCGCCCGAGACGTGCGCGACGTCGATCCAGAGGTAGAACGCACCGGTCGGAGTCAGGTAGCGCAGGCCGCGGTCGTCGAGGGCAGCAGTCGCGGCGGAGAGGTTGTCGCGGTAGTGCGCGGCCGCACGCAAGACATCGCGCTGGTCTCCCTCGAGTGCGACCAGAGCAGCGCGCTGGGCGGGCTCGTCGACGCAGCTCACGACCGCCTCCTGAACTCGCAGCATGGTCTGGCGCCATCCCGGCGGGGTCACGAGCCACCCGACGCGCGCACCCGTCATGGAATGGGTCTTCGACATCGAGAACACCGACAGCACCCGCCCATCGTCGTCCAGCGTCGCGGGGCTCACGTGCGGTTCGCCCCAGGTGAATCGCTCGTACACCTCGTCGCTGATGATCCACAGATCGTGGCGCCGTGCGAGATCGACGAGCGCCTCGAGCGTCGGGCGGTCGAACGTCGATCCGAGCGGATTCGACGGCGTGTTGACGATGATCGCGCGGGTGCGCGGTGTGATGAGGGATTCGAGTTCGGCGAGGTCGGGCTGGAACGACCGCTCGGGCCGCAGCGGATAAGGGACGGGTTCGGCCTGCAGAAGGCGCGCGTTCATCGTGAACGTGGTGTAGCCGGGATCGGGCACCAGCACCTCGTCGCCGCGCGACAGGGTCAGCGACATCGCCAGATAGAGGGCCTGCGTCGCCCCCACGGTGACCCACACCTGCTCCACGTCGACGGTGAGACCGTTCTCGCGGGCGAGCTTGTCGACGATCGCTTCGCGAAGAGCGGGGATTCCGCCGTTCGGGGTATAGCGGATCGCACCCTGTCGCCAGGCCTCGGCGGCGGCATCCCGGATCCGCTCCCCCGCCACCTCGCCCGGCTCGCCGACCGCGAGGATGATCGTGCCGGGACGGCGCAAGGCCATCTCGAGGATGTGACGCACTCCCGAACCGGGCATGCGCGCGACGTGGGGGGCGATCTCGGGCATGCCGCCATGCTAAGCGGGCCGACGTCGCTAGCCTGGAGCCCATGACGGTCCAGGTCGTGCTCGTGCACGGCATCCGGACGTCCGCGACGATGTGGCGCTCTCAGGTCGCCTACCTGGGCGAGCGGGGCAATCCCGTGCTCGCCGTCGATCTTCCCGGCCACGGCTCGCGAATGGCTGAGGAGTACTCCCTCGATGGTGCCTTCTCGACGATCGACGATGCGGTGCAGGATGCCGCGACGCGTGGCCCTGTGCTCCTGGTGGGGCATTCGATGGGCGGCCTCGTCTCGATCGACTATGTCGGGCGCGAAGTTCCGCCCCCGGTCGACGGGTTCATCGCCGCTTCGTGCACGGCGATCCCCCGAGGGGTCGGTCTGGCGACGTACCGCGCTCTTGCGCGGGGCTTCGACGCCCTTCCCGATCGCGGCATGTGGCTCACCGACCGGATGCTGGACCGCACGCTCCCCGCCGAGACGCGCGCGGACTTCGGAGCCGGCGGCTATGCCTTCGATACCCAGGACCTCGCGCTGCGAAGCCTCTCGGTGCTCGATCTTCTGGCGGCGCTGCGACGCATCCACGTGCCGCTGTGGTTCATCAACGGCCAGTTCGATCAGCTCCGGGCGAACGAGCGGCTGTTCCTGACCGTGGCGCAGGATGCCGAGCTCATCGTCGTGCCGCGGACGAGCCATCTCGTCACGGCGATGCGTCCGGGCGTGTTCAACGCGCTCCTGAATGTCGCGATCACCGCCCTGGAAGCCCGGCAGTCTCAGCAACCGCGAGAGACCTGATAGAATCCTTGTTTGGCTTGCGTGTGGGTTCTTCCCTCACGACCGCCGCGAGGCGCCCTCTCTCGCCGAACGGCATCTTCAAACCGATCACTCCGAACGAAAGAACGTCGACACGTGGCGAATATCAAGTCGCAGATCAAGCGCAACAAGACCAACGAGAAGGCGCACGAGCGCAACAAGGCCGTCAAGAGCGAGCTGAAGACCGAGGTGCGTCGCACCCGCGAGGCCGTCGCCACCGGCGACAAGGCTGCTGCGGAGAAGGCTCTCGCCAAGGCGACCAAGAAGCTCGACAAGGCCGTGAGCAAGGGCGTCATCCACCAGAACCAGGCGGCGAACCGCAAGTCGGCCATCGCCAAGCAGGTCGCTGCGCTCTGACGCATCGTCTTCCAGAAAGAGCCCGCCCCGTCTCGGGGCGGGCTCTTCTGCGTGTGGGGCGTGTCAGGAGCCGTAGGGTGCACGCGTCGCGATGACGGTGATCATGCGCTCGAGCGCGAACACCGCGTCCCGCGAGCCGCCCTTGACCTCGGCGTCCGCCCGCGCCGTCGCCTGGATCGCCATGCCGAGGCTCGTCTCGTTCCACCCCGTGAGGTCGCGACGAGCCCGATCGACCTGCCAATCCTTCATGCCCAGCCGCGATGCCAGCGCGGCGGACGGCTCGCGGTTTCCCGCGACCCGCGCCATCGTGCGCAGCTTCATGGCGAACGCGGCGACCAGCGGAACGGGGTCTGCACCGGAGGCGAGCGCGTGGCGCAGTGAGATGAGAGCCTCGCCGTAGCGACCGGCGATGGCTGTGTCTGCCACAGCGAAGGCGGATGTCTCGACGCGGCCGCCGTAATAGCGCTCGACGACCTGCTCGGTGATGTCGCCCGGCACGTCGGCGATGAGCTGCTGGCACGCGGCGGCGAGCTCGGTGAGGTCGTCGGCGAAGGCCGAGACCAGCGAGCGCAGCGCGGGTGGCGCGATGCGCTTCTTCGCGGCCTGGAACTCGCCGGCGGCGAAGTCGAAGCGGTCGGAGTCGCGTTTGACCGCCGGGCAGGCGATCTCGACGCCGGAGCCCTGTCCGGCACGGATGGCGTCGAGGAGCTTCTTGCCGCGCACGCTCGCCCCGGTATGGCGCAGGACGACCGTCGCGCCGTCCTGTGGGGCGGAGAGATAGGCGACGGCCTCGGAGAGGAACGCGTCGGAGCACTTCTCGACACCGCTGACGCGGATCAGCCGCGGTTCGCCGAAAAGCGAGGGCGAGGTGAGCGTGAGCAGCGACCCGGACGAGTAGTCGTCGGCGCGCAGGTCCGACACCTCGAGCGTCGGGTCCTCGGCGCGCAGGTACTCCCGGATGCCCGCGATCGCGCGTTCGGCGCAGACTTCTTCGGGACCCGACACCAGGACGACCGGAGCGGGCTGCGGTGAGCGCCATGAGAGCTGCGGGATCGCGCTGCGCGCGCTCTTGGCGGGGGCGCGTCGCGCGGGAGATGCCATTGCTCCAGCCTACCGAGCCCCTCGGACTCAGCGCCCGCGCTCGCGCCACAGCGACAGGGTCGCACCGCTCTGCCATAGGGCGACCAGGCCGTCTGTGTCGGTGCGCGCGATCCGCGAGCCGGTTGCGGCGAGCACCTCGAGAATCTCGTCCCTCGGATGTCCGTAGTCATTGTCGGCGCCGACGGTGATCAGGGCTGTCGCGGGGTCGGCCGCCACGTACAGCGCCGGCTCCTGGTCCGCGCTCCCGTGGTGTGCGACCTTGACGATCGCATAGGGCGGAGCGAGTGCCCCGGACGCCTCGATCGCGCGCTGCGGCGAGGCGGATAGGTCGCCGAGCATCAGCAGAGGCGGAATCCCGCCGCCTCGCACGTCGAGCACGACGCTGGCGTCATTGCCCGCGGGGAAGGCGCGGCTCTCGGCGATAGGCCACAGCACGCGCCAGCGCGCGTCGCCGAGAGCGCCGGTCAGACCCGCCGACGCCGCGACCGCACGCGCACCACCCGCGGTGAGCCGGTCGATCAGCGCCTCACCCTCGGGGTCGGGAGGTCCGTGCAGCACGGTGTCCACGTGTCCCATCACCGCTTCGACTCCTCCGACGTGATCGAGATCGAAATGCGTGAGCACCAGCAGGTCGACGCTCTGGATTCCGGTGCGGGCGAGGCAGGCGCTCAGACGCTCGGGCTCGGGACCCGTGTCGATCAGGGCCACCGCGTCCGCGGAGCGCAACAGCACCGCATCGCCCTGACCGACGTCACACGCGAGGACGGTCCAGGCATCCGGCACCGTCCATCGCCCGGCGATCGAGGCGAGCGCACCGGTGCCCAGCGAGACTCCCGCGATCACGCCGACAAGTACGCCGGAGATGGCACGAACCACGCGTCTGCGGCGGTCCGCTGTGCGCGCGACGGCGATCAGCACGCCGATCGCCGCCCCCAGCACAGCCAGAGCGGCGGCCCCCGGCCAGCCCTCGATCCACGGCAGCAGGTCGGCCGGCAGCGTGGAGACCGTGGTGGCGGTCGCGGCGATCCATGAGGCGGGAACCCAGGCGATCGCAGCGAGTCCCGACTGCAGCCAGGGGACGGGGGCCGCCAGACAAGCGGCGAGACCCAGGACCGTCGCCGCCGGTGCCGCCGGCCCCGCGAGCAGATTCGCGAGCACACCGTACACCGGAATCTGCGGTGCGATCAGGATGAGCAGCGGACCACACGCCAGCTGCGCGGCGAGCGGCACCGCCAGTGCGAGCGCGAGGGCCCTCGGCATCACCCGCGACAGTCCTGCCGCGAGCGGCCGCGTCAGCAGCAGCAGCGAACCGGTCGCCGCCGCGGAGAGCGCGAATCCGAGGGATGCCGCCAGCCAGGGGTCGGCGATCAGCAGCACCGCGACCGCGAGAGACAGCGTCGCCATGCCTGCTCCCTCTCTTCCCAGAAGCAGGGCCGTCATCGCGATCGCGGCCATGGCGCCGGCTCGCACGACACTCGGCTCGGGGGTGACGAGGGCGACGAATCCCACGAGGACGGCGAGACCCGCGCCGACGCGCACTCCTCGTGGCGCGCCGATCGCAGCGGCGACGGCGAACGCGATCCCGACGACCAGCGCGCAGTTCGCGCCCGACACCGCAGTCAGGTGCGACAGCGAGGACTCCTTCATGGCGGCATCCAGCGCGGGCGTCACCGCCGAGGTGTCGCCGACCGCCAGACCCGGAACGAGCCCCGCACCGACGCCCGGAAGACCCTCGACCGCATCGACGAGGCCCTGCCGGAGCCCCGCTGTCGCGGCGGCGATCCCCGTCGGCCCGCGGAGCACGTCGACGCCGCGGGATGCCGACAGCACGATCACCGCGCGCTCCCCCGCGCGCCCCGGCTGCGCAGTGCCGCGTGCGACGACCCGGGCTCCGACGTCGAGCTGCTCGGTGCCGGCCACCTCGCCCGGCTCGACCCTCACGACGACCTCCACCCGCGTGTCGGTCGAGTGAACACCGGTCGTGAGTCGTGTCGCCACAGCGTCGAACGCCAGCGCTCCGTCGGCCCGCCGCTCCACCTTGCCCACCACCTCGGCCCGTACCTCGATCGCTCGCCCGCCCTCGAGCGCGAGCGATCTGGCGACCGAGCGCGCCGGTTGAGCGAGCGCGACGTGCGTCGCCGCAGCGGCCGAGGCCGCCACCGCCAGGACGAGGATCACGAGTAGTCGGGCCAGGCGATCGACCGCCGGTTGCGGGCACGCGGTGAGAGGCTCCCTACGACGCGCCGTCGGTGCGCGACGTGGCCGTGGGGACCGGCGGATGCGCCACACGACGATCGCTGCGGTGGTGAGCGCCGTCGCCCAGAGGACCAGGGCCAGGCCCGCAGCTGCAGCCGGTAAGAGGATCGCGGCGGCGGCGGTTGCCCACGTCGCCGCAGCCACCGGGACGAGCCGGAGCGTCGCCTCACGCGATGCGTTCATACCGTGACGAGGTCGCGCAGGCCCTCGAGCATCTTGTCGCCGATGCCGGGGACGGCCAGCAGATCTTCGACACTCGTGAAGCGCCCGTTCTCGTCGCGCCAGGCGATGATGCGCTCGGCCATGGCCGGGCCGATGCGGGGCAGCGTCTCGAGCCGGGTCGTGTCGGCCGTGTTGAGGTCGACGAGACCTCCGCTGTCGTCGATGGCCGGGCCCGACAGCTCGGCGGGCCCGCCCGTCGACGGCACGTGCAGCTGCTCGCCGTCGTCGAGGCCTCGCGCAAGGTTGACTGCGGCGTCGTCGGCGCCTTCCGCGAATCCGCCGGCGGCGGCGACGGCATCCACGACCCTGGACCCGGCCGGGAGCACATACAGCCCCGGTGCGGCGACGGCACCCGACACGTGCACGTACAGCTCGGTCGTCGCCGATGGGGTGCTGACGCCGTCCTCGTCGAACACGACCGAGTCGACGGGGGCCGTGGCGCCGCGCAAGATCCCGATGCCTACCGTGATCGCGAGCGCTGCGATGACGACCACCACGATGGCGCCCACGCCGAGCCGTCGCCGTGCGACGCCCGGGGGGTCGTCAGCAGCTGTCACGTCTTGACGCTAGGTGGCCGCGGTGGCGTGCGGGCGCTCTTCCGGCGCAGCTGTGGAGCGCCCCGCCGGAAGAGAGCCGGTGGAGGAACCTCGCCTGCACGCGGGCGAGCGGGCAGCCTCAGTGCGTGCTGAAGCTCACGACCTTGGGAGGCCGCACCACCGCGCGCGTGATCTCGCGTCCGGCGAGCGAGCGGACGATGCGTTCGTCTTCGCGTGCGAGCTTCTCGAGCTGAGCGGCATCGATGCGTGCGGGCACCGTGAGTGTCGCGCGCACCTTGCCGTCGATCTGGACGACCGAGGTCACCGTCTCTTCGACGAGAAGGGTCGAATCCGCGCTCCGCCACGGGACAAGACCCACGAATCCGTCATATCCGAGGATCTCCCAGAGCTCTTCCGCGGTGTGAGGCGCGAACAGGTCGATGATCATCGCGGTCGCCTCAGCGGCTTCGCGAACGGCGGGATCGGCGGGACCGGCGCCGCTGTCGATGGTCTTGCGAGTGGCGTTGACCAGCTCCATGAGGCGCGCGACGACGACGTTGAACTTGTTCTGCTCGATGAGCCCGGGCGCATCCGCGAGCAGGCGGTGGGTCACGCGGCGAAGGGCGACGTCACCCTCTGCCCAGATGACGTCGGGCTCGCTCGCGACGTCCTTCGCGACGCGCCATGCGCGCGCGAGGAACTTCTGGGCACCCGTCGTCGAGACATCCTCCCAGTTGATGTCGTCCTCGACCGGACCGGCGAACACGATCGCGGTGCGCACGGCGTCTGCGCCCGGGTCGATCATGCTCGAGGCGAACTCGACCAGATTGCCCTTGCTCTTGGACATCTTCGAGCCGCCGAGCAGCACCATGCCCTGGTTGATGAGGCTCGAGAAGGGCTCGGTGAAGCCGATCAGTCCCTCGTCGAAGAGGACCTTGGTGATGAACCGCGCATACAGCAGGTGGAGGATCGCGTGCTCGACGCCGCCGATATAGGAATCGACGGGCGCCCACTTGTCGGCCTCCCGCGAGGGGAACGCCTGCGTGGGGTCCTCGGCCGCGAGGAAGCGGAGGAAGTACCACGAGCTGTCGACGAAGGTGTCCATCGTGTCGGCATCACGCAGAGCCGGCTCGCCGGTCTCGGGATCGACGGTGGCCATCCAGTCTGCTGCGCCGCCGAGGGGCGAGGTGCCCTTCGGCGTGAGGTCGAGGCCCTTGACGTCGGGAAGCGTCAGCGGGAGCTGATCCTCCGGAACGGGCACGATCCGTCCGTCCGCCGTGTGGATCATCGGGATCGGGGTCCCCCAGAAGCGCTGGCGCGAGATCAGCCAATCGCGCAGGCGATACGACTTGGCCGCCCGGCCGGTGCCGGCCGCTCGGAGCTGGTCGATGATCCGGGCGATGGCGTTGCGCTTGGACAGCCCGTCGAGCGAGCCGGAGTTGATCATGCGGCCATCGCCGGTGAGCGCGATGCCGGTCTTCGCGGGGTCGATCGTGTCGAGCGAGTCCTGATCGGCGCCCGGATCGATCGGCACACCCTCATCGTCGAGTTCGATCACGGGCAGCGCGCCCGTGATCGGAGCCGTCGTGTCGACCACCACTCTGACCGGCAGGTCGAACGCGCGCGCGAAGTCGAGGTCGCGCTGGTCATGGGCGGGTACGGCCATGACGGCACCGTGACCGTAGTCGGCCAGCACATAGTCGGCGGCCCAGATGGGAAGCCGCTCGCCGTTGACGGGGTTGATCGCGAACCGGTCGAGGAACACGCCGGTCTTCGGCCGGTCCGAGCTCTGGCGCTCGATGTCGGTCTCGCGCTGCACGTTCTCGAGATAGTCCTGGAAGCGCAGGCGCACCTCTGCCGACGATCCCGCGGCGAGTTCCGAGGCGAGATCGCTGTCGGGGGCTACGACCATGAAGGTCGCGCCGTGCAACGTGTCGGGACGCGTCGAGAAGACCGTGACGCGCCCCTCGCGCCCCTCGATCTCGAAGTCGATGTCGGCCCCGATGGAGCGGCCGATCCAGTTGCGCTGCATCCGGATGACCTTCTGCGGCCAGAACCCCTCGAGCTGGTTCAGATCGTCGAGCAGGCGGTCGGCGTAGTCGGTGATCTTGAAGTACCACTGCGTGAGCTTCTTCTTCACGACTTCTGCGCCGCAGCGCTCGCAATGCCCGTCGACGACCTGCTCGTTCGCGAGCACCGTCTGGTCGTTCGGGCACCAGTTGACCGGGCTCTCCTTGCGATACGCGAGGCCACGCTCGTAGAGAAGCTGGAACAGCCACTGGTTCCAGCGGTAGTACTCCGGGTCGCTCGTGTGGAGGATGCGCGACCAGTCGTAGGACGAGCCGTATTCGCGGAAGCTCTTCTTGTGCTGCTCGATGTTGGCGTAGGTCCACTCGCGGGGATCTGCCCCGCGCTGGATCGCCGCGTTCTCGGCCGGCAGCCCGAAGGAGTCCCAGCCGATCGGATTGAGCACGTTGTAGCCGCGATGGCGCCAGAAACGAGCCACGACATCGACATAGGCGTAGTTCTCGGCGTGACCCATGTGGAGGTCGCCGGACGGGTACGGGAACATGCCGAGCACGTACTTGCGCGGACGGGTGTCATCGTCCCCGCCGGCGCGGAACGGGTCGGCCTCGGCCCAGCGCGCCTGCCACTTCTCCTGGATCGCGAAGGCGTCGTAGCCGCCTTCGGCGGGCACGGCGGTGTCGGGGGGAAGCGTCTGACTCACGTGGGAAGTACCAATCCTGGATGCCGGGTGGCGCGCACAGCGCAACGTCCAGATTAGCGGACCAGCGCCGTCACCAGCCGGGCGGGAGCGCGGCGCCGAGTGCGGCGAGCGGTCCGCGCGCCTTGATGCCGACCTCCGCGACCTCGGCCGCGGCATCCGATCGCCAGGTGATGCCGCCGCCCGCTCCGACGTAGGCGCCCGTCGGATGCACGACGATCGACCGGATCACCATCGCGAGGTCGAGCGCGCCGTCGTCGCCCACCCAGCCGAAGCAGCCGGCGAAGAGGCCGCGAGGCGCTCGTTCCAGTGAGTGCAGGATCGACATCGCCGAAAGCTTCGGGGCACCGGTCATGCTGCCGGCGGGGAAGGTGGCGTCCAGCAGCTCACCGACCGTCGTTCCCGGGCGGAGCATGCCCGACACCGTGCTCACGAGCTGATGCACGGCCGGGTACGACTCGACTTCGAGAAGGCGGTCGACGGTGACGGTGCCCGGCAGGCATACTCGCGACAGATCGTTGCGCATGAGGTCGACGATCATGACGTTCTCGGCCTGCTCCTTCTCGCTCGCGCGCAGCTCGGCCTCCAACTCGGCATCCGAGACGGCGTCCGCGCCGCGCGGGCGCGTGCCCTTGATGGGACGGGTGCGAACGGCGCGTTCGCCGGTCGTCGCATCGTCGGCGATCTCGAGGAAGCGCTCGGGGCTCGCGCTCACCAGAGCGACCTCGCCGGAACGGACGAACCCGCCGTGATGCGCGGGGGTCGTGTCGCGCAGACGGCGGTACGCCTCGACGGGATCGATGGTCGCGTCGACCGCGAACCGCGTCGTCAGGCAGAGCTGGTAGGCGTCTCCCTCGCGGATCGCGTCGCGGCACCGCTCGATGAGCGCGGCGTACGCGTCGGGCTCCTCGCGATCGCGCGCGATCGCACGGAGGTCGATCGCGGGCAGCGACGGCGGGTGCACGTTCTCGGCGGTCGCCACCACGGCGAGCAGTCCGTCGATCTCGGCTGGTGCGCCGAACGCCCAGACCCTGCGGGAGGCGTGATCGAACGCCAGCAGCCGCTCGACGCGCAGCCAGAGTTCCCGAGGGACACCGTCCTCGTCGCGGGCAGCGGGCGCACCCGCCCGCCCGGCGGCGTCGTCGTACCCGATCCAGCCGATCCACCCCCCTCGAAACGCTCCGGCGTCGGTCGACGGGCGGTCGTCGGCGACGTCGCGCGTCCGGGTGCAGGCGACGGAGCGCACACGGTCGGGATCGTCGGGCGCGCCGGTTCCGATCCAGCTCCATCCGCTGTCCGCGTCGGGTCCGGCATCCAGCCAGAACACGTCCGTCTCGCGATCCCAGCCGCCGAAGAACACGGAAGCCGGGTCCGCCCAGCGCGCGCAGGACGCGGCGACGAGGGGCGGCGACATGTTCCCAGGCTAGACGGCGCGCCGACCTCTAGGCTCGTGGCGTGAACGAGTTCCTCACGTGGCTGCTCGACGCCGTTCAGAGCGTCGATCCCGTCGTCAGGACTCTTCTGGCCGGCGTGGCCATCATGCTCGAGACGAGCGTGCTCATCGGGCTCGTCGTCCCGGGCGACACGATCGTTATCGTGGCCGGCACCGCGGTGGGTTCCGTGTGGGAGGGCGTACTGCTCGGCATCGCCGTCGTGATCGGGGCCCTGATCGGCGAGAGCATCGGCTTCTGGCTGGGAAGGTTCCTCGGACCGCGGATCCAGCACTCGAAGCTCGGCCGCCGCATCGGCGAAGAGAACTGGGAGCGCTCCGAGCGATATCTGCGCCGCCGGGGCGGCCCTGCGATCTTCATCTCCCGCTTCCTGCCGGTGCTGCATTCCCTCGTCCCCCTCACCGTGGGTATGAGCGGGTACCCGTATCGCCGATTCCTGGCCTGGACGGTCCCGGCGTGCGTCATCTGGTCCACGCTGTACATCTCGGTGGCGGCCGTCGCCGCTGGAACATACCGAGAACTCGCCGACCAGCTCCACTACGCCGGGTACATCTTCGTCGCGATCATCGTGGCGTTCCTCGTGCTCGTGTTCGTGAGCAAGAAGGTCATCGAGCGTGCCGAGCGCAAGCACCTCGAGCACGACGAGCCCGGCGATGCGGCGGACAGTGGTGCCGCGGTGGACATGGAAGACTGAGGGGATGCCCGAGACCACCGTCGCGCCGACGCGCGCCAAGGTGCTGTGGCTGGCGAGACTCGAGTATCGGTTCCACTCATGGCGAGAGCGCAGAGCGCGAAGCCGCGGCCAGAAGCCCACGATCACGCCGTTTCCCGGCTACGCGGGACCGGACTGGGTGCGGGTGCTGGGTCGGGTCATGATCGTGCCGCCCGTCAAGCGCACCGAATCCGGCGAATATGCCAGCGTCCGAGGCTGGCGCAGTTTCGTCGCCGTCCCGATCGGATACGCCCAGGTCACCGTCACGATCGCGGGGGTGGAGCACGAGGTCGTCGCCGACCGCGGCGGCGTCATCGACGTACGGCTCCCTGCACGCCTGGAGCCCGGGTGGCAGACCGTCACGATGGCGGTCGAGGACGGCGAGCCCGTCGAGACCCGGGCCTTCGTGGTCGGCCCGGATGTGCGCTTCGGGGTCGTGTCGGATGTCGACGACACCGTGATGGTGACCGCGCTGCCGCGTCCCCTGCTCGCTGCGTGGAACTCGTTCGTCGTCGATGAGCATGCGCGCCAGCCCGTGCCGGGCATGGCGGTGCTCATGGAGCGCGTCGTCCGAGAGCATCCCGGCGCACCGCTCGTCTACCTTTCGACGGGGGCATGGAACATCGCGCCCACGCTCATGCGCTTCCTCCGCCGCCATCTGTTCCCGCCCGGTGCACTGCTGCTCACCGACTGGGGCCCCACTCATGACCGCTGGTTCCGCAGCGGCAAGGTGCACAAGCTGTCGAACCTCCGCCGGCTCGCCGACGAGTTCCCGCACGTGCGATGGCTGCTCATCGGCGACGACGGGCAGCACGACGACCAGATCTACACGACGTTCGCCGGTGAGCATCCCGAGAACGTGGTGGGTGTCGCGATCCGGCGTCTGTCCCCGGCCGAGGCGGTGCTCGCCGGTGGTCGTACGGCGGTCAACGATCATGTCGCGGCCGGAGTTCCGTGGGTGAGCGAGGCGGACGGCGCGGGCCTGCTCGAGCGGCTGCAGGACGTCGGCGTCGTCGAACGCTGACGTCGGACGTCGCGCGTAGGCTGGCCGCATGTGCGGACGCTTCGTCGTGGCAAGTGCCGGATCCGATCTCGTCGGCGTGCTCCGCGTCGACGTCGAGGGCGATGATCTTCCTGCCCCGTCCTACAATGTGGCTCCCACCGATCGTGTGGCCATCGTGATGGACTCGGCGAAGACCGAGCCCCCCACGCGCCGACTGGAGGTCGCGCGGTGGGGCCTCGTTCCCGGCTGGGCGAAGGATCCCAAGATCGGCGCGCGCGCCTTCAATGCCCGGGCCGAAGAGCTCGAAGAGAAGCCGATGTTCCGTACCGCCCTCGAGAAGCGGCGGGCGGTGGTCCCGGCATCCGGGTACTACGAATGGGCCACGGTCGACGGCGTCAAGACGCCGCACTACATCCATCCGGCCGGCGGCGAGCCCCTCTTCTTCGCGGGCCTGTACGAGTGGTGGCGCGACAAGAGCAAGGCCGACGACGATCCGGAGCGGTGGCTCCTCAGCTTCACGATTCTCACGCGCGATTCGATCGGTCATCTCGGCTCGATCCACGATCGCATGCCGTTGTTCCTCGATGCGGATTACGCCGACGCGTGGCTCGATCCGACCACCGACAACGTGGGTGATGTGCTCGACGCGGCCATCGACGCTGCGCCCGCCCTGGCGGCGACGCTCGACGAGCATGTCGTATCGACGGCTGTGGGGAACGTCCGCAACAACTCCCCCGAGCTCATCGAGCCGGCCGCCGACTGACCCCTGCGCAGGTGCTGCCGCGTATCCTCATACGGTGACTCCCGCCCCCGCCCCCGCCCTCCCACGTGTGCGCACCGCACCGGTGGTCCGAGGCGCCGCGCAGTGGCGTGCCGACGAGGCGGCGCATGAGGCACGCGCCGACTCCCTGACGCGCGGGCACCGCGAGCGGTCATCGCGTCAGGAGTCGCATCCGGTCGAGGACTTCCTCTTCACCTACTACTCGTACAAGCCCTCGGTATTGCGGCGCTGGCATCCTGGTGAGGGCGTGGAACTGGCGGATGCCGCAGCCACCGCGCGCGCCGGCTGGCGGTGGTACGTTCCCGGTGCGGCAGCGGACGATGTGACGGTGGACGGCGCCGGGTACCGCGCGGAGCGCAGCCTCCTCGTGGAGGGCATCGGCAGAATCCTGCGCGCCACCGCCGGACGCGCGGCGGGATTCGGATGCTTCGGACTGCACGAGTGGGCGATGCTCTACCGGCAGCGCGAGCATCGGCACCCGGTCCCCCTGCGGCTCGGGCAGGAGGCCACCGATGAGGTCGTCGAGACCCACGAGCTGCGGTGCACCCACTTCGATGCGTTCCGCTTCTTCACCGAAGACGCCGTGCCCCTGAACCGCGACGTTCCGACGCGCGAGCGGCAGCCCGAACTCGAACAGCCGGGCTGTCTTCATGCCGGCATGGACCTCTACAAGTGGTCCGTCAAGCTCGGGCCGCTCGTCCCCGGTGATCTGCTGCTCGACGCGTTCGAACTCGCGCGCGACATCCGGGTGATCGACATGCGGGCCTCGCCGTACGATCTGAGCGGGTGGGGTTACGAGGCGATCACGGTGGAGACGCCGGACGGCAAGGCGGCTTACGTGCGGGCTCAGCGCGGATTCGCCGAGCGCGCCCAGCACATCCGCGCACGGCTGCTCGGAGTGATCGCGGGCTGACTCACTCCGCTGGTGCGCATTCGGCGCACGGCAGGAGGCCGCGCCCCTCTGCCGCAATGCTCAATCGCAGCAGGGTGACGCGCTCCGAGGCTTCGCGCAGGCGCTCGGACGGCAGCGCGCCCGACTCGACCGCCGCGATGATTCCGTCGACGGTGCGCGAGGCGGTCTCCGGCGTCGAGAACACCACCGTGAGCACCAGGTCGTTTCCGGCGACGAGAGCAGCCACCGCATTCGCCACCGGGTCGGCGTACTCGGGCCTGCCCGAGCTCTGCAGCATTCCGAGGTCGTCGGTCACGACAACGCCCTCGAACCCGAGATCTTCGCGCGCGATCCGGTGCCATTCTGCCGACAGGCTCGCGGGAGTCTCATCGATCGCGGTGTAGGCCAGGTGGCCGAACATGAGCAGCGGAGCATCCGCTTCGATCGCCCCCTCGAACGGGATGCCGTCAGTGGCGCGCCACTGGTCGTACGACATACCTGACGAGGGGATGCCCGCGTGAGAATCGCCCGGAGCAGCACCGTGCCCCGGGAAATGCTTGAGTGTCGACAACGCGTAGGGTCGCTCGCCCTGCACGGCGGCGACGACACGCTCGGCCGACGACTCGGGACCGGTCCCCAGCGCGCGTCGGTAGATGAAAGACGACGGGTCGGAGGTCACGTCGGCGACGATGCCGAAGTTGACGCCTACCCCGGCGCGGCGCACGAGCGCCCCACGCCCGGCGAATGCGGATTCGGCCGCGGATGCCGGCTCGTCTTTGAGTGTGCGCGCGGAGGGGAATCCGTCCCACGGCAGGCGTGACACGTCACCGCCCTCCTGGTCGATCGCGAGCAGAGGCGGAAACGCGGCGTTGACGGTGAGGGCCGATGTGACGGC
The DNA here is from genome assembly GCF_020682705.1 of Microbacterium allomyrinae. Lineage (GTDB taxonomy): Bacteria > Actinomycetota > Actinomycetes > Actinomycetales > Microbacteriaceae > Microbacterium > Microbacterium allomyrinae. Next base: position 495,485 of record NZ_JAGTTN010000002.1, read on the forward strand.
GCGGAGCGCGTCCTCATCGCCGGGAACGTTCGCACCCATGAGGATGAAGCCGCCGATGCCCGACTCCTGCATGTACGCGCGCAGCGCTGCCTCATCGGTCGTCGGGATGTGCCCCATCACGACGCTCGCCGCCTGCTCTCGCAGCGACATCGCGGATACGGCGGCCTTCGCCTCGGCCACTGCCCCTGCCTCGTCCGCCGCGATCACCGATACCGTTCCGGAGGAGGCCATAGGCACGTCGATCTCTGCCGCCATCGCCGGGGGCACGAGCGCCGCGCAGACCACCACGAGCAGAGCGGCGACGGCGCCGGCGCGCTGCGGGGTTCTCACCGCACCAGCCTATGCGCGAGCCTGGCGCCGGCCCAGGTGGGCGGCCTCGCGGATGCCTCAGTGGCGAGCGACGATCGCGGCGGCATCCGTCCCAGAGGGGAGCACGCCGTACTGCGCGCCACGGTCGTCACCGAGGCGGGCCGCAATGAAGGCTTCCGCGTCTCGCGAGGGCGCGTGTCGCAGCATGAGGGATGCCTGGAACGCCAGCGCGAGGTCTTCGCTGAGCCGTCGTGCCTGCGTCTGCGCTTCGGTCGCATCCTCATGAGTGAGCCTGGACAGAAGGGCGAGTGTGCGGTCCACATGGGCATCCAGCACGGTCGACGCTCCGGACGTCGAGCCGAGCTCATCGGCGAACGCCTCGCCCGACTCCGAATCGCGTGTGAGGGCACGCAGCACATCGAGCGCGATCACGTTCCCCGAACCCTCCCAGATCGCCATGACGGGCTGCTCGCGGTAGCGGCGAGCCAGCGGGAACGATTCGGTGTAGCCGTTGCCGCCGAGGCATTCCAGCGCCTCGTATGCGTGCTGCGGCCCGCGCTTGCAGACCCAGTACTTCGATACGGGCGTCGCGAGCCGGCGAAGAGCGACGTCGCGGTCGGTTGCCCCGGCTTCGAAGAGCTGCGCCAGCCGGAGACCGCTCAGCATCGCGGCCTCGTACTCGAGTGCCAGATCGGCCAGCACGGCTGTCATCGCAGGTTGGTCCACGAGAAGCGCGCCGAAGGCCTCTCTCCCGCGTGTGTGCCACAGAGCCTCAGCCAGCGACTGGCGCATCCCCGCCGCGGTGCCGAGCACGCAATCCAGGCGCGTGCGTTGAACCATCTCGAGGATCGTGCGCACGCCCCGACCCGGCTCGCCGAGCACGAAGCCCACCGTGCCGTCGAACTCGACCTCCGCCGAGGCGTTCGACCGGTTGCCGAGCTTGTCCTTCAGCCGTTGGATGCGAAACACGTTGCGCATGCCGTGAGGGAGCATCCGCGGCACGAAGAGGCACGAGAGTCCCTCGTCGACGTTGCCTCGCGTCGTGTGCGCGAGGACGAGGAAGGCGTCCGACATCGGCGCCGAGCAGAACCATTTGTGGCCGGTGATCTGGTACGCGTGACCGCCCATCGACTCGCCGGTCGTGGTGCCCGCGCGCACGTCCGAGCCGCCCTGCTTCTCGGTCATCGCCATGCCGATGAGGGCACTGCTCTTCGTCTCGTTCGGCAGCAGGCGGGGCTCGTACTCGCGTGAGTACGCGCGGGGCAGCCACTCGTCGGCCACCCACGGCGACCCTTCGATCGAGGCGACCGCGGCGTGTGTCATCGACACGGGGCAGGCGTGACCGGGCTCGACCTGCGCGAAGAGCATGAAGGTCGCCGCGCGCGCGACATGCGCTCCTGGGCGCGGGTCGGCCCAGGCCGAGGTGTGCGCACCGCGCGCGACGGCTTCGCCGATCACACGGTGATACGACGGGTCGTACTCGACCTCGTCGAGTCGGAATCCCCAGCGATCGTGCGCGTGGGCGATCGGGGTGTGCACGTTCGCGAGATACGCGTCGCGCTGGAATCCGGCCGACCCGACGAGGGCGCCCGCCTCGCGGAGTTCGGGGTCTGCCCATTCCGCGCCGAAGCCGCTGACTGCTGCGGCGAGAGGTGCGTTCAGCCCGTACTCGTCGACATCGACGCGCCAACGGGGTTGGTTCTCCACATAGTGCGTTGCGGATCCGATGACGCGCTGACCGCGCGAGAAGGCGGTCATGCTCGTTCCGTTTCGCGGGACGTGGCAAGCGCGTACTGCTCGGCGGGAGTGAGAGGCGCACGCGTCACGATGTCGTGCAGGAAGGCGAGCTTCCGCTGCACCGGTGCGACGATCGTGAACGGGTAGAGATCGCCGAATCCCATCGCCCGGTTGATCCGGTTGAAGCCGCGCGACATCCACTCCCAGTCGGTGAGGAGCCGCTGGATGGGCTCCCGTTCGTACGAGTCGAGCGGCACGACATCCGTGTCTCGCAGATTGCTCACTCCGGCATCGAGATGGATGCCGATCACGGCGGCCGTCTGCAGGGTCCCGGTGATGTGCAGATAGTGGGCGAACGTCTCCGCGAAGTCCTCCCAGGGATGCATCGTCGCGTATTCCGAGATGTACTGATCGTGCCACCCCGCCGGCGCACCGAACTTGTAGTGGTGACTGAGTGCATCGCGGTAGCTCGCGCGCTCATCGCCGAAGAGTTCACGACAGCGGTCCCACGCCGCATCGTCGGGAAGGAGCACATTCTGGAAGTAGTGACCGACCTCGTGGCGCAGGTGCCCGAGAATCGTGCGGTACGGCTCGCCCAATCGCACCCGCAACGCTTCGCGACGGTCATCGAGGCTCTCGGCGAGATCGATCGTGATGATGCCGTTCGCGTGACCGATCAGCACCGGCTTGCCGTCCGAGAGGCTGGAGACGAGGTCGAACCCGAGCCCGCCCTCTTGCGTGTCCCACCCCACGATCGGCAGACCGAGGTCCGCAAGCTGCAGGAGCAGCCGCCGCTTGGCTTCCTCGACCTTGGCGAGCTTCTCCAGCGCGACCGTGTCGTTGGATGCCGGTCGCCGGCGCGTGAGCCGGCATGAGAAGCATCGTCCCGCCGGCGCGCCTTCCCAGACCAGCCAGTTGCAGGCCCACTCGCGATTCGAGCAGGTGTACCAGGTCTCGCCGTCCACCACGCACTGGCCGTTTCGGAGCCCCTGGAACTCACGTGTGGGCATGTGGTACCCGAGGTCGGCCTCGCAGTTGGGGCACGCCATCGTGTCCAGGTAGACGAAGTGGCGGCAATGCGGACAACGGGGCTGGGAGCTCACGCTCTCACCGTAGCGCTCCCCCACCGCGGCGCTCCCGCTCCGTCTGCGACGCCGCGCCGGTCGTTTGCACGGTCAGTGTGCCGGCGCCAGTTCGACACGCAGGAGAACATCATCGTCGGGTCGAGGGCTCCCGCGGCCGTCGGTGTTGTTCATGAGAATCCAGAGCGATCCGTCCGCTGCCACGACGACGTCGCGCAGGCGCCCCTGTGCACCCTGCAAAGCGGCCACGGGATCATCCGCCAACACCCCGTCGCGGATGTCGGCCAGCCAGAGGCGCTCACCTCGAAGTCCCGCGACGAACAGCGTGCCGCCTCGCGCGGCGATGCCGCTGGGACTCGCTTCGCTCGTGGGCCATGCCGCGACGGGATCGATGAAATCGTCACGGCCTGCAACACCCTCGACTTCGGGCCAGCCGTAGTTGGCACCGGGTTCGATGCGGTTCAGTTCATCCCAGGCGTTCTGACCGAACTCGCTCGCCCACATCGTGCCGTCGCTCGTCCAGGCGATCCCCTGCACGTTGCGGTGACCGATCGACCACGCCGCGTTCGCCCAGGGATTGCCCGGCGCAGCCTCGCCGTCGGCCGTGATGCGGAGAATCTTCCCGCCGAGAGCATCGACGTCCTGAGCCGCGTCACGCTGCTGAGCATCGCCCGTGGTCACGTAGAGGTACCCGTCCGGACCGAACGCGATTCGCCCGCCGTTGTGGGTGCCGGCGCGCGGGATGCCGTCGATCACGACCTCCGCTGCACCCAGATGGAACGACCCGGGTTCACCGAGCAGCGGCATCCTCTCGACGCGGTTGTCGGAGCGCGCGCCGAAGTAGGCGTACAGCAGCGTGCCGCCGTCATCCGTGAGCAGCGCGAGCCCGTGGAGTCCGGACTCTCCGCCGGACACGACCCCCTCGACCAGGCCGACGGTACGCAACGTGCTTTCGACCGTCAGCTCCAGGATGGCGCCGTCATCACGCTGCGAGATGAGGGCCCCGCCATCGGGCAGAGGCACGACCGACCACGGTGAGTCCAGTCCGGACGCGAGGCTGGAGATCGCGTCGGTCGGGCGCCACCACTCGCTCTCGGCGATCGTCGCCGTCGGCACAGGTGCGATCGTCGGCGCCCGCGTCGTCGGTACCGGCGACGGAGACGCGGAGCATCCGGATCCCGTGACCAGCGTCAGCAGAAGGCATCCGATCGCCGCCGCCCCGGAAGGGCGGCTCACGGGCCTTCGGCAGCCGCCTCGAGTGCGGCGATGTCGATGCGACTCATACCGAGCATCGCCTGCACCGACCGGTGCGCGATGTCGGGATCGGGGTGACGGATCAACTCGATCAGCCGGTCGGGAATGATCTGCCACGACAGACCCCAGCGATCCTTGAGCCAGCCGCAGGGCTGCTCCTGTCCGCCGCCCGCGATCAGTGCGTTCCAGTAGCGGTCGACCTCGGCCTGATCAGCGCACGCGACATACAGCGACACCGCCTCGGTGAACGGGAACTGCGGACCGGCATCCATCCCGAAGTAGTCCCGGCCTGCGAGTCGGAAGTGGACGTGCATGACCTTGCCGCCCATGCCCGGCACCTCATCGGGGTACCGGCTCATCGAGAGGATCTCCGAATCGGGCACGAGCTCGGTGTAGAAGGCGACGGCTTCTTCCGCGGAGTCGTCGAACCAGAGGAACGGAGTCACGGCGGTCATGGAGTTCACCATCCCCCACCGGCCTCGCACACGCAATGGGGTTGCGTCGCGACGCGGGGTGCGGCAGCACCGCAGAGACGAGCGGGTGAAACGACGTAGCGCCCCTCACAAGTGAGGGGCGCTACGAATCGGGTGGACCTGAGGGGACTCGAACCCCTGACCCCCTGCATGCCATGCAGGTGCGCTACCAGCTGCGCCACAGGCCCTTGACCGTGGCCCCGATCTCTCGGGGCAACTCGTCAAGCTTACAACATTCGAGACGGTGCTCCGAACCGGCTCAGTCCTCCACAGCGGTTCTCGCCGGCAGTTCGATCGGCACCGTCGGGCAGTCCTTCCACAGCCGCTCGAGTCCGTAGTAGACGCGCTCCTCTTCGTGGAACACGTGCACGACGAGGTCGCCGAAGTCCAGCAGTACCCAGCGCGACTCGCTGCGTCCCTCTCGTCGCAGACGCTTGTGGCCCGCCTCCAGGAGCTTGTCTTCGATCTCGTCGGCGATCGCAGCGACGTTGCGCTCGCTGCGCCCGGTCACGAGCAGGAAGACGTCGATGAGCGGGAGCGGACCCGAGACGTCGAGCGCGACGAGATCCTCACCGCCCTTCGAGTCCGCGGCGGCCGCGGCGATCTGGACCATGTCATGGGCTTGGGCTGTTGCCGTCATCAAAATACTCCTGTCACGAACGCCAGGATGAGCACTCCGACCAGGGCGAGCGCCAATGCGCCCGCCGTGATCGCGAGCGTCATCATCAGGCGGCTGCCCTTTTCGGGCACCGGGGGCCTGATGACCTCACCCGGTGTCTTCACTGTGCTCACCGCAGCGCTGGCGGCGATCGGCGTCGGCGACGAGTGCGACGGCAGTTCGCCGTCGACGAGCGTCGCGTCGATCTCCTTGCCATCTGTGGTGCCTTTGGCGTGCCCGGTCGATCCGAGCCCCTCGGGAAGATTGAACGTACCTGTCACGAGCACTTCGCCTGTCGCCGTGACCGGAGCCACGAGCGGCGCGATCTCGGGCGCCTGCGAGACGATCAGAGTGTTCTGGAGCGAGATCGCCCCTGTCGACCGAGCGAGGAGCTGGTCGAACGACGCGGGCATTTCCGGCGCTGCGGACACCGGAGCCGGGGATTCGCCTGCGAGCAGGCCGGCGCCGAACATCGGATTGACCACGGCCTTGGCCTGGTCGTCCGCCTCGTCTGCCGATGCCTCGGCCTCGGGTTCGGCCGGGAATGACCACGGGTCGTCCGCCTCGGGCGAATCGATCGCGGCGCGACCGGGTCCGGACGGCGAGGATTCCGCCGACCCGACGGACGCGGCGGCGCCCACCACCCACGGCAACGCGGACGCCTCGGACACCTCGGACTCGGTTGCCGTAGCGGGAGGACCGAAGAGCTCCTGCATATCGGCGTCGGTCGTGACCTGGTCCTCGGAGCCCGGCGAGCCGGGCTCGCCTGCGTCCGGGTCCGCCGTCGGCGCGGACGTCTCTGACGGGAACGCGAACGCGGGCGTGGCGCCGCCGTGGGCGGCGATCACCTCGGGAGTGATCACCGGCACGGAAGCCGTGCGGATCCGCTCCTGCTGGCGTGCCTGACGGCGCGTCAGGGGCGAGACGCCCAGGTCCACTGTGGAATCCGCGGCGGGCGGCGGCGAGACGACGGTGGGCTCCGAGGGCCGCGGGAGCGGTGCGGAGGCGATGGGAAGCGCCGATACGGGCGCCGCCGGTGCCACGGGCTCAGAGGGAGCCGTGATGTCGGCCGCGGGTGCGTCGGCGTTCTGGATGATGACGGGATTGGACCCCGTGTTGCGGATATCGCGCAGCTGCTTGCGTGTCAGGGGCGGCGATTCCGGCTGCTCGGATGTACTCATTCCTTGCTCCGGTAGAGATGATGCTTCGCAATGTATTGAACGACCCCGTCGGGAACGAGGTACCACACGGGATGCCCTCGCTGAACCCGATCACGGCAGTCCGTCGACGAGATGGAGAGGGCGGGGATCTCGAGCTGACTGACGTCGTCGCTGGGCAGGCCGTCCGTGTTCAACACGTGTCCCGGGCGAGACACTGCGACGAAGTGGGCGAGGTCCCACAACTCATCATGGTCCCTCCAACTGAGAATTTGCGCTATTGCGTCGGCGCCGGTGATGAAGAACAGCTCCGAGTCCGGGCGCTGGGTCTTCAGATCGCGGAGAGTATCGATCGTGTACGTCGGTCCGGAACGGTCGATATCGACGCGACTGACGGTGAATCGAGGATTGGATGCCGTCGCGATCACCGTCATCAGATACCGATGCTCGCTCAGTGAGGCGTCGTCCTTCTGCCACGGCTCGCCCGTGGGAACGAACACGACCTCATCGAGGTCGAACCATTGCGCCACCTCGCTGGCGGCGACGAGATGACCATGATGGATGGGATCGAATGTCCCACCCATGACCCCGATCCTCGAGGTGCTCGTCACCGACATGCAGTCGGCCTAGTGGCCGTGCCCCGCTCGCTGGACATCGTTGGCGTGGGCCTTCGCGTAGGCCTCGGCCTTGTGCGCGTGGCGATTCGCGACATTGCGGTACGAGAGCGTCACGAGCGCGAGTGCGCCGAAGACCAGGATCGCGATGATGCCGAAGCCGACCGTCTCGAGCGCGACGCTTCCGTGGTGCTCGGATTCTTCGGCGGCGAGGGCGATGATCGTGGCGAATGTCATTCGGGCTCCGTTCGGGTTCGCCTCAGTGGGCGCAGGACTGGTTCAGTTTATGCCGTCACGCGCGCACTTGTCCGGCGCCGCGCGCCAGCCACTTGGTACTGGTGAGTTCGGCGAGGCCCATCGGCCCGCGTGCGTGCAGCTTCTGCGTGGAGATTCCCACCTCGGCGCCGAAGCCGAACTCGCCGCCGTCAGTGAACCGCGTCGATGTGTTCGCCATCACCACGGCCGAATCGACCTCGGCCAGGAAGCGTGCCTCGTTGGCGGAATCTTGCGTGATGATCGACTCGGTGTGGTGGGTGGAGTAGCGCCGGATGTGATCGAGGGCGACATCGAGGTCGTCGACGACCCGCATCGCGATGTCGAGGCTGAGGTACTCGGTGGACCAGTCCTCGTCGGTCGCGGCGGTCACGCCGTCGGCCAGCCCGAGGACCGAATCATCGCCGTGCACGGTCACCCCGCTCGCCTGGAGCGCGGCCACCACCGGGGGGACGAGGCGCTGCGCGGCGCCGCGGAGCACGAGGACCGTCTCGACCGCGTTGCACACGCTCGGGCGCTGGGTCTTGGCGTTCACGACGATGTCGCGGGCCCACTCCAGCGGCGCGCTCTCATCGAGCACGATGTGCACGATACCGGCGCCGGTCTCGATGACGGGCACGGAGGATTCGGTGACGACCGTCTCGATCAGCTGGGCACTGCCGCGAGGCACGAGGACATCGACCACACCGCGAGCGTGCATCAGCTCTCGGGCGCCGTCGCGACCGAAGTCGTCGATGGTCTGGATGGCTTCGGGATCGAGTCCTCGGTCGGCGAGGGCGCCCCGCATCGCGCTCACGAGCGCCGCGTTCGTGCGTGCGGCGGCGGATCCGCCGCGCAGCACCACCGCGTTGCCAGAGCGCAGCGCCAGCGCCGCGATGTCGACGGTCACATTGGGGCGAGCCTCGTAGATCGAGCCGACCACGCCGAACGGCACCGCGACCTTGGTGAGCGTGACGCCGTTCGCGAGCGTGCGCTCGTCGAGGACGCGGCCGACCGGATCGGGCAGCTCGGCGATGTCACGGACGGCGGCCGCCAGCGCGGCGACGCGCGGTGCGTCCAGCCGCAGGCGGTCCTGGAGCGCCTCGGACAGGCCGCTCTCGCGCCCCCGTGCGAGGTCTTCGCCGTTCGCATCGACGATCTCCGCCTGGCCGGCCGCGATCGCGTCCGCGATCGCGAGGAGGGCCTCACGCTTGGTGGCGTCGTCGAGCAGGCCGATGCTGCGCGATGCATCCTTGGCCAGCAGCATCCGCTCGCGTGCCGTCGTGGCGATGGTGGTCATCCGCCCAGTTTATCGACCATGGTGCGCACCGGGCCGGTCGCCGCCGGTGCGGACGGCTCGGGGTTCGGCTGGAACCAGGTGCCGATCTCGGCGCCGGACAACGCGGCATCGACCAGATCGGCGCTCGTGACGAGCACGCCGATGCCGGATGCCGCGGCCAGCCGTGCGGCCGAGACCTTGGTCGCCGCTCCCCCGGTGCCGACGCTGTTGACGACGACGGAGCCGAACGAGAACCCGTGGAGGTCGTCGCCGTACGTCACGTGCGGGATCGGCAGGGCTCCCGGCTCGTCCGGCGGGCGCGTGTACAGGCACTCGATATCGCTCAGCAGCACCAGCGCATCAGCGCCGATGAGCTGTGCGACCATCGCCGCCAGGCGGTCGTTGTCGCCGAAGCGGATCTCGTGGGTCGCGACGGTGTCGTTCTCGTTCACGATCGGGAGGATGCGCAGCCCCAGCAGGCGCTCCATGGCGCGCCGGGCATTCGAGCGGTGCGTGGGGTTCTCGAGGTCGCCGGCGGTCAGGAGCACCTGACCGGCCACGATGCGGAACGTCCGCAGCGCCTCTTGATAGCGGTAGATCAGCACGTTCTGGCCGACCGCCGCCGCCGCCTGCTGCGTTGCGAGATCGCTCGGCCGCTCATCCAGGAGCAGGTACGGCATGCCGGTGGCGATCGCGCCCGAGGACACCAGCACGACCTCTGTGCCGCGCGCGTGCGCAGCGGCCAGGGCATCGACGATAGGGGCGATCTTGTGGGCGTTGTCGCCACTGATCGACGAAGAGCCGACCTTCACCACCACCCGGCGAGCGGTAGGGATGTCGGCGCGCTCGCGCGCGCTCACTCGGACCCCTCGTCCCCGCTCTTCTCGGCGATGCGCTCCGCCTCGAGCTCGGCGCGGGCGTCGGCCTTGGCGTCCATCCGGTCGTGATAGCGCTCGCGCCGCTCGGACGTCGTGCGCCGGTTGTTCTCGAACAGTCGCGGGTCGGTGCCACGGGGAGCGGTCATGAGCTCGGCCATGGAGGTCATGGTCGGCTGCCAGTCGAAGACGATGCCGTCGCCCTCGCCGATCACGACAGTCGCACCCGGCGTAGCGCCGGCGCGATAGAGCGAGGTTTCGACCCCGAGCTTCTCGAGGCGGTCGGCCAGATAGCCCACTGCCTCCTCGTTCTGGAAGTCGGTCTGCTGCACCCAGCGCTCGGGCTTCTCGCCGATGATCCGGTAGACGTTCCCGTACGTGCCGCCTTCGACACGCACGATGAACTCCTTGACCGAGCCCCTCGGGCGGATCACGATCCGCTCGGGAGGCGGCGTCTTCGCCTGCTCGATGCGGTGCGCCGTGACGATCTCGCCGAGCGCGAACGTCAGCTGGCGCAGGCCGGCGTGGCTCACGGTCGAGATATCGAACACCCGATAGCCGCGCGCCTCGAGCTCGGGGCGCACGAGGTCTGCGAGATCTTTCGCCTCCGGAACGTCGACCTTGTTCAGCGCGACGAGCTGGGGGCGCTCCAGCAGCGGGATCTGCCCCTCGGGCACAGGGTAGGCGGCAAGCTCCGCCAGGATCACGTCGAGGTCCGACAGCGGGTCGCGGCCGGGCTCGAGGGTGGCGCAGTCGAGCACGTGGACCAGTGCGGTGCAGCGCTCGACGTGACGCAGGAACTCCAGCCCCAGGCCCTTGCCCTCGCTCGCACCCTCGATGAGCCCCGGAACGTCGGCGACGGTGTAGCGGACATCGCCGGCTTGAACCACCCCGAGGTTGGGATGAAGGGTCGTGAAAGGGTAATCGGCGATCTTCGGACGCGCCGCCGAGATCGCGGCGATGAGGCTCGACTTGCCCGCGGACGGGAAGCCGACCAGGGCGACGTCGGCGACGGTCTTCAGCTCGAGGACGACATCGCCCTGCCAGCCGGGGACGCCGAGCAGGGCGAATCCCGGTGCCTTGCGCTTGGGGTTGGACAGGGCGGCGTTGCCGAGCCCGCCCTGACCGCCGGGAGCGACGATGAAGCGCATGCCCGGCTCGATCATGTCGACCAGGGGTGTGCCGTCGACATCCTTGACGAGAGTGCCCACCGGGATCGGCAGCTCCGTCACTTCGCCGGCGGCACCCGAGCGGTGATCGCCCATGCCGAAGCCGCCGTTGCTCGCGGTGCGGTGGGGCGAGTGGTGGTAGGAGAGCAGCGTGGTGACCTGAGGGTCGGCGACCAGCACGACATCGCCCCCGTCGCCGCCATTGCCCCCGTCGGGCCCGGCCAGCGGCTTGAACTTCTCGCGCTTGACGGAGACGCAGCCGTTGCCGCCGTTTCCGGCACGTAGGTGCAGCGTGACGCGATCGACGAACGTGACCATGCGGTCCCCCTCAGGTCTGGGTCATCCCCAGGTAAAGGGAAGGGGCGGGCCGAAGCCCGCCCCTTCCTGGAAATCTGCGTGAGCGCGAGGACTACTGTCCGGCTGCCACGATGTTGACGACCTTGCGGCCGCCCTTCTGACCGAACTCGACCGCGCCTGCCTCGAGGGCGAACAGCGTGTCGTCGCCGCCACGGCCGACGTTGGCGCCGGGGTGGAAGTGGGTGCCGCGCTGGCGGACGATGATCTCGCCGGCGAGGACCTTCTGACCCCCGAAGCGCTTCACGCCAAGGCGCTGAGCGTTGGAGTCACGACCGTTACGGGTGGAGCTTGCGCCCTTTTTATGTGCCATCTCTGCGTCTCCTGTGGCTTTACTTGATGCCGGTGACCTTGACGCGCGTGAGGTCCTGACGGTGGCCCTGGCGCTTCTTGTAGCCGGTCTTGTTCTTGAACTTCTGGATCACGATCTTGGGTCCGCGCTCTTCGCCGACGACCTCGGCGGTGACGGACACCTTCGCGAGCTTGTCCGCGTCGGTGGTGACGGCGTCGCCGTCGACCAGGAGCACCGCGGGGAGCTCGATACTGTCGCCGATCTTCGCGGACTGGCGATCGAGGACGACGATCGTGCCGACCTCGACCTTTTCCTGCCGGCCGCCGGCGCGCACAACTGCGTAAACCACTTCACACCTGTTTCTTCTGGATGGAGCGCACGGCTCCGGTTGCCTTTGCGAGACTCTGCTCTTGCGAGAAGAGGAAGTCGTGGTGCGGAAGCGACTGATCGTGCCCGAAACCTGGGTTGGACAGGGCCGATCTCGTCGAGGAACGCAGTGAGGACTGCGAAACGTGACGCACCAAAGGACTACTTTACCGGATGGCGGGACCAGCCGCAAAAGCAAGCTCTGCCGTGTCGCCCGATTCCGTGATTAGGATCTGCACGTGACGATCTTGATCGACGATCCGCGCTGGCCCGCGCACGGTCGGCTGTGGGCTCATCTGGTGAGCGATTCGAGCCTCGAAGAGCTCCACGCCTTCGCCGCGGCGAACGGGATTCCACGGCGCGGTTTCGATCGCGATCACTACGACGTGCCCGATGAAGCGCACGCGAGGCTGGTGGCGGCGGGCGCACATCACGTCAGTGGACACGAACTCGTCCGCAGACTGATCGGTTCGGGACTGCGGGTGACGGCCCGGCAGCGTCGGGAGCTCTGAGAGCCCCCGACGCCGACGGATCGGCCCGCTTGGCGTCCTGCTCAGTCCTCGAGAGGCGCGTGAGCGACCGGGGTGCCGGTGAGTGCGGCCGTCGTCACACGACGGCGCGCACGACCCTGACCGGGCGCCTTGGGCTCGGGCAGGGCGCTGAGCACCGAGTCGAGCAGCATGTCGGTCTCGGTCTTGGGGGCTTTCGAGGCGCTGTCGGGGCGCTTCTTGCGCGGCTTCTTGACACGCTCGACGGGCGGAGCAGCGACGACGGGCACCGCGGACTCGGCAGGCGCCTCATCGTCGGGGTGGTGGATCGTCGAGGCGGCGATCTGCGCGAGAGCCGACTTGGCACCCTCGGTGATCACATGGGTCCCGTTCGAGCCGCCCGCGGCGGGGGCATTCCCGCGCGGACGCCGGCCCGCAGGCTGTGCGCCGGCGTTCGGAACACGGTGCTTGACGACGGGGTCATGGTGCACGATCACTCCGCGACCCGCGCAGACCTCGCACGGCTCGCTGAACGTCTCGAGCAGACCGAGGCCGAGCTTCTTGCGGGTCATCTGCACCAGCCCGAGCGAAGTGACCTCGGCGACCTGGTGCTTGGTCCGGTCACGGCTCAGGCACTCGACGAGCCTGCGCAGAACGAGGTCGCGATTGGACTCGAGCACCATGTCGATGAAGTCCACGACGATGATGCCGCCGATGTCGCGCAGTCGAAGCTGCCGGACGATCTCTTCGGCCGCCTCGAGGTTGTTCTTGGTGACCGTCTCCTCGAGGTTGCCGCCCGAGCCGACGAACTTGCCGGTGTTGACGTCGACGACCGTCATCGCCTCGGTGCGGTCGATCACGAGCGAGCCGCCGGACGGCAGCCAGACCTTGCGATCCAGCGCCTTCTCGATCTGCTCCGTCACGCGGAACTCGTCGAACGGATCGTGATCGCCCTCGTGGCGCTCGATGCGCTCGAGCAGATCGGGTGCGACCGACTCCAGGTACTTGGTGATCGTCTGGTGCGCCTCTTCGCCCTGGATGAGCATCCGGGAGAAGTCCTCATTGAACACGTCGCGCACGATCTTGACGAGCAGATCGGGCTCGGAATGAAGGAGGGCCGGCGCCTGGATCGACTCGATCTGCTTGCTGATGTGCTCCCACTGGTTGGTGAGGCGCTGCACGTCGCGCGTCAGCTGATCCTCGGTGGCGCCCTCGGCGGCGGTGCGCACGATCACGCCCGACGACTCCGGCAGCACCTCCTTGAGGATCTTCTTCAGGCGCGCGCGCTCGGTGTCGGGAAGCTTGCGCGAGATGCCGTTCATCGAGCCGGCGGGAACGTAGACGAGGTACCGGCCCGGCAGCGAGATCTGGCTCGTCAGACGGGCGCCCTTGTGGCCCACGGGGTCTTTCGTGACCTGCACCAGCACACGGTCGCCGCTCTTGAGGGCGAGCTCGATGCGGCGTGGCTGGTTGCCCGTCTCGACCGCATCCCAGTCGACCTCGCCGGAGTACAGCACCGCGTTACGGCCCCGCCCGATGTCGACGAACGCCGCCTCCATGCTGGGCAGCACGTTCTGAACGCGGCCGAGGTACACGTTGCCGATGAGCGACGCGTCCTGATTTCGGGCGACGTAGTGCTCGACGAGCACGTTGTCTTCGAGGACGGCGATCTGGATGCGCCCGTTCTTGGAGCGAACGATCATCACGCGGTCGACGGACTCACGGCGCGCAAGGAACTCGGCCTCGGTGACCACGGCGCGGCGGCGACCCGCCTCGCGTCCGTCCCGGCGGCGCTGCTTCTTGGCCTCGAGACGGGTCGAACCCTTGATTCGCTGAGGCTCGGTGATCAGTTCGACGGCGCGCTTGCGGGGCTGCTGGGGCTCGGCAGGGGCGGATGCCTCGTCCCTCGCCTCTCCCCCGCGGCGCCGGTTTCGCCGGCGCGACGTACCGGACGCCGGGGCGTCCGCATCGATCTCGACGTCGGGCTCGGCCTCGCGGGTGCGCTCGCGTCCGGGACGTGGCGGCAGCGGAACGAACTCCGGCGCGTAGAACATGAGCTGCGTCGACACCGCCGAGACGAAGACCTCGGGGAGAAGCCCCAGTCCGACCGCGGTGAGATCCTTCGGTGCGGAAGGCTCCTCGGTCGATGCGGTCTCGTCGGCTGGAACCTCGGCAGGCGCCACATCTTCGGCGGGGGCCGAAGCGTCGTCTGCCGTCGCCGACTCATCCTCGGTGGAGGACGGAGCATTCTCGACCGGAGCCGGGTCGTCCTCCGCCGGTGCCGCGGCGGGCTCGTCGCCCTCCACGACAGCCACCGACTCGATCGTGTCGTGGATCTCCGTATCCGCTGACTCCGCCGGAGGAGTCTCACTCTGCGCTAGCTGCGCGTCCGGCTCGGTCTGAGGATCGAATTCTGTGTTGTTGCCATCTGCCATCACTGGCGCACTCCCTGCGGGGCGGCACCGCGCGCCACCCGGCGAAATCTCGTGCGGCGCCGCACCTGCGGTGCCGCGAACTCACTCGGTCTGCAGTGGAATTCCTGCTCTCGGCGGATGTTCCTACTGCCAAGGGCGTCCGTCGCCCTGAAGTCTTCGGTGATGGGTGTCGCGGCGCGGCCGCGAATCATCAGACACCAGTATCGCACTTCCGTCACTGGATTGCCCATTCACGGCGCGCGGGCTGCTTTTGCACGGCGGCGGGATGCGGCATCCGCCCAGTCCTCGATGTCATAATCCGAGGCATGCCCGCGCCGCAGACGCACACCAGACCGACCGCCCTCGCCGTGTGGCTGGTGATCGCGGGCGTCATCGGCTGGTGGGCGGCTTTCCAACTCACCCTCGAGAAGTTCCACGCGCTCGAGAATCCCGGCACCGGCGCGTCGTGCGACTTCAGCGTCCTGGTGCAGTGCAGCGCGAACCTCGACTCATGGCAGGGCAGCGTGTTCGGTTTTCCGAACCCCGTCCTCGGTCTCACGGGCTGGGTCGCGCCCATCGTCGTGGGCGTGGCGATCCTCGCGGGCGCCCGGTTCGCCCGGTGGTTCTGGTGGTGCTTCTGGGCGGGCTTCGCGTTCGCGTTCGGCTTCGTCGTGTGGCTGATCGGCCAGAGCCTCTACGATCTGCACACTCTCTGCCCCTGGTGCATGGTCACGTGGGCGGTGACGATCCCCACCTTCTACGCCGTCTCGGTTCATCTGCTGCGCTCCGGCGTCGTGCCCGTGCCGCCGGGTGTCCGCCGCGCCGCCGATGCCGCGATGGCGTGGGTGCCGCTCGCGGCGATCCTCAGCTACGCCGTCGTGATCCTCCTCGCACAACTCGAGCTCGATGCGATCCCCAATATCTGGAAGACGCTCTTCGGCTGAGCGCTCGTCCTCGCATTTCTCACGACGCTGCCGACACGAACGGCCCGGAGCCTCCTCGCGGGGCATCCGGGCCGTTCGGACGGCAACGAGTCAGACGAACCAGATTCCGAGCTCGCGGGCTGCGGACTCGGGGCTGTCGGAGCCGTGGACGAGGTTCTGCTGCACCTTCAGGCCCCAATCGCGACCGAAGTCGCCGCGGATCGTTCCGGGAGCGGCCGTCGTAGGGTCGGTGGTGCCGGCGAGCGAGCGGAAGCCCTCGATGACACGGTTGCCGGCGAGGCGGATCGCGACCGAAGGCCCGGACAGCATGAACTCGAGCAGCGGCTCGTAGAAGGGCTTGCCCTCGTGCTCGGCGTAGTGCCGCTCGAGGGTCTCACGGTCGGGCTCGACCAGGCGGATGTCGACGAGCGCGTAGCCCTTGGCCTCGATGCGGGCCAGGATCGCGCCCGTCAGACCGCGGGCGACGCCATCGGGCTTGACCAGGACGAGGGTCTCTTCGGTGGGCATGGGGCTCCGTTCGCTGATTCAGACAGTGTCGGTGTGGTTCGCGGCACGCTCGGCGTTGCGACGGTCGAGAGCTGCTCCCTTGATCGTCGCATACCCGTACATGCCGCCGAAAATGACGGCCACGATCGCGAGCGCGGGCACGAGGAATGCTCCGAGGGCGACGACGACCTGCAGCACCCAGCCCAGGGCGATGCCCCACGGGTAACGCAGAAGCCGCGCCGTCACGATCATGAGAAGGGCGACGACGGATCCGGCGACGATTCCCCACCACGGCGCGATCGGCTCGGGCAGCGCCTCGAGGCCGTAGATCGTGAGCCCGCCGAGGAAGGCGATAGCGGATTCGAAGCCGAGGACGATGCTCCCGAGCGACTCGGCGGCGCCCCGCCGACGGCGGACCCGCGGCGGTGTCGATTCGGACGGCGGCGACTGGTCGCTCACTCGCTCCACCCGCCCTTCCAGTCGTCAGCCGCCGCGAGAGCGAGGGCCTCGCCGGCCAGCAGCACGGAACCTGCGATCACCACGGCCCGACGATCGGATGCCGCGGCCCATTGCCTGGCCGCCTCCGCGGCTTCCGCGAGGTCACGGTGAACGGTCACGGCGAGTCCGCGCGCCTCGGCGAGGTCTGCGACCGTGTCGGCATCGGCGGCACGCTCGGACTCCGGCGCCGTCGCGAAGACGCAGGCGGCGACCGGCGCAAGCTCGTCGACGATGCCTGCGGCATCCTTGTCGGACAGCACGCCCAGGACGACACCCCACTCGTCGAAGTCGAACGACTCCCCCAGCGCCGCCGCGAGGGCGCGCGCGCCGTGCGGGTTGTGCGCCGCGTCCACGACCACAGTGGGGGCCGCGCCGACGAGCTGCAGCCGGCCGGGCGACGTGACGGTGCCCAGCCCTTCGGCCAGGATGTCTCCCGTGATCGACTGCTGTGCGCCGCCGACGAGGGACTCGACCGCAGCAATGGCCAGCGCCGCGTTGAAGCCCTGATGCGCACCATAGAGGGGCAGGTATTCCTCCGCGTACACCCCCGCCAGGCCGCGCACGGTGATCTGCTGGCCGCCGACAGCGAGACGATGCTCGGCCAGGGCGAAACCGTCGCCCTCGAACGCGATCGTCGCGCCATGCGCGGCCGCGGCATCCTTCAGCACTGCCTCGACATCGGCATCCTGTCGCGCCGAGACCACGGCGGCGCCGTCCTTGATGATCCCGGCCTTGACGGCGGCGATCTCGGCGACGGTGGCGCCCAGTCGATCGGCATGGTCGAGCGCGACCGGGGCGAACACCGCGACGTCGCCGTCCGCCGTGTTGGTGGAGTCCCACGATCCGCCCATCCCGACCTCGAGGACGAGGACATCGATCGGGGCGTCGGCGAACGCGACGAAGGCGAGCACCGTCAGCAGCTCGAAGAAAGTGAGCGGCGCGTCTCCTGCCGCCGCGAGCTCGGCATCCACGAGGTCGACGAACGGGGCGATCTCGTCCCACGCGTCGGCGATGGCCGCGTCGCCGATAGGCGCGCCGTCGACCATGATCCGTTCGGTGAAGCGCTCCAGATGCGGGCTGGTGAACAGTCCCGTGCGCAGTCCGTGCGCGCGCACGAGGCTCTCGATGATGCGGCTCGTCGAGGTCTTGCCGTTGGTACCTGTCACGTGCACGACGCGATAGGTGCGCTGCGGGTCGTCGAGCAGTTCGAGCACACGCCGGGTGCGCTCGACGCGAGGCTGCACCCACCGCTCGCCCTGACGCTCGAGCAATGCCGCGTAGACCGAATCTGCGCGCGTGCGATCGCGATCGCTCATACGGATGCCTCGACCTTCGTCACCGCGACGGTGAAGTCGCCGCGGTTCGCGTAGGTATTCCCGGCGATCACCGCCTCGTAGTCCGCCGTCCCGTTCTCGCTGCCGGCACCCGCGAGCAGTTCGGCCAGCGGCGTGCGGACCGTGTACTGGACCGCCAGTGTCTCCCCTGCGACGTCGGCATCGCGGAATGCCGACGCGACCGCGTCGCCATCGCTTGCATCCTCGAACAGCAGATTCAGCCGGATGCGGTCGCTCACGTCGAAGCCCGCCGCCTTGCGCGTGTCCTGAACGGCGCGGATGATGTCGCGCGCGAGACCCTCCGCCTCGAGTTCGACCGTCGTGTTGGTATCGAGCAGGACGAAGCCGCCGCGGGTCTCGGCCGAGCCGAGCAATGCGATCGCTGTGCCCTCCTCGACGCCGCCCGCCTCGAGCGTGAGCTCGTATTCGCCGTCTTGCAGAGCGACACCGTCGACGACGACCACCCCGTCGCGCTCCTCCCAGACACCCGCCCGCGCACCCGCGATCACGTGCTGGACCTGCTTGCCCAGCCGCGGACCGGCGGCACGCGCATTGACGGTGAGGCGCCTGCTGATGCCGTACCGCTGGGCGACGTCATCTACGAGCTCGACGAGCTCGACCTGCTTGACGTTCAACTCGTCGCGCAGAATGCCGTCGAACTGGGCGAGCGCACCGGCACCGGTCAGCGCCACCGTGAGTTTCGGCAGCGGGAGTCGTACGCGCTTGCCCTCGCGCTTGCGGAGCGCGTTCGCGACGCTCGACACCTCGCGGACGGCGTCCATCGCCGCGCGGATGTCATCCGCCGCCGGGAACGCGTCGGCATCGGGCCAGTCCTGCAGGTGGACGCTGCGTCCGCCGGTGAGGCCGCGCCACACCTTCTCGGAGACGAGCGGGATGAGCGGGGCTGCGACGCGGGTGAGCGTCTCGAGCACCGTGTAAAGCGTGTCGAACGCCTCGGTGCTCGGGTCGGTTTCGCTCACACCCACCCAGAACCGGTCGCGCGAGCGTCGGATGTACCAGTTGGTCAGAGCCTCGGCGAAGTCGCGGAGCTTCGCCGCGGCGAGCGTCGAGTCGAGTGCGTCGAGATCGGTCGCGACCTCGCGGACGAGGTCGCCCGTGAGTGCCAGGATGTAGCGGTCGAGGACATTCGTCGAATCCGTGCGCCACGACGCCTGATAGCCCTCGCCTCCCGCCGCGTTCGCGTACGTGGAGAAGAAGTACCAGGTGCTCCACAGCGGGAGCAGGAAGTCGCGGACTCCCGCGCGGATGCCCTCCTCGGTGACGACGAGGTTCCCGCCGCGCAGCACCGAGCTCGACATCAGGAACCAGCGCATCGCATCCGACCCGTCGCGGTCGAACACCTCGCTCACGTCGGGGTAGTTCTGCAGCGACTTCGACATCTTCTGCCCGTCGCTGCCCAGCACGATGCCGTGGCACGACACGCCCGTGAACGCGGGACGATCGAACAGAGCGGTCGACAGCACGTGCATGACGTAGAACCAGCCACGGGTCTGTCCGATGTACTCGACGATGAAATCGGCCGGGGAGTGCGCGTCGAACCACTCGTGGTTCTCGAACGGGTAGTGCACCTGCGCGTAGGGCATCGACCCGGAGTCGAACCACACGTCGAACACGTCCTCGATCCGGCGCATGGTGCTCCGGCCTGTCGGGTCGTCGGGATTCGGCCGGGTGAGGTCGTCGATGAACGGCCGGTGCAGGTCGACGTCGCCCGACGCGTTGACCGGCAGTCGGCCGAAATCGCGTTCGAGTTCTTCGAAGGAGCCGTACACGTCGATGCGCGGATACTCCGGGTCATCGCTCTTCCACACCGGGATCGGTGAGCCCCAGTAGCGGTTGCGGCTGATGGACCAGTCGCGCGCGCCCTCGAGCCACTTGCCGAACTGGCCGTGCTTGACGTTCTCCGGAACCCAGGTGATCTGCTCGTTGTTCTCGAGCAGGCGGTCTTTGATGTCGGTGACGCGAACGAACCAGCTCGATACCGCCCGGTAGATCAGCGGGTTGCGGCAGCGCCAGCAGTGCGGGTACGAGTGCTCGTAGCTCGCGAGACGCAGCAGGCGGCCGTTCTGGCGGAGGATGCGCACGAGGGGCGTGTTCGCGTCCATCCACAGCTCGCCGGCCACCTCGGTGACCTGCGGCAGGAAGCGTCCGCCGTCGTCGAGGCTCATGATGAGCGGGATGCCGGCGGCCTCGGTCACCCGCTGGTCGTCCTCACCGTAGGCCGGGGCCTGATGGACGATGCCGGTGCCGTCGGCCGTCGTGACGTAGTCGTCGACGAGGATGCGCCATGCCGACGCCGTGTCCCAGGTCGCGGCATCCGCGTAGTAGTCGAAGAGCCGATCGTAGGTGACGTCCTGCAGCTGCGAGCCCAGGACGGTCTGCTCGACCGCCTCGCGGGCGGCCTCGGCGGACTCGTAGCCGAGATCCTTGGCGTAGCCGCCGAGAAGCTCTTCGGCGAGCAGGTACCGATGCGAGGTCGCCTCGACCGGGTCGTGCGCGGCGCCCGTGCCCGAACCCGTCGCAGGGTCGTGGTGGACATCGGCAGCGCCGTTCGGGCCGCCCGGGACGACGACGTAGCGGATGTCGGGACCGACGACGAGCGCGAGGTTGGTCGGCAGCGTCCACGGGGTCGTCGTCCAGGCGAGAGCCCGCACCGCGGTGAGCCCGAGAGCCTCGGCCTTCGCGCCCGTCAGCGGGAAGGTGACGGTGACGGAGGGATCCTGTCGCATCTTGTAGACGTCGTCGTCCATGCGAAGCTCGTGCGCCGAGAGCGGGGTCTCGTCGCGCCAGCAGTATGGGAGTACGCGGTATCCCTCGTACGCGAGCCCCTTGTCGTGAAGCGTCTTGAACGCCCAGAGCACGGACTCCATGTACGACGGGTTGAGCGTCTTGTAGCCGCGTTCGAAGTCGACCCACCGTGCCTGGCGGGTGACGTAGTCCTCCCACTCATGGGTGTACGCGAGCACGGACTCGCGGGCTTTGTCGTTGAACGCGGCGACTCCCATCGCCTCGATCTCGCTCTTCTCCGTGATGCCGAGCTGCTTCATCGCCTCGAGCTCGGCCGGCAGGCCGTGCGTATCCCAGCCGAAGACGCGGTCCACCTTCTTGCCGCGCATGGTCTGGAAGCGCGGGAACAGATCCTTCGCGTACCCGGTGAGGAGGTGACCGTAGTGCGGCAGGCCGTTCGCGAACGGCGGGCCGTCGTAGAAGACCCACTCCTCGGCACCTTCGCGCTGATCGATGGATGCCCGGAAGGTCTGGTCCGCCTCCCAGAACGAGAGGGTCTCACGCTCGATCTCAGGAAAGCGGGGGCTCGGAACGACGGAGGCGGGCGCGGTATCGGCCGCGGGCCCGAAGGCGGAGGGGCGTGGGTAGGTCATCATCTCTCGCAGGTGCTCGCTCGTATGCTTCCTGCCGGGACGACACTGCCTGGATCGCTGACCAGGCGTACCGCGGTACCACCCTGCGTTGACGCCCGACCCCGTTCAGGATCAATTCGTCCGCTTTCACTGCGGCTGTGACGGGCCTGCCCCGCTCGGTTCTAATGAGGACTCGCATCCCGTTCTTCCGAGAGCTCCCCGGTGATGCCGGATCAGCGCTGCTGCATCGATTCTAGCGTGGTGGCGCATGGGGAATGCGGCTGGGCGATCCGCTGTTTATGGACCCGTGCCAAGATTGAGCCCTGTGAGTTCCCCTGAAATGTCTGCGTCCACTTCGTCCCCGACCCGCCGCGTCGCCTGGGCATCCATGGTGGGCACCTCTCTGGAGTCCTTCGACTTCTACGTCTTCGCCTACTTCTCGGCGTTCTTCATCGGACCGCTGTTCTTCGAACCGCTCGGGGAGTTCGGCGGCTCGCTGCTGGCCTTCTCGACCGTCGCCGTCGCGTTCATCGTGCGCCCGATCGGTGCCGTGATCTTCGGCCACATGGGTGACCGCCTGGGACGCCGGACGACGCTGCTGTGGACGGTCGGCATCATGGGCATCGCGACCGGCCTCATCGGCCTGCTCCCGACCTACGCGCAGGCGGGCTGGTTCGGAGCCGTGCTCCTCGTGCTGCTGCGCGTCGTCCAGGGGCTCTCGCTCGGAGGCGAATGGGGCGGTTCGATCCTCATCGCGACCGAGCACTCCGGACCGGTCAAGCGCGCCTTCTACGCGGCGATCCCGCAGCTCGGCTCGCCGGTCGGCTCGATCCTGTCGGCCACGCTGTTCATCGTCATGACGTTCGTGCTGCCCGCCGAGGAGCTCGCCGCGTGGGGCTGGCGGATCCCCTTCCTCCTCGCGATCCCCCTGCTGGCGGTGTCGCTGTACCTGCGCTGGTCGATCAGCGAGACGCCCGTCTTCGAGGGCGTGGTCGCGGAGAAGCGCCGCGATGCGGTCCCGCTCGTCTCGCTGTTCCGTGCGCGCCCGGCAGCGATCCTCATCGCGATCGGTGCGGCGCTGCTCGGCATCGGGTCGTACTCGCTGATGAACACGTACACCGTCAATTACGGCGTCACGCAACTCGGGTTCAGCTTCCAGGATCTGCTCGTCGCCACGACGATCGGCGGCCTGCTGCAGCTGGTGACGATCCCCCTCTTCGGTGCATTGGCCAACCGGATCGGATCGGCACGCGTCGTGATGTGGGGCGCGCTGGGCACGCTGTTGATCGCGTTCCCGATGTACTTCCTCCTGCAGTCCGCGACCTTCGGCATCCTTGTGGCGACGATGATCGTCGGCGGGATCCTGCCGACCATGTCGTGGGCGGCGCTCGGCGGGCTGATGAACGATCTGTTCCCCGATCACTTCCGATACTCCGCGCTGTCGATCTCGTACGCCATCGCCGCCACCGTGAGCGGATTCATCCCGATCGTCACGCTCGCGATCGGCGGGGCCACCGACTTCGCGTGGTGGCACCCCGGCATCGTCCTCGCCGTGCTCTCGGCCGTCACGCTGCTGTCGGCGTGGTCGGCTTCGCGCCTCCCGGCCGAGCCCGAGCTCGCCTCGGCGCCCGAGACGGCGTCCGCGACGGTCTGACGCGGCACGATCGTCGGGAACGGCGGATGCCCCGGGTAGAATCGATCGGCATCCCACACTCAGGCACGCTCACACAGTGCCGCACATATCGAACGAGGAGACCTGATGGCCGACGCGATCATTCCCGACAAGCCCGCACTCGAGGGTCTCGAATCCAAGTGGGATGAGGCGTGGAGCGCGCAGGGCACGTACCTGTTCGACCGTGCTCGTGCCGCCGAAGTCGGCAAGTCGGGCATCTTCTCGGTCGACACTCCGCCGCCCACCGCGTCGGGAAGCCTGCACATCGGGCACGTCTTCAGCTACACGCACACCGACGTGAAGGTGCGCTTCGAGCGCATGCGCGGAAAGACCGTCTTCTATCCGATGGGGTGGGACGACAACGGCCTTCCGACCGAGCGTCGCGTGCAGAACTACTACGGCGTGCGGTGCGACCCGTCGCTGCCGTACGACGCCGGATTCACGCCCCCCTTCGAGGGCGGCGACAACAAGTCCAGCCGTGCCGCCGACCAGATCCCCGTCAGCCGGCGCAACTTCATCGAGTTGTGCGAGCGGCTGACCGTCGAGGACGAGAAGCACTTCGAGGCGCTGTGGCGCTCGCTCGGGCTGAGCGTGGACTGGACCCAGACCTATCGCACGATCTCGGACGACACCATCCGCACGAGCCAGCTGGCATTCCTGCGCAACCTCGAGCGTGGCGAGGCCTACCAGGATCTCGCCCCCACTCTCTGGGACATCGACTTCCGCACGGCGGTCGCGCAGGCCGAGCTCGAGGACCGCGACCAGCAGGCCGCCTATCACCGCCTCTCGTTCCCCTTCGCCGATGGGTCGGGCTCGATCGACATCGAGACGACACGTCCCGAGCTCCTTCCCGCGTGCGTGGCCCTCGTCACCCACCCAGAGGGCCCGCACAAGGACCTCATCGGCACCAGGATCCGCACGCCCTTCTTCGGCACAGAGATCGAGGTGCACGGCCACCACCTCGCCCAGGCCGACAAGGGCACGGGCGTCGCGATGGTGTGCACGTTCGGCGATGTGACCGACATCGTGTGGTGGCGGGAGCTTCGCCGCACCGACGGATCGAACCTTCCCAACTTCACGACGATCGGGATCGACGGGCGTTTCCTCGCCGATGCGCCGGCGGGTGTCGGCAGCGCCGACGCCGGCGCCTGGTACGTCGACCAGCTCGCGGGCAAGACGGTGTTCAGCGCGCGCAAGGCGATCGTCGAGAAGCTGACCGAGACCGGCGACATGCTCGAGGTGTCCAAACCGTTCACGCACGTCGTGAAGTTCTACGAGAAGGGCGACCGCCCGCTCGAGATCGTGTCGACCCGCCAGTGGTACATCCGCAACGGTGCCCGCGACCAGGCGCTGCGTGACAAGCTCATCGGCTTCGGCAAGGCGATGTCGTGGCATCCGGACTTCATGCGGGTGCGCTACGAGAACTGGGTCGGCGGGCTCACCGGCGACTGGCTCGTCTCGCGCCAGCGGTTCTTCGGTGTGCCCATTCCTCTGTGGTACGCGCTCGACGAGAACGGCGAGCGGGACTACAGCCGCGTGCTCACTCCCGATGCCGCGCTCCTGCCGGTCGACCCGAGCACCGATGCGCCGGCGGGATACACCGAGGACCAGCGCGGCGTTCCGGGCGGCTTCGACGGAGAGAACGACATCTTCGACACCTGGGCGACCTCGTCGCTCACCCCGCAGCTCGCCGGCGGCTGGGAACGCGACCCCGAGCTGTGGAACCTCGTCGCGCCGTTCGACCTGCGCCCGCAGGGCCAGGACATCATCCGCACGTGGCTGTTCTCGACGATGCTCCGAAGCGTCCTCGAAGACGACCGCGCGCCGTGGACGGATGCCGCTCTTTCGGGCTTCATCGTCGACCCCGACCGCAAGAAGATGTCGAAGTCGAAGGGCAACGTCGTCACACCCGCCGATGTCCTCGCCCAGCACGGGTCGGATGCGGTGCGGTATTGGGCCGCATCCAGCCGCCTCGGCACGGACGCCGCGTTCGATCCGCAGAACCCCACGCAGATCAAGATCGGCCGACGCCTCGCGATCAAGGTGCTCAACGCCGCCAAGTTCGTGCTGTCGTTCCCGGTGCCCGAAGGCGCGCAGGTGACGCACGCGCTGGATGCATCCATGCTCACGACTCTCGACGGCGTCGTGCGTGACGCGACTCGCGCGATCGAGTCGTACGACCACGCCCGCGCACTCGAGATCGCCGAATCATTCTTCTGGACGTTCTGCGACGACTACCTCGAGCTCGTGAAGGAGCGCGCCTACAACCAGACCGACGTCGGGCAGGCCTCTGCGGCGCTCGCGCTGCGCACGGCGCTGTCGACTCTGCTGCGTCTGTTCGCCCCGGTACTCGTTTTCGCGGCCGAGGAGTCGTGGTCGTGGTTCAACGAGGGATCTGTCCACACCGCTGCGTGGCCCGACACCCTCGGCATCGAGGGCGATCCGGCCGTGCTAACGGTCGTCGGCGAGGCGCTGATCGGCATCCGTCGCGCGAAGACCGAGGCGAAGGCATCGCAGAAGACTCCGGTCTCCCGCGTGACGATCGCCGGGCCTGCGGCATCCCTCGAGGCGCTTCGGCTCGCGGAAGGCGACCTCAAGGCCGTCGGCCGCATCTCCGAGATCTTGTACGCGGATGCCGATGCCCTCGCGGTCACCGACATCGAACTCGCCCAGCAGGAGGCCTGACATGCAACTCGGCACCCGCTGGACCTCGGGCGATGAGCCGCCCCGGGCCGTCCCCGAGGCGCTCGGGCGAGGCATCCGCGATGTCGACGCCGCCGTGCCGGACGACGGACTCGGCCAGCCGCGCCCCCGCTGGACCCTCACATGGCTCGAGGGCAGGCCGATCGCGGAACTCGACACCGGCGTGATCGTCACCCTCGACGACGACGGCGAGCCGGTCGTCCGCCACGACGTGGACGACGAGTTCGCCTAGACCTGGTGCGTGGCGCGTACAGATGCTCGCCGCCGTCATCAGTCCTGGTCGACCCCGGCCTCGGCTCCTGCACGGCGCGTGCCCACGATCAGGAGCCTCGCGCCGCACGCCGTGGCGACCAGGATCAGGATGCCGGCGATCACGAACGGCAGTCGGAGGTCGGCGCGCGCCACCCAGCCGCCGAGAAGCGTCGCGATCGGGAAGATGCCCCACGTGAACATCCGGATGATGCCGAGGACGCGACCGAAGAGGTGCGGCGGCACGATCTGCTGACGCAGGGCGCCCCAGGGGACGTTCCAGACCGAGATCGAGAAGGCTCCGAGCGCATACGCGGCGCTTGCGCTGAAGACCTCGGGGGCGAGCCCGGTGAGGCCGAGCCCGACCGCGGCGCCGATGTTCGCGGCGAGCATGACGGGGCCCCGGCCGAACCGTTCGACGAGGCGGGACGCCACGAGTGACCCGAGGAGGGCGCCCACGCCGACCCCGGCAGTGACGAATCCGATCGCGGCGGGTGCGACACCCAGGTCGTCGAGGAAGTACAGGATCGTGGCGGCCTGCGCGAACGAGAGTGCGCTGCCGACCAACGCGGTGTACAGCACCATCGAGCGGAGGTAGCGGTTGTGCCACAGGTACGAGATCGCCTCGCGCGCGGTGACCCTGCTCGAGGGCTGCGGCACAGGAACCGGTGTCGCGGCCGTACCGGGTGCGACATCCGGTGCATCCGTGTCCGACGCCTCGTCGGCTCGCCGGAGTGGGCGCGCGGCAGACAGCGGCAGCAGCAACGCGAGCACGATCGGGATGACGTAGCCCGCCGACCCGACCCACAGCGGCAGTGCGAGCGACACCGCGAAGAGCACGCCCGCGATCGGCTGAGCGACGAACATGTCGATGGTGACCTGGGCCGCCTGCATCCGCCCGTTCGCGCGGTCGAGCTGCCGTCTCGTGACGACCCCGGGAATGACGGCATTGGTCGCATTGTCGAACAGCGTCTCGCCGAGTCCGAAGACCAGCGTGCCGACGAACAGCGCCCACAGCTCGAGCGTCCCCGTCGCCGTGAGGATCGCGAGCCACAGTGCCACCGCGCCCCGGATGGTGTTCGCCGCTGCCATGATGACGCGTCGATCGAAGCGGTCGACGATCATGCCGGCGGGCAGGCCGAAGATGAGCCACGGCAGGAACGCCAGGGCGCCGATGACCGAGATCGCCAGCGGATCGCGCGTGAGCGTCGTCGCGATGAGCGGCACGGCGGTTCGACCGAGGCCGTCGGCGAGGTTGCTGAATGCCGCCGCGGTCCAGAGCTTTGCGAAGTCGCGGCCGAGCGGAGTCTTCTTCCGCGCCGCCCGAGCGTCGATCGCGTCCGTGACGTCGACCCTGCTGCTCATCGCGGGATCATGCCCATCACACCGCGAGCCTCGGCGTCGCGGCGGGCCAGCGCGAAGGCTGCCTGCACCGTGAGCGCTTGGCGCCCGACTGCGCCGGTGCGGCGTTCGAGACGTGTCACGACGAAGGCGTCGAGGGCCGAGGCGGTGCGCAGCAGCGTGCGCTCGAACGGGGTGACACGGGCGCGGGAGCCCGGTGCCGAGACATACTGCGTCGCGATGGCGGTCATGGCTGTCCTCCTAGCTCGGGGAGCGGGAACAGGTCGGCCCGGATGGTGACGGGACGCACGTTCTCGCCGGTCTGATTGCGGTTCTGATCCACGGCCTCGTCGATCAAGGCCATGATCTTCAGCGAGAGCTCTTTGCTCTGCTGGGGAGTCAGGTGCGCGGTGGCGGTGGAGATGAGCGTGCCCTCCTGCCATTGCTCGTCCTCCCCGCCGATGCCGCGGTTGACGAAGTCGAGGAGCTGATCGTTGCGGCCTCGCAGGAACTCGTTCATGACCACCTGCGTGGCGGCACGGCCGGCCGGAGTGGTCATGGCATCGGGGTTCGCGAAGGACACGCCGCCGATGGGCCGCTCCCACCACCGCTCACGGCCGGTGCCGCGATCGGCGGCCTCGCGGATGAGGTCGTGCTTGGCGAGCGCGCGCAGGTGATAGCTGGTCGAGCCGCTGGACTCCCCGAGCCGCTCGGCGAGCGTGCTGGCTGTCTGCGGACCGTATTGGCTGAGGATGTCGTAGATCTTCACCCGGAGCGGGTGCGCAAGGGCCCGCAACGCCCCCGAGTCGAGTACGCGATCCCGATCGTGACGCTTCCCTTCGTGGGCCCGCGCGTCCGCCGGTTCATCGATCTCGTTGCCTGGCATGCTCTCAGAATAGCCCTGCAAAGAACTCTTTGCAAGGATTCGTTTGCAAACAGATCTCGGTACCTGGTTGACGCGACACTAGGCTTGTCGCCATGGCGAATGACAATCCGCTCCTGTCCCCCCGCGCGCTTCCCTACGGCCTTCCCGAATACGCCCTCATCAAGCCCGAGCACTACCTGCCCGCTTTCGAGCAGGCGTTCGCGGAGCACACCCGTGAGATCTCGGCGATCACCCGGGTGCGGTCGATGCCGACCTTCGAGAACACGGTGGTGGCGCTGGAGCAGAGCGGCCGACTCCTCGGCGACGTCTCACGCACCTTCTACACGGTGTCGTCCGCCGACGCGACCGCCCAGATCCAAGCCATCGAAGAGGAGCTGGCCCCCCGGATGTCGGCGCACCGCGACTCGATCCAGCTCGACAGCCAGCTCTACTGGCGGATCAAGACCCTTCACGATCAGCTCGATGCTCTCGGTCTCGACCCCGAACAGCGCTATCTCGTGGCGCGTCATTACACCGAGATGTCGCACGCCGGTGCGGGTCTCGACGACGAGGACAAGGCGCGTCTGACCGAGCTCAACCAACGCCTCTCGACCCTCACGACGCAGTTCGAGAAGAATCTGCTCGCCGACACCAACGACCTGGCGGTGGTCTTCGATGACTCCTCGGAACTGGACGGCCTGACGGAGGGAGAGGTCTCCGCCGCGGCCCAGGCGGCCATCGATCGAGGCCTCGAGGGCAAGTGGGTCGTCACGCTCACTCTGTTCACGGGTCATCCGTATCTGTCGAGTCTCACCGACCGCCACTCGCGTGCACGCCTGCTCGAGTCCTCTCGTTCCCGTGGCTCGCGAGGCAACGCGAACGACAACCGGGCGACGCTGCTCGAAATCGTGCGTCTGCGCGCCGAGCGGGCAGGGCTCCTCGGCTATGAGTCGCACGCCGCGTACATCACCTCCGACGAGACAGCAGGCTCCCCCGAAGCCGTGCACGACCTGCTTCGCCGGCTCGCGGTGCCCGCTGCACGCAACGCGAGGCGCGAGCAGGAGAAGCTGCAGGCGATCATCGACGCCGAATCCGAGCCCTTCCCGCTCGAGGCGCACGACTGGGCGTTCTACACCGAGAAGGTGCGTGGGGCGGAGTACGACCTCGACCGCGGCGCGCTTCGGCCCTGGTTCGAAGCGGAGCGCGTGCTGCAGGACGGCGTCTTCCGCGCGGCGACCGAGCTCTACGGGGTCACGTTCACGGAGCGCTCGGACCTTGTGGGCTATCACCCCGACAATCGCGTCTTTGAAGTCCACAACGCGGACGGATCCGCGCTGGGGTTGTTCATCCTCGACCTGTACACGCGCGACACGAAGCGGGGCGGGGCGTGGATGAACTCCATCGTGCTCCAGTCGCGCCTGCGGGGCACCGATCCCATCGTCGTGAACAACCTGAACGTCTCCAGGCCTGCTGCCGGCCGGCCCACCCTGCTCACGCTCGACGAAGTCACGACCCTCTTCCACGAGTTCGGGCACGCCCTGCACGGTCTCTTCGCCACGGTGACCTATCCCCATTTCGCCGGGACGAACGTGTTCCGCGACTTCGTCGAATTCCCCAGCCAGGTCAATGAGATGTGGATCTACTGGCCCGAGATCCTCGCCGAGTACGCGCGTCACATCGACACAGGCGCGCCGCTTCCGGCCGAGGTCGTGGAGAAGCTCCACGCATCCGAGGCGTTCAACCAGGGCTTCGCGACGAGCGAGTATCTCGCGGCGTCGTGGATCGACCAGGCCTGGCATTCGCTCGGCACCGAGGAGGCAGCGGCCGGCCTCGATGTCGCGGAGTTCGAGGCGGCCGCGCTCGTCGAGATCGGACTCGACAACCCGGCGGTGCCCACGCGCTATTCATCGACGTACTTCGCGCATGTGTTCTCCGGTGGCTACAGTGCGGGCTACTACTCCTACATCTGGAGCGAGGTCCTCGACGCCGACACCGTGGAGTGGTTCCGCGAGAACGGCGGCCTGCGACGCGAGAACGGCGAGCGGTTCCGCACCCGGCTGCTCGGAGTCGGCGGATCCAAGGATCCGCTGCAGGCATACCGGGACTTCCGAGGACAGGATGCCGATATCCGGCATCTTCTCGCACGCCGGGGCCTCGCGGACTGAGCCGTCATGCTCCGTCGGGCCGGGACCCCGTCGGGTCGATGCTCAGAGGGCGCCGATGCTCGAGGCGAAAGCAAGCACCCGTGCGGCCAGCGCGTCCGGCACCTCCGCGGCGGCGAAGTGCCCGCCTTCCGGGAGGCGCTCGAACGTGCGCAGATCTCGGTAGAAGCGGCGCGCGAGCGATTCAGGATAGTCGGCTTCATGGCGTTGGATGTGGACCGACGCCGGAACCTCGACCGGCGGGATCTCATCAGGCTGATCCGCACCTTCGTAGTACGGGCGGAACGAGGTGCCGATGCTCTGCGTGGTCCAGTAGATCATCGCCTCGGTGAGGATCCGCTCGCGCGAGATACGTCGCTCGACCGCGTGCGGATCGCCCGGTGGGGTGTCGCTCCATTCGACGAGCTTCTCCGTCAGCCACGCCAGCAGACCGCCGGGAGAGTCGTTCAGCGCGGCGGCGAGCGTATCGGGACGGGTGGCCTGCACGTGCCCGTAGGCGCCATCCGGGCCGCCGGCCGCGGCCAGACGATCGAAGAACTCGCGCTCGGCGGTGTCGGCCAGATCTGCACGTTCACGCACGGATGGGAAGTGCGCGTGCGTCGCGATGATGCCCAGCACGGCATCCGGATAGGCACCCGCGAGGAGGTCGTTGACGTTCGCCGAGACGTCCTCGCCGTAGGTGAGGTACCGTTCGTAGCCGAGGACCTCCGTCATCAGGGCGTGCATGGTCGCCGCCAGCCGCACCTCGGTGACCGGGCCTTCAGCGTAGGCAGTCGAGAATGCGAAGCCGGGAAGGCTCGGCACCACGACATGGAAATCGGGCAGCAGATCGGCGAAGTCGAGTTGGAGCGCGAAGGTGTGCGGCCAGCCATGCATGACGAGCAGGACCGGGGCGTCAGCGCGGGCGGAGCGCAGATGCGCGAAATGCACCGTGGTGTCGCCGATCTCGGCGAGGAACTGCGGGTGAGCGTTGAGCCAGTGTTCCCGCGTGCGCCAGTCGAAGGTGCGTCACGAGTCGACGAGCGCATTGAGGTACTCGCCCGTCATACCCGACGGCGGGCGGCGCGGTGAGTCCGCCAGCGCTCGGAATCGCGCGAGGCGCGAGCCGAGATCGGCCAGCTCTTCGTCGGGAACATGGAGTTCGAAAGGTCTCGTCGGGCTCACACGGAGAAGCTACCGGTCACCGCCGACATCTCTGATCCCGGGCACCATGCGAGACCGTCCTCGAAATCTGACGTCCTGGCCGTGTCGCAGCGTCAGGCGCTCTTGCGCTTCTCTCGCAGAACCAGCGTCGGCGGGGCACCCTCTTCGACCGCGGCGCGCGTCACGATGACCTTGTCGACGTCGTCGGCCGACGGGATCTCGAACATGATCGGTCCGAGCACATCTTCGAGGATTGCCCGCAGCCCACGGGCACCGGTCTTTCGCTCGACCGCCAGATCGGAGATCGCCTCGAGCGCCTCGCGGTCGAATTCCAGCGTCGCTCCATCGAGTTCGAACATGCGCTGATACTGCTTCACGAGGGCGTTCTTCGGCTCGGTGAGGATCTCCATGAGTGCCTCCTGGTCGAGCGGGGACACCGATGCGACGACGGGCAGGCGTCCGATGAACTCGGGGATGAGTCCGAACTTGTGCAGGTCTTCGGGACGAACCTCGCTGAACAGGGTGAGGTCGTCGCCCTTGTTGTGCAGGGGGGCGCCGAAACCGATGCCGTGCTTGCCGACACGCGACGAGATGATCTCTTCGAGTCCGGCGAACGCGCCGGCGACGATGAAGAGGACGTTCGTCGTGTCGATCTGGATGAACTCTTGGTGCGGGTGCTTGCGACCGCCTTGAGGCGGCACCGACGCGACCGTTCCCTCGAGGATCTTCAGCAGAGCCTGCTGCACGCCTTCGCCCGACACGTCGCGGGTGATCGACGGGTTCTCCGCCTTGCGCGCGATCTTGTCGATCTCGTCGATGTAGATGATGCCGGTCTCGGCCCGCTTCGTGTCGAAGTCGGCGGCCTGCAGCAGTTTGAGAAGGATGTTCTCGACGTCTTCTCCGACGTAGCCCGCCTCGGTGAGCGCTGTGGCATCTGCGACGGCGAACGGGACGTTCAGTCGCTTCGCGAGCGTCTGGGCGAGGTAGGTCTTGCCGCAGCCGGTCGGGCCGAGCAGCAGGATGTTGCTCTTGGCGATCTCGATCTCGTCGGCGCGCTGCTCGGCGGATTGGATCGTGCCGTGGGCCCGCACGCGCTTGTAGTGGTTGTACACCGCGACCGAGAGCGCGCGCTTCGCGGCGTGCTGCCCGACGACGTACTCCTCGAGGAAGCCGAAGATCTCGCGGGGCTTGGGCAGATCGAAGTCGGCGACGACACCGGTCGAGGACTCGGCCATGCGCTCTTCGATGATCTCGTTGCACAGCTCGACGCACTCGTCGCAGATGTACACGCCCGGGCCCGCGATCAGTTGCTGAACCTGCTTCTGGCTCTTGCCGCAGAAGGAGCACTTGAACAGGTCGGCGCTCTCACCGATGCGTGCCATGTGTGGCGCCTCCTGGTCGCGACGGGGCAGGACCCCCGTACTGTCCTCCGAGCCTAACCTCTAGCGGCGACAACGGGCGGGATTGCGACGCTGGTTGTGGATGCCCGTCCGTATCCCGATGACAGAACGGCGCGGCACCGGACGACGGCGCCCCGCCGCCCGAAGGGATCGGGACGGCGGGGCGCGTAATCATCCGCTGGAGTGGTGTGAAGCCCTACTTGCCCAGCGCCTGCTGACCGCGCTTGCGCGTGGTCAGCACCTGGTCGATGAGGCCGTAGGAAAGTGCCTCCACCCCGGACAGGATCTTGTCGCGGTCGATGTCCTTGTTGACCTCTTGCTGCGTCTTGTTCGAGTGCTTCGCGAGCGTCTCCTCGAGCCAGGTGCGCATGCGGAGGATCTCCGCCGCCTGGATCTCGATGTCGGAGGCCTGACCATGACCGGACTCGCCCACGGCGGGCTGGTGGATCAGGATGCGGGCATTGGGAAGCGCAAGGCGCTTGCCGGGGGCCCCGGCCGCGAGGAGCACGGCAGCCGCGGAAGCGGCCTGCCCGAGCACGACGGTCTGGATCTGCGGCGACACGTACTGCATGGTGTCGTAGATCGCCGTCATCGCCGTGAACGATCCGCCCGGCGAGTTGATGTACATGATGATGTCGCGGTCGGGATCCTGGCTCTCGAGCACGAGCAGCTGCGCCATGACATCGTCGGCCGAGGCGTCGTCGACCTGGACGCCCAGGAAGATGACGCGGTCCTCGAACAGCTTGTTGTACGGGTCCTGGCGCTTGTAGCCGTAGGCCGTGCGCTCCTCGAACTGGGGCAGGATGTAGCGGCTGCCGGGCATCTGAATGCCCTGCGGGGCGCTCTGACCGAAGGTGGGGGTCTGCATTTCCGGGTTCTCTCTCTTTCGCCTTCGGGCCGTCAGTTCGCGGTTCCGCCGCCGCCGATGACGTCGGCTGCGGACTCGCGGATGTGGTCGACGAAGCCGTACTCCAGCGCCTCCTGGGCGGTGAACCAGCGGTCCCGGTCGCCGTCCTCGTTGATCTGCTCGACGGTCTTGCCCGTCTGAGCGGCCGTGATCTCGGCAAGACGGTTCTTCATCGACACGATGAGCTGGGCCTGCGTCTGGATGTCGCTCGACGTTCCGCCGAAGCCACCGTGGGGCTGGTGCAGCAGCACGCGCGCGTTCGGCGTGATGTACCGCTTGCCCTTGGTGCCGGCGGTCAGCAGCAGTTGACCCATCGAGGCGGCCATTCCGATGCCGACGGTGACGATGTCGTTCGGCACGAACTGCATCGTGTCGTAGATCGCCATGCCGGCCGTGATCGAACCGCCGGGAGAGTTCACGTAGAGGTAGATGTCCTTCTCGGAGTCCTCGGCGGCGAGGAGAAGGATCTTCGCGCAGATCTCGTTCGCGTTCTCGTCGCGCACCTCCGACCCGAGCCAGATGATGCGGTCCTTAAGCAGCCTGTCGAAGACGCTCGTCGCGACAAGTGGTTCGGCCATTTGTACTCCCTGATTCCGTGGTCGTGCCATTGAATCTACCGGCGCGGCCAGGGCGACCCGCCCGTGTTCGCCCTGGGCAGATCAGCCGTTGCCCTCGGCCAGCTCGTCGGCGTACCAGAGCACCGAGCGGCCATACCGGGTGAGATGCGGCGCGAGTGCACGCAATGCCACGGATGCCGCCTCCCTGGAGTCGCCGTGCGACGCCAGGGCGAGCGCGAGAAAGGCCGTCGCTTCGTCGCGCAACGGCGACTGCGGGTCGCGATCGAGCTCGGCACGCAGCATCCGGATCGCCTCCGCACTGCGACCGAGGTTGCGGACCGTGCTCGCGAGCTGGATCACCGCTTGCGGGCGGTGCTGGTCATCGAGTCCTGCCGCAAGCGCCGCGCGATACAGCGGCTCGGCGTCGGATTCGAGGCCGGCGGCGTCGCGTGCACCGGCGCGCTCGAACAGCGCGCGGGCGTCGCCCACCGGCCGCCTGCCCGCCAGCGCGTCGATCCGCTCGATCCGCTCGGCGTCCTCCAACGTCTCGTCAGCCCAGACCTCGGTGACGTGCGCGTCCCATTCGTCGATCACGATCCTCCTCGATCGGAAAGGGGACGGATGCCACGGCATCCGTCCCCTTGTCGCGTCAGCGGGCGACTACTCCTTGTCGGCGGCGGCCTTCTTGGCCGGCGCCTTCTTGGCGGGAGCCTTCTTGGCCGGCGCCTTCTTGGCGGGCTTCTCGTCGACGGCTTCTTCGGCCTCGATCACCGCGTCGGCGTCGGCCGCGGCATCCGCGATCTCCTGCGCCTCTTCGACGACCTCATCCTCGGCCTCGGCCTCGTCCTCGACGGCGACGAAGCCGGCCAGGTCGACGGTGTTGCCGTTGGTGTCGACGACGGTGACCTTGCCGAGCGCAACGGCGAGAGCCTTGTTACGGGCCACCTCACCGATGACGGCGGGCAGCTGGTTACCCTCCTGCAGTGTGTTCACGAAGTCCTGGGGCGCCATGCCGTACTGCGCCGCGGACTGCACGAGGTACTGCGTGAGCTCGTCCTGCGAGACCTGGACGTCGACCGACTCGGCGATCTTGTCGAGCAGCATCTGGGTCTTGAACTGCTTCTCGCTCGCCTCGGCGACCTCGGCGCGGTGCACGTCGTCCTCGAGACGGCCTTCGCCCTCGAGGTGGTTGTGCACCTCGTCTTCGATGAGCTGCGGCGGAACCGGGATCTCGACCTGCTCGAGGAGCAGCTCGATGAGCTTGTCGCGCGCGGCGGAGCCCTGCGTGAACACAGACTGCTCACCGACACGATCCTTGAGGCTGTCGCGCAGCTCGACGATGGTGTCGAACTCGCTCGCGATCTGCGCGAAATCGTCATCGGCTTCGGGCAGCTCGCGCTCCTTGACAGCCTTGACGACCACCGAGACCTCGGCCTCTTCGCCCGCGTGGTCGCCGCCGACGAGCTTCGAGCGGAAGGTGGTGTCCTCACCCGCGGTGAGCGACTCGATCGCCTCGTCGATGCCTTCGAGCAGCTCGCCCGAGCCCAGCTCGTAGGAAACGCCTTCGGCGCGGTCGATCTCAGCGCCGTCGATCGAGGCGACCAGATCGAGTTCGACGAAGTCACCCGTTGCGGCGGGACGGTCAACGGTCACGAGCGTGCCGAAGCGGCCGCGCAGGCGGTCGAGCTCTTCGTCGATCGCGGCTTCGTCGACCTCGATGGCGTCGACCTCGACCGTGGTGCCCTCGAGGGCCGGAAGGTCGAACTCGGGTCGAACGTCGACCTCGACCTCGACGAGCAGGTCGCCCGAGAAGTCCTTGTCGCTCGGCCAGCCGGTGACCTCGGCAGCGGGGCGACCGAGGACGCGCAGCTCGTTGGCCGAGACGGCCTCGCGGTAGAAGACGTCGAGGCCTTCGCTCACGGCGTGCTCGAGCACGGCGAGACGGCCGACGCGCTGGTCGATGATCGGCGCGGGCACCTTGCCCTTGCGGAAGCCGGGGATCTGCACGTCCTGAGCGATGTGCTCGTATGCGTGCGCGATGCTGGGCTTCAGCTCATCGGGGCTGACCGTGATGTGCAGCTTCACCCGGGTCGGGCTGAGCTTCTCGACGGTGCTGTTCACCATGCCTGTTCGTTCTCCTCTATCGGACCGCGCGCGGACGCGCGGCTGAAGGTCTGGGTTCGGAATTCTGTGAGGGCCGTGATGTCGGGGCGACAGGATTTGAACCTGCGGCCTCCCGCTCCCAAAGCGGGCGCTCTACCAAGCTGAGCTACGCCCCGGGCGGGTCCGCACGCGTGCGTGCGCCTTTTCGGCCCCGTGAAGTCTAGCCGACGCACTCGGGCATCGCCTCCGCGCGACGCTCCGTGACCGCAACGGTGTCAGAACGACCGTCATCCGTCGACTACACTTGCGGATGCCGCGGCGTGCCGCTGGCTCCAACTGAACACGATGATCCGGCGGAAATACGCCGGATTCGGGGCTGTAGCTTAGTGGTAAAGCCTTAGTCTTCCAAACTAATGATGCGGGTTCGATTCCCGTCAGCCCCTCCGATGCCCTGGCGTGCCGACGAAGTCGGTGCGGCGGGGCATTCGCGTCGATCGCCTCGGCACCCGACCCGCTCCCTGCGGTGTGTCCGCGCCGGCCGGGACAGTTCGTGTCAGTGCGGGTGCCGGTGGTGCGCATCCGGATAGTGCTCGTGCGTGTGGGTCGACCGTTCGTGGGCGTGCGTGTGCCGGTGCCATGTCCCGGCCCCGACCAGGCCGCCCTCCTCGTGTGCGTGCTGGTGATGCTCGTCGTGCGTGTGCCAGTGGTCGTGCGTCACCGGATCATGCGTGTGCTCGTGTTCATGGCGCTCCGTGAGATGCAGCCAGACCCCGGTCGCCATGAGCGCGGCGGCGACGATCAATGGCCAGGTGACCTGCTCACCGAGCACGACGGCCAGAACTGCACCGAAGAACGGCGCCACCGAGAAGTACGCGCCCGCCCGCGCCGTGCCGATGTGCCGCATCCCGACGATGAACAGCGCAAGTGACACGCCGTAGGCGAACAGACCGACCAGCATCGCTCCGCCGATGATCAGGGCACTGGGAACGGCCGCGCCCAGCAGGAAAGCGAGAGCGAGGTTCACGGGTCCCGCGACAGCACCCTTGACGGCTGCGAGCCACGTCGCGTCGTTGAGCGCCACCTTGCGTGTGAGGTTGTTGTCGAGTCCCCAGCACAGGCAGGCACCCAGAACGGCGAGGCTGGGCCACGGCGACCCGAGCTGCGCTCCGCCGGGAACGCTCAGCACGATCGCCCCCGCGACGATGGCGACCATGCCCCACGCGATGCGCCGATCGAAGCTCTCCCGGAAGACGAACCACGCCAGAACCGCGGTGAACACGGCCTCCGCGTTGAGGAGGAGGGATGCCCCGGATGCCGGCATGTTCGCCAGACCGACCATGAGCAGGACCGGGGCGACAAGACCGCCGAAGAGGACCGCTCCGATGAGAGGCGGAATATCGCGACGGGGAATCGTTATGCGTGGAGCACGACGCAACAGCCGCCACGCCATCAGTCCGAGACCCGACCCGGTGTAGAGCAGTCCCGCGAGCAGCCATGGGCTCACATCACCCAGGAGCATCTTCGCGAGCGGCGTGCCGGCGCCGAACAGGACGGCTGATGCGATCGCGGCCTGCACACCGACGTTGCGGAGGCTTCTCACCGCTCCAGTATCGCCGCGACCGCGCGGTCCTGCATCCTTCGGAGTGTGCGCGGGTGGACAATGGCGCGCAGGCCATTCCGCCCCCGCCGAGGAGACCAGATGAGTCGTGACAGCCCGTCACCCGCCGACCCGAAGCCCCGCAAGCTTCCCCGACGCCCGGCATCCGCTCTCGCCGAGCGCTGGACACGGATCGACGGGGTCGACGTCTTCTACCGCGAATCACCGACTCCTCCGCCCGACGCTCGCGTCCTCGCCCATCTGCACGGGTTCGGCCTGTCGGGCCGCTACCTGCTGCCGACGGCCGAGCGGCTGGCCGACGAGTTCCACACGTTCGTCCCCGATCTGCCGGGTTTCGGCCGCAGCGGCAAGCGCAAGGACATGCTCGACATCCCCGATCTCGCGCATTCGGCGGCGGACTTCTTCGACGATCGGGGCGTCGAGAAGGTGTCGCTGGTGGGCAACTCCATGGGCTGCCCCGTCATCATCGAGTTCGCCCATCACTATCCGGAGCGCATCGAACGGGCTGTGCTCGTCTCGCCGGCAGGGGGGCTGTTCAACCAGCCGCTGAGACGGGCGATCAGACAGCTCAGCGCGGATGCGCCACGTGAGCCCGTGCGGATGGCCGGAGTCGCGGTGCCCGACTACGTGCGATTCGGCGTCCCCAGCACGATGCGGCTCTTCCGGTCGCTCACGCAGTACCCGACCCTGCAGCGTCTGCTCGAGATGCACATTCCGACGCTGGTCGTGCTGGGCGAGCGCGATCCGCTCCTCCCCCACGCTCACCGCATCGACGAGGTCGCCAGCCAGACCGACAGCCACGTCCTCGTGGTCCTCGTCGGAGGAGCCGCGCACGCGATCAACTTCAGCCACCCCGAACAGCTCGCCCATGTCATCCGGCTCTTCATGGACGACAAGCCCATCGTGAACGACCCCGAATGGCCCGGCCATGTACGCCTGTACGAGGTGCACCGCGGCAAGCATCATCCGCCATCGAGCGCGCAAGGCGTGGCGCCCGACCCGGAGTGATCGCCCGCCGCCGCTCCGGCGGGGGAATCGTGTCTCGGCTGTCTCGCCGGAGTCACGCCTCCGCGATCGCGTCGGTGTGCTCTCGGACGTGAGCGAGGTAGTGCTCTGCGTTGCGAACGAGAGCGTCGCGCTCATCGTCGGTCAGCGTGCGGCGGACTTTGCCCGGGACGCCCGCGACGAGCGATCCGTCGGGGATCTCCGCCCCCTCGAGTACGACGGTCCCGCCGGCGATGAGGCATCCGGAACCGATCCTCGCTCCGTTGAGCACCACCGCACCCATGCCGATGAGCGAGCCATCGCCGATCGTGCACCCGTGCACCACCGCGTTGTGACCCACAGAGACGTTGTCGCCGATCAGCACGGGCTTTCCCGCGTCGACATGCACCGAGACGTTGTCCTGCAGGTTGCTGCCCGCACCGATCGTGATCGTGTCGCCATCGGCGCGCAGGACGGCGTTGTACCAGACGCTCGCACCCGGGCCGAGGGTCACTCCCCCGATCAGGCGCGCGCCTGCGGCGACGAAGGCCGAGGCATCGAGTGCGGGCGTGCGGCCCGAGACCGAGAGGATCGAGGCACCGGAAGCTACCGTCATGGGCTCGACCCTACGGGACGCAACGGCGCCTCGCGTCTACTCGCCGCGGGGTGTGAGGCGTGCGCTGATCGCCTCGGAGTACCAGGGGGCGAGAGTATCGGCGAACGTGACGGTCAGATGGTCCTGATCCCGGTAGACGTTCGCTCCACCCACGACGGGCTCGCAGGTCTCGGCCGTGCAGAACACATCGGTGAAGTCGAGCAGGGTGACCGATTCGAGACCGGATGCCGCCTCCCGCAGCGGATCGTCCGCCACCAGCACATCCGACCGCGGTGCGCCGCATTCCGCGATATCGCGGGTGCGCAGGCACTTGTTGGGGTCCGTCTCCCAGACCGGGTTGTCGACCACGGTGATCACAGGGATTCCGCG
The DNA here is from genome assembly GCF_020682705.1 of Microbacterium allomyrinae. Lineage (GTDB taxonomy): Bacteria > Actinomycetota > Actinomycetes > Actinomycetales > Microbacteriaceae > Microbacterium > Microbacterium allomyrinae. Next base: position 535,586 of record NZ_JAGTTN010000002.1, read on the forward strand.
GTCGGTGACCTCGCTCCATGCGTCCCGGTAGCCGGCGACGGCCGCGTCGTAGGACGAGCCGAAGCCGGTCGACGAATAGGGCGTGGTGGCGATCGCCGCGGTGAAGACCGCGTCGAGGTCGGCGTCCGCGAGAGCCGACTGCACGCCCCCACGCCACTGGGTGCACGCATCTCCGAACGCACCCGGGGTCGACAGCGGCGTCGTGTTCCACGGGCATGCGCCCTTGAACCATGTCACGAGCTGCCAGCCGTTCTCATCGGCCATCCGCTGGAAGGTCGACAGCAGCTGATATGCGTGGCTGTCGCCGATCAGCGCGACGCGCGGGGCATCCGGGTCCTGCGAGCCGAAGGTGCACGACACCGGTCGCGCGTCAGTGAGCTGCACGAAGCACTGCTCGTCGCTCGGCCTGTCCACGCCGGCGAAGCCGGGGGCCGGCAGCACGGTGTCGCCGAAGTCGGTGTCCACGCAGGATGGGTCCAGAACGGATGCCGCACCGAAGCAGTCGGGTGGATTCGCCTGCAGCTCCTGAATGGCGCGCGTGCCTGCGGCGTAGGCCGGAGCGTTCACGAACCAGGCGGTGGACGCCACCACCGCGACAACGAGCATCGCCGCGAGCGACGACCACAGCGTCACGCGCGGCGGGCGCGTCGTCAGTACTCTCCATCCGCGCGCGGGGTCTTCGACGAAGCGTTTCGTCAGCCACGCGAGGACGAAGCAGAGCACCAGAAGCGCCACACGGTGGTAGATCGTGAGACCCCAGAAGGGCACCGACGGCGCGATCACGATCAGCGGCCAGTGCCAGAGGTAGAGGGAGTACGAGATGTCGCCGACGAACTGCGCGGGGCGGATGGCCAGGATCCGGGTCGGGTACCACCACCGGTCGGTGTTCGACGCGGCGATGACGGCCGCCGCTCCCAGTGTCGGAAGGGCCGCCATGTAGCCGGGGAACGGCGTCTGGCCGTCGAACGTGAACGTCACGTAGACGAGGAGCAGGATTCCCGCCCAGCCGACCACGAAGCTCGCGATCGCATTTCGAACCCGGAGCATCGGAACGAGCGCGATCATGGCGCCGACGCCGAACTGCCACATCCTCCCGAAGGTGACGAAGTACGCGGGTGCCGGATTCGTGATCGTGAAGACGACGCAGAACACGAACGAGGCGACGGTCACGACGCCGAGGGCGATGAGCACCGCACGCCGGCGAGCGCCGCGGAACCACTTCACGCCGATCCATGCCGCAAGCAGCATGATGAGCGGCCACATGACGTAGAACTGCTCTTCCAATGACAGCGACCAGTAGTGCTGAACCGTCGCCGGCTCACCGGCGTGGTTCAGATAGTCCGCGGAGTTGAGCGCGAGGTACCAGTTCTCGACGTAGAACGTCGACGCGAGAATCTCGCGCACCTCGTTCGGCAGCGCCGATGTGGGCATGAGATACGGCGACATCACCACGAGCGCGCAGAACAGCAGGACGAGCAGCGACGCCGGCAGCAGGCGTCGCGCGCGCCGTGCCCAGAACTGCCCGAGCCTGACGGTGCCGGTGGCGGTCAGTTCGCGCATCAGGTGCGCGGTGATGAGGAATCCGGAGATCACGAAGAAGACGTCGACGCCGATGTAGCCACCGGTGATCCGCCCAGGCCAGAAGTGATAGAGCACGACGCACAGCACGGCGATCGCACGCAGCCCCTGCACATGGGGGATGAAGCGCGACGGCTCTGAATGCTCGGGCGAGCGGTCGCGGGGTTCCCGCGTCACGATCTTGGCGGGTTCGCCCAGATGCTGCGGTCCGAGGTCGTGATCTGCGGAAGGCACGCATCGACGTTAGCCGCTGTCGCCGGTCTCGCTTGCACCGACAGGGCGAAACCCCTGTTTAGCCCAGCCTTCTCTTGCTTGCGGAATGTCGACGGCTGAGTAGCGTTGCAGTCACTGGAGGAAGACCGCCGAACTGAGCGGACCTCCGCACGATGGAGGCGAGAGAGACATGACGAAGACGAACACCACCCCCGCTACCGCTGCCGGCCCCGATGTCGCCGCGGCGACTGCTCAGTTCCTCACGCCCGTTGTCCTGGGGCTCCAGGCCCTGGCGGTCAACGGCAAGCAGGCGCACTGGAACGTGCGCGGTGCCAACTTCATCGCGATCCACGAACTGCTCGATTCGGTCGTCGCACACGCGCAGGCCGGTGCCGACCAGGCCGCGGAGCGCATCGTCGCCCTCGGCCTGCCCATCGACGCGCGCGTCGCGACCGTCGCCGAGAAGACGAAGGCGACGGGAGTGCCGGCAGGCTTCACGCAGTGGGATGTGCTGATCCGGAACGTGATCTCCGACATGGACGCGGTCATCACCGACGTCCAGTCCGCGATCGATGGCCTGGACGAGTTCGACCTCACCAGCCAGGACATCGCGATCGGCATCAAGGAATCGCTCGAGAAGGACCGCTGGTTCCTCTTCGCTCACCTCGCGGAGTGATCGACGCCGACTGACAGAAGGCCCCCGGCTGTGCCGGGGGCCTTCTTCGCTCCGGGGCCCGTTCAGGGGCGCTGCAGGAATGCCAGGACCGCAAGAACGCGGCGGTGCTCCGTGCCCGACTCTTCGAGTCCGAGCTTCGCGAAGATCGCACTGATGTTCTTCTCGACCGCGCCCACACCGATGAACAGACGCCCCGCGATGGACGCATTGCTGCGACCCTCCGCCATCAGGCCCAGCACATCCCGCTCGCGCGGCGTGAGCGCGGCGAGCGGATCGGGACGCGCGGCGATCAATCCCTGCACGACGAGCGGATCCAGCACCGTGCCGCGCTCGCGCACCCGGCGCACGGCATCCGTGAACTCGTCGAGCGAGGTCACCCGGTCCTTCAGGAGATACCCCACTCCCCCGTCGCCGCTGGCGAGGAGTTCCCGGGCATAGACCCCCTCGACGTACTGGCTGAGCACGAGGATCCCGACGTCGGGCAGGGCCGCCCGCAGCGCGACCGCTGCGCGGATGCCTTCATCCCGGAATCCCGGAGGCAGGCGCACGTCGAGGATCGCGACATCCGCCCTCGCGCCACGCACCCGCTCGACGATGTCTTCGGCATCGCCCCACGCGCCGGCGGTCTCGTACCCCGCCTCGTCGAAGAGGCGGATGAGGCCCTCCCGCAGGAGCACCGAGTCTTCGACGAGGACGACTCTGGTGGGCGCGGAGGGGGGCGCGGCCGGATGCTGCGGAGCCATGTCCTCAGGATAGGCGGCGTTCACGAGGCCACCGGTGCGAGTGGGATGTGTGCTCCGACAGAGGTGGGTCCGCCCAGCGGGCTCTGCACGACCATCACTCCGCGGAGCCCGGCGATGCGCTCGCGCAGCCCTTCGAGGCCGTGGCCGGGTGCCAGGACTGCCCCGCCGCGCCCATTGTCGACCACCCACACGTCGAGAGTCAGCGGACCGTCGGCGGCCGCCCGCAGCGACGCTTTGAGCGTCGCCCCCGCGGCTCCGGAGTGCTTCACCGCGTTCGTGAACAGCTCGGCGACGACGAAGTAGACGGTGCGTGCGATCTCGGGGCTGACGACGGCGTCGATCGCAGGGTCGATCTCGGTGCGCACCAGCAGGGGCGTCCCGCCAGCGACCGCCGCAAGCGCCGCGGCGAGTCCGCGGTCCTGCAGCAGCGGCGGAGCGACGCCGCTCGACAGCGCCCGCAGTTCGTCGAGTGCGGCCTTCGCGTGACCGCGCGCTTCGCGGGCGAGCTCGGCCGCGGCGTCGGTGTCTCCCGACTCGGCCCGTCGTTCGAGTGCCGCCAGATCCAGCTGCAACCGCACGAGGCGCTGCTGCGGTCCGTCGTGGATGTCGCGCTCGAGGCGGCGCAGCGCGACGTCCTCCGCGTGGACGGCGGCGCCGCGAGCGGCGGATTCGGCACGGACCTCGGCGGCGAGGTCGTCGGAGCGCCAGTGCCCGAGCATGCCCTGGGCGATGGCGTGATGCAGACGCGCGAGTGCGCCGAGCGCCCAGGGCATCGTGCTGGTGAACACGATGCCGGCCACGAGGTAGAGGATGACTTCGACGGACCAGCTGCTCCAGCCTCCGAACATCCACGGGATCGCGTCGGCCACGTAGTGGCCCCACTCGCCTCCGTCGCCGCGGGGAAGGAACGCCCCCCAGAACCAGTACGTCAGGCCGCCGAGGCCGACGCCCAGCCACACCGTGGTGAGGGTGAAGGTGAGGGTGCTGACGATCGGGCTCACGACCATGCCGTGCACCAGGTACACCCAGTAGTGGGCGCCTCTGATCGGGCGGGTGAGTGTCATCCAGAAGCCGGACGTGTCGGACTGGTCGCGGTTCCACATCGGCTCCGCGATCTCGGGCAGCGAAGTGAGGCGAAGCAGGAATCTGTCTGCCACGCCGAAGCCGCGCGCGACCAGGAGCGAAAGCACCACGATCGGGATGCCGATCACGATGATCAGCAGACCGACGCCGGTCCAGAACAACGTCGCCAGCACGCTCACCGCGATCATGGCCAGCACGAAGACGGCCAGCAGATACACCGCGCTTCCGGGCGTGCGGCGCCAGGCCTGCGCGTACGACGCCCAGAATCCGCCGGAGCCGGATGCGGGCGTGGCCGTGACCACGGTCGAGGTCGTGTCAGTGGTCATGGTGCTCATCGCCGTCTCCTCGGGCCGCGGCAGGTCGGGGTGCTCCCCCGTTTCGGCGACCAGGAACGGTTCCATCATGCCCTGCAGCGAATCTCATGCCTCCAGCCTCGCGGTGCGGGTCGCGCCGCGGCATCCGCTCCGCTCCCGAACCGGTACGGGGGCTGACCCCCGATGCGGGTGCGACTCAGACGACGTGGGTGAGGCGGCCGCCGAGCAGGGTGGCGCTGACGCTCATGTCGCGCATGCCCCGCTCGTCGGCCTCGAGCGGGTCGCGCTCGCAGACGGCGAGGTCGGCGACATCGCCGGGCTGGATGCGCGCAGCGGTCGCGGAGCCGCCTCGGGTCGAGGCGGCCAGCGCGGTCGCCGCGTCGACCCTCTGCGAGGCCTGCCACGGGCCCCGCCCGCCGCGGGTGCGGAAGACCGCAGCCGCCATCGCCGCCCATGGATCGAGGGGCGCGACCGGCGCATCCGAGCCGAACAGCAGGTTGGCGCCGCTGTCGGAGAGAGCTCGGAGCGGGTAGGGCTGGGCGGTCTGCCCCGCCCAGATCGAGTCGGTGAGATCGCGATCGTCGAGGGCATGCTCGGGCTGCACGCTCGCCCCGACCCCCAGTCGGGCGAATCGCGGGATGTCGGCGTGCGAGACGAGCTGCGCGTGCTCGATGGTGCCCCACGCTCCGGTGGCGGCGAAAGCATCGAGCGCCTGCGAGTTCGCGACATCGCCGATCGCGTGGATCGCCGATGCCAGGCCGGCGCCGGTCGCCCGCGTCATCAGATCGACGAGCGTGGCGATGTCGACGGTGATCAGCCCATGGTTCTGAGGATCGTCCGGGTAGGCGTGCGAGCACGCCGCCGTGCGGGTGCCCAGTGAACCGTCGGTGATCACCTTGAGCGGGCCGACGCGCACGAGATCGGATGCCGCGCCTCGAGCCAGATCGCCGGTCTGAAGGCCCTCGGAGACTGCCCTGTCGAGGAACTCCGGGTAGATTCCGAACGAGACGCGCAGGGTGTCGAAGCCCGAAGCGACCCGGCGGACCCACGCGTCCTCGTTCCAGGCCATGTCGAGGTCGAGGAGCCCCACGACGCCGCGAGCGGCAGCATCCTGCGCCATTCGCGCCACGAGCGGATCGACGAGATCCGCGGCCACCGCGTTGAGTCGCCGCGAAATCTCGAACGCCGGCTCCTCGCGGAGCATCCCGATGCCGTCGGGTTCGAAGCCCTCCCGGCGCAGCGCCGCCGAGTTGAGCCACACGCTGTGCACGTCGGCGTTGATCAGATACGTCGGCACCTCGCCCGTCGCGGCGTCGAGCACCGCGAGAGTCGGCACCTCGTGCCACAGCGCATCGCGGAACCCGGTGCCCACCCGCCGGCCGTCCGTCCGCACCGCCGCACGCGACATCAGCTCCGCAGCGTGCGCCGGCGTCGTGGCCTCACCGAGCGGCACCCGGTCGCCCGTGAGCGCCCACTGGACGACGTGGACATGGTGATCCCAGAGGCCCGGGATCAGCCAGCCGCCTCCGGCGTCGAGCACGCTTCCCCGACGCGCGAGCGCACCGGCCGGGGCGATGTCGACGACGAGGCCCTCGGCGAGATGCACGTCGACCGCATCCGCGCCGAACGGATCGGTGCGGTCCGAGCCGGTCAGGCGGGCGTTCACGATCACATCCGGCGCATCTCCGCGGGTCGGTGTCACCGGGCTGCCTTTCGCGTGTCGAGGTCGCGACGCATCTCGCCGGCCAGGCGAGGATCGGCGTAGGTTCCCCCGCCGGCGTGCAGCTCGCGGATGATCGTCTCCACCACCTCATCCGGCTTGTTCTGGCTGAGCTTGCGCTTGGCGACCACCCTCGTGGGCGTCAGCCGGAATCCGACCGTGCCCTTTTCGAGGCGGCGAACATAGTCGGGGTCGTTCGGCCGCTCCCACAGCAGGCGGGGCTGAGGCATCCCGTTCTCGAAACGAGCCACCAGCTGATCGAGCACCTCGAGGTTCTCATCGGGCGTCAAGAGCTCGGGCACGCCGGTCAGGTGCGCGGACACGAAATTCCAGGTCGGCACGCTCGCGGTGTCGCCGTACCAGTTCGGCGAGACGTAGCCGTGGGGCCCCTGGACCACGACGAGCAGTTCACGTTCGCCCAGACCGTGGACGTAGTCATCGGGCTTGCCGACATGGCCGACGATCGTGAGGTCGTCACGCGCGGCGTCCAGGAGCACGGCGTAGTGCGATGCGACGAGGCCGTCCGCGGTGGAGCTGACGAGCGTGACCCACGGATTGAGCTCGATCAGGCGACGCAATTCGATGACATCGGTCATCGCGAAGCTCGGGTTCTGGCGCATGTCGTCCAGCCTATTCTCGGAGGTGCGAAGCCCGCCCGCGCGTCATGCCTGGCACGACGGGCACCAGTAGAGCTTCCGCCCGGCGGCCTCCTCGACCACGATCGCCGTCCCGCACACCCGGCACGGAAGGCCCGCCCGGTGATAGACCCAGTGCCGGTCGTCGCGGTGGGCCATCGCCTTGCGGTAGGACTCGGGGTCGAGGTCGCTCATCGTCATCATCTGGCCGGTCTCGACGCCGATCGACAGCAGGCCGACCCAGTCCCGCCAGAGATCGCGCACGACCTCCTCCGGAACGTCGCGACCGGGCGTGTGCGGATTCTGCCGGGCGCGGAAGAGCAACTCGGCGCGGTAGACGTTACCGATCCCGCTCACGACGGTCTGATCCATCAGCAGCAGCCCGATCGGCGTGGGCTTGCGTCGGACGACAGCAGTGAAGCGCTCCTCGCCTTCGGCGACATCGTCCACGAGCGGATCAGGGCCGAGCTTCGCGATCGTGGCGGCCACCTCGTCGGGCGTCCGCAGCTCGCAGGCGGTCGGTCCGCGCAGATCCGCACAGGTCACGTCCGTGAGCAGCCGCAGGCGCACCTGCCCGACCACGGCCGGCGGCCACGCATCGCCCTCGTCGGCGAGCCCGGTGGTCTGCTCCGACATGCGTACGTGCACGCGCGTGCGCCGGGGCGCGCCGATCGAGGTGAGCGAGTTCTCACCCGCGTCGTCGAGGATCGCGGCGTGCGCCACCGTCGCATCCAGATCGGTACCCCGCTGGTTCGTCTGCCCCATGCGACCGTTCGCGGATGCGATGGTGGGGTCCACGAGTATCTCGCCCGCGAAGTCCCACGCGCCGTACATGCCGAGATGGATGCGCAGCCACAGATCGTCGTCGAATTCGAGGAACATCTGCTTGCCGACCGCGCGCACCTGCGTCGCGGTGCGGCCGCTGATCACCGACGCGCCCTCGGCGAAGCGGCCCTGCGGGCTGCATGCTCCCACGGCACGACCGACGAAGTTGCGGTCGAACTGCCGAGCGATCCGGTGGACCGAATGGCCCTCGGGCATCGGGCGTCAGCCCGCTTCGGGGTCGAACGAGCTGTCGTCCGCGGCCAGCACATCGGGCCGCCCGGCGATCGCGCGCGGGTCGGCCTCGAGCGTGCCTTCCTGCTCATACGCGGCCAGTTGTGCGATGCGTCGGGCGTGGCGCTCCTCGCCCGAGAACGGGGTCGCGATGAAGCGGTCGATGAACGTGACGGCTTCGTCGAACGTGTGCTGACGTGCGCCGATCGCGATCACGTTCGCGTCGTTGTGCTCACGCGCGAGCTCTGCGGTGGCGATGTTCCACACCAGGGCCGCACGAACCCCGACGACCTTGTTCGCTGCGATCTGCTCACCGTTGCCCGAGCCGCCGAAGACGACGCCGAGTGTCTCGACGCCGGACGCCTGGTCTCGCACGACCGCCTGGGCCGCACGGATGCAGAACGAGGGGTAGTCGTCGAGCGGCTCGTACTCGATGGGGCCGTGGTCGACGACCTCGTGACCGGCGGCCGCGAGATGGTGCTGGAGCTGCGTGGAGAACTCCAGACCGGCGTGATCGGTGGCGATGTGGATGCGCATGGCTCAATCCTAGAGAGGGCGAGCAGGTCGTCGGATCACGGCGCGATGCCGGCCGCGGCGGGCTGGAATCCCGCCCGGACGTTCTCGCAGCACGCCGGACGGCAGACGTCGAACCAGGGTCCGAGCGGGGTCGCGTGCGGGCGATCCGCCGCGGGCGTCCCCTGGAGGCGCTCCTCGACGAGGTCGACCAGCCCGGCCACGAAGACCGGATCGACCCCGGGGGTCGGCGTGCGCACGGCGCGCAGGCCCGCTTCTGCCGCGGCATCCATCGCCTCGGTGTCGAGGTCCCACAGCACCTCCATGTGATCGCTCATGAAGCCCAGCGGCACGATCGCCACCGCCTGGATCCCTGTCGCGGGGAGCCCCGCGATCACGTCGTTGACGTCGGGCTCCAGCCAGGGCTGGCTGGGCGGGCCCGAGCGCGACTGGTAGACGAGATCCCACCCGATGCCCTGCGCGCCGGGGACCTCGGCCGCGACGGCGGCCATGACGACGTCGGCGACGGCGAGATGCTGCGCCGCGTACGCGCCACCCTCGCCGAGGTCGCGATGAAGCTGGTCGCCCTCACGCGGACCGGAGCGCTGGGCGTCGGCTGTCGGGATGCTGTGGGTCGAGAAGAGGACCCTGATGGCGGATGCCGCGACGCCGTCGGCCAGGAAGCCGGCCACCGCGTCGCGCACTCCGTCGACGAAAGGCTGGACGAATCCCGGGTGGTCGAAGAACTGCCGCACCTTGTCGATCGTGACGGTGCCCGCGAGCGCCGTCTCATCGAGCACGCGTGCGAAGTCCTCGCGATACTGCCGGCAGCTCGAGAACGAGGAGTACGCGCTCGTGGCGAGAGCGAGGAGATTCGTGTCGCCCGCTGCCGTGGCCTGCTGGACCGCATCGCCGAGATACGGCGCCCAGTTGCGGTTGCCCCAGTAGACGGGCAGGTCGATGCCTCGGCGGGCGAGTTCCGCCTCGAGCGCCGCCTTGAGGACGCGGTTCTGCCCGTTGATCGGGCTGACTCCGCCGAAATGCCGATAGTGGTGGGCGACCTCTTCGAGCCGCTCGTCGGGGATCCCCCGCCCCCGCGTCACATTGCGCAGGAACGGGATCACATCGTCCTGCCCCTCCGGCCCGCCGAAGCCGGCGAGAAGGATCGCGTCATACGCGACCGGGGTCTCGACGAAGGGAGCGCCCGAGGCGGCGGCTCGAGAAGCGAACGGGACACTCTGCTCACCGGAAGACACCCCTCCATCCTGACACTGCGGGCCGCGCGCTTCATCCACAGCCCCCGCCGGGCGGTGCGCTGGCATAGGCTGTTCGGGTTGCCGTCGGCGCCAGCAGCGCCTTGCCCATGGCATCCCACCCTCACCCACGGGAGCATCGCAGTGCCTGGAGAGAACCTCACCCGCATCGAAGCGCAGGAGCGCCGCGCGATCGTCGACACCCAGTCGTACGAGATCGCCCTCGATCTCACGAAGGGCGCCGAGGTCTTCGGATCACGCACCGTCGTGCGCTTCACCGCCACCCCCGGCGCCGAGACCTTCATCGACCTGATCGCACGAGACGTGCGCGAGATCACGCTCAACGGTCGCTCGATCGACCCGGCTGTCGCGTTCGCCGACTCGCGCGTCGTGCTCGACTCCCTCGCGGCCGAGAACGAGCTCGTCATCGACGCCGACTGCCTGTACACCAACACCGGCGAGGGCCTGCACCGCTTCGTCGACCCTGTCGACGGGGAGGTGTACCTGTACTCGCAGTTCGAGGTGCCCGACTCGCGTCGCGTGTTCGCCGTCTTCGAGCAGCCCGACCTCAAGGCGACGTTCCAGTTCACCGTCACGGCTTCCGAGCCGTGGAAGGTCGTCTCGAACTCCCCCACCCCCGAGCCGAAGAAGCACGGCGACGGCAGTGCGACGTGGACCTTCGAAGCGACCCCGCGCATCTCCTCCTATATCACCGCACTCATCGCAGGACCCTACGAGGCCACCTTCTCGGAGCTGACGAGCGCATCCGGTCGCGTCATCCCCCTGGGCGTCTACGGCCGCAAGAGCCTGTGGCAGTTCCTCGACGCCGACTACATCTTCGACAAGACCCGCCAGGGCTTCTCCTACTTCGAGGGCAAGTTCGACTACGCGTACCCGTTCGCGAAGTACGACCAGCTGTTCGTGCCGGAGTTCAACGCCGGGGCGATGGAGAACGCCGGCGCGGTAACCTTCACCGAGGCGTACGTCTTCCGCTCGAAGGTGACGGATGCCGTCAAGGAGCGCCGCGTCGTCACGATCCTCCATGAGCTGGCGCACATGTGGTTCGGCGACCTCGTCACCATGAAGTGGTGGAACGGCCTCTGGCTGAACGAGTCGTTCGCGGAGTGGGCGTCGACCATCGCCACCGCCGAGGCGACGGAGTGGACCGAGGCGTGGACGACCTTCAACGCCATGGAGAAGACCTGGGCATACCGGCAGGATCAGCTCCCCTCGACGCACCCCGTCGTCGCGCAGATCAACGACCTCGAAGACGTCCAGGTCAACTTCGACGGCATCACGTACGCGAAGGGCGGCTCGGTGCTCAAGCAGCTGGCCGCATGGGTCGGCATCGACGAGTTCTTCGCCGGAGTCGCGGCGTACTTCAAGAAGCACGAGTGGTCCAACACCGAGCTGTCGGATCTGCTGACCGAGCTCGAGACGACCAGCGGCCGGGAATTGTCGACCTGGTCGAAGAAGTGGCTCGAAACGGCCGGCGTCAACACCCTCTCGCCGGAGATCGCCACCGACGCCGACGGCGTCATCACGCGCTTCGCGATCGTGCAGACCGCGCCGGCGGACTACCCGACGATCCGCCCCCACCGTCTCGGCGTCGGCTTCTACGACGTGAAGGGCAGCGCACTCGTGCGCGTTCACCACGTCGAGCTCGATGTCGACGGCGATCTCACCGAAGTACCTCAGCTCAAGGGCATCGCGCGCCCCGATCTCGTGCTGCTCAACGACGAGGACCTCGCCTACGCCAAGATCCGCCTCGACGAGCGCTCGCTCACGACGGCGATCGACCACCTCGGCGACATCAGCGACCCGCTCGCGCGTTCGCTGGTGTGGGGCGCCGCATGGGATCAGACACGCGATGCCGAGGCATCCGCCTCCGACTACGTCGACCTGGTTCTTCGCAACATCGGCGCCGAGACCGAGTCGACGACCGTCCGCACGACCCTCGGTCAGCTGCAGCTCGCCGCGAACGCCTACGTCGCGCCCGAGAAGCGATCGGCGACCCGTGAGCGCGTCGCCGGCGCACTGTGGGAGCTCGCTCAGGCCGCCGAAGCGGGCAGCGACAGCCAGCTGCAGTTCGTGACGGCGTTCGCAACCGCGGCGGCGACTCCGGCGCAGTGGGAGCAGGTGCGTGCGGTTCGCGATCGTGAAGTGAGCTTCGACGGGCTCGAGATCGACACCGATCTGTCGTGGCAGCTGCTCGTGTCCCTGGCAGCCGGCGGTCTTGTCTCCTCCGCCGACATCGACGGGGCACTGGCCGCCGACAACACCGCCAAGGGTGGAGAGTTCGCCGCGCAGGCGAAGGCGTCCCTGCCGGACGCAGACGCGAAGGCCGCCGCGTGGTCGTCGCTGATCGACAGCGACGACCTGCCGAACACGATCGTGCGCACGACCGCACTCGGTTTCGTGCACCCCGCCGGGGTCGACCTCCTCGGCGCATTCGTCGAGTCGTACTTCTCGATGCTGCTTCCGATCTGGGAGGCCCGCTCCTATCAGATCGCGCAGTACCTGATCGTCGGCCTCTACCCGGCGCCGCTCGCCAACCTCGCGCTGCGTGACGCCACGCGGGCCTGGCTCGAGGGCAACCGTGAGGCAGCGCCGGCGCTGCGCCGTCTTGTCGCGGAGAACCTCGCGGGTGTCGAGCGCGCCCTCGCGGTGCAGGAGCGCGACGCGCAGTAGTACCGCGGTACCACCCGCAGCAGACGAAGACCCCCCTCTCGGCCGATGCGCCGGAGGGGGGTCTCGCCGTAGCGTCGAAGCATGATCGTCGCAGAGAACCTCAGCAAGAGCTTCGGCGCCAAACACGCCGTCGCCGATGTCAGCTTCACCGTCAGTCCCGGAAAGGTCACCGGATTCCTCGGGCCCAACGGTGCGGGAAAGTCCACCACGATGCGCATGATCGTGGGGCTCGATCGCCCGACCGGGGGAAGGGTCACGGTCGGCGGCCGTGATTACACGGGTCTTCGCTCTCCCCTCACCGAGGTCGGAGTGCTCCTCGACGCCAAGGCGGTGCACACCGGACGGAGTGCGCAGAACCACCTCCGGGCGATGGCGGCGACCCACGGCATCCCGCGTTCCCGCGTCGACGAGGTGATCGACATCACAGGTCTGAGCTCGGTCGCACGCAAGCGCGCGGGCGGCTTCTCACTGGGCATGGGGCAACGCCTGGGCATCGCGGCGGCGCTGCTCGGAGATCCGCACACGCTGATCCTCGACGAGCCGGTGAACGGCCTCGACCCGGAAGGCGTGATGTGGGTCCGCCGGTTCGTCCGTCACGCCGCTTCGGAGGGAAGGACCGTGTTGCTGTCGAGCCATCTGATGAGCGAGATGGCGCTCACCGCCGACCACATCATCGTGCTCGGTCGCGGTCGAGTGCTGGCGGATGCCCCCGTCGACGACCTCGTTCGCCAATGGACGCGTGCGACCGTCCGGGTCCGGAGCCCCCGCACTCAGGAGCTCGCCGACCTCTTCGCCCGCGACGGCGTGAGCGTCACTCATCTCGCCGCCGACGTGATCGACATCGAGGGAGCCCTCGCCTCGGAGATCGGCGATGCCGCCGCGGCGCGCAGCATCGCGCTGCACGAACTCACCCCCACCTCGGGAACCCTCGAAGACGCGTACCTGCGCCTCACCGGCGACGACGTCGAGTACAAGACGAAGGACATCTGATGACCACCGCCACCGTTGCCGCCCCACCGGCCTCCGCCGGCGCCACGCGTGCCTCCTCTCCGTACCGGCTCTCCTTCGCTCACCTCGTGCACGCGGAGTGGATCAAGCTGACGAGCCTGCGCTCGACCTGGTGGTCGATCGGTCTGGTCGCCGTCGTCTCCATCGGCCTCAGCCTGCTGATGGCAGCCTCCTTCGCGAGCTTCGGCGGTGACATGCCTGCGATGAGCGCCGAGGAGGCGAACCGGCAGGCCGTGCAGGTCGTCGTCTTCAGCACGGTGCTCACACAGCTGCTCGCGATGATCCTCGGCGCGATCACCGTCACCGGCGAATACTCGACCGGCATGATCCGGTCGACGCTCACCGCCGCGCCCGGGCGCATCGCCGCCCTGTTCGCGAAAGCGCTCGTGCTGGCCGTGACCATGTTCGTGACCGGCATCGTCGTCTTCGCGGTGGCCGCGCTCGTCTCGGGTCCGTTGATGCCGACCGGGGCACTCGATCTCAGCCTGCCCGACAGCTCGATCATGCCGCTGCTCGGCGCCGCGCTGTACCTCGCATTGATCGCGGTGATGGGCGTGGGCATCGGCTTCATCATCCGCAACGGCCCGGGGGCGCTGGCCGCGGGCATCGGGCTGGTGTTCGTAGCGCCGATCCTCGTGCTCTTCTTCCCGCAGTTCGAGACGTTCCAGTGGATTCACGACGCGGCGAGCTACCTGCCGTCCAACGCCGGGCAGTCGCTCTTCATGGGCGCGCCGATGACCGGGACCGCACTCGAGACCCTTCCCGCGATACTGACGCTGGTCGCATGGACGGTCGTCGCGGTGGCAGGCGGGATCGCGGTGCTGAAAACCCGCGACGCGTAGAGTCGATCGGTGCCTGCACGACCTGAGCTCGTCCTCGCTGGGAGCAATTCGCCCAGCGAGGACGAGCTCGCGCTGCCGCGCCCGCCGGGAGTGATCCGACGGTTCTGGGCGCGGCATCCGCTCCTCACCGACATCCTGATCGCCGTCCTTGCGCTCCTGCTGACGCTGCCGTCGGTCACCCTGCGTTCCGCCACCGACGCCCCCATCGCGCTCTGGTCGCTGATTCTGACCGGCATCCTCTCGGTTCTGGGCTGCGTCGCGCTGGTCTGGCGGCGCCGCTGGCCTCTCGCGGTCTTCGTCATCGCGTTCCTGTCGAGCATCGTGGTCACCCCGGACGTCAACGGCACCGTCAGCGGCCCGGCAGCGCTCATCGCGCTCTATTCGGTCGCGGTGTACCGCGGCAGCCGCGCCTGCTGGACGGCTCTCGGCCTCGGCACTGCGGCGCTCGCGCTCAGCTGCGGTGCGCTGATCTGGATCGATCCGTCCTCGGCGATCGCTCAGATCAACGTCACCGTCGCCACGATCGTCGTGCTGCTCATCGCAGCGCTCGCCGGCGTGAACGTCGGCAATCGCCGCCGCTACCTGCTCGCGCTCATCGATCGGTCCAGGCAGCTCCTCATCGAGCGCGATCAGCAGGCGCGGCTCGCCGCCGCCGAGGAACGCACCCGCATCGCACGCGAGATGCACGACATCGTGTCGCATTCGCTGACCGTGGTGGTCGCCCTCGCAGAAGGCGCGACCGCGACCCGCGATCCGGTGCGCTCGGCCGAGGCGACGCGGGCGATCGCCGATACCGCGCGCGGTGCGCTCGCCGAGATGCGCGACATGCTCGGTGTGCTGCGCGAGGAAAGCCCGCTCGTGCCGCTCGGACCGACCGGCGCCGCGTCGGTGCACGACATCATCGAGGCTGCACGTGCGGCCGGCGCCCCCGTGACCCTGAGCACGTCGGGAACTCCGGATGCCCCGGCAGCGGTGCGTCTCGCGGTCCTGCGGGTCGTGAGAGAGGGGCTCACGAACGCGATCCGGTACGCGCGGGACCCCTCCTACATCCGGGTGATCCTCGATTATCGGGCCGGCACAGTGGAGGTCACCGTCGAGAACGACGGCGCTCCCGCCGACGCGCCGTCGGAGGGAGCGGGCCTCGGACTGCAGGGCCTTCAGGAGCGCGCCGACCACGTCGGGGGCACCATGGAAGCCGGCATGATCCGCGCCGGCGTCTGGCGACTGTGGGCTTCGCTGCCGACAGAAGGGACTCCCGGTGACTGAGGGCATCCGCGTGCTGATCGTCGACGACCAGCCGCTCATCCGCATGGGGTTCCGCATGATCCTCGACGCCGAGGGCGATATCGAGGTCGTCGGCGAGGCTGCGGACGGGCACGCGGCCATCGCGCAGGCGCTCGCCCTCGATCCGGATGTCGTCCTCATGGACGTGCGGATGCCAGGACTCGACGGCATCGGTGCGACCCGCGCCATCCTCGAAGCTCAGCCGCGCATTCGCGTGCTCGTGCTCACGACGTTCGATCTCGACGAATACGCGTTCGGCGCCCTGCGCGCCGGTGCCAGCGGTTTCCTGCTGAAAGACGCGCATCCGCACGAACTCGCCGGTGCGATCCGTGCCGCGCACAGCGGAGATGCGGTGCTGGCACCCCGCGTCACGCGGCGGATGCTGGAGATGTTCGGTGACCGGCTGCCGATCGACACCACGAGCAGCGGCCGAACGAGCGACCTCACCGATCGAGAGCACGAAGTCTTCGTCGCGATTGCGCGCGGCCTCACGAACGCCGAGATCGGGGCGGAGCTGTTCGTCAGCGAATCGACGGTCAAGACCCACGTCGGCCGTGTGCTGGGCAAGCTCGGCGCCCGTGATCGGGTCCACGCGGTGATCATCGCTTACCGCATGGGTCTCATGCGCGGCGATACGCCGGAAGCGCTCTGACGAGGCAGAGCCCGCGGGCGGCCGCCGATGCCTCCCAGGCCGGATCGCTCGGCCAACGCTCGGGCGGCGCTCGTTAGGATCGACTCGATGATCCCCTTCGGCACGACAGACCCGGCCACGACCGCAGACCCCACGATCTGGGAGCAGATCCTCGACTTCTTCGTGAGGGCCGGCTGGAACGTGCTCACGATCGTCGGCATCCTCGTCGGCGCGTTCGTGCTCGTCTGGATTCTGCGCGTCGTGATCCGTCGTGTGGTGACGCGCATCGTGAACGGCGCCAAGTCCAAGGCCAATGTCGATGACACCCAGGCTCTCGAGCGGTCACCGCTGGCCTCGGTGCGCCTCGTGCAGCGCACGCGGACGCTCGGCTCGATCCTGCAGAACATCGTCAACGTCACCATCGTGATCATCTCGATGCTGCTGATCGTGAACGTCTTCGCTCCGAACGCGCTCGGATCCCTCACGCTCCTGACGGCCGCGATCGGCGCCGGCCTCGGTTTCGGTGCGCAGAACATCGTCAAGGACGTGCTGAACGGCATCTTCATCGTCGCCGAGGATCAGGTCGGCATCGGCGACGTCGTCGACCTCGGCCTCGCGTCGGGGGTCGTGGAGTACGTGAGCGTGCGCGTCACGCACGTGCGCGACGTCAACGGCACCCTCTGGTACGTCCGCAACGGCGAGGTCACCCGGATCGGAAACCTCTCGCAGGGCTGGTCGCGCGTGATCCTCGATCTCGCAGTCTCGGCCGATTCCGACATCGACCTCGTCGAGAGCACGCTCCTGGACACCGCGAAGGCGCTGGCGAAGGACCCGAAGTGGCGCACGCGCATCCTGGAACAGCCGGAGGTGTGGGGCCTGGAGTCGATCTCGGGCGACGCACTCGTCATCCGGCTCGTGATGAAGACCAGGGCGAACGCCAAGGATGACGTGGCGCGGGAACTGCGCATGCGCATCAAGCACGCGATCGACGAACTCGGCATCGCGCTTCCCTCCCTTACGGCGGTCATGCCCACCGGGCTCGAGGGAGCGCTGCGCGTCAAGGGTGCGAACCCGCCGAAGACGAAGCCTCATCCGGTCGCGACCGCGGTGACGGACCGACCCGTCTGGAAGCCGAAGCGCACCTCGAAGTCGAAGCCGCACACCCCTGAGGACGGCGCGGCTCCGTCCGGCAGCGAAGAAGGACAGCCATGACGGATGCGGCTCCCACCAGCTTCTACGAGGAGGTCGGCGGACACGCCACCTTCGTGAGGCTCGTCGACACCTTCTACCGCGGCGTCGCCGATGACGAGGTGCTGCGACCGATGTACCCCGAAGAGGACCTCGGTCCGGCCAAGGTTCGGCTGTCGATGTTCCTCGAGCAGTACTGGGGCGGCCCCACCACCTACAGCGAGCAGCGCGGACACCCCCGGCTCCGGCTGCGGCATGCGCCGTTCCACGTCAACCCCGACGCACGCGACCGCTGGCTCGCACACATGCGCGTCGCGGTGGACGAACTCGAACTGCCTCCGCTGCACGAGGCGACGCTGTGGGACTACCTCCAGCGCGCGGCGCACGCGATGCTGAACACGTTCGAGCCCTCCGGCATCGGACCGGCCGCCGAGGGCCGGGATGCGGCATCCGGATCCGGCTCTTCGAAGCCGGGAGCACCGCGGTCGTCGCTCCCTCTCACTGTCGAGCCGGTCGCCGACGGCGACTGACCCGCATCCTGTCCGCCGCCGACGAAGGAGTCGACATGCCCGCTGGACCCACCACCCACACCACCGATGTGCTCATCATCGGCTGGGGCCTCGCAGGGCTCGTCGCCGCTGCCGAGGCCGTGAGCGCCGGCAAGCGCGTGACGATCGTCGATCAGGAAGCTCGCTCGAATCTGGGCGGACAGGCCTGGTGGTCGTTCGGAGGCCTCTTCTTCATCGACTCACCCGAGCAGCGCCGGCTCGGGATCAAGGACTCCCTCGAGCTCGCGCGGCAGGACTGGTTCGGAAACGCCGCGTTCGACCGCGCCGAGGATCTCTGGCCGCGACGCTGGGCAGAGGCCTACCTGCAGTTCGCCCACGAGGAGAAGAGATCGTGGTTGCGTCAACGGGGCGTCGGATTCTTCCCGATCGTCGGCTGGGCCGAGCGTGGCGGATACACCGCGATCGGCCCCGGGAACTCCGTCCCGCGCTTCCACATCACGTGGGGCACCGGCCCCGGGCTCGTCGCACCCTTCCAGGCGGCCGTCGAAGCGGGCGAAAGTGCCGGACGGGTCACGATCCTCCCCCGGCACAAGGTGACTGCGTTGACCACGGGCGCCGGCGCCGTCACCGGCGCGGAGGGCGATGTCCTCGCTCCCTCGGGAGCCGCTCGCGGAATGGCGACGTCGCGAGAGGTCGTGAGCGGGTTCTCCATCAGCGCCGGTGCGACGATCGTGGCGTCGGGCGGCATCGGCGGCAACCACGACCTGGTCCGCCGGTGGTGGCCCGAGCGCCTCGGCACACCCCCCGCCACGATGCTGACAGGCGTTCCCGCGTATGTCGACGGGTCCATGCAGGCAGTGACCGAAGCCACAGGCGCACGCCTGATCAACGGCGACCGGATGTGGCACTACGTCGAAGGCGTCCAGAACTGGGATCCGGTATGGCCCGATCATGGGATCCGCATCCTGCCCGGACCGTCGTCGGTCTGGCTGGATGCCACCGGCACCCGGCTGCCGGTACCGCTGTTCCCCGGTTTCGACACGCTCGGCACCCTCGCATACCTGCGTTCCACCGGTCACGATCACTCCTGGTTCGTCTTGTCGCAGAAGATCATCGAGAAGGAGTTCACGCTCTCGGGCAGTGAGCAGAACCCCGACCTCACCGGCCGGGATGTGCGGCTGCTCGCGAAGTCGCGGCTCGGCAAGGGGGCATCCGAGCCCGTCCAGGCGTTCATGGACCACGGCGCCGACTTCGTCGTGCGCGATACGCTCGACGAACTCATTGCGGGAATGAAGGCCCTTCCGGGCGGAGACGTGCTCGACGCGGACCGCGTGCGGCTGGAGGTCGAGTCGCGCGATCGCGAGATCGACAACGACTTCACGAAGGACGCGCAGATCGCGATGCTGCGGTCCGCGCGAGCATTCCGCGGAGACCGGTTGATTCGGACGGCGAGTCCGCACCGCATCCTCGACCCGGGTTCCGGACCGCTCATCGCGGTGAAGCTCCACGTCCTGACGCGCAAGTCGCTCGGCGGAATCGAGACCGATCTTTCGGCCCGCGCCCTCGGGGCGAACGGCGAACCCGTCCCCGGGCTCTATGCCGCAGGGGAGGCCAGCGGCTTCGGCGGCGGCGGCGTGCACGGCTACCGCGCGCTCGAGGGCACCTTCGTCGGCGGATGCCTCTTCTCGGGCCGCACGGCCGGACGCGCTGCTGCGGCGGCGATCTGACACGCGCAGCTGCGGTGGCGTTCGGGAGCGCGCAGTGGCCCGTTCCGCACTGTTCTCAGCCGTTACCGGTCGTGCCGGTGCGCCGCACCGCGGTCAGCCCGGTGGCCACCGGACCGCGCACGATCACGTGTCCGCGCTGCAGGCTGATGCGCGTCCACGGTCCGCTCACGAGCACTCGCGCGGTCTCTCCCCCGTTGATGAAGCCCATGCTCAAGGCGGCGAAGGCGACGCCGAGAGGAAGGCCACCGAGTTCATCGTCCGGCGCACCCCAGACCGACGCCCGGACGGCGCGCACCGCGTCCTCGCCGGCATCCGTCGGAACGGCGTCGGCGACGCGCGCGATCCCGCCCTGCGCCTTCGCAGCGAGCACCGACGCTTCGATACCGTCGCGAAGGGCCCAGCCCTCGCGTGGCGGAGCGATGCCCGCCCAGGCCGGAGACAGCGCGGTGTCGGGCAGCAGCACTGCGGTCGCGTCATCGGCGATCGCGGAAAGCGCGGATGCCTCGACGACCAGATCGCAGACGAGCTCAGGGTCGGCGGCGAGCGTGCGCAGGGCGAGCACCGTGGGTGTCGGATCGCCGAACCCCCGGGGCGCCAGCGCCGCCGCTGTCATCGCGAGAAGGCCCCCCGATGCCTGCAGCCGCACCCCTTCGGTGGTGAACCGCGCCGCCCTGCTCGCGAAGGTGAGGGCGTCGGCGGCGGACTGAGGATCGGAGAAGAGCAGGCGCGGTGACATCGCCCCTAAGCTACCAAGCGGAACGACGGGCGGCTGACGCCCCGAGAGGAGCGCCGTGAACGATGCCGAGCTGATCGCCGAGTCCGATCCGGTCGCCTCGATGCTCGCGGTGCTCGATCTGAGCGGTTCGGATGCCCGCACCACCGAGGACATCTTCACCGGGGTCTCCCAGTCGATGCCTCTCGGCCGCGTCTACGGCGGGCAGGTTCTCGCCCAGTCCATCGTCGCGGCGGAGCGGACGATTCCCCAGGGGCGCATCGTCCATTCCATGCACGGGTACTTCCTGCGCCCGGGCGACTCCGCGAAGGGCATCACCTTCTCGGTGGATCGCATCCACGATGGCCGGTCGTTCTCGACCCGCCGTACGCAGGCGTACCAGGAGGGCGTCCCGATCTTCTCGATGATCGCGTCGTTCCAGGACGAGGATCCGGGGCTCGAGCATCAGGCTGCGATGCCCGAGGGCCTGCCTGCACCCGATGAGCTGCCCGACATCGAGGCGCACCTGAAGGGCCTCCACCCGATGTCGAAGCGTCTGTTCACCGATCGTCCCGTCGATCTCCGGCATGTTCCGTCGCCGATCTACGTGACGGTCGACGGCGAGCGGGTGCCTCGTCAAGCGGTGTGGATGCGCGTGCGGCGGCCGATCTCCGATGAGCCGGCGATCCATCGCGCTGCGCTCGCCTACCTCAGCGACCTCACCATTCAGGAGTCGATACTTCGCGCCCATGGTGTGGCGTGGGCCACACGCGGGCTCAAGGTCGCAAGCCTCGATCATGCGATGTGGTGGCACCGTCCCGGGCGCGTGGACGAATGGATGCTGTACGTCCAGGAGTCGCCGAGCGCCCGTGGCGGTCGCGGACTAGCGACCGGACGGATCTTCACCGCGGACGGCGTGCTGCTGGCGAGCGTCGCTCAAGAGATCATGGTCCGCGTTCCTGACGAGGCGTGACCGGCAGTGTGATTCAGCGGCGGTGCGGATACTCGATCGGCGGACCGACGAACGGCTCCCAGGCTGCGCGCTCTTCGGGTGTCAGGCGCAGCGGGCGGCCGCTCGTCGCATCTACTTTGACGACGACGGTCGTCGCACGAGCGTAGAGCGTCTGACTCGGTGCGGCGGTCTCGACCGGACTGAGGACCTCGTAGCAGACCTCGATGCTCGATCCCCCGAGCTTGCCGAACCACATCTGGATGTCGAGCGGATGGCGCTGGTAGGGCACGGGTGCGAGGTACTCGATCTCCTGGCGCGCGATGAGCGTCAGCACGCCGCTGAGGATGCTCGAGTCCAGCACCGCGGTCGGGGGTGCGTCCTCACCCGGTTCAGGGATCCAGAATGCCCTCACCCGCGCCTCTTCGAGAAGCTTGAGCATCGATGTGTTGTTGACGTGGTTGAACGCGTCGAGATCCCCCCATCGCACCGGGATGGGGATGTGAAGGCGGCGGCCCTCCGCTGTCGGGACGGCCGCCGTCTCGCTGAGATCAGTCACGCGTGAGCTTGCGATAGGCCGAGCGGTGAGGCTTGGCGGCATCGGGACCGAGGCGCGCGATCTTGTTCTCTTCGTACGCTTCGAAGTTTCCCTCGAACCAGTACCACTGGTCGGGCTTGTCGTCGGTGCCCTCGTAGGCGAGGATGTGCGTCGCGATGCGGTCGAGGAACCACCGGTCGTGCGTGATGACCACTGCGCAGCCGGGGAACTCGAGCAGAGCGTTCTCGAGCGACTGCAGCGTCTCGACATCCAGGTCGTTCGTCGGCTCGTCGAGCAGGAGCAGGTTGCCGCCCTCTTTGAGCGTCAGCGCGAGGTTGAGTCGGTTGCGCTCACCACCCGAGAGCACGCCGGCCTTCTTCTGCTGGTCCGGCCCCTTGAAGCCGAACTTCGACACGTAAGCGCGCGACGGGATCTCGATCTTGCCGACCGTGATGATGTCGAGGCCGTCGGAGACGACCTCCCACAGCGTCTTGTTCGGGTCGATGTTCGAGCGGGACTGGTCGACGTAGCTGATCTTGACCGTCTCGCCGACCTTCAGATCGCCGCCGTCGAGCGGTTCGAGACCGACGATCGTCTTGAACAGCGTGGTCTTGCCGACACCGTTCGGGCCGATGACGCCGACGATGCCGTTGGGCGGGAGCGTGAAGCTGAGTCCGTTGATGAGCGAACGACCGTCGAAGCCCTTCTGCAGCTTCTTCGCCTCGATCACGATGCCACCCAGGCGCGGCCCCGGCGGGATCTGGATCTCATCGAAATCGAGCCTGCGCGTGCGGTCGGCTTCGGCTGCCATCTCCTCGTAGCGCGCCAGACGGGCCTTCGACTTGACCTGACGGCCCTTCGCGTTCGAGCGGACCCACTCGAGTTCGTCGGCGAGCCGCTTGGCCAGCTTCGCGTCCTTCTTGCCCTGGACCGCAAGACGCTCGGCCTTCTTCTCGAGGTAGGTCGAGTAGTTGCCCTCATAGCCGATGAGACGGCCGCGATCGACTTCGGCGATCCATTCGGCGACGTTGTCGAGGAAGTACCGGTCGTGGGTGATGGCGATGACGGCGCCGGGGTACTTCTGCAGGTGCTGCTCGAGCCACAGCACGCTTTCGGCGTCGAGGTGGTTCGTCGGCTCATCGAGGAGCAGGAGGTCGGGCTTCTGGAGGAGAAGCTTGGTGAGCGCCACGCGACGCTTCTCACCGCCTGACAGCGGCGCGATCTGCGCGTCGCCGGGCGGGGTGCGCAGCGCATCCATCGCCTGCTCGAGCTGCGAGTCGAGGTCCCAGGCGTCTGCCGCGTCGATCTCTTCCTGCAGCGTGCCCATCTCTGCCAGGAGTGCGTCGAAATCGGCGTCGGGGTCGGCCATGAGCGCCGAGATCTCGTTGAAGCGGTCGAGCTTCGCCTTGATCGCGATGCCGTCCTGGATGTTCTCCAGCACCGTCTTGGATTCGTCGAGAACGGGCTCCTGCATCAGGATCCCGACGGTGAATCCGGGGCTCAGCTTCGCCTCGCCGTTGGATGGGGTGTCCAGACCGGCCATGATCTTCAGGATCGTCGACTTACCGGCACCGTTCGGACCGACCATGCCGATCTTGGCGCCCGGAAGGAACGCCATCGTGACGTCGTCGAGGATCAGCTTTTCTCCGACAGCCTTGCGGGCTCGGACCATCGAGTAGATGTACTCAGCCATGCGGTTTTCTGCTCTCCTTGGACTTCAGACGTCAGCGTCCCAGCCTACCGGCCGCCGGGCGGGCGGTGCCGCCCTGCGATCGTGGGCGCACGGGCGCCGCGAGCTCACCAGTCGATAGGTCTGGTGGACCCGACCAGGCAGTTGCCCTCGGCGAGCGCGGGGACGACGATCGTCGCCGGTTCTCCGGTCGCCGGACCGACCTGGCCCACGAGGCATTCTTCGCCCCAGCGCACCGAGAAAAGTATGCTCTCGGCCGCGTTTCCGACCGTCGACAGATCGTTCGTCACCTGCATCGCGGCTTTGTCGAAGCCGGCCGAGACGAGCGCGTCGATGTAGGCGCGCCCCGCCGTCCGCTCTTCAGTGGCCCACACCGCAGCGGTGACCGAGGTGAAGAGAGGAAGGTTGTCGCTCGCCGTCCCATCGGGCACCAGAATGGGCGCGACGGGAGCCGGTGCCGTCGCAGACGGCACCGGCTCTGCCGGCGTCGTCGTCGTACCGGTCGTGGACGGACCGGGCGCCGGGATCGTGCAGCCTGCCAGCAGAAGCGCGGCGAGGATCACGGCACTCAATCCCACGGCACGGGCGGAAAAGCCGCTCCGGTGCGTGGCGGAACGCGGGTCTCGGGGCACCCAGCGAGTCTAAGGCTCCTCATCCCGGCGATACGCCTCGCTAGAACGGCGTCTCGACGTCTACGCGCTCCCGGATCTCCGCATCGGAGGCTTCCCCCGCATCGGTGACCGCGGTCCCCGTCTGCAAGCTCGCATCGTGCCCTTGCGGAGACGAAGCGATTTCGTCCGTGCCGGAGGGATCCGTGATCACCGCGTTCGCGTGGTCGACCCCCGGTGCGGCCCAGGCGCCATCGGAGTCGTCTGCTCTCCAGGAACCGGCGTCCTCCTGGACGCGTGGCGTGCGCTCGTTCTTCGTGTACGTCGTCGTGCCCCAGAGGAGATCGTGGCCGATCGCATCCGCGTCGACGTCGATCGAGACTCCGCGCTTGTCGCCGCTCTCCCACGGGGTGAGTCGCAGACGGCCGGTCAAGAGGACACGTTCACCCTTGCGCAAAGAGCGAAAGGCATGGTCTGCGAGCCCACGATAGGTCGACACCGTGTAGTAGTTCGTTGCCGTATCTCCCCAGACGCCGGTGACCGGGTCCCGGCGCCTCTTGCTGCTGGCGATGCGGAAGGTGGTGATAGCCATTCCAGCCGGTGTGCGCTTGCACTCCGGATGCGTCGCCACATTCCCGACGATCGTGATCCTGTCGCTCATTTCGCTTTCCTCTCTTCCGCCCCGGAGTCTCTCCCCGGTCCGCCGGCGTCTGCGTGCCCGGCAGACGCCGGCGGTGCATCCACGATGACGCGATGCGCGGCCGACCGCAGAGGCCGACGGTGCAGCTGGGGACGCTCCGCTCGCGGCACGCGTTGGGGAGGAGGCTCGAAAACGACGCGATCGAGCGAGATGTCAGAGGTCGTACATATCTTCGAAGAAGGAGGTCTTCGATGGAAACCACGATCCGAGGCGAAGCGCTCGACCCGCCTGTCATCGCTGCGGGTGTACCGATCCGCCTCTCAGCGGCAGCGCCGTCGCTGTGGCGGGTGATCGACGCCACCGGACGGGTGATCGGGCACCTTCAGGCCCTCTCCTTCGGCGACGGCATCCGCTATCGTGCGCGTCGGTTCCAGTCGGCGACGCGCGCCTTCCTCGATCTGGGCGACTTCTGGAACGCCGATGACGCGATCGAGTGTCTCCGCTTCGTGCGGTGACGCACGCTCAGACCACCGCGCCGACCTGGTCGACGATCGACGATGGGGCTCCCGCCCTCACATCGCGCCACGACTGGGCGAGAAGGTGCACGGCGCGCACCAGCGATTCCGGTGGCGCGGTGAACGGCAACCGCAGGTGCCGGTCATGTCCACCCTCGATAGAGAAGCGAGGTCCGGCGCTCAACAGCACTCCGCGGGTGCGCACATCCATGACCAGCCCCGCGCTCAACGCGGCGTCCAGGCCGATCCACATCGACACCCCACCGCTCACCGCAGGAATCCGCCATTCGGGGAGGTGCTCGGCGAGGGCAGAGGTGAGGGCGTCCCGCCCGCCGCGCAGGAAGTCCGAGCGCTGTGCCACGATCTCATCGAATCTGCCCAGCACGCGCGTCGCGACCGCCTGTTCGAACTCCGGCGTTCCGAGGTCGTGCGCGGGACGGGCCGCGACGAGCCGGCGAATCAGATCCCCCTCTGCGCGCACCCAGCCCACTCTGAGTCCTCCCCAGACGGTCTTGCCGAGCGAACCGATCCGCACCACGCTGCCCGGCTCCGAGCCCGCGAAGGCTGCAGGGACCGAACCGCGATCGATGTCGAGATCGCCTGTCGTCTCGTCGAGCACGAGTACCGAGCCGGCGCGCTCGCCGGCACGCAGCATGACGTCGCGCTCAAGCGAGGTCATCGACCGTCCCGTCGGGTTCTGGAAATCGGGCATGAGATACGCCATGACGGGAAGCGTGCGAGCGAACGCCTGCTCGGCGCGATCCAGATCCCACCCGTCCTGCGTCGTCACCGGAACCCCGACGGGGCGCGCGCCCGCGCGGCGGAGGGCATCCACCGCATGGGGATAGGTCGGCGTCTCGACGAGGACCCGATCACCTCGCCCGAGCAGCACGGACGACACGAGGTGAATCGCGCTCTGCGCGCCGGTGGTCACCAGTACCTCGTTGGGCGTCGTCGGGATCCCGCGGAGCTCATAGCGTTCGGCGATCGCCTCCCGCAGCTCGATCCTGCCGAGCACGTCGTATCCGACGCGGGCAACGAGCATCGAGGCGGTGCCGGCCACCTCGGCCATCACCCCGGCGAGTCCTGGCCACGCAGGCGGGCTCGCCTGCTGAAGGTCGATC
This sequence comes from Microbacterium allomyrinae, assembly GCF_020682705.1. Lineage (GTDB taxonomy): Bacteria > Actinomycetota > Actinomycetes > Actinomycetales > Microbacteriaceae > Microbacterium > Microbacterium allomyrinae. The sequence continues at coordinate 562,026 of NZ_JAGTTN010000002.1, forward strand.
ATGCCGTCCTCGGGCGTCGTGCGCCCGGGATCGTTCCGGCCGAGGGGCAGGGTGACACTGCCCGATCCGCGCAGGCTGGAGATGTGCCCGGTATCGCGCAGACTCCGATATCCGGCGGCAACAGTACTCCGGCTCAGGTGCAGGGCGGTGGCGAGCTCCCGCTCCGCGGGGAGTGCGGTCCGCGGCGCGAGCCGGTTGTCGAGACAGAGCAGTCGGATGCCGTCGGCCAGCGCCTCATACGCCGGCTCACGCGTGCGCCAGCCGCCGAGCGCGGCGGCGAGGGCTCGAGCAGAGATGCGTGAATCCATGGGGGCCACAATAGCCGCATTGGACTGTTGGCTTCGATCCAATCGTGGGATTGGATCTGAGTATGCCCCGTCGCGTCATCCAACTGCTCCTCGGCCTGTTCCTCTACGGCGCCGGTTGCGCCCTCACGGTCGAAGCCGGTCTCGGAGTCGATCCGTGGACCGTCTTCGCACAGGGCCTCTCGGTGCGCACAGGGATCGGAATCGGATGGATCACGAACATCGTGGGCTTCTTCGTCCTGCTGCTATGGATCCCGCTCCGTCAGAAGCCGGGCATCGGGACGGTGGCGAACATCCTGCTCGTCGGCACGAGCATGCAAGTCGTGCTGTGGATCGTGCCACCCGTGTCGGGAATGTTCGCGCAGTTCGCCGTGCTGCTCACCGGCATTCTGGTGGTGGCGATCGCGTCCGGTCTCTACATCGGCGCTCATTTCGGGCCCGGACCGCGCGACGGACTGATGACGGGATTGAACGCGCGTCTGGGCTGGCCCATCTGGGCGTGCCGGGTGCTCGTCGAACTATCGGTGCTCCTCGTCGGTTGGCTGCTCGGCGGCACCGTCGGAATCGGCACCGTGCTGTTCGCGCTGCTGATCGGGCCGCTCGTGCACGTCGCGCTTCCGCTGCTGGACACGGATCGGCCAATCGCCAAGGCCGCCCGACGTGTCGAGTCGGTGGGCACGTCCGAGCGAGGCGATGCCCGCTGACGGCGGAGCCGTGATGCGTGCCGTCGTCAGCGCCGCGTGTCTCAGTGCTCGCGGAACATCGGCCAATCGCTACCCGGCGACATATGCGCGTGGAGTGCGCTCTTCGCGATCTCCATCGTCGGATAGGTGCCCGTGACGGCGTCTGCACCCGCCATCGTGACGGTGTAGCCGTCGTCGTCCTTGCGGATGCTTCCGACGACTCCGCCGCCTCCGTAGGCGACCCAGAGCGGGTGGTGCGTCTGCGTGGTGCTCATGGTGAACTCCTTTCGATGCCTCCGCTGCAGACGCTACGCCGCGGAGCCTCCACGCGCCACCGTCCGTCACGGCGTGGCGTGACCGGCTAATCTGGTTGCTCACCCTTCCCTCCGTAGCTCAGGGGACAGAGCGAGCGGTTTCTACCCGCAAGGTCGGGGGTTCGAATCCTCCCGGAGGGGCACTGGGCTCGGCCGCGCCGCCGAGCCCCGCGTCTGGGGACGTCAATAGGATGGAGCGCATGGTGGGTTCAGCTGAGAACGACCGCTTGGTCTGGATCGACTGCGAGATGACCGGGCTCGACCTCGAGGTCGACGAACTGGTCGAGATCGCTGTGGTGGTGACCGACTTCGAACTGCGTCCTCTGGACGCGGGATTCCACGTCGTGATCAAGCCGGATGCATCCGCGCTCGAGCATATGAACGAGTTCGTCACCAATATGCACCGCTCCTCGGGTCTTCTCGACGAGATCCCGGCCGGCATCACGGTGGCCGACGCGGAGTTCCAGGTGCTCGAGTACATCCAGCGCTTCGTTCCCTTGCAGGGCAAGGCCCCACTGGCGGGGAACACGATCGGCACCGACCGCATGTTCCTCGCGAAGTACATGCCGCGCGTGGACCGCTGGCTGCACTACCGCAACGTCGACGTCTCGAGCATCAAGGAACTCTCACGGCGCTGGTATCCGCGCGCCTACATCCACGCCCCCGCGAAAGACGGCGGCCACCGTGCCCTGGCCGACATCATCGAATCGATCCGAGAGCTCGCGTACTACCGTCAGGCGGTCTTCGTCCCCGAGCCCGGGCCGACGAGCGACGGTGCCCGCGCGGCCGCTGCCGCCGCCGTGTCGTCGTTTGCCCCAGAGGTGTGAGAGAATCTTCTGGTTGCCCGCTGATGCGGGAGACATGGTGGGTATAGCTCAGTTGGTAGAGCGCGGCCTTGTGGTGGCCGATGTCGCGGGTTCGAGCCCCGTTACTCACCCCAAATATGTGTGGTCCGGCGCAGTTCGTGCGCCCGGGCTCCGCGATTCCGAGGCATCATGATGGAGATGGATGCCGCGACTTTCGAACAGCTTGTGATCGATGAGCTGGATGCACTCCCCGATGACATGGTGGAGGGTCTCGACAACGTCGTCTTCGTGGTCGAAGACCGTCCCGAGGACGGCAGCCTCGACCTTCTCGGTCTCTACGACGGCTGGGCTCTGACCGAACGCGAGCGTTACGGCATCGGCGAACTGCCAGACCGCATCATCGTCTACCGTGAACCCCACCTCGCCGTCTGCGAGGACGATGGCGAACTCCGCGACGAGGTCCACACGACCCTCGTCCACGAGATCGCGCACTTCTACGGCATCGATGACGACCGCCTCCACGAACTGGGATGGGCGTGATGATGACGCCTCTGGCTGCACCCGGTGTGGACGAGGAGATCGACCTCCAGCGGCGCGTCGACCCCGAGAGATCGTGGCAGACCGTCGTGTGGGACGATCCCGTCAATCTCATGAGCTACGTCACGCACGTCTTCCGGGAGTACTTCGGATTCCCCCGGCCCGAGGCCGAGCGTCTCATGCTCGCCGTCCATCACCACGGGCATGCGGTCGTCGCCGAAGGCGCTCGCGAGCAGATGGAGCTGCACACGCAGGCGATGCATGACTACGGGCTCTGGGCGACGGTCAGGCAGGCACCCCAGTGACGCCCCGGCGGACCGTCGCGATGGAGATCACCCGCCTCGAAGCAGCGCACCTCGCCGGCCTCGTCGAGCAGTTCGCCGAGCTCGTGCGTGATTCCGAACCCGACGATGGCGACCCCGCCATCGGTCGATTGCTCCCGTCGGCGTATGCCGACGAGGAAGCAGCTCGCGAATTCCGTGCGCTCACCGCGTCGGACCTGCTCGATCGGCGGCTGGCGGACGCCGCGGTCGTTCAGGAGTCGCTCGGAGACGCCGCGACGACCCCGGACGACCTTGCGGATCCGGCGTTCCTGGAGACCGTCGAGATCCGGCTGGATCCCCCGACGGCGCATGCATGGCTGCGGACGATCGCTGCGATCCGGCTGGTGCTCGCCATGCGCCTGGGCATCGTCGAGGCCGAAGATCACGACTCGGACGACCCGCGGTTCGGCATCTACGACTGGCTCGGCTACCGCCTCGACGGTCTCGTCGGTGCGCTCGACGCCGAGAGCTGACCGCGTCGCACGGCCGCGCTGCCCGGGACCGCCGCGCCCTTCGTTGTCAGGGGATGTGGAAGACGTGGGTGGCGAGTCGCATCGGCGTGTCGCGCTCGAGATGACGCTGCTCCTGCCGGGCCCATCGATCCCAGTGCGGGCGGTACGCGGCCCCGTCGCGGGTGAGCGCACGATTCTTGCGGGATGGCATTGGCGACTCGAGCCACACGCGCACGTCGCCGAGCTTCGATGTCGCCGCCGTCAGCAGGCCCGCACCCTCGACGACGAGCGGCAGCGACGGATCGACTGCATGCGATTCGGCCGGAGCGCCGACTTCCCAATCCCACCGCTCCCACACCCCGACGACGCCGCGGGCGTGCGGAACGAGGATCTGCTCGCGGGCGAGACTCACGCCCTCGTCCAGACCGTCCCAGCCCGGGTAGATCGAGTCCAGAGCGACGAGCTGCACGCGCCCCGCGAGCGGCCATCGCGCCACGAGTACGCGCGCGAGCGAGGTCTTGCCGGCGCCGCTCTGACCATCGACGAGCACGACGGGATTGGATGCGGCAACCTGCGTGACCGCAGAGATCAGGCGCGTCGCCGCCGTCTCCAGCGATATCGCGACGGGATCGGAGCTACTTCTTGAGGACGCGGATGACACGGCTGAGCGCACGACCGGCGATGAAGACGAACGGGATCGCCACGGCCAGCAGCGCCACGATGTTCGGCTCGAAACGCAGGTCGTCGCCGCGGCGGATGTAGGCGCCGAGCGGAATCGCGTAGCCGCCTCCGCCTCCGCCGCCGTTGCCGGATTCGTCGGAGCCTCCTCCGAACCCGGTCCACGTCAACGCGACCGGGATGAGACGGACGCCATCGACGTCCTGCTGCTCGCCGTAGGCGCTCTTGACGCCGAAGGACGCGGACTGCTTGCCGAGTTCGAGTGCGATGTTGGGCATGGGTCAACGCTAGCGTCCGCGCGACCGGCTGCCCAGCATGATCCGCGTTCGCGGCCTCGCTCAGCCCTGGTCGAGGCGGGGTGCGGGTTGATGCGACGGCAGCGTGCCACCGCCGCGCGCATTGCCGATGTGGGTCGCGCGAGTCACGGCGCCTCGCCCGAACTTCGCCACCGCACCGTCGAGCGCATCTTCGATGCGACGCCACTCCTCGTCGTCGTCCCACAGCGCCGGCGCGGAAGTGCCGGATGGTCGCAATCGCTCGGCTCGCACCCCGATCAGCCGCACCGGAAGCCGGCGGTCGACCGCTGAGAACAGTTCGTGCGCAGCGACGCCGATCCGCTGTCCGACCGCCGTCGGCTCGGCGAGCGTCTGGGACCGTGAGATCGTCGTGAAGTCGGCGAAGCGGACCTTGATCGCGATCGTCGTCGCCTCCCACCCGCCCGCGCGCAGGCGCGCGCCGACACGATCCGCGAGCCTGCGCAGTTCGGATCGGAGGATGGCGGCATCCGAGACGTCGTCATGAAATGTCTCTTCGTGCCCGATGCTCTTCTCGACGCGATGCGTGTCGACGACGCGGGGGTCGATGCCGCGCACGAGGTGCCATACCCGGTCCCCCATGGCCGCACCCAGGGCTCGATCGAGCATGTCGCGCGGGGCGTCGAGGACGTCGGAGACGGTGCGGATGCCGCGTGCCTCGAGGGCTTCGGACGCCTTCGGGCCGACGCCCCAGAGAGCGCGCACGGATCGTGGCGCGAGGAATGCGGCGGTCTCGGCCTCGGGAACGATGAGGAGGCCGTCGGGCTTGCTGATCGTCGACGCCATTTTCGCGACGTGTTTCGTCGCCGCTCCCCCGACGCTGCAGGTCAGTCCTGTCTCGTCGGACACGCGCTCCCGCAGCATGCGGGCGATGGTGCCGGGGCTCCCCCACAGCCGCCTCGCGCCTCGCACGTCGAGGAACGCCTCATCGATCGACAGCGGCTCGACCAGAGGCGTCACGTCGCGGAAGATCCCCATCACCTGGGCGGACAGCGCGAGATACCGGTCGAAGTGGGGCCGCACGACGATGGCGGTCGGGCACAGCCTGAGTGCCTGCCCGACGGGCATCGCCGACCGCACACCGAAACGGCGCGCCTCGTATGAGGCGCTCGAGACGACGGAGCGACTCTCCGGTGCGCCCACCACGATCGGCTTGCCACGCAGAGACGGATCGTCGAGTTGCTCGACGGACGCGTAGAACGCATCCATGTCGACATGCAGGATGCCGGCACCGGTGTCGTCGGAACCCGCCGGTGAGACGACCCGACCGGTTCCATCGCCGCGGCCCATGCGTCCATTCTCTTCTGTAGCACCGACACTCGAGTCGGCGAACAAGAACCGGTGGGCGAGAGACAGGATTCTCCGGTCTCTCGCCCACCAGCTACGCTCCCGTGAGGCGCGTCGCCTACTGCGCCGCGCGCTCCAGGACGAGTTCGCGCACGCGGGCGGCGTCAGCCTGGCCCTTCATCGCCTTCATGACCGCACCGATGACGGCACCGGCGGCCTGCACCTTGCCGTCGCGGATCTTCGCGAGCACGTCCGGCTGCGACGCGAGCGCATCGTCGATCGCTGCGATGAGTGCGCCGTCATCCGACACGACCGCGAGGCCGCGCGCATCGACGACCTCCTGCGGTGTGCCTTCGCCGGCGGCGACGCCCTCGAGCACCTGGCGCGCGAGCTTGTCGTTGAGCGCTCCCGAGTCCACGAGTGCCTGCAGGGCGGCGACGTCAGCCGCGGTGGCGAGATCCGATGCCTCGCGTCCCTGTGCGTTCGCGATGCGGGTGAGTTCACCAGTCCACCACTTGCGCGCGGACGCGGGCGCCGCGCCGGCCGCGACCGTCGCTTCGACCTCGGCGAGCAGACCGCCGTTGACCACATCCTGGAACTCGAGGTCGGTGAAGCCCCAGTCCGCTTTGAGCCGTCGGCGACGGATCGCCGGGGGCTCAGGGAGCGCGGCGCGAAGCTCGTCGATAAGTTCCTGCGGAGGTGCGACGGGAAGCAGGTCGGGCTCGGGGAAGTAGCGGTAGTCGTCGGCGTCCGACTTCGGACGACCGGGCGAGGTGGTGCCGGTGTCCTCGTGCCAGTGGCGGGTCTCCTGGATGATGGTGCCTCCGGCGGCAAGGATCACCGCCTGTCGCTGGATCTCGTACCGCACGGCGCGCTCGACGGACCGCATCGAGTTCACGTTCTTCGTCTCGGTGCGCGTGCCCAGCTTCTCTTGACCGCGCGGCCGGAGCGAGACGTTCGCGTCGCAGCGGAGGTTGCCGCGTTCCATGCGGGCCTCGGAGATGCCGAGCGAGAGCACGATGTCGCGGATCGCCTGAACGTATGCCTTGGCGATCTCGGGCGCCCGGTGCTCGGCGCCGAAGATGGGGCGCGTCACGATCTCCACCAGCGGGACGCCCGCACGGTTGTAGTCGACGAGCGAGTACTCGGCACCCTGGATGCGACCGGTCGAGCCGCCGACGTGCGTCAGCTTGCCGGCATCCTCCTCCATGTGGGCCCGCTCGATCGGCACGGTGATGAGCGTGCCGTCGGTGAGCTCGATCTCGACCTCGCCGTCGAACGCGATGGGCTCGTCGTACTGCGAGATCTGGTAATTCTTGCCGAGGTCCGGGTAGAAGTAGTTCTTGCGCGCGAACCGGCTCGACGGAGCGATCGAGCACCCCAGCGCAAGACCGAGGCTGATCGAGTAGCGGACGGCCGTCTCGTTGACCACCGGCAATGAGCCCGGAAGACCCATGTCGACGGGGGCGACCAGCGTGTTCGGCCCGGCACCGTGATTCGACTCATGAGCCGGGTTACCCGCAGCCGAGAACATCTTCGTCTCGGTGTTCAACTCGACATGCACCTCGAACCCGAGCACGGGCTCGAACAGCTCGAGAGCCTTGTCGAAGTCCATCAGCTTGTCCTTCGCCATCAGCGGGATCCTCCGTTCGAGCCGAGCACCGGCGCCCTGTCGAGGAGCGGACCGCCCCAGGAGTCCACCAGCAGTGCTTCCAGCGCCGCTCCGACGCGGTAGAGGCGTGCATCCTCGTGAGCGGGGGCGAGGAACTGGATGCCGACGGGCAGTCCGTCCTCGGCCGCGAGACCCGAGGGGATCGAGATGCCCGGAACCCCGGCGAGGTTCGCCGGGATGGTCGTCACGTCGTTGAGATACATCTGCAGCGGATCGTCGATCTTCTCGCCGAGCTTGAACGCGGTCGTCGGGGCGGACGGGGTCGCGATGACGTCCACCGACGCGAAGGCCGCGTCGAAGTCGCGCTGGATGAGCGTGCGGACCTTCTGCGCCGAACCGTAGTACGCGTCGTAGTAGCCGGCCGACAGCGCGTACGTGCCGAGGATGATGCGTCGCTTCACCTCATCGCCGAACCCCGCGTCGCGCGTGGCGGCCATGACGTCCTCCACGGTCCCCCCGGGAACGTCGACGCGGAGCCCGAAACGCACTGAGTCGAACTTGGCCAGGTTGCTGGATGCCTCGGCCGGGAGGATCAGGTAGTAGGCGGCGACGCCGTACTCGAAGTGCGGAGCGCTGATCTCGACGATCTCGGCCCCCTGCGCCTCCATCGCCGCCAGTGCCGCCCGGAACGACTCCGACACACCGGCCTGGAAGCCGCTGTCGGGAAGCTCCTTGATGACACCGATCCTCAGTCCCTTGAGCACCTCGCCGGAGGCGCCTTCGCGCGCTGCGGCCGCGAAGGAGGGCCAGGCGTGCGCGAGCGACGTGGAGTCATTGATGTCGTGGCCGCCGATCACGTCGTGCAGCAGGCCCGAGTCGAGCACGGTGCGCGTGACGGGTCCGACCTGGTCGAGCGAGGATGCCAGCGCGATGGCGCCGTAACGGCTCACGCCGCCATAGGTCGGCTTGAGCCCGACGGTCCCGGTGACGTGGGCCGGCTGACGGATGGAGCCGCCGGTGTCGGAGCCGAGCGCAAGAGGGGCCTCGAACGAGGCGACGGCCGCCGCCGAGCCGCCGCCGGAGCCACCCGGGATGCGGTCGAGATCCCACGGATTGCGCGTCGGGCCGTATGCGGAGTGCTCCGTGGAGGAGCCCATCGCGAACTCGTCCATGTTGGTCTTACCGAGCGGCACGAGTCCGGCGGCGCGCGCACGCGCGACCACCGTCGCGTCGTATGGCGACATGTAACCCTCGAGGATCTTGGATCCACTGGTCGAGGGCATGTCGGTGGTCACCAGCACGTCCTTGATCGCGAGCGGGACACCCGCGAGAGCGCCCAGGCTCTCGCCCGCGGCGCGGCGGCGATCGATGTCGGACGCGACCTCGAGGGCGTGGTCGCTCACATGGAGGAAGGCATGGATGTCGCCGTCGACCGCAGAGATTCGGTCGAGGTGCGCCTGGGTCGCCTCGACGCTGGAGACATCGCCTGCGGAGAGCTTCTCGGCGAGCGCAGCGGCGCTCAGCCTTGTCAGATCGGTCACGGAAGGGGCCCTTACTGCTCTTCGCCGAGGATCGCGGTCACGCGGAAACGTCCGTCCGCCGCATCAGGTGCATTCTGGAGCACCTGCGCGGGCGTCAACTGCTCGCCCGCGACGTCGGGGCGGAAGATGTTCTGCATCGCGATCGGGTGACTCGTCGCAGGCACCTCCGCAGTGGCGACTTCGGAGACCTTGGCGATGTTGTCGACGATCGCGTCGAGTTGGCCGGTGAGGCGCTCGACCTCCTCGTCGCTCAGCTGGATCCTGGCGAGCACACCGAGATGGCGCACGAGATCGGGGGTGATTTCTGACACTCAGACATTCTACTGGCGCGGCGAGGAACGCCTCCGGCGCTCGGCGTAGGCTGAGCGCGTGACGACGATCTACGACCCGCCGCGCCCGTGGACCGCCAGCTATGCCGAGGGAGTCCCCGAGGATCTCGCGCCCGTCGAGGGATCGCTGGTCGACATCGTCGACGCGTCCGCTGCCGACTATCCGCACGCCGTCGCCCTGCAGTTCTTCGGGCGCACGACGACGTACCGCTCGATGCACGATCAGATCGAGCGCGCGGCGGCGGGGCTGCGCGCGCAGGGAGTCCGCGCGGGCGACCCCGTCGCGATCGTCCTGCCCAATTGCCCGCAGCACATCGTCGCCTTCTACGCGATCCTGCGTCTGGGCGCCGTGGTCATCGAGCACAACCCCCTCTACACGCCACGCGAGCTGCGCAAGCAGTTCGAGGATCACGGAGCGAAACACGCGATCGTCTGGTCGAAGGTCGTCAAGACGGTGCAGGAGTTTCCCGCCGACCTCGCCGTCACGACTCTCGTCTCGGTCGACATCACCAAGGCGATGCCGTTCGGCACGCGGATGGCACTGAAGCTTCCGATCGCGAAAGCCCGCGAATCGCGCGAGGCGCTGCACGAGCGTGTGACCGGCACCGTGTCGTGGGACGCCCTGGTGCGCAGCGATCCGCTGCCGGGGAGCCACCCCAGGCCCGTCACGGACGACCTCGCGCTCATCCAGTACACGAGCGGCACCACGGGCACGCCCAAGGGGGCCGCCCTCACGCACCGCAACCTGCTCTCGAACGCCGCGCAGGCGCGCGCATGGGTGCCGTCGATCGTCCGCGGCGACGGCTGCGTCGTGTACGCCGTGCTCCCGATGTTCCACGCATACGGGCTGACTCTCTGTCTCACCTTCGCGATGTCCATGGGTGCGCGGCTGGTGCTCTTTCCGCGCTTCGATCCCGACATGGTGCTCGCAGTCACCAAGAAGAATCCGGCGACGTTCCTCCCACTCGTGCCGCCGATCGCCGACCGCCTCCTCAAGGCGGCGAAAGAGAAGGGCGTCTCGCTCGCCGGCACCGAGGTCGCGATCTCGGGCGCCATGGCGCTCCCGCATGATCTCGTGGTGCCGTTCGAAGCGGCATCGGGAGGCTTCCTCGTGGAGGGCTACGGCCTCAGCGAGTGCTCACCGGTGCTCATGGCGAACCCCGTCGCCAGCAACCGCATGCCCGGGACCGTAGGGCTTCCGCTCCCGGGCACCGAGTGCCGCGTCGTCGATCCCGATGACCCGACCCAGGACGTGCCCGCCGGCGAGCGGGGTGAACTCGTCGTCCGCGGTCCGCAGGTATTCGGTGGGTACTACGGCAAGCCGGAAGAAACCCAGGCGGTCTTCACGAACGGATGGTTTCGCACCGGCGACATCGTGACGATCGATGACGCAGGGTTCGTCCGGATCGTCGATCGCATCAAGGAGCTCATCATCACGGGCGGCTTCAACGTCGCTCCGACCGAGGTCGAGAACGCGCTCCGTCAGCATCCGCAGGTCGAGGACGTCGCCGTCGTCGGACTGCCGAGCGTGCATTCCGGCGAAGAGGTCGTCGCCGCGATCGTGGTCGCATCGGGAGAAGAGATAGACGTGGAGGCGGTCCGCGAGTTCGCACGCGGGATCCTCACCCCCTACAAGGTGCCGCGACGTATCTTCGTCGTCGATGAGCTGCCGAAGTCGTTGATCGGGAAGGTGCTTCGGCGTCAGGTGCGCGACCGGTTGCTCACGCTGACGACAGGGTCGTGACCGCGGAGGTCAGCGGACGAGTCCGTCGCGCGCCACGGTGATCATCCTGCGTCGGGGGCGAGGGCGTCCAGGGCCGCGGGACCTTCGGTGACCAGGATGTGGAACTGCGCGGCGTCGATGATCCGCACGCCGAGATCTTCGGCCTTGCCGAGCTTGGCTCCGGCGCCGGGGCCGGCCGCGACGAAGTCCGTCTTCTTGGAGACGCTGGAGGCGGCCTTGCCGCCGGCGTCGATGATGGCCTGCTGGGCGCCGTCGCGCGAATAGCCCTCGAGTGAGCCCGTCGCCACCACCGTGAGCCCCTCGAGCACACCCCCGGCAGCGACCGCCGCACCGGGACCCGGGTGACCGGGCGTCTCCCACTGCACGCCTGCCGCCGTCCAGCGCTCCACGATCTCCTGGTGCCAGTCCACCCGGAACCACTCCAGCAGGGAATCCGCGATCAGCGGCCCCACACCCTCCACGGCCGCGAGGTCCTCGATGCTCGACGAGCGGATGAGGTCGAGGCTGCCGAACCATTCGGCCAGCGCCCGGGCGGCCACCGGGCCGACACGCCGGATGTTGAGTGAGACCAGCAGCCGCCACAGCTCCTTCGTGCGTGCCCGCTGCAGCTCGGCGATGAGCTTGGTCGCGGCCTCTGAGGGCGATACGACGACGAAGTCCTTGCGGATGCCGGCGGTCCGGCGCTCCGCCGGGGTCATGTGCTCGCTACCCGGCGGGTAGTCCTTCCGTGTCTTCTGGAACGGTGCCCGCATCTTGACGACGCCGTCGTCGTCTTCCTTGGGCAGGCCGGTCTCGGCATCTCTCACGACGACCTGAATCGGCACCAGCTCGTCCACGGTCAGCTCGAACAGGCGCGCCTCGGTGACCAACGGCGGCGTGCTCGGTTCCGCCGGCTGGGTGAGGGCCGCGGCGGTGACCTCGCCGAGGGCCTCCACATCCAGCGCGCCGCGGGAGCCGATGTGCTCGACCCTGCCTCGCACCTGCGCGGGGCACGCCCGCGCGTTCGGGCAGCGCAGGTCGATGTCGCCCTCTTTCATGGCACGCAGCGTGTGCCCGCACTCCGGGCAGGTCTCGGGCATCCGCCATTCGCGCTCGGAACCGTCGCGGCGTTCGATGACCGCCCCGAGGATCTCCGGGATGACGTCGCCGGCCTTGCGCAGGACCACGGTGTCACCCAGCAGCACGCCCTTCGCCTTGACCACCTGCTGGTTGTGCAGCGTCGCCTGACGTACCGTGCTGCCGGCGACCTTCACCGGCTCCATGACGGCGTAGGGGGTGGCGCGGCCGGTCCGCCCGACGCCCACGACGATGTCGAGCAGACGCGTGTACACCTCTTCTGGCGGGTACTTGTACGCGATCGCCCACCGCGGCGCACGGCTCGTCGCACCGAGTTCCGCGTGCAGCGCCAGTTCGTCGACCTTGACCACGATGCCGTCGATCTCGTGCTCGACGTCGTGGCGATGCGCACCGCGTTCCGCGATGTAGGCGACCACCTCGTCGACCGTGTCGAAGACCCGGGTGTGTGGCGAGACGGGCAGTCCCCAGCCGGCGAGCAGGCCGTAGATCTCGGACTGGTCGCGCATCGGGGGGCTTTCCCAGGCGCCGATCCCGTGCAGATACAGGGCGAGGCGGCCGAGGCGGTCGCGCATCAGCTCGAGCTGCTCGGGCGATTTGTTCTCGGCGCGCTGTCGCAGACTGCCCGCTGCGGTGTTGCGCGCATTCGCGAACTCGGGGAATCGTGTCGGCACCGAATCGGCATCGCGCCCGCGTGCGATCTGATCGGCGGCGAATGCCGCCTGGAGTGCGTGCTGCCGCTCGTTGAGCACCTCGAAGTCCTCGCCGCGCAGGAATACCTCGCCGCGCACTTCGAAGAATGCGGGAAATCCCGTTCCCGTCAGCCGGTGCGGGATCGCGGGGATCCATTGCACGTTCTCGGTGATGTCCTCGCCGACGCGACCGTCGCCCCGGGTGGTCGCCGTCTCGAGGACCCCGTCGCGGTAGGCGAGGCTGATCGCGAGACCGTCGATCTTCAGCTCGCTGAGCCACCGCACCGGAGCGCCGGCGGCCGCGCGCGTCTTATCGGCCCATTCTCGGAATTCCTCGATCGTGAACACGTTGTCGAGACTCAGCATCCGCTCGGCGTGCTCGTGCGAGGGAAAGCCCACTGACACGATCCCGGCACCCACCTGCTGGGTCGGGCTGTCCTGCGTCAGGAGCTCGGGGAACGCACGCTCGAGGGCCTCGAGGCGGTGGATCTCGACGTCGTACTCCGCGTCGCTGACGAGGCTCACGCCCTCGGAGTAGTAGGTCACGCGATACCGCTCGATCCGCTCGCGGAGAGCGGACGCTTCGTCCCGCGCCTGGTCGAAGTCGACGGGAAGATCGCCCGGAAGCTCAGTCACCCGCCCAGTCTAGGAGCGGGGTGCGACCTTCACGCCGAGACGGGAACGGCCGACACGGTGCGCGAGATCGTGAACTGGCCGATGACCCGCGTTCCCTCGTAGAGCACGGCGGTCTGCCCCGGCGCGACGCCGTCGAAGGGCGCCCGCGGCACAACCGTGAGAACGCCGTCCTCGAGCCGCGCGGCGGCCGGAACGGGATCGGCGTGAGCCCGGATCTGCACGTCGCACGCGAAGACCGATGCGGCGGGCTTGCGGCCTGCCCACGAGATCCGCTCTCCCGCGATCTCGGCGGTCGCGAGCGCCTCTTTGGGGCCGACCACCACCGTGTTCGACACGGGGCGCACCTCGAGAACGAAGCGTGGCTTGCCGTCGGAAGCGGGTACGCCCAGCTGAAGCCCGCGACGCTGACCCACAGTGAAGGCGTGGGCGCCTTCGTGCGTGCCGACGACCGCGCCGGAGCGGTCGAGGATCTCGCCCTGCTCGGCCCCGACCTTCTCGGCGAGCCAGCCGCGCGTGTCACCGTCGGGGATGAAGCAGATGTCGTGGCTGTCGGGCTTGTGCGCCACGGTCAGGCCGCGTGCCTCCGCCTCGGCGCGAACGACCGCCTTGGACGGCGTCGAGCCGAGGGGAAAGTACGTGTGCGCGAGCTGATCCGCCGTCAGTACGCCCAGCACATAGGACTGGTCCTTGGCGGCATCCGATGCCCGGTGCAGCTCTCGCCCGTCGGCAGTGTCCACCAGCGTCGCGTAGTGCCCGGTGCACACGGCGTCGAAGCCCAGCTCCAGCGCGCGCTCCAGGAGAGCTGCGAACTTGATCTTCTCGTTGCACCGCATGCACGGGTTCGGAGTGCGGCCGGCGCGGTACTCGGCGATGAAGTCGTCGATCACATCGTCGCGGAAGCGCTCCGAGAAGTCCCACACGTAGAACGGGATCCCGAGGCGATCGGCGGCGCGACGCGCATCCATCGCATCTTCGATGGTGCAGCAGCCGCGGCTGCCGGTGCGCAGGGTTCCCCCGGCGCGAGAGAGCGCGAGGTGAACGCCGACGACATCGTGTCCCGCCTCGACGGCACGTGCGGCCGCCACGGCGGAATCGACTCCACCACTCATGGCCGCAAGGATCCGCATGGGTCCAGTCTACGAGCGGACGCCTGAACGCGGCCCGGATGCCGCCCGCGCGCGTTCCACCGCCTCGGGCAGGGCATCGAGGACGGCGGTGACGTCGTCGTCGTCGCTGGTGCGCCCCAGCGTGAATCGCAGCACCTCGCGGGCTTCGGCGTTCGTGCGCCCCATGGCCAGCACGACGTGCGACGGCTCGGGAACCCCCGCCTGGCACGCCGACCCCGTCGAGACGGCGATGCCCGCCCGATCGAGGAGGAAGAGGAGCGTCTCTCCGGTGGCGCCGGGGAAGAGCAGGTGCGCGTTGCCCGGGACGCGTCGCTCGGGATCCCCCAGGAGCTCGGCCCCGGGGATCGTGGTCCGGATGCCGTGGATCAGGCGTTCTCGCAACACCGTCAACCGGCGAGATTCGGCATCGAGCTCGGATGCCGCGAGTTCGGCGGCGATCGCGAAGGCTGCAGCACCCGCGACGTCCTGCGTACCCGCGCGAAGGCGCCGCTGCTGCCCCCCGCCGTGCATCAGCGCCGAGAGCCGAGCATCGCGGGCCACGACCAGAGCACCGACTCCGGCAGGCCCGCCGACCTTGTGCGCCGAGACGCTGAGGGCCGCAAGCCCGCCCCGGCCGCGCGCACCCGCCCGCCACGTCCTGAACGACACCGGAGTATGCCCGAACGCCGCCACCGCATCGAGGTGAAGAGCGACTCCCTCGGCCGCCGCCGCGGCCGACAGCTCCGCCGCATCGTTGAGCGTGCCCACCTCGTTGTTGGCCACGAGCGCAGTGGCGAAGGCGGCGCCCGCCAGCTCCGAGGTAAAGGCGGCGGCATCGATACGGCCGACGGCGTCGAGGTGCACAGGGCGGATCATCGCCCCCTGCCCGACGAGCCATTCGACCGCGTCGAGGGTCGCGTGGTGCTCACCGTCGGGGAGGACGACCGCCGCGGCATCCGCGTCGCGCGCCCACCACAGCCCTTTGACCGCGAGATTCACCGCCTCCGTTCCCCCGGAGGTGAAGACGACTTCGGGCGGGTCGCACTCGAGCACGGCTGCGAGACGCTCCCGCGCCTCTTCGAGGACGCGGCGCGCGTGCTGACCGGCACCGTGGATCGACGAGGCGTTGCCGACCGGGCCGACGGCCTCGAGCCAGGCATCACGGGCCTCGGGCCGCAGCGGCGTCGTGGCGGCGTGGTCCAGATAGACCGTCACACGACCCCCTTCACCGATTCGTCGCAGGCTCCGCGCCGGCGCCCGAGGCTGCACCCGAGTCTCGACGCGCCCGGGACCGGGTCCCGTAACGTCCGTGACTCACAGCATGGTTATCGTAGTCCGCATGGTCACCACGGAGCCCGCCATCGCGACCGCCGCCGCGGGTCTGCTCAGCCCGGATCTCGATGATCTGGGGGTCACCCTCGGTCCCGACGGCGGAACACTGCGCGTGTGGTCCTCCTCCGCCGATTCCATGGAGCTGGTGATCTTCGACGACACCGACCTCGACTGGATCACCGACACCGTGCCGCTCGTGGCGACGGTCGGCGACGTGTGGACGACGACGACGGCGCTGCTGCGCCCCGGGACGCGCTACGCCATCCGGGTGGACGGCCCGCACTCCCCCGGCAACACCTTCAACCGCGGCACGCTCCTGATCGAGCCGTACTCCCGTGGCGTCGTGCGAAACAGCTTCGACGGCTGGCGCTCCGCGGTCGTGGACGGTTCGTTCGACTGGGATGGTGTGACCAAGCCCGGCATCCCGCTGGATCGGACCGTGATGTACGAGGGGCACCTCAAGGGTCTCTCGAAGCGACACCCCGACGTGCCGGGCGCGTTGCGCGGCACCTATGCGGGCCTTGCGCACCCCTCGATGGTGCGCCACCTGCTGGATCTCGGAGTCACCAGCGTCGAGCTCCTGCCGATCCACGCCTTCGTCACCGAGCCGCGGCTGCTGCAGCACGGCCTCGCGAACTACTGGGGCTACAACACCCTCAACTTCTTCGCGCCGCACGCCGAGTACGCCACTGAAGAGGCCCGTCGCCAAGGCCCGGACGCCGTGCTCCGCGAGTTCAAGAGCATGGTCAAGCTCCTGCACGAGGCCGGCCTCGAGGTGATTCTCGACGTCGTGTACAACCACACCTCCGAGGAGGGCATCGGCGGCCCCCGTACGAGTTTGCGTGGCATCGACAACCGTGCGTACTACCGGCAGCAGGACGACGGCGCCTACATCGATGTCACCGGCTGCGGCAACGCCGTGAACACCTCGACGGATGCCGCATCCCGCCTGGTGCTGGACTCGCTCCGCTACTGGGCGAACGAGGTGCAGATCGACGGCTTCCGCTTCGATCTCGCCGCCACGCTGGGCCGGGATGCCGCGCACACGTTCACTCCGGAGCATCCGCTGCTGCGCGCGATCATCGACGACCCCGCACTGGCCGGCGTGAAGAAGATCTCGGAGCCGTGGGACGTCGGAATGGGCGGCTGGCAGACCGGCAACTTCGGTGACGGCTGGACCGAATGGAACGACCGCTACCGCGACCGCGTCCGCAACTTCTGGCTCAGCGACGTCGACTACGCCCGCCGGGCCTCGACCTCGCCGGTGGGCATCGGCGGGTTCGCGAACCGGCTCTCGGGATCGGCCAACACATTCAGCGACGAGCGCGGACCGCTCGCAGGCATCAACTTCGTGACGGCTCACGACGGCTTCACGATGCGCGATCTCGTGAGCTACGACGTGAAGCACAACCTGGGCAACGGCGAACAGAATCGCGACGGCGCCGACACCAACCGCTCGTTCAACCACGGCGCCGAAGGACCCACCGACGACGAGCGGATCCTCGCCACGCGACGCAAGGCCATGCGCAACCTGCTGGGGACCCTGCTGCTGTCGGCCGGAGTGCCGATGCTCACCGCGGGCGACGAGTACGCCCGGACTCAGCGCGGCAACAACAACGCGTACTGCCACGACTCGCCTCTCACCTGGCTGTCGTGGGATCACGCTGCTTGGCAGGAGGACCTGTACGCGCACGTGCGGCACCTCATCCGGCTGCGCCATGAGAATCCTGCGCTCCGGCCGATTCGCTTCGCACGGCTCGACGAGCGGACGCCCTCCGCCTCGGTGATGGAGTGGTACGACGAGCACGGCGAGACGATGTCGATCGAACGCTGGACGGATCCCGCGCATCGGACGCTGCAGTACGTGGCCGCGTCGACACCCGAGACCGAATCGTTCAACCGAGTGCTCCTGATGATCCACGGCACCGAGCGCGCGACCGAGGTCACGCTGCCCGACGTCGAGGGCGTCACCAGGTTCGTCGCGCTGTGGTCGAGTGAGGACGAGACGCCCGGCGCCGATCCGACCGAGTACGCGCCGGGAGACGTCGTCTCGCTGGGAGGAACCTCGATGCGTCTTTTCCAGGCCGTATGACTCGACGCCGTCCGCGCCGCCTGTCACACGGTGCAGTCGCACGGTAGGTTCGAGACGTGGTCACGACGACGCGCTCCGCGCGCTCCCGCCCGTGGCGGAGCGCCTCCGCCATCCCCGTCCGCGATGCCCGTTCCTGGCAGCCCGAACCCGATACGGCGGCTAGACGCATCCCGCTCGCGAAGCCGGCCCCGACGGTGCCGTGGGGGCCCTATCGGCCCAAGGCGTTCGCGGGAGAGACCGTCCCCTTCCGGGTGACCGCATTCCGCGAAGGGCACGACCGCATCGGTGTTCAGGTCCGTCTGGTGTCTCCGTCCGGCGACGTATCGCTGCACCGGCTGCGCGCGCTCGAGGATGGACTCGACGGCTGGGAGACGTCGGTCACCCTCCTCGAACAGGGGATCTGGAGCTTCCGCTTCGAATCGTTCGGCGACGACTTCGCGACGTGGGAGCACGCCGCCGATCTCAAGATCGCGGCGGGCGTGGATGTCGCGGTCATGCGAGAACTCGGCGCGGCGCTGTTCGACCGCGCCGTCGCCGAGAAGTCGCGGCCCGTCGCGCAGCGAGCGGCTCTCACGATCGCGGCGGCGATGCTGCGCGAGAGCGGAACGGACGACGAGGGCGCGCTCGCGGTCGTCCGCGATCCCGCGGTCGCCGCGTACTTCCAGTCGCGGCCGCTGATGTCGCTCGTCACCGTCGGCGACGATCATGAACTGCTCGTCGAGCGCGAGAGAGCAGGCGTCGGAGCGTGGTACGAGTTCTTCCCGCGTTCCGAGGGTGCCCGGCGCCTCAAGGACGGCACCATCAAGAGCGGCACCTTCCGTACGGCGACCAAACGGCTGCCTGCCGTCGGGCAGATGGGCTTCGACATCCTGTACCTGCCCCCGATCCACCCGATCGGGACGCTCAACCGCAAGGGCCCGAACAACACGCTCGACCCGCAGCCGGGCGATCCCGGCTCGCCCTGGGCGATCGGATCTGCGGCGGGCGGCCACGACAGCGTGCACCCCGACCTCGGCACGCTCGCCGACTTCCGAGCCTTCGTGCGTGCCGCGCGCGCCGAGGGCATCGAGGTCGCACTGGATCTCGCCCTCCAGGCGGCCCCCGATCATCCCTGGGTCACCGCGCACCCGGAGTGGTTCACCACCCTGCCCGACGGATCGATCGCCTACGCCGAGAACCCGCCCAAGAAGTACCAGGACATCTATCCGGTCAACTTCGACAACGATCCGGCGGGCATCCGCGCCGAGGTGCTGCGCGTGGTGCGTCATTGGATCGCGCAGGGCGTCAACGTCTTCCGCGTCGACAATCCCCACACCAAGCCCCTGCAGTTCTGGGAGTGGCTGATCTCGACCGTAAACGCCGAGAACCCCGACGTGATCTTCCTGGCCGAGGCCTTCACTCGTCCCGCCGCACTGCAGAGCCTGGCCGCTGCGGGATTCCAGCAGAGCTACACCTACTTCACCTGGCGCAACACGAAGGCAGAGCTTGAGGAGTTCCTCTCGTCTCTCGCGCACGAGACGGCGGACTTCCTCCGGCCGAACCTCTTCGTCAACACCCCTGACATCCTCACCGAGTACCTGCAGTACGGGGGCCGTCCGGCGTATGTGATCCGCGCCGCGATCGCGGCCACGGCGGCGCCCAGCTACGGGGTGTACGCGGGCTACGAGCTTTTCGAGAACGTCGCTCGCCCGGGGTCCGAAGAGAACATCGACAACGAGAAGTACGAGTACAAGCTGCGCGACTGGGCAGGTTCCCTCGAGCACGGCGATTCCCTCGCCCCGTTTCTCACGCGGCTCAACGAGATCCGCCGCGCTCACCCGGCGCTTCGGCAGCTGCGCAACCTCAGCATCCACTGGAGCGATGACGACGCGATCCTGGTCTATGCGAAACACATCTCGGCCGAGCTCTCCCCCGAGGGGCGCAGCGATACGGTCATCGTCGTGGTGAACACCGATCCCCACTCCGTGCGTCAGACGATGATCCACCTCGACACCCGAGTATGGGGCGTCGAACCCGGGACCCCCTTCGAGGTCGAAGACCTGATCACCGGCGCACGATGGACGTGGTCCGAGCACAACTACGTGATGCTCGACGCGTTCACCGAGCCGATGCACATCCTGCACGTGAAGGAGACCCGATGACGCCCTCGGACCAGATTCTCGATGCCGTCGCCGCGGGTTCGCATCACGATCCCCACGCGGTGCTCGGCATCCATCCCGATACGGATGCCGAGGGTGCCGCGACCTGGACGATCCGCGCTCGCCGCCCGCTCGCACGCAGCGTCACCGCCGTCTTCGACGACGGCACCCGGGTTCCGCTGGAGCATGTCCGCTCCGGAATATGGGAAGGAGCGCGCGCGGGGGCGCTGCGCCCGTACGAGCTCTCGGCCACGTACGCGGAGGGCCCGGACTTCCTCCAGGACGATCCCTACCGTCATCGCCCGACCATCGGCGAGCTCGACCTCCACCTGATCGGCGAAGGGCGTCACGAAGAGCTCTGGCGCGTCCTCGGCGCACACGTCCGCGAAGACGACGGTGTGAATGGCACCGCATTCACCGTCTGGGCCCCGAACGCCCGCGCAGTGCGCGTGGTCGGCGACTTCAACAACTGGGACGGCCAGGGGCACGCCATGCGGTCGATGGGCGGCAGCGGCGTGTGGGAGATCTTCATACCCGACATCGGCCCCGGGACCACATACAAGTTCGAGCTGCTGAGCCGGCGCAGCGAATGGGTGCTCAAGGCCGACCCGATGGCGCGTTTCGCCGAGGTCCCCCCGGCCACGGCCTCCGTCGTCATGCAGTCCTCATACCGCTGGGGCGACACGGAGTGGATGGCGCGGCGCGCGCGCTCCACGCCGCTCTCCCAACCCATGTCGGTGTACGAGCTGCACCTGGGATCCTGGCGACAGGGCCTGACCTATCGCGAGGCAGCCGACCAGATCATCGACTACGTCACCGCGCAGGGCTTCACGCACGTGGAGTTCCTCCCGTTGGCCGAGCACCCCTTCGGCGGGTCCTGGGGCTATCAGGTCACCGGCTATTACGCTCCCACCAGCCGGTACGGGCATCCCGACGACCTGCGTTACCTGATCGATCGCCTGCACCGCGCTGACATCGGCGTGATCATGGACTGGGTTCCCGGGCACTTCCCCAAAGATGCCTTCGCCCTCGCGCGCTTCGACGGCGAACCGCTCTACGAGCACGCGGATCCGCGTCGCGGCGAACACCGCGACTGGGGTACGTACATCTTCGACTACGGCCGCAACGAGGTCCGCAACTTTCTCGTCGCGAACGCGCTCTACTGGTTCGAGGAGTTCCACGTCGATGGACTGCGCGTCGACGCCGTCGCTTCGATGCTCTACCTCGACTACTCCCGTGAGGCCGGCGAGTGGGTGCCGAACGTCCATGGCGGGCGGGAGAACCTCGAGGCGATCCGCTTCCTGCAAGAGGTCAACGCGACCGCCTACAAGAGGTATCCGGGCATCTCGATGATCGCCGAAGAGTCCACGAGTTTTCCAGGAGTGACCGCCCCGACCGATCACGCCGGGCTCGGATTCGGCTTCAAGTGGAACATGGGCTGGATGAACGATTCTCTGCAGTACATCGCGCGCGATCCGATGTACCGCTCGCACCACGAAGGAGAGCTGTCGTTCTCGTTCGTCTATGCATTCAGCGAGAACTACATGCTCCCGATCAGCCACGACGAGGTCGTCCACGGCAAGGGAAGCCTGTTCGGACGGATGCCGGGAGACCATTGGCAGAAACTGGCGAACATGCGCGCCTTCCTGGCGTACATGTGGGCTCACCCCGGCAAGCAGCTGCTCTTCATGGGTCAGGAATTCGGCCAGCTGTCCGAATGGTCCGAAGGACGCTCGCTGGACTGGTGGCTGCTCGATCAGCCCGCCCATGCTCAGCTGCAGGGCTACGTGGCGGCGCTCAACAGCATCTACCGCGAGCACTCGGCGCTCTGGGCGCGCGACAGCGACGGAGCCGCCTTCACGCGATTGGGCGCGCCCAAGTGGAACCCGAATGTGATCGCCTTCGCCCGGCGTGACTGGCATGGCAACACCATCGTGGTCGCCGCGAACTTCTCGGGGACGCCGCTCACGTCCTATCAGCTCGACCTGCCTGAGCGCGGGGTATGGCACGAGGTGCTGAACACCGACGCACAGGTGTACGGCGGTTCGGGCGTCGGAAACATGGGCGTCGTTCACGCTGGCGAGGGCGGACGAGCTTCGCTGGTACTGCCGCCGCTCGGTGTGCTGTGGCTGCGCCACGATCCCGAGGCGCACATCCCGTCGCCTACACAGGGCTGAGCACCCCGGGCGGGATCACGTCAACGTGGCGACGCCTTCAGAGCACCCTCAGAACAGCAGGGATGCGAGTCGGCCCCGTGCCGCAGTGACACGCGGGTCGGCGTCGCCGACGAGCCCGAAGAGCTCGATCAGGCGCTCCCGCACCGGAGCGCGCTCGTCGGCGGGCAGCTGCGCGAAAAGGTCGAGCAGGCGTCCGAACGCATCCTCGACGTGGCCGCCCGATACGTCGAGATCGGCGACGGCGAACTGCGCCGCAACATCCAACGGGTCCGCGGCCGCGGCCGCGCGCGCTGCCTGCAGGTCCGCGGTCTGGACCCGGTCCAGCAGACGCACCTGGCCGAGTCCTGCGCGCGCTTCTTCGTCGCGCGGATTCTCCGCCAGCGCCTTCTCGTAGGCCGCGATCGCGCGCGGATAGTCGCCGGCTTCGATCGCGTCGTACGCCTCGGCATGCAGCGGCGGCAACGGCGGCTCGGCAGGCTCCACCGGATCGGCGGGCTGCTCGTCGTCGGTGGCGCCTTCTACCCTCGCCGTGCCATTGACACCGTTCTGCGCGGCGAGCTGGAGGAGCTGGTCGAACACCTCTCTCACCTGCTGCTCGGGCACCGCGCCGTTGAACAGCGGCACCGGCTGGCCGGCGACCAGTGCGACGACCATCGGGATCGACTGGGCGCGGAAGGCCTGCGAGAGTTGCGGGTTCGCATCCACGTCGACCTTCGCGAGCACCAGGCGCCCGGCCAGCTCCGTGACGACGCGCTCGAGCACAGGGCTCAGCTGCTTGCACGGACCACACCATTCTGCCCACAGGTCGATCACGACCGGAACGGTGCGCGACAGTTCGAGCACCTGGGGGAACGTCTCATCAGTGACGTCCATCACGAGTGTCGGCACCACGACGCCTTCGCTCGGCGCAGATTCCGCGCCCGCGGGTGGCGCCGCCGGACGATTGCGCAGCGAGGACAGGTCGACGGCGCCGCGTACGGCGGCACCGATGGCGGGATCGGTCACTAGAGCACCTTCGCGTCGAGGATGTCGGAGGAGTATCCGAGGAGTGTGATCTTCTCGTTCGAGCCTGGACCCGGCACATAGAAGAACACCTGGTCGCTGAACGTCGTCTGGAACCCCGTGGCCGACTGGTCCACACCCGACAGGGTCTTGACGGTGGTGTTGCCGTCCAACTTGATCACGGCATCCTCATTCGTCGGCTTGACCGTGTCGGACTCGTAGAGGTTCACCGCGACGATCGCGCCGCTCTCGACGGTCGCCAGCGCGAACGGCGGCTGCGAACCAGGAGTAGACGCGAACTCGAGTGTGCCCGTGGATGAAGCCGTCTGGTTGAACGATTCGAGCCGCCGCTGACGGTCGGCGGCGATGCTCTCGCGCAGCTGATCCCCCTCGACCTCGAAGAGGTCGTAGAACTCGCTCTCCTCGCCCTTGTTGAGGACGTCGGCGTAGGCTGCCGCGACATCTTCCGGAGCCAGCAGGAGGAACGGCGAATCGGGCTCCACCTGCGTTGCTCCGATATAGGCGGGAGCGAGGGCAGGCATCTCGGTGGACGCCTCGAGGCTGGCTGCGTACGAGAGCTTGTAGTCCGACCACGCATCCTGCTGCGTCATCACCATGATGCTGGACGTCTTGGACTCCGCGTCATCGACGACGGCGATCACCGATCTCGGCCACCCGTCGTAGGCCTGCGGAAGAATGATCTTGAGCGGCTTCGACAGGATCGCCGAGGGTGCCGCGTAGTCCGTGAGGGACGCGCGCAGCTTGTAGTTGGTCTCGCGCAGCGCGAGCGCCGCACCCTCGAGTCGCGTCGCAGCGAGATCGCCGTCCAGCGCCGCATCGGCGTCGGCCACCGTCGACGCGATGCGCGTCAGGATGCGCTCCGCCTGCGCCTTGGTGACCGCAGGGGCCTGCTGACCCTCCGGAGCGATGACCGTCGCGGTGGGAGTCGGTGTCGGCGTCGAGCCGAACTGGGGCCAGGAGTCGGCGGAGCAGCCGGTGAACAGCAGCGCCGAGACCGCGACGACCGGAAGCACGGCGAAGGCGCGCCGGCCGTTCGTGACAGAGCGTCGGGTGCGGGTCGACGAGCTGATGACGCCCTTGTCGGGGTCGTCGATCGTGATGTCGATCGGCTCCGTCACAGCGAGCGGCAGCCCCTTGCGCCTCGGTCCCCGCGAGCGGCGCGCGTGGCGGATGCCGAGGATGTAGAGGAACGCTCCGACGGCCATCAAGATCGCGCCCCCGACGATCAACGGGCCGGCCCACGGTGTGGTGGACTGCAGCGGCCAGGTCACCGACACGCTGGCGGGGGCGGCGGCTGTGCCGTCAGCGGCGATCAGCACGCTCATCTCATCGGGGAGCTGCAGCGGCGCGATCAGGATGTCGCTCTGCTGGTACTCGTCGAGCCAGAGGTCTGATCCGGCGGGGTTTCGCCCGGTCGTGCCGGCCGGGGCATCCGCGGACTCCTCGGTTTCCGCGTCCGCAGCCTCGTCGGTCGCCGGGTCTGCGGCATCGCCCTCGGCGGGAGCTTCCTCGGCAGGCTCGGGCTCGACCAGCGTGGTCACGATCTCGCTCTCGTCGTTCAGCGTCACGCGGTTGTACTCGGCGTCGGCCAACCAGGCCTGCACATCGGCAGTACGTCCGTACGAGGCGAAGATCTCGCCGTCGCCCTGGGCACGCAGCGTCTGCGTTCCGGGAAGCTGATTGAGCACAGCGCCGTCGACGACGAGATACGGGGCCTCGTCCTCGAGCGAGATCGTCGCCGTCTCGGTCTTGGGTCCCTGGAAGACCGTTCGCTGGGCGATGCCAGCCCCGATCATCACGGCAGCGAGCACGAATGCCGCTACCGCCCATACGAAACGCACGAAGAACACCTTTCCGGAGCCGCGGGAGCATGGCGCGGCTCTTCGATTCGACGTTTCAGACTAGCGAACATCGCCTGAAAGGCGCCCGGGAGGCTCATTGCAGAGCCTGAGCGTTCCCGATGCGTATCCTGACGGAACAGACTTTCGGCGCGCGCCGACGGGAGGGATGATCCATGAAGGTGCACAATCCGTTCCGGGTCGCGTTCGTGGGAACACTGGGCGTCGGGCTCGGTCTTCTGCTCATCGGCAGCATCCAGACGCTCTCGACGATCCTGCTGTACGTGGGCACGGCCCTGTTCCTCTCCCTCGGTCTCGACCCGATCGTCGCCTGGCTCGAGCGCCGCAAGCTCCCCCGCTGGGCGGCTGTGCTCGTCACGATCCTCGGTGTCCTCGCCGCCTTCGCCGGCATCATCCTGATGATCGTGCCGATCATCGTGCAGCAGGTCGGACAGCTCGTGGCAGCCATCCAGGAGCTGTTCGAGGACGGAACGTGGAATCCCTTCGAAGAGCTTCGCCAGTGGATGACCGACACCTTCCCGTTACTGCGCGTCGACGACGTGTTCCAGGCGGTGCAGGAGTGGCTCGACACGCTGGACTACGGGGCGATCGGCGGCACGATCGGCGAGAGCATCATCGTCATCGGCGGCACCATTCTCAGCGGTCTCGCCGGCGCCTTCATCGTGCTCATCCTCACGATCTACTTCACGGCCTCGACTCCGAGCCTCAAGCGGGCCGTCTATCAGCTCGCGCCCGCATCCAAACGCGCCCGAGTCATGGACCTCGGCGAGCAGATCACCGACTCGGTCGGCTTCTACGTCATCGGCCAGCTCAGCCTCGGCGTGATCAACGGCGTGCTGAGCGCGATCTTCCTGACGATCATCCACGCACCGTTCCCCGCCGTGCTCGCCGTGATCGCCTTCTTCTTCTCGCTGATCCCGCTCGTCGGAACCCTCACGGGCTCGACGATCATCGTCCTGACCTGCCTCATCCCTGGGCTCGGCTCCCCGACGACCGCTCTGATCGCCGCGATCTACTACCTCATCTACATGCAGATCGAGGCGTACGTGATCTCACCGCGCATCATGGGCCGTGCCGTCTCGGTCCCCGGGGCCGTGGTCGTCATCGCTGCGCTCGCAGGGGGGTCATTGCTCGGACTCCTCGGCGCACTGGTCGCGATCCCCGTCGCGGCGAGCATCCTGATCCTCTACCGCCAGGTCGTGATCCCGCGACAGAACGAGCGTTGACGCGCCTCGCAGGCGCGTGAACGGGCTTCACTGGCGCGTGAACGCTCAGGCGTCGGCGACGACCTGACCCGTCCACTCGGTCGCCAGCGGCAATGCGTCGGCATTCACGGCGGCGACGATCTCGGTCAGCACCCTTCGCGTCTGACTCTCGCCCACCCAGAGATGCTTGCCGCCCTCTACCGGAATCATCACGGCCTCGGGCACGCTCGCGAATCGCTCGATCGCGGCATCCGGTCGCAGATAGTCGTCGAACTCGGGCACGAGGACGATGAGTCGCCGCTCGTCTCCGGCCCACGCGGCAACCTCGGCTTCCGTCGCTCGGTGAAGCGGCGGCGACAGCAGAACGGCGCCCTCGACCGCGTGGTCCCGTCCGTACTTGAGGGCG
Organism: Microbacterium allomyrinae; assembly: GCF_020682705.1. Taxonomy (GTDB): domain Bacteria; phylum Actinomycetota; class Actinomycetes; order Actinomycetales; family Microbacteriaceae; genus Microbacterium; species Microbacterium allomyrinae. The sequence continues at coordinate 588,691 of NZ_JAGTTN010000002.1, forward strand.
ATCTCGGTGCCGAACGACCATCCCACGAGCCATGGACGAGGAAGGCCGCGCTCGTGCACGAAGGCCATCGCGGCGGCGAGATCGAATGCCTCGGCACGTCCGCCGTCGAACGCCCCCTCGCTCGTACCCCGCGGCGACGTGGTGCCGCGTGTGTTGAAGCGCAGCACGGCGAGGTCCGCCAGCGCAGGCAGACGCGCGGCGGCCTTGCGCAGGATGTGCGAATCCATGAACCCGCCGGCGGTGGGAAGCGGATGCAGCGTCACCAGGGTCGCGACCGGCTCACGGTCCTCGGGCACGGCGAGCTCTCCGACGAGGGTCAGCCCGTCGAGAGTCTCGAGTTCGATCTCCTCCCGGCGCGCCGGCAGCAGCATCGGTCCGCGGATCTCCATGTCAGCCCACTCTCCAGCAATGCTGATGCCAGTGCCGGCGCGCGGCGAGGTCCGCGGCGTCGCCGAGTACCCCATCCGCACGCCACGTCACGAGGTGCGCGACGCCGGCATCGATCGAGCGCCCGCAACCCGGGCACGTGTAGCTCTTCTGCGCCTGTGCGGCCGACACGGGCTGCACCGTCCACTCGATGCCGCGGCGGATCTCGGTGCGCTTCCATCCCGCGAGCAGGCGCTCCAGCGGATCATCGCCGCTGTGGTCCGGTCGGCGGCGGTTCGCCCGTGGCATGGGATCAGTACCAGCCCACGCGCTGGGAGTGATCCCACGCGCCGCACGGCGTGCCGTAGCGGCCGCCGATATAGCCGAGTCCCCACGAGATCTGGGTCGCGGGGTTGGTCTCCCAGTCCGCGCCTGCCGACGCCATCTTCCCGCCGGGAAGTGCCTGCGGGATGCCGTAGGCGCCACTGCCGGCGTTGTAGGCGTTGACGCGCCAGCCGGACTCCTTGTTCCACAGCGCCACCAGGCAGGCGAACTGGTCGTCGCCCCACCCGCGCGCGAGCACCATCTCGTACGCGATCGCCTGCGCCGTCCCGGGGTCGGGAGTCACGAACGGGGGGCGCCAACCGCTCGAAGACGAAGAGGTGGTCGCCGCGACGGGAGTCGGCGTGGGCTTGGGCTTGACGTAGACCGAGTAGCCGCCGCGATCGAGCACGGCCGCCTCACTCGGCTCGGCATCGGCATCGACGGCCAAGACCTGGATGTCGCCGAGACTGCTGGCGTACAGCGAGATCGGCGGCACCTCCTCGGCGCTCGCCTCGCTCAGTGCGAGGCTCGTCGGTCCGATGTACGCCGCGACGAAACCGACGGCGGCGAAAGCGGCGAAGACGCCCAGAACACCCCGGCGACGTGACCACCGGAGCTTGGCGACCGGGAGGCGACGAGGGCCTTGAGGCCGGGCGTCCGCGCGGGTCGACACATCCTGACGACGGGCGCGCCTGGTGGGGGTCAGCTCGTTTCCGGAAGTCACAGTGCTTCGATGATAGCCGCGGGCACCGTCCCGATTCCAAACCCGGTCGCCAGCACGGCCATCCGCAAGCCCGCTCGTGGTCACTTGACCGCGAGCATGACCTCCACGACCGCATCGAGAACCGCGTCCACCTGCACCTCGCGATAGCCGCCACGCTGCATGCGGAACGCGACCGAGCGCACCTGCTCGACCGAGAGTGGGTCGCCGGTCTCGAGATAGCGCGCGATCTTGTCGGAGACCAGATCGACCTCGTCGACCCGATAGCCGTAGCGCAGCGACGAGAGGCGGTCGAACCGGCGCTTGCGCGGCCGCGAGAAGCGGTCGAGCACGATCTGCGCCGTGTCGCGGGTGCTTCCCACCCACGCCTGCGCACCCTGCGTGGTGACGGCGTTCGTGCGCTCACGCGCGGCGAAGGCGTCCTCGATACGGCCCAGCGCGGCATCAACCGAGCCGATCACATAGCCATGGCGCACGAGAGGAAAGGCCGCCTGCCGGATGTCGGCCGACGTGAGCGCGTCGGCCCCGGACTCGAACGAGGCTCGAGCACGATCCAGGAACGCGTCGACGGCGCGCTTCTCGTACCCCTTCTCGCGACCGCGCGTCTCGGGAAAGGAACTCCGAGCAGACGTCTCGGATGTCGTCATGATGCCACCAGGGGGGTGAAGAGGTAGTACAGGGCCAGCGCCGCGACGGTCGACGGCAGGATGGAGTCGAGCCGGTCGAGCACACCGCCGTGCCCCGGAAGCCAGGAGCTCATGTCCTTGATCCCTAGATCGCGCTTGATCATCGATTCTCCCAGGTCACCGGCGGTCGCCGTTCCCAGGATCAGGATGCCGAGCACCACGCCCATCCACCAGTCCAGGCCGAGCATGAAGATGCCGACCAGCACGCCGGCGAGCACCGCCGCGGCTGCGGCGCCGGCAAAGCCCTCCCACGTCTTCTTGGGGCTGATGCGCGGCGCCATCGGATGCTTCCCGAAGGTCAGTCCGGCGGCGTACGCGCCCGTGTCGGCCGCGACCGCGATGATGATGAACGCGAGCACCCACCACTCGCCGCCGTCCTTGCTCAGCAGGACGATGCAGAGGCTGCCCAGGAACGCGACGTACAGCTGGACGAAGCCGGCGATCAGCACATCGCCGAGCACGGTGGCGTAGGTGCGGCCATCGCGCGAGGTCATCTGGGCGACGAGCCGCCACACGACGACGAAGGCGAGGGCGACGAAGAGGATCACCCAGTGCAGCCAGGCGGTCACGAAGTACGCCGAGCCCACGATCACGGCACCGGCGATCAGTTGCGGCACGATGTCGACGCGGCGACCGCTCGCGATGAGCGCGCGCGAGAACTCGAAGATCGCAAGCAGCACCGCCGCCAGCGCGAGCGGGAGGAATGCCCACTTCACGAAGATCAGCGACCCGAGCACCACGGCGCCGATCGCGACGCCGATCACGGTGGCAAGGATCAGGTCGCGCCCGGTGCGCTCCTTGATGCGCTCATTGGCCTCTTCGAACTCCGCCTTGGCCTGGGCGACCTGACTCTCGAACTCGCTCTTGGCGGCACGGATGTGCGATTGGATAGCACCCGAATCAGCCGATTCGGCCTGACGTCGTGCCTCGTTCGCCTCTCGTCGCGAGTCGCCGAACTCCCGGCGTGTGGACGACACGTCGTGGGGGTCGCCGTCGCTTCCCCGTCCCCCGGATGCATCCGTCATACGCAGGCCTCAGACCTCGAGCAGTTCTGCCTCTTTGCGCTTGAGTGCCTCGTCGATGGCGTCGACGTGCGTGCGCGTGAGGGCATCGAGCTCTTTCTCGGCACGTGCCAGTTCGTCGTCGCCGAACTCGCCCTTCAGCGCGTCGAGGTCGTCCTTGGACTTGCGACGGATACCGCGCAGATGGACCTTGTGGTCCTCACCCTTGGAGCGCACCAGCTTGACGTACTCCTTGCGCCGTTCCTCGGTCAGCTCAGGCATCGTGATGCGTACGAGGTTGCCGTCGTTCGTCGGGTTCACCCCGAGATTCGGGACGTCGCGGATGGCCTGCTCGATCCCCTTGAGCGCCGACTTGTCGTACGGAGTGATGATCAACGAGCGAGCCTCGGGGCTGTTGATCGACGCGAGCTGGGCGAGAGGGGTCGGAGTGCCGTAGTAGTCCACGAGCACCTTCTGGAAGAGCTGCGGATTTGCACGCCCGGTGCGAACAGTCGCGAAGTCCTCCTTCGCGGACTCGACAGCGCGGTCCATTCGAGCTCCGGCATCAGCCAAGACGTCCGCGATCACAGTTTCTCCTTCATCGGGGTGGGGCCTGATCAGTCTACTCAGCGGGGCGATTCACGCCGTGACGACAGTCCCGATGGACTCGCCCAGCAGCGCCCGGGTGACGTTGCCCGCGGGCTCCATCCCGAACACGCGCATGTCCATGCTGTTGTCCATGCACAGGCTGAACGCGGTGGAGTCGACCACCTTGAGTCCGCGCTGCAGAGCATCGATGTACGTGATGCGGTCGATCTTGGTGGCCGTGGCATCCTTCTTGGGGTCGGCGGTGTACACGCCGTCCACGCCGTTCTTCGCCACGAGGACCTCCTGCGCGTCGATCTCGAGCGCGCGCTGGGCCGCTACCGTGTCCGTCGAGAAGTACGGCAGACCGGCACCCGCGCCGAAGATGACGACGCGGCCCTTCTCCATGTGCCGCTCCGCACGCCGCGGGATGTACGGCTCGGCGACCTGCGTCATAGAGATCGCGGACTGCACGCGTGTGGCGGCGCCTGCCTGCTCGAGGAAATCCTGCAGCGCCAGAGCGTTCATCACGGTGCCGAGCATGCCCATGTAGTCGGCACGGCCGCGGTCCATGCCGCGCTGGCTGAGCTCCGCGCCGCGGAAGAAGTTTCCTCCGCCGACCACGATGGCGATCTCGACGCGGTCGACCGCGGCGGCGATCTCGCGAGCGATCTGGCTGACGACGTCGGGGTTGACCCCCAGCTGGCCTCCGCCGAACGCCTCGCCGGAGAGCTTCAGGAGGACGCGACGGCGTCCGGTGTTCTCACTGATCACAATGATCCTCTCGTTGACGACAAACTACCGAAGGGCATGAGAAAAGCCCGCACCGGAATCCGATGCGGGCTTCTCGAACTGCTACGCGCCGACCTTGAAGCGCGCGAAGTCGGTCAGAGTCAGACCGGCATCCTGCGCGACCTTCGCGACGGACTGCTTGTTGTCCTTCGCGTAGTCCTGGTCGAGCAGTGCGACCTGCTTGAAGAACGCGTTGACACGGCCCTCGACGATCTTCGGAAGGGCAGCCTCGGGCTTGCCCTCGTTGCGCGAGATCTCGGTGACGATCTCACGCTCCTTGTCGACATCGGCCTCGGGCACCTCGTCGCGGCTCAGGTACGACGGGTTGGCGAAGGAGATGTGCTGCGCGAGGCTGCGCGCGGTCTCGGCGTCATCGCCCGTGTAGGCGAGGACGACGCCCACCTGGGGCGGGAGGTCCTTGCTCGTCTTGTGGAGGTAGATCTCGAAGTTGTCACCGGAGAGCGTGCGCACGCGACGCAGTTCGACCTTCTCGCCGATGATCGCGGCCTCGTCCGAGATGAGCTCGGCGACGGTCTGCGCGCCCGCCGGAGCGGCAAGGGCGGCCTCGACCGAGTCCGCGGCGACCGCGGCGGCTGCGTCGAGGACCTTGTCGGCCAGCGCGACGAAACGGTCGTTCTTCGCGACGAAGTCGGTCTCGGTGTTGAGTTCGAGGATCGTGACCTTTCCGTCGACCTCCTTCGCCGTGACGAGTCCCTCGCTGGTGGAGCGATCGGCACGCTTGGCGTTGCCCTTCGCGCCCTTCAGGCGCAGGATCTCCACAGCCTTCTCGAGGTCGCCGTCGGCCTCCTCGAGGGCCTTCTTGGTGTCGACCATTCCCGTGCCGAGCTGCTCGCGCAGCGCCTTGATGTCGGCGATCGTGAAGTTTGCCATGAGTGGCGGCTCCTTGATTGTGTGAGTTCTCGTGGATGCCCGGCGTCCGCGATCAACGCGGACGCCGGGCAGAAGAGCGGGCTTTACTCGGCCGATGCCTCGGCGGTCGCCTCGACGACGTCCACCTCGACGACCTCGACCTCGATGCCGTCGGCGGTCTCGGTGACGACCTCGACCACGTCGACCTCGACGACCTCGACGCCCTCGGCAGCCTCAGCCTCGACGACGGCCTCGGCAACAGCTTCGGCGACCTCTTCGGCAGCGCCCTGCTCGAGCAGCTCGCGCTCCCAGTCGGCCAGCGGCTCGGCCTCGGCCGACTCTTCGGTCGGCTGGTGGCGCTGGATCAGGCCCTCGGCGGCGGCGTCGGCGATGATGCGGGTGAGCAGGCCCACCGAGCGGATCGCGTCGTCGTTGCCGGGGATCGGGTACTGGAACTCGTCCGGGTCGGCGTTGGTGTCGAGGATGCCGATCACCGGGATACCCAGCTTGGCGGCCTCGTTGACGGCGAGGTGCTCGCGCTTGGCGTCGACGACCCAGATCGCCGAAGGCGTCTTCTGGAGGTTGCGGATGCCGCCGAGCGACTTGTGCAGCTTGTCGAGCTCACGCTTCTTGAGCAGGAGCTCCTTCTTTGTGAAGCCGCTGTTCGCCGGTGTCTCGTAGTCGAGCTCCTCGAGCTCCTTCATGCGAGCGAGGCGCTTGGAGATGGTGCTGAAGTTGGTGAGCAGTCCACCCAGCCAGCGCTGGTTGACATAGGGCTGGCCGACGCGGGTCGCCTGCTCGGCGATGACTTCCTGAGCCTGCTTCTTCGTGCCGACGAAGAGCACCGTGCCACCGTGGGCGACGGTCTCCTTGACGAACTCGTACGCCTTGTCGATGTACGAAAGCGACTGCTGGAGGTCGATGATGTGGATGCCGCTGCGCTCCGTGAGGATGAAGCGCTTGACCTTCGGGTTCCACCGACGGGTCTGGTGTCCGAAGTGGACGCCGCTGTCGAGCAGCTGGCGAATGGTGACGACGGCCATGGCCGTTCTCCTTCTCTGGCGCATGCGCGCCTCTTGCGGTTGTGTCGCGCCGACATGTGATCGGCGAGCCTGGTGCCCGGCACACTCCCGCTCTTCGATTGCGCGAGGCTCTCGAGAAAGACCGTTGGGAGTTGGATGCCGCGCCGCGATGTCTCAAGACGATCGCTGCGCTCTGGGCACGCGGAGTCACTCCGACGAGCGGAGTGCGAGTCCAGTGTATCAGTCGCGGCTCCTCCCCCGGGTGCTCCGCCCGGCCAGGTGTCCACCGTTCTCGCACCCCGCGCACACCGAGTGGGCGCGCTGAGGGATCGTCGTGCACATGCACGTTCCCGCATTCCGCCGGCGCCGCTTCACACTTCGCCTCACCTCATTCCTGCTGCTGGCCACCATCCTCGTTGCGGGGCCGGCCGGTGCCGCACGTCGCGCCGACGCCGGTGAACGCGCCGCGACCGCAGAATCCGGTGAACTCGCCTCACTCGGCTGGATGTGGCCGGCGGCATCATTCCGCCTCGTCCACGCCTTCGTCGCGCCCGCCCATCGGTACGGCCCCGGCCACCGCGGCATCGATCTGGAGCCACTCGCCGGCGCGGCGCTGCGCGCACCGGCTGACGGAGCGGTGGCGTTCGCCGGGCAGGTCGCGGGACGAGGAATCCTGACGATCGATCATGGCGGAGGTCTGGTCACGACGCTGGAGCCGGTCTCCACGACTCTCGCAGTCGGCACGCACGTGGTGCGCGGCACCCCGATCGCATTGCTGACGCTCGGCGGGCACGCGACGCCGGGAACGCTCCACTTCGGCGTGCGCCTGCACGGCGAGTACATCAATCCGATGCTCCTGCTCGGGGGCGTGCCTCGCGCGGTGCTGCTGCCCTGCTGCTGAGAACGCTCAGGCGCGCGGATGCGCCAATCGATAGGAGGCTACGAGCCGCTCGTTCGAAACGTGTGTGTAGATCTGGGTGGTTCCGAGGCTCGCGTGGCCGAGGATCTCCTGCACCGCTCGCAGATCAGCACCGCCATCCAGCAGATGCGTCGCTGCCGAGTGCCGCAGTGCGTGCGGTCCGACCGCTGCTCCGAGTTCGGGACCGAGCTCCCGCGAAACGAGGTCGTACACCGCGCGTGAGCCGATCCGAGCTCCGCGTGCACCGATGAACACCGCGGACTCGACACGCGCCTGTGCATCACCTGCTCGCCGCGACAGCAACGCGGGACGCCCTCGGACGAGATACGCGTCGAGAGCGCGGAGTGCGGGAAGACCGAAGGGCACCACCCTCTCCTTCGAACCCTTGCCGAGCACCCGGGCGGTGCGTCGCTCCGGATCGACATCGTCGACGTCCAGGCCGCACAACTCTGACACGCGCACGGCCGATCCGTACAGCAGCTCCAGGATCGCGTGATTGCGCAGCGCGACCGGATCGCCGTCGCCCGCTGCCGTCTCCAGTCGAGCGAGGACCGAAGACAGAGTGTCGCTCGTCGCGACCTGTGGAAGCGAGCGACCTCGTTTCGGTGCGACCAGCCGCAGGCTCGGGTCGTCACCGATCGCTCCTGTCTCGCACGCCCAGGAGAAGAAGCCCCGGGCGGCGGCCGTCCGGCGCGCGATCGTCGAACGGGCGTCGCCGCGACGGGTGGCCTGCCAGAGCCATTCCCGCAGCACCTCGAGGTCGACATCGGCGAGCTCGGTGCCCGCGCAGAGTTGGGCGAGACTCGCCAGATCGGCGCGGTACGCGCGCACGGTCGCGGGCGAAAGGCGCCGCACTTCCGCCAGGTGATGCGCGTACTCGGATGCCGCGTCCTCGACCTTCATCGTCCCAGCATGCTCCGCCGTCCTCGCGTCGGAGCGACGGCGCTCCGATACCGCGCCCTATCGTTCGTGACCGCTCACCAGCCGCCACCCGGTCGCCGCACGCACCACCGCTCCCTCGAGATGCAGCAGCCCAAGCAGCGCCTCGACCTCGTCCGGCGCCATGCCCGCTCGACGTGCGACGTCGACCGGGTCGCGCCAGAGCGTCGTGCTCAACGCGTCCTGCACGCGTGTCGCATCGTCGGTGCGCGGACCGCGCACCCCCTGCTCGCTCCCTCCTCGAACAAGTCCGAGCATCTCGCGCACGTCCTGCGCGCTCGTGATGCAGTGCGCGCCGTACTCGCGCAGCAGACGATGACTTCCCGCCGACGCCGCCGACGTGATCGGTCCCGGCACCGCGCCGAGTTCACGCGACAGCGCCGCTGCATGCCCAGCGGTGTTGAGAGAGCCGCTCCGCCACCCCGCCTCGACCACCACCGTGGCATCCGAGATCGCGGCGATCAGCCGATTGCGCTGGAGGAACCTCCATTTCGTCGGTGCAGATCCGCAGGGAACCTCGCTCACGACCACGCCACTCGCGGCGACCTCATCGATCAGGCCGGAGTGGCCCGCCGGGTATGCGCGTTCGGCACCACCCGCCAGAAGTGCCACGGTGAGTCCGCCCACTGACAGCGCGGCCCGATGGGCGGCGCCATCGATCCCGTAGGCGCCGCCCGAGACCACCGGGACACCGGAGCCGGCGAGCTCGGCCGCGAGTTCCATCGCGACATGATCGCCGTACCGCGTCGCCGCGCGCGCGCCGACGATCGCCACCGATGGCCGCAGCAGCCGCAGCGCACTCGTCTCGCCGCGGACCCATAGGCACATCGGCGCATGAGCCCCGAGATCTTCGAGTTGATCGGGCCAGTCGGGGTCGGCGCGCGTGATCAGCGAGACAGCACGCACCTGCGCGATGCGGAGGGTGTCGGTCACCGCGCGCGGGTTGAGGCGCGGCATCCATCGTCGTCTCGCTGCAGCGAGCTCCTGCGCGGTGACGTCCGCCACAGTGCCCCCGCCGAAGACGGAGTCGAGCGCGCCCGCCGCACCCCGTGCCGCCACGAGCCTGCCCGCGACGGAATCTCCGGGCTCGACGAGATGGGACCACACGACGGTGGCGTATCGCTCGACGATCGCAGAATCTGCCTCATCCGCGTGCGCGACCGACGCCAGGGCAGCCCGCGCAGTCGCCGGCGAGAGATCGATGCCGGTCACAGCGCCAGCCCCTTCTTCAGGTAGAGCGCCCGCCCGATGTGCTCGGCGCTCAGCTGGCTGCGCCCACCGAGATCGGCGATCGACCATGCGACCCGCAGCACGCGGTCGTATCCGCGCAGAGTCAGCGCACCGCGATGCAGAGCGGCGTCCAGTGGACGGCGCACCGCAGGCGGCGGTGCCGCCGGGCCTTCGCGCAGCCAGGTGCCGGGGACGTCGGCATTCACCCGCCACGGGGTTCCGGTGAGACGCCGTGCGGCGCGAGCACGTGCCTCGGCAACGCGTTCGCGGGCGATCGCGGTCGACGTCTCGGGCGCCGGCGCACCCCGGTGGGCCACGGACACGCGTGCCAGCGTCAGCTCGATGTCCATGCGATCCAGCAGCGGCCCGGACAGCCGTCCGAGGTACCGCCGGATCGCGGCAGGTGGGCAGGTGCAGGTGCCACCGCGAATGCCGTAGTCGCCGCACGGGCACGGATTCGTGGCGAGCACGAGCTGAAACCTCGCCGGGTACCGCGCACTCGCTCCCGATCGGTGGATGGTGATCGTGCCGTTCTCGAGTGGTTGACGCAGCGCATCCAGTGCCGCTGCCTGGAATTCGCCCGCCTCATCCAGGAACAGCACCCCCTCTGACGCCCGCGCGATCGCGCCGGGACGCACGACTCGCGACCCGCCGCCGACCAGGGCCGCGACGCTGGCGCTGTGGTGCGGCGCTTCGAACGGCGGCGTGCGCGAGAGCTCCATGACCCGAGCTCCGGTGAGGCTGCGGATGGAGGCGCTGGCCAGCGCCGCGCGGTCGTCGAGGCCGGGGAGGATTCCGGGCAGGCGCCGCGCGAGCATCGTCTTTCCGGCACCGGGTGGACCGCACATCAGCAGATGGTGTCCGCCGGCCGCCGCGACCACGAGCGCGTCCACCGCGTCACGCTGCCCGATCACTTCGGCGAGGTCGAGGTGGTCCTCGACCGGCTGATCCTCGCCGGCCATCACGACCGGAGCGTCGTCGGGGATCGCGATCTCTCCGCCGTGCCAGGCGATGACCTGAGCCAGATTCGTGGCGGCCAGCACGCGCATCCCCTCCACCAGCTCTGCCTCGGGACCGTTCGCGTGCGGCACGACCACCCGCGTGTGCCCGGCCCGTCGTGCAGCGACGACGGCCGGGAGGATGCCCGGGATGGGGCGCAAGCGACCGTCGAGTCCGAGCTCGCCCAGATGCACGGTCGATGCGACGGATGCGGCATCCATCGTCGACTCGGTCGCGAGAGATGCGATCGCGATCGCCACGTCGAAGCCCGACCCCTGCTTGGGCAGGCTGGCCGGCGACAGGTTGACCGTGAGTCGGCGCCGAGGAAGCGGAGTGCCACTGTTCGCGCACGCGTTGTGCACGCGCTGGACAGCTTCGCCGAGGGCCTTGTCGGGAAGTCCGATGATCCGGAAGTCGGGTGTCTGATTCGACAGGTCCGCCTCGACTTCGACGCATTCGCCCTCGGCCCCCACCAGCGCGACCGCCCAGGTGCGCGCGATGCTCACGGCACTTCCACATCGACGAGGTGCTCGAGGCGCGCCGTGGCAGGATCGGCGCCGGTGAGCCCGATCGCGTCGATGCGCAGCCGTCGGCCCTGAACCGCGTCGCGGTGCGCGCCGGTCCATGCGACCGCCAGGCGCCACAGCCTCGCGCGCTTGCGCGTGTCGATCGCCTCGAACGGGTGCCCGAACGCCTCACCCCGGCGCGTCTTCACCTCTACCACGACCACTGAGACGCGGTCTGCGACCACCAGGTCGATCTCGCCCGCACGGCATCGCCAGTTGCGGGCGAGGACGGTGAAGCCCATCTCCTCGAAGTAGCGTGAGGCGCGATCCTCGCCCGCGCGGCCCAGCTCGTCTTTGTCTGCCATGTAGGCATCGTGGCGCGCCGAAGCAGCGACGAAACGCCCCGACAGGGCGTCTTCTCATACTCCCTCGGATTCGCGCGAAACCGCTACCTGGGGAGGAGCCTCGAAACGCCGGCTCAGGTGTCGAGCGACAGCTCTTCCGGAAGGTGGAAGTCCCGGCGCGAGAGCTCCTCGACGTTGACGTCCTTGAACGTGAGGACGCGCACCGCCTTCACGAAGCGGTCGGCGCGGTAGATGTCCCACACCCAGACATCGGACATCGAGATCTCGAAGTAGAAGTCGTGCTCGGTGTCGCGGCGGACGACGTTGACCTCATTGGCGAGGTAGAACCGCCGCTCGGTCTCGATCACGTATTGGAACTGCGAGACGACGTCGCGGTACTCCCGGTACAGCGCGAGCTCCAGCTCACGGTCGTAGTCTTCGAAGACGTCGTCATCCATGGTGTCTCCATCCTACGGGCGCGAGCGGATGCCGCGACCATCGTGGGTCGTAGCCGATCTCAGAAGAGGGTGGGGGCGTCGGCGATCGCCCACGATGCGCGGTGATGCGAGCTGATTCCGTGAGCGCGGATCGCCTCGCGGTGATCAGGACTCGCGTAGCCCTTGTTCCGTGCCCAGTTGTAGGCGGGCAGCTCGTCATGGAGTTCGGTCATCAAGGCATCGCGCGCGACCTTCGCGATGACGGATGCCGCGGCCGCCGACGCGCAGTCGCGGTCAGCCTTGATGACCGGACGCACGGTGAGTCCCCGTCCGCCCGCCGGGGAGATGTAGTCGTAGTTGCCGTCGAGGACGACGATGGCATCTTCGGGGACGACGCCCTGCGCGCGCAGGTCGGCGATCGCGCGGATCGACGCGAGCCCGAGCGCACGCATGATCCCGATCTCGTCGATCTCGGCCGAGGTCGCCCAGCCGACCGCACTCGCAGCGACCCAGGATGCCGCGCGCGAGGCGACGTCCGCCCGCTTGTGCTCGGGCACGAGCTTCGAGTCGCGTAGGCCCTGCGGGATCCGCTTGCGCGATCGGGGCCCGTCGATCACCGCCGCCCCCACCGCGACGGGGCCCGCGAGGGCACCGCGGCCGACCTCGTCGCATGCGATCACGAGCGTGTGCTCGCGCAGGAGACGACGCTCCAGCGTGAGCCTGGGCTCGATCACGGTCACTGCGTTTCGCCCTCGGGTTCTGCTTCGGGCACCCCGGAGAACACCTCGTGGTGGAAGTCGAGCATGCCGAAGCGATCGAACGGCCAGGTCACGAGGAAGGCGCGTCCGACGACGTTGTCGATCGGGACAAATCCCTTGCCCGGCTGGTCGGTGTTGTAGCGGGAGTCCTTCGAGCGGTAGCGATTGTCACCGAGCACCCAGAGGCTTCCCTCGGGAACGACCACGTCGAACGGATCGCCCGAAGCGGCCGATTCGCCCGTCGCTAGCTTGATGTAATCGCTCTCGTCGATGGGCACGCCGTTGACAGTGATCTGGCCGAGGGCATTGCAGCACACGACATGATCGCCCGGAAGTCCGATGATCCGCTTGACCAGATGGTCGTCGCTGTCGGGAGCGGCCAGGCCGATCAGCGAGAGCGCCCACTCGACGGCCTCCACCACCGCCGGACGTGCGACCTCGGTGCTGGGCGGGAGCCAGCCGCCCGGGTCCTGGAAGACGACGATGTCGCCCCGCTCGTAAGCGCCGAATCGCGGTGTGATCTCGTCGACCAGGATGCGGTCGTTGATGTGGAGGGTGTCCTCCATCGAGCCCGATGGAATGTAGAACGAGCGGACGACGAACGTCTTGACGAGGAACGACACCAGGACGGCGATCAGGATGATGACCACCACGTCGCGGAGGAACACGATCCATCCGCGACGGCGTGGCTGGACGGTCGCCCCGCTCTCCGGCCGCGGCGCGGGCGCCGGCTCGGCGGGTGCCGACTTCTCGGTCGTCATTCGGGTTCCTTCACCGTCCACCGTCCGTCGGCGGGCCTGCCTTCAAGGGTCCCACACTCCGGCCCGCACTGACGCCTGCGCGCCACCTTCGAATCGTCCGCGCGGCCCGGTGCGAAACGCGAGCGTGTTCGCGGAAACGACGAAACCCCGGACCATCGGCCCGGGGTTTCGCGACAGAATGCGTCTGCTGACGAGAGTGTCAGTTGCCGCGCTTCTCCTTGATCTTGGCCTTCTTGCCACGGAGGTTGCGAAGGTAGTACAGCTTCGCGCGACGCACGTCACCACGGGTGACGACCTCGATGTGGTCGATGACCGGGGAGTGCACCGGGAAGGTGCGCTCGACGCCGACCTGGAAGCTGATCTTGCGGACCGTGAAGGTCTCGCGGACACCATCGCCGGAGCGGCCGATGACGACGCCCTGGAAGACCTGGATACGCGAGCGGTTGCCCTCGGTGATGTTGACGTGCACCTTGACGGTGTCGCCGGGGCCGAAGACGGGGATGTCGGAGCGCAGCGAAGCTGCGTCGACAGAGTCGAGGATCTGCATGATCGTTTCTCTCTGCGGCCGCCACAGGTCGACCGCGGGAAGTAATGGAAAGGATGTCGTGTGCCCGAAGCCACCGGCTGAGAGCCGAATGACGGATTCCCCTGAGGCAGAACCTGGTCAGGGCACAAAGGCCCATTCTGCCATGGATGCCCTGCACGGCCAAAACGGGTCAGGAGGCCGGCGGGCGCTGCTTCTCGCTCACGATGATGACATCCTGCACGGTCGCCTCTGCAGGCTCCTGCGGCGGCGCGAGGTACGCGACCCCGTCGGTCGTGTGCAGGATCAGTCGCGAGGGCTTGGCCTCGCTCCACAGCTGCCACAGCTCCAGCCAGAACAGACCGACTCCGACGAGGATCGCGACGACCATCACCGGCGCCCACCATGCGGCGTTGAAGAAGCCGAGCGAGATCACGAGGCCATGCCAGACGGTGAACCCGAGCACATCCCACCACGAGACGGCGCGATGGGCGCGCACGGTGCCGCGGGCACGGACGAGAAGCGTCAGGACGAGCTGCCACAGGAACACGCCGGGAATCGCCAGGAAGAGCACCCAGAGGAATGCCCAGCCGCCGGCGTTGAACACGCCCCACCCGACGAGGATCCACAGCGGCAGCACGAAGGCGGCGGGGATGAGCCAACCGAAGAATGCGCGACGCAGCCACATGCCTCCGATGCTACGCCGGTCGTGCGGGTCGTGGCTCCCTCCCGCGTGGCGCTGAGCATCCTCACAGCCGTGCGCTCCCGCGTCCGACACAATGGTGGGTGAACGAGAGGAACCCGATGATCGAGTTGCGCACCCCTGCCGAGATCGAGGCGATGCGGCCCGTGGGGCGATTCGTCGCCGAGACCCTGGCGACGCTGCGCGACGAGACAAAGGTGGGCACGAACCTGCTGGCGATCGATCGCCGAGCACACGATCTGATCCGTCGCGCCGGCGCCGAGTCGTGCTACATCGACTACCACCCGTCGTTCGGCGCCCGCCCGTTCGGAAGGGTGATCTGCACATCGGTCAACGACGCGGTGCTGCACGGGCTGCCCTTCGACTACGCCCTCCGCGACGGCGACCTGGTGTCGCTCGACTTCGCCGTGTCAATCGACGGCTGGGTGGCGGACTCGGCGGTCTCATTCGTCGTCGGCACGCCGCGCGAGGAGGATCTCACCCTGATCGACACCACCCAGCGTGCTCTGGATGCCGCCATCGCCTCCGCTCACGTGGGCAACCGCATCGGCGACATCTCGGCATCCATCGCCGCCGTCGCGCATGCCGACGGGTACTCGATCAACACCGATTTCGGTGGACACGGCGTGGGTCGCGTCATGCACGGCGATCCGCACATCCCCAACGACGGCAAGCCAGGACGCGGCTATCCGCTGCGCGCCGGGCTCGTCGTCGCGCTCGAGCCCTGGTTCCTGCAGACGACCGACGAGCTCATCACCGACCCCGACGGATGGACGCTCCGCTCGGTGGACGGCTCGCGCGGCGCACACGCCGAGCACACCGTCGCCATCACCGAGGAGGGTCCGATCGTTCTCACGGACCGCTCCTGGCTCGGCGTGGCCTGAGCCGACTGCACCAGCCGAGGCAGCACCGGCCGGGACTCCGGATCAGGTCCTGAGTTCGGCGCTCGGAGCATGCGAGGGCGGCGCTGCCGCCGCGAGCGCGGCGAGGGACGCGGCCACGGAGTGATCGGCGGCGGCATCCGATCGGGGGTGCTCGCACAGCACGATGAGCGACTTCGCCGCGAGCCGCAGTACGTCCCCGGGTTTCACGAGATCGGAATCCGCTCGCTCCCCCGCCGTGTCGACGAAGACCTCCCAGTCGGGGCTGTACTCGACGACCGGAATTCGGAAGTCGATGATGTCGTCGCCGGCGTTGAACAGGACGATGAAATGCCGATCCCGGATCTGCTCGCCGCGCCGGTCCCGCTCGCGGATCCCTGCCCCATTGAGGAACACGCCGACCGCGCGGCCGAATCCCGAATCCCAGTCCTCGGGCTGCATGAGCGTGCCGTCGGGCCGCAGCCAGGCGATGTCCTGAACGGGAGCGCCGGCAGCGCGACGCACCGGGCGTCCCTCGAAGAAGCGCCGACGGCGGAAGGTGGGGTGGTCGCGTCGGAGCCGTGCGAGGGCGGAGGTGAACTCGAGCAGGGGAAGGTCCGCGGCATCCCAGTCCACCCAGGTTGTCTCGTTGTCCTGCGCGTAGCCGTTGTTGTTGCCGTGCTGGGTGCGGCCGATCTCGTCGCCGTGCAGGAGCATGGGCACGCCCTGGCTGAGCATGAGCGTCGCGATGAAGTTGCGCTGCTGCCGCGCGCGTAGCGTGAGCACGGCGGGATCGTCGGTGGGACCCTCGACACCGAAGTTGTCGGATCGGTTGTCGTCCGCGCCGTCACGGCCGTCTTCGCCGTTCGCATCGTTGTGCTTCTCTTCGTATGAGACGAGGTCTCGCAGCGTGAAGCCGTCGTGGGCGGTGACGAAGTTGACGGATGCCACGGGGCGGCGCCCGGAGTGCTCGTAGAGGTCCGCCGATCCGGTGAGACGTGACGCGAACTCGCCCAGCGCCTGCGGCTCGCCGCGCCAGAAGTCGCGCACCGTGTCGCGGTACTGGCCGTTCCATTCCGTCCACTGCGGCGGAAAATTGCCGACCTGGTAGCCACCGGGGCCGACGTCCCATGGTTCGGCGATGAGCTTCACCTGCGACACCACCGGGTCCTGCTGGACGAGCTCGAAGAACGCCGACAGGCGGTCGACGTCGTAGAACTCGCGGGCGAGGGCCGAAGCGAGGTCGAACCGGAACCCGTCGACGTGCATTTCCAGCACCCAGTACCGCAGCGAGTCCATGATCAGCTGCAGCGAGTGCGGGTTGCGTACGTTCAGGCTGTTGCCCGTGCCGGTGTAGTCGGTGTAGAAGCGCTTGTCGTCCTCTTCGAGCTTGTAGTAGGCGGCGTTGTCGATGCCGCGCATCGACAGCGTCGGACCGAGGTGATTGCCCTCCGCGGTGTGGTTGTACACGACGTCGAGGATCACCTCGATGCCGGCGGCGTGCATGGCGCGCACCATCCCCTTGAACTCCTGCACCTGCTGCCCGCGATGGCCGGTGGCGGCGTACGCGTTATGCGGGGCGAAGTAGGAGATGGTGTTGTAGCCCCAGTAGTTCGAGAGCCCCTTCTCCTGCAGGATCGCGTCGTCCACGAACTGGTGCACCGGCATGAGCTCGATCGCGGTGACGCCGAGCTTGAGCAGGTGGTCGATGATCGCCGGGTGCGCGAGCGCGCTGTAGGTGCCGCGCATCTCGTCGGGGATGGCGGGGTGGCGCATCGTGAGGCCCCGCACGTGGGCCTCGTACACGAGTGTCTCGGAGTACGGCGTGCCGGGCCGTCGATCACCCGCCCAGTCGAAGTACGGGTTGACGACGACGCCCTTGAGCATGGCGGCAGCGGAGTCCAGGTCGTTGCGGGAGTCGGGATCGCCGAACGTGTAGCCGTAGACGGCCTGGCCCCAGGCGATATCCCCCTCGACCGCCTTCGCGTACGGGTCGAGCAGGAGCTTGGCGGGGTTGAACCGCAGTCCGTTCGCCGGATCGTACGGGCCGTGCACGCGGTACCCGTAGCGCTGACCGGGCTGCACGTTCGGCACGTACACGTGCCAGACGTACGCGTCCACCTCTGCGATGTCCAGTCGTGTCTCTGCGCCGCGCTCGCCGAACAGACAGAGCTCGACGCGTTCGGCGCCTTCGCTGAACAGCGCGAAGTTCGTGCCGCTTCCGTCGAACGTCGCGCCCAGCGGATAGGCGGATCCCGGCCAGGTGTGCATCGAATTCCCCCGAGTGGTTATCGGCTCACCCTATCGAGGACGGATGCCGAGGCCGACGCATCCGTTCTCACATCGTCTTCGCGACCTGTGTGAGCGAAACGTTCGCTCGAGGTAACCGCGCGCGGCCCGGCGATGAAACACCGCGCTCCTAACGTCGCAGGCACACACCGAGAGACCCGTCGTCGATCAGGAGAAATCATGTCAGAGGCCACCCGCGCTGCCGGCGAATCGTCGGACCGCGCCGTCAAGAACTCGAAACATGGTGCTGACGGTCCCGCAACATCACCCGCGTACGGTGGCGACATGAGCACCACCCCCGCCCTCGGCACGCACGTCGTGGTGGTGGGCGCGGGGATGGTCGCGCACCGCTTCGTCGAGAGCCTGCTCAGCCGAGGCGGTGCGGACTGGCGCATCACCCTCATCGGCGAGGAGGATCGCCACCCGTACGACCGCGTCGGCCTGACCGGATACTTCGGCGGTGCGAGCGCGGACGACCTCACTCTCGACCGCGAGATGCTCGACGACGAGCGCCTGCGCTTCCTCCGGGGCGACGCCGTGGCCCGCATCGACAGGACGGCGCGACGCGTCACGACCAAGAGCGGCGTCAGCGTCGCCTACGACCGTCTCGTCCTGGCCACCGGCTCGTATGCGGCCCGCCTCGCTGTCGACGGATTCGGTCTCGAGGGCTGCTTCGTCTATCGCACGCTCGACGACGTCGAGATGCTCGAGGCGTTCGTCGCCCGTCGCAGCGCCGAACTCGGCCGCCCCCTCACCGGAACTGTCATCGGCGGCGGCCTGCTCGGGCTCGAAGCGGCGGGAGCACTGCAGGGCCTGGACGTCGCGTGCACCGTCGTGCAGTCCTCCGACCGGCTTATGTCGGCTCAGCTCGACCTCCCGGGCGGCAATACTCTCCGGCGCCTCATCGAATCGCGCGGGATCACGGTCAAGACCGAGACGGTCACCACGCGGCTCGACCCCGACCGCAGCGGCCAGGTCGCGGGCCTGGAGTTCCGTGACGGCACATACGAGCGCACCGATGTGGTGGTCTTCACGGTCGGCGTCCGCCCGCGCGACGAGCTCGCACGTGCCGCAGAGCTGGATGTCCACCCTCGTGGCGGCGTCCTGATCGACGCGGGCTGCCAGACCTCGGACCCGAGGATCATGGCGATCGGCGAGGTCGCGAACTTCGACGGCATGTGCGTCGGTCTCGTCGCCCCCGGCTATGCGATGGCCGAGGTCGCCGCGACCCGTCTCCTGGGCGCGGATCCGCACAGCCGCGAGGCATCCTTCCCCGGCTACGACCTGTCCACCAAGCTCAAGCTCTCCGGCGTCGACGTGGCGAGCTTCGGCGATGCCTTCGCTGAGACGCCCGGCGCGCTCGACGTGACGTACACCGACCCGGTCGCCGGCGTGTACAAGAAGCTCGTGCTGTCGGACGACGCGAAGACCCTGCTCGGCGGCATCCTCGTCGGCGACGCGTCGGCGTACGGCTCGCTGCGCCCACTCGTGGGGGGCGCACTCGGCGGTGACCCGGCGGCGTACCTCATGCCGGAGGGCGGGGTCGCAGCGCCCACCGGAGATCTTCCTGACGAGGCGCTGGTGTGCTCGTGCAACAGCGTCACTGCCGGCACGATCCGCGGAGCGGTTCACGATGAGGGCTGCACCGACGTTGCGAGTGTAAAGGCCTGCACGAAGGCGGGAGCCGCTTGCGGCTCGTGCGTGATGATGGTCAAGAAGATCGTCGGCACCGAGCTCGCCAAGAGCGGCGCTGCACTGAGCAACGCGATCTGCGAGCACTTCGACATGTCGCGTCGCCAGCTCTTCGACTCCGTGCGCGTATCGGGGTTGACTACTTTCAGTGCGGTCATCGAGCGCTTCGGCAGCGGACGCGGGTGCGACATCTGCAAGCCGGCCCTCGCGAGCATCCTCTCCACGCTGGTGCGCGGACATGTGCTCGACGGCGAGAACGCGACACTGCAGGACACCAACGATCACGTGATGGCGAACCTGCAGAAGGACGGCAGCTACTCGGTCGTGCCCCGCATCCCCGGCGGCGAGATCACCCCCGAGGGGCTCCTCGCGATCGGACAGGTCGCGAAGGACTTCGGGCTCTATACCAAGATCACCGGCGGCCAGCGCATCGACATGTTCGGAGCGCGCCTGGAGCAGCTTCCCGAGATCTGGAAGCAGCTCGTCGACGCCGGATTCGAATCGGGCCATGCCTACGGCAAGTCCTTGCGCACGGTGAAGTCATGTGTCGGATCCACGTGGTGCCGCTACGGCGTGCAGGACTCGGTTGGCATGGCCGTACAGCTCGAGCTGCGCTACCGCGGCCTCCGCTCACCCCACAAGATCAAGCTCGGTGTCTCGGGCTGCGCCCGCGAGTGCGCAGAAGCCCGCGGCAAGGACGTCGGCGTCATCGCCACCGAATCCGGCTGGAACATGTACGTCGGCGGAAACGGCGGATTCACTCCTCGCCACGCGGTGCTGCTGGCAGAGAACCTGAGCGACGAGGACCTTCTCACCGCCATCGACCGGTTCCTGATGTACTACATCTTCACCGCCGACCGTCTCCAGCGGACCGCGCCCTGGTTCGAAGACCTCGACGGAGGGATCGAAGGCCTTCGCGATGTCATCTTCGAGGACAGCCTCGGCATCTGCGCCGATCTTGATGCCGCGATGGACGCGCATCTGGACTCGTACGAGGACGAATGGAAGGCCACTCTCGAAGACCCCGAGAAGCTCCGCCGCTTCGCGTCCTTCGTGAACGCCCCTACTACGCCGGATCCCTCGCTCGCCTACACGGCCGAGCGCGGACAGCCGCGACCCGCTACGGATGACGAGCGCACCGATTCGCGCGTGCTCATCGCCGGCACGACCCTGGAGGTGCGCCGATGACCCTCGTCGACCCGCAGACGGCCGAGTACACCGCGCCGGACGGATGGGTGCGCGTCTGCGCACTCGACGACCTCGAGATCGAGCGCGGCCGTGCCGCACTGCTCGGAGGTACGCAGATCGCGCTGTTCCTGCTCCATGCTCCTGATGGCAAGGGCGGGCGGGTGCACGCGGTGTCGAACTTCGATCCCTACAGCCGTGCGCATGTCATCTCGCGCGGCATCGTCGGCACGCGTCAAGACGCCCCCACCGTCGCCTCGCCCATGTACAAGCAGGTGTTCGACCTGCGCACCGGCGTCTGCCTCGATACGCAGGGCAAAGAGTCCCTGTCGCTTCACGTCTGGCCGGTGACGCTGGATGACGGGAACGTCCTCGTCCGCTGGGATGGTGACTCGTGACCACGATGCTCGGAGTCTCGCTCGCCGGCCGGCGCGTGCTGATGGTCGGCGGCGGGTCGGTCACGGCCCGGCGACTCGAACGCTTTCTCGCCGACGGCGCCGATGCGGCGATCGTCGCCCCGGAGCTCTCCGATGGCGTCCGGGCACTGGTTGACGCCCACGGTGTGCCGTGGACTCCCCGCCGCGTGCGTACGGCCGATGTCGCGGGCGCGTGGCTCGTGCACACCGCGACCGGCGACGCCCGCATCGACGCCGACGTCGCAGCCGCGTGCGAGCGCCGCCGCGTGCTCTGCGTCAACGCCTCCGACGGCGCCCACGGCAGCGCGCGATTGGCCGCTGAGACCCGCTCGGGCGATGTCGTGGTCGGCGTCGTCTCGGACGCCGGCGTCGACCCCCGGCGCACCGCACGGGTGAGGGATGCCGTCGCCACGCTGCTGCGCGAAGGGTCGCTGCCGCTGCGCCGCCGCCGCTCCGCGCGCACCGGCAGGGTCGACCTCGTCGGCGGCGGCCCCGGTCCCGCCGACCTCATGACCGTCCGCGGACGGCGCCTGCTGGCCGAGGCGGATGTCGTCGTGGCCGACCGTCTCGGTCCCACCGACGTGCTGTCGGAACTGGACCCCGACGTCGAGATCATCGATGTGGGCAAGCGTCCCGGCCATCACCCCGTTCCGCAGGACGAGATCAACGCGCTTCTCGTCGAGCACGCCCGCGCCGGCAAGCACGTCGTCCGACTCAAGGGCGGCGATCCGTTCGTGTACGGCCGCGGCGGTGAAGAGGTGGCGGCGTGTCTCGCCGCAGGCGTTCCCGTCGAGGTCGTGCCGGGCCTCACCAGCGTCGTGTCGGTGCCCCAGGCAGCCGGGATCCCGGTGACGCATCGCGGTACGGCGGCCGGCCTTCACGTGGTGAACGGGCAGGCCGACACATCCCCGTCCACGCTCGCCGCGCTCGCCGACGACACGGTGACGACCGTCGTGCTGATGGGTGTCGCCGCGCTCCCCCGTCTCGTCGCCGCGGCTCTCGCCGCGGGTGCTCCTGCCGACCGGCCGATGGCGATCGTGGAACGCGGTCACACCCCCGAGCAGCGCACCACCCGCACGACCCTCGCGGAGGCGGTGGCGGACGCAGAGCGCGCCGGCGTGCGCAATCCGGCGGTCATCGTCGTGGGCGACGTGGCCCGCGCAGGTCTGCTCCTCCCCCAGCACGAGCTGGCAGGTGACGCGAACCGGTGACCTCCCTGCCCCGCCCCGCACTGTCGGCGGCGCTCGACGGCTGCACGATCGTGATCGCCGTCGATCGCCGCTCGTCGGAGCTCGCCGCCGCCCTCGAGCGACACGGCGCTCAGGTGCGCCACGCGCCCGCGCTGACGATCGTGCCGCATATCGACGACGACGCCCTGATCGAGGCGACACGCGAGCTCATCGCGCAGCAGCCCGAGATCGTCGTCGCAACGACCGGCGTGGGCTTCCGGGGATGGATGGAGGCCGCCGACGAGGCGGGACTGCTCGATGATCTTCATGCGGCGCTGTCGCGGGCGCAGATCGTCGCGCGCGGTCCGAAGGCACGCGGCGCTATTCAGCAGGCAGGATTCACGGCCGACTGGGTCGCGGAGTCCGAGACCTCGGCCGAGCTCGGCGAGTACCTCCTCGCGGAGGGCGTCGCCCGGCGGCGTGTCGCCGTGCAGCACCACGGCTCGGGCGCCGACGGGCTCGACGAGCTCTTCGCACAGGCCGGTGCCGATGTGGTCAGTCTGACGGTGTACCGCTGGGGTCCGCCGCCGGATCCCGCGGTGGTGTGCCGCTCGGTGTCGACCACGGCCCAGGGCGAGGTCGACGCCGTGCTCTTCACTTCCGCCCCCGGAGCTGCGGAGTGGCTGGCCGCGGCCGCGCGCGAGGGCGTGCTCGACGACATCGTGGATCTCGCCGCGAGCGGCAGGGTGCTGATGGCAGCAGTCGGCCCCATCACGGCCGAGCCGCTGCGCGCCGTCGGCATCGCGCCGCTGATCGCCGAACGCGGACGGCTCGGCTCACTGGTTCGCGCGGTGGTGACACATTTCGGCGGCGGGCACGCGGCATCCCTTCCGACCAACGCGGGACGGCTGGAATTGCGCAGCACCGGCGTCGTCATCGACGGTCGCCACGTGCCGCTCTCGCGTACCGGCACCGACATCCTCGCGTCGCTGTTCGAGGCCGGCGGCGGCGTCGTGTCGCGTGCGCGACTTCAGAACGCCCTGCCGCGCTCGGGCGAGAACACCCATGCGGTCGAGATGGCCGTGGCCCGTCTGCGCGAGGCCATCGGCGTGCCGGACCTCATCAAGACCGTTGTCAAGCGCGGTTACCGGCTGAACGTGCTCGATCCGGTCGAAGCGACTGCGTGACGTCGACCCGATCGGTCATTGCATCCGTGCGCCGATGCCTGCGTGCGTCAGCGCACCGGCGGATCGGCGAGCAGATCGGGGCGATTGAGGCGGGTCCGATCGAGGCTCTGCTCGCGACGCCACGCCGCGATCGCCCCGTGGTTGCCGCTGAGGAGCACCGGCGGCACCTCCAGCCCGCGCCACTGGGCGGGCTTGGTGTAGCTCGGGTACTCGAGGAGTCCCGCCTCGTGGGATTCCTCGACCAGGCTCTCGGGGTTGCCGACGACACCCGGGATGAGGCGCGACACGGCCTCGATCATGGCCATCGCCGCGACCTCGCCGCCGTTGAGCACGTAGTCGCCGAGGCTGACCAGCCGCACGCGTCCGCGCGCGGCGTAGTGGTCGACGACACGCTGATCGATGCCCTCATAGCGCCCGCACGCGAACACCAGGTGCTTCTCGGCCGCGAGTTCCCGCGCCAGCGGCTGCGAGAACTGCTCTCCGGCGGGCGAGGGCACGAGCAGGACGGCGTCCTCGCTGAGTACGGCATCGAGCGCCTCACCCCACGGCTCGGGCTTCATCACCATGCCGGCTCCGCCGCCGTAGGGCGTGTCATCCACCGTGCGGTGGCGGTCGTGGGCCCAGTCCCGCAGATCGTGGACGTGCATATCGAGAATGCCGCGATCTCGGGCCTTCCCGATGAGCGAGACCCCGAGCACGTCGAAGAACGTCGGGAAGATCGTGACGATGTCGACGCGCATGACTTCGAGACTACCGCCCAGGCGGATGCCGGAATCCGAGCGTGTTTCCGACGTGTGACGGGACCCCAACACGACGCCCCGCACCGGCGTGACAGAGAAGTGATGGAGAGGTAACGGGGCGGGTGCGCGGGCGGAAACACCGGCTTCGTACGGTGTAGCCATGCTCATTCCGCACTGAGCAGGTCCACCCGGCACCACCGCCGGCGCATGTCCGCCCAGAGCTCGTCCACCCCCGCAGGTTCACACCAGGGAGCGTCATGACCAACACCGTCACTCCATCCACCACGGATGTCACAGCTCCGCCCGTCGCCGGAGCATCCGGTGCTGCCACCACCGTAGAACTCACCCACCGCCCCGGTCGCTGGATCGACGGCTGGAACCCCGAGGACGGGGCCTTCTGGCAGTCGCAGGGGCGCGTGATCGCCCGCCGCAACCTCGGCTGGTCGATCTTCGCCGAGTTCCTCGGCTTCATCATCTGGCAGCTGTGGAGCATCGTCGTCGTGATGCTCCCCGCAGCCGGATTCGAGCTCACCAGCTCCGAGCTGTTCTGGCTCATCTCTCTTCCGAGCCTCGTCGGCGCGACGCTGCGCTTCCCCTACACGTTCATGGTCGCGATCTTCGGCGGCCGCAACTGGACGATCGTGTCAGCCGGCCTGCTGCTCATCCCCGCGGTGTTCCTGGGCATCGTCGTGTCCAATCCCGAGACGCCGTTCGGCGTACTTCTGCTGGTCGCCGCGCTCGGTGGCGTCGGCGGTGGCAACTTCGCCAGCTCCATGGCGAACATCACCTACTTCTTCCCTCAGAAGGAGAAGGGCTGGGCACTCGGCCTCAACGCCGCGGGAGGAAACCTCGGCACTTCGGTCGCCCAGTTCGCGGTGCCGATCGTCGTCACGATCGGCGCCGGTGCAACTCTCAACATCGCGCTCGCGGGCTGGATGTGGATCCCGCTGATCCTGGTCGCGATGTGGGGTGCGTGGAAGTACATGGACAACCTGTCGTCTGCGAAGGCCGACTTCGCAGGCTCGGCCGCGGCGCTGCGGGAGCCCCACCTCTGGGTGATGGCCCTCCTCTACATCGGAACGTTCGGCTCGTTCATCGGCTTCGCCAGCGTCTTCCCGAAGCTGATCGCGGATCAGTTCCCCGACTACTCGACGTTCCAGGTCGGCCAGGCGGCAGTCTCTCTCGCGTTCCTGGGTGCGCTCATCGGCTCGCTCGCCCGGCCGTACGGGGGCCGGCTCGCCGATCGATTCGGCGGCGCGCGAGTCACCGTCGTCGCGTTCTCGGTGATGGCGCTGGGCGCGCTGTCGCTCATCTGGACCCTCCCGCTGCAGAACTTCTGGGTGTTCCTTGCATGCTTCCTGCTGCTGTTCGCCGCGACAGGCATGGGCAATGGCTCGACGTACCGCATGATCCCGAGCATCTTCGCCGCGCGAGCGGTCGCCAAGGGCATCGAGCCGGGCACGCCCGAGGCGGTCAAGGTGCAGCGCAAGGGTGCGGCCGCCCTCGGCCTCATCTCGGCGATCGGCGCGTATGGCGGGTTCCTGGTTCCGCAGGTGCTCAACGCGTCGCAGCTCGCGACCGGTGGATACGTCGCGGCCTTCTACGGGTTCGTCGCCGCCTACATCGGCCTGCTGCTGCTGACCGTATTCGTGTACGTCATCCCTCGCGCGTCGCTGGCCAAGCAGCGCATCTGACCTCTTCAGGAAGAAGCGGGCCGCCTCGTCGAGGCGGCCCGCTTCTTCGCGTCGACGGCGACGCGGAACCAGGAGGACGGCGGAGGACGAAAGCGGAAGAGCGGATGCCGCGGCCGCCGCAGCAGCGGAGGTCGCGGCATCCGCTCGACGGGCATCCGCTCAGTAGACGTCGCGCACGTAGCGCTTGTCGGAGACGAGCTGCTGCTTGAACTCGAGGGCGGCGTCCTCCGACATTCCGCCATGCTGCTGGGCGATGCCCACCAGGGTCGCGTCTACGTCCTTCGCCATGCGCGTCGCGTCACCGCACACGTAGACGTGTGCGCCGTCCTCGAGCCAGCGCCACAGCTGCGCGCCGTGCTCGACCATGCGGTCCTGCACATAGATCTTCTGTCGCTGATCGCGGGAGAACGCCAAGTCGAGCCGGGTCAGGAACCCGTCGTCGCGCATGTCTTCGAGCTCGTCGCGATAGTAGAAGTCGCTGGCGGCGTGCTGCTCGCCGAAGAAGAGCCAGTTGCGGCCGGTATGGCCGTCCGCGCGCCGATCCTGCAGGAAGCTTCTGAACGGCGCGACGCCGGTTCCCGGACCGATCATGATCATCGGTGTGTCCGAGGCGGCCGGCGGACGGAAGCCGGGCGAGCGCTGCAGGTAGAGCGGGGTGGACTCTCCGCCGCCGTCGGCGAGGAACGTGGAGCATACGCCGCCGCGCGCCCGCCCGGCATCGGTCTGGAAGCGCACGACGGACACGGTGAGTTCCACGGCGTCGGGGTCAACCTTCGGGCTCGACGAGATCGAGTACTGCCGCGGCTGCAGGCGCTTGAGCACCGCCGTCCATTCGTCCGCATCCGCCGAGACGGGAAAGTCGCGCACGAGGTCCACGGCCTGCATGCTCCACAGGAACTGGTCGAGCTTGCCCTTGTTCTCGCGGCGCAGCAGCGTGGACAGCGTACTGTCGCTGGAACGCTCGGCCAAGAACCGCAGCAGCTCTCCGGAGATCTTCGTGATGTCGAGACGAGTGCGCAGCGCCTCGCCGAACGCGCGCTCTTCGCCGTCGATCTCGACGATGGTGCCGGGAGAGATCCCGGTCGCGTCCAGCCACTCGGTCACGACACTGGCACCGTTCGCGCACACGACGCCGAGCGAGTCGCCGGCCTCGTACACCGCGCCGGAGTCGGCGAGGTCGAAGGCGAAGCGCCGGACCTCCTTCTTCGACGCCGGCCCGCTCAGCAGGTCATTGCGCACCAGAGAGGCGCGCACCGGATTCGCTCGCGTGAAGAGGCGCTTGGTCGGCGTGGACGTGACGAGCGCGAAGGTCGGAGCGCCGGCATCCTGCCCCTCCGAGAGGGTGTCGAGGACCTGCTCGAGCCATGCCGCCGCGTGCTCTTCGAAGTCGGGTTCGAGATCGACCCGCGCCATCAGCGGGGTGGCGCCCAGTTCACCGAGCCGATCGTCGATCTTCCGTCCGTGCCCGCAGAAGTCGTCGTAGTTCGAATCGCCCATCGCGAGGACGGCGTAGCGCAGCCCCGAGAGCACCGGCGCCCCGTCGGCGCTGAGCTCCTGCCAGAACTGCGTGCCGTTATCGGGCGGACCGCCGTCGCCGAACGTCGAGGTGATCACCAGCAGACGGCGCACGGCGGTGAGATCGGCTGGACGCAGCTCCATCATGCTCTGCGCACGAGCGGGCACGCCGCGGGCTGTCAGCGCTGCGGCGCTGGCCGTGGCGAAGTCCTCGGCATTTCCCGTCTGGGAGGCCCACAGCACGACGACCTCGTCGGCCGGGTCGGGGGCGCC
This sequence comes from Microbacterium allomyrinae, assembly GCF_020682705.1. GTDB lineage: Bacteria > Actinomycetota > Actinomycetes > Actinomycetales > Microbacteriaceae > Microbacterium > Microbacterium allomyrinae. Next base: position 616,197 of record NZ_JAGTTN010000002.1, read on the forward strand.
GATCGTCGGGGGCACACCGCTGCTGGTGCGCGAGTAGGCGCCGGCGAGCACGCCGTCGAACCACGCTCGCGCCACAGCGCCGAGCGGCGTGCTCTCCGGGAGCACGGGCACCTCGCCGGGCGCCACGGTGCGGGAACGCACGGTGGAGACGAAGCCGGCAAGGTACGCGCCCTCGGTGTCGCTGAGTGCGGGCACCGCGGCGACGTCGACGCCGGCACGGACGAGAGCGCGCTCCGCGGAAGCGGGGTCACCGCCCGCCCCGACCTCGATCGATGCGGGAGCAGCGGCCGATGCGGCGGGGCCGACGCGGCGCAGCGTCACAGCGGCGTACTTGAGTTCGGGCTGAGCAGAGAATTCATCGACGGCGTCACTGGTGACGGCGTTGACGGTGACGTACTCGCCGTGCTCGTCGTTCCAGTGGAAGGGCGCGAACAGGTTTCCCGGGCGCACCCGGTCGGTCACCACCGCCGGCACGACGAAGCGGCCGCGCCGTGACGAGACTTCGACCTCGTCGCCGGCGGCGATGCCGTGCTCCTCGGCGTCGAGCGGATGAAGCTCGACGAACGGACCCGGGTTCAGGCGGTTGAGCTTGGCCACCTTGCCGGTCTTGGTCATCGTGTGCCACTGGTGCTGCACGCGGCCCGTGTTGAGCACCCACGGGAAATCGTCGTCCGGAAGCTCCGCCGGATCCAGGTGCGGCCGGGCGAAGAACTGCGCGCGGCGCGAGGGCGTCGCGAAGGCGAGCGCCGGCACTGCGCCCTCGGCATCCAGATGCAGCGACTGACTCACTCCGTCGTTCAGGTAGCGGATCGGATGCCGCGTGCCTGCGTCGCCGGGAGGAGCCGGCCACTGCACCGGCGTCTCGCGCAGTCGCTCGTATGTCACGCCACGCACGTCCCAGCCCGTCTGGGGGTTCCAGAAGCGGCGGATCTCGTCGAAGACCTCCTCGCTGCTGACGAAATCGAAGCCCTCGTCGTAGCCCATCGCGCGGGCGACCTGGCAGATCGTGAGCCAGTCGGGCTGTGCGTCACCCGGTGCGGGAACGATCTCCCGCACGAGGGTGAGGGTGCGATCACTGTTGACAGTGACTCCGTCTGCCTCCACCCAGAGGGTCGCAGGAAGCAGGATGTCGGCGTAGGCGTTGGTCGCGGTCTCGGTGTAGACGTCCTGCGCGATGACCAGCTCGGCCTTCTCGAGCGCCTCGATCACGGTCTTTCGGTTGCCGATCGATGCGACGGGGTTCGTGCAGATGATCCACGCGGCCTTGATCTCGCCCGCCGCCATCCGCTGGTACATGTCGATCGTGCCGCTGCCGGCTTCGGCGCGGATGGCCCCGTCGGTGAGCCCCCAGATGTCTTCGACGAACGCGCGATCTGCCGGGTTGAACACCGCCCGCTGCCCAGGTAGCCCGGGACCCATGTAACCCATCTCACGACCGCCCATGGCGTTGGGCTGGCCGGTCAGCGAGAACGGACCGCTGCCGGGCCGGCAGATCGCGCCGGTCGCGAGATGAAGGTTGCAGATCGCGTTCGTCGACCAGGTGCCGTGCGTGGACTGGTTGAGCCCCATCGTCCACAGCGTCAGCCACTCGCCGGCCTCGCCGATCCAGCGTGCGGCGGTGCGGATGTCGTCCTCGTCGAGCCCGGTGAGCTCGGCGACGTGGGCGGGAGCGTAGTCCGCCAGGAACGCCGGCATCTGCTCCCATCCCTCGGTGTGGGCCGCGATGAACTCCTGGTCGATGTCTCCCGACTCCACCAGCAGATGCAGCAGTCCGTTCAGGAGCGCGAGGTCGGTGCCGGGCGCGATCTGCAGGAACAGGTCGGCTCGTTCCGCAGTCGCCGTGCGCCGCGGGTCGACGACGATGAGCTTCGCCCCCTGCTTGAGCCGGTCGGCCATGCGCAGGAACAGAATAGGGTGGCAGTCGGCGGTGTTCGAGCCGATGACGAAGAACAGATCGGCCCGGTCGAAGTCCTCGTACGAGCCGGGCGGACCGTCGGCTCCGAGCGACTGCTTGTAGCCGGTGCCGGCAGAGGCCATGCACAGGCGTGAGTTCGACTCGATGTGGATTCCGCGCAGGTACCCCTTGACGAGCTTGTTCGAGAGGTACTGCGCCTCCATGCTCATCTGCCCCGAGACGTACACCGCGACGGCGTCGGGCCCGTGCTCGTCGACGATCGCGCGAAGACGCCTGCCGGCGTCCGTCACCGCATCGGTCAGCGGGACCGGCACGGCATCTTCACCGCGCGACGGTCGGACGTGGGCCGACGTCATGCGGCCCGGAGCCTGCATCAGCTCCGCGTGAGTGGCGCCTTTCGTGCAGAGCCGTCCGCCGTTGGTGGGGTGCGACGCATCTCCCGCGACCTTCGAGATGGCGAGCGGATGCCCCGGCCCGGCATGCGTCGCCGTGACCGAGATCCCGCAGCCGACGCCGCAGTACGAGCAGACCGTTCGGACGACACGCGGGGGCGCGTCGTCCGGCTGCCGGGAGTCCGGCTGCGTGGGGAGACCTGCAGCTGAGCCCATGCCTCGATGATCCGGCACAGACGTTCCGGGACGTTTCCCACCGTGTTACCCGCAGATCACATCTGTTGCACGGTGGAGCGAGGCGCGAAGTGAGCGCCGTGGCGCTCAGTCCTCGGAGAGCGCCTCGGAGTCGGAGGAGTCCTCCGCGTCGTCGACCTCCGCGCTCGGAGTCCGGGGTGCCGGCTCAGCGTCGTCGTCGGCGGGCAGTTCTTCGAAGAGCCCCGCCGGAGGCGTCACGACGACTCGGCCGGCGGGCACGTCCACTTCGGGCACGATCGCCTTGACGAAGGGGACCAGCACTTCCTCGCCGCTTGCGACGCGGACGATCAGCAGATCCTGAGCCGGGAAGTGATCGACCCGGATGACGCGGCCCACGATCGTGTCGTCGCGCACGACGTCGAGTCCGACCAGCTGGTGGTCGAACCACGCGTCGTCCTCGACAGGTGCGGTCTGCGTGTCCTGGTCGATCCATAGGATCGCCCGGATGAGCTCCTCGGCGGTCTCGCGGTCCTCGACGCCGTCGAAGAACGCGACCGGATGGCTGTTCATCCACCGGAACTCACGCACCGTGAGGGGTTTGCCGTGCCACGGCGACGATTCGGGCACCTGCAAGGTGAACGTGGCGCCGGTGACGAAGCGCCCCGCGGGATCATCGGTGTACAGCTCGAGCTTGATCGCACCCTTGAGCCCGTGGGCCTTCACCAGGCGTCCGACACGAAGCTGCGTCTTACCCGCCAGGGCGAGCTCGGCCGGTGACTGCTCGGACGGTGTCGCCTCGGCCGACCCGTCGATCGGGGCGGCCGGCTGTTCGGGCTGCGGAGCCTCAGGCTCCTGCTTGGCCCTGTCTTCGCGAGTCACCTCAGTCGTCCGCGACGTCGACGCGAACGCGGCGCCCGTCGGCGAGTGCGCTGATGAGGGTGCGAAGGGCTTTGGCCGTGCGGCCGCCGCGTCCGATCACGCGACCCCGGTCGTCGGGGTGGACGTGCACCTCGAGAACGTCACCGCGAGGCGACGTGGAGGAGTCGATGCGCACGTCGTCCGGGTGATCGACGATCCCCTTGACGACGTGCTCGAGCGCGGCGGCCAGCAACGGATTACTCTGCGGACTCGGCGGCCTCATCGGCCGCGTCGGTCGCTGCGTCGGCAGGAGCCTCAGCGGGCTCCTCGACCTTCTTCGCAGCCTTGGGCTTGACGACCGACTTCTTCGCCGAGTCGATCTCGAAGGGAACCTTCTCGGGGGCGACCTTGACCGTCGAGACGGCGTTCTCGTCGCCCTGGAAGCGGCCCCAGTCGCCGGTCAGCTTGAGGATGGCGAGCACCTGCTCTGTCGGCTGCGCGCCGACACCCAGCCAGTACTGCGCACGCTCGGAGTCGACCTCGATGAACGAGGGCTCCTCGGTGGGGTGGTACTTGCCGATCTCTTCGATGACACGGCCATCGCGCTTGGTGCGCGAGTCGGCAACGACGATGCGGTAGTACGGCGCACGGATCTTGCCGAGTCGCTTGAGACGGATCTTGACAGCCACAATTCTCCTGAATGGTGTGTAGAAGTGCGAACCTTGGCGCCTGGAGAGTGGGGTGCACACCCGGCGGAAGCTCTAAGGAGGATCTCCGCGCTGGATAGAGGGTCGAGCGGGTGATCCGACCCTCCATTCTGCCAGATGCGGCGGCCCCCTGCGAACCGGCAAGCGCCGGTCGCGATCCGATGACGTCGTATGCCGCGAACCGGCGGGCTCCACGGCGGTCGCGTGGCAGACTGTGCGGATGACGGTGCCCTTCGCGACATCCGCCCGTTCGTCCGTCGGACTCGAATGGGAGATCATGCTCGCCGACGGCGAGACCGGAGATCTGCTCGGTCGTGCCCCCGAGCTGCTGGACGCCGTCGAGGACGGCACGGTGCTCGAGCGATTCACGGTGACCGGAGAGCTGCTCACCAACACGGTCGAGGTCACCAGTGGGGTCGGCGACACGGTGGCTGCCGCCGTGGACGACATCGCCGACGCGATCGCCGAGGTGCGCACGTTCACCGACCCGAACGGCATCGACCTTCTCTGCGCGGGCAGCCATCCGTTCGCGCAGTGGTTCGACCAGGGAGTCACCGACAAGACGCGGTATCACAAGCTCATCGAGCGGACCCAGTGGTGGGGACGCAACATGATGATCTGGGGCATCCACGTGCACGTCGGCGTCGAGGACGTCAACAAGGTGTTCCCGATCATCAACGCTCTGTCCGTGTATCTCCCTCACCTGCAGGCGCTGTCGGCCTCCAGCCCCTACTGGGCGGGCGAGCGCACCGGCTACGCCTCCAATCGCGCGCTCGTGTTCCAGCAGCTGCCCACCGCGGGTCTGCCCTGGCCGCTCGCCGACTGGGCGCAGTTCGAGGCGTACCTCGACGACATGGTCGGCACGGGCGTCATGGAAGACGCCTCCGAGGTGCGCTGGGACATCCGCCCTGCACCGCGCTGGGGCACCATCGAGGTGCGGGCGTGCGACGGCATGTCGACGCTGCCCGAACTCGCCGCGGTCGCGGCGCTCGTGCAGGTTCTGGTCGAGTACTTCTCCCGCCGCATCGATGAGGGCATCCCGCTCGAGACGATCCAGCCGTGGTTCATCCGTGAGAACAAGTGGCGTGCGGCGCGCTATGGCCTCGACGCACGCGTGATCGTGGACCACCGCGGCACGCAGATGCCGGTCGTCGAGCACCTCCGCACGACCCTCGCCGACATCGCCGACATCGCGGTCGAGCTCAAATGCGCGCGAGAGCTCGCCGGAATCGAGACGATCCTCACGCAGGGCGCGAGCTATTCGCGACAGCTCGCGGTCGCCGAGGCGGCGGACGGCGACCTGCGCGAAGTCGTGCGCCACCTGGTCGCAGAGTTCCGCTCGGGTCCCACACTGCGCGAGCACCTGGCCTCGGGCGCATAGCGGGCACAGGCTCCAGCGCGCGAGGTGTCGCGCCTACGGGAACTCGGCGGCGCGGGTCAGCCGCGACCGAGCATCTTCTGCAACTCGGCGAGGTCCGCCTCGGTCGGCGCCCCCTTGGCTGCTCCCAGGCCGAAGCCCGAGCCGGTGGCAGGCGCTGCGGCGGAGATACCGGCGTTCTCGGCGGCGCGCTTGGCGGGGTTGCCCGAACGCGAACCCTTCGCCTTCGGCTGCTTGCCGCGCTTGGCCGAGGCACCAGGTCGAGCGCCGGGCATCGGTCCCATTCCGGGAATGTTGGGCATTCCGCCGCGAGCCACGGTCTTCATCATCTTCGCGGCCTGCTCGAACCGCTGCACGAGCTGGTTGACGTCGGTCACCGTCATGCCGGCACCGCGCGCGATGCGCAGGCGCCGTGAGCCGTTGAGCACCTTGGGGTTGCGGCGCTCCCCCGGCGTCATGGAGCGGATGATCGCCTCGGTGCGATCGATCTCGCGCTCGTCGAAGTTCTCGAGCTGCTCCTTCATGGACCCCATACCCGGGAGCATCCCGAGCATCTTCTTCATGGAGCCCATCTTCTTCATCTGCTGCATCTGCTCGAGGAAGTCCTCGAGCGTGAAGGTCTCGGTAGCGAGCTTCTCGGCGACCTTCATCGCCTCTTCCTCGTCGAACGCGGACTGCGCCTGTTCGATGAGGGTCAGGATGTCGCCGAGGTCGAGGATGCGCGACGCCATACGGTCCGGGTGGAAAGCCTCGAGGTCGTCCAGCCCTTCCCCCGTCGAGGCGAAGATGATCGGCCGACCTGTGACGGATGCGACCGAGAGCGCCGCACCACCGCGCGCATCGCCGTCGAGCTTGGAGAGCACGACTCCGGTGAAGTCGACGCCGTCCTGGAAGGCCTTCGCCGTGTTGACGGCGTCTTGGCCGATCATCGCGTCGATGACGAACAGGACCTCGTCGGGGTCGGTTGCCTTGCGGATGTCGGCCGCCTGCTTCATCATGTCGGCGTCGACACCGAGACGGCCGGCCGTATCGATGATGACGACGTCATGCTGCTGACGACGAGCGACCTCGACACCATCCCTGGCGACCTTCACCGGGTCGCCGACGCCGTTGCCGGGCTCGGGCGCATAGATGGCCGCACCCGCGCGCTCGGCCACGACCTGGAGCTGGTTCACGGCGTTCGGGCGCTGCAGGTCGGCCGCGATCAGGAGCGGGGTGTGGCCCTCCTTCTCGAGCCGGTGGGCGAGCTTGCCGGCGAACGTCGTCTTACCCGAGCCCTGCAGGCCGGCGAGCATGATGACCGTAGGCGGGTTCTTGGCGAACTGCAGCCGGCGCTGCTGGCCGCCGAGGATCGCGACGAGCTCTTCGTTGACGATCTGCACGACCTGCTGCGCCGGATTCAGCGCCTTGCTGACCTCATCGCCCAGTGCGCGCTCGCGCACCTTGGCAGTGAAATCCTTGACGACGGGCAGTGCCACGTCGGCGTCCAGCAGGGCGCGCCGGATCTCGCGGACCGTGCCATCGACGTCCGCGGGCGTGAGCTTGCCCTTGGTGCGGAGGTTGCGGAAGGTCTCGGTGAGCCGGTCGGAGAGGGTGCCGAAAGTCGCCATGATCCCCCGATTCTACGCGAGCGGATGCCGCGCCTCGGCGCCCTGCGTTTCGTCTCGCTGTGCTCGCTCGACAACACGAAACGCACTCAGCTCACCACCGCCCCGAGCGCGACCCGCAGCTGTTCCTTCGCTCTCGCGTATTTTCCCCGTGCGGTCGAGTCCGGGATGCCGAGCATCTCCGCAGCTTCGACCAGCGACATCCGATCCCAATGGACGAGTCGGACGAGTTCCGCGAGATCCGGTTCGAGGCGCCCGATAGCGTCGCGCACCTCCGCGCCATGATCGGCGGGCGGGGCCGCGGCATCCGACGCCGCATGCCCCCGGACGCGGTCGGCCAGCGCCCAACGGCGCCGCTCGCCGCGCGCGTGGTTGAGGAGCGTTCCGCGCGCGATGCCGAACAGCCACATCCGCGCCCGCTCCGGATCGGCGGGGAGGTCTGCGACCCGCCGCCACGCGACGACCATGGTCTCGCCGAGGAGGTCCGGCGCATCGTCGAAACCGACGCGACGCTGCAGGTACGCGAGAAGAGCCGGGGATGCCTCCTCCAGCGCCGCGGTCAGCCGGGCGCGGTCGCGCGTCACCGCCACTGCTCACCCTCGCAGTGCACCTGACTGCCTCCGGAGGCGAGCCCGGAGCCACCGCTGAAGCCGTGCGTCGCCAGCTCGTCGTGCAGCAGTTCGCCAACCGCCTGGTCAACGGCGGTCCAGTAGTTGAGATCCGGGAGTCGCGGATCCGTGATCGGGTCGGGATCTGCCGCCTGAGACCCTTCGAGCACGGCGAGGTACCCGGGGATCAACGGGATGATCTCGGTCTCGATGTCGGCGCTCGAGAACCAGTCGTCGATGACGCGGTCCATAGCGAGCTGATCGAACGGATTGGCCGCCCGGAGGTCTCCCAGGCGCAGTTCGCAGGCACCCCAGGTGGGCGAGGTGTAGGTGACGCTGCGCAGCGGGTCGTCCATGTCGGCGCCCCAGAGCCAGTCCGAACTCGCCGTCGCGACGCCGGCGCCGCCGATGAGCAGCACCGCGAGAACGCCGATGGAGATCCCGACTCGACGGCGCCGAGCCGAAGCCACCTCGCGGGCGGCGGCGACCATCGCCCGCAGCGCGCCGGGGTCTTCCGCGCGCGTCGCGGGCGCGGAACGCCTGAGCAGGTCGTCGAGCATGTCGGGCGTCATTGTGCCTCCATCTTCGGGTGCCGTCACTGCGTACGTGTCCGGCATTCGGCAATTCGTCCTGCCGCACCCGAAATCACTCCGCAGTCACTTCCTGCACGCCCACGCGGCCGGCCTCGGGAGTCTTCTGATTGCGGAGCAAGGTCGCATTGAGCTGCGCAGTCACACTTGTGCGCGGTGCAGGCCCGCGCGGGGCGGAATCTGACTCCGGAGCAGGTGGCGTCCGCGTCAGGCCGGCCCCAGCTCCTGGAAGAGCGTCAGCTGCACGTCGGCCGGGCCGCGCAGCCGTGCGTTCACCGAACGCCACGGCGTTTCGCGTGCGGATGCCTCGACCTCGGCACCGGCCGCCGACAGGCGCGCGACCGCTCCGGCGGCGTCGTCGACTTCGAGGGCGATCCGGATGCGGTCGCTCGGAGCGTCACCGTCGGTCTCGACACGGTCGATGAACTCCACCTGCGACGGATTGGCGATCTCGAGCGTCGCGCGTCCCGCAGCAAGAATCGCGACCCGCGCGCCGCCCTCGGCCTCGTACGCCTCCGCTTGCGGCATACCGACGACATCCCGGTAGAACGCGAGGGTCTGCTCGAAGGCCGAAGCCTGCACGACTACCCGAAGCTGCCGAACCGCGCCGGTGGGCGCCGCAGAGACCTCGGCCGCGGCATCCGATGCGCGCTCGAGGAAGCGCGAGAGCGACGTACGGCCCGCGCCGTCGTGCGCCCACGCCTCGATCGCGGCAAGCACCGCGCCCGCCCAGGCAGCGCCGGCGACCTCGGCGCGCAGGCGGTCGGCGCCACCGCGCGCCAGTCGTTCCGCCGCTGCGCGGGCGATGCGGGAGCGGCGCAGCGACGCCTCGCGCTCGAATTCGGCCACGAGGCCCATCGCCGCGGCGTTCACGATGCCCAATGCAAGGCTGTCGGGCGCGAAATCGGCACCGATCGAGCGCATCTCGCCGCGGACGGCGGCCACAGCGTCCGCCGTATCGTCCCCCGCGAGGCGGCTCTCGAACAGAGCGAGGCGTTCGTCCAGCCCCGCCCAGAGAATGTCGGACTTCGATGCGAAATAGTTGAAGAAGCTGGACCGGCTGACGCCCGCTCGCTGGGTGATGTCGACGATGGACGTCGCCTCGAACCCCTGCTCGAGGAACAGCTCGCACGCCGCCTCAGCGAGGATCTCGCGCGACGACGCCTTCGGTCTGCCCACTCGGCCGGTGCTGCTCATCCCCTCACGCTAGCGATTCACAGACCTCGAGGGGTCCCGAACGGCTCACGCCGCGAAAGCCGCCATCAGCGTTGGAATGGAGGGGCGCCGAGGAGCGGAAAGTGACCGCGCGCCGCAATCAACGCAACGCGAGCGGGCGAGCCGCGCCAACCCGCAAACACAGGCGTATTGTTGGACGCGATCCAGCAATCGCCATAAGCGAAGGAGCGCGATGCTCGCCATCGAGACCGTCGGCCTCTCCCCCGACTTCGTCCCCTATCTGGACGGTTGGGATCTGCAGCGCCGCGTCCATGCCCAGGTCGTGGCTGGAGACCGCCCCGACACCCTGCTACTGATGGAGCACGAACCGGTCTACACCGCCGGCGCACGCACCGCTCGGCACGAACGGCCGACTGACGGCACGCCCGTGGTCGATGTCGACCGCGGCGGCAAGATCACCTGGCACGGTCCGGGGCAGCTCGTGGGGTACCCCATCGTGCGTCTTCCCGAACCCATGGACGTCGTCGCGCACGTGCGGCGGCTAGAGCACGTGCTGATCGGCGTCCTCCGCGAGAACGACGTCGAGGGCTACCGCGTCGAAGGACGCAGCGGCGTGTGGGTGCGCCGCCCGCTCGGCGAAGACAAGGTCGCCGCCATCGGTGTGCGGGTGCAGAAGGGCGTGACGATGCACGGCTTCGCACTCAATTGCGACAACTCGCTGGCAGGGTTCCGCGGCATCATCCCGTGCGGGATCGCGGATGCCGGAGTCACGACTGTGAGCGAGATCGTAGGGGTCGACATCTCACCCCGCGACATTCTCGCCTCGGTCTCGCTCGCCTTCGCAGACGAGTACGCAGGGGTGACGGCATGAGCGCGTGCGGCACCGGTCAGGCAGCACAGACGACGGGCGCACCAGCGTCGGGACCGGACGGTCGGAAGCTCCTGCGCCTCGAGGTGCGCAACGCGCAGACGCCGATCGAACGCAAGCCGGAATGGATCAAGACGAAGGCCAAGATGGGGCCCGAGTACCAGGCGCTGCACGCGCTGGTGAAGACCGAAGAGCTGCACACCGTGTGCCAGGAGGCGGGCTGTCCCAACATCTACGAGTGCTGGGAGGACCGCGAGGCCACGTTCCTGATCGGCGGCTCCCAGTGCACCCGGCGCTGCGACTTCTGCCAGATCGACACCGGCAAGCCCGCGGACTACGACACCGATGAGCCGCGCCGGGTCGCGGAGAGTGTCACGCGCATGCAGCTGCGGTACGCCACCGTGACGGGGGTCGCCCGCGACGATCTGCCCGACGGCGGCGCGTGGCTGCACGCGGAGACCGTCCGACGGATCCACGCAGAGAACCCGAACACCGGCGTCGAGATCCTCGCGACCGACTTCAACGGCGACCCGGCGCTGCTGGGCGAGGTATTCGACAGCCGTCCCGAGGTGTTCGCGCACAACGTCGAGACCGTTCCTCGCATCTTCAAGCGCATCCGCCCCGCGTTCCGCTACGAGCGCTCCCTCGACGTCCTCACTCAGGCGCGCGATGCCGGGCTCATCACGAAGTCGAATCTCATCCTCGGCATGGGCGAGGAGCCCGAAGAGGTGGTCCAGGCACTGCAGGACCTCCACGACGCCGGCACCGACATCATCACGATCACGCAGTACCTGCGTCCGACGCCCCGGCACCTGCCGGTCGCCCGATGGGTCAAGCCCCAGGAGTTCGTCGAGTTCAAGGACGCGGCCGAGCGCATCGGCTTCCTGGGTGTGCTTGCGGGCCCCCTCGTGCGCTCGTCCTACCGCGCGGGCCGCCTCTGGGCGCAGTCGATGGCGTCGAAGGGACGCGAGATCCCCCCGCACCTCGCTCACTTCGTCGACAGCGCCGGCGCGGGATTCGCTCAGGCGGTCTGACGTCTCGCGCCCCGGTCGGCGAATCTCGCCGCCGTCCGGGGATGTGAGGTCGGCGGAAACTCAGTCCGCGCTGGTGACCGACAGCACGCTGGCATCGGAGCCGAGGTTGACCAGCAGCACGTCATCGGTCGCGTCGGGGTCGAGGGCGTACTCGAGCACCGCGAACGGGTCGGAACCGCCGTGCTCGTCGGCGAGGATCGTCATGCTCATCAGCTGCAGCGACCGGATCACGTCGATGTGGACATCACCCGAGATATCGACCAGCACCTCTTCGATCTCTTCACCGAGCGCCTCCTGCTGCTGCAGGATGTACTCCGTCACTTCGCTCGTGCGATCACTGAGTTCGTCGACCATCGCGTTGCGTGCGACGCGGTCGATCATCTCGATCGATGCGATGAGACCGGCCGCGACGTCGAGCGCGGCCTCGGAGATGTCGTCCTGGTCCGGTGCGGTCAGGTCGACCGTCACGGACTGATCTCCCAGCTCGACGTTCTCGGACCAGAAGATCGATCCGTCCGGCCCAGACTCGAGGAGTCCGAAGTAGTCGTGCTCGATCGCCATATCCCCATGAAACCGCACCGAGCCCGCACGCGGAAGCCCGAGCGCGGTGTGGCGCACATCCGTTACACGAGCGACACGGATTCGTGCGTCAATCGACCAAGGACGCCGCGAACACATGCGGCGTGAAACCTGTCAGGTCGCCGATCCCCTCGCCCTGGCCGAGGAGCTTCACGGGGATGCCCGTGCGTTCCTGAACCGCCAGCACGAAGCCTCCCTTGGCGGATCCGTCGAGCTTCGTCAAGACGAGACCCGTGACCCCGGCGTGTTCGAGGAACGCCTGCGCCTGCAGGACTCCGTTCTGCCCTGTCGTCGCGTCGAGCACGAGCAGCACCTCGCTGATCGGCGCCTGCTTCTCGATCACCCGGCGGATCTTGCCCAGCTCATCCATCAGGCCGCCCTTGGTGTGCAGGCGCCCGGCGGTGTCGACCAGCACGATCTCGGTGCCGGTGCGCTTGGCGTACTCGATGGTCTGGAAGGCGACGGATGCCGGATCCTGACCCTCGTGCTGGGGCCGCACGATCTCGGCACCGCCCCGCTCCGCCCACGTCGCGAGCTGATCGACCGCGGCAGCCCGGAACGTGTCGGCGGCACCGACGACGACCGAGCGTCCGTAGCGCTGCAGGAACTTCGCGAACTTGCCGATCGTCGTGGTCTTGCCCACACCGTTCACCCCGACCACCAGCACAACGGCGGGCCGCTCGGTGAGCCGCAGCGTCGTGTCGAACTTCGCGAAGTGCTCCTCGAGCGTCTCTTTCAGCATGCGCTGGAGGTCACGCGGGTCGGTCGTGCGGAACCGGTCGACCTTCTCGTGCAGCTCTTCGATGATCCGCTCCGCGATGTCCGGACCGAAGTCGGCCGTGAGCAGCGCGGTCTCGAGGTCGTCCCACGTGGTGTCGTCGATCGTGGGCTTGACGAACATGCTGCGCAGCGCGCCGCCGAGGGACCACTTCTCTGCCATGGCTCCAGCCTATGTGCGGCATCCGATACTCCTGCGCGCATCGGGTCGACGAGTGCGTGGGGCGCCGCACCCGGCGCCCCACGGTGCTACGCCGCGCGCGGCGGGTTCAGCGGGAGCCATTGGTCGAGGCGCGTCTCGAAGATGCGAGCGCCGTCGAGCGGGATGAGCGTGCGCTCCTCGATCTGCGCGCCGTAGTACGGAGCCGCATCGTCGCGGACGACGGTGCGCGCGTCGCCGCGGAACGCCAGGCCGCGACGGACGAACTCATCGAGGCCGAAGGCCTCGGGACCGGCGACCTCGACGTCTCCCAGCGGCTCACCGGCGGCAGCGCGGCCGACGGAGGTCGCGACGTCCTCTGCCGCCATGGGCTGGATGAGCGCACCCGGCAGAGTGACCGTGTCGCCGACGGTCGAGATGTCGGCGATGCTGCCGAGGAACTCGAAGAACTGGGTCGCGTGCACGAGCGAGTAGGGGATCCCGGACTCCCGGATCAGCTTCTCCTGCGCGACCTTCGCCGCGAAGTAGGGGATGCTCTGGGGTCGGTTCGTGCCGACGATGGTGAGGGCGACGTGGTGCTTCACCCCTGCCTCGGCCTCGGCCCGCAGCAGGTTCGTGGTCGACGTGGTGAAGAACTGCAGCACGTCCTCCGGCGCGAACGACGGCGAGTTCGACACGTCAACCACGACACCGGCTCCCGCCAGCGCCTCGGCGACGCCTTCACCGGTGAGTGTGTTCACTCCCGTGTTCGGCGAGGCGGCCACAGCCTCGTGGCCGTGCTCCGCGAGCTTCGCGACGACCTTCGAGCCGATGAGGCCGGTGCCTCCGATGACGACGATCTTTGCCATGTACTTGCCTTCCCATGCGGTCGGCGCCGGTGTCGACGCCCATCAGTAATGACAAGGCCCGCGACGCGGATGTGACCGATCTCGGGAATCAGCCGTCGTTCCAGTGCGCGAGCTTGTCGGGATTCAGGACGGCCCACAACTCATCGATGGCACCGCCGCGCTTCGACAGGAGGACGACCGCAACGATGCGCCCGCCGGAACGGATCGCGATTACCGGCGCGCCGTTGGCCTCGCGCCGCTCGAGCGCGGAATGCGGGTGCGCGCGGCTAAGACCGAGCAGAGCGCTCGCGACGGCGGTGCGCCCCATCCTCGTACCCGCGAGGCCGGGGACGACTCCCCCGGTATCGACAGTGAGGATCGCGCGCCGCGTCAGCATGGCGGCCACTCGCCGGGCGTCGGGCTCCGACCACGCGTCGATCAGTGCGTCCACGGCCCCCGCATGCGCGGACGTGGCGTCATGCGACGAACCTCCGAGCTCCTTCGGGGAATCGCATCGCAGCCGTCGGAGCGGGTGCCACGGGGTCATGCTCCGGCGACCGTGACGTGGTGCAGCTTGTCGGGGCTCATGACCCACAGCAGGCGCGTGATGCCCGCGTCCGCGGAGGTGATCGCCAGCACGGTGGTGACGATCCCGTTCTCCGACAGCGTGACCGCCGGCTGTCCGTTGACCTTCACCCAACCGATCGCTTTGCCCGTCCAGAAGTGCGAAGAGAATGCTGCGACGAACTTCGCGACCCGCGCAGCGCCGGGGACGGGTATGCGTGCGGCGAGCTTGACACCGTTGCCGTCCGTATAGCTGACGACGTCGGAGGCGAGCAGCGCCTCGAGCTGCGCCACGTCGCCGCGCTGGGCGGCCGCCAGGAACGCCTCGAGAAGCCGCCTCTGCTCATTGGACGACGCGACGGCCCGGCGCTCGGACGCCAGATGTTTGCGCGCGCGGCTCACCAGCTGGCGCGCGGCCGTCGGGCTGGTCTGGACGATGTCCGCAATGCGGTCGTAAGGGTATTCGAGGGCTTCGCGCAGCACGTAGGCGGCGCGCTCTGTCGGCGTCAGCTTTTCGAGTAGCAGCAGAACCGCGTATTCGAGCGCCTCTTCGCGCTCCGCTCCGAGCGCGGGGTCGTCTTCGGTGTTTACGGGTTCAGGCAGCCACGGCCCGATATAGGTCTCACGGCGCACGCGAGCCGACTGCAGGGCATTGATCGAGAGGCGCGTGGTGACGGTGGCGAGGAAGGCAGCCGGTTCGAGGATGTCTCTGCGATCGGTGTTCTGCCATCGGATCCAGACCTCTTGGAGGATGTCCTCGGCGTCTGCGACACTGCCGAGCATTCGGTATGCGATGCCGAACAGCCGTCGCCGCGCCTCGTGGAAAGCCACGCTCGCGTGGGCGAGATCTGTGTTCAGAGTGTCGTCCGCCATTTGTCCTCATCACTACGACCGGACAGACCAGTGATCTGTGACAGCCCGACGCTAACAGGGTGAGCTTCCGCGGGAACGGCTGTGCGCTTCGGCCCCTGCACGGCGTCTCGGCCGCCAGGCCATCCCGAGGGGCGTCCGCACCTGCCACTCGTGGAAGCGCGTCGTGGAACGGCGTCATCGCACGCCTTCGCCAGCACGGAGTGACCGCCATCGCCATGGCCAACCCACTGCGCAGCCTCGCCGGCGACGCGGCGTACGTCCGCGACGTCCTCGCCACCATCGACGGACCCGTCGTTCTCGTCGCGTGGCGGAGCATCCCCTCGTGCACGTCTTCGGCGACCAGGACCTCAACATCCCCGCCGCGGTGCTCCGCGCGGGCGCCGTGCGCGCCGCCTCCCGCGGCACGTACGAGATCGCGGGCGCGTCGCACGCGGTACCGGTGTCGCAGCCGGACGCCGTCGTGGCTGCGATCGCCGATGCCGGAAAGGCGTACGTGGAGAGCCGCGAGGCCGACACCGCCGCGTAGAGACCAGTGGCGTCCCGCACCGGGTCCGGTGTGCGGGGCGCCACCCTCGCTCAGCGTTCCCTCAGCTACTCAGCGTTCCCCGCAGGAAGGACACCCGTCCATGTCGCTCGATCTCCCCCTCCGCCCTATCCGCGCCGGTGAGCTCTCCGTTGCGTACTACGACACGGGCGCCCGGTCAGGCGAGCCTGTCGTGCTGCTGCACGGCTTCCCCAACGACGTGCACAGCTACGTCGACGTCATCCCGCTCCTCGTCGACGCGGGGTTCCGGGTCATCGTGCCGTCACTGCGCGGTCATGCTCAGACCCGCTTCCTGAATCCGGATGCCGTGCGCTCGGGCCAGCAGAGCGCACCCGGCGCCGATCTGATGGCCTTGATCGACGCACTCCGGCTCGAGCAGCCGGTCCTCGCCGGTTACGACTGGGGCGCACGCGCCGCGTGCGTCGTCGCAGATCCCGCACGCCGGACACCACCTTCCTGCCGAAGCGCCGCACGCGTTCGCGGACGCGATCATCGCCGTTGCCGAGCCTCCGGTCGATGGCGGGGAACGCCCTGACTCCCGTCAGCTCGCGACGCGGTCGCCGATGCGCTGGCCGACGACGGCCGAGACGCCATCCTGGCGCATCGAGACGCCGTAGAGCGCGTCCGCGATCTCCATCGTGCGTTTCTGGTGCGTGATCACGATGAGCTGACTCGAGACGCGCAACTGTTCGAAGACGCCGAGCAGCCGGCCCAGATTCGCATCGTCCAGGGCTGCTTCGACCTCGTCGAGGATGTAGAACGGGCTCGGACGCGCTTTGAAGATCGCCGTGAGCAGAGCCACCGCGGCGAGAGACCGCTCACCACCGGATAGGAGAGACAGCCGTTCGATCTTCTTGCCGACCGGCCGCACAGCGACCTCGATCCCTGTCGTGAGCGGTGAATCGGGGTCGGTGAGCGAGATCGATCCCGTGCCGCCGGGGAACAGGATCGGGAAGACCTCACCGAACGCCGTCTTGGTGTCCTCGAACGCGGCGAGGAAGATCACCTGCATCCGCTCGTCGAGCTCTTCGATGATGGTGAGCAGGTCCTTGCGCGTCTGCGTCAGGTCTGTCAGCTGCTCGGTCAGGAACTTATGGCGCTGCTCGAGAGCGGCGAACTCCTCCAGTGCGAGCGGGTTGACCCGGCCGAGCTGCGACAGCTTGCGCTCGGCATCCTGAAGCCTCCTCCGCTGCTGCGCACGATCGTAGGGAACGGATGCCGCTGCGGCGATGTCATCGGCTCCGTCGCTCTGCCTCTGAACCGCATCTCCTGCCACGGAGGCCTGATCACGGGCGACCTCGACCGGAACTTCCTGTTCGGGACCGTATTCTGAAATGAGAATATCTTCCCCGAGACCGAGTTCTGACGCCACCCGCTCGAGCAGTCCGGTGACGTGGAGCTTCTTCTCGTGGATCTGCAGTTCGAGACTGTGGACGCTCTCGGTGAGCCCGGCAAGTCGTTCCCGGACGCTCGCCTCCTGGGCGCGCAGCGACGCGAGTTCGGCGGAGACGGCAGTGCGGGCCGACTCCGCGGCCGCGAGCTCGGCACGCGCCTGCGCAAGCGAGCGGTCGACGGAATCGATCACGTCGGGAAGCTGGCCGGCGACGCTCGCCGCGATCTCGCGCTGAGCGCGCCGCACCACCGCGCGACGGGCCGATTCGGCAGCAGCCTCGCGTTCGCGTTCGCGCTGCCGTTCCAGCGTGATGACTCGAGCCTCGCCGGCACGGATGCGCTCGCGCAGCGTCTCGACCTCGAGACGTGCTCGCATCTCGCTGTCACGAGTAGCGTCGAGTGTGGCGAGCATGCCTTCGCGGGCGGACGCATCCAGGATCGGACGCGGGGCTTCGAGCGCGGAGGTCAACTGCGCCTCGGCCGAGCGTGCCGAGTCCTCGGCCTCGGCAGCGGCGGCCGTCGCCTGGGCAAGGCCCGCCGCCAGGCGATCGCATTCGGCGACGGCGGCCTCCTGGCGGACCGTCGCCCGGTTGACCTGCTCGGTGTGCGCGGCCAGGGCGGCATCGTGCTCGCGCAGCGTCGTCAGGGCGGCCTTCGTCCGCTGACGGGCGGAGTCCAGGTCGCGGGTCGCGTCACCGAGCGCCTCACGGAGCGAATCGGCGACCACCGTGATCTCGTCACGGCGCTCGGCGGCGGCATCCCGCTCTGCGGCGAGCTCGAGGCGGGAGCGCCCCTGTCCCGAGCCGGCACGCACGGTGTGCTCGGTCACCACCTCACCGGCCCGGGTGACGATGGTGATGGGCGCGCCGAGTTCGGCGGCGGTGATCTCCGGACCTGCCGTCAGGGCGGACTCGAAATCGTCGGCGATCACGACGTACGCCAGGATGCCGAGCACGCCTTCGGGTGCGGAGACGACGTCACGCGCCGCCACGATCCCGGCGATCGTCGGGAAGACGGGGGTCGCGTATCCGGCATCGGCGATCGCGATGTCCACCGTACCGAGGTCGCCCTCGCGTGCGAGGCGCGCGGTGGCGACGGCCTGCTCGCGCGTTTCGACGAGGACGCCCTCCACGAGGGGTCCGAGCGCCGCGGCGATGGCGGCCTCGAATCCCGCCGTGATCTTGATCGAATCACCCAGCAGTCCGCGCACGCCGGCGGCTCCCAGAGCCACGATCTCGGCCGCCGCGTTCTTGCCGTCCAGCGCCCGGCCCAGTGCGGCCGTCTGAGCGGTGAGCGCCTCGCGTTCGCGCTCGGCGGCGTGCAGTCGCTCGCGCAGTGAACCGACCTCCGCCTCGGCGTCTGTCGCATCGCGCTGGGCACGTTCGTACGCGGTCGCATACTCCGCCGACGATCCTTCGGGAACGAGCTCGGGGTCGACGCCTGCCAGGAGCTCTTCGGCCTCGCTCCGGCGCGCCAGCGCGGCGTCCAGCGCCTTCTGCTGGCGTTCCACGGCGGTCCGCAGGGCCGCGAGAGCGGATGCCGCTGCCTCCGCCGTGCCGCGCAGCGCCGTGATCCGCATGTCGTGCGCCGAGACCAGGGCGCTCTGCGCGGCGATGTCGGAGTCGAGCGCGTCGAGCTCGGCACGGGCCCGCACGACGTCTCGAGCCGCTTCCGCGGCGGCATCCTGTGCCTCTCCGAGACCGTCGCCGATCTCGTCGATCTCCGTGCGCGCCTCGTCGATCATCGCCTGCGACACGGTGGTGAGTTCGATGCGATCCTCGTCCTCGGCGTCGCCGAGCAGTGCGAGCCGCTGGCCCGCCAGCGCGTAGAGTCCGCGCAGCCGCTCCTGCACACGCTCGAGTCCATGGGCGACCCGGCGCGCCTGATCGACGGCCTCGGAATGCTGATCGGTTTCGAGAAGCTCGATGCGTGCCCGGGCGTTGTCGAGGCCGTCCTGGAGGACCAGGCGCTCCGCGTGACGCTCCTGCTCGCTCTGCGCGTGCGACGCGAGTTCGGTGCGCAGGCCCACCAGCTCATCGGCGAAGAGCCGCGCCTTCGCGTCGCGGACCACCGCGGCGATCGTGGCCGCCTCTCGAGCGATCTCCGCCTGCCGGCCGAGCGGCTTGAGCTGACGCCGGAGCTCTCCGGCGAGATCGCTCAGGCGCGTCAGGTTGGCTTCCATCGCCTCCAGCTTGCGCAGGGTCTTCTCTTTGCGCCGGCGATGCTTCAGGATCCCGGCGGCTTCCTCGATGAAGCCGCGCCGGTCCTCCGGGGTCGCCTGCAGAACGCTGTCGAGGCGTCCCTGACCGACGATCACGTGCATCTCGCGGCCGAGCCCCGAGTCGCTCAGAAGCTCTTGGACGTCGAGCAGACGGCACACCTCACCGTTGATCGCGTACTCGCTCGAGCCGTTGCGGAAGAGCGTGCGGCTGATCGTGACCTCGGCGTACTCGATCGGCAGCGCACCGTCGCTGTTGTCGATCGTCAGCTGCACCTCGGCGCGTCCCAGCGGACCGCGTGTGGCGGTCCCGGCGAAGATGACATCCTCCATCTTGCCGCCGCGGAGGGTCTTTGCGCCCTGCTCGCCCATGACCCACGCAAGGGCGTCGACGACGTTGGACTTGCCCGAGCCGTTGGGTCCGACGATGCATGTCACACCCGGCTCGAGGGCGAACGTCGTCGGCTGGGCGAACGACTTGAACCCTTTGAGCGTCACGCTCTTCAGGTGCATTTATGCGCCCTCCACCCCGGTCGACTACCCGCCTACGGTACCGGAGGTCTCGCGCGACGCCACGAAGGCGAGCCGCACGCGCACAGGATGCCGCGACACGCCCGCCGTCATCCGAATCTGCGAAATCACTTGACGTCGGCCGCAGAGCGCGCTAATGTCACAAACCGCGTCTGAAGTCCAGAAAGGAGGTCCCTGATGATGCTGATGAACACCACCGGAATCACCGCCCGAACCGGCGGCGACATCCGTGCGTTCGCGCCGGGGACCACCTCCTTCGGCGCACTGCTGCACGGCCGCTTCCCCGCCGCCGGCTGATCCCCGCAGGGGAGAAGTCCGCCCACATCCGGGCGACACGTCTCTGCGTCCTCCCCGTCTCCGGGTTTGAGCGCGCATCCCTGCATCCGCCGTCGTGCTGCGGCACGGCACCCGCCCCCGGCACAGGCCCGAGGCATCCTTCTTCCCTCCGTCATCCGGAAAGACATCCATCATGCATACGCTTCTTGCGCCGCAGCGCTCTCATCAGGATTCGCTCTCCAGCCTTCCCGATACGCTGCGGCTTCCGAGCCGCGACCAGCGCACCACGCTCCTCGACCGACTCGCTCTGCGCCTGGGTCTGCGACTGCTCCTGTGGAGCACGCGCACTCCGCGGCTGGCAGACGATCGCACTCGCCACGCTCACGCGTTCGGCCATCAGGAATCTGCAGCTGCGCGTGAGCGCGGCCACCACCGTCGCGGGGTCCTCCTCGCTCCCCGGCTGTGACTGCCGGTACGTCCGCCGCTCGCCTCGTGCGGGCGGCGGCCCACCCCTCGTTTCACGACTCCCCCGTCAAAGGACGCACATCATGAGCACGATCACCGACATCGAGTTCCGGCCCCTCGTCGTGCCGGAAACCGTCGATGCACCCGAAGCCGCCGACTTCGTCGAGATGGTGCGGGTGCGCAACCTCATCTATCGCGAGATCTCCGGTCACGACGACCACCGGATCTCGGCCGACGAACTTCTGCCGCACTACCGCCCGAGCGAGTATCAGGATCGCCTGGCCTGGGTCGTCGTCGAGGACGGTGTCCTCATCGGCCGCATCGGGGTGGACCTGCCTCGCGAGGAGGGCTCGAGAGTCGCCTACTGGCTCATCGAGCTTCGGCACGATTCGTGGGGGCGCGGCATCGGCTCGTCCGCGTACGACCTCATCGAGCGTGTCGCCCGCGAACACGACCGCCGTGTCCTTCAGTCGTGGGCCGAGCATCCGGCGGCCGACGGACCTCGGGTCGCACCGCCCACCGGGTTCGGCGATATCCCCGAGGACCACGTCGCACGATTCTTCCGGCGGCATGGGTATGCCCTGGAGCAGGTCGAGCGCAACAGTGCCTTCGACCTGACGGGCTCGTTCGCCGGCGTCGAGCGACTGCTCGCCCAGGCGCATGCCGCGTCGTCGGACTATCGCGTGGTCCAGTGGTTCGCCCCCACCCCTCCCGAGTTCGTCGAGGGATACGCGTGGATGAAGTCACGGATGTCCACCGACGCACCGGCTGCGGCTCTCGAGTTCGACGAGGAGACGTGGGATGCCGCACGCATCGCCGAGCACGACGCTCTGTACACCGACACCGGCCGCACCCTGCAGGTGACGGCCGCGCAGCATATCCCCACCGGCGAGCTCTGCGCGTTCAACGAGCTCGTGATCGGGAAGGACCGCACCGAAGCGTCCCATCAGGAGGACACGCTCGTCGTCAAGGCGCACCGTGGCCACAAGCTGGGCACCCTCGTCAAGTGCGCGGGTCTGCTGTCGTGGCGCGATGTCGCCCCGGCGTCGGCTCGTGTGATCACCTACAACGCAGAGGAGAATCGCCCCATGCTCGACATCAACGAGGCGATCGGCTTCGCGCCGATCGCGTACGAAGGCGCATGGAAGAAGGTGCTCGATGACTGACATCGCCCGCCCAGTGGCACTCGCCGTGGAGCCTCTGATCGTCCCGGACTCCCTCGACGCCGCAGATGCCCCCCTCTTTCTCGAGATGGTGCGCATCGCGAACGCGGTGTGCCTCTACGAAGCCGGCCATGACTATCTGCGCGAGGAGCCGGAGGAGGCGCTCGGGTTCTGGCAGGACCAGACCGACTGGACGCAGCTCGGGTTCGCGGTGCGCCGCGACGATGCCGTTCTCGGTGTCGTGAAGATCATGATCGGCACCGAGTCCGACGTCACCGCCATCGAGTTCGATCTGATGGTGGACCCGCCGTTCTGGGGACTCGGTGTCGAAGAACTGCTGCTGGCGGAGGTCGAGCGTGAGGCGCGGGAGCGCGGCCTCGCGACCATCCAGACGTGGACCCTGCACCGGCCGGGTCGCGATGGCGCACGGCTCGAGCCGTCCACAGGCTGGGGTTCGATCCCGGCGGAGGATCGACAGACGATCTTCCCGCTCGCGCACGGATTCACCCTGGAGCAAGTCGAGCGCAACAGCGTCTTCGACCTCACGGGCGACTTCGCCGATGTCGAGCGCATGCACGCGGCCGCCGTCGAGGCCGCCGGCCCCGAGTACCGTTCGATCGCATGGACCTCGCCGACCCCCTCCGAGTATGCGGACGGCTTCGCGGAGGCGCTCGCGCGCATGTCGACGGATGCACCGCAAGGCGGCCTGGTCGTGGACGAGCAGCACTGGGATGCTGCGCGCGTCGCGCGTCGCGACGCGCGGCAACAGGCGCAGGGCCTCACCGTCTCGGTCGCCGCGGTGGTCCACGAGCCGACCGGCGCCATCGCCGCGTACAACGAGCTCGTGATCGCCGAGGACCACCGCGGTGCGACCCAGCAGTACGGCACACTGGTGCTCAAGGAGCACCGGGGCCGGCGCCTGGGCACCGTCGTGAAGTGCGCGAACCTGTTGCGCTGGCGTGAGCTGGTGCCGGAGTCACCGCGCGTGTCGACCTTCAATGCCGAGGAGAACCGGCACATGCTCGACATCAACGAGGCCATCGGCTTCGTCCCGGCCTCGTACGCGGGTGCCTGGAAGAAGGTGCTCGATCTCTGAGAGGCGACCGATCTGACGTCGTTGCACGCTACGCGCGCGCCGTGCTCCCCACAGCGTGCGGCGCGCGCTGGCAATGCGGGCAGAAATGGCTCGACCTGTTCGTGAAAGACACACGCACGAGGGGTCGGCCGCAACGCGGACACGGCTCACCCGTGCGTCCGTACGCGTTGAGCGAGTGCGCGAAGTAGCCCGCCTGACCGTTGACGTTCACGTACTGGGCGTCGAAGCTGGTGCCGCCTTCGGCGAGTGCCTTCTCGAGCACATGGCGCACCTCGGCGAGCACGCGGTTCACGGCTCTCGCCGACAGCGTGCGGGCGGGAGTCTCGGGATGGATGCGCGCGGCCCACAGCGACTCGTCGGCATAGATGTTCCCGACGCCGCTGATCACCATCTGATCCAGCAGCACCCTCTTGAGCGCGGAATCCTTGCGTGCGAGCGCAGTGCGGAACGCGGCATCCGAAAAGGCGGGATCGAGAGGATCGCGCGCAATGTGTGCGACCTGCGCCGGGACGGATGCCTCGGCCGTTCCATACCCACCGGGCGCGCCGTCACCCGTCGCGACGAGATCGTCGATCGCGAGAGATCCGAATGTGCGCTGGTCGGCGAAGACCACCGAGACCTCGCCGTGCACGGGGTGGGCGAGATCGAGGCGCACGCGCTCATGGCGCTCGGGTGCGGCGCCGGGCGTGCGCAGCAGCATCTGGCCGCTCATGCCCAGATGCCCGACCACCGCATCGGCGGGGATGCCGCCGGCGCGAGGCTCGAGCGGGAGCCACAGGAACTTGCCACGCCGTGCGGCAGCCCGGATCACGCGCCCGGTGAGCGCCGCCTCGAACTGCGCTCCGTCACCCCGATGACGGGTCAGCGCGCGCTCATCGAAAACCGTGACGGCGAGCACCGTCGCACCGGTGACCGCGGGCGCGAGCCCCGCGCGGACGACTTCGACTTCGGGGAGTTCAGGCACGCCCGCTGAGTTCTCGCCAGGCGCTCAGCGCGGCAGCCATCTCAGCGTGCTTCTTGCTCGTGCCCATGCCTTCGCGCGCCAGGTCGCCAACGACCACGGTTGCGGTGAACATACGATCGTGATCGGGTCCGGTCGAGGTGACCGAGTAGACCGGCGGCAGCATCGCGCCGTGGGCGGCGAGTTCTTGGAGGCTCGTCTTGGGGTCCATGGCGGCGCCGTAGCGCTCGGGGTCTTCGAGGAGCGGTTCGACGAGTCGCAGCACGAGCGCGGTCGCCTCATCCGGCCCCGCCGACAGGTAGGTCGCGCCGAGAATCGCCTCCATGGTGTCCGCGAGGATCGAGTCCTTGTCGCGCCCACCGGTGAGGTCCTCGCCGCGGCCGAGCAGGAGATGACGTCCCAGTCCGATGCCTCGCGCGATCTCGGCCAACGCCAGAGTCGACACGACGCTCGCTCGGCGCTTCGCGAGTGCGCCCTCGTCGAGCTCCGGGTGCGCGGTGAACAACCGCACCGTAACAGCCTGCCCGAGCACGGAGTCCCCGAGGAACTCGAGGCGCTCATTGTGGGGCACCTGCCCGTTCTCGTACGCCCAGGAGCGGTGCGTCAGCGCCAGCGACAGAAGCCCGGAGTCGATATCGACTCCGAGCTTCTGCGAGAGATCTGCGAGCGCCATGCGCTCGGCGGCGACGTTCGTCACCTCAGGCCGACTGCGACGATCAGACGTCGGCGACCTTGCGGCCCTTGTACTCGAGGAACAGCTCGGTGCCCTGCGAGTCGGTGACGACCTTCGCCTGGTGCGGACGGCTGTAGACCGTCTTGCCGTTCTCGATGGTGGTGGTCAGCGTGATGGGCGCCGCCTTCCACTGCGCGCGACGCGAACGAGTGTTGGAGCGGGAGACCTTCCGCTTCGGGGGGTTACCTGCCATGGCTTGCTCTCTTCTGTGTTCTCGACGCCGAGATCAGCCGCGGGAGCGCGGTGATTCGTCGTCGTGGTCTGTGGTGTAGTCCTGGAGCGCAGCCCAGCGAGTATCGAGGGGCTCACGCTGCTCTGATCCGGTGTGATCGGCCATCCGCTCACCCGTGGCCGGATCGAGGCCGGGGCAATCCGGCTGACATACCGGCTGAAACGGAAGCGACAGGACTACCGCTTCCCTGACCAGAGTTTCAAGATCCACGTGGTCGTCTTGAACCTCGAAGTCAGTTTCTTCCTGTCCAGGATACGCGAAAAGCTCCTGAAACTCGACTTCGAGCCCCTCGGCGAGTTCGGTGAGGCATCGTCCGCAGATGCCGGTGTACTCCGTGGCGATGGTTCCGGACGCGAGGATCCCCTCGTGCACGGACTCCAGACGGACATCAACCGTTACCGGCTCGCTCTGGGCGACCGAGACAAGGCCTTCACCCCACTTCGCGGGGGCCGGCGATTCGAGGGTGAACTCGCGCATCTCGCCGGAGAGATGCACCAGGTCTCTCACCGGGATCACGAAGGGACCTGATACATGCTTTCTGACCACGATCCCCCATCGTACCGGTGCCCCGCTGGACGGGCGCCGAACGACGGAAATGGGGCCGCGGATCAGATGCCGCGGGCGCCGGTGTCGAGGAAGCGGGCCACGACCGGCGGCACGTACGGCGACACGTCGCCTCCGAGTGACGCCACCTGACGCACCAGCGAACTCGACACCAGCGCGTGCGCCGGGTCAGGCAGCAGGAATACCGTCTCGACGTGGGCGAGGTGGCGGTTCACGATCGCCATCGGGGTCTCGTAGGCCACGTCGATCTGCGAGCGGATGCCCTTCACCAGGACACCGGCCCCGACATCCGTCGCGTAGTCGACCAGGAGTCCCATGCTCCATGACGCGACGACGATATCCCCCTCGACATTGCTCTCGGCGATCGACTGCTCCAGCAGCATCTGGCGCTGCGAGATCGGGAGCATGGCTTCTTTGCCGGGGTTGTGGACGACGAGCACGTGCAGCTGGTCGTACAGCGATGCCGCGCGGCGGATCACATCGAGGTGGCCGAGGGTCGGAGGATCGAACGACCCCGGGACGACGGCGATCCGGCTGCTCATGCGCCCAGCCTAACGGGACCCCGCCGACGCTCGGCGAGGCTGGTCAGTTCTTTGCGAGCGCGGCACGCTCGGCCATGCCGACGTTGCGCTCCAGTGCGGCCGCGAGTCCCGGGTGGCGCCGCAGCGCCGGGTCTTCGGCCAGCACCTGCTCCGCGGCGATGCGGGCCTCGGCGATCACATCTGCATCCTTCACGACCCGCAGCAGGCGAAGCGACGACCGGGCACCGGACTGGGCGCCGCCCAGCACGTCGCCCTCGCCGCGCAGTTCGAGGTCGATCTCGGCCAGCACGAATCCATCCAGCGTGGAGGCCACCGCCTCCACCCGCTCGCGCGCCGGCGTCGCCTGCGGCGCCTCGGTCACGAGAAGGCAGAGCCCCGGGACTGCGCCGCGACCGACGCGGCCCCGCAGCTGATGCAGCTGCGACACGCCGAAGCGGTCGGCCTCGAGGATCGCCATCGTCGAGGCGTTGGGCACGTCGACACCGACCTCGACGACCGTCGTCGCGACGAGCACGTCGATGTCACCGCGAGCGAAGGCCTGCATGACGGCATCCTTCTCGTCGGATGGCATCTTGCCATGCAGGATCTCGACCCGTATGGCGGAGAACGCCGGATGCCGCGACAGCAGATCCGCGACCTGCACCACGCCCCATCGGGTGCGGCCGGTCTCGCCTTCTTCCGCCCCGGGCGCTTCGTCTGCGGTGTCGTCCTTCGTGAGCGCCTCGGCGTCGATCGCGGCGCAGACGACGAACGCCTGCCGGCCCAGCCCCACTTCTTCCGCGATGCGATCCCACACGCGCCCGAACCATGCGGGCTTCTCGTGGAGAGGAGCGACGAAGGTCTGGATGCCGGCGCGGCCCACCGGCATCGTGCGGATGGTCGAGACATCGAGGTCGCCGAAGACGGTCATCGCCACCGTGCGAGGGATCGGTGTGGCGGTCAGCACGAGCGCGTGCGGCGACGAGCCCTTGGCACGCAGCGATTCGCGCTGCTCGACACCGAACCGGTGCTGCTCGTCGACGACGACCAGGCCGAGATCTGCGAACGTCGTGCTCTCGCTGAGCAGCGCGTGCGTGCCGACCACGATGCGCGCCTGCCCCGATGCGGCGCGAAGCGCGGCCTTGCGTCGCTCCGCCGCCGGAAGCTGGCCGGTGAGCAGCGTCGGCATGAGCTGTGGGGCGAGCTCGCGCCCCAGCATCCGCGCGATCGATCTGACGTGCTGTGCGGCGAGCACCTCGGTCGGTGCGATCAGCGCCGACTGCCCGCCCGACTGCGCGACCTGGAGCATCGCCCGCAGCGCTACCAGGGTCTTGCCCGAGCCCACCTCGCCCTGCACGAGCCGGTTCATCGGCCACTCCCCCTGCAGGTCTCGCGCGATGTCGTCGCCGACACTGATCTGATCGGGGGTGCGGGGGAAGGGAAGGTCGGCGTCGAAGCGCTCGAGGATCGGGCCGGGGGCGCGAACCGTGGCCGACAGCGCCCGCACGAAAGCGCGCTGCTGCAGCAGCGCGACCTGCAGCACGAACGCCTCCTGCATCCGCAGCGTCTCGCGCGCAGGCTCGATCTGGTCGAAGAATTCGGGACGGTGGATGCGCTCGATCGCGTCGCGGGCGGCGATCAGGTCGTGCCGCATGCGCAGTTCCTCGGGAAGCGGCTCGGTCACCTCCCCGAGCCCGTCGAGCACGAGCGCCACGATCCTCTGGAACTGCCAGCTCGCGACCGTGCTCGTCGCGGGATAGATCGGGATCGGCAGGTTGACGTTCGCCTCGGCGGTCATCCGCGCCATCTCGACGTCATCGAACAGCTCGTAATCGGGGTGTGCGAGCTGCTTGATGCCGCGGTACTCCCCCACCTTGCCCGCGAAAATGCCACGGCGTCCGGGCTGAAGGTCCTTCAATCGCCACGCCTGATTGAAGAACGTGAGCGATAGATCGCCGTTGCCGTCGCTGATCACGACCTCGAGCAGCGAGCCGTTGCGGTTCTTCATGCGCCGCTCGCCTGCACGCCGCACCTCGGCGACGATCGTCACCGATTCGCCGACGGGCAGCGACGAGATCTGGGTGAGCTCGCCGCGCCGGGCGTAGCGACGCGGATAGTGCATGAGGAGGTCACCGACGGTCTTCATGCCGAACGCTCGATCGAGGGCCGACGCGGTCTTTCCGCCGACTGCGCCGTCGAGGCGGGAGTCGAGGGTGAAGGACGCCATGCCTCGAGTCTAGGATCCGGCGCGGACGCTGTCGGCGTTACCCCAGCAGCTGCCCATAGGGTTGCGGGATGCTCCGACGACTCGCCTCCCGCGTGTACTGGGCCTGCAGTCGCTGGACGCTGTCCACCGAGCCGGCCCCCGATCGACCCACTGTGCTGCTGGGCGCGCCCCACACCTCGAACTGGGACTTCCTCCTCATGCTCGGGATCGCCTGGCGTCTACAGATCCCGGTGCGGTGGCTGGGCAAGTCGAGCCTGTTCCGAGGGTGGCGCGGCCCCCTCATGAAGAAGCTCGGCGGCATACCCGTGGACCGCGCCGATGCGTCGCGTGTCGTCTCCGATGTCGTCGAGCGCATCCGTGCGGGAGAGGTCTTCGGTCTCGTCGTCACCCCCGAGGGCACCCGCGGCTCGGGCACGTACTGGAAGTCGGGGTTCTACCGGATCGCCCGAGAAGCGGGCCTGCCGGTGACCCTCGGGTACGTCGACCGCACCACGATGACGACGGGCCTCGGGCCGACGATCGAACTCACCGGCGACGTGGTCGCCGACATGAACGTCATCCGCGCCTTCTACGCCGACAAGTCCGGACTGCGCCCGGAGTTTCGCACCGAGCCTCGGCTGCGAGAAGAGGATGCGGCGATCGCCTGACGTCCTCGTTCCCAGAACCGCCCGGACGCGGTGCCGGGAGGCTCAACCGAAGATGCCCTGCGCGATCTCCTCCAGGAACGCCCAGCCGTTCCGGTTCACGGTGGACAGATAGATCCAGACCCCGTCCCGGGCGACGATGATCTCCTCGGTGTCGCTGCCCGTGCCGGGGAGCACGCAGACCTGTGCACCGAAGTCATCGGCGACCTGGCACGTATACCCCTCGCCGGGGAGCGTCCCCACGGCAGCGGTGACCGCTTCGGGGGTGGCCGTGCTGATCAGCAGCAGCATGCCGGTCGCATCGCCGACGATCCAATCGCAGCCGAGGGCGAGGGTCGCGCCCTCGGGTGCCGGGCGCACGAAACCCTCGCCGTTGCTCTGCAGCGTCATGTCGCCGACGGCCGCAGCACGCGTGGCGTCGGTGGCGAGCGCGTTGCAGTCCGTCGGCAGGGTCACCGGCGCTGCGGTCGGCGTCGGGGTGGCAGTGGGAATCGGGGTCGGCATCACCGACTCCGAATGCGTGGGCGTAGAAGTGGGAGACGCTGTCGGCGTCTGCGCTCCGCCCGCGCACCCCACGAGTGCGACGGCGCTCAGGCCGGCGCTCAGCGCGATGGCTGCGATCCTCGTCGTACGGTGGATCATCTCGGCTCACTTCCGTCGGAACGATGCGCTCCCTGTCGTGATCATAGGGGGCGTCGGTCCAGTGCCGTGCGCGGACTCCACCGGAGGAGCACCCGGATATCGTGAAGGGGTGACGCGCATCATCGCCGGACGGGCCGGCTCCCTCACGCTCGACGTCCCTGACGCCGGAACGCGCCCGACGAGCGACCGCGTCCGCGAATCCCTGTTCGGCGCGCTCGAGTCGTCCGATCTGCTCCGCGGCGCTGCTGTGCTCGATCTTTACGCGGGATCGGGTGCGCTCGCATTCGAGGCGGTGAGCCGGGGCGCGGCATCCGCCGATCTGGTCGAGAAGAACCCGCGTGCCGCCGCCGTCGCCCAACGCAACGCCGGGCGCGTCGCGAAGGCGGTGGGTCCGGATGCCGCCCTGCGCGTGCACCGCAGCGGCGCCGACGGATTCCTCCGCACCGCGCGGGGCCCATTCGACGTGGTCTTCCTCGATCCGCCCTACGACGTGGGCGAATCCGAACTCTCGTCGACCCTCGCTCTGCTGGTGCCGCTGCTCGCCGAGGGCGCGGTGGTGGTCATCGAGCGCGGTTCGCGCTCCCCCGAACCGGCTCTGCCCGCCCGGCTCACCGCGACCCGGTCGAAGCGGTACGGCGACACGACACTGTGGTGGGCGACCACCCTGGCGGCAGACGGCGAGGACGCGGCGAGCGGCGGATCGGATCCCGCGCGCTAGGCATGCCGGGACCCGATCACGGATTCGGAATCGGAACGCCACTCCAGACGTCGCTGCCATCGAAGCCGACGTCACGCGTGATCGCGAGCGCGCCCGTCGGTGCCAGCGTGAGCCGGAACGTCATCGCATCGTGAAGGACGCGGAGATCGGCGACGAAGTCGTCACCCCGCCATCCGCCGGACACCGCGACCAGATCGCCGTACCAATCCCGCTCACCCTCCAGTGAGAACTCGCCCGTCGTCCACGAGTCGGGTGCGCACCGCAGTTCGCCGTCGTTGATCCTGAGCCTCTCGCCCTCGATTCGCAACAGCCGGATCGGACCGTCGGCGTAGCGATGCTCCACCACGGCCTCGTGCCGCACGCCGCCGACGGGCGCGATCCCGAGGAGCGCGGGAAGCGGCGCGGACGGCCCGGTCGTGTCGAAAGCGGGCAGCAGTTCGCGCCAGAGCACACGGAGCGGCGCCTGCATGTCGGGCAGCCCTCCCGTGATCACGACGACGGCATCCTGCTCGGGCATCACCACGACGTACTGACCGAAAGCACCGTCGCCGCGATAGGCCCCGTGCCGGCAGCGCCAGAACTGGAATCCGTAGCCCTGGCCCCAGTCGCCCGCGTTGCCCGTGCCGTTCGCGATCTGCGCGCTCGTCGCCGTGTCGATCCACGATGCCGGCACCAGCGAGCGTCCCTGCCATTCGCCGCGCTGCAGCAGCAGCTGGCCGAAGACGGCGAGCTCCTCGGCGCGGAGCATCAGACCGAAGCCGCCCGCATCGACACCGGTCGGGCTCTGCAGCCACCACGGCGTATCGATCCCCAGTGGGGCGAACAATCGCGGCTCAAGGAAGTCCCGCACGCGCATGCCGGAGCGATGCTGCACGATCTCGGACAGCAGGTAGGTCGCGGGTGTGTTGTAGAGCCAGTGGCTGCCGGGTTCGTGGACGATCGGCGCCGCGAGGGCCGTTCGCCCCCAGTCTTCGCCCCAGTCCTGCGGTTCGGCGTCGTGGCCCGTCGACATCGTCAGCAGGTGGCGCACACGCATCGCATCGAGGTGCAGGGACGACTCGGCGGGCATGAGGTCGGGCAAGAGCTCCGCGACGCGGTCGTCGAGAGCGAAGAGTCCCTCGTCGATCGCAAGCCCCACCGCCATCGAGGTGAAGCTCTTGCTCACGGAGTACATCGCGTGAGGCGCGTCGCGGTCATACGGCTCCCATGTCGCCTCGAGCACCACGTGCCCGTGCCGGATCACCGTCGCCGTGTGCACGTGCTGGATCTCGTCCAGGGCGGTCACGAGCCGCGCCAACGCGGCAGAGGGAACACCCTGGTCTTCGGGTCGCGATCGCGGGAGCAGCTCGGTCATCATCCTCAGGCTAACGGCGCCGCCGACAGCGATCCCCCGTCGACGGGTCAGCCCGTGTGCGAATCCCAGTCGCGGTAGGGATCCCACCCGCCGCGTCCGGCGTGGGCATGCCCGTCCACGAGCACGCCCGCCTCGCCTCGGGCGAGCACCTCGCCGATGCGGCGGAAGCCGTGGGGCAATGGGCGATCGGACCGGAATGTCGCCAGCAACGCGTGGTCCTCGCCGCCGGTGAGCGCAGAGTCGACATCCGGCGCGAGCGCGAGCGAGTCGAGAGCGATGGTGACATCGGATGCCGCAGCCATACGCGATGCGTCAAGCACGAGCCCGTCCGACACATCCATCATCGCCCGCGCGCCCGCGTCCGCGGCGATCGGTCCGAAAGCCACGGGTGGAGCGGGGCGCAGCTGTGCGGCGAGGTCGCGGCGCTCGTCCTCGTCGAGCACACGCTCATCGATCGGGATCGGAACGCCGGCGGCATCCGTGAACCGCTCGAAGAGAATGCGCAGTCCACGGCCCGCACGGCCGAGCTCGCCCGCCACGGCGACGGTGTCGCCGACGCGCGCGCCGGAGCGCAGCACCGGCGCTCGGCCCGCGAGCGCGCCGAGCGCGGTGACGGCCACCGTCAGGGTGTCGCTCACGGTCAGATCGCCGCCCTCGATCGTGCAGCCGGGTGCCAGTTCGTCGCACGCGGCGCGCAGTCCCTCGGCGAGCCCCGAAACGAACGAGAGGCGCGTCGAATCGGGCATCGCGAGGGCGACCAGCAGCGCGGTCGGCGTCGCGCCCATCGCCGCGACATCGGCCAGATTCACCGCCGCCGCCTTGAATCCGAGATCGAAGCCGCTCGACCACGCGAGACGGAAGTCCGGACCGTGCACGAGCGTGTCGACGGTCGCGACGACCCGGCCGTCTGCGGTCGCGATCACCGCAGCGTCGTCACCCGGACCCACCTCGGCGTTCGACGCGCCGACCCGCTCAAGTATCCGTCGAAGGATCGCCCCTTCGCTGAGTTCTCCGACCGTCGGATCCGTGCGCTCGTCGACCACGCCCCCACGCTACCGCCGCTCGCCCCGTCGATCGTGCGCTCAGGGGCACGGCGCCTCCGCCGCTGCGGCGTGAGGCGGGAGAGCCGGGCGAGCCGGGTTAGCCTGGAGCGGTGCGATTGACCCACTTCGCCGCCACGGTCGCGCTCGCGATCATGGCGGGCATCGGCCTCACCGGATGCGCGGCGACCGTCAACCTCGAGCCGGCCGACGGCTCCGACGATCCGGCGTGCGCCGAGGTGAGCGTGCGACTGCCCGGCGCCATCGGCGACCAGCCCCGACGGTGGACGGATGCGCAGGCCACCGGGGCCTGGGGCGATCCCGCGACCATCCTGCTGACGTGCGGTGTCACCGCGCCGGGCCCCACGACGATGCGCTGCGAAACAGTGGCCGGCGTCGACTGGATCATCGACGAGACCGACGCTCCGCGATTCCGCGTCACCACGTACGGCCGCACACCCGCCGTGGAGATCTACCTCGATACCGAAGTCGGCGACGACGGCGCCGGTGTGTCGAGCCGCGACGTGCTCGATGCGATCTCGCCGATCGTCGCGACGCTGCCGGTGGACGGGCAATGCGTCGGCCGCGAGGACGCGACGCCCGTTCCCTGACCCGTTCGTCAGGCCGCGCGCTCCAGCGCGGTGTCGATGAGCTCGGTGATCAGCTCCGGATACGTCATTCCCGACGCGATCCAGCACTTCGGGAACATCGAGATCGGGGTGAATCCCGGCATCGTGTTGAGCTCGTTGACGTAGAGCCCATCGGCGGCGAGGAAGAAGTCCACGCGTGCGAGGCCGCGACCGTCGACTGCCTGGAACGCCTGGACCCCGAGCTGCTGGATGGCGGCGATCTCGGCATCCGTCAGTTCTGCGGGGCACACGACCTCCGCGCCGTCGCCGCCGAGGTACTTGCCCTCGAAGTCGTAGAACTCGCGGGTGGTCAGCACGATCTCGCCCGGCAGCGACGCCCGCGGGGCGGCGCCGGCACGGCCTTCGAGGATGGCGACCTCGACCTCGCGGCCGACGATCGCCGACTCGATGAGCACCTTGTCGTCTTCGGCGAACGCGATCGCCAGGGCCTCGTCGAGCTCGGAGGCATCGTGCACCTTCGAGACGCCGACGCTGGAGCCGGCGCGGGCAGGCTTGACGAACGACGGCTCGCCCAGAGTCGCGGCATCCGCACGCACACCCGCGGGATCGAGATCCCAGCGTGCACGGGTGACCGTCACCCACGGCGACACCGGCACTCCTGCGGCCGCGAGAACGATCTTCATGAAGTGCTTGTCCATGCACAGGGCCGAATCCAGCACGCCACCCCCCGCGTACGGGATGCCGAGGGTGTCGAAGAACCCCTGCACGGTGCCGTCCTCGCCGTGCACGCCGTGCAGGATCGGCAGCACCACGTCGAGGTCGCCCAGCGCGTCGACGGTTCCGTCCGCGCGCCGTACCCGCACGGTGCGGTCGGCGCCGCCTTCGGGCCAGAGCACGCGGGTGCCGTTGTCGACCACCTCCGGAAGCCGGTCGGCATCCAGGGCGAACTTGTCGGGGTCGTCGTCCTCGAGAACGAACACACCGTCGCGGGTGATTCCGATCGGGATCACCCGGTAGCGATCACGGTCGATCGCCCGCAGGACCCCTCCCGCCGTTGCGGAACTGATCGAGTGCTCGCTGGAGCGACCTCCAAAGAGCACCGCCACCGCCGGCCTGTCCATTCTGCGTCCTCTCGCCCTTCGGAGTGTCGTCATCGGTCGTGAGATGAGGCGCGATGTCGCGCGGGTTCATCGTCCCGTCCAGAACCATCTTGACCTGCTCGACGATCGGCATATCGACGCCGACCTCTCGAGCCAGCTGCAGCACGGGAGCCACGGACGCGAGTCCCTCTGCCGTCTGATTCATCTGCTTGACCACGTCGTCGAAGCGGTATCCCTGACCGAGCAGCCGCCCGGCGGTGTTGTTGCGGCTCAGCGGCGACTGGCATGTCGCGATCAGGTCGCCGAGGCCGGCGAGTCCCTGCAGAGTCTCGGGCTGCGCGCCGAACGCGACCGCGAAGTCCGTCATCTCGACGAGTCCGCGCGTGATGATGGACGCCTTGGTGTTCTCGCCATAGCCCACCCCGTCGACGATGCCGATCGCGACCGCGATCAGGTTCTTCAGCACACCGCCGAACTCGGTGCCGATGACATCGGTATTGACGAACGTGCGGAAGTAGTGGTTGCGCGCGCGCCGGGCGACGGCATCCGCGGTCTCCTGGCTGGTCGACGAGATGACGGCCGCCGTCGGCTGCTCGCGCGCGATCTCGAGGGCGAGGTTCGGCCCCGAGGCGACGGCGATGCGGGCCAGGTCGCAGTGCAGCTCCTGTTCGATGACCTGACTCATGCGCAGCCCGGTGCGCCGCTCGACGCCCTTCATGAGCGACACGATCGGCACATCGGTCTTCGATACGAGCGGGCGGACGGCCTTGAGGTTCTGGCGCAGCGCCTGGCTCGGAATCGACAGGTAGATCTGGTCCGCGCCTTCGAGCGCCTCGGAGAGGTGATGCGTGGCGTGCATGTCTCGCGGCAGGTTTATCCCGGGAAGGTACTCGCTGTTGCGCTTCGCCTCCTGGATCTCGCTCGCCAGTTCTGCGCGGCGCGCCCACATGGTCACGTGAGCTCCGCCGTCGGCAAGGATCTTGCCGAACGTCGTTCCCCAGCTCCCTGCGCCGACGACCGCGACGCGCGGGCGCGAGGAATCCTGTCTACGGCTCAAGGCGACCGGTCTCTTTCTGCCCGTGATCGGCGGGATTCCACCGCTCCGCGGGCGCGGGCTCGCCCCGCAGCTCCGCGAGCAGCACCGAGATCTCTGCCATGAGCTCGTCGGTCGCGGCGACGAGAGCCGACGGCTGGCCGGGTGTGGACTCGTAGGCCGAGAGGTCGAGGGGGTCTCCGAAGAGGACGGTCACACGACGTCGCAGCGGCCACAGCTTCAGCTTGCCGTAGCGCGGAAGCACCTGCTGCGCACCCCACTGCGCCATGGGGATGAGCGGGATGCCGCCGGCCAGGGCGAGCCGGACCGCTCCGGTCTTGCCGCGCATGGGCCACAGATCCGGATCACGGGTGAGCGTGCCTTCGGGGTAGACGATGACGCCGCGGCCATGGCGAACCAGTGTCTCGGACGCCTCGAGCGTCGCCTTCGCCGCCGATGCCGACGCGGAGCGGGCGACGGGGATCATGCCGGTCCTGCGCAGCACCCATCCGAGCACGGGCACTCGGAACAGGCTCTCCTTGGCCATGAACCGGGGCGCCCGGCCCATGCGCCATACCGCCAGGGCGACCACGAGGGGGTCGATCTCGCTCGCGTGATTCGGCGCGAGGACGAACGCACCGTCGCGGGGCAGCTTGTCGCCGCCGTCGACCTCGACCTTGAAGATGAGTCCCAGGAGCGGGACGGCGACGGCCGCGAGGGGCCAGAACAGGCTGGGTCGCGTCTTCTCCCGCGACGCGCGGGGGCGGTTCGGGGCCACCCGCGTCACCCGATGACGTCGAAGTCGGCGCCGAGGGTCTCGAGCTTCGTGAGGAACTTCTCGTATCCCCGCCGGATGATCCCGATGTTGCGGACCACGGACTCGCCCTCGGCCGCCAGCGCCGCAATGACGTAGCTGTAGCCGCCGCGAAGGTCGGGAACGACGACGTCCGCGCCGTGCAGGGCAGTGGGGCCGTTGATGACTGCAGCCTGCTCGAGGTCGCGTCGGGGAACCCGGCGGACGGTCGAATCGATGCCATGCGGATGCACGACGATATCGGCGCCCATGAGGTTGAGCGCCTCGGTGAAGCCGAGGCGGTTCTCGTACACCGTCTCGTGGACGACGGACTCGCCGTGAGCCTGAGTGAGAGCGACGATGAGCGGCTGCTGCCAGTCGGTCATGAAGCCCGGATGGACGTCGGTCTCGACGACCACGGGCTTGAGCGTCCCGCCGCGACGGAACTGGATGCCGTCCTCGCGGACGTCGAACCAGCCACCCGCCTTGCGGAACACATTGAGGAACGTCAGCATCTCCTGCTGCTTCGCTCCGCCGACGAAGATGTCGCCGTCGGTGGCGAGAGCGGCGCAGGCCCACGATGCAGCTTCGTTGCGGTCGAAGATCGCCCGGTGGTCGTAGCCCTGGAGAGTATCGACGCCCTCGATGAGGATCACGCGGTTGGGCTCGTACGAGATGATCGCGCCCATCTTCTGCAGCACCGCGATCAGGTCCATGATCTCGGGCTCGATGGCGGCGTTGCGTAGCTCGGTGGTGCCCTTCGCCTTGACGGCCGTGAGCAG
Organism: Microbacterium allomyrinae; assembly: GCF_020682705.1. GTDB lineage: Bacteria > Actinomycetota > Actinomycetes > Actinomycetales > Microbacteriaceae > Microbacterium > Microbacterium allomyrinae. Next base: position 652,924 of record NZ_JAGTTN010000002.1, read on the forward strand.
CACCTGCTCGGTCGCACCCACGCTGGGATACGGCAGATCGATGTTCGCCCCGTGCAGCCCGTTCGGCGCAGTGATGCGAATGCCCTCGTAGCTCTTGTCGACGACCGCCCCGAACGCGCGCAACGCGTCCATGTGGAAGTTGATCGGCCGGTCGCCGATACGGCACCCGCCGAGATCGGGGATGAGCGCCTCACCGAGCAGATGCAGCAGCGGTCCGCAGAACAGGATCGGGATGCGTGACGCCCCGGCGTGGGCATCGATCTCTTCGAAGTGCGCTGCCACAGCGCCGCTCGGGTCGAGGTGGAAAGTGCCGTCCTCGTCTCCGTCGTCGACGCGGACACCATGCACTTCGAGGAGAGATCGGACGACCTGCACGTCGCTGATGTCGGGAACGTCGCGCAGCGTGCTCGCCGTCTCACCCAGCAGCGCGGCGACCATGGCCTTCGTCACGAGGTTCTTGGCACCCTTGACCTCGACCCGGCCGGTCAGCGGTCGACCGCCACGGATCGCCAGTACTTCACCGGCCATTTCCTTCTCTCCCGACTTCGTTTCGGCTTCGACGCCGAGAAGAGACTTCATCCGGTAGACCTCACTTGGTGTTCTCGAGGGGCGATGTGCGGCGGTCGGGATGCCCTGGTGGGGCGCCGACCTGGCTTACGGAACAGGAAGCGTCCGTGGCCGCCACGCCTCGCGGCGAGCCTCGAACTGCGCGATCTTGTCTGCCTCGCGCAGGGTGAGCCCGATGTCGTCGAGCCCTTCGAGAAGCCGCCACCTAGTGTAATCATCGATGTCGAAAGCGACGTCGAGGTCGCCGATGGTGGCGCGTCGCGAGTCGAGGTCGACCGTCATCCGCACGCCGGGGTCGGCGTCGATGACCGCCCACACCGCTTCCAGATCGGCCTCCGAGATCACTCCGGTGACCAGGCCCTGCTTTCCGGCGTTGCCGCGGAAGATGTCGGCGAACTTGGGGCTCAGCACGACCGAGAAGCCGAAGTCCCGCAGCGCCCAGACCGCGTGCTCGCGGCTGGACCCGGTGCCGAAGTCGGGACCTGCCACGAGGATGCTCGCGCCCGCGTAGACGGGCTGGTTGAGCACGAACTGCGGGTCCTGCCGCCAGTTCGCGAACAGGGCGTCCTCGAAGCCGGTCTTGGTGACGCGCTTGAGGTAGACGGCGGGGATGATCTGGTCGGTGTCGACGGCGGAGCGCTTGAGGGGGGCGGCGATGCCGGTGTGCGTCGTGAACTTGTCCATGTCAGGCCTCCACTGCGTTCGCCGCCATGGGCAGCTGAGTCTGCTCGAGCGGGATCACCGGATCCAGATCGCTCGGGCTCGAGAGAGTTCCGCGCACGGCGGTGGCCGCCGCCACCAACGGTGACACTAGATGCGTACGACCGCCCTTGCCCTGTCGTCCCTCGAAGTTTCGGTTGCTCGTGGACGCACAGCGTTCCCCCGGTGCGAGCTGGTCGGGGTTCATGCCCAGGCACATCGAGCAGCCTGCGAAGCGCCATTCGGCGCCGAACTCCTCGATCACCTTGTCGAGGCCCTCGGCCTCGGCTTCGAGGCGTACGCGTGCGGATCCGGGAACGACCATCACCCGAACGCCATCGGCCTTCTTGCGGCCCTTGATGACGGAGGCGAATGCACGCAGGTCCTCGATGCGGCTGTTCGTGCACGATCCCATGAACACGGCGTCGACCGGCACGGCCTTCAACGGCGTGCCCGGTGCGAGATCCATGTACTCGAGCGCACGCTCGGCGGCGGCGCGATCGTTGGGATCGGAGTAGTCGTCCGGCGTGGGCACGACACCGCTGAGCGAGACGCCCTGGCCGGGGTTCGTGCCCCAGGTGACGAACGGCTCCAGCTCGGCGGCGTCCAGGAACACCTCGGCATCGTAGACCGCGCCCTCATCACTGGGCAGCGCGCGCCAGTACTCGACGGCGTCGTCCCAGTCCCGGCCGGTGGGCGCGTGCGGGCGACCCTTGACGTAGTCGAAGGTGATGTCGTCGGGTGCGATCATGCCGGCGCGCGCACCAGCCTCGATCGACATGTTGCACATCGTCATGCGCCCCTCCATCGAGAGGGAGCGGATGGCGCTGCCCCGGAACTCGAGCACGTAGCCCTGTCCGCCGTTCGCGCCCAGCTTCGCGATGATCGCGAGCACGATGTCCTTCGCGGTGACACCCGGGTTGAGGTCGCCCTCGACGGTGATCGCCATCGTCTTGAACGGCTTGAGCGGCAGCGTCTGCGTGGCCAGCACGTGCTCGACCTCACTGGTGCCGATGCCGAACGCCATCGATCCGAACGCGCCGTGGGTGCTGGTGTGGCTGTCGCCGCAGACCACCGTGATGCCGGGCATCGTAAGCCCCAGCTGCGGCCCCACGACGTGCACGATGCCCTGCTCCTTGTCACCGAGCGAGTGCAGCCGCACGCCGAATTCGGCGGCATTGCGCCGCAGCGTCTCGATCTGGGTACGGCTGGTGAGGTCGGCGATCGGCTTGTCGATGTCGAGCGTCGGCGTGTTGTGGTCCTCGGTCGCGATCGTGAGGTCCAGCCGGCGAACCGGGCGCCCCTCGGCCCGGAGACCGTCGAAGGCCTGCGGGCTGGTGACCTCGTGCACGAGGTGCAGGTCGATGTAGATCAGGTCGGGCTGACCGTCGCCGCCCTTGACGACGACGTGGTCGTCCCACACCTTCTCGGCGAGGGTGCGGGGTCGATCGGGGATGCCGGATGCATCGATGGTGCTCATAGCCTTGTCGTTCTCCTCGGAAGGGACTGTCCTCTGAAGGGACTGTGCTCAGAAGGGGTCGGGCCCGCAACGAACTCCGCGACGAGGGCGGCCTGGGAACTAGGACTCGTCGCGGCCGCTAAGGAGGAGGCGAGCGATCCGCACCCGCCCAGACTACCACCGGCGTGAGGCGAGCCGTCGCTCGAACCGAGCGATTGCGATCCTGGCAACCTCCTCACTCTTCCGGGACGGCGTCCGCATCAGGCATCGGCGCGTTCCACAGCAGCAGCCCGGCCCGCCATCGCGGCCGCATCGCCGTCGATGTCGATGTCGGCGTCCGCGCCGAATGTCGGCAGTATGCCAGCGGCGATGGCGGCAGACGATGCCGTCCGCCGCACCGCCGTCAGCTGCGGGGTTCGGACCTCTCGCCTTCGGCGCCCTGGCCGGGCTCGTCCACCGTCGCCGGGGTGCCCTTCTCCTCGGCGACGAGCGCGGCGGCGGCGGTAGCGGCCTGCATCCCGCCAGAATCGTCTGCGGTCAGCGCGGCATCCGACTTCTCGCGGCGCTTGTCGCGCGCCGACGCGATGAGGCTCGCCACGGTCGCCACCGTCATGGCCGAGACGATGACCGCCAGCGACGTCCACGTCGAGATCTCGGGCGCCCACTCGATGGGCTCGCCGTTGTTGATGAACGGCAGTTCGTTGACGTGCATCGCGTGGAAGACGAGCTTCACACCGATGAACGCGAGGATGAACGCGATGCCGTAGTGAAGGTAGCGCAGGCGATCCAGCAGGTCCCCGAGGAGGAAGTAGAGCTGACGCAGCCCCATGAGGGCGAACAGGTTCGCCGTGAACACGATGAACGCGCTCTGCGTGATGCCGAAGATCGCGGGGATCGAGTCGATCGCGAACAGCAGATCGGTCACGCCGATCGCCGCGAACACGATGATCATCGGCGTCCACATCTTCTTGCCGTCGACCACGGTGCGGATCTTGGCGCCGTCGTAGTGATCACTGATGTCGATCGTGCGGCGCAGCAGCCGGACGATGAAGTTCTCCTGCTTGACGTCGTCGTCGTGATCGCCGCCCGGGAACGCCTGTCGGATGGCCGTCCACACCAGGAACGCGCCGAACAGGAAGAACACCCAGCTGAACTGCTCGATGATCGCCGCGCCGGCGAGGATGAACAGTCCCCGCAGCACCAGGGCGATGATGATGCCCACCATCAGCACCTCCTGCTGATAGCGGCGCGGCACCGCGAACTGCCCCATGATCAGCACGAAGACGAACAGGTTGTCGATCGAGAGGCTGTACTCGGTGAGCCAGCCGGCGACGAACTGGCCCGCGTACTCCGGACCGGCGAACACGTACATCAGGCCCGCGAAGATCAGGGCAAGCGTCACGTAGAAGACGACCCACAGGGTCGACTCCCTCGTCGACGGGATGTGCGGTCGCTTCAGGATCAGCAGCAGATCGCCGAGGAGGATGAGGGAGAGGATCACGAGGGATCCGATTTCGAACCAGAGCGGCAGTTCGAGGTCCATGGAGGGCCTTTCGCGGGGAGACGTACGAGGGGTCGGTCGATGCCGAAAGTCTCTCCCCGCGGACCTCACGGTCCGCGTCGCGCACCCGGGGTCGCTCTATCGGGACCCGTGATGACGGATGCGCGCTCTCGGGATACTCCCTCTCGCTCGCATCAGGATACAGGCTCGGGATGCCGCGCCCTCCGCATGGGGACGATCGCCGATGGTCGAGTCCTCACGAAAGCGATCCGCAGCCTCTGAGACGATCGCCGCTGCCCGGACACTGACACGGTGAGAGACAATGATGCTCCGCGACGACGCCCTTCCTCGGCGGCGCGCGTGGGCCGGAGGATGGGAATGGCAGACGACGACTCGCCGGGCGACGCCGCGCTCGTGGCCGCCGCCGCGAACGGGAGCGAGCACGCGTTCCGTACGCTCTACCGCGCCTACGTGCGTCCGGTCTTCTGGCTGGCGCACGGGCTGGTGGGAAACCGGGCGGATGCCGAGGAGGTCACGCAGGAGACGTTCCTGGTCGCCTGGCGAAAGCTGCCCGGACTCGAACTCGCGGGTGATTCGCTGCTGCCGTGGCTGGCGACGGTCTGTCGCTTCCAGGCCGCGAATCGCATCCGCCGCCAGAGGCGCGACCGCGAGCACACCGCAGGCCCCGCCGACGAGAGCCTTCCCGCAACCGTGAACATCGAGCAGCAGGTCATCGACGGCGAACTGGCCGATGCGATCCTGCGCGAGGTGGCCGAACTCGGCGACCTCGACCGCGCCATCTTCCGGCTGTGCACGACCGAGGGCTACGGCTACCAGGCAGCGGCTGACGAGCTCGGCATCGCTCACGGCGTCGTCCGCAATCGTCTCTCCCGCATCCGCACGCGCCTGCGGACCGTCGTGAAGGAGAGCACATGAACAGTCAGCAACAGGGATCCGGCCCGCAGGGGGCATCCGCCTCCCTTCCTGCGCTCGGCAGCCAGCGCATCGACGAGATCGAGAACGCCCTGTTCGCCGACATCGCCCGCGAGCGCGTCATGCACAAGGGGCGCAGCGCCCGTCGCGGTCGACTGTGGCTGGCGGGTGGGGCGGCCGCGGCCGTGATCGTCGTGGCCGCCGTCATCGCGCCGAGCGTCGGCTCACTGGTCAGCGGTGGTGCGGGCGACGAGTCCGCCCTCTCGCCGGCAGAGCAGCCCGCCGGCATCGTCGAGCCGGGCGTGATCCAGGATTCCTCCGGATCTCGTGAGGCCGCGCCGCTGACGCTGGAAGGCGGTGCCGCCGACCAGGCGGTCGGCTCCGATAGCGCCACGACGGGTCGGGACATCATCACGACGGCGTCGGCGAGCGTGACCGTGGGCGACGTCGAGGTCGCGGCGCGCTCGATCGCGAACTCGGCCGTCGCGCACGGCGGCTACGTCGAGTCGATGAGCGTGGGCACCGATGGCACGGTCTACCCGATCGATCCCATGACCGGCGGCGGCGTCTACGACACCTCTGCGCCGTATCCCTACACGCCCGACGGCGCATGGGTGACTGTTCGGGTGCCCGCCGACCAGCTGGCCGGGTTGGTCGAGGAGCTCTCGGACGTCGGCCACGTCACGGCGACCTCGATCAACCGCCAGGACGTCACAGAGCAGACCGTGGACCTCGCGGCGCGCGTCGATGCCACACAGGCGTCCGTCGACCGCCTGACCGAGTTGATGGGTCAGGCGCAGAGCGTTGCGGATCTCTTGACGGCCGAGTCCGCATTGTCCGAACGTCAGGCGATGCTCGAGTCCTACCAGCAGCAGCTCGAGATGCTCGAGGGCCAGGTCGCGATGTCGACGCTCAGCGTCACGATCACGCCCGAGGTCGAACCCGTCACCGCGGACCCGGCCGGGTTCGGAGACGGTCTGGCCGCCGGGTGGAACGGCCTGGTCGCCACCCTCAACGGCATCGTCGTGGCCCTCGGCTTCCTGCTGCCCTGGCTGATGGTGGTCGCGATCGCCGGGCTCGTGGTGTGGGCGATCGTCCGCCTCGTGCGCAGCCGTCGGCAACGCCGAGCGGACGACGCGGCCCGCTCTCGGGCAGGCCGAGACGAATCCGAGAGCTGAGCAGCGCGAGCCCGAACACGAAGAAACCCCCGGTCGGAAAGGACCGGGGGTTTCTCCTGTGGTGACCCCAGCGGGATTCGAACCCGCGTTACCGCCGTGAGAGGGCGGCGTACTAGGCCGCTATACGATGGGGCCGTACGCGGACTTTCTGCACTGCCGTTGCCTTGCTGGTGACCCCAGCGGGATTCGAACCCGCGTTACCGCCGTGAGAGGGCGGCGTACTAGGCCGCTATACGATGGGGCCGTTCAGGCAACCGTTCGATTATGCCATGCCTCGTATGCCCGCTCCAAATCGAGGCGGGGCCGCAACGCGCCGACGCGTGCTTGCCGCCGCGCCGTCGGTGGCGTTGACTCGAGGCATGCGAGTCACCAAGTTCGAACACGCCACCCTGACACTCGTCGATGCCGATCGGACACTCGTGATCGACCCGGGGTCGTACACGGCGCCGCTGGGCGAACTGCAGAACGTCGTGGCGATCGTGCTCACCCACGAGCACGCCGACCACTGGACACCCGACCACCTGGACCGCATCCTCGGGACCTTTCCCGGAATCCCGATCTATGCCCCCGAGGGCGTGGCCCGAGCCGCGGCCGGATATGAGATCACCGTGGTCCATCCGGGTGACATCGTCGAGGCGGAGCCGTTCCGTCTCAAGTTCTTCGGCGGTCGGCACGCGGTGATCCACACGTCGATCCCCGTGATCGACAACGTCGGCGTGCTCGTGAACGACGAACTGTACTACCCGGGCGATTCCTACGCCGTGCCGGACGGACGTCCGGTCCGCCTGCTCGCGGCCCCCGTGGGCGCCCCGTGGCTCAAGATCGGCGAGGCGATGGACTTCGTGCTCGCCGTGGCACCGGAGCGCGCATTCGGGACCCACGACATGACGCTGTCCGTCGTCGGGCGCGACATGGGACGTGCCCGCCTCACGTGGGCGGTCGAGCAGGGCGGCGGCGAGTTCGTCGTGCTCGACCCGGGAGATTCGACCGACCTCTGACACACAGACGACGGATGCCGCAGCGGCTTCGACCCGCGGCATCCGTCGTCTTGTCTGCTCGGCCGGGCTACTGGGCGTCGAGATCCGTCTCGAGCAGCTGTACGAGCTGTGCGAGGGCCTCGTCGGCGCCGTCGCCCTCGGCCTTGAGTGTGACGACCGTACCATGCGAGGCGCCGAGGCCCATCAGGGACAGAATGCTCCCCGCATTGAGGTCCGGGCCGCCGTCGAGCGCGATGGTGACGGGCACGGATTGGGCCTGGACAGCCTGCACGAAAAGCTTCGCGGGACGGGCGTGCAGCCCGGAGCTGCTGGCGATGGTGGCCTGACGTTCTGCCATTTTCTCTCTCCTCGTTCAGATGGGTGGAGTGTTCGGTTCGACCGGTCCGGTCACGCGGCGACCGCGACGCCGGCCTCGGCCTGCTCGAGCTCCTTGCGCCCGACCCACTTCTTCAGTGCGACGACAGCGAGTGCGGACACGACGGTACCGGCCACGAGCGCCACGAGGAAGCCCCACACCGGGTCGATGGCGAACAGGACGAAGATTCCACCGTGCGGGGCGAGGGACTCGACTCCGAACATCATGATCAGTCCGCCGGTCAGCGCGCCGCCCACCATCGACGCGGGAATCACGCGCAGCGGGTCGGCCGCGGCGAACGGGATGGCGCCCTCGCTGATGAACGAGGCGCCGAGCAGCCAGGCCGCTTTGCCGTTCTCTCGCTCGACCGGCGGGAACAGGTCGCGGGCGAGCACCGTCGAGGCGAGCGCCATCGCGAGCGGAGGAACCATGCCCGACGCCATGACCGCGGCCATGATCAGGTAGGGCGTCGGATTCTCGGCGGATCCGGCCGCGAGACCGGCGACCGCGAATGCGTACGCGACCTTGTTGACGGGCCCCCCGAGGTCGAAGCACATCATGAGACCGAGGATGACGCCGACCACGATGATCGCGCCGGTCGCTGCAAGGCTCGTCAGCCACGTGTTGAGCCCCTCCATGAGCGTCGCGATCGGACGACCGAGGAAGAGGATCATCAGGCCGGATGCCACGATCGAGGCGACGAGCGGGATGATCACCACCGGCATGAGGCCGCGCAGCCACCGGGGTGCGTCGAACGTGCCGATCCACCACGCGACGACACCGGCGAGCAGACCGCCGATGATGCCGCCGATGAATCCGGCGTTCATGATCACCGCGACCGCGCCCGCGACGAATCCGGGTGCGATGCCGGGCCTGTCCGCGATCGCGAACGCGATATAGCCCGAAAGCGCAGAAACCAGGAAGCCCATGGATGTCGCGCCGATCACGAACAGCACCGATCCGAGGTACTGGCCGAGACCGCCCGCGGGCAGACTCCACAGCGCATTGTCGATGATGACCGAGAACGCCTGGTTGTCGGTGTTGACGTCCACCCCGCCGATGAGGAATCCGAGAGCGATGAGCAGACCGCCGCCGGCGACGAACGGAATCATGTAGCTCACGCCGGTGAGCAGGATCCGCTGGATCCGTGCGCCCCACGACAGCCGCTCTGCGGGGGCCGCGGCGACCGCGCCCGCGTCTCCTCCAACGCGCGTCGCGGACGGGTCGTTCGCTGCCGCCACCGCCTCGGCGATGAGTTGATCGGGCTGCTCGATGCCGCGCTTGACTCCCGAGCGCACCACCGGCTTGCCCGCGAAACGCTGCGGCTCGCGGACATCGACGTCCGTGGCGAAGATCACGGCGTCTGCGCCCTGGATGACATCGGCCGGCAGCGCCTGGTATCCGCTCGATCCTTGCGGTTCGACGACGAGGTCGATCCCGTTCTTCTTGCCCGCAGCGGTGAGCGCGTCGGCTGCCATGAAGGTGTGGGCGATGCCGGTGGCGCATGCGGTCACCGCGACGATCCGCGCCGGGCGGCCCTGGACGCTCAGGGCCGCCGGTGAGGCGGGTGCAGGTGCGGAAGCCTGCATCGCGGCGGCTGCCGCTGGGGCGGCCGTGACGGGTGCCGCCGCGGCATCCCCCTCGCCGATCGCTTCGCGAACGATCGCGACGACATCGTCGTCGGATCGGGCGGCGCGCAGCCCGGCGGTGAAGTCCTCCTTCATGAGGCTGCGGGCGAGCTTGGAAAGCACCGCGAGGTGGGCCTCGGCGGCGTCGGCCGGTGCCGCGATCAGGAATACCAGGTCGGCGGGACCATCAGGCGCGCCGAAGTCGACACCGGGACTCAGCCGGGCGAAAGCGAGCGACGGGGTGGTCACGGCGGCGCTCTTCGCGTGTGGAATGGCGATTCCGCCGGGCAGGCCGGTCTCGTCCTTCTGCTCGCGCGCCCATGCGTCGGCGTAGAGGCCTTCGGCGTCGGTCGCGCGACCTTGCGCGACCACGCGTGCGGCGAGCGCGCGGATGACGGCGGCCTTGTCGTCGCCGAGTTCGGCGTCGAGGCTGACCAGCCCTGGGGTGATGGTGTCGGACACGAGGACCTCCTGCGGTCGTTCCCGTTGGGTGGGTGGATGGTCGAGTGGAGAGGGCACGGCTCAGGCGAGCCGGGTGACCGGCACATCTCCGGGGGGCAGATCTGCGGGGGTCGGCGCCTGCGTGCCGGGAAGGGATGCCGCGGCCGCGCCGTACCGGATCGCTGTGCGCAGACGTTCCTCGGGGGCTTCGCCGCGCGAGTGCGCGAGCACGTACCCGGCCAGCGAGCTGTCGCCGGCGCCGACCGTGCTCGTCACTCGGATCGGCGGCGGGGTCGCCACCCAGGCGCCGTCGGAGTCGACCAGGATCGCGCCCCGGGAGCCGAGCGTGATGAGAGCGGCGCCGACGCGGGCGGGCACGAGCGTGCGGGCGATGCCGAGCACCGCGGCGTGGATGTCGGTGCCGGCGAGTTCGGCGCCGGCGAGTTCGGCGAGCTCGTCATCGTTGGGCTTGATGAGATCGGCTGCGCCGCGCTCGACGACGGCAGAGAGGGCGGGCCCCGAGGTGTCGACGGCGATGAGCGGGGCGGAAGCACCGTGCGCTTCGCGAACGGCTTGGATCACGCGCACGTAGAAGTCGTCGGAGACCCCGGGCGGAAGAGACCCGGCCAGCACGAGCCACGTGGCTCCGGCAGCCGCCGCGACGACGGCGTCGACCACCGCCGACGTCTCGTCCGCTGTGAGGGACGCGCCCGGGAGATTGAGCTTGGTGGTGATTCCGGCGGGATCGGTGATCGCGACGTTGGCGCGGACATGCCCGTGCACGGGCACGCGGCGCGCATTCACGTGCGACGCGTGCAGCGCCGCGTCGAACGGGTCTCCCGCCGCGAGCGGCAGCACCGCGGTGCAGTCCTCCCCCGCGGCGCTGATGGCCCGGGCGACGTTGATCCCCTTGCCTCCCGCGTCCTCGCGCGCCGATGTCGCGCCCTGCACCTCCCCCACGGCGAGCGGGGCGCCCAGGGTAACGGTGCGATCGAGGGACGGGTTTGCGGTGAGCGTCACGATCATGTGAGCCAGACCTCCACTTCGGCATCGGCCAGCGCTGCAGAAAGCGCGGCGTCGGGTGCGGCATCCGTCACGAGCACGTCGATGTCTCGCAGCGCCGCGAACGTCACCAGCAACTCGCCTCCGAACTTCTCGGCGTCGGCAACGACCACGACGCGGCGCGCCGCGCGCACGATCGCGCGCTTCACGGCGGCTTCGTCGGGATCGGGCGTGCTGAGGCCGAATGAACTCGAGACGCCGTTGGCCCCGACGAAGGCGACGTCTGGCCGGAGGTCCGCGATCGCGTTTACCGTGTCGGCCCCGACCGCGGCGGCGGTGAGCCCGCGCACGCGCCCGCCGATGAGTGTGAGCGAGGCGCCCGGAACCGCGGCAAGAGCATGCGCCAGCGTGAGCGAGTGCGTCACGACGTCGATCCGACCGGAGGCGAGACTGGGGGCGAGTTCTGCGGCGACTGCGGCAGTGGTCGTGCCCGCATCGAGGAAGACCGAACCGTGGAAGGAGCTTCCGAGCACGTCGAGTGCCCGGCGACCGATCGCGCCCTTGGCGGCGCTGTGACGCAGCTCTCGCTCCGAGAGCGACGGCTCGAGAGTGCTGGCCCTGTCGGGGAGCACCGCTCCGCCATGCACGCGGCGCAGCGAACCATCCGATTCCATGCGGTCGAGATCGCGACGGATCGTCTCGGTGGTCACGGCGAAACGCTCAGCGAGTTCGACGACGCTCACACGGCCGTCCTCGGCCAGCAGCTGTTCGATCTGCTCGTGGCGCTCCGTTGCGTACACCAGGCCTCACCCTTCGTCGGATTCCCACACGTTACAACATACTCCAACATAAAACAATACATTCCCGCGCGCTTCGCCCGTCCGAATCACTGGATAGGGTCGAACGATGCCGGACAAACCCGCCGCCGAAGTCGCGATCGATGCGGCGCTCGTGCGCAGCCTCGTCGCCGGTCAGGCACTCGAGAAGATTCCGGATGCCGCGAGCCTCGCTCTCATGAAGGTCGCGGAGGGGTGGGACAATGAGGTGTGGCGCCTGGGCGACGAGCTCGCCGTGCGTCTCCCCCGCCGAGCTCCCGCTGCACCGCTCGTGCGCAACGAACAGCGTGCACTACCCGCGATCGCGGAGAGGCTTCGCCCGACGGGGGTCCGCGTTCCGGCACCCCTCCTCGCGGGGGTCCCGACAGACGCTTACCCGTGGGCGTGGTCGATCGTTCCGTGGATCGCGGGGGTGCGCGGACTCGATGTCGTGCGTGCGGAACGGGCGCCGTGGGCCGCGCCGCTCGCCGCTGCGCTCGCAGCACTTCACGTCGCGGCGCCCGACGACCATCCCATCAATCCGGTGCGCGGAGTGCCCCTCGGGCGCCGCGACACCGTCTTCCACGAGAGGCTCGCCGCGCTTCGCGGGGCCGGCACGATCGGTGATACGTCCGCCGAAGCCCTTCGCGACCGATGGATTCGCGGCGTCGAAGCACCCTCCTGGGTGGACGATCCGGTGTGGATCCACGGCGATCTGCACCCTGGCAATCTGGTCGCCGAAGAAGGCACGCTCGTGGGGATCATCGACTTCGGCGACGTGACCGCGGGCGACCCTGCCTACGACCTGGCCGTCGCCTGGCTCGCGTTCGACCAGGCCGGGCGCCGTCTCTTCCGAGCGGCGACCGCCACCCGCTACGACAGCGCGACGTGGGTGCGCGCACGCGCCTGGGCAGCGGCCGTCGTCGTGATGTTCCTCACTCACAGCGACGACGAACCGGCCTACGCCGCGCTCGCGAGGGCGGCCGCGATCGAGGTCATCGGCGACGACTGAGATGCCGGCAGACGCTCACGCCTGCGCACTCGGGCCGGAGACAGGCGAGGAGCGAAAACCCGCTACACAAACGAAAAACCCCCGCTGAGCGGGGGTCTTTTCGTTGGCTGGGGTACCTGGACTCGAACCAAGAACAAAGGTACCAGAAACCTCCGTGTTGCCAATTACACCATACCCCAAGGCTGTCAGCCGAAGCCGTGCCGAGGATTGAGTCTACGCGACTTCGGCGGGACCGCCAAACCGGGCGAGCTCGCCGAGCATCCCGGGCGCGTCGTTCAGCGCGCCCACCTGGGCGGCTACTCGGTGCGCAGCCCCACCAGCGCACGGAGCCTGCGGATCGTCTCGGGCTTGCCGAGAAGTTCCATCGATTCGAACAGAGGAGGCGAGATGCGGCGGCCACTCAGGGCGACGCGCAGCGGCCCGTAGGCGACGCGGGGCTTGAGTCCGAGGCCCCCCTCATCGGCGGGGGCGATGAGCGCGGCGGCCAGCGCCTCCTGGACAGCGGAGGTGGTGAACTCCGATTCGGGGACGAGTTCCAGGGCGCCCACGGACGCCACGAGAACCTCCGACGCATTCGCGGGAAGCGACGCGAGCGCGTCGTCGGCGTACACGATGTCGTCCGTGAAGAGGAAGCCGAGGAGCGCCGGTGCGTCGCCGAGCAGCTGCAGCCGTTCCTGGATGAGCGGGGCGGACGCCTCGATCATCTTCTCCTGCGCGGGCGTCGGCGTCTCGGACACCAGACCCGCGGCCGCGAGATAGGGAACGATCCGCGCCGCGAAATCGGCGGGCTGCAGCATCCGGATGTGATCGCCGTTGATCGACTCGGCCTTCTTCTGGTCGAACCGCGCGGGATTCGGGTTGACGTCGACGATGTCGAAGGCGGCGACCAGTTCGTCGAGCGAGAACACGTCGCGGTCGGGACCGATCGACCAGCCGAGCAGCGACAGGTAGTTCAGCAGGCCCTCGTGGATGAAGCCCTTCTCCCGCTGGAGGAAGAGATCGGCCTGCGGGTCGCGCTTGGAGAGCTTCTTGTTGCCCACCTCGCCCAGCACGAGCGGCATGTGCGCGAAGCGCGGGACGAACGTCGTCACTCCGGCATCCACCAAGGCGCCGTACAGGGCGAGCTGGCGAGCGGTCGAGGGCATGAGGTCCTCGCCCCGGATGACGTGCGTGATGCCCATCAGCGCGTCATCGACGGGGTTCACGAACGGATACAGCGGGACTCCGCCCGCGCGCACGAGCACGAAGTCGGGGAACGATCCGGCGGGGAACGTGACCTCCCCACGGATCAGATCCACGTAGGTGAGATCCTCGTCAGGTACGCGCAGACGCCATGCGGGCTCGCGGCCCTCGGCGCGGAACGCCGCCTTCTGCTCATCGGTGAGCGTGCGATCGAAGTTGTCGTAGCCGAGCTGCTTCGCACGGCCGTTCGCCGCGTTGCGCGCGTCGATCTCTTCGGCGGTCGAGTAGCTCTCGTACACCGCATCGGCCGCGATGAGCTTGTCGAGAACCCCTCGATACAGGTCATGGCGCTGCGACTGGCGGTACGGCGCGTGAGGGCCGCCGACCTCGACACCCTCGTCCCAGTCGATCTCGAGCCACCGCAGCGCATCGAGGAGCTGCTCATAGCTCTCCTCGCTGTCGCGCGCGGAGTCGGTGTCTTCGATGCGGAACACCAGCTTGCCGCCGTTGTGCCGCGCGTAGGCCCAGTTGAACAGCACGGTGCGAATGAGGCCGACGTGCGGAAGGCCGGTGGGTGACGGGCAGAACCGGACGCGAATATCAGCGCCGGCCGCGGTCGTGGTGCGGGGATCGGGTGAGGAAGACATCGCCGACCAGTCTAGTTGCGCACTGCTGCGCCCTCCCGGCCTGCCGCCCTATCCCAGAACTCCCCCGGCCGCCGGAACCATCCCCGACGCCAGAACCGCGGAATGCGGCACGTGGACGAGGCCATCGACCGGGTCGGCGATCTCCGCCGTGATCCGCAGGTACGCCTCGCGCATGCGAGCCCGAGTCGCGACATCCTGCGCGCGATGGATCCCACCCATGGTCGCAACCCCACCCTCGACGCCGGACCACAGCTGCTCCGGCGCGAAGGCGAAGTCCCACGAGACCAGGCGGGCGCGCACATCGTCGAGCCCGCCGTCGGCGAGCACGCCGGCAACGCCCGTGGTGTCGCGCTCGAAATCGGGTTCCGCGGGAAGTCGGCTGCCTGCCGGCCGGTCCAGGCCGGCCGCATCGAGCACACGGTCCCAGAGCGGGCGGAGAGGGCTGGTGGTACCGTGCCAGATCGTCACCACGACCACACCGCCGAGCGTGGCGACCTGTGCGAGACCGGCCACCGCTGCGCGCGCGTCGGGCACATGGTTGAGCACGAAGTTGGCCGTGACGGCATCGGCCGAGTCATCGGGCTCGTCAAGGCCCGGGAGCGTGCCGATGCGGAACGGAATGCCCGGATTCAGGCGCCGAGCCGTCGCGATCATCGACTCCTCGGCGTCGACGCCTGCTACCGTCCAACCGCGCGCGTGGGCGGCCGCGGCGACCGTGCCCGGTCCGGTGCCGACGTCCAGCAGACGCCGGCCCGCCGTGCGTTCGCCGGCCTCATCGAGGACCGCGTCGACCGCTCCTGCGCACAGCGCGGCGAATGACGTCGCGTATGCGTCGCCGGTCGATGCCCAATCAGCCATCCGCTCCCCCGCGCGGCGCGGCGGACCGCAGTCCCAGCGGGGCCAGCAGCACGGCCGCGGCGACCAAGGCCATCACGACGAGCGCGAGCCCGCCGTACCCGATCCATCCCAGCACCGCGCCGGCCGCGATCGCTCCGCCGGCGCCCACGATGCTCATGGTGAAATCGCTGATCCCCTGACGTCGCGTGCGGCGCTCCTCCGAGGACGCCTCGGTCAGCAGGGTGGATCCCGCCACCGTCGACGCGCTCCACCCGAGACCGAGCAGGACGAGCGCGACCGTGACGGCGGCGGTCGACTCCGCGCCGAACGACGCCGTGAGCAGGGCCGCCGCCAGCAGTCCCTGACCGATCAGGATCGTCGGCACCCTGCCGAGCTTGTCGGCGAGGATGCCGAACACGGGCGAGAGGGCGTACATACCGGCGATGTGGAGGCTGATCGTGAGGCCGATGATCGACAGCGTGGCCGCCTCCGACGCTCCGTGGGTCAGATGGGCGAGGTGCACCGGCGTCATCGCCATGATCGACACCATCGTGCCGTGGGCGGCCGCCACCGCGAAGATCGCGTAGCGCGCGACGCCGGGTCGATCCGCCCGCACGATGGCCCGCGCGCTGGAGGCCGCCGTCGCGACGATGCGCTGCGCCAGCAGCAGTGGATCTGGACGCATCGCGACGAGGTAGAGGACGATCGCGAGCAGTTGAGCGATCACCGTGAACAGGTATGGCCCGGTCAGCGGCGGCATGCCCAGCGCATCGCCGACGATCTGGCCGGGCCCGGTGAGGTTGGGCCCGAGGACCGCGCCGATAGTGGTCGCCCACACAACGATCGACAAATCACGGCCGCGTGACGCATCGGTCGCAAGGTCCGCCGCGGCGAAGCGCGACTGGAGGTTCGCCGCTTGACCCGCGCCGATGATCAGGAATCCGGCGAGCAGCAGCGGGAACGAGGCGCCGGACACCGCGACGATCACGAGTACGACGCCCACGAGCGCGGTCGCCATACCGGCGGTGAGTGAGCGGCGACGGCCGTGGCGACGGGCGACGGCTGCCAGCGGCACCGCGGTCAGTGCGGTGCCCAGAGTCACCGCAGCCGCGGCGAGCCCAGAGAACGAATCGTCGCCCGAGATCCGGGCTGCCAGCACTGCCCCGAGCGACAGCGTCGCCCCGAAGGCGAGACCGCCCAGCACCTGCCCGAGAGACAGTACCCAGACCGTTCGCCGCTGAACGCGGGCGACCTCTGCGGGTGTGGTGGCGAGTTCAGACTCAGGCGTCACGGGCGGGATTTCGCAGGATGCCGAGACCTGAGATCTCGACTTCGACGGTGTCGCCTGCGATGAAGGGCCCTACACCGGCGGGAGTGCCCGTGAGGATGACGTCACCCGGCAGCAGAGTGAACGCGGCCGAGGCGTACGCGATGACGTCGGCGAGCGAGAAGATCATGTCGCTGATCGGACCCTGCTGGCGAACCTCGCCGTTGACGCGCGTCGTCACGACTGCGTCGCCCGCCGGATCGAAGTCGGTCTCGATAGCGGGCCCCAGCGGGCAGAAGGTGTCGAACCCCTTCGCCCGCGCCCACTGCCCGTCGCTCTTCTGCAGATCGCGCGCGGTGACGTCGTTGGCGATGGTGTAGCCGAACACATAGTCCAGCGCCCGCTCGGACGGGACGTTCTTCGCGATGCGGCCGATGACCGCGGCGAGTTCGCCCTCGAAGTCGACTCGATCGGACTGCGGCGGCAGCACGATGGCGTCACCCGGACCGATCACAGAGGTGTTCGGCTTGAGGAACAGCAACGGCTCGACGGGTACGTCGTTGCCGAGCTCCGCGGCATGATCGCGGTAGTTGCGCCCGACGCACACTACTTTGGAGCGCGGAATGACGGGAGCCAGCAGAGCGACGTCGGCCAGCGGCACACGCTCGCCGGTCGTGTCGTAGCCCGAGAACATCGGGTCGCCCGAGAGGACGACCAGCTCGCCCTCGTCGACGATCCCGAATCTGATGGCGTCATTGTGGCTGAAGCGCGC
Organism: Microbacterium allomyrinae; assembly: GCF_020682705.1. Taxonomy (GTDB): domain Bacteria; phylum Actinomycetota; class Actinomycetes; order Actinomycetales; family Microbacteriaceae; genus Microbacterium; species Microbacterium allomyrinae. The sequence goes on from NZ_JAGTTN010000002.1 coordinate 670,217, forward strand.
GATCCTCACGCGTTCAGCCTAGCCACACGCCCCGACGCCCGCGGCCCTCCGGACGAGGTCCGAGGGGCCGCGGTGCGCAGAGCCGATGGGATCAGCCGTCGAGGCGCACGAGCCAGCCGTGCTTGTCCTCACGACGCCCGTACTGGATGTCGGTGAGCTCCTCGCGCAGCGAGAGCGCCAGCTCGCCCGTCGGCTGCTCGTCGATGAAGTCCTTGCCCTTGAGCACGCCGATCGGGGTGACCACGGCGGCGGTACCGCACGCGAACACCTCGACGATGTCGCCGGACGCGACGCCATCACGCCATTCGCCGAGCGAGACCGCACGCCCTTCGACCTTGTGCCCGCGGTCGGCCGCGAGCTGCAGGATCGAGTCGCGGGTGATCCCCTCGAGGATCGACGGCGAGGCCGGCGTGACGATCGTGCCGTCCTTGTAGACGAAGACGACGTTCATTCCGCCGAGCTCCTCGACGTTGCCGTCCTGGTCGAGGAACACGACCTGGTCGCACTCGTTCTCGTACGCCTCGGACTGCGGCAGGAGGCTTGCGGCATAGTTACCGCCCGTCTTGGCCGCGCCCGTGCCGCCCTTGCCGGCGCGCGCGTAGTCCTCGCTGAGCCAGATCGACACCGGCTGAACGCCGCCCTTGAAGTAGGCGCCCGCGGGAGACGCGATCACGTAGTAGCCGACCTTGTGCGCGGGACGCACCCCCAGGAACGCCTCTTTGGCGAACATGAACGGCCGCAGGTACAGACTCTGATCCTCGCCCGACGGCACCCAGGCGCCGTCGATCGCGACGAGTTCGCGCAGCGACTGGACGAAGTACGACACCGGCAGCTCGGGAAGCGCGAGCCGGCGAGCGGAGCGCTGCAGGCGGCGTCCGTTCTGGTCGGGCCGGAACGTGTGGATCGAGCCATCGGCGTGGCGGTACGCCTTGATGCCCTCGAAGATCTCCTGGCCGTAGTGCAGCACAGCCGCCGCCGGATCGAGCGACAGCGGACCGTACGGCTGCACCCTCGGACGGTGCCAGCCGCCGCCGACCGACCAGCAGATGTCGACCATGTGGTCGGTGAAGCTGGTGCCGAAGCCGGGATTGACGAGAATCTCGTCGCGTTGCGCGGCGGACTTCGCGTTGAGGTTGCGGGACACGGTGAACTCGAGCGGGGCGAGTCCGGTGTCGGGGTCGGAGTCGATGAGCGTCATGACGGAGCCTGTGCTTTCGTGCGGAGCGATCCGCTGGAGGGAGAGGCGCTTGCCGTTTCCAGATTACGCCTGGAGGCGATCGACGATGGCGTCACCGATCTGCGCCGTGCTGCGGGCGGCCTGGCCCCGGATCGCGAGGTCATCCTCGACAGCGGTGGTGACGCGCTGTGCTTCGTCCCGCAGCCCGAGATGGTCGAGCAGCAGCGAGACGGAGAGGATCGCGGCCGTGGGGTCGGCCTTCTGCTGGCCTGCGATGTCGGGCGCCGAACCGTGGACGGGCTCGAACATCGAAGGGAACGCGCCGTCGGGGTTGATGTTGCCCGAAGCAGCGAGACCGATGCCACCGGTGACGGCGCCGGCCAGGTCCGTGAGGATGTCGCCGAAGAGGTTGTCGGTGACGATCACGTCGAAACGGCCCGGGTTCGTGACCAGGAAGATCGTTGCCGCGTCGACGTGCAGGTAGTCTACGGCGACCTCGGGGTGCTCCGTCGCCACCTCGTCGACGATGCGCTTGTAGATGCCGCCCGCGTGCACGAGCACGTTGGTCTTGTGCACGAGCGTCACCTTCTTGCCGCGCCGCTCGGCGAGGTCGAACGCGTAGCGAACGACACGCTCGACGCCGAAGGCGGTGTTGACGGATGTCTCGTTCGCCACCTCGTGCGGCGTGCCGCGGCGGATCGATCCGCCGTTGCCGACATAGGGGCCCTCGGTGCCCTCGCGCACGACGACGAAATCGATGTCGCCGGGAGCCGCCAGCGGCCCGGGCACGCCCGGATAGAGCTTCGACGGGCGCAGATTGACGTAGTGGTCGAGCTCGAAGCGCAGCTTCAGCAGCAGACCGCGCTCGATGTTGGCGTCCTTCAGGCGAGGATCGCCCGGCACTCCCCCGACCGCGCCGAGCAGGATCGCGTCGTGCCCCGCGATCGCCTCGAGATCGGCATCCGTCAGCGTGTCGCCGGTCTCGAGGAATCGAGCCGCTCCCAGGGAGAAGCGCGTCTTCTCGAAACGCACGCCGCTGGAGGCGGTCGCGGCGTCGAGCACCTTCTCCGCCTCGGTGATGACCTCGGGGCCGATGCCGTCACCCGGGATGACGGCCAGCTTCACGAGACTGGATTGCTGCACACGCGACATGGTGCTCCTACGACTTCTTGCGGGACCCTCCCAGGGTAGTGGCCGCGACGACCGCCGCGATCACGACCAGCCCCGCGCCGATGAGCGCGGTGACGGTGACTCCGGCATCGAACGCGTGCGCGGCGGCTTCCTGCAGGGCGGCACCGGTGACCCCGCCGATCGAGTCGGCAGCGTGGACCGCGCCGGCGAGAGTCTCCTCCGCTGCGTCGGCCGCGGCATCCGGAACTCCGGCGGGAACGACGAGATTCGTGCGGTAGAGCGCCGTCAGGATGCCGCCCAGCACGGTGGTGCCGAGCACTGCGCCCAGTTCGTACGCGGTTTCGGAGACAGCGCTGGCCGCTCCCGCCTTCTGCGGCGGAGCGCTAGCGAGCACGAGTTCGTTCGACACGGTCTCGGCCGCACCGATGCCGATGCCGAGCGCGGCGAACGCCGCCACGAGTGCACCGATGCTGTCGGGACCGGTGGCGAAGGCGACCATCAGGTAACCCGCGAAGGAGAATGCCAGCGCGATCGGGACCACGACGCGTGCAGGCCACTTCTTGGCGATCGGCACGACCACGAGCCCCGCCACGATCATCAGCCCGAGGCCGGGCACGAGGGCGAGGCCGGCCTGCATCGGCGAGAGGCCGACGATCAGCTGCAGGTGCTGTGCGACGAAGAACAGGAATCCGACGAGCGCGATCACGCTGAGCAGATTCACCAGCAGCGCGCCGCTGAACGTGCCCTGACGGAAGAGGCGCATGTCGAGCATCGGCTGCGCGGCATGCAGCTGACGACGCACGAACAGGATGCCGAAGCCGATGCCGAGGAGCGCGGGAAGCCACGCCGTCATGACCGGACCATGGACGGCGAGTTCCTTGATCCCATAGACCACCGGGATCATCGTGGCCATCGACAGGACGATGCTGATCGGGTCGATGCGCCCCGGATTCGGATCGCGACTCTCGGGGACCAGGATCGGCGCGAGCACGAGCAGCGGCACGAGGACCGGGACGGCCATCAGGAACACCGAACCCCAGGCGAAGTGCTCGAGCAGGACACCGCCGACGATGGGTCCGAGGGCGGAACCCGCCGAGAACATCGACGCCCACACCGCGATCGCGAGTCGGCGCTGGTCGCGGTCGGTGAAGATGCTCCGCAGCAGCGACAGCGTGGACGGCATCAGCATCGCACCGAACACGCCCATCCCGGCGCGCGCGGCGATCAGAAGCGCCGCGGTCGGCGCGAAGGCGGCGAGTGCGGACACCGCGGCGAAGCCGGTCGCGCCGATGAGCAGCATCCGCCTCCGCCCGAAGCGGTCGCCGAGCGTGCCCATGGTCACCAGCAGTCCCGCGAGCACGAGCGGATAAGCATCGATGATCCACAGCTGTTGGGTGCTCGTCGGCTCGAGATCGAGCGCGATCGACGGCAGCGCGAAGCTCAGCACCGTGTTGTCGACCGAGACGAGCAGCACGGGCAGCATCAGCACGACGAGTGCGATCCAGCCGCGCCAGCCGACCCGACGGCCCTGAGCGTCGGCGAGGGAGATTTCCTGAGTGAGAGTCATCATGTTTCTATACCGTCCAGCCGGTATAGTATCAGGATGCCGAAGCCCTTGTCGATACGATCGAGACCGTGAGCCGACCGCCCCTCGCCCGAGAGAAGGTGCTCGACGCGTTCGAGGCGATCCTCATCGATGCCGGCGAACGGGCCGCGACGATGGATGCGACCGCGCGAGCCGCCGGGGTCTCCAAGGGAGGTCTCCTGTACCACTTCGCCTCCAAGGAGGCACTCGAGGGCGCCATCGTCGAGCGACTGCGCGCTCTCGTCGACGCGGACGTCACCCAGATGGCCGCTGCCGCAGAAGGGCCGATCGCCTACTTCCTGCGCACGTCCGTGATGGAGAACGACCCGCTCGATCGGGCGATCCTCGCGTCGTCTCGCCTCGCACAAGGCGGCAACCAGCCGGCACGCGAGGTGCTGCGAGAGATCCGCGAGCGCTGGGCCGACGCGCTGCGTGCACATGCAAAAGACGCCACGGCGCTCGACCTCGTCATGCTCGTCAGTGACGGGCTCTACTTCAACAACGCGCTCGAGGGCGGCTCGATCCCGGGGCCGGTCCCCCAGGGCGCCGAACTCGATGCGCTCATCGCGCTCGTCGAACGAGCGGCACGCGCCTGATGTGACGCGTCTCGCACGCTGACCGCGGCGGGTTCCTGCGAGCGCTCCGTCGCGCGACGGAGCGCTCGCAGGAACCCGCCGCGGTCGTGCGCAGGGCGCGGCGCCTGCCGGCGCCGCGACTCAGGACTCGGTGATCTCGATCTGCCGGAACAGGTCGGCCTCGATAGCCGCACTCACCTCGTCGAGCAGTTCGTCGGGCACGGGCGAGTCGACCGTCAGCACCGAAAGGGCCTGGCCGCCAGCGGCGCGGCGCGCGATCTGCATGCCGGCGATGTTGATGCCCGCATCGCCGAACTTCTGGCCGTAGACAGCGACGATGCCCGGGCGATCGGTGTAGACCATCACGACGTGGTGCTGCTCGATGGGCAGCTCGATCGCGTAGTCGTTGATGCCGACCAGCTTCTCGATCTGCTTGGTGCCGGTGAGGGTTCCCGACACCGACAGCTGCGAACCGTCCGACAGTGCACCGCGCAGCGTGATGATGTTGCGATACTCGGGGCTGTCCTCGTCGACGAGCAGTCGCACCTCGACGCCGCGCTGCTCGGCGAGCAGCGGCGCGTTCACGTACGACACCGTCTCGCTGACGATGTTGGTGAACACGCCCTTCAGCGCCGCCAGCTTGAGAACGCTCACGTCGTACGCGTTGAGCTCGCCGTGCACCTCGACGTCGAGGCTCGTGAGCGGCGAGTGAGCGAGGGCGGCGAAGATCTGACCGAGCTTCTCGACGAGCGGGATGCCGGGACGGACGTACGGGTCGATGACGCCGCCGGCGACGTTCACTGCATCGGGCACCAGCTCACCGCCGAGGGCGAGACGGACGGACTTCGCGACCGAAACGCCCGCCTTCTCCTGCGCCTCGTCGGTGGACGCACCGAGGTGAGGGGTGACGACGACGTTGGGGAGGTCGAGAAGCATGCGCGCCGACCCGTTCTCGACGGGCGGCTCGGTCGTGAAGACGTCGAGTCCGGCACCGGCGATCTCGCCGGTCGTCAGCGCCTTGAACAGTGCCTCCTCGTCGATGAGACCGCCGCGCGCGACGTTCACGACGAATGCCGACCGCTTCATCCGCTGGAATTCCGGGATGCCGATCATGCCCGTCGTCTCGGGGGTCTTCGGCATGTGGATCGTGACGAAGTCGCTCTCTGCGAGCAGCTCGTCGAGGCTCAGCAGCTGCACGCCGAGCTGCTGCGCGCGAGCGCTGGTCACGTACGGGTCGAAGGCCACGACACGCATGTCGAACGCCTGCAGGCGAGCCGCGATCAGCGCGCCGATGCGGCCGAGGCCGATGATGCCCACGGTCTTCTCGAAGAGCTCGGTGCCGGTGTAGGCGCTGCGCTTCCACAGCCCGTCGGCGAGTGACGCGTGCGCGGCCGGAATGCGGCGCGCGAGGCTGAGGATATGGCCCACGGTCAGCTCGGCGGCCGAGATGATGTTCGAGGTCGGCGCATTGACGACCATGACGCCGGCAGTGGTGGCGGTCTTGATGTCGACGTTGTCGAGTCCGACGCCGGCACGCGCGACGACCTTGAGGAGCGGCGCAGCGGCGATGGCCTCCGCGTCGATCTTCGTGGCCGAGCGCACCAGCACGGCATTCGCGTCCGCGAGGGCGCTGAGCAGCGCCGGACGGTCGGTGCCGTCGACCTTTCGGACGTCGAAATCGGGGCCGAGGGCATCGATCGTTGCGGGAGACAGCTCTTCGGCGATCAGGACGACAGGCTTCGTCACGGATGTTTCCTTAAGGGGCGGCGCGCGACGGCGCGGGCAGTGTGCGAAGAAGGGGCAGATCGGATGCCGCGCCGCACGCCGGCGGGGGCGAGACCTGTGTCAGCTTATCGCGGGTCGAGCATCGCACCGGACCGTATGACGCTCGCCCGGGCGACAACGGAAGGGACCCGGGGCACGCTCGACGAGTCAGCCGACGAGCGACGTCGTGTTCAGAGTCGTATACGCGACCACGTTCAGCCAGAAGACCGCGACGAGTGCGAGCCCGGTCACCATCACGAGGAACAGCTCATGCGCGGCGCGACGGTGAGCCAGCGCGAACGCCGCCCCCCAGACCAGCAGCGGGAAGAGGGCGGCGAAGATCCACACGAACCACCCGAGCGCATTCAGCGACATTCCGGCATCGCCGTAGAAGTCCAGCGTCTCGACCAGATTGCCGATCGCGTTCCACACGGCGTACGCATAGAACAGGCCGGTCAGGCCGGCGATCGTCACCACGAGCCAGAGCGGTGACCTGCGCGACGGAGCGGATGCCGCGGCGTTCGTCTTCGACTCGGTCATTGTCCCACCGCTCCGATCAGCACGAACGGCCAGGGCACGAGGAGCACGACTCCTGCGGCCAGCCACGCGAATCGCACCCACACGCGCGCGGTGCGGGTGAGGAGGAAGACCGTCACGAACCAGAGGACCGGCGCGAGCGCCGCGAGCCAAAGACTCCCCTGGTACATCGCGTCGGTGACCAGGAACGGGCGCCAGCCCTGCAGGCGCAGGCCGCCGATCAGCCAGCCGATCGCGAACAGGGCGTAGACGCCGCCCAGCACTCCGAGAGTGATGAGTTCGCCGTTGCCCATCGCCGGTCTGTCGATCTCGTGGTGTGCCGTCGCGTCCGGCGTCGAGGCGGGTTCGTCGGCGGGGGCGCGTTCCGCGTCATCCGAGGGGAAGCCTTCGCTCCCTCTGCCGACGGCCGAGTACCCTTTCGGCAGCCCGGGCATCGCGCCACGCGTCTGCTCGGGAGCCGGGCCGACTTCGAGGGTCGGGTCGTCGTCACCGTCCCAGCTGAGACCGTCTTCGTCGCGTCCGGATGCCACGTTCCCAGCGTAGTCGGCGCCGCCGCGACGCCCCGCATCAGCGCACGAGAATCGCGTCGGTCTCGACCGCCTTCGCGTACTGGAGGCCGAGGGGAACCGAGAACTCGTCGTCGTCGGCCGTGTACCTGTGCTGAAGTCCGTGGTCGATGATGCGCCACGGCCGCTCATTCGACGCCGTCGTATCGCGCCCATCGTCGGGAACGAACTGGGCGTAGTCGTACGGGTGGCTGGCCGTCGCGTCGAGCGCGACCGAGAATGTGTCCACGGCGAGCGTGCCCGCCGCCAGATCCAGCTGCAGCAGGCGCTGGAAGCCCGTCGCGCGCTCACCGGTGGGCGTGCGGAACTCCTGGTAGTCCGCGAGCGCCTCGATCACGGTGTGTCCGGCGATGCCGCCGGCATCCTCGGTGACGACGGCGCCGAGCCCGTGGAAGTGCCCCGACAGCACGATCACGACGTTTCGGTGGGGCGCGATCACGCGCTTCCAGAGCAGATCGCCGTGAGAGACCCAGCGCGATGTCGTCGATCGTTCGGCATCCGCCTCGGGTGACGCCGGCGTCAGATGCTCGTGCGTCGAAACGATGACGTTCGCGTCAGGATGCGCCTCGACCACACCCTCGGCCCAGGCGACCTCGCGCTCGCCGTACGCGTACGGGAGCGAGATCATCACGAAGCGCGCGCCGGCAGCCTCGAACGACGACCAGCTCGCGCTGTTGTCGCCCTCGGCGATCGGTGCGCCATACCACGGCTCGGAAAGATAGCGCTCCGGCCCGAAGTAGTCGTTGAAGAGGTCGTTGCTCACGCCGCGCTTGTTGTCGTGATTGCCGGGCAGAACGCTGTTGGGGACCCCCGCCGCGTCGAGCACCGCCTGCATCCCGGAGGCGACCACGAACTCGCGCCGGGCCCGGTCCTCCCGCTGATCGGGATCGACCCAGTTCTGGATGAGGTCGCCGGTATGGGTGACGAAGCCGATCTTGCGGGCATCGGCGTTCGCCGCGAGCCACGCCACCTCGCTCGCGTAGACCGCGGGGTACGCCTCCGAGTAGTACTGGGTGTCGGTGATGTGTCCGATGGCCGTGTCGTAGTCCGAGGGTTTCGCGAGCCCCGGCGCATCGTCGAACGGCGAATCGGCGCGCGGCACGACCTGCACGAGGACCTCGGCCAGGCCGTCCGGAGCCTCATCGCGACGCACCCGGCCTTCGAGATGGATGGGTGCTTCGGCCTCGGCGCTCGCGGCGGACACGGTTCCCGCCGCCGAGTCGAGCGTTCGCCAGCCGGGCGACGGCGTCGCCGGCGACCAGACCGACAGGCGCACCTCGGCGCGCCCGACCGTCCTTCCGCTCCACGTGAGCGTTTCGCCGCCGTCGGGAATCCGTACGCGCAGCCGCACGTACGGGAATCCATAGCCCTCGTCGCGCGATCTCGCCGCGCCCGCACCGACCATGCGCTCGCCCATCCCCCGGCGATCGGTGAGCGGTGCCCCTGCAGTGCCCGCGTGGACCTCGGTCACCTCGATCGGCGCGCTCCGTGAAGTCTCGAGCGTTCGTCCGGCGTCGATCGCGACGGTTCGTGCCACGATCCCCTCATCGAGCACGGCAGCCTGAGCGCTCGCGCGGGCGGACGCGATCAGCGCGGACGCCGACACCGGCGCGATCGCGGCGACAGACCCCGGCGTAGCGGCTTCGGGCACGAAATCGGTCGCGTCGTCGCCGGTGAACGACACCCGTTGGAGTGTCTCGACACGCAGCCGGTCCACCGCGAACGTCGGCAGCGACAGGCCGTTGGTGCAGATGCTCGCCCGCTCGATGCTTCCGTCCATCTCGTTGCGGTGGAACACCCCGACGCTGTCGACACGCCGGCCCTCGGCATCCTGAACCCACACCCCTGCACCGGCGAGCTCGAGCGGCTCACGGAAGCGTGCGTCGGCGCCGCGTGCCGCGGGAGTCCCCTCCAGAGCTGCGGTCCACGCAGCGCCCGGCGCGAGCACGGTTCCGTCCGCGACCACCGCGAGATCATCCACACGACGGAAGCCGTCGGCCCCGCACGCGATCACCGACCACCCCGACAGGTCGACGCTCGCCGACCCGAAATTGGCCAGCTCCACATAGTTCTGCCGCGGCATCTCCCCGATCTGCGGGTCGGTGGCGATCTCGCTCACGGCGACCGAGCCGCGATCGCTGGAGAACTCCCGTGCCGAAAGACGCGTGTCCCGCTCCCGATTCGGGGCGCCAGGCGTTCGTGTGGAGACGATGAACACGCCGTCGGGTGTGCGCTGCCAGCTCTCGCCCGTCCGGTAATCCAAGACGCCGGCCTGCTTCGTGCGCCCCGACTGGCAGGCGGTGTCTTCGCGCGACGACACGCCGACGCCGTCGACACGCCGCCCGTCGGCGGCGACGAGGAGCGCACCCGAGACGAGATCTGCCATCGAGACCGCGATCTGCACGTCCGCCACGCCCGTGAACGACGGGCCTCCCACGACCATGCGCTGACCGGCGGCGAGCCTGTCTCCTGTCGCGAAGGTGTGCTGCAGGGATTCCGAGATGACAGCGCCCGTCGCCACGCAGCGGTAGAGCCGCCAACCGGCGAGGTCCACCGCGCTCTCGCCGGCGTTGCGCAGTTCGACGAAGTCATCGCCGTGCCCACCGGGGCCCGCCGCTGCCAGCTCGTCGATCCGCACAGTATGGTTCGGCGCCCTCGGGAACGCGTTCGGCGCACCCGGAGTCGCGGGCGCCCGCAACCAGGCGCCGTCCGTCGTCGAGGCGGTCTGCACGCGCTGCCAGCTCTCGCCGAGTGCGAAGGCGGTCGTCACCGGGAGCTCGGCCGCTCCCCCGCACTCGGACGTCATCGCCGCAGGGTCGGCCGGATAGACCGCGATGGCGTCCGCTACGGCCCCGTCGGGAGCGAGTACCACGAGACCGTAGCCTCGCTCGGGCAGCTCGCGCACCAGCGCGGCATCCCCGTCCGCCGGCCACGATGCGCCGGGACCGAGCACGGTGAACCGCTGACCGGGCGCGAGGACCACCCCGCGGAGATCCACCTCCGAATCCGACCTCCTGGCCCGCAGCCCCTCCTCGTCGCAGCGGAAGACATTCCATCCGGTCAGGTCGAGCGCGTGATCCGAGACGTTCGCCAGCTCGAAGAACCCGTCGACCGCACCGCCGGGGCCCCCGGCGGTGATCTCGGTGATCACCACGCTCCCCGCCTGCGCCGTCGGCACCGCAGCCTGCGGCGCTGTGCCCGCCCCGAGCACCGGCTCGAGAGGCAGTACCGCACCGAAGACGACCAACAGAGCGGATGCCGCGAGCAATCTCGTCGCACGGTCGAGCACACGGCGACCCTGACCCGCAGGGGTGAACCGTCAGCGACGACGCGGCCAGCGCCCGGTGTACAGTCCTCGACGCTTGTGCACCGGCCGCGGTGGTCTCACCCTGCGGCCGCTGCGACCGCCTCGACGACGACGTCGAGATCGGTGACGTCGTGCCCCTCTGACCCACCTCCGGGACCGGAAGGCGCGTCGTGACCCGCACGTCCACGCGCCGAAAGGTGCACCGCGTCGACTCCTGCGGCGAAGAGCGCGGGGATGTCTGCCGGGCGCACCCCGCCGCCCGCCATGATCTCCATCTCCCCCGCACCGCGTCCCACCAGCTCGGCGAGCCGCAGGGTGCCGTCGATCGAGCGGGACGCCCCACCCGAGGTCAGCACTCGGTCGACCTTCTCCGCCAGGAGTGCGTCGAAGACGGCCACCGGGTCGGGCGCCGCGTCGATCGCGCGGTGGAAGACGAGCGTGGCCGTGCCCGCGGCATCCTGCCAACGACGCACCGCCTGTACGTCGAGCCCGCCCGCCGGGTCGAGCGCGCCCACCACCACGCCTCCGGCACCCCGCGCGACGCACGCACGGATGTCGGCGGCCACGAGCTCCACCTCCTCCGCGCTGTAGACGAAGCCACCACCGCGCGGGCGCACGAGCACGTTGACCAGACGCGGATCGACCGCGTCGAGCACGGCCTCCAGCAGCGCGAGAGAGGGGGTGAGCCCACCCACGTCGAGCGCCTGGCAGAGTTCGAGCCGTGACGCGCCGGCGGCGATCGCGCCGCGCGCGCCTGTGGGGTCCTGGACGGCGATCTCGACAGTGCGCGGTTCAAGCATGGCGAGAGCCTAGCCGCGCATGCCGAAGCCCGCCGTCCCCTGAGACGGCGGGCTTCGGGAGCGGGACTCAGACGTAGCGCGGGCGCGGCGGGTTCAGCGCGCTGCGCAACCACATGCCGAGTCCGACGAGCGCGTCCACGACAGGACGCGCCGGTGTGATCACGATGCCGCGGTCGACGACGCTGAGTCGGATCCGCTGCTCGAGGTCCAGGGCCGCCGCCCGCTCGCGGCTGAGGCGGTCGGCCAGGATCAGGGTGCTTCCATCCATGGCCTTTCCCTTCTTCTCGATCGTCGGGTGGACGATGACGAAGGTGATGAGCGAGCCTCAGTGCGAGAGATACATGAATGCCAGGACTCTCATGTGGACGGGCGTCCGTGGGGCCGCCGTGACGTCGCCGGGAACGCCGAAGGCCCGGCCCCTTGTAAGGGCCGGGCCTCTGTGGCTCATGAAAAGCCGGGCTCGGCGGATCCCGCCGAGAGTCTGTCCGGATCAGCGAGCGGCGGAGCCTTCCACGTAGTCGCTGTCCTGCTGCTTCCATGCGAAGAGCGAGCGCAGGTCCTTGCCGACCGACTCGATCGGGTGGGCGGCGGCCTTGGCGCGCAGCTCCTGGAACTCGACGGCGCCGTTGTCCTGGTCGCCGATGAATCGCTCGGCGAACGCACCGGACTGGATGTCGGCGAGAACGGCCTGCATGTTCTCCTTGACGTGCGGGTCGATGACGCGCGGACCCGAGACGTAGTCGCCGTACTCGGCCGTGTCGGACACGGACCAGCGCTGCTTGGCGATGCCGCCCTCCCACATGAGGTCGACGATGAGCTTCAGTTCGTGCAGGACCTCGAAGTAGGCGATCTGCGGCTGGTAGCCGGCCTCGGTCAGGGTCTCGAAGCCGTACTGGACGAGCTGCGAGACACCGCCGCACAGCACGGCCTGCTCGCCGAACAGGTCGGTCTCGGTCTCTTCGGTGAAGGTCGTCTTGATGACGCCGGCGCGGGTGCCGCCGATGGCCTTCGCGTACGAGAGCGCGGTCGCCCAGGCCGTACCCGTGGCATCCTGCTCCACCGCGATGATGTCGGGGATGCCACGACCGGCGACGTACTCGCGACGAACCGTGTGACCGGGAGCCTTCGGGGCGACGAGGATGACGTCGACGCCCTCGGGAGCGTCGATGTAGCCGAAGCGGATGTTGAAGCCGTGCGCGAACGCCAGCGTCTTGCCGGGAGCCAGCGCGTCCTTGATCGACTCGGTGTAGATCGACCGCTGGTGCTGGTCGGGCGCGAGGATCATGATGAGGTCGGCCCACGCCGCGGCGTCGGCGACCGACTTCACCTCGAAGCCTTCGTCCTGTGCCTTCTCGGTGGACTTGGAGCCCTCCTTGAGCGCGATGACGACCTCGACGCCCGAGTCCCGGAGGTTCTGGGCGTGGGCGTGGCCCTGCGAGCCGTAGCCGACGATCGCGACCTTCTTGCTCTGGATGATGCTCAGGTCGGCGTCGGCGTCGTAGAAGATCTCAGCCATGGGGTATTTCTCCTTGTGTATTCCGGTCGTTGAGCGAGCGAAGCGAGACGAGACGCTCGTGGAGTGTGGGATCAGCCGCGCAGCACGCGCTCGGTGATGCTCTTGCCACCGCGGCCGATGGCGAGCAGGCCCGACTGGGCGAGCTCCTTGATGCCGAAGGGTTCGAGAGCGCGCAGGAACGCGTCCACCTTGCCCTTGTCGCCGGTCACCTCGACCACCAGCGCGTCCGGCGCGTAGTCGACGATCTGGCCCCGGAACAGGTTGACGACCTCGAGCACGTTCGATCGCGTCTGGTTGTCGGCCCGCACCTTCACGAGCATGTGCTCGCGCTGGACGGATGCGGCGAGGTCGAGTTCCACGATCTTGATGACGTTGACGAGCTTGTTCAGCTGCTTGGTCACCTGTTCGAGCGGGAGCTCGTCCACGTCGACGACCACCGTGATGCGGGACAGGCCCGGCACCTCGGTGACGCCCACCGCGAGGGATTCGATGTTGAAGCCGCGGCGCGCGAACAGCCCGGCGACACGGGTCAGCAGACCGGGCTTGTCTTCGACGAGGAGGCTCAGCACGTGAGTGGTCATGTGTCAGTCCTCCTGATCGAATGCCGGCGCGTGGTCGCGCGCGTACTGGACATAGCTGTTGCTGACGCCCTGCGGCACCATCGGCCACACCATCGCGTCGGCGCTCACGACGAAGTCGATGACGACGGGGCGGTCGTTGGTCTCGAGGGCGGTCTTGATCGCGGCATCCACGTCCTCCTCCTTCTCGACGCGGATCGCGAGGCAGCCGTACGCTTCGGCGAGCTTCACGAAGTCGGGGATGCGGACGGTGTCGTGCCCGGTGTTGAGGTCGGTGTTCGAGTAGCGGCCGTCGTAGAACAGCGTCTGCCACTGACGCACCATGCCGAGCGACGAGTTGTTGATGATCGCGACCTTGATCGGGATCTTGTTGATCGCGCAGGTGGCGAGCTCCTGATTGGTCATCTGGAAGCATCCGTCGCCGTCGATCGCCCACACGTGACGATCGGGCTGGGCGACCTTGGCGCCCATGGCGGCGGGCACCGAATAGCCCATCGTGCCCGCACCGCCCGAGTTGAGCCAGGAGTTCGGACGCTCGTACTTGATGAACTGCGCCGCCCACATCTGGTGCTGGCCCACACCCGCGGCGTACACGCCCTCGGGGCCGGTGAGCTCGCCGATTCGCTGGATCACATACTGCGGCGACATCAGACCGTCGGTGGGCTGGGTGTACCCGAGCGGGAACTCGTCGCGGAGGCCATCGAGGAACGACCACCATTCGGTGGTGTCGCTGCGATCGTCGGCGACGGCCCGGAAGGCCGCGTCGAGGTCGACCAGCACGTCCTTGAGGTCGCCCACGATCGGCACCTCCGCGGCACGGATCTTGCCGATCTCGGCCGGATCGATGTCGACGTGCACGACCTGCGCGTTCGGGGCGAACAGCGCCGCCTTGCCGGTCACCCGGTCGTCGAAGCGCGCGCCGAGCGACACCAGCAGGTCCGCCTCCTGCAGGGCGATGACGGCTGGCACCGTGCCATGCATGCCGGGCATGCCGAGGTGCTGCGCGTGCGAGTCGGGGAACGCGCCGCGCGCCATCAGCGTCGTGACGACCGGCGCACCGGTGGTCTCGGCCAGCGCGAGCAGCTCGGCGGACGCCTGCGAGCGGATGACGCCGCCGCCGACGTACAGGACCGGCTTCTTGGCCTCGGCCAGCAGCTGGGCTGCGGCCTGGATCTGCTTGCCGTGGGCCTTGGTCACCGGCCGGTAGCCCGGCAGGTCGATCTTCGGCGGCCACACGAAAGGCGCCTCGGCCTGCTGCGCGTCCTTGGTGATGTCGACGAGCACCGGACCGGGCCGGCCCGTGCCGGCGATCTCGAACGCCGCGGCGATCGCGCCGGGGATCTCGGCGGGGTCCTTCACGAGGAAGGAGTGCTTGGTGATCGGCATCGTGATGCCCACGATGTCGGCCTCCTGGAAGGCATCCGTTCCCATGAGGTTCGAGAAGACCTGGCCGGTGATGCAGACGATCGGCACCGAATCCATGTACGCGTCGGCGATCGCGGTGACGAGGTTGGTCGCACCGGGTCCGGATGTCGCGATGGCGACACCGATCCTGTTGGAGGCCGAGGCGTAGCCCTCGGCGGCGTGGCCGGCGCCCTGCTCGTGACGCACCAGGATGTGGCGGAGCGCGGTCGAGTCCATGAGCGGGTCGTACACGGGGAGGATGGCGCCGCCGGGCAGGCCGAAGACGTCGGTCACACCGAGCATCTCGAGCGAGCGGACGACGGCCTGAGCGCCCGTGAGCACGGGCGCAGAGGCGCTGCGGGCGGGTGGCCGCGGGAGTGCGGCTGCGGTTTCGGCGGGCATGGTGAAGATCCTCAGAAAATCGGTCGGAGGGATGTCTGAAGCCAGGCTCAGCCCGTGGTCGCGCCTTCGGCGGCGGAACGCACGAGTCGGGAGTACTTGGCAAGGACGCCACGGGTATAGCGCGGAGGAAGCGGCTCCCAGCCAGAACGGCGGGAGTCAAGCTCAGCCTCTTCGACGAGTAGGTCGAGAGTGCGAGCCGCGATATCGACCCGTATCAGATCACCATCGCGCACGAAGGCGATGGGACCAGCGTCCACCGCTTCGGGTGCTATGTGGCCGATGCACAGGCCGGTTGTGCCGCCTGAGAATCGTCCGTCCGTCAAGAGTAGTACATCTTTTCCGAGGCCCGCGCCCTTGATCGCGGCGGTGATCGCCAGCATCTCGCGCATGCCCGGACCGCCCTTGGGGCCTTCGTAGCGGATCACGACGACGTCGCCTGCCTGGATCTCGCCGGCCTCGAGCGCGTCCATGGCGGCGCGCTCGCGCTCGAACACGCGCGCGGGGCCCTCGAACACGTCGGCGTCGAACCCGGCGGACTTGACCACCGCGCCCTCGGGAGCGATCGAGCCATGCAGGATCGTGATGCCGCCGCTCGCGTGGATCGGGTTGTCGAACGAGTGGATCACCTTGCCGTCGACCGGATCGGGGTTCAGGTCCGCAAGGTTCTCGGCGAGGGTCTTGCCCGTCACCGTCAGGGCGTCACCGTGCAGCAGACCCTCGTCGAGCATCGCCTTCATGATGACCGGGATACCCCCGTGACGGTCCACGTCGTTCATCACGTACTTGCCGAACGGCTTCATGTCGGCCACGTGCGGCACCTTGTCGCCGATCCGGTTGAAGTCGTGGAGGTTCAGGTCGACGTCCGCCTCGCGGGCGATGGCGAGCAGGTGCAGCACGACGTTCGTCGAGCCGCCGAGGGCCATCGCGAGCGCGATCGCGTTCTCGAACGCCTCTTTGGTCAGGATGTCGCGTGTCGTGATGCCCTGTCGAAGCAGGTTCACGACGGCTTCGCCGGACCGGTGCGCGAAATAGTCGCGACGACGGTCCGCCGACGGCGGTGCGGCGGAGCCGGGCAGGCTGAGCCCGAGCGCCTCGGCGACCGACGCCATCGTGTTGGCGGTGTACATGCCGCCGCAGGCACCCTCACCGGGGGCGATCGCGCATTCGATGCGCTTGAGGTCGGCCTCGCTCATCTTGCCGGCGAGGCATGCGCCCACCGCCTCGAACGAGTCGATGATCGTGACGTCCTTCTCGGTGCCGTCGCTGAGCTTCACCCAGCCCGGCGCGATCGACCCGGCGTAGAGGAAGACGCTCGACAGGTCCAGCCTCGCCGATGCCATGAGCATGCCGGGGATCGACTTGTCGCAGCCGGCGAGGAGCACCGAGCCGTCGAGCCGCTCCGCCATGATGACGGTCTCGACGGAGTCCGCGATGACCTCGCGCGAGACGAGGGAGAAATGCATGCCCTCGTGGCCCATCGAGATGCCGTCCGACACCGAGATCGTGCCGAACTGCAGCGGGTACCCGCCGCCGGCGTGCACGCCCTCTTTGGCACCTTGCGCGAGACGGTCCAGGCTCAGGTTGCACGGCGTGATCTCGTTCCAGCTGGACGCGATGCCGATCTGGGGCTTGTCCCAGTCCTCGTCGCCCATGCCGACCGCGCGGAGCATTCCGCGGGATGTCGTGGCCTCGATGCCGTCGGTGACGACGCGGCTGCGGGGCTTGATGTCGATGGAGTTGTCGTGCTGCTGGGGCATGGGGGAAGTCTATTCCCGCGCGCCGGTCCGATCGGCCGCGATGACGCTCAGCAGCTCCGAGAGGGCGGCGATATCGGGCACGCACACGGTCGCTGCGGACGGCCCCGCCCCGACGCGCAGGCCGAGGTCGGTCGAGCCGAGGCTCTGCAGCGCGTCCTCGTCTGTGGTGTCGTCGCCGGCGAAGACGACCGCCGTGGCTCCGGTCCGCTCGCGCAACTCGGCGACCGCGGAATCCTTGCCCTCGTGCCGGAATGCGTACTCCACGATGTTGTGACCCGCGCGCCGGCGCCATTCGGGCGCCTCGGCGGTGACGATCGCGTCGACGAGCCGGTTCGCCTCCTCCGCCGCCGCGGGCTCGGCGCGGCGCGTGTGCACGCCGAAGCCGAAGGTCTTCGGCTCGATCCAGACGCCCTCCAGGTGCGCGGTGGCCTCCTCGGCGTGGGCGCGGAGCGTGTCGCGCAGCGCGACGGCTGCGGCGTCCTCGCCGTGGCGGACGAACCCTTCGCCGGGGAACCAGAACTCGGCTCCGTGCGAGCCTGCCAGCACGACCCGAGATGCATCGTCGTGCTCGGCGATGACGCGGAGGTCCACCAGGCTCCTGCCCGATACGAACGCGACGACGGTGCGAGGCGCGGCGATCAGGGCGTCGACCGCGACGCGCGCGGCGGGCAGCATCCGGGCATCCATCGGCTCGTCCTCCAGCGGCGACAGGGTGCCGTCGAAGTCGAGGGCGACGAGCAGCAGATCGGTTGCCGCGACACGGGCGATCGCCGCGCGTGCGGCGCTGTCGAGCCCGTCGCTCATGCGCCGACCTCCTCATCGTTTCGCGGAGCGATGTACTGCGTGTACCTCCGGGCATCCGCGAGCGCGTCGAGGAACGCTCGGGACCAGCGTGCGACGTCGTTCTCGAGGACCTTCTTGCGCAGCGCCCTCATGCGACGGCCCTGTTCGGCGGCGGGCATGTCGATCGCGCGGAGAATCGCGTCCTTCATGCCGTCGATGTCGTGCGGGTTGATGCGGATCGCACTCGGCAGCTCGTCGGCGGCTCCGGCGAACTCGCTGAGCACGAGCACCCCGCGATTGTCGACACGCGCCGCCACGTACTCCTTCGCGACGAGGTTCATGCCGTCGCGAAGCGCCGTCACGAGCATCACGTCGGCGGCCATGAACAGCGCGACCATCTCTTCACGCGGATAGGCCTGGTGAAGGTACCGGATCGCGGTATGGCCCATCGTGTCGTGGTCGCCGTTGATGCGACCGACCATGAGCTCGATCTCGTCTCGAAGCTGCATGTACGCCTCGACGCGCTCGCGGCTCGGGCTCGCGACCTGGACCAGCGTCACATCCTCCACCGAGATCCGACCGTCTTCGAGCAGTTCGCCGAACGCCTTCATGCGGTGGCGGATGCCCTTGGTGTAGTCGAGCCGATCGACGCCGAGAAGGATCTTGCGCGGGTTGCCGAGGCTCTCGCGGATCTCTTTCGCACGCGCCTTGACGTCGTCTCGCTCGGCCAGCTCGACATACGACTGCGCATCGATCGAGATGGGGAACGCCTTGGCGAGCGCACGGCGCGTGGTGCCGTCGGGGTTGGGCACCGTGATGCCCGAAGCCTTCGTGTCGTAGCGCAGCTGGCGGCGCACCGCCCGCGCGAAGTTGCCGGCGTCCGCGACTCGCTGGAAGCCGATGACATCGGCGCCGAGCAGTCCCTCCAGCACCTGGCGGCGCCACGGCAGCTGCGAGTACAAGCCATATGCCGGAAAGGGTATGTGGTGGAAGTAGCCGATCGTCAGGTCGGGGCGCGCCTCCCGCAGCATCTGCGGCACCAGCTGCAGCTGGTAGTCCTGCACCCACACCGTCGCGCCGGGGGCGGCCGCCTTCGCAGCGGCCTCGGCGAAGCGCCGGTTCACCTTCACGTACGAGTCCCACCACACCCGGCGATAGCGGGGTTCCGAGATGACATCGTGATACAGCGGCCAGAAGGTGTCGTTCGACATTCCCTCGTAGTAGAGCTCGACGTCTTCCGCGCTCAGCCGCACCGGCACCAGGAACGTGCCTTCGAACTCGAACGGCTCGACATCGATGTCGGGCTGCCCGGGCCATCCCACCCATGCGCCGTCTGCGCGGCGCATGACCGGCTCGAGAGCGGTCACGAGACCGCCCGGAGAACGGCGCCATGACAGCTCGCCGCCTTCGCCGACCACCCTGTCGACGGGCAGGCGGTTGGCGACGACGACGAGATCTGCCTGGGTCACGAGTCTCCTGACGGTGGCGGGGACGAGGCATCCCCTTTCCTCAGGCTAGCTTGCCGCCCACCCCGCTCGGGAGCCCCGCGCCACGAGCACGATGGTGCGCGTGCGATCCGACGCATGACGCGCGGCGCCCACCCGCGATAGCGTGTCGGCATGCGCAAGTACCTCTTCGGCACCGGCATCCTCACCGCCATCACCGGTGGACTGACACTGCTGCGATCCATGCGCGAGGACGCTCCCTTCACGTGGCGCGCCGCGCTCGCATGGCTCAGCTGGGGCATCTCGCTGACCCTCGCGATCGGTGCGATCGTGGACGTCCGACGCGCGTCGCGCGGCGCGATCGTCGCCGAGGACTCTCCCGTGCACGGCCGCGAGAAGAAGCTCCTGAAGCGCAATCTGCGCGGCTGACGCGCCGGGCAGCTCTCGGTATCCGAGCCGGTCAGAGCGTGATCTCGTAGTGCACGAATCCCGTCGATCCAGCCACCCGGTCGTACAGTCCACGGGCAGTGACGTTGTCGGAGGCGGTCAACCAGTAGACCTTGCTCGCGCCGTTCGCCTTCGCCCACTCCGTCACGTGCGCGATGAGTGCGCGCCCCACCCCTCCGGCGCGGGCGGCGGGGTCGACGAACAGGTCTTCGAGGTAGCAGTAGACGCCGGTCGTCCAGGTCGCCGAGTGCGTCAGCCAGTGAACCAGCCCGATCGCCCGGCCGCCGGCATCTCGCGCGATCGCTCCGTGCAGCTCGTCGTCGGCGACGATGCGCGCGAATGTCGAGTCCGACACGTCGGGCGCCACTTCCGACTCGTAGAACGTGATGTAGGCCTGCCAGAGCGTGTCCCATTCGGCGCGGTCGGCGGCGGTCGGTCGTGAGATCGTCGTCACGACGACGACGCTACCGCCTCGGCCCCGACCGCACCCGATCGGAGTGAGCTCGGCGGTGAGGTCCGTACAGGATCAGCGCGTCAGGATGAGCGCGTCTCCTTGACCGCCGCCGCCGCACAGCGCGACCGCGGCCGTGCCGCCGCCGCGGCGGATCAGCTCGTGCACGGCATGCACGACCAGGCGGTTGCCCGATGCCCCGATCGGATGCCCGATCGCGATGCCCCCGCCGTGCGGGTTCACGACATCGTCGGAGAGGCCCAGCTCCACCTGCGACCGGGCGACCACGGCCCCGAACGCCTCGTTGATCTCCACGACGTCGAGATCGGATGCCGCGATCCCCTGCTTCGCCAGCGCCTTCTCGATCGCGCGCGCGGGCTGTGCGTGCAGCGAGTTGTCGGGGCCGGCGACCTGTCCGGATGCCCCGACCACCGCGAGCACGGGCCAGCCGTTCTCGTCCGCGTGCGACCGGCTCGTGAGCACCACGGCGGATGCTCCGTCGGAGATCTGCGACGAGTTGCCGGCGGTGATCGAGCCGCCTTCGGCGAACGCCGCGCGCAGCCCCGCGAGCGACTCGACGGTCGTGTCGGGCCGGACGCCCTCGTCCCGGATGACGAGGATCGGGTCGCCCTTGCGCTGCGGAATCTCGATCGTCACGATCTCGGCGTCGAACACTCCCGCAGCCTGTGCGGCGGCGGCGCGCTGGTGCGAGCGCGCGGCGACCGCATCCTGCGCCGCGCGGGTGACCTCGAGACGGGTGTTGTGCCGTTCGGTCGATGCGCCCATGCTCTCGCGGTCATAGGCGTCGGTCAGCCCGTCGTAAGCCATGTGGTCGAGCACCTCGATCGAGCCGTATGTCCAGCCGTCGCGCGATCCCATGAGCAGGTGCGGCGCTCTCGTCATCGACTCCATGCCCGCTGCCACCACGACCCGCGCGTCCCCGACGGCGATCATGCGGGCACCGTCGATGATCGCGGTGAGACCCGACAGGCACACCTTGTTGACGGAGCCTGCGTGCACATCCCATCCGATGCCGGCACCCACGGCCGCCTGACGTGCGGCGTTCTGCCCCGACCCGGCGGCGAGCACTTGGCCGACCAGCACGGCGTCCACCGCCGCTGCCGGAATCGCACCCTTCTCCAGCGCGCCGCGGATCGCGGCGCTTCCCAGCTGCACCGCGGTGAGCGGCGCCAGCTGGCCCTTCAGTCGCCCCTGCGGAGTACGCGCGGCTGCGACGATGACGACGTCGTCGTGGTTCATGCTTCGATTCTCTCTCCGATGGCGACGGTCAGCTCCGGTTCGGTCGCGGCGACCACCTCGTCCAGCGTGACTCCTGGGGCGAGCTCCACGAGCACGAGCCCGGCATCCGTCACGTCGATCACCGCGAGATCGGTGATGATGCGGTCGACGACGCCCTTGCCGGTCAGCGGCAGCGAGCAGTCGTTCACGATCTTCGCCGATCCGTCTCGGGCGACGTGCTCCATGAGCACGATCACCCTGGCCGCGCCGTGAACGAGGTCCATCGCGCCGCCTGGGCCCTTGACCATCTTTCCGGGGATCATCCAGTTCGCGAGGTCGCCCGAGGCCGAGACCTGCATGGCGCCGAGGATGGCGGCGTCGATCTTGCCGCCGCGGATCATCCCGAAGCTCGTGGCCGAGTCGAAGAAGGCCGCCCCGGGAAGCGTGGTGACCGTCTCCTTGCCGGCGTTGATGAGGTCCGGATCGACCCGATCCTCGGTCGGATACGGCCCGACGCCGAGGATCCCGTTCTCGGACTGCAGCACGACGGTGACGCCGTCGGGAACGTGGTTGGGCACCAGCGTCGGCAGGCCGATGCCGAGGTTGACGTAGGCCCCGTCGGCGAGCTCCTGCGCGGCCCGGGCCGCCATCTCGTTGCGGGTGAGCGCCATGTCAGGCTCCTTCCGGCACGGCGGCGGCGTCGGTCGCGGAATCCGTGACCGTCCGGCGCTCGATGCGCTTGTCGATGTCGCGTCCGGCCTCGACCATGCGGTGCACGTAGATGCCGGGGAGGTGGATGGCGTCGGGATCCAGCTCACCGGGTTCGACGAGTTCCTCGACCTGGGCGATGCAGATGCGGCCGGCCATCGCGGCGAGCGGATTGAAGTTTCGCGCGGCCTTGTTGAAGATCAGATTGCCGTGACGGTCGCCCTTCAGCGCGTGCACGAGCGAGAAGTCGGTGACGATCGCCTCTTCCAGCACGTACTCGCGCGGCGTCCCCGACACCTCGAACGTGCGGACGTCTTTCACGGGAGATGCCACCGCGATGTTGCCGGCTCCGTCATAGCGCCGCGGAAGACCGCCCTCTGCGACCTGGGTTCCGACGCCGGTCTGCGTGTAGAACGCGGCGATGCCCGATCCGCCCGCGCGCAACTTCTCCGCGAGCGTGCCCTGCGGGGTCAACTCGAGTTCGAGTTCGCCGGTAAGGAACTGGCGCTCGAACTCCTTGTTCTCACCGACGTACGACGACGTCATCTTGCGGATGCGCTTGGCGTTGAGAAGGATCCCGAGGCCCCAGTCATCGACACCGCAGTTGTTGCTGACGACGCTCAGGTCGCGCGTCCCCTGCGCCAGGAGGGCCTCGATGAGGGCGATCGGGTTGCCCGACAGGCCGAATCCTCCCACCGCCAGCGAAGCGCGGTCGGGGATGTCTGCCACGGCCTGCGCCGCAGAGTCCCAGGTCTTGTCGATCACGCATGCTCCTTCGCTCCGGTGTCCGAACACCATGGTGTGCGAGCGCCCAGGCGGATGACGCGACGACGCTTGCCATGTGGAGCACGGATCACCTAGCGTCCATATTGTGGACATCCCGTCGAGAAGAGCTGTACCGGGAGCGCAGTCCGTCGCGCGCGCTGCGATGTTGCTGCGGCTCGTGACCTCGGCCCGCGACGACGGGACGACGGTCGCCGACCTCGCCCGGCGAGCCGAGCTCACGCGTCCGACCGTGCACCGGCTGCTCACGGCGCTGCGTCACGAGGGTCTGGTCGATCAGGATGAGAGGACGGGACGCTGGATGCCCGGGCCCGAGCTCTACTTGATGGGAACGGTGGCGGCTTCCCGGTACGACATCACCGCCATCGCGCGCGACATCGTGCGCTCGCTCGCGGTCCGCACCGAAGAGAGCGCCTTCCTCTCGGTTCGTCGGGGTGACGAGACGGTGTGCCTGCTGCGCGAGGAGGGCAGCTTTCCGATCCGTTCCTTCGTGCTGTCGGAGGGTGTGCGGTTTCCGCTGGGCGTCGCGTCGGCGGGTCTCGCGATCCTCGCGTTCCTGCCTCCCCACGATGTGGACGCGTACTTCGAGCGGCACCCCGAACTGAGCGCAGGCTGGGGCGCGTCACACGGCGAGGCGCGGCTCCGCGGACGCCTGCGCGATACGAAGGAGCGCGGGTACGCGGTCAATCCCGGACTGATCGTCGAGGGCAGCTGGGGTCTCGGGGCCGCGGTCTTCACCCGGGAAGGGCATCCGCAGTGGGCGCTCAGTCTCACCGGCGTCGAGTTCCGATTCGGGCCGGAGCGCCTGCCGGAGCTCGGCCGCACGCTTCTCGCGCATGCTCATCAGCTGACGACCCGTATCGCCGCGACCAATCGATAGCTCGTCCGCCGATCACCCTCTTCTTCAATACCGGCGGTATATATCGCTGGTATGTTTATTTCGTGACACGAGATCAAGACATCGAGACCCTGATCGTCGCCGCGCACGCGCTCACGCGCATCGCTGCGCTCGAGACGGCAAATGACACCCCCGCCGCGCAGTGGCGCACGCTCACGATCCTGCGCGACAACGGACCGCTCCGCCTCGGCGAGCTCGCGAGACTGAGCCGCGTGACCCAGCCGGGCATGACCCGCCTCGTCGGTCAGATGAGCGAGCTCGGGCTCGTCGTGAGAGAAGCGGATGCCGCGGACTCGCGTGCGACGGTGGTCGAAGCCACTCCGCTCGGCCTCGAAGCGCTCCAGACCTGGCTGGCGCAGCTGACCGCCGCGCTGACCCCGCACTTCGATGACCTCACCGACGAGGAATGGACCGCGCTGCGCACGACCGCAGACGTGCTGACCCGCCCGATCACGCGCCCGGTCCGGGCCACCGAGGCCGTTCGATGAGCGCCCCGGCCGCAGCATCCGTGTGGCGCCAGCCCGCGCAGGTCTGGGCCGTGGCTTTCGCCTGTGTCGTGGCATTCATGGGCATCGGGCTGGTCGACCCCATCCTGCCTGCGATCGCCGAATCGCTCGAGGCGAGCCCCGTCCAGACCGAACTGCTGTTCACCAGCTACCTGCTCGTCACGGGACTCGCGATGCTCGTGACGAGCTGGATCTCGAGCCGCATCGGCGCGAAGGCGACGCTCCTGATCGGACTCGGACTCATCGTGGTGTTCGCGCTGCTGTGCGCGATGAGCGGCAGCGTCGACGCGATCATCGGATTCCGCGCGGGATGGGGCCTGGGCAACGCCCTGTTCATCTCCACCGCACTCGCGACGATCGTGGGGGCCGCGAGCGGCGGCACGGGCGCAGCCATCGTCCTCTACGAGGCGGCACTCGGGCTCGGAATCGCGGTCGGCCCCCTCTTGGGCGGCTTCCTCGGCGAGATCAGCTGGCGCGGCCCGTTCTTCGGCGTCGTGGCGCTCATGGCGATCGCGTTCATCGCCGTGCTGGTGCTGGTGCGCGGACCGAGCGAGAAGCCGGTGCGGCTGGCACTGTCGGCGCCCCTGAAGGCGCTGCGGGTCCCGTCCCTGGCCGTACTGGCGATCGCCGCCCTGTTCTACAACATCGGCTTCTTCGTCCTGCTGGCCTTCTCGCCGTTCCCTCTCGGATTCGGAGCTATCGGCATCGGCCTCACCTTCTTCGGCTGGGGTGTCGCGCTGGCCGTCACCAGCGTGTGGGTCGCACCCCTCATGCTGCGGCGGATGACCCGCACCTCGGCGATGCTCGTCACACTCCCCGTCCTGGCCGCCGACCTCGTCGTCGCCGGGATCCTCGTCGACGACGCCGCCGCGCTCGTGGTCTGCATCATCGTCGGCGGCCTGCTGCTGGGCGTCATGAACACCGTGCTCACCGAGTCCGTGATGGAGGCCACCGACCTTCCCCGGTCGGTCGCGTCGTCCGCATACTCCGCCGTCCGCTTCCTCGGAGGCGCCGCCGCTCCCCCGCTTGCGGCGCTGCTGTGGCATCTGTACGGCCCGACCGTTCCGTATCTGTTCGCGGCGGCATCCGTCGTCATCGCCGCCGCGACGATCGCCTTCGGCCGGCGCTCGCTCGCGCGGGTCGACACGCGTGAAGCGGATGCCGCGGAAGAAGCCGTGGCGGTGCTCGTCGGCGACGCCGCCTGAGACCCCGGCACACGCAGAAGAGCGGCCCTCTCGGGCCGCTCTTCTGGTTTGGTGCACCCCCTCGGACTTGAACCGAGAACCCACTGATTCAGAGTTCGCTGACGCGTTCTGGGGCATCGTCGCGCAGCTCGACGCCGAGGCGGTGCGCTGATGGCGATGTGCGATGACGTGATCGATCCCGGCGAGACGTGGGAGCACTGGTGCGATCGGCCGGCCGAGCACGTCGGCGATCACCGATGCGGCGACTGCGGCGACGTGTGGAATCCATCGCCCGAGAACGGCGATCGCGACGAGTGGCCGGAATACTGGATCGAGCGGCACGAGAAGTGGGACGGCACGTGCGCTGAGTGCCGAGAGATGCGCGACGAACTCTTGTCGGAAGCCGACAAAGATTCCTCGTCGACGAGATCTCCCGCGTTGTTGCACATCGACAATCCCTCTGCGTCCGCGTAACCCGCGGTTACACACGGCTCGACGTCACGATGCGGCCGACAATCCTCGGCGTACCGTCTGGGGTGAAGACCGAAATACCGACTCACCCGTCATGGGTGGAACCACTCTCGGCATACCTGGGATGGCTCAGAGGCCTACGCCGAGCAGAGGGAACGATCTATCAGCACAGCTACCATCTGCGGCGGTTCGCACGCGATACCCAGCATGAGCCGTGGCCGGTCACGCTCGAGCAGCTCGTCGCCTACCTCGCGACGCGCGACGATCTGGGGGCATCCGCGCGCCGGACGCTGCGACAGGTTCTCCGAGGCTTCTACGCATGGGGACAGGTCGTCGGCCGATGGGACGAGAACCCGGCGCGACACATGCCGTCGATCACGCCGAAGCGGGGTGTACCGAGGCCAGCTCCCGAGCACTCGGTGAAGCTCGGTCTGCGATCGCCGGCCGAGCGGACGCGGCTCATGGTCCTGCTCGCCGTGCGCGCCGGCTTGCGATGCGTCGAGATCTGCCAGGTGCGCACGGATGACCTGGTCGAGGATCTGGTCGGGTATTCGCTGATCGTGCGAGGCAAGGGTGAACGGATGCGCATGGTGCCAGTTCCCCTCGAGGTCGTACACGCGATCCAGGCGCAGCCCGGAGGCTACCTGTTCCCTGGACAGATTCACGGGCACCTGTCGGCAGGCCGCGTGTCTGAGCTGATCAGCGATGCACTGCCGCCGGGTGTCACCGCGCACCAGCTGCGACACCGATACGGCACACGCGCCTATCAACTCGGGGGGCGCGACATCGCCGCGGTGCAGCAGCTGCTGGGCCACGCCTACATGACGACGACGCAGATCTACGTGCAAGTAGAGGATGAGGCGGTGCGCCGCGCGGCGCTGGCAGCTGCCGGCTGACAGGCTTGCGGGCATGTCTGACGTCGCGCCCCGCCGTTCTCGCTCGCTGATCGTCCTTCTGGTGGTGATCGGCGTGCTGCTGCTAGTCGCGATCGGCGTTCTGGTCGCGATCCTGTCGCAGCTGCAAGGCGCCGAGGCGCACCAGACCTATCTCGACTGCATGGCCCGCTACGGCTATCGACCCGACGAGATGAACGCGGACATCGACGGTATGGCAGACGCAGCGGGCCGCTGCGATCGTTAGCTCAGCGGGTCGGGTTGGCGAGTGCGGTGCCGAGGCCGACTGCCGCGAGTAGGTTGCCGCCGACGACGAGCGCGTCGCCGTACTCGGGCAGCTGCACGGCGAGCAGCGGGCCGGCGAACAGTGCCGCGATGCCGACCAGGAACAGGGTCCGGCGCGCGTTCAGCGGCAGGAACTCGGCGGGCGGTCCGCCGGCGTAGATGTCACCCTCGAGGGTGCTCTGGTACGTAAGCGGTTCGGCGTCGTAGCTCCCGGCGAGTGAGGCCTGGTACTCCTCGCGCGTCTGGGGTTTGGGGTCGCTCATGGGTTCCTCCTGTTTCTTCGATGTGCCGCTCGAGGCGGCTGTCGGTGTCGACTTGCCGGCGCATGATCCACGCGATGTCTCGCTGGATTGCGAGCAAGATGCTGTTGTTCTGTTCGTGCTTCCCGTCGAGGTCGTCGCGCAGGTTCGATTCGTGGTCGTTCTGCACCTGGCCCTGAATGGCTTTCACCCGCCGGACCAGGCGGGTACCGAACACGGTGAGGACCGTGCCGACCAGGCCGATCGTCGCGACGACGGCGGCGCTGACCGCCGCGACGATCTGCACGGTTACGGCGTCGCTCACGTCAGAACGAACCTGCGTTCAGACGCTCCTGCACGCGACGGATCGTCGCGGAGTCGTTCGCGTCGAGGTATCCATCGGCCGGCGTGCCGAGGTAGACCTGGAGCGCGTGCACGGTGCGGAATCGACCGACGCGCCGGCCGATGTTGGACGCCAGGCCGAGGCCGTCGACGAGCAGCTCGCGGCCGTCCCAGTCGCGCGCGCCGGCGCCGTTGAGGCGCTCCTGCAGGCGGTGCACGAACGCGGACGGGGTATCGAGCTTGCCGTCTGCGGGCGTGCCCAGGTCGGCCTGCCAGGCGGCGATGGTGAACCCGCCGAGCCCGCCGTCGACGACCAGCTGCCCGACGCGTCCGGCGAGCCACGTGACCGGGTCGGTGTGCCACCCGCCGACCCAGATCTCGAAGTGCAGGTTCTTGCCCTTCGCGTTGCCGCTGGCGCCCATGAGGCCGAGCTTGGCGCCCTCGCCTATCCAGCTGCCCTTGCGGACGGCCGGCGCGACGGCCAGGTGCATGTACTTCGACGTGATGCCGTTGCCGTGGTCGATGACGACGGTGTAGCCGGCGGCATCGTTCAGCCAGCCGGCGAACGTGACCAGGCCGGCGCCGATCGCGTAGACGCCGTCGAAGCCGATGAAGTCGCAGCCGTCGTGATGGTTGGTCAGACCGCCGGTGCGGGGGCCGTACTTGCTGCTGACGGTCGGGGCGGTGGTGGTGCCGTTGGGGTAGAGCATGAGGGGTGGTCCTTTCGGTGTGTCAGGGTGTGGGGATCTTGATCAGCAGGTAGTCGACGGCGTATTCGGCATTCGCGCCCACAGCGAGGGATGCGTAGCCGGCGGCCGAGTTGAGCGCGGTCGTCGTGGCGATGACGAGATCGTTTTTCACCCACTCGATCTGTGTGCCTCGGACGCGGTAGCCGATCACGTCGCCCGGTTCCCAGGTGCCGGTCGCGGCGCCGGAGATCGCGCCGGCCGCGCTGAGTGCGATGCGACTGTCGGTGCCGCCGGAGAGCGCGGATCGGCGGGCGAGCAGCGAGAGCAGCCCCACGGAGATTGAGGTGACTTTCACGTAGAGGGAGTAGTCGGGCTGCGGCATCGCCACGCCGAGGACGGATGCCGTGCCGCCGGCGCCGACGCGGCTGAGCATGCCGCCGGTGATGTTCCATGCCGCGCCGATCGACGCGGCGAACGCGAGCGAGGCGGTGCCGCCGAGTCCGTTGTTCAGGGTGCGCCCGCTCGCGAGGCCGTCCGGCGCGGCGAAGCTGTCGGATGCGTAGAGCGTTTCGAGGGTGACGCCCTCGCCGGCGCCGCCGGCGCGGGCGATGACCAGTCCGATTCCGGACATTTAGAACCATCCAATCTGTGTCATGCGGTCGTAAACGATCCGCGCTTGCACGTCTTTTGCCGCGTCGTTCAGGTGCAGCACGTCGCCGGCAGCGCGGAGCGAGGTGGGAATCGTGTCGTTGCCGATGTCGGTGAGGTCCGGGCCGGTCGGGGTGATCCCGGCCATCGCGAGGCCGTCATCGATCAACTTCCGGCGCACGTCCACGAACCGGAACCCGTACTCACGCTTCAGCGCAGCGTTGAGCGCGACGACCGCGGTATGGGTGCCTGAGCCCGCGATCTCGTTGGTCGCGTTCATCACCCCGACTACGAGGAACTTCCGCCGTCCGCCGGTCTGCCACTGCACCATCGAGTGCGTGTCCTCGAGTACCCGATCGAGGTCCGCGACGTTGTTACGGCCGAGCTGGATGACCTGGTTGTAGCCGGCGTACGTGTCGCGTGCTGCCGTGATGAGAGGTTCGCGGTAGGGCACCGGAACCGCGGCGCCGGCCGTCGCGCGCGTGAACCGGTAGCGCCCGTCACCCTCCACCCACACGAACGTTCCCTCGACGCCGGCGAGGCGGCTCGGGTTGACGCTCTTGGTGCCCTGCTTCATCAGCGTGGTGGTGGCCGTGAACCCGGTTGCGCCGCCGTTGTAGTACGGGGTGACGAACACCGCGCCGGATGCCGGGATCTCGCCGCCGTCGACGGCGAGCCATATCGGGTTTGCGCTGGTGCGGCCGGCGATGTCGTAGGATCGTTCGCCGCCGATCGCGTTGTCGATCCACACCTCGCCGGTGAGGGTCGCCATACGGGTCGCGAGGCCGAGCGACATCGAGTCGCCCGATTGCATCCAGGCCGGCCCTGTCTCATCGATCGGGGACCCGCCGCCGCCCTCGTTCTCGGGGTAGACCGTCCCGTCGATGCGCACGCCCGACTCGACGGTCAGCGCACCCGTTGCGGGGTCGCGGAACATCACCGCGAACGCCCATCCGGTGCCGTCCAGATCGATCACCTCTGCACCGGAGATCAATCCCGCGGCGACGTCGGGCGCGAGCGCGGCGCGGCGCACGCTGCCGTCTTGCAGGGTGACCTTGGAGTAGATGCCGCGCGTCTCGTCGGCGCGGATGAACGGCTCGCCGTTCTCGAATCGCACGGTGTAGACGTCTTCGGGATTCACCTCGAACTCGGGGACGTTCTTGGCATCCAGCTCGCCGTCGACGGCAGCCGCGGCCGCCGCCGCGACCGTGGGGTCGGAAGCGAGTTCGGTCGTGACTCGGGCATGCACGGCATCCGGGATTGCGCGTGCGGACTTGTTCAGTACCTCGCTGAATCCGGCGCCCTCGTCGGCGAGGTCGTCCTCGCCGTAGATCCAGAATCCGTCTTCGTCGTAATGTCCTGTCGCCATTTAGGCCACCTCTCTCATGCGTACGCTCATTTCGTCGGCCGGCCAGTTCCACTGCACCGCGCTGCATTTGCCGGCGAGGCTGCCGCGGGGGCTGATGAACACGGCGCCGTCGCCGGGTGTCAGGGCGTAGTCGGATACCGCGAGCAGCTCGAGCGAGCGCGCGCGGCCGACGATCTGCTGCCGGATGTTCTCGGCCAGCGCGTCCGGGTCGCTCGGGGCGCCCCACTCAGCGGGGTAGGTGCGGGTGTAGATCTTGACCGGCTCGCCCGGTGTGGTCGCGAAACCGCGTGTGGTGACGCCGGCGCGGGTGAACACGACCTGCACGGCCGTGTACCAGCCGTCGTCGCGGCTGCGCTTCTCCACAGCGTTCACGACCGAACGTGAGGCGCCCGCCGAGCGCAGCGTGCGCGTGTATGGGGTGCCTCGTGAGTAGTTCGCGTGGAAGTGGCCGTCCTCGTCGCAGTACATCAGGTAGTTGCGGGAGCGGGCCATCTGCTGCAACACCTCCCACGCGGTCTGTCCGGGCTGCCAGATGCGGGTATCGCCGAGCACCCACGACGGCAGCACGGGTGCCTCGCCGGCCACGGTCGTGAGCGTGAACCCGCTGCGGGCCAGCACCCACTCGAGACAGTCCCGGATCGTCGCGCCGGGGATGGTGTACTCGGCGGCGGTCCAGGCATCATCGAACAGTCGCGCCTCGCCGCTCGCGAGCGACAGCGCCACGGTGCCGGCTTTGCGGTCCACGGTCTGGTCGCGCAGCATCAGCCGGAAGTCCCGGTCCTGTGACCGCATCGGGTGCCCCGGCTCGGTGTAGTCGTGATAGACCGCGAGGGTGACGTCGGTGAGCGTGCCGCCGGCGAAATCGGCCGTGACATCGCCGAGCGTCTTGCCCCGGTACTTGCGGGTGAGGTCGCCGAGTCGGTCGACGCGGCCGAGCAGCTTGCGGACGGTGAGGGTTGCCCAGATGTCGTCGGCGAGCGGGTCGACATCGGCGATCGCGCCGTCGCCGAGCGCGCACGAGAGAGTGGCCTGGATGAACGGTACCCACTCGAGGTCCATCGTCAGCTGCTGCGTGTTCACCTCGAGCTGCATCGGCGGGTCGAGATCCAGCGTGATCTTCGTGCGGTGCTCGCTGAGCACGGCCATCACGACACCTCCGTGATCGGGACGATGCACAGCCAGCGCCGGCGCGTTTCAGGGTCCAGGTGCACCCGAATCCGGCCGGTGACGACGTATCGAAGATTCAGCAGCTCGCGGGTGTCGTCCGCGATCGTGAACTCGGCCGGGAGCTTGTGGGCGCGGTGGCAGTCACGCGCGCCGATCTCGTCGGCGAACAGCAGCTCGAGCGTGAGCACATCGGCGCCCGCGGGGCGCAGCGTGTAGACGTCGTCGCCGTCGAGGATCGAGTGCGCGACCGTGCGGGATTCGGCCTCGGCGCTGTAGCTGCTGACCAGCGCCTTGAGCGGGCTGAGCGTCGGCCCGCCGTCGTAGGTGATCGTCGTGGTGCTCACTCGAACGGCCTCCCCTCGCGCTGGCCCTGCGCGTTGACCTTCACGTAGATCGTGCGGCCATTGATGCTGTCGATCGCGCGCGTGAGTCCGGTGGTGTCGGCGAGCACATGGGCAGTCGTCGTGATGTGCGCGGGGGTCTCATCGAGTGCGCCCTGGAAGCGGTCGAGATCCTGATGCGCCTGGCCCGTCTCGGCGTCGATGACGATCTGTTCGCCATCGGGCAGCGTGATAAGTCGGTTGCCCAGCTCATCGACCTGGTAGGTCGCCTCGCCGGCTTGCTCCAGCATGTTGCGCAAGTAGCGGTCGGTGACGTCCTGCGCATTCTTCGCCTTGGCTGCGTTATCCTCGGTGATTCGGCCGATCTCAGCCCAGCGGTCGGCGATACCTCCCAGGCGCACCTCTTCCTGGTTCGCGTTCTGGCCGCCGAGGAACGCGCCGAGCTCCTCGCGCTTGCCTCGTTCCTCGTCAATCAGCGCATTGATCCGGGATTGAACCTCCGCCTGAGCCTCTGTGTCGCCGGCGTTGGCGGCGATCACGCGGGAGACCTCGAGGCCGAGGTCCTTGGCGTCGGTCTGGATCTGCTTCCACTCGTTGGCTCGGTCGGGGTCGAACATGACGGAGTTGGCTTCGCCGATCAGCTGCGCGGTGTCCAGGTAGGCGCGGCCATCCTCCGCTGCGGCCTGGTACATGCCGCCGATCCGCTCGCGCAGCCGGTCGGCTTCCTCCTGCTGCCGTTGCAGCTCGGCGGTGATGAGGCCGAGGCCGGCGGCGCCGGCCGCGGTCGCGGCTAGGCCGGCGATGCCGCCGAGGGCGCCGGCGCCGGCCAGACCGCCGAGGGTGTCCTGCGCGATCTGGGGCAGGTCGGATAGCTCGCCGCGGAACGAGCTGAACGTCTCGCCGAGGTTCTGGCGCAGCTCGCCGGATACTTCCGAGCCGGCGTCGCCGAGCTTGCGGAACCCACGGCTGCCGACGTCGCCGACGTCAGAGGTTTGTTTCGAGGTGTCCTTCGCCGCGTCGGACACGTCTTTGAAGCTGCGCTCGAGCCGGCCGAGCGACCGGTCGCCTTCGCGGGCGACGTCGTCGAGACTGTCGGCGACGCCGTCGAGGCCGCGTTCGACGTTCTCGGTGCCGCGCTCGAGCTTGGACGTGTTCGAGAGAAAGTCGATCTGGATGGGCATCAGCCGACCACCTCGACGTTCTCGACGTTGCCGAGATCTTCGACCACCTGAGCGACCCACAGCGCGACCAGGCGTCTGCCGGTCGCGCTGGCCGCGTCGAACGCGACCATGCCGTGGTGCGTGCGACCGGGAAACTGGCGGTTGATCGTGAGCGGGCGGGTGTATACGCGGCCCTTGCCGGATCTCTGGCGCACCTGGATGCGCTGGGTGCGCGCGCCGAACTCGTCACCCATCCACTGTTCGGCGGGCACCAGGCCGCCGCGCAGGGGCCGGCTCGAGGTTGCCGCGCGCAGCCTGACACCGCGATCCGTCAGGGACGCGCCGACACCGCCCGCGATCACGCGCTGCGCCCGCCGGCTGCGCGCACGCGACGCGACCTCGCGCTGCCACAGGGGCTTGATCTGGGCGCGCGCTCGCTTGTTGATGTTCAGGCGAATGTCGCGGCGGGCCAGTCGCAGCGCGTAGATCGTCGCTTGGATCTCGCGCGATTGCGTGACGTCGATCACGGGCGGTCGTCTCCGGGTCAGGGGATTTCGGGTGCGGTGAGGTACGAGCCGGTGAGCGTGATCTGCACCTCGGGGATCTGCGCGGCGCGGGCGAGGTTGAGCGGCGGGCGCACCAGCACGGTGTTGACCGTCACGCTGAACTCGTCGTCGTAGTGGGGGAACACCTCGAGCACCGCGGCCTGGCCGGGGTTGTCGTGGCAGAGCCGGTACAGCGAGGCGGCGTTCGCGGTGTCTTGCGCGACGGTGAGCTGCACCTGCACGTCGCCGTCGTCGGTGAGCGTGTTGTCGTCGCCGCCCTGCCAGGTGACGGGGTTCGGGTTGATGGCGATCGCGGACGTGTGGCCCTGGTACTCGTCGGCGCCGATCTTGAGCTTCCAGCGCTTGGTGCGCTTGGCGGTGTTGGCGGGAACAGTCATGTCATTCCTCCGTAGGGGTGAGGGCGCCGGTAGCGCTGATGGTGATCTGGTAGGCGGGTTTCTGGTCGTCGTACTCGTCGCGGACGGCGTTGCCGTCCCAGACGTGGTCGGGCAGGCCTGCGGCTTCGAGGATGCGGATCATCTGCTCGAGCGCGGCTTCGAGGTCGTCTTCCACGTCGCGCAGCTCGTCGCCGCGGGCGGCGTCGACGACGACCCACAGCAGCAGCCCCACCTCGAGCGGGATGCTGTTCTCGTCGGCCGAGAACCGAGATGCCGCGACGGTGCGCTGTTCGATGACGATCGCGACGGGCTTGCCGGCATCGTCGAACGTGCGCAGCCGGGTCGGCCAGTCGTAGATCTCCCACGTCGCCGGCGGCGTCTGCGCCTCGATCAGCTGCTTCAGTTCGCTGCGTGCACTCATGCTCAGCCGATCAGTGACCGCACGCGGCTGTGGTCATGCTCGGGGTCGTCATCGTCCACGTCGGGCACGATGAGCATCGCCATGATCTTCCGATCGAACGGGTACAGCCGCACGCTGTTCTCGCCGCCCATCTCGTCGTTGCTGTTGGCGGATGCCGCCTGCTTGTTCGCGAGAGCCTGGTAGACCACACCGACCGCGAACGATGTCGAGGGCGGCATGGTGGTGGCGATCGCCAGGCCGCGCTTGGTCAGGCATTCCTCGCGCGCGACGTCGAGGCCGAGCTGCGTCACGACGATGTTCAGCTGCGACTTAGCCGTGTCCGGGGTGAGCCATGCGAGATCGGGCATTGCGGCATCTTCCGCTCGAGGGTGGGCGCCGGGTCGGGGCGAGCTGGGACCTCAGCCCCGACCCGGCCGGGGGGTCAGTCGACGTCGACCTGGCGCTTCTGGATCGCGCGGTCGTCCTGGATCAGCTGCCCGCCGTAGGCGAAGAAGCCGAGGTCGATCGCGCCGTGCGCGATGTCGACGGCCTCGAGGCGGATCTGCGGGGACTGCCGCACGATCGCGGCGCGGCGGTCGTAGCCGACCAACTCGCCGGAGTCGAGGCCGAAGTCGACGTCGACCTTGAGCTTGCTGGTGACCTGAGCGGTGCCGTCGCTGAGGTCGACGAAACCGATCGAGTTGGCGAGCCATGCCGGCAGCTGCGCGACGGT